>NZ_CP197207.1:4990000-7452230 GCF_052043945.1 Bradyrhizobium sp. PUT101
GTCATCGACGATGCAGGTGTCTGCGTCCAACGAGCAGCGGGGGTCGCGTTCCTCGGCCGGAATCGAATGGAAATACAGCGGCGCATCGGCCGAATAGCCGGGCATTCCTTCGTGCCACTCGTCGCAGCAGGTGCACTTGAAGCGGAACATCGGTCTCACCATTCCGTGACGCGATCGACATGCACGATATCAGAGAACCCGCTCAGATTGGTCGCGCAGGGCTGGCGTCAGGCTCCCACCGAGTCGTGATCATTCAGCCATGATCTGCCGCTAGCAGGGATGCGCGGAGTTCATGCGCAGTTCACTTCGTGGCCCCTAGCTTTCGGCCACCAAAATCATCCATCCCCTTCAGGAGGAGACCTACATGCCAGCATTGCTTCGTCCCGCCGTCGCCGCGCTGAGCGTTGCGTGCCTTCTGTCTGCGGCTTCGTTCGCCTCCTCCGGCGCTGCTTTCGCGCAAGCCAAGCAGCAGGCTGCACCCGCTCAGCCGGCTGCGCCGGTGCAGCAGCAGGCGCCTGCGTTGAAGCAGGTTGCGCTGACCGACAAGCAGCTCGATGGCGTGCTCGCTGCGCAGAAGGACATGGACGCCATCACAGAGAAGCTTCCGGAGAACACGGCGCCCGACCAGAAGGTCATGGCGCAGCTCGAGGAGGTCGCCAAGAAGCATGGCTTTGCCAGCTATGACGACTACAACAACGTCGTGGACAACATCAGCCTTGTGATCGGCGGTTTCGATCCCGCGACCAAGAAGTATGTCGGCCCCGAAGCCGTCATCAAGGCGCAGATCGCGGAGATCGAGGCCGATACGAAGATGCCGGCCAAAGACAAGAAAGAAGCGCTCGACGAGCTCAACGAGGCGCTGAAGACGCCTGCCCCGCCAATCGAGAACAAGGGCAACATCGACCTCGTCGGCAAGTACTACGACAAGCTGGTCGCTGCGCTCGGTGATGAGGAGAATTGAACGCGAGCTGTCTCGGCGCTTGCACTCAGCGGATGGCTCTGCGTCAACACACTCCTCACGGTCATGCCCCGGCTTGCCGTCTTCGCTAAAGCTTCGCCGGCCGAGCGCCGTTGTAGGTCCGGCGTAGCCTAAAGCGCGATGCGATTAGGATGAATCGTCATCGCGCTTTAGGTTGTTGTTTAGGCATGATCTTTTCAGAAAACCGCTGCGCACTTTTCCGGATCATGCTTTAGCGGAGCCGGGACCGGAGCATCCAGTACGCCGCGCCGGACTTGGTGAGAGCGAGCTCTATAGTGCCGGCCTCTGGATACTGGATCGCCCGGTCAAGCCGGGCGATGACACCATTGAAGTGGCTCGACCTTGCGGCCAACTCGGAAATTGCGGCCCCGCCTGACAAAAAAGCCCCGGAGACATCTCCGGGGCTTTCGTCGTTTCGCCGCTTGCAGCGCGATGCAGCTACGTCCTCGTCCGCATCCGCATCATGAAGGTGTCGAAGCTGAGCTCCGCCACCTGCATCCAGGCGAGCGACTCGCTGCGAAAGGCGGTGAGGCTCGCATACATCTTGCCGAAATGCGGGTTGCTCTTGGCGAGATCGGCGTAGATCTCGTTCGCTGCGCCGTAGCAGGCTTCGAGTACCTCCTGCGGGAAGGGCTTGAGGATTGCGCCGGCAGCGAGCAGCCGCTTGAGGGCGGGGGGATTGACCGAGTCGTACTTGCCGGTCACCCAGGTGAAGGTATCGAGCGATGCCGTCGAGATCGCCGCCTGATAGTGCTTCGGCAGCGCGTTCCATTTCTCCAGGTTCATGATGTTGTGGCCCTGACCGGTGCCTTCCCACCAGCCGGGATAGTAATAGTACTTCGCCACCTTCACGAAGCCGAGCTTCTCGTCGTCATAGGGCCCGACCCACTCCGCCGCGTCGATCGTCCCCTTCTCCAGCGCCGGGTAGATGTCGCCGGCCGCGATCTGCTGCGGCACGCCGCCAAGCTTCGAGATGATGGTGCCGGCGAAGCCGCCGACGCGGAATTTCAGGCCCTTGAGATCATCGACGGTCTTGATCTCCTTGCGAAACCAGCCGCCCATCTGCGCGCCGGTCGAGCCTGTGGGGACGCCGATCGCATTGTGCTCCTTCAAGAGACCGTTGAGCATGTCCTGACCGCCGTTCCACAACAGCCAGGAGATGTGCTGGCGCGTGTTGAGACCGAACGGCAGCGACGTGCCGAAGGTGAACGCCGGGTTCTTGCCCCAATAGTAATAGAGCGCAGTGTTGCCCATCTCGACGGTGCCGTTCGAGACAGCGTCGAGCACTTGCAGGCCCGGCACGATCTCACCGGCAGCAAAGGGCTGGATCTGAAAGCGGTTGTCCGTGATCTCCGCGACGCGCTTGCAGAAATATTCGCAGCCGCCATAGAGCGTATCGAGCGACTTCGGCCAACTCGCCGTCAGCCGCCATTTCACCTCGGGCATCGACTGCGCGATAGCCGGCGCAGCTACGGCACTCGCGGCCAGGCCCAATCCGCCTGCCGTCAGGAATTTACGACGTTCCATGCGTTTCCCTCCTGTGATGTCGTGTCCTCGACGAGGGATCGCGGTCTTGGCGCCGCTTTCGTCTTCGCCGGTGGCCGACGTTTCCTAATGTCCGAAATTCAGTATTCCCGGATCGCAGTCAGCATGACCAAAGGGGAACCGCAAATCAAGCGCGCTTTGGTTGTGCGATGGCCAAGCCGGTCAATGCTGCGCTGCGAATGCGGCTTCCATGGCCTTGCGCGTCTTCACCGTTTCGTTGCCCGGGTCGAATTCGACGTCGCTCCAGCGCACCACCGCGCCATGTGCGACGTCATGTTTCAGCTTCACGCGATGTGCGAGTCCGATGGGCAGGGCGCCGGCCCTGAGGCTCGCAGCTGCCGGTACCAGCTTGCCCCACACCGTGTAGCCGCCTTCGCCGTCGAGCATCTCCCCGGTGCGCAGATTGCGCTTGGCCACCGCTGCGACATCGCCGCGGAAGCCGATGGCCTGTCCGGTCGGTTCGCCCCACAGCACGGTCGACAACACCGAGATGTTCAGCTCGAGCCCGATCAGATGGTAGGGCTTGTACATCGCGGCGAAGCGTCCGCTGGCGTCGGTTTTCAGGCCATATTGCCTGAAGCAGTCGGCGGCATAATCGTTCGGCGCCTCCAGCACGACATAGACGCCCCAGCGCAGATCGCGAAATACCGGCCGGCCGTCGCGCTCGAGCGAGGAGACGACCTCGACGACGCCGGCCCGCTCCAGCACGCCGCCGCGCGAGCGCGGCCGCATGATGTGTGGCAGGTCGTCGACGCCGCAGGGCGGAAACAGCAGGCCGTCCGTGGGCACGTCGAGGCCGCAGGCATTCGCAATCGCGGCCATCTCGATTGCCGATTTGGTGCCGTCGAGAAAGGAGTTGAACATCTGCGGATTCATGCCGGCCGACTGCGCCTCGCCAGCAGTCAGGCCGTAATGCTGCCAGACGCCATCGGGCGTCACGTCGTGATAGGCCGGCAGATATTTCGTGCCTTTGCCGGCGGCGACGACGTGAAAGCCGGTCGCCCGCGCCCAATCCACCATCTCTGCCGTCAGCGCCGGCTGGTCGCCATAGGCCAGCGAATAGACGACGCCCGCTCGTCGCGCTTCCTCGGCGAGCAGGGGGCCTGCCAGAACATCGGCCTCGACATTCACCATCACGATATGCTTGCCCGCCGCGATCGCGGCGCGCGCATGCCTGATGCCGACCGCGGGATTTCCGGTCGCCTCCACCACCACGTCCATCGCGCCGCCGGCAATGGCGCGCGCGCCGTCATCGGTGAAGACAGTCGCTGCGATGCGCGCCGCATCCCAGCCGACGGTGCGGCAGGCCTCGCGCGCGCGGTCGCGGTCGATGTCGACGATGATGGGCACTTCCAGCCCCGGCGTGTGCGGTACCTGCGCCAAAAACATCGAGCCGAATTTGCCCGCGCCGATCAGTGCGACACGGACCGGCTTGCCGGCGCTGGCGCGGGCCTGGAGGAGGCGGAAGAGGTTCATGGGGGCACCCGATCATGATCGTGTCCCGGACGCGGTGCAGCGTGTAACGCTGCTCCGCAGAGCCGGGATCCGGAGAAAAACCATCCGTGCGGTACGGGCCCCGGCCCAGCAGCGCATCACTGACGTGCTGCGCTGCGTCCGGGGCACGAGAGCATCCTACTCCGCCGCTTGCCGCTGCGCACGGGCGAGTCGCAGCAGTGCGTCGTCGTCCACGGTCTTGATCGGCGCAAAATCGCGATGCGCGATGTAGTCCGGCCGTGTCGGTGTGCGGATGTAGTTCGAGACCGCGTTCAGCGTCAGGTACACGATCTTGCGCGGGTAGGGCGTGATGTTGCCGGCAGACCCATGCACGAGATTGCCGTGGAACATCAGCATGCCGCCTGGCTTGCCTGTGGGCGCCACGATGCCGCCCTGCTTGACGAGGCGGGTCACGGTGTCCTCGTCCAGCGTCCAGAGCGGATAGGAGGTGGTGGCGAGGTCATGTGAGGCTTCGAGATCGCCGGCATTCTGGCTGCGCGGCACCAGCATCAGCGGGCCGTTGATCGGCATCACCTCGTCGAGGAAGATCGCGATGTTCATCGCGCGCGGCTCCGGCATGCCGTCGTCCCGCTTCCAGGTGCCGTAGTCCTGATGCCACTGCCAGACGTCGCCCGTGAAGGCCGATTTCGCGTTGATCTTGAACTGGTGCATGTAGACGGGCTCGCCGAACACCTGCTCGACCGGCTCGATCATGCGCGGATGCGCGCCCAGAATGCCAAAGGCCTCGTTGTAGAGATGTGCGGCAAAGGCCGTGCGCGGCGCACCGCTCTTCTCGCGCCAGACCTCCGGCCGGTCGGCGTCGTAGATGCCGACCGCCTCGCGCGCGAGCAGATCGACCTCCTCCTGGCTGAACAATTCGGGCAGGAACAGCCATCCCTCGCGGTGGAAGAACTCCAATTGCTCCTGAGACAGTCTCATGGGTCGTCCTCCTGTTTTGATTTGTTCTCTTTCTCGTCATGGCCGGGCTTGACCCGGCCATCCCCGTTCTTGCGGCTCGTCAAGAAAGAACGTGGATGCCCGGCACAAGGCCGGGCATGACGGCGCCTGCCGCTACGCCGCCGCCTCCTGCGTTGCCCTCAACCTTTCCTCAGTCATCCGTCCCGCCGTCTGCGCATGCGCCAGCGCCGCGCGTTCGGCTCCGTTCGCGTCACCGGCGAGAATGCGTCCGGCGATGTCGGCATGTTCGGCCCAGGCGCTGTCGCGATAATCGAGCTCGGACAGCACCGTCGCCATCGAGCGCCGCATATGCGGCCATTGTGGTGCGATCGTTTCCTCGATCACGGGATTGCCGGCGAGCTGATAGATCGCGCGGTGGAAGTCGACATCGAGCACGATGAGCTCGGCCAGCGTCGTGTTGCGGTCGCTGCGGCGTCCGGCGGCAAGCGCCGCGTCCAGGCGCGCGCGTCCGGCCGCGTCAGTGCCTGCGCGCAATGCGGCGAGCCGGGCCGCCAGCGCGTCGATGGCGCCGCGGACCTCATAGAGCTGGCGGATGCGCGCGGGATCGAGCTGGGTGACTTCAAAACCCCGGCGGCCGCTTTCGGCGACCAGGCCCTGGCGGTGCAACAGATGCAACGCATGCGATACCGGCTGGCGCGACACGCCGAGCCTGTCGGCGAGCTCGTTCTGACGGATACGCTGGCCGGGGCGCAGCGTGCGATCGGAGATCGCTTCCAGAATCCGGTCATAGACCTGGTCGATCAGGTTCGGGAGCGGGTCGAGAGGGATCACGCCGGCGACTCCTTGTACGGAATACGGAATTCCATATTGGACGGTATGCCGGGAGGGGAGAGGCGTCAAGGCGGACTTCGAGGTCCCATCCAAAGCGGCCTATGGGGCCATTCTAACCCATTGATATCGCTAGGTCCGTCTACTGTGCATGGGGTTGTTTTCGAAGTTTGGAGGTGGCAGCCCCCCTACTCCGCCAGGAACCTGTTCACGACTTCGCCGAACCCCAGCGGCGCCTGTTCGAACATCCAATGGCCGGCATTCTCGATCACCGCCGTCTTGCTGCCCGCGATGTGCGCGGCCAGCACGCGCCACATCACCGACAGGCTGCCGGCGGTGGCGCCGCCGCCGATCAGCAGCGTCGGCGTCCTGATCGCCTGCGCATCGCTGAGCGTGTAGGGCCGGCGCTGCTCGTTGATCTGGCCGATGAAGGTGAGCGCGTTGTCGCGAAGTTGCTGCTTGGCCGCGGCGGGCACGCGCCGCCAGGAGCCGTCGCCCTCGATGCCTTCGTAAAAATTCTGCAGCGCGCCCTCGATGTCGCCGGCGCGGATCATCTCGACCGATCGCACGGTGCGAGCCGCCAGCGGCGGATGCGCGGGCGTGCCTTCCGGCACCGGCAGGGATGCGTCGAGATCGCCGCCGGGCTCGGCCAGCACCAGCTTGCGCAACAGATCAGGCCTCGCCTGCGCCACGCGAAAGGCGATATGCCCGCCACGCGAATGGCCCATCAGATCGACCGGCGCAGGCTCAACCTGCTCGATGAAAGCGATCACGTCGGCAACATGCTGCGCCATCTTGTAGTCGTCGCCGACCGCATCCCAATGCTCGGGGAAGAAATGCCGCAGGCTCACCGAGATCACCCGGTGTGCTTTCGACAGCGGGCCCAGCACCGAATACCAGGTGCGGAAGTCCCCGAGCGTGCCGTGCACGCAGACCAGCGGGTGGCCGCTTCCGACTTCCAGATAGGCCATGTCGTAGCCGTTGACGCGAATTGTCTGCATGTGTCAGCTCGCCAGGAAATCCAGCACCAGTTCCGAATATTTCCGCGGCGCCTGCTCGAACATCGGATGCGTCGTGTTCGGGATGATCGCCGTCTTCGAATAGGGCACATGCGCGGCCAGCGCGTGCAGTACTTTCGGCAGCAGGCCTTTGGTCCGTGCGCCCAGGATGAACAGCGTCGGCATCTTGATGGATTCCGCATCCGCCTTCGAGAACGGCGGGCGGTTGTCGCGGACCTGGCCGATCAGCGTCATGGCGTTGTCGCGCAGATTCTGCTTCACCATCGCCGGCAGTCGCGGCCAGGTGCCGGGCCCCTCCAGCGTGTCGACGAAGACGGCGAGACCGCCATCGACGTCGCCGGCTGCGATCTTCTCTGCGGAAGCCGTGAAGCGCGCCAGCAGCGGCGAGGGGCCGCCGACGTAATCCGGATCGAGGCTCGCATCGAGCTCGCCGCCAGGCTCGGCCAGGATCAGCCGCCGGAGCAGGTCCGGCCGCCGCTGCGCCACGCGGAAGCAGATATGCCCGCCGCGGGAATGGCCCATCAGGTCGACCGGGCCGAGGTCGATCTTGTCGATGAAGGCGATGATGTCGTCGACATGCTGGGCGATCGAATAGGTGTCACCGAGGCCGTCCCATCGCTCGGGGAAGAAGTGCCGCAGGCTGACGGCGATCACCCGATGTCGCTGCGACAGCGGCCCGAGCACGCAGCCCCAGACACGGAAGTCGTTGAGCGAACCGTGCACGCAGACCAGAGGCGGACGGCTTCTGTCTTCGCCCACGTCGAGATAGGGCATGTCGTATCCGTTGACGTGGAGGCTTTGCATTCCGGGCTCGCGATGGGTTGGAACTCCTGTGCAAGATTCCCGGAAACCGGGTGGATCGCAACTATTTCCAAGCCTAGATTTGGCACGACATCAAAGTGGGGGCCTGCAACGGAAGCAAGCTAGGAACCTAGCCATGACCGACCAGCATTTTGCCCTGTTCGACACCCGGATCGGCCTGTGCGCCATCGCCTGGGGCCCGCGCGGCATCAACGGCACGCAATTGCCGATGGGTGGCGAGCAGAAGATCCGCACCCGCATCCACCAGCGCCACGCCGATGCCAGTGAAGCCGAGCCGACCGCCGAGGTGCAGCAGGCGATCGACCGCATCACGAAACTGCTCGCCGGCGAGCCGGATGATCTCACCGACATCCCGCTCGACCTCGACGGCGTTCCCGAATTCAACCGCGGCGTCTACGACATCGCCCGCACCATTCCGCCCGGCAAGACGATCACCTATGGCGACATCGCCAAGCAGCTCGGCGGCGTCCAGCTGTCGCGCGACGTCGGCCAGGCGCTCGGCCACAATCCGTGCCCGATTGTCGTGCCCTGCCATCGCGTGCTGGCGGCCGGCAACAAGCCCGGCGGCTTCTCGGCCAATGGCGGGGTGGTGACGAAGCTGAAGATGCTCGAGATCGAAGGCGCGCTGGTGAACCACACGCCGAGTTTGTTCGATTGAGGGATGTTGATCGTCCCCTCTGCGGTGCACCGCTGCGCGCTGCACCGCGTCCGGGACACGAGATCACCCCCTAAACCCTCGTCGCCGTCTTCGGCCAGTATTTGTCGCGCAGATGCCGCTTCACCAGCTTGCCCGTGGGCGTGCGCGGCAGCTCGGCTTCGAAGTCGATCGAGCGTGGGCATTTGATCGCGGAGAGGCGGCTCTTGCAGTAGGCGATCAGATCGGCCTCCAGCGCCTTGCCGGCGCGCGTCGTGTCGTGCGGCTGCACCACGGCCTTCACTTCCTCGCCCATCTCTTCGTTCGGCACGCCGAACACGGCGACGTCGGCGACCTCCGGATGCGTGATCAACACGTCCTCGGTCTCCTGCGGGTAGATGTTCACCCCGCCCGAGATGATCATGTAGGACTTGCGGTCGGTGAGATAGAGGAAGCCATCCTTGTCGAGATAGCCGACATCGCCGAGGGTCGACCATCCCTTGGCGTTGTAGGCGTTCTTCGTCTTCTCGGGGTCGTTGTGATAGGTGAAGGCGGGCGCGTCGGCGAAATAGACCGTTCCGATTTCGCCTGTCGGCTGCTCCTCGTCGTTCTCATCCAGAATCTTGATCTTGCCGACCACGGCGCGGCCGACGCTGCCGCGATGCTCCAGCCATTGTTGCGAGTTACAGACGGTGACGCCGTTGCCTTCCGAGCCCGCATAGTACTCGATGAGGATCGGGCCCCACCATTCGATCATCTTTGCCTTGACGTCGATGGGACAGGGCGCGGCGGCGTGGATCGCACCCTTAAGCGTGGAAACATTGTACTTCGTCCGCACCTCGTCCGGCAGCTTCAGCATGCGCACGAACATGGTCGGCACCAGCTGCGACTGCGTGACCTTGTATTTCTCGACCAGCTTCAGGAATTCTTCGGCGTCAAAGTGCTCCATGATGATGGAGGTACCGCCGAGCACGATCGCCATCATGTTGAAGCGCAGGGGGGCGGCGTGATAGAGCGGCGCCGGCGAGAGATAGGTGCTATCCGCGTTCATGCCGCACATATCTGCGCAGAGCACGCGCAGGAAGGCGTTCGGCACGTCGATCCTGTTGCCCTCGAAGGCCTTCTTGATGCCTTTGGGCCGGCCGGTGGTGCCCGACGAATAGAGCATGTCGTAGCCGGCGACCTCGTCGGCGATCGGCGTGGTCGGCTGCGCGCCCGCTTCCTTGTCGTAGGAACGGAAGCCGGGCAGCGGCTCGTCCATCATGTAGAAGATCGGCTCGCTGGGTGCGCCCTTGATCAGGCTCTTGATCTGGTCGGCGCATTTCGGCGTGGTGATGACGACCTTGGCGCCGCAATCCTTGATGATGTAGTCGATCTCGTCCTGTTTCAGATAGCGGCTGATGGCTGTGTAATAGAGCCCGCTGCGCTGTGCCGCCCAGCAGATCTCCATGAAGGCGAGGCGGTTCTCCATCAACAGCGCGATGTGATCGCCGGCCTTCAGGCCGAGCGAGCGGAATAGCTGCGCACCCTGATTGGAGAGCTCGTCGAGCTCGCGATAGGTGATCGCCTTGCCGGTCCCGGCCATCTGGTAGGCGATCTTGTCGGGCGTGGTGCGGGCATGGATAGACGGATGGGTCATGGCGTTTCCTCAAAACGCGAATGGCGAGTAGCGAGTGGCGAATAGGGAAGAAGGGCAAACCGTTCTTCGCCTACTCACCATTCGCTACTCGCCACTCACTACTCGCTTTTGTTTTTTTACAGTCGTTCCACGATCGTCACGTTGGCCATGCCGCCGCCTTCGCACATGGTCTGCAGGCCGTAGCGCTTGCCGCGCTGGTGCAGGGCGTGGACCAGCGTTGTCATCAGCTTGGTGCCGGAGCCGCCGAGGGGGTGACCGAGCGCGATGGCGCCGCCATTGACGTTGAGACGCTCCGGATCGGCGCCGGTGTTTTTCAGCCATGCGGTCGGCACCGAGGCGAAGGCCTCGTTGACCTCGAACAGGTCGATGTCGCCAATCTTCATGCCGGCCTTCTCAAGCGCGCGCTTGGTGGCGTGCAGCGGCGCGTCCAGCATGATGACGGGATCGCCGCCGGTCATGGTCATGTGGTGGACGCGCGCGAGCGGCTTGACGCCGAGTTGCTTCAGGCCGCGCTCGTTCACGACCATCACGCCGGAGGCGCCGTCGCAGATCTGGCTGGCGCTGGCGGCGGAGAGCCTGCCGTTCTCGGCGATCAGCTTGACGCCCTTGATGCCGTCGAGGCTGACGTCGAAGCGGATGCCCTCGTCGATATGGTGGGTGTCCTTGCTGCCGTCGGCGCGGGTAATCTCGAGCGGCACGATCTCTTTCTTGAAGTGACCGGCCTGCGTCGCCGCGATCGCGCGCTGGTGGCTGTTGTAGGAGTACTCGTCGAGTTCATCCTTCGAGAGGCCGTACTTCTCGGCCATCATCTCCGCGCCGGTGAACTGGCTGAACACGATGTTCGGGTACTTCTTCTCGATGCCCGGGCTCTTGTAATTGCCAAAACCGTTCTTGGCCGGAAGCTGCGAGGACAGGCCCATCGGAACCCGCGTCATCGATTCCACGCCGGCCGCGATCACGACGTCCATCGCACCGGACATCACGGCTTGAGCGGCGAAGTGCAGTGCCTGCTGCGAGGAGCCGCACTGGCGGTCGATCGAGGTGCCCGGCACGCTCTCCGGCAGCTTTGACGCCATCACCGCGTTGCGCGCGACGTTGTTGGACTGCTCGCCCACCTGCATCACGCAGCCCATGATCACATCCTCGACCAAGGCGGGGTCGACCTTGGTGCGATCGACCAGTTCGTCCAGCACTTTCGCGGCGAGATCGGCCGGATGCCAGCCGGCGAGACGGCCCCCCTTGCGCCCGCCCGCGGTGCGCGCAGCGGCGACGATATAAGCCTCGGCCATGTCGGTCTCTCCCTGAATTCTTGACTGAGTTGGTTGTCGGGATCGGATTTAAGGGACGGGAGATCATTTAGTCAATCGATCAATTAACTCTTGTGACGAGGCGCTGCTTGGGCTTATCTGCGCTCCGCTTCAAGCGGCGAAAACAGGGATCTCCGTGGCTACCAGCGTACCGAACAGGCTCCCCGGCGGGAAAAATTCCACGGCAGAGAAATTGCTGGTGGCCGCGAGCGAGCTGATGATCGAGCGCTCCTCGATCGAGATCTCGCTCTCCGATATCGCGCAGAAGTCCGGCGCCAACGCCGCGCTGGTCAAATATCACTTCGGCAACAAGGACGGCCTCTTGCTGGCGCTGCTCGCACGGGATGCTGCGACCGAGATGTCGAACCTCGAATATCTGCTGGCGCAGCCGATCACGTCGACGGCGAAGCTGAAGCTGCATATCGCCGGCATCATCCGCGCCTATCACCGGTTCCCCTACATGAACCGGCTGATCCACTATCTGCTGCACGAGACCAGCGCGGGCTCCGCCGATGAAGTCTCGAAGTTCTTCGTCGCCCCGCTGCTCGACTTCCACCGCCGCCTGCTCGCCGAAGGCGTCAGCCGCGGCGAATTCCGCCAGACCGATCCGGTGCTGTTCTACACCAGCCTGATCGGCGCCTGCGATCATCTGTTCTTCGGCCGGCATGCGATGTCCCGCGCGACCGGCGTCGGCCCGGTCACCGATGATGTCTGCCGGCAATACATCAAGCATATGGAAACGCTGATCTGCGGCGGCATCCTCACGCAAGCCGAGGAAGCTGCCGCGGCCGGATAATCGGCCGAATTCCCAAGTCCAGAGAAGAAACGCCCAAGGAAAGGTACAAGCGATGCAGTTGAAAGACGTTGCCGTTCTCATCACCGGCGGTGGTTCGGGTCTTGGTGCCGCGACCGCGCGCGCCATGGCTGCCAAGGGCGCCAAAATCGGCGTGATCGACCAGAGCAAGGAAAACGCCGAGAAGGTTGCCGCTGAAGTGAAGGGTGTCGCGCTTCACGCCGACGTCACCAGCGAGGAGCAGATCAAGGCCGCGATCGCCAAGGCGGAAGCCGCGCACGGCGTCGCGCGCGTGCTGATGAACTGCGCCGGCATCGGCGGCTCGCAGCGTATCGTCGGCCGCGACGGCGTCTATCCGCTGGAGAAGTTCGCGCGCATCATCAACGTCAATTTGATCGGCACCTTCAACTGCCTGCGTCTGTTCGCCGAACGCCTCGTCACTGCGGAGCCCATTGGCGAAGAGCGGGGCGTCATCATCAATACCGCCTCAGTGGCCGCTTACGAAGGCCAGATCGGCCAGATCGCCTATTCGGCCTCGAAGGGCGGCGTCGTCGGCCTCACGCTTCCGGCCGCGCGCGATCTCGCCAGCCAGAAGATCCGCGTCAACACCATCGCGCCCGGCCTGTTCTTCACGCCGCTGCTGATGGGCCTGAACGAAGAGGCACGCAAGAGCCTGGGCGCCCAGGTGCCGCACCCCTCGCGTCTCGGCGACGCCAACGAATACGGCATGCTCGCCGTGCACATCGTCGAGAACCCGATGCTCAACGGCGAGACCATCCGTCTCGACGGCGCCATCCGCATGGCGCCGCGGTAGCGTACTTCTTCCTTCTCTCCTTGTGGGAGAAGGTGGCGCGCGTAGCGCGCCGGATGAGGGGGCTCTATCCGCGGAGACAGACCCCTCACCCAAGCGAATTCCTGGCTAGCGACGTACATGCCCTCTCCCACAAGGGGAGAGGGCTCAGCATTCGGCACCGCCAACGCCGGTGAGCAGGAGCGCCCCATGTCCCAACCGTTGCTGATCGAGCATGACGACGGCGTCGACCGGGTGACGCTCAATCGACCTGACAGTCTCAATGCGCTCGATCCTGCGCTGATCGATGCGCTCAACGACTACTTTCAGGGTCTTCAGCGCAATCGCGACACGCGCGTCGTCGTGCTGAAGGGCGCCGGCAAGAACTTCTGTGCCGGCCTCGACCTTAAGGCCGCGATGGCGCGCCATGCCGGGCAGCAGGAACCACCCGGCGTTACGGAGTCGCTGGATTCGCAGCGACGCATCGCCGACATCGTGATGCTGATGCGCCGTTGTCCGCAGCCGATCCTGGCGCTGGTGCAGGGCGCGGCAGCCGGCGGCGGCTTTGCACTGGCGCTCGCCTCCGACATCCGCATCGCGACGCGATCGACGCGGATGAACTGCGCCTTCATCAAGCTCGGCCTCGGCGGCTGCGACATCGGCACCAGCTATTTTCTGCCGCGGCTGGTCGGCGTCTCCGTGGCATCGGAACTGATCCTCACCGGACGCTTCATCGGCGCCGAGCGAGCGCTCGCGGTCGGGCTCGTCTCGGAAATCGTTGAGGAGGACAGGCTCGACGACGCGGCTGCGCCTTATGTCGAGGCGATGATGACGGCTTCGCCCGTGGGCCTGCGCCTGTCCAAGGAATGTCTCAACATGAGCGTCGATGCCGGATCGCTGGAAGCTGCGATCGCGATGGAAGATCGCAACCAGGTCCTGTGCAGCCGCTCGGAAGAGTTTTCGGAAGGCATCAGGGCCTTCCTTGAGAAGCGAAAGCCTGTCTATATCAAGCGCTGAACGACGAAGATCCGCAAAGGACAGTAATTCCGGGAGACGCAAAATGAGTGGAAGCGCGGCGGCGGTGATGACGAGGCCCGCCTTTCGCAAGGTCGCGTGGCTCGCGCGCGACATCGATGTCGAGCGTCGCGATGGCGGCACGGTGGTGCTGAAGTCGCGCATTCCGCTGCAAGCTTACGAGACGCACATCCCGGCTTCGCTGGCGAAATGGGCGGAGGAAGCGCCCGAGCGCATCTGGCTCGCGCAGCGCGGCGGGCCCAACCGCGAATGGCGCAAGGTGTCTTATGGCGAAGCCAAGCGCACCGTGGATGCGCTGACGCAAGGCTTGCTCAATCTCAAGCTCGAGGGACGTCCGGTCGCGATTCTCTCCGGCAATTCGATCGAGCACGCGCTGATGACGCAGGCCGCGATGCAAGCGCGCTCGCCCGCTGCGCCGGTTTCGCCGGCGTACTCGCTGATGAGCCACGATCACGTCAAGCTGAAATACCTGTTCGACCTGATCAAGCCGGCTGTCGTGATGGTGCAGGACGGCCCGATCTTCGAGAAGGCGCTGAACGCGCTCGATCTCACCGGCGTCACCGTGGTTCACGTCGCGCGACCCTGCGACGGCATCAAGAGCGTCAGCTTTGCCGAGCTCGCGGCAACGCCGGTGACGGCCGATGTCGAAGCGTCGATTGTACAGATCACGCCGCAGACCGTCGGCAAGCTGCTGTTCACGTCAGGCTCGACCGGCATGCCCAAGGCCGTCATCAACACGCAGGAGATGATGTGCGCCAATGCGGCGATGATGATGCAGGTTCGTCCACGCGACCCGAGCGGTCCGATCTCGACCATGCTGGACTGGATGCCCTGGAACCACACCATGGGCGGCAATGCGGCGTTTCACCCGATCCTGGTCGATGGCGGCACGCTCTATATCGACGATGGCCGGCCGATGCCGGGCCAGTTCGAGGAGACGCTGCGGAATTTGCGCGAGATCTCGCCGACCTATTACGCCAACGTGCCGGCCGGCTATGCCGCGCTCGCCGCCGCCATGGAGAAGGATGATGCACTCTGCCGCTCCTTCTTCAAGAACCTCTCGATCATGGCCTATGGCGGCGCGCGTCTGCCTGACGATCTCTACGAGCGCATGCAGGCGCTTGCGGTGAAGACCACCGGCGAGCGCATCGTGTTCTACACCGGCTGGGGCTCGACCGAGACGGCGCCGACCTCGACCGGCACCTATTGGGATACCGAGCGCGTCGGCCTGATCGGGCTGCCGTTCCCCGGCGTCGAATTGAAGATGGTGCCGTGCGGCTCGAAATACGAATTGCGCCTGCGCGGCGTCAACGTCACGCCGGGCTATTTCGGCCAGCCGGAGCTGACGAAGAAGATGTTCGACGAGGAGGGGTTCTATTGCATCGGCGATGCCGGCATCTTCGTCGACGATTCCAACCCGGTGCAAGGCATCATCTTCGCCGGCCGCGTGGTGGAAGACTTCAAGCTCACCACCGGCACTTTCGTGCATGTCGGCTCGCTCCGCACCGACGCGATCGCCGCAGCATCGCCTGTGGTGCACGACGCGCTGGTCGCGGGACAGGATCGCGCCTACATCGGCCTCTTGGCCTGGCCCAATTTGCACGCCTGCCGCCAGCTCGTCGGCAATCCCGATTTGAGCTTTGCCGATGCGGTGAGGCATCCCGAGGTGATTGCCTGCTTCAGGCGCGGGCTGGAAGCGCACAACCGGGAATGCGAGGGCGCCAGCAGCCGCATCATTGCGCGCGCGATGCTGATGGTCGAGCCGCCTTCAATCGACGGCAATGAGCTCACGGACAAAGGCTATATCAACCAGCGCGCCGGCCTCGAGCGCCGCGCGGAGCTGGTGGAGCGGCTCTATGCCGACCGGCCGGATCAGGATGTGATTGTGCTGCGATGAACGCGCAATTCTCTCACCACTGTCATTCCGGGGCGCGCGTAGCGCGAACCCGGAATCCATCGGGCGACATACGCCCGGCGAAATGGATTCCGGGCTCGCGACGTTGTCGCGCCCCGGAATGACGGCCTCGAACGACAATGAACAAAGGTAGCCCGCCATGAACTTCGATTTTTCCGACGACCAGAAGCAGCTCCGCGACCAGGCGCGCAAGTTCCTCACTGAGAAGTGTCCGCCCAAGGCGGTGCGCGTCGTGCTCGATGGCAAGGCGCCTTACGACAAGGAGCTGTGGAAGGGTCTTGCCGAGATGGGCTTTCTCGGCGTCGCAATTCCCGAGGAGTTCGGCGGTGCGGGTGCCGGCCATCTCGAGCTCTGCGTGATTGCGGAGGAAATGGGCCGGGCCAACGCGCCGGTACCGTTCTCCTCGACCGTGTATCTTGCCGCCGAAGCGCTGCTGCTCGCCGGCAGCGAGGCGCAAAAGAAGAAATGGTTGCCGGCGATCGCCTCGGGAGAGGCGATCGGCACGCTCGCGCTGTTCGAGGGCAAGGGCAATCCGTCGCCGAAGAACGTCCAGCTTGCCGCAGCGAACGGCGTGCTCAATGGTGTCAAGAAGCCGGTTGCCGACGGGGCAATCGCCGATTTCGCGGTGGTTGCCGCGCGCACGGGATCGAGCGGGCGCGAGAATGACGTCTCGCTGTTCCTGGTCGATCTCAAGGCCGGCGGCGTCGAGGTGAAAAGCCTCACCAATCTCGATCCGACCCGCGGGCAGGCCGAGATCGCCTTCAGGGAATGCAAGGCGGAGCCGCTCGGCGCCGCGGGCGAGGGCTGGAGCATTCTTACCCAGGTGCTCGACCGCGCCGCGGTGCTGTGCGCGTTCGAGCAGGTCGGTGGTGCTGATCGCGCCCTGGAGATGGGCCGCGACTACGCGCTCGACCGCATCGCCTTCGGCCGGCAGATCGGCTCCTTCCAGGCGGTCAAGCACATGCTGGCCGACATGTACGTCTCGGCGACGCTGGCGCGCTCCAACAGTTATTACGGCGCCTGGGCGCTCTCGACCAACGCAGCCGAGCTGCCGGAGGCAGCGGCCGCGGCGCGCATCAGCGCGACGCAGGCGTTCCAGCACTGCGCCAAGAACAACATCCAGGTTCACGGCGGCATGGGTTTCACCTGGGAGTTCGACTGCCACATGTACTACCGCCGCGCCAATGTGATGGCGCTGGGGCTTGGTAGCCTGTCCTATTGGGAAGACCAGTTGATCGACCGCATGCGCAAGAAGAACGCGGCTTGATGTTGTCGTCATTCCGGGGCGGCGCGATAGCGCCGAACCCGGAATCCGGAGATGAGTGAATAACGTCGAGATTCCGGGTTCGCGCTGCGCGCGCCCCGGAATGACAGAGAGAAAAAGCCATGAACTTCGACGACACCCCGCAGGAAGCCGAGTTCCGCGCCACCGCGCGCGCGTGGATCGCTGCCAACGCGCCCAAGCAGTATGAAGAGGAACTGCGCAAGTCCTCGCTTGGCCGAACGCAGCTCAAGAACGCTGACATCCTCGAGGTCGCAAAGGCCTGGCAGAAGAAGAAAGCCGATGCCGGCTGGGCCTGTCTGCACTGGCCGAAGGACTATGGCGGCCGTGGCTCGTCGCCGATCGAGCGCGTGATCTGGCAGCAGGAGGAGGGCCCGTTCGGCAAGCTCTCGCACATGTTCATCATCGGCCATGGCATGTGCGGGCCGACCATGATGGCCTTCGCGCGCGAGGAGCATAGGCGCAAATATCTGCCGCCGCTCGCGTCCGGCGAGAAGGTCTGGTGCCAGCTGTTCTCCGAGCCGGCCGGCGGCTCGGACGTCGCGGGCCTGCGCACGCGTGCCGAGAAGGATGGCGACGACTGGATCGTCAACGGCCAGAAGATCTGGACGTCGGGCGCGCATTACTCCGACTACGGCATCCTCTTGACCCGCAGCGATCCCACCGTGCCCAAGCACAAGGGCCTCACCATGTTCTTCCTGGACATGAAGAGTCCCGGCGTCGAGGTGCGGCCGATCAAGCAGGCGAGCGGTGCCTCCGACTTCAACGAGGTCTATTTCACCAATGTCCGCATTCCCGACCATCAGCGGCTCGGCGAGGTCGGTGACGGTTGGAACGTCTCGCTGACCACGCTGATGAACGAGCGCATGTCGATCGGCGCGGGCGTGTCGACCGGTTTTCCGGAGCTGTTCGAATATTGCTCGAGCCTGATGCTCGACGATGGGCCTGCGATCGAGGACCGCGCGGTGCGCTCGAAGCTGGCGAGCTGGGCGGTGAAGGCGAGCGGCCTGCGCTACACCAGCATGCGCGCGATCTCGGCACTGTCCAAGGGCGAGCGTCCGGGGCCGGAGAATTCGATCGGCAAGCTGGTTGCGGGCTCGATGATCCAGGATGTCGCGACCTACGCGCTGGACTTGCAGGGTGCGGCTGGCGTCGTCAGCGGTCCGGAAGATGCCGAGGTCGCTGGCCGCTTCCAGGCGATGCTGCTGCGCGCGCCGGGCACCCGCGTCGAAGGCGGCACCGACGAGATCATGCGCAACATCATCGCCGAGCGGGTGCTGGGCCTGCCCGGCGACATCCGTGTCGACAAGGACGTGCCATTCAACAAGATCCCGACGAAGGGAAGGAATTAGCCGTCATTCCGGGGCAGGTCGAAGAGCCGCCCCCCGAATCTCGAAGTGAATATGCAAGCTCTAGATTCCGGGTTCGCGCGTTGCGCGCCCCGGAATGACAAGAAAGGGAAGCGCCATGAATTTCGACGACACGCCACAGGAAGCCGCATTCCGCGAGACCGCGCGCAAATGGATCGAGGCCAATGCGCCGAAGGAGCTGCATGCCGAGCTGTCAAAATCCTCGCTCGGCCGTATCCGGCTCGCTCACCGCGACATCGTGGATGTCGGCAAGGCCTGGCAGAAGAAGAAGTTCGAAGGCAATTGGGCCTGCCTGCATTGGCCGAAGGAATATGGCGGCCGCGGTGCGACGCCGATCGAGCGCGTGATCTGGCAGCAGGAGGAGGGCGTCTACGGCAAGCTGACCCAGCCGTTCCAGATCGGCGAAGGCATGTGCGGTCCGACCGTGATGGCGTTCGGCAGCGAAGACGCCAAGCGCCGCTATTTGCCCAAGCTCGCCTCGGGCGAGGAGATCTGGTGCCAGCTGTTCTCGGAGCCATCGGCCGGCTCGGACGTTGCGGGCTTGCGCACGCGCGCCGAGAAGAAGGGCGACAACTGGGTCGTCAACGGCCAGAAGATCTGGACCTCGGGCGCGCATTATTCCGACTACGGCCTCCTGATCGCGCGAACCGATCCGAACGTGCCCAAGCACAAGGGCCTCACCATGTTCTTCCTGGACATGAAGAGCCCCGGCGTCGAGGTGCGACCGATCAAGCAGGCCAATGGCATGCAGGAGTTCAACGAGGTCTATTTCACCGACGTCGTGATCCCCGACGGCCAGCGACTCGGCGCGGTCGGCGAGGGCTGGAGCGTGTCGCTCACCACGCTGATGAACGAGCGCATGTCGATCGGTGCGCGGCTTGCGACCGGCGTGCCTGAGATGTTCGAGTTCTGCTCCGACCTGATGCTGGAGGACGGACTCGCCATCGACGATCCCGCCGTGCGCTCGAAGCTCGCGAGCTGGGCGGCGAAGTCGAATGGGCTGAAATACACCAGCTACCGCACGATCTCGGCGCTGTCGAAGGGCGAGCGGCCGGGTCCGGAAAATTCCATCGGCAAGCTCGTCTCGGGCATGATGCTCCAGGACATTGCGACCTACGCCATGGACCTCCAGGGCGCGGCCGGTGTTCTCACCGGCAACGACGAGGAGACGGTGCAAGGTCAGTTCCAGCAGATGCTGCTGTCCTCGCCCTCGATGCGCATCGCCGGCGGCACCGACGAGATCCTGCGCAACATCATTGCCGAGCGCGTGCTGGGATTGCCCGGCGACATTCGCGTGGACAAGGACGTGCCGTATAACAAGATCCCGACCAAGGGACGATGATATCTCTCGTGCCCCGGACGCGGTGCGACGCCATAAGCGGGTTTACGCGCGTCTTTGACGCGCTATGGTGCCGCTCCGCAGAGCCGGGATCCAGGAGCCACAATGGGCCCCGGCTCTGCGCCGCATCAATTCGTGCTGCGTCGCGTCCGGGGCACGAAAGCGAGACTAGCCATGGACGCCAAAGTGCCCAACGCCCACTATTCCAATGAAGACCGCATCGGCGTGCTCGAAGAGCTCCTCAACGAGCGCTACTCCGTCCGCGCGTTTCTTCCCGAGGAGGTCGATCGCGCGACCATCGAGCATGTGCTGACCACGGCACAGCGCACCGCGTCCTGGTGCAATAGCCAGCCCTGGCAGGTCATCATCGCCAGTGGCGAGGCCAAGGAGCGCTTTCGCAAGGCGATCTACGCGGAGGCCTCAAAGGGCCTTGGCGATGATTACGATTTCACGCCGCCGCGCGAATATGTCGGGGTCTATCTGGAGCGCCGCCGTGAAAGCGGCTTCCAGCTCTACAACACGCTCGGCATCGCGCGCGGAGACAAGGCGGCCTACGCCAGGCAGGCGCTGGAGAACTACAATTTCTTCGGCGCGCCGCATGTCGCGATCATCCACACCAACGAGCCGCTCGGCATTTACGGTGCGATCGATTGCGGCGCTTATGTCGGCAATTTCATGCTGACCGCGCAGGCGCTCGGGCTCGGCACCATTCCGCAGGCAGCGCTCGCGCGGCATTCCGGCCTGATCCGCCGCCACTTCAACCTGTCCGACGACCGCCGCGTCGTCTGCGGCATCTCGTTCGGCTATGCGGACCATGCGAACAAGGTCAACAGCTACCGCACATCGCGTGCCAGCGTGGCCGATACCGTGACCTTCGTGGACGTGTGATCGGTCTCGGACGCGCGCGAAGACGGCCGTAGAAACGGCCGTCTTCATCTCGTCCCGATCCAGTCGACGCCGGCTATCAGCCGCCGCTGCCGCCGATCACGGCCCGCACGGTCTCGTCGGGTCCGAAATCCTCGGCACCGTCGACATAGAGCAGCGCGGCGAGCTTCGAGCGGGCGCGGTTCACGCGGCTCTTGATCGTGCCGACTGCGCAGCCGCAGATCGAGGCCGCGTCCTCGTAGGAGAAGCCGGACGCGCCGACCAGGATCAATGCTTCACGCTGATCCTGCGGAAGCTTGTCCAGCGCCGTGCGAAACTCCTCGAATTCGAGATGCGCATTCTGCGAAGGCTGGGTCTTCAGCGTCTTGGCGTAGTTGCCTTCGGCATCCTCGACCTCGCGCCGCCGCTTGCGATAGTCGGAGCGGAACAGGTTGCGCAGAATCGTGAACAGCCAAGCCGGCAGGTTAGAGCCGGGCTGGAACGAGTCGATGTTGGCGAGCGCACGCAGCAGCGTCTCCTGCACCAGGTCGTCGGCACGGTCCGCATTGCCGCTGAGCGAGATGGCGAAGGCGCGCAGACTAGGGACTGCCGCCAAGATGTCGTCACGCAGGGAGTCCGTGAGAGGCATTAGTCCCTCCCATTGTTGTCGTTGGATCCGCCCTCATTTTCCACGTGGGGTGTCGCCCCCGGCGCATCAAGCTTCTTGATCAGTTCTGCGAACCGATCCGGAACCCCCTGTCGCACGACATCGTCGTACATGGCGCGCAACTGGTGCCCGATCCGCGATTGGATCTCCGGAGTGAGGCCTCCCTTGCCGGGGGTCGTGCTTCTGCTGGCTTGAGACTTGAGATCTTTCATGGCCTGTTCCACGTTTCCCCGAGTTAAGTGACTGCAAATTCGAGAGGTTTTCTCAACCGGGAGCCGTTCCCTGGATAGGCACAATTCCAGGTCCGCGGAAAAGTTCCCAGCTCAGCGGAACTTTTCTTGCCCTGATGCGTAATCAGTTCAGCAGGGGAACCCGGGCCCCCCGCGTGTCTCCTGACCTCAAGGTTGGCCCGAAGACGAATGGAGTGGGGATGTCCCGTTCACAGCTTGTTGCTGAACACTTGCCGTTGTTGCGCCGGTACGCGCGCGCCCTGACCGGCAGCCAGGCCTCCGGTGACGCCTATGTCGCAGCCATGTTGGAAGCCATGCTGGGAGATCCGTCGGTACTCGACGAGAGCCATGGGCCTCGGGCCGGCCTGTTCCGGCTATTCACCCAGATCTGGAATTCGGTCTCGGTCAACGAGGATGCCGAGGTGACAGCCCTGCCGATGCCGCCGGAGCGGCGGCTGTCGAACATCACGCCGCTGCCGCGCCAGGCCTTCCTGCTGCTTTCGCTCGAGGGCTTCTCGGAAGAGGAAGTCGCCTTCGTTCTCGGCACCGACGTCGCGGAAACGCGACGCCTTGCAGACGCCGCCGGACGCGAGATGGCGGCCGAGATTGCGACCGACGTGCTGATCATCGAGGACGAGACCTTCATCGCCATGGACCTCGAGAGCCTGGTGAAGAATCTCGGCCACAACGTCGTCGGCGTCGCGCGCACCCATGCCGATGCAGTGGCGCTGGCCAAGAACAAGCGGC
This sequence comes from Bradyrhizobium sp. PUT101, assembly GCF_052043945.1. Taxonomy (NCBI): domain Bacteria; kingdom Pseudomonadati; phylum Pseudomonadota; class Alphaproteobacteria; order Hyphomicrobiales; family Nitrobacteraceae; genus Bradyrhizobium; species Bradyrhizobium sp. PUT101. The sequence goes on from NZ_CP197207.1 coordinate 5,012,218, forward strand.
CCGGCCTGATCCTCGCCGACATCCAGCTCGCCGACGGCTCGTCGGGCCTGGATGCGGTCAACGAACTGCTGCGCACCTTCGAGGTGCCCGTGGTGTTCATCACCGCATACCCGGAGCGCTTCCTCACCGGCGAGCGCCCCGAGCCGGCGTTCCTGATCTCAAAACCATTCCAGCCGGCGATGGTGTCGGCGGTGGCGAGCCAGGCGCTGTTCTTCCAGCGCAATTCGCGCAATCGCGCGCCGAAGGCGCCGGCGGCGTAACAACGACGGTATCGAACACGAGGACGGCGCGTCGCAAGGCGCGCCGTTTTTAGTTTGCATACCTTTTCAGCAGCCCCGGCAGATGCTGCGCATCTTGGCGTCGATCTTGGCTTGTTCTCCGGCCGACTCTGCCGGCGGCAGGCTGCCCGACCACGGTAATGTCGTTTTCGCCCTGAAGATGATGGGCGCCGTAAGGTGAAGACCGTCCTCCTCAATCTCGGCGGGCGGCTTGGGAAATGGCGCAGCCGCTTCCACCATAGCCAAAGCCGCGGCGTCGAGTTCGCTGGAGCCCGTGCTTTCGACCAGCGCGCTCGAAATCAAATTGCCCGTCCGATCGAGAACAAGCAGGACTTTAGCCGTACCGCCTTCGACAGGCATATTGCGCGGATAGATCCTCTTGCTCACCAACCGATTGGAAACTTGCCTCTTCCAGGCGATAGAGCTCTCTTGCGCGTCTGGCGCCGCAGTCTGCGCATATGCGGGGAGGGCCGCGAGAAATCCGAGAAACGCGGCCAGCAAGCGGAATTTCATCTTCATCGCTGCGAATGTTAATCTCGTTCTGATTGATGGCAATAACCGTTACGCGTATCGCGTTTGCCTGGCTGTGGGCAATTCGCAGGCCGTGTAGCAGCACCCGCTTGACTGAAACCCAATTGCCCCATTGATACATCGAGCCGATGACGTCCATCGCAGCCTCAAGCCGCCGGGAGCATACGGACCATGGACCAGCAACTCCTCGATCGCCTCGCCATCCGCGACCTCGTCGAGAACTGGGCGGTGTGGCGCGACGCCGGCGACTGGGAGCGCTTTGCCACGGTCTGGCATGACGAGGGCTGGATGTCCGCCACCTGGTTTCAGGGGCCGGCGCGGGATTTCATGCGCGTCAGCCAGGAGGGATTCGCCAAAGGCGTGCGCATCCTGCATTTCCTCGGCGGCACCAGCATCGATCTTGCCGGCGAGCGAGCCATCGCCCAGACCAAGATGACGATCTCGCAGCGTGCCCTCGTGCACGACGTGCTCTGCGACGTCGTCTGCACCGGGCGCTTCTACGATTTCCTGGAGAAGCGGCTGGGCAAATGGGGCATCGTCCGCCGCCAGCCGATCTACGAGAAGGACCGGATCGACCCGGTCGATCCCGCCGCGACACTCCGCCTCGACCAGAAGGCGCTCGCCGCGCTCCCCGAAGGCTACCGCCACCTCGCCTACATGCAGGAGCTGATCGGCTACAAGGTCAAGCGCGACATGCCGGGCCTCACCGGCCCGGAAGTCGAGAAGCTCTATGGCGAAGGGCGGGACTGGCTCGCGGCGAAGGCGAAGTAGCTGCCAGACAAAAGTAAGGCGCGACTGGCATCACCACAGTCGCGCCCTACGTCGCCGGCTTATGGGGCAGGGGGGAATAGCCGGCTGCTGAGACGACTCCCGACTGTCGGAGTCGTTCCACGGCTAGCGAAATATTTCGCCGACCTGCGGCATTTTTCGCACACGGTTAAGTGATCGTAACGATCGAGAACCGCCGATCCTGCGGCGGCGTTGTTCCCGTGATCGCCATGGGGCGAGGGATCGACGGTCATGTCACAGATTCAAAAGGTTTTTTTAGGCGCCTTTGCGATCGTCGCGACGCTCGGTGCTGTGCAATTAGCCTCCGGCCATGATTTGGCTAGTCGCTGGCAGGCGGTCGCCGACACCTCCAGCCACAGCTCGAACTTCGCCCCGGCCCAGAACGTCAATCGCGCCGCAAAGGCGGGCCGGCTCGCCGAGATCAAGCCGGCGCCGGTTCCGACCCGCACGGTGTCGATGCGGCTGAACGACCTCGCCGATACGTCCGTGCTGCTGCGGGTGCCCGCGGTGATCGAGACCGGCAATGCCAAACAGCCAGTGCTGCTCCAGAACCAGCAGAAGGTTCGCAGCAAGCCGACGATCGCCTGTGAGCCGATGGTCAGCTCCCTGACCGAGGTCGCTAAGCTGCTCCAGCCCGGCCGTTGCGTGACCTGATCCGCGCCTCTTGTGAGGGCGGCCCTCCGGGCGGATGCTTCACATCCTCTTGATCCGCCGTGGCCTCGCGCTATATCCGGGTTCCTCCCTTTTGTTTTGACCGGGTAAGCGCATGACGACGTCAGATACGGCTGTGCATATGCAGCCTTTCCAGGCCGAAGTTTCCGAACTGCTGCACCTGATGGTGCACTCCGTCTATTCGGAAACCGACATCTTCCTCCGCGAGCTCATCTCCAATGCCTCCGATGCCTGCGACAAGCTGCGCTACGAGGCCATCGAAAGTCCCGCCCTGCTGGGCGAAGGCGACGCGCTCAAGATCCGCATCATCCCCAACAAGACGGCCAAGACGCTCGCGGTCGCCGACAACGGCATCGGCATGGAGCGGCAGGAGCTGATCGACCACCTCGGCACCATCGCCCGCTCCGGCACCAAGGCGTTCGTGTCCAAGCTGAAGGAGGCCAAGGACGGTCTCGGTCTGATCGGCCAGTTCGGCGTCGGCTTCTATTCCGCCTTCATGGTCGCCGAGAAGATCGTCGTGACCAGCCGCCGCGCCGGCGAGAGCGATGTCTGGACCTGGACCTCCTCCGGCGGCTCCGGCTTCGAGATCGCCCGGGCCAGCGAGGAGGAAGCGGCGCGCGTGACACGCGGCACCGAAATCGTCCTGCACCTGAAGGACGACGCCAAGAAATATCTCGAGACCTACGAGATCGAGCGCATCGTCACAGCCTATTCCGACAACATCCTGTTTCCCATCGAGCTCGTGCCCGAAGAGGGCGAGCCGCGCCAGATCAATTCGGCCAGCGCGCTGTGGCAGCGCGCGAAATCTGAGCTGACTGCAGACGACTACAAGAAGGCCTATCAGCAGATCGCCTCCGCCTTCGACGATCCCGCGATGACGCTGCACTACCGCGCCGAGGGCCGCTACTCCTACGCCGTGCTGCTGTTCGCGCCCTCGACCAAGCCGTTCGACCTGTTCGAGCCGAACCGCAAGGGACGCGTGAAGCTCTACGTCCGGCGCGTCTTCATCACCGATGATGCCGATCTGTTGCCGGGCTATCTGCGCTTCATCCGCGGCGTCGTCGACAGCGAGGATCTCCCGCTCAACATTTCGCGCGAGATGCTTCAGAACAATCCGCAGCTCGCGCAGATCCGCAAAGCCGTGGCGACCCGGGTCGTATCCGAGCTCGAAAGCCTTGCCGATAAGGACCCGGAGAATTTTGCCAAGATCTGGGACGCCTTCGGCGCGGTGCTGAAGGAAGGCATCTACGAGGATTTCGAGCGGCGCGAAAAGCTGCTCGCGCTGTCGCGCTTCACCACCACCTCGGGCGACAAGCGGTCGCTGAAGCAGGTCATCGCCGATTTCAAGCCGAACCAGACCGAGATCTATTATCTCGTCGGCGACAGCATCGAGCGGCTGAAATCCAATCCGCGGCTGGAAGCTGCGACCGCGCGCGGCATCGAGGTGTTGCTGCTGTCCGATCCCGTCGATGCCTTCTGGACTTCGATGCCGTCGGAGTTCGAAGGCAAGCCGCTGAAGTCGCTGAGCCAGGGCGATCTCAATCTCGACCTGATTCCGCGCGTCGACGAGGCGGACGAGGCGAAGAAGGACGAGCCCGCCGCGGATGAAGCGGCCACCATCGCCGTGATCAAGGCTGCGCTCGGCGAGCGCGTCAGCGACGTCAAGGCCTCGACGCGGCTTACCAGCTCGGCGTCCTGCCTCGTCGCCGACAGCCAGGGCCCCAGCCGCGAGCTCGAGCGCATCCTGTCGCAGCAGAACCGTGGCATGAAGACCAAGCCGATCCTCGAGATCAATTTGCGCCATCCGCTGGTCACCGCGGTCACCAAGGCGCAAGCCGGCTCGAAGGTCGTCGACGATCTCAGCCTGCTCCTGCTCGAACAGGCGCAGATCCTGGACGGCGAATTGCCGGAAGACCCGGCGGCGTTCGCGGCAAGGCTGAATCGGCTCGTGCTGCAGGGGCTCGGCGCCTAGCGCCGCAGCCCCACCGTACTCACCTTGCCGTCATTTTTCTCCAGGAACAGTCGCGTCCGCCGTGATGTTGTGCCATATGAAGCCGCCGGCCCCCGATCCGCCAGCGGCTACTGACTTGAGGATGCGTCCATGCGCTTGCCGATCTTGACCCTCACCGCGATTGCCACGCTGTTCGTCGCGGCAGATGCCAGCGCCCAGACCTATGATCCGCGCTATCCGGTGTGCATGCACGTCTATACGCCCGGCGGCTTCGGCGGTGGCGGCGGGGACTATTTCGACTGCTCCTTCACCTCGCTGCCGCAGTGCCGCGCGACCGCGTCGGGCCGCTCGGCGAGCTGCGATCTCAACCCCTATTACGCCTTCGACGAACCGCCGCCGCCGCCGCGCCGGCGCCACAAGAAACAGCACTAGCGGTCGGTGATGCGGTTCTCCCGGATATTCGCGTCGCGTGGTTCGCTCGGCCTGACCATGGCCGTCGGTGTCTTGCTCGCCGCCGCGCCGTCGCATGGGCAAACCTTCGATCCCCGCTATCCCGTCTGCATGCACGTCTATTCCGGTGCGAATGGCGGTGGCGGGGACTGGTACGACTGCTCCTTCACCGCGCTGCCGCAGTGCCGCGCGACCGCGTCGGGCCGCTCGGCGAGCTGCGATCTCAATCCGTACTACCCGGTCAACGCGCCGCACCCGCGCCACAGGCGAAGCGGTCAGCACAAGGGATGGTAGAGCAAGGAATTTCCTGCTTGGCGAAGGCCGCCTAGCGCCTCCCGCTACTCCTTCCTCACGCCCGACAGCTCGACCATTTTGCGCCAGCGATGATTTCCGCCATCAGCATGCTGCCGAACTCATGGGCATTGCTGTGCGCTACGATCTGTGTCCCGGTGTTGCTGCAGGCGCCCGGCTTGGTCTCGCTATTTTGCTGTCGCAAGAATCGCACCGGGCTGCACGTCGATCCCGCCGGCTTGGTAAAGGATCGCTAGAGTTAATCGCGCACTAACGGTGTTTTACCTTGTCTCTTAACACCTGGGCAGTGCGCGCGGGCTAAGCTGCCGGAAACCAGCAGACGGCCCGAGAGAGTGAACAATATGACCACCGGCGTCATCGAGCAGCCGAAAGCCGCACGCGCGCCGTCGGCTTCGAAGGTCTGGCTCAAGGCGATCGAGCTCACTGCGCGGATCGAGGCGTTGCCCGGGCGTCTGTTCGCGGACGTCATCGACGATTGGGCGCAACGCCAGCCCGGCCGCGTCGCGCTGGTCACGGCTGACACAAGTCTCGACTATCAAGGCCTGTCGAAGCGCATCAATCGCTACGCGCGCTGGGCGCGCTCGGTCGGGGTCGCCAAGGGCGATACCGTGGCCCTCATCATGCCGAATGGTATCGACTATCTCGCGGCCTGGCTCGGCATCAGCCGGGTCGGCGGTGTGGCGGCGCTGCTCAATACAAAGCTGGTGGGACAGTCGCTTGCGCATTGCATCGACGTCGCAAAGCCGGCGCACATCATCCTCGCGCACCAGCTGACGGAGCTGCTGGACGGCGCAACGCCACATCTGAAGACGCAGCCCAAGGTCTGGACCCACGGCGATGCCCGCAGCCAGCGCGCGATCGACGTCGCTCATGCCGTCCTCGACGACGGGCCGCTCTCGTCGGATGAACATGGCGACGTCACGATCGACGACCGTGCCCTGCTGATCTACACTTCAGGCACCACCGGCCTGCCGAAGGCGGCCAGCATCAGCCACCGCCGCATCCTTAGCTGGGGCTTCTGGTTCGCCGGCCTCGCCGGCGCGACGCCCCAGGACCGGCTTTACGATTGCCTGCCGCTATTCCACTCGGTCGGCGGCATCGTCGCGCCCTGCAGCATGCTGGCTGCCGGCGGCTCGGTGGTGATTGCCGAGAGGTTCTCGGCTTCGCACTTCTGGTCCGACATCGTCCGGCATGACTGCACGTTGTTCCAGTATATCGGCGAGCTCTGCCGTTACCTGCTGAAGGCGGCGCCGTCGGAATACGAGAACCGGCACCGCCTGCGGCTCGTCTGCGGCAACGGCCTGCGCGGCGACATATGGGAAGATTTCCAGGCGCGCTTCGGCATTCCGCGCATTCTCGAATTTTACGCGGCGACCGAAGGCAACTTCTCGCTGTTCAATGTCGAGGGGCAACCGGGCGCGATCGGGCGCATTCCACCGCTGCTTGCGCATCGCTTTCCCGCCAGTCTCGTCAAGCTCGATCCCGACAGCGGCGTGCCGCTGCGCAATGACGAGGGCTTTTGCATCGCCTGTGCCCGCGGCGAGGCCGGCGAAGCCATCGGCCGCATCGGCACCGCGGACGAGGGCGGCGGCCGCTTCGAGGGCTACACCGATGCCGGTGAGACCGACAAGAAGATCTTGCGCAACGTCTTTGCCAAGGGTGATGCCTGGTTCCGCACCGGCGATCTGATGCGGATCGACGACAAGGGCTTCTTCCATTTCGTCGACCGCATCGGCGACACCTTCCGCTGGAAGGGCGAGAACGTCGCGACCTCGGAGGTGAACGACGCCGTACGCGATTTCACCGGCGTGGTTGACGCCACCACCTACGGCGTCGCCATCCCCGGCACCGACGGCCGCGCCGGCATGAGTGCGATCGTCGTGAACGAGGGCTTTGACATCACCGCGCTGCCTGCGCATCTCGCGCGGTGCCTGCCGGCCTATGCGCGTCCCGTCTTCGTCCGCATCTCGCGCGAACTCGATGCGACCGAGACGTTCAAACAGAAGAAAGGCGATCTCGCGCGAGAGGGATTTGATCCGGCCGCGATCTCGGATCCGCTGTTCGTGCTCGACCCGAAAGCCGGCGGCTATGTCGCGCTGGATTCCAGTACATTTGCCGCAATCGTCGACGGTGCGATCCGGCTGTAACGACAACAAAATCCGCCAGATAGGTCCAATTTTATCTGCATTGTCCAAGAAGCCATTTACTTCTGTCGGGTAGACAGACGGCTACGGGGAGGCGGTCATCAAGAGCCGCCGCAACACGAACGATAACGAAAAGCGAGCCAGCCATGTCGGTAAGGTCAAAGGTCATTGAAGCGATCCAGCAGATCGCCAAGGAGCAGCACGTCACGCTGCCCGCACTCTCGGACGATCTGTCCCTGCACGAGACGGGCTTCGACTCGCTCGCCTTTGCAATTCTTGTGGCGCGCCTCGAGGACGAGACCGGCGTCGACCCTTTCACCATTTCCGAGGACGCAGCGTTCCCCGCCACTGTGGGCGATTTCGTGCGGGCCTACGAAAATGTCCCCGCGTGAGATCTTTGCGCTTCGCGACCATCTCGGCGCGGAGCTGAAAGGCCGCACGATCTCCGATGCGCACGACGTCGTGTCGCTGACCGACGTGCTGTCGCACACGGTTCTGGGCGGTCGCCTGCGCGAGCTGTCCGGTCGCGCCGTGCTGCTCAAGCTGTCCGACCAGCTCCGGTCAGGCCTTGCCATGATCGAGCTCGACGGCATCGCCCGCCGCATGCTGCTGTGTCCGCCGGATCTCAACCCGGCGCATCTTGACTCGCTGATCGCTGATGCCGGCATCGATGCCGTCGTCACCGACGAGCCCGATCGCTGGGGCGGCACCGGCGTGCCGCTGGTCGTCACCGCGCATTTGCCGCTTCAAGCCACCGCGCCGGCCAGAACCGAACGCGCCACCGAATGGCTGATGCTGACTTCGGGCACCTCAGGCGTGCCAAAGATCGTCGGCCATACCCTGGAGGCGCTGACCGGAGCGATCGTTGCCGAAGGCCCAACGCGTGGTCCGGCGCCGGTATGGGCGACGTTCTACGACATTCGCCGCTACGGCGGCCTGCAAATCTTCCTCCGCGCCATCCTGTCCGGCGGCTCGATGGTGCTGTCCGATCCGCATGAAGCGCTCGGCGACCATGTCGCTCGGTTGAATGCGCGCGGCGTCTCGCATATCTCCGGCACGCCCTCGCATTGGCGCAAGCTCCTGATGAGCGGCGCGGCCGCGCAATTCGCCCCGGCTTACGTCCGTCTCTCCGGCGAGATCGCCGACCAGGCTGTGCTCGACGGCTTGAAGGCGGCGTTCCCCCATGCTTCCGTCGGTCACGCCTATGCCTCGACCGAGGCCGGCGTCGGCTTCGCCGTGAATGACGGGCTGGAAGGCTTTCCGGCCAATTATCTCGGCAGTCGCAACGGCGTCGAGATGAAGGTCGTCGACGGTTCGCTGCGGATCCGCTCGGCACGCACCGCGCATGCCTATGTCGGCCGCGACGCGGCGGCGCTCACCGATGCCGACGGCTTTGTCGACAGCGGCGACATCGTCGAGCTGCGCGGCGACCGTTATTACTTCGTCGGCCGTCGCGGCGGCATCATCAATATCGGCGGGCTGAAGGTCCACCCCGAGGAAATCGAGGCGGTGATCAACCGCCATCCCGACGTGCGGATGTCGCGCGCGAAGTCGCGCCGCAGCCCGATCACCGGCGGCATCGTCGTCGCCGACGTGATCCTCGCCGACGGCACCGATCCGGCGCGTGCGAAAGAGATTCGCGACCAGATCCTGGATCAGTGCCGCGCCCAACTCGCGTCCCACAAGGTGCCGGCGGTGATCCGCTTCGTCGAGGCGCTCGACGTCACCCCGGCCGGCAAGCTGGCGCGCACCGATGCATAACGTTCTGGTCACCGGCGGCAGCCGCGGTATAGGTCTTGCCATTGCAACGCGCCTCGTCGGCGGTGGCTTCAACGTGATCGCGGCGGCGCGGCGCGAGAGCGACGAGCTCGGGGCGGCGATTGCCCGGTCCGAAGGGCGGCTGCATTTCCGCGCCTGCGATCTTGCGGTGATCGATGCGATCCCGGCCTTCGCAAAACTCGTCCGCGACGAATTCGGCCCGATCTACGGTCTCGTCAACAATGCCGGCCTCGGCACCGAAGGCCTGCTCGCCACCATGCACAATTCCGAGATCGCGGCACTGGTGCAGCTCAACGTGCTGTCGCCGATCATCCTCACCAAATATGTCGCGCGGCAGATGATGGCCGATGGCGCCGGCCGCATCATCAACATCTCCTCGATCATCGCTACCACCGGCTACAACGGCCTGTCCGTCTACGGCGCGACCAAGGCCGCCGCCACCGGGTTCACCCGCTCGCTCGCGCGCGAGGTCGGCAAGCTCGGCATCACCGTGAACGCGGTCGCACCGGGCTTCATCGACACCGAGCTCACGCATAGTCTCTCCGACGAGGGACGCAAGCGCATCGCTGGCCGCAGCGCGCTGCGTCGCCTGCCGCAGACGGACGACGTCGCGCGCATGGTGGAATATCTGCTGGGGGAAGGCGGCCGCAATGTCACCGGGACGGTGTTCACCGTCGACGCGGGGAATACGGCATAAGTGGAACTCTGCCATCATGATCGCGTTGATCCGGCACAATGACATTCAGCCGGATTTGGTCGTAAGATGCCCCGCAATCGGTTGGGTTACGTCAATCGATCTGCCCTAATCGACGGGGAGCAGTCCATGACCACGCCAAACATGACCGCTTCAAATCGGGGCTGCACGGAGCAATCCCGTGCGAAGTCGGACGATGTCCACTGCCCGCCGATGTCGCATCAGAATTCCGGCAGTCACGGGCATGAAATATACCCGCAGCAATTCGTGCGCCTGGTCGGCTGCCATGATGCGTCTCTCGATCCGCTGCGCAAGCGTCAAGACGTGAAGCTGCACTAGAGCATGATCCGGAACAGTGTGCAGCGGCTTTCCGAGGAGATCATGCACACACGGATGAACCAAAGCGCGATGACGATCTATCCAGACTCATCACGCTTTAGCTGCTCACGTCCGCTGCTTCGGTGAGTCCTTCGGCAGGTCAATCCGTTCGTGTGAAAATTCGGGCGGCCCTTCGGTGAGGCGGCGGATGCGGCGCTCGCGTTCGTCCGTCGGCAATGCGGGGTCGAGCAGCGTCTCGATCTCGTGGACTGCGATCTCTTCGATCCTGGTGGCCTCCGATTCGATCGGGTGCACCGGCGTGAGGACCGGGGGCGGGATATTCAGGCCCAGCTCGATCAGCTTGCAGATCGCATCCGAGCGGGTCAGGTGATGAGCTTCAGCCCAAGCGTCGACGGCTGCCGTCAGTCTTTCGGGCATCTTCACCGCGCTGATCGGGTCGATGCCCGTGCGCCGACGGACCGGAGAGGTGGAGTCCTTGTCGCCGAAGTCGGGCACCTCGATCATCCCATGCAACCTCTTGGAGCCAAGCGACGATAGCCGGTCTTCCCCGGCGGTCGTTTGATGCCGATCAATGACCCCGCCGCGGCATTGCAACGCTGCCGCATCTTGTTGTCAGGGTCGGTTTCGGCCAATGATTGAATGGGGCGCCGGCCAGCGAACCCGGATCGATCCCGCCACGTATTTGTTTCGCACTCCAACCATCCGGCGTCCCCGATGACCTCTGGCGAATCCTTCTATGGCGGCATTCCGGTCTTCCGAGGCTTCACCAGCCTGATGGACCCTGCGCTGTATTCGCCGCTCCCGGACGACTGGAGCATCGGTGTTGCCGACATCGTCGATTCGACCAAGGCGATCGCAGCGCAGCGCTACAAGGCGGTCAACATGGCTGGCGCCGCCGTGATCGCGGCGGTGACGAACGCGTTGGGAGGACGCGAATTCCCCTTCGTGTTCGGCGGCGACGGCGCCACCTTCGCGGTCGCGCCCCACGATCTCGAACTTGCCCGCGAGGCGCTGGCTGCGACCGCGACCTGGGTGCGGGAAGATCTCGATCTGACCATGCGCGTCGCGCTGGTGCCGGTCGGCATCATTCGCGCTCGAGGCCTTGACGTGCGCGTCGCCCGCTTCGGGCCGTCGGCAAACCTGTCCTATGCGATGTTCTCGGGCGGAGGACTCGCTTGGGCCGACGCCGCGATGAAGCGTGGCGAGTTTGCGGTCACGGCGGCGCCCGCCGGCACGCAGCCCGATCTCTCCGGCCTGTCCTGCCGCTTCGAGGTGATTCCGGCCTCCCGTGGATTGATCCTGTCGGTGCTGGTGCTGCCGGCACGCGGCGCCGATCCGCAGGCCTTCCGCAAGGTGATCGAGGACGTCATCCATCTCGTCGAGCGAAGTCCGGATGGCGGCCGCCCGGTGCCGTCGCAGGGGCCGCCGCTGAAATGGCCGCCGCAGGGGCTGGACTTCGAGGCCCGCACCAGGCGTGGCGGTCCCCTGCTCGCGCGCCGGGCCAGCGTGCTGGCCTACACGCTGTTCGCCTATCTGATCATGCGCTTCGACCTCAAGGTCGGCGGCTTCGTGCCAGACGTCTACAGGCGTCAGGTGGCGGAGAACTCGGACTTCAGGAAATATGACGACGGGTTGCGCATGATCCTCGACTGTACGGGCGAGCTCGAACGTGCCCTCACCGATCGTCTCGCGGCGGCTGCGCGCGAGGGTATCGTGCGTTACGGCCTCTACCGGCAGGACGCCGCCATGATGACCTGCTTCACGCCGTCGCTGCTGCGGAGCGATCACGTCCATTTCATCGACGGCGCGCGGGGCGGCTACGCCTCGGCGGCGACGGCGCTGAAGGCGATGATTGCAGCGAGTTAGCGCCCCGTGCGCGTCCAGGTCTCGCCGCCGCAGAGCGCGCCGACGCAGCCTTCGACCCGCAGCGAATCCGCCGATGTCAAGCTGATGCTGCTGGCATAGGTGCTGCCGTCGTCGGCATTGTAGATCTGGCCCGACCATTTGCTCGGACCGGAGGGCTGCATGCCGCTGAACAATGGCAGGCCGATCATCGGGCGCCTGGCGAGCGCGGGATTGGGATTCTTGTTGTCGGTGGCGGGCTGGCCGGTTGAGGTGTCATAGGGCTCGCGCAGCCAGACGATGTGGCCGCAGATGCCGCCGCCGCACTTGCTGATCTTGACGCGCGCATCACCCGCTTGCGTGAGCCATGTCCCGTCGGCGTTCTGCGCACGAGCGGCAGATGCCCCAAGCAGCGGGGCGAGGAGGACGATGAGCGCTGCGAATCTGGAAATCATGCAGAGGGTCCCGAAAATGGAGCGCCTCCATAGCAGCCCGGCAGGATTGTGCAACGCGGGCTGGAATCACATTCCTGCGTTCATTTCGCGCTCACCTGCCTGCGATCATTTGCCCCAGCGCACGAAGGCGACCGAGGCCGCGGTCGACAGCCCGAACACCACCATGGCGCCGCCGACCAGCGCGAACAGGGTCCAGGCCGGAGCTTGCGCAGACATGAGTCCGACGCCGCCGATCGCGACGATCAGGAGCCGGGCCGTGGATGCGAGCACGGGCCCGCCCACGCGTGCCGCGCCCTGTGACGAGAAGTATAACGACACACCCATGCCGAAGAACACGAAGGCCGGACCTGCCCAGTGGAAATAGCTGTGCGCGGCGGCGGTGACGCCGGGATCCCGCGTGAAGAGCCCGACCCACAGCGACGGAGCGAGCGCGACGGCGAGGCCGATCAGGCCGATCGTGAGTCCGGAGGCCGCAGCCGCTGTCCAGGCCACACGCCGCGCGCGCTTCACGTGTCCGGCGCCGATCGCCATGCCGACCATCGGCACCGAGGCGATGCCGAAGGCGAAGGTGATCGGGATCAGCAGAAATTCCAGCCGCGATCCGATGCCATAGCCTGCCAGCATCTCGTTGCCGAAGGTCGCGAGGATTTTTGTGAAGATCAGGATGGTGAGCACGGTCTGGAGCGGCGACAAGCAGGCCACCGCGCCGACCTTGAGGATGTCCAGGAACATCGCGCGCTCGAAATGAAACGCGCGGATATCGAGCGGCAGCCGGCTGCGCCCGGACAACAGATACCAGAGGAAGAAGATCGCGGCGCAGCTGAACGCGATCAGCTGCCCGCTTGCGACACCCGGCATGCCGAATTGCGGCACTCCGAACAGGCCGAGCCCGAGCGTGCCGCCAAGCGCGATCTGGAGCACGCTCGCTCCGATCAATGTCATCGAGGGCAGGCGCATGTCGCCGGTGCCGCGGATCACCGAGGCCAGCGTGTTGACGAGCCAGATCGCGACCGCGCCGGAGAACAGCACCTGCGAATAGCCGCTGGCTTCTTCCAGCACGCGCTCGCGCCCGCCGAGCAGCGCGAAGAAGGAGCGGCCGAAGACGAGCATCATCACCGTGAAGAACAGCCCGCCGCAGAGGCCGATGATGGCGGCATGCAGCGCCAGCGTCGCGGCGCGGTCGCGATCACCGGCACCGAGCGCGCGGCTGATCGCAGAGGAGACACCGCCGCCCATCGCGCCCGCGCTCATCATCTGCGTCAGCATCGCGAAAGGAAACACCAGTGCGATCGCGGCGAGCGGAATGGTGCCGAGGCGGCCGATATAGGAGGTCTCGGCAATCGCAACCAGCGTGCTGCCGACCATCGCGATCATGTTGGGAATCGCGAGCCGCAGCAGCGTCGGCAGGATCGGCGCGGTCAGGAGGCTGGCGATGGGGGAGGCAACCGGCGCAACCGGCGGGACGGCGTCTGCAGGGGCGTCGATCGTCATGTTCACCGGGTGGAATATTAAATGATGATCGACATATTATCAGGCGTGCGGCAGCCGGCGCAGCCCTCGCTCACGCAGGGCTCACCACGGCAGGCCGCATAGGTCGATTGTTCCGAGCGTCGGGGCGCGCACGATGTCGAGGACATACGGCGCCATGTAGTCGAAGCGGATCCGCCCCTCCGGCTGCTCGCAATAGACCTCTCCCTTGAAGGGCTGCCATTTACGGGCCTCATAGAACGCGAAATTGTGCGGCTCGCAGAACAGCAGCGCGAAGCGGGCTGCCTCATTGGCCCTGATGGTGTGCACGGCCGCGTCGATCGCCACGGTCGCATAGCCGCGGCCGCGGCGGTCCTCGCGGGTGCAGACCCCGCCGAGGCCGCCAATGTGGACCTTCTGTCCGTTCCAGCTGACGGTCCGGAAGTAGATGCCGACGTGGCAGACGAGACCGTCCTCGGGCGTCTCGATCAGCACGCGGAGGTCCGCATTGGCCCATTTGACGTGAGCCCAAGGCGGCTTCTCCGCCGCATCGTGTCCCCAGACCGCGCTGAGCAGCGGCTTTGCAATCGGCCACGAGGCGTCGCCGTTCAAAATGTCGATTTCAATGCTCATGGCCCTGTCTTTCGCAACCTCGGTGCGCAGGGCATTCGTTCTGCCATAAGCACCTCAAAGGCAATGATATTTTGCATCGAGCCACCAGGACCGCGCAAATCTTCGCGTGCTGCGACGATTTTATGCAATCGTGCCAAGCGTCCTCGCCGCGCGTTTTCGAAATTCTGAGGTATTTAACGGCCGCGGAACCTTCTATAAGGGGTGACCGTTAGAACTCGTTCCCCACCAGTTGCGGACAAGAACCCATGACCTTTACGCTTCCCCCACTCCCTTACGCCTATGACGCCCTCGGCCAGTACATGTCGAAGGAGACGCTGGAATATCATCACGACAAGCATCATCAGGCCTACGTCACCAACGGCAACAACGCGCTCAAGGGGACCGAATGGGAAGGCAAGTCCCTTGAAGAGATCGTCAAGGGCTCGTTCGGCAAGAACCCTGCGGTGTTCAACAATGCCGGCCAGCACTACAACCACATCCACTTCTGGAGCTGGATGAAGCCCAATGGCGGCGGCACCAAGCTGCCGGGCAAGCTCGAGAAGAAGATCAACGAGGACCTCGGCGGCTTCGAGAAGTTCAAGACCGACTTCCAGGCGGCCGGTGTCGGCCAGTTCGGTTCCGGCTGGTGCTGGCTCCAGGTCAAGAACGGCAAGCTCGAAATCTCCAAGACCCCGAACGGCGAGAATCCGCTGGTGCACGGCGCCACCCCGATCCTCGGCTGCGACGTCTGGGAGCACTCCTACTACATCGACTATCGCAACCGCCGCCCCGACTATCTCAAGGCGTTCGTCGAGAACCTCGTGAACTGGGAATACGTGGAGTCCCTGTTCGAGAAGGCCTGAGTTCTCACCTCGTCATTCCGGGATGGTGCGTTAGCACCAGACCCGGAATCTCGAGATTCCGGGTTCGGCTTCGCGCGCCCCGGAATGACGGAAGTCAAAAAGGCGGTCGCATCAGCGGTCGCCTTTTTTGCTGTGCGGAATTTGTCCTGCACGGTGCGTGTATCGGCCTGTGATCGTTCCGTTTGCAACGCCCGGCCGGCGCTCCTAATCAGAACGGGCCATCCCCTCGATCCGACCCGAGCCCGTTGTCAGAACCTTCCCCGAAAGACCCGGCGCCTGCCGAGGACGCAGACTTCGAGCCGCGGCCGGGGCGCGTGCGCAAGCCGATCGGCTGGTCGACCATCATCATCGCAGCCCTGGTGGCGGTGAGTGCGGCGCTGGTCTGGCGGCGTGACGGCGCCGACGGCGTCCTCGACATTCTCACCCACGACCTCTCGCTGTTCGGCGGCATCCTGCCGCGCGTGCTGGCCGGTTGCCTGCTCGGCGCCTTCATCTCCGAGATCCTGCCGCACGAAAAGGTCTCGCGCTCGCTGGGGCCGAAATCCGGCCTGAGGGGCCTTCTGATCGGCACCGCCTTTGGCGCGATCCTGCCGGGCGGTCCCTTCACCGCCTATCCCGTGGCGAGCGCGCTGCTCGCAGTTGGCGCCGATTTCGGCGCCACCATCGCCATGGTCGTGAGCTGGACCCTGATCGGCTACGGCCGGGCGGTCGCCTGGGAGATCCCGATCATGGGCACCGATTTTACGCTGTGGCGGATCGTGATCTCGCTGCCGCTGCCGGTGCTCGCAGGTGCCCTCGGCCGCTTCGTCTATGTCAGGCTCTATCCGAAGCCGCTCGCGAAGGAGGACGAGAATTGAGCGCGGCGCTTCTGATCGACATCCTGTTGTGGGGCTCGGTGCTGGGCGTCGGCCTGATCGCGTTCCGCCGCGGCCCTCCGGTGTTCAAGGCCTCGCTCCGCGAAGGCTCGATGGACTTCATCAACATCGTGCCGCGGATCGCGCTGGGTGTGATCGGCTCCGGCTACATCGCCGCCATCATCCCGCAGGAGGTCATCACCGGCTGGCTCGGCCCGGACAGCGGTTGGTTCGGGGTCGCGGCCGCCGTGGTCGCCGGCGCCGCCACGCCGGGCGGCCCGGTGATCGGCTTCTCCATCGGCACCGTGGCGCTGAAGTCCGGCGGCGGGGTGCCCCAGGTGGTCGCTTATGTCGTCGCCTGGGCCCTGTTCGCCTTCCAGCGTGTGATTTTGTGGGAAATCCCGTTCATGCCGGCCCGTTTCGTCTGGTTCCGCTGCGCCGTATCCATGCCATTCCCGTTCGTGGCCGCCGCCATCGCGATGGTGATCGGCAAGCCGTGAGCCCGGCGTGGACAGCGGGAATGTTATAATATAACGTTCTTGGCATGGTTCCCGCCGCATCCCGTGCCCACAATCACGACCATGCCCACGGCAACGCCCATGGACACGGGCATGCGCATGGGCGCGACCACAGCCATGCCCATGTTCATGATGCGACGTCTCCGCATCCGGCCCAGGCGGCGCCCTGGTCGATCCTGCGCATGACCATGGCAGGCCGTCTCGCGGCTGCCGCTGCCGTTTGTGCCGTTCTCTGGGGCGTCGTTTTTCTGGCGATGAGGTGAGGATGGCGGCGCTGCATTTCCACAACGTCACGCTGGGCTATGACCGTCATCCGGCGGTGCACCATCTCAGCGGCGAGGTCGCCCCGGGCGCGCTTGTCGCGGTGATCGGCCCGAACGGCGCCGGCAAGTCGACCCTGCTGCGCGGCATCGTCGGCATCCTCAAACCGCTCGATGGCACCATCCATCTCGGCGGCCTCGACCCCCGCGACATCGCCTATCTGCCGCAGAGCGCGGAGATCGACCGCAGCTTCCCGATCTCGGTGTTCGACTTCGTCGGCACCGGGCTGTGGCGCGCGACTGGCCTGTTCGGTGGCATCGGCAAGGCTGCCCGCGAGAGGATCCTCGGTGCGATCGCGTCCGTCGGCCTCAATGGATTCGAGAACCGCCCGATCGGCACGCTCTCGGGCGGCCAGATGCAGCGCGTGCTGTTCGCGCGCGTGCTGCTCCAGGATGCGAGCCTGATCGTGCTCGACGAGCCCTTCAACGCCATCGACACCAAGACAACGGCCGATCTGCTCGCGCTGGTGAAGCGATGGCACGGCGAAGGCCGCACCGTGCTCGCCGCGCTGCATGACATGGAGATGGTGCGCAACCATTTCAGCGACACGCTGGTGCTGGCGCGCGGCCCCGTGGCATGGGGCCCGACCGCCGAGGTGCTGACGCCGGAAAACCTGATCGTTGCGATGCGGATGTGCGAGGCCTTCGACGACAGCGCCGCGGCCTGCGCGGCCGATGATATCAGCTCGCGGGCGGCTTGATATCCGATGATCTATGACGCGCTGATCGGTCCGTTCACCGAATTCGAGTTCATGCGGCGGGCGCTCGCCGCCGTGATCGCGCTGGCGCTGGCGGGTGCGCCGATCGGCGTATTCCTGATGCTGCGGCGGATGAGCCTCGTCGGCGATGCCATGGCGCATGCGATCCTGCCCGGCGCGGCCGTCGGATTCCTGCTCTCGGGCCTTAGCCTGTTCGCGATGACGGCCGGCGGCCTGATCGCCGGCTTTGCAGTCGCGATCCTCGCCGGCGTGGTCGCCCGCTCGACCGGGCTGAAGGAGGACGCGTCGCTTGCGACCTTCTATCTGGCCTCGCTTGCGCTCGGCGTCACCATCGTCTCGATCAAGGGCACGAATATCGATCTGCTGCACGTGCTGTTCGGCAACATCCTCGCAATGGACGATCAGACGCTGCTGGTGGTCGCCTTCAACGCCACGGTGACTCTGCTGGTGCTCGCGGTGATCTATCGCCCGCTGGTGATCGAGAGCGTCGATCCCCTGTTTTTGCGCACCGTGAGTCGCGCCGGCGGCCCCGCGCATCTCGCCTTCCTCGCGCTCGTCGTCGTCAACCTCGTCAACGGCTTTCAGGCGCTCGGTACGCTGCTCGCGGTCGGCCTCATGATCCTGCCGGCGGGCATTGCCCGGTTCTGGTCGCGAGATCTGACCAGGATGATCTGCATCGCCGTCGTTGCTGCCGCGGTCTCGGGCTATGCGGGGCTGGTCCTGTCGTTCCAGACCCGTGTGCCGTCAGGTCCCGCCATCATTCTCGTGGCGACGATGCTCTACATCGTCTCCGTGCTGTTCGGCCGTGTCGGCGGCATCGTCCGGCAACTGCTTCCCGGCCGGCATCTGGAAGCATGACGATGCGGCTCATCCTGTTTTGTGCGCTGTTGCTGATCGCCGCGCCGCTGCATGCCGCGGAGCGGCTCAACGTCGTCGCGAGCTTCTCGATTCTCGGCGATTTCGTCCGCAACGTCGGTGGTGACCGCATCAATCTGACGACGCTGGTCGGCGCGGACGGCGACGTCCACGTCTACACGCCGGCCCCCGCCGACGCGAAGCGGGTCGCGGATGCAAAGCTCGTCATCGTCAATGGACTCGGCCTCGAGGGCTGGCTGCCGCGTCTCGTCCAATCCTCCGGCAGCAAGGCAACGGTCGTCGTTGCCAGCGCCGGAATCGTACCTCTGAAGCTTGGCTCAGCTGCGGATCCCCACGCATGGCAGTCTGTCCCGAATGCCAGAATCTACGTGACCGACATCGCCAATGCGTTGGCCGCCGCCGTCCCGGGTGAGGCGGACTTCTTCCGCACCCAGGCCAAGGCCTATCTGGAAAAGCTCGAAACGCTCGACCGCGAGATCCGCGACGCCGTGGCGAAAATTCCGCCGGAGCGGCGCAAGGTGATCTCCACCCACGATGCCTTCGGCTATTTTTCCGCCGAGTACGGTATCCGGTTCATCGCCCCCCTGGGCGTCTCCACGGAAACCGAACCCAGCGCGCGCGACATTGCGGCCATCATCAGCCAGATCAAGGCCCAGAAGATCCCGGCCGTGTTCCTGGAAAATATCAGCGACGATCGCCTGATCCGCCGGATCGCGGCCGAGAGCGGCGCCAAGGTCGGCGGGACCCTGATTTCGGACAGTTTGACCGGCGAAAAGGGGTCTGCACCCACTTACATTGACATGGTCAGGCACAATATAAAGGCCCTGACCAGCGCGCTTGACCATTAGGCAGGGGCCACCCCGCCTCGCGTCGCGCGACAAGCCCGAAGTCCGGAGTTGTTATGTCTGAAGCGACCTCCCAAAAGATTCCCGTGACTGTCCTGACCGGCTATCTCGGAGCCGGCAAGACCACGCTCCTGAACCGCATCCTGTCCGAAAACCACGGCAAGAAATACGCCGTCATCGTCAACGAATTCGGCGAAATCGGCATCGACAACGACCTCATCATCGGCGCCGATGAGGAAGTGTTCGAGATGAACAATGGTTGCATCTGCTGCACCGTGCGCGGCGACCTCGTCCGCATCATGGACGGACTGATGAAGCGCAAGGGCAAGTTCGACGCCATCATCGTCGAGACCACGGGTCTCGCCGATCCGGCGCCGGTCGCCCAGACATTCTTCGTCGACGAGGACGTGCAGAAGAACGCGCGGCTCGACGCGGTCGTCACGGTTGCCGATGCCAAATGGCTGTCCGACCGGCTCAAGGATGCACCCGAGGCCAAGAACCAGATCGCCTTTGCCGACGTGATCGTCCTGAACAAGACCGACCTCGTCTCCAAGGGCGAGCTCGCCGAGGTCGAGGCCCGCATTCGCGGCATCAACCCCTATGCGAAGCTTCACCGCACCGAGCGCTGCTCGGTCGCCTTGGCCGACGTGCTCGACCGCGGCGCGTTCGATCTCGACCGCATCCTCGACATCGAGCCGGACTTCCTGGAGGCCGACGACCATGATCATCACCATCACGGCCACGACCATCACCACCACGATCACGGCCACGGCCTGAAGCACTATCATGATGAGGAGATGCAGTCGCTCTCGCTCAAGACCGACAAGCCGCTCGACCCGAATGTGTTCATGCCCTGGCTCCAGAACCTGGTGCAGGTCGAGGGCGGCAAGATCCTTCGCTCCAAGGGCATCCTCGCCTTCCATGACGACGAGGACCGCTATGTCTTCCAGGGCGTCCACATGATGCTGGAGGGCAACCACCAGCGGAAGTGGAAGGAGGGTGAGCCGCGCGAGAGTCGTCTCGTCTTCATCGGCCGCGAATTGCCGGAAGAGGCCATCCGCAAGGGTTTCGAGAGCTGCATCGTCTCGTGATGAAAGAGTTCACGCCGCCTCCCGATTCCGCCTCGATCGTCTCAGTCACCGACCGCGTCAAACCGATCGCGCTCGGCATGGCCGTGACCTCGGTGCATTTCCTTGGTCCCCGCGCTGCCTTCGTCGGTGGCGAGGAAAACGTCGCGTTCGTCGATAGCAAAGGCGAGATCACCACGGTTGCCGTGCACAACGGCGGCATTCTCTCGACCGCTTCCGACGGCAAGCAGCTCGTGATGGGCGGCGACGACGGCAAGGTCGTGTCGCTCGACGCCGAGGGCGAGGTGACGCTGCTCGCCACCGACCCGAAGCGGCGCTGGATCGATGCGGTGGCGCTGCATGCCGACGGTGCCTTCGCCTGGTCGGCCGGCAAGACGGCCACCGTCAAGAGCGGCAAGGCCGAGGAGAAGTCGCTCGAGGTGCCCTCGACCGTCGGCGGCCTTGCCTTCGCGCCGAAGGGCCTGCGGCTCGCGATCGCGCATTACAACGGCGTGACGCTGTGGTTTCCGAACATGGCGGGATCAGCCGAATTCCTGCCCTGGGCCGGTTCGCATCACGGTGTCAGCTTCAGCCCGGATAACAAATTCCTGGTCACCGCGATGCACGAGCCGGCGCTGCATGGCTGGCGGCTTGCCGACAACAGGCACATGCGCATGACCGGCTATCCCGGCCGCGTCCGCTCGATGTCCTGGAGTGCGGGCGGCAAGGGATTGGCGACTTCGGGTGCCGACACCGTCATCGTATGGCCGTTCGGCAGCAAGGACGGCCCGATGGGCAAGGAGCCCGCGATGCTCGCCCCGCTGCAGGCGCGCGTGTCGGTCGTCGCCTGCCATCCGAAGAACGACATTCTCGCCGCCGGTTACAGCGACGGCACCGTGCTGATGGTGCGCCTGGAGGATGGCGCCGAGATCCTGGTCCGCCGCAACGGCACACCGGCCGTGGCCGCGCTCGCCTGGAACGCCAAGGGGACGTTGCTGGCCTTCGCCGATGAAAATGGGGATGGCGGCCTGCTGGAGCTTTAATCTGTCATCGTTCTGGCCGTATAGGGGGCCATGCGGTTTCTGACGACCTTCCAGCTTGCCGACTTCGGCGACACGCTGATCAGCCTGACCACGGCCTTCGTGCTGGGCACGCTGATCGGCGCCGAGAGGCAGTACCGCCAGCGCACCGCGGGCTTGCGCACCAACGTGCTGGTCGCGGTCGGCGCGGCCGCCTTCGTCGATCTCGCCATGCAGCTGGACGGCGCCGATGGCGCGGTGCGGGTGATCGCCTATGTCGTCTCCGGCATCGGCTTCCTGGGCGCCGGCGTCATCATGAAGCAGGGCATGGATGTGCGCGGGCTCAATACCGCGGCGACGCTGTGGGCCTCGGCCGCGGTCGGCTCCTGCGCCGGCGCCGACATGGTCGCGCAGGCGACCGGCCTGACCGTGTTCGTCATCGCCGGCAACACCATGCTGCGCCCGCTGGTCAATGCCATCAATCGCATTCCCCTGAACGAGAAGGCGCTGGAGGCGAGTTACTATTTCAAGCTCGCAGTTGCGGCCGACGCTCTTCCGGATATGCGCGACCGGCTCGTCGAGAAGCTCGAGGCCGCGAAATATTCGGTGGCCGATATCGACGTGGCCGAAATCGGCGAGGACGTTCTCGAGATCGCCGCACGGCTGGTTGCGACCGCGGTCGACCCGAACGAGCTGAACGCGGTGGCGACAGATCTCCAGCATTTGCCGGGCGTGCGCCACGCGACCTGGGAGGTCAGCACGACCGACTGAGCGCGGCGTTTTGGCGCGCAAGGGTTGGGTTCCCGCTCCTTCCGCCGGGGAACCGGCGCGGCCCAGTTTCGTTGATCCCGCGGACAAAGGCGGTGATCGATATGCCCGGCCAAGATGAGAAGCGCAGACTGAAGCTCGATCTGACAATTGCCGGCGCGTTGTTCGCAGCAGGCGTCGTGGTGTCAGTGATGTCGCTCGCGCAAATCCGCGCCGAAAGCCGGATGGAGCTGGTGCAGGCAACGCCACCGCTCCAGGGCACTCCGTCCGACGATCAGAACAAGACGCCCGCGGAGTCCAAGCCCGGCGGTGACCGGCCGACCACGCCGGCCCCCGAGCCCGCGCGACCGGATTCCCAGACGCAGGGCGCCGCGACCAAACCGGCGCTGCCGCCGGCTCCAGCGGAGAAGATCGCGCCGCCGATGAAGGAGAAGTAGGCTTCTCTGTCATTCCGGGGCGCGCGAAGCGCGAGCCCGGCATCCATTCACCTGCACGTTCTGCCGCCCGATGGATTCCGGGCTCGCGCCAAGTGGCGCGCCCCGGAATGACGGGCAGAGAGAGGTGAGCTCACCGCACCAGAACATTCCGGAACTGCCAGGGATCGCTCGTGTCGATGTCTTCCGGAAACAATCCCGGACGATCGGTCAGCGGCGTCCAGTCGGTGTAGAAACCCTTCACGGGGCCGAGATAGGGCAGCTGGATTTCGAGCAGGCGATCGAAATCCATTTCGTCGGCTTCGACGATGCCTGCGTTCGGGTTCTCCAGCGCCCACACCATGCCGCCGAGCACTGCGGAGGTCACTTGCAACCCGGTGGCGTTCTGATAGGGCGCGAGCCTGCGGGTCTCTTCGATGGAGAGCTGCGAGCCGTACCAGTAGGCGTTCTTGTCATGGCCGAATAGCAGCACGCCGAGCTCGTCGATGCCGTCGACGATCTCGTTCTCGTCGAGGATGTGGTGCTTTTCCTGCATCTTCCCGGCGCGGCCGAACATTTCATGCAGCGACAGCACGGCATCGTCAGCCGGATGGTAGGCATAGTGGCAGGTCGGCCGGTAGACCGCCGTGCCCGATGCGTCACGCACGGTGAAGTAATCCGCGATCGAGATCGACTCGTTGTGGGTGACGAGGAAGCCATATTGCGCGCCGCGGGTCGGGCACCAGGTGCGCACGCGCGTGTTGGCGCCGGGCTGCATCAGATAGATTGCGGCGCCGCAGCCGGCTTCGTGGGTCCGCGCGTTCTCGGGCATCCATTTCTCATGGGTGCCCCAGCCGAGTTCGGACGGCTGCACGCCTTCCGACAGGAAGCCTTCCACCGACCAGGTGTTGACGAAGACGTCAGGCTCCTTGGGCTTCTTGGATCGCTGGGTGTCGCGTTCGGCGATGTGGATGCCCTTGATGCCGGCCTGTCGCATCAAATCCGCCCATTCGGCCCTGGTCTTCGGCCTTGGGGCGTTGAGCTTCAGATCAGCGGCGACGTTGAGCAGCGCCTGCTTGACGAAAAAGGAGACCATGCCGGGATTGGCGCCGCAGCAGGAGACGGCCGTCGTCGAGCCGGCGGGGCGCGCCTTCTTGGCCGCCAGCGTCACCTCGCGGAGGGCGTAGTTGGAGCGCGCTTCCGGGCCCTTCGATGAATCGAAATAGAAACCGAGCCAGGGTTCGTTGACGGTGTCGATGTAGAGAGCGCCGAGCTCGTTGCAGAGCTCCATGATGTCGGTCGAGCCGGTATCGACCGAGAGATTGACGCAAAAGCCCTGGCCGCCGCCTTCGGTGAGCAGCGGCGTCAGCACCTCGCGATAATTGTCCCTGGTCAGGCCCTTCTGGATGAACCTGACATTGTGCTTCTCGCAAAGCGCCTTGCGGCCCTCGTCCTTGGGATCGAGCACGGTGATGCGCGACTTGTCGTAGTCGAGATGCCGCTCGATCAACGGCAATGTGCCTTTGCCGATGGAGCCGAAGCCGACCATGACGATGGGGCCGGTGATCTTCGCGTAGATCTGCGAGGCGGGGCTCATGGGATGGTTTCTCCAGAAAGTGCCGGCGGACAAAGAGTGCGGGGTGGATCAGGCGCTGCGGCGCTTGTCAGATGCTGCGGCGCTTGGCGGTGACTTCGATCTCGACCTTCATCTCGGGGTTGGCGAGGGCGGTGACGACAAGCAACGTCGCAGCCGGCCTGATGTCGCCGAGAACCTCGCCGCAGACGGCGAAGTGGGCGTCGATGTAGCTAGCGTCGGTGACGTAGTAGGTCGCACGGACGATATCGGCCATCTCGAATCCGCCCTCCTTCAGGGCGGCTTCGATGGTCTTGAAGCAGTTGCGTGACTGGCTCGTGACATCGGCCGGCATCGTCATCGTGGTGTAGTCATAGCCGGTCGTTCCCGCGACGAAGGCAAAATCGCCGTCGATCACAGCGCGGCTGTAGCCGACGGTCTTCTCGAGGGGCGAGCCGGTGGAGATCAGGCGGCGGGACATGGTCATGGGCCTCGACGGACGGAAGGGTGTTTCGCGGGGTTTAAGGGCGTTTCTCGCGCCTGCGCAACCCCAAAAGGAAGCCAGCGCAGGCGCGGCCGGGCGCTGCCGCTCAGTACTATTTCGCTCTTCTATGAAGGCGATCTCTTAGGCCGCGTGCGCCTGGAGGGCGCGAACCGCCCTCCGTTTGGACAGGGCCGCGCCGGTCGGGACGATCATTCCTTCGGCGCCATCGAGCGCGCGATCGGTGAATTCGACCGCCAGCAGGCGGTCGCGCTCGAACGGGCCGGGCAGCGAGAGCTCGCCGGTCTTCTCCGCCGAGAAGCCGAAGCGGGCGTAATAGGGGGCGTCGCCGAGCAGGATCACGGCGGCATGCCCGCGCGCCCGGGCGGCGGCCAGCGCTTGATGCATCAGCGCGGCGCCTATCCCGAGCTCGCGGCAGGCAGGGTCCACCGCCAGCGGTCCGAGGACCAGAGCGGGCCTGCCTCCGGCGCTGACGTGCCACAGCCGCACGGTTCCCACGAGCCTGCCCTCGCGCACGGCGGCCAGCGCGAGGCCGGCGGCAGGTGCGCGCCCGTCGCGCAGGCGCTGGCAGGTGCGGCCGTGGCGGGTCTCGCCAAAGCAGGCATCGAGCAGCGCCTCACGCATCGCGACGTCGGCAGCACGCTCGTTGCGGATCGCGAACGGAGCGGCTTTCGAGGAGAGGGCGATCTGTGGCTTCCGAGGAGCAGTCATGGCGCGTCAGTCCCCGCTTGAATCCGTGCGCCAGGGGCACGCGGACTCAAGCGTCGTCAGAATGGCAATGTCAGGAAGGGAGCCGGCGGACCGGCTCCCGGGTTCGTCAGGCCTCAGACAGAGAGGCGGATCAGATGTGGTACGTCCTCAGCGGCGGGATGCCGTTGAACGCCACCGACGAGTAGGTCGACGTATAGGCGCCGGTGCCTTCGATCAGCACCTTGTCGCCGATCTCGAGCGTGACGGGAAGCGGATACGGGCTCTTCTCGTACAGCACGTCGGCGCTGTCGCAGGTCGGACCTGCGAGCACGCACGGCGTCATGTCCGCGCCGTCGTGACGGGTGCGGATGGCGTAACGGATCGACTCGTCCATGGTCTCGGCGAGACCGCCGAACTTGCCGATGTCGAGATACACCCAGCGGACCTCGTCCTCGTCGCTCTTCTTCGAGATGAGCACGACCTCGGATTCGATGATGCCGGCGTTGCCCACCATGCCGCGGCCCGGCTCGATGATGGTCTCCGGGATCTGGTTGCCGAAGTGCTTGCGTAGCGCGCGGAAGATCGAGCGGCCGTAGGTCACGACCGGCGGCACGTCCTTCAGGTACTTGGTCGGGAAGCCGCCGCCCATGTTGACCATGGACAGGTTGATGCCGCGCTCGGCGCAGTCGCGGAACACCTGCGAGGCCATCGCCAGCGCACGGTCCCACGCCTTCACCTTGCGCTGCTGCGAGCCGACATGGAACGAGATGCCGCACGGCTCCAGCCCCAGGCGCTTGGCGAGGTCGAGCACCTCGACCGCCATTTCCGGATCGCAGCCGAACTTGCGCGACAGCGGCCACTCGGCGCCGGCGCAGTCATAGAGGATGCGGCAGAACACCTTCGCGCCGGGGGCGGCACGCGCGACCTTCTCGACCTCGGCGGCGCAGTCCACGGCGAACAGCCGGATGCCGAGCGCGAAGGCGCGCGCGATGTCGCGCTCCTTCTTGATCGTGTTGCCGAAGGAGATGCGGTCGGGCGTCGCACCAGCGGCCAGCGCCATCTCGATCTCGGCGACGGTCGCGGTGTCGAAGCAGGAGCCCATGGAGGCGAGCAGGGCCAGCACTTCCGGCGCCGGGTTCGCCTTGACGGCGTAGAACACGCGGCTGTCGGGCAGCGCCTTGGCGAAGCTCTGGTAGTTGTCGCGCACGACCTCGAGGTCGACGACGAGGCACGGCTCGGTGTCGAGGCCATCCTTGCGGCGATTGCGCAGGAATTCCTGGATACGTTCGGTCATGGCACTCTCCCAAACGGCCCAGCGACGGGCCCGTTCAAAACATGACGTCGGATAAGAGTGCTCTGGCCGGATCGCGCGATGGAGGCGCGACGAAGCCACAAGACTCAGATCAGACTGTGCTGCCGTGGATTGGTTGGGAGTGTTCCCGCCCGCACACCTGGCAATGAAGGACAAGCCTTTTCAGTAGCCCGCGCCGGCGTTGGACTGCCGGTAGAGACCAAAAAAGCCCGATCCGTCGTTGCTTTAAGTCGCGTCCCCCGTTGAGAGCGGGGTGCGCCGGTTCGCCTCCGGCTGCCAGTCACGGTTGCAAAGGGCGAAGTCACCTTCGACATGGCATCTCTTTGAGAGAGATGCTGGGCGCTCCGGGTTTGCTTTCGTCTTCGGACCTCGATCCTCTGACTTCTGCACTTCCGAAGAGCCCCTCGGCTTCTTCACCCCTTGGCGGCTGTCCGGCCTCTTGTCCGGATACCTACCGACTGACACACGACCACAGGCACGTGCGAAATTGGGCAAATCCGCACATAAGGGTTTTGGCTCTGCTTCGCAAGAATTTTTTTAGGCTGCCAACCGAATTGCCTAACATCTGCTTGCGCAGTGTTGCGCGGGCGACGCGGAAGATGAACGCGCGTTAAGCTTCTCCATACAGCGCGCGCGTCTGTTGCGCGCGAGCTTCAGCCGCGCTTCGTGAACGGCTCGACGCGCTGAGCTGTGCGGATGAACGCGGTCATCACCAGCACGCCGAGTGCGAACAAAACGGCCTGGAGGATGTGGGCGCCCTGGTCGCCGAGCCCGAACAGGATCGCGAGCGCCCAGCCGCCGGCAAAGGCCGCGCCGAACACCTCCGCGCCGATCAGGATGGCGGCGCTGATGACGGTGATGACGCTCGGCCAGGCAATCTGACGGGAAGATGAGGAAGGCGCGTTCATGAGCTCCAGGTCCGTAGCTTCGAGGGGCGCAATCTCCCCGAAAAGGCGGCCGGGAGCAAGGGCAAACGGCCCAAAAAAGCCCCATCGCGTGCTATAGCTGGCCGCAACAATCGAGCCACGAATTCGGGACTTGTGATGTCAGAAACCCGCCAGATTACGGACGCCGAGACCAACCCGCTGCTGAAGGCCTGGGTGACGCCGTTTGCGACCCCGCCCTTCGACGAGATCAAGCCGGAGCACTTCCTCCCGGCGTTCGAGCAGGCCTTCGCCGACCATTCCGCCGAGATTGCGGCGATCACCAACGATCCGGCGGCGCCCGATTTCGCCAACACCGTCACGGCGCTGGAGCGCTCGGGCAAGCTGCTGAGCAAGGTCGCGGCGGTCTTCTATGACCTCGTCTCGGCGCATTCCAACCCGGCCATCCTGGAGATCGACAAGGAGGTCTCCTTGCGGATGGCGCGGCACTGGAATCCGATCATGATGAACGCCGTGCTGTTCGGCCGCATCGCCCAGCTGCACCAGAACCGCGCCAATCTTGGGCTCACGCCCGAGCAGCTTCGCCTGCTGGAGCGCACCTACACCCGCTTCCACCGCTCCGGCGCCGGTCTCTCGGATGAGGCCAAGGCGCGGATGGCCGAGATCAACGAGCGGCTCGCCCAGCTCGGCACCAGCTTCAGCCACCATCTGCTCGGGGACGAGCAGGACTGGTTCATGGAGCTAGGAGAGGCCGACCACCAGGGCCTGCCGGAGAGCTTTGTTGCCGGCGCCAGGGCTGCGGCAGAAGAGCGCGGCATGGAAGGCAAGGCCATCGTGACGCTATCGCGCTCCTCGGTCGAACCGTTCCTGAAGAGCTCGGCCCGGCGTGACCTTCGCGAGAAGGTCTACAAAGCCTTCATCGCGCGTGGCGACAACGGCAACGCCAATGACAACAATGGAACTATTGTCGAGATCCTGAAGCTGCGCGAGGAGAGCGCCAAGCTCCTGGGCTACCCGACTTTCGCCGCCTACCGTCTCGAGGACTCCATGGCCAAGACGCCGGAAGCGGTGCGGGGCCTGTTGGAGCGGGTCTGGAAGCCGGCGAGGGCACGCGCGCTCGCCGACCGCGACGAGATGCAGGCGCTGATCGCGGAAGAGGGCGGCAATTTCAGGCTCGCGCCCTGGGACTGGCGCTTCTATGCCGAGAAGCTGCGCCTTCAGCGCGCCAATTTCGACGACGCCGCGATCAAGCCCTATCTCTCGCTCGACAACATGATCGCCGCTGCCTTCGACTGCGCCACGCGCCTGTTCGGCATTACGTTCGAGGAGCGCAAGGACGTTCCAGTCTGGCACCCGGACGTCCGGGTCTGGGAGATGAAGGGGCCGGACGGCAAGCACAAGGCGCTGTTCTATGGCGACTACTTCGCCCGGCCCTCGAAGCGCTCCGGCGCCTGGATGACCTCGCTGCGCGACCAGCAGAAGCTCGACGGCGACGTCGCGCCGCTCGTTCTCAACATCTGCAATTTTGCCAAGGGAGCCGGCGGCGAGCCTTCGCTGCTGTCGCCCGACGATGCCCGCACCCTGTTCCACGAGTTCGGCCACGGCCTGCACGGCATGCTCTCCAACGTGACCTACCCCTCGCTGTCGGGCACCTCCGTGTTCACCGACTTCGTCGAGCTGCCGTCGCAGCTCTACGAGCACTGGCAGGAGCGACCCGAGGTGCTGCAGAAGTTCGCCCGCCATTACCAGACCGGCGAGCCGCTGCCGGATGAACTGCTGCAACGGTTCCTGGCCGCGCGAAAATTCAACCAGGGCTTTGCCACGGTCGAGTTCGTCTCCTCGGCGCTGATCGACCTCGAATTCCACACCCAGCCGGCCGCCGCCGCGCAGGATGTCCGCGCCTTCGAGAAGAAGGAGCTGGAGAAGATCGGCATGCCCGAGGAGATCGCGCTGCGTCACCGGCCCACGCAGTTCGGCCACATCTTCACCGGCGATCATTATGCCGCCGGCTATTACAGCTACATGTGGTCGGAGGTGATGGACGCCGATGCCTTCGGCGCTTTCGAGGAGGCCGGCGACATCTTCGATCCTGCCGTGGCAAAGCGCCTGCACGACGACATCTATTCGAGCGGCGGATCGGTCGATCCGGAAGCCGCCTACGAGGCGTTCCGCGGCCGCCCGCCGGAGCCCGACGCGCTGCTCCGCCGCCGCGGCCTGCTCGACGACGCAAAGGCGGCCTGATGGGCATGCGTGCTCTTCTCGGCCTGCTGCTCGCCGCCGCGATGACGCTCGCGGCGGGCGCGGCGCAGGCGCATCCGCATGTCTGGATCACCGCGACCAGCGAGCTTCTTTACGCGGCGGACGGCAGCGTTACCGGTCTGCGTCACGCTTGGACCTTCGACGACGCATTCTCGGCCAGTGCTGTGCAGGGGCTTCGGGGGGCGTCTACGGCCGCCTATACCCGCGAGGAGCTGGCGCCGTTGGCGCAGACCCAAGTCGAGGCACTAAAGGATAACACCTACTTCACTTTCTTGAGGGTGGGCGAGAGGCTCCCGTTTGCAGAGCCGGTCGATTATTTTTTCGATTACAAGGACGGCCACCTCACTCTCCATTTCACGCTGCCGCTGAAAACGCCTGTGAAGGCGAAGTATGTTCGTCTGACTATTTTCGATCGTTCCTTTTTCATCGATTTTCGATTGGCAAAGGAGCATCCGCTCAAACTCATCGGTGCGCCCACCGGTTGTGAGGTATGGCTGCGGCGGTCAGTTGGCAACGACCGGGACCGCAAGCTGGTGCAGGATGCGAGCGAGGATACCTTCAAGGAGGGCGGTGCGAACGTTGCTGTCGGCCTGTTGTTCATCGTGCCGATCGAGGTGGAGTGCCCATGATCCTGCCGGTTTGGATACCTTCGAGACGCCGCCTGTTCGGATCGCTGCTGGCCGCCGCGATGATGCTCGCCGCCGGTGCGGCAAGCGCGCATCCGCATGTCTGGATCACCGCGACCAGCGAGCTGCTCTACGCTGCCGACGGCAGCATCACCGGAGTCCGCCACGCCTGGACCTTCGACGATATGTTCTCGACCTATGCGGTGCAGGGGCTCGAAACCAAGACCAAGGGCGTCTATACGCGCGAGGAGCTGACGCCGCTGGCGCAGACCAATGTCGAGTCGCTGAAGGAATATGCCTACTTCACCTTTGCGCGAGCCGACGGCAAGAAGGAACGATTCCAGGAGCCGGTCGACTACTTCCTCGACTACAAGGATACGGTGCTGACCCTGCACTTCACGCTGCCGCTGAAGAGCCCGGTCAAGCCGAAGCAATTGGTGCTCGAAGTGTTCGACCGTTCCTTCTTCATCGACTTCCAGATGGCCAAGGACGATCCGGTCAAGCTGGTCGGCGCGCCCGCGGGCTGCCAGATGAAGTTGGAGCGACCGAACGACGGCACCGCGAGCGCGCAGAAGCTCAACGAGCAGACCTTCCTGAGCGGCGAGAACTCGAATTTCGGCATGATGTTCGCCAACAAGATCACGGTGGATTGCCCTTGAAGCCGCAACTCTCTCCGCTCGCGCGCGGGCTGCTCGCCTGCACCGCCGTCCTGCTGGTCGCGGCCGTGGCCGATGCCGCGCTCCATGATCTGCTCGCGCAAAATCCGTTCGGCGCGCCGCGCCCCCAGCAGGCGGCCGGGCCCGAGGCCGGCGGCGTCATCGGCTGGCTGCTGGCAAAACAGTCGGAGTTCTATCGCCAGATGTCGGCGACCATCCGGGCCGCGAAGTCCGACGGCTCGGCGGTGTGGACGCTGCTGTTCATCTCGTTTGCCTATGGCATCTTTCACGCCGCCGGTCCCGGCCACGGCAAGGCGGTCATCGCCTCCTATCTGGTTGCCAACCGCGAGACCGCGCGCCGCGGAATTGCGCTGTCCTTCGCCTCTGCCCTGATGCAGTCGCTGGTGGCGATTCTCATCGTCGGCATTTCGGCCTGGATCCTGAATGCGACCGCAAAGACCATGTGCAAGGCGGAAGGGGCGATAGAGATCGCGAGCTACGCCCTGATCGCGCTGTTCGGCCTGCGCCTGGTCTGGGTCAAGGGCGGCACCTTCATCCGCGCGCTTCAGGCGGCCCAGCCGGTGCCGGCGATTGCGGGCGTGCCGCACCATCATGATCACGATCATCACCATCATCGTGAGGCCCATGCTCATCATGACCACGATCACGGCCATGATCACCACCATGGCCATAGCCACGCTCATCACGACCACGGCCATGGTCACGTCCATGACGAGCATTGCGGCCATTCCCACGGCCCCACTCCCGGCGAGCTGGCTGGGCCCGGTGGCTGGCGGCGCGGGTTCGCTGCGATCCTGACCGTCGGCATCCGCCCGTGCTCGGGCGCGATCCTGGTCCTGGTGTTCGCACTGGCCCAGGGCCTGTTCTGGGCCGGCGTCGCCGCAACCTTCCTGATGGGTCTCGGCACCGCGATCACGGTCGCGGCCATCGCGATCGTCGCCGTCTCCGCCAAGGACATCGCCGCCCGCCTCAGCGCCGGGCGCGACGGCGGCGGCGCTCTCTTCATGCGCGGCATTGAGTTCGGCGCCGCCGGCCTCGTGCTGCTGTTCGGTGTCGGCCTGCTGTTCGGCTACATCGCCGCTGAACGGACGACGTGTTTCTAGCCACACTCGTGCCCCGGACGCGGCGCAGCGTCCCTTCGACGGTGCGCTGTAGAGCCGGGGCCCACCTCTCCGCACGCTCGGTGGCGTCCTCTGGGTCCCGGCTCTGCGGAGCAGCGCAAGGGCGCTGCACCGCGTCCGGGACACGGTCTCACAACCTCACACCGGCAGGAACCGCTTCAAGGCCGGCATGAAGAAGATCGCGAGATTGATCGCAAAGCCGATGCTCCAGAGAATCGAGCGCAGGGTCGGGCGGTTGCCGAGATAGGTCAGCACATAGGCGAGGCGCACGATCAGGAACAGCGCCGCGAGCTCGTCGATCAGGCGCTGCGGCGAGTCCCTGTATTCGGCGAGCAGCACCGCGAAGGCGAAGAACGGAAAGGTCTCGATGCCGTTCTGGTGCGCGCCGAGAGCGCGTTGCGAGAGGGCGTCCTCATAGAACGCGGGGTCGCGCGGCCGGGAATTGTCGAAGCGGCGAAACCTGATCCATTTGACCGAGGCGATCGTCGCCAGATACAGCAGCAGCGCTCCGAATACGCACCATTCCGCGAGCGTCATCTCGCCTCCCCCCGCTTGGGTGCGACCCTAGCGAACCCCGGCTCATCTTGACAAGTTCGGACCAACGCGCGACCCACAGAGCCATGACCAGTGTCGTCCCCATCGAGACCACGAGACCGGCCACCCGATCCGCCTTGCCGCGCGTTGGCGTGCTCCTGGTCAATCTCGGAACGCCTGACACCGCCGATGCGCCGGGCGTACGGGTCTACCTCAGGGAGTTCCTCAGTGACGCCCGCGTCATCGAGGACCAGGGCCTGATCTGGAAGCTGGTGCTGAACGGGATCATCCTGCGCAGCCGTCCCCGCACCAAGGCGTTGGACTACCAGAAGATCTGGAACACCGAGCGGAACGAGTCGCCGCTGAAAACCATCACGCGCTCGCAAAGCGACAAGCTCGCAGCAGCCTTGTCGGACCGCGGCCACGTCGTTGTCGACTGGGCGATGCGCTACGGCAATCCCTCGATCAAATCGGGCATCGACGCGCTGATCGCGAAGGGGTGCGAGCGCATTCTCGCCGTGCCGCTCTATCCGCAATATTCCGCCTCGACCTCGGCGACCGTCTGCGACGAAGTGTTCCGCGTGCTGGCCCGCCTGCGCAACCAGCCGACGCTGCGGGTGACGCCGCCCTACTATGACGACGCGGCCTATATCGAGGCGCTCGCGACCTCGATCGAGGTGCATCTGGCGACGCTGTCCTTCAAGCCGGAGCTGATCGTGGCGTCCTTCCACGGCATGCCGAAATCCTATGTCGAGAAGGGCGATCCCTACCAGCAGCACTGCATTGCCACGACGCAGGCGCTGCGCCGCCGGCTCGGCATGGACGAGACAAAGCTGCTGCTGACCTTCCAGTCGCGCTTCGGCAATGACGAGTGGCTCCAGCCCTACACCGACAAGACCATGGAGCGTCTCGCCAAGGAAGGCGTGCGCCGGATCGCGGTGGTGACGCCCGGCTTTGCCGCCGACTGTCTGGAGACGCTGGAGGAGATCGCGCAGGAGAACGCCGAGATCTTCAAGCACAATGGCGGCGAGCAGTTTTCCGCAATCCCCTGTCTGAACGACAGTGAACCCGGCATGGACGTGATCCGCACCCTGGTGCTGCGCGAGCTTCAGGGCTGGATCTGATGGGCCGTCCATGAATCGCCGTGGGTGCCTGGCGCTTCTTGGGATGATCGTGGCGCTGCCGGCCCCAATACTGGGGCAGCCGCCGCACGCGACCCGGCGGCTCGGCGTGCTCTCGGTCACGGCCGCCGATGACGCGATCGGGCAGGCCCGCAGCACGATTCTGGTCGAGGCGCTCGCCAGCCAGGGCTGGAAGGAGCGCGACAACCTCAAGATCGATTGGCGCAGCGGCGGCGGTGACCGCGCGCGCATCGCACAGCTTGCGGACGAGCTGATCGCGCTCAAGCCCGACATCCTGCTCGCGATCGGCACGCCCTCGGTGGAGGAGCTGCGCCGACGTACCACGACGATCCCGATCGTGTTCGCCGTCGTCACCGATCCCGTCAGCCAGGGCTTTGTCGAAAATCTCGCGCATCCCGGCGGCAACGTCACCGGCTTCACCGATTATGACGGTCCGCTCGCCGGCAAATGGCTGGAGATGCTGACCCAGATCGCGCCGCCCGTCCGCCGCGTGCTCGTCGTCTACAATCCCGCCACCGCGCCGTTCGCGCCCCTGATGCTGCGCACCATCGAGGACGCCGCACGAACGCTTCGCGTGGTGGTCGAGCCCGCGCCGGTCCATGACGCCGCCTCGATCGCGGCGCTGGCTTCGCGCAAAGACGGCGCCATCCTGGTCCTGCCGGACTTCTTCACCATGGCCAACCGAGGGCAACTGCTCTCGGCGATCGCACAGGCGCGCGTGCCCGCGGTATTCTGGAGCCGGACCTTCGTCGACGAGGGCGGGCTGATGTCCTACAGCACCGACAGCGCCGAGCAGCTCCGGCGTGCGGCGGGCTACATCGACCGCATCCTCAGAGGTGCACAGGCGGCCGACCTCCCGGTCCAGAACCCCACCAAGTTCGAGCTGACGATCAACCTGAGGACGGCGAAGGCGCTCGGCGTCACACTTTCCGCGGGCCTGCTCGCAATCGCGAATGACGTCATCGAATGAAGCCGCGCGCGGCGGACGGCATGGCCGGATGCATTGACATTTGTCGCGAAGTGGGCGCCGCTTTCAAGAACCTCATGCAAATACATCTCGCGAGCATTCCCTCTCCGCGCGACTTGTGCAGAATCGCACCCATGCCGAGGTTACGCGCGACCGCTGAACCGGTAAGGTCGCGATCTCGACCAATGACAGCGCGGGAAAGGGCTCTCCCGCCTTGGAGGACATATGAGCGGTTTCGACATTTTCGCGATTGTTCTGGTATTGCTCGTCATCGTCACGCTGGTGGCCGGCGTGAAGACGGTGCCGCAGGGCTATGACTGGACCATCGAGCGGTTCGGCAAATACACCCAGACGCTCAGCCCCGGGCTCAACCTGATCGTGCCCTATTTCGATCGCGTCGGACACAAGATCAACATGATGGAGCAGGTGATCGACATTCCCGAGCAGGAGGTGATCACCAAGGACAACGCCACCGTGACGGTCGACGGCGTCGCTTTCTATCAGGTGTTCGACGCTGCGAAAGCCAGCTACGAGGTTTCCAACCTCACCCAGGCCATTACCGTCTTGACCATGACCAACATCCGCTCGGTGATGGGGGCTATGGATCTCGACCAGGTGCTGTCGCACCGCGACGAGATCAATGAACGCCTGCTCCGCGTGGTCGATGCCGCGGTCTCGCCTTGGGGGCTCAAGGTCAACCGCATCGAGATCAAGGACATCGTGCCGCCGGCCGACCTCGTCGAGGCCATGGGCCGGCAGATGAAGGCCGAGCGCGTCAAGCGTGCCGACATTCTGGCGGCCGAAGGCCAGCGCCAGTCGGAAATCCTGCGTGCCGAAGGCGCCAAGCAGGGCCAGATCCTCCAGGCGGAAGGCCGCAAGGAAGCGGCGTTCCGCGACGCCGAGGCACGCGAGCGTTCAGCGGAGGCCGAGGCGAAGGCCACTCAGATGGTGAGCGAAGCGATTTCCAAGGGCGACGTCGCCGCATTGAACTATTTCATCGCCGACAAGTATATCAAGGCGTTCGGGCAGCTGGCGGACTCGCCGAACCAGAAGGTCATCATGCTTCCGGTCGAAGCGATGAGCATGCTGGGCTCGCTCGCCGGCATCGGCGAAATTGCGAAGGCCACGTTCGGGGAGAGCGCGGCGACCGCCGCCCGCCGCGGCGGCTCGGTGCCGACGACTGGCAGCACGCCGCCGGCGGTGCCGCCGCGGCAGGGATAGTGACGGGCGCATGACCTTCCGATGAGGACTTGCGCCAATTGATAGAGGTCGTGTCATGACCGAGATGTTCGTCTCGCTCGGAACCTGGAACTGGCTGATTCTCGGCTTTCTCCTGATGGCGCTGGAGGTGCTGGCGCCCGGCATCTTCCTGTTCTGGCTCGGGCTCGCCGCGCTGCTGGTCGGCCTGATCTCGTTCGCGGTCGTGGTGTCATGGCAGCTACAGCTCGTGATGTTCGCGGTCTTTGCCGCGGCCGCCGTGCCGGTGTGGCGCCGCCTCGCCCGGCCCAAGCCGGACGCGAGCGCGAGCCCCTTCCTCAACAAGCGCAGCGAAGCGCTGCTCGGGCGCGAGTTCACGCTGGAGAAGCCGATCATCGACGGCAGCGGCACCATGCGTATCGGCGACACGGTGTGGCGCGTTGCCGGTCCGGATACGCCGGCCGGAACGCGGGTCAAGGTGGTGCAGGTGGATGGTGCGAACCTGACCGTCGCTGTCGCGTAGCTTCTTACCCTCCCCTGGAGGGCAGGGCCATCGCATGTGAGGTGTGAGTTGTGGGGCACCGACTGTTTCTACAGCGTCATGGCCGGGCTTGTCCCGGCCATCCACGCGTTTCCACGCAGCACAAGAACGTGGATGCCCGGGACAAGCCCGGGCATGACGACCTCTGCAAAATGTGCACATGCGATTCCCCTGCCCTCCAGGGGAGGGTAGGAGAAAGCTCTACTTCTTCCACCGCTCCGCAAATCTGTGCAGCGGCATGAACGTCTCGCACAAATCCCGCCCCAGCGCCGTCAATCCGTAACCGCCACCTTCGCCCAACTCCACGAACCCAGCCTCGCGCAGTTCCGTCAGCCGCGCTTGCAGCACCGTCGGCGAGGCCTCGTCGCAGGCGCTGCGCAGTGCGCGCGAGGTGAGGGACTCTTCGCGCAACTCCCATAATATCCGCAAGGTCCAGCGCCGGCCGAGCAGGTCGAGCAAAGCCATGATCGGCCGCCCGGTGCGCGAGCCGCGGACGCTGCGTGTCTTCGAGCCAGCCTGTTTCGCCATCGTCGCCTCTTGCGTCGTGCTACAAATAATGTAGCGTATTGCTACTATAAATGTAGCACAGGAGCCGGCCTATGTCCGAAGCCGCACCGCGCATCGCCCCGCTCACGCCGCCTTATCCCCCGGAGATCCAGGCGCAGTTCGACCGCATCATGCGCGGCGCGCCGCCGCTGGTGCTGTTCCGGGTGCTGGCGGGCCACAGCCGCGCCTGGGACAAGTTTCGCGCCGGCGGCCTGCTCGATCCCGGCCCGCTCTCCCTGCGCCAGCGCGAGATCGTCATCGACCGCACCTGCGCACTGAACAGATGCGAATACGAATGGGGCGTGCATGTCGCGATCTTTGCCGGGCCGGCAAAGCTCGCCGAGGATGAAGTGCGTGCGACGGTGCAGGGCGACGCAGCATCAGCATGCTGGTCACCGAGCGAGCAGGCGCTGATCGCAGCCGTCGACGCGCTGCATCACCGCGCGACGTTGAGCGACGAGGAATTCGTCGCACTTTCGGCGCATCACGACGAGGCACAGATCCTGGAGATCATGCTCTTGTGCGGCTTCTATCGCACCGTGTCGTATCTGGCGAACGGGCTGCGGCTGCCGCCGGAGGAGAATGCGGCGCGGTTTCCGCAATGAACTCCTCACCGTCATTCCGGGGCGCGCGAAGCGCGAGCCCGGAATCCATGGAGCAGGAGCCTCGGAGATGAATGGATTCCGGGCTCGCGCCAAGTGGCGCGCCCCGGAATGACGATGCGGAAAGACCGCGCCCTACGCCACCCCCGCCCGCAGCAGATCGTGCAGATGCACGATGCCGACCACCTTGCCCGCCTCCGTCACCAGCAGCGTCGTGATCTTGCGGGTGTTCAGCACCTCGATCATCTCGGTCGCGAGCATCGAGGGCGGCACGGATTTGGGCTGCTTCGTCATGATCTCATCGACCGTCACCGTCAAAAGGTCGGGCCGCATGTGGCGGCGCAGATCGCCGTCGGTGATGATGCCGACGGCCTCGCCCGCAGCGTTGACGATGCAGACGCAGCCGAGCCCCTTGGCCGACATCTCGACCACGGCCTCCGACATCTTGGTGCCTTCAGGCTTGACCGGAATCTCCGCGCCGGTGCGCATGTAGTCGCGAACGAATTTCAGCATCGCGCCCAGCTTGCCGCCGGGGTGGAAATGCGCGAATTCCAGCGCTGTGAAGCCGCGGCCTTCGAGCAGCGCGATCGCGATGGCGTCGCCGATCGCGGCCTGCATCAGGGTCGAGGTGGTCGGCGCCAGATTGTGCGGACAGGCCTCGCGCGCTTTCGGCAGCTCGATCACGATGTCGGCGGCCTGTCCCAGCGACGAGGCCGCATTCGACGTCACTGCGATCATGGGAATCGCGAAGCGCGCCGAATAGTTCACGAGGTTCTTCATCTCCGGCTGCTCGCCGGACCAGGACAGCGCCATGATGACGTCGTCGGTGGTGATCATGCCGAGGTCGCCATGGCCGGCTTCGGCGGCGTGCACGAAGAAGGCGGGCGTGCCGGTCGAGGCCAGTGTCGCCGCGATCTTGCGGCCCATGTGTCCGGACTTGCCGAGCCCGGTGACGATGACGCGGCCCTTGGCGTTGCGGATCAGGTCGACGGCTTTTGCGAAGGTCGCGCCCAGTGGGCCGCGCAGAGCTGCGGCAAGCGCGTTGATGCCGCCGCTCTCCGTCTCCAGCGTGCGGAGGGCGGATTCGACGCTGTCGGGGATGGGGCCGGATGATGCGGTCATCAGCGGTTTCGAACTCGGCATGGTCTGGTCCAGGGAGGAGGGGCGTTCGCCCGTTGGCGCCTGCTTAGCACGCCCCGACCAGTGAGGCGACGAGCGCCGCAACACCCTCAACCGGTCATTAACCATAATTGTTTTAACTCCATTAACGATGGTTCCTGCCGCCCGGTGGGGATGATCGTGAAAGTGTTTGATTTCGTTGGGGTTATTCCATCGTGGTGCCGTCTCCAGGCAATGGCCGGAGCAAACGCGCGCATTTCCTGCGCGCGGCTTTGCCGTGCCTCGCGCTGACCGCCCTCGGAAGCGCCCCGGCGTCCGCCCAGAGCCTCACGCCCGACCTGTTCAATCCCAACCGCGGCGGTTTTGCCTCGCCCGACACGTTGCCGACGCGCCGCACGGCGGGCGTGCCGCAGGCGCCGTCGGATTCGCTGCCGGCGCTGCCCGATCCCAATGCCGATCCGCGCAAGGCCCGCGAGACGCCGGCGACCTCGCGCATCGGTCAGGTCCCGACCTACGGCCTGCCCGCCGCCACCGGCGCGAGCAGCTCCGGCTACGATTCGCTCAACCGCAAGCGGCAGCAGCCGAAGCTTTATCCCGGCCAGCCGAAGCCGAAGCGCGCGGCCGGTCCGGGCTCGAAGGCCCCGCCGGCAACACCGGAGCGCACGCTCACTCCGCCGCGCATCGCGCCGCCGCCCTCCGAGACCGCGCACAAGGTCCCGGTGCCGCCGGCGATGGCGGGCAACGTGCCCGGCCAGCCGCTGCGCCGCCGCCTGAGGGCCGATGACGATCCGTTCGGCGCGGTCGGCGATTATGCCGGCAGCTTTCTGATCAAGGGCGGGCTCGAGCTCTCTGCCGGCTATGACACCAATCCGACGCGCCTCAACAAGCCTGTCGGTTCGCCGGCCTATGTGATCGCACCAGATCTGCTCGTGGTGTCCGATTGGGAGCGCCATGCGCTGGTCGCCGATCTGCGCGGTTCGTTCTCGGGCTACACCAGCAACATGCCGGCGACGATCGACGGCTTCGCCTCGCCGTCCCCGGTCGAGGCCAACCGTCCCGATTTCACCGGCCATGTCGATGGCCGGCTCGACGTCACCCGCGATTTCAAGCTGACCTCGCAGCTGCGCCTGCGGCTTGCCACCGACAATCCGGGCAGCCCGAACGTGCAGGCCGGCCTGCAGAAATATCCGGTCTACGCCGCCTATGGCACGACGATCGGCTTCGACCAGACCTTCAATCGCTTCCAGGTCGCCGCCGGCGCCACTGTCGATCGCACGGCGTACACGGATTCGAAACTCACCGACGGCTCGATCTTTCCCAACACCGACCGAGACTTCAACCAGTATGGCGGCGTCGGGCGCTTCTCCTACGAGCTGAAGCCCGGCCTGAAGCCGTTCGTCGAAATCGAGGGCGACACCCGCGTCCACGACCAGGCCGCCGACCGTAACGGCTATTTCCGCGACTCGAACGGCGGCTATGCCAAGGTCGGCTCGTCCTTCGAGTTCTCGCGCATCCTCACCGGCGAGATCTCGGTCGGCTATTCCGCGCGCAACTATACCGACCCGCGTCTCAGCCAGCTCGCCGGCTTCCTCACCACGGGCTCCCTGATCTGGAACGCCAGCGGCCTCACCACGGTGAAATTCTTCACCGACACGCAGATCAACGAGACCACGATCCCCGGCTCCTCCGGCGTCCTGGTGCGCACCTACGCCGCCGAAGTCGACCACGACTTCCGACGCTGGCTCACGGCGGTCGGCAAGTTCACCTACGGCACCTACGACTACCAGGGCCAGAATCGCAACGACAAGACCTACTCGCTCGAAGGCAACCTGATCTACAAGCTCAACCGCAACATCTGGATCAAGGGGACGCTTCGCCACGACATCCTTGATTCGAACGTGGCGAGCGCGAGTTCGCAGGGGACGGTGATGCTGCTTGGGGTGAGGCTGCAGAATTAAGAGGCCACCATGGCTGCTCGAATTACCTTGGACATCAATTCGGCTGGCGAATTCGAGCTATGGCTCAATCCAGAAGGTCGAGACCTTCTTGTCAAGAAACTACTGGCTCTGAGCGAGATCAACGAGCATTTCCACTTGATGCCAAGTGAAGTCCCGTCGGATGTCGAGGTTTCGACGCGACGCTATCGACCGAACGACAGGCTTCTTGAATACGGCAAGGTGTTGTTCCGGCTTGACGAGTGGGACGCGCAGCACTTCCCGCACGTCTTGGAGTGAAGCCTGCTCTCCAACCATTCACTCAGCTGTCATGCCCCGGCTCGACCGGGGCATCCAGTACGCCGAGGCCTATCGGTTCATTACAACCGTCTCTGGAATACTGGATCGCCCGGTCAAGCCGGGCGATGACACCTTTTGCTGATTTGGCGGCGGAGCAAAAAAATCACCGCGGCAGATCCGTCTTCCCCATCAGGAACGTGTCGATCGACCGGGCGCACAGCCGGCCCTCGCGGATCGCCCACACCACCAGCGACTGGCCACGCCGCATGTCGCCGGCGGAGAACACGTTCGGGCGCGAGGTCTGGTAGTCCAGCGTGTTGGCCTTGACGTTGCCGCGCGGGTCGAGGTCGACCGCGAGCAGCTTGAGCAGGCCTTCGTGCACGGGGTGGACGAAACCCATCGCGAGCAGGACCAGATCGGCATCGAGCTCGAACTCGGTGCCGGCGATCGGCTTGAACTTGTCGTCGACGTGCACGCAGTGCAGCTTCTTGACCTTGCCGTTCTCGCCCGAGAACTTCTGCGTCAGCACGGCGAACTCGCGAACCGCGCCTTCGGCCTGGCTGGAGGACGTCCGCATCTTCAGCGGCCAGTTCGGCCAGGTCAGGCCCTTGTTCTCGCGCTCGGGCGGCGCGGGCATGATCTCGAGCTGGGTCACCGAGAGCGCGCCCTGGCGCAGCGAGGTGCCGATGCAGTCGGAGCCGGTGTCGCCGCCGCCGATGACGACGACATGCTTGCCGCCGGCCAGGATCTCCTGGACGCCGCCGAGCGGCTCGTCGGAGACGCGGCGGTTCTGCTGCGGCAGGAAATCCATGGCGTAGTGGATGCCGGCGAGGTCGCGGCCGGGGATCGGCAGGTCGCGCGGAGCTTCCGCACCACCTGTCAGCGCCACCGCATCGTACTCGTTGAGCATCTCGCGCGGATCGACATTGCCCTCGGCGCCGACATGGCTGTTGTAGTGGAAGGTGACGCCCTCGGCTTCCATCTGCGCCACGCGGCGGTCGATGACGTCCTTTTCCATCTTGAAGTCAGGGATGCCGTAGCGCAGCAGGCCGCCGGCCTTGGCGTACTTCTCGTAGACGTGGACGTCGTGCCCGGCGCGCGCCAGCTGCTGCGCGCAGGCCATGCCGGCCGGGCCCGAGCCGATCACCGCGACCTTCTTGCCGGTCTTCACGGCCGCCACTTCCGGCTTCAGCCAGCCATTGTCCCAGGCGCGGTCGACGATCGCGCATTCGATGGTCTTGATGGTGACGGGGTTGTCGTCGATGTTGAGCGTGCAGGACGCCTCGCATGGCGCCGGGCAGATGCGGCCAGTGAACTCCGGGAAATTGTTGGTCGAGTGCAGATTGCGCGAGGCCTCTTCCCAATTGTCCTGATAGACGAGGTCATTCCAGTCGGGGATCTGGTTGTTGACCGGGCAGCCGGGCGTGCCGGGTGCGACCGAGCCGGTGCCGTGGCAATAGGGAATGCCGCAGTTCATGCAGCGCGCGGCCTGGTCGCGCACCTCCTTCTCGGAGAGCGGAACGACGAATTCCTTGTAATGCTTCACGCGCTCGGCGACCGGGGTGTACTTGCGGTCGTGCCGTTCGATTTCCAGAAAACCCGTGATCTTGC
The DNA here is from genome assembly GCF_052043945.1 of Bradyrhizobium sp. PUT101. NCBI lineage: Bacteria > Pseudomonadati > Pseudomonadota > Alphaproteobacteria > Hyphomicrobiales > Nitrobacteraceae > Bradyrhizobium > Bradyrhizobium sp. PUT101. The sequence goes on from NZ_CP197207.1 coordinate 5,054,932, forward strand.
CCATTAAACCCGAAGTCCCTGCCGCTTAGTCGTTTGTTCTCTCACTCCTCATCCCGAGGAGCGGCGCTCTTTCGCGCCGCGTCTCGAAGGATAGAGGCCCACATGGTGACCTCATGGTTCGAGACGCGCTTCGCGCTCCTCACCATGAGGGCTTGTTGCTACGCCCCGATCGCGATTTTCGGCTCGGCGTCCGCGTTGGCGGCCATCTCGCGCAGCGCGCGCCGGTACTCGACCGGCATCACCTTGCGGAATTTGGGCAGCCATTCCTTCCAGTTGGCAAGGATGTCCGCGGCGCGTTTGGAGCCGGTCGCCTTGGCATGGCGCGAGATCAGCACGTGCAGGCGCTCGACGTCGGAGGCGAGCAGGTTCTTGAACACGTCGACCCGGCCGTGCGCCTCGAGATCACCGGAGTGGTGATAGGTGCCGGCGTTGATCAGCTCCTCCGACAGCACCGGCTCGAGCTCGACCATGCTGAGGTTGCACAGCTTGTCGAAGTCGCCGGTCTCGTCCAGCACATAGGCGATGCCGCCGGACATGCCGGCCGCGAAGTTGCGCCCGGTCTTGCCGAGCACGACCACGATGCCGCCGGTCATGTATTCGCAGCAATGATCGCCCGCGCCTTCGACCACCGCCACGGCGCCGGAATTGCGCACGGCAAAACGTTCGCCGGCGATGCCGCGGAAGTAGCATTCGCCCTCGATCGCGCCGTACATCACGGTGTTGCCGACGATGATGCTCTCTTCCGGCACGATCGCGGAGTTCTTCGGCGGCTTGACGATGATCTTGCCGCCCGAGAGGCCCTTGCCGACATAGTCGTTGCCTTCACCCTCGAGCTCGAAGGTGACGCCGTGGGCGAGCCACGCGCCGAAGGCCTGTCCGGCGGTGCCCTTGAGGCTGACATGGATCGTGTCGTGCGGCAGGCCGGCATGGCCGTAGATCTTGGCCACCGCGCCCGACAGCATGGCGCCGGCGGAGCGGTTGGTGCTGTTGATCGTGGCCTCGATCTTCACCGGTGCGCCGCGATCGAGCGCAGGCGTCGCCTTCTCGATCAGCGTGCGGTCGAGCACCGCCTCCAGATGATGGTTCTGGCGCTCGGAGTGATAGATCTTCTGGCCCTTCTCCTCCTTCTGCTTGACGAAGAGCTTGGAGAAATCGAGGCCCTTGGCCTTCCAGTGCGCAACGAGCTTGGTCTGGTCGAGCAGCTGCACCTGGCCGACCATCTCGTTGAAGGTGCGGAAGCCCAGGCTCGCCATGATCTCGCGGACTTCCTCGGCAACGAAGAAGAAGTAGTTGATCACGTGCTCGGGCTGGCCGGTGAAGCGCTTGCGCAGGACGGGGTCCTGCGTCGCGACGCCGACCGGGCAGGTGTTGAGATGGCACTTGCGCATCATGATGCAGCCGGCCGCGATCAAGGGCGCAGTGGCAAAGCCGAACTCGTCGGCACCCAGGAGCGCGCCGATCACGACGTCACGGCCGGTACGGAAGCCCCCGTCCACCTGAACGACGATGCGGCTGCGCAGCCGTTCGCGCACCAGCGTCTGATGGGTTTCGGCGAGGCCGATCTCCCACGGCGAGCCGGCGTGCTTGATCGAGGTCAGCGGCGAAGCGCCAGTGCCGCCCTCGAAACCCGCGATGGTGACATGGTCGGCGCGCGCCTTGGCGACGCCCGCGGCCACCGTGCCGACGCCGATCTCGGAGACGAGCTTGACCGAGACGTCGCCCGTCGGGTTGACGTTCTTGAGGTCGTAGATGAGCTGCGCCAGGTCCTCGATCGAGTAGATGTCGTGGTGCGGCGGCGGCGAGATCAGGCCGACGCCCGGCGTCGAATGCCGGACCTTTGCGATGGTCGCATCGACCTTGTGGCCGGGCAGCTGGCCGCCTTCGCCGGGCTTGGCGCCCTGCGCCATCTTGATCTGCATCATGTCGGAGTTGACGAGATACTCCGTGGTGACGCCGAAGCGGCCGGAGGCGACCTGCTTGATCGCCGAGCGCATGGAATCGCCGTTCGGCATCGGCTTGAAGCGGTCGGCTTCCTCGCCGCCTTCGCCGGTGTTCGACTTGCCGCCGATCCGGTTCATGGCGATCGCGAGCGTGGTGTGCGCCTCGCGCGAGATCGAGCCGAAGCTCATCGCGCCCGTGGCGAAGCGCCTGACGATATCCTTGGCCGGCTCGACCTGGTCGAGTGGCACCGGCTTGCGCTTCTCCTCCTCCGCGCTCTTGACCCGGAACAGGCCGCGCAGCGTCAGCAGGCGCTCGGACTGCTCGTTGAGGATCTTGGCGAAGGCGCGATAACGCTCCTGCGAATTGCCGCGCGCGGCGTGCTGGAGCAGCGACACCGATTCGGCAGTCCATGCATGGTCCTCGCCGCGGCTGCGATAGGCATATTCGCCGCCGACATCGAGGGCGCTCTTGTAGACCAGTGCCTCGCCGAACGCATCGGCATGGCGACGCACGGCCTCTTCCGCGATCTCGGCCAGGCCGACGCCCTCGACGCGGGTATGCGTGCCGGCAAAGAACTTGGCGACGAAGTCGGCCTTGAGGCCGACCGCGTCGAAGATCTGCGCGCCGCAATAGGACTGATAGGTCGAGATGCCCATCTTGGACATCACCTTGAGCAGGCCCTTGCCGATCGACTTGATGTAGCGCTTGACGATCTCGTAGTCGTCGAGCGAGCCGGGCAGGCGGTCCTTCATCGCGATGATGGTCTCGAACGCCAGATAAGGATTGATCGCTTCCGCGCCGTAGCCCGCGAGGCAGGCGAAGTGATGCACCTCGCGCGGCTCGCCGGATTCGACGACGAGGCCCACCGAGGTGCGCAGGCCCGTGCGGATCAGGTGATGGTGCACGGCGGCGCAAGCCAGCAGCGAGGGGATCGGCACGCGGTCGGTGCCGACCATGCGATCGGACAGGATGATGATGTTGACGCCCTCGCGCACCGCGCTTTCGGCGCGCGCGCAGAGCTCGTCCAGCACCTGGTCCATGCCGGCCGCGCCGAGCCCGGCGTGGAACGTGGTGTCGAGCGTGCGCGACTTGAAATGAGACTCCGCCACTTCCGAGATCGAGCGGATCTTTTCCAGATCCGCATCGGTCAGGATCGGCTGGCGCACTTCGAGGCGCTTGGTCGTGGCCATGCCCTGGAGGTCGAACAGGTTCGGCCGCGGTCCGATGATGGAGACGAGGCTCATCACCAGCTCCTCGCGGATCGGATCGATCGGCGGGTTGGTGACCTGCGCAAAGTTCTGCTTGAAGTAGGTGAACAGCGGCTTGGCCCTGTCCGACAGCGCCGAGATCGGCGTGTCGTTGCCCATCGATCCCGCGGCTTCCTCGCCCGTGGCCGCCATCGGCGTCATCAGGATGGTGATGTCTTCCTGGCTGTAGCCGAACGCCTGCTGGCGATCGAGCAGCGACAGGTTGGAGCGCACGCCGGTGGTCGCAACCTTCGGCAGCTCCTCCAGCACGATCTGGGTTCGCTCCAGCCACTCCTTGTAGGGATGGCTCTTGGCGAGCTCGGCCTTGATCTCGTCGTCGGGGATGAGACGGCCCTGTTCGAGGTCGACCAGCAGCATCTTGCCGGGCTGCAGGCGCCACTTGGTGATGATCTGGTCCTCGGGGATCGTCAGCACGCCCATTTCGGACGCCATCACGATGCGGTCGTCCTTGGTGACGAGATAGCGCGCGGGCCTGAGGCCGTTGCGGTCGAGCGTGGCGCCGATCTGGCGGCCGTCGGTGAAGGCGATCGCGGCGGGGCCGTCCCACGGCTCCATCAGCGCGGCATGATATTCGTAGAAGGCGCGGCGCTGCTCATCCATCAAGGGATTGCCGGCCCACGCCTCCGGAATCATCATCATCACTGCGTGCGGCAGCGAGTAGCCGCCCTGCACCAGGAATTCGAGCGCGTTGTCGAAGCAGGCGGTGTCGGACTGACCTTCGTAGGAGATCGGCCAGAGCCGGTTGATATCCTTGCCGTACAGCTCGGAGTTCACCGAGGCCTGGCGGGCCGCCATCCAGTTGGTGTTGCCGCGCAACGTGTTGATCTCGCCGTTATGCGCGATCATGCGGTAGGGGTGCGCCAGCGACCAGGCCGGGAAGGTATTGGTCGAGAAGCGCTGGTGAACGAGGGCGAGCGCGCTCTCGAAATCCTTCTCGTGCAGGTCGGGGTAGTACTTGCCGAGCTGGTCGGCGAGGAACATGCCCTTGTAGATCACGGTGCGGCAGGACATCGAGCAGGGATAATAGCCCGCAAGGCCGCGGTCGCGGCGCTGGTAGATCGCCTGCGAGATCGACTTGCGCAGGATGTAGAGCCGGCGCTCGAACTCGTCCTCGGTCTTGGCGGTGCCGTTGCGGCCGATGAACACCTGCATGCAGGCGGGCTCGGTCGGCTTCACGGTGACGCCGAGCGAGGTATTGTCGGTCGGCACGTCGCGCCAGCCGAGCAGGGTCAGGCCCTCTTCCTTGATCTGGTCGGCGATGATGCTCTTGATGACGTTGCGCCAGGCGGTGTCGCGCGGCATGAACAGCGCGCCGATGGCATATTCGCCGGGACCCGGCAGCGCAAAGCCGAGCTCCTTGGCCTTGCGGCTGAAGAAGGCGTGCGGGATCTGCACCAGGATGCCGGCGCCGTCACCGGCGCGCGGGTCGGCACCCACGGCGCCGCGATGCTCGAGATTGCAGAGGATGCTCAGCGCGTCCGAGACGATCTCGTGCGACTTCTTGCCCTTGATGTTGGCGATGAAGCCGACACCGCAGGAATCCTTCTCAAGGCTCGGATCGTAGAGGCCCTCGGCTTTGGGGCGCGAATTGTGTTCCTGAATCGGATCGGTCGTTTTCGAGGCGATCGTCGCCGACAGCTCTTCTGCCACGATGCTTGCGCGCTCGAATTGCGACCCGTTCATTGTTCCGTCCTCTCCATGCGGCAAGCTGCCTCACCGCCACCTTCGGCGCACCTTGGGCGTCCCGCGGCACCCGCTCCTGGGCCACCGCTCGTCCGCTGCGAGCCGCATTTTCTTAAATTCAGGCCTAGGCGCTCTTCGTCCCCGAGAACGGCTTTGCCTGGTACCTTGCCGACGCTCGAGAGCACCGGTTTTCGCTGCAATCCCTGTGCCGGAACCGCACGCAAAATTGAGACAGTCTTCCTGTCCTAAACATCACCTTGCCAAATTTTTGTCTAGCACACAAGCGCGCGGAAGTCCCGATTCCCGATATGTCAATCAATCGCTTTCCAAAAGTTGCGCGGCCCCGGTTTTGAAGCAAACGCGCCCCGATCCGGCCCCGCGCGCGCCGAAATCCCCAATGAAGCTTCGGATCAACCCTTCGGAAAGGCGCGCCACGCCGCGAGAAGCGAAAGAGGGCGGCCATCGGGGCCTGACAGGAGCGTCTCGACCATGAAGTTTTTCACAAGATCTGTGGCCGCCGCCGCGCTGGTGCTGGCCGCAAGCGCGGGCCATGCCCAGGTTCCCGCGAGCGGTATCCCGAGCGGGGCTGTGATCGCGGTGTCGGATTTCGACGGCCCCTATGCGCCGCCGGAGGTCGCGCCGCCCCCGCCGCGTTACGGCTACAGCTATGGCTACGAGGAGCGTGGCCCGGCCCCGGCGCTTTTGCCGGCCACTGAGGTCTATGCGGTGCTGCGCGAAAACGGCTTCTCGCCGCTCGGCATCCCGCGCCTGCGCGGCAGCGTCTACACCATCGCGGTGATCGACCGCCGCGGCGACGATGGCCGGCTGGTGATCGACGCCCGCGACGGCCGAATCATCCGCTTCATGCCCGCCGCTGACGCCTACGGCATGGCGCCCGCCTATGGCGAACGCGCGGTCGCGCCGTATGGGCCGCAAAGCGCGCTGCCGCCGCCGACCGTGATCCGCAGCGGCCCGCCGCGGCCGCCAGCTCCGATCCCGCATGTGGCAAGCCGCGCCGTGCCGCTGCCCAAGGCCGCCCCGCGGCGCGCCGAGACGCCGGTCGCTGCGGCGAAGCCGGTGGCACCAGTGGCGCAGCAAGCTCAAGCACCGCAGGCCCAGCCTTCGCAGCAAGCGGCCGCCGTGCCGGCCGAGCCCGTGCCGCAAGCTGCCGCGCCGACCGTCGGTCAGGCCAAGCCAGCCCCGATGATCCTGCCGACACAGGAGATGCCGGCCGTGCAGGGGTTGGATTAGGGCGACGACGCGACAGTGCCCATCACACCCTCGCTGTCGTCCCTGCATGCCCTAGCGCCTTCGCGGGGACGACATCGGGGAAAGAGTTGGCCAAAACAAAAAGCGCCCGAACAGCTCGGGCGCTTTTTTTGCATTCACGCAATCACCTCAGCTTCGCGGATACCCCGCGGCGTCCAGGATCAGATTCGCGACCTCCTTCGGATGCGACACCAGCGAGAGGTGGCCGGCATCGAGCTCGATCGTGGTGGCGTTCATGCGCTTGGCGAGGAAGCGCTCGAAATCGGGGTTGATGGTGTAGTCGTTCTTCGACACCGCGTACCAGCTCGGCTTGGAGTGCCACGCCGCTTCTGTGGTGCGGCCCGCGAAGATCGAGGCCGCCGTCGGCCATTGCACCGCATAGAGCTCCTTGGCCTGCTCCGGCTTCACGCCATTGGCGAAGTATTTCAGGAAGGCGTCTTCCGAGAGCTTGGTGTAGCCGTCGCGCTCGACGATGCCGGCGCGCGCGGGTCCGGTCGGAAACTGCTTCGACAGCGCCACGAAATCCTCGTTCGCATCGGGCGCGCGGGCGGCGATGTAGACGAGCCCGGTGACCTTCGGGTCGGTGCCGATCTGGCTGATCACAGTGCCGCCCCATGAATGCGCCACCAGCACGGTCGGCCCGTCCTGCTCGGCCAGCGCACGCTTGGTCGCCTCGACGGAGTTCGCAAGCGATGACAGCGGATTCTGCACGGCGGTGACATGCAGGCCTGCAGCCTGGAGGATCGGGATCACCTCCGACCAGCTCGATCCGTCGGCCCAGGCGCCGTGCACCAGCACGACGTTCTTCGCTTTCACGGTCTGCAGTGTCTGCGCGTGAGCAAGGCCGAGTGGAGCCGCCAGAAGGCTCGCGGCGACAAGAAGGCTGCGCCAGAGTGACATGATCTTTTTCCGTCTTGTTCGGGTTTCGATGCCCCAAAGGACGGCGGGAGAGATGGCAGCGTTACTCGTCTTCACCGCTCTGTGATGCCATGCAAAACGAAAAAGCGCCCCGGGGCACCGGGGCGCTTTCGTAACTTGGAAGTCGCTTGGCTTAGGCGGCTTGCGCGGCCGAGTTCTCGATCACCTGCGCCTTGGCGCCGGCGTTGATCGCGATCTGGCGCGGCTTCTTCGCCTCGGGAATCTCGCGTACGAGGTCGACGTGAAGCAGCCCGTTCTCGAGCGAAGCGTCCTTCACCTGCACGAAGTCGGCAAGCTGGAAGGCCCGCTCGAAGGCGCGCGCGGCGATGCCGCGGTAGAGCACATCGTTCTTGCTGTTCTCGTTGGCGACTTTCTCGCCCTTGATCGTCAGCGTGTTTTCCTTCGCGACGATCGAGAGCTCATCCTTGGAGAAGCCGGAGACCGCAACGGTGATGCGGTAGGCGTTCTCGCCGGTACGCTCGATGTTGTACGGGGGGTAACCGGGGCTGCCGTCCGAACCGGCCTGGTCGAGCAGGTTGAAGAGGCGGTCAAAGCCGACGGTGGAACGGTAGAACGGGGTGAGATCGTAGGTACGCATGGTCAAGTCCTCCATTGAGCGACTGTTAGGCAACCCGCCCGCCAATCGGGCCGGGCTTTCGTCTGTGTGCAGCCTGATGTTCCGGTTCCGAAACACTGGTAGCGGCCTGCACGAAAGTGATATGGGTGGAACGAGACGGCGTTCAAGAGGGCGGGATAGGCGCCTTTTCGGCGCTCCCGCCCCTTGATTTCTAGCACTTCCAATCATGACGCTGGTCTCGATCCCGTCCAATCCCGTTCCCGAAAACGTCGTCAGCGGCACCATCAGGACCCCCGATGGCGCCGAGTTGCGCTTTGCGCGGTGGGCGCCGCCGGCGAACCGCAAGGGCACCGTCTGCGTCTTCACCGGGCGCAGCGAGCAGATCGAGAAATATTTCGAGACCGTGCGCGACCTGCGCGACCGCGGCTTTGCGGTGGCGATGATCGACTGGCGCGGGCAGGGCCATTCCTCGCGCCGCCTCCGCGATCCGCGCAAGGGCTATGTGCGCGACTTCTCCGATTTCGAGATCGACGTCGAGACCTTCGTGCAGCAGGTGGTGCTGCCGGATTGCCCGCCGCCCTTCTTCGCGCTCGCCCACTCCATGGGAGGCACGGTGATGCTGCGGGTGGCGCATGCCGGCAAGCGCTGGTTCGACCGCATGGTGCTGTCGGCCCCGATGATCGACCTGCCGGGGCGCACCACGTCGTTCCCGGTGCGTGCGCTGCTCAAGACGATGCGCCTGCTCGGGCAGGGCGGCCGCTACATTCCCGGCGGCAGCGACCGCCTCACCGGGCTCGATCCCTTCATCAACAATCCCCTGACCAGCGATCCCGTGCGCTATGCGCGCAATGCCGCGATCCTGGAGGAGGATCCGACGCTCGGACTGGCGTCACCGACGGTCGCCTGGGCCGATACGGCCTTCCGCGCGATGCACACATTCAAGCGCGTGAACTACCCCTCCCAGATCCGCCAGCCGATCCTGATGCTGGCAGCCTCCAACGACACCGTGGTCTCGACTGCCGCGATCGAGGAGTTCGCCTATCACTTGCGCGCCGGCTCCCATCTCGTGATCGCTGGCGCCAAGCACGAGATCCTGCAGGAGCAGGACCGCTACCGCTCCCAGTTCTGGGCCGCCTTCGACGCCTTCGTCCCGGGCACGCCGCTGTTCAAGTGAGAGGGGCGGAAGATCCGCAATCTCCGTCATGCCCGGGCTTGTCCCGGGCATCCACGTCCTTCGCGCCGCTATGAAGATCGTGGATGGCCGGGACAAGCCCGGCCATGACGACGACCCGCTACAACGTCTTCAGATACTCGATCAGATCGTAGCGCTCGGCATCGTCCTTGAACATGCGGCCGATGACGCCCGGTCGTTTCGGCTCGCCCTCCTTGAGCTCGAAGGAATGGCCGAGCAGGCTGTTGCCCTGGATCGGCTTGCCGTCAGCTCTTGTCGCAGAGAACTCCGTCTCACCCGTCTTGCAACGGTCGCTGGCGGTGACTGCGAAACCGACGGTGTCAGGATCATAGTCGCGGCGGCCCATGCAGAATTTTTGCGGGCGCTCGCTCGCCGGCTTCAGCAACCAGTACAGCGAAGGCACCGAACCGTTGTGCAGGTAAGGCGCCGTGGCCCAGATGCCGTTCAGCGGCCGCGCGCGATAGCGCGGATCGGGCGCCGGATTGAGACAGTTCTTGCGCGCGAGATTCCAGATTTGTGCCCGTTCGGCCTCCGGGATTTTCTCATCCTCCATCCATTTGCGGGCGACGAGATCGACCACCGTCATGAGGCCGAGCGCATAGACCATCTCGTTGGGAGAAGTGCTCGCGGTCGGGACCTCGCATTGCCACCATTTCTGCAGGTCGGACGTGTTGACCTTCAGGAAGCCGGGTACATCGAGGATCCTCTTGCTGAGAACAAGGGACTGCTCGGGATCCGTCTTGATCTCGTCGAGAGGGATCGTCACCGCGTTCAGGACCTTGCTGTCGCCGCTCGGCTCCCAATGTTTGGATGACCAGAAGGCCGGGGTGTCGATGGCCGGCAGGTGGCATCCGGAGCACATCTCGGCGTAGATGGCGCGGCCGCGCTCGACGCGATCGGGCTTCAGCTTCCATGCGTCGCCGAGGATCTGCGAGGGCCATTTCGGCGCGAGCAGGCCGCCGAACTTCGGACCGGTGGAAGGATCGGCCGCCTTGAATGGATCGGGACCTCTCAGCATGTCCTCGATCCAGCCGAGCGTCCTGATGTTCACCGAGGAGCGCCACAGCCTGTCCTCGGGATAGGCGTCGGACAGGTTGAGCAGGGCCGTCACCCCGAGAGCTTCGCCGGCGTTGCGGATCAGCGGCTGCTCGATCGAGGCGTCATACTGGGCGAACTTGAACCACGGCACGGTCCAGATCGCGGGGTAGCTGACCGGCGCGTCCTGGGCGTGCAGGTTCTTCTCGAATCCCTTGACGCCGCTCATCGCAAGGTCCTGCGAGAAGACCTGGTTGCCGATGCGGTTGAGGGCGTCGAGGCGGCCGAACCCCTCCTCCGTGTCCTGCTGCTGCTTGCCGTCCCAGGTCTTCTTGCCCTCGATCGTCTTCTCGTAATTCTTGGCCCAGTCGATCAGGAAGTTGCCGGTCGCGCTGAGCTTCTGCTTGAGCGCGGCGCGGTCCGCCTTGCTGGCCTCAGGGCCGAGCACGCGATCGGCAAAGCGCTGGAAGCGGAACGGGACGTACAGGGTGTAGGCGATCGACAGGCCGGTCACGAGCTCGAGCTTCTTCAGGTCGGTCATCGCCGCGCCGCCGTCGAAGCGGACATCGACGCCCTGGTAGTGGATCTGGCCGGTATGACAGGCGGCGCAGGTCAGTCCGATCTTGTCCTCTTCGCGGCGGCCCGTCGCGGGGTCGACGACACCGGTCATCCGCGCAAAGCCGACCGGCAGGCCGTCGACGTTCTCCGCCGGCGTCCATCTCGTCGACCAGTCCGACACCTGTGTCGTCTCGTAGACATTGGCGTAGCCGAAGCGGCGCAGCGTCGCCGTGTCGGCCTGGATCGTCTGCGGGCTCGGGATGAAGCCGAAGCGCTCGAGATAGGCGCTGTCCTTGATCATGCCGGGCTTCGAGAACAGATGAAGCTGCGGCTGCTCCAATGCCACGAACCACTCATAGGGCACCGGGAAGGTCGCGGTGCCCTGGCTGGCATGGTGAAACCAGTGGCGGTCCTTCAGCGACCAGTTTTGCTCGAGCCAGTAAGCCGCCTTGGTTTCGGGGACCGCGGGCAAGGGCGGCGGCAGCAGATTCGCGAGCACGCCCTTCTGGGGCAGCACGGCGCGGACCTGATTGGGGAATTCGGCCACGGCCACCAGGGCGACGAGGCCAAGGCCGATGACGAACGCCGTGAGCGCGACCGCCCAGCGAAAGCGGAGCTGGCAGGCCGACAACAGCGGCTGCGACAAAATCCGCTGATTGATACGCTCGGGGAATTTGCGCTCCTCGAACAGCGTGCGCACGTCGGCTACGCTGAGATAACGCTCCTCGTCCCGCTTGCCTTTGCCCATGATCTTCAAGAGGATGGGCCATTCGAATTTCATCAGCAGCGGGTAGTACCAGCGCGCGGCGTTGCCGGCGCGCTTGAGGTTGTCGCGCATGAAGGTCTTGATTTCGGCGGCGTTGAGGCCGGGCTCGCTGCTGCCGGTGTTCGGGTCGGTATAGGTCCGGCCGAAGCTCGCGAACCGCGCGATCTCGTCCTCGTTGACCTTGCCGTCGACGCCGAGGATACGCGAGCCGGCGCCGCGCTTGTCGAGCGGACCGCCGCGCAGCGCGTCGAGCTGCGCACCCGACCAGATGCTCTTGAGGATGTGGCCGATTCCGTTGGCGATGAGCGCAACGCCGCGGACCTGGATGCGGGCCGAGATCTTCTTCAGCCCCGTCTCACCGCTCGCATTCGCGATGGTCTGCGACAGCGCGTTCAGCGGGACGGTCCCGCCGTCGACGAAACCTTCACCGACGAGGCCGCGCAGGAACGGGCAGGGATTGTTCGGCGAGACCGGGATCGAGGGATCGAAGGGCGGCTTCGAAGCGGGGTGATGCATGGCCCAATCCTGAAAACAGCGAGTCGTAAAAAGCAGGCGCGCTGTTAGAGCGCGGAAAGTCCTAACAAACCGACAGCAGGATATACCACTTCAGCGTGCAATGAAGTGTGGCTGACTTCACTGTCCTGTCAATAAAAGCCGGTGCGAGACCCCCCGGACGCGGGCAGTTTCTCAGGACTCGGCGGCGCGTTTGACGTCGCTCTGCACCAGGGCCAGCTTGCCGACCGGTACGCCGGCCTTCAGCAATCCCTCGCGATAATGGGCGAGGTCCTCGGGTCGCTTCCAGTGGAAGTTGCGCAAGTGACGATCGACGTTCAGCGCCGGATAGTTTGCCATCAGCACGCCGGTCGCCTCGCTCGCTTCGTCTGTCCGTCCCAATTGTGACAGCGCCGCGGCGCGGATCGCCAGCGCCTGCATGTGGTTCGGATTGATGTAGAGCTGCTCGCGGGCCCAAGACAGGGTCGCGTCATATTGGCGCAACAAATAATGGCTGAACGCGTTCAGCGCGGCCCATTGGTAGCGCGGGTCGCTGTTGTCGCGCTGCGCGGCCATCGAAAACAGCTCGATCGCCTCGCGGTGCTCGCCGATCATGAAATGGCAGATGCCGAGCACGCCGCGCGCGCCATTGTCGTAGGGGTTGAGCGCGACCGCGCGCTTGGCGGCGTCCATCGCGGCCTCGTGATGTCCCTCCATCGCATGGGCCCACGACAGGATCGAGAACGCAAAGGAGGAGCGCGGGTCGAGGCGCACGCTGGTTTCGGCGAGGTTCATCGCCTCGGCCCACATCTCGCGCGTGCCCTTGACCCAGCCGAACTGAATGCTCTGGATCTGGATCGTGGCCAGATAGGCGTGTGCGATCGACAGTTTGGGATCGAGCCTGATGGCCTCCCGGAACAGGTCGACGGCGGCGGCCAGATCCTCCTTGGTATGCCGATAGTAGTGCGACAGCCCCTTGAGGAAACGGTCCCAGGCGCTCACGTCGGTCGAGAGCCGCGCCGGCGCCGAGGCCTCGGCACGCACGATCTCGGTGGCGACCGCGGCGGACAGGTTGGTCGTGATCTCGTCCTGCATCGCGAAGAGGTCGCCGATGTCGCGGTCGTAGCGGCCGGTCCAGAGCTGCTCGCCGGTCTCCGGCGCGATCAGCTCGGCCGTGACGCGGATCTTGGCACCGGCGCGCCGCACCGAGCCCTGGATCAGATAGGTGGCGTCGATCTCGCGCGCGATCAGGCGGGTGCTCGTGTTCTTGCCCTTGAACGCGAAGGTCGAGTTGCGGCTCAGCACGCGATAGAAGGATTGCAGCGACAGCGCGTGGATCAGATCCTCGGTAAGGCCGTCGGAGAAATATTCGTCCTGGGCGTCGCTGAGATTGGCGAAGGGCAGCACGCCGACGATCGCGGTGCGGTACTGCTGCGACAGCGTCGACGCTTCCCTGAGCTCGGGAGCGAGGGCCGGTGCGCCATCGGGCGTCCAGGTCCAGACCCCGACCGCATCCCTGATGTTCTTGAAGCGATGATTGCCGGCATCGACCAGCGGCACCGAGAGATGCTTGCTCGCCTCTTTGTAGGCCTTGGCCGAGATCGCGAAGCCGCCGGGGCTCGCCACGGATTCCAGGCGGACGGCGATGTTGACATCGTCACCGAAGACCTCGTCCTCGTCGGCGATGACGTCGCCCATGTGGATGCCGAGCCGGAACTGCATGGCACGGTCGCCGGGCAGATGCTGGTTGCGCTCCGCCATCACCGTCTGCATCGCGATCGCCGCCTCGGTGGCGCCGACGATCGAGGGGAACTCGAGCAGGAAGCCGTCGCCGGTGTTCTTCACGACGCGGCCGCCGTGATTGAGGATGATGGGATGGATCGCTGCGCGATGGGCCTTGAAGGCGGCATGTGTGCCGGCCTCGTCGCTGCCCATCATGCGCGAATAGCCGGCGACATCGGCGCAGACAATGGCGGCCAGACGTCTTTCCATATCCGCGAAGCTCCAAGGGAATTGGTAAGCACCTGGGACCGGCCACGGCGTGGCAGTCGCCTCATCCCGCATTTCAAGAACCCTCCCTTTATAAAGCAGATGAGGCCCAGCGGAAGCATGATCCGCATTGCAAATTCGAGGTAAATCCTAAGCGATCCCGGCGGTGGACGGGGACGAGCGAACCGATTAAGCGGAACCAACGCGCCCGGACGGGCGGCGGGAGAAACTTGCATGCTGGGCATTCACGAGATCGGGCTTTTCATCCTGTCGGGCGTACTGCTCAACATCACGCCGGGGCCGGATTCGGTCTATGTGATCGGCCGCAGCATGCAAATGGGCTGGCGGGGCGGCGCCGCTGCCGCCTTGGGCATCAGTTGCGGCTGCTTTGTCCATGTCGCGGGCGCGGCGATCGGGCTTTCGGCCCTGCTGATGGCCTCGTCGACCGCCTTCTCGATCCTGAAGCTGGTCGGCGCGGTCTATCTCGTCGTAACCGGGCTCCAGATGCTGTTGTCGCGCCCGGTGCTGGCGTCGGCGATCGACGAGCCGGTGCGGAGCTCATTGCGGCGGGTCTTCCTCCAGGGTGTCTTCACCAACGCGCTCAATCCCAAGGTCGCGCTGTTCTTCCTGGCCTTCCTGCCCCAATTCGTCGCAGCCGATGCGCCGCACAAGCCGCTCGCCTTCCTGACGCTCGGCCTGATCTTCATCTTCACGGGGACGCTGTGGTGCCTGGTGCTGGCCGCATTCGCCGCCAAGGCCGCGCACCGGCTGCGGCAGTCCGAGGGCGCCATCGCCTGGGTCAATCGCGCGCTTGGCGGCCTCTTCATCTATCTCGGCATCCGCGTCGCCATGCTGGAGACGCGGTAGCTCGTTCGGACGAATGACTGGAGCATGCGGAGGGTTTCGATGATTCGTGGAAGCTGTCTATGCGGCGCCGTGCGTTTCGAGATCGACGCGGTGCGTTCGCTGACGCATTGTCACTGCGCCAATTGCCGCAAGCTGACCGGTGCGGCATTCGCCACCTACGCCCATGTGGATGCGGACAAGTTTCGCTTTGTCGCGGGCGAGGACGAAGCGGTGCGTTACGAATCCGCGCCGGGCAGTTTCCGCTATCGCTGCAAGACTTGCGGCTGCCTTACGCCTGGCAAGGCGAGTTGTCTCGAAACCGTCAGCATTCCCGCCGGCCTGCTCGATGACGACCCGCAGCTAAAGCCGCGCCTTCACGTGTTTACGTCGTCCCGCGCGCCGTGGTGGACGATTCAGGACGATTTGCCTCAGTACGAAAAATGGGTGCCCGGCTACGCACCCGGGTCGTAGCCTCAGGCCAATTCCTTCGCCAGCGCGCTTCCCGCGAGATAGAGGCCGAGCAGGATCATCGCGATCAGGAACCAGCGGCGAAACGCTTCGGCCGGCATCCGCGCGCGGACCGACTGGCCGATGAACATGCCGGCAAAGGCCATGGCGAGACCCACGGCGCCGGGCACGACATTCGCGGGCGTCAGCAATCCGACCGCGGTCAGGTTGAAGGCGAGCGCCAGCGTCGCCGTCGTGAAGAACACGCCGAGCGCCTGCACCAGCTCGTCCTTTTCCATGCCGATCGCCTGCATGAACGGCATCGAGGGGATCACCTGCACGCCGGTCGAGGCCGAGATCACGCCGGTGACGACGCCGACCACGCCGCCGACCCATTTCTCGTTCTCGGGTGCGACGCGGAACTGGAACTTGTTCAGGCCGATCACGGCGTAGGTGACGAGCAGGGCGCCGAGCACGATCGTGCCGTAGCGCGCATGCGGGCCGGTCAGCGCGCCGGCATTGAGCCAGCATCCGATCACGGTGCCGATCATCAGCGGCCACAGCCGCCTCAGGATGTCGCGCAAATGAGGGCCGATGAAGGTCTGCCAGATGTTGGTGATGATGGCGGGCACGATGACGATGGCGATGGCGCGGCTTGGGGCCATGCTCACCGCGAGCAGGCCCATGGACACCGTCGGCAAGCCGAGCCCGACCACGCCCTTGACGAATCCGGCAAGCAGGAAGACGGCGGCGATGAGAATGAGAAGCGGGTCGATCATCACTGCACATTGACCGATGCCACGATCGGGCACAATCTGGAGGTTACGGAGACAGCCTTCGTCAGGAGCGAAGGCTAAGGAGACACGGCATGCGCTTCGACCTCGTCGACCTCCAGCTCTTCATCGCGGTCGCCGACCAGCGCAGCATCACACGCGGTGCCGAGCGCTCGCACCTGGCGCTGGCCTCCGCCAGCGCACGCATCAAGGGGCTCGAGGATGCGCTCGGCGTCGCGCTGCTCAAGCGCGGACGCCGCGGCGTCGAATTGACCGCGGCCGGCGAGAGCCTGCTCGATCATGCGCGGCTCGTCATCCACCAGATCGACGCCATGCGCGGCGATCTTGCCGGCTTTGCCAGTGGTTTGCGCGCCAGCGTGCATTTCCTCGCCAACACCTCGGGGCTCTCGGAGCATCTGCCGAAGGCGCTCGCCGGCTTCCTGCGTGCGCATCACGACGTCGCCGTCGACATCGAGGAGCGCGAGAGCACCGACATCGCGGCGGCGATCACGACGGGCGCCGCCGATCTCGGTTTCGCCGCCGAGCACGCGCTACCTGACCATATCGAGCGCTTCGTCTTCAGCGAGGACCGCCTGACGCTGGTGACCTCCCGCCGCGGCCCGTTCGCCGGCCGGCGCCAGATCGACTTTCAGGAGGCGGGGGCCTGCGACTTCGTCGGCCTGACCAGCGCCACCGCGCTGCAGGTGCACATCTCGAAGCACGCCGCGCGGCTCGGCCTGCGCCCGCATTTCCGCGCGCGCCTGCGCGATTTCGACGCGATCTGCCAGATGGTCGCCGCCGATGTCGGCGTTGCCCTGGTGCCGGAAGCCGCCGCGCGGCGCTGCGCCAGGACCATGCCGCTCGCCATGGTCCGCCTGCGCGATGCCTGGGCTAACCGGCGGCTCGTGATCTGCGCGCGAAACTTCAAGACGTTGCCGCGGCCGGCGAAGATGCTGGTGGAGCATTTGCGGTCAGAGGCGGTGTGAGGTGCTTCCACGCAGGCGGTGCTTGATCTCCTTCGTCCAAGGAGCCGCCTGCGTGAGAGTTGTTATTGGTTCAAAAGCCTCAAGGCCTCTTCGTGAACCCTCGCGTCGCCGGCCGCGATGATGCGGCCGCCGCCCTGGGCCGGCTTGCCTTCCCACGTGGTGACCACGCCGCCGGCACCGGTCACGATCGGGATCAGCGCCGCGATGTCGTAGGGCTTCAGCTCGGTCTCGATCACGAGATCGACATGACCTGCGGCGAGCATGCAATAGGAATAGCAGTCGCCGCCATAGCGCGACAGCCGCGCACCCTGCTCGATGCGGCCGAAGATGGCGCGGTCGCTCTCGTTCATCAGCAGGGGACTGGTGGTGTAGGTGGTGGCCTCCGAGAGCGAAGCGCAGCGGCGGACCTGGAGCCGGCGCTCGCCGGAGGGGCCCCTGTAATTGGCCGAGCCGTTGTCGCCGGAAAAGCGCTCGCCGATGAAGGGCTGGTGCATCATGCCGTAGACCGGCGCGCCCTTGTGGAGCAGCGCAATCAGCGTGCCCCAGATCGGAAAGCCGCCGATGAAGGATTTGGTGCCGTCAATGGGGTCGAGCAACCAGACATACTCGGCATCGTCCTGCTCATTGCCGAATTCCTCGCCGACGATGCCGTGCTGAGGGAAATTGGCCCTGATCAGCCGCCGCATCACCGCCTCCGCGGCGCGGTCGGCCTCCGTCACGGGGTCGAAATCCTTGGTCTTGCTCTTGTCGTCGACCGACAGCGAGGTGCGGAAGAACGGCAGGATGGTTTCGCCGGAGGCGGTGGCGAGCCGACCGATGAAGGCGGAGAAGTCGATCACCGTCACGGGAATCCTCGAAGCGAAGGTTGGCTGAAGCTCGCCTCCTGCCTAGCCCAATTCGTCCCCCGGGTGCAGCGCTGTCTCGATTTGCTCCCTGGTATTTTGGATGCCGAGGCGTGCTGCCTCATCCCAGTCATCTGCTGGCCAAATATCGATCACGGAGTTGAAAACTACGTTCCGAAGTTGCCTCGTTCGTATGCAAATGACTATCAACCCATTGAATTTCCTTATCAAAGAAACTGAATCTGGGTTTCTCTGGAAGCAACCGAGCCATGTGCGAATTGCATGGGAAATGGCTCAAAAGGCCTTGCACTTTGTGCGGCGCGGTCGCATATTGTTGCGGTGCGGTAGCGCTTGGCGTTACCGCTGCCCTCCTTGGGCGTTTCCTCCCTAGACTTGGGCCGCTTCTTCATCAGAAGCGGCCCTTTTTTCTTTGCGCCTCTTTTTGTTTCGGGTGCGCAGCGAAGCGAAGACGCGTTCGCGCCAATCGCAGACAACATGATCGTACGACGAAGAGCCGGCGCCTATTCCGCCGCGGCCTGGAACGGGCCGAGATCGGCGAACGGAATCGTGGTGGCCAGCACGTCGGCGAGAACGCCGAAGTCGGAGGCCACTTGCGCAAAGCGTGCACTCCGCTCGCGCCGCCGCTCGTCCATGTAGATCGCGCGGTTGAGCTCGAGCTGTACCGCGTGCAGGCCGCTTGCGGGATTGCCGTAATGTTCGGTGATGAAGCCGCCGGCATAGGGCTTGTTGCGGCCGATCGAATAGCCGAGGCCCGTCATGGTCTCCTCGACGCGATCGGGAAGCAGCGGCGTGCAGCTCGTGCCGTAGCGGTCGCCGATCACGACGTCGGGTCGGCGCGGCTCGTCCCTGCTGACGCCGACCGAGGGCATCGAGTGGCAGTCGACCAGCACCACGGTGCCGAACATCTGGTGCACCTTGTTGATCAGCCGGCGCAGCGCGCGATGGTAGGGCTTGTACAGCGCCTCGATCCGCCCCAGCGCATCGTCGACCCGGATGCGGTCGCGGTAGATCTCCTGGCCGTCGCCGACCACGCGCGGAATGGTGCCGAGGCCGCCGGCGACCCGCATCGAGCGGGTATTGGCAAAGCTCGGCAGCCGTCCGCTGAACATGCGGGGGTCGAGCTCATAGGGCTCGCGATTGACGTCGACGTAGGAGCGGGGAAAGTTGACCCGCACCGTCGGAAAGCCACGATCGCTCAAATGGCCGATCAGCTCGTCCATGAACGAATCTTCCGACCGCCGCAGCGTCGGCAGGTCGATCCGCGACGCCGCCAGGAATTCGTCCGGATAGGTCGAGCCCGAATGGGGCGAGTTGAAGATGACAGGCGCGCGCCATTGGGCGGGCTCGAAGATCTCGAAGGCTGGCGACATGTCGCCGTCAAACCGGGTCATCTTCTCAAGCTTCGTCCTTACTCAGGCTTCGCCCCCTCGGCGCCGCACGATCCGGAAAGCTCCGGCTCGAATGATTCGGCCGGTCGAACGGCTCTTATGTGTCGTCATTGTCCGGAATCGCAACCATTCTGCCAAGCGAAAAGATGTGATGGACGTTGGAACAAGTCTTAACCGTGCGGGCATCGTGGCGGGGACCAGTCGGTCCGGCTCGATTGCTTCGGAGCCCATTCCGGTTCACAAGTGCCGGCAGCGCAGCCGGCCCAAGGTAAAGATTTTCACCCCAAATTTACCCTCTGTCGGGCTTAGTGACCTCTGCTGATATCCTCTGGGGATTCGACGTTTCCTGCCATGGCAAAAATCCTGCTCGCCGAAGACGACAACGACATGCGCCGTTTCCTGGTCAAGGCGCTGGAAAATGCCGGTTTCCAGGTCTCGTCCCACGACAACGGCATGGCCGCGTATCAGCGGCTGCGGGAAGAGCCGTTCGAGATGCTGCTCACCGACATCGTCATGCCGGAGATGGACGGCATCGAGCTCGCCCGCCGGGCTTCGGAACTCGACCCCGACATCAAGATCATGTTCATCACCGGCTTTGCCGCGGTCGCCCTGAACTCGGATTCGGACGCCCCCAAGAACGCCAAGGTGCTGTCCAAGCCCGTGCATCTGCGCGAATTGGTCAGCGAAGTGAACAAGATGCTGGCTGCCTAAATCGGCTCCCTTCCGTCCTTGCGCCGGGTCCCCTGAGCCGTTATAGGGACCCCACCGATGAAATGACCTCTAGGGCACGTAGCTCAGCGGGAGAGCACTACCTTGACATGGTAGGGGTCACAGGTTCGATCCCTGTCGTGCCCACCACGCTTCGCCTTCGGCTTCGCGTGGCATAGCCTGAATAATTGCGGCGAAGCGTGTCCGGCGTAGCTCGAAGAGCGGAGACGGACTGGTGCGGCTTGCTCGGTGTCGGAGCCACGCCGAAGCCAACGGGCGCAGGCGGGCTGCCGCCGCGAGCTACGGCCGGGCAAGCCGATATCTGATCTTTCTATGGTCGGACCGAGTCATCCGGCGGCAAAGCGCCGCCCGATGCAGCCCCCGCGCAATCCGGGATGTATCCTCTCGGGCGCTGTTCCGGATTACGCTACGCGCCCGGTTGCAAGCGAGGCTCTGCCCATGAGCATCTCCGTTATCGAACAGGCAAAAATCCAGGCGCAGGTGCTGGTGCCGCTGGTCAAGACGCTCCAGGCCGAACTCGGCGCGGCGCGCGCCAATGCGCTGGTGCGCAAGGCTCTCGCCGATCTCTATCGCGGCTTCGGAGAGGAGTTCTGGAAGGCCAGGAACCACGGCAAGAACGAAGCCGATCTCGGCAAGGCCGTCGCGTCGGCCTTCAGCACCTACGCCCGCGACGATGCGCTCGCCTATGACGTCATCGAGCAGACGCATGACGCATTCGCATTCGACGTGAAGCGGTGCGCCTATGCCGAGTTTTACAAGGCGCTGGGTGAGCCGGAACTCGGCTTCCTCCTGATCTGCACTGCGGACTTTGCGACCGCGGAAGGTTTTGGTCCCGACATCAAGCTCACGCGTACGCAGACGATCATGCAAGGCGCCTCTCATTGCGACTTCCGCTACAAGCGCGATGCGGGCGGATCGCGATGAAGGGAATGCGAGCGATGCGGACGATCTGTCTTGCGATGGCGATCCTGGCGCTGATCGCGTCGCGCGCTGACGCCGCCGTCGACTGGCAAGCCGAACTCCAGCGCTGCCGGAGCTTGCGCGAAAACGTGGCGCCGCTGCTTCAGGCCGGCGAGGGGATATCCGCCGTCGGCCGATCCAACAGGTCCGTCCGTCGCTGCATCTGGATCCAGCGGAAGGCGGTGCGGAAGAAAATTCCGGGCGCGGAAGCGTGGTAGCCTGACCGAGGCTATGGCCCCGGCGTGACGAAGGCCGAGATGATCATCGATCTCGTCCCGACTTCGCAGCACGAAAGGGGTGATGACAGGAGGCATCGGCCGGCGCGCCAACGCACGACCTACGTGCACTTGCGTCATGAGCTCGCGAAGGTGAGGCAGACGTCCGGCGGCTTCGCCCATTCCGACACGGCTGCGTCGCTGGGATCAATGCGTTGATCTTGATCAAGGTGATGGCGACGAAGCCAGGCAATCTCAACGAGAAGATGCAAAAGGGGGGATTGACAGTGCGTGCTTGTCTCTTTGCGTTGGCTCTCGTGATCGCTGTTCTGGGATCGTCCTCGGCCCACGCGGGTTGCTGGCCGAGCGAGAACTTTCCGCTCGTATGTTGGCTCGATACGAAGGGCGAGGGGTGTTCGGAGCACCACGCGCTCACCAGCGCCAAAGCAGTGATGTACCCGCATCCGAACCAATCCATCTATGAGTTCGAAACCACCCATTGGTGGACTGGGCCTCCCATAACGGCCTGCCCGCCGAGCAAGACGATCAAGTTTACCGGCATTTGGGACCGCGAGACGGGCAAAGCGGAGGAAAAGGCGTCCACCGGCTGGTCGTCGTGGTCGCGCTACGTCTATTGCAGCAACAACCCATGGACCGGACAAGGCCCGCCAACGGTGCCGATCTGCTCGGGGCCGGCCAACGACCCAAATGTGGGGCAGCCGGTGACCTCGGCGATGCTTTCGCAAAGTCAGAGATTGAATCTGCTTCAGGTCCAGGAGCCGCTGCACACGAGGTGCCTGCAGGTCGAACCCGACCCGATGGGTTCGGAATGGCTTACGGGAAACTCACTGGTCCGGGTCGTCGTTTCGCACCATGAATTCCAGAAAATCGAGTGGCACTATTTCTTCCAGGAGTTCTATTCGTTCGACGGCTGGAAGGAAGTCCCCGCGCCGAAGTCGAAGGTCCCCTTGATCTCGACGAAGAAATACACCGAGCGCCGCATCGCGACCACGACGGGACGGTTCTGGCTCAATAAACAGGGTCGTTGGAAGATCGTCGCGGTCCCGAAGCCGACCTCGTTCGCCGCCCAGCTCGTCGCAACGACCGTCACCAACGAATGTCCGGGCGCGCGATTCAATATCCAATGATAGGCAGATCGATTAAAGGACCCCCTCCCGAAATACGCGTCATAAGATCGACAGCAATGACGAACACGCGAAGGAGCGTCTGCCAATCAAGATCTATCCGACCAGATATTTCTTCACCGCCGCCTCATCCCATTCGATGCCATTCCCCGGCTCCTCGCCCGGCAGCGCAAAGCCGTCCTTGATCTTCAGCCGCGTTGCCAGCACCGCGTCGGCCCAGTCGACATATTCCAGCCAATGCGCGGTCGGCGTCACGCAGAGCAGATGCGCGCTGACTTCCGAGAACAGGTGCGTCGACATCTCGATGCCGGCGGCGTGCGCCAGCGCGGCGGCGCGGAGCCAGCCGGTCACGCCGCCGATGCGCTGGACGTCGGGCATCACGTAGTCGCAGGCTTCTGCCGAGAGCGCCGCCTGCATCGAGAAGGCGCTGTCAAAATTCTCGCCGATCTGGACCGGCGTATGCAGCGCATCGGCAATGCGGGCGCAGCCGGCATAATGGTCATGACGGATCGGCTCCTCGATCCAGCTCAGGCCCTCGTCGTCGAGCATCTCGCCGCGGCGGATCGCCTCGGTCACCGTCAGGGCCTGGTTGTAGTCGCACATCAGCGTGACCTCGTCTCCGACCGCCTTGCGCACCGCGCGCACGACGGCGAGGTCCTCCCGCGCATCGGACCGCCCGACGCGGATCTTCGCCGCCCGAAAGCCCTCGGCCAGCAGCTTGTGGGCTTCCTCGACCGCGGCGCCGGCCGGCATGATGCCGAGCCCCTTCGAATTGTAGGCCCTTACCGGTTTCGGTGCGCCGCCGAGCAGGCGGGCCAGCGGCAGGCCGCGCGCGCGCGCCAGCGCGTCCCAGGCCGCCATGTCGATGCCGGATTGGGCCAGCCGTTGCAGGCCGGCGAGACCCAGCAGCCTGAAGCGCTGGGTCAGCTTGCGTTCGATCTCGAACGGCAGCAGCTCGTCGCCGGCGAGCAGGTCTGACATTTCCGTGACCATCGCCGTCAGCGGCTTCAAGGCCGAGGGCGTGATCGAGAACAGATAGGCGTGCCCCACCGCGCCCTCGTCAGTCTCGCAGTCGATCAGCACCAGCGGCGCTTTGGCGATTGCCCCGGTCGAGGTCTGGAGCGGCAGGTTCATCGGCACCATCACGGGGCGCGCGTGGAAGCGTTTGATGCGAATGGTCTCGGTCATGGGATCTCCCGGCGGTGCGGATGCAGGACGGGGCCGATCTTAAACATCCGTGATGAAACGAAAAGGCGCTTGGCCCCGACCACCATAAAATGGGGTTGCGCGGGCCCGTAATTGTTGGCTCTGTGCGGCCGCATTCTTTGCCGCGATCCCGACGGGTTTGCGACAAAATCGCACACAGCGGAGCCACAGAGTGAAACAAGAGATCTCCGAAGAACAGCCCAAGAGCGGTATTCTCACGGGTGCCGTGATCGCCTTCCTGCTGCTCGCCCTGCCGCTCGCGGTATGGCTGGACCTGACCGAGCTCGGCAAGACGGCGCTGCGCCGGCAGGCCATCGATCTCAACTCGGTGATCACGAGCGTGCGCAGCTACTACGCGACAAACGTTGTCGGGCGGGTGCTGGCCAATCCCAACGGCACGACCAGGGTGGTGCACAATTACGAATCCATCCCCGGCGCGATCCCGATTCCTGCAACGCTGTCGCTGGAGCTCGGGCGGGTGATCGGAGCGCAGCAGGAGAACATCACCTACCGCTTCGTCTCGGACTTCCCGTTCCAGAACCGCGCCCCGCACCAGCTCGACAAGTTCGAGAAGGATGCGCTCGATGCGCTGCGGAAGGACCCCGAGCAGAAGATCGTGGAGACCGAGACCTCGCTGTTCAACGACAAGGTCCGCCTGGTCGCGCCCGTCACCATGGGGCCGGCCTGTGTGAGCTGCCACAACAGCCACCCCGAAAGCCCGAAGAAGGACTGGAAGGTGGGGGATGTCCGCGGCATCCAGGAGGTGATCATCGCCCAGCCGATCGCCTCCAACATCTTCTCGTTCAAGTTTCTCCTGGCCTATTTCGTGATCGCCGCCGGCAGCGGCCTGTCGTTCCTCTCGCAGCAGCGCCGCCAGGCGCACCGCATCAAGGGCATGAACAAGGAGCTCGAATCCGCCAACGACTTCCTCGCCGCGCTCTCGATGAAGATCTCGCGCTACATCCCGCCCCAGGTCTACAAGAGCATCTTCTCCGGCCAGAAGGACGTCACCATCCACACCGAGCGCAAGAAGCTCACCATCTTCTTCTCCGACATCCAGAATTTCACCGCGACCGCCGAGCGGCTGCAGCCGGAGCAACTGACGCAGCTCCTCAACGAATATTTCACGGAAATGTCGGCGATCGCCCACGAATATGGCGGCACCATCGACAAGTTCATCGGCGATGCCATGCTGATCTTCTTCGGCGACCCCGAGACCAGGGGCGACCGCGCCGATGCGCAGGCCTGTCTGCAGATGGCCTGGCGCATGCAGCAGCGCCTCGCCGAGCTCAATGCGAAATGGCGCGCCTCCGGCATCGAGCAGCCGTTCCGCTCGCGCATGGGCATCAATTCGGGCTATTGCAATGTCGGCAATTTCGGCAGCGCCGACCGCATGGACTACACCATCATCGGTGCGGAGGCGAACCTCGCTGCGCGCCTGCAATCGATCGCCGAGCCCGGCGGCATCGTGCTGAGCTACGAGACCTTTGCACTCGTCAGCGATATCGTCCGCGCCCATGCGTTGCCGGCGATCACCATGAAGGGCATCAGCCGGGAGGTCATTCCCTATTCGGTGGACGCGCTGAGCGACGCGGCGGCGGAGAACAGCGGTATCATCACCGAGCGCGCGCCGGGCCTGGAGCTCTATCTCGACCCCGCCGTGGTGAAGTCAGGCGATGCCGCACGCGTGCGCTCGCTGCTGGAGAACGCGCTGGCCTCGCTCAAGCCGGCGTGAGGCGGGCACAAGAGGTCGTCATGCCCGGGCTTGTCCCGGGCTTCCACGTTCTTTGTGCCGCGAGGAAATACGTGGATGGCCGGGACAAGCCCGGCCATGACGCCCTGGAAGCTTCGGTGCCACGATCACTTCAGGTGCTCGCTCCCTGCGGGGAGGGGGTAGCCCGGCAAAAGGTGCGCGTATGATCGTCGTGCGCCCGCAGCCTGAATCGCGTCACCGCGCCGCGCCTTCCGTGAAGGCCGTCTCGATCACCTCGCCGAACGGCTGCCACGAGCGTCCGTCGAACTGGACGAGCCGCATCTGCCTGATCGGCAGATAGTTGCTCGGCGAGGTGTTCATCCTGATGTTGGGTAGCGCAACGGAGGGATTGACGTCCCTGAGCGAAGCCGCCTGGCGCATGATGTTCTCGCGCGAGAAGTCGTCGCCGCATTGCTTCAGCACCTGCGTCAGCGCCTCGGCCGCGGCGTAGCCATAGAGCGCGGCGCTGTTGTTGGTGCTTTCGACCTGATGGTATTTGTCCATGAAGGCGAACCAGTCCTTCATGGCGGGATCGTCCTTCCAGGCGGGATCGCTCGGATCCTTCAGAAAGGCCGCCGAGATCACGCCTGCGGAGTTCTCGAGGCCCGCGGGCGCCATCGCATTGGCGATCGAGGCGGAGGCATCGTTGACGATGAAGACCGGATGCCAGTTGAAGGACGCCGCCAGCTTGATCACCTTGGACGCCGTCGACGGCACGCCGAGAAAGACGAAGATGTCGGCGCCCGCGCGCTTGAGGATCGAGACGTGCCCGTCGAGATGCTCATCGGCAATGTCGAAGGCGATGTCGACGAGGACGTGACGGTTGAGATCGCCGAGGCCTTCCTGGATGCCCTTGTAGAGCATGCGCCCGAACTGGTCGTTCTGCCAGAGCACCACGATCTTCTTTCTGGGGTAGTAGGCCTGGATGTAGTTGGCGTAGATGCGCCCTTCGGACCTGAACGACGGCTGCCAACCCATGGTCCAGGGAAATGCCTTGGCCTTGCTCAGCTCCTCGTCGCCGGAGGCGACGAAGAGCTGCGGGATTCTCTTCTCGTTCAGATACCAACGCGCGGCGAGATTGCCGGGTGTGCCGAACGAGCCGAACATCAGGTGCACATCCTCGGTCTCGACCAGATTGCGCGTCAGCTCCAGCGCAGTCGCCGGATCGGAATTGTCGTCGCGCGTGATGAAGCGGATCCTGCGGCCGTTGATGCCGCCACGCGCGTTGATCATGTCGAAATAGGCGGCCTCCGCCTGGCCGATGGCGCCGAATTCCGAGAGCGGTCCCGAATACGGCATGACATTGCCGATGCGGATTTCCTCGTTGCTTGCCGGCTGCTCGGCACGTTGCTGGGACATCGCCCCGAGCGAGGCCAAAGCGGCGATCAACACGAGCAGCAGTCTGCCGGTGACGCGCATGTTCGACATCCTGTCGTTGGCCCCACACCAAGACCGCTCCGTCTAGGTCAAGCGTTTGTCAATCGTATGGCTGGGTGGCGCGCTTCGACGCAGTGCAGCTCTTGGCGCGTAGGAAAGCGGCAGTCGTGCTGACGCGCCGACGAGCGAGAGAGCGCGCCGTGTGGCACCCCTCTCCCTAGCCCTCCCCCGCAAGGGGGGAGGGAACGCACTTTCCTTGTGGCGAATGGGCTCGATTCATCAAGCGTGCCGGTGATGAGCCCACAGTGCAGCCGCGTGCGCCGCTGCGCTCCCTCCCCCCTTGCGGGGGAGGGTGGGGGAGAGGGGTGGCCCAGCAAACGGTCGGAGTAATAAGCGCGCTGCCGCAACGCCGCTACGGCAGCCCGCGTGCCTCGAGCTGACGCACCAGCAGCAGTGTCGGCTCGGCGAGGCTGTCGCCGGAGCCGTCGAGGCCGAAGGCGCTCGCGATACCTTCGCGGCTGCGCAGCAGCGCGCCGCGCGGGCAGTGGCCGGCGCCGCAGAGCGTCTTCTTCAGGGTTTCGCCCTGCGCCGCGAGGCCGGCGGAATCGTCCGCGGCCCAGGCCAGCACGATCGGCACATCGACATTGAGGATGCCGGGGAAGACCGACCGCTTGTCGTACTCGGTGGGATCAGTGCCGAGATAGGCCTTCTCGCTGTCGCTCGCGTCCTTGCCGACGCGGTAGACTCCGGACACCAGCACGACGCCGGCGACGTCGGCGCCGTCGGTCTGCAACTCGGGATGCGCCAGCAGGGTGGCGACATGGAAGGCGCCGGCGCCGTAGCCGACCGCGACGATTTCGCGGGCATCCCCGTTGAAGAGGTCGATGTTGGCGTGAACCCATGACAGCGCCGCCGCCACATCGGAGGCGCCGGCGGGCCAGGTCGCCGAGGGCGCCAGGCGATAGTTGACGCGGACCCCGATCATCTCGTTGCGCGCGGCAAAGCACATGGCCTGGTCCTGGATCTGGCGCGACAGCTCCGGCGCCGCGCGGTCGCCGGTAAAGGTGTCGCCCGCCACGAACAGCAGCACAGGGCGCGGCGTATCCGCCTTGATCGCGCTGGTCGCGACATCGAGCACATTGGCCTCGCTCTCGCCATAGCGCAGACCGCGCGAGAAGGTGACCTGCTCGCACAGCCGCGCGGTGCCGCCGGCGGTGGTGTCGTTGTCGGTGAGGCCCGCTTGGACGAGCCCGGTGGGCGGCGACAGCCGCGCCGGCAAGGGTCCGTGTGCGGAGGCCGTGGTCATGGTCAAGAGGAGGAAAAATGCCAGATAATTCTTCATGGTGATGCCGGCCTTGAAGGCCCGATATTGGCTTGCCGATTTGGCCTGTCTTTTCAATTCGCCTCATTAGTCAGCTGACGTTGAGGCGAATTCACGGCACCCTTGGTCGGCAGGCAGCCGGGGTGGAACGGGCTACGGTCCGGCAAGCAACCCGATTGGACCGCAAGTTCGCGGGCCGCGCGACGATTGCGCGGCGCGGCCACTTTATCTCGATCCGTCAAGCCGTTGCCCGGCGCCACCCAGCCCCGCACCGGACATGGCTTCCTACTGTGCATGGGGTTGTTTTCGCATTTTTGTTGGGCCGGCCTGTCAGGTCCGCTTCATCGTCCGGAAGGTGATGGAGTAGCGGCGCGCCTCGACCGGCGGAATGCTGTGCTCCCATTGCGACCGCGCCTCGCCGTCCATCATGTAGAGCGAGCGCGGCATGGCCTCGAGCGTGTGGCGTTCCCATCCGTCTCCGTTGCGGCGGCGGAAGTGGAATTTGCAGGGCGAGCCGAGCGACAGGCCCAGGATCTCCTTGAAGTGCGGCTTGTCGCGGTGCCAGCCGATGCCGACGCCGACCTCGTATTCGGTGCACAGCACCTGCCGGACGCTGGCCTCCGGCAGCCGCGCCCATGCCTCGACCTGACGCGCGACGGGCAGCAGCCAGTCCGGGATCGGCTCCGCCGCGGCCAGCCGCCGCAGCGCGTAGTCATAGCGATAGCCGAACGATGCCACGCGGCGGTTGCCCTCGAACGCGCCGAACTGAAAGCGCTGGAGCGGCAATGCTGCGATGCGGTCGATCAAGTCCTGCTCGACCGCGGCATCGATAAAGTTGTCCGCATAGCGAAGCCCCGCAGGGCCTGCTTCCGGTTCGGCGAACAAACCAAGCTGCGTCATGCCTCGCACTTCCGTGATGGAACCTAATGGCGGCTGATGCGACTTATCTAGGACGCGGGAAGAAACGTGCGAGGCTGTCATGGCAGAGAAGCATACCGCCGATCCGGTCGAGATCATGCGGGCGAACGGTCGTCCTGAGCTTGAATATGCCGCGGGCTGGACCATCGCTGGTCTCGTCACCATCGGCGCCATCGTTGCCGCCTGGGTGTTCGCGATCTAGGCTGCAGGGAATTTGAGCTCGAAGGCGACGCCGTCATCAGTCGGCTTGAGCCTGATCGAGCCGCCATGGCTTGCCATCACCGCACGCGCAATCGCCAGCCCCATCCCGGTGCCGCCCTGGTCCCGGCGGGTGATGAAGAAGGCATCAAAAATCCGGTCGCGGTTCGGTGCCGAGATCGGCTCGCCGTCATTGCTCATGGTCAGCGCCAATCTGGATACGCCGGTCAAGGAGCTGGAGGCGGCTGACTGGCTCCCGTTCCGAGAGGTGGCTGTCGCATTCGCGCAGCGCGCTCATGGTAGGCCATGTCACGCTCACCGCCGTCGATCCGGATCGCGCCGCCTCGCATTCGAAGCGCGTCGTCGAGGGCATCATCCGCCAGAAGTGGGGTTACCAGGGCGTGGTGATGACAGACGACCTCGTGATGGGCGCGATCTATCAGAATGACGTCTGCAAGGCCGTGGTCGAGGCCATCAATGCGGGCGTCGATCTGCTGCTGGTCGCTTATGACGGCGCACAGTTCTACCGCATTTTCACTTGCGCTCTGGATGGAGCCCGGCAGGGCAAGCTCGACGCGGCCATGCTGCGCGCGAGCGAAGCGCGGCTGGAAAGAGGCTTCCCGGCCGAGCAGGCGCGAGCCGTCTCACTAACTGGAAGTGCGCTTGAGACAGCGCGTACCGCCCCGCGCGCGAAAGCGAGGGGCGGTTGAACGCCGTGCATCTGCGTATCGCGCTGGGTGCGGCCTATTCGGCCTGCTCCAGCGCGGCAGGCATCTTCGCGACCGACATCAGCGACCGCGCAACCTGGTTGAGCAGGAGATCGGCATTCTCTTCCTCGGCGAGGGATTTGGAGAGCAGCGCAACGATGGCGCTGTGCCGGAGCTGCTGCGCAAGGTTGCGCGCGGTGGTGTAGCCGGACATCTCGTAATGCTCGACGCGTTGAGCCGCCGAGATCAGCGCGAGGTCGGCCGCTGCGTCCTCCTTCTCTTCACCTTCTTTCATAACTTCCTGGCCTTCCTCGATCAGGCCCATCATGCCCTTGCACGGCTTGGCGCGAGCGCTCTCGCCGAGCAGCTCGAAGCATTCGTTGATGCGCTCGACCTGGCTCTCGGTCTCCGCCAGATGCTGCTCGAACAGCTCCCGCAACTGATCGAACCGCGCGGCCTGGGCCATCTTGGGAAGCGCCTTGGTCAGCTGCTTCTCGGCATGGAGAATGTCGCGCAGCTCATGGAGCAGGAGCTCAGTCAGGCCGGACTCGTCCACGAGTGGCGAACTCTCCGTGACGATTGATGGGGGTGCGCCGGGATCAGAAGACTGGAGGGCAGGCGATTCCGTGAATACCCAGTCTTCGCCTTCGTTCCAGGGACCACGGGTGTCGATTTCGCCGTGGTCGCCGCTGCCGGTGGAGTCGTTGAAATACTGGTTCACGAGGCCAGGCGTCGGCGCGATCCGGCCGATGCTGAAGGCTGGTTTGGACAGGCTTTCGAGGGCTCGCGCGAACGCCTTCATATGTGTGATCTCGCGCGTCATCAGGAACTGCAGCGCGTCCTTGCTGCCGACGTCGTCGCAGAAATTGATCAGTCGTTCGTAGACGATCTTTGCCCGTGCTTCGGCGGCGATGTTGCTGCGGAGATCGACGTCGAGTTCGCCGGTGATCTTGAGGTAGTCGGCAGTCCAGGGATTGCCTTGCGAATTGAACAGATTGACGCCGCCGCCGCCGGCAATCGCAATCAGCGGATCGGCTTCGGCCGCCTGGCGGTCGTTCTTCGAAGGCGCGAGGTGCATCCGGGCAAGGCAACCGACGACTTCGAGATGGCTGAGCTCTTCGGTGCCGATGTCCATCAACAGGTCCTTGCGGTCGGGATCCTCGCAATTCAGCCCCTGGATCGAATATTGCATCGCGGCCGCAAGTTCGCCGTTGGCGCCGCCGAACTGCTCGAGGAGCATATTGCCGAAGCGCGGATCGGGTTCGTCGACGCGCACGGTGAACATCAGCTTCTTGACGTGGTGATACATGGGACGGCTCGCGCTGTGAGGGAAACTACGGCGACAACGGGCCCTTGGAATGTTCGTTCCTAGTCATCTCAAAATTCGGATTTCGTTCCAGATTGGTCTGGCGGGGGCGGCTTGAGCCCGTCCCGGCAATGGAGTAGCGACGGAGCAATGGGCCTCCGCCGCTCCCCCGCGGCTGTGGGCCACCTCGCATGCGGTCGATGGGGCCAGCCGTCTCATCACGCATTGTGCTTCGAACGCAGGTGCGATATGGCTCTCGCGCTTTCCTGAGGCGGAGACGAGCTTTGTCGAAACAATCCCTGCGCGAGGAGGCTGAACGCCTGATCCGCGAATCGATGGAAAAGAAGACCATCGTCGTCAAGCAGGGCACGACCCGCATCGAGGCGGTCTGCGGCAAGTGCGGTGCGCCGAACCGGGTGCAGGCGGAGAAGGGTCAAACCCGCGTCAAGTTCGCCTGCAAGCAGTGTGGGCATAAGCAAGAGACGTTGTAGCCGGGCCCCCTGATTTCACTGTGCTGTCGCGCTCCGGCTCCTCGTCATGAGGAGCCGCGCTCTTCGCGCGGCGTTTCGAAGGATCGTGGGCCGAGCCCATGAGCGGGCTGGCATGGTTCCGAGAAGCGCGTTTCCGCGCTTCTCACCACAGTCACTGTCCTTCCACGAACCTCTTGAACGCATCGGCATAGTCCGGGTGCCAGCGCGACAACGGCGGGCGGTTCTCGACGATGTCGCCCATGGCCCAGAGCATGCGCTTCTCGTCGAGGGCGCGCGGCACGTCGTTGTCCGGGCACAGGATGTAGAAATCGCCGGCCTCCAGCCGCGCCAGCGTGAAATCGACCGTCTGCTCCGGCGTCCAGGCGCCGGCCGGCTTCTCGGTCCGTCCCTTTGCGGTCAGGCCGGTGAAGACGAAACCCGGGATCAACAGATGTGCTGTGATGTGGCAGCCCTTCGTGTTGCGCAGCTCGTGTTGGAGCGCCTCGGTGAATGCTTTCACGCCGGCTTTCGAGACATTGTAGGCGGGGTCGCCCGGCGGCGTGGTGATGCCCTGCTTGGAACCGGTGTTGATGATGAGGCCCGGTTTGCCGCGCGCGATCATGCCGGGGGCGAAGATCCGCGAGCCGTTGATGATGCCCCACATGTTGACGCCGATGATACGTTGCCAATTGTCGGGTTCGCCGAACAGTGTGCTTCCGGGCTGGATGCCGGCATTGTTCATGAGGACGTCGGTGCCGCCAAACCGCTCGCGTACTGTACGCTCCAGTTCCGTCACGCTCTCGACCGTGCTGACATCCACGGACGCGGTCATCACGTCTGTGGCAGCCGTGATGGATGACAGTTTTGTTGCAGCCTCTGCCAACCGTGTCTCGTCGACATCCGCGACGCACACCTTCATTCCAGCGCGCGCGAAGGCGGTGGCGGCGGCAAGTCCGATGCCGGATGCGCCACCTGTGATCACGGCAACATTGTCTTTGACGATTGCGGGATGTGGCATGGATTGTCTCCGTGGAGGGCTCTCGGTCGAGCTATAACATGGCAACAGTCCGACCCTGCACAAGTCGGCATGGGAGGTCTTCGTCCTGCGCTGCCTTTACGCCTAACGGGCACGGCTGTATCCTCGATCAAACGATCCCGCCCAGATCGAGCCAATCAATCACCTGACAGGGAGTGCAGCCATGGCTGTGTCGCAGGCTATTCCGATCACGCGCCATCCGTTTGCAAATGGATCTTACAAGCAGATGCTGATCGACGGGAAGTGGGTCGATGCAGCCTCAGGCAAGCGCTTCGAGACCCACAATCCCGCCACAGGCGAGCTGCTCGCAACCGTTGCCGAAGGCGACAAGGAAGACATCGATCGTGCGGTTGCTGCCGC
Source organism: Bradyrhizobium sp. PUT101 (assembly GCF_052043945.1). Taxonomy (NCBI): domain Bacteria; kingdom Pseudomonadati; phylum Pseudomonadota; class Alphaproteobacteria; order Hyphomicrobiales; family Nitrobacteraceae; genus Bradyrhizobium; species Bradyrhizobium sp. PUT101. The sequence continues at coordinate 5,087,624 of NZ_CP197207.1, forward strand.
CCGCCGCGCCTTCGAAGGCCCCTGGAGCAAGGTCAAGCCGTTCGAGCGGCAGAATCTGCTCTTGAAGCTCGCCGACCTCGTCGAGAAGAATTTCGACGAATTGTCGCAGCTCGACACGCTCGACATGGGCGCGCCGCTCAGCCGCACCCGCGCCTACCGCCTGCGCGCCGTCGGCATGCTGCGCTATTACGCCGGCCAGACCACGGCGATCCACGGCGAGACCATCGAGAACTCGCTGCCCGGCGAGATCTTCTCCTACACGCTGAAGGAGCCGATCGGCGTCGTCGGCGCCATCATTCCCTGGAACGGGCCGCTGACCGCGACGATCTGGAAGATCGGCCCTGCGATCGCGACCGGCTGCACCGTGGTGCTCAAGCCCGCCGAGGAGGCGCCGCTGACCTCGCTGCGCATCGCCGAGCTGGCGATGGAAGCGGGCGTGCCTCCCGGGGTCATCAACGTCGTGCCCGGCTATGGCGAGACTGCGGGCGCCGCGCTCGCCTCGCATCATGACGTCGACAAGGTCGCCTTCACCGGCTCGCATGTCACGGGTCAGTCGATCATCCGTGCCTCCGCCGGCAACCTCAAGCGCGTCTCGCTCGAGCTCGGTGGCAAGTCTCCGGATATCGTGTTCGCGGATGCCGATCTCGACGCAGCCGTGCCGGGTGCGGCGATGGCGGTGTTCGCCAATTCGGGGCAGATCTGCAGCGCCGGTACGCGCCTCTTCGTCGAGCAGTCGATCTATGACGAATTCGTCGGCCGCGTCGCCGAGTTCGGCAAGAAGCTGCAGGTCGGCAACGGCCTCGATCCGAACGTGCAGATCGGACCGCTCGTCTCCGAGCAGCAGCTCGAGCGCGTCACCGGCTATCTCGACATCGGCCAGAAGGAGGGCGCAAAGGCGCTCGCCGGCGGCGGACGCGTCACCGAAGGCGCGCTGTCGAAGGGCTTCTTCGTCTCGCCGACGGTGTTCGCGGGCGTTGAGGACAACATGCGCATCGCGCAGGAGGAGATTTTTGGTCCCGTGATCTCCGCGATCGCCTTCAAGGACATGGATGAGCTGGTCAAGCGCGCCAACAACACCACGTTCGGCCTTGGCTCCGGCCTGTGGACGCGCGATGTCAGCAAGGCCCATGCGGTGGCGAAGCGCCTGCGCGCCGGCTCGGTGTGGGTCAACTGCTACCAGGCGATGGACCCGGCCGTGCCGTTCGGCGGCTACAAGATGAGCGGCTACGGCCGCGAGTCCGGCAAGCAGCATGTCGAGGAATATCTCAACGTGAAGGCCGTCTGGATCAAGACGGCGTAGGGTCTGTTCCTCGTCGCATTCCGCGAGGGAGAATACCTGCTTCTTGTGGGGCGGCGCCTTTTCCGGCGGCCGCCCCATGCTATATGATCAGCATCCTTCCATAGAAAATCGGTGCCAGCATGAAATTTCCGGCGTTGTTCAAACCGTTGCAGGTCGGCCCATACAAGCTCGCGCATCGCGTCGCGATGGCGCCGCTCACGCGCATGCGGGCCGAGCGCGAGAGCTTTGCGCCGCGGCCGCTGAACGCCGAATATTACGGCCAGCGCGCAACGCAAGGCGGCCTGATCGTCGCCGAGGCCTCGCCGGTGCTCTCGCACGGACGCGGCAATCCGGCAACACCCGGCATCTATTCGGAGTCGCAGATCGCGGGCTGGCGCAAGGTGGTCGATGCCGTGCACGCCAAGGGCGGCATCATCTTCCTCCAGCTCTGGCATGTCGGCCGCGTCTCGCATTCTTCCTTCCACGGCGGTGCGCTGCCGGTCTCGGCTTCCGCCATCCCGATCAGGGCGGAAGGCGTGAAGGCGATGACGGCCGACGGCAAGATTGCGGACTACGAGACGCCGCGCGCGCTGGAGACCGAGGAAGTCAAGGACATCGTCGAGGCGTTTCGGCAAGGTGCCAGGAACGCGCTCGCCGCGGGCTTCGACGGCGTCGAGATCCACGGCGCCAACGGCTATCTGCTCGAGCAGTTCCTGCAGTCGCGCAGCAACCAGCGCACCGATCAGTATGGCGGCTCGATCGAGAACCGCGCGCGCCTTCTGCTCGAAGTCACGCAGGCGGCGATCGACGTCTGGGGTGCGAACCGCGTCGCCGTGCGGTTGTCGCCGCACGGCATCGCCAATGATTCCGGCGAGCCCGATCCGATGCCGCTCTACACCCATGTCGTGAAGGCGCTCGACAAGCTTGGCCTCGCGTACTTGCATTTCATCGAACCGCGCTCCAGCGGCGCCGGCCGCGCCGACGTCCATTGGGACAACGTGCCCTCGGCAATGGTGCTGTTCCGTCCGTTCTACAGTGGCGTGCTGATGACCGCCGGCGGCTTCACCGGCGAGACCGCGAATGCGGCGATCGCCGACGGGCATGCCGACATCATCGCCTTCGGCCGCATCTTCATCTCCAATCCCGATCTGCCGCGCCGTCTCGAGCACGACTATCCAATCACGCCGTACAACCGTGCGACGTTCTATAGTGGAGAGGAGAAGGGATATACGGACTATCCGGTGTATGACGAACTGACGCCCGCCTGATCTGTCATTCCGGGGCGCGACGAAGTCGCGAACCCGGAATCCATCGGGCCGCATTACCTAGACGTGGGATGGATTCCGGGCTCGATGCTTCGCATCGCCCCGGAATGACGACGTTGATTTGTTGCGCGACCGCCACCACAAATTCCGTCATTGCGAGCGCAGCGAAGCAATCCAGTATCTCTCCGCTGAGGCACTCTGGATTGCTTCGCTGCACTCGCAATGACGACGGAGAGAGCCGCCATGGCCAAAGCCGCAGCCGCCGCAGGTACAGCCACCGGCCAATGCCTCTGCGGCAAGGTCACCTTCGAGATCGACGTTCCCGCGCGCTGGGCCTGGCACGATCACTCGGCCGCCAGCCGCCGCGCCCATGGCGCGGCTTACGCCACCTATGTCGGAAGCTGGAAGAAGCGCTTTCGCATCACATCCGGCAAGTCCTCGCTCACGCGTTATGAGGACAAGGCCACGAAGACCACGCGCAGCTTCTGCTCGCATTGCGGTACGCCGATCGCCTATGAGCGTCCGCGCGGTCCGCACATGGTCAACATCCCCCGCGCGCTGTTCACAGAGCGCACCGGCCGCCAGCCGCTCTATCACATCGCCATCGAAGAGCTGCAGGAATGGGCCTATACCGGCGAGCCGCTGGTGCCACTGAAGGGGTTTCCGGGCGTGGTGTGGCAGCGCTCGAAAAAGAAGAAGCGCGCGGGCGGCGAGGATCCATTCGAGCTGGGGCGGGAGGAGATGTAGCGCGGGCCGCGCACTCACCTCTCGCGCCCCGGACGCAGCGCAGCGCCTCTTCGGCGGTGCGCTGCTGAGCCGGGGCTCATGCATCGGCAACCTCGCTAAAGGTGGGTCCCGGCTCTGCGCCGCAACGTTGCACGTTGCGTCGCGTCCGGGACACGAGAGCGTAGTTTGCCTCTCCCGCGCAACGCAGCCATGACCGCGCTTCCTTGCGCACTTCCCAGGACTTCGGCCATCATGCCTTCAGCCCTTGCGGCAACGTCCGCTCCTGGAGGAAACATGAAGAACAAGATCACCGGCCGCTCCGCCTTTCTCGCGTTGCTCAAGGACGAGGGCATCACGCATCTGTTCGGCAATCCCGGCACCACCGAGCTGCCGATCATGCACGCGCTCAAGGATCATCCCGATCTCACCTATGTGATGGCGATGCAGGAGAGCCTGGTGGTCGCGATTGCCGATGGCTACAGCCGCGCCTCGGGCAAGCTCGTCGCCTGCAACGTCCATGTTGCGCCCGGCCTCGGCAACGCAATGGGCTCGCTCTACAACGCCCAGTTCACGGGCACGCCGATGATCCTCACGGCCGGCCAGCAGGAGCAGGGCCATGGCCTGATGGAGCCGGTGCTTTATGGACCGCTGGTGCGGATGGCCGAGCCGCTGGTGAAATGGGCGGTCGAGGTGACGCGGCTGGAGGACCTGCCGCGCATCGTGCGCCGCGCCGCCAAGGTCGCGACGACGCCGCCGACCGGACCGGTCTTCATTTCGCTGCCCGGCGACATCCTGAATAGCGAGGCCGGCATCGATCTCGGCCGGTCCACCCGCATCGATGCGCGGACAAGACCGTCGGATGAAGCGTTGAAGGCCTTTGCGGCCCGTCTGCTCAAGGCCGAACGCCCGGTGCTGGTCACCATGGACGAGGTGGTCAAGAGCGATGCGTTGCAGGAGGCCGCCGAGTTCGCCGAGCTGATGGGCGCTGCCGCCTATCAATCCTCCACGCCCTATGGCTCGCATTTCCTCTCGGGGAGCCCGAGTTTCGTCGGCACGCTCGCGCGCGTGCAGAAGGTCGCACGCGATACGCTGGCGCCTTACGATCTGCTGATCGCGCTCGGTGGCGATCCCTTGCGCATGTCGGTTCATAGCGAGGTCGATGCGCTGCCGGATGGCCTTGGCATCGTGCAGATCGGTCTTGTCGACTGGGAGATCGCCAAGAATTATGGGGCCGAGATCGCGCTGAAGGCGGATTTGAAGGAAACGCTGCGCGCTTTGATCCCTGTGCTGAAGGAGATGGGTGGCGAGGCATTGGCGCAACGCGCCAAGCGGCGCCTTGCCGAGCTCGCGCCGAAGAACTGGACCGCGCGCCGCGCCGAGCTGGTCGAGCAGATCAGCAAGAGCGCTGGCCGCGCGCCGATCGATCCGGACTTCCTGGTGCTGCAAATGATCGAGGCGATGCCGGACCATGCCATCCTGGTCGACGAAGGCCTCACTTCCAGCCGCCAGATCACGGCGCTGCGGCCGCACCGCGATCGCTATGGCTATCACGGCCTTGCCTCGGGCGGCATCGGCTGGGGCCTGCCGGCGTCGGTCGGCGCCAGCATCGCAAATCCTGATCGGCCCGTCGTGTGCTTCTCGGGTGACGGCAGCGCGATGTACTCGATCCAGTCGCTGTGGACAGCGGCGCACCACAAGCTGCCGCTCAACGTCGTCATCGCCAACAATGGCGGCTACCGCATCATCAAGCAGCGCCTGCTCGCCTTTCATGGCGACGACAATTATGTCGGCATGGATTTCGTCGATCCGCCTGTCGATTTCGCCGGCGTCGCCAAGGCACTGGGCTGCGAGGCGATCAAGGTCAGCGATCCCCGCGAGCTGAAGGCGACGCTGACGTCGGCGTTCGGCCGGCCGGGCACCAAGCTGATCGAGGTGATGGTGGACGGGAAGGTCTGAATCTCGACACACTCGGTGTCATCGCCCGGCTTCGACCGGGCGATCCAGTATTCCAGAGACAGCTGTTGTCGACCGAGATGCCGCGGCGTACTGGATTCCCCGCCTACGCGGGGAATGACAGCGTACCTAGGAGCGCTACCCTTTCCCTCCCACCCGATATCCCGCTGCCGGATGCGGCGCACCTAGCCTTGCCCGGCCCTCGCCAAACAGCTTCTCACGCAACGTGCCCTTTGCGTATTCCGGCTTGTACCGCCCGCGCCGGGTCAGCTCCGGCACCAGCATGTCGGCGATGTCCTCGAAATCGCCGGGCGAGATCGCAAACGCGACGTTGAGCCCGTCGACGTCGGTCGCTTCGAACCATTGCTCGATCTTGTCCGCGACCATCTCCGGCGTGCCGACCACGACCGGTCCGGCGCCGCCGATGCCGACATGCTCGATGACGTCGCGCACGGTCCAGACCCGGTCAGGATCGGCGCGGGTGACGTTGTCCATGGCGCTGCGGCCGGCGTCGTTCTGGACGTGGCGGACCTGCTGGTCGAGATCGTAGCCGGAGAAATCGACGCCGGTCCATCCCGACATCAGGGCGAGCGCGCCCTCGGGGCCGATGTGGCGGCGGCAGTCGGCGTATTTCTCCTTCGCCTCGGCTTCGGTCCGCCCGAGGATGATCGTCATCATCGAGAACATCAGGATTTCAGCCGGGTTGCGGCCGAGCGCGGCGGCCTCCTGCCGGATTGCTGACACGCGCGGCGCGATCACCTTGGCCGACGGTCCCGACATGAACACGCATTCGGCATGCTTTGCCGCGAACTGCCGCCCGCGCGGCGACGTGCCGGCCTGGTACAGCACCGGCGTTCGCTGCGGCGAGGGCTCGCTGAGATGAATGGTGTTGTTGATGCGGTAGTTCGCGCCTTCATGATTGACGCGATGAACCTTTGCGGGATCGGTGAAGATGCCGCGCTTGCGGTCTCGCAGCACGGCATCGTCCTCCCAGCTCCCTTCCCAGAGCTTGTAGACCACCTCCATATATTCGTCGGCGATGTCGTAGCGGTCGTCATGCCCCGTCTGCTTGTCCTTGCCGGCGCCCCGCGCGGCGCTGTCGAGATAGCCGGTGACGACGTTCCAGCCGATCCGCCCCTCGGTGAGGTGATCGAGCGTCGACATCCGCCGTGCGAACGGGTAGGGCGGCTCGAAGGACAGATTGCTGGTGACGCCAAAACCGAGATTCTGGGTCACGGCTGCCATTGCCGACAGCAGCAGCAGCGGCTCGTTCGAAGGCGTCTGTGCCGCATTGCGCAAGGCTGCGTCAGGGCTGTTGCCATAGACGTCGTAGACGCCGAGCACGTCCGCCAGGAACAGCCCGTCGAAGCGGCCCCGTTCCAGGGTTCTGGCGAGGTCGATCCAGTAGGGCAGGCGGTTATAGTCGGCGGTGCGGTCGCGTGGATGGGTCCACAGGCCCGGTGACTGGTGTGCGACGCAATTCATCGCAAAGGCGTTGAGCCTGATCTCTTTGGCCATGCTGGTCCCCTCGGCGCCCTGTACTGAGCGCTCTTCGAATGATAGATGTGCGCCCCAACTTGGCGAAGTTCTTGCATATGTTGGGGTGTTGGCAAGGTCAAAATCAGCGGTACCGCCGCTTGGCAAGCCAATCTCCAGCGAGCGGGAACGAAATCCCAAGAGAACTACAAGAGAAACTCCAAGAACTCTCCAAGCCCTGCCACTTTCGATGGCCTATGTAGCCCGCTACGTTCGCCCGCGTCGAAACCTTGAAAACGAAAGCAATGACCAGAGCCGACGCCATCGCCCGCGCCCGGGACGACTTCAAATCCGGCGCGTTCCTCGCCGAACTCGACCGTCGCGTGGCTTTCAAGACCGAAAGCCAGAATCCGTCGCGCGGCGCCGAGCTGCGCGCCTATTTGGAACAGGAGATGCAGCCGGCCTTCGCCACGCTCGATTTTTCCAGCCGCATCGTCGAATCCCCGAGCGGCAAGGCGCCCTTCCTGTTTGCCGAACATCACGAGAGCGCGTCTGCGCCGACCGTGCTGATCTACGGCCATGGCGACGTCGTCGACGGCATGGAGGGCGAGTGGCGCGAGGGGCGCGATCCCTGGCGCACGGCGGTTGCGGGGACTCGCCTCTACGGCCGCGGCACCGCCGACAACAAGGGTCAGCACAGCATCAATATGGCGGCACTCCGCGCGGTGCGTGATGCCCGCGGCGGCAAGCTCGGCTTCAACGCGAAATTCATCATCGAGATGGGCGAGGAGATCGGCTCGCCGGATCTCGGCAAGGTCTGCGATCTCAATCGCGACGCGCTCAAGGCCGACCTGTTCATGGCTTCCGACGGGCCGCGCCTGTCCGCCGAACGGCCGACGCTCTTTCTCGGCTGCCGTGGCGGCATCCGCATTCATCTCGACGTGAATCTGCGCGACGGTGGCAACCATTCGGGCAATTGGGGCGGCGTGCTCGCCAACCCCGCGACCATCCTGGTCAACGCGATCTCGACCCTGGTCGACGGCCACGGCCGTCTCCTGCTCGATGCCTTGAAGCCGCCGCGGCTCACCAACCAGATCCGCAGCTATCTCGCCGACGTGCAGGTGGTGCCGACCGCGGACGAGCCGGCGCTCGCGGAGAACTGGGGCGAGGAGGGGCTGTCGGCGGCCGAGCGGCTCTATGCCTGGAACACGCTCGAAGTGCTGGCGATGTCGTCGGGCAATATCGAGAAGCCGGCGAACGCCATTCCCGGTCACGCCAATGCCGTGCTGCAACTGCGTTTCGTGGTCGGCACCAAAATTGACGGGCTGATCGAGGCGATCCGCGCGCATCTGGTCGAGAAGGGTTTTCCCATGGTCGAGGTCCGCGCGGCGCAGAGCTTTGCCGCCTCGCGCACCGATTTCGACAGCCCCTGGATCAAATGGGCGGCGGATTCGGTCAAGGAGACCACAGGCAAGGCGCCGGCAGTGCTGCCGAATTTTGGCGGCTCGCTGCCCAATGATGTGTTCTCCGAGATCCTGGGCCTGCCGACGATCTGGGTGCCGCACTCCTATCCCGGCTGCTCCCAGCATGCGCCCAATGAGCACATCCTGCTGCCATTGACCGAGGAGGCCTTGACGGTGATGGCCGGGCTGTTCTGGGATCTCGGGGAATTGCCAAGACCACTAGCAAAGCCACTCGCAGGCCCGTTAACCTGAGCCTTCGATCCAGCCGAAAGTCACATTCTAATCCGGCTCGATTTGTGCTTGCATCCGGGCCGCATCATCCTGAAAGGGGAAGAAGAAAGTGAAACATTTCCGTAGCATCGGGCTCGCGCTCGCCGCGACCTTCGTCGTCAGCCAGGCCGGGGCCCAGGAGCTGACCGGCACGCTGAAGAACATCAAGGACACCGGCGCCATCACGCTCGGCTTCCGCGACTCCTCGATCCCATTCTCCTATCTCGACGACAACCAGAAGCCCGTCGGGTTCGCGATGGACATCTGCTACAAGATCGTCGACGCCGTGAAGAAGGAGCTCAAGCTCGACAAGCTCGAGGTCAAGCTCAACCCGGTGACCTCGGCGACGCGTATCCCGCTGATGGCCAACGGCACCATCGACCTCGAATGCGGCTCGACCACCAACAATGCCGAGCGCCAGAAGCAGGTCGCCTTCACCAACACCCATTACCTGACCGCCAGCCGCTATGTCTTCAAGAAGTCGAGCGGCCTGAAGTCGATCGACGACCTCAAGGGCAAGACCGTTGTCTCGACCGCCGGCACCACCAACATCAAGCAGCTCACCGAGGCCAACGTCGCGAAGAACCTCGGCGCCAACATCATCCCGGCCAAGGACCATGCCGAAGCCTTCCTGATGGTCGAAACCGACCGCGCAGTAGCCTTCGTCATGGATGACATCCTGCTCGCCAGCCTCGTCGCCGGCTCGAAGTCCCCGGGCGACTACGTCATCTCCAAGGATGCGTTCTCCAAGCCCGAGCCCTACGGCATCATGCTTCGCAAGGACGATGCGCCTTTCAAGAAGGTGGTCGATGCGGCAACTGCTGCGCTCTACACCTCCGGCGAAGCCCAGAAGCTCTACGACAAGTGGTTCATGAGCAAGATCCCGCCGAAGGGCCTGAACCTCAACACGCCGATCTCGGCCGAGTTGAAGAACGAGTTCGCCAAGCCGACGGACTCGCCGAACCCGGACGACTACAAGTAAGATAAAACCTCGATCTTTCGATCGGGATCATGTCCGGCCACTCTTGACACCAGGGTGGCCGGACATTTGCATAGGCGCTCAGGAAATCCATGACTGGCGCGTTCGCGCGGGGGACACGTGAACTACAACTGGAACTGGGGAATCTTTTTCCAGCCGAACCCGATGGGGACCGGCACCTATCTCGACATGCTGCTGTCAGGCCTGGTGCTGACCCTGAAGACCGCGGCGCTGGCCTGGGTGATCGCGCTGATCACCGGCTCGATCGTCGGCGTGATGCGCACGCTGCCGTCGAAGGGGGCGAACTGGTTCGGCTTTGCCTATGTCGAATTCTTCCGCAACATGCCGCTGCTCGTGCAGCTCTTCCTGTGGTACTTCGTGCTGCCGGAGTTGCTGCCAAAAGCTGCCGGCACCTGGCTGAAGCAGCTGCCGAACGCGCCGTTCTGGACGGCCGCGATCGGCATCGGCCTGTTCATGTCGGCGCGCGTGGCCGTGCAGCTGCAGGCCGGCATCGGTTCACTGCCGCGCGGGCAGAAAATGGCCGCAACCGCGCTGGGCCTGACCACCGTGCAGGGCTATCGTTACGTGCTGCTGCCGATGGCTTTCCGCATCATCCTGCCGCCGCTGACGTCCGAGTTTCTCAACACCATCAAGAACACCGCGGTCGCGATCACCATCGGCTTGCTCGAGCTGACCGGACAGGCGCGCTCGATGCAGGAATTCTCGTTCCAGGTATTCGAGGCCTTCACCGCCGCGACCATTCTCTACCTCCTCGTCAACGCCGTCGTCGTGACCGCGATGCGCTTCCTCGAGCGCTGGGTCGCGATCCCCGGCTACATCACGGGGAAATAAGCGATGTTCGCCAATCTCGATTTCGACGTCATCCGCCGCGCGTTACCCTATCTGTTCTTCGAGGGCATGACGTTCACGCTGACGCTGACGGGGCTCGCCGCCCTCGGCGGCCTCGTCTTCGGCACGGCGCTCGCGCTGATGCGGCTCTCCGGCTTCAAGGTCCTCGGCCGCATCGCCGGAATTTATGTCGACTTCATGCGCTCGCTGCCGCTGGTGCTGGTCATCTTCTGGTTCTACTTCCTGGTGCCCTATATCGGGCAGTGGGTGACCGGCGCCTCGCGGCCGATCAGCGTCGGCGCCTTCGCCTCCTCGCTCATCACCTTCATCATGTTCGAGGCGGCGTACTTCTCCGAGATCATGCGCGCCGGCATCCAGTCGATCTCGCGCGGACAGCCGGCCGCGGCGAGCGCGCTGGGGCTGACCTACGCGCAGAGCATGCGTTACGTCGTGCTGCCGCAGGCCTTCCGCAACATGCTTCCGGTTCTGATCACGCAGACCATCGTGCTGTTCCAGGACACCTCGCTGGTCTACGTCCTGTCGATCACGGACTTCCTGGGAGCGGCCAGCAAGGTGGCGCAGCGCGACGGGCGCCTCGTCGAAATGTATCTGTTCGCAGCAGTCGTCTACTTCACCATCTCCTGTATCGCGTCCTACGGCGTCCGCCGCCTCCAGGCGCGCATCGCCATCATTCGCTAGAGCGTGTCGGTCATGATCGAAATCAGCCACGTCAACAAATGGTACAGCCCGAGCTTCCAGGTGCTGACCGACTGCACCACCAACGTCACCAAGGGCGAGGTGGTCGTGGTCTGCGGCCCCTCCGGCTCGGGCAAGTCGACGCTGATCAAATGCGTCAATGCGCTGGAGCCGTTCCAGAGCGGGGACATCCTGGTCGACGGCATCAAGGTCAACGATCCTAAGACCAACCTCCCGAAGCTGCGTTCGCGGGTCGGCATGGTGTTCCAGCACTTCGAGCTGTTTCCTCACCTGAAGATTATCGACAATCTCTGCCTCGCGCAGGAGAAGGTGCTCGACCGGTCACGCGACAAGGCGATGGCGAAAGGTATGCAGCTGCTGGAGCGCGTCGGCCTCAAGGAACAGGCGCAAAAGTATCCTGCGAACCTGTCCGGCGGCCAACAGCAGCGCGTTGCGATCGCCCGTGCGCTCGCCATGGATCCGATCGTCATGCTGTTCGATGAGCCGACTTCCGCGCTCGATCCGGAAATGGTCAGCGAGGTGCTCGACGTCATGGTGGATCTCGCTCATGAGGGCATGACCATGATGGTTGTCACCCATGAGATGGGTTTTGCCCGCAAGGTCGCCAACCGCGTCATCTTCATGGACCGCGGCGAGATCGTCGAGGACGCGGCGAAGGAAGACTTCTTCGGCAAGCCGCGCAGCGACCGCGCGCAGAAGTTCTTGTCGAAGATTCTCTCCCACTAACCGATCGTCATCCCGGGGCGCGCGTAGCGCGAGCCCGGGATCCATCAGCGGCGTAACGCGGGCGAAATGGATTCCGGGCTCGTCGCTTCGCGCCGCCCCGGAATGACGAATAGAGGGGTGATCCGTCCCCCTAACTGGCGTATAAGCGCGCCAAATTCCCCATCTCGCCAGGAGACCTGCCTTGGACCCGATCGCCTATGTCAACGGCTCATTCGTCCCGCTCTCGGAGGCCAAGATCTCGGTGCTCGATCGCGGCTTCCTGTTCGCCGATGGCATTTATGAGGTCTCGGCTGTGCTGGATGGCAAGCTGGTTGACAATGCCTCGCATCTGGCCCGGCTGGAGCGTTCGGTCGGGGAGATCAAGCTGAAACTGCCGGAGACGATCGAGCGCATCACCGCGCTCCAGAAGGAGCTGATCGCGCGCAACAAGCTCCAGAACGGTCTCGTCTATCTCCAGGTCACGCGCGGCGCCGACAAGGGGCGCGACTTCCCCTTCCCCAAGGAGGACGTCAAGTCGAGCCTGGTGATGTTCACGTCCGAGAAGGACATCATCAACGCGGCGGCGGCGAAGACCGGCATCAATGTCATCACGGTGCCTGACATCCGCTGGGAACGCCGCGACATCAAGAGCGTGGCGCTGCTGGCGCAGGTGCTGGCGAAGCAGGCAGCGGCAGAAGCCGGCGCGGGCGAGGCCTGGATGTTGCAGGATGGCTACGTCACCGAGGGCGGCTCGTCGTCGGCGTTCATCCTGACCAAGGACGATGTCATCGTCACGCGCAAGAATTCCAACGCGATCCTGCCGGGCTGCACGCGCAAGGCCGTGATCGCGCTTGCCGAGGAGCGCCAGCTCCGCGTCGAGGAACGGTCCTTCACGGTCGCCGAGGCGCTCGCTGCCAAGGAGGCGTTCATCACCAGCGCATCCTCGTTCGTGCAGCCGGTGGTCGCCATCGACGGCAAGACGATCGGCGACGGCAAGCCCGGTCTGATGGCAACGCGCCTTCGCGAGATCTACGTGGAGTTCGCCAAGGCGACTGCGGTCTGAGCCACGCCCACCGCTGTCATCGCCCGGCTTGACCGGGCGATCCAGTACGCCGTGACGGCAGTGATAGGCCCGATGGACCGCGGCGTACTGGATGCCCCGCCTTCGCGGGGCATGACAGTTGCGGATGCCTCACGCCACCGAAGCCTTCACCTTTACCGGATGCACCGCGCGGAACGAGATCGCGAGCCTGTTCCAGGCGTTGATGGCGCCGATCAGCATGGTCAGGTTCACCGTCTCCTCATCGGAGAACTGCGCGCGGACCTGTTCGTAGACGTCGTCCGGCGCATGCGTCTGCGAGATCAGCGTCACCGCCTCGGTCCAGGCGAGCGCGGCGCGTTCGCGTTCGGTATAGAGCGGGGATTCGCGCCAGGCATTGAGCAGGTAGATGCGCTGCTCGGTCTCGCCGCGCTTGCGCGCGTCCTCGCTGTGCATGTTGATGCAGAAGGCGCAGCCATTGATCTGCGACGCCCGGATCTTGATCAGCTCGATCAGCGATTTCTCGATGCCGGTCGACTGGATCTGCTCCTCCAGCGCCATCAGCGCTTTCATCGTATCGGGCGCGGCCTGGAAGTAGTTCATGCGAGGCTTCATGATCGTCTCCTTGCTTCTTGGGTTGAGGTCAGTGGGCGCCACCGGCCGAGGTCTGGCCGGACTTCTTCAGGAAGAGGACGGCGAGCAACGCCACGATCAGCGCCATGCCGAGCAGATAGAAGGTGTCGCTGAAGGCGAGGATATAGGCCTGCTTCTGCACGATACGACCGATCGCGACATAGGCGCGATGCGCGGCATCCGCTTGGTCGAGGACGCCGTGATTGACGAAATACTGGGTGAGTTGCTCCAGCCGCGTGCGCGTCGCCTCCTCGAAAATCGAGACCGACTGCATCAGGACGTTGGAGTGATACTGCTCGCGCTTGGTCAGAACGGTCTGCAGGATCGCAATTCCGACGGCGCCGCCGAGGTTGCGCATCATGTTGAACAGGCCCGACGCCGAGCCTGCATTCTCGGCTTCGATGCCGGCGGTTGCCACCGCCGACAGCGGCGCCATGACCAGTGCCTGCCCGATCGCGCGAACGACATTGGGCCACAGCAGCTGGTCGGCGGCGTAGTCGTTGGTCATGTAGATGTTCATGAAGTTGGACGCCGCAAACAGCACGAAGCCGATGCCGATGATGATCCGCGCGTCGAAGCGCTGCATCAGGCGCGGCACCAGCGGGATCAGCAGCAGCTGCGGCAGTCCGGTCCAGGCCAGCACCATGCCGATCTGCTCGGCATTGTAGCCCTGGATGCGTGATAGATACTGCGGCAGGATGAACACCGAGCCGTAGAGCGCGATACCGAGCAGGAAGTTCGCGAGCATGCCGAAGCCGAAATTGCGGCGTACCAGCAGGCGCAGATTCAGGAGTGGCTTCTTCACCGTGAGCTCGATGATCAGGAAGGCGGTCAGCGCCACCGCCGCGATCACCGACAGCTTGACGATGAAGGGTGAGCCGAACCAGTCGTCCTTGTTGCCCTCCTCGAGCACGGTCTGGAGCGCCGATAGGCCGATTGCCATGGTGACGATGCCGGCCCAGTCGCCCTCGCGCAGCAGCGAGAGCTTCATCGGCTTGGCCTCGAGCGCGTACCAAAGCATGCCGACCATGATCGCGCCCGGCACGAGGTTGACGTAGAAGATGTACTGCCAGCCGAAATTCTCGGTCAGATAGCCGCCGATGGTCGGGCCGATCGCCGGTGCGAACGTCGCCGACAGCGCGAACAGTGCAAGGCCCACCGGCTGCTTTCCGCGCGGCAGCAGGGTGATGATCAACGTGAAGGCCATCGGGATCAGCACGCCGCCGGTGAAGCCCTGGATGGCGCGCAGCACGATCATCTGCGACAGATCATGCGCCAGCGCGCAGGCCGCGGACAGGACCAGGAACAGGATCGCGTTGGTGAGCAGATAGATGCGGATCGAGAACACCTGCGCCAGCCAGCCGGACAGCGGGATCACCACGATCTCGGCGATTAGATAGGAGGTCGAGATCCAGCCGCCGTCGTCGATACCGGCGCCGATCGCGCCCTGGATGTCGGCGAGCGAGGCGTTGACGATCTGGATGTTCAGCACCGCCATGAAGGCGCCAAGCGTTGCGCCGATCACCGCGATCCAGGTTTTGGCCGATATCGACGGAGCGGCGGGGGCGGGAATGGCGGCGGCGGATGTGGCGTCGAGGGTGGGTTGAAGCGTGCTCATGGAAGCCTCGTCTCGGGTACGGAGACAGGATGCGGATTTCGACAATCGACGACGTTCTGGAACGATCTTCCGGCAGGGTTTGACAAACCTGCCGGCGGCGGGTCAGCCGCCGTTCGGCCGGAGCATGTTGTCGGCGAGACGCCTGGCCGTCTCGCGTTCGGCCAGCACGGTCGCCTTGGTGTCGATGGTCGGCACCGCGGACATGCCGGGGCGAAGCAGGCCGGTGAGGCTGTGGTCGTCGAGCACGATCTTCACCGGAACGCGCTGCACGATCTTGGTGAAGTTGCCCGTGGCGTTGTCGGGCGGCAGCAATGCGAATTCCAGCCCGCTCGCCGGCGACAGGCTGTCGACATGGCCGTGCAGGGCCCGATTGCGGAAACTGTCGACGTACAGCTCGACCGGCTGGCCGGGCCGCACATGTGTGAGCTGGGTCTCCTTGAAGTTGGCAACGACATAGACCGCATCGAGCGGCACCACGGCCATCAATTGCGTGCCGGCTTGCACGTATTGGCCGACGCGCAAGCTGCGGGCGCCGACCGTGCCATCCACCGGCGCGGTGATCTCGGTATAGGACAGGTTCAGCGTTGCCTGCTGCGCGACCGCACGGGCGCGTTCGAGCTGGGCTGCGGCCTGGGCGCGCTGGCTGGTGAGCACGTCGATCTTGCGCTGCGCAGCCAGAAGGCCGAACTTCGCGTGCTGCAATTGCGCGCTGCTGGCGCGCAGCGCCGCGTCGGTCTGCTGCGCGCGCTGGATCGTGCCGGAGCCCGACTTCATGAGGTCGTCGTAGCGGGCGCGCTCCTCTTGTGCGAATTTCAGGTTGGCGTCCGCAGCAGCGACGTCAGCCGTGCTTTGCTCGATGATCGGCTGTTGCAGCTCGAGCTGGGCATCGATGTTGCGCACTGAGGCTTCGGCAGCCTCGACGTCGGCGCGGGCCTGATCGAGCGCTGTCCTGAAATCGCGGTCGTCGATCTTGGCCAGCAGCTGGCCTGCCTTGACCTTCTCGTTGTCGCCGACCAGCACCTTGGCGATATAGCCGGAGACCTTCGGCGCGACGATCGTGGAATCGGCCTTCACATAGGCGTCGTCTGTGGATTCGAGGTACCGGCCGGTCTTCAAATAGTCGTAGCCATAGTCGCCGGCCACCGCGATGCCGAGGATCAGCGCCAGGCCGATGGCCGCCCGATTGATTGTCCGTCGAGACAGCCGCGGGCCGATTTTTGCAGCCGTTTCAGAGACATAAGAAGCGTTCGACATGACATCCTCGGAATTCCCGGTCGCCCATTCGAAGGGCGCGCGCATTGATGAGGAGAAGATGCGTTGTCCCGACCGTTGTGATAATCCCGGAATTATTTGAAGCATTATCCAGTAATCGCGGATAATTGGAGCTTTGGGCCATGGATCGCTTCACCAGCCTCACCGCCTTCGTCCACGTGGTCGAGAACGGCGGCTTTTCCGCCGCCGCGCGCCGCCTCAACATGTCGACGACCATGGTGAGCAACCACGTCCAGGCGCTGGAGGACCGGCTTGGGGTGCGGCTACTCAACCGCACCACGCGGAAGGTGAGCCTCACGGAAATCGGCAAGGCCTATTACGATCGCTCAACCCAGATTCTCGCAGATCTCGAACAGGCCGACGACATCGCGAGCGAATTGCAGTCGGTGCCCCGCGGCACGCTGCGCATTCACGTCGCCACGCACATGGTGCCGCTTGTCGCGCCGATCGTGGCGAAGCTGCTGTCGACCTATGCGGAACTCAGGATCGATCTGCGCATGGGCGAGGCCGATGTCGATCTCATCGAGGAGGGGTACGACGTTGCCCTGCGCATGATCCCGCCGCCGGATTCGAGCCTGATCGTGCGGAGACTTGCCACCTGGCGTCACGTGCTGTGCTGCTCGCACGATTATCTCGAGAAGCACGGCCGGGTGCAGAAGCTCGACGAGCTCACCGGACACAATTGCGGCCGGCACCTGAACTATCCGTTTGGCGACGAATGGCGCTTCCTTGACCGCAAAGGCACTCCGGCCTCCGTTCGCATCTCGGGCAGCTTCGTCACCAATAGCGGAGAAGCGCTGCGGAAGGTCGCGCTGGAGGGCGCCGCTGTCTGCCTGATGGCGGGCTTTCTCATTCAGGACGATCTCGAGACCGGCCGCCTCGTGCGCCTCTTGCCGGAATATCGGACGGTCGAGCTGTCCATGAACGCGGTCTATCCGCATCGCCATCATCTGTCGGCGAAGGTCAGGACCTTCATCGACCTGCTCGCGCACCACAGCGCCGAGCAGCAGAAGCTGATCAACCCCTATTCATGAGCGACGCGGCGGCGGCAGTCGTCCGAACATGATTTCCAGCGCCATTCCGATGGCAAGCAGGTGCCGGTCGCTTCCTGCTGGGCCGTCCAATTCGATCCCGATCGGCAGTTGGCTGGTGCCGCCGAGCGCGAGCGGGATCTGAATTCCGGGAATACCGGCATTGCTGCCGGGATCGGTGTTCTGGATGAAGAGTCCGAAGTTTTCGAGGCTGCTGGAGTCAGGGTTGGAGGCAATCGCGACGCGCGGCGTTGTCGGGAAAGCGATGGCGTCGAGCCTGTTCGCGGAAAACGTGTGGGCGTACAGCGTTTGGAGCGCCGGGCGCGCGATCTTGATCGCGGCATCGTATATCGGCTTGGCGTCAATCAGCGTGTTGTCGGGGCCCGGCAGCTTGCGCGGGATGACGAGGTCATCATAGGTGCCCTTCACGTCGGGACTCGAGATGTCTTTCGCCAGCGTCTCGATGCTGAGGCCGGTGCCGGTGTGTGCGAGATAGGCGACCAGATCGTCATAAGCCTCGTATAGCGCGACTGGAAAGCTGACCTGGCCGTTGAGCTCCACCAGTTGGGGCATCTCGATCTCGACCACGACCATGCCCTGAGCCTTCATCAGCGCGACTGCCTGATGGAAGGCGGCCTTGGTATCGCCATCGAGATTGGCCAGCATCGCCTTGGCAATGCCGATGCGGACCAGCTTGAGATCCGCAGGCAGGACCGGATCGCCTCCGGCGATGACGCGGTCGAGCAGCGCGACATCGGCCATGGTTGCGGCCATGGGCCCCGCGGTGTCGCGGGTGTGCGAGATCGGCGCGATGCCGTCTTGCGGATAGCGCCCGACCGTTGGCCGCAGCGAGGCGCACCCGTTCAGGGCAGCCGGCACGCGCACCGATCCGCCGGTGTCGGTGCCGAGCCCGCCCGCGACGATTCGCGCGCCGATCGCGGCGCCCGTCCCGGACGAGGAGCCGCCGGCGATCCGCGCGCGGTCATAGGCATTGCGCACGCCGAACTCGGCGCCGGTCTTGAACGCGGTGTTGTAGCCGGAGATGCCGAAGGCCAGTTCGTGCATGCTGGTCTTGCCGACGATGATCGCTCCCGCGGCGCGCAACTTTGCCACGACAGGTGCATCGGCCCTTGGAATGTAATCCTTCAGCGCCGGGGTGCCGGCACTACAGGGCAGCCCGGCCACCTCGATATTGTCCTTGATCACGACGGGCACGCCGCCGAGCGGCTTGCTCCTGTCGCCCTTCGCGTCGAACGCTGCGGCGGCCTTCAAGGCGCCGGCCTCGTCCAGAGTAACGAAGGCATTGAGGTCGGCGTTGGCCCTGGCGCGGGCGAGAGCTTCCCGGGTGAGTGCGGTGCTCGTGACCTTCCCGGCGCTGAGGCCGTCCGCGGCCTCGGTCAGTGTCAGCTGGTCGAAATCCATGATGCTTCACCCGATCGCGGGAGCGCCATCAGGGCGTCCCTCCAGGCTCAGAGGCTGAAGCCTCGCCGGCGCCGCGTCAACCGGTGGCGCGCATCCTTGCCGGCGATGGCGTGGGGAGTTCGGCGAGCAGCCGCTCGATCTCGGACCTCACCTTCGCGATCGCGGCGTCCTTGACCGGCCCATACCCGCGGATATCCATGGGGGCCCTTGCAATCGCGACGAGATCCGGAAGACTCGCCGTATCGAGCCCGCCGAGCATCCGCTCGATCAGGCCTTGATACCAGGCGATCAGCTCCCGCTCGGCTCGCCGTTCCGCGGCGTAGCCGAATGGATCGAACGGCGTCCCGCGCAACCACTTCAAGCGCGCGAGCATGTTGAGAGGCATCTGGATCCACTGGCCGAAGGCGCGTTTGCGCGGACGTCCACGTGCGTCGCGCCGCGATGGCAGGAACGGCGGGGCGAGGTGATACTGGATGCTGAAGCCGTCCTCGAATTCGCGCTTCAGCTCGTCGAGGAAGCCGCTCTGCATGTGCAGCCGCGCCACCTCGTACTCGTCCTTGTAGGCCATCAGCTTGAACAGGCTGCGCGCGACGGCCTCGGTCAGCGCCTCGCTGTTCAGGCCGGCTTCGGCATTGCGGACTCTTGCGACGATCGCCCGGTATTGCGCCGCATAGGCCGCGTTCTGATAGGCCGTGAGGAAATCGAAGCGCCGGGCAATGAGCTGGTCGAGCGTCTCGGCTTTGGGCGCATCGTCCGCGTTCGGCAGAGAAACCGGATCGGCCGCGGCGATCCGGCCCCAGGCAAAGGCCTGCTTGTTGCGTTCGATCGCGACGCCGTTGAGCTCGATCGCGCGCAATAGCGCTTGCAGCGAGACCGGCACGAGTCCGCGTTGCCAGACATAGCCAAGCATGATGATGTTGGCATAGACGGCATCGCCGAGCAGCCGTTCGGCCAGCCCATTCGCGTTGATCGCGCCGAGATTGCTCTCGCCGATCACGCGGCCGATCGCACGCAGGCGGGCGGGCGAGGCGAGATCGGCGTCGCGGAAGCGGACGACGTCGCCGGTCGGCATCTCCGCCGTGTTGAGCGCAGCGAGCGTGCCTTTCCGGTAGGTTCCGGACGCCTTTGGCGAGGAGCTGACGACGAGATCGCAGCCGATCAGCGCGTCCGCCGCACCCTGGTCGATGCGGACCTGATGCAACACGTCGGGGCTCGCGGCGAGGCGGATGTAGCTCAGCACGGGGCCAAATTTCTGCGCAAAGCCGGTGAAGTCGAGGACCGAGACGCCGCGGCGTTCGAGGTGCGCGGCCATGCCGATCAGCGCGCCAACCGTGATCACGCCGGTGCCGCCGACGCCGGTCACGAGCAGATCATAGGGGCGGTCGAGCGTTCGGGGCGCAGGCAGGGGTAGCGTGGCCGCGCGGCCGACCGCGTCGATCCGGCTTGCGCTTTTCTTCCGGCGCGTCGCGCCTTCGACGGTGACGAAGCTCGGGCAGAAGCCGTTGAGACAGGAAAAATCCTTGTTGCAGGTCGACAGGTTGATCTGACGCTTGCGGCCGAACGGCGTCTCCTTTGGCTCGACGCTGAGACAGTTGGATTCGACCGAGCAGTCGCCGCAGCCTTCGCAGACGAGGTCGTTGATGTAGGCGAAGCGTTTGGGATCGGCCATCTGCCCGCGCTTGCGGCGGCGTCGCTTCTCGGTGGCGCAGGTCTGCTGATAGATCAGGACGGACACGCCGGAGACGTCGCGCAGCTCGCGCTGCACGGTATCCATCTCCTCGCGGGGGTGGATGGTGACACCGGTCGGCAGGTCGGCCGACGAGAACTGTGCGGGATCATCCGACACCAGCGCGATACGCGCCACGCCCTCGGCGCGGACGCTGTGGGCGATGGCATGGACGCTGACCGGGCCGTCGACCGGTTGGCCGCCCGTCATCGCGACGGCATCGTTGAACAGGATCTTGTAGGTGATGTTGGCCTTGGCCGCGATCGCCTGCCGGATCGCCATCGAGCCGGAGTGGTAGTAAGTGCCTTCACCGAGATTCTGGAAAACGTGCTTGTTGCCGGTGAATCTTGACGATGCCGCCCAGTTCACGCCTTCGCCGCCCATCTGGATGAGCGAGGAGGTCTCGCGGTCCATCCAGCTCGCCATGAAGTGGCAGCCGATGCCGGCGAGGGCCTTGGATCCCTCCGGGACCTTCGTAGACGTGTTATGCGGGCAGCCCGAGCAGAAATAGGGCGTGCGCGACGCGCCGCTGACATTGATGGTGCGCGCCGCTTCCGGCATCAAGGCGGCTGCGCGCGCGGCGAGATTGAGGCCCGGAAACATTGGGTCGAGCCGGCGCGCCAGCACGGAAGCGAGCGCCCGCGGCGACAACTCGCCGATCCAGGAGATCAGCCTTGCCCCTCGCTCGTCGTGCTTGCCGACCATGCGCTCGGGCTTGGCGCCGGGATAGTCGTAAAAATATTCCTTGAACTGGCTCTCGATGATGCCGCGCTTCTCCTCGACCACGAGGATCTCGCGCTTGCCTTTCACGAAATCCATGGCGTCATGCAGCGCCAGCGGCCAGACCATGCCGACCTTGTAGACGTCGATGCCGATGCTGCGGCAGGCCGCTTCGTCGAGGCCCATCAGCCGCAGTGCTTCCATCAGATCGAGATGCGCCTTGCCAGTGGTGACGATGCCGTAGGTGGCGTTCGGAATGTCGTAGATGTGACGGTCGATCGGGTTGGCCTTGGCGAAGGCGTAGACCGCGTGCTTCTTCGCCTCCAGCCGTTCCTCGATCTGCGGGCCCGGCAGGTCGGGCCAACGATAGTGCAGGCCGCCGGGCGGCGGCGTGAAGTCGGGCGTGAGAAAGGCTCGCGGCGGGCGCAGCGCGACCGAGGCGCCTGATTCCACGATCTCCGAGATCGCCTTGAAGCCGACCCACATGCCGGAGAAACGGCTCAGCGCATAGCCATATTCGCCGAACGCCAGATATTCGCCGACGCTTGCCGGATGCAGCGTCGGCATGAACCAGCTCATGAAGGCGACGTCGGACTGGTGCGGCATCGAAGAGGAGACGCAGCCATGGTCGTCGCCGGCGACCACCAGCACGCCGCCATGCGGCGAGGAGCCATAGGCGTTGCCATGCTTGAGCGCATCGCCGGATCGATCGACGCCGGGGCCCTTGCCGTACCACAGCCCGAACACGCCATCGACTTCGCGGTCGGCTTGCGTTTCGACTTGCTGCGAGCCCAGCACCGCTGTCGCCGCGAGGTCTTCGTTGACGGCCGGAAGAAATTCGATGCGGTCCTGCTTGAGCCGTTCCTGGATGCGCCACAGTTCGAGATCAACGCCGCCGAGCGGCGAGCCGCGATAGCCGGAGATGAAGCCGGCGGTATTGAGCCCGTTCGCGCGGTCGCGTCTCGCCTGGTCGAGCGCGATGCGGACGATGGCCTGCGTGCCCGTAAGGAAGACGCGGCCCTCCTCGCGCTCGTAGCGGTCGGAGAGCTCGTAAGTGTCGAGTGACGGAATGGCGTCCATGGCGGACCTCGCGCGGCATCCTGCCGGATGATGGAAGGTTATGCCCGGGCCGCCGGTAGATCTTACCTATTTACCCCAAGCGGGATGATAATTTGGTAGAATTTTGCACTTTACGCCTGAATTTGGTAGACATTGTCGCGTTGAGAGGCGCGCATGATCGAAGAGCAGGACACCCGGATTCTCCAGCACCTCCAGAGGGACGGCCGCGCCACCAACCAGCAGCTCGCCGATGAGGTCGGCATGTCCACCTCGGCCTGCTGGCGCCGGGTGCGGGCCCTGGAGGAGAGCGGCGTCATCCGGGGCTATGCGGCGCTGGTCGCACGCGAGCAGGCGGGCTTTGCGATGTCGGCCATTCTCCACGTCTCGCTGGAGCGGCATGACGCGAAGTTCGTCGACGAGTTCGTGGCCAGGGTCACGAAGCGCCGCGAGGTGCTGGAGTGCTTTGCGACCACGGGCGACGCCGATTATCATCTGCGCGTCGTCGTGCAGGACATGGCGGCCTACAACCGCTTCCTCGACGAGTTCATGTTCCGCATCCCCGGCATCCGCTACGTCCGCAGCAATGTCGTGCTGAAGGAGATCAAGACGGGCGTCGCGTTGCCGTTCTGACTTGCGGGAAGTGCCGCAGGGTAGTCAGACTACCGCTCCTCCCGCACAAATCTGTTCCGCAACGTCCCGACGCCCGAGATCTCGACCTCCACGACGTCGCCGTGCTTGATATCCGGCGACGCGCCGTCGGTGCCCATCCAGATGACGTCGCCGGGCCATAGCGTAAAATACCTGGTCAACTCGACCAGGAAGGGCACCACGCCGAAGATCATGTCGGCGGTCGCGAAGCGGTTGGTCTCCTTGCCGTTGACGCGAACGATCGTTTCCATCTTTTCGAGATCGGCTTCGGTCTCGATCCACGGCCCCATCGGCTTGAACGTGTCGGCATTCTTGGAGCGCCACAGGCTGCGATCGGCCTTCTGCCAGCTGCGCTCGCTGACGTCGTTGCCGATGGTGTAGCCGAACACGCAATCCATCGCGTTCTGCTCGGTGAGATGCTTCACCTTCCTGCCGATGACGACGACGAGTTCGCCCTCATAATGGATCTTGTCCGTCGCGAAGGAGGGGATCACGACCTCCTCGTCATGCGCGATCAGCGCGTTCTGCGCGCGATAGCCGATCTCGGGCCTGTCCGGGACGGCCGGCACCTCGCCGCGCTTGTCGGCGGCTTCCTTGAGGTGCTTCAGATAGTTCAAGCCGACGCAATAAAAGGTGCGCGGGATCAGCGGCAATTCGATCTTGACCTCGGACAACGGCAGCATCCGCGAGGTGCGCTGCCATCCGGCGAAGGGATCGCCATCGACCGCGATCACCCGGTCGCCTTCAACGATCCCCCAGGACGTCTTGCCCGAGGCGGTGAATTTCAGCCAGCGCATGTCATGTCCTCGTTATTCCGCAGCCTCGCGCGGCTGCACCTTCCAGGCGCCGGCAGCCGGCCGCTCAAGCCCGAGATTTTCCCGTAGCGTCTTGCCGCGATAGTCCGTCTGGAACAGGCCGCGACGCTGCAACTCTGGTACGATATGGTTGACGAAATCGGCGTAGGAGCCGGGCACGTAGGTTGCGGCGATGACGAAGCCATCGCAGCCGCGCTCCACGAACATCTCCTCCAGCTTGTCCGCGATCTCCTTGGGACCGCCGACCATCGCGTCCTGCACTTGCCCGCGGCCGGAGAAGGTGACGAAGTCGCGCGCGCTCGGGTTGCTCTTGCCTGACGCCTTCAGCACGCCGTCGCGGATGCCCAGGATGCCCTGCATGCCTTTCAGTTCCTCCGTCGTCAGTGGCTCGTCGAGATCCTTGGAGGCGAAATCGTAGTTGAGCGCTTCGGCGAGCAGCGACAGCGCGTCGATCTGGAGTGGCAGCTTGTCGATCAGCGCCATCTTGTCTTCGGCTTCAGTCTTGGTTGCGGCGCAGACCGGCGTCGTCAGGTTGCACAGGAACATCTGGTCAGGGTCGCGGCCGGCCGTCGCCGCTTCGTTGCGCACGGCCGCATAGCCGTCCTTGGCGGCAGCGAGATTGCGCGCGGCGGTGAAGATCACCTCGCCCCAGCGCCCAGCGAAGCGCTGGCCGCGGCCCGAGGCGCCGGCCTGGATGATCACGGGATGGCCTTGTTGCGAACGCGGAACGGTGAACGGCCCGCGCGACCTGAAGGCCGGTCCCTTGTGGTCGAGCCGCTTCACCTTGGTCGGATCGGCGAAGCGACCGCTTTGCTTGTCCATGATCAGCGCGCCGTCCTCCCAAGTGTCCCAATGGCCGAGCACGACCTCCATGAACTCGTCGGCGCGGTCGTAGCGGGAATCATGCTCGGGGTGGGAGTCGCGCCCCATGTTGAGCGCCTCGCCGTCGTTGAGCGAGGTGACGACGTTCCAGCCGGCGCGCCCGCCGGACATCAGGTCGAGCGTTGCGAAGCGGCGCGCGACGTCGAAAGGCTCGTAGTAGGTGGTCGAGCAGGTCGCGCCAAGGCCGAGCTTCTCGGTGACCATGCCCATCGTGGTCAGCACGATCAGCGGATCCATCTTCACGCAGCGGATGCCGTATTCGACGGTGTGGGCGTGGTCGTTGCCGTAGCGGTCCGGCATCGCCAGGCGGTCGTCGAAGAAGGCCATGTGGAACTTGCCGGCCTCGAGGATTCTGGCGATCTCCTGGTAATAGTCCGCCGACATCGAGTCGTTGCGCGAGTCCGGATGCCGCCAGGAACTCGGCAGGTTTGTGCAATTCTGCGCCTGGAGGAAGCCGACCAATACCATCTGCCGCGTCATGCTGCTGTTCTCCTGATGCCGTCAGGCCAGATCGAGCACGGTGTCGAGCCTGTACCCGCGCGCCAGAGCGCGCAATTTTTCCCATGTGGCATCCTCGATCTCGATGCCGTCGCGCAGGCGCTGCTGCTCGCGCAAGCCTTCGATCTCACCGGGATAGTAGACGCCCTTGCTGCCCTCGGACGGCGGCGTCGATTTGAGGTAATGCGCGAATTCAGCGACCTCGCGCTTGAACTCCTTCAGCGGCCGGAACGCGGCGACATTGAACACCGCCATGAAGCATCCGTCATTGTGTCGCCCGGTGGGCTCGACGCCGAAGCCGAGACCTGTGAGCAGGCCGCACAGCACCTCGACCATCGCGGCGAGGCCGCTGCCCTTGTAGCCCTCGGTGCCGCCGAGCGGCAGCAGCGCGCCGCCCTTGCGGTATTGGGTCGGATCGGTCGTGTGCCGTCCCTCGGCATCGATGATCCACCCCGTCGGAATCTCCTCGCCACGGGCGACCGCAAGCTGGACCTTGCCAGCTGCAACCGCGGAGGTCGCCATGTCCAGGTAGAACGGCGTATCGAGATCGGACGGCACCGCGATCGAGATGGGGTTGGTGCCGAGCCGCGCCTCCTTTCCCCCGAACGGGGCGACGTGCTTCGGCGAGCGGCCGGAGTCCGCCGTGGCGATCCCGATCATGCCTTCGCGCATCGCCATCAAGGGGTAGGCGGCGAGGCGCCCGACATGGCTCTGCCGGAACACGGTGCAGGCGGCGACGTTCGCCGTCTTCGCTTTCTCGATCGTCAGCGCCATCGCCTTGGCGTTGACGTGGAAGCCAAAGCCCCAATGGCCATCGATCACGGTCGTGGTCGGGGATTCCTGGACGATGGTCCACTTGGCACCGGGAACGATGTGACCGGCCTTGATGCGGTCGATATAGGTGGGAACGGCGATCACGCCGTGGGAATCATGGCCGGCGAGATTGGCGTTGACGCAGCCGATAGCGACCGCATCGGCCTCTTCCTCGGATGCTCCGGCGGCGCGGAGCAGGGCGGCGCTGACGCGCGTGAGGCGATCGGCCTTGACGATCGGCATGGCGTTCCCTCGGCTTGCTGCCCTCAACAGGCTGCTTGTTGGGTGCCATCGTCTCAAAGCGCAGGAGCGATATCAATCTCCTGTAAACCAACACAGGGCTGCAAATTCGTAAAGAGAACGCGCCTTTGGTCGAAGATTCGACCCGCGCGGCGGCATTTCCGGCAGTTGTGCGTTGCTCGTTCGTTGCTCGTTCACTTTGATCGACGGTTTGCAGTGCGCAATAACGACCACTTAGGCGATCGCCGCTGATAAAGTCACCGGGAGAAATAGGCAGAAATGCCCGGGAGCTGAGATCGTGCCGACGACACTCGCGCGCACCTTTGCGGCGTTGAGCGCCATCAATGAAGCGATCCTTTACGCGAGATCGCCGGACGAGCTGTACCAGAAGGTCTGCGACGCCGGATTTTCGAGCGGGGATTTTCTGGCCGTTGCCGTGTTCCTGGTGGAGCCGGACGGACCGCGGTTGCGCTTCGCGGCCGGCTGCGGCGATGACATTCTGCGGCTCCGCTCGATTGTGATCACGACGGAAGCCGGCACACCTGAAGGATCTGGCGTCGGCGGCGAGGCTTTTCGCGATCAGAAGCTGTGCATCAGCAACGACTATCTGAACGATTCGCGCTCCCTGGCGTGGCGCGAGGGCGCCGCCAAGGCCCATATCGGCGCGGCCGCGGCGCTGCCGCTGCTCTGCAACGGCAAAAGCGTCGGCGTATTGTTTGTGACGCGTAGCGAAGCCAATTCGCTGGACGAGCAGATGGTGTCGCTGTTCGAGCGCATGTCGGCGAACATATCCTACGCACTGGACAACTTCGCGCGCGAGACCGCGCGGCAGACGAGTGAGCGGGCGACACGGCGGCTCAACCGGATGTTCGGTGCGATCAGCGCCACCAACGAGGCCATCCTGCGCGCCAAGACCGAGCAGGAGCTGTATCAGCTCGTGTGCGATGCCTCGGTCCACAGCGGCAAGTCGCTGGCGACCATCGTCCTGCTTCGCGAGCCGGATTCGCACTGGATGAAGCCTGTCGCTGCCACCGGGCAGAACCTCGAGCTGGTCACCCAGGCGCGCTATTCGATCGATCCGGAGAATCCCTATGGCAAGGGCATTTCCGGCGAGGTGTTCCGGACGCAGAAAGCCATCGTCGAGGACGATCTCGCCAGCCGCACCAGGGGCTCGCCATGGGAGCAGGCCAACGTCAACACCGGCGTTGCCGCGTGCGTCGTCGCGCCGCTGATCAGGTACGGCGAGAGCGTCGGCGTGCTGCTGTTCTTCATCAGCCGTTCCTGGGCCAAGGACGAGGAGATCGTCGCGCTGCTGCTGCGCATGACGGAGAACGTCTCGTTCGCGATCGAGAATTTCGGCCGCGAGGCCGAGAAAACCCAGATCGCCGCGGAAGAAGAGTGCCTGGCGCGAATGTATGCGGCGCTCAGCGCCACCAACGAGGCGATCTTGCGTGCGCGGTCGCGGTCCGAGCTGTTCGACCTCGTCTGCGAGGCGACCGCGAAGGGAGCCAAGTTCACCTCGGCCACCATCGCGCTGGTCGACGATCGGGCCGAGTTGCTGCGCGTCGTCGCCTGCTACGGACCGAATGCGGATCAGGTTCGCAACTTCACGTTCGCCACCTCCGACCGGGTGCCCGAAGGGCGCGGACTGACGGGCACGGCGTTCCGCACGCGCCAGCCCGCCGTCAGCAACGACGTGCTCGCCGATGATCGCATCGCGCCATGGCAGGCCAGCGCCCGCCGCAACGGCATCGCATCCTCCGCGGCGTTGCCGCTGTTCAATGGCGACCGGGTGGAGGGCGTGTTTCTGTTCAATTCTCCGGAGCGCGGCACCTTCACGCCGGAACTCGTCGAGTTGCTGCGCAAGCTTCAGGCCAACGTCGCCTTCGCACTCGAAAGTTTCGACCGCGCCGACGAGAAGGCGCGAGCGGACAAGCAGCGCAATCGTCTGAGCGGCATGTTCGAGGCGCTGAGCGCAACCAACGAAGCCATCATGCGCGCCAAGTCGCGCGAGGAGCTGTTCGAGGCTGCCTGCCAGGCGGCCGTGCTCGGCGATCTCTTCGCCTCGGCGACCATCGGCATCATCGATGAAGAACGAGAGGTCGTTCAAGTCGTTGCGGTCAAGGGGCGCCTGCAGGAGCGCATGGCTGGACGCAGCTGTAACATTTCCGCCGGCCATCCCGAGGGCGAGGGCATCATCGGCACCTCGCTCCGAACCCGCCGGCCCAGTGTCATGAACGACTATCTGAACGAGCCGCGGTCGGCATACTGGCGCACAAAGGCCATCGAGGATGGAACGCGGGCTGCTGCGAGCTTCCCGCTTCTGAGGGCGGGAGAGAAGCCGGTCGGCATTCTGCTCTTTCTCGCGCTGGAAGAGGATACGTTCACGCCCGATCTGGTCGAGCTGCTCGGACGCCTGGCGGAAAACGTCTCCTTTGCACTCGACAATTTCGATCGCGCCGAGGAGAAGGTCCGGACCGAAGCGCAGAAGGAGCGCCTGACGCGCATGTTCGCGGCTCTGAGTGCGACCAACGAGGCGATCATGCGGGCAAAGTCGCGTGCCGAGCTGTTCGACCTCGTATGCCTTGCGGCATCGAACGGTGCCAAGTTCACCTCGACCACGATTGCGCTGTCAAGGGCCGGCACGGACCAGCTCGAGATCGTAGCCGCCGCCGGCCCGTCCGCCGACACCACGCGCAACGTCCGTCTCTCCGTCGATCCCGAGCGGCCCGAGGGGCGCGGCATGAGCGGCACGGCGTTCCGGACGCGGCAGCCCTGCATCATCAACGATTATCTCAACGACGCTCGCGTCCGTGTCTTCCACGCCATCGTGCGTGGGGACGGCGCGCGGTCGGGCGCAGCGTTTCCGCTCATCGCGCATGACCAGGCCGTCGGTGTCATGATCTACATGTCGACCGAGCCGGCCAGCTTCACGCCCGAATTCGTCGAGCTGTTGCAGCGCCTCGCCGACAACGTCTCCTTCGCAATGGAGAATTTCGATCGCGCCGACGAGAAGAAGCAGGCAGACGAGCGGATCGAGTATCTCGCCTCGCACGACAGCCTGACGGATCTGCCGAACCGCGAGACCTTCAACGGGCTGCTGCACGCGGCGATCGACACCGCGCAGCGCCACGATCACCGCTTTGCGGTGCTGTTCATCGATCTCGACCGTTTCAAGGTCATCAACGATTCGCTGGGGCACGAAGCGGGCGACCTGCTCCTGCTCGAGGTGGCGAACCGGTTGCGCGGCGCGCTGCGGGCCAGCGACGTGGTGGCGCGGCTCGGCGGCGACGAGTTCGTGGTGATCCTTGACCGGTGCAGCGAGATTGACGACGTCCAGCGCATCGCGACCGGGCTGCTCGCGGCGCTCGCCGAGCCCATGGAGCTGGCGGGGCACGAGTGTCACACCACGGCCTCCATCGGCATTGCGATGTATCCGGCCAACGGCTCCGACGCGCAGACGCTGACCAAGAATGCCGACATGGCGATGTACCTCGCCAAGGAGGACGGCAAGAACGGCTATCGCTTCTTCTCCAACGAAGTGAAGACGCAGTCGATCGAGCGGCTGTCGCTCGAGAGCGCACTACGCCGCGCGCTGGAGCGCGGGCAGTTCTCGCTGAACTACCAGCCCAAGGTCGACATGGAGACCGGCCAGATAACGGGCGTCGAAGCGCTGCTGCGCTGGGCGCATCCCGATCTCGGCAATGTCTCGCCGGCGCAATTCATTCCGCTTGCGGAGGAAACCGGGCTGATCGTGCCGATCGGCCGCTGGGTGCTGAATGAGGCCTGCGCGCAGGCCATGGCCTGGCAGCGCCGCGGCCTGTTGCCGCTGTCGATGGCGGTCAACCTGTCGCCGCGGCAGTTTGCCGACGAACATCTGTTGCAGGACGTCGACGAGGCGCTGGCCGCCAGCGGCATGTCGCCGGTGCTGCTGCAGTTGGAGGTCACCGAGAGCATGATGATGCGCAATGTCGGTCGCGCGCTCAAGGTGCTCGACTCCATCCAGAGCCGCGGCATCCGTCTGGCCATCGACGATTTCGGCACCGGCTATTCGTCGATGTCGCTGATGAAGCACTTTCCGATCGACACCATCAAGATCGACCGCTCCTTCGTGCGCGACCTGCCGCAGGATTCGGAGGATCAGGCGATCGCACAGGCTATCATCAGCATGGGCAAGGCACTCGGCATGACCGTCGTCGCCGAAGGCGTCGAGAATGCCGAGCAGGAGGCGTTCCTGCGGACCCATGGCTGCGACGAGATGCAGGGCTTCCTCATCTCCAAGCCGCTGCCGGCGCGGCAGATCGTGGAACTGCTGCGGCCGATGGTGCTGCCCGTCGCGCCGCCGCTCCAGCCGGAGCGGGATCCCGTCGCCGAGGAAGCCGCGGCGTTACGGTTGAAAAGCGCTGTCGTCTGACGGCTGCGGGTGCAGCTCACGGGTCTCGTCATCCTCGCGTTCCGCCTTGCGCGGAAAATCGTCCGGCCACGGCAGTGAGGTCTGATCCTCGAACAGGGCGAGAAGCAGGCACGCTCCGTCGGCAAAGGTCGATCCGTCGCCGAGGCCGAGCGTGCACGACCACGCACCTGGCATCGGCTGGTGCGCATCGCGCACCGCGATCGCGGGTCCCCACCACCAGGCCGGCGCGGGCGACCGTTCGTCCTCGGGCACGGCGAGCCAGCGGGCGAATTCGTTCACCACGCGCTCGAATTGCAGGCTTGCGGCCTGATGCATTCGCTCCGTGCTCCTTGTCGCGCCTGAAAGCAGGCCGATGCGCGCACCCGGTCGTGGTCTTGAAGCTTTGAAGAATGGCGCGTCGCGCAGCCACGTATGCCGCTCCATCGGCGGCCATACCACAAGCATCCGGCGGCCGGAAAAGCGGCCGACGCGGGTTTTCATAGTCTCTTCATTCTCTTTAGCGGCTTAAGGTCCCCGCCGGCAAGGTGCAATACGGTTGCCTAAAGCGCGATGCGATTAGGATGAATCGTCATCGCGCTTTAGGTTGTTGTTTAAGCATGATCTTTTCGGAAAACCGCTGCGCACTTTTCCGGATCATGCTTTAGCGCGACCTGAACGGATGCGCCTTCTGGTGCCAGGCCCAGGCCGTGCGGATGACCGTCGGCAGGTCGGAGTGACGCGGCACGAAATTCAGCACCTTTCTCGCAGCAGAAGGATCCGCGACGAGATAGGTGGGATCGCCGGCGCGGCGCGGCTTGACTGTGTGCGGCACCTCGCGCCCGGTCTCCTGCCTGATCGCATCGAGGATCTCGCGCACGGAAAATCCGGAGCCCGTGCCGAGGTTGAAGCTGCCGCCGGCATGCCCTTGTTCCAGAAGCTTCAGTGCCGCGACATGCGCGGCCGCAAGGTCCGTGACGTGGATGTAGTCGCGGATCGCGGTGCCGTCGGGCGTGTCGTAGTCGTCGCCGAACACCGCGAAGTCGACATGTCCCTGAAGCGCCATCATGGCGCGCGGAATGAGATGGGTTTCGTTGTCGCGCAACTCGCCGATGCCGCCGGCCGGATCGGCGCCGCTGGCATTGAAATAGCGCAGGCAGAACGCACCGAAGCCGTAGGCCGTGCGGTAGTCGGCGAGCATGCGCTCGATCATCAACTTCGATGCGCCGTACGGATTGATCGGCGCGCAAGGAAAGTCTTCCGGCAGCTCCTTGGAATCGGCGTTGCCATAGACGGCGCCGGTCGAGGAGAACACGATGCGACGGCAGCCCGCGTCGCGCATGGCCTGCAACAGCGACAACGTGCCCTGGACGTTGTTGATGTAGTATTTCTGCGGGTCGATCATGGACTCCCCGACGAGGCTCGCTGCCGCGAAATGCATCACTGCCGTGACCTTGTGGTCGGCGAAGGCGCGCGCCAGCGCCGCGCCGTCGAGCAGATCGCCCGTTACCAGCGGGCCAGAGACGAAGCTGCGGTGACCTGTCGAGAGATTGTCATAAACGACGGGCTGGTAGCCGGCGGCGGTCAATGCGCGGCACGCATGCGAGCCAATATAGCCCGCGCCCCCGGTGACGAGGACGGTCGGTCGGTCGGTCATGTCGTCTTCTGCTCTTCTTCTAGCGGATGGGACGGTTGCGGCTGAGGAGAAGATAGAGCGCGCGGGGGTTGGTGGTCAAATAGCGCCAGAGCAGACGGCGTGGCTCGAGCAAGGTGCGCCAGGCCCATTCGAGTCCGATCTTCTGCATCCATTGCGGAGCGCGGGAACGGCTCCCGGACAAAAAGTTGAACAGGCCGCCGGATGTCTTGATGACGCCAACATTGGTCAGATGCGCCGTAAACTCCTTCACGAATGCCTGCTCGTTGGGCACGCCGAGCG
This sequence comes from Bradyrhizobium sp. PUT101, assembly GCF_052043945.1. Lineage (NCBI taxonomy): Bacteria > Pseudomonadati > Pseudomonadota > Alphaproteobacteria > Hyphomicrobiales > Nitrobacteraceae > Bradyrhizobium > Bradyrhizobium sp. PUT101. The sequence goes on from NZ_CP197207.1 coordinate 5,120,048, forward strand.
CGACCCACAGATAGTCCGGCGCCAGGGCGTTGATCTCCTCGACCTTCGCACGCAGCGCCTCGCCTCGCAGATAGCCGTGGCTGCGCCCGACGATCTTGAGGCGTGGATACATCTTCTGGACGTTCTCGACCGCAGCAGCGTTCTCGGCCTCGCTTGCGCCGAACATATAGAACGTGCGGCCGATCGCTTCCGCCTTGCGCGCGACGATGTGGAACAGGTCCGTGGTCGCAACGCGCTCCGGCAGCGGGAACCAGGATTGAAGCTTCGAGGCCGCGACCAGCGGCTGACCGTCGGCGTTGATCAGGTCGGCGGCGCGGAACAGGCGCTCCGTCTGCGGTTCGGTCGAGCAGCGCGCCAGCACCTCGCCATTGGCCGAGGTCAGGAACAGCGGCCGGCCGATGCGACTATCAGGATCGGTCGCCTCGATCATGAAATCGGCGGTGGCTTCCAGGTCGAGCGCGGCCATACGAAGCCCGCCGACCGTGATTCTCGGCACGTCGGCAGTCGCTGCCCGTCCGTCGAGGTTGACGCGGCGCTCAAGCATATTGTCTGCCTCGCTGGCGCGTTTGGATTGCTGGGGTGAGCTCCTCGAGCACGACGCCGACGAGCTTGCGCTCGGCGGGGCCGAGCGCAGCCAGGATCTCTTCCAGGCTGTCGTTGACGTCGAGGCTGGTCGGCAGAACGGCCACCAGCGAATCGGTGTCGTCGAGCAGCTTGCAGTCGCCGGCCGACAGCGGCATCGCCGGGCCGTCGAGGATCACGAGATCATAGCCGCCGGCGGAACGGGCCTGCGCAATCGCCTTGCGGATCGCGGCGGCAGCCTTGCCGGCATCGCCTTCCGCGGCCGGCAGTACGGAGATGCCGTTGACCGTCTTGATCTCGCGTGCGTCCTTGTTGCCGATCGAGAGCCATCCGAGCCTGCTCGGTTCGCTCTTGCTGGGACGGATGAGCTTGTTCGAGAGCGAGCGTGCCCGATGGTCGGCATCGATCATCAGCACGCGGGCGCCGTCGCGCGCAGCCGCCAGCGCGAAATTCAGCGTGGTCACGCTACGCCCGGTGGTCTCGCCGGCACCGACGAGCGCGATGACCGGCATCGCCTTGCCGCCGGCGCGACGGGCTACCGCCGCGCGCATGTCGCGCCAGGCGTTGAGCAGTGTCGTCAGGGGAAAACCGGGGCGGAGCGTTGGCCAGCCCAGCCGTGTGAGGTCGACGCCGCCGCCCGTAGCGAGTATGGCGCCGAGCGTGTGGATGACGTCGGCTTCCTGGAAGCGTGCGATCAGCGGCTTTTCGATCAGGGGCTGCTCGACCATTGAAGGCTGCAGCGGGGGCGCGGCAAGTTCCGGCGGAACCTGTTCGACTTCCGGAATTCGCGAGGCCGGCTGAGGCGGCGAAGCCTCTGGAGGGGGCGCGCGCTGCGGAGCTCGCATGGCATCCGGCGCCGGCGTGCGCTGTGGACGCGCGGGCGTCGGCGCTGGTGCGGTCGCGCCGGTGAACAGGATCTCGACCGCGACGAACCAGCTTGAGGCCGCGATCGCCCCGAAGATGAAGCCGATCATGGCGAACAAGCTCATCGCGGGCGGGAACGAGCGCCGCTGGGGCACCGTCGCCTCGCCGATGACGCGGGCAGCCGAAGTGTTCAGGCTCTCCTGCTCCTCGGTCTCGCGCGAGCGCTTGAGAAAGGATTGATAGACGTCGCGGCTGGCATCGACCTCGCGTTCGAGCTCGCGCAGGCGCACGCCGGCCTGGCTCAGCTGGACGCTCTGCCGCTTCTGCGCTTCCAGCGCCCGGTTGAGGGAAGCTTCAAAATCGCGGGCACGCGTCAAATCGTTCTTGGCGGACTGGGCGAAGCGGTCGATCTCTTCGTTGATGGTACGCTTGAGGTCCTCGACCTGTTTCTCGGTCTGGCGCAGCGCCGGATGTCGCGGCCCGAGCTCGCCGGCCTGCTCCGCATATTTCTTGCGGGCGTCGGCATATTGCGCGCGCAGATTCGCGATCGTCGGCGATTGCAGCGCCTCGGGGATCGCACCTGCATCCGTGGCCGCGCGCCGGCTCGCCTCGATCTGATCGAGCCGTGCCTGCGCATCCATCGTCGCCGCACGGGCCGCGGAAAGCCGCTGGTTGCTGGTGGAGAGTTGCTGGTCGCTGATCAGCGCATCCTGGGTGCCGACGAAATTGTTCTGGGCCTTGTAGGTGGCAAGCGCAGTCTCGGCGTTGCGCAGCCGCTCGCGCAGCTCCTTCAGGCGGCTGGAGAGATCGTTGGTGGCGCGCCGTGCCGCCGATGCCTGCGAGTTGCGGGATTCGGCGAGGTAGGCATTGGTCAGCGTGTTGGCCAGCATCGCCGCTTTCGCGGGATCCGTCGACCAGACCTCGATGTCGACGATGAAGCTCTTCTCGGTCTTGCGGACGGTGATGTGCTTGTTCAATGCGTCGAGCGCAGCAAGTTGCACTTCGTTCTTCTCCGCGGCGGAAGGTGCGCGGGGGTGCAGGCCGATCAGCCCGAGCAGCGACGACATCAGGCTCGTGCCGCCCCCGCCGCCGAATTCCGGATCCTTGTCGAGACCTGCCTGCTGGATCACCTGGAGCAACACGCTGTTGGAGGTGATCAGGCGCGCCTGGCTCTCCACCACCATGGACATGCCGGAGACGTCCTGGGCACGGGGCGTGAGCTCGCGGTCGACGAGTTGAAGCTCGCGCGGGTCGACATAGAGCTGAGCGGTGGCGGTGTAGCGCGGCGTTACGCTCTTGCCGACGACGACTGCGAGCGTCGCACCAAGCAGGGCGGCCGCGGCGATCGCGACCTTTCGCCGCCAGAGCAGATTGGCGAGCTCGAGCACGTTGAAGCCGGCCTGAGGCTTCCGTTGCGAGGCCTCCGGTCCGGTCCGATCGATCGGCTGGTTATAGTCAAGCATGATCCCCAGCTTTCATTCCAACTGCCGCGGGCTGAGGGGCTACTCTTCGCTTTACGCTACGCACCCGGGATATGGGTGCCCAATCAACGCAACAGGGAAAATTAACCATACTCACTGAGGGACTATTCACCGAAATGGCAAACAAAGCGTTTAAGCGCATGCCGCCCATCGGCGCGTCCTTGTGAAGCTCGCGATACCGGAGTCTTCCAGGGATTAACGATTCGTTACCGCGCGCAGCGTGGCCGCGAGCCGTCGCTCGTCCAGTGATGGGCCGGGCAGGCGTCACGGTGGTCAGCTCTTCCGCAGGATGACGTGATAGTCGCCGCGACGGACGTCGGTGCCGCGGGGGAGCACGGCGTTCAGCACCGCGGCGCCGGCGTCGACCAGGGCCGCGAACAACGGCTTGCGCCGGCGCATCTCGGGATAGCGCGGACTCTCGACCTCACGACGATAGATCATCTCGAGGCCGTTGGCGGTCGCGAATGCTTCCAGCCGGGGCAGCGTCACCAGCGGATGGAAGAACGTCGGGAACGGTGGTTCGCCGGGCAGGCCGGCATCCTTGATGCCGCGGATGTGCCGGTAGAACCAGACGTGAAACCAGTGCGGCGAATATTTGGTGACGACACCGGAGAGCGAGCGCGGATTGGGCGCGCCGATCAGGATCATCCCGCCGCGCTTGAGCGCGTCACGGAAGTTCAGGAGCGCGGCATCGACGTTCGGCAGATGCTCGATCACGTTGTAGCAGATCACGAGATCGAAGGTGTCGCGCCCGAAGCGGTAGGTCTGGACGTCGCCGAGGATCGCCTCGTCGGCGTAGGTGTTGTTGCGGACCTGTTCCTCGTCGATGTCGACGACGGTGACCTTGCTGCGGCTCAGCAATTCCGGTGGCAGAACGCTGCACGAGCCGCCGCCGGCCTCATAGATGGCGAGCCGGTCCCGCGGCAGCTCGCGGCACAGCACGTCATGGACGGCGAGCAGGCTGTCGCGGGCTTCGCCGGGGACCAGATCGTGCAGCGCCTGGGTGGGTGGTGTGGACGCGGAGACATTGATTGCCGTGGCTGTCGCGAAGTCGATCGTGGCTGGCTTGTTCATGATTTTCTGACCGCGCTTGTTCTATTCAATTTTACAGGAAAAGACTCGCTCGCCCGAAGAGCAAATCCGATGCCGCGCCGTCTCACTGATCGCAGTGCTTACGGTCGGGTTAATGCGTATAGGCGTTAACTACGGCATTGTTCATGTTGAGACCTTGTCGGCACACTGGACCGCGAATTGCACTAGCACGCATGCGAGGTTCTGCGGCAGAAACACGCGAAGGCGGTTAAGTGCATAGCGTTGTGCCAGGATGGCTGGAGATCGCCGTGCGCGGACCGTTCATTTTGGCACGCATCTGTCCCGCGGCGACGTGCCATCGCGGGACGAGGTCGATCCGCGCGATCGAAGCAGGGCTTTTTCAATACATCTCGGACATCTAGAACGTCATGACATTGATCCCGACAGACCTGTCCGCCACACGCATCTCGGATGCCGTGCGCGATCCCAACCGGGAGATCGCGGCGAGCTCCGGCGTCATCGACCTGTCGGTTGGCATCGTCGTCTGCATCCCCTGCTTCCGCCGTCCGCAGCACCTGCGGCTGACGCTGGAATCGCTGGCGAACCAGCGCACCCCGCGTTCCTTCGCCGTCGTCATGGTCGAGAACGATGCCATCCGGCGCGAAAGCGCGCCGGTTGCTGCAGAGTTTCTGGCAGCAGGACGGCTCCAGGGCGTTTGCCTCATCGAGAAGCGGCAGGGGAACTGCCAGGCGATCAATGCTGCATTCGAGACGGCGCAGGGGCTGTTTCCCGCCGCGACTCGTTTCCTGATGATCGACGACGACGAGATCGCTTCGCCCGACTGGCTCGAACTGATGGTCCGCACTGCGGAGGCGACCGGTGCCGACGTGGTAGGTGGGCCGGTGCTGCCGGTCTTCGACGACGACAGCAAGCCCTGGCTTTCGCGTCATCCGGCCTTCTGTCCCGCCTACGACTACAGCGGCGCGGTGCCGCTGATCTACGGGTGCGGCAATTGTCTGATCACGCGTGCCGCCTTCGAGCGGTTCGATCGTCCCGCGTTCGACCTGCGCTTCAATTTCCTCGGCGGCGGCGATTGTGATTTCTTCGTGCGGTGCCGTGACGCCGGCATGCTGTTCCACTGGACGGCGGACGCCGTCATCACCGAGACCGTGCCGCACAACCGCACCAGCCTGGGCTGGATCGCAAAGCGCGGCCTGCGCATCGGTGCGATCAACTATCGTGTGCAGTACAAGGCCGCGCAGAACACGGCGGCGCGTGCGCGGGTGTTCGCGCAGATGCTTGGGCGGGTGCCGCTGTCGCTGGTTCGCGCCGCAGCCTTGCAGAGGTCGTCGAAGGCAGTCGTCGCGATGCATCCCGTGATGGTTGCGCTTGGCGCCGCCCTGGCAGCCTTCGGCCTCGAGCCGAAGCCTTATGAAGCCTCGAAGATCGCGTCTTGAGGATGCGGCGACGGGCTAGATGCCGAAACGGGCGAGAGTGACCCTGATTGCGGCGCGTGCCAGCGATCTGAGCGACCGCCGGCCGATCATCGCGAGATAGGCGAAGGCTTCGCGATATCTGCCGAAGCGAACCGCCTGCATCGCCGAATAGGTGACGAGATGAATCTCGGCAGCCCGGCGCAGCCCGCTTGCCGCGCCAACGGGGAGCCTCGCCAGGATCAGCCCGTCATCGAAAACCCGCGCGACCGCCGGCAGGAAATCCTGCGGGGTACACACCGCCGCGTTCATCGTGTTGGCCGTATGCAGGCGATAGTCAAGCAGAAGCTTCGGCGCGAATTCGAACTCGCCGATCGCTGCAAGGCGGCACCAGCAATGCCAGTCCTCGCAATATCTGAGCGAGACGTCGAAACCGCCGACGGCGCGGAAAGCGTTCGCACGGGTGAGCACGATGCCACCGTTGACGATGAAGTTCCCGGCCGCGAGCTGCGCCAGCACGTCGCCGGACGGCTTGCGGCGTCCCTTCAACAGGTCGCGCCGGCCGATCTGCCGTCCTTCGCTATCGATCGTGTTGTAGTCTCCGTAGACGAGAACAGCGCGCGGAGCACCGCGCGCCGCCGACAGGAGCGCCGCCACCGCGCCGGGACGCAAGCGGTCATCGGAATCGAGGAAGAGCAGCCACTCGCCGCTCGCATGCCGGGCGCCGAGATTGCGCGCCGCCGAGACACCCGCGGAATCGTTCTGCATCAGGCGCAACCGCGCGTCTCGCACGGCCCGGACGATCGCAACGGTTTCGTCGGTCGAGCCGTCGTCCACGACGATCACCTCGGTCACCTCGCGCTGCGCCAGAGCGCTGGCGAGCGTTTCGCCGACATAGGCTGCAGCGTTCTTGGCGGGAATGACGACGGACACCGACGTAGTCGAGCCGACCTGAAGCGGGAGGCGCGCTGGCGCCTCCGCGCGGGGGGCAGCTGGCAGTTCGAGAACGTCTTCAGCGATGCTCAAGCTACGGCTCGTCATTAATGATCTGTTAACCGAGACCTGTCGGCCGCGTTGGCAACGCTGACGATCGCAAGTCCGGCTGCCGGCGGATGATACTCGCTTTACGGTCAAGCCGTTGCCACGAAGGTCTGCGCGGCGCCGGTTTCGTGTATTAGCGTTAAGCCGGTGCCATCGAGCCGATGGCAGATCTGGAAGAGTGCGGCCGCAGTTCGGCTGCACCAGTGTCCGCCATCGTCGGGATGCTGGTTGACGGATGGTTAACGGGGGCGAGCTAGAACTTGGAGCTCCCCGCCCACCACTTGCTCATGGATTGCAGTTTGGACCGCAGCGCCGCAGACATGACTGAGATCGAGGCGAGATCGTTGGGCCATGTCCTGCGCGACGGCCTTGCGGGGCTCAATGCCTTGCAGGCGGCGCGCTGCCTCGTCGCGATCGGGGCGCTGCTGCTGGTGCTGGTGACGCTTGATCCGTTCCCCGACCTGCGCAACCCCGACGTCACCACCGTCGTCGGCGGACGAATGGCGCTGACCTATGTTTCCTGGGGCCTCCTGGCTGCGGTCGCCGTGCTGTGCGTCGCTGCTTCGGATGCGCCTGCACTGAAGAGCCTGCTGACGCCGCTTCATCTCTGCCTCGTGGGCTGGCTGGTGGTCAACATCGTCTTCTCCGAGAGCCGCGGCGTTTCGCTCCAGCGGTTCGTGCTCGCGGCCAGCGTGACGTCGCTCGCCGTCTTGCTGCCGTTGCTGCCGCCGACGCAGCGCAGCTTCAACCTTTGCCTGGGTATCGCCGCGCTCGTGCTGCTCGCGCTCTGCTATCTCGGTGTCGTCCTCGCGCCGCAATATTCGATCCACACGGCCCTCGACATCACCGAGCCGCAACTTGCCGGCGACTGGCGCGGCAGCTTTGGCCACAAGAACGTCGCCTCGCCCGTGATGACCATCCTTGTCTATGTCGGCATCTACCTGTCCGCCGTGGGCTCGTTCGTGATGGGGCCCGCGATCGCAGCGCTGGCCGGCATCTTCCTGATCTTCACCGGCGGCAAGACGTCCTCGGTGCTGTGCTTGGCGATCTACGCGCTCGCCTCGCTGGTCTATGTCACGCCAGGCCTGTGGCTGAAGCGGATCATCTGCTTCGTGCCGCTGATCGCGATGAACCTGTTGACCGTCGGCAGCGTCATGAGCCCGGCGCTCGGCGGCATGACGCGGCTGCTTCCGCTCGATCCTACCTTCACCGGCCGCTCCGCGATCTGGGAGTTCGCGCTCGCGGCCGTCGCGGAGAAGCCGATCATCGGCCACGGCTATGCGGCGTTCTGGGACGACGTGACGGCACGTCAGACCGCGCAAGGTGCCGAATGGGCAACCACCGCGGCCCACAGCCACAACAGCTATCTCGACCTCGCGGTCACAATCGGCCTGCCGGGCCTGCTGCTGGTCGTTCTCGTCTTTGTGCTCGCACCGCTCAACAACTTTCAGACGGCGCAGGCTCGCAGCCGCAGTGGCGCACTGGCCAAGCTGTTCCTCACCGTATGGTTGTTCGGCCTGTACTACGGAGCCACCGAGACGTTCCTGCTCGACCGGCAGAATCCGATCTGGTTCATGTTCGCTCTCGCCGTGGCCGGCCTGCACTTCCTGGCAAGGTTCCAATGCGTCGAGCAGAGAGAGCCGAGACGCTGACAGCTTGTCGCAGTCAGGCCGGTCCAGGTGACGCCGGCTTAACGATAAGCGGCGACGTTGCTTGTGGACCACAGCAAAACATAATTTATCTGGAAACATTCAGGAATCGTACGCCAAGCGGATGACGTTTCTCAGCGTCGAGCAACTAGACGGCCAGGTGTCCAGCACGTCGGGAATCGCAATCGATTTCGTGCGTGACTGGCGGCACGTGGCCTCGCGCATGAGCGCCGGGCTCCGCACCGCGTTCCAGCATGTCTACTGGCTCGACGCCTGGTACGAGTCGTTTCAGGACGTCGCCCCGCTGATCGCCGTGATCTCCGATGTCGCCACTGGCAAGGACATCGCGATTGTGCCGATGATCAGCCATATCAGGCGCGGCATCCGCATCGTCGAGTTCGCAGACCTCGGCGTCTCCGACAACAATGCGCCGATCCTGGCGCTCGATACCGCGCTGGACGCGGGGGCGACGGATGCGATCAACAAAGCGTTGATCGACGCGTTGCGCGCGCTGCCCGACTGCTTCGATCTGCTCCGCCTGAGGAAGATGCCGGCGCAGGTCGGAGACAAGCCCAATCCGCTGGTGTCGCTTGGGCGGATCGGATCCTCCTCGCTCAATGGCAATCTCGTGCTGATGGGCGGTGACTATCGCGATTACCAGGCCTCGATCAAGCGCCTGCAGATGCCGCGCTGCTGGCGGGTCTTCAGCCGTCATGCCGGCGCGCGATTCGAGATCGCCGCGGATGTCGCGCGTGCGCATGAACTGCTGGACGTGATGGATGTCCAGCAGCAGGCGCGCATGCAAAAGCTCGGCTCGCCCTTCGTCCTCAACGATGAGACCCATGCGCGGTTCTATCGCGAGGTCGTCCGCCGGGGCGTCGCGGAAGGTTATGCCATGGTCTCGGCGCTGGTGTGCGACGAGGGCATCGTCGCCACCGCGCTCGGCGTCAGGCACGGCGCGACCTATGTCCTGCTGCGCATCAGTCACGCCAGCGATTCATGGTCGAGCTGCTCGCCGGGTCTGCTCGTCACCGAGCGCACCATGGCCGCGCTGCATGCGCAGGGCCTGCGCCGTTTCGACCTCAGCATCGGCAATCAGGACTACAAGCGGCGCCTCGGCGCCGAGAGGGTGCCGCTGACCGATGTCAGCGTTGCGCTGTCCTGGCGCGGTTTGCCCTACGCATGGCGCGATCATGCCGCGCAGGGCCTGCGCCGCTATCCGAAGCTCGCCGCCCTCGCGGCGCGGGCGATGGGCAAGGGAGTGCGATAAAAAGTGCCGCAGGGTGCCGCGTTCTTGTCGTCCGAACAGGCTTCACGATCCCGTGCAATTGGCGCAGCGAAGCCGGCCGCGCGAGGCGCGGAATAGGCTGCGACAATACCAGCGGCGCGCAAGCACCTGTGCGGGTTTGCGGATCATCTGTGCGATCAACAAGAGTTCGAAGGCCATTCGTATCGTTCTTGGTCGAATATCCTGGAGCAGGATCCGGAAAAGTGCAGCGGCTTTCCCGCGCGACAGACGCGGAACGCGTTTGCGCGGAGATCATGCTCAAACAACAACGCAAAACGCGATGACGATTCGTCCTGATCTCATCGCGCTTTAGCCGCAGATGGGGCGGCAATCCCGAATGAGAATGCCGCCCACGTCGTATCAGCCATGCAAGGCTGAAACGCGTAGCTCAGCCGTGCAGCTTCTTCGCGGTTTCCGCGATCTGGCGTCCCTGATAGCGAGCGCCGGCGAGCTCGTTGCTGCTGGGCTGGCGGCTGCCGTCGCCGCCGGTGATGGTGGTCGCGCCGTAGGGTGCGCCGCCGGTGACCTCGTCGAGCTTCATCTGGCCGGCGAAGCCGTAATTCATGCCGACCACGACCATGCCGAAATGCAGCAGGTTGGTGATGATCGAGAACAGCGTGGTCTCCTGGCCGCCGTGCTGGGTCGCGGTGGAGGTGAAGGCGCCGCCGACCTTGCCGTGCAGTGCGCCCTTGGCCCAGAGCCCACCGGCCTGGTCGAGGAAGTTCGCCATCTGCGAGGCCATCCGGCCGAAGCGGGTGCCGGTGCCGACGATGATCGCGTCGTAATTGGCGAGATCCTCGATCCTGGCGACCGGCGCGGCCTGGTCGAGCTTGTAGTGCGAGGCCTTCGCGACCTCGGCCGGCACCAGCTCCGGCACGCGCTTGACGTCGACGGTGGCGCCGGCTTCGCGCGCGCCTTCGGCGACGGCATTGGCCATGGCTTCGATATGGCCATAGGCGGAATAATAGAGGACGAGAACTTTGGTCATGGTGGTCTCCGTTGGGCGGGTTTGACGGCTGGTTATTGGGGGACGTCATGCCCGGGCTCGTCCCGGGCATCCACGTTCTTGTTCGACGCGGATCGGCGTGGATGGCCGGGACAAGCCCGGCCATGACGAAGAGATAGTTAGGCCGCGTCGACGAGCACGAGCTCGGAGTCTTCGAGCGCCGTGATCTTCAGCTTGGCCTCGTCGCGGATCGCGGCGCCGTCGCGGGCATTGACGCGTACGCCGTTGATCTCGACGGAACCCGCCGCAGGCACGAGGTAGAGGTGCCGCGACTGCTGCGGTTCGTACGCGGCGCTCTCGCCGGCCTTCAGCGTGGTGGCGAGCACCCGCGCATCGGCGCGGATCGGCAGTGCGTCCGCATCGTCCCCGAAGCCGCTCGCAATGGTGACGAGCTTGCCGGAGCGGTCCGCCTTCGGGAACGGTTTGGAGCCCCAGGTCGGCTGGCCGCCTCGCGCGGTCGGCTCGATCCAGATCTGGAAGATCCGCGTCCTGGTCGGCTCGAGATTGTACTCGGAGTGGCGGATGCCGCTGCCGGCGCTCATCACCTGCACGTCGCCCGCTTCAGTCCGGCCCTCGTTGCCGAGGCTGTCCTGATGGGTGATTGCGCCCTCGCGCACATAGGTGATGATTTCCATGTTGGCGTGGGGATGGGCGGGAAAGCCGGTGTTCGGTGCGATCTCGTCGTCATTCCACACCCGCAAGGCGCCGTGGCCCATGTTGTTCGGGTCATAGTGGCTGGCGAAGGAGAAATGATGCTTGGCCTTGAGCCAGCCGTGATCGGCGCCGCCGAGCTTTGCGAAAGGTCTGAGTTCGATCATCTGTGCAATTCCCTGACGTGAATGAGCCGCGGTTCCGATCAGCGCGAACCCGCCATCGACATCGAGTCCTGAATTTCTGATGACCCTTGGATAAGCCTGTCTATGTGGTATAGAAATAGAAACTGTTGAAACTCATTGTTTCCTTATCCGTCCTCGTGAGGCCGCGCCCATGGCAAAACTCCCCGATTTCGAGGCGCTCGCGATCTTCGCAAAAGTCGTGGAATTGCGGTCGTTTGCGGGGGCTGCGGGCGAGCTCGCGATGTCCAAGGCGACGGTTTCGAAGGCAGTGACCCGGCTGGAGGAGCGGCTCGGCGCGCGGCTGTTCAACCGCACCTCGCGCCGGCTCGCGTTGACCGATGCCGGGCACAAGCTCGCCGACCGCGCGACGCGGTTGCTGGCCGACGGCGAGGCGGCGGAGAACGAGGCATTGGCGCAATCGGTCGCGCCGCGCGGGCTGGTGCGGCTCGCCGTCCCCATGACATTCGGCATCAAGGCCGTGGCGCCGCTGCTGCCGGAGTTCTTCGAAGCCTATCCGGAAGTCTCGGTCGATCTGCATTTGAGCGATGCGACCATCGACCTGATCGGCGAGGGTTTCGACATGGCGGTGCGGATCGCGCGGCTGCCGGACTCTTCGCTGATCGCGCGGCGGCTCTTCACCATGCCGCGCTACACGGTCGCCGCGCCGTCGTATCTGAAACGCCACGGCAGGCCGACGCATCCGATGCATCTCGCCCAGCACAAGTGCTTCAGCTACGCCTATCTCTCGACGCCCAACATCTGGCACTACACCAATTCCGCCGGTGAGCAGGCCAGCGTACGCCCGGGAGGACAACTTCGCGTCAACAACGGCGAAGCCGTGATGCCGGCACTGATCGCCGGCCTCGGCATCGCCGAGCTGCCTGAATTCATCGTCGGCGAAGCCATTGCCTCCGGCGAGGTCGAAGTCATCCTGAAGGACTGGACGCAGGCCGAAGGCGCCGTGCACCTGGTGACGCCGCCCGGCGGCCCCCGTCCCGCGCGCGTCGAAGCGCTCGGCGATTTCCTGGCGGCGGAGCTGCCCAGCATCTGCAAGCGGCGGTCGAAGAAGGGTGCCATCTCGCGTAATCCCGACTAAGACACCTCCACGCCATCGCTTGCGACAATTCGCAAGTTCGGCCTCAGCGTCTCCTCCAGCTGCATCTTCAACTCGTGAACGCGCGGATCGCTCGAGCGTGCTGCGCAGGCGGCGTATTGATGGACGGATTGCGCCAGTGCGCGCCGCGCGTCCGGCGTTCGCGTCACGTCCGGTCTTGAAAGCCGCAACACGATTGCGGCAAGATTGACCAGCATCTCGTCCAGAGCGACGTCGATGGTTCCAGGATTGCGCATCACTCTCTCCCTGGGAGTGCAACAGCGGGTCCGGACATGCGTTCCCGGCCCCGGACCGGACATGGCTAACGCATCGTAAACGTCTTGTTCTTGCCGCTTGGCAGGTTAGGCTATCAACGCAGCAAAGAAAATCAGGGGAAGGCACCGAAGCCGCAGGTCGACGACGGCAAGCTGCGCGTGCTCGGCAATTGCGGCGCGCATCGCATCGTGAGCGTCCCCGACGTGCCGACCTTCCGGGAGCTCGGCTACAAGGATGTCGAGATGGACATCCGGGCGGCTGTTCGCGCAGAGCGCCCTGCCGGCACGATAGCGGCCCGTCTGCGCGAGGCAATGGCGCAGGTGATGACGAGTCCTGATGTCCTCAAGGCGTTCGAAACCTCGGGCAGTCTCGTTGCCTATCAGGACGCGCCGGCCTTCTCGCAGTTCATTGCTGCCGACAGCTCGCGTCTGATCGCGGCGGTGAAGAAGATCGGTAAGGTGGAATAGGTTCCTTCAGTCCTTTCACATTTTTTTGTTGGTCCAGATCCGGCTCTCGCCTCATTGATTGAAGAGATTTGTCGGATTCGAGAAGGACCGAGACATGCGAGCAGAGCGGATTGCGCTGGGTGTGGCGCTTGCGGTTGGCGGCATCGTCGCGCAGGGCGCAGCATTCGCCGAAGAATACCGCGGCACGATGGAACAGCAGATGGCTTGCACGCCCGATGTGTGGCGTCTGTGCAGCGACCAGATTCCCGATGTGAATCGCATCACGGCTTGTTTGCAGCAGAACACACCGCAGCTCTCAAGCGGCTGCCGCGCAGTGTTCCAGTCCAACAACCAGATGCCGCAACAACAGCCGGTGCCGCGCAATCGCGTCGATACGCCACCGCGTTACAACGCGGCGCCGCCACCTCCGCCCGCACAGCCGCAGCCTTACGACGAGGATGACTAGCCGCTCGGAAGCATGATCCGGAAAAGTGCGCGGCGATTCTCCGAAGGGATTGTGCTCAAACAACGAGCTCAAGCGCGATGACGATTCGTCCTCATCTCATCGCGATTTAGGGGCGGTGCTCACAGACATCGACCCATTCGGCGGCGACCAGCTCGGCCAGCCGATCAGGCGTGATCCGCACCGCGCTGTGGGTCGAGCCTGCGGCCGGAACCACGACATCGAACGCCTTCAGCGAGACATCGCAATAGATCGGCAGCGGCGATTTCAGGCCGAAGGGGCAGACGCCGCCGACCTCGTGCCCTGTGATGTCGGCGACTTCCTCCAGACCCAGCATCTTCGGCTTGCCGCCGAACTGCGCCTTCACCTTCTTGTTGTCCATGCGCGAGGTGCCGGCGGCGACGATCAGGATCACGCGATCGCCGATCCGTAACGACAGCGTCTTGGCGATCCGTCCCGGCTCGACACCATAGGCTTCGGCCGCCAGCGCCACGGTCGCGGAGCTGATTGGGGATTCGATGACGGAGATATCGGGGGCTTTTTCGGCGAAGAAGGCGCGAACGGATTCCAGGCTCATTCCGGGCAGCTCATTGCAATCTCACAGGCGGGCGGCGACCCTTACGCGATTCTTGGCAGCTCGGAGAGTGAGCGGACGCGGTGGTCCGGCGCAAAACCAAGCTCGTCCATCTGGGTGCGGATCGCCTTGAACATGGTGAGCGGTGCCACGAGTTCGTTCTCGACGCAAGCCAGCGCCATGGCTTCGGGCGTCACACGCTCTATCCAGGCAACGTTCAATCCGAACGATTTCGCACCAGCCACGTCCCAGGGATTGGATGAGACGAACAGTACCTCGTTCGGCGCGGTGCCGAGCACCTCGCCGATCAGCTCATAAGCCTGCGGGCTCGGCTTGAAAATCTTCTTCGCGTCGACGCTGATGGTGGCATCGAGCAGGGCATCGAGGCCCGAATTGCGCACGAGCGCATTGAGCATATCCGGGCTGCCGTTGGAAAGGATGGCGAGCTTGCGCGGCTTCAGTGCCGTGAGCGCTGCCGTCGCGTCCGGATAGAGATCGAGGTGCAGATATTTCTCGATCACACGCTCGAATGCGTCGCTCTCGTAAGCGAGCCCCAGTATTCGCAGCGTATAGGCGAGCGAGTCGCGGGTGACGACGGCAAAATCCTGGTAGCGCCGCATCAGCGAGCGCAGCCAGGTGTATTCGAGCTGCTTGATGCGCCAGACCTGCGTGATGATCTCGCCATAGCCCGGAAACGCATCCTCGGTGATATTGGCGACCGACTGGATGTCGTACAGCGTTCCGTAGGCGTCGAAGACGACGGCTTTCATGCTCATGACCCGCTCCCTTGGATCGTTGCAGGCGCGCGGACCAACTATACCGATGCGGACCGCTTACTGTCGTTTTGTATTCCAGGTCGCCCGCTCGGCGAAGACCTGGCTGACCTCCGCCATATGCTCCGTGCCCCAGGAGCAGAGCGGCACGAGGGCCTGGGCCAGGCTGCGGCCCAAAGGCGTGAGGCTATAGTCCACACGCGGCGGCACCTCCTTGTAGTCGGTCCGCTTCACGAGACCGTCAGCCTCCAGCTCCTTGAGCTGTTGGATCAGCACCTTGTCGCTGACGTCGCGCACGGCTCGCCGGAGCTCGCCGTAGCGGGTCGGGCCGTCCTGGGCGAGGAAGTACAGGATCAGCGGTTTCCATTTGCCCGAGATGACCCGCAAGGTCGCATCCAAGCCGCACGTGAAGCCGGGCAGATTCGGCGTGCAACGCGGGACGTCTGCTTGAGCCTGCGCCGGCGGGGAGATGAGGTCTGAACGATCTGACGACATTTTTCGGGCACTTACCAAAAGGTGCATACTTGTCAATAGGTGGGTACGCCGCCAGCTCAGTGCAACCTCAATGAAGGAGCACATCATGAGCAAACTACAAGGCAAGACGGCGGTGGTGACAGGCGGTGGAACCGGCATCGGGTTCGGAGCCGCCAAACGGTTCGTCGATGAGGGCGCGTTCGTCTACATCTTCGGGCGACGGCAGGAGCCGCTCGACGCTGCCCTCGCGCAGCTCGGGTCCTCGGCGCGCGCCGTAAGAGGCTCGGTCACGGATCCGTCCGACCTCGACCGGCTATACGCGACGGTCAAGGCCGAACGCGGCGGCGTCGACGTCCTATTCGCCAATGCCGGGACCGGAGCGTTTGCGCCGCTCGGCGAGATCACGCCCGAGCATTACGATCAGATTTTCGACGTCAATGTGAAAGGGCTGGTTTTCACGGTGCAGAAAGCTCTGCCGCTGATGCGGAAGGGATCGTCGATCATCCTGACCGGTTCGAGCACGGGCGTGATGGGGACGCCGCAATTCAGCATCTACAGCGCGACCAAGGCCGCGATCCGCAATCTGGCGCGCAGCTGGGCGCTGGACCTGCGCGGCACGGGCATCCGCGTCAATGTGCTGTCGCCGGGGCCGACCAAGACTGAGCTGGCGCTGGAGGTCGTGGGCGAGGAAGCATTTGATGCGCTCGGCAGCTCGACCCCCATCGGGCGCGTAGGCGACCCGAGCGAGACCGGGGCCGTGGCCGCGTTCCTGGCGTCCTCGGACAGCAGCTTCATGACCGGCGGCGAGGTCTTCGTCGATGGAGGCCTTGCGCAGGTCTGACGCCGCCGTCGTGAGGGCTTCGGTCCGCGGAATCGAAGCCCTCAATGCGCCGCGGCGAGTCGGTCGGTCGTTCGGGTTCACCTCTCCCTATGGGAGAGGTGAACTCGGCGCCCGGCATCAATTCAACCCAAACTCATGCCGCCATTAGATCCCCAGCAGCTTGCGCGCGTTGGCCTTCAAGACCTTCGGCCGGATCTCGTCGCGGATGTCGATCTTGGCAAAGTCCGACAGCCAGCGGTCCGGCGTGATCACCGGCCAGTCCGAGCCGAACAGCATCTTGTCCTGCAGGATCGAGTTGATGTAGCGCACCAGGATCGGCGGGAAATATTTCGGCGACCAGCCCGAGAGGTCGATATAGACGTTCGGCTTGTGGGTCGCGACCGACAGCGCCTCCTCCTGCCATGGGAAGGAGGGGTGGGCGAGGATGATCTTGAGGTCGGGGAAATCGGCCGCGACGTCGTCCATGTACATCGGGTTGGAATATTTCAGCCGCATGCCCATGCCGCCGGGCATGCCCGAGCCGACGCCGGTCTGGCCGGTGTGAAACAGCGCGATCGCCCCGCCATTGTTGATCTCTTCATAGAGCGGATAGGCCATGCGGTCGTTGGCGTAGAAGCCCTGCATGGTCGGGTGGAATTTGAAGCCGCGCACGCCGTATTCCTCGATCAGCTTGCGCGCCTCGCGTGCCCCTAGCTTGCCCTTGTGCGGGTCGATCGAGACGAAGGGGATGAGGACGTCCAGATGCTCGGAAGCGACCTCCAGCATCTCGTAATTGTTGTAGCGGCGGAAGCCGGTCTCGCGCTCGGCGTCGACAGGGAAGATCACGGCGGCGATGTTCTTGGAGCGGTAGTAGGCCGCGGTCTCCGGTACGGTCGGCGGGTGCTTGTTCGGCGACTTGAAGTAGTCGGCCATCTGCGCCTGGAAATCGTCATAGCCATCGTCGGGATGGCAGCCGCACGGCTCCTCGGCATGGGTGTGGATGTCGATGGCGACGACATCGTCGATGTTCGGCAGCTTCAGTTTCGGCATGGGTTTCCTCCCGACGGGTTGCCGAATTGATTATATGATATAACGAAATTGGCAAGGCGCTGCCGCAGGTTATCGGTCGGGCAGATCGGGCCGATCCGGCCGTTTCTACTGTGCATGGGGTTGTTTTCACGATTTTGCTGGCCCGGAACGGGGCGGTTAACATTGACATCACCGCCCGCCATGCCTTAAGAACCGCCCCGTCCCGGGCGGTCGGTCCGCCAGCGGGAAAAATCTCATTTTGCCACATTCGCGCGTGCCGAAACGGTAGTGCCGAACACGGCCTTTCGAACGTTCAGGATTCTGCCATGAAGGTCCGTAACTCGCTGAAATCGCTGCGCGGTCGCCATCGCGCCAACCGCCTGGTCCGCCGCAAGGGCCGGGTTTATGTGATCAACAAGGTGCAGCGCCGCTTCAAGGCGCGGCAGGGCTGATCTCGCCCGGCCGGACGCCTTCGCGCGCCCCGCAAGACCACTGCTCACATGAGTTTGACGCCGCCTTTGCTTTGCAAGGGCGGCTTTGCGCGTTTAGACTTTCATCATGGCAGTGAGATTCCCCTTCGCGCGCACCTTGTGTCTGGCCCTTGCGCTTGTAGCCGCCGGCTTGGCTCCAGCCCTGGCGCAGCAGGTTGAGCCGCCCGGCAAGCAGAAGAAGCTGCCCGAAGCGCCGGCCAAGCTGCCCAAGGTCGATCGCAGCAAGAATCTCGATTTCTTGTTCGGCGCGCTGAAGGCCGCTCCCGACGAGGTCAGCGCCAAGCATGTCGAGGCGCGGATCTGGGCGATCTGGCTCCAGACCCCGAGCGACACCGCGGCGCTTCTGATGTCGCGCGCCAAGACCGCCGTCGATGCGAAAAAGATCGATGTCGCGATCAAGCTGCTGGATTCGGTCATCAAGCTCAGGCCCGACTACATCGAGGCCTGGAACCGGCGGGCGACGCTCTATTACATGCAGAACGACTATCGCCGCTCTCTCGCGGATATCCAGCAAGTGCTGATCCGGGAGCCGCGCCATTTCGGCGCGCTCGCCGGGCTCGGCATGATCATGCAGGAGGTCGGCGACGAGAAGCGCGCGCTTGATGCCTATCGCAAGGCGCTCGCCGTCAATCCGCACCTCGAAAAGATACCCGATCAAGTCAAGGCGCTGACCGAGAAAGTCGAAGGTCGCGACATCTAGGGCATGAGCCGCAAAGGGTCTGCAGCGGTCGATCGTGCTCAAGCCAATAGGGACAAGTTGATCAATTGCCGAGCGGTTGCGGCGTGTCCGGATTAACCACGATCCGAAGCGGGGCGTCGCTAGGGCTATTGCGGGACCTGCTGCAGGCCTACCTGCATGGCAGGAGCACAGCCATGAAGCGTTTGGTAGTCGCAGCCATATTGCTGCTCGCGTCGGGGGCACCGAGCTTCGCCGACGGACTGTTCTGGGTGGTTGGCAACCGCGCCACCGGAAAATGCAACATCGTGACCAGCAATCCCGTGATCATCGGCGATATCTGGTTCGGCGACGGTCCCTACAAGTCCATGGCCGATGCCAAGCTTGCCCGGTCGACGATCCGCGCCTGTCCCGCAGTCACGCCCGAGGAGGAGAAAGCGGAAGGCGGTACGAACTAGACTAGCCTGCGCTCAATGCAGGACGCTGCTGCCGCGCTCGACGAGGCCGCGGTCGGCGGCCGCGGCGTAAGCCTTTGCAAGCTCGGTCTCGAGATGCTCGTTGATCAGGAGCAGCGCCCGCACGGCACCGCGCAGGTCGCCGTTGCAGCTCGCGACGATTTCGTCGATCGCAGTGTCGTTCGATCTGAAGCTCATTGAAACTTCTCCGGTTCAAACCAGGACAAATTCTGCCGGTCTTTCCCGCATCGTCCGAGGTTGCGAGGAGGATCGGCCCACCAGCGTCTAGATGGCGGAACCGACCATGGCGATTATATGGAAGTGGCGATGACGGTTGCATGAAGCTGTTTCGGGGCTTGCGAAGCTCTTCTAATGTTGTTGATTTTGTTGAGTTTTTTTCGTCCTGCAATTATGCACATATCCACAGCCCCGGTGTTCTCCGCGGAAAGCCGACGGCGAAACTGTTGCCCGATCAGACCCGTAACTGCCCTGTGCCCAGGATCACCCGGATTCTCCCCATGATCGTGATGTCAGTCGTGACGGCGCTGGTTCTGCTGGCACTGGTCACGCAGGCGGGAATCGTCGCCGTGCAACACACCTTTCCACCGCAGGGCCGGATGGTCGAGGTCGACGGCGCGACCCTTCATGTCGTCGACATCGGCCCACGCGATTCGGGTCTTCCGATCGTGATGCTGCACGGCGCGAGCTCCAATCTCGAAGCGATGCGGCGGCCGCTCGGCGACATCCTCGCCGGGGACCGCCGGGTGATTCTGATCGACCGCCCCGGCCATGGCTGGAGCCCCCGTGCGCGGCGGCAAGATTCGACGCCGCAAATCCAGGCGCGGATGATCGATGAGGCGCTTCATAAGCTCGGGATCGATCGCGCGGTTTTCGTGGTGCACTCCTGGAGCGGCGCCCTCGGCGCGCGGATCGCGCTCGATCAT
This sequence comes from Bradyrhizobium sp. PUT101, assembly GCF_052043945.1. Classification (NCBI taxonomy): domain Bacteria; kingdom Pseudomonadati; phylum Pseudomonadota; class Alphaproteobacteria; order Hyphomicrobiales; family Nitrobacteraceae; genus Bradyrhizobium; species Bradyrhizobium sp. PUT101. Next base: position 5,139,774 of record NZ_CP197207.1, read on the forward strand.
CCGCACCGCGTTGCCGGTCTCGTCATGCTCGCGCCCGTCACTCATCCCTGGCGCGGCGGCGTCGGCCGCTACAACGAGATCATTGCAACGCCCGTGATCGGCCCGCTGCTCGCCTACACCATCACGCTGCCGCTCGGCTACGCCCTCGCCGAATCCGGCGCGCGCAACGTCTTCCTGCCGCAGATCATGCCGGACGGCTTCGTCAAGGACTCCGCGACGCCGCTGCTGCTGCGGCCGCGCGAGTTCATCGCCAACGCCCATGATCTGGTGACGCTGAAGGAAGCGGTGGCCGCGCAAGTTGCGCGCTATGGCGAGATTTCCGTGCCGGTCACGATCATCGCCGGAGAGCCCGACAAGACTGTGAAGACCGACATCCACGCACGCCCTTTTGCCGCGACCGTGCGGAATGCGAAGCTGATCGTGCTGCCCGATCTCGGCCACATGGTGCAGAACGCCGTGCCGGATCTCGTGAAGGCGGAGATCGAGACGATGATCGGCAGGATTGTCCCGGCGCAGGCGGCCGCCGATTGAAGCGTTTTCGAGCGAAGTGGATACCGGGTCGCGTGAAGAAAACGCGTCAAAACAAGAAGCTGGAGCTTCGGTTCTGATTCAATCGGAACCGAAGCTCTGGCGGCCGTCTTTTGCGGGTCTACTGCTTGGTCTTCCCGTCCTTGTCGTATTGAGCAAGGAAGGCCCAGAGATTGTTGATCTCGGTCTCGTTCTTGATGCCGGCGAACGCCATCTTGGTGCCGGGGATCTTGGCCTTGGGATCCTTGATGTATTCCTTGAACGTGGCCTCGTCCCAGGTGATGCCGGAATTCTTGTTCGCGTCCGAATAATTGTAGCCCGGCGCGGTTCCCGATTTGCGGCCGTTGAGGCCATTGAGCTCGGGGCCGACCTTGTTCTTGGCGCCTTCGCCGATCGCGTGACAGGCCAGGCATTTGTTGAACGACGTCTTGCCGGCCGCTACATCCTGCGCCATCGCGGCGGGTGCGGTGGCAATCACGGTGAGGATCGTCAGTGCGCCAAAAGTCAGTTTTGTCATCGGGTGCTCTTCGTCTCTTCCCTGGTTGGTCTGGTCAGTCTCTTGCCTGTCGACAATCGCCGGCCCGCCGCTTTTGGCAGGCCTGATCGCCTTGGACAAGCCATCAAACCATGACAGGTTTCACGATTTCCTACTTGTCCCAGAGCGAAGTCGCGGAACATCGTCGATCCGACTTTCGGATGGCCTACCCAAACAGGCGCGGACGTGATTGATTTGCCGCGACAAATTGATCGTGGGTTACGAGCCGGAAGGATATGTCATGGCCATCATGATGCCTGCGAGCGACCAGGCGGTGCTCGCGCGCCGCGCGGAGATCATTGCTGCGTTGCGGGCAATCGTGCCCGGCGAGGGCGTGATCGACAGCGCCGCCGAGATGCGGGCGTATGAATCCGACGGGCTGACCGCCTACCGGCAGCCGCCGATGGTCGTGGTGCTGCCCGATACGACGGAGCAGGTCTCGCTCGTCCTGAAATATTGTGCTGCACAAGGCATCAAGGTGGTGCCGCGCGGCTCCGGCACCTCGCTGTCCGGCGGCGCGCTGCCGCTCGAAGACGGCGTGCTGCTGGGGCTCGGCAAGTTCAAGCGCATTCGCGAGATCGATTTCGACAACCGCGTCGTCGTCACCGAGCCCGGCGTCACCAACCTTGCGATCAGCCAGGCGGTCGCGCATGCCGGCTTCTACTACGCGCCCGATCCGTCTTCCCAGATCGCCTGCTCGATCGGCGGCAATGTCGCGGAGAATTCCGGCGGGGTGCATTGCCTGAAATACGGCATGACCACCAACAATGTGCTCGGTTGCGAGATCGTGCTGATGAGCGGCGAGATCCTCCGCATCGGCGGCAAGTCGGCGGAAAATTCCGGCTACGACCTGATGGGCGTCATCACCGGGTCCGAAGGCCTGCTCGGCGTCATCACCGAGATCACGGTGCGCATCCTGCAAAAGCCGGAGACGGCGCGCGCGCTGATGGTCGGTTTCGCAGAGGTCGAGGCGGCCGGCGAATGCGTGGCGCGCATCATCGGCGCGGGCATCATTCCCGGTGGCATGGAGATGATGGACAAGCCTGCGATCCACGCCGCCGAAGCCTTCGTCCATGCCGGCTATCCCCTCGACGTCGAAGCGCTCCTCATCATCGAGCTCGACGGTCCCAAGATCGAGGTCGATGAGCTGATCACGCGTGTCGAAACGATCGCGAATGCTTGCGGCTCCACCAGCTGCCAGATCTCGACCTCGGAGGCCGAGCGCAATCTGTTCTGGGCCGGCCGCAAGGCCGCGTTTCCGGCCGTCGGCCGCATCTCGCCCGACTATCTCTGCATGGACGGCACGATCCCGCGCGGCGCGCTGCCGAAGGCGCTCGCCCGCATCCGCGAGCTCTCGGAAAAATACCAGCTCGGCTGCGCCAACGTGTTCCACGCCGGCGATGGCAATCTGCATCCGCTGATCCTCTACGATGCCAACAAGCCCGGCGAGATCGAGCGCGCCGAAGCCTTCGGCGCCGACATCCTGCGCGCCTGCGTCGAGTTCGGCGGCGTGCTCACCGGCGAGCACGGCGTCGGCATCGAGAAGCGCGATCTGATGCCGGAGATGTTCAGCGAGATCGACCTCAACCAGCAGCAGCGGCTGAAATGCGCCTTCGACGCACAGGGCCTGCTCAATCCCGGAAAGGTGTTTCCGACCCTGCACCGCTGCGCCGAGCTCGGCCGCATGCATGTGCATGCCGGCAAGCTGGCGTTCCCGGATTTGCCGCGGTTCTAGCGACGCGATGAACGAATTGCTTTCCCCTGTAAACTTCGATACCGGCTCAGTGGTGGATACGCTCAAGGTCAGAGACGCCAAAGACGTCGAAGAGGTGGTGCGCGCGGCGATCGCGAACGAGCAGCCGCTCGAGATCATCGGTCATGGCAGCAAGCGCAGCATTGGCCATGCGATGGCAACCAACGCCGTGCTCGACGTCTCCGCGCTGAATGCCGTCACCTCCTACGAGCCGAACGAGCTGATCGTCACGCTCCAGGCCGGGGCGCCGCTCGCCGACGTGCTGTCGCTGATCGATGCCAAGAACCAGCAATTCGCCTTCGAGCCGATGAACACCGCGCCGCTGCTCGGCACGCCGGCGCTTGGCACCATCGGCGGCATGATCGCGGCCGGGCTCGCCGGGCCGCGGCGCATCCGGGCGGGCGGGGCACGCGATCATCTGCTCGGGGCGCACGCCGTCTCGGGCTTCGGCGACAGCTTCAAGACCGGCGGCAAGGTGGTGAAGAACGTCACCGGCTACGACCTCTGCAAGCTGCTCGCCGGGTCCTGGGGCACGCTGTCGGTGATGACGGAGGTCACGCTCAAGGTGATGCCGAAGCCGGAGGCCGAGCGGACGCTGTTGCTGCGCGGGCTCGACGATGCCGCCGCCAACAAGGCCATGACCGCGGCGCTGGGCTCGCCCTTCGACGTCTCCGGTGCCGCGCATCTGCCGTGTCAGGCATTCCGGGCCAAGACCGAGGGGATTGGCGACATCGCGGGCCAGGGCGAGGCGCTGACCGCACTGCGGCTGGAGGGCATCACCGCGTCCGCGGCACACCGAGCCGGATCGCTGCGCGAATTGCTGGCGCCGTTCGGAACCGCGACGCTGGTCGAGGATGCCGCCTCCGCGGCGCTGTGGGCCGCGATCCGCGATGTGCTGCCGTTTGCGGCCAGCGGCGCGCTCGGCGCCTGGCCGGTGTGGCGGATCGTCTGTCCGCCGGCCTCGGGCGCGGCACTCGGCACGCAATTGGCGCGCGAGACGGGGGGCGATCTGATCTACGACTGGGGCGGCGGGCTGATCTGGGCGGCAGTGCCGCCAAAGCCCGACGCGCATGCCCCGGCCGTGCGCGAGCGCACGAACGCGGTCGGTGGGCACGCCACGCTGATCCGGGCGGCCGAGGATGTCAGGCGCACGATCGACGTGTTCCAGCCGCAGGCGCCCGGGATCGCTGCCCTCAGCGAGCGGGTGCGTGCCAGCTTCGATCCGAAGACCATTCTCAACCGGGGACGGCTGACGCGAGGCGCTGCGTCATGAAGACCGAATTCTCGCTCGCGCAACTCGCCGACCCCGACATCGCGGAAGCCGACAAGATCCTGCGGGCCTGCGTCCATTGCGGCTTCTGCACCGCGACCTGTCCGACCTATGTGCTGCTCGGCGACGAGCTCGACAGCCCGCGCGGCCGCATCTACCTGATCAAGGAGATGCTGGAGAAGGATCAGGCGCCGACGGCCGAGGTGGTCAAGCATATCGACCGCTGCCTGTCATGCCTTGCCTGCATGACGACCTGCCCCTCGGGGGTGAACTACATGCACCTCGTCGACCAGGCCCGCGTCCGGATCGAGCAGCGTTATCAGCGGCCGCTGGCCGAGCGGCTGCTGCGCCAGGTGCTGGCCTTCGTCCTGCCGGACCCGCAGCGCTTCCGCATCAGCATGTGGCTGGCGCGGCTGGCCCGTCCGCTGGGCGTCTTGCTGCCGACGCCGCGGCCTTCGGCGACGCCCGGATTGATCCAGCGCATCAAGGCGATGCTGGCGCTGGCCCCGAACCAATTGCCGCCGGCAGGGCCTGCCGCGGGCAGCGTATTCGCGGCGCTCGGCAAGAAGCGCGGACGTGTGGCGCTACTCCAGGGCTGCGCCCAGCAGGTGCTGGCGCCGCGCATCAACCAGGCCGCCATCAATCTCCTGACCCGCCACGGCATCGAGGTGGTCCTGGTCCGGGACGAGCAGTGCTGTGGCGCGCTGACCCATCACCTTGGCAACGACCAGGATGCGCTGGCGCGAGCTCGCGCCAACGTCGCGGCGTGGCGGAAGGAAGCGGCCGGCGAGGGACTCGACGCCATCCTGGTGACGACCTCCGGCTGCGGTACGGTCATCAAGGACTATGGCTATCTCCTGCGCGAGGACTCCGCGTTCGCGGCCGATGCGGCGAAGGTGTCGGCGCTCTCCAAGGACATCACCGAATACGTCGCCGGCCTCGAACTCGCGACGACTGCGAGACAGGACGACATCGTCGTTGCCTATCACTCCGCGTGTTCGTTGCAGCACGGGCAGAAAATCACGGGCCTTCCGAAAGAATTGCTTTCCAAGAATGGATTCGTGGTGAAAGATGTGCCCGAGAGCCATTTGTGTTGCGGTTCGGCGGGGACCTACAACATTCTCCAGCCCGAGCTTGCGGGCCGGTTGCGCGATCGCAAGGTCGCCAACATCGCGAGCGTCAAGCCGGACATGATTGCCGCGGGCAATATCGGCTGCATGGTGCAGATTGCCAGTGGCACGTCAGTTCCGGTCGTACACACGATTGAGCTTCTCGATTGGGCTACGGGCGGGTCGCGGCCGACACCGAACGCACAAGTTTGAGCTTTCAAAGGCTCGGGCTTTCGTCCGGAGGTGACGGCAGAACGACGCCCGATCGACCATTGTTCGGCGGCAACAGGAGGACCACGATGGCGAAAGCGAAGAAGAAGAAAAGCAAGAAGGCCAAAAAAGCGAAGAAGGCCGTAGCAGCGAAGAAGACCGCAAAGAAGGCAGCCAAGAAGTCCGCAAAAAAGTCTGCCAGGAAGACTGCGAAGAAAACTGCAAAGAAAACTGCGAAGAAGTCTGCCAAGAAGGCAGCTCCGAAGAAAGCCGCCAGGAAGGCTGCTGCGAAGTCGGCCAAGAAGGCCGCACCCAAGAAGGCCGCGAAGAGAGCGGCACCGAAGAAGGCGAAGGCAGCTCCTGCTCCGAAGCCATCGGCACCGGTGGAAGCTCCGGCTCCCGAGCCTGCCTCCGAGACAAGCTGGGCGATGCCTTCGTCTTCTGCGGAACCAGCGCCGGCAGAGGGGCAGGGGTAAGCCCGGCCGCTCGTTGCCTCTTGAAGCGATCTGCAATCAGAAAGGCCGCGGCGCTGGGCGCTGCGGCCTTTTTGCATCGTCGCAAGCTGTTCAGGCTCAGCCTGTTTGCCCCGCCCGTCCGATTCGTGGCCTGGGCGCCACCCCGCCGAAGACCCCCGGACTTTCACGGGCCTCCTGTGCACTTTGGAATGTAAAAAATGTGATCGGGAAGCCACACAGGCCAACAACCTTTCGTGAATTGGTCAAAACGCCTAAAAAGTCGGCAGATGCCCGCGCTTTTTGCTTCACGGTTCCTATCCGCCAATCCAGATTGTCGCAGTGATGTAATTTGCAATCAGGTCGAGTGCCCCGGGGGGCTTCCGGGATACGACTGGGGTCTAAGAACTGGCGATGGGGATCGAAATGAAAAAAGTAGCTTTGTTGGCAACGGCGCTGGCAATGGTGACGACGGGTTCGGCTTTCGCGGCAGACTTGCGGGTGAAAGCGCTGAAGGCCCCGCCGCCGCCGGCCTTCGATCCCTGGGACATCGCCTTCGGCGGTGGGATCATGAGCGACTACATCTTCCGCGGTATCACCCAGTCGAACCACAAGCCGTCGGTCACGGCCTATTTCGAGCCGCGCTACAACGTCACCAAGGACCTCCAGCTCTACGTCGGTACGTCCGCCTCGAGCATCTCGTTCCCGAACCGCGCCGCGGCCGAAGTCGACATCTACGGTGGTATCCGCCCGACCTTCGGTGCGTTCGCCTTCGACATCGGCGTCTGGGGTTACCTGTATCCGGGTGGCAGCTGCTATTTCGGCGGCAACGGCATCGACTTTGCCGGCAACTTCCAAGGCGACAATTGCGCCGAGAAAGCCCTGCTCAACACCAACGTGATCAAGAAGGACCTGAGCTTCTTCGAAGTCTACGGCAAGTTCACCTACACGGTGAACGAGAACTGGTCGTTCGGCATCAACGAATACTACACGCCGAGCTACCTGAACTCGGGCGCCTGGGGCAACTACACCTCGATCGTGGGCAAATATATCGCGCCCAGCACCGTGTTCGGCTCGAGCGGCGTCGGCATGTACGTGTCGGGTGAGTTCGGCCGTCAGTGGCTCGGCACCTCGGACAGCTTCTACGGCGTGGCGGCTTTCCCGAACGGCATCAAATATGCCGATTACAACACCTGGAATGTCGGCATCGGCTTCACCTACAAGGTGATGACGCTGGATCTGCGCTACTCCGACACGGACCTGTCGAAGGGCGACTGTAACGCCTTCACGAGCGATTTTTCGGCGCGCGGCAACATCAGCGCGTCCTCGGGCACCTTCGTTACCCCGATCAATCCGTCGGGCGTCGGCTCCAACTGGTGCGGCGCGGCCGGCATCGCCAAGCTGTCGTTCGACCTGACGGCGATGAGCAATCTGAAGTAAGTTTCTTTCCGAAACGACTTTAGCGAGGGCGGCGGGGCAACCTGCCGCCCTTTTGCTTTGGGTCCAATAGCACGCTGCTGGAGTTTGGCCGTGGCGTGTGCGGTGAGGGCCCGATGTTGCCACATCGTCATGGCCGGCCCTGTCCAGCCCTGTCCCGGCCATCCACGTATCGCGCAGAGCTCCTGAAGGACGTGGATGCCCGTGTCTTCGCCTCGCAGAAGCGGCTTCGGCTGCGCAGGTGGGACAAGCCGGGACGAACGTTGGAGCGCGGCCGTTCGAGCCGCGCGCGCCGAACCGGCGGCCTCCGCTCGCGCCTCAGCGCGCCGCGGTCGGCTCCGCTGCAGCCCGTTCACCGCCGACCACGTGGATCGCACCATCCTTCACCAATGCCACCTTACGCGTGTGGAAAGCGTCGAGCGTCGAGCGGTGGCCGATCGAGACGATGGTTGCCTGCGGCAGCTTCTCCACCAGGAGCCGATAAAGCCGGGCCTCCGACGGCTCGTCCAGCGAGGCAGTCGCCTCGTCCAGGAACAGATAGTCCGGTACATGCAACAGCGCGCGGGCGAGCCCGAGGCGCTGCTGCTCGCCGAGCGACAGCATCCGGTTCCAATGGCCGTCCTCCTCCAGCCGCTCGGAGAGATCAGGCAGCCCGACCGCGATCAGCGCGTCGCGGACTTGCGCAGCGTCGAATACGCCGTTCGCTGCCGGATAGACGATGGCATCGCGCAACATGCCGACCGGAAAATAGGGTCGCTGCGGCAGCATCATCAGCTTTGCCTTCTCCGGGATGACGACCGTGCCGGTACCGAACGGCCAAATGCCGGCGATAGCCCGGAACAGAGTGGACTTGCCGGAGCCCGACGGTCCGGTCACCAACACGCGCTCCGACGGCTGGATCGTGAAGGCATCGGCTGCGACCAGAGGTGTGCCGTTCGGCAGTTTGACCAGCAATTGCTCGAGCCCGATGGCCTTGCCCTTCGACGGCGCAACATCGATGGTCGGCTCGAGCCCTGCGCCATGGGCGGCGGAGCTGACCGACATCTCGAAGCCATCGAGTCGCGCAATCACCGCGCGCCATTCGGCGAGCGAGCGATAGGCGGTGACGAAGAAGGACAGCGCGTCCTGCACGCTGCCGAACGCCGAGCCAGTCTGCATCATGTCGCCGAGTTGGATGCGCTTGGCGAAGTAGGCAGGCGCCACCACTACATAGGGAAAGATCGTTGCAGCCTGACCGTAGCTTGCCGTAAACGCGATCAGGCGCTTGTTCCGACGCATGATCTCGTACCAATTGCCGATGACGAAGCCGAAGCGCTGCAGGAGACGCCCTCGCTCCGCGCTCTCGCCCTTCAAAAGGGCGATCTGCTCGGAATTTTCGCGCACGCGGATCAGGTTGAAGCGGAAATCGGCCTCGAAGCGTTGCTGCTCGAAATTCAGATTGATGAGCGGGGCGCCGATCCAGTGCGTCAGCGCGGTACCCACAATCGCGTAGACCACCGCGCACCAGACCAGAAAACCGGGGACGACGATATCGGTGCCGTAAATGTACAAAGGTGCCTTGTAGGACAGCCCCCATAGGATGACCACGAACGAGGCTAGCGTCACGACCGAGGACAAAAGGCCAAGGCCGATGGTCAGCGTTTGTTCGACGAAGGTCTTGACGTCCTCGGTGACACGCTGGTCCGGGTTGTCGGCAGCGTCGCCCTTGAGCTGCATGCGGTAGTGCGTGGCGCCGTCGAGCCATTCGCCGAGATAATGTTGCGTCAGCCATTGCCGCCAGCGGATCTGGAGCCACTGGTTGAGGTAGAGCTTGTAGACGGCCAGTGCGACGAAGGTGAAGGCAAGGCCAAGGAAGATCCAGACCTCCTTGATGAACTCGGGCAGATCGTAGGCCTGCAGCGCGCTGTAGAACCGGTTCTGCCATTGATTGAGGAGCACATTGATCGCGACCAGCACCAGCTCCATCGCGACGACGGCGGCGAGCAGGCCCCGACCCGCCCATTTGTCCTCCGACCGAAAATAAGGAGCGGCGATTCGCCAGACGATCGCGAGCGTGGCGCTGATGTTCTTCACAGAGCAGGGTCTCCTCGGGAGATGTGCATAGCGGCCCAGAGCCAAAGACTTGAGGCGATGGCAGAAACGGGCGCGCCTAGACTAAAGTCGCAAGATCTGCAATTTGCGTTGGATTGTCGCAGCCCGCAACCCTAGCATGGGCTTCGACGGCCGGGGGCAGGGTGGTGCGGGATTTCGCGAGCTTGTGAGCGGACGGGAACCGCCTGCATTCGCGAGGAATTGGCGTCCAGCTCGGGGTTATCACTTTCAGCGTCAAGCAGGACGGCTCTCCACGCGGGCCGCCTGCCGCAACATGCGTGGGGAGAAAGTCCATGTGGAATCAAATCTATGACCCGCTGAACAGCCCGGTGCTGTCGACCATCGCGGGGGCGGTGCCCGTCGTCACGCTGCTGGTCCTGATCGCGAGCGGTCGCGTCCAGGCGCATATCGCGGCCGTCATTGCCGTGATCGTGACCAATCTGATCACGATCTTCGTTTTCACCATGCCCGCGAACATGTCGATCCGCGCCTCGGTGCTGGGCGTCGTCACGGGGTTCTTCCCCATCGGCTGGATCGTCCTCAACGTCATCTTCCTCTACCAGGTGACGGTGAGCACCGGTCGCTTCGAATTGCTCAAGCGCGCCGTCGGCGGCGTCACCGAGGACCGGCGGCTGCAATTGCTGCTGATCGCGTTCTCGTTCGGCGCGTTCTTCGAGGGCGCCTCCGGCTTCGGCACGCCGGTTGCGATCACCGGCGCCGTGCTGATCGGGCTCGGCTTCTCGCCGCTCGCAGCTTCCGGCCTGTCGCTGATCGCCAACACCGCGCCGGTCGCCTATGGCGCGCTGGGCACGCCGATCCAGGGGCTCGCTTCAGTCACGGGACTCGATCCCTACATCCTGGGTGCGATGGTTGGCCGGCAATTGCCGTTCTTCTCGCTCATCGTGCCGTTCTGGGTGGTGTGGGCCTTTGCGGGCTGGAAGGGCATGAAGGATGTCTGGCCGGCGGTCCTCGTCACCGGCATATCGTTTGCCGTCCCGCAATTCGTGATCTCGAACTACATCAATCCCTGGATCGTCGACATCGGCGCGTCGCTGATCTCGATGGGGGCGCTGATCCTGTTCCTGAAGGTGTGGCAACCGAAGCAGCTTTGGCTGTCCCCGGCGCTGCGCGGCCGCGATGAATCGGCCTCGACGATGGCGGCGGCAAGGCCGCTCGACAAGACGCCGCTGACGCAGGCCGAGCTCTTCAATGCGCTCCTGCCCTGGATCATCGTCTGCATCGTGATGCTGATCTGGGGCAACGGCGCCTTCAAGACCTGGGCGAACTCGATCTTCGTCTGGAACTATCCCGTGCCCGAGCTGCACCAGATGATCAACAAGATGCCGCCGGTCGCGCCAGGGCCGACGAAAGAGAGCGCGGTGTTTGCCTTCACCTATCTCTCCTTCACCGGCACCGGCATGCTGATCGCGGCGATCATCTCCGGCATCCTGATGGGGGTCGGTCCCGGCGGGCTTATCGCCCAGTATGGCCGCACCATCCGGCTGTGCGCGATCTCGCTGATCACGATCTCGGCGATGCTGGCGATCGGCACGCTCACCCGCCTGTCCGGCGTCGACGCAACGCTGGGTCTCGCCTTTGCCGCGACCGGTGTGCTCTATCCCTTCTTCGGCACGCTGCTCGGCTGGCTCGGCGTGGCGCTGACGGGATCGGATACGTCGTCCAATATCCTGTTCGGCAACCTGCAGAAGATCACCTCCGAGCAGCTCGGCCTGTCCCCGATCCTGATGAGCGCGGCGAACTCCTCCGGTGGCGTGATGGGCAAGATGATCGACGCCCAGTCGATCGTGGTCGCCTCCACCGCGACCAACTGGTACGGGCATGAGGGCACCATCCTGCGCTTCGTGTTCTGGCACTCGATCGTGCTGGCGTGCCTCGTCGGTGTGCTCGTGACGTTGCAGGCCTATGTCTGGCCGTTCACGGCGATGGTCCTGAAATAGCCGGCAGCGCCTCGTTCGACGCAAATCCCCGCGAGGTTCGCCCCGCGGGGATTTTTGCATCTGGGCGAACCTTCTCAATGGCCCCGCCATCTTATAGAAGGTGCCGCAAATCAGGTCGGTCGAGAGGTCTCATGGTTTCACTCAGGCGATTGGTGTGTGCGGCACTTGCAATGCTCGCGATGTCCACGCTCGCTCGTGCCGAGGACGGATTCCCGTTCGGCACCGAGATGACGCTCGAAGCATTGCCGCAGCCCGGCTCGAAGCGGATTCCGAACATCGAGATCGGCGACCATGGCGAAGTCGTGCTGGAGCTCTGGTGCAAGGGCGGCAAGGGCCAGTTCTCGGTCGCCGGCAACACCGTGATCTTCGTCCCCGGCCAGATCCAGGACCGTTCCTGTCCGCCGGCGAAGGTGCAGGCCGACGACGAGCTCGTGGCCGCGCTCGGCAGCGTCGAGACTTGGAGGCGACAGGGCGACGTGCTGACGCTGCTCGGCCCCAAGCCGCTGCGCTTTCGCGTCAACGGGAATTAGGGCATGATCCGGAAAAGTGCGCAGCGGTTTTCCGAAGAGATCATGCTCAAACAACAACCTAAAGCGCGATGACGATTCATCCTAATCGCATCGCGCTTTAGGGTCTCGCGAACGTTCCTTTCGTGTCCCGGACAAGGCGCATCGCCTAAGCGATGCGACCCAGAGCCGGGACCCAGTTTTCTCTCCGCGATTCCGCTTGCGGCCTCTGGGCCCCGGCTCGCAGCGCTTCGCGCTACGTCCGTGGCACGAGAAGCCTACTTCCACACCGACTTGTCGGCGTCCCAGCGCTGGCCCTTCAGCTCGGTTGCGAGCGCCTCGATCGCCCCGTTGTCGTCAGGCAGATCGCCTTCTTCGTCCAGGCTCGCATCGTCGGACAGATTGAGCTTGGCACCGCTGCTCTCGTCGGCGGTCGTGGTCGCGGGGCTGCCGATCCAGAGCATGAGCTTGTCGGTGGTGCCCGGCTTGTCGGGCGATAGGAGCCCGGCGACCTCGATTGTGTCGGTGAGCTCGAGCGTCGGAAAATCCTGATTCGGCCGCTTGAACACCAGCTTGAGCTTGCCGGTCGCGGGGTTGAAGTTTTGCGAGACCGGCTTTGCCGCGAGCGTCCTGCTCAGCACGCTTGCCACCGCAGTTGCAAGCTTGCCCTTGTTGATCCTGTCACCCTCGCGCCAGTCTGCCGCGGGGAAGCGGATGGTGCGGTCCATCTCGATCATGCCCGCGGTCCAGCCTGCGGCCGTGACGCCGGGCATCGCCTTGAATTTCGACAGCAGCGCTCCCGCGCGCTCGGGATCGACCGACATGTTGATGGTCTGCTCGCCTGCGCGCAGTGCGTCGCAGCCGACGGTGAGGCTCGCCAGCGTCACCTCGACCTCCTGGCCCTTCAGGCTCTTCAGGAAGTCGGTCGCAGCGTCGAGCTTGACCTTGACTGCGATTGCTTCCGGCGAGACGTCGGTGAAATCCTTCGGCTGCGGCGTGATGCCGTCGTCGGAGGTCTGGCTGTCCAGAAATTCCTTCTCGCTGAGATCGGAATTGTCGGGGGAGGTGACCTCGGTCACCGCCTGGCCGATCGCGATCTGGCCGCGAAATTCGAAGGTGTCGCCGGATTGTTTGCGCAGCAGCTTGACGCTGACCGGCGACTTCTCGCCAAGGCTCTGCGTCGTTCCCGTCAGCGTCTGGCCGGCGACCTGGAGATTGACGACGAAGCGGTCCTTGCGGTCGGAATTCTTCGCGATCGGGTAGCAGACGTCGAGCACCGCCGCGGTGACCGTCCTGCCCTGGCGCGTCTCCTTCAGGATCACGTCGGCATTGCCGTCCATCAGCCCGTCGATCGACGTGAAATAGCGCGTCTCGGGTCCGCCCGGCACTGTCGCCTTCGGCGACAGCTTCATCTGGGCGGAGGCGAACTCGGGCGAGACGGCGAGCAGAGCCGCCAGAAGGGCAGTCGAACAAACCAGAAGCGCGCGCATCGACGAAGACCTCGAGCAATCAGAATCGGCGCCACCGTAGTGGTTTTTGGCTGCCGGTTGAATTGGAAAGCGGAGAGGCAGGGTCGGCAAAAAAGAAGGCCGCCCGGAGGCGGCCTTCGCAATACTGCGATGGAACGGAGGCTTAGAAGCCGCCCATGCCGCCGCCGGCCGGCATGGCCGGCGGAGCTTCCTTCTTCGGCAGCTCGGCGACCATGGCCTCGGTGGTCACCAGCAGGCCGGCCACGGAGGAGGCGTCCTGGAGCGCGGTGCGCACCACCTTGGCGGGATCGATGATGCCCTTCTCGACCATGTCGACATAGTCCTCGCTCTGGGCGTCGAAGCCGAAGGTCTCGGACTTGTTCTCCAGGATCTTGCCGACGACGATCGAGCCTTCCACGCCCGCGTTCTCGGAGATCTGGCGGATCGGGGCTTCCAGCGCCTTCAGCACGATGTTGATGCCGGCCTGGACGTCGTCATTGGCGTTGGTGAGACGGCCCACCGCCTTCTTGGCGCGGAGCAGCGCGACGCCGCCGCCGGGGACGATGCCTTCCTGCACCGCAGCGCGGGTGGCGTTCAGCGCGTCCTCGACGCGGTCCTTCTTCTCCTTGACCTCGATCTCGGTGGCGCCGCCGACGCGTATCACCGCGACGCCGCCGGCAAGCTTGGCGAGGCGCTCCTGGAGCTTCTCACGGTCGTAGTCCGAGGTGGTCTCCTCGATCTGGGCCTTGATCTGGCCGACGCGCGCCTCGATGTCGGGCTTCTTGCCGGCGCCCTTGACGATCGTGGTGTTCTCTTTGTCGATCACCACCTTGCCCGCGCGTCCCAGCATCTTCACCGTGACGTTCTCGAGCTTGATGCCGAGCTCCTCGGAGATCAGCTGGCCACCGGTCAGGATCGCGATGTCCTCCAGCATGGCCTTGCGGCGGTCACCGAAGCCCGGCGCCTTCACGGCGGCAACCTTGAGGCCGCCACGCAGGCGGTTGACGACCAGGGTGGCCAGCGCCTCGCCCTCGACGTCCTCGGCGATGATGACGAGCGGCTTGCCCGACTGCACCACGGCTTCCAGCACCGGCAGCATGGCCTGCAGGCCCGAGAGTTTCTTCTCGTGCAGGAGGATGTAGGCGTCCTCGAGCTCGGCGGTCATCTTCTCGGCGTTGGTGACGAAGTAGGGGCTGAGATAGCCGCGGTCGAACTTCATGCCCTCGACGATGTCCACCTCGGTGTCGAGCGACTTGTTTTCCTCGACGGTGATGACGCCCTCGTTGCCGACCTTCTGCATCGCCTGAGCGATCATCTTGCCGATGGCGGCATCGCCATTGGCCGAGATGGTGCCGACCTGGGCGACCTCGGAGGAGGCGGCGACCGGCTTGGCGCGCTTTTCGATGTCCTTGACGACGGCGGCGACCGCGGTGTCGATGCCGCGCTTGAGGTCCATCGGGTTCATGCCGGCGGCAACCGCCTTGGCGCCTTCGCGCACGATGGCCTGGGCCAGGACGGTCGCGGTGGTGGTGCCGTCGCCGGCGGTGTCGTTGGTCTTGGAGGCGACCTCGCGCAGCATCTGGGCGCCCATGTTCTCGAACTTGTCCTCGAGCTCGATCTCCTTGGCGACGGTGACGCCGTCCTTGGTGATGCGGGGCGCGCCGAACGACTTCTCGATGACGACGTTGCGGCCCTTCGGGCCGAGCGTCACCTTGACGGCGTTGGCGAGAATGTCGACGCCGCGCAGCATGCGATCGCGCGCGTCTCCGGAAAACTTGACGTCTTTGGCAGCCATGTCTGCAATCCCTCGTGTTTCGTGTTGTTCCTGCCGCTTCTCTTCGTCATTGCCGGGCTTGACCCGGCAATCGATCATCTTGCGAAAAGTGATGGATGCCCGGGGCAAGCCCGGGCATGACGAGATGGCATTCAGCGGCCGTTCAGGCAGATGGCCTTAGGCCAGCACGCCCATGATGTCCGACTCCTTCATGATCAGGAGCTCTTCATTGTCGATCTTGACCTCGGTGCCCGACCACTTGCCGAACAGCACGCGGTCGCCGACCTTGAGGTCGATCGGGATCAGCTTGCCGGTCTCATCGCGGCCGCCGGGGCCGACGGCGACGACTTCGCCCTGCGACGGCTTTTCCTTGGCGGTGTCGGGAATGATGATGCCGCCCTTGGTCTTTTCCTCGGCGTCGATACGTTTGACCACGACACGGTCATGCAGCGGACGAAATTTGGATTTAGCCATGACGTTTCCCTTTGGAGGCTCGCTTCGGAAGTGGTGGAAGTCGGTGGGGCGGCGCGTCCGTCCACCCTCTCCCTGAGGGATCGAACGGCGCGCTTAGCAATCGGGCTTTCCGAGTGCTAATAGTGGGCCCGGAAATATGGCTTGGCCGCGATCCTGTCAAGCAAAGGTGGTTAAGCGATTGTTGAGGCGGATATAGGATGGTGGCATTGGAAACTTGTTCGGGGCGTCGGCGTACAGAAGGACGTCATTGCTCCGGCAGCGGTTTTGCGCTTGGCTGCGGGAGGGGTGCGGCCGTCGTCTTGTTCGGGGGAATGCCATGATCAGTTCAGCTCACGCGCGCACGGTTGCCAATCTGGCGGCAGCCTCCTGTCTGGCGCTGTTGCTGGGCGCCTGCGGCGGCGGCATGAGCCTGCCGTCCTTCTCGTCGTCCTCTCCGCCGCCCGAGGCCGAACCCGGCACAGCTCCGGAAATGCCGGCCACCATCCGCGCCGACGAGATCGTCGGCCGCTGGGGTCTCGCCTCGTTCCAGAACCCGGCCGACCGCGCCCGCACCGAGGCTGCCGCCCGGGCGCAGTGCAAGAACCCCTATGTGATCACCGCCGGCTCCTCCGGCGGCGTGATCATGCATCTGGCCGACCAGGCGACGCCGCAGGAACTGCGGCTGAAGGGCTCGCCGAGCGGCAAGAACTACATCGGACCGGCGGGGCCGACCCCTGGCGAGCAGGATCGCGAGATCATCTCCTTCGACGGCCGCGTCCTGATCACCCGCTTCATCGACAAGGACGCCGCCACCCGCTACGGCAACATGGTCTACGTCCGCTGCGCGCCGCGAGCGTGATGTTCTGATTGTCGTTTCGGGACGGTCCGCAGGACCGAACCCGGGACCTCGAACTTCTCAGGTACGCAACCGCGCACCACAGTTCGATGCTGACGCATCGCCCCGGAATGGCCAAACGAAAAACGCCGGCTCCCGCCGGCGTTTTGTTTTTCCGCAATTCGTGGCCGCTCAGTCGAACAGCGCGTCGATATCGTCCTGCGAGGCATGGCCGACGTCGCCGGCGAGCTTCGGGCCATTGAGGAGCTTTTCGTCCTCGCTGCGGTTGTCGACATGCGCGGGCACATGGGCCTTGATGGCGTCGACGCCGCCCCAGATCTCCATCATCGCATTGATATGCTGCTCGATGAACTTCATCGTGGTCATGACCTTGCTGATGCGCTGGCCGGTCAGGTCCTGGAAGTTGCAGGCTTCGAAGATCGAGATGACGCGTTCCTGGATGTCGTCGGCCAGTCGCTTCTGCTGATCGGCCGAGTCCACCTTGGACATTGCGCTGGCGGCCTGGTCGATCGATTCAGCGGCCTCGAGGATCTGCTGGGTCGCCTGCTCGGTGCCGCCGACCACCGCGCCGAGCTCGCCATTGACCTTGGCCATTTCGCCGCCGTCGAAGCTCTTGCCGTGCAGCGTCGCGATCTCGCGCTTGGTGCGGTCGATGGCGTCGTGGATGAGGTCGAGCTCGACCTTCAGCTTCTCGCACTGCTCGATCTGTGCCCGGTAGGTCTCCAGCATGGTGCGCGCTTCGGCAAGCTCGTGGGCCGTCGAGGCATCGATCGCCGCCATGGCTGCGCTGCCGGACAGCGGTGCAGTACCCTTCGCCATCTGTGCGCGGATCGCGCGCAGCTCGGCCATGATCTCGCTATGCATCGGGGGGGCCTCTTCAGTTACGTCTAGAATGGGCATCTCGCCACCGACGATATCCTCGACACGAAAACGTTTGCGGTGAACAGCCATCAGGATACTCCCCCACCTCATTCACGCGTCTTTGTAGGCAGAAGCGATTTAACACGAAGTTCACAGCGGGAACTGCGGGGCGGCTGCGCGCGACGCTGCGCGAAGAAGCGATTAACCATGGACGCGCGGCATTCATGGAAAATAAACGTTGATCGCCAAATTGCGCCGTCACTTGCGACGTGGTGAATCCAAACGCCTGATCCGTTTACCAAACGCAACGGCTTTTGCTCTTTATTGACCACGTCGCGGGCGCCGATCAGCCAGGCAGCTTCCACGGCGCATGTGATCTAGACGAAACAGTACAGAGTACGTCGATGTTCAAGAAAATGTCTGTCGCGCTGCTCGGCAGCGCTTGCACCTTCATGGCCGGCGCCAACGACGCCAGCGCCTTCGACAACAGCGTGCCGAACGATCCGCCCGCGGTGCTCTACGCGCCGCAGGTGCCGCCGGCGCCGGTGCGCGTCGCTTCCAATTCGAACATGGGTGGCGGCTTCATCGAGTTCCTGTTCGGCGACGGTCCCGGCCGCGGTCCGGCCTACGCGCCGCAGCAGCCGGTGTATCAGCAGCAGCCGGCCTATTACGATCAGCGCCGCCTGCCGCCGATGGGCGAGCCGCAGATGCAAGGTGCAGCTCTCCAGCAAGAGGCGGTCGACCCGCGGCAGCGTCCGTTCGATCCGAGATTCGAGAAACAACTCGTTGACTATAACGGCAACGAAAGTCCCGGCACGATCGTGGTCGATACGCCGAACAAGTTCCTCTATCTCGTCGAGGGCAACGGCAGGGCGATGCGCTACGGCATCGGCGTCGGCCGTCCCGGCTTCACCTGGTCCGGGGTGAAGTCGATCACCGCCAAGCGCGAATGGCCGGACTGGACGCCGCCGAAGGAAATGCTCGCGCGCCGTCCCGATCTGCCCCGGCACATGGAAGGCGGCCCGGAAAATCCTCTTGGCGCCCGCGCGATGTATCTCGGCTCGACGCTCTACCGGATTCACGGCTCCAACGAGCCCTGGACCATCGGCACCAATGTCTCCTCCGGTTGCATCCGTATGCGCAACGAGGACGTCATCGACCTCTACGGCCGCGTCAATGTCGGTACCAAGGTTGTGGTGATGTGATCGTCGTTACCCTCTCCCCTTGTTGCAGGGAGAAGGAAGGGCCTCCGAGCAAGACACATCTCATGAAAACGGCCGCCTCATCGGCGGCCGTTCGCTTGCATGCCTTGTAGATCGGCGTCACGCGTAGTCGCTGCCGCCGTCGTCGTCGCCGCCGAAATCGCTGTCGTCGGCCATGTCCATGTTGTCGTCGCGATTGTCGTCGTAGTTCTGGTCGTTGTTGTCGTTATTGTTGTTGTTCCGGTCGTCGTTCGACGCCTGGTCGGAGAAGCCCTGGCGGGAATCCCGGTTCGAGCTGATGTCGTTGACGCCGGCGTCGCGCGCGAGCGATCCGCCCGACTGGTCGCCGCCGCCCCAGGGGCTGCGGTCGCCCGCGGCATTGGTGTCGCCGAAGGCCTGCTGATGCGATCCACCCATCATGCCGCGGATGCTGGAGAGCAGCAGCGAGCCGCCGACGACGCCGGCCGCGGCCGCCGCCGCCGTGCCGAGGAACGAGCCGCCGCCACCGCCCACGGGCGGGGCACCATAACCTTGTCCCGGCCCTTGTCCCGGCCCTTGCACCGGTCCCTGGCCGTAAGCCTGTCCATAGGGCGGCTGGCCGTAGCCCGGCTGCGTCTGCTGCATCGCCTGGCCGGTGTTCCAGACCGGTCGCTGCTCACGCGGCGGCACGTTCGGAACCGAGCCGCGCGCGGGGCTCCCGCCGAACAGCGTGTCGCGCATGGTGTCGAGGAAGCCGCCGGACTGGGCGGGCTCGGGCGCTTGGCCGGCCTCCAGCTCCTGGATGCGGTTATGAGCGCGCTTCAGCGCTTCGTCCTGCAACAGCGTGGTCTGCACCAGCGCATAGACGGCGCCGGGCGCCTTGCGCAGGCCGTCGGAGATCGCGGCAATCGCATCGGGATCGCGCGGTGCATTCTCCAGCTTAGAAAGCCGGTCAAAAAGGTCGTCGACGAGCTGGCGTTCCTGCGGCGTCATGATCTGTCTCCTTCGCGCAAAACCAAGCGCGCAGGAGATGTAGGGTTCCATTGTGGCCCCAACAGTGCCGGCCGGATTAAATTTCCGTATGCGACAAGCTGCCTCCTGGGCCAGCTCTTCGCCGGCTTCATCCCAGTGTCACGTTGCTGTCCGCCAGCAGGCGCGCGAAGGCTTCGCCCGAGAGATAGGCGTGCTCGCGCTCGCGGACGTCGGTCATCGGGTCGAGGCCGGCGAGGACGTCATCGACGAAGCCGGGATGGCACATCACGAGACCGCCGTCGGGAAGGCCTTCCAGAAATTGCCGCATCAGCGCGCCGAAATCGGCCTCGCGCGTAAAATCATAGGCGCCGGCGAAGCCGGGGTTGAAGCTGAGGCCGGCGCTGCCGGCGCGGCGGCGGAATTGCGCGCTGAGACTGTCGAGCAGCAGGGCTTTTGGCGAGGCCAGCCGTTGCCTGAGCGGCAGATCGCGGCCGCCCTGACGCACCCAGGCGTTTGGCGAAGTCTCAGCGACCGCATCGACAAAGCCGTCGCGTACCTGCGGGTAGAGCTGCACATGCTGGTGGCCGTCGACGAAGTCGGGGGCGCGTCCGAACGCTTCCATGAAGGCTGCCAGCTGCGCCTTGACCTCGTTGCGGAAGAATTCCCGGTCGAGCCGCCGCAGAACGCCCGCGCGCAGCAGCTTCGGAAACGGCATGAACATGTCGCCGTCGAGCGGTCGGAAATGCATGGTGAGCGGCCGGAACGGCGCCGACAGCGTCACGTGCAATCCGATCGTGCAGCGCGGGTTCGTCTTTACTGCGGACTGAAGCGCCTCGATCTCGCTGCGTTCGATCGCTGCACCCACCATCATCACCGAGGTGGCGTTGAGGCGGCCGCGTTCGATCAGGTCGCGGATGGCGCGGTTGACGCCCGGGCTGATACCGTAATCGTCGGCGCAGAGCCAGATTCGCCGCGGGCTCGCGGCCGCGCTCATTCGGCGGCCGTCCTGTTCGGGGCGTCGTCGGCCCTGCCGGCCTCGGAGTGCTTTTCGCTGTGTTCGGCGACGAAGTAGATCGGGCGCGCCTTCAGCTCGGAAAGGATCTTGCCGATATATTCGCCGACGATGCCGATCATGATGAGCTGCACGCCGCCGATCGTCATCAGGCCGATCACGAGCGAGGGATAGCCGGGCACCTGCTTGCCGGTCGTGAACACCTCCCAGAGGATCGACAGGCCGAACAGGAAGGCACCTCCGGCGAGAATGACGCCGAGCAGGCTGGCGAAGCGCAGCGGAGCCACCGAAAACGAGGTCAGGCCCTCGATCGAGAGGCCGAGCAGGCTTGCGGCGTTGAAGGTGGTGACGCCATGGACGCGCGCCGCAGGCTCGTAGTCGACGCGGATCTGGCGGAAGCCGATCCAGCTGGCGAGGCCCTTGAAGAAACGGTTGCGTTCCGGCAACTGCCTGAGTGCGGCGACCGCGCGCGGCGAGAGCAGGCGGAAGTCGCCGGCGTCCTCGGGAATCTTCTGGCGTGCGCCCCAATTGATCAGCGCGTAGAAGCCGTGCACCGCGACCCGGCGCAAGAAGGGCTCGTTGTCGCGATGGGCCTTGGCGGTGTAGACGACGTCATAGCCGTCATCGATCCAGTGCCGCACCAGCTGTTCGATGAGCGCCGGCGGATGCTGGCCGTCCCCGTCCATGAACATGACGGCGCCGAGCCGGGCATGGTCGAGGCCCGCCATCAGCGCGGCCTCCTTGCCGAAATTGCGCGACAGCGACACCACCTGGACGTCGATCGCGTCGGCCGGCAGCGACCGGGCAATCGACAGCGTCGCATCCTTGCTGCCGTCATCGACGTACACGACCTCGCAAGTCAGCCGATAGCGCTGCCGCAGCGTCTTTGCGAGATCGCAGATGCGCTGATGCAGGGCAGCGAGGCCCGCCGCCTCGTTGTAGACGGGGACGACTATCGACAGCCCCTTCGCGGCGGCGCTCGCTGCGGTGGTCGTCATACCGGAAACGTCAGAGCCCAGCGTCATCGATCAAGGTTCCAGAGGCGTTTAGATATCTCAACAGCATATGGTAGCTGCCGCTTGCTGTCGCCATGCTGAACGAACCCGGGGTTCACTGCCCCAGGAACGCCTCGAGCTTGGCGAACAGCGGGTTCTCCCGATCGAACACGTAGTCCAGCGAGACCACCGAGACGGTCTCGGCGCCATGCTCGCGGAGGAAGCTCGCCAGCGCATAGAGCTGCCCCGGCGGGCAGTGCAGCGTCAGCATGCCTGACGAAGTCGGACCGCCGAACGGAGCCTCGACTCCGTATTGGCTATGGGCCTCGCCGAGCAGGGCGGCGTCGCATTGCCGGAAGCGGGTGCGGACTTCGCGGTACTTGTTGGCCCGCGCCCGCGCTGCGATGTGATCGAGGATGACACGCGCCGTCTCTCGCGCCTGCGGCGACCAGTCGGCCCCTTTGGATGCCACCAGATTGGCCTGGCTGCGCAGGATCATACCGTCGTCGAGCACCCGCAAGCCGTTGGCGGCGAGCGTTGCACCTGTGGTGGTGATGTCGACGATCAGCTCGGCGCTGCCAGCCGCCGGCGCGCCTTCGGTTGCGCCTGCGCTTTCGACGATGCGGTAATCGGTGATGCCGTGAGTCTGGAAGAAGCCGCGGGTGAGGTTGACGAACTTGGTCGCGACCCGCATCCGCATGTGATGCTGCTCACGGAAGCCGGTGGTGACATCGTCGAGGTCTGCCATGGTGCGGACGTCGATCCAGGCCTGCGGCACCGCCACGACGACGTCGGCATAGCCGAAGCCGAGCCCTTCGATCAGCGACACGCGCTTGTCGGCATCCGCGATGCTCTCGCGCACCAGGTCCTCGCCGGTGACGCCGAGATGCGCAAAGCCGCGGGCGAGTTGCGAGGCGATCTCGCTCGCCGAGAGATAGGCGACCTCGACATTGTCGAGACCTGCGATCGTGCCGCGGTAGTCGCGGGCGCCGCCGGCCTTCGACAGCTTGAGCCCGGCGCGGGCGAAGAAGGCCTCGGTATTTTCCTGAAGGCGGCCCTTGGAGGGAACGGCCAGAACGAATGGCGCGCTCATGACTTAAGCTCCCACCTTGCGGCCGATCGTCGTCAGCGCATCCACCCAGACCGAGAAGCCGACCGCGGGGATCGGCGCGATCGAGCCGAGCTGGGTCATCAGCCCATCATAGCGGCCGCCGGCGACCAGCGGCCCGGCGCCGTTGCCCCTGTGATGAACCTCGAATTCGAAGCCGGTGTAATAGTCGAGGCCGCGCCCGAACGCCGTCGAGAAGCGGGTCTGCTTCACGTCGATGCCGCGCGCAGCCATGAAGCCGACGCGGCTCTCGAACTGATCGATCGCCGGGGCGAGATCGAGCTTCGCGTCGGTCGTGAGTGCGCGCAGCTCGGCGATGGCGTCGTCGGGATTGCCCGATATCGACAGGAAGCGCTTGAGCACGGCGATCGCCTCGCGCGGCAGCGCACCGCCCTTCAGCGTCGATTGCTCGAGGAAGCGATCGGCGATCTCGGCCGTGGTGCGCCCGCCGACATTGGTGGTGCCGGCGATCGACATCAGATCGGTGACGAAGGCGAGTGCCGCCTTACGATCGGAGCCGGCGAGAGCGGCCAGCACGCCCTCATATTCGCTGCGCGTCGCGGTGCTGGCGGCTGCCAGTCGCTCCAGATCCTGCTCCAGGCTGATCTTGCGGTTGAAATCCTTGACCAGGCGGCGGCGCCAGACCGGATAGAGGTTGAGTGCGTCCAGCAGGGCGTTGAACAGCGCGACGTCGCCGGTGCGGATCTCGACATCGCGGACGCCGAAGGCGGCGGTCGCCTCCAGTGCCAGTGCCAGCATCTCGGCATCGGCTGCGGCGCGGTCCTGGCGGCCGAACGATTCGATGCCGGCTTGCAGGAATTCGCTGGTCTGGCCGCTACGGTAGCGGAACACCGGGCCGAGATAGCTGAACCCGGCCGGCTGGCCGGCGCGGGGCGAGGCGAGATAGTCGCGCGCGACGGGAATCGTCAGATCCGGGCGCAGGCAGAGCTCCTCGCCCGAGAGGTCTGTGGTGAGGTACAGGCTCTTGCGGATGTCCTCGCCGGAGAGGTCCAGGAACGGCTCGGCCGGTTGCAGGATAGCGGGCTCGGCCCTGACGTAACCCGCCTGCGCGAACGACAAGAGCAGCGTATCCGCCCAGGCGGCGGAGCCGGCAGCATTTGAGGTGGCAGTCGCGGTCATCTCAGGGTCCATCATCCCGGTGGATCCGGGCAGGGCAAGGAAGGAATGGGAGTTGGCGCAGCCCTTAGCACGGCCCGAAAGCGCTTTCGACCTCCAAAGGATCAATCGCTTAACGAGTTTGGTGCGACCCCGGCCTCGTCGGCAGCGTGTGAAACGTGGCGTCGCATGGATCCTGGTTCAGGTAATTTAATACCTACATCCGTTGTCCCCGCTTCGTCGCGGAGGACGCCGGGACGAGAGAGTTCAATTTGATTCGGTTGGGCCGGAGATCGGGGCTGGTTCCACGCATGGCGCCTCGGTCGCGGCAAAGGTCGACCCTGCCGTCGCTGTCCCCGCTTCTTTCGCGAGTTGCTCCGCCAGGTCGAGTACCCTTCCCCTTCTGCCGGGGTCCGCGAGGCGGAGAAACACCCTGATCAGTCGCAGCAGCTCGAACGGTCCCGCCCCGGGCATAAGGTCGTCTTTCATCGCCAGGTCTTTTATCGCTAGGTCTTCCATCGCGATCACGTCTTCCATCGCGATCGTCACCTCGATGGCGCCGGCATCATCGAAACTGTTGGATGCATGGTCGCGCAATGAAGTCTTGGCGGCCACGGGTCCGGCAGGCACGCCGGACGTCCAGCCTTCACGGCTCTTCGTGAACTCGTCGACAAACGATGTCCAGCTGCAGCCGAAGGCCAGCGTCACAATGAGAAATTGAGGACGGCTGGCAAGTCGTCGCATACTCATTCTGGGTATGGCGGACGATCCGTTCGCTGCTGCATTCGGCTACAAATGCGAATCATAGTTTCAGATTCATGCGCAATGCCTCAGATATTATCCGGACGGTCTCGCGACACACGCTGGCCTACATGCTGTTTTCGATCAGCGAGCTCTTCCGGCACTACGACGAATTCGATCCGCTGGACCTTCTGATCGTTCATGCGGTCCTGAATGCGAACGTCATTCACGTGATGAACAATCCGGCGCTGGACCAGCAATTCTCGAGCATTCATGCGGTCGAGCCGGATTTGATCAAGCAAGGAGTTTCCCGGGCGGCACTCTCCCGCTTCCTCAGCCTGCCGCTGGAGACGGTTCGCCGTCGCGTGACAGGACTGAAGAGGCGGAAGATTCTCGCCGAGACGAAGGCCGGACTCATCGTGACCGAGCAGAACGCATTCAGGTTTGGAAACAACCACGAACTGCAGAAGACGAACATGCTGTTGCTCACGAAGCTGCTTCGCGATCTCAGGCGTGCCGGCATCAGCGGGCCGGACGATCTGCGCGCCTCCAAGGGCGCCACGTCCGCAAAGAAGGCAAGGTAAGCGGCACGATATGGATCAAGGCCATCTCGATATTGCGCGCGACGGAGCGCGAGAGCTGGCGACGGACCGCTTGATGTCCTTCCAGGAGCTCAAGCCATCGTCAGCCCTCGAGCTCAGGGCGTATGACATCGACCATTTCGGCGAGACCGAGAGATACGCCGGCGCATCCAGCATGCCGTTGTCGGTCGGGGCGACGGCGATCATGCGGGCCCGGCTCAGCCTGCCGACCTTGACCCTCTCTCTGGTGAAGACCTTCCCGAGGATCGTTCGCGGCTATCAATTGACGAATGCCGCCGCCGTCGTGGTGCCGATGGATCACGTGACCTCGGCCCGCATCAACGGGCAGTCAATGGGCCGTTCCATCGTCGTTCTGAGGGGCAGCTCCGATTGCCTGGTCTATGAACCGGAGGGCCGGCTGATTGCCGTCGTGTATCTCAGTCCGCCGCAGCGCGAACCCTGGGCGCAACTGGGTGACGGCTATCGCCTGGTGAACCCGCCATCGGACGTTCTTGCCTCGCTGCGCCGCCTGATCTCCGTCACGCTGGAAATCGCGGCACATGACCCGGACTTCCTGAACGAGCCGATGTCGCTGACCGCCGTCGAGCAGTCCCTGCTCGGCACGATGGACGCCGCGCTGCGCACCAGCGTGAGCGGCGGACCTGCGTCGTCCGCCACGGATGGCTATCGGCAGATCGTCGCGGACATGGAAAGATTGATCCGGCAAGATCTGACGGTCTGGCCCAAGACGACCGAACTGGCCGCGCAAGTGGGCGTGTCCGTCCGGACCCTCCAGAGCGCGACACAGGCCATTTGCGGCATGAGCCCGCATCGCTTCAGCCGGGTCCTGCGGCTCTGGTCGGTGCGCAAGCAGCTGCGCATCGGTCCCGGGCGGCGCAGTGTGAAGGCCTGCGCAATTGCGCACGGCTTCTGGCATCTGAGCGAGTTCGCGGCGAGTTACAGGGCGGCCTTCGGAGAGCTGCCGTCCGAGACCCTGCACCGCGCGATGCGATCAGGATGAATCGTCATCGCGCTTCAGGTTATCGTTTGAGCATGATCGTTTCGGAAAACCGCGGCACACTTTTCCGGATCCATGCTAGCGGCTTCCACCGCCCCAGTCGCCCAGCACCGCCTGCACCAGCGCCAATGCCGCCACCGCGGCCGTGTCGGCCCGCATGATCCGCGGGCCGAGTGCCAGCCGCAGGATCTTGGGCTGCCGCAGCAGCAGCGCCCGTTCCTCCTCGGCAAAGCCGCCTTCGGGGCCGATCAACACGTCAATACCTTGGCCGGCCTCGCGGGCGCGTTGCAGGCTCTGAACGGGGTCCTGGACCTCCGCCGCCTCATCGCAGAAGATCAGTAGCCGGCCCGCGGCGCGCTGGCTCAAAAAGCGCTCCAGCGGCACCGGCTCGGCCACGGCGGCGATGCTGAGGATGCCGCATTGCTCGGCCGCCTCGACCACATTGGCGCGCATCCGCTCGGTATTGACCCGGGAGGCCTGGGTAAACCTTGTCAGGACCGGTTGCAGGGCGGCGGCGCCCATCTCGATCGCCTTCTGCACCATGTAGTCCAGCCGGGCGTGCTTGAGCGGGGCGAAGACGTAAGTGAGGTCGGGTAGTCGGTCCTGGGGCCGGGTCTGCTGAAGGATCACGAGGCCATCCGGCCGCTTGCGGCCTTCGATGGCCGCCTGCCACTCGCCGTCGCGGCCATTGAACGCCAGAACCTCGGCCCCGGCGGCAAGCCGCAGCACGTTGCCGAGGTAATTGCTCTGGTCGCGGTCGAGCGGCACCCTGGCGTCCTGGACGAGGGCGGCATCGACGAACAGGCGGGGAGCGCGAAAATCGTGGGAGGGCATCGTTCAAAGGTCCGATTCGCCGCTGTTTTTAACCGAAACCAGTAGTTTTGGGGGTAAATATCGCCGAATTGGTGCGTCCCAGCGCCGCGCTCTTGCCCTATTCCACGGGTTGTTAAGGGCCGGCGGGAATCGTAGAAAAGCGAACACGCTGGTTGCGCTTCAATTGAGAAGACCCCGACCCCGTAAGCTCCTGCCAGAGAGACTGCCTTCATGATCCGTCATCTGATGGTTCCGATCACTGCCGCCATGGTCGCCATGGGTGCCGCGGGCGTCCATGCGCAAAGCGCCTTCCCGGCGCCGCTGCCCGGCCAGGCCGCGACCAACTCCCCCTTTCCGCCCGTGAACGGCTCTGCGCCCGCCGCCTCCATCGGCACCGCGCCGCAATCGTCCTTTCCCGTGAACGGGGCCGCGCCGGTCGGCGGTGCCGGCGCCTTCAGCGCGGCTCCGCCGACGCAAGCCGGTCCCGGCGAGGACTGCATGAAGGCGTTCATGCCCCTGCGCGAAGAAGCCGAGAAGCGCGGCAAGCTGATCAAGGCGGCGAGCGACCGTCACGCGCCGCCGGACGAGGCCTGCAAGCTGATTCGCAATTTCAGCCAGGCCGAGACCAAGATGATCAAGTACATCGAGACCCACGCCGCCAAATGCGGAATCCCGCCGCAGGTGGGCGCGCAGATGAAGGACGGTCACAAGAACACAGAGGCGATGGCGGCGAAGGTCTGCAACGTCGCGCTGCAGATGCAGCAGCAACAGGCGCGTCCGGCCGGCCCGTCCCTGAGCGAGGTACTCGGTTCGGGCTCGGCGCCCGAGGTCAATGCCGGCAAGAAGGGCGGCAGCACCTTCGATACGCTCAACGGCAACGTCCTGACCCGATGAGCGAGACATCCGCCCGCGTTGCCGATTCCACCGGCAACTGGGTCGATACGCTCGCGCCGCATTGGGCGCGGCCTTACCTGCGCCTGTCCCGCTTCGACCGTCCGATCGGCTCCTGGCTTCTCCTGATGCCATGCTGGTGGTCGGCGGCGCTCGCCGCCGGCATGGCGCACGACGTCCGCGGCCTGCCTCTCACCATCGTGCTGTTCTTCATCGGCGCCTTCGTGATGCGCGGGGCCGGCTGCACGTGGAATGACATCACCGACCGCGATCTCGACGACAAGGTCGAGCGTACGCGCTCGCGGCCGTTGCCGTCAGGGCAGGTGACCACGAAGCAGGCGCTGGCCTTCATGGTCGCGCAGGCGCTGATCGGCCTCCTGGTGCTGCTGCAATTCAACCGCTTCGCGATTGCGACCGGCATCGCCTCGCTTTTGATCGTCGCGATCTATCCCTTCATGAAGCGCATCACCTGGTGGCCGCAGATCGTGCTCGGGCTTGCCTTCTCGTGGGGCGCCTTGATGGGATTTGCCGTCACGTTCGGACGCATCGACGTCACTGCGCTCGTGCTCTATGCCGGCGCGATCTCCTGGGTGATCGGCTATGACACGATCTATGCGCATCAGGATGCCGAGGACGACGCGCTGATCGGCATCAAGTCGACCGCGCGCCTGTTCGGCGCGCACACGCACCAGGCGCTGATCCTCTTCTACGGGCTCGCGGTGATGTTGATCGGCATCGCGCTGGCCTCCGGCGATGCGCGCTGGCCGGCCTGGCTCGGGCTCGTGGCCTTCGCCGTGCATCTGGCTTCGCAGATCGTGCGCCTGAAGATCGAAGATCCCGAACTGTGCCTGCGCCTGTTCAAGTCGAACCGCGATGCAGGTTTGCTGCTGTTTGCGGGATTGCTGGTGGACGCAGTGATGCGGGCCGCCTGACGCGAAGGCGTTGGGTCGGCAAAGGCGCCCTTTAGCTCCGCGCAATAATCTCACGTTCGCCGCGATGAACGGGCAATTCCCGCGCCATGCCGGTGCGCCGGCGCATCAGGAATTTCGGGCGGCGGGCGCGGATCGCGTTGGCGCGGCGACGGCGCGGCGCAGGCTTGCGAGCGCCTTCGTCGAGCTGCGGC
The DNA here is from genome assembly GCF_052043945.1 of Bradyrhizobium sp. PUT101. Taxonomy (NCBI): domain Bacteria; kingdom Pseudomonadati; phylum Pseudomonadota; class Alphaproteobacteria; order Hyphomicrobiales; family Nitrobacteraceae; genus Bradyrhizobium; species Bradyrhizobium sp. PUT101. Next base: position 5,168,587 of record NZ_CP197207.1, read on the forward strand.
AGCGCGAAGAGCTCGCTCCAGATCGCCCAGGCTTGCGCGATCTCGTCAGCATCGGCGCCGACCAGCAGCGGAATGGACAGCGAGGGATCGCGATGCACGAGGACGAGCGTCTGTGCTTCGTCATTGCCGCGCAAAGCGACGCCGGTGAAGTCGGCAACGCGCACGTTGATCGCCATCTGCATGCCGCGGACGGCACGGCGCAGCACGACGCGCTCGCGATGAAGCTCGATCTGCCTGACATGTCCGTCGGCGCGCGGGTCATGCGCATCGAAGCGGACCGGAAGGGAAAGGGGGTCGAGCCGCAAGGAGCGGCTCGACCCGGCGGGAGCGAGCCCGCATGTTGCTGTTTGACGCCTCACGGCTTGGTTCTCCCCGCCGGGATTATGTTCCCGGTCGATGCGAGGACCTTAGCGCGCGCCTTTCCGAAACCGCTTAAAAAGCCTGGTTAACCCACCGTCACTGCTGCTCATGATTGACAAGACCTTGGCGCGCATGATTGACGAGACGTTGCGCCGAAGTTGCGAATCTGAGCTTTTGGCGGCTGAAAATGCTTGAAGTCCGCGCTATCAGGGCACATCTGTGGGTTCCGGTCCCGAACCCCGCCCCAACAGGATTTCGTTCGTGAACTCTTCACCAAGCTCGACGCTTTCGACCCAAACATCGTCGCAGGCCAATCGCGACCTGTTCGATCAGTCCGCGCTCTCCGATCTCGCGCAGCGGCTGGTCGAGGCGGCCAGGCGCGCCGGCGCGGATGCGGCCGATGCGGTCGCGGTGCGCGGCGTCTCGCAGGGCGTTGAGGTCCGCGACGGCCGTGTCGAGGAATCCGAGCGGTCCGAGGGCGACGACGTCGGCCTGCGCGTGCTGGTCGGCCAACGCCAGGCGGTGGTCTCGACCAACGACGTCAGCGGCGATGCCGTGACCAAGCTTGCCGAGCGCGCGGTCGCGATGGCGAAGGTTGCACCTGGCGACAAATATGTCGGGCTCGCTGATCCCGCGCTGCTCGCGCGCGACTTCCCCGATCTCGACCTGCTCGATCCCGCGGTGCCGGCGACCGCCGAGCTCGAGCGCCGCGCGCTCGTGGCCGAAGCTGCGGCGCTCGGCGTGAAGGGCGTGACCAAATCCGGCGGCGCCTCGGCCTCCGCCGGCATCGGCGGCATGGTGCTCGTCACCTCGACCGGCTTCCACGGCTCTTACCTCCGCTCCAGCCAGGGCATTTCCGCCACCGCCATATCAGGCGAGGGCACCGGCATGGAGCGCGATTACGACTTCACCTCGGCGCCGCACGGCGCCGATCTCTTGTCGCCGGAAACCGTCGGCCGTTCCGCCGGCGAGCGCACCGTGGCGCGCTACAATCCGCGCAAGGTCGAGACCTGCAAGGTGCCGATCGTGTTCGATCCGCGCGTTGCCGGCTCGCTGGTCGGTCACCTCGTCGGCGCCATCAATGGCGCCTCGATCGCACGCAAGACCAGCTTCTTGAAGGACAAGCTCGGCCAGCAGCTCTTCGCGAAGAACATTCGCATCATCGACGATCCGCTGCGCCGGCGCGGCCTGCGCTCGCAGACCTTCGACGCTGAAGGGGTCGCGGTGAAGAGGACCGCGCTGGTCGACGAGGGCGTGCTGACGACCTGGCTGCTCGACTGCGCGACCGCGCGCGAGCTCGGCCTCACCACGACCGGCCATGCCCATCGCGGCGTTTCCTCCTCTCCCTCGCCCGGGCCGTACAATCTGCATCTCGAGGCCGGCGCGCCGACGCCGGCCGAGCTGATCTCCGATATCAAGCAGGGGTTCTATGTCACCGATTTGATCGGCTCCGGCGTCAACGGCGTCACCGGCGATTATAGCCGCGGCGCCTCCGGTTTCTGGATCGAGAACGGCGAGATCACCTATCCCGTCAGCGAAGTCACGATCGCAGGCCATCTGTTCGAGATTTTCAAGTCGATGCAGCCCGCGAACAATCTCGAATTTCGCTACGGCATCAATGCGCCGACGGTGCGCATCGAGGGTTTGACGCTTGGCGGACGCTGATCGAGCAGAAGCGAGTTGGCTCTCCTCTCCCGTAGGGAGAGGTCGGATCGCATCGCAAGATGCGATCCGGGTGAGGGGTTACTCTCTCTCGTGGGACCTGCGCCCCCTCACCCGATTTGCTGCGCAAATCGACCTCTCCCCGATGGGGAGAGGTGGTCCTCGCATGCAGCTCGATTGACTCGGATGACTCCTGTTCTCGACGACACCACCCTGGCCCGCGACGCGGCGCTGCTGAAGGACACGGTGCGGGAGGCGGGTGCGCTCGCCCAGTCGATGTTTCGCACCGAGCTGAGGAAGTGGACCAAGGGCGCATCCTCGCCGGTGTCGGAGGCCGACATCGCGGTCAACGATCTCCTCGAAGCGCGCCTGCGCGCTGCGACACCCGACTATGGCTGGCTGTCCGAGGAGAGCGCAGACGATGCCGTACGGCTGTCGCGGCGGCTGACATGGATCGTCGATCCCATCGACGGCACGCGCAATTATTTGGGCGGTCATGACGAATGGTGCGTCAGTGTGGCGCTGGTGGAAGACGCCTCGCCCGTTCTTGCCGCGGTATTTGCACCAACGAGCGACGAGTTCTTTTTCGCAGTGCGCGGCCAGGGCACGACGCTCAACGACAAGCCGGTGCGGGCGACGTCCGGATCCGAGCTCGACTTCGCCCGCGTCGCCGGCCCGAAGCCGCTGGTCGAGCGCCTGAAGCCGTCACTCGGCGAAATCAAGCTGCATCGGCGAATCGGCTCGCTGGCGCTGCGGCTGTGCCGGGTCGCCCATGGCGCGCTGGATGCGGCTTTTGCGGGGGGCAACAGCCATGACTGGGACCTTGCGGCGGCCGATTTGATCGTGCAGGAAGCGGATGGTAGGATGAGCAACCTCTCCGGAGAACCCATCCTCTATAACCGCCGGGAAGTGGCGCACGGGGTGCTGGTGGCAGCGGGACGCGATCGTCATGCGGGCATTGTCGCGCATTTTCGCAACCGTCCCTTGCCGTGAAGCGCTTCGTCGTGCTTGTCGGACACTGCTTTGCCGGGCAGCCCGTTAGGAATAGAACTCATGCCAGATAGTGCCCCGCAACAACTGCTTCACCTCGTCATCGGCGGCGAACTCGTCGATCTCGAGGGCAACACCTTCAAGAATCTCGACGACGTCGAGATCGTCGGCCTCTATCCGAACTATGCGGCCGCCTATGCCGCCTGGCGCGCCAAGGCGCAGAGCACGGTCGACAACGCACAGATGCGCTATTTCATCGTCCATCTCCACCGGCTGCTCGACCCGAATCAAGAACCGGCGCGTTGAAAAGACTGCTTCGCAATACGCTGCGAAGCAGCTGGCTTCAGCGTGCCGTCGGGGTCCTGGCGGCCGAATATCTGCGTCTGGTCTGGCGGACCAACAGGTTCACGTTCGATCCCCCGAACGTCTATGAACGCGTCGAGCCGCAGCTGCCTGCGATCTTCGCGTTCTGGCACGGCCAGCATTTCCTGACGCCCTTCATCAAGAACCAGGACAAGGCCTCCTATCGGGCCAAGGTCCTGATCTCCCGCCATCGCGACGGCGAGTTCAATGCGATCGCGGCCGAACGGCTCGGCATCGGCACCATCCGCGGCTCCGGCGACCATGGCGGGGCGTTCCATCGCAAGGGAGGTGTGGGCGCCTTCAAGGAAATGGTGCGGACGCTCCAGGCCGGTTGTAATGTCGCGTTGACCGCCGATGTCCCCAAGCGCTCGCGCGTGGCCGGGCTCGGCATTATCATGCTGGCACGGGAATCGGGGCGGCCGATCATGCCTTTCGCGATGGCGACCAGCCGCTTCGTCCGGCTCAAGAACTGGGACCGCACCACCATCAACTTGCCATTCGGGCGCGGCGCATTGGTCGGCATCAGGGAAATCCACGTTCCTCCGGATGCCGACGCCGCGACGATGGAAGCGTTGCGGCAGGAGCTGGAAGACACCTTGAACGAAGCCACCCGCCGCGCCTATGCGCAACTCGGCCGCCCGGGACCTGCAGATGTCTAATTCGCTGCCGATGACGCTGCGGATGTATCAGCGTCTGGCCTCCGGCCTGGTGCCGCTTGCGCCTGCGCTGATCAAGCGGCGGCTGAAGCAGGGCAAGGAGGATCCCGCGCGCGTCGGCGAGCGACGAGGGCTGTCCGGTGACGTGCGGCCGCATGGCCCGCTGGTCTGGATCCACGGCGCCAGCGTCGGCGAGGTGCTGGCCGCGGCGGCGCTGATCGGGCGCCTGCGCGATCTCAATCTGCGCATCCTGCTCACTTCGGGCACCGTCACCTCGGCGGCGGTGGTGGCAAAGCGCTTTCCGCCTGACGTCATCCATCAATACGTGCCGTATGACTCTCCGCGCTATGTCGCGCGCTTCCTCGATCACTGGAAGCCGTCGCTGGCGCTGTTCATCGAATCCGACCTGTGGCCGAACCTGATCCTCGCCGGCGCGGCGCGCCGGATGCCGATGGTGCTGATCAACGGGCGGATGTCACCGCGTTCCTTCCCGCGCTGGCGCCGCTTGCACGGCACCATCTCGGCGCTGCTGTCGCGGTTCGACATTTGTCTTGCGCAGTCGAAGACCGATGCCGAGCGCTTTTCCGCGCTCGGTGGCCGCGACGTCGTCACCACGGGCAATCTGAAGCTGGACGTGGCGGCGCCGCCGGCCGATCTCGCAAAGCTCGAACGGCTGATGGCGATGACGCGCGGGCGTCCGATCGTCGTCGCGGCGTCGACCCATCCGGGCGAGGACGAGATGCTGATCGCGGCGCATCGCAGCCTCGTTGGTTTCTTCCCGCAGCTTCTCACGGTGATCGTGCCGCGGCATCCGGACCGCGGCTCCGCGATCGCAGGCCTGGTCACGGCGACCGGCCTGAAGCCGGCGCTGCGCTCGCGCGAGGAGCTGCCGACGGCCACGACCGATGTCTATGTTGCCGACACCATGGGCGAGCTCGGCCTGTTCTACCGCCTCTCGCCGATCGTGTTCATGGGCGGATCGCTGATCCGCCATGGCGGCCAGAATCCGATCGAGGCGATCAAGCTTGGCGCCGCGGTCGTCCATGGTCCGCACGTCTTCAATTTCGCCGACGTCTATGAAGCGCTCGACGGCAGCGGCGGAGCGCGGCAGGCCGATACACAGGAGGCGCTGGTCAAGCAGCTCGGCCTGCTCCTGGCCGAGCCGACGGTGCGCGACAAGATGCAACGCGCAGGCTCAGGCGTGGTCGAGCAGCTCGGCGGTGCGCTCGATCGCACCATGACCGCGCTCGAGCCGTATCTGCTGCAGTTGCGGATCGAGATGGGGGCCGCCAATGCGTGAGCCGGCCTTCTGGTACCGGCCCCGCTCCCCGCAGTCGTATGTCCTCTGTCCGCTGGGTGCGCTCTACGGCGCCGTCACCGCATGGCGCATGCTGCGCAACGGCGTGGACGCCGGCATTCCCGTGATCTGCGTCGGCAACTATCATGTCGGCGGCGCCGGCAAGACGCCGACGGTGCTGGCGTTGACCGGGCTTTTGCGCGAGCTCGGCGAGACGCCGGTCGTGCTCAGCCGCGGCTATGGCGGGCGCCTGAAGGGCCCGGTGATGGTCGACCGCGCCCGTCACACCGCATCCGATATCGGCGACGAGCCCCTGATGATGGCGCGCGACGTCCCGGTCGCAGTCGCGCGCGACCGCCTCGGCGGCGTCGCGCTGGCGAAATCGCAGGGCGCCACCGTGATCCTGATGGATGACGGTTTTCAGAACCCGGGCCTTCTGAAAGACGCGTCCCTGATCGTGATCGACAGCGAGCGCGGCCTCGGCAACGGCCAGGTGTTTCCCGCAGGCCCCCTGCGTGCGCCGCTGCAGGCCCAGCTCGCGCGCACCGATGCGCTGGTGCTGATCGGCGATGGCCGCGCCGCCAACGATGTCGCGGCCGAGCTTGCCAAGCGCGACAAGCCGGAGCTGCGCGCACGCCTGAAGCCGGTTGCCGCATCGCTCGCGCAGCTGCTGGGCAAGCGGGTCCTCGCGTTCGCCGGCATCGGCGATCCCGAGCGCTTCTTCCGCAGCTTGCGCGCCAGCGGGATCGAGGTCGCGCGCACGCGCGCCTTCGCCGACCACCACGTGTTTTCGCAAGACGAGATCGCAGCTCTCGCCGCGGAGGCCCAGCGCGAGCAGCTCACGCTGGTGACGACGGAAAAGGATCTTGCACGCCTGCGCGGCCGCGCGGACGTGCCCGACGGCATCGTGCCGTTCGCCGTTCAGCTCGAGTTCGACGAGCCGGCAAAGCTGCGGCAACTGATCAGCGATCATCTCTACAAGGCGCGCGAGCGGCGGTTCGGCAGGCGATGATCTCGTAGCGTGAGCAAACGTGCGCGCCAGCGGGTCTTGGTGACGGCTTGCGATTGCGGTTCAGAACTCCGTCCGGCTCACCACGCCCCGACGGCCATCAATCCGATAATGGTCACGCACGAGATGCAAGCCATGATGACAGTATAGTACTGCGGTGCGTTCATTGCTGTCTCCCAAACTGGTCGCCAGTTGCCTGGTCACTGCCATGCGGGAGTGATCGCCGGTCTTGCGGCCGCTTCAGTTCGGCATGCCCTGACCGGTCTTGCGGTGTGCGTCCGCTCTCTCATCGTCGCCCTGCTTCGCAGGGTGATGATCCGCTTCCAGAGTTTCAGAGCGTTCAGCTGCGATCAGAAGCTGCCTGCGCATCTCGGCGAGACGGGCGCGGCAATATTCACGATAGAGCAGGTCTAGTATGGCGGGCATGATCATCCCCATCGTGACTCTCAATTTACAGATATTCCACTGCGAATTTTCGCGATGATCATAGCCTGTCAGGTGGCTCTTCGATATGAGCCCGTTCACAGACTGTGCCAATTCCGAAGCTCGACGGCTGCTCGGTTGAGTTGATCGTCTGTGCGAAAAGGAACAGGGCTGATTACCTAACATGCACTTTAGCAGCGATCTGTTTCACCAGGACTTCGTCAAACAACTTAAGGGCGCCGAACGGCGACGAGGAATCCAACCACAGCGCGAAATGACTCGCCACGGAGTGCACGCAACTGTTCGATGCAACTCGGAGCGGCACGACGGAGATCATTTCGGCTGTGAGGCGGTCAGGTCAGGCGCGCGAACATCGCCGGGATGCGACACACGTGCTTCGACATAAGCTGCACTGCTCGCGCTGCTGCGCCTTGTCGATCCTGCAGCAGCCCGTCATTCAGGCGACATTCATCGCAAGACTTCTATCGGTTCAGGCGATCGGGAGAATGCGATGAAACTGCCGTCCGCGACTGTCGCCGCCAGCCTTGTGTGTCTGATCATTGCGCCTGTGTTTGCTGCACAAACGATGCCGTCCGCTGCTCCCGGCGCGGTGCCGGTTCCCGCCACCAAACGGGTCACGTGCCTGGCTACGACGCAAAACCTGAAGGGACAGGACAGGCGCGACCAGCGGCAGCTCTGCATGGCGCAGGCGCGGGTCGATTGTCTGAAGCAGGCGATCGATCAGAAAATCGTCGGAGATGCCCGGAAGGATTTCATCAAGACCTGCGCAGGCTCGTCGGATGGCACGGAGCAGCAATAGCCGCGAACAGCAGGCCTTACGGCTGCGGCTTGAGCGCGCCGGGGAAATGCCGCTGCAGCACCGCGGCGGGTGTGGCGTAGGCCTCCTGCAGATCCACGCTCCAGTACTTCAACTCGTCGAGCGGGATCCGCGTGTCGGTGATCGCGCAGCGCACGAAGGTCCCCGGCGAGATGACGCGGAAATCGCCGTCGAGATACTGCACCTGCGCTTCGCCATGGCCCGAGGGGCCGAACTTGTTCAGCACGGTCGAAAGTCTCCGTGGAAGGCCTCTCCCTGGAAAACCCTGGAGGGCAGAATGTGTTGGATTGGATGTAGCATAGATAGGGTGGCTTGTCCGCCCGTCAAACCCACCGGTTTGTGATGTTTTGCCCCCGTTTGCCCGTGATACTGCACGACCGAAGGATTGTCCCGGTGTGCCGCGCGCGGCCCCGGCACCCGATACGGCAGAGTCCGATGCGCCTTCGACTGACCGCCCTGTTCCTGACGCTGCTGATATCGACTGCGCACGCCGCACCGGCGCCGCAGCCGGTCGACATTCCGCTCGCGTCCGGGGTCCTCCATGCGCAGCTCTACAAGCCCGAGGGCGCTGGCCCGTTTCCGACCGTGATCGCGCTGCATGGCTGCGGCGGCCTCGGTGGCCATTCCGATCCCGTGCTGCCGCGCTATCGGGATTGGGCCGAGCGCCTGCTCAAGGCGGGCAATGCCGTGCTGCTGCCGGACAGCTACGGCTCGCGCGAACTCGGGCCGCAATGCCGCGTCCGGGAGATGCATGTCAAGGCGCGGCGCGAGCGTGTCGCCGATATCGCGGCCTCACGCGCCTGGCTGATGAAGCAGGCCTGGGTGGCGCACGACCGCGTCAGCCTGATCGGCTGGGCCAACGGCGCGAGTGCGCTGCTCTGGGCGGTGCGCCCGCAGAGCGCAGCGCGCGATCTCAGTCCGGATTTCCGCGCAGCGATCGCGTTCTATCCGGAATGCCGGATCTCGGCGGGTTTGGGGTGGAGCACGCGGGTACCGACGCTTGTGCTGATCGGCGCCGATGACGACGTGTCGCCGCCGCCGGCCTGCCGCCAGATGGTGGACGGCGCGCGTGGCCGCAGCGCGCTCGCGCGCATCGTGGTCTATCCCGGCGCCGATCACGATTTCGACCGCGCCAACATGCCGCTGCACGCAGCTGCCGGCAGCCGCGACGCCGCCGCGCCCGAGCGCGGCCATTTCGGCATGGACGCCGAGGCGCGTGCGGAATCGCAGAAGGACGTCGCGCGATGGCTGGCGCGGTGATGAAGCTCCAGTCGCCCGAATGAGCGAAGCGAGATCCGGGAAGACTGTTCCCGCATATCGCTGCGCTCATGCGGGCTGCGGACTTGTCCCGCCGAAGGCTCGGTAGAAGCGAAGGCGGAAGCGGGGCCGCCCGAGGAACAACGTGGGCGGGCAGCCCCGCATCGACCACGGTCCTGCACGGAGTATGGCCGACCGTGAATCTACGGACCCATGCCGCGCCGGTTTCAGCTGTGACTGTGCCATCATTCGACCACGATGGCGGTTAAACGAATTCACATGCGCAACCGCATCGTTCTCTTCGCCTCCGCACTGATCGTCTTCACCGTCGCGATCTTCCTGTTCGAAGCCCGCGCCGGCGCGCCAATGCTAGCGCCGGAACATTGCGGCTTCTGGACCACGATCGACGCGGGACTGTCCTGCCGGTAGGCGAGCTGCATCCACACACCCGCTGTCATCGCCCGGCTTGACCGGGCGATCCAGTACGCCGAGGCGGCTGTGATTTACCGAGGAGCCGCGGTGTACTGGATTCCCCGCTTTCGCGGGGAATGACAGCGAGGGTGGAGCACTCGCCGTCCTCCCGCCTCAGAACAAGCTGCCCTGATCCACCGGCTTGGCCACGCGCTTCGGCGCCGGCTTTGTCTCCTGCGCGACCGGCTTCGGCTGTGACGGCGCGCGCTTTGCGGCGGGGGCCGCGCGATCCGCATCCGCCGTCGCGCCGACGCGGCCATCCGCGAATTCGATCTCGACGCGTGCGCCGGGACCGATCGCGTCCGCCGCATGCAGGGGGTGGCCGGCCTCATCGCGCACCAGCGCAAAGCCGCGCGCGAGCACGCTGCGGTAGGACAGCGCGGAAAGCAGCTTGCCGCTGTTCTCGACCCTTGTGTCGAGCCGGTGCAGCAGCGTCGCAAGCGCGCGCCCCGCGCGTTCGGCCAGACGATGGGTGCGCTCGCGCTGGCGCGCAATCGCGTTGCGCTGCGCCTGCGCATTCGAAAGTTTCGAGGCGCGCAGGCGCACTTCAAGTCCGGCGAAGCGATCGCGCCGTTGCCGCAGCAGCGAGCGCGCCGAGAGGCCAAGCCGCTCGCCGCACACGGTGAGCCGGTGATCGGCCTGCGCGATCTGGCCGTGCAGCACCCGCAGCGTCAGCTTTGAGCTGGCGGCGGTAAACCGGCGGAAATGCGCATGCGTGTTGGCCTTGAGGCAGCGGGGCAGGGCGCTACCTGCCGAATCCAGCCGCTGCCGCGGGATCGCGAGCAGATCGCCGGCCGCCGGCAGCGCGCGCGCGGCGGCGCGCAGCTCGCTGCGGCGGCTTTCCTGGGCGCGCTGCCAATAGGCGCGGGTGCGCCGGCCGAGATCGGCGACCTCGACGAACAATTCGCCGCGCACCGGCACCGCCATCTCGGCCGCCGCCGTCGGCGTCGGCGCGCGCTTGTCGGCGACGAAGTCGATCAGCGTGATGTCGGTCTCGTGCCCGACCGCCGAGATCAGCGGGATCATGCTCTCGCTTGCTGCCCGCACCACGATCTCTTCGTTGAACGACCAGAGGTCCTCCAGCGAGCCGCCGCCGCGCGCGACGATCAACACGTCGGGCCGCGGAATCTTGCCGCCCTCCGGCAGCGCGTTGAAGCCGCGGATCGCGGCTGCGACCTGCTCGGCCGAGCCGTCGCCCTGCACCTTGACCGGCCACACCAGCACGCGGCGGGGAAAGCGGTCCTCCAGCCGATGCAGGATGTCGCGGATCACGGCGCCGGTCGGCGAGGTCACGACGCCGATCACCTCCGGCAGCCAGGGCAGCAGCTGCTTGCGCGCCTCGTCGAACAGCCCTTCGGCCGCGAGCTTCTTCTTGCGCTCCTCCATCAACGCCATCAGCGCGCCGATGCCGGCCGGCTCCAGCGACTCGATCACGATCTGGTATTTCGAGGAGCCCGGATAGGTCGTGAGCTTGCCGGTGGCGATGACCTCGAGCCCCTCCTGGGGCTTGAAGCGCATCCGTCCGTGCACGCCCTTCCAGATCACCGCCTCGATCTTGGCGCTCTCGTCCTTGAGCGCGAAATAGCAATGGCCGGAGGAGTGGGCGCCGCGAAAGCCCGAGATCTCGCCGCGGACCCGGACATGGCCAAAGGCATCCTCCACCGTCCGCTTCAGGGACTGCGAGAGCTCGGAAACGGTGAATTCGGGGGCGTTGAGCAGTGGTTCCGCGGGCGGCATCGGCAAACGATTCGGCATGTTGGGGTCAGACCCGACGTTAAGGATTTTCGCAGCGCGGCGCCAATCAATTCGGCGAGGCGTGGAACCGCTCCCGCGGAGGGCTGCTTGACTCGCCGCTGATTTCATATATGAAAGTTAAAAATCATATATGAACATAGAGAGGAAGCGGACCCGATGACCGTGGTCACCGACCCCAACGATCCCCGTCGGCGCATGTTTGCGCAGTACCGGCTCAAGCCGGATAGCGGGGTCAATCCGCCCTATTCGCCGGCCTATCCCGTCGAGTGGGGTTGCACCTTGCGAACCGTCGAGATCATGACCCGTGTCGCGCCGGGCAAGGTCGCTTCCCTGCTGGCCGACACGCCGTTCGAGATCGCCAGCGATCGCGTCGCTTTCCGCTTCATGCGTTCGCCCGGCCACTCCCTGGCCGTGCACGCGGGCGAGATGTTCGATCTGATGATCTCCGTGCCTGTCCGGTACAAGGGGCTGTTCACCGAGACGCATATCTTCATGTATTGCAGCGATCCCATGGGGATCTGCGCCGGACGCGAGGTGTTCGGCTACACCAAGAAGGATGCCCATTACGCCTTCGACGAGCATCCGGACGGCTCGATCACCGGGTGGGTCCGGCGCCGCGGAATTCCACTGGCTGATTTCGCCTTTACGCCGGATGCGTCCGCACCCGTCGTCCGCATCGTCGATGGCGACGAACTGCCGGCCGGCGAGATCCATGTGCGTCGTTTGCCGCATCCTGAGCGCCTCGGCATCGCCTATGCAGACATCGCCTATCGCCGCACGCCGTTGAAATACTCCAAGCCGGTGCCGGGCCGTGCCGCGATGACGCTGCACGCCAGCGAGTACGATCCGATTGCCGATCTCGAGCCGGAAATCCTCGGCGCGCATTTCATGGTGTCGGAGGTCTATGGCGGCGGATTCGAGGTCGAGGACCGGCGGCTCATCGAGCGGCTCATTCCCTGACGACAAGACCAGCCTGCGCGCGATGTACGTGCGGGCGGCGAATACCGGGAAGAAACACGCGCGAGGCAAAGGAGGATTCGACATGGAAAGACGATTTCGGGTGAGCCGCCGCCGGCTGCTGGCCGGCGCCGGCGGATTGGCGCTGGGCATGACGGGACTCGGTGCGCGGGCGCAGGAGGCAAAGCCGCTTCGCATCGGTGTGCTGACGGACATGTCCAGCCTCTATGCCGATGTCACCGGTCCGGGCTCGCTGCTGGCGGCAAAAATGGCGGTCGAGGATTTCCAGGCTTCGGCTCCCAGGATGACCCGGCCAATCGAGATCATCAGCGGCGACCACATGAACAAGGCAGATCTCGGCGCCAACATCGCGCGCGAGTGGATCGATCGGCAAAGTGTCGACGTGATCGTCGATGCGCCGAATTCGGCCGTCGCACTGGCGGTCCGCAACGTCGTGCAGCAGAACAACAAGACGCTGCTGGTGTCCGGCGCCTCGTCGTCGGACCTGACCGGCAAGTCCTGCTCGCCCAATCTCGTGCACTGGACGTACGATACCTACGCGCTCTCGTCGGGTGTCGCGCGCGCCGTCGTCGAGAGCGGCGGCAAGAGCTGGTTCCTGCTCACTGCCGACTATGCCTTCGGCCATGCCATGGAAGGCGACATCAAGAACGTCGTGCAGAAATTCGGCGGCAAGGTTCTCGGCGGGGTTCGCACGCCGATCAACACGCAGGACTTCTCCTCCTTCCTGTTGCAGGCCCAGTCTTCTAAGGCGGAAATCATCGCGCTGATCAATGCCGGCGGCGACACCATCAACTCCATCAAGCAGGCGGTCGAATTCGGCATTCCGCAAGGCGGCCAGCGCGTCGTTGCGACGGTGCTGTATCTCAGCGACGTGCATTCGCTCGGTTTGAAGATCGCGCAAGGATTGCAGTTCACCGAGTCCTTCTACTGGGACCTGAATGACGACACGCGCGCCTGGACCAGGCGCTTCGCGCCGCGCAATAACGGCCGTCATCCGACCGCGTTGCATGCGGGCGCCTATGCCGCGACGCTGCACTATCTGAGGGCTGTCGATGCGCTCGGCGCTTCCAGCGACGGCAAGGCGGTCGTCGAACAGATGAAGAAGCTGCCGACCGATGATCCGCTGTTCGGCAAGGGCAGCGTGCGCGCCGACGGTCGCAAGCTGCACAACATGTATCTGTTCGAGGTGAAGACCCCCGCAGACTCCAAATATCCCTGGGACTATTACAAGCTGGTCAAGACCATTGCGCCGTCCGAGGCGTGGCGGCCTCTGGCGGATGGCGGCTGCGAGTTTCTGAAGTCGTGAGCGAGAGTGACCGGCCGCCGGTCGCGCTCGTCACCGGCGGCGGGGGCGATATCGGACGCGCCATTGCGTTGAGGCTGGCGCGGATGAGCGATGCGGTCGCGATCGTCGATCGCGACGAAGCGGCTGCCAGCGCCACTGCGCAACTGGTCGAGAAGGCCGGTGCGAGGGCGCTCGCCATCCGCGCGGATGTCTCGATCGCTCAGGATACAATCGCCTTCGTCGAGGCGGCTGAAACGCGCTTTGGGCCGATCGGCATCTTTGCCAACAACGCGGGCATCGAGGGCGTCGTCGCTCCTCTTCACGAATACCCGGACGAAACATTCGATCTACTGCTGCAGGTGAATGTGAAGGGCGTTTTTCTCGGCCTCAAGCACGTGATCGCGAGAATGATACAGCGTGGGACGGGCGCGATCATCAACACCGCATCGACCTCTGCGATCCGGGGGCGCGCAGGGCTTGCCGGCTATGTCGCCTCCAAGCACGCCGTGCTCGGGCTGACACGCACGGCGGCGCTCGATGTCGCCGGGACGAGGATCAGGGTCAACGCCGTTCTGCCCGGACCGGTCGAGTCGCGCATGATCCGGGAACTGGAAGGCCAGGCGCGTGACAGCGCCATTGCGTTGCGCAGAAACGTTGCGACCACGCATGGGCGGCCGCAGGATGTCGCGAACGTCGTTGCTTTTCTCGCCTCCGACGAGGCTGCCCACGTGAATGGCGCCGCGTGGGTCGTGGATGGTGGAGTGACGCTGGCATGACGCTTTGCCGTCAGGAGACGGCGACTGCGTGCCCCCGATGGTCAGCCAGACTGGCGAGGTTGGCTTCGGGCTGCCGCATCGCGGCAAGTCCCTCCTTCATCGTGATTTGCGGCGCGTAGCCCAACTCAGCCTGCGCCTTGGCTGTGCTGATTGTGAATGGCTTGCCGATAAGGCGTAGCATCTGGCGCGTGATTGGCGGCTCGCCGCTGAGGCGCAGGATGCGCCACGCTGCTCCCATGAGGCCGGCCATGGTCCAGGCCATCGCGAACGGGACGGACTTGTCTGGCGGGCTTACCCCGCGGGTGGCAAGCAGCGACGAGATGAAGCTCTTGAGGGTGCTCTGCTCCGCATCTGCGACGAAATACGCCTGGCCGCCGCGACCCCGATCCGCGGCGAGTATCAGCGCGGTGCACAAGTTGTCGACGTGACAGCTCGACATGGCCTGCGTGCCTCCCGCGACCCATTGCCACCGGCCAGCCTTTACCGTCTCCACCATGTGATCGAGGATCGGCATGTTGCCTCCCCAGATAAAGGGCGGCCGCAGCGCGATCGTCTCCAGGCCCGGGCGGACGCCGCTCGCGGCCAGCAAGACGCGTTCGCCTTCAGCTTTCGATGAGGCGTAGGGCGAGAAGGCGCGGACTTGTAACGGAAGGCTCTCGTCGGCATTCAACATCGGCTCGGGATCACCCATGACCACCGCCGCTGCGCTGACCGCAACCACGCGGCGCACGCTGGCCGACGACGCCGCCGCGTTCACGACAACACGCGTGCCCTCGACGTTGGTCCGATCGAAAAGCTCTCGCTTGCCCCAAAGCTTGAAGTGCGCAGCAGCGTGAAACACGATTTCGCAGCCTTGCATCGCCGTTCGCAGCGCCTGCTCGTCGTCGAGCGCACCCCGAACCGGCGTCGCTCCGAGCGCTTCGACTTGCGCCTCGCTCGAAGCGCTTCGGGCCAGCGCCCGCACCTGCCAGCCCCGGGCGAGAAGCTGCGAGATCAGGCGGCCGCCGACAAAACCGGAGCCGCCGGTCACGAGCGCAATTCGGGCCTGTTCGGATGGCTTCAGGGGATCATTCATGGCGAACCTCTCGGGCTGAATGGAGCCCGATGATGTCGCGCGTCCGTTCAAAAGTCAACGAACATAATTCATATTTTGTTCGGATTTGCGCGCAGGGCGGCTTTGCTGTACTTTTTCGCCAGGAAACGCAGGTCGATATGCCCTCAAGTCCCTCTTCCGACGACAATTCGTTCCGAGAGCAGATTCTCGAAACCGCTCGAGCCCAGGTGCGTCGGCATGGTGAGGCAAAGACGAACGTGGTCGACATCGCGCGTGCGCTTGGCACGTCGCACACCACGATCTATCGCCACTTTCGCTCCAAGGCAGACATCTTCGACGCCCTCGTCGTTGAAATGATGCGCGACGAGGAAGAGATGGCGAAAAAATTCGTCGAGGCGAAAGGATCCTTCGCCGAGCGCCTGGAGGGCATGGTGATGGCGTTGCACGCCCGCAAGCGCGAACGGTTCACTGCCGACGCGGAGGTCTACGGCCTGTACCGCCGGATCGTGGAGGAGCGGCCGGAGATCATAGCGGCGTACTCGAAAGCGATGACGTCTCTGGTCGGCCGCATCCTGGCTGATGCAAAAAAACGCGGTGAAATCCGGGTTGATGATGTCGAGGCCGCGGCCGGTGTCGTGCGGGACGCGGTGACCGTGTTTGTCCATCCGGTCCACGTGGCAACCGCCGTCGCGGCCAATCTCCCCAGCGAGAGGATGGCCCGCAACGTTGTGCGCACGATTTGCGCCGGATTCAAAGCGGGTGCCAAATTGACGTGAATCCGGTGTTGGCGCGCTGATCGACCCGGAGCGGATGTTGCGCACGGCAGGGCTGCAACTCGCCTTAAGTCTCTCTCTTAGGCTTTACCGAGATCAGGCTTGAGATAGCCTCGGCACTCTCAGACGGCTTCAGATTACCTACATCGAGGGTTAGTGCGGGCTGAGGCATTGATACCATGCAGGCGTCGAACTGCGAGCGGAGTGCGCGCAGTAGCGACAGATCCCGCATCTTGCCGAAGGCGGCACGATCTTCATCAACCAGGCGTCGCTCTTGCTCGGCCTGTTCCAAGTGAAGTGCTACGAAGATGACCTCGCCGCCATTCCGCTCCACTAGTTCTTGTACCCGGACCGGAAAGTCTTCAGCCACCGTTGGCTCGGGGGCGAATGTGAATATCAACGATCGCTTCTGCTTGGCAGCTTCCTCGAACACGGCCATCCAGAACTGTTCACGTAAACGCGAGAATGCCTCCGTGCCAAACGGAAATACCGCGCCAACTGCGTCGACGACGAGGTGATTGTGAAACAGCGCAATCCCTGTCCGGGAGGCAAGATGGCGCGCGATAGTCAGTTTTCCCGAGGCGACTTGCCCATAGATGAAAATAAGCTGCATCGGATCATAATATCACAGGGACTCCCTCGCGGGCTTCTCCTGGAATCGCCACGTCTAGGCATTGCGACGGCTACAATGTCGCCTGTTGGCCCCGGAGCTGACATCAGGACGCAGGGATTGGCCCTTTCGGGAACTTCAAGCTTGGTGCAGACTTCAGGCCATATTTCGAAGAATTGGATAGGGTGCTGCCGATGCCAATTTTCCTCGATCGACACGATCTCTCGGGGCTGACTGCCGCCGATATCGCCGAGGCGCATCGCAAAGATTTGGAAGTGCAAGATCGATACGGCGTTCGTTTTTTAACGTACTGGTTTGATGAATCGCGCGGTACGGGCTTCTGTCTCATTGACGCACCGGATATCCGAACGGCGATGAGGGTTCATGACGAAGCTCACGGCGACGTAGCGAAAGATGTCATCGAAGTGGACCTCTCGGCGGTCCAGGCGTTTCTGGGGAGGGTGTCCGACCCGGTCCCTGGCGGCGGGGCAGACGATGTCAAATTCGACTCGGCGCTGCGAGCTATCATGTTCACCGACATCGTTGGCTCTACCAGCATGACGGAGCGTCTTGGCGATGCCCGTTCAGTGGAGATGGTTCGGGCTCATGACGCGCTGGTGCGCCGGGCCTTGAAGGACGAGGGCGGGCATGTGGTGAAGCACACCGGCGATGGTATCATGGCATCCTTTGCCGACGCCGCTGCCTCCGTGCAATGCGCCCGCGCCATCCAGCGTGCATTTGAAGCCTTCAATCTGGCAAGCAAGGAGAAGCTTCAGGTGCGAATTGGCATCGATGTCGGCGAGCCGATTGCTGACAGCAACGACCTTTTCGGTGCGACCGTTCAACTGGCCGCTCGTTTGTGTCAGTTGGCCGACCCCGATGCCATTCTGGTGTCAAAGGCTGTACAGGATTGCATCCGAGATCGCGTGCAAGTGTCAAGCTTGGGTGCCCACCATCTCAAAGGCTTTCAGCAGCCCATTGATGCATACGGAATCGAATGGCGTTAACTGTCGCGACTACTGGCGACGTCTGCGTTTGGCCCTTGTGCGACCTTGGAAGATTGCTGCTTCTCCGCCGCTGTCGGGTTTGAGTGGACCTCACGCGCCGAGCCGCTTATGAGCACACGTCCTAGCGGGTTGGCTTCGGCTGGAAGAGATCGCTGCGGATCGTTCACCTCTTCCCGCTTGCGGCGGGGGCAAGGGGGACTTGGCCTATTGAATATTGTTTCTTTGAGGATCCACCCTCTCTCCAGCCCTTGTCCGCAAGCGGGAGAGGGCGTGCACCTCCGTCGTTGCAGCAATGGAGCCTCATCCCACCATACGTCAAGAAACGCCGCCGATCTTCTCGGAGACGATCCTGGCCGCGCTGCGCAGCTCCGCGGCGATGGTGCTGGCTTCCGCGGCGGGGATTTGGTCCTGCCTCACCAGCGGGACGGTCATCGCGGCCACCGCACGGCCGGAGGCTTCGATGATCGGGCAGCTATAGGCGAGGATGCGCGTATAGCCGTCGTCATTGGAGAAATTTCCTCCCTCCGCCGAAATGCGGTCGAGCGCCGCAAGCGCCTTCTTGGTGCTGATCCGATCATTGGCGGCGATGACCTGCGCAAGCTCCTGGCGCCGCCCCTCGAGCTGGAAGGCCGCCAGGACCTTCGCGGATGCGTATTGCTGGGTGAGCGGAAACACCGCGCCGACCTTGACCGACCAGCCCATTAGCCATTCCGGCTCGATACGGGCAATCACCATGAACTGCTCGCCGTGCAGCACCGTAAGGTGGCAGGACAATTGCACGCGCGAGGCGAGCTGCTCCATCACCGGCAGCGCCGCCTTCAGCAGCCGCTCGGTCGGCGGGAATTGCGAGGCGATCCGGAACAGTTTCAGCGTCAAGGTGTATTCGCCGGTCGCCGGGTCGCGCGCGACATAGCCGCGGCGCTCCAGCGCCACCAGCATCCGGAAGATCTCGCTGACGGAGCGCCCGACGCGTTCGGCAAGTTGTTTCTGGCTCAGGCCGCGTGCAGCGCCCGCCAGCGCCTCCAGAAGGTCCAGCCCTTTTTCCAGGGCGGGCGCGCCCGGCTGCGGCTTTTCAGGGTTCATCGATCAAGCCTTTGAGAGTGCACTGCCGGGATCACATGTTGGCAGTGCGCCTTCGTGTACCCGATCGCCCGAGTGGCGAAAAGCCGTTCGCCAGTGAACGCCTGTCCGCGCTGAACATCTTGCTGGCGCAGGCCGGCCTGGACTTCGCGCGGCTGAAGAAGCTGACCGGCGCCATCGACGGCAATCTCGGCGCGCCTATCGAGGCGCTGGCGAAGGTGGGCTATGTGTCGGTGGAGAAGGCGTTCGTGGGCAAGAAGCCGCAGACCACCGTGACCGCCGCCGCCCGCGGCGCGTTCGGCGGCATGTCGCGACGTTGCAGGAGATCATTGGGGGAAAGAGATGTAGCTTTCCGCAATGCCGATCATAGCGCGCTCTCCCCTTGCGGGAGTGTCGAGCGAACGTACAACCCTCGCTTTTTGGCGCTCTCTGAGGTAGTAAGAGATACGGGGGATACCATGCAGGAAGAAGTAAAGGTCGAAGTAAGGCCTGATTTTCTCGCGCGGCAAGCGAAAGCGCAACCTATTCAGGCGCTGGCGGAGCTGATTTGGAATTCTCTCGATGCTGACGCGACATCTGTCAACATTGAGTTCGAGCCAGACGGCATCGGCGGCATCTCTAGAATCGTAGTTGCGGATAATGGAGACGGCATTCCGCGCGAAGAAGCTCGGCAGGTCTTCAAGAACCTTGGAGGATCTTGGAAGACCCTACGGCTGACCACACCCCGCCTGAATCGCATGCTCCACGGACGCGAGGGGCGCGGGCGGTTCAAAGCGTTTGCCCTTGGGGGGGTGGTCGATTGGAAGATCATCTACGCGAAGGATGGCACTCCGTTTCGCTATGACGTCGCTGTGCTGGAGCAACAGATTGAGCGGGTCCGGGTTGGCGAGGAAGCACCGGCTCCCGGCGCTGCCACCGGCGTAACGGTGGTGATATCCGAACTGAAGAGGCAGTTCAGTTCGTTGCAGCCGGAAAACGCCGTTCAAGAGCTTTCTGAGATCTTCGCTATCTATCTCAAGGATTATCGCAACGTCACGATCACGATCGCAGGCGAGCGAATCGACCCGGATCGGGCGATCGCAGGTACATGGAACTTCGAATTAGCGCCCATCGCGGACGATGATGGAGAACAGCACCCTGTCGATCTCGAAATAATCGAATGGCGCGGACAAACCCGTCGAACCCTTTATCTGTGCAACGAGCAGGGCTTCCCGTTATCGCAAGTAGAGACGCGCTTCCACGTAGGCGACTTCCATTTTTCTGCCTATCTGAAATCCAGCTTTATCAGCGAGTTGCATCAAGACGGACGGCTTGATCTTGCGGAAATGGTCCCGGCTCTGGTTGCCTCGATCGAGGAAGCGAGAGCAAAGATTAAGGAAGTTTTCCGAAACCGTGCGGCTGAGCGGGCTCGGATCGTCGTTGACGAATGGAAGGAATGGAAGGTCTATCCCTACGAAGGTGACCCGGTGACTCCCGTTGAGAAGGCCGAGCGCCAGATTTTCGATATCGTCGCCGTTACCGTCCAAGATGCCTCGCCAGAGTTCAGCGACACCGCCTCAAAGCAAACCGCCCTACACCTGAGGCTGTTGCGCCATGCTATCGAGCGCAGTCCGGCCGAGCTGCAGCTTATTCTCGATCAGGTTCTGAAATTACCCAAGCGAAAGCAGAAAGAGCTGGCTGAACTGCTTAACGAGACCACGCTCGCCGGAATCATCAGTGCGGCTACCCTTGTCGCTGATCGGTTGAAGTTCCTAGAAGCCCTGCGGTTTATCCTGTTTGACTACGAGGCTCGCCAGAAGCTGCGCGAGCGTTCGCAGCTTCATAAGATCTTAGAGCAAAATACGTGGATTTTCGGAGAGGAGTATAATCTCTGGGCCAGCGATAAGGACCTTACTACGGTGCTGAAAGTGCATCGGGATAAGCTCGATTCCGATCTCGTCATCGACGACCCGGTCAAAGTGATCAACAAAGCGCGCGGCATAGTCGATCTCATGCTCTCGCGCGCACAACGCCGACATCGTGCGGACGACCTTGAACATCTGGTGATCGAGCTTAAGGCCCCAAAAGTCACTATCAATGCGGAACACCTGAATCAAATCGAGGGTTACGCCCTAGCCGTGGAGGAAGACCCTCGGTTCAACCGGGTTGAAGGTTTGCGTTGGCATTTCTGGATCATTTCTGATGCCTACAACAAGCAAGTCGAGGCCCGCATACGGGGCGGGCCCGATCCTCAGCGCCGTCTGATCCAGCGGACTGACAGGGTAAAGGTCGGCGTGAAGACTTGGGGCGAAATCCTCGAAGAGAACAACGCTCGACTTCAGTTCGTCAAAGAGAAGCTAGAACATAGGGTCGATGATGGCCAAGCGCTCGCGTTTTTGCAGGAGCGGCATCGCGAGTTGCTTGAAGGCGTGCTGATCAACGACGACGAGCAGATAGAAACGACCGACGATGCGGTCTTGGAGGGGCCGTCGAGCGAAAGCTGAGATGGACAAGCTGGACAACTCCGAATGAGCGCACCTCAGGAAGACG
Organism: Bradyrhizobium sp. PUT101; assembly: GCF_052043945.1. Lineage (NCBI taxonomy): Bacteria > Pseudomonadati > Pseudomonadota > Alphaproteobacteria > Hyphomicrobiales > Nitrobacteraceae > Bradyrhizobium > Bradyrhizobium sp. PUT101. The sequence goes on from NZ_CP197207.1 coordinate 5,189,760, forward strand.
AAGATGACGAAGCCGGGATTGAATTGTTCGTGGCTCACTTTGACGCGAGGGATCGCGCGCTGACGGTCCACGAGGCTGGCCACGCCGTCGTTGCGAGTGTTCTCGGCGCACATGTCGTATTCGTGGAGATCGATTTGACGACCGGCAATGGCAGGTCGCACTCGCAAAACTTCGTTGAGCACGTCAACAACCTTGCGGTTTGTGTTGCCGGCTGCAGAGCCGAGCATGCTTTCGACGCGAGATCGTCCCGAGGGACAAAGATCAGTGACTTCAGGAAGATGCGGAGACTGCTATTGGAGCTGCCTGAAGCCAAGAGACGTGCCGCGCGCTCGGAAGGCTACCGGCTTGCCGAGGAGATCCTAAGAGAGCACGCAGCCAAGGTGCAACGACTCGCTGCCGAACTGATGGTCCGACGATGGGAAGACGGGACGGATACGGTCCGCATCGACGGCGACGAATTGATGGCGCTGCTCGACGGTTCCGGGACTTGAGCAATGACAGATTCCGTCGGAGTGGCCGTGCTAGGACTGGGACTGTTTTTGTTAGTTGTGATGGGTAATGGGTCTACTTATCGCACGTCGAAGCCCGTCCACCCGCAAAAGTCCCCTCAAACTAGAACCGAATCCGCCCACTCCGGAAGAGATCGCGGACTCGCTCGTAGAATTCGAGCGCTTCTGTGAGGCCAGCAGGATCGAAGCTGCCGAGGTTGCCGAGAACCGACGATGGCTCCGACCGATTGGCTTCGTGACGAGGTTACTTACTTACGCCGCGCTGTTTCTTCTGCTGTATATCTGGGCACCGAAGGATATCTCGAACACGCCGCTGGCGACCCTCACGCTATCGGATATTGCTGGGACCGTTTGTTTCGCTGCGATCGGCATCGTGCTGATCCGCGCCCTTTTCAATCCGAGCGATGACGACAAGACCAAAGACGTTTGGGGTTGGCTAGGCGTCGCGCTTTTGGGCGTCGCCGTTATAGCCGCGCTTTATCTCTTCAAAACTCGCTGACTCGCGCCGGGCCACCATAGGCGCGTTCGGCTCCGGCTGGGCTTCGCCTAGCGACCTGCCATTAGCGAACCGACGCGCTATTTCCCGCGAGTATCAGCGGAATCTACTATTTTTTAAGCACATATGCCCCGACGTGGACCGACTGATGTTGCTGGGCTATCTTTTGTCGGTTCTCCCATAAGGGAGAAGGGAAGAGGAGCTTCGCCGCGCCCCGGAATGACGGGGGGGCCGGAGCCCAGCCCCCCTTGAGACCCGCCCCGATTCATGCGACCTCCGCCCCAGCAAACCCCTCATTCTGAGCCCTCGATGCACATTCTCCTGCTCGGTTCCGGCGGCCGCGAACATGCCCTGGCATGGAAGATCGCAGCCTCTCCCCTGGTGACCAAATTCTGGTGCGCGCCCGGCAATGCCGGCATCGCCAAGGAGGCGGAGTGCGTGGCGCTCGATGTCGCCGACCATGCGGCGGTGATCGACTTCTGCCGGCAGAACAAGGTCGAGCTGGTGGTGGTCGGGCCGGAGACGCCGCTGGCGGCCGGCATCGTCGATGATCTCACCGCGGCCGGCATCAAGGCGTTCGGCCCGAGCAAGGTCGCCGCCCAGCTCGAAAGCTCCAAGGGGTTCACCAAGGCGCTGTGCACCGAGTTCGGCATTCCCACCGGCGCCTACAAGCGGTTCACCAACGCCGATGACGCCCGCGCCTATGTCCAGAGCCAGGGCGCGCCGATCGTGGTGAAGGCCGACGGCCTTGCCGCGGGCAAGGGCGTCGTCGTCGCCAAGACCGTGCGCGAGGCCGAGGATGCCATCGCCATGATGTTCGAGGGCGCCTTCGGCGAGGCCGGCGCCGAGGTCGTGATCGAGGAGTTTCTGCCGGGCCGCGAGATCAGCTTCTTTGCGCTCTGCGACGGCGAGACGGCGATTCCGCTCGCCTCCGCCCAGGACCACAAGCGCGTGTTCGATCACGACGTCGGTCCGAACACCGGCGGCATGGGCGCCTATTCGCCGACGCCGCTGGTCACGCCCGCGATCCATGACGCGATCATGGCGAAGATCATTCTGCCGACGGTGTCAGGCATGAAGCAGCGCGGCACGCCGTTCCGTGGCGTGCTCTATGCCGGGATCATGCTGACGACGCAGGGTCCGAAGCTGTTCGAGTTCAACGTTCGCTTCGGCGATCCCGAGTGCCAGGTGCTGATGCTGCGCATGATGAGCGACATCGTGCCGGCTTTCCTTGCGGCCTGCGATGGGCAGCTGAAGCATTTCGATCTGCGCTGGCATCCGGACTCCGCGCTCACCGTGGTGATGGCCGCCAAGGGCTATCCCGGCGACTACCAGAAGGGCACGCGCATCGAGGGGCTCGACGAAGCCGCCAAGGTCGAGACCGTCGAGATCTTCCACGCCGGCACGGTGGCCAGGGACGGCGCGATCCTCGCCAATGGCGGCCGCGTGCTCAATGTCTGCGCGCTCGGCAAGACCGTGACCGAGGCGCAGAAGCGCGCCTATCAGGCGGTCGACCGGATCGATTGGCCCGAGGGCTTCTGCCGCCGCGACATCGGCTGGCAGGCGGTGGAAGCGGAGAAGGCCGGGAATTAGCAAGAGCTTGCCCGTCATTCCGGGCGGCGCGCAAAACGCGCCGATCCGGAATCTCGAGGTTTTCCGTCACCGCGCCGCCACATCGATATTCCAGAATGTGCAATCAGCTGTTGCGGTTAGCGACCCCGTCGATAATACCGCTACTGTGCATGGGGTTGTTTTCGATATTTTTGTCCTGTCGGGGCGGCTCCGGGACTGAGACCAGATAGGGATACAAAAGATGTCCGATCTCGCCGACCTCTATCCGGGCTTCGCCGCCGAATGGATCGATACCTCCTTCGGCCGCATCTTCGCCCGCGTCGGCGGCAAGGGCCCGCCGCTGCTGCTCCTGCACGGCTTCTCCGAGACGCACGTGATGTGGCACCGCGTGGCACCTGAGCTTGCCGACCATTTCACGCTGATCATCGCCGATCTGCCGGGCTACGGCTGGTCCGACATGCCCGCGAGCGATGCGCTGCACATGCCCTACAGCAAGCGCGCGATGGCGAAAGCCATGGTCGAGGCGATGGAGCGCCTCGGCCATGTGCATTTCGCGCTCGCCGGCCATGACCGCGGCGGCCGCGTCTCCTATCGCCTCGCGCTCGATCATCCCGGCCGGCTGTCGCGTCTGGCCGTGCTCGACATCCTGCCGACCTATAACTACTGGGAGCGGATCAACCGCACCTATGCCCTGAAGATCTATCACTGGACCTTCCTGGCGCAGCCTTATCCGCTGCCGGAGACGCTGATCTCGAGCAATGGCGAGTTCTTCCTGCGCTTCAAGATGGCGAGCCAGACCAAGTCGAAGACGCTCGACGCCATCGACCCGCGCGCGCTCGAACACTACCTCGCCCCGTTCCGCGATCCCGCCCGCGTGCATGCGATGTGCGAGGACTACCGCGCCGGCGCCTATTTCGACTACGACCTCGACAAGGCGGATTTCGAGGCCGGCAAGAAGATCACGATCCCGGTGCTGGCGCTGTGGGGCAATGCCGGCATCGCCCAGGCCGCCGCGACGCCGCTGGACACGTGGAAGCAATGGGCGACCAAACTGGACGGCATGCCGGTCGATTCCGGGCACTTCCTGACCGAGGAGAATCCTGACGCGACCGCGAAGGCGCTGCGCGAGTTCTTCTCCGCGGATTAGCGCCGCTCGCGAAAGAACTCCTTGAGCAGCCGCGCCGCCTCGCTCTCGCCGACGCCGGAGTACACGTCCGGTGCGTGGTGGCAGGTCGGCGAGGCAAAGAAGCGTACGCCGGATTCCACCGCGCCGCCCTTGGGATCGGCGGCGCCGTAATAGAGCCGCCTGACCCTTGCAAAGGAGATCGCGCCCGCACACATGGTGCAGGGCTCCAGCGTCACGTAGAGGTCGCAGTCGACCAGGCGCTCGCTGCCGATCTTCGCGGCGGCCTCGCGCAGTGCGATGATCTCGGCGTGGGCGGTCGGATCATGGTCGGTCAGCGTCCGGTTGGCGGCGGTGGCGATGACCTCGCAATTGCGGACCACGACGCATCCGATCGGAACTTCGCCCGATTTTCCGGCATTTTCGGCCGTCAGAAGCGCCAAATCCATGAAAGAAGGGGCTTTCGTGCCTCGTATCATCGCCAGAAACCTGCTACTAGCTCCGCCTTCAGCAAGAGTGAATACCGGATTTGCCTGAGCATGCGGCTCGAAGCGAGCACGCACAATGCTTTCTGGCCACCCCCTAAGTGAGAATATTCATGCCTCGCGACAGCGACAAAGACAACGATTCCCGCGGCCGGCGAGGCCCGCCGAAGGGCCGGTCCGGCAAGCCGCGTGGCCCCGAGAAGAAGTTCGCCAAGCGCGGCCCTGAGGGCAGGGGCGATGCCCGCCCGCCCCGTGGCGACCGCGACAGCCGTCCGCCTCGCGCCGACCGCGGGGATCGTCCGTTCCGCCGCCGCGAGGAGGGCGATGCCCCGCGCCGCGATTTCAGCGACCGTCCGAAATTCAAGCGTGACGACCGTGGTGGTGAGGGGCGCGGCGAGCGCAGCTTCAAGCCGCGCGGCGACCGTCCGTCCTCCGATCGCTCCTCGCGGGATGGCGAGAAGCGACCGTTCAAGCCGCGCGGTGATCGTCCGTCCTATGGCGGCGACCGCCCGCCACCCAGCCGGAATCGCGACGACTCCCGTCCGGCCGGCCGGTTCGGCGACAAGAAGTTTGGCGACAAGCGGCCCTATACGCCGCGTGGCGACCGTCCGGACCGCAAGTTCGACGGCGAGCGGAAGTTCTCGCGGGGCGCGCCCGATCGCAGCGATCGTCCGCGTCATTTTGGCGACCGCCCGCGCGGTGGCGAGCCCAGCGAGTCCAAACCCTGGCAGAAGCGCGATGCGGCGCCGCGCGGCGACCGGCCGCCGCGCAGGGACTTTAGCAAGGGCCCGCGCAAGGATTTTGGCGACCGTGACCGCAGCGGGGACAAGCCCTGGCAGAAGCGCGAAGGCGGCGAGGATCGTCCCCGGTTCTCGCGTTCGCGCGACGATCGTCCGTCGGGCGAACGTCCGTTCCGCGAGCGGCCCAAATTCAATCGCCCGCGCGATGATCGTCCGAAATTCGATCGGCCCCGTCGCGACGGCGATGGCGAGCGCGGCGGCGACCGTCCGAAATTCAACCGTCCTCGCGAGCGCTCCGAGGGCCGTTCCGACTGGCACGAGCATCCGCGCAACGAAGGCCGCTTTGGCGATCGTCCGCGCCGTGAGAACGAGGACGACGGCAGGATCTTCGAGAAGCGCCCGGCCTTCGGCGGCCGCGGCGCCTATCGCGAGCGGGATCGTGATTTCGATCGCCGGCCGCGGCGGGAAGAAGAGCCGAAGCCGAAGAAGGCCGGCGAGCGCATCGCCAAGGTGCTGTCGCGTGCGGGCCTCGCCTCGCGCCGCGATGCCGAGGAGATGGTCACGCAGGGCCGCGTCACCGTCAACGGCCGCGTGATCAATTCGCCGGCGCTCGACGTCACCTCGAACGATGTCGTCACGGTCGACGGCAAGCCGTTGCCGGAGCGTGAGCGCACCCGGCTGTTCCTCTACCACAAGCCGCGCGGGCTGATGACGACGCATGACGACCCCGAGGGGCGTCCGACCGTGTTCGACAATCTGCCCGAAGGCCTGCCGCGCCTGATCAGTGTCGGCCGGCTCGACTTCAACACCGAGGGCCTGTTGCTGCTCACCAATGACGGCGGGCTGGCGCGCACGCTCGAGCTGCCCGACACCGGCTGGCTGCGCCGCTATCGCGTTCGCGCCCATGGCGACGCCACGCAGGCGCAGCTCGACGAGCTCAAGAACGGCATCGAGATCGAAGGCGTCAAGTACGGTCCGATCGAGGCGACGCTCGAGCGCGACCAGGGCGCCAATGTCTGGCTGGTGTTCGCGATCCGCGAGGGCAAGAACCGCGAGGTGCGCAATGTCTGCGCCCATCTCGGGCTCGAGGTGAACCGGCTGATCCGCGTCTCCTACGGCCCGTTCCAGCTCGGCGAGATTGCTGAAGGTCAAGTCGAGGAGGTCCGCTCGCGCGTGCTGCGCGAGCAGCTCGGCGACAAGGTGATCGAGAAATCGGGCGCGCAGTTCGACGTGCCGCAGAAATCTTCTGCGGCCGATGACGATGCGCCCCGCGAGAACAAGCCCGCCAGCAAGCGCGCCGTGATCAACGACCGCAAGGGCCGCCGCGTGCTGGTGCAGCGCACCGGCAGCGAGGAGGCGCGCGAGCGCAACGAGATGGACGCGGCCGGCCATGGCCCGCCACGCCGTCCCAAGCGCGGCTATCACGGCAAGCGCGACCTGACGCCGCGGGACGGCGAGTAAGGCCGGTGGCTGAGATGACGCCGACGCTCCGCCATAGGTCGTCATGGCCGGGCTTGACCCGGCCATCCACGTCTTGCTTGCATTCAGGGTTGAAGAACATGGATGTCCGGGCCTTCGCCTCGCCGAAGCGGCTTTGGCCGAGCAGGCGGGACAAGCCCGGGCATGACGGAGCCATGTAGATGCGCGTCGTCGGCGGTCGTTTGAAGGGGCGAAATCTCGCCTCACCGTCCTCGCGCGACATACGCCCCACGGCGGATCGCCTGCGTGAGTCCGTGTTCAACATCCTCGTGCACGCCTATGGCGATCCGATCGAGGACGCGCGCGTGCTCGATCTCTTCGCCGGCACCGGGGCGCTCGGCATTGAGGCGGCCTCGCGCGGCGCCAAGTTCACGCTGTTTGTCGACAACGGTGCCGAGGCGCGTGCGTTGCTCCGTAGCAACGTCGAGGCGCTCGGCCTCGGCGGCGTCACCAAGGTCTATCGCCGTGATGCCACCGATCTCGGCCCTGCGCATCCCGTCGAGCCGTTCTCGCTGGTGTTCCTCGATCCGCCCTACGGCAAGGGATTTGCGGAGAAGGCGCTCGCGAGCCTGCGCGACGGCGGCTGGCTGACGCCGGGGGCGCTGCTGGTGGTGGAGGAGGCGAAGGCCGCGCAGTTCGTGACGCCGGAAGGATACGAGGAGCTGGAGCGGCGTGCGTATGACGATACGGAGTTTGTGTTTTTGAGGAAGCCGTAGAGATCGTAGGAGATCCTACGGCATCGGGGCTACCTCCGCCCGAACAGCTTCTCCACGTCGCTCAGCTTCAGCTCGACATAGGTCGGCCGGCCGTGATTGCACTGGCCGGAGTTCGGCGTCTCCTCCATCTCGCGCAGCAGCGCGTTCATCTCCTCCGGCCGCAACCTTCGGCCGGCACGTACAGAGCCGTGGCAGGCCATGGTGGCGGCGACGTGCATCAGGCGGCGTTCGAGGGGAAGCGCCTCGTCCCATTCGGCCATGTGCTCGGAGAGATCGCGCAAGAGGCCGCCCGCATTGGTCTTGCCGAGCAGCGACGGCGTCTCGCGCACCGCGACTGCGCCGGGGCCGAAGGATTCGATCGCGAGGCCGAACGAGGCCAGCTCGTCGCTGCGCTCGAGCAGGCGCTCGACGGTCGCCTCGTCCATCTCGACGATCTCGGGGATCAGGAGGATCTGCCGCTGCACGCCGTTGGCAGCCAGCGAGGCCTTCAGCCGCTCGTAGACGATGCGCTCATGCGCGGCGTGCTGGTCGACGATGATCAGGCCGTCGCGGGTCTGCGAGACGATGTAGGTCTCGTGGATCTGCGTGCGCGCGGCGCCGAGCGGGCGGTCGACGAGATCGCTGGTTGGCTGCGATTCGAACCGCACGTCCGCGCTGGGCGCACCGACATCGAATGCAGCCTGCACGCGCTCGGCGAAGGCAGGCGCGGCCGAGCCTTCGAAGGACGGCATCGGCGCGACCGGGACGGATGGCGAGGCGCGCCAGTCCCAGCTAGCCGGGCGGGGTGGCGTGAACGCGGGCCGGAACGAGGACAATGCGCTCTCGCCGCCGTTGGCGGCCGTGCGCCGGCCCTCCCGCGCCAGCGCCTCCTTCAGCCCGTGCACGATCAGGGCGCGCACGAGGCCGGCGTTGCGGAAGCGCACCTCGGTCTTGGCCGGATGCACGTTGGCGTCGACCTCGCGCGGATCGAGCGTGACGAACAGCGCCAGCAGGGGATGGCGATCGCGCGGCAGATAGTCGGAATAGGCCGCACGTACGGCGCCGAGAATGAGCTTGTCACGCACCGGGCGGCCATTGACGAAGAGATATTGCCCGAGCGCGTTGGCCTTGGTCAGCGCGGGCGCTGCGGCATAGCCGACGACCACCACGCCCTCGCGCTCGGCATGGACCTCGATGGCGTGGCTGCGGAATTCAGCGCCCAGAATGTCGCCGAGCCGGGTCAGCCGTCCGGCGGCGCCGGGCAGGGCGGCGGCCCAGGTCACCGGCGCGCGCTCCTCGCCCGCGAGCGTGAAGGCAATGTCGGGCCGGGCCATGGCGAGGCGCCGCACCACCTCACGGATGGCTTCCGCCTCGGTGCGGTCGGTCTTCAAAAACTTCAGTCGCGCCGGCGTCGCATAGAAGAGATCGTTGACTTCGACGCGGGTGCCGTGGGCCAGCGCCGCCGGCATGATCTCGGACTTCTCGCCGCCCTCGACCGTGAGAGCCCAGGCATGCGGTTCGCCGGCATGTCGCGTGGTGATCGAGAGACGCGCCACGGAGCCGATCGAGGGCAGCGCCTCGCCGCGGAACCCGAGCGTCCGGATCTGGAGCAGGTCCTCGTCGTCGAGCTTGGAGGTGGCGTGGCGCTCGACAGCGAGCGAGAGGTCCCTTGCGGTCATGCCGCTGCCGTCGTCGGTGATGCCGATCCGCCGCCGCCCGCCGCCGTCGGTGAAGACGTCGATCCGACTCGCGCCGGCATCAATGGCGTTCTCGACCAGCTCCTTGACCACGCTCGCGGGACGTTCGACCACTTCGCCGGCGGCGATGCGGTTGACGACCTGTTCTGGCAATTGACGGACGGGCATGAATTCGATCGGGGACTCGGCCTTGGATTCGCTGAGAGTGCTATTCTAGGCCGTGTTGCGTCAAAAGCATGTGTTGGGCAACAGTCGCGTGACGGGCTGGGGAAGAAGGCCCCCTATCACATTGAAGACATTGGGCGTTCGGGACAATGCCGCGACGTCGATGAGCCGGCTTTCGGCCGTGGTCGCGATTGTGGAGGCACCGGCAGCGGTGTAGCATCGTGAAAAAACGGCAACAGGATGGGAGGACGCCATGTGCCATCTCTTCGCGCATCAGCCCCAACGCGACTACGAATCCCAGACCCGGTCTTTGCGGATCGGTGGGCACTGCACGTCGATCCGTCTGGAAATGGCGTTCTGGGACACGCTGGAGGAGATCGCGGCCAAGGAGAGGATGAGCCTCGGCAAGTTCCTGACCACGCTCTACAACGAGGTGCTCGACCATCATGGCGAGGTCAACAATTTCGCCTCGCTGCTGCGGTGCTCGTGCCTGATCTATCGGTCTCGAAGTGTTGCGCCGGTCCAGGAGTTCAAGGCCACGGTTACGCCCATTCTCGACGCGGCCGAATAGTCCCTACAGCGAGAGCCATACCCGCATTCTCGATGTCGTCCCGGCCAGTTGCGCAATCGCGCACCAGGCCGGGACGACACCTTAGCGTGTGAATACCCAATCTCTCCTCAACGCCGTTCTGGCAATGTAGGTAAGATCAAATCTCCTTCTTCTGCATCGCACCGGCGATGTAGTCGGCCTGCCGGATCGCCAGCGCGACGATGGTCAGCGTCGGGTTGCAGGCCGCGCCGCTGGTGAACTGGCTGCCGTCCGAGACGAACAGATTCTTGATGTCGTGGCTCTGTCCGAACTTGTTGACCACGCCGTCCCGGGGCTTTTCGCTCATCCTGTTGGTGCCGAGATTGTGCGTGCTCGGATAGGGAGGTGTCGGATAGGTCACGGTGGCGCCGACGGCGTCATAGACCGCGGCTCCCTGCTTGTAGGCATGCGCGCGCATCGCGACGTCGTTGGGATGGTCGTCGAAATGCACGCTCGCGACCGGCTGACCGAACTTGTCCTTCACGACCGGATCGAGCGTGATGCGATTGGTCTCCTGCGGCATGTCCTCGCCGACCAGCCACATGCCGGCCATCCTGGGATAACCGTCGAGCGCTGACGTGAACGAGCGTCCCCAGGCGCCGGGGTTGAGGAACGCCGCCATGAACGGCAGGCCGATCGACAGCGTCTCCATCTCGTAGCCGCCCACGAAGCCGCGCTTCGGGTTGTTGGCGGCCTCGTCGCGGATGATGCCGGCCATGGTGGTGCCGCGATACATGTGCACCGATTTTTCGAACACCGCGTAGACGCTGCCGGTCATGTGCCTCATGTAGTTGCGGCCGACCTGGCCGCTGGAGTTGGCGAGGCCGTCGGGGAACATCGTGGAGGCGCTGTTGAGCAGCAGCCGAGGGCTCTCGATCGAATTGCCGGCCACAGCCACGATGCGCGCCTTCTGGCGTTGCATCGCGCCTTGCTCGTCGGCGTAGACGACGCCGGTGACCTTGCCAGTGGCATCATGATCGATCTTCACCACCATGCTGCCGGGGCGGACCTCGAGATTGCCGGTCGCCTCGCCCTTGGGGATCTCGGTGTAGAGCGTCGACCATTTCGCGCCGGATTTGCAGCCCTGGAAGCAGAAGCCGATCTGCTGGCAGGAGCCGCGTCCGTCGCGCGGCTGACTGTTGATGGCCATGTTGCCGGTGTGTACGGTCTTGTAGCCGAGCTTCCTGGCGCCGGCCTCCAGCACCTTGAAGTTATTGTTGCCGGGAAGTCCGGGAATGCCGTTGGTGCGAGTCACGCCCATCTTGTTCTCGGCCTTGGCGTACCACGGCTCCATCTCGGCAAGCGTGACCGGCCAGTCCAGGAGGTTCGCGCCGGGAATGTTGCCGTAGGTGCTCTTCACCTTGAACTCGTGCTCGTCGAACCGCAGCGAGGCGCCGGCCCAATGCACGGTCGAGCCGCCGACCGCCTTGACGATCCACGCGGGAAGACCCGAAAAATCCTTGGCGACGCGCCATGTGCCCGACGTGGTGCGCGCATCGGTCCAGGCGAGCTGGGAGAAGCTCTCCCATTCGTCGTTGATGAAGTCGTGGTTCTCGATGCGGGGACCTGCCTCGAGAATGACGACCTTGACGCCCTTCTGCGCGAGCTCGTTGCCCAGCGTGCCGCCGCCGGCACCGGAGCCGACGATCACCACAACGCTGGAGTCGTTCAGATCGAATTTTGCCATATGCGTTCTCCTGAACCGTTGGGTGGCGATCTAAGCCTTCGGCAGCCAGTCGATGTCGGCGAAGCCGCGGTTGATGTAGCCGCCGAGCTCGGCGGAAGAGCCCTCGTAGCCGAACCGCGGCCAGACCTCTTTCTGGTTGTAGAGCGAGACGACGAGATCGCCGCGCACCTTCTGGAAAAAGGCGCTTTGCTCGATCTCCTTCAGGAGCACCACGCGGTCGGCTTCCCAGGCCACTTCGACATAAGGTACCTTGTGGCGGTCGCGCGCGTTCTGATCGAGCCGGGAAATGCCGTCGCTGATCAGAGATTTGACGTACGCGTCCTTCGCCGCCTTGCCGTCCCACGGCTTGATCGCGGTGATGTAGTAGCTGTCGCCGAGCACGTCGTGCGGATAGATATCGCGCGCGACCTTCAGCAGCGTCTTCATCGTCGCGGGCGAGAGTGCGCTCGTCTCTTCGGCCCAGGCGTTGTCGATACTGACTCCGACGCTGGTCGCAACGGCTGCGACCGGCACGGCGGTCGCCGCGCCCTTGAGAAAGACGCGGCGGCTGTGCTTGCTTCGACGATCGACTTCTCTCATGGCATGTCCTCCGTAGATTTTGATTTTGGTTTGATCAGTTGAAACGGCCACCCCGCTGGATCACCTCGATCTTGTAGCCATCGGGATCACTGACGAAGAAGAAGCGCGCCAGCGTTCGGCCGTCGTGCTTGAAATCGCGTAAGGGTCCCGGTGCGAGCTTCTCGCGCTCGAAGCGGGCATGCTCGCCATCTACGTCTTCAACGACCACGGCGAGATGGCCGTAGCCGTCGCCGAGCTGGTACGGCTCCTTGCGATCGAAATTCACTGTCAGCTCGACCTCGAAAGGTGAGGAGGGGTGACGCAGATAGATCAGGGCGAAATCCGCGAACTTCAGATGGTCAGTGACCTCCAGGCCGAAGGCACGCCTGTAGAAGTCGAGCGAGCGCGCCTCCTCCAGCACGCGGATCATGGAATGGACTGGCTTTGCCATTCAGTTCAGCTCCTTGAGGTAAGTGATGATGGCGGCGCGCGTCTCGGGCCTGGCCTGCCGATAGGCCATGATCACACCGGGGATGACGGTTTGCGGATTGGCCAGCCATGCGTCCAGCCGGGTCTCATCCCAAGTGAAGTCAGCTTTGGCGAGGCCGTCTGAAAAATGAAAGCCTTCGACCTTGCCGGCAGCCCGGCCCACGATCCGGACCAGCGGCGGACCTTGTCGCATCGGGTCCGAGAGATTGGTGGTATGGCACACCGCGCATTGCTGCTTGAACAGCGTCGCGCCATCCGGCGGCCTTGCCGCCGGCAATGGCATCTGCGCGTCGGCGCCTCGCGCCATCAGCACCATCGCGGTGCACAATCCCAGCACGATCGTGCGCATCGCCAAGAGCTTGCTCATCCACGTCAAATCCAGCGTGTGCAAACTCTAATCGGCGTCAGAGATGAGGTGGTAGTAGCGGGCTGTTTCGCGGCGAACGGAGATGTCTTGGGCCGTGTGATGTTCCGCGGCGCCTTATATGCGGAGCACAATTCCGCGAAACCGCCGTCAAATCCCTAAACGATCACCACACCATCCGGATTGCATGACGATCACGCCGCTCGAACTCTCTACGCGATGACATGGCCGGTGCAGATGAGCGGTGTGGGGAGCCGCCGAGCCGTTCCTCGCGAAAGAATCCAGGAGAAATGGATGAAGTTGGTCAAGACCTCGATGATCGCATGCGCTCTATCGGCTCTCGTTGCCACGCCCGTTCTCGCGCAAGGCGCGCCACCTGCCAAGACAGGCGGCACCGTGCAGAGCAAACCGATGCAGGGCAGCACCATGGGCAGCGGCGACGAGAGTCCTCAGGCGGGCGCGGCGGGTGAGAAAACCGGCATGAAGTCGACCAAAGGCACCAGGGGCACGGTCGGCACCACGGGCAGCGCTACGCACAAAGGAACGGCCGACGATGCCGCGACGGGCGGCGCAGCCCCGTCCAAACGTTACTAAGGCATGATCCGGAAAAGTGCGCAGCGGTTTTCCGAAAAGATCATGCTCAAACAACAACCTAAAGCGCGATGACGATTCATCCTAATCGCATCGCGCTTTAGTCCCGCCGGGTGAATCGGCAGAGCTCCGGTCGTCTCGCGGCCGGAGCGCTTTGCCGCGCCAGTTAGTCGTCAAAGCTCCGGCCGCGTCCTGCCTTGACGTCACTGCGGCGCTTCTTGCCCTCGAGCCGGCGCTGCTTGGAGGCGAAGGTCGGCCGCGTCGCGCGCCGCGGCGTCGGCCTGATCATCGCCTCGCGCAGCATCTCCGTGAGACGGTCGATGGCATCCTGGCGGTTGCGCTCCTGGGTGCGGAAGCGCTGCGCCTGGATCACGATGACGCCGTCCTTGGTCATGCGCTGGCCGGCAAGGCGCGCAAGCCGCAGGGCCGCGTCCTCCGGCAAGGTCAGCTTGCGCGTGTCGAAGCGCAGCTGTGCCGAGGTCGCGACCTTGTTGACGTTCTGCCCGCCCGGGCCGGAGGCGCGGACAAAACCGATCTCGATATCGTCCTCGTCGATGACGAGATTGCGGGATATCCGCAGCATGTAGCACCATCCGTGATGTCTGGACATATCGCGGACGTTCAGGTTCGGCAATGGTGCTCATGCAAACGCAAATGGCCGGGCAGGGCCCGGCCATTCAGGACGCACATGGAGAAGAGATCAGTTCGACTTCGGAGTCGCAGCCGCCGGTTGGGCCGCGGCCTGCGGGGCGCGGCCCACAATGACGGTCAGTAGCCCCTGGCCCCAGAGGCGCTTGGCGGCCGCCTTGGCGTCGTCCAGCGTCACGGCGTCGACGATGGCGTTGCGCTTCTCGATATAGTCGATCGGCAGCTTGTCCTGCTGATATTGCAGCAGCGCCTGGGCCAGCTTGGAGGAGGTGTCGAGCGCCAGCATCTGCGAGCCCTTGAGGTAGGACTTGGCCTCGTCGAGCTCCTTCTGCGTCGGGCCTTGCTCAGCGATGCGGCGCACCTCCTTCTCGATCGCATCGATAGTGTCGCCGGCGCGGTCGGCGCGGGTGCCGGTGTTGCCGATGAAGATCGCCGAATGCTCCATCCAGAGCAGCGATTCGAACACCGAATAGGCCAGCCCGCGCTTCTCGCGGACCTCGCGATAGAGCCGGGAGGACAAGCCGCCGCCACCGAGGATGTGGTTGACGACATAAGCCGCCATGAAATTCGGATCGCTGCGTTTCACCCCGGGGCCGCCGAAGGTGATCACGGTCTGCGGCACGTCGAGCGTCACGAAGGCGCGTTGCGGGGGCTTCGCAGCCTCGACGTCGGGGACCGGCGTCAGATTGGCCTTGGCAGGCAGGCTACCGAAGGTGTGGTCGAGCAGCTTGCCCAGGGTCGCCGGATCGACGTCGCCGACGACCGCGATCTTCAGCCCGTCCTTGGCGAGGACGCGGCCGACATAATCCCTCATGTCGGCGACCGTGATGGTCGGCACGCTGTCGAGGTTGCCGTTGGTCTGCCGGCCGTAAGGATGCTCGCCGAAGGCGACTTCCAGGAACTTGCGGCTCGCCAGCGAGGTCGGATTGGTGGTCTCGCGGCGCAGGCCCGAGATGACCTGCGAGCGGATGCGTTCGACGTCGGCGGTGTTGAAATGCGGCGAGGTCAGCGCGCTCCTGAGCAGGTCGAAGGCCTCGTCCTTGTTGTCGCGCAGCATGCGCAGGCTGCCGCGAAACGTATCGCGCGTCGCGTTGAACGAGAGCTCGATGGCGCGGCGGTCGAGCCGTTCATGGAACGTCTTGGAGTCGAGATCGCCGGAGCCTTCGTCGAGGAGGTCGCCGACCAGATTGGCGACGCCGGGCTTGTCCTTGGGATCCTGCGCCGAGCCGCCGGCAAAGGAATATTCCATCGCGATCAGCGGTACGGTTGCGTCCTGCACGAACCAGGCTTCGATGCCGCCGGGCGAGATCAGGTGCTGGATTTTTGCGGCGGCATGTGACGGCGAGATTGCGGCGAGCGCGAACGTCGCGCCGGTGGCAAGGGAGAATGCAACGCGTCGAAAGAAGGGATAGGTCACGAACGCTTCTCCTCGCGCTTGGCGGTGGCGGTGTCCTTGATCAGGTAGCCCGTCACCGAGCGCTTCTTCTCAAGCCATTTCTGCGCAACGGCGCGGACCTGCTCGGCGGTGACGGCGCGGATGCGATCGGGCCAGCTCCTGATGTCCTCGATCGACAGGCCCGTGGTCAGCGCGCCGCCGTACCAGCGCGCCAGCACCGCCTGGTTGTCCTGGGCGTAGATGGCTTCGGCAATGAGCTGGGTCTTCACGCGCTCAAGATCCTCGGCGCGGATCGGGTTCTGCGCAACGCTGGCAATGACGCCGTCGACCGCCTGCTCAACCTCTGCGAAGCTGACGCCGGGTTTCGGCGCAGCGGAGATTGCGAACTGGGTCGGGTCGAGCGAGATGCTCGAATAGCTGGCGTTGGCGGAGACCGCGAGCGGCTTGTCGACGACGAGCGCGCGGTACAGATAGGAATTGCTGCCGCTGCCCATCAGCTGCGCCAGCACGTCGAGGGCCGCGCTCTCGCCGGCTGCCGCCGTGGTCGCGGAGGGCACCAGATAATAGCGCCGCATGCTCGGCTGTTCGACACGCGGGTCGGCCAGCGTGACGGTGCGCGGGGCGGCGGGCTCCGGCTCCTGCGGGCGGACGCGCCGTGCCGGGATCGCGGGCTGCGCCGGGATGGAGCCGAAATTGCGCTCGACGAGCGGGCGGATTTCGGCGGCGTCGACGTCACCGGCGATCACCAGGATCGCATTATTCGGCGCATAAAAGCGGCGATAGAACGCAAGCGCATCCTCGCGATCGAGCTTCTCGATCTCCTGATGCCAGCCGATCACCGGACGCCCGTAGGGATGATTGAGATAGAGCGCGGCCATGATCTGCTCGTTCAGCCGCGCATCCGGATTGTTGGCGACGCGCATGTTGTACTCTTCGAGCACGACGTCGCGCTCGGGCAGCACGTTCTCGTCCTTGAGGACGAGGCCCGTCATGCGGTCGGCCTCGAACTCCATCATGGTCGGCAGCTGCTCTTTCGGCACACGTTGGTAGTAGTTGGTGTAGTCGACCGAGGTCGAAGCATTCTCGTTGCCGCCGATGCGAAGCACGGTCTGGGAGAATTCTCCGGCCGGATGCTTCGAGGTGCCCTTGAACATCAGGTGCTCGAGGAAATGGGCGAGGCCGGACTTGCCGGGCGTCTCGTCGGCCGAGCCGACCTTGTACCAGATCATCTCGGTGACGACGGGCGTGCGGTGATCGGGAATCACCACGACTTGCATGCCGTTGCCGAGCGTGAAGCTGGCGGGTGGGGCCGATGTTACCGTGGTCTGGGCGAGGGACGCGCCGGCTGAGAGGACACTCGTCGAAAGCAGCGCGGCAAGGAGGCAGGCAGCCGATCGGTAAGAGGACATCACAATCCTTTTGAAGGGCCGAGCCCGGATGTCCGGCTCGGAGGCACGGCATGCTACACCGTGCGGCTGAGGCTTCGCGTCACGAAGCAGAGAACGCAGCTCGTAGGCAAGTTACTGATAGGCAATTTACGACTGCGCCCGGCGCGCGGGGAGACGCCGGCGCCGGCTTCGCTTTATTCAGGGTGTCGCAGTGGACAGGAACGCTATTGTTCCTTCTCCTTGCCGGACATGATGTCGTAATACATCCGCCGCGATTTGTCCGGTCCCGCGCCGTAGGCGTAGTTCGGCGACGGCGTCTGGTAGCCGGGCGGCGGCTCGACCAGCGACTGGCGCGGCGGCTCCGACGTGAATTCCTTGGACTCGGAACTGTTGCCGCCCTTCATCATGTTCCACAGACCGCCGGTGAAACCGAGTTCGGCGGGGCTTAGCGAGGGGTTGCCGTTGGTGCCCGGCTGAATCGGATCGTTGCTGGTGCGGGGCGCTGCGGCGACCTGGCCGGCCTTCATCTCGGCTGGGGTCAGCGGCTGGGCCGCCTGCCAGCTTTCCTGCACCTTGTTGGCCTTCTTGCGCGCGGCGATGGCTTCCTTGCGGCGCTTTTCTTCGGGGTCCTTGGGCCAGTTGGGCGCAGCCTTGGCTTCGGTCGCAGGCGGCGGCAGATCGAGCTTGGGCGGCACGACCAGCGGCGAGCGCTCGCGGTATTCGATGCCTTTCTTCTCCATGCTCTTGGCGCCGATGCCGGACATCAGATTGTCGATGAGCCTCTCTTCGAAGGTCATATCGTCTTCCTCGTCGTCGTCGTCACCGGCGCGGGCCGCGCCGGTCGACATGACGAGGCCAATACCGAGCGCGACAGCAGACAATTTCAACGCCCGCCAGAACCCCCACCGGGGATCTCCAACCATCGAACCGCTGGTCTTCGAGCTGCGCATCATGTTACCTGTTCCATATCGTGGCAGATTGCCGCCCGTAAGCGGCTCTAACCCTCGCAAGAGCCGGGTTCCACCTGCCGGTCCGTATCGGCCGGGATCAGGGCGCTTTTGCGGCGGGTACCCCCAGGAAAGAATCATACAATAGCGCCGCCACCCCAGCAACGATGGCCACGTCGGCGAGGTTAAACACATACCAATTATAGGTTTTTCCGGCGATCTCGATGTGGAGCAGGGCGAAGTCCACCACCGCGCCATAGGCCAGGCGGTCGATGCCGTTACCGACGGCGCCGCCGATGATCAGGCCGAGCGCGATCGTAGCAAGCACGGTGTGAGAGCGGGCCATCCAGATCGCCAGTGCGATTACCGCGATACCTTTGACGGCCATCAGCGCGAGCTGCGCTGCCTGGCTGTCGTTCTGGAGCCAGCCGAAGCTGATGCCGATATTCCAGGCCAGCACCAGGTCGAAGAACGGCGTCACCCGCACCGCGCCGCGATGGGCGAGATCGAACACGTTCAGGAGCCAGAGCTTCGAGGCCTGGTCGGCCACGAGCGTGACCACGGCGGAGAGGATGCCGGCGCGGAACGGGGTCATGGTTCGGGATCAGACGCTCACGCCCAGCGCCTTCCATTCGCGCAGCGCCTTCGCGTCGCGCGGGGTGACGTCGGGGTATTCAGGGTCTTCGCCGACCGTCGGCGAAATCTTCCAGGAGCGGGCGCATTTGGTGCCGACCGCCTTCTCCACCACGACCGCAACGCCGGGCACGGCATCGAGACGGAACGCCGAAGCCGGCGCCTCGCCCTCACGCACCTCGTAGTTCGAGGTGATGCAGATCTCGGCGAGATCGGTGTCGAACAGCGTCATCAGCATGTCGCGGTCGGCGACATAGATCACCGGCGAGGCTTCGAGCGAGGACCCGATGTTCTTGGCGGCGCGTTCGAGCTCGAGTGCCCCGGTGACGACGCGGCGGACGTTGCGGATCGTCTCCCATTTTGCGGCGAGCTTGTCGTCGCGAAGGTCTTCGAGATCGGTCGGGAACAGCGTCAGATGCACGGACGGCTCGGCGTCGGGCCGGTACATGCGCCAGCCTTCCTCCGCGGTGAAGCTGAGGATCGGGGCCAGCCATTTCAGGATCGAGGCGCACAACAGGTCGATGGTCGTCAGCGCCGCCTTGCGCGTCAGCGACGAGGGCGGATCGCAATAGAGCGTGTCCTTGCGGATGTCGAAGTAGAACGCGGAGAGCTCGCTGTTCAGGAAGGCGGACAGGATCGCGACGACGGTCTTGTAGTCGAACTCCCGATAGGCCTTGCCGATCGCGGCGGCGCGCACCGCGAGCTCGTGCAGCATCAGGCGCTCCAGCTCGGGCATCTCGGCGGGCGCGATTGCGTCGGCCGGCTTGTAGTGATGCAGCGTGCCCAGCATCCAGCGTACGGTGTTGCGCAGCTTGCGATAGGTCTCGACGGTGTTCTTCAGGATCTCGGGGCCGATGCGCTGGTCGTCGGTGTAGTCGCTGGATGCGACCCAGAGCCTCAGGATGTCAGCGCCGGACTCCTTGATGACGGCCTGCGGCTCGATGGTGTTGCCGAGCGACTTCGACATCTTGCGGCCGTCCTCGGCCTGGGTGAAGCCGTGGGTCAGCACGATGTCGTAAGGAGCCCGGCCGCGCGTGCCGCAGCTCTCCAGCAGCGAGGAGTGGAACCAGCCGCGGTGCTGGTCCGAGCCTTCCAGATACATCACCGTGTCGGTGCCGCCGTCGACCTTGCGCTTGATGCCTGACAGCCCCGGGAAATGCACGGGGTCTTCGAGCACGAAGGCGTGGGTCGAGCCTGAATCGAACCAGACGTCGAGGATGTCGTCGACCTTCTGCCAGTCTTCGTTCGCGCGCGTCCCGAGGAAGCGCTCGCGCGCGCCCTTCGCGTACCATGCGTCGGCGCCTTCTTTCTCGAACGCTTCACCGATGCGCGCATTGACGGCCTCGTCCTGGAGGATCTCGGCGGAGCCGTCGCCCTTCTCGCGCACGAACACGGCGATCGGCACGCCCCAGGCGCGCTGGCGCGAGATCACCCAGTCGGGACGCGCCTCGATCATTCCGTTGATGCGGTTCTCGCCCGATGGCGGCACCCATTGTGTCACCGAGATCGCGTGCAGCGCGCGGGCGCGCAGGGTGTCGCCGCTCTTCGTCTTGCCGCCCATCGCGATGTCCGTAGCCCCGGCTTTGCCCGGGGCGTCCACAATCGGCTTGTCCATCGCGATGAACCATTGCGGCGTGTTGCGGAAGATCACCGGCTTCTTGGAGCGCCAGGAGTGCGGATATTGATGCTTCAGCCGGCCGCGCGCGAGCAGCATGCCTCTGTCGACGAGCGCCTTGATCACGGCCTCGTTGGCATCGCCCTTCTCGCCCTTGTCGTTGATGACGCGCTTGCCGGCAAAGCCCGGCGCATGATCGGTGTAGGCGCCGTTCTCGTCGACGGTGTAGGGGATCGCGGTGTTGATGCCGCGCGCGTCGAGATCGCGCGCCTGCGCCGTCCAGACATCGAAGTCCTCGCGGCCATGGCCGGGCGCCGTGTGCACGAAGCCGGTACCGGTGTCGTCGGTGACATGGTCGCCGGGCAGCAGCGGCACGATGAAGTCATAGCCGCCGCCAAGGCCCTTCAGCGGATGAGCGCATTCGATCGCGTCCATGGTGTCGCCGGGGACCTCGCGGACCTTCTCAAAAGCCGTCACGCGCGCCTGCTTGAAGACCTCTTCCGCGAGCGCGTCGGCGAGGATCAGGAGATCGCCGGTCTTGGCCCAATTGTCGGCGGGCGCGTCCGTCACCTTGTAGAGGCCGTAGGCGATCTTCGGCGAGAACGAGATGGCGCGGTTGCCGGGCAGCGTCCAGGGCGTGGTGGTCCAGATCACGACGCTTGCGGAGGCGAGCGCACCGTGCGCGGGCGAGGTCACCGGGAATTTCACCCACACCGTATCGGAGGTGTGGTCCTCGTACTCCACTTCGGCTTCGGCCAGCGCGGTCTTCTCGACCACGCTCCACATCACCGGCTTGGAGCCGCGATAGAGCGTGCCGTTGGCGGCGAACTTCATCAGCTCGCGTGCGATCTGGGCTTCGGCGGGATAGCTCATGGTGGCGTAGGGATGGTCCCAGTCGCCGATCACCCCCAGGCGCTTGAACTCCTCGCGCTGGACGCCGAGCCAGTGCGTGGCATAGGCGCGGCACTCCTTCCGGAAATCGATCATTGCGGCGCTGTCGCGGAAGTCGGGCTTCTGCTTGCCCTTCTTGCGATAGTGCTCCTCCTCGACCTTCCACTCGATCGGCAGGCCATGGCAGTCCCAGCCCGGCACGTAGTTGGAGTCGAAGCCGAGCATCTGCTGGCTCTTGGTGACCAGATCCTTCAGGATCTTGTTCAGCGCCGTGCCGATATGGATGTTGCCGTTGGCGTAGGGCGGGCCGTCATGCAGCACGAACTTGGCGCGGCCCTTCGCAGCTTGGCGCAGCTTCTCGTAGAGGCCGATCTCGTACCAGCGCTTGAGGATCTCCGGCTCGCGCTGCGGCAGGCCGGCGCGCATCGGGAATTCGGTCTGCGGCAGGAACAGGGTTTTCGAATAGTCTTTGGCTTCAGACTTTTGGGACTTCTGCGGCTTTTCGGACATGAGGCTGACTGGCTCGGAAGGGCGCGGGAACGGATGGCGATGCGGAATCGCGGGAGTGAAACGACAAAATCCCGGTCTTGCGCCGAGCCAAAGGCTCAGGCGGAAGCCGGGCCGCTAATCCCTATGATGCGCCGCGCAAACATGGGCTCTCCATAGCAGGGGGCCAAGGGAAGCGCAAAGGTTCGGGTGGCCCGGTTTCAGGCTCAATCGATCACGCCCAGCCTCGGAAACGCGTCTGGGGCGGCGGCCAGGATGGCGCGGGCGCGGGCAGAATCGTCGTCCATCTGGCGGATCAGGGCCTCCAGGCTGTCGAATTTCAGCTCCTCGCGGATGAAGCCGATGAAGGCGCAGTCGAGGAGCTGCCCGTAGAGGTCGCCCTCGAAGGCGAACAGGAAGATTTCCAGGAGAGGGGCGCCATTGTCGAAGGTCGGGCGGCGGCCGAAGCTGGCCACCCCGTCCAGATGCTCGGCACCGCGGCCGACCCGCACCGCGTAGATGCCGTGCTTGAGCCCGCAATTGGCGTCCAGGCGAATGTTGGCGGTGGGATAGCCGAGGTCGCGGCCGCGCTTTTCGCCATGGATGACCTCGCCCGTAATGAACCAGGGCGCGCCGAGCATGGTGGTCGCGTCGTCGAGCTGGCCCTCGGCGAGGGCGATCCGGATCGCGCTGGATGAGACGGGCCGCTCGTCGATATCGACATGCGGTTGCACGTCGACCTCGATGCCGAGCCGGGGCGCCTCGTTGACGAGAAGGCTCGGCGAGCCGACCCGTCCCTTGCCGAAATGGAAGTCGTAACCGACCGCGACGCCGCTGACGCCGAGACGCCCGATCAGGTCATGGTGAATGAAATCTTGCGCGCTGGTTCCGGCACGCCCCTTATCGAAGGTCATGACCACGGCGCCGGCCAGCCCGGCGCCGGCCAACAGCCGCAGCTTGGCCCGCTCGTCCGTCAGTCGGAATTGCGGGGTGTTGGGGCTGAAAAACCGCCGCGGATGCGGCTCGAAGGTCAATGCCAGCGCAGGGCGGCCATGCGTCCGGCCCATCTCCAGGGCTGCCGCGATCACGGCGCGATGGCCGAGATGAACGCCGTCGAAATTGCCCATGGCGACCACGGCGCCCCTCGGGATCGCGGAATCCGGCGTTGTGTCGCGGATAACGGTAAAAGGCGGAGCCATCAGGGGAAATTCTCGAACCGGGCAGGACCGGCCCGGACCGTGGCTCGACCGGCCTGACGAAGTCAAGCGGGGGAGCGCAGACATTGAACACGATCTCAATCCTTCGGAGGCGTCCCCAATTAACGCGCTGTTTAACGCCTTGATGCTAGTCCTTGAGGCGTGGAACTGCCGGGCTCCGGCCTGGCGGGTCTGATCGTAAAATTCCTGGGTATGCGTTGGGGGAGTCGAGATGGCGGTTGATTTGTCGATGCCGGTTCTGGTGGTGGATGACTACAGCACCATGATCCGTATCATCCGGAATCTGCTGAAGCAGCTTGGCTTCGAGAACATCGATGATGCCAGCGACGGTTCGGCAGCGCTGAACAAGATGCGTGGCAAGAAGTACGGGCTCGTGATCTCCGACTGGAACATGGAGCCGATGACGGGTTACGACCTCCTGCGCGAAGTCCGCGCGGATCCGAACCTCGCCACCACGCCTTTCATCATGATCACGGCAGAATCCAAGACCGAGAACGTGATCGCGGCCAAGAAGGCCGGCGTGAACAACTACATCGTCAAGCCGTTCAATGCGGCGACGCTGAAGACCAAGATCGAGGCGGTCTTCCCGGACATGGCGAGCGCGTAAGCGCTTTGGTGTCCCGGACAAGGAGCGGCGCGCCAGTGACGCGACGCTGAGCCGGGACCCAGTCTATCCACGATATTACTTGCGGCTTCTGGACCCCGGCTCTGCAGCGCTTCGCGCTGCGTCCGGGGCACAGCATTTTCTACCACTTCAATTCGCGCATCAGCGCCTTCGGCGGGTGGCCGAACAATTCCGTGACCGATGTCGGGTCGAGCTGGTCAAGACCCTCGAACTCCTCCGCATGGATGCCGCGGGTCACGAACAGGCAGTCGATGCCGAATTCGCGCGCGCCGGTTAAGTCGGTGCGAACGGAATCCCCGATCGCCAGCACCTTCTTGCGATCGATCTGATAGCCCTGGCGTTCCCCGGCGAGCGCCATGGCGCGCTCGTAGATCGGCCGGTGCGGCTTGCCATAGAAGATCACCTCGCCGCCGAGCTCGCGGTAGAGTTCCGCGATCGCGCCGGCGCAATAGATCAGCCGGTCACCGCGTTCCACTACGATGTCGGGGTTGGCGCAGACCAGCGTCAGCTTGCGCTCGCGTGCCTTCAGCATCATGCCGCGATAGTCTTCCGCCGTCTCGGTCTCGTCGTCATAGAGGCCCGTGCAGACGATGTAGTCGGCTTCCTCCAGCGGCGCGGTCACCGCATCGAGGCCGCGATAGATCGAGTTGTCGCGCTCGGGGCCGAGCCAGAACATCTTGCGGCCGGGATGCTCGGCGACATAGAGCCTTGTCAGGTCGCCTGAAGATACGATCGCGTCATAGGTCTCATCGGGGACACCGAGCTTGCGCAATTGCCGCTGCACGGAGTCGGCCGGGCGCGGCGCGTTGGTGATCAGGATCACCGTACCGCCACGGCTGCGATAGGTGTGCAGCGCCTCGCAGGCTTCGGGGAAGGATTCCAGCCCGTTATGGACCACGCCCCAGATGTCGCTGAGCACGACGTCGACGCCGCCCACGAGCTCGCGCAGGCCTTCGGCAAAATGCAGCGTGGTCATGATATGCGCGGCCGATCAGATGCGGCGCGCGAGCGCCGCGTTGCCGGTGATGCGTTGTGGCGGAGGCGCAGAAGACGTCGCGCCTGAGCTGGGTGTGCCGGAGCCATGAGGTCCCTGAACATCTTTCGTCTGGTTCGGCGGGGCCCCGGCGGTAGCAGATGCCCCCTCCGGCCGCAATGGCCGCGGCGGCGCGAACAGGAACCCCTGTCCGAACCGCACGTCGTAGTCGAGCAGGTCGACCACCGCGCGCTCGCCTTCGATCCGCTCGGCGATCAGGTCGATGCCGAAGCGGCCGAGCAGGTCGGAGAGATCGGAGGGGTGGATGTCCGAGGTCGAGGCCTGCCTGGGATCGAGCAGCAGCGTGGCCGGCACCTTGATGAAGCGCACCCCGCGATCGGCCAGCTCGCGCGGCTCGATGCGCAGATCCGTGACATGGTCGATCGAGAAACGGAAGCCGCGCTGGGCGAGCGCCGCGAGATTCTCGGTCTCGGCGGGGCCGAGATTGCGGAACGTCGACTGCTTGAATTCCAGCACCAGGGAGGGCGCCAGCGCCCGGTTGGCTTCGAGGAAGTCGAGACATTGCGCGAAGGTGGTGGAATTGCCGAGCGTGGAGGCCGCGAGGTTGCAGAACACGCCGACGTCCTTGTTGCGGACCATCAGGCGCCGCAGCACCTGCACGCAGCGCAGCATCACCATGTTGTCGATGCGCCCGATCAGGCCGGAGGCTTCCGCGATGCTGATGAACTCCTCGGCGGTGATCAGCTGGTCGCGCTCGTCGCGCAGGCGCGTCACCGCCTCGTAGAACCGCACCTTGCGCTGCGGCAGCGTCACCATCGGCTGCAGGAATATGTCGATGCGGTTCTCGTCGATTGCATTGCGCAGCGTCGCCAGCAACTGGGTCTGGCTGCGTCCGTTGCCGGTCTGAACCGGGTTGGCGGGCTGGGCCTGGACCGCCGGTGCCGGCCGGGGCGGCGCGGGCAGCGGGGGGGAGGCGACCGGCTTCTCCTCGAAGGGGGTAGCCAGATCGATCGGCGTCTCCGGCTCGGGCCTCATGACCGGGGCGGGAGCCGGCGCGTTGCCGGCCAGCAGATCCTCATGGGCCGACACGGTGGTGGCAAGCTGCCTGACCAATCCGCCGAGTTCGTTGATCTCGCCGATGACCGACTGGACGCGGTCTGAGTTGGCCGAATTGGACGAGGCGATGCGGCCCTCGATCGCGGCTAGCCGGCGCCCGAACTCGGCCACCTGGCGGGCGAGGTCGGCGGTGCCCCGCGAGAGGTCGGTGATCTGCCCGCCGACGTCGCTGCGGTCGCGCAGCCGCATCGACACCGCGTTGTAGAGGATCAGGAACGTCAGCGCGGTCAGCGCCACGATCGCCGATTCCGTTCCGCTGATGCCGGCGACCGAATAGAGCACGAGCCCGAGCGAGGCCGCGACCAGGACCATGCAGATGGCGATGAAGATCGTCGAAATGCGAATCATGCCGCGCGTTATGCCTCAAGAGCTGACTGTCGCACCCGGGAAAACACGGGTCGCGCTCGAACCCGTCTCGCCTCATGCTCCCCCAAGCGATGCATGACCCTAACATCATTGTTGATTCGAGGGGATAGTGACTGTCTCGCGGCCTATGTCAGGCCCGCCCGGCGAAAGCCTTCGAGGTAGCGGTCGCGGTCAGGGGCGAGCTTGATCGGCATGAACTCGGCGATCCAGGCGAGCGAGACGTTCGGCTGGGCGCGGCGGAGTTCCTTCAGGGCCGCATGGGCCATCTCCATCTGCCCGGCCATGCCGGCGGCCGCGGTCAGCACCCGGTGTGCGCCGACGAAGTCGCTGCGCTGGCGCAACGCCTCCTGCGCAAGCCGGATCGCCTCAACATAGTCGCCGCCAAGGAAGCGGGCATAGGCGGCGATGCCGAAATAGACCGGCGCATATGGGTCGCGCGGGCTGAGGCGGATCGCCCGGCGCGCGGCCTCTTCGGCATCCTGCCAGCGGCCACAATAGCTCAGCGCCAGCCCATGATAGCCCTGGGCCAGCGCGAAGTTCGGATTGAGCCGCAACGCCGCCTCGAACTCGGCCAGCGAATGCTCGAACCGGCGTGCGAACAGATGCACATGGCCCAGCGCGTTGTGCGCCCAGGCGTCCTCGTCATCGGCGCGGATCGCCGCCCGCGCCGCGCGCTCGGCGAGGGATACCGCCGCGGCCATCTCCATCCAGCCCATATGCGCCGTGAACATATAGCTGGTGCCGAGCAGGCCGAGCGCCTTGCCGTAGTTTGGATCGAGCGAGATGGCCTTTTCGAGCAGCGCTTGTGCGACGACATGATCCTGCCGCGTCACCCGCCAGTAATGCGAGAGCGCGCGCATCACGAGGTCCCAGGCGTCCATGCTGTCGGGCGGCTTGCGTTCGGCGTGAAAACTCTCCGCGGCATAGAGCTGCGGCTCGATGGCGGCAACGATGCGTTCGGTGATCTCGTCCTGCACCGCGAAGACGTCGGCGAGTTCGCGATCATAGCGTTCGGCCCAGAGATGGCTGCCGCTGGCGACGTCGTTGAGCTGTGCGGTGATACGGACGCGATCGCCGTCCTTGCGGACGCTGCCTTCGACGACATAGCGCACGCCGAGCTCCTCGGCGATCCGGCGGAGGTGAACCGCGCGGCCCTTGTAGATGAAGGAGGAGTTGCGCGCGATGACGAAGAACCAGCGCAGCTTCGAAAGCGCGGTGATGATATCCTCGCTGATGCCATCGGAGAAATAATCCTGCTCGGCCTCGCCGCTCATGTTGGTGAAGGGCAGCACCGCGATCGCGGGACGGTCGGGCAGGGGCAGTCCTGTCGGAGCTGGCCCGGACGGCGGGCTCGCGGCAGCCGGTCTCGCGGCGGCGGAGAGTTCGGTCACCTCGCCGACGAAGCGCACCCCCTTGCGCGCGACCGTGCGGATCAGCCGCTGCGCCTCGCCGGAATCGCCGACCGCACGGCGGGCTGCGTTGATCCGGCTGGTCAGTGTCGAGTCCGAGACAATGCGGCCGTTCCAGACCGCGTCGAGCAGGTTGTCCCGTGTCACCACGCGGTCGCGGTTGCGGACGAGGTGGGTCAGGAGATCAAACACCTGGGGTTCGAGCGCGACGAGCGCGTCCGCGTGCCGCAATTCGCGGCGCTCGGGATCGAGCAGAAAATCCTCGAACTGAAACGTCACGCGTTCTCCTCGGCTCCCGTCGGGAAATCAAGGCACTCTCAGCGTAAAATAACGCCGCTCTCAAGGCCAGCGGGCCGCATGCGCCCTATCGTCCCGGCGTTTTCAACCGCAGGAGATTGCCATGTCGACATCCGCAGCGCTGAAGCCAACCGCAGCCCAACCCGATCTTGCCGCCGTCAAGCAGCGCCAGCACGGCGCCTGGTCGTCGGGCGACTATGCCGTTGTCGGCACCACCTTGCAGATCGTCGGCGAACAGCTCTGTGAGGCAGTCGACTTACGCGCCGGCAGCAAGGTGCTCGACGTCGCCGCCGGCAACGGCAATGCGACGCTGGCCGCGGCGCGGCGCTGGTGTGACGTCACATCCACCGATTATGTGCCGGCGCTGCTCAAGCGCGGACGCGAGCGCGCGGCGGCCGAACATCTCATGGTCGAGTTCCGCGAGGCGGATGCCGAAGCGTTGCCGTTTGCCGATGCCACCTACGACGTCGTGCTCTCGACCTTCGGCGTGATGTTCACGCCGGATCAGGACAAGGCCGCCTCCGAGCTCGCGCGGGTCTGCAGATCCGGCGGCAAGATCGGCCTCGCCAACTGGACGCCGCAAGGTTTCATCGGCCAGCTGTTCAAGACCATCGGCCAGCATTTGCCGCCGCCGGCGGGGGTGAAGTCACCGGCGCTGTGGGGCACGGCTGCGCGACTTGAAGAGATGTTCGGAAGCCAGGCTTCCGAGATCGCCGCCGAGCCGCGCATGTTTGTGTTCCGCTATCGCTCGCCGGACCACTGGCTCGACATCTTCAAGACCTTCTACGGGCCTACGCTGAAGGCGTTTGCCGCGCTCGACGAGAGCGGCCAGGCCGCGCTGAAGCGGGATCTCCTGGCGCTGCTCAGGGAGTTCAACCACGCCGACGACGGCACGATCGTGGTGCACAGCGAATATCTGGAAGCCGTGATCACCAAGCGCTGATAGCCCGAGATGCGGTCGGGCCGGCCTCCGGCCTGACCGCCACCGATCAAAATGGCGCGGTGGCACCGACCGTGTCGGCCGAGACGGCTTCGCGGCTGCCGAGCGGCTTGGGCCGTCCGGTGGTCGTGTCGCGCAGCGTCTGCCGCTCGATCTCCGAATTGAGCTCGGCGCCGAACATGATGACGATCGCCGACATCCACATCCACATCATCAGGCCGATCGCAGCGCCCAGAGAGCCGTAGGTCGCGTTGTAATTGGCGAATTCCGAGAGGTACCAGGAGAGCAGGGCCGAACCGGCGATCCAGAGGATCGCGGCCGTCACGGCGCCGAGGCTCAGCCATTGCCAGCGCGGCGCGTCACGGCTGGGAGCGAAGCGGTAGAGGATGGCGAGTGCGACGAGCAGGATCAGGAACAGGAGCGGCCATCGTGCCAGCGCCACGATCAGCTTGCTTTCAGGCGCCATGCCGAGATGATTTAGCGCAAGCGGGAAGGCGACGACGGCCCCCACCATCAACAGCAGCGCCGCAATGCCGCCGACGGTAAAGGCCAGCGAGACCGTGTTCAGCCGGATGAAGCTGCGCTTCTCGCGTTCCTCATAGGCGACGTTGAGGGCGTCGAAGATCGCCTTGACACCGGCATTGGCGCTCCAGATCGCAAGCAGCAGGCCGAACAGGAACGTGACACCCAGCGTGGTGCTGCCGTTCGACACCACGCGCGCGACCTGATCTTCGACGATCTGGTACGAGCCCTCGGGCAGCATGGTCGCAAGCGTGTGCAGATTGGCGCTGATGGTCGCGGGATTGGCGAACAGGCCATAGGAGGAGACGAGCGCCGTGACTGCGGGGAAGATGGCGAGCAGCCCGAAGAAGACGACGCCGCCCGCCGTCGCGAGCAGGCGATCCTCGTCGATGCGCTGATAGGTCCGCCAGAAGATATCCTTCCAACCCGCCCAGGGGATCGTGAACGGGCTCTTCGCACGGCGGCCCCGGCCGGCCTGCATCGCCGCACCGGCCGGGTGCGTTTCCGGTGAATTCGCTTCGCCTTCGCGGTCGTCTTGCGGAGGTCCCGACCGGATCAGGCCCGTTTCCTGAATGTAGCGCTCCGCCGTCAGCACGAAGACGGCCGTCGCCGCCACCAGCAGCCAGGAATCGATCTGCTCGGAGCGCCGCAGCAGCATCACGCCTCCAGACCGTGCCTGTGGCGCCGCCGGCGGGCGGCCGTCAGCCCGACCAGGCCGACGGCAGCGAGCATCAGGCCGAGTTGCACGGGGCGGTTGGCGCGGACCGGCCAAGCTTTGCCGTGATAAGCCTTGCTGTCATGACTTTTGTTGCCATGACCGCGTTCACCCGGCGCAAGCGGCACGAGGGGAATCGTCGTTGCGACCTCCTTCACCGCCTGCTTGACCGTTCCACGTGGGATCCGCGGCGTCGCAATCGCCACGCGCAGACGGCTCGCAAGCGGCACGATCGGCTTGGCTTTGCGTTTCGTCTGCGCCATTGCCACCCCGACACACACCGCAGCCAGCGCCAGCAACAGGGCGCCGACGGCACCAAAACCCCAGAATTGGCCGTAAGTGATCGCGATCCAGCGGTACAGGGCGATCAGTCCGACGAAAAATGCTGCGACAACGAACAGGCCCGCGACCGCGAACAGTCCGCCGGCCACCGCGTAGGATGTCACCTTGCCGGTTGCGTGGCTGGTCTGGTCACGCAAATAGGATTGGGCGGCGCGTTTGACGTGATTGAGCTTGAGCGCCATGCCGGCGCGCAGCAATTCGCCCGATGGCGCGAGCATGCGGACATCCTCCGAGATTGAGAAAATTCCTCGGGGGATGAACGTGGCGGTATTTGACTTGTTCCGACGGAGCGTGATCCGTCGTGCTGAATCAGCCGAGATCGGCGGCTGCGATCCAGAACACCTCGCCCTCGGAATCCTCGGTGTCCAGCCAGAGCAGCGGCAGCTCCGGAAAGGCTTCGTCGACCAGCTCGCGGCCGCGGCCGATCTCGCAGATGAACCCGCCATCCGGCGTCAGGTGATCGGGCGCATCGCGCAGGATGCGGCGCACCACGTCGAGACCGTCGGCGCCGCCGTCGAAGGCGAGCTTCGGCTCGGCCCGGCACTCCGGCGGCAACGCAGCCATACCTTCGGCATCGACGTAAGGCGGGTTGGTGATGATCAGGTCGTATCTGTTGTCGCCGAGCGGGGCGAACAGGTCGCCGCGATAGAGGGTGATCCGGTCCTCGAGCCCGTATTCGCCGACATTGCGCGCGGCGACTTCAAGTGCTCCCTTGGAGATGTCGACGGCATCGACGGTGGCGTTCGGGAAATGATGCGCGGCGAGGATCGCGAGGCATCCCGATCCCGTGCAGAGATCGAGCACGCGCGCGACCGCCGTGGGGTCGTCGATCAGCGAGCCCGCCTCGCCCCCGGCGCCGAAATGCGAATCCAGGAGCTCGCCGATGAAGGAGCGCGGAACGATGACGCGCTCGTCGACATAGAAGGGCAGGCCGCGCATGTAGATCTTGTTGACGAGATAGGCGGCCGGTTTGCGTGTGGTGACGCGCTTGTTGATCAGGTCGAGCAGTATCTTGCTCTCCGCTGCCGTGACGCGGGCATTGGCGAAGCCCTCGAACTGTCCGGGATTGAGGTGCAGCGCCTCGCAGACCAGGAAGACGGCTTCTGCGACCGGATCGGTGGTGCCGTGGGCAAAAGCGAGCCTGGCTTCGACGAAGCGGCTCACCGCATAGCGGACGAAGTCGAGCAGCGTGAGAAGCTCTCCGCGTCCCACCTTCGCGAGCTTCGGCGCGGCGCGGCCGCGCGCGGCTTTTTTGGAGGCTTTTGCCATCAGGATTTCGTCCAGCGCGCGGCGGCCTCGTCGTCGCGGGCGTGGGCCTCGACCCAGCCCGTGCCGGTGGCGCTCTCTTCCTTCTTCCAGAACGGCGCACTGGTCTTGAGATAGTCCATCAGGAACTCGGCCGCGTGGAACGCGGCCTGTCGGTGCTGCGAGGCAGTCAGCACCAGCACGATGTTCTGGCCGGGCATGAAGCGGCCGACGCGGTGGATCACCGTGACGCCGTTCAGCGGCCAGCGCGAGGTCGCCTCGTCGACATGGCGCCCGATCTCCTCTTCTGCCATGCCGGGATAATGTTCGAGCGCGAGCGCGGCGACCTTGGCGCTGTCCTCGTCGGCGCGGCAGATGCCGGAGAAGCTCACGACCGCGCCGATGTCGGTGCGGCTGTTCGTCAGGAGCGCGATCTCGCGCGCGATGTCGAAATCGTCTTCCTGGATGCGGATGGTGACGGGGCAGGTCATGAGCCTAGCCGCCGGTCATCGGCGGGAAGAACGCGATCTCGCGGGCGCCCGCGATCGCGGCGTCTGATTTGACGTGGGCGTGGTCGATCGCGGTGCGGATCACCTTTGGCTTCTCGAACGCATAGGCATAAGCCTCGCCCTGGCCTGACAGCCAGGCGATCAGATCCTCGACGGTGCGGACGGTCGGGGGCGGCTCGATCGTCTCCTCGGCCTTGCCGACGCGCTCGCGCACCCAGGCGAAATACTTCACCTTCATCCCTCGTCCTCCTTGATGAGGTGATGGATGCCCGCACGGAAATAATCGTAGCCGGTGTAGATGGTGAGGATCGCCGAGGCCCACAGCAGCGCCAGCCCGATCATCGAGACGACGGGCACCACCTCGTCGCCGGCCGGGCCGGCGAGCAGGAAGCCGATCGCAACCAGCTGGACCGTTGTCTTCCACTTCGCAAGCTTGGTCACGGGAACGCTGACGCGGAGCGCCGCGAGGTATTCGCGCAGGCCCGAGACCAGGATTTCGCGGCACAGGATCACGATGGCGGCCCACAGCGACCAGCCGTGGATGATGCCGTCGGCGGCGAGCATCAGCAGGCAGGAGGCGACCAGCAGCTTGTCGGCGATCGGATCGAGCATCCGGCCGAATGCCGATTGCTGATTCCAGATCCGCGCGTAATAGCCGTCGAGGTAGTCGGTGACCGCAGCCGCAATGAAAATGGCGACCGCGACCCAGCGCAACCACAGCGGCTGATCAAGGATGGACTGCGCATAGATGCATCCGACCACGACCGGAATCGCGGCGATCCGGCCATAGGTCAGGATGTTCGGGAGGGACATCGCGCGTCTGGTCGTCCCTCGTGTCGTGGCGATGTTCATTCGTCCTACCAATACCGCTCGAGCCTGAAGGTCAACCGTTCCGCTTCCCAGATGGGTGCGGGATACGACGACCATATGACCGCGGTCCCCCTTTAGTTCATCCCGGCTGGGGATGGAAATACTCGAAAATCCTTCGGGCGCTCTCGGCGCTCACCCCCGGAACCTTGCCGAGATCGGTGATCGAGGCCCGTTCGATCTCCTTCAGGGTCCCGAAATGATGCAGCAAGGCACGTTTACGTGACGGGCCGATGCCCGGAATCTCCTGCAAACCGGCCTCGCGGATGTCCTTCTTGCGCAGCTTGCGGTGCGAGCCGATGACGAAGCGATGGGCCTCGTCGCGCAGGCGCTGAATGAAATAGAGCACGGGATCGCGCGGCTCGAGCTTGATGGCCTCGCGTTCCGGCATGAACAGGGTCTCGCGGCCGGCATCCCGGTCCGGTCCCTTCGCGACCGACATCAGCGACACCTGGGTCAGGCCGAGATTTGCAAAGATCTCGCGGACCGCGTTGAGCTGCCCGCGGCCGCCGTCGATGATCACGAGGTCGGGCCATTGCGGGAAGTCGTCGTCCTTCGCCTTGGCGGCACCCTCCTCGGGCGGATTGATCAGGCGCTTGAAGCGGCGCTCCAGCACTTCGCGCATCATGGCGTAATCGTCGCCGGGCGTCAGTCCTTCCGACTTGATGTTGAACTTCCGGTACTGATTCTTCACGAAGCCGTCGGGTCCCGCGACGATCATGGCGCCGACCGCATTGGTGCCCTGGATGTGGCTGTTGTCGTAGACCTCGATGCGCTTGGGCGGGTGCGGCAGGTTCAACGTCGCGGCCATGGCGTCCAGCAGGCGGCTTTGCGTCGCGGTATCCGCGAGCTTGCGGCCGAGCGCCTCGCGCGCATTGGTCAGCGCGTGGGTGACGAGCTCCTTCTTCTCGCCGCGCTTGGGCGCCGCGACCTCGACCTTGTGGCCGGCCTTGATCGACAGCGCATCGGCGAGCAGCTCGCTCTCCTCGATCTCGTGCGAGAGCAGGATGTTCTTCGGCGGCGGCTTGTCGTCGTAGAACTGGGCGAGGAAGGAGCCGAGCACTTCTTCCGGCGTAAAGGTCTTTTCCGCGCGTGGGAAATAGGCGCGGTTGCCCCAGTTCTGGCCGGTGCGGAAGAAGAACACTTCGACGCAGGAGAAGCCACCCTCCTGGTGGATGGCGAACACGTCGGCTTCTTCCACCGTGCGCGGATTGATGCCCTGCTGCGACTGGATCGCCGAGAGTGCAGCAAGGCGGTCGCGGTAGAGCGCGGCGCGCTCGAATTCGAGCTCACTGGCCGCCTTCTCCATCTCACCGGCAAGCTCCCGCTTCACCGCATGGCTTTTGCCGGAGAGGAAGTCGGTCGCCTCGCGCACGAGCGTCGTATAGCCAGGAAAATCGATCTCGCGGGTGCAGGGGCCGGCGCAGCGGCGGATCTGGTAGAGCAGGCAGGGCCGGGTGCGGCTCTCGAAGAAGGAATCGGTGCAGGAGCGGATCAGGAAGGCGCGCTGTAGCGCCGTGATGGTTCGGTTGACCGCGCCCGCGGAGGCGAACGGGCCGAAATAGCGTCCGGGCCGGCTCTGCGCGCCGCGATGTTTCAGGATCTGCGGCGCCCAATGGTCGCCGGTGATGAGGATATAGGGAAACGACTTGTCGTCGCGCAGCTGCACGTTGAAGCGCGGCCGCAGTTGCTTGATGAGGTTCGCCTCGAGCAGCAGCGCCTCGGTCTCGGTGCCGGTCGAGACGATCTCCACGGTGGAGGTGGCGGCGATCATGCGCAGGATGCGGGCCGGCAGCGGCGCACTCTGGCGCGCATAGCTGGACAGCCGCTTTTTGACGTTCTTGGCCTTGCCGACATAGAGCACGTCGGAACTCGCATTGAGCATGCGATAGACGCCGGGCGAGGTGGGGGCGAGCCGAACCGCGCGTTCGATCGCCTCGTGGCCGGTCGCGAGCGGGCCTTCGCCGACGGCGCCACTCTCTTCCAGGATATCAGGCAGCCGCGCATCGTCCTCGTCATCGCCGCTTGCGCTGGCGGGATCGAGGTCCGGCGGCGCCGTCTCCTGTTGGATCTCCTGGGGCGGAGCATCCGCTGCCGTGCCGCGCCGGGATTTGCGCGCGCGTGCGTCGTCCGGATTGTCGGTGGAATCGTGAACCATGGGACGAATTTAGGGGCTGGGGGTGCCGATTTGAAGTTCCGGCCCTGCCGCACGCACAGGTCCCGGTAACGCTTCCTTAAGTCTGTTAAGAGCGCAGTAACCCGACTTAACAGCCCTTTAACTTAAAACTCTCGATAAATCCTACGCGAAAAGTTCTTGGTTCCGTAACCATGCGACAGGCCGGCGCGGCGGCGCAGGCGTCGCGCGGGTTGCGACAGTTGCGTTGGAGTGAGTGATGAAGGGGCTCGTTGTGGGCGCGGCCGCGTTGGTTGCAGCCGGCTGGACGGCTTCGGCAGAGGCCGCCGATTTCAATTATGGGCAGCGTGCGCCCTACACCGTCAACCAGCCGCTCAATGCCTATAGTTGGGCAGGTCCCTATCTCGGCGGCAACATCGGCTATGAATGGGGTTCGGTGGACAACAACCCCTCGAAGCCGTCGGGCTTCGTCGGCGGCGTGCAAGCCGGCTACAATTTCCAGAACGGCCCGTGGGTGTTCGGTGTCGAGGGTGACATCCAGGCCGCCGGTGCCGACGACACCTTCGCACCGTGGAAATTCTCCAATCCGTGGTTCGGCACCCTGCGCGGCCGCGCGGGATATGCGTTCAGCAACGTGCTGTTCTACGGCACTGCCGGCCTTGCGTTCGGCGAGCTGCGTGGGGAGACCTTCGGCTGGACGGAGTCGCACACCACCGCGGGCTGGACCATTGGTGCCGGCGCGGAAGTGGGCCTCGTGCCGAACTGGAGCGTCAAGCTCGAATATCTCTACATCGATCTGTCCACGAGTCAGTTCGCAATTACGGGCGTGTCGAACGGCTATAGCGCCAGCATTGTCCGCGCAGGCGTGAACTATCGCTTCTGACGTCTCAAGAAGAAAATTCCGGACCAGCCTCCCGGCCGCTCGCGGCCGGGATTTTTTTGCGCCAGGCTGGCTAGAGCCTTTCCCGTTCCGATGGAATCGGACAGTGCTCTGGATTCTCGTTTGACGCGTTTTCTTGCCGCGAACCGGTGTCGACTTCGCTCGAAAACGCTCTAGGAGAGGATCACCAGATTGACCGCCTTCGGTCCTTTCCCCTTCTTGTCCGGTTCGACTTCGAAAGTGATACGCTGTCCTTCGGCAAGGTCCTTCAGTCCCGCCCGCTCCACAGCAGTGATGTGAACGAAGACATCGCGACCGCCGTCGTCGGGCTTGATGAAGCCGTAGCCGCGCTCGCCGTTGAAGAACTTGACCGTTCCCGTCATGGCCATCGGGAAACTCCCCCTCATTGCTCCTCCGCCGCGACGCAGACTCACGTCACGACATGACCGGGCCTTACGGAGCCCGGGAGCTGGCCATCCTTGGACGGACCATCGGTCCGGCCGGATCTTTCTTAGGCCTTCACTCCGCCGCAACCATTCGCGGAAGCGGAACGCAAAGCCAGTCACGGAAACAGCATAATACGGTTCTTCGCAGATTGACTACCGTTCCTGCATATTTTTCCCAAGAATGCCGGAGTGTTACGGCTTGGCTTTAAGGCTTGGGCACCTCCAATCGGAATCTGGCAGCCCCGCCCTGGCCGAGCGGCATTTCCAGTTCGGGCAGGATGGTCTTGAGCTCGCCTTGCAGCGTGTAGGGCGGATTGATGATCAAAAGCCCGGTCGACGTGAGGGGTCCGCCATCGACTTGCGGCGCAGCGCTGAATTCGAGGCGCAGGCATTTTCCCGGCGGTTTTGCTGCGGCTGCGAGCCGCGCCACAAGCTGCGCCAGCGTGTCGGTGGCACGCCGGCTCTTGGCGGGATACCAGATTACATAGATACCGGTCGGCCATTTCGCGAAGGCTGTCGAGAAGGCTTCGCCCAGCCGTTCGAACTCGTCCTTGGCCTCGAAGGGCGGGTCGATCAGCACGAGGCCGCGCCGCTCCTTCGGCGGCACGAAGGCTGGCAGTGCCACCCAGCCGTCGAGATCGACCACGCGGGCCTGTTCGTCGCGACGCAGCACGTCGATCAGCGCTTTCCGCGCCTTCGGCTCGATCTCGCAGGCGACGAGCCGGTCCTGCGGCCTGAGCAGGCCGCGCGCGATCAACGGCGAGCCCGGATAGGCCTTGAGCTCGCCCTTCGGATTGAAGGCGCGGACGATGTCGAGATAGGGCTTGGTCAGCGCCGCGGTCTCGTTCGACAGGCGCGCCTGCAGCAGCCGCGCAATGCCGGTCAACCATTCGCCGCCCCGGCGCGCCTCGTCGCTGTCGAGATCGTAGAGGCCGGCGCCGGCATGGGTGTCGATGACGCGGAACGCCGCCGGCTTGTCCTGCAAGTAAGTGAGGATGCGCGCCAGCACGATGTGCTTGACGACATCGGCGAAGCTGCCGGCGTGGAAGGCGTGGCGGTAGTTCA
Organism: Bradyrhizobium sp. PUT101; assembly: GCF_052043945.1. Lineage (NCBI taxonomy): Bacteria > Pseudomonadati > Pseudomonadota > Alphaproteobacteria > Hyphomicrobiales > Nitrobacteraceae > Bradyrhizobium > Bradyrhizobium sp. PUT101. The sequence continues at coordinate 5,226,692 of NZ_CP197207.1, forward strand.
TGGCGGAGAGCACTACGCCACGTGACGGCTTGAGCAAAGAGGCACAATCAAGTGTCCCCGACGCGGCGCAGCGTGTAACGCTGCGCCGCTGAGCCGGGACCCAGCTTCTTCTTGCGCGATGGGCCCCGGATCAGCCGTGCACTACGCCGCGTTTCGCGGCGCATTGCACTACATCCGGGGCAAGAGATCTCCGCCTACCCGCCCCTGATCGGCGGCATCGTCACCTGGTCGCGGCGGCAGGCGCGGCGTTCGATCTCGTCGCAGGCGCGGAATTGCAGGTCCTTGCTGAGGCAGATGCGGACCTCGGACAGCCGTGTCCGGTTGCAGGTGACCGAGACGCTGGCATTGCTGAGGCCCGGATTGGCCTTGATGAAGGCCTCCTCAACCTCTGCCGGCGCTACGGTCTTGGCCTCCGACAGATCGAGATAGTCGGCCGGGATCTTGATCGCGGCGCGCGCCTTCCGGATCGTCTCGAAATAGCTGCGGCCCTCGAGCCCGGAGCAGGTGCCATGCTTGTCCCATTCGTTGAAGATGAGGCCCGGCGCCGGCATCAGATCGAGCATCGAGGACACGATGTTGCGGTTCAGCCGCGGCGCCGGCCGCCGGCAATATTCCGGGAAGCCGTTCTCATATTGCGGCCACAGCCCGTGCACCACGAAAGCGTAGGGCCGGCCGCCGCACTGGATGTGGGAGCGGCTGCCGCGCTCGGCCGCCTCTTCGCAGAACGAGGGCGACCATGACAGCGCGAGCACATAGAAATCGAATTCGCCCGGTGCGTTCTGGCGCTTGTCCTGCGCCTTCGCGCCGCCGGCGAGTGTTACCAGCCCAGCGGCGAGGGTCAGCGAGATCATCAGACGGGACAACGAACGCAATCTGGGATGAAACATGGCAACGCCCCTCAACTAGACTGTGCACGCAGCCTAGCAGGCAATGAGAACATTTCAAGAACAAAATTCGAAGCGGTTGTCGTCTGAGGGCTGATCAGCCGAATCAGGCCTTCTTCGGATCAGGGCTTGGCGGCGCGGCAGGCCGGATTGTAGGCCCAGTTGCGATCGAGTCCGACCACGCACCATTCGACGCCGTCGCCGTAGCCGGCAAAGCCGCCATCCTCCATGATCGAGAAGTGCACCTTGCGCACCTTGCCGTCATTGAGCATGGCCTCGCCGGTGCAAAAGCGGCGCGGAATATTGTCGGACTGCCAGGGCCTGAACGCGACCTCGCGAACGGCGGAGAAGCCGGTGATCTTCAACGAGGAATTCCAGAACGAACTCTCTTTTTCCCAGAACTGGGTGGCGATCGTCGGCAGGGCCTTGTCGCAATCGACGACGGCGCCGTCGTAGCGCGGTCCGCTCAGCCAGAAATTCAGTTCGAGCGGATTGGCGGCCCTGGCCTCGCCGAGCGACAGCGCCCCGAACATGAGGCCGAGCAGGGCGGCAAAGCGAAGCGATTTCGGGGAGGGGGCGCGCATGGTCAATCCAGACAGCTTAGGTCTTGCGAAGCTTAGACGGTGCCGCGAAGGCCGGGGGAGGTCAAGTGCAGCGCGGCAACACTTGGCCAGGAGTTGACCAGGACGTCGCGGCCAACCGGGCATCTGTTCTTTCCACTTCCATCCCGGCACCGTAGACTGGCGCCAGCCAATTGGAGTGACGGGAATGCGAATCATTGCGGCCGCTGGCCTTCTTGCCCTGGGTATGATGGCGGGCCAGTCGGCGCGCGCCGATATCGTGCCGCCGTTCAAGGGCAACGACACCGGCGGGATCATCGCCTATTCGATGGCGACCCAGGTCGACGCGCGTCAGGTCGCTGTCGATCACTGCGCACGCTACGGCAAGGTCGCCAAATTCCTGGCGGTGCAGGGCTATGAGGGCGGTTACATCTCGTTCGCCTGTCGCTGGGTGCCCTATGGTGCCGCCGAGCAGCCGATCCGCACGCTGTACTGAGACGCTGTCGTAACGCCGCACTCTCTCGGCCGGGAGCCTCCCACATGACGCGCAAACTCGCTTTGCTCGGCTCGACGCTTTGCCTCGCGTTGTCGGCAGGCAGCGCCAGCGCCGACGACCTGCCGGTGCGCAAGGCCGGTCTTTGGGAAATGAAGCTGGTCACGACCGGCTCGCCGGTGCCCGAGATGACCATGCAGCACTGCACCGACGAGACCGTCGACAAGGAGATGAGCAACAACGTCTCCCCGATGGCCAAGCAGATCTGCGCCAAGCAGGAGATCAAGAAGACTGCGACCGGCTATGTCAGCGATTCCGAGTGCAACGTCGCCGGCGTCAGCACGACGTCGCATGCCGAGATCACGGGCGATTTCAACTCGGCCTACACGGTGAAGACCACCTCGCACGCGCAAGGCGGTGTCGCCGGCGCAGCCGGCCGCGATACCACCATGACGCTGCAGGCCAAATGGCTGGGCGCCTGCAAGCCGGACCAGAAGCCCGGCGACATCGTGATGCCGGGCGGATTCAAGATGAACCTGCGCGACATGGACAAGCTGAAGGCGCTGCTGCCGAAGTAGGATTTGCTCGCCGCGCAGGCGATGCGCTCCCTCGCCCGTTCTCACGGGGAGAGGTTAGGAGCAGCCTACACCGGAATCCGCACGCTCGCCCTTAATCCCCCCATCGGGCTGTCACCCAGCGTGATGTCGCCGCCATGCGAGCGGGCGATGTCGCGGGCGATGGCGAGGCCGAGGCCGGTGCCGCCTTCGTCCTGGTTGCGGGCGTTGTCCAGCCGCAGGAACGGCTTGAACACCTCTTCGCGCAAGTGAGCGGGAATGCCCGGGCCGTCGTCGTCGATCGTGACGGTCAAATAACGGTGATCGCGCTGGCCGGTGATGGCGATGTTCTTGCCGTAGCGCGCCGCGTTGGTGACGAGGTTGGCGAGGCAGCGCTTGAACGAGGCCGGCTTCACCGTCACCACGGGCAGGCCGTGGAACGCGACGGTCGCGATGTGGCCGTGGCGTTCGGCATCGCTGCGCAGCTCCTCGAGCGCCTGCGCCATGTCGGTCGGCTGCGACTGCTCGCCGGAATCGCCGCGCGCGAAGGCGAGGTAATCCTCCAGCATCATCGACATCTCGTCGACGTCCTTGCGCATGCCCTCGAGCTCCGGACTGTCGCCGATCAGCGCCAGCTCGAGCTTGAAGCGGGTCAGGATGGTGCGCAGATCGTGGCTGACGCCGGCGAGCATCGCGGTACGCTGCTCCATCGTGCGCTCGATGCGCGACTTCATTTCGAGGAAGGCGACTGCCGCACGCCGCACCTCGCGCGCGCCCCTCGGGCGGAAATTCGGCGCCTCGCGGCCCTTGCCGAAGCTCTCGGCGGCATCGGCAAGGCGCAGGATCGGCTTGATCTGGTTGCGCAGGAACAGCACCGCGACGATCAAGAGGATCGAGGACGTCCCGACCATCCAGAACAGGAAGATCTCCGAGTTCGAGGCATAGGCGGCGCTGCGCTGCGCGAACACGCGCATCACGGCATCATCGAGCTGGATGCGGATCTCGACCAGGTTGGAGCGGCCGACCGTGTCGATCCAGAACGAGCGCCCGATCTGGCGGCCGAGCTGCACCGACAGCGTCTGGTCGAGCAGCGAGAAGAACGGTTTTGGTCCCGGCGGCGGCATGTCCCCGGCGGGCAGGAAATCGACCACGAGGCCGAGTCGCTGCTGCGCGATGCGGCGGATCTGGTCGCGGTCCTTGTCCTGCGGATAGCCCTTGTAGACATCGATCAGCGCAGCGATGTCCTGCACCACCGCAGCCGACAGACGGCGCGTCACCGTGTTCCAGTGCCGTTCCATGAACACGAAGGCGACGACCGATTGCAGCACCACCATCGGCACGATCATGATGAGGAGCGCGCGGGCGTAGAGGCCGGTCGGCATCCAGCCCTTGAACGCGTTGCCCATCCAGCCATTGGCGGCGGAGACGCGGCCGGCGGCGCTCTTCAAAAGCGTCAGGCCGGTATCGATCGTGCTCATCGGTCGCGCTTCACTGCTGAGGTCTCAAGGCGAGGCCACCAGCCGGTAGCCGATGCCGCGCACCGCCTGGAGGAACAGCGGATTGGCGGGGTCGGTCTCGATCTTGCGCCTGAGGCGGTTGATCTGCACGTCGACGGCGCGCTCGTTGACGCTGCCGTTGCCGGTCAACGCGCTGCGCGGCACGGTCTCTCCCGGTGTTTCCGAGAGAATCCGCAGCATCTCGCGCTCGCGGTCGGTGAGATGGATGACCTCCTCGCCCTGGCGCAATTCGCCGCGCTCGAGATGGTAGACGTAGGGACCGAAGGCAATCTTCTCCACGATCGCGACCTGTGGCGGCGGGGCGGCCCGCTTGAGGATGTTGTTGATGCGCAGCGCGAGCTCGCGCGGCTCGAACGGCTTTGCCACGTAATCGTCGGCGCCGATCTGCAAGCCCTCGATGCGGGCTTCCGCCTCGTGCCGCGCCGTCAGCATCACGATCGGCACCGAGGAGGAGGTCCGGATGAAGCGGGCGAGATCGAAGCCGGTCTCGCCGGGCATCATGACGTCGAGGATCAGGAGGTCGAAATGCAGACCCAGCAGTTTCGAGCGTGCATCGCCGGCACTCGCCGCGGTGGTGACGCGGTAGCCCTCACTGGCGAGAAAGCGCGAGAGCAGATCGCGGATGCGGCGGTCGTCGTCGACCAGCAGCAGATGCGGGGCATCGTCGGCAGGTTGCACCGGCGGGCGGGCGAGCGTGGCAGCGAGCGACACGGTCACTCCTTGGCGTCGTGGTTGACGGAAGCGAAGATCGTCTCGAGCACCTTGTCCGGATCGTCCCGGTCGATCATCGCGCGCAGGAAGCGCTTCACGGTCTCGGCATCCTGCGGAGCCATCTCCGCAAGTGCCCTGGTGATTCGCGTGGTCTGGAGGCCGGCGAGCTTCTGCACCAGCGCCTCGCCCTTCGGCGTCGCGTAGAGCAGGCGCTGGCGGCGATCATTGTCGCCGGTCTTCTGCACGATATAGCCCTCGTCCAGGAGCTGCTTGAGGACGCGGCCGAGCGACTGCTTGGTGATGCGCAGGACGTCGAGGAGGTCCGCGACCTTCAGGCCGGGATAGCGGTAGACGAAATGCAGGACGCGGTGGTGGGCCCGGCCGAAGCCGAACGCCTCCAGCTCCTGGTCGGGATCGCCGACGAAGTCGCGGTACGCGAAGAACAGCAGCTCGATGATATCCCAGCGCAAATTGCCTCCGTCGTCTGCGGCCGGCCTGGGCTCGGCGGCGTCGTGAGAGGAAGTCGCGAAATTTATGTCAGGCATATTGACGTATCTTGGGTTCAATGTTACAAAACGATCGACCCGCACGAAATTTTAGATCGCTTCGCGTCGGGTAGCATCGGAGCAAGGCGCCGGAGCGAGCCGGACAGGCGACGACGGCCGGATCAGATCTACCGTGCGATTGTCGAGCGGCATTTCGGCAAAACATACTGGACTTCCGCCTTCCGCAAAAGCATGTCCTCGGTGACATGCTGGCCACGGAAACCGGCCGTAACAAGGCTGGCGGTGGTCCGCCAGAAACAATCAAAGCCAGCCGGGCCCCGAAGCGGGCAGGCGGGCGCCAGAACAGCGCCGCCAGCGGCAGCGGGAGGCAAGGACATGAGCATGAAATTCGATATCCAGCCCGCATCCAATCCAACCCCTGAGAAGGACCGCGTCGCCAGGCTGGTGGACCCCGGCTTCGGACGGGTCTTCACCGATCACATGGCGATCGTCCGCTACAGCCAGGCCAAGGGCGGCTGGTATGAGGCGCGGGTCGAGGCGCGCACCCACTTCCAGCTCGATCCGGCCGGCGCGGTCCTGCACTACGCCCAGGAAATCTTCGAGGGCCTCAAGGCCTACAAGCGCGACGACGGCGGGGTGAACCTGTTCCGCCCCGACGCCAATGCGCGGCGCTTCAGGGACTCGGCCGACCGCATGGCAATGGCCCAGCTTCCGGAAGACGTCTTCATCGAGGCGGTCGAGCAGGTCGTGCGCATCGACCGCGCCTGGATTCCGGGCGGCGAGGGCAGTCTTTACCTGCGTCCCTTCATGATCGCGAGCGAGAACTTCCTCGGCGTCAAACCCTCGTCCGACTACATTTTTGCAGTCATCGCTTCGCCGGTCGGCTCCTACTTCAAGGGCGGGCCTGCGCCGGTCTCGATCTGGGTGTCCGAGAATTATACCCGCGCCGCGGTCGGCGGCACGGGCGCCGTCAAATGCGGCGGCAACTACGCCGCGAGCCTGCGCGCCCAGGCCGAAGCGATCCAGCACGGCTGCGATCAGGTCGTCTTCCTCGACTCGGTCGAGCGCCGCTACATCGAGGAGCTCGGCGGCATGAACGTGTTCTTCGTGTTCGACGACGGCTCGCTCTCGACGCCGCCGCTCGGCACCATTCTGCCCGGCATCACCCGCGACTCCATCATCACGCTCGCCCGCGATGCCGGCAAGACCGTGCGCGAGGAGCCGTACTCGCTCGATCAGTGGCGCAAGGACGCTGCCTCAGGCAAGCTGAAGGAAGCTTTCGCCTGCGGCACCGCCGCGGTGATCTCGCCGATCGGCAAGGTGCGCTCTGTGAACGGCGACTTCGACATCGGCGGCGGCGCCGCCGGCCCTGTCGCCATGGGCCTGCGCAAGCAGCTCGTCGACATCCAGTACGGCCGCACCAACGATCCGCACGACTGGATCCGGAAGGTCTTCTAGGGACTCTCGTGTCCCGGACGCGACGCAGCGCTTCTTTCTTCCCTTCTCCCCTTGTGGGAGAAGGTGGCGCGAAGAGCCGGATGAGGGGTTGTTTCTGCAAGGGACTTTCTCGCGACAGAGACCCCTCACCCGTCTCCCACAAGGGAAGAGGGCAAAAGCCAGCGGTTGCCGCATCCCGCGTCGGCTGGTAAACGCCGCGCATGGCCGAGAAACCCAAAAAGCCCCAGAAACTGAAGGCGCGCCTGCCGCGCGGGCTCGAGGATCGCGATCCCTCAGCGATCCGGGCGACGCGCGAGATGGTCGAGAAGATCCGCGCCGTCTACGAGCTCTACGGCTTCGAGCCGGTGGAGACGCCGGCGATGGAGTATACCGACGCGCTCGGCAAATTCCTGCCCGATCAGGATCGTCCGAACGAGGGTGTGTTCTCGTTCCAGGACGACGACGAGCAGTGGATCAGCCTGCGCTACGATTTGACCGCGCCGCTCGCCCGCTATGTCGCGGAGAATTTCGATACGCTGCCAAAGCCCTATCGCAGCTACCGCGCCGGCTACGTGTTCCGCAACGAAAAGCCCGGCCCCGGCCGCTTCCGCCAGTTCATGCAGTTCGACGCCGACACGGTGGGCTCGGCGACGCCGGCGGCAGATGCCGAGATCTGCATGATGGCGGCCGACACGATGGAGGCGCTCGGTATTCAGCGCGGCCAGTACGTCGTGAAGGTCAACAACCGCAAGGTGCTCGACGGAGTTCTGGAAGCCATCGGGCTCGCCGGTGACGAGAACGCAGGCCGCAGGCTGACCGTGCTGCGCGCGATCGACAAGCTCGACAAGTTTTCCACCGACGAAGTGCGCAAGCTGCTCGGTCCCGGACGATGGGATGGCGGTGAAGAAGGCAAGGGCGACTTCACCAAAGGCGCCAATCTGAGCGCGGCGGAAGCTGACGTTGTCCTCGCCATCACCAAGCCGCGCAACGATTGGAAAGAGGCCGTTGCCGCGGCAGAAGCCTACCTCGCCAAGAGCGAAGTCGGTCAGGCCGGCGTGAGCGAGCTTGAAGAGATCGCCAGGCTGGTCACGGCCTCGGGTTACGGTGCGGATCGCATCAAGATCGATCCCTCCGTCGTCCGCGGCCTCGAATATTACACCGGCCCCGTCTATGAGGTCGAACTCCTGCTCGACACGAAGGACGAGAAGGGCCGCCCGGTGCGCTTCGGCTCGGTCGGTGGCGGCGGGCGCTATGACGGCCTCGTCTCGCGCTTCCGCGGCGAGCCGGTGCCGGCGACCGGCTTTTCGATCGGCGTGTCGCGCCTTCAGGCCGCGCTGACGCTGCTCGGCAAGCTGGATACGCGGCCGGAATTCGGCCCCGTCGTCGTCACCGTGTTCGACCGCGACCGCGTCGCCGACTACCAGAAGATGGTGACAAGCTTGCGCACGGCCGGCATCCGCGCCGAGCTCTATCTCGGCAATCCCAAGAACATGGGCAATCAGCTCAAATATGCCGACCGCCGCAACAGCCCTTGCGTTATCATCCAGGGCTCGGATGAAAAGGCGCGTGGCGAAGTGCAGGTCAAAGACCTGATCGAGGGCGCGAAGGCGGCGGCCGCGATCGCCTCCAACCAGGAATGGCGCGAGAGCCGGCCGGCGCAGTTCTCGTGCAGCGAAGCCGACCTCGTGGCGAAAGTGCGCGAGGTGCTGGCGCGCCATGACGTGAGCTGGGGCTAGCCATTCGCTTCGATCGTCATGCGCGGGCTTGACCCGCGCATCCATCTCCAAAATGATGGATTGCCGGGTGCAGACAAGTTTACGCAGTCTGCAAGAGCAGACCACTACGCCCGGCCATGACGGCAGCAGCAGAGCAGCAGGGAGACAACGATGCCTGAGATCACCATCAGCATGGCCGAAGGCCGCACCGACGAGCAGAAGGCCGGCATGATGCGCGACATCACGCAGGCATTGGTGAAGAACCTCGGCGTCGACGCCGACGCCGTCGTCATCCAGATCAACGAGGCTCCGCTGCGCCACAAGATGAAGGGCGGCAAGACCTTTGTTGAGCGCGCGGCGGCCGCGAAGAAGTGACGCGTTAGCCTCATTCCGGGTCAGCCCGCAGGGCTGCCCCCGGAATGTCGAGTCAGAAACTTCTGGATTCCGGGTTCGCGTTTCCGCCTTTCGAGCTTCGGCGGGCAACTCGCGGGCCTCGGAACGACGAGCAGGCACCATGGACGCACGAGACTTCATCAAGGCCGGCATGAGTGCCGAGCGAACACTGGTGGTCCCGGCCGAGCGCACGGTCGGGCATTTCGTGCCCGGCATGCCCATGGTCTACGCAACGCCGATGATGATCCTCGAGATGGAGATGACGGCGGGCGATGCGATCCGAGCCGCGCTTCAACCGGGCTGGGTCACGGTCGGCACCGAGGTCGACATCCGCCATCTTGCCGCGGCGCTGGTCGGCGCGACGGTGCGGACCACGGCGAAGGTGTTTGCCGTCGAGCGCCGCGTCATCCGCTTCGAGGTCGAGGCGTTCGAAGGGACGCGAAAGCTCGGCGAGGGCCGCCACGCGCGCGGGCTGGTGAATGTCGAGATGTTCAACAAGCGGCTGGGGGCGTAGTGCAGCCTGCTGAGCGGGCCTTCGCCTAACCCAACTTGCGCGCTCCCGGCGACGAATAGAACGCTTCCTGCTCCCTGCGGAGACGCACGGCAGGTAGCGTCTCGTCGATCGCCACATCCGCCCAGGTGATGCAGGAGTCCTTTGCCACCGCCTTGGTCAATCGCACATTGTGTGCCAGTCCGAGCGGCAGATAGCCCTTTGCAAGCGACGTGCTGGCCGGCGTCAGCTTGCCGAAAACAGTGTAGCCGCCTTCTCCGTCCAGCGTATCTCCCTCGCACAGGTCCTTCTTCGCTGTCGCGGCAACATCGGCGTTGAACGTCGTTGCAACGCCTGTCGCCTCGTTGCGCAGAGCGATCGAGGCCACTGAAATTCCAAGCTCCAGACCTATGAGATGCCACTTCTTGTAGGAGCTCATGTAACGACCGCTCGGGTCGGTGACGACGCTGTATTCCTGGAAGCAGTTGCGGATGTAATCGCTGTCGCCTTCGAAACAGACCCAGACGCCCTTGCGGATGTCGTTGGGGATCGGTTTGCCTTCGGCCGTCAGGCAGGACACGACTTCGACCTGGCCCTTGGATTCCAGGATGCCGCCCTCGGAACGGGGGCGCATCAGCGTCGGAATGTCGTCGACCGATCCCGGCGGGAATGCGAGGCCTTGCGACGGCGCTTCCAGGCCGGTTGCGTTCGCGATCGCGGCGGATTCGATCGCAGGCTTGGAGCCGTCGAGAAACGCGTTGAACATTTTTGGATTCATGCCGCCGCGCGCAGCTTGTTCCGCGGTGAGTCCCCAGTGATTCCAGACCGTTTCAGGGGTCGACTCCCGATAATGCGGCAGCCATTTGTGACCGCGGCCCGCCGCCACGACCGGGAAACCACAGGCTCTCGCCCAATCGACGAGGTCGCAGGCGAGGGCCGGCTGATCGCCATAGGCGAGGCTATAGATCACGCCGGCCTGCCTGGCTCTTTGCGCGAGGATCGGTCCGCAGAAGGCGTCGGCCTCGACGGTCACGTTGATGACGGCCTTGCCCGCAGAGAAGGCGCCAAGGCAGTGTTCGACCGCCGCGACAGGATTGCCGGTGCACTCGGCGATCACCTCGATGGCTCCGCACTTCAGAAGCGCTTCCCAGTCGTCGGTCAGGAAGGTCGTGCCGTTCTTGAGCGCATCTTCGGGCGAGGCCGCGGCGAATTGCTCCGGGCGCCAGCCAACCCGGTTCAGGTTTTCGCGGGCACGCGACGGTGACAGGTCCGCAATTCCGACGAGATGGACGCCCGGCGTGCGCAGAACCTGATGAAGGTACATTGCGCCGAATTTGCCTGCTCCGATCAGCCCGATCCTGATGGGGCGACCGTCGGCCTGTCGTTCGAGAAGCTTCGCGTAGAGGTTCACGATCGCCCTCCCTGTCGGCAACAGCCGGGATCGCCTCGCATTCGGCCGCCTGGATCGGGGGCCGAAGCGCTCTTGATCTGTCTACTTCGCCAATTCCCTCGATCGCTTCGTGGCCGCCGCGATCGCGCGGATCATCAGATCGCGCAGGCCCGGCTCGCCCATCAGCACGCCGAGGGCCGCGGCGGTGGTGCCGCCGGGCGAGGTGACGTTCTGGCGGAGCGTGGCGGAGGGAAGTTCCGACTGGTGCAGCAGCTCGCCGGAGCCGGCGACGGTCTCGCGGGCGAGCTTCGTCGCCAGCGCCTCCGGCAATCCCGCTTCCACACCGGCGCGCGCGAGCTCCTCGGCGAGCAGAAACACATAGGCCGGCCCTGAGCCGGACACCGCGGTGACCGCGTCCATCAGGCCTTCGTCCTCGACCCATTCGACCGCGCCGGTGGCGCGCAGCAGCGCATCGGCCACGTCACGCTGGGCGGCGCTGACGTCCTTGGCTGCGACCGCAACGGTGATGCCGCGGCCGATCGCAGCCGGCGTGTTCGGCATCGCGCGCACCACGGCGCCGCCGCAGACTTCGGCAAGCGAGGCGATCGTGGTGCCCGCCATGATCGAGACCACCGAGGTCTTGTCCGAGACGAACGGCTTCAGCTTGGCGCCGGCCTCGCGGAACATCTGCGGCTTCACCGCGACGACCAGCGTTTCGACGGGGCCGGCGGTCTTCACATCGGGATTGAGCGCCACGCCCCTGGCGGCAAGCGCGGTGATCTCGGGCGAGATGTGCGGATCGATCACCGCGACGCGGCGCGGATCGAGCCCGCCAGAAAGCCATCCCGTCAGCATCGCGCCGCCCATCTTGCCGGCGCCGGCGAGGAGGATGGTGCCGGTGATGTTTTGAAGGGGGTTGTTCGCCATCGCTACTGCCACAAACTCGCTGTCGTCCCTGGGAACGCAGGGACCCCCGCGCGAGCGCTTGCGCTCGTCGCATGACCACAGGTGGTTCTAATGGATGGACGGCAGGGCAACAAGCACTGCCCGCCACGGCTAAACCACGCGGTATGGGTCCCTACGTGCGCGGGACGACGATGAGGCGAGAGCGATGCCTTCCTCACGCGCCGGGAAGGCGAGACCTACGCCTCGCCCACCGTGTCGAACATTGCCGCGTCCATGGCTTGCGCGGTGGTCTTCCCCGCCCACACCACGAACTGGAACGCCGGGAAATAGCGCTCGCAGGCGTGGATGGCGCCGGCGAGCATGGCTTCGCATTGCGCGGTCGAGGCGATGAGGCCGCCCGGCAGCACCAGGGCCTGACGGTGCATCACCATGCCGGTGTTGGTCCACAGGTCGAAATGGCCGACCCACAGCTGCTCGTTCACCGCTGCGACGAGCCGCTGCACCTCGCTTCGCCGTGGCAGTGGAATCTTCATGTCAAAGGCACAGGCCAGATGCAGCGCCTCGATCTCGCCCATCCAGGTGAAGGAGAGCTGGTAGTCGGTCCATTGTCCCTTGGAGACAATCGTGAGTTCGTCTTCGCCGGAGCGTTCGAACGGCCAGTTGTTGCTGGCAGCGATGTCCTCGACCACCGCGAGCGGATGGCTTCTGGAATCGATAGTGCCTTCGAGCAGGGACATGCCGTCTCGACCTCTTGCCTTCCTGTTGTCCTTGATACGCACGCGGTTGGGCCCGGCGCGCGCTCCCTAAGCGTCGCTACGGCGTCTCCTCGGAGTCGCCCTTACGATCTCCTCGGAGTCTTGCGATCCCTCGGATCAGCGCGGGCCTGTCGCGGATCAAGTGATGTGATTTGCGGAATCTGCGCAACGGGGTCCCGAGTCCGTCCACAAGCCAGGACTCGTTCGTCCACAGCTCATCTCCGCCACAATTCTTAACGGACGAGAACAAACCGGAATCGGATTCCGCAAGAAGCGCTCACCGCAAATTCCGCCAGGCGAGGGCCGGACCGCCTTGCGGGCATGGCACCATGCGCTTTGCCCATGCGGAACATGCTTGCCGCGACTACCCGCCGGCGGCATATTTCCTGATAGGCCGTTCATCCCGGACGGCCGATGTTCTCAGGGCGGGGTGAAAGTCCCCACCGGCGGTAAGGGCCGAAAGGCCTAAGCCCGCGAGCGCCTTCCGTGAGGGGTATCCCGAAGGGAAGGGTCAGCAGATTCGGTGCAACTCCGAAGCCGACGGTTAAAGTCCGGATGAAAGAGAACGGTCGGTGGCAGACGCATCGCAAGGTGCGGCTGTTTGTCGTTCCGTGTGCCCTGATTCTGGTCCTTAAACCGAGGAAAGCCATGAATCAGATGCTGCAAGATCCCCAAAACGAAACGTCCCAGACGACCCAGCCGCCGGTTCCCGTGGACCCGCCGGCAATCGAGCATCCGCGCTTCGCCAAGCCGCAGCGGGTGGCCTTCGTGCAGGCCTGCTGGCACCGCGACGTCGTCGAGGAAGCCCGCATCGCCTTCATGAGGGAGGCGGAGGCGCGGCACCTCACCCATGTCGACGTGTTCGAGGTGCCGGGCTCGTTCGAGATCCCGCTGCACGCGCAAGTCCTCGCCAAGACGCGGCGCTACACCGCGATCGTCGCCGCGGGCCTCGTCGTCGACGGCGGAATCTACCGGCACGAGTTCGTCGCCGACACCGTGATCAAGGCGCTGATGGACGTGCAGCTCCGCACCGAGGTGCCGGTGTTCTCGGCCGTGTTGACGCCGCAGCAATTCCACGAGACCGAGGTGCACTACGACTTCTTCCGCAAGCATTTTGCGATCAAGGGCGTGGAGGTCGCGGCAGCCTGTGCGGAGACGTTGCACGGCCTGGAGCGCCTGCGCGGCCAGGTCGCGGCGGGAATCGTGGGGTAGGCGATGGTCATTCCGGGGCGCGCGAAGCGCGAGCCCGGAATCCATTTATCGACACTGATTGCTGCAACATGGATTCCGGGTTCGGCGCTGGTGCGCCGCCCCGGAATGACGGCGTCAGTCGAACAGGCTCGACACCGACTCTTCGGCGGCGGTGCGCGCGATCGCGTCCGAGATCAGGCTCGCGATCGGCAGCGTGCGGATGTTCGGCGCCTTGCTCACCGCCTCGGTCGGCAGGATCGAGTCGGTAATCACGAGCTCCTTCAGCCTGGAGTTCGTGATGCGGGCGGCCGCGCCGCCGGAGAGCACGCCGTGGGTGATGTAGGCGTAGACGTCCTTGGCGCCCTTGGCGATCAGCGCGTCGGCCGCGTTCACCAGCGTGCCGCCGGAGTCGACGATGTCGTCGACGAGGATACAAGTGTAGCCGGCGACGTCACCGATCACGTTCATGACCTCGGACTCGCCGGGTCGCTCGCGGCGCTTGTCGACGATGGCGAGCGGGGTGTTGATGCGCTTGGCGAGGCCGCGCGCGCGGGCCACGCCGCCGACGTCGGGCGAGATCACCATCACCTTGGAGAGGTCGAACTTCTCCTTGATGTCGCGCACCATCAGCGGCGCCGCGTAGAGATTGTCGGTCGGGATGTCGAAGAAGCCCTGGATCTGGCCGGCATGCAGGTCGAGCGTCATGACACGGTCGACACCCGCCTGGGTGATCAGGTTGGCGACGAGCTTGGCCGAGATCGGCGTGCGCGAGCCCGACTTGCGGTCCTGCCTGGCGTAGCCGAAATAGGGCAGCACCGCGGTGATGCGGCGCGCCGAGGAGCGGCGCAGCGCGTCGGTGATGATCAGCAGCTCCATGAGATGGTCGTTCGCCGGGAACGATGTCGACTGGATGACGAAGGCATCCGAGCCGCGGACGTTCTCCTGGATCTCGACGAAGATCTCCATGTCGGCGAAGCGCCGCACCACCGCCTTGGTCAGCGGCAGGTGGAGCCCTTGCGCGATAGCCTGTGCGAGAGCCGGATTGGAGTTGCCGGCGACGAGCTTGATGGAGCCGTTCTTGCCCGACATGGACGCTTCCTCCCGCGCTTTGCTGGATACGACGTTCAACATCAGAAAATACCCACTGGAAGCACGGTTACGACGGGCGAGGAAATATCAGGCCGGAGGCTGCAATGGCAACCCGGGATGCTACGTTTTCCCTTTGAAAATCCTGAGTCGGGCCAACGGTTTGGCCGCAACTTGAGGCCGTGGTTTAGCGGGGGTTATTGCTCGGCATAGCCGAGGGCCGCGGTCGGCATATCCGGCAGCGGAGCGTCCTTGAGGACGCTCGCCACCGCCGGTCCGCGCAGAGCCGGAGCCGCGCCCGGGGCATCCGGCGTTCCGTTGATCATGTTGGAAAGTCCGCTGAATCCGGCCTGGGCGATCTTCCGCAACACGAGGTCGTCGGCAGCCGCCCACGCGTCGCGGCCGCCCTTGGCCGAGGTCGGTTCCTCGCCGGAGAGGCGCAGCGCCCGCTGCTGGTTGGCGTCGTAGACGTCCCAGACCCAGGCGATCACGGTCTTGCCGCGCACCACCTGGGCGGCGAGGTAGCTGCGCACGCGGTAGGCGGCCGTGCCCTCGCGGGAGACCACGGACAGGCTGCGCAGCTTGGATTCGCTGTCGAGCACCCCGACCATGCGGTCGAACACCTGCGGCGGCGGTCCGTCGATCGATTCGAACGCCACCGTCGCGCCGCTGCCACCGCTCGGCGCCATCGCATAGGAATTGCTCGGCGCGTTGCCGCCGGCGCAGCCGCCAAGCGCGGTCGCAGCCGCCAGCAGCATGACCGCCAGCACGCGCGAACCCGCGCGGCGTAGAAAAGATGACGCTTCCCTCATTATGGAGGGCAGCGATATCGTTAAAATGCATTAACGTCTAGGGCGGAGGCGACACATACCGCTGTCATTCCGGGGCGCGCCACTTGGCGCGAGCCCGGAATCCATTTCCCCGCGCAATTTCTGCAGGATGGATTCCGGGTTCTCGCTTCGCGAGCCCGGAATGACACAGGGTTGCCGTTGTGTTCACCCTTCCAGCGCGATGGCGTGAACGTGCCGGCCGTAGTCCGGCTCCTTGCGATGCACCGATCGGCGATAGCTGAAGAAGCGTTCGTCGGCATAGGTGTCGAGGCCGAGATCGTCGATCATCAGGATGCCCGCCATTTCCAGCCGCTTGCGGATGAAGCCGGCGAGATCGAACATCGTGTGGCACTCGCGCACGGACGGGATGAAGAACACCGCGTTCTCGGCGTCCGCCTCGATGAAGCGCGTCACGAACTCGTTGCCGACTTCGTAGCTCTCCTGCCGGATCATGGGGCCGATCGCGGCGATGATGCCGCCGCGCGTGGCGCCGAGCTTCTCCATCGCCGAGATCGTCGTTTCCAGCACGCCGGTGAGTGCGCCCTTCCAGCCGGCATGCGCGCCGCCGATCACGCGCGCATTGGGATCGACGAACAGTACCGGCCCGCAATCGGCAGTGGAGACGCCGAGCGCGATGCCTGGCGTCTTCGTCACCAGCGCGTCGCCCTTGGGCCGCGGCCCGTTCGGCCACGGTGCATCAGCCACGAGCACGTCGGGCGAATGGACCTGGTGCAGGCTGAGGAAGCGTTCGGGCGCGACGCCGACATGCTCGGCCATGCGGCGGCGGTTCTCGGCGACGAGGGTCTGGTCGTCATTGGAGCCGAGCCCGCCGTTCAGCGCGGAATAGATGCCGCCGGAGACGCCGCCTTCGCGGGTGAAGAAGGCATGGCGCAGGCCGGGCACGGCGGTCAGCAGCGACGAACCAACCGTCATGAGCTCTCTCCAGCCTGTTCGAGATCGCTGAGGCCGGCAAGGCCCGTCAGCCGCGGCTCGGAGATGCCGAGCACCTTGAACATCGAGCCCATGCCGCCGCGCCCGGTATCGGTGAGGCGCTTGAGCGCGACCGAAATGTCGGTGGCGACCTCGGGTGTCGCCTTCTGCATCAAGGCCGCGGCGCGGGTGTCGATGCCGATACGCTTGAGGAAGTTGCCTTGCGTCACCGGGCCGTGCACGCGGGCGCCAACATCCTCGGCCGCGCGCGCCAGCGCCTGGAAGTCGACATGGGCGGTGACGTCGGCCTGGCCCGGGGCTTTCAAGGGATCGGCGAAGGTGTGGCGTGCGATGGCCTGGAAGGTGTCGCCGGCATCGCTGCGCAGGTGGCCGTAGTCGATGATCAGCGCCGCGCCGTCCTGGTCGCGCACGCGCGTGGCGAGCTTCATGATTTCGCCGTCGGGTCGCCACTCGAACACGGCGCCGACCGGTGCGGCACGCACCAGGGGCGGCAGCAGCACGTCGAAGCGCGGCGTCGGCTCCGGCGCTGCGCCGAACTGAAGCCTGCCGTTGGGGTCGATCTCGATCACACGCTCGTGCCAACCGTTCTCGTGGCGGATCATCTGGTGGACCGGCAGTACGTCGAAATATTCGTTGGCGAGGATGATGCTGGGGCCCTCAGGCACCTCGTCGATGCTGTCGTGCCAGGCGATGTTGCGCACGGCGGACAGCGTCGCACTCTGCCGTTCGCGCAGGACCGGATTGACCTCGACCAGGTGGATGTTGAGCGCCTGGTAAAGCGGCGGCAGTACGCGCAATGCGCGCAGCGCATCCGCCATCATGGTGCCGCGGCCGGGGCCGAGCTCGATCAGCCGCAGCAATTGCGGCGAGCCCATCTGCTTCCAGACCGAGGCGGTCCACAGTCCCAGGAGCTCGCCGAACATCTGGCTGACCTCGGGGGCGGTGGTGAAGTCGCCCTCGCGCCCGAGCGGATCGCGCGAGACGTAGTAGCCGTAGCGCGGATGCATCAGGCACAATTCCATGTACCGCCAGACCGGCATCGGGCCTGAGGATTTGATCAGCGCCTTGATCTCGTTGAGGAGCGGCGAGTCTGTCACGGATATCTTCTCGAAATGAACTAGCGAACGGCCTGGAGGGGCTTCGGCGCCCCCCGCCTGACAGCCCATACAATAAGTATCGCGCCGACGATAAGCATCGGGATCGACAACAGCATGCCCATGGTTAACCCGCCCCAGAGGAAGCCGAGCTGCGCGTCCGGCTCGCGGAAATGTTCGCCGGCGATCCGGCTCAGGCCATAGATCAGGATGAAGGCGCCGAGGATCATGCCGGGGCGCTTCAGCGCGCCGAAGCGGATCATGATCGCGAGCACGGTGAACAGCAGGATGCCCTCCATGCCCGCTTCATAAAGCTGGCTCGGATGGCGCGGCAGCTGCGTGGGATCATTGGGGAAGATCATCGCCCAGGGCAGGCTCGGGTCCGTGGCGCGGCCCCACAATTCGCCGTTGATGAAATTGGCGATGCGCCCGAGCAGCAGGCCGACCGGGGCGACGGCGGTGGTGATGTCGCCGAGCGACAGGATCGGGATGCCGTTGCGATAGGCGAACCACATCACCGCGACGACGCAGCCGAGGAAGCCGCCATGGAACGACATGCCGCCCTCCCACAATCTGAAGATCGCGGCGGGATGATCGACGAAGAAGGGCAGATTGTAGAAGAGCACGTAGCCGGTGCGGCCGCCGAGGATGATGCCGAGCGTGACCCACAGGATGAAGTCGTCGACCTGCACCAGCGAGATCGGCGCCGGTCCGCCCCACAGGCGCTCGTTCTTCAGGAGCGAGCGCGCATAGAGCCAGCCGAACACGATGCCGCAGATATAGGCCAGCGCATACCAGCGGATCGCGAAGGGACCGATCTCGATCGCGATCGGCTTGAAGGCGGGAAAGTCGATCAGCAGAAAGGGCATCGCGCCTTCTATGTCTGGACGAGATTGCGGCGAAGGAGCACCAGCGGACGCCGTATGATTCTTCTTATGCAGGCATGGTGAATACGATTGCAAGGAAACCGGTTCATGACAAGGATGGCTGCGATCGGCTCTTGAACCGTTCCCTGCGGATTGCCATTGTCCTTTCGAGAGTTCGCGCAAAGTTTATCGGAGGCCGAAATGACCCAGACCAACAACCGGTTTTTCGACGAGATCGGCCGCCTGATGAACGACGCCGCCGGTGCCGCCCAGGGCGTCAAGCGCGAGTTCGACACCGTGATGCGCACCCAGGCGGAAAAATTCCTGCGCGACATGGACCTCGTCAAGCGCGAGGAGTTCGAGGCGGTCAAGGACATGGCGCGCCTCGCGCGCGAGGAGAACGAGGCGCTGAAGGCAAGGATTGCAGCGCTGGAGGCAAGGCTCGGCGGGACCCCGACCGCTTGAGGGGGGAGGGCGGCCGCCTTCGCTTGCTCGTCATGGCCGGGCTTGACCTGGCCAACCATCCCCTCGAAACGCTTTTGATTGATGGATGCGCGGGGCAAGCCCGGGCATCAGAGGGGCCTATTCTCCTTGTCATTTCCGCATCTTCCGGGTAAAAGCCCGCCACGTTCGCGGCCCCCGCACCCCTGGAGGCTTGCTGCGGATGATGCCATGGGCCGCGCTGCGGCCCATTAACTTTTGCAAAAACAAGGACTTAATGACATGGCGACGACCGTCAAGGAATTGAAGGCGACCGCACGTCCGAAGAGCGGCAAGGGGGCCGCCCGGGCTGAGCGTCGCGCCGGCAGAGTGCCCGGAGTGATCTATGGTGACAACCAGCCCCCGCTGACGATCTCGATTGCAGATCGCGAACTGCGCCAGCGCATCCTCGCCGGCCGGTTCCTGACCACGCTGGTCGACATCGACCTCGAGGGCAAGAAGCACCGCGTGATTCCGCGCGACTATCACCTCGATCCGGTCAAGGACTTCCCGATCCATGTCGACTTCATGCGGCTCGGCGAAGGCGCCACCATCCGCATCAGCGTACCCCTGCACGTGGTGAAGGCGGAAACCTCCCCGGGCGTGAAGCGCGGCGGCACCGTCAACATCGTCGCCCACGCGATCGAGCTCGAATGCGGCGTCGAGAGCATTCCGCAATACATCGAGGCCGATGTCGGCTCGCTCGAAATCGGTCACTCGCTGCATCTGTCGGACGTCAAGCTGCCGGCCGGCGTGAAGGCGCTGACCCGCGAGGACGCGACCCTCGTCACCATCGTGCCGCCGTCCGGCTACGCCGAAGAGCAGAAGGCCGCGGCTGCGGCGGCTGCCGGTGGCGCGGCTCCGGGCGCTGCGGCGGCTCCGGCGGCTGGTGCGGCTGCTCCGGCTGCTGCTCCGGCGGCGGCTGCCAAGGCTCCCGCCGGCGGCGACAAGAAGAAGTAATCTCTCAAGGCTGGCGCGCGGTCCTTGATCGCGCGCCGAGCGAGGGGCGCGCCGCGTCATGCGACTCTTTGTTGGGCTCGGCAATCCCGGCGCGAAATACGCACGTAACCGGCACAATATCGGGTTCATGGCCGTCGACGAGATCGCGCGGCGTCATGGTTTCGCACCTTGGCGCCGCCGCTTTCAGGGCGAGACCTCGGAGGGCACGCTCGGATCTGAGCGCGTGATCCTGCTCAAGCCCACGACCTACATGAACGAGTCCGGCCGCAGCGTTCAGGAAGCGGCAGGCTTCTTCAAGATCGCCGAGGGCGACGTCACCGTGTTCCATGACGAGCTCGAGCTGCCGCCGGGCAAGGTGCGGGTGAAGATCGGCGGCGGCATCGCCGGCCATAACGGCCTGCGCTCGATCTCGGCGCATATCGGCAACGACTACCGCCGGGTCAGGCTCGGCATCGGTCATCCCGGCGTCAAGGAACTGGTGCACGGCCACGTGCTGTCGGACTTCGCCAAGGCCGACAACGAATGGGTGGCGACGCTCTGCGACGCTGTCGCCGAGCACGCCGCGCTGCTTGCCAAGGGCACGGACGCGACCTTCGCCAACAGGGTGCATCTCGCCATGCAGGCGAAGGGATTTTTGACCAAGGACGACAACGGCAAGGAATAGGGTCGCCGTTTTCTCCGTCATGCCCGGACTTGTTCCGGGCATCCACGTTCTTCGTTCCGCGCGTCAAGGCGTGGATGGCCGGGACGAGCCCGGCCATGACGAATACGGATAGAGGATACCATGGGATTCAAATGCGGGATCGTCGGATTGCCCAATGTCGGCAAGTCGACCTTGTTCAATGCGCTGACCGAGACGGCCGCGGCGCAGGCTGCGAACTATCCGTTCTGCACCATCGAGCCGAATGTCGGCGAGGTCGCCGTGCCCGATCCGCGGCTGGAGAAGCTCGCCGCCATCGCCAAGTCCGGACAGATCATTCCGACGCGGCTGACCTTCGTCGACATCGCGGGCCTCGTGCGCGGCGCCTCCAAGGGCGAAGGCCTCGGCAACCAGTTCCTCGCCAATATCCGCGAGGTCGACGCCATCGCGCATGTGGTGCGCTGCTTCGAGGATTCCGACATCACCCATGTCGAGGGCAAGATCGCCCCGCTCGCCGACATCGAGACCATCGAGACCGAGCTGATGCTCGCCGACCTCGACAGCCTCGAGAAGCGCGTCGACAATCTCGCCAAGAAGGCCAAGGGCAACGACAAGGACGCCAAGGAGCAGCTCGACCTCGTCAACCGCACCCTGGCGCTGCTGCGCGAGGGCAAGCCCGCGCGCCTCGTCGAGCGCAAGCCCGAGGAGGAGCGCGCCTTCGGAATGCTCGGCCTGCTGTCGTCCAAGCCCGTGCTCTATGTCTGCAACGTCGAGGAGGGCTCGGCCGCGACGGGCAATTCGTTCTCGAAGGCCGTGCAGGAGCAGGCCGCCAAGGAAGGTGCGGTCGCCGTCGTCATCTCCGCCAAGATCGAGTCCGAGATCGCCACCATTTCACGCGAGGAGCGCGCCGAGTTCCTGGAGACGCTGGGGCTGGAGGAAGCCGGCCTCGATCGCCTGATCCGCGCCGGCTACACGCTGCTCGACCTCATCACCTACTTCACCATCGGCCCGAAGGAAGCGCGCGCCTGGACCATCCATCGCGGCACCAAGGCGCCGGCCGCGGCCGGCGTGATCCATACCGACTTCGAAAAAGGTTTCATCCGCGCCGAGACCATTGCGTATGAGGATTACGTCGCGTTCGGCGGCGAAGCCGGCGCGCGCGATGCCGGCAAGCTCCGCCTCGAAGGCAAGGAATACGTCGTCGCCGACGGCGACGTGATGCATTTCAGGTTCAATACGTAGGGCCTGATCTCGTGCCCCGGACGCAGCGCAGCGCTTCTTTAGCGGTGCGCTGCAGAGCCAGGGCCTAGAAGTCTTGATTGCGGATGCATGGGTCCCGGCTCTGCGTCGCGTCATTTCATGCCGCGCCGCGTCCGGGACACAAGAGCCTCACCGCATCCCGCCGCCCTGGTCGCGGATCGCGCCGAGATGCTCGTTGATGCGGAAGACGATCAGGATCAGCTCCGCGACGATGCGCGAGAACACGATGCCGACCACGACGCTGGCGATCGAGGACAGCAGCACGAGGAAACCGCCGAACGGGCTGATCGCCATCGCAGCCAGGCCGGAGAAGATGCCGGAGAGGCCGAACAGGCAGATCAGCGCAATCACCAGCCAGTAGAAGGTCTTGATGATCGTCGGCGTGATGAAGCGGTCCCACTGAAACAGGTCGCTGAATGAAAACATTGCTCTCCCCAGGCAAGTCGGGACGTCAAATCGGGTCTCGGCTCTCGGTGCATCCGACTCAAGACCGGACTGCCGCGTCGAATGTAGCATGAGCCATGCGGGCCGGCGGGTTGAGATTGCCGCAAAGTGCGGCCACAATCTGTCATTTCCGCCAACCAATCCCAAGATGACCCTGACCTTCGAAGATTTCCCGCCCGGCCGGTTCGGAACGTTCGGCCCGCGTCATGTCACCCGCGACGAGATTTTGGCCTTTGCCGCCGAGTTCGATCCGCAGCCGATGCACCTCGACGAGGAGGCGGCGGCGAAAAGCATGCTGCGCGGCCTGTCCGGCTCGGGCTGGCACCTGTGCTCGCTGATGATGCGGATGATGGCCGACGGCTTCATCACCCGTGCCGCATCGCTCGGCTCGCCCGGCGTGGACGAGGTGCGCTGGATGTCGCCGCTTCGACCAGGCGACGATCTCATGCTCGACGTCGACGTCGTTGAGGCGCGCACCTCGAAGAGCCGACCGGAGCTCGGCATCGTCAAGTTCAAGTGCACCGTGCGCAACGCGGCGGGGCAGGCCCTCGCGGAGATGACCTCGCCGATCCTGATCAAGCGGCGCGAGGGAGCGGTCTGATGCGGTTCTTCGAAGACATCGCAATCGGACAGCGCCGCGAGATCGGTAGCTATACGTTCACGGCCGAGGCCATCAAGACATTCGCCGCAAAGTTCGATCCGCAGCGTTTTCACCTCGACGAGGAGGAGGGCAAGAACTCGCTGTTCGGCGGGCTCGCCGCCTCCGGCTGGCATGTCGGCTCGGCCTGCATGAGCCTGCTTGTCGCCGACGGCCAGCGTCTGGCACGGGAGGCCGCGGCGCGCGGCGAGGAGGTCGCGGTGTGGGGACCGTCGCCGGGCTTTCGCGACCTGCGCTGGATCAGGCCCGTGCTCGCCGGCGACACCGTCGCTTACGTCAATGTCGTCATCGACAAGCGCAATTCGGCCTCGCGCCCCGGCTGGGGCATTCTGACGGCCCGCACCGCCGGCACCAACCAGCGCGGCGAGGAAGTCTATTCCATCACCGCCTCGGCCTTCGTGCCGATGCGCAAGGGCGCATGATTTAGAATCGATCGAGGCGGTCGCCGTTTCCCTCACCTCTCCCCGGGAGAATGCGGAGAGCGAGACGAGAAACCAGCCGAGTGTTGCCCTGACGCTATGGACGCGATTCCGGGTGGCTGCCATAAGCCTGCGCGACATGGTTACCCGCGAAGCAGTTCGCCGGAACCAGTGAGTTGCTAACCAATTATGAACCTGTCGCTGTCTATTTGAAACGAATTGGCTGAGGACAGGGGACGAGGACCATGGCAGACCGCGGCGCACTCAAATTCGTTGGATTCATCTTCGCGACCGCGACGCTGGCCGTGATGCTGGTCGCCGGGATGGTGGTGAAGGGCTATGCCGATGGCGCCTACACCCTGGAAGCCTCGACCGTGGAAGCCGCCTGGTAAGAGCTCCTCGGACTTTTCGGGGCCGGCGTCCGGCCCTCTGTCAGCGGCTGTAGACGAACGCCAGCACCGCGATCGCAACGGCCAGCAATCCGACAAAGCGCAGCATGATCGTTCCGAGCTGATTCGGCGCGGGCCGCAGCGATATAGGGTCCGTGTTGTCGGGCCGAATGCTTTCCATGACATATCCCCAGGGCCCGGCCAGGCGGCCACGAGCGCTTGGCATTGGTCGCCGGGATGGGGCGGAGGGTTCAAACCGGATGAGTGGGGCGCGTAGACTGCGTGGCCGCATACCGCGCTGCCCTGTCATCCGTTCGCGCCACACTCACCGCTGTCATGCCCCGGTCAAGCCGCGGCATCCAGTACGCCGCGGCCTCTCGGCTCCTGCCTCACCGTCTCGGAGTGCTGGATCGCCCGATCAAGTCGGGCGATGACACCTTCGTTGGGAAGATCGCCCCCCTGAATCAAAACCGCCGCGCTCCCTTCCGGGAACGCGGCGGCCGGTGATGCTGTGATCTGCGATCAGCTGTTGCGCAGGCCGTCGGCGGCGCGCTTCCACTGCGCGACGTTGTCGGCGATCATGCGGGTCGACTTCATCGCGGCCTGGCTGAGCTGGGCGTAACCGGAGATCTCGCGCTGGACGCGCTGGCCTTCGGCATGCAGCAGGTCGCGCAAGCTCTCGAGCTCGGAGATCAAATTCTCGATCTCGGCGAGCGAGGTGCCGGCGACGCGCTGGATCAGCGAGTTGACGTTGTTGACGGTGGCTTCCGCGCTCGGGTCGAGCGGCGGCGCGTCCGTGGTCGCGGCCGGACGGCGCAGATAGGCGATGTCGTTGCGGACGAAATCGCGGATGCCGGCTTCGACCTCGGTCACGGCGGCGAGGTTGGTGTCGACCGTCTCGGTCTCGGTGGCTTCGATCTTTTCGGGACGGGTGGCGTTCATCGTTGTTCCCCTGTTCGCGTTGAGCGCAGCGCGAGTGTCCCCCGCACGACGACGTCTGTGAGGCTGCCTCATCAAGGCGTCGGAATTTGGCCGCAAATGGGCCGAGATGCGGCAAGGGGAGACGATTCAGGGGTTTTGCCGTGGCGCATGGTTAGGAGAGTATGAACGCCGTTGCGGCGACGACAACCCTATCCCCTCATGGTGAGGAGCGCGCCCTTCGCGCGCGTCTCGAACCATGAAAGGCCCGGCTGTGGTGGAGCGTGGGACTACCAGCTCTTCTTGAACCCGGCCGTCAGGCTCTTGTTGATCGCACCTTGCGAGGTCTCGCCGACCGAGCCGGAGACGGTGACGTTGTCGAACAGCTTCTGCTCGGCCCCGAATCTGCGCAGCCATTTGTCGTCGGTGGTCGACAGCGTCTGGCCGGCGGTGATGCTGGTGCCGGTGTCGGTGAGGGTGATCCTGGCGGTCTGGTCGGTTTCGTAATTGCGCGTGATGTGGCCGCCGATGCCGGGGAGGGCTGTGGTGCCCTGCTGGTTGACGCTGTAGCCGTTCTGAAGCGTCAGCGAGGTGTCGCCCGACAGCGGCACCGACTTGGTCAGCGATGCCCCGATCTTGCTCTGCTCGGCACCGGGATCGACCCGGGCTTCCACCGCGGTCTTGTCCCAGAGCGAGCCCGCGCCCGGCGCGGTCGCCGCCGCCCAGGCGCTGCCGGAGGATTGCGGCAGGCTGCCGCCATTGGTGGCCTTCTGCGCCAGCAGTTCGGACATCGTCCGCGGCTCGCTCGTCACCGTCATGTCGGCGCCGATCCGCGTATCCCAGAACGAGAACACCGACTGCTTCACGGTCACTGCCGAGGAGCCGTTTGCATTGGGGTTCGACGACCAGTCCAGGCCGTTCCTGGCCGCGGCCTGGGCGCGCTTCTTGGCGGCCATGGGGTCGACGCCGGTCCCGGCATCGACCGCGAGCTGGCTCCAGTCGAGCTTGTCGACGTCGATGCCCTTGAGCACGTCGGGGTCGTTGACGTCGGCGGTCTCTGTCGCCTCGGTCGCCTCGTCGTCAGCCGCAGCCGCCGTGGGCGGAATGATCTGCGCGGCGGCCGTCAGCACCGAGCCCAGAATGAATGCGGCCGCAAGCACCGGCAGCCTGGTCCAGCCAAACCCTGTCGAGAATTCCATCGTCCTGCCCGCGAACCCCGGCGCATGCTTTCCGATAATATATATCGGGCCTCCGCAAAGACCATGCGCCATTCCGCCCGCAAAATGTTGCTTCATCGTTGCGGAATTGTGGCGGTTCGCCACGGGACGCGAACCAACGGGCCGCGCGACCGGCGCGCGCCCGATGACGAGCTTTTGATGCGACGGCATCCGGCGGGGCTGGAGGCCAGGACGTCGCGGTAGCCTTGTCATCGGTCCCGACAAGCGGGGCCCGTTGGCGTCCCCCTCAGCCGACGCTGGTCATCTTCGGCAGATGAATGGCGCGGCCGAGTGCCTGCTCGACCAGATCGAAGGTGTCGATCAGCACGCGCATGCTGGCGAGCTTGCCCGACCTGAACTGGGCGAACTTCGCGACGCGCAAGCTGATCGGCTTGCTGGAATCCAGTGCCGTCAGCGAATAGCGCACCATCGAGGCGGCGGAATCGACGCCCAGCATGATGCTCTCGCGGTCGAAGCGGCGAACGTGGAAATTGTCGGCGAGCTGGCGGATGACGTCGAGCACGGCCTCTTTGCCTTGGCGCGCGCCGAGGAACGGAAACATGTCGATCGGGCCGTAGAGCGCCCACTCGACGTCCTCGTCGATGAGGGCTTCGATGTCCTCGAACTGCCGGTCGTTGATCGCGCGGTGCAACGCGCGCGAGAAACGCCAGAGACTGTGCTCTGTCATTTTGGGACGTCCTGAAGCTGGCTTGCGAAGAAACGGAAAACAACCCCATGCACGGCGATGGTGCCGGGGTGCTCAACTCATTTGTATACGAACAACTTAAGGGATTTCGGCCAAAACGCAATTCACGTTTTTGCAATGCACCATTGAACGGATTTTGTGAGATTTACAATAGAACCCCGTAATTTTCCGGTCCCGGCGGTTCCAGGCGAGGGGAGAAGCATCAATCCCCCTGCGCCCCAGTGATCAGCGGCCCGATCTCCCGCTCCAGCACCTGCTGCACCAGGTCGTAGGAATCGATGATTTCACGAATCTCCGCCACCAGCCCGCCGCGGAAGGTGTAGAACACCGCCATGTCGAACTGCACGATGCGGCCGTTGCCGCGCTTCTTGAAATGGGTGTGCATGTAGGTCGCCACCACCTCGCCCTCGGCGAGGATGTGCGGCGCCTTGTAGCGGATGTCCGAATAGCGCGACCAGACCGTCCGCCAGAGCTCGCGCAGCTCGGCCTTGCCGTGCCGCGGCACCATGTGCGGCAGCACGTCGATCGGCGCGTGGGTGAGGAAGTCGACGTCGTCGGTGCAGCAGGACAGCGCCGTCTCGATATCGCCGCGCGCGAAGGCGTCGAGCAGATGCACGATGCGTTGGCGATTCAGCTTCTCGACCGTCATCCCGCCCGTCCTCGTTCGGCCCCGTGCCGTCGCGCAACGCCAAGTCGCGGCCTCGCGCGCCGGCAATCCGCAAAGTCACAGGGACGTTGCAGACGATATGACGCGCGAGCGCTATGCCTGGTTCATGGCATGCAATTGCGGGTTGAATTGCGGTATGCGCAGCACCGAAGAGGCGCGTGACCCATCTCACATCACCCCTTCGGCGTCGCAGCTAACGTCATCCCCATGTCATCAGGGAGACGTGCAATGGCCTCCATCGCCACCGCCAGAAAGTCCCGCCTGCACAACGCGTTCGAAGGCCTCGCGCTGACCGCGACGCTCCAGAGCTTCCCGACCTTCGCCGCCGCCGCCTTCCTGCTCAAGCTCTGCGGCAACCACGACCTCGTCGGAGATCCCGGCGTCGCCATCTTCGTCGCCTTCGCCTCGCTCGCCCACGCGATGGTGGCCGTGACCCTCGGCCCGAGCTTCCCGCACCTGTTCAAGACCGTCTACGAGCCGAAATTCTTCGAGGCCCATCTGTCGCTCCCCGACAAGATCACGGCATGGCGCACCCAGCCGGTCGCCTCGCTCCAGCTCGTGACCATCGTGCTGCTGCTGTCGGTGATGGCCGTGGTGACGGCGAGCGTGGGGTGAGGAGCACAAATCTTTCCCCGTCATTCCGGGGCGCCGCGGAGCGGCGAGCCCGGAATCCATGCACCTTACTACCTCTTCTTCCACCCACCCCTTCGCCCCGGCATCCCGCCCGTCGACTTCGGCGCGGGCCCGAACTCCGGCCCGGACTGCCGTGAGTCCGTCGGTTGGATGATGCGGCTGGTGCTGCCGAACGGCTTTGACGGGAGCGCGCGGCCCTCGCGGTAGGGCAGGGATTCCGGGCCGTGCATCTCGTCGAGATGCGGCTTGTGCACTTTCGAGCCGCTGCCGCCGCCGCTGGCTTTCAGCGCGGAGCTCACGGTCTTCTTCTTCATCGCGCTGACCGGCAAATTCGCCGCGTCGCCGTACTTCTTGCTGCCGGCATAGGCGCCGGCCTTGCCCTGCACGGTGCGCTGCTTGGCGGTGGGGTCGTCGACCACGGCGAGCTCGGTGGCGCGCAGGCGCTTGACTTCGTCGCGCAGGCGGGCGGCCTCCTCGAAGTTCAGGTCGGCGGCGGCCTCGCGCATGCGGGTTTCGAGATCGGCGAGCACGGCTTCGAAATTGTGGCCGATCGAGATGACGTCGTCGGTCATGTCGTGGCCGCCGACCTCGACCAGCACGTGGTCGCGCTCGTAGACCGAGTTGAGGATGTCGCCGATCTGCTTCTTCACGCTCTCCGGCGTGATGCCGTTGGCGGTGTTGTACTCGACCTGCTTCTCGCGGCGGCGGTTGGTCTCGGCGATGGCGCGCTCCATCGAGCCGGTCATCTGGTCGGCGTAGAGGATCACCTTGCCGTCGACGTTGCGCGCGGCGCGGCCGATGGTCTGGATCAAGGACGTTTCACTGCGCAAAAAACCTTCCTTGTCGGCGTCGAGGATCGCGACCAGCGCGCATTCGGGAATGTCGAGACCTTCGCGCAGGAGGTTGATGCCGACCAGCGCGTCGAACGCGCCGAGCCGCAGATCCCGGATGATCTCGATGCGCTCGATGGTGTCGATATCGGAGTGCATGTAGCGGACGCGAATGCCCTGCTCGTGCAGATATTCGGTGAGGTCCTCCGCCATGCGCTTGGTCAGCACCGTAACCAGCGAGCGATAGCCGGCCTGCGCGGTGGCGCGCACCTCGCCGACGAGATCGTCCACCTGCGTCCGCGCCGGGCGGATGTCGACGGGCGGATCGATCAGCCCCGTCGGGCGAATGACCTGCTCGACGAACACGCCGCCGCTCTCGTTCAGCTCCCAGCCGCCCGGCGTCGCCGACACCGCGATGGTCTGCGGCCGCATCATGTCCCATTCCTCGAAGCGCAAGGGGCGGTTGTCCATGCAGGAGGGCAGGCGGAAGCCGTATTCCGCAAGCGTCGCCTTGCGGCGGAAGTCGCCGCGGAACATGGCGCCGATCTGCGGGATGGTGACGTGGCTCTCGTCGGCGAAGATCAGCGCGTTGTCGGGGACGTATTCGAACAGCGTCGGCGGCGGCTCGCCGGGGCGGCGGCCCGTGAGATAGCGCGAATAGTTCTCGATGCCGGCGCAGCTTCCCGTGGCCTCCATCATCTCGAGGTCGAACGTGGTGCGCTGCTCCAGCCGCTGGGCCTCGAGCAGGCGGCCCTGATCGTGCAGCTGGTCGAGCCGCTGCTTCAGCTCCGACTTGATCGACTTGATCGCCTGCACCAGCGTCGGGCGCGGCGTCACATAGTGCGAGTTGGCGTACATCTTGATGAATTCGAGCTCGTCCTGCTTGTGGCCGGTGAGCGGGTCGAACTCCTCGATGGTCTCGATGGTGTCGCCGAACAGGTTCACGCGCCAGGCGCGGTCCTCATAGTGCGCCGGGAAGATGTCGATGACGTCGCCGCGGACACGGAACGTGCCGCGGGTGAAATCGGCCTGGGTGCGCTTGTACTGGAGCGCGACGAGGTCGGCGATCAGCTGGCGCTGGTCGATGCGCTCGCCCTTCTTCAGCGCGAACGTCATCGCCGTGTAGGTCTCGACCGAGCCGATACCGTAGATGCAGGACACCGAGGCGACGATGATGACGTCGTCGCGTTCGAGCAGCGCGCGCGTCGCCGAGTGGCGCATGCGGTCGATCTGCTCGTTGATCGAGGAGTCCTTCTCGATATAGGTGTCGGTGCGCGGGACGTAGGCTTCCGGCTGGTAGTAGTCGTAATAGCTGACGAAATACTCGACGGCGTTGTCGGGAAAGAAGTTCCTGAACTCGCCATAGAGCTGGGCGGCGAGCGTCTTGTTCGGCGCCAGGATCAAGGCCGGGCGCTGGGTCGCCTCGATCACCTTGGCCATGGTGTAGGTCTTGCCCGAACCGGTGACCCCTAACAGCACCTGCGAACGGTCGTTGCGGTTGATACCCTCGACCAGCTCGGCGATCGCGGTCGGCTGGTCGCCCTTGGGCTCGTAGGACGATTTGATCTCGAAGCGCACGCCGCCTTCGGACTTCTCCGGGCGCGGCGGCCGGTGCGGCGTCCACACTTGCATGGAGCCGTCGCCCTTGCGGAACTCCGGCCGGCCCTCGCGGATCAGTGCCTCCAGCGCGTCCGCGGTCGCCTTGACGCCGAGCGCCTCCATCTTGCTGCGCGGCGGCCGCGCCAATGCTTCGGCATCGTCCTCTTCAGTCGGGAAACCGAGCTGACGGGCCAGTTCCGGATCAAGCGTCGGGATCGTGGCCGCGGTGCCGTAATTGGCCTGCGGCGCTTCTTCCAACCCACCGGTCCCTCCGCTCCCTCCCCCCTTGTGGGGGAGGGTAGGGGAGCGGGGTAAGCCACGAGTCGCACTGCCTGATGTCGGCCGTGCATTGTCCTGCGGAAACTCCTTCGGCGTCGAGGCCCGCGCGCGGTGCGCGGCGGCCTCGCCGCCGGCGCGGCGGTCGCGCGAATTGTCCGGCGGCGGCTGCAAGCCAGTGCCCGATCCAAGGCCGGCATCGCCGCGATTGATCGCGGGGTTGAGCAGTTCGGCCAGAGCCGGCCCGATCGGCTGCACGTCGGGGCGATGCGCCTTCGAGTTCGGGGCCTTGGTCCTGGGGGATTTGCCGGATTTTTCGGAGGATGCAGGTTTCTTCGCCATCAGGCGAATATGGGACGAGTCCGCCCCGCGATAAAGGGCGAATGCCCGTCGCGATGCGCGCTGCTGACAGCAGGTTGGCAGCAGGCCGGGACCTTCAGGCTGCCGGCAGCGGCCCCTCGTCGTCCCCGGCCGTGACATTCGGCTCGAGGATGTCGAGATGGATGCCGCCACAATCGCTGCAGCGCATGGTCCAGTACTCGCATCCGGCGCGGCCGGCGATCACGCGGAGCACCGCGAGATCGCCGTCGCATTCCGGGCAGTTGGACAGCACCGCGCGGGTGTAGATCCGCGGCCGCGCTGCGTCGGTTTCGATGATGGACATGACCGGTGTTCCCCCCTGCGCGCTCTTTCTCTGGTCCGCCCGCGGACCCTGCTGGGCTATTCGTCGTCGCCTTCGGCCCGCCGGCGGAAGCGATCGATGTGGTGCTTGGCATCGGCAATCGCTGCATCGGGATCGGGCCAGGCGAAGCCGACTTCCATGGCAGGAAACAGCACGCCGTCTATGGCTACCGGGCTGAAATCGGCCCGGCGGATCCGCGCGTGCCACAGCCCCTTGCCAGCTTCGAAGGATTCGATGTCAAAGCCGTCGTAAAGGGTCGTCATGAGTGTAGGTCCCACTTTTTTTCGGAGGGTCAGGGGACCACGATTGCGGGTTTCAGAATGTGAAGCGGTTCACAAGCGACGCGGCTTTTTTTGCTCAAGCTTGTCGAAAAGACTTCAGTTCCGCGCGCCGGCGCGGCCGATCCGGCGGGGGCGGGCGGTGGGTTCCGAGGCCGCGCGCATGATCCAGCGGCGGAAGGCGGCAAAGTCGCGCTGCTCGGTCTGAAAGCTGCGATAGAGCAGGTACCAGCGCATGCCCTTGGGCACCGAGAGGTCGAATGGTGCCACCAGCCGGCCGGCAGCGAGATCGTCGTCGATATAGGGGCGGATGCCCATGGCGATGCCGAGCCCGTCGGCAGCAGCCTGGAGCGCCTGGCCGTAGAACTGGAACTCGGGCCCACGCGCATTGATCCGCGCAACGCCCGCGGCCTTCAGCCAGATCGGCCAGTCCTCGGCTGAGTGCGCGACGCGGATCAGGCTCGGTCCCTTCAGGTCGGCCGGGCGCTTCAGGCCGCCCGCGAGGCGGGGCACGCACACCGGCGTAAGGTCGCCGGCAAACAGCGGCTCGGCGACGAGGCCGGGCCAGTCGCCGGTGCCGAGCTTGATGCCGCAGCTCCAGTCCTCGCCGAACGGCACCGACGCGCCGCCGGTCGTGAAGCGCACCTCGATGTCAGGCTCCTCGCTGCGAAACTCCGACAGGCGCGGGATCAGCCAGCGCATCGCAAAGGTGTGGCCGACGCCGATGGTGAGCACACGCACGCTCGAGGGCGCCGTCACCTGCGCGGTGAGGCTCGCCAGCGCATCGAAGATCGGGGTCAGCCCGCTTTGATAGGCGCGGCCGGCCTGCGTCAGCACCAGGCGATTGGCCTTGCGCTCGAACAATGCGACGCCGAGCCGTTCTTCGAGCAGATGCACCATGCGGCTGACGGCGGCCGCCGACACGCTCAGCTCCAGCCCGGCCGCAGCAAAGCTGCCGGTCCGCGCCGCCGCCTCGAACGCCTTGATGCCGTTGAGAAACAGCAGCCGCCGCAAATGTCCGACCCTCAGGAAAGCTGATGCCAGGGCAAGATAACTCAGTTTGCGGAGAAGGGGCAAGCGAGGCACGT
Source organism: Bradyrhizobium sp. PUT101 (assembly GCF_052043945.1). Lineage (NCBI taxonomy): Bacteria > Pseudomonadati > Pseudomonadota > Alphaproteobacteria > Hyphomicrobiales > Nitrobacteraceae > Bradyrhizobium > Bradyrhizobium sp. PUT101. The sequence continues at coordinate 5,259,165 of NZ_CP197207.1, forward strand.
TCACCTTAGCAGCCTGCGTCCCTGACCCGAGAACTTGGAGATCCTGCGCGTGACGCTCCTCATGATCGCTGCCCTCGGATTGCTGATGGTCGCCACCGCGTTCCTGTCGGGGCTGTTCGGCATGGCGGGCGGGCTGATCCTGATCGGCGTGCTCCTGGCCCTGATGCCGTTGCCGACCGCGATGGTGCTGCATGCGGTCACGCAGATGGCCTCGAACGGCTGGCGCGCGTTCCTGTGGCGGGCGCATATCCGCTGGCGGCCGGTCGCGAATTATCTGGTCGGCTGCGCGGTCGCGCTCGCGGCGTGGTCGCTCACCCGCTACGTGCCGGACAAGCCGGTCGCGCTGCTGATGCTGGGCGCCACGCCGTTCATGGCGCGGTTGCTTCCCGCGAACATCAAGCCCGATCCCGACCGTCTCTGGCAGGGCACGGTCTATGGCACGATCTGCATGGGCCTGATGCTGATGACCGGCGTCTCCGGCCCGCTGCTCGACACCTTCTTCCTCGGCGGCGATTTCGGCCGTCGCGAGAAGGTCGCGACCAAGGCGATGTGCCAGCTCGTCAGCCATTTCACCAAGCTGGTCTATTTCGGCGGCATCATCGATCAGGCGGCGAGCGTCGATCCCGTGCTCGCCGGCGTTGCGATTGCAGCCTCGATGCTCGGCACCACGCTGGCGCGGCGCATCCTCGAAGCCATGACCGACCAGCAATTCGTCACCTGGTCGAACAAGCTGATCACCACCATCGCCTGCTACTACATCGCCTATGGCGGCTGGCTCCTGGTTCGTACCCCGGTGCTGGCCGCCTTCGACAAGGGAGGTTTGCAATGAGCTGCAACGCCGATCCGCTGGTGCTGGACTTCGTCGAATGGGTCGCGCGCGAGCCGCGCGCCTATGCCGAGGTGATCGCGACCTGGAAAACCTCGTGCCCGCGCCTCACCATCTGGGAAGATGCCGCGGATCGCGGCTACGTCGCCCGCGAGACGGTTGCCGGACTCGGGCTGGTCATCGCGGTGACGGAGGACGGCGAGAGGCTGCTGCGCACGAACGGGCGGTGATTGCTCCACATCGTCATTGCGAGCGCCAGCGAAGCAATCCAGAATGCGTCCGCGGCGGCAGTCTGGATTGCTTCGTCGCAAGGGCTCCTCGCAATGACGGAGCATGAGGAGGCCGCCAATCATGTCACTCAAACTCTACGAACTCGTCGGCACCGACGCTTCGCGCCCCTTCAGCCCGTATTGCTGGCGCACGCGGATGGCGCTGGCGCACAAGGGACTGTCGGCGGAGTCGCTGCCCTGGCGCTTCACCGAGAAGAGCACGCTTCAGCCGCACGGCTCGGAGAAGGTCCCGGTGCTGTTGCACGATGACAAGCCCGTGGTCAATTCCTGGACGATCGCGAACTATCTGGAAGACAATTTTCCGGATCGTCCGTCGCTGTTCGGCGGCGAGGGCGGCCGCGCCATGGCGCGCATGGTCAATGCCTTCGGCGACATCGCCATCGTCGGCGGCATCTTTCCGCTGATCGTCGCCGATATCCCGAACAGCCTTGCCGAGGTCGACGCCGTCTATTTCCGCAAGTCGCGCGAGGCGCGCTTCGGCGGCAAGAGCCTGGAAGAGGTCATGGCGAGCCGCGACACCGGCGTGGTCGCGTTCCGCAAGTCGCTGGAGGTGATGCGCCAGACCTTGAAGAAACAGCCCTGTCTCGGCGGGGATGCGCCGAACTACGCCGACTACATCGTGTTCGGCGGCTTCCAGTGGGCGCGCGTGGTCAGTCCGTTCAAGCTGCTGGAGGCGGACGATCCGGTCTACGCTTGGCGCGAAAGACTGCTCGACGCGTTCGATGGAATGGCGCGGACATCGCCGGGCTTTGCGGTGTAGGGCACGCTGCCCTCCCCACGGTCGTCCCCGGGGAACGCCGGGACGAGACGGAAAGTGCGGATGCGTTCTCGCGCTTAGCGAGCGGCGCCCGCCGCCTTCCGCAAGCACTCCCGGCACAAGCAATCCTCGCCCTCGAGCGGCATCGGCAGCTTTGCCGTCTCCTCCGCGCACCAGCAGCTTCCCGAGAGGTCGCAGCCGAACTCGGTGCCGCAGCGGGAGCAGGCGAGGCGGCGTGGTTCCTGCAACGCGGATTCTTTCGGATTTATCATGATCTACGCCGAAGCTTCGCCGTCATTTTCATGCCGGGTTCATCTGTCGCTGCGGTATATTACGCGCCGCGCACGCATCAGGAAAGCGGCTCCAACGCGCGAAGGACAGACCGATGGCCCGCGATACGCGAGCTGCCCTCGTCGCGCTCAACCGCTTTGGCTTCGGCGCCCGCGGCGGCGCGTCGGGCGATCTCGTCAACGCAGCCTCCGACCCGCGCGGCTTCGTGAAGGCGGAGCTCGCGCGTGCCAACGGCGTGCTGCAGGACCAGTTCGGCCTGTCCGATCGCGCCTGGCGGAGACCGTGTTTGCCGACAGCGCAAGCGCAAGGCCGATGAAGGATTGGTGGCTTAGCCGTCATTCGGGGCGCGCGGAGCGCGAACCCGGAATCCATTCATCGACTTGTTCCGTGGCGAAATGGATTCCGGGCCTGCGCCTTGCGGCGCATCCCGGAATGACGACATGATGGGCCGAGCATCAGGAGAGACCACCCATGTACATCGCCATGAACCGTTTCCGCGTCGCCAAGGGCTCCGAGGCCGCCTTCGAGCAGGTCTGGCTTTCGCGCGACACCCATCTCGACAAGGTGCCGGGCTTCGTCGAATTCCATCTGCTGAGGGGCCCCGAGCTCGAGGACCACACGCTCTACGCCTCCCACACCGTGTGGGCGAACCACGCCGCGTTCGAGGCCTGGACCAAGTCGGAGGCGTTTCGCGCGGCGCATCATCGGGCGGGCGACAACAAGCCGCTTTATCTCGGCCATCCCCAGTTCGAGGGCTTCGAGGTGGTGCAGACGGTGGGGCGCGGCGCGAGGTAGCGCGCCGCAGAGCTCAGCCCAGAGTGATCTTGTCGATCTCCGCCATCTCATCTGCGCTGAGTTTCCAGGCGATCGCCTTCACGTTCTCCTCGACCTGCTCGACGCGCGTGGCGCCGGCGATCACGCTTGACACTTGCGGGCGCGCGGCGAGCCAGGAGAAGGCGAGTTCCAGCATCGAATGGCCGCGCGCCTTGGCGAAGGCCTGAAGCTTCTCGACCATGTCCTCGTTGCGCGGCGTGACGTAACGGTCTCGCAGCGCCGGCGCCTTGGCAAAGCGCGTGTCGGCGGGGGCCGCCGCGCCGCGCTGGTACTTGCCCGTCAGCAGGCCGCTCGCGAGCGGGAAGAACGGCAACAGGCCGAGCCTGTACTCCTGCGCAGCCGGCAGCAGGTCCTTCTCGATATCGCGCACCAGCAGTGAGTATTCGTCCTGGCAGGAGACGAAGCGGCTGACATTCATCGCGCGCGCGGTGAACTCGGCTTCCGCGATCCGCCAGGCCGGGAAGTTGGAGTTGCCGATGTAGCGCACCTTGCCTTGCCGGATGAGATCGTCGAGCGCACGCAACGTCTCCTCCATCGGCGTCAGCGGATCGTAATCGTGCTGCTGGTAGAGGTCGATGTAGTCGGTCTTGAGCCGCCTCAGGCTCGCCTCGACCGAATCCATGATGTAGCGGCGCGAGGCGCCCTGCCTGGTGCCGTCGGTCGCCATCGGCTTGGCATATTTGGTGGCGAGCACGATGTCCTTGCGGCGGTCGCCGAGCACGGTGCCGAGCACCGTCTCCGAGCCGCCCATCCCGGCATAGATGTCGGCGGTGTCGAACAGCGTGATGCCGAGATCGAGCGCGCGATGGATCACCTTGCGCGAGGTCTCCAGATCCGTGCGCTGGCCGAAATTGTTGCAGCCAAGCCCGACCGCAGACACGCGAAGGCCGGAGGCGCCGAGATTGCGAATTTCCATGAGAGATCCTGTCAGATGAGCAGCGGCACATTGTGCCCACCGTGCGCCGCATCAGCAAGCTGATGCCTGCGCTGCTGCCATGCAGACAATCCCGGACAAAAAAATGCGGCCCCTGTCAGACGCGGCGACTGACGGGGACCGCTTTGGAGCGCTTGATCGGTGACGGGGGCCTGACCAGACGCAGATGCAGCGTAGCCTTGCTATGTTACGCGCGGGTGACAGGCGGAGTTATCCACAGGGGCTCCCGGACCCATGACTCAGAGGATCTTGCGATAGACGATGAAGCCGGACCGCTCCGCGACCTTGTCGTACAGGCGCTGCGCCGTGAGATTGGTCTCATGCGTCTGCCAGTACACGCGCGGCGATCCCGCGAGCTTTGCCCGCTCATAGACGCCATGGATCAGCGCCGAGGCGACGCCCCTGCCGCGCGCGGCCTCGAGCGTGAACAGGTCCTGCAAATAGCAGGACGGCTCGATCGCGGTGGTGCTGCGATGAAACAGGTAATGCGTCAGCCCGAGCAGGCGGCCGTCGCCCTCGGCGACCAGCGCGTGCATCGGCTCATAGGCATCGAAGAAGCGCTGCCACGTCATCTTCGTAATTTCGGGCGCCAGGGCGGTCGGGCCCGAGCGGCCGTAGAAGGCGTTGTAGCCGTCCCACAGCGGCAGCCATTGTTCGTAGTCCTGCCTCGTGACGGCGCGAATGGTGAGCGACATGTGAAATTCCCGCGATCGATGAAGCGTCCTTCATACGTGATGGTCGCACTGCCGATCAATCGCGCCGTCGCATCACTCCGCGACGCGCAGGTACCGGATCAGCCTGCGGCTCGTGGGGTCGCGCAGCGAGCGGTAGTAGTCGGCGCGTGACGGCGCGTCGGTGTGGCGCACGAGGTCGGTCACCGGGGTGTAGCTCAGCATGCGTCCACCATCGGGCAGCGCGGTGCAGACGAAGCGCAGCACCTCGCCGTTGCGCAATTCGATGTTGATCGGGGTGGCATCGCCGACCCGCACCATCTCCATGCGCTGCGCGATGAAGGTGCCGAGCTCGTCCTCCGGCAGCTCGAACGTGCCGGTGTCGCGGCCGTGATACATCAGCGCGATGAAGGGCGGCTTACTCTCGGCGATCTGGTCGGGCACCGCAAAATAATCGCGGAATGCGCGGTTGATGAATTCGGCCCGGGTCTCGGCATCGAGCAGCACGATGCCGATATCGACCTGGTCGAGCGCGGCCGACAGCCGCGCGGCCGTGGCGTGGCTCCGGCGCTCGGCCGCGAACGTGCCGAGCAGCCGCTCGCGCATCAGGCCGGTGATGCCGGCAGTGCCGACAGCCGTGACGGTCAGGAGGCCGAGCCGGACCAGATCGGCGGCGCCATAGCCGGAAACGCCGTGGCGGTTGAGGAAGAACAACGCCGCGCCGATCACCGCGACGGCGGCCGTCGTCATGGCGGAGGCGAGACCCGCGAGCGCGCCGGCGAAAGCCACGATGCAAACGAGCAGCGGCGCGGGCGAGGGGGCGGGGGAAAGGCGATCGAACAACATTGCCAGCAGCAGGGCCGCTGCCGCCAGCACCGGACCGGAGATCGCGCGCCATCCGAACCGCATGGACCAGTCTCGCTCCTCACGAACGAGGTAAGGGCGCAACACTGACTGATTGTTGCGCCACAGTGCTGCGATTTCGTGGAGCGTGCTTAAGGCGCGCTTGCGTGCAAGCCTAGAGCTTTCGGATGATTTTAGACCATGTGCGCGTGCTTGACGCGCTGTTGCAGCGTCGGCGCATTCAGCGTCGACGTCCCCGTGCCCTTGCGCGTGCCGACGATGATCAACAGCGACGCCGCGACCAGGATGGCCGCGGTCAGGGTGATTGCAACGACTACCACAGGTGATTTCATCGACGTCCTGTCGCGATGCCGGTCGGCGCGGGCCGCGCGGCGCCCTGAAGGCAGGTCCAGGATGAAACGGGAATCAGACCGGCAGGCCCATCGCCATGGTCGCCTTGGTCGACAGCACCGTCAGGGTGACGATCAGGCACAGCGAGAGCGCGGCGACGGCGAGCGAGGCCGCGACCGCATGGGTGAGCCGGGAAGACGCGACGGTAGCGGGTGGGCTCTGAAAGCCTGCCGTGCCGGACGCCCGTATCATGGTCTAAATCCTTCAACACGCGAGCGAATCACCCGCGACTCTCCGGAATTTCCCAGTTTCAACCGGCAATATTGCGGCGGCTATCGCGCCAAAAATGGCGGGAATGCGGCAAGGATAGTCCTTGTACCCGCTATTCCGCCGGAGCGGGGCGAGCCGTCAGGCGCCTGCCGCGATGCTGGCGGGGTCGTCGATGTCGGCCGGGCGCCAGTCCATGGTCACGAAGCCGGGCGCGGCTTCCACGCGCTTGAGCCAGTCCCGGATCGCCGGGAAGGTGGAAAGATCGAAGTCGCAGCGGTCGGCCAGGTGTGTGTAGCCGTACAGCGCGATGTCGGCGACCGTGAGCTGGCGCGCGGCGAAATAGGCGTTGGTCTTGAGATGGTTCTCCATCACCTGGAGCGCGCCATAGCCGCGCTCCATCCAGTCCTCCAGCGAATGGGTCTGGAGATCGCGGCCGCCCTTGACCAGCGACAGCCAGAAATAGGCGGCGCCGATGTTCGGCTCGAGCGCGTGCTGCTCGAAGAACATCCATTGCAGCGCCTCGGCGCGGTCGATGCGGTTTTCCGGCGCGAGCGGCGTCCCGACGGCGACGTACCAGAGGATGGCATTGGACTCGGCGAGATAGCGGCCCTCGCCGACCTCGAGCAGCGGCACCTGTCCCGACGGGTTCTTGCTCAGAAAGTCCGGCGTGCGGCTCTCGCCGCGCAGAATGTCCACCTCCAGCGCTTCGTAAGGCAGGTTGAGCAGGGCCAGCGCAAGGCGGACCTTGTAGCTGTTGCCCGATCGTTGCATCGAATAGAGCTTGTACATTCTGCAGTTCGAATCCGAGGACGGAAAGACGCGGCGCTCGTTGCCCCGCGAGGCGGCTAAACAATGATGCCGATGCGAATCCGCCGCAAGAGCCGGCCAATAGAAAAACTCGAAAACCTTGCCGCACCGCAATGTTGTGGAAGATCATTTCCGCGCGACCATGCAATTCAGCTCACGCTTGCGTCAACATGTGGTGGGATTGCGCGGCGCGATCGTGAAGCAGGTGGAGCGCGCTAGAGATGATCGGGCGAGGCGCCTATGCTTCTGCATCGTCATGGCTGGGCTTGACCCGGCCATCCACCTCTTGCCACACGGCATGAAGAACGTGGATGCCCGGGACAAGCCCGGGCATGACGACCGTCTGTTCGATCGCGAGCTGCCGAAAATTGCTCCGAGGACAAGCCTTGCCGGATATGAGGGGTTTCGGCGGCAAAGTTCCGGAATATTGCGGTGAATCATGCCCTCCAACCGCGTGAATCCGTAAACTTTTCCGAGATCGGGCCGAAGTTTCTTGCGGCGCAGCGGCGCACGTTTTAGGGTGGCTCATTCCCACAATTGGAGTCGTGAGGCGAAAGGCTTCACGACGCTCGCCAGGAGATGATGATGTCCTTCCTTGCCGCTGCGCTCGACCGTGTGAAGCCGTCCGCGACCATCGCGGTCACGGATAAAGCACGCGCGCTGAAAGCGGCTGGCCGCAACGTCATCGGCCTCGGCGCCGGCGAGCCCGATTTCGACACGCCCGCCAACATCAAGCTGGCGGCGATCCACGCCATCGAGGCCGGCAAGACCAAGTACACCGCGGTGGACGGCATCCCCGAGCTGAAGGAAGCCATCATCGCCAAGTTTCAGCGCGAGAACGGCGTCGCCTATAAGCCGAACCAGATCATCGTCGGCACCGGCGGCAAGCAGGTGCTCTACAACGCGCTGATGGCGACCATCAATCCGGGCGACGAGGTGATCATTCCCGCGCCCTATTGGGTCAGCTATCCCGAGATGGTCGCGCTCGCCGGCGGCGAGCCGGTGCCGGTGGTCTGCACGGCGGCGACCGGCTTCAAGCTCCAGGCAGAAGCGCTCGAGCGTGCGATCACGCCGAAGACCAAATGGGTCATCCTGTGCTCGCCGTCGAACCCGACGGGGGCTGCCTACACGCGTTCGGAACTGAAAGCACTCACCGACGTGCTGGTGAAGCATCCCCATGTCTGGGTGATGACCGACGACATGTACGAGCATCTCGTCTATGACGACTTCCAGTTCACCACCGTCGCGCAGGTCGAGCCTGGTCTCTACGACCGCACGCTCACCGTGAACGGCGTCTCCAAGGCCTATTGCATGACCGGCTGGCGTATCGGCTATGCCGGCGGTCCGGCGCATCTCATCAAGGCGATGGCAACGATTCAGTCGCAATCGACCTCGAACCCGTGCTCGATCGCGCAGTGGGCATCGGTCGAGGCGCTGAACGGTCCGCAGGAGTTCATTCCCGCCAACAACAAGGTCTTCAAGGAGCGGCGTGACCTCGTCGTCTCCATGCTCAACCAGGCGAGCGGCATCGAGTGCCCGCGCCCCGAAGGCGCGTTCTACGTCTATCCGTCCTGCGCCGGCACCATCGGCAAGAAAGCGCCGTCGGGCAATGTGATCTCCAACGACGAGCAGTTCGTCACGGAGCTCCTGGAGACCGAAGGCGTCGCCGTGGTGCAGGGTTCGGCCTTCGGCCTGGGACCTGCGTTCCGCATCTCCTACGCGACCAAGACCTCGGACCTCGAAGACGCCTGCAAACGCATCCAGCGCTTCTGCGGCAATCTGCGCTGAGGCTCGGCCGCGACAAGACATCGAAAAGGCCCGCCTCTGGCGGGCCTTTTTAGTTGTTTGCACGCTTATCCTCGTGCGCGATCTGGCACCACCAAGGCTGTTGTGGCATAGACCATCACGCAACACGGGTGGGGCGCTCTCTCTGCTCGCATCATATCATCGCCGGAGATATTTCATGCGCCGTTCGTTCCTCCTCGCAGGGCTCGCCGCCACCAGCCTCCTTGCCTCCGTCGCGAACAGTGGCGCGCAGCAGCGCATGGCGCGGGTCGGCGTGCTCGAGTGCCGCGGCGGCGCCAGTGTCGGCTTCATCGTGGGATCGGTGACCCATCTCGGCTGCGTGCTGCGCGCCGACGGCTTGCCCGACGACCGCTACGTCGCGACCATCCGCAAAGTCGGCCTCGACATCGGCATCACCCAGGAGACGGCCTTGGCCTGGGGCGTGTTCGCGCCGGTCGACCGGCTCGGCCCCGGCGACCTCTCCGGCAATTACGCGGGCGCGCAGGGCAGCGCTTCGGTCGGTGTCGGACTTGGAGGCAACGTGTTGGTCGGCGGCTCCAACAACTCGATCGCGCTCCAGCCGCTCAGCGTGCAGGGCCAGGTCGGCCTCAACATCGCCGCCGGCCTGGAAAGCCTGGAACTTCGTCCGGGGCGATAATGCCTGACGACGGTGCTGCTGCCTTCACCTCTCACCGAGAGAGGTGGAACATTGGGCTCGAGGCCACATCTGATCTCTACAGTCATCAAGACTTGATGACGACGCACCGCAGCGACGTTTGATGCTTGCCAAATCTCGGGGAGGGGCAGAGCATCGGCGTTTGCCGACCCAATCACGGGCCGAGCTCCACACCAAGGAGGCGGCGAATGGGACAAGACGTCAGAAGTCCCCGAGGTCCACGGTGCATCGCGCTGGTGGGCCCTTTCCAAAGCGGTAAAACCACACTTCTCGAAGCAATCCTGGCGCGAACGGGCGCAATCCCGCGGGCTGGCAGCGTCGATGCCGGAACTTCCGTCGGCGATGCCACACCAGAGGCCCGTCATCACAAGATGACCGTCGGGCTGACTGCCGCGACCACGAGCTTCATGGGCGACAGCTACACCTTCCTCGATTGTCCCGGTTCCGTCGAGTTTGCCCACGACATGCGCGCCGCGCTTCCCGCGGTCGACGCCGCAATCGTGGTCTGTGAGGCCGACGAGAAGAAGCTGCCGCAGCTTCAGATCATCCTGCGCGAGCTGGAGGAGCTGAAGATCCCGCGTTTCCTGTTCCTGAACAAGATCGATCGCGCCAGCCAGCGTATCCGCGAGACGCTGGCAATGCTGCAGCCCGCCTCGCGCGTGCCGCTGGTGCTGCGCCAGATCCCGATCTGGAACGGCGAGCTGATCGAAGGCTTCGTCGATCTCGCGCTGGAACGCGCCTTCATCTATCGCGAGCACAAGGCCTCCGAGGTGATGGCGCTCGAAGGCGGCGATCTCGATCGCGAGAAGGAAGCCCGCTTCTCGATGCTGGAGAAGCTCGCCGATCACGATGATGCGCTGATGGAGCAACTGCTCGAGGACATCCAGCCGCCGCGCGATGCCGTGTTCGACGATCTCGCCCGCGAATTGCGCGAAGGGTTTATCTGCCCGGTGCTGCTGGGTTCGGCTGCGCGCGAGAACGGCGTGCTGCGCCTGATGAAGGCGCTGCGCCACGAGGCGCCCGGCATCGCGCAGACGGCGAAACGTCTCGGCGTTCCCGAGACCAGGGACGCGCTCGGCTACGTCTTCAAGACACTGCATTCGCAGCATGGCGGAAAGCTGTCGCTGACGCGCCTGCTTGCCGGCCATCTCGACGACGGAGCGACGCTGCAATCCGCCTCCGGGGGCTTGGGGCGCATCTCCGGCATCCTCGCCGTCAACGGCGCCTACGACACCAAGCGTGCCTCGGCCGAAGCCGGCGACACGGTGGCGCTCGCCAAGCTCGATGCGATCAAGACTGGCGACACGGTGTCGAACGGCAAGACGCCGCCCGCGGCCTTGATCACGATCGAGCCGACGCCGCCGGTGCTCGCGATCTCGATCGCGGCCGTCGATCGCAAGGACGACGTCAAGCTCGGCCAGTCGATGGCGCGGCTGCATGAGGAGGATCCGTCACTCGTCGTCGTGCAGAACGCCACGACCCATGACACCGTGCTGTGGGGGCAGGGCGAGATGCACCTGCGCGTTGCCGGCGAGCGGCTGCGCGATCGCTTCGGCGTCAAGGTCACCTCGCATCCGCCGGGGATCGGCTACCAGGAAACCATCCGCAAGCCGATCACCCAGCGCGGGCGGCACAAGAAGCAGTCCGGCGGCCACGGTCAGTTCGGCGACGTCGTGCTCGACATCAGGCCGCTGCCGCGCGGCGACGGCTTCAGGTTCGCCGAGAAGGTCGTGGGCGGCGCGGTACCGCGCAACTATATCCCGGCGGTGGAGGAAGGCGTCGTCGACGGATTGGCGCGCGGCCCGCTCGGCTTCCCCGTCACCGACGTGGAGGTGACGCTGACCGACGGCTCCTATCACAGCGTCGACTCCTCCGATCTCGCCTTCCGTACGGCCGCGCGGGCCGGGTTGAACGAAGGCCTGCCGCAATGCCAGCCGGTCTTGCTGGAGCCGATCCACATGGTCGAGATCGTCTGCCCGACCGACGCCACTGCCAAGATCAACGCGATCCTGTCGGCGCGGCGCGGCCAGATTCTCGGCTTCGACACCCGCGAGGGCTGGAGCGGCTGGGACTGTGTCCGCGCCATGATGCCCGAAGCCGAAATCGGGGAACTGATTGTCGAGCTGCGCTCGGCTACTGCCGGCGCCGGCAGCTTCACCCGGCAGTTCGACCACATGGCCGAGGTCACCGGCCGCGCCGCCGACCAGATCATCGCCGCGCATCAGCACGCGGCGTGATCCGCAGGGGAGGTGCCCCTCCCTCACACCCTCTCCCCGCCCTGAACACCCTGACGGGGAGGGGGTGTGAGGGGCTGTGTCCACGAGTGCGGCGTTCCGTCCGGGTGAACGCTCTTCCCTCGTCATTGCTGCGCGTGCCGCGAAGCAACCCAGTCTCGAAGAAGGCGGTCCGATTGCTCCGTCGCGAGAGCTCCTCGCAGTGACGGAGGAGACACACGGGCAGACTCTTGCACTCGGACTTGAGTGATGTATTATACATCATTGTATATGTTTTAGATATCAGATATAGGCGCTGATAAGTGAGGCCAAGGTGATCACGTCGTTCCAGATGCGCGCAGCCCGGGCGCTGCTCGGCATTGACCAGAAAACCCTGGCCGAGCTTGCCGGCGTTTCGCTGCCGACCATCCAGCGGATGGAGGCCTCTACCGGCAACGTTCGTGGCGTGGTCGAGACCCTGATCAAGGTGGTCGAGGCGTTCGACCGGGCCGGCATCGAGCTGATCGGCGAGCAGGCTCGCAGCGACGGCGGCGGGCGTGGCGTTCGCCTGAAGGAATCGGGGCCGCCGCGCCGCGTCGGAGCATGATCGGGCGTTGATCGTGCTCGGGATCAGAATGGGTAAGCGCATCGTCGCACCTCGGCAACACGGGACGCACGATGCTTCGGAGCATTGTGCATGAGCATCACAACGGATCGAGCGGCCAAGCTGCACCAGCTGCGTCAGCCGACCTTCGCCGAACTGTATTTGCCAAAACTCGTCACCGTCTGGCGCGAAGGCTACGGCGTCGCGGATTTCCGTGCCGACGTCTTCGCCGGCCTGACGGTTGCGATCGTCGCGCTGCCGCTGTCGATGGCGATCGCGATCGCCTCGGGCGTGACGCCGGACCGCGGTCTCTATACCGCCGTCGTCGGCGGCTTCATCGCCTCCCTGCTCGGCGGCAGCCGGTTCCAGATCGGCGGACCGGCCGGCGCGTTCATCGTTTTGGTCGCAGCGACCGCGGAGCGTCAGGGCGTCGATGGCGTCATCCTCGCCACCATGATGGCGGGCCTGTTCCTGATCGCCGCAGGGCTGTTGCGGGTCGGCACCTATATCAAGTTCATTCCCTATCCGGTGACGGTCGGCTTCACCGCCGGCATCGCCGTGATCATCTTCGCCAGCCAGCTCCGCGATCTCTCGGGCATCACGCTCGCAGGGAAAGAGCCCAGCGAGTTCGTGCCGAAGCTCATGGCGCTCGCCGGCGGCCTCAACACCGTGAATCCGTCCGCCGTCGCTGTCGCCATCGTCAGCATCGCCATCATCGCCGGCTTGCGCCGCTGGCGGCCGTCCTGGCCCGGCATTCTGATCGCGGTCGTGTTTGCGGCGATCGCGAGCGCGCTGCTGTCGCTCCCGATCGAGACCATCGGCTCGCGCTTCGGCGGTATTCCGCGCGAATTGCCCTCGCCCGCGCTGCCGGCGTTCTCGCTGGAGAAGGCAAGAGCGGTGCTGCCGGATGCGATCGCCTTCGCGCTGCTGGCCGCCATCGAATCGCTGCTGTCGGCGGTGGTCGCCGACGGCATGACCGGCCGCCGTCACCGCTCCAATTGCGAACTGGTGGCGCAGGGAGCGGCCAATGTCGGCTCGGCGCTGTTCGGCGGCATCTGCGTCACCGGCCTGATCGCACGCACCGCCACCAACATCCGCGCCGGCGCGCGCGGCCCGCTCGCGGGCATGCTGCATTCGGTGTTCCTGCTATTGTTCATGCTGATCGCGGCGCCGCTGGCGAGCTACATTCCGCTGGCCGCGCTCGCCTCGGTGCTGGTCGTGGTGGCCTGGACCATGGCGGAGAAGCACGAATTCGCCACGCTCCTGCGTTCGTCATGGGGCGATGCCGTCGTGCTGCTCGCGACCTTCCTGCTCACGGTCTTCCGCGATCTCACCGAGGGCATCCTGGTCGGCTTCGCGCTCGGCGCGGTGCTGTTCATCCATCGCATGGCGGAGATGACGGGCATCGAGGAGCGCACGCCGCTGGTGGCGGCCGATCGCCCCGATGACGGCAATGGCGATCGCGTTCCCTACGATTCCGCTCTCGCGGTCGATCCCGACGTGCTGGTCTATCGGATCAGCGGTGCGTTCTTCTTCGGCGCGGCCTCGGCGATCGGCGGCGTGCTCGACGGGATCGCCGACAAGCGCAAGGCCTTCGTGGTCGATTTCGCCGCGGTGCCGTTCCTGGATTCGACCGCGGCCAACGTGCTCGGCCGCGTCGCCGCCAAGGCGCACCGCCAGGGCATCAGGCTGTTCATCACGGGGGCCTCGCCCACGGTCCGCCGCGCGCTGCTCACCCATGGCGTGACGCCGCCGCGCGCGCGCTATCGCACGAGCCTCGAGCGCGCCATCGCCGACATCAAGAGCCGGGCCGCCGACGAGGCTGCCGCGAGCTGACGGCGCTGCTATCGCGCCGGCCGATCTGACCGACCCTGCCGCGACCTCGCGAGCCGGCGTCTTGACAGGGCCTGCGGGACGCGAAATGGATCGCCTCCCACACTTCCTGAGGGACGGATGACCCTGACCAAGGCTCCTGCAGCCTGTCTGATCGGATGGCCGGCCGCGCATTCGCGCTCGCCGCTGATCCATCATTACTGGCTGCGCACGCTCGGCATCGAAGGCGGCTACGTCATCGAGGCGGTGCCGCCCGAGAATCTGCGCGATTTCGTGCTGCGGCTGTCGCTCCGCGGCTTCGTCGGGGCCAACGTCACCATCCCGCACAAGGAAGGCGTGCTGGCGCTGTCGACGCCTGACGCCCGCGCAAAGGCGGTCGGCGCTGCGAACACGCTCTGGTTTGCCGACGGCGAGCTGCGTTCGACCAATACCGATGTCGAGGGTTTCATCAACAATCTCGACGCCGGCGCGCCCGGCTGGGAAGCGGCCGAGGAGGCGCTGGTGCTGGGCGCCGGAGGCGCCGCGCGCGCGGTCGTGTTCGGCCTGCTGGAACGCGGCATCAAGTGCGTGCATGTCGCCAATCGCACCGTCGCACGGGCCGAGACGCTGGCGAAGCAGCTCGGGCCGAGCGTGCATCCGCTGCCCTGGGACGCGATCAGCGACGTGCTGCCGCGCGTAAAACTTCTCGTGAACACGACCTCGCTCGGCATGCACGGCCAGCCTTCGCTCGATGTTGATGTCGCGCGCCTGCCGCAAGCGGCGGTCGTTGCCGACCTCGTCTATGTTCCCCTGGTGACGCCGCTGCTGGCCGCAGCAACGGCGCGCGGCCTGAAGACCGCCGACGGGCTCGGCATGCTGCTGCATCAGGCGGTGCGCGGCTTCGAGCTGTGGTTCGGCCGCCGGCCCGAGGTCACGGCCGAGCTGCGCGCATTGGTCGAGGCCGATCTCACGAAGACTTGAGAGAATAGCGCGCGGTCTTCCGGAGTTCTCTATCCCGTGGGGGCAATCGGAGACCGTCATGTCTGTTCAACGTGCAACTTTCACACGTCCGCTGATCGCCGTCGCGATGGTGGCCGTCTCGACTTACTGCGCCTTTGCCCAGCGGGCGCCGGTGCCGACGCGCGTGCGCGGCACGATCGAAAGCGTCAATGGCGACACCATGCAGGTCAAGTCGCGCAGCGGCGAAGACGTCAAGCTTCACATCGCCTCCGACGTGAACGTGTCGGGGATCACCAGGATTTCGCTGGCCGACATCAAGCCGGGTTCGTTCATCGGTGCGACCACCGTGCCGGGACCGCACGGCGGCCAGAACGCGGTCGAGGTCCACGTGTTTCCGGAGAGCATGCGCGGCACCGGCGAGGGCTCCCGGCCCTGGGACCTCAAGCCGAACTCCAGCATGACCAATGCGACCGTGGCCGAAAGCGTCGTCGGCAATGACGGTCATACGCTGCTGGTCAAGTACAAGGACGGCGAGAAGAAGGTGTTCGTCGCCGACAACACGCCGGTGGTGACCTTCGTGCCGAGCGACAAATCCGAGTTGAAGCCGGGTGCCAAGGTCATCGCCTTCATGAAGCAATTGCCCGACGGTTCGTTCGAGACCAACCGCGTCAGCGTCGGCCGCGACGGCCTGACGCCGCCGATGTGAGGGATGCGAGAGCCGCAACTGCCGCCTTAAATGCCGCCGTCGTTCCGGACAAGCGTCAGCGCGGATCCGGGACGACAGTGGACATGGTTGCGGCGTCCCGGCAGACGCCTCACACCGCAATGATATGATCGTCGATCTCGTCGATCCGGTTGACGCCGCACAGGCCCATGGTCGTGAGCAGCTCCTTCTGGATGATGTCGATCGCCTTGGCGACGCCGGCCTGGCCGCCGGCACCCAGGCCATAGGCATAGGCGCGGCCGATCATGCAGGATTTTGCGCCCAGCGCGAGCGCGCGCATCACGTCCTGGCCGGAGCGGATGCCGCCGTCGAACATGATCTCCATCCTGTCACCGACCGCGTCGGCAATCTCCGGCAGCACCTCGATCGAGGACGGCGCGCCATCGAGCTGTCGGCCGCCGTGGTTCGAGACTACGAGCGCCTGCGCACCGGTCTTGGCGGCTTCCTCGGCGTCCTCGACGTCGAGAATGCCCTTGATGATGAGCTTGCCCGGCCAGATGCTGCGGACCCACTCGACGTCCTTCCAGTTCAAGGACGTGTCGAACTGCGATGCGGTCCATTCGGCGAGCCGGTTGAGATCCTCGGTGTTCTTCACGTGACCTGCGATGTTGCCGAAGGTGCGACGCTTGCCTTGCAGCACGCCGGAGACCCAGGCCGGCTTGCTGGCGAAGTCGAGCAGCTTCGACAGCGACCACTCCGGGGGCACCGTCATGCCGTTCTTGATGTCGGCATGGCGCTGGCCGATGACCTGCAGGTCTACGGTCAGCACCAGCGCGCTGCACTTGGCCGCCATCGCGCGCTGGATCAAATCCTTGATGAAGCCGCGGTCTCTCATCACGTAGAGCTGGAACCAGAACGGCTTTTCGACATTGGCGGCGATGTCCTCGATCGAGCAGATCGACATCGTCGATTGCGTGAACGGGATGCCGGCCGCCTGCGCGGCGCGGCAGGCGTGGATCTCCCCGTCGCCGTGCTGCATGCCGAGAAGGCCGACCGGCGCGAGCATCAGCGGCATGGTCGAGGGCTCGCCCAGGATCGTGGTCGAGGTGTCGCGCTTGGACACGTCGACCAGGATACGTTGGCGGAACTTGATCGCCTGCATGTCCTCGCGGTTGGCGCGCAGCGTTTCCTCGGCATAGGAGCCGCGGTCGCAATAATCGAAGAACGCCTTCGGCACGCGGCGCTTATGCAGCGTGCGAAGATCGTCGATACAGGTGATATGCTTCATGTCTTTTCCCCGGCCCGTCCTACTCGGAAGTCTTACTCGGAAGTCTTGCATCGGAAGATTTCGGGGTCATCTAGCATGGTTGGATGCATAGCCAAATCGTTTGCAGAACGTTTTGCAGGAGGGCGCAATGACGAGGCCGCACGCTGGACCTTCGCCGGAAGAGATCAAGGAGAAGCGCGATCTCGAGGAGGCGCTGGAAGAGGGATTGGAAGAGACCTTTCCGGGCTCCGATCCCGTCAATGTCACCCAGCCGGCGCCGAGCCGCGCGGACGGCCATGTGAAGCGCACCAAGTAGGGGCGGGTTCCGCCCCGGCGCCGCGTGCCGGCTGGAAATATAGTGTTAACAAGATCTTATTGCGCCGGTCCGCCCCCGGTTCCGTAATGATTCATCACATTTTTTGAAGCCAAGTTAGCCGCGATAGCATTATAAGACCCTCAGCAAATCAGGGATGCGGGGCCCTTTCGGGCACCCCGTGGTTGTAGAGGGGATCCCCTGGTTGTTGCCTTTGGGGGACGATATGAGCCGCAAATATTTCGGGACGGACGGGATTCGGGGCCGCGCCAACGGACTGATCACGCCGGAGCTCGCGCTCAAGGTCGGCCAGGCCGCAGGCCTTGCGTTTCAGCGCGGTGACCATCGCCACAGGGTCGTGATCGGCAAGGACACCCGTCTGTCCGGCTACATGATCGAATACGCGATGGTCGCAGGTTTCACCTCGGTCGGCATGGACGTGCTGCTGGTCGGCCCGATGCCGACGCCGGCGGTCGCCATGCTGACCAAGTCGATGCGCGCCGATCTCGGCGTGATGATCTCGGCCTCGCACAATCTGTTCGAGGACAACGGCATCAAGCTGTTCGGCCCGCAGGGCTTCAAGCTTTCCGACGACGTCGAGAGGCAGATCGAGCAGCTGCTCGACGAATCTCTCGACAGGCGGCTCGCACAAAGCGCGAGCCTGGGCCGCGCCCGCCGTATCGATGGCGTGCACGACCGCTACATCGAATTCGCCAAGCGCACGCTGCCGCGCGACCTGTCGCTCGATGGCCTGCGCGTCGTGATCGATTGCGCCAACGGTGCCGCCTACAAGGTGGTGCCGGAAGCGCTGTGGGAGCTGGGCGCCGACGTGGTGGCGATCGGCGTCGAGCCCGACGGCTTCAACATCAACAAGGAATGCGGCTCGACATCGCCGGAAGCGCTGTCGAAGAAAGTGCGCGAGATGCGCGCCGATATCGGCATCGCGCTGGACGGCGACGCCGATCGCGTCATCCTGGTCGACGAGCGCGGCCACATCGTCGACGGCGACCAGCTGCTCGCGGTGATCGCGCAGAGCTGGAAAGAGGACGGACGCCTGTCGCGCCCAGGCATCGTCGCCACCGTGATGTCCAATCTCGGGCTCGAGCGCTTCCTGAAAGGGCAGGGGCTCGATCTCGTGCGCACCCCGGTCGGCGATCGCTACGTGCTCGAGCAGATGCTGAACGGCGGCTACAATCTCGGCGGCGAGCAGTCCGGCCACATCATCCTGTCCGACTACGCCACCACCGGTGACGGTTTCGTGGCTGCCTTGCAGGTGCTGGCCGTGGTGCAGAAGCTGCGCCGGCCGGTCTCGGAAGTCTGCCACCGCTTCGATCCGCTGCCGCAGATCCTCAAGAACGTCCGTCACAAGGGCGGCAAGCCGCTCGACGATTCCGACGTCAAATCGGCGATCTCCGACGGCGAGAAGCGCCTCAACGGCCACGGCCGTCTGCTGATCCGTTCCTCCGGCACCGAGCCCGTGATCCGCGTCATGGGCGAAGGCGAGGACCGCATCCTGATCGAGGACGTCGTCGACACCATCGTCCTGGCGCTCGGCCAGGCTGCGGCGTGAAGGATAACTGTTTTTCCGCATGCGGTCGTTCACCTCTCCCCAGCGGGGAGAGGTCGGATTGCGCCTGACGATGCGAAGCATCGTCCAGTGCAATCCGGGTGAGGGGCCGCAGCACTCAGTGAGACCGTAACACCTCACCCGGATCGTATCTTGCGATGCGATCCGACCTCTCCCGTCGGGAGAGGTGAACACCGACCACGCCGCGCATCCCAGCCATCGACGATTGGCGGTGGTTCGGCGGCCGCCATCATCGTAATCAGCGCGTCGCGGCAATCTGCCGCGCCGGGATTGCTGACTTGAACAAGCCTGTCGTCGTCTCAGAGGAAACGCTGACCGAGCCCGTCGTCGTCGCCGACGTGACGCCCGCCGCCGCCAAGGCGGCAGGGCCGGCTTACATCGTGCTCGCCGGCATCAGCTTCTCGCACTTCCTCAACGACACCATGCAGTCGCTGATCGCCTCGGTCTATCCGATCCTGAAGGACACCTACGCGCTCGACTTCGCGCAGATCGGCATGATCACCCTGGCCTTCCAGTTCACGGCCTCGCTGCTCCAGCCGGTCGTCGGGCACTACACCGACAAGAAGGCGCAGCCCTATTCGCTGGCGATCGGCATGGCCTCGACCTTCTTCGGCCTGCTGCTGCTCAGCGCCGCGCATCAATATCTCGTCATCCTCGTCGCTGCCGCCCTGGTCGGTCTCGGCTCGGCGGTGTTTCACCCCGAGTCGGCGCGCATCGCGCGACTCGCGTCCGGCGGCCGCTACGGTTTTGCGCAGTCGGTGTTCCAGCTCGGCGGCAGTTTCGGCACCTCGATGGGGCCGGTGCTTGCCGCGCTGATCGTGGTGCCGTTCGGTCAGGGCAGCATCGCCTGGTTCTCCTCGATCGCGTTCCTCGCGATCCTCGTCCTCTGGCGCATCGGCCGCTGGTATGCGCCGCAGATCAAGGCGAAGAAGACGGCCACGGTTCAGGCCCATCCCGACGCGCCGAGCTCGCGCCGCGTCGCGGTGGCGCTGCTCGTGCTGGTCGCACTGTTGTTCTCAAAACAGCTCTACGTCTCGAGCCTGTCGAGCTACTACATCTTCTACCTGATCGATCGTTTCGGCGTGTCGACGCAGGCAGCCCAGATCTATCTCTTCATCTTCCTCGCCGCGAACGCTGTGGGTGCGTTTGTCGGCGGTCCGTTAGGGGACCGCTTCGGCCGCAAGATCGTGATCTGGATCTCGATCCTGGGCGCGCTGCCGTTCACGCTAGCACTGCCCTATGCCGGACTCGTTGCCAGCGCCGTGCTCAGCGTCGCCATCGGTCTGATCATCTCCTCGACGACATCGTCGATCATCGTGTTCGCCCAGGAGCTGGTGCCGCACCGCTTCGGCATGATCTCCGGCGTGTTCTTCGGCGTCGCCTTCGGCATCGGCGGTCTCGGGGCCGCCGTGCTCGGCGAGCTCGCCGACCACACTTCGATCGAGTTCGTCTACCAGGTCTGCGCCTGGCTGCCGGCGATCGGGCTGCTCGCGGTATTCCTGCCCAAGCTGCCGCGGCACGTGCGTTAACGCATTCTGACTCGCTGCATTGCAGCTTCATACATCGTTAGCAAATGCGGGCGCGACCTGCGCTGCATTTTTGCAACGCTGCCGCCGCATCCGCGTGCGCGGTGAGAAAAAATCAACCTTAAAAATTAGGGTTAAGTGGCGCTTAAACATTTGCTGCCATCGTCCGGCTCGTGAGTTTCCAGAACGTGGGGCGCCCGTCTTTGCCTCACCGGCCAAAAGGACGAAGCAATGCGTAGCGTTAAGTCTCTGCTTGCCGCAAGTGCGGCAACCCTGATCTCGTCGATGGCATTCGCCGCCGATATGCCGATCGCCGCGCCCCCTCCCATGTACGCGCCGCCGGCCCCGCCCGCCGACTTCGGCGGCTGGTATCTGCGTGGCGACATCGGCATGACCAACCAGCGCGCCAAGAGCATCGACGCCGCCTTGCCGGCTGGGTATCAAAAGACGACGGAGGGACTCGGCTTCGACTCGTCGCCGCTGTTCGGTCTCGGCGTCGGCTATCGCTTCAACAATTGGTTTCGTGCGGACGTGATCGGCCAGTACCGGGGCAAGGCCACCTTGCATGGTGCTGATAACGTCATCGGGCCAGGCTTCGTCGGCTCCAACAACTACAGCGGCAGCAAGTCCGAGTGGGTCGTCATGGCCAACGCCTACGTCGACCTCGGCACCTGGTGGTGCATTACGCCGTTCATCGGTGCCGGTGTTGGCGGCGCCTACAACAAGATCAGCGGCTTCCGTGACGACGGCGTTTCATACAGCCCGGGGCTCAACAACAGCGTCGCTTACTTCGCCGATAGCGGCAAGTGGAACTTCGCCTGGGCCGCCCATGCCGGTCTCGCCTACAAGGTCAATCCCGGCTTCACCGTCGAGCTCGCCTACAGCTACATGAACCTCGGCGACGCCGCGCCCGGCAACTACCGCTTGTTCGACAATAGCGCCTCCGGCCCGACCTCGATCAAGATCAAGGACATCACCTCGCACGACATCAAGCTCGGCGTGCGCTGGGATCTCAACAGCCCGCCGGCCTACATGCCGCCGCCGCTCGTCACCAAGGGCTGATCGTCAGCCTCATCGCTTAACGTCTCTTAACGGCGCGGGATCATCCCGCGCCGTTTTGCTTTGCGCATTTTTCACGGCTCGCACTGACGAAATTGCCTACCGCAACCATTGGTTAAGGTTAACGAGGCATGATCACGAGCGAAAGTTAGAGTCGATGGAGCGTTGCGATGCGTAGGCTTTTGTTGGCAGCGGCGATGTTGGGGACGGTGTCTGCCGCGCACGCGGCCGACATGCCGGATCTGCCCGTCCTGCGCGGCGGCTTCACCGACGGCCTGTCGAAGACGAGCCACAACTGGGATGGCGTTTATGTCGGTGGTCACTTCGGCTACACGACCGACTCGTCCGATTTCGGCCAGAGCGTGGTCGGCTTGACCAGCTACATCTTCCGCGACAGCGTGCTTCAGGGGCCGACCTCGTCGTGGTCGCTTCTGTCCAAGAACACTGCGCAAGGCACGAATTTCGGCGGCTTCGTCGGTCGCAACTGGCAGTGGTACGATGCCATTCTCGGTCTCGAAGGCACCTACACCTATTTCAACAACCTCAAGGCGTCGTCGAGCGGCTTCAACTCGCTCGACATCATCAACCCGCCCGGCGACGTGGTGCCTGCAGGCGCCACCAATCATTGGGGCGTGTCGTTGACCGGCGCTGCCACGGCGCAGGTCAAGGACGTGGTCACGCTGCGCGGGCGTGTGGGCTGGGACGGTGGCGACTTCATGCCTTATGTCTTTGCCGGTGCCGTCGTCGGCCGCATGGACGTCTCGCGCACGGTGACGAGCAACGTCACGTTCCGCCAGGATACGACCGTCACGGATGCGTTCGGCAACACGACGGTCGTGCCGGGAACGACGAGCGCCGTCCCGACGCAATCGCAGACGCAGGGCCAGCACAAGACCAACGCCTTTGTCCCTGGCTGGACCGCCGGCATCGGGTTGGAATATTGCCTGTGGGCCGGCTTGTTCGCGCGCGTCGAATACGAGTATGTGCAATTCTCGCCCGTCATGAACACGCAGGTCACGCTGAACAACGCGCGCGTCGGCCTCGGCTACAAGTTCTGAGCCGCCCGCCTCCTGTTGACAGATTCCCTCTGTCCTGATGCTCTGTCGCCCGAAGACGGGGCGGCAGCGATGAAGATCTACGGCGATAGCAATTCCGGAAACTGTCTGAAAGTGAAGTGGGTCTGCGACAAGCTCGCAGTGCCCTACGAGTGGATCGAGATCGACACGCGCAAGGGCGAGACGCGCACGCCGCAATTCCTCAGGATGAACGGCGCCGGCCAGGTGCCGACCGTCGAATTCGACGACGGCCGCACGCTCGCACAGTCCAACGCCATCATCCGCTACCTCGCCCGCGACAGTACGCTCATTCCGCGCGACGCCTTTGCTGCGGCCAAGATGGACGAATGGCTGTTCTGGGAGCAGTACAGCCACGAGCCCTATATCGCGGTGTGCCGTTTCCTCCTCGTCTATCTGGGCAAGGATGCATCCGAGCTCGATCCTGAGAAGGTCAAACGCGGCTATGCGGCGCTCGACCGCATGGAGCAGCATCTCTCCTCCAGCCGCTTCTTCGCCGGCGATGAGGTTTCGCTCGCCGACGTGTCGCTGCTCGCCTATACGCGTGTTGCGCATGAAGGGGGCTTCGATCTCGGCCGCCATGCGTCCGTCCGCCGCTGGATCGGCGAAGTCGAAGCGTTTCTCGGCCTTGCGCCGGCGCGCTGAGGTGCGGAGTTGTCTGACATGAATGCCGAAGCCCTCTCGATCCGTCCCGCGCGCCGCGAGGACGTTGCCGCGATCGTTGCGATGCTCGCCGACGATCATCTCGGCCGCGCGCGCGAGCGCGTGGAGGATCCGCTGCCCGCCTCCTATTACGACGCATTCGCGCGGGTCGAGCGCGATCCGAATCTCACGCTCGTCGTTGCCGAGAGCGCGGGCAGGGTGGTCGGCTGCCTGCAACTCGCGATCCTGCCGGGCCTGAGTTCCCAAGGCGGCCTGCGCGGCCTGCTCGAGGACGTTCGCGTTGCTTCCGATTGTCGCAGCCGCGGCATCGGCGAGCAATTGGTGCAATGGGCGGTCGCGGAAGCGAAGGCGCGCGACTGCAATCTCGTCGAACTGCTGACGCATCAGACGCGCGTCGACGCGCAACGCTTCTACAAGCGGCTCGGATTTGCCGCGAGCCATGTGGGCATGACTGTCCGCTTTTGAGGCAGCGGAAGCATTTTCGTGGATACCGGTTCGCGTCAAGAGAACGCGTCAATAAAAGAATCCAGAGTCCCGTTCCAATTGTATCGGAATGGGGCTCTGGCGGCGAGCCTTGCACGATCAGCAAATTCGGATCGCGCATTCGTTCATCTTAATGTGCGGTAAACTACCTGTCCGTCGTTCACGTTGAATCGGGAACGAACGGTGCTACGGCAGCTTTTGGCACCGAGCTCGGTCGGTTCGGGGATTTCGATGACAAGCTATTCAATGATCAAGGTCGGCAACGACTACGTCGTGCAGGCCCATGACAAATGCATTTTGAAGGTCGGCAGCCGCCGCAGGGCCGCGCAACTGATCAGCGATGCCACGGACTTGCTGAATGCGCTCGCCGTCGTCCAATCGCCGGAGATCGCACCCGAGGCGCCATCACTCGCCCGTGAGGCCCCGGAACTTCCTTGACTGGCCTTCCCGTTTCCCGTATCAGCCGCGGCGGGACACCTCCCCCCAACGGGAGGCTTACTATCTGGAAGGGTAGATCATGACTGTAGCGAAGCCCGCTTCGCGGCCGACCGTGCCGCATTTTTCCTCCGGTCCCTGCGCCAAGCGCCCCGGCTGGAACGCCCAAAATCTCAAGGACGCTGCGCTCGGCCGCTCGCACCGCGCGAAGATCGGCAAGACCAAGCTCAAGCTCGCCATCGACCTGACACGCGAAGTGCTCGAGGTGCCCGCCGACTACCGCATCGGTATCGTGCCGGCCTCCGATACCGGCGCGGTCGAGATGGCGCTGTGGTCGTTGCTCGGTGCGCGGCCCGTCACCACGCTTGCCTGGGAATCCTTCGGCGAGGGCTGGGTCAGCGACATCGTCAAAGAATTGAAGCTCAAGGACGTCACCAAGCTGAACGCGGCTTACGGCGAGATCCCCGATCTGTCGAAGGTCGATCCCAAGAGCGACGTCGTCTTCACCTGGAACGGCACCACCTCAGGCGTGCGCGTGCCGAACGCCGACTGGATCAGCGCGACCCGCGAAGGCCTGACCATCTGCGACGCGACGTCCGCCGCATTCGCGCAAGCTCTTGATTGGCCGAAGCTCGACGTCGTCACCTTCTCCTGGCAGAAGGCGCTCGGCGGCGAAGCCGCGCATGGCATGCTGATCCTGTCGCCTCGCGCGGTGGAGCGGCTCGAGACCTACAAGCCGGCCTGGCCGCTGCCGAAGATCTTCCGCATGACCAAGGGCGGCAAGATCAACGAAGGCATCTTCGTCGGCGAGACCATCAACACGCCGTCGATGCTCTGCGTCGAGGATTATCTCGACGCGCTGAACTGGGCCAAGTCGATCGGCGGCCTCAAGGCGCTGATCGCGCGTGCGGACGCCAACACCAAGGTGCTCGCTGACTGGAAGGCGAAGACGCCCTGGATCGACTTCCTCGCCAAGGACGCTTCGATCCGCTCCAACACTTCGGTGTGCCTCAAGTTCACTGATCCCGCGATCACTTCGCTTTCGGCGGACGCGCAGGCCGACTTCAGCAAGAAGCTGGTCGCGCTGGTCGAGAAGGAAGGCGCCGGCTTCGACTTTGCCTATTACCGCGATGCGCCGGCCGGCCTGCGCATCTGGTGCGGCGCCACCGTCGAGGCCAGGGACGTCGAGCTGCTGACGCAGTGGATCGACTGGGCGTTCGCCGAGACCAAGGCCGCTCTGCCCAAGGCGGCGTAACGCACTTCAACTCAGTCTCGTCATGGCCGGGCTAGACCCGGCCATCCATCAATCAAGAGAGATGGATCCGCGGGTCAAGCCCGCGGATGACGTTCCGTAAATGCAGCCCGCACCACGGACACATCCCATGACCAAACCCAAAGTTCTCATTTCCGACGCGCTCTCGCCCGCCGCCGTACAGATCTTCAAGGATCGCGGCATCGAGGTCGACTTCCAGCCGAACCTCGGCAAGGACAAGGACAAGCTGGCCGAGATCATCGGCAATTACGACGGCCTTGCGATCCGCTCGGCGACCAAGGCAACTGCCAAGATTCTCGAGAAGGCGGCGAAGCTGAAGGTGATTGGCCGCGCCGGCATCGGCGTCGACAATGTCGAGATTCCCGCCGCCACGGCCAAGGGCATCATCGTGATGAACACGCCGTTCGGCAATTCGATCACGACCGCCGAGCACGCCATCACCCTGATGCTGGCGCTGGCCCGCGAGATCCCGCAGGCTGACGCCTCGACCCAGGCCGGCAAGTGGGAGAAGAACCGCTTCATGGGCGTCGAGATCACCGGCAAGGTGCTCGGCGTCGTCGGCTGCGGCAATATCGGCTCGATCGTCGCCGACCGCGCGCTCGGCCTGCGCATGAAGGTGATCGCGTTCGATCCGTTCCTGTCGCCGGAGCGCGCCAAGGACATCGGTGTCGAGAAGGTCGAGCTCGACGATCTCCTGAAGCGCTCCGATTTCATCACGCTGCACACCCCGCTCACCGACAAGACCAGGAACATCATCGACGCAGCCGCGATCGCCAGGATGAAGAAGGGCGTGCGCCTGATCAACTGCGCCCGCGGCGGCCTGGTCGACGAGCAGGCGGTGCTCGATGCGCTCAACTCCAAGCAGATCGCGGGCGCCGCCTTCGACGTGTTCATCGAGGAGCCCGCGACCAAGAACGTGCTGTTCGGCCATCCCAACGTGATCTGCACGCCGCATCTCGGCGCTTCCACCACCGAAGCCCAGGAGAACGTCGCGCTCCAGGTCGCCGAGCAGATGTCGGATTACCTGCTCACCGGCGCGATCTCGAACGCCGTCAACTTCCCCTCGATCACGGCCGAAGAAGCGCCGAAGCTGAAGCCGTTCATCGCGCTTGCCGAGAAGCTCGGCTCCTTCGCCGGCCAGCTCACCGAGACCGGCATCCTCAAGGTCGAGATCACCTATGAGGGCCACGTCGCCGAGATGAAGATCAAGGCGATCACCTCCGCCGTGCTGTCCGGCCTGCTGCGGCCGATGCTGGGCGAGATCAACGTGGTGTCCGCGCCCGTCATCGCCAAGGAGCGCGGCATGGTGGTGGACGAGATCGTGCGCGCCGCCCAGAGCGACTATGAGAGCCTGATCACCGTCACCGTCACCACCGAGCGGCAGGAGCGGTCGGTCTCGGGCACCGTCTATGCCGACGGCAAGCCGCGCCTCGTCGACATCAAGGGCATCCGTGTCGACGCCGAGTTCGGCAAGTCGATGATCTACGTCACCAACGAGGACAAGCCGGGCTTCATCGGCAAGTTCGCGAGCCTTTTGGGCGACGCCAAGCTCAATATCGCGACCTTCCATCTCGGCCGCGTCGCGCCGGGCAGCGATGCCATTGCGCTGGTCGAGGTCGACGGCGCGGTGCCCGCGGACCTGCTCGCGAAGGTGCAGGCCCTGCCGCAGGTCAAGCAGGCCAAGGCGCTCACGTTCTGATTGCGCTCTCTCCTCTTGCGTCATGGCCGGGCATAGCCGTCCGAAAGGACGGCGTCGCTTCCGCTCGCCTATGTCCCGGCCATCCACGTATTGCCGCTCGGCACGAAGAACGTGGATGGCCGGGACAAGCCCGGGCATGACGTGTGGATAGAGCGAGGCTCGTATCGATATTCCGACCGGCGGAACAACGCCGCCTCCGTCACCCGGAGGCGGCGTTTTTATTTTCCGCGCTCGCCCAACTTTGTGTACCAATGGCGCCAGAACGCCTCGTAACTACGCTCCGTACCAATCGTTCGAAAGGGAGAAAACAATGCGTGAAGCCGTCATCGTTTCCTATGCGCGCACGGGCCTCGCAAAATCCGGCCGCGGCGGGTTCAACATCACGCCGCCGATGTCGCTGGCGGCCCACGCTATCCAGCACGCCGTGAGCCGCGCCGGCGTGGAGAAGGATTATGTCGAGGACTGCTATCTCGGCAATTGCGCCCATGGCGCGCCGAACATCGGCCGCCAGGCCGCGCTGCTCGCCGGCCTGCCGAAGACCACCGCCGGCGTCTCGGTGAACCGCTTCTGCTCCTCCGGGCTTCAGACCATCGCGATGGCCGCCAACTCGATCCGCTCGGACGGCGCCGACTGCATCGTCGCCGGCGGCGTCGAGAGCATCTCGATTCCCGGCGGCGCCACGCCGAAGGAATCGATCGACCCGGAGCTGCTCAAGGTCGCCCCCGACATCTTCATGGCCATGATCGACACCGCCGACATCGTCGCCGAGCGCTACAAGCTCAGCCGCGAATATCAGGACGAGTTCTCGCTGGAATCGCAGCGCCGCATGGCTTCGGCGCAGCAGGCGGGCAGGTACAAGGACGAGATCGTCCCGATGAAGACGAAGATGAAGGTCGTCGACAAGCAGACCAAGGCGGAGAGCATCGTCGACTACGTCGTCGATCGCGACGAGTGCAACCGGCCCGAGACCACGCTGGAGGGTCTCGCCAAGCTCGAGCCGGTGAGGGGTCCCGGCAAGTACGTCACCGCCGGTAATGCCAGCCAGCTCTCGGACGGCGCCGCCGCCGTGGTGCTGATGGAAGCCAAGGACGCGGAGAAGCGCGGCCTGAAGCCGCTCGGCCGCTTCGTCGCCTGGGCGACCGCCGGGTGCGAGCCCGACGAGATGGGCATCGGCCCGGTGTTCGCGATTCCGAAGCTGCTCAAGCGCACCGGCCTCAAGATCGACGACATCGATCTGTGGGAGCTCAACGAGGCCTTCGCCAGCCAGTGCCTGTATTGCCGCGACAAGCTCGGCATCGATCCCGCCAAGTACAACGTCAACGGCGGCTCGATCGCGATCGGCCATCCCTTCGGCATGACCGGCGCCCGTCTCACCGGCCACCTGCTGCAGGAAGGCGCCCGCCGCAAGGCCAAGTGGGGCGTGGTGACGATGTGCATCGGCGGCGGCCAGGGCGGCGCCGGCCTGTTCGAGATCTACAGCTGAGACCAGGCGATAGAAATGCGAAATGGCACGGCGCGCGCCGTGCCCTTTTGTTATCTGGCCTCAGGCCGAGACGCGACGCTTGGGCGCTGAACGCGCCACCGGACCTATGCAGCGCGCCACCGTCTCGAACAGCCAGGCTACACCGGCATCCGCCATCGCGGCTTGCGAGGCGACGACACGCACCGGGTCGGGCGTCCACGGAAACGGCACGGGACGCGTCACCAGGTCGAATCGCGCGGCATGGCGTTCGACCAGATGACGCGGCAAGGTCGCAATGAAATCGCTCTCGGCGAGCTGCGCCAGCGCCATCATGAAGTTGGGCACGGTCAGCGCCACGCGGCGGGTATGGCTGCGTTCGGCAAGCCTGATGTCGACGATGCCGAGCGCATCCCCAATGGCTGAGACCAGCAACTGCGGTGCCGCCAGATAGGCCGCGAGCGTGACCTTGCGGGCCATGCGGTGCCCCTTGCGCATGGCGACGACGAAGTCTTCCTCGAACAGCAATCGTTCGGCGTAGCGTGACGGCAGCGGGCCGACCGGCAGCACGGCGAGGTCGAGCCGGTGCGAATCGAGCTCCGAGAGCGTGTCCTGCCAGGCCTGGCTCGACGACCTGCCCTGACGTTGCGGCATCAATTGCAGCAATCGGATGTCGATCCCCGGTCCTTCCCGGGCCAGGATCTTGAGGAGAGAAGCGAGAAATACCGCGGCAAGCGCATCCGGTGCGCCGATCGTGAACGAGCGCGTCGCCGTTCTTGCGTCAAACGGTGCGGCTGCCGACACGATCGCGTCGAGGCGCGACAGGAGCTCGGTGACGGGACCGGCAAGGGCGAGCGCACGCTCCGTCGGCTTCACGCCGTTCGGCGTCTTCAGGAACAAGGGATCATGGAAGATGCGCCGCAGCCGCCGCAGTCCGTGGCTCACCGCGGACGGCGTGAGATTGAGCCTGTCCGCCGCGCGCAAGACCTGGCGCTCCTCCAGCACGGTGCTGAACACCACGAGGAGAGTGACGTCGACACGGGCGAGCTGAGCCGGATTCAGCATGGTCCTGAGATCTTATCACTGGCTTCATCACGGTCAAAGCGGCATCCAGCGTCTCGTGCAACCGCATGAACCATCAGCACCGGAGCCCTCGCATGAAGAACGATCAAGATCCGCATCGCGCAGCTGCGCCGGCGGCGATGTCCAGGCGTCACACCCTCGCGGGGATGGCGTGCATGCCGCTCGTCGTCGCAGAGGCGGCCACGGCCGACGACGTGATCGCAAAACTGATTGCCCACACCCAGCAGGCGAACGCGGCGCTGATGCGCGGCGACGTCGGGGCCTACCGGCAGATGATCTCCATCACCGACGACTTCGTGCTGATGTCGCCGTTCGGCGGGGTGCCGTCGAAGGCCGCGGAGTACACGCCCGAAAGGTGGGAGCGGATGGGCCGGTTCTTCAGGAACGGCTCGCACAGGCAGGAGGTCGTCCAGACCTATGGCTCGCAGGACATGGTCGTTCTGGCGCTGATCGAGCGGGACAGCGTCGAGGTCGGAGGGCTGCCGGCGCAGGAATGGGCCTTGCGCGTGACGCTCGTCTACAGGCGCGTGGGCACCGAGTGGCACCTGGCGCATCGCCATGCCGACCCGCTGGCCAACGGCATCAGCCTGCAGCAGGCGGCAGCGCTTGCGCGCGGTCTGCCCGCAAGCCAGTGAGCCCTCAGGCCTGCGCCAGCGCCGGCGCGAACACCACCTCGATCAGCGCGCCGGAATGGCCCGCGCTCTTGATGTTGAAGCGGGCGCGGTTGGCTTCGACCAGCGCTTTGGTCAGCGACAGGTTCAGCGCCGAGCTGTCCGCGGCATCGCCGGGCGGCGGGGTGCGGAACGGCTCCATCGCGGCGGCGACCTCGCGCTCGGTGAGGCCGTGGCCGGTGTCGCGGATGCGCAAGGCGATCTCGCCGCGGTCGGTCAGCGCGGTCGAGACGATGACCTGGCCGCCGGCGCTGGCGAGCCGGATCGAGTTCGAGATCAGGTTCATGGTGATCTGCCGCATCGCGCGCGCATCCACGTTGACCTGCGGCAGCGCATGGGCGAGCGAGGTGCGGATGATGATGCGCTCGCGGTTGGCCTGCGGCTGCATCACCGCGACGCAGGCTTCGACGAGGTCGTTGAGGTTGAGGTTGTCGAAGGTGAGGTCGAGCTTGCCGGTCTCGATCCGCGACAGCTCGAGCAGGTCGTCGATGATGGCGATGACGCGCTCGCCGGAGGCGCGGATGTCCTTCATGTATTCGCCATAGCGCTCGTTGCCGAGCGCGCCGAAGCGTTCGGAGATCATCACCTCGGCGAAGCCGATGATGGCGTTGAGCGGCGTGCGGATCTCGTGGCTGATCCGCGCCAGCATGTCTGCCTTGGCATTGGCCGCGCCGTCGACGAGGCGGCGGGCCTGTGTCAATTCGCTCTCGCCCTTCTTGCTCTGCGAGAGGTCGCGGAACACGGCGAAGAAGTTCGGGCCGTCGGGCCGGGTGCGGCCCATGATCATCGCGAGCGGAATGACGCCGCCCTTCTTCTCGCGTCCCAGCACCTCGCGGCCGTGGTCGAGCAGGCTCGCAATGTCCTGGCTCTTCAGGCTTTCGAGATAATCGGCGACGATCTGCTGGCTCTCGGGCGCGAACAGCGTCGAGAGGTTCTGCTCGAGCAGCGCTTCGCCGTCATAGCCGAACAGCGCCTCGGCACTGCGGTTGCAGGCGTGGATGTTGCCTTCGGCATCGAACATGACGATGCCCTCCGCCGTGGTGTCGAGGATGGCGGCGAGATCCTCGGCCTCGGCTTCGCCCGCCGCGGACTCGGGTTCGTAGAAGGCCTCGGCGACAATGGTCTCCGCGACCATGGTCTCTGCGATGACGGGCGTTGCGACGACGGGCATCGCCTGCGGCAGCGCGCAGATCAGCGCATGCGCGCTCTCGCCGTCCCAGTCGATCGTGTGCAGATGCGCCTCGGTCGTCGCAAGCGGCGCTTCGCCGTTCGCGACCGTCGCGCTGATGGTGACAGGCGTGCCGCCCTGCGAGGTGCTGCTGGCTGCCGACACGCCCGGCTCGACATAGAGCGCATCGAGCCCGCCGGCATTCTCCAGCGCGCCGAGGCTGGCATAGCCCATGCGCGCGAGGAAGGAAGGATTGGCGTAGAGCAGGCGGTCGAGCCGGTAGATCAGGATTCCCGTCGGCAACAGATCGAGCAGGGTGCGGTCGCGCGCGCTGATGCCGCGTGCCGGCGGCGCGGGCTCGGTCAGCCATTCGGCCGCGGCCTGCGGCGCCTCGGGCTCCGGTGGTTCGGCTGCAATCTCCGCCGCCGGATCGTCCGCATCGGCCGTGATGGTCTCGCGCTCGCGTTCGAGCCGTTCGGACAATTGCCGCGCGAGCTCGTTGAACGCGCTGTTCTCGACAGGCGTCAGCGTCGGGGAGCGCGTGTCGCCGTGCGGTCGGAACGGCACGACATTGGGAGGCGTTTCCACGGGCGTTTCCAGATCGGTTGGGTGTGAATTCGCGTCGCTTGTGGGCTCTGGCAGTTCAGGCTCGGGTGTCGACCCGGGCTCGGGTGGCTCGATTGGCGGAGGCGCTGCCGTTGCTTCCGGCTTCTCTTCGGGCTCGCCTTCGAGCTTGGTCTCGGCTTTGGCCTCCGGCTCCGGATCGGGCTCGACGGCGTCAGCGGACGGGCCCTGCTGCGCCGGCGGCGCGGCGAGCAGCTCGAAGCGGCGGAGCGCCTCGAGCCGGTTGAGGCCGTCGAGATCGCGGCAGACGCCGAAGCCCTTGAAGCCGGCAAAGTTGCGCATCCGGTCGTAGACCGGCAGGCCCGCGAGCTCGACCGCCAGACGCTCGCCGCCATCGGCCGGCCAGTTCACGGTGATGCCGGCCCAGGTGTCGTGGCTTTCAAGCGCCTGTGCGACGCGCCCCTCCGGATCGAGCGAGAATTTTTCGGCGATCTCGCGCCAGGGGCGGCCGAAGCCGGCGGCCGTGTGCGCGCCGATCAGTCGGATGAATTCATCGGAGAGAAGCACAAAGCGACCCTCTGCATCCATCTGCCACAGGAAGCGCAGCGGATGCTGTCGCGGTGCGGGCGGCTCTTGCTGGCCCGGGGACTCTTGGCCCGACGGCGGCTCGACCATGCCTTCAGTGATCAGCGCAACCTGCGGCGACACAATGGCTTCCGGCGGGTTTTCAACCGGAGTGTTTTCAATCGGAATTTTGGCCGCGGCCGGCGCGGCTGTTTCGGCCGGGTCGATGAAGGCGTCGAACAGCGCGAACGCGGTCGGTGCCTCGCTCGGCAGCGCAGGCCGTGCGTCCTTTGGCGCTGCGGCCGGCGGCTCGACGGGCGCGACCTCGGGCGCCGCCTCTGTCTTGGCGGCAGGCTCGATCAGCGCGACCAGGCCGACATCCGCACCCGTGCCGACCCGTTGCAGCACCATCTGGCCGATCCCGATCGGCGTCGCGGCGCGGCCGGTTGCCAGCGCATCGCTGCGCGCCCGGTCGAGGCCGGCCTTAAAGAGATCGCGGAAGCCGAGCAGGGAGCAGGCGGCCTCGCTCGCCCCGACGAACAATCCGTCCGGCGCGAACGCCGCCATCGGCACCCCCGCGCCCGCGACCAGGCGATGCAGCCGCTCGACCAGCGGCATCGGGCGCGAGTTGGCATCCATTGCGGTGACGAGCACGGCATGGCCGCCATCGGCGAAGTCGAGCCGCGCGCAGGCGCAGGTCATCAGCGTGCCGAGCCGGGCGCCGAAGCCGCGCAGCCGCTCGAGCCGCACGGTGCCGTTCGCCGGCAGCTGCCCGGCGAGCCGCGCCACCTGGCGGCGATGGAGATCTGCCGGGCCGAACACCTTGTCCGCAAGGCCCGCGCTGTTCGCCGCGCCGAACAGCTTGGCACCGACCGGATTGGCCCACAGCACGCGCGAGCCGTCGACCGACCACAGCCAGGTGGCCAGCGGCGAGGTCGCATGCACGGCCAGCCGCGGATCGCCCACACCTCGCAACTGGAAATCCGAACGCGTCATAAGGCCGGCTGTCGCTCGCGCATCAGGTGGCGGCTGCCGGAATGGCAGCCTTAAGAAAGAGTTATCGCCCGAGAGGCGCGGGCAGGTCCACGGCCGCAAGCCCGGAAGGGCGCCCCTAAGCGGCGATAACCTTAATGGTGCCAACCCCGCAAGCCGCAGCGATGCTGCATCCAAGGGATTCGCGGGGTGGCCTACCGGTGCAAGGCGAGGCGCCAATCGCCCACCAGCTCGTCATTCCGGGGCGCGCGCAGCGCGAACCCGGAATCCGTTCATCCCCCGACTCTGCGGCCCGATGGATTTCGGGCTCCCTCGCTGCGCTCAGGCCCCGGAATGACGGCGGTGCGGGCCCACCCCACCTCAACCCCCGGTTCCCCCATACCGGAACCTCGCCCTCCCCGAGATTAAATTTCGCAGCGCACCCTCCTGGCGCGTTGCGATGCACAATGTTGACATGATAGGCACATATGGTGCTGGACGCTGGGCGAGCCATCTCATTCGTTTCGCGTTTCCAGTCTTCGTACCCGCTGAATGCGAGGGCCCAAAATCGGGGCCGGCGGGCGCGCCAGAAGGCTCACTCGATTTTTTCATTAGCGTGAGGGACAACCATGACAGGTGCGACTGATCCGTTTTCTGCCTCGATCATTCCGTTCGAGGTTCCCGAGCAGATGCGTGCGTTCGCCGAAAAGGGCGTGTCGCAGGCCCGCGAGAGCTACGCCAAGTTCAAGGACGCCGCCGAGACCCACAACGGCACCGTCGAGGCCGTCTTCACCTGCGCCAGCAAGGGCGCGAGCGAGTACACCGCCAAGCTGGTCGAGTTCATGAAGGCCAACACCAGCGCCCAGCTGGACTTCGCCCAGCAGCTGTTCGGCTTGAAGTCGCCGGCCGAAGCGCTGGAGCTGTGGACCGGTCACACCCGCAAGCAGTTCGAGACCCTGCAGTCGCAGGCCAAGGAGCTGGTCGAGCTCAGCCAGCGCGTCGCCGCCGAGACCGCCGAGCCGATCAAGGCCTCCGCCTCGAAGTACATGCCGCCCGCCGCCTGAGCGGTGAGGCAGGATTAAACCAACGAAACCCGGGCCGAAACGCCCGGGTTTTTCTTTGCCGCTTCCGCGCTCGTCCCGCTGAAGCCCTGAAGGCGGATGCGGGAGACTCCGGCGCCAGGCGATGCGAAGCCTCGCGGGGCGAGGGTGACGGCTCTCTCCGCCCTGGAATGCCCCTTAAGCCGGCAGAGACGGCGCTCGAGCGGTGCTCGGCGTCCAGTTCGCCGGCACGGAGAGGAGCAAGGTCCAGCGGGTGAAGGCGGCTTAAGCGAATACCCTCCCGATAAGCCGTCGTCTCGGGAGGTCGTCTCTCGGAGCGGATCGGCCCGCTCTGACCATGGTTAAGTCGGTGGAGTGACCATGTTCATGAAAGAACCCCCGACTCCCTGCGGCCTCTTCTCACTTCCGGGCGCGGCAGGGGCAAGCGAGCCAGCCGCTTCCCCTGTCCGGCTTTCCAGCGGCGGCTCGCTTGAAGTTTCCAGTTTCGCAGGGCCAGGCGGGTGCCTGGTTCGCTGCGAGCACATCGAGCACAATTTAGCACGATACAGCACAGTAGCACATTGAGTATAGGGCACGCCTCCCTAAGGCTCTGAAAAGGCTTCCTTTTTCGGGAGCCGCTCGAAATGTTTGACTAAACTCGATACCTTGAGTTACGCTGGCTCGTGAATTTTCGAGTATATGAAATGCAATCGACTGCAACTCGCCTCCAACCAGTAAATATCTAAGTCATTGATTTTATTGATATTTACTGTAAGTTTGCCTTCAAGCATCGGGGTCCAAACTCGATGCCGAGGGAACCTCACTTAGGGGCCGGTCTCCACCCCGGTCCCGCTTCCCTCCTCAATCTGAAAGTCTTTCGAATGGCCATCCCGTCCACAGTTGCCGCAGGCAAGGCTATCGTCGCGAAGCAGCTCGCCCAGCGCGAAGCATTGTGGCCGGGGGCGGACCCCTGGCTCTGGCATCGCAAAGCCAACAAGGGCTTTGCCACGATCCCAAAGACAATGCCTCTCATCCTCAGGATCATGGACGACCTGAGCAACGGAAAACCGCTTTCTTCGACTTATCTCGCCCTCTGGTGCGACACGTGGGACAACTCGATGGTGAATCTATCGAAACCCCATGAGATGGCCCATGCTGCTGGGTTTACCGGCCAGCGCGCTGTCTACACTTGGCGAACGCGCATGCTGCTGCTCAAGGAGCTGAACTTCATAGACATTAAGCCCGGCAAATCGGGTGACATCAGCCACGTGTTGATTTGGAATCCGCACCACATCATTCGGATGCATCAACAAAAGAAGACGCCAGGACTCACAGAAGCGGCATTCAACGCTCTGCTAGAGCGAGCATTGGATATCGGCGCCAAGGATATTGTGGAGCCCTTTCCAGTAGTTGCCGCTCCACCCCCACCGCCGACACCTCCGACGAGCGCGACGGCCTCAACCGAAGCTAAAGAACCGTCTACTTGAGAGAGCAAGACCTGTTGATGTCAAAAGCACCGAAGCGCCTCGCCTCACAACAACGGATAGCTGAATTTGCGAAACGGAGAGGTGGCGCTAGCTATCACGATGCGGCCGGGGTTGCGGAAGAACGTCTTTGGCGACTCAAAGAAGACTATGCGAACGCGCCGGCGTCGTACCGCAAGTACCTTCTCGTCGGGATATGCACCTGCCTCGAAAGCCACATCAAGTACTTTTATGCAGCCGCGGCGGAAGCATTTGATGATTTCCCGGACATGCTACGAGCGCTCTATAAAGACATTCAGGTGGACACCGACACTTTAGTATCAGCGACCAGCAAAACGTTCGGTCTGGCGGATATCGTCGCTGCAAACATTTCCGTCTCGACGCTGGCGGCCTATCGAGAAAGGGCAAGCCACTTCTTTTCAGTGCTTCTTGGCAAGCCGCATGATTTCCCTTGGGACTTTGTGAATATTGGAACAAACGGCGACACCGTCCTGAACAAGGAGTATGCAGCGAAGCTTGACCGCCTAGAGCGCGTCTTCGATGCGCGTCACAAATTTATTCATGAAACAGACGTTCTTGGTTTGCCTGATGAGAACGAAGACGATCCTCTTGAGTGCGTCGAAGACGCGCTGTGGCTGACGTCACAATTCGAGAAGCAATATGGCGACGTCCTATTGAGTCCCAAGTATGCCTCGGTGAAGGACGATGAGGGCATGGAAGAAGCCGTTCAACGAGTATCCGGCGACATCGAGAACGCATTCGACCACATCAAAGCACAATGCGACGACCGCCAGCACGAATCTCTCGATAAGCTGAAGGCAGCCTTTTTTGAGTATCTTTGGGCTCGCTGCGATTTCGTAGCCAGCGTTTTCATTGTGCAGCGGAGCGAATGGGCGAAAGCCCAATTTCTAGACTTGGCCCCCGAATACAAGACGATGCTAGCCGATCTTGCGCTTAAGCAAAGATACGCGCTGTCCAAGTACCCCATCGACGAACAGGAAGCCGACTTGTTGGAGGCAAAGGGAGAGAGCGAAGGCTGATGCTTTTTTTGGTCCTCCATAGCGACGAGGTTGACGCTCCCAATAGGGCGCGGAGCAACCGAGGCCAGCCAAAGCCTCATCTTGGGCCTGTGAATATAAGGGGAACGAGCCCTATGATCCTTGACGGGAACTTGGGAGCGCCCCTATATACTTGGGATAGCGAGTCTATACGGAGAGTACCTATGGCTGACCCAAGGAAGGTGCTGGCCGAGCGCAAGGCCCAGATTCTTGAGCAAGCCCAGCGCCAGGCTGCCGAGATTGATAAGGATTTGGAACAGCTTGAGCGGCTGACGGCGAAATACAACTTGCAGGTCGTCGAAGCGACGACGTCGCCCGCGGTTGCGGCGCCGGCGGCGACTGCACCACAGCGGCAGGCGCTTCCTTGGGAACGCCCCATCGATCCGAGCGTGAGCATCACAAAGGCCTCAATTTCTATTGCCGAAGGAATGATCCAGAGCGCGGGCCGGCCTGTCCCCCTCGGCACCATCTTCAATGAGCTCGACAAGAAGGGCATCACCTTCAAGTCCAAGGAACCGCGCTCCACCTTGAGCGCCGTCCTGGGTCAGAGCGGCCGCTTGGTTTCCATTAAGGGCGTCGGATGGTGGATCAAGGACAAGCCGCTGCCGGCAGAGCGCGACATCTTCAAGGAGGGCGCATGATCGACGAAGAGAAGCTTTCCGGGGACGTGGTCCACCTCGGAAAGTGAAACGGCTCAGGCGCTTGCAACACCTGAGCCGCTCAGTAGGACCGCAAAAACTATCTCCTGGCCGGAGAAAGCTCGATATGCGGCACTTGCACCGAATAGATTCGCATGTCGGCCAAGCCTTTTCAAGGCCGGGAGTCCTCGAAAACACCCTATGGTGAAAGGACTTCACAGATGCATTCTAACAACCACCACCCCTGCAACTTCCAGAAAGCCTGCAACGTCCTCTGGGCGGTGCGGGTGATGGGCTGGTCGCAGACTACCGCGGCCATTGCTATCGGCCTGAACGTCGGCACCGTAAACCATATCGTTCACGGGCGCCGCTTCGCGAAGGCCTACCCGGTGCCCATCGTCTAACTCTTCGGGAGCGACATCGACGGGTCGGCAGGCACCCCCTGCCGGCCCGGCTCCGCGCGAGCCGGTTTTGCCGGCACACATTTGCTAAGGCAAAGCCGAGCAGGTCAGAATGACACTCTAGATGTGGCGTTTCTTGCTGAGATTTCAAGCTGGTACAGTTGGGTGGGGACCACTGGTGCTCGTGTTACCTACTGATAACTAAAGATTATTTGCGCCGCTGTGACGCTCTTTTGTACTCGAGTTTTGTATTTGTTCAAGGCGCACTCTGCATAGGATGCAACGTGTTCGGACCCTACCCCGGATGCCAAAGGCGGCAATCAGCGTTGCCGGCCAAGGTCGACGCACGTCCGACCGGACAGAACCTGATATTCTCGGAGTTGCGCTTGATTCTCCCTCTCACCTTTTCGTTGCAGAGACCTTTGGGCTATGCACCAGACGACCCCATTCGAGATTTCGTTGGTCCACGAGCTGGGCCAAGACGAAATTCGCATGTCAAACGACTGGTTCTTCATTTGGCATAACATCAACATGCCTGATCGTTTGGTTGACGTCGAAGACTTCCATGGTGGGCGCATCCGCGTTGGCGGCGTCGTTTTTCAAGGCCAGATCCAAGAGATTTACTGGTCCTCGGTCAGCAAGCATCTTTTGAACCACGTCCATAAAGGCTTCCGCCAGTGGGAAACAGAGTGTGTCGCGTATCCGCCGCTTCTGAAGTTATCGGCTCTGAACGCCCTCGAACGCGCGCTCAATGGATATGCTGCGCGGATCATGCAGATGGCCGTGCGCACGGATTGTGCGTTGCGCGGTCGAGGCGATCCCTCCAGTGCTCCGGCTTACAACTCCACGGCAACGCATAGTGCGGCCAATGCGGAAGTTCTGCGGTTGAAGGCTGCGCACCTAGCTCTCTTATCCAACGAACAAGCAATAGCGAAGCTATCGTTAGTGAGGCGCGTCGAAGAGCACTTTACCAAGTGGCGTGGTGTGTACGCAGGTGTTGGTCTGCTCGTTGGCTTTCTGGGTCTGGCCGTTAAATTTTTCTTTTGAGAGGCTGAGTGGCCGAAATTCCTGATCTAAACGATGTCATCGTGGGGGAACTCGCAGAGCGAGGGTATTGGGTGGTTGCCAACATCCAGACCAACAGCTACTGGCCGATGAAGTCTCAGCAGGTACGCTATCGCGGCCTAACCGTATGGATTCTTCCGGTGATGAAGAATTATTTCCCTGCGGTTGCGTTGCGAGTTCCAGACGGGAAGAGCGCGGAGGAGTGCGAGCTTGTGCTGATGCGGTTCATTAGCACGCTGAGCTGGGTTGAGCGAAAAGGCTTCTTGGTCGACGAACTGACCGGGGGAAGCCTGCCGTCGCCAATGTGGCGCGATAAGGAAAGAGGCTTTTCGCTGTGCCAGGAATTTGAGACTTCGTACTTCCCGGAGCCAACCGCAGAACGCGCTATGCTGGCGCTCGCACTAATGCGGGAGGGGCGCGGGCTAAATCACCCGGGTTACGGCTTTCTTTCGTTTTATCGGGTCTTAGAGGCCGCATTCCCAAACGGTCGGCGACGCAAAGAATGGATTGCGACGAGCGTTGACAAGATTGACGACCATCGTGGCAAGGAAGCATTAGCCGCACTACGTGCGAAGGGCGTGGCAGACGTCGGAGCCCACTTGTTTGAATCCGGACGGGGCGCGATGGCCCACGCCCGGGAAGAACCGATAATTGACCCGGACAATCCCTCCCACGCGCGTCGTCTCTGGCAGGAGCTTCCTATCATGGCGGCGCTCGCTGAAATGGCTATCGAGCAAGAATTAGGCGTAGAGACCACGCATACGGTCTGGCAAAATCATCTCTATGAACTGGCTGGCCTCAAGGAAACGCTTGGCCCTGACACCGTTGCATGCCTTCAAAGCGGCCAGCCCATCACAGACGAAAGGTTGGTCGACATCCCCCTGATCAATATCCAGATTCGAGGTAAGGCTCCCTATGCGCCTTTGACTGGCATGATCATCAATGAAATCGGCCAGCATTCCCATATATTCCACATGCGCTTTTCATCCCCCGATGGGCGAGTGAGCTTAGAATTGCACGCGGACTTTCAGAACGAGCGCATGAACTTTGATTGGAGCCACGGGGTCGGCATCGCGCCGGATGATGGAAGCCCGGACCACCTCGAAGCATTGGCTGAACTTCACCGGTTTCAAACCGACTACTTTGGAAATGGAAGGTTAGAGATTTACAGCGTCGAGAATGGAGAGCTGTTCTCTCGCAAGGACGCGTTCCTTCCTCTCAACATGTTCCTGGATCAAAAAGCAGCGGACCAAGGAATTGAGGCGCTAAGAAATCAGGCAGCGATGCGAAGGCAATTGGGCGCTCCATAGGTCGCCAATCATATCTCGGTGGCGCCTGCTTTCGTGAAGCTATGCAATTAGGGGTCTCGGCTTCCAAAGTGCGTGTCGATCTACATGGCGCCGCCGCTGTATCTATTTCTCAAAAATCGAGCAGCGCTGGTTCGCGACCTGACTAAGGAAGCGAGGGCAACCCGTGCTTGGCGATGAGACTGAGAGCAATGACAAACTCGCCGCACAGGACGGCGCCAAGGGCGAGCCCAATCCACGTATATCCCGACCTAAGGAAGCCTTGGGCCTCTTTCATGCTGGCGGTGTTGTCAGTGATGCTTTCAGAATACAGGGCGAGTTGTTCAATGCGGGCCTCCTCAAGGTTTCGCCGCTGCACGACATCATCGGTCCAGTGAACCGGGTTTGTACCGGCGTAGTAGAACCTATCTGGCATCGTGGCCCGAAATATCCGGGAGAGGGCGATAATCAAGCACAGCAGCATTGGAGCGAGCACGTAATAATGGGCGCCCAAATCCAGTTGCCGCGCCGCAAGCGTGCCTACCAGTCCCGCTGTTGCGGCAATCACGGCGCCTAGAATAGCTGCCAACGTTACAGCACGCTGGGTGATGGCTAGAGCGGCCTTCAGCTGCTCCTGAAGATATGTCTCAGCTTGCTTTTCGAGCTTTTCCAGATAATCCTTCCGGTCCGCAGGCGCGAGCTTTGAAAGCCCTTCAACAAGAAGCCTGCGCTTGTTTTTCAGGTCCTGTTTAGCTTGGGCGGTATTCATGTCACCTAACGAACGTGAAGAAGGTATGCGTAAGCAACAGCAAATCAGGGAAGAGCGGGAGCGGCAGCAAGAACAGGAGCGTCGGCAGCGAGAACGCGAGCAGCAAGAGCGCGAAAGAAACCGGCGTCAGCAAGATGATAGCAGGTAACTAAGCGCGGCTGGCATCGAACAGAAGGCCGACTGCCGATGAGTGTGCCTTTTTGTGCTCCTCCCTGAGCGCTTTGAACCGCCTTGGGATGTCCCTTGCTTTCGGCACGTCCAAAGCCTGATCGAGTGCGGCGCCTATAAGGCTCACGCCGGGCACTCCGCAGGCGGATGCGATCTGAACTGCGCCCTTCACAACGCAAGCGCCAAGCTCCACCCCAGCAAACCGCCATTTCTTTCCCCGCAATGCGTCTAGTTGTTTGCGGTGCCCATCAAAGGCATCTTGGATGTTCTTGATTACCTGATCCCCCGTCCGATGGAAATTATCAGGGCGCAGCTCCATCAGCGCCTCAACGCCTGTGCTGAGCATCTGACGCAGCTCAGGCAGCACGTTCTGCTTTCGCATCTCTATCAACGCTTCAACGGGGACATTCCCCAGCCACCGCATTTCGTATCGAGCCGCGTTCTGCATCGCTTGTGTCATGTGCAGATGGAGGTCGGGCTTCTCCGGGTCACTG
Source organism: Bradyrhizobium sp. PUT101 (assembly GCF_052043945.1). Taxonomy (NCBI): domain Bacteria; kingdom Pseudomonadati; phylum Pseudomonadota; class Alphaproteobacteria; order Hyphomicrobiales; family Nitrobacteraceae; genus Bradyrhizobium; species Bradyrhizobium sp. PUT101. The sequence continues at coordinate 5,301,016 of NZ_CP197207.1, forward strand.
CCCGCTTCGTAACCCAGTTTCCAGGTGAAGTATTTCCACGACGTCGGCGCATCGATCAGTGGCGCTCCCCCGAGTGACGAGGCACGCCTGAGCAGGTCCGTTGCTTGTCGCATCCGGCCCATCGCTGAGAAGAGTACTGCAGTGCCTGCACCCCCTTCGAGTTGGGAACTAAAGTAGCCGTCCATGTAGTCTTGAATCTGCTGTTCAAGGGGATCATTGTCGCCCTCGTGGAATAGCAGCCTTTTCTTGTCCGCTAACTTAGCAGTTACCTGCTCGGGCGCAGCGAGGGTACTCAAGAACTCGGACGCCTCTTCAATGCTGCCGAACTGCGTTCCAAAAAGCGCCGCGAGATGCTTCAAAACACTCGGTTCGGCGGCACGTATCATGACCTCCTGCTCATCGTCATCGACGTAGCTTGCATCGGGAGCGATAACGACCAAAGGACATTCGACATCGGCCAGCGCTGCCTCGCGATAATGCAACAGTGACAGGGCTGACTTTACAAACCAGCGCACCGCCGTGGCATCGTCCTGCTGTTGGGTAAACCGCGTTCTCAAGAACGGGTCTGGCAGAACGATAGTGTCGGCATAGACGCCCGCACAAGACACGATGTTCTTTCGCGGAGAGGGGAATGTCTCGCCCCCAAATACAGCTTTTAGGCCGGTGAGGTCTTGAACGTGATAGTGCGCACTATCCCAAGTCTCCTTCCAGAGGTCATCGATTACGCTCAAGAACTCAGGCATGCCCGCCATGAACTCTTTCACGTTCTCCGTATCAGTTGAGATGGCCGCGCTAACGCGAGAGGGATCTGCACCGCGCTTTTTCATTTCGGTGTACATCTCACCAAAATTGCGCTCGATGAACGTGAAATAGCTCTGTTGTAGGTCTCGCAGTGAGACCGCTTCCTTCGCCTGCCTCCGGTTTGTGGAAAAGCTGACCGCATTGGCCAACGCGCGAACACGGCTGTCTACCGTTGCGAGGTCAATCCTTCCATCGGGGCCACTCCTCACAGCCTTGAGGCTATCGGTCACCGAGAGGTGAGATGCAAAGAAGACACGGCCCGCCTCCATCTCGTCTCTGAGATTTTGGAGCCGTGCTCTAAGCGCTTCTTCTTCGATTTCGGGTTGCATCCCGCCACCTCAACAGCCCCCGCGAATCGGGCCGCTCATTTCAGCATCCGAGCGCAAGCCATGCAAAACGGAATCGCAGGGATTCCCAAACGGCCGTTGTCTATAACCTAAATGGACGATAAGGTTCTTTACTGCCCTGCTCTGGAGGACCTCCACATTGACCGCCACTCCGCTCGTCAGCTACATCCGGGTCAGCACGTCCGGCCAAGGCCGCTCAGGCTTAGGCATCGAGGCGCAACGGCACGCCCTCGCCCATTTCGCGGCGTCCGAGGGATACGAGGTAGCTCGCGAGTTTGTAGAGGTCGAGACGGGCAAGGGCTCCGATGCACTGGACCGCAGGCCGCAGCTCAAGGCCGCGCTGGCCGCCGCACGGAAGCTCAAGTGCCACGTTGGGGTCGCGAAGCTCGACCGGCTCAGCCGCGACGTTCACTTTATCTCCGGCCTGATGGCTCACAGGGTGCCCTTCGTAGTTGCTGAGCTTGGACCTGACGTTGACCCGTTCGTGCTGCACCTGTTCGCGGCGCTGGCGGAGAAGGAACGCGCGTTGATTGCCACTCGCACACGGCAGGCCCTTTCGGCGGCCAAGGCTCGCGGGGTCACGCTAGGCAACCCTAAGCTCCATGTGGCCCGCAGGAGTGCAGTGGAGGCCGTGAAGGCCGAGGCGGACCGCTATGCGACCAACGTGCTTCCCTTCATCCGTGAAGCGCAGAAGGCCGGTGCGAACACGCTGCGACAGATTGCAGAGGCGCTGAATGCCCGAGGGATACCGACGGCCCGCGGTGGCCAATGGTATGCGCAATCGGTAGCTAACATCCTCGAACGCGCTTAGAACTCCCGAGCGCGTAGATCCCGCGAACAGGCTGACTTGGCCGACCCCCCGCCGAATTTCACGGGTCCCATCTGGCCACCGGGTCCCACTCCTGATCGACCCCGCCCCCCCGCCTTCAAAATATGAGGCTAAAGCGCCAAGCGCTATCAGACTGACCGATGCACTGCGCTTCCCTCGGGTCCCGCTGAGGGTCAGATGGTGTGGTGCCGCGCTTTCACCTTCGACCTCAATGAGCCTCATATCGGGAGACAAAAGGCTCCGTTTCGTTAGCTGCATACGAACACCCGCGCATCTTGTGGGCTTTCTTTGCATCATCAAGGCGTTAGCGGCCTATCACGCCCACTCCCAGTAGAAAGGCGGCGCTTGCGTCGGACTGCTTTGGGCCGAGCGGCAAGGAGGAGCCGTAGAACCTGCTCGGTACGATCGAGCATCCCCTTTGCCTTTGGACCGGCCGATACGAATTTGATGAGTTCTCCAGAAGACCTAATCGTCTTCTCTGGAGTGCCTCTTTTGTGCCTCATCAGGCTCCGGGGCCACGCACCAAAGCCGCTCCTGTGTCCCCTGTACTTGCTCGCGGATCGCTTGAGGATGTCGCGCATCCGCAACACGGTCTTGTAGGAAACGCCGATTTTAGGCGCCAGCTCGCCCAAGGGCACCAGGTTATCCCCGCGCCTTGCGTTGTCTGGTCGATTGGTGTCGTCGGCACTGAACTCACGAGCCGCACGCACCCAAGTGCTCAAAGGAACTCTCAGGCGCTGCAGGGGTGTTCCCACGGTGACGCTGAAATTGCGACGACACCGCTTGCACTGGTAGAGCCCCTCCCGATGGGTGCGCTTCTCACCACCGATTATGAACACAGTAGGTTCTCGGGCGTCACAGCGAGGGCAGTGGGGACCATCGGGCCATCGCAATGCCTCCAGAAGCTGACGGGCGGCACCATCGTGTTCGAAGGGAGAAGGCAAGGAAGCTCCGGGACGCCTCTGATCTATGCGTTTCGTTAGCTGCATACAAGAACCCCTCATGCCGCTTTGAATTGCATCTGCTTCAGACACTTAGAAGCCGCCACCACGCCCTTCTGCACGAAAGCGGGCCTTCCGTGCCTCGCTAACTCAACATCAAACCGTCGGTAAAGCCTTGGCGCGAACACCAAGGATACCTCAGCACTGGCAGCGGCGCCTGAGGCTCAAGAGAAGTTCACTGATGGGGTTTGATAATTGATGGCTCGTTAGTGAGCCAAGCAGCCAGCCCGATTGGTGGGGGCTCCCTGTGGCGCCGGAGGAATGCCCTTGAGCCGCTTTTGCGACGTCGGAGCGGAAGTCCCTATCCTGTCATAAACTGATCGGTGATCAGGAATTATCCCCCTGAGACCTCTAATGACCATCTTCTCTTAGAGCTTCTGGGGGGTGATTTACGAGAACACTACCCCAACCAACCCCTGAGCCTCCACTACCTCCCTTAGAGCCTTCAGGGGCTCCTTCGGCTGGTCTATCCAGACCAACCATTTTCATAAACCCACTGTCACAAGCCTCCTCACGGTGCTCCTCGGAGTTCACCGCGCGGCTTGTCGTGTCCTACAAGGAACACCAACATTATGCACGTCACTACGCTACCGAAAGCAAAACATGCACTCGTGTGCCCGCAGGATTTCAGCCAGCGCATGAACTCGCACTGGACTAAATCTCGCTCCGAAGGCGGCCTTGGTCAACACTCCTCGTCAGACCTTCAGACGCTCTGGAGGATCATGGGTGAGAACTTCGAGACCTCCATCGTTGAAGCAGCCAGCGGTGTTCAGTCTCCATGGCGCATTCTGCAGCCTCCAACCGGCACTGGTAAAACCCAAGGCACTTGCGTGTACGCCGCTATGCAAGCGGACCTCAATCGGGAGACTGCGGACACCCTTAAGCCTGTCGGCATGCTCATCGTCACGCGACTGAGGGAAGATGCGAACAGCATTCAGAACACAATCAATGGACTGGCGGGACGCTCAGTAGCTGTCGTGCATCACTCGGACAACTACGCGAAGCCCGAAGAGCTGCATGAGAGCGACGTGGTGATCATCACCCACCAAGCGTTCCTGAATGCCAAGCGGAACCTCAAGGGCCAAGACTGGCGGCCTTGGGACCGACTTGTGTCTTGGAGAGGCGGAAAGCGGCTACTCACTATCATTGACGAGGCGCTTGCCAATGTCGTGGACGAGAGCAGCGCCACGACTGAGAACTTGGCTTTCGTCATTGGCCTCATTCCGCCTGCGGTGCGCGCTGAACTGCCTGAGCAATTCGCCGTTCTCGAAGAGGTGCATAAGGTGCTCCTCGCATATATTGACCTTGAGGACCTCGACGGCGCTATGTCGCTGATCTGGGGAGAAGGCAGCGCGCCCGCGTGCGTAGACTTCGCACCTCTCATCTCGGCAATGCTGGGTCTGCCGTATGACCGCATGGTGTACAACCACACCAGCACCGCAGACAGAACCCGCTTGGCCAAGCGTGTTGAGGAAACGATCAATGCCGTTCAGTCCTGCTTGGATCAGTTCGCTTACTACTCCAAGTCAGGTGAGTGGCATTCGATCAACTCGGCGGCGCTGGCGGTGCCTCTGAACGCGCCGGGACCTGTGGTCCTCGATGCCACCGCACGTGCGAACTTCCTGTGGGACCTCTTCGAGGAAGGACACGTTCGACCAACCATTCCGGGGCGCGCAAGGGACTATAGCAGCGTGACCCTCCACGTTGCGCGGGGCTCTGGTCTTGGGAAGAACGCCATGATTGAACGGATCAAGGAGCGACTGTCCCGTGTTCGTCAGTCAATCGAGGCAGCGGTAAGCCCAGAGCGCTCTGTGTTCATGTGCGTCCACAAGGATGTCGAAGAGGTCATTACGAAACGATGGGCCGAAAAGGCTAACTTCAAGCAGTTCTCGGTCGGGCACTGGGGCGCCGTTGACGGTCGCAACACGTGGCAGGACTTCGACACGGCGCTCATCCTCGGCCTGCCGTACCGGCCCCAAACGTGGGCCACTAACATGTTCTGTGCCTTGCAGGGCGCTCAGGACAATCAGTGGCTCAAGTCGCCCGAATGGAAGCAGTACAAGAATGTCCGCAAGGAGATGGAGCAACGGCAGTTGTCTGTCTCGGTCATACAAGCCATGAACCGTATCTGCTGCCGTCACGTCATCGACGCTGAAGGGCGTTGTCCAGCCGCTGACATCTTCATCGTGCTGCCGCATGACGGTACGGGAGATGCCATCCTTGACGACATCAAGGCGGACATGCCGGGTATTGTCGTGAGCCCTTGGGATTTCTCGCTCGATCCCGCGAAGGAGAAGAGACCTCGGGCAGGAAGCTCTCACGTCCGGCTGATCGACTACATGCGGAAGGCGGCCGCAGGCGTCGTTTCCCTTTCGGTCATCCAACATGCACTGCAGCTCAGCAGTGTGAAGAAGCTGCGCGAAACCTTGAACAACACAGAACACCCGACAACACAGGCGCTTATGGAGTTGGGCGTGAAGTACATTCCAGGTGTTGGCCGTGGCTCCAAGAGCTTCCTCGTGAAAGCCGCGTAACAGATACTGGCCGCACCAAGGTTTCCATTCGGACGCTCGGGTGCGGCCTTTTCCGTGTATCGTGGCAACGTCCGTTTAGAACAAAAGTTCGGACATAGGGACTGGTTGGCCGAGATGCCGCTGCGGGCTAGCAGAGGACCCTTGGTGCGAGCTTTGTTTCGTACCGATCTAGATGAAAAACCAAGACATCGGAGGTGTCGTAATGCCTAAAAAGCCGGCGGGCCAAGTTGGGCCATTCGTTGTTAGACAGACAGCTGAAGGCCCCTCGGCCGAATGGAAGAAAATTGCATGGCCAGAGGAGAAGTCAGCTCAGGAGCAGTTTGTCATGGATTGCTTCGTAGAGGAGTTTCGGAAGCGAGGCGCAACCATAAACAAGGTCATCCAGAACGAGGAAAACAACTTCGATTTTCGTATCCAGACACCCGGAGGTGACATCAATATTGATCTGACCGAATTCGTGTACTTCGACGGAAAGGGCAACCCGTTCGAGCGCGAGGGCGCGTGGGTAAATTGCCTTGAGTGCGCGAAAGCTCTTGCTTCCCTTGTGGAGAACAAATCACGTCACTATGGCCGCCCGGGAACCACCGCTGTTGATCTAGTCGTATACGCGACGCACTGGCAGTTTCGCCCTGACCAAACAACCATAGCTCTAGCCCAAACGATCCTAGGGACAATGCATTTGACCATGGAGAATGTGTTCTTGGTTCTCCCACTTGGGCCAAAGCGAGCAACATTCTATCTGCTCCACCCAGTTCGCAAGGATGTACTAGGGGGTAAATCGCTGGAGGACTTCAAGGATACTCGCTGGCTACCCTTGGACCCAGCCAAATTGAGGTTGGAACAGGGCAGCTGAAAGGTCCGCACTTCGTTGACAGATGACGCACTGCCGCTTCGGGTCAAACTGCGACCTGCCGAACAGCTCCGGGCTCGTCCGCTCCTCGTGCATTAGCCGACGCGCTTTCTCGCGAGCCCAGAGAAGCCTTGCGCCGTCATCGGGTTACCTTGGTGCCACGCGTGCGCTTAGTAGGTCTCGACGGGTGAGCACGGACGGTAGGTCGGCTAAAGTCAATCCAGCTTATATCGTGGGAATTTCGCGAGCGCGTCAGCCATCGCCGCGATAAGGGGCGGTCCGTACTTCCGGCCCTCGCTAGCTTGCGTGTGTCCTGTGATCGCGTCGTTCATCTTTTCACGGATGGCGCTCTCGTCAGCAATGCGCTTGAATGTGTGGCGCCACGCGTGATTGGGGCTGATGCCCGGATCATTCACACCCAACTCCCGTACCCATTCCCCCAGCTTTGCACGCGCAGTTTCAGCACGGCTTCGTGCCGGCTTAAGAGGATCGTTGCTGACACGTTGCGGGGTCTTGTCATTGTAGAAGAGTGCGCCTTTTCCCATCTGCCTTACGAATTCGATAAAACCTTGAGCAATAAGGTGCTCGTGGAGCGGTACAACGCGCGTCTCACCGGTTTTCATCGTTCCAGCCTCAGACGTGAGGATCATCACCTGTATTCCGCTGCGCTCCTCAATATCTTTGCCACGCAACTGCGTTATCTCCCCCGCCCTTGCACCGGAATAGGCACAGATCCAAGGCACCCAGCGTCGCGTCCGCTCGGTGGCGGTGGTCGGCCGTTGGTATTTGAGACTGGCATTCAGGATCGTGACCGCCTCTGCGGCGGTGAAACTCCTCCCCTCTTCCCTCGTCTGCACCTTGCGAGGTACGTCTACTTTAACCTCCTTGAACGGATTGGCACGAATGCGTTTGTGCTCGCGCGCCCAGCCAAACACGCGTCGTGATGCCGAAAGCCAAATCTCGCGCACGGTCTTAGCAGTGCGTCTTCCATTGATCAGTCCGTGCATCCAACTCCGCGCTGCGTCTTCGGTGATCCCATCGGCCCCGACCTCCGCAAACTCTCGTTGCATTTCAAGAAACACGGCGCGCCATCGACTGATCGTGTTCGGCTTGATTTTAGTCGAATGAACAAACGCTTCGAAAAGCTCCCAACAGCCAATGCCCGAGGCTTTCGCCGGGCCACCTGTGAACGGTGGGAAAGTGTCAGGAGTATCGTCGTGGGAATAGTCGCCGTTTGCGCGCCTCTCCAGCAACGCGATTGCAGGCAAGAGGTTATCGCTCACAGCATCCACGAAAAGCCTGTATGCAGCCGGGTTCAGCACCTTCCCATCGCTCGCGAGGAACGTTGCTACTCGCGCTAACTCCGCGATTTGCGGCCTAACAGCTTCACGAATGTCTGGCTCCTTGATCCAATCCCATCGACGGTCAGCTTTGGTGTTTTCCTCGTAACTGTCGGGTGCCTCAGGGCGGAGCACGTTCCACGCGATGTGATCGCTGAAGTCGCGCCAGAACCTCGGTTTACCCGGGTGATCCTCGTGCTGCTTCACAAACCAGTTGTACCAGCGACCCGCGAGGGCAATGGCGTTGAGCTTGGTGAGCGGCTGGCCCTCGCCCCTCTGTTGAGAGCGCAGCGTGGCAATGCGCGTTTCGACGTCAGCAGCCCATTCGCCGAGCCGCGCCTTCGCCTCATGCCGTGGCGTATCAGCGGGGAGCTTCAGGTGAGCCTCGCGCTTAGTGCCGTAGAGGCGATGGTACTCCTCTCGGACATCCACTGGGATGACCTTCCGCGCGAACCAACGATTGTCTGGAAGGCGATTTAGCGCGACCATTCGCAATGCCATTTGTGCAGCCTTTTGTATTTTGGCAGCGCAAATACGCGAGGTCTATCAGTAAGATGCCGGGATTGCAGTGGAATTTCGTACCTTGGTACAGTTGGGTGGGCTCGAACCACCGACCTCCTGTTCCACAGACAGGCGCTCTAACCAACTGAGCTACAACTGCATCCTGGCGAGCCGCGCCTTGGGACGCCCTTCGAGAGGGCCGGTGCCGAGGGGGCTGGACGGGGCGGAAACTAGGTGCAACGGCCCGGTTTGGCAAGGCCGCAATGGGGCGAAAAACCTGCGGAAATCACCGGCGGTGCGACGAAATCGGATTTGATGGCAGGCATCGGAGCGGTGCATCGGCATTGACGCGGCGCATGATCGTCGAGTCCGCCGCCTCACTGAGTGTGATCAGGCTTTCCTCTTCCCTTTCACTTTGCAGCAGCTCAGCTTCGATGCCGGCCAGCGTCTCCTGCCTCTCCGCTGCCGAGAGCGCGAAGGCGTTCGGCAACGCATCAACAGCCGCGACCAGCCTCGCCTCCAAGGTCGTAGGATCAAACCAATAATTACGGTGACAGTGCACTAATCTGGGCGCGCTATCTGAAGCGCTGGTCAGGGCCTATTTTGGCACTGTCACCGTAATGCGTGATGGCTTTGATGATTTCGATGATGCGGGTTTGCCTTGCGCTGCCGGTCGCTCCAATGCGCGCAAGGCTTGCCGAAAAAAATCGAGGTCCATCTGCTGGCGGCCCACCAGCCGCTCAAGCTCGGCGATGCGGGCTTTGGCGAGCGCGAGGGCGGAGCGCTTGTCGTCGTACGTCGGTAGTGGCTTGAGCTTGCGGGGGCCAGGTTTGGGGCTGGGCTTCCGGTTCAAACCATCCGGCCCTTCGGCGTTCCAGGCCTTGATCCAGTCATGGAGAATCTTGCGGGAGATTCCGAGCTCGCGGGCCACAGGGAGGACGCCTTCGCCTCGCTCAACACGCTTGATCGCCTTCAATTTGTAGCCGTCGGAAACTGACGCTTCTTTCCCCGTCCTGACACAGGTCATCCTCGAAATGCCTGTCACTATAATTATCGTGTCTCACTTCAGGGGTGCAGTCCAGCACTGTCACCGTAATCAACCAGCCAATTTTGTGCACTGTCACCGTAATTAACGTTTAGCTTTGTGCGCGGTCACCGTAGCTCCTCGGTTCGCAATGCGCTATCGGTAGCGAGCCACGGACGTTCATGGACAAGCAAGCTAGGCGAAAAACATCGTGAGTTTCTTCGAGCGTCTCAAGACAGAAGCATCCGTTGAGTGGCGGGCCTATACGGAGCATCCCTTCACGAACGGATTGGCGGACGGCTCGCTCCCCCAAGCGGCGTTTCGTCACTACCTCGTTCAGGACTATTTGTTCCTCATCGAGTTTGCGCGCGCCTACGCGCTCGCGGTCTACAAGTCGCCCAGGCTTGCCGACATGCGTGAAGCCGCGGCCGGCCTTTCGGCCATCCTTGATGTCGAGATGAATCTGCACGTGAAGCTCTGTGCCGAATGGGGCCTGTCCCCGAGCGACCTTGAACAAGCCCCTCCGGCGGCCGAGATGCTGGCCTATACGCGCTACGTGTTAGATGCGGGAATGCGCGGCGATCTGCTGGCGCTCAAGGTGGCGCTTGCGCCTTGCGTGATCGGGTACGCGGAGATCGCAACGCGGCTCGCCGCGCGACCCCAAGCGGACGCTGCGACGAACGCCTATCGCGTCTGGATCGCCGAGTATGCCGGCGCACCGTACCAGGAGGTCGCTGCCAAGGCGCGGGCGCATATGGAGCATCTCGCCGATCTCTACGCCACGCCGGCCCGCGAGGCCGAGCTGATTGCGATCTTCAAGGAAGCCACCCGCCTCGAGGCAGACTTCTGGGAGATGGCCTGGCGCGCGGGCCAGGGTGTCGAACAGCCCTTTCGGCAGTCATCAGAATGACGGTGACAATGCACGAACCTTACGCAGGCCCGCCCCCTCACCCAATCATCGCCTTGACCTGCGCCGTATCCGCAAACTCGATCAGCTCGACGATCTTGCCATCCTGAATTCTGAACAGGTCCAGGATCTCAGTGCTGAACGTCTTCCCAGTTGGATGGTATTTGACGTTGACGCGGGAATGGATCGCGACCCGATCTCCATCGACCAGCTCCGCCAGGATTTCGCGGCCTTCGAATCCGAAGTCTTTGATCAATTGACTGAAGCCGCCGCGCAGAGTCGGATGACCCTGCATACTCCCTGTCAGATCGAGCGCATTCTTGTCGCCCTTCAAGCTGAACAGGCCGTCGGGATGAAAAGCTGACACCAAGCCGTCGGCGTCATCGTTGTCGCGCGCGGCGTAGGCGCTCCTGATCAATGCGAGCATGTCTTCGCGTTGTGCCATGTTACCCTCCCTGCAACACGTATCAGATCAGTCTAGCCACCTTTGCGTGCAATGGCAAAATTAACGGGAGATGGTGCGTCCTCCAGCACCCCGAAGCAGCATCGTTCGTTTTCGTTCCCCGATACCGCAAGAAAACCGCGGCCAGCACCGGCGAACCTTTTCAGGACCCCAGGTGTTTGTAGCTGCGGCAGGACAGACAACGCTGAGGGAACTGAGCTATGAACGGTATTATCTATATCATCGGGCTGGTCGTCGTGATTGGTGCGGTGCTCTCGTTTCTGGGCCTGCGCTGATCGGTTGTTGGCCTTGGCGAGGCCGTTCGGCGTCGACGTAAAATTCCGGACGCCTCACCTCGCCACCATCCACACCACCACCGGCAACGTCACCGCCGCCAGCAGCGTGCCCAGCGCCACCGCGCCCGACACCGGGTTCACCAGCCGCTGATACTGCACCGCGAAGATGTACGCATTCGCGCCGGTCGGCATCGCCGCGAACAGCACGATGACGCCGGCGGCGATTGGAGGCAGGTCTAGGAGTCTTGCCAGTACGAACGCAGCGGCCGGCATTGCCGCGAGCTTCAGCGCACACATCATCAGAATGCTCGGCTTCTCGCCCTTCACCTCGAAGCGGAACAGGTTGATGCCGAGTGCGATCAGCGCCGTCGGCGATCCCGCCTGCGCGAGCAGTTCGATGGTGCGGTCGACGACGGGAGTGAGGCCGAGGCCGGTGAAGCGCCAGATCACGCCGAAGCCGATCGCCAGCATCAAGGGGTTGCGCGCGAGATCGGCGAGCACGGGCCAGATGATCGAGAGCAGCGAGCCGCTGTGCTTGCGGCTGACGAACTCCATCTGCAGCGTGCCGCAGAGCCAGAGCAGCGGCGTGTTCACCGACAGGATCAGCGCCATCGGCCCCGCCGCCTCGTTGCCGAGCGCCGAGAGCACGAGCGGAATGCCGAGCATCACGATGTTGCCGTAGACCGAGCCGATCGCGAACACGACGCCGTCCTCGCTGCTGCCGCGCCGCCGGCGCAGCAGCGCCGAGATCACGAGCGCCGCGATCCAGGTGATGGCGAGCGCGCCGTAATAGGCGCCCCACATCCGCCAGGGGCTGACGTCGGGGAATTCCGAGACGACGATGGTGCGAAACAGCAGGGCAGGGATCGCGATGCTGAAGGCGAATTCGCTGATGCCCTTGTGCGCGCTCTCCGAGACGAAACGAAACAGCACCGAAGCATAGCCGGCCGCGATCAGCGCGAACACCGGCGCGACGATCAACAAGGTCGCCATGCGCCGCTACGACCCCAGCTCGATGATCCGGCGCGCCATGCGCACATTGGCATAGTCGATCATCTTGCCGTCGAGCGTCACCGCGCCCTGGCCCTGCGCCTCGGCCTGCTCCATCGCCTCGACCACCCGCCGCGCCTGGGCCAGCTCTTCGGCCGACGGCGTGAACGCGCGCAGCGTCGGTTCGATCTGGTCGGGGTGGATGACCTGCTTGCCGTCAAAGCCCATCGCGGCGGCCTTCTGCGCGCTGGCCTCAGTCAGCCTGGCATCGCGGAAGGCGCCGCAGGGGCCGTCGATGGCGCGCAGGCCGAAGGCGCGCGCGGCGACCAGCAGGCGCATCATGGGATAGGCGAACAGGTCGAGCGGCGCGGAGGCGTAGCCGCTCTGCGCGGAGCCGACATGGCGGTAGCCGTCCGGCGAAATGCCGATGTCGGAGGTGCGGGCGCCGAGCGAAGCCGCGAAGTCGCCGACGCCGAGATGAAGCGCGGCCACGCTGTCGTGCGTGGCGGCGAGCGTATCGACATTGACGAGGCCGAGCGCGGTCTCGATCAGCAGTTCGAGCGCAACCGGCGCAGCGCGATCCGGCGCGGCGGCGCGCAGCTGCTCGGCGATGGCGGTGATGTCGCTGGGGCGCTCCGCCTTCGGAACGATCGCCGCATCCAGCCGCGGTAGCGCCGCCAGCGCGCGGATCTCCTCGGCGATGAAGGGGCTGTCGACGGCGTTGAGCCTGACCGCGACGCGCTTGTTGCCCCAGTCGAGCGAGGACAGCGCGCGGACGGCTTCCTCCAGCGCAACACCCTTCTCGGAGGGCGGCACCGCGTCCTCGAGATCCATGAACACCGCATCCGCGCTTGAAGCCGCGGCCTTGGCGACGAGGCGGGAGCGATGCGCGGGGACAGCCAGATAGGCCCGGCTCGGTCGCAGCGAGGCCATCGTCACGTCTCCTTGGCCAAGCCGAGTTCAGCGAGGATGGACTCGTTGTGCTCGCCGACATCGGGCACCGGATCCATCCGCGGGCTCACGCCCGGAATGGTGAGCGCCGGCAGGAAGCTCATCACCGGCCCGCTCGGCGATCCCACGCTCTGCACCCGCGCGCGTGCGTGGAGCTGCTCGTGCTTCAGGAAGGCCTCGACCGAGTTCAGATGCGCGTTGGCGATCGAGGCCTCATCCAGCAGCCGAAGCACCTCTTCGCTCGTCATCGATGCAAAGCGCTGCTCGATATGCGCCTGCAGGTCGTCGCGGTTCTGCATGCGCAGCGGATTGCTGCGGAAGCGCAGGTCGTCGGCAAAGCCGGCATCGCCGAGGACGATGCTGCACAGCGACCGCCATTCCCGATCGTTCTGGATGCCGAAGAAGATGGTGTTGCCGTCGCCCACGCGAAACGGGCCGTACGGCGCGATCGTCGCATGCTTCGCGCCGGTGCGCGGCAGCGGCCGGCCCGTGCTCTCGGTGTAGAACGCGGGATAGCTCATCCAGTCCGTGATGGAATCGAACAGCGAAGCCCGAAAGGCGGTGCCCTTGCCGGTCCGCTCGCGGGCGTAGAGCGCCATCAGCACGCCGTTGAGGATGTACATGCCGGTGGCGATGTCGACCACCGATAGCCCCACCTTGGCGGGCTCCGCCTCGGTGCCGTTGATTGCGAGCACGCCGGCCTCGCACTGCACCAGGAGATCATAGGCCTTCTTGGTGCTGTAGGGGCCGCCGACGCCATAGCCCGACACGTCGCAGGCAATGAGGCGCGGAAATTTTCTCACGAGCGACGCCGCATCGAGGCCGAGCCGCTCCGCCGCGCCGGGCGCGAGGTTCTGGATGAACACATCGGCCCGCGGCAGCAGGGCGTCGAGCACCTTGCGCCCCTGAGGGCTCTTGATGTCGATAGCAAGGCTCTCCTTGGAACGATTGGTCCAGACGAACTGGCTCGACATGCCGTTCATCACATGATCGTAGTCCCGGCAGAAATCGCCGCCGCCCGGCCGCTCGATCTTGATGACCCGCGCGCCCCAATCCGCCAGGTGCCGGCTGGCCAGCGGCGCCGCAATCGCCTGCTCGAGCGAGACAACCGTAACCCCCGAGAGCGGAAGTTCCGCCTCATTCCCATCCATGCGATCGCCTCCACTCCCGCCAACATCAGCGCAGGAGACAGGCCGACCACCCCACGCGCATCTTTTTTGATGATGCCATCATGCCCCTGTTTTGCCCGACAAGTCAAATTTGACTTCGCCAAATCCTAAGAATGGAAATGCCGAGGGATTGCCGTCACTTGGCTACTGTGCATGGGGTTGTTTTCGCAGTTTTGTGGGTTGTCGCTGCCACGGGAACTGGTGCGCTCCCTCTCTCGCTCGCGAGCAGGGCTATCGCGTTTGACAGCCCTGCGGCCATCCTTCGAGACGCCCGCCTTTGGCGGGCCCTCAGGATGAGGACGGAGTGCGCGGCAGCAGTTTCAGCGGGCACCGCTGTCCCTTAGCCTCATCCTGAGGAGACCGCGAAGCGGTCGTCTCGAAGGACGAGGCGCGCGCTCGGGCCCCGCCAAGAACTCATATGCGAAAGCCCTGCGCTTGCCGGGGAGGGGCGCCGCAATCGAGGACCCCGACGCGGAGAAAGCTCTCACCCGCGCCCTCAGTGCGACCTCTCCCGCAGGCGGGGAGGTTGAGCGAGCCCGCGCTGCCAACGTTTCGCCTCAGTCGGCGCCCTGTTGCCGAGACCGCACACGTCGCGGCATTCGCATCTGCCCTCGTTGCCAACGCACCGCCGTTCACCCACTATTCCCCCTGACTCATGACGTGGGGAAATCGATGCCGGCATTTCGCTTGAACAAGTCATCGGCCGCCGCAACCCTCGGCCTTGCCCTGGCCATCCTGGCCCTGCCGCGCGCCGGTTTCGCCTACACCCAGGAGGAGCAGCAGGCCTGCTCGCCCGATGCAATGCGGCTGTGCAGCGAGTTCGTTCCGAACGTCGACGCCATCACCGCCTGCATGGTCAAGAAGAAGGCGCAGCTCTCGCCGCAATGCCGGGTGTTCTTCCGCCCGGAGCCGGGCGAGGTCCGCGCCGGCAAGCCGACCAATATCGCGCCTCGCACCACCAAGACGAGCGCCAATCCGGCGCCGAAGGCGACCAAGAAGAAAAAGGCCGAGTCATTCTGAGCGGGGCGGAGCGCCCCATTGCTTGATGCCTGCGTCATGCCCGGCATCAGCTCTGCGCCAGCCACCGGACTCGTTTTGTTCGCGCAACGCTGCGCAGGTTTGCTGCAATTACGGCCGGTGCGCGACGGAAAAGAGTCGCCCGCAGGTTTGCGCGGCAAGGTTGCGTCGTCCCGCTTGTTGCTCAAAAAACGCACAAATGCCCGCGCAAGCGCTGTTTCGCAGGGGGCCGCGTCTGTTTCCTGCGATGCAGTGTGACTCAAAAGCCAACACGTCTTGTTATTTCGTGGCTGTAACGCAACCCTCGATAAATTTTTCTTTCCCGAATCAGCGCGCTGATTCATTTTCGCGGCCTGGGGTCAATCTGGAGGCCGAAGATATGAACGTTATTGTTTTTGCATCGCGTAAGGGCGGCTCGGGCAAGAGTACCCTGGCTGCACATCTCGCCGCGCAGATCAAGGCGAGCAAGCAGGTCATGCTCGTGGACGCGGATCCGCAGGGCTCGCTCACGCTGTGGCACAAGCTGCGTGGCACCAACGAGCCGCCGATCAAGTCTGCCGTGAACTCCGTCAGCGGCATCGTCTCCGCTGCCCGGCGCGACGGCTATGAATGGGTGTTGATCGACACGCCGCCGAACCTGTCGGCCGTCGTCGACGACGCGATCCGCAACGCGACGATGGTGATCATTCCGGCGCGTCCCGGCGTGTTCGACGTCAACGCGGTGCAGGAAACCATCCAGATGTGCCGCGCCGCGCGCAAGCCCTACGCGGTCGTGCTCAACGGTGCGCCGGCGCGCCGTGACGATGCCGAAAGCCCGATCGTCACCATCGCCCGCGAAGCGCTGGCGAAATTCCGTGCTCCGGTGTGGGGCGGCCAGATCACCAATCGTTCGGACCTGCTGATGGCGCTGAGCCACGGCGAAGGTGCGCGCGAGTATCAGGCCGAGAGCCGTGCGGCTCAGGAGATCGCAAGGCTGTGGGCGGCGATCGAGCGTTCGGTCAAGGCTATTCGCGGCACGGCGTCGGCGTCCGGCGCAATGCACAAGCAGGCGGCTTAATTTTCATTGTTCATTCCCCGGACGAAGAACGCGCGGACAAGCCGCGCGTTTTGCGTTTCTGCACCGGTGAAGACGAGTTACGCCACCAGAAGCATGTAGAACACGATGACCGGCGACAAGGTCAGGATCACCGACCAGATGCCGACGGCCCAGAGAATGTCCTCGGTGGTAAAGCCCTGCTGTCCGGCGTCGTAATGCGACGCCATATCATTCTGACTATTCACGAACGCCCCCGCGATTTCTTCGCTTATGGGCGTCAGTGCTATCAGGGATGTTTTAAGATCCGGATCGCAGCAGCCAGTGCATTTTGAACACAGGTGCTACCACGGATTAACCATCCCGCGCCCGCTTCCGTCAGCCGACCAGCCAGAGGCGAAACAGCAGCACCGGCATCAGGCCGAGCATAACTGCCCAGAACCCGAACGACGACACTACCAGAATTCCCTGCACGAGATCGGCGGGCGCGAATTGCTGCGCGGCCGTAGGCCGGATGCGATGTCCCATGGTCATTCCCCCTCTGTAGGTCCTGGAGGATAGGCGCGACTGCGTAAACGAGCCGTGGATGCGCCATGCGGCGACAGCGAAGGCGATTGAGAAGCGGTTAACCACGGGGCGGTGCTCTTACCCTCCCCCGGGGGCAGGGCAATCGCATATGATGTGCAGAATGCAGCGGCATCGGCAGTGGGCTCCTTCCCCCGCTTGCGGGGGAGGGTTGGGGGAGAGGGTGTTTCCGCGCTGGGACTATTGAGATTAACTGAGGACGTCCCTGTGCGGCGAGAGCCCTCACCCGCCGCGCTCTGCGAGCGCGTCGGCCTCTCCCGCTTGCAAGCGGAAGAGGCGGAGCAAGCCCGCAGACAGTCCCCGTATAATTCATATGCGATCACCCTGCCCCTGGGGGGAGGGTCAGCAGAACTACGCCGCGACCTTCGTCCGTCGCTCGATCTCGCGATCGATCGCCGCCGCGAGCTCGCTGCTCACCTCCACCATCGGCAGGCGCACTTCGGGGCTGTCGATCAGGCCGCTGCGCCACAGCCAGTACTTCGCCGGCGCGGGGCTCGGCTCGGCGAACAGCAGGCGCGTCAGCTCGGCGACCTCGTGCCAGCGCGCCAGCGCCGCATCGTGGTTGCCGCGCTTCAGCTCGGCATGGACGGCTGCAAACGTCGCGGTCTCGACATGGGCCGACAGCACGATGCCGCCGTCGGCGCCGTCACTGAGCGCCTCGAAATAGTTGGCATCCTCGCCGGTGAGCACGCGAAAAGCCTTCGGCCGGTCGCGCAGCAGCGCGATCGACTGCTCGCGGCTCGCGCCGCAATCCTTCAGGCCGACGATGTTCCTGTGCTCGGCAAGCCGCAGCAGCGTCTGGTTGGTGATGTTGACGGAGGTGCGATAGGGGATGTTGTAGAGCGCGAGCGGCCATGCCGCGTGATCGGCGAGCGCCTCGAAATGCGCCAGCAGGCCGCGCTGCGACGGCCGCACATAATAGGGGCTGGCGATCAGGTAACCGTCGATTGGCCAGTCCGCGGTCTCGTCGAGGCGCTCCTTCAGCCGCGAGGTGTCCGCGCCCGAGAGCCCGAGGCAGATCGGCACGGTGCGGCCGCTGGCCGTCATCTCGTCGCGCACCACGGCGACGAGACGCTCGAGCTCTGCCTCGCGCAGCGTCATGCCTTCGCCTGAGGTCGCGCCGAGGATGAAGCCGTCGACGGCGCTCGCGCCGTAGTGCCGCGTCAGCCGCCGCAGCGATCTCTCGTCGAGCGCGCCGCCGTGAAACGGCGTCACCAGCGGCAGCCACAGTCCGTGCAAGTGATCTTCAAGTCCGGTCATGTTCCATCTCCTTCTCGGGAAACCTGAGACGGAGGGCACATGAAAAAACCCCGTCCAGGCGGCGGGGTTTTCGGGATTTGCAGCGATGACGAAGTCAGCCTAGTGCGCGCAAAAAACCGAGGTCCCCGGATGGGGACCTTTTTTCGAGACGACTGCGCACGACTTCGTGATCATCTGCAAATGATGCGGGGTATGCCTGGAACTGTCAATACACGCGGAGGGCGAAGGCCGGATGCGACAGAAAAAAAGCCGGACCCGAAGGGCCCGGCTTAGGTATTGGCCACGTGAGGCCGACACAATCACCTTCCAAGAGGGATTACTGAACTCCCGCGCCACTGGAGGAGGGGGACAAATGCGCAACGCGAAGGCTCAGCGTGCAAACATTATGGGCTTGCCGAGTGCCGTGCAGCAACAGCCGAGGTCGCATGTCAGTCATGCGGAAATTAGGACGGCCAGCGCTGCGCCTTGCTCACCACGAAGTCGCGGAACACCTGCACGCGGGCGACGGTCTTCAACTCCTCGGGATAGACGAAGTAGGTGTCGAGCTGGATCGAGTCCGACTCGCCGAACAACTGCACGAGTTTGTTCTGCTCCTCGACGAGATAGTCCGGCAGCGCGGCGATGCCGAGGCCCTGCTGGCAGGCGCGCACGAGACCGAGGATGTTGTTGACCTTGAAATAGGCTTCGCGCGGGCCGGAGCCGTTGCGCCCGGCTTCGATCAGCCAATTGCGGTTCTGAAGATGCGGCGCGAAGCTGCCGTCGCTGAGCGTGATGATGCGGTGGGAGTCGAGCTCCTCAAGCGTGCGCGGCGTGCCGAAGCGCTTGATGTATTCCGGCGAGCAATAGGCGTGGAAGCCCATCGCGAACAGCTTGCGCTGGATCAGGTCCGGCTGTGTCGGCTTGCGCGTGCGGATCGCGACATCGGCCTCGCGCATCGACAGATCGAGCTCCTCGTCGGTGACGATCAGCGAGATGCGGATCTCGGGATAGAGCGCAGTGAACTCGCCGAGCCGCGGGATCAGCCAGTTGATGCCGACGCCGGGCGTGGTGGTGATCTTGAGGTCGCCGCTGGGCCGCTCGCGGCTGTCGGTCAGCTTGGCGCGCGCCGCCTGCAACTGCATGAACACGTCATGCGCGGTGCGGAAGAGCAGGTCGCCCTGCTCGGTGAGGATCAGGCCGCGGGCGTGGCGGTGGAACAGCGAGACCGAGAGCTCCTGCTCCAGCGCCGAGACCTGGCGCGACACCGCCGATTGCGACAGGCCGAGCTGCTCGCCCGCATGCGTGAAGCTGCCCGCTTCCGCCGCCGCGTGAAACACCTTCAGCTTATCCCAATCCATATCCGTAAATCCGTCGCGTGTTCGAGGCATGATGTTATTCCGCTGCCGCGCGCTCGCTGGCGCGAAGGGCCAAGAAACGTTCGGCTTCGAGTGCGGCCATGCAGCCGAGGCCGGCGGCCGTCACGGCCTGGCGATAGGTTTCGTCGGCGACGTCGCCGGCGGCGAACAGGCCGGGCACCGAGGTGGCGGTCGAGTTCGGGGCGACCTCGACATAGCCCGACGGTTTCAGCTTGATCTGGTCCTTGACGAGCTCGGTCGCGGGCGCGTGACCGATGGCGATGAAGACGCCGTCGGTCTTCACGTCCGTGAGCGCGCCAGTCTTGACGTTCTTGAGCCGGACATGGGTGACCTTGTTCGGGTTCTCGGTGCCGCAGATCTCGTCGACGGCCGAGTCCCAGATCACCTTGATCTTCGGGTGCTTGAACAGGCGTTCCTGCAGGATGCGCTCGGCGCGGAAGTGATCGCGACGATGCACGATGGTGACCTGCGAGGCATGATTGGTGAGGTACAGGGCTTCCTCGACCGCGGTGTTGCCGCCGCCGACCACGATCACTTCCTTGCCCCGGTAGAAGAAGCCGTCGCAGGTGGCGCAGGCCGACACGCCGCCGCCCTGGTACTTCCCCTCGGACGGCAGTCCGAGCCAGCGCGCTTGCGCGCCGGTGGCGAGGATCACGGTGTCGGCGAGATAGACGTCGCCGCTGTCGCAGGTGAGGCGGAACGGCCGCTGCGCAGTCTCCAGCCTGGTGACCAGGTCGGTGACGATTTGGGTGCCGACATGGACCGCCTGCTTCTCCATCTGCTCCATCAGCCAGGGGCCCTGGATCACGTCGGCGAAGCCCGGATAGTTCTCGACGTCGGTGGTGATGGTGAGCTGGCCGCCGGGCTGGATGCCCTGGATCAGAATCGGCTCGAGCATCGCGCGCGCGGCATAGATCGCCGCCGTGTAGCCAGCAGGGCCGGAGCCGATAATGACGACCTTTGCATGCACAGGAGCGGACATTTCGATGGAGGCCTTTCACGGGGGATCTGCAGCGCGGGCGCGGAACGTGCCGGGAGCTCTCGCGGAGGCGCTGAAATATCAGAGCTAATCTAAGCCTTCTGGTGAGCTATGCAAGAATTGCATTCCCTCTCGGCGGATTTTTCCAACAGGGAACAAAAGTCGACTGCGCTGCACGCGCAATAAAATTGCGCTAACCGTGCGGACTGGGCTATGACGATTTCGAGAAACCATCCAATACCGCTGCAAAGGGCAGGAGTTCCAATCACGTGTCGCGGAACCTAGACGAGATCGACCTGAAAATTCTCGCCGAGATTCAGGCCGACGGTCGAATCACGAATGTCGAGCTTGCCAAGCGCGTCGGCATCTCTCCGCCCCCCTGCCTGCGCCGGGTCCGGGCGCTGGAGGAGGAGGGCTACATCCACGGCTATCGGGGCCTGCTCGACGCCCGCAAGCTCGGCTTCGACGTCACCGTGTTCGCGGCCGTGCACCTGTCCAGCCAGGCCGAGGCGGATTTGCGTGCTTTCGAGGACTTCGTCCGCGCCGAGCCCTTGGTGCGGGAATGCTGGATGCTGTCGGGCGAGGTCGATTTCATCCTCAAATGCGTCGCCCCCGATATGGCGACTTTCCAGAATTTCGTCACGCACCTGACTGCCGCGCCACATGTCCGCAACGTGCGGACCTCGCTGGTGCTGCACAATTCGAAATACGAGGCGGCGGTGCCGCTGGATGTGAAGGGAAGAAGGTAGGTCGCGCGGTCTCGTGCCCCGGACGCGGCGCAGCGCTCCTTCAGCGGTGCGCTGCAGAGCCGGGGCCCATCTTACCGCGTGTACCCGTGTTACGCGTGTACCCGTGCTGCCTTCTGGGTCCGGTTCTGCGCCGCAACGCCAAGGGCGCTGGAGCGCGTCCGGGACACGAGAGATGCTGCTGCTCTACATTCCGTCTTAGCGAGCAACACGCAGATACGAAAAAGGCCGCGCGGGGCGCGGCCTTTTCGAAACATCGTCGCACGCAGGCGGCAAATGCTTACCGCCACTCCACCTTGGTGATCTCATAGGCCTTGGCGCCGCCGGGCGTGTTGACCTCGACCGAGGCGCCTTTCTTCTTTCCGATCAACGCGCGCGCGAGCGGCGAGGTGATGGAGATGCGGCCCTTCTTGGCGTCGGCCTCGACCTCGCCGACGATCTGCCACACCGTCTTCTTCTCGGTGTCCTCGTCGACCAGCGTCACGGTAGCGCCGAACTTGATGGTGTCGCCGGAGAGCTTGGAGATGTCGATGATGTCGGCGCGCGCGAGCTTGTCCTCGAGCTCGGCAATGCGGCCTTCATTGTGGGACTGCTCTTCCTTCGCGGCATGATATTCCGCGTTTTCCGACAGGTCTCCGTGCGAGCGCGCCTCCGCGATATGCTCGATGATCCGCGGACGATCCACGGACTGGCGCTGCTTCAATTCTTCCCCGAGCGCGACAAAGCCGGCCTGGGTCATCGGAACCTTTTCCATCGTCTCTCTCGTCCTTCGATCGTGCGCCCCAAACGCGCATGGGCGCCGCAACCTTGATTCGTCAGTGTTTCCGGAGCCCAACGCGAGGGCTGCCGGACGTTGACAGATATGGGCTTTTAGCGCCGGAACAGAACCACCACCTGGCCGGACAGTTCCTCCGGCCATTGTGGCTTCATCGCCAATCACTTAGCAGCGGCTTCGCCGGAGCCAGCGATCAGGTTTCCGAAAAGTAGCTCTGCAGGGTACGAACCTCAAGATCCCCACCCAAATAGGCGCGGATGCCCTGCGCGGCCGCCACGGCCCCGGAAAGAGTGGTGTAATACGGCACTTTATGCAAGAGGGCCGCGCGCCGCAGCGAACGGCTATCCGCCAGCGCTTGGGGGCCTTCGGTGGTGTTGAAGACGAGCTGGACGTCCCCGTTGGTGATGGCGTCGACGATGTGCGGCCGCCCCTCCAGCACCTTGTTCACCTTCTCGGTCGGGATGCCCTGGTCGGTCAGGAAGCGCTGAGTTCCCGACGTCGCCAGCACCTTGAAGCCGAGCGAATGCAATTCGCGAACGGCCTCGGCGATGCGCGTCTTGTCGCTTTCGCGGACCGAGACGAACACCGTGCCCTTGCGCGGCACCCGCGTGCCGCCGCCGAGCTGGCTCTTGGCGAACGCCACCGCGAACGAGCGGTCGATGCCCATGACCTCGCCGGTCGAGCGCATCTCGGGACCGAGCACGGTGTCGACGCCGGGGAAGCGCGCGAACGGGAAGACCGATTCCTTGACGCCAACGTGCTTGAGCCTGGCCTTCTTCAGCTTGAAATCGGCGAGCTTCTCGCCCGCCATGATGCGCGCGGCGATCTTGGCGACCGGTGTGCCGACCACCTTGGCGACGAACGGCACCGTGCGCGAAGCGCGCGGATTGACCTCGAGCACGTAGATCTCGCCGTCCTTGATGGCGTATTGCACGTTCATCAGGCCGATGACGTCGAGGCCGAGCGCGAGCTCGCGGGTCTGCCGCTCCAGCTCCTCGATCATCTTCGCATCGAGCGAGTGCGGCGGCAGCGAGCAGGCGCTGTCGCCGGAATGGATGCCGGCTTCCTCGATGTGCTCCATGATGCCGACGATGAAAGTGTCCTTGCCGTCGCAGAGGCAGTCGACGTCGATCTCGGTCGCGTCCGACAGATAGCGATCGAACAGCAGCGGGTTCTTGCCGAGCACGGTGTTGATCTGCCCGGTCTTGTCGTTCGGATAGCGCGCCTTGACGTCGGCCGGCACCAGCTCCGGCAACGTGCCGAGCAGATAGTCGTTGAGCTGATTCTCCTCGCGGATGATCTGCATCGCGCGGCCGCCGAGCACGTAGGACGGGCGGACCACCAGCGGCAGACCGAGATCGGCGGAGACGAGGCGGGCCTGTTCGACCGAATAGGCGATGCCGTTCTTCGGCTGCTTGAGCCGAAGCTTGTCGAGCACGCGCTTGAAGCGGTCGCGGTCCTCCGCAAGGTCGATGGCGTCCGGCGAGGTGCCGAGAATCGGCACTTCGGCGGCTTCCAGCGCGCGCGCCAGCTTCAGCGGCGTCTGGCCGCCGAATTGCACGATCACGCCGTGCAGCGTGCCCTTGCTGCGCTCCTTCGCGATGATCTCGAGCACGTCCTCGGCGGTGAGCGGCTCGAAATAGAGCCGGTCGGCGGTGTCGTAATCGGTCGACACCGTCTCCGGATTGCAGTTGACCATGATCGATTCGTAGCCGGCATCGTGCAGGGCGAAGCAGGCATGACAGCAGCAATAGTCGAACTCGATGCCCTGGCCGATGCGGTTGGGGCCGCCGCCGAGGATAATGACCTTCTTCTTGTCGGACGGCATGCTCTCGTCCGCCGGGGCGCCCGCAAACGGCGCCTCGTAGGTCGAATACATGTAGGCGGTCGGCGAGGCGAACTCGGCCGCGCAGGTGTCGATCCGCTTGTAGACGGGGCGAACGCCGAGCGCGTGCCGCTTCGCCGTCACCTCGGCCTCCGTCGTCTCGGCCAGCACGGCGAGCCGCGCGTCGGAGAAGCCCATGGCCTTGAGCGTGCGCATGCCGAAGGCGTTGCCGGGCAGGCCGTTCTTCCTGACCCTCTCCTCCATGTCGACGATGCCGCGCATCTCGCCGAGGAACCATGGATCGATCTTGCAGGAGTTGAAGATGTCCTCGTTCGACCAGCCGAGCCGCATGGCCTGGGCGACCTGGAGCAGCCGGTTGGGTGTCGGCGTGCCGAGCGCGGCGCGGATCGCGTTCTTGTCGTCGTCGCGGCCGAGGCCCTCGATCTCGATCTCGTCGAGGCCGGTCAATCCGGTCTCGAGCCCGCGCAGCGCCTTTTGCAGGCTTTCCTGGAAGGTGCGGCCGATCGCCATGACTTCGCCGACCGACTTCATCGACGTGGTCAGCGTGGTCGAGGCGCCCGGAAATTTCTCGAAGGCAAAACGCGGCACCTTGGTAACGACGTAGTCGATGGTCGGCTCGAACGAGGCCGGCGTGGCGCCGCCGGTGATGTCGTTGGCGATCTCATCCAGGGTGTAGCCGACAGCGAGCTTGGCGGCGACCTTGGCGATCGGAAAACCAGTGGCCTTCGAGGCCAGCGCGGAGGAGCGCGACACGCGCGGATTCATCTCGATGACGACCATGCGGCCGTCTTCGGGATTGACGCCGAACTGCACGTTGGAGCCGCCGGTCTCGACGCCGATCTCGCGCAGCACCGCCAGCGAGGCGTCGCGCATGATCTGGTATTCCTTGTCGGTCAGCGTCAGCGCCGGCGCCACCGTGATGGAATCGCCGGTGTGCACGCCCATCGGATCGAGGTTCTCGATCGAGCAGACGATGATGCAATTGTCTTTCTTGTCGCGCACCACCTCCATCTCGTACTCCTTCCAGCCGAGCACGGATTCTTCGATCAGCACTTCATTGGTGGGAGACGCATCGAGGCCGCGCTCGATGATGTCGAGGAACTCTTCCTTGTTGTAGGCGATGCCGCCGCCGGTGCCGCCCATGGTGAAGGAGGGGCGGATGATCGCGGGCAGGCCGATCTCGGACAGCGCCATCATCGCCTGTCCGAGCGCATATTCCTGATAGCGCTTGCGGCGGTCGCCTTCGCCGAGAGTCCATTGCCGCTCGAGCTCTTCGAGCGCCGCGCCCGACAGCTTCTCGCGTTCGGCCTGGTATTTGTCGCGGAACGACTTCTTCAGCTCGGACGCGTTGGCGAGCCGCGACTTCGGCGTCTGCAGCCCGATCTTCTCCATGGCATTGCGGAACAGCTGGCGGTCTTCGGCCTTGTCGATCGCATCGGCGGTGGCGCCGATCATCTCGACGTCGAACTTCTCCAGCGTGCCTTGCCGGCGAAGCGACAGTGCGCAGTTCAGCGCGGTCTGTCCGCCCATGGTCGGCAGCAGCGCGAAGCCGCCGGGAATAACGTGACGTTCCTTCTCGATGATCTTGGCGACGATCTCGGGCGTGATCGGCTCGATATAGGTCGCATCGGCCAATTCCGGATCGGTCATGATGGTGGCCGGGTTGGAATTGACGAGGACGATGCGGTAGCCCTCTTCCTTCAGCGTCTTCACCGCCTGCGTGCCCGAATAGTCGAACTCGCAGGCCTGGCCGATCACGATGGGACCGGCGCCGATGATCAGGATGGTGGTGATGTCTGTACGTTTGGGCATCAACTCTCGCCGAAGTGGAATTTTGGCACAAAAAAAGGGCGCGCTGCTGCGCGTCCCTTTGGCCGAGAGCGCGGTGGTCTCCCTCGCGCGCGGGTGGGTCTTAGACCAGTTTTAGAGGCGGCGAAACCCCGAAAAACGCCCATCAACCGGCAATTTTGACGGGTTTTGGCCGGGCCTGCCAGCCACGGGCGAGGTGCACCAGGAGCGCGGCCGCAACGCTCGTTCCGCCGATCCAGCCGAGGTCGGTCGATGCGAGGGTCGCCAGCACCGCGCCGCCCAGCGCTCCGCCGATGGCGAAGCCGAGATACATCGACGAGGCGTTGAGCGAGAGCGCAATCATCGAAGCCTGCGGCTCGATCCGGATGATGCTCGCGAGCTGGGCTGGATAGAACGCCCATCCCGAGAGGCCCCAGAGGAAGATCGCGCCCAGCACCGCGTAATGCGCCTGTCCCGGCATCAGCTTCAGGATCAGCGAATGCAGGATCAGGGCACCCGCCATGCCGGCGAGCCCGAGGCCTGCGGTGGCGAGCGTGCCGAGCCGGTCGGCCAGGACGCCGCCAAGCATGTTCCCGATCGCCGCCGCGCTGCCGAACACCAGCAGAGCGAGGCTGACTTGCGAGGCATCGAAGCCGAGCCCACGCAGCGGGACCGCGAAATAGGTGAACACAGTGAAGCCGCCCAGCGCCCACAACATGGTGATCAGGAGCGCGACCAGAACGTGGCTGTGGCGCGCCACCGCCAGCCGTTCGCTGAGCGAGGCCGTATTGCGGGGCAAGCCCTTGGGCAGGCCGAGCAGCAGGCCGGCGAGCGCGACCGCGCCGATCAGGGCGACCATGGCAAAGGTCGCGCGCCACCCGAGCAGGCTGCCGACGAGATTGCCGAGGGGAACGCCGATCACGGTCGCGATCGTCATACCCGAGGTGACCAGCGCCACCGCGCGGCCGCGGCGCTCGGGCGCGGCGACCGCCACGGACACAGCCATTGCCGTCGGCATGCAAAGCCCCGACCCCAATGCCATCAGCATCCGCGAGGCCAGCAGCAGGACGTAGTTGGATGCGACCATCGCCGCGAGGTTGCCGGCGATGAACGTCGCCAGCGCCAGGGCCAGCACGGTGCGGCGGTCGATGTTGTTCAGCGCCACCGCGAGAATCGGCGAGCCCACGGCATAGGTGAGGGCGTAGGCGGTGACCAATTGGCCCGCGGCCGAGACCGAAATCGAAAGGTCGGTCGCGATTGCCGGCAAAAGTCCCGCAATGACAAAGCCTTCAGTGCCGATCGCAAAGGCTGCGAGGGCCAGCCAGAACACGCTCATTGGGAAAGTCTCATGTTCAATGTTTATTGAACTATTCGACGTCGTGGTCCAGGAGTCAATTGGTTCAAGAACTATTGAACATAACGGCCGCTTCGCTATGATCGGGACATGAGCCGTACACCCCTTCATCCGACCCGGGAGCAGATCGAGCTGCCGATGGTGCTGGATTGCCTGAGCGATCCGATCCGGCTCGCCATCGTTTACCAGCTCGCCCAGCAAGAACGTGTCAGCAGCGAGCTCTGTTGTGGCGATTTCAGCGGGCTGGGTGGCAAGTCCAACCTCGCCTATCACTTCGCCAAGCTGCGCGAATGCGGGCTGATGCAGACGCGCCTGGCCGGAACCAACCGGTTCATGCGCCTGCGCCGCGAGGATCTGGACGCGCGTTTCCCCGGCCTGCTTGACGCCGTGATCAGCTCCGCGGCCAGGGATGCGGACCGGCTTCAGCTGTTGTCCGGGTGTGAAGTGGTTGAGGTAGATTGAGCCGCGGATACAGTCCGTCTACGCCTCGGCTTCGCTCCAGCTACGCCGGACACGCTTCGCCCCTGCGGGGCTACGCGTGGCTGCGCCACGCGTAGCCCCGCAGGGGCGAAGCGTGGAGACCCGGCCTGGATTTGAACCAGGATGAAGAGCGATGCACCGCCCCCGCGTAGACACTTCCGCCACCGGGCCATCCGGATTATTCCCGATCGGCGTGCGACAAGCTACCACGGCTGGTTTTTATCCTTAACGGACCAGAGGCGGCCGGGCGATGAAGGTCATGCGCCAGCGATTATGGCCGATATTGCAGTGGGCTCGCTGGACCGCAAATCCGGCCGCCTTCAGCTTGGCGGTGATCTCGTCCTCGCTGTAGCGCTGGAGCCCGATGCGCGAGCGCAGCTGGCGATAATCCGACAGTGCGGTGCTGATCAGCCCGATCAGCGCGTCTTTCAGGAAGCCGTGGCGCAGGCCGAAGCTGAGCAGCGCCATCACGTCTCTGGCCATGCCGACATTGGGCTGGAGAATGTCGCCCAGCACCAGCTTGCCGGAGGGCTTCAGGATACGGCGGATGTTGAGGAGGGCGGCATCGAGCTCCTCCGGCGTCATGTATTGCGCGACCGAGTTCATCACGACGAGGTCGATCGATTGGTCCTGCATCTTGCGGATCTCATCGAGCGAGCGGACGCGAATCTTGGTGTTCGGGGCAAACCGCGCGATCAGCCGGCCACGCACGCCCGGCGCGGGCTCGGCCAGGATCAGCTTGCCGCAGGCGGCCGCGACCTCGCTCGCCGACAGGGCTTCCCCACAGGCATAGTCCAGCACCGTCGCATCGGGCGAGGGGATGTAGCCGATGATGTCCCGCGCAATGATCTGGAAGTGCAGGTCGCGATGCAGCTTGCTGACATAGATCGTATGCGTCGAGTCGTAATAATCGATCCAATCGTCCATGCTATTCGAAGATCCCGGCCAAGCGGTTCCGATGGAGGAACCGGCGCTGCCCGCCTTGCGTTAGGGGTGCGACGGCGCGCCGTCAATGTCCGCGTCCTAACAGGAAGGTCTCCCGTGAGCAAAACCAGCAAGGTCTCGCCCGATCTCGATACCCCCACTGACCTGTCGTCCGATGGGGTCAAGAAGGTCTCGGAGGCGCTCAACGTGCTTCTGGCCGACGCGTTCGCGCTTTACCTCAAAACCAAGAATTTCCACTGGCACATCAGCGGCCGGCATTTCCGCGACTACCATCTGCTGCTCGACGAGCAGTCCGACCAGATCTTCGCCACCACCGACCAGCTCGCCGAGCGCGTCCGCAAGATCGGCGGCACCACGCTGAAGTCGATCGGCCAGGTCGCAAAGCTCCAGACCATCAAGGACAACAACGAGGACTACGTCCCGCCGCGCGAGATGCTGCGCGAGCTGATGCAGGATAACAAGCACGTCGCCGCCGCGATGCGCAAGGCGCACGAGGTCTGCGACGAGGCCGGTGACGTCGCCAGCGCCAGCATCCTCGAAAACTTCATCGACGAGACCGAGCGCCGCACCTGGTTCCTGTTCGAGGCGACCCGGCAGGAAGGTGCCAACGAGGCGTAGCAGGGATGCCTAGGGTGGGTTAGCCGAAGGCGTAACCCACCACGTCTGTCTCGGCGAAACGGAAGAGGTGGATTGCGCTTTGCCAATCCACCCTACGGCACCGCGTTTGCGGCTACCGCCACAGCCGCATCAGCGCGCCATCCTTGCCCGTCACCGGATCGGCCGGC
Organism: Bradyrhizobium sp. PUT101; assembly: GCF_052043945.1. Taxonomy (NCBI): domain Bacteria; kingdom Pseudomonadati; phylum Pseudomonadota; class Alphaproteobacteria; order Hyphomicrobiales; family Nitrobacteraceae; genus Bradyrhizobium; species Bradyrhizobium sp. PUT101. Next base: position 5,329,946 of record NZ_CP197207.1, read on the forward strand.
GGCAGCGCGACTTGCGGAATCGTCTTCAGCGCCCTGGCATGATTCTCCGGCGTCGCCCGCGTGATCTCCATCTTCGCGCCGGGCGGGTAGGCGCCGATGATGCAGAAATCCTCGCTTGCCTGGATGCACTGATGCCCGGTGCCGGCCGGCAGGATCGCAACGTCGCCGGCCTTGATCTGAAGCTCCTGGCCATGGTCGCCGCCGAAGCGAACGCGGGCATCGCCGTGCGCGACGCCGAGCACCTCATGCACCGTCGCGTGATAATGCAGATAGTCGTAGACGCCGTTGCGCCATGTCCCGCCCCAGCCGTTGCCCTCGAACAGGTCTTCGATGGTCTGTTCCGGATGCTTCGGATCGAGCTTCACCGCGCCCTGGTAGACCAGGAACGGGAGGATGTTGTTCGGCACGAGGCCATCGTCTTCGAAGACGATGGCGAGCGGCTCGGCATTGTCGCGGACGACGGACATGGAGACTCCCACTGGCAACGGACTGGAATCAAGAAGGCGCAAGCCCTCTTGTTCCTCACGACACTCCGGCTTGACCGAGATCAAGGCGCTCGCGGCCATTGGCGGGCACGCAGATCAAAGCGAAGGAGAGGGAACGCCATGTACGCATCCGACGTTGCGCAGCGTCATTTCTCGGCGGCCGTCGACGAGGCGGAGACAGCCGGCCTCGGGCACGAAGCCGTCTGCCGGGCATTGCTCAATCTGGTGGTTTCGAAATATCTGGAAACGAGGTCGGTCGCCGACATCCAGGCGGAGCTGCGCTTCATCGCCGAGAACTGCGATCCCGACACCGACTTCATGTTCATGCGTCCTTGACGGAGCCGGGCCCCGGCGGACTCATCCGCCGGGTGGTCCAGAGCATGATCCGGAAAAGTGTGAAACGGTTTTCCGAAAAGATCATGCTCAAACAAAGACGTAAAGCGCGATGACGATTCATTCAAATCTCACCGCGCTTTAGTCGCCTTACGCGCTCTTCCTCTGCCGCATCAGGTCGGTGAAGCGCTTGAACAGATAGTGCGAGTCGCGCGGGCCTGGTGAGGCCTCGGGATGGTACTGCACCGAGAACACCGGCTTGCCATCGAGCTGGATGCCGCAATTGGAGCCGTCGAACAGCGAGATGTGGGTCTGCGTCGCGCCTTTCGGCAGCGTCGTCTCGTCGACGGCAAAGCCGTGGTTCATCGAGGTGATCTCGACCTTGCCGGTGGTCTCGTCCTTGACGGGATGATTGGCGCCGTGATGCCCCTGGTGCATCTTCTTCGTCTTGGCGCCGACGGCGAGGCCCAGCATCTGGTGGCCAAGGCAAATCCCGAAGGTCGGCGTGCCCGACTTGATCACGTCCCGGATCACGGGAACGGCATATTTTCCGGTCGCAGCCGGATCGCCAGGGCCGTTGGACAGGAACACGCCATCCGGCTTCATCGCCAGAATGTCCTCGGCTGAGGTCGTTGCCGGCACCACCGTCACCTTGCAGCCGACGCCGGCGAGCAGGCGCAAAATGTTGCGCTTGATGCCGTAGTCGATGGCGACGACGTTGAATTCCGGGTTCTCCTGGCGGCCAAAACCCTTGCCCCACAGCCACGGCGTCTCGTCCCAGGTGAAGCGCTGGCCGGAGGTGACCATCGGCACGAGGTCCATGCCCTCGAGGCCCGGCCATTCGCGCGCTTCTTCCGTCAGGCCATGCAGATCGAACTCGCCGGTCCTGGAATGCGCGATCACGGCGTTGGGCATGCCCTTGGAGCGGATCAGCGCGGTCAGCGCGCGGGTGTCGATGCCGGAGAGGCCGATGATGCCGCGCGCCTTCAGCCAGGCGTCGAGATGCTTGGTGGCGCGATAGTTCGAGGGGGCGGTGATCGCGGTGCGCAGGATCACGCCGCGCGCGCCCGGCGTCGCCGCCATGTTCACCGTCTCGATGTCGTCTTCGTTGGTGCCGACATTGCCGATATGCGGGAAGGTGAAAGTGATGAGCTGTCCGGCATAGGAAGGATCGGTGAGGATCTCTTCATAGCCGGTCATCGCGGTGTTGAAGCAGACTTCACCGACGGCGTGGCCCTCGGCGCCGAGACCGAAGCCCTCGAGCACCGTGCCGTCGGCAAGCACGAGGAGCGCGGTCGGTTTGTGGTCCGGCCAGGCGGGATCGTTGTCATGTTGTGTCATGAGCCCGCTTCATAGTCCCCGCAGGCGCCGACGTCAAAGCGGAGAAGCGCCGATTCACATGCGTTTTTGCATATTTGACAGCCCGTCTCGGGCACTTAAGCTCAGGCGCACAATTTCCGGCAATTTCCTGGGCTTGCGAGGCAATAATGGACCAGACCACCCCGATTCTGCTGGTTCCGGGGCTGGCCTCCTCGGCCCGGATCTACGCCCCGGTGATCCCGGCGCTATGGCGGTTTGGCCCCGTGATGATTGCCAACCACATCCGCGACGACAGCATCGCGGCGATCGCCCGCCATATCCTTGCCGAGGCGCCGCCGCGCTTCGCCCTCGCCGGCCATTCCATGGGCGGCTACATCGCCTTCGAGATCATCCGCCAGGCGGGCGAGCGCGTGACAAAGCTCGCGCTGATCAACACGCAGGCGCGGCCCGACACGCCGGAGGCGACCGCGCGCCGACGTGCCCAGATGGAGCGCGCCCGGCGCGGCGAGCTCCGCGCCGTCCGCGAGGAGAGCTTTCCGGAGCTCGTGCATCCGTCGCGGCGCGATGACGCCGATATACTCAAGCTCGTGCATGCGCAGGATGAGGACGTCGGCGTCGAAGGCTATCTGCGGCAGCAGACCGCGATCATCGCACGGGTGGATTCGCGCCCGACGCTTTCAGCCATCAAGTGCCCGACGCTGGTGCTGACGGGTGATACCGACAACACCATCCCGAATGCGCTCTCCAAGGAGATGTCCGAAGGCATCGCCGGCGCCAGGCTCGTGATCCTTGATCGCTGCGGGCACCTGCCGCAAGCCGAACAACCGGAAGCGACAGTGCGGGCGCTCACCGAATGGCTCGGAACCGAGGTTGTCTCAGGGGCGCGAACGGCCTAGATCAGGCGTCGGATATTCGAAGGGATCACGATCATGCTGCGCGACGACATCAACAATGCGGTCAAGGAGGCCATGAAGGCCAAGAACGAGCGCACGCTGTCCACGCTGCGCATGGTCAACTCGACCATCAAGAACGCCGACATCGACGCCCGCGGCAGCGGCAAGCCGCCGCTGTCGGACGCCGACATCCTTGCCGTGCTCCAGAAGATGATCAAGCAGCGCCAGGAGGCGGTCGAGCTCTACGACAAGGGCGGCCGCGCCGAGCTTGCCGCGCAGGAGCGTGAGGAGATCGCGGTGATCTCGGCCTATCTGCCGAAGCAGATGTCGGAGGATGACGTGAAGAAGGCGATCGCGGATGCGATCGCCGAGACCGGCGCCGCCGGCATGAAGGACATGGGCAAGGTGATCGCCGTGCTGCGCGCGAAGTACGCGGGACAGATGGATTTCGGGAAGGCCAGCGGCTTGGTCAAGACCGCGCTGTCGGGCTAAGTCGTTCTTCCGGGGCACGCGTAGCGTGAACCCGGAATCCATCGCGCTGCTGAGTCCGTTGCTTAATGGATTCCGGGCTCGCGCTACGGCGCCCCGGAATGACAAGAAGAACAAGGGAGGCAACCGATGACCGCCATCAAACCGTTCCGCATCGCCATCAGCGACGACACCCTTATCGATCTCAAGTCACGCCTCGCTCGCACGCGCTGGCCGGATGCCGAGCTCGTCGACGACTGGAGCCAGGGCGTGCCGCTGCGATGGATCCAGGAGATCTGCACCTACTGGGCCAACGATTACGACTGGCGGGCCCGCGAGGCAAAACTCAATCGCTTCGAGCAATTCACCACCGAGATCGACGGGCTCGACATCCATTTCATCCATGTGCGCTCGAAGGAGCCTTCCGCGCTGCCGCTGATCATTACCCATGGCTGGCCGGGCTCGACCGTCGAGTTTCAGAAGGTGATCGCGCCGCTCACCGATCCCGTCGCGCATGGCGGCAATCCTGCCGATGCCTTCCACGTGATCTGTCCCTCGCTGCCGGGCTTCGGCCTCTCGGCCAAGCCGAAGACCACCGGCTGGGGCGTCGATCGCATCGCCGCGACCTGGGCGAAGCTGATGGACCGGCTCGGCTATGCGCGCTACGGCGCGCAAGGCGGCGACTGGGGCTCGGCGGTGACGACCTCGCTCGGCGTGCAGGATGCCGAGCATTGCGCCGGCATCCACATCACGCTGTCCTTCAGCTCGCCGCCGCGCATCGAGGGCGAGCCGACGGCGGAGGAGAAGCGCGCGCTCGCAGGCCTCAAGCATTACGTCGATCTCGATTCCGGCTACTCCAAGCAGCAGTCGACGCGCCCGCAGACGCTCGGCTATGGCCTGACGGATTCACCGAGCGGGCAGGCGGCCTGGATCCTGGAAAAATTCTGGGCCTGGACCGATTGCAACGGGCGCCCTGAGAACATCTTCAGCAAGGATGAGCTGCTCGACAACGTCATGCTCTATTGGGTAACGGAGACGGCGACCTCCTCGGCGCGGCTCTATTGGGAGAGTTTTGGCCATCGCCGCACCAAGCCCGTAGTGAAGGTGCCGACGGGAGTCGCGGTGTTTCCTAAGGAGATCATCACGCCGGTGCGGCGCTGGATGGAGCCGAACTTCCCTAACATCACCCACTGGAGCGAAATGGAGAAAGGCGGTCATTTCGCCGCCTTCGAGCAGCCGGAGCTGTTTGTGCGCGATGTCAGGAAGTTCTTCGCGACGGTGCGATAGCTCTCTCGCTGTCATTCCGGGGCGACGCGCCAGCGTCGAGCCCGGAATGACGTCGCGGGGCTTGTCCCGTGCGTTCGCAGCCCTAGACTGACGAGAACAACAAGATACCGGGAAACGATTCAAGCCCATGCTCACCGAAGCAAAGACCTATGACGAGCTCTATCGCAATTTTCGCTGGGACATCCCCGCGCGCTTCAACATCGCGGAAGCGTGCTGCGATCGCCATGCCGACGGGACGGGGCGGCTTGCGCTGATCTATGTCGACGAGACCGGCGCGACCAGCCGCACCTCCTTCGACGAGATCGCCGAGATGTCGCGCCGCTTCGCCAATGTGCTGAAGGCGGACGGGCTTTCCGGTGGCGACCGCGTCGCGGTGTTTCTGTCGCAGTCCCGGGAATTGCCGATCGCGCATATGGCGGCGTTCCGCTCCGGCATGATCTCGATCCCGTTGTTTGCGCTGTTCGGAGAGGACGCGCTGGAATTCCGCCTGTCGAATTCCGAGGCGAAGGCCATCGTCACCGACGAGGGTGGCTGGGAGAAGCTCGCAAAGATTCGCGATCGTCTGCCCGACCTGAAGACTGTCTATGTGGTCGGCGGGCGCGCGCCGGCGGGGACGACGTCGTTCTGGGATGCGGTGAAGGCCGCATCGGCCGACTTCGCGCGGATCGACACCTCGTGCGATGATCCCGCGCTGATCATCTACACCTCGGGCACGACGGGCAATCCGAAGGGGGCGCTGCATGCGCACCGCGTCGTGCTCGGTCATCTCCCCAATGTCGAGATGTGTCACAACTTCCTGCCGCGCCCCGGCGATCTCATGTGGACGCCGGCGGACTGGGCCTGGATCGGCGGGCTCATCAACGGCCTGTTCGCGTTCTGGTATCACGGCATTCCCCTGGTCGGACACCGCGCGCGCAAATTCGAGCCGCAGGCGGCGATGCAGATGATGGCCGATCTTTCCGTGCGCAACGTCTTCCTGCCGCCGACCGCGCTGAAGCTGATGCGGCAGGCCGGGGTGAAGCATTCCGGCGTCAAGCTGCGCAGCATCTTCACCGGCGGCGAGTCGCTGGGCGGCGAACTGCTCGGCTGGGTGCGCGAAACCTTCGGCATCGACGCGCACGAAGTGTTTGGCCAGACCGAGTGCAACCTCGTGATCGGCAGCAACTCGAACCTGTTTCCGATCCGGCCCGGTTCGATGGGCAAGGCGACGCCGGGCTTCGATGTCCGCATCGTCAACGACAAGGGCGAGGAATTGCCGCGGGGACAGCGCGGCATCATCGGCGTGCGCCAGCCATGCCCCGTCACCATGCTCGAATATTGGCGCAATCCGGACGCGACGGCGAAGAAATATGCCGGCGAGTTCCTGCTGACCGGCGATCTCGGCGTGCAGGACGAGGACGGCTATTTCTGGTACGTCAGCCGCGAGGACGACGTCATCACCACCGCCGGCTATCGCGTCGGTCCCTCCGAGATCGAGCACACGCTGATGAAGCATCCGTCGGTGGCGATGGCAGCCGTCGTCGGCATCCCCGATCCGATCCGTACCGAATCGATCAAGGCATGGATCGTGCTGCGTCCGGGCTTTACCGGCAGCGATGCGCTCGCGCGCGAGATCCAGGAGTTCGTCAAGGTGCAGCTCGCCGCGCACGAATATCCGCGCTTCGTCGAATTCGCCGAGACGCTGCCGATGACGGCGACGGGAAAGGTGCTGCGGCGCGAGCTGCGGGCGAGAGGCTAGCTTCCTGCAATGGCAAAGGCGCCTCAAGCCGCGGGACTCCACCGCGCTTCACTCGACAAGCTTCATGATCTGGATGCGGCGCTGGAGCTCATGTATTACGGCTGGCGCGGGATGACGCTGGAGGCCGACGCATATCTTGCGAAGCAGGGCCTGTCGCGTCCGCACCATCGTATCCTCTACGTGGTGGCGCGCCGGCCCGACATCGCGATCGGCGCGCTGATCGAGATCCTCGGTATTTCCAAGCAAGCCCTCAACCGGCCGCTCAATCTGCTGGTGGAGCGCAAGCTCGTGACGTCGAAGCGTTCGCCCGAGCAGCACCGCTCGAAATTGCTGCGCCTGACGGAAGCGGGGCGGCGCATCGAGCAGCGGGCCTCGGATCACGAGCGCAAGGTGCTGCGCGAGGCGTTCGATCGCGTCGGGGCGTCGGGTGCGGCCGGGTGGATGGGCGTGATGGAGGCGATCGCCGACAACAACTGACGGAATCTTCAAGTCAATATGGTTGACATGAGGCGCGGGCTTTGCCACTTTCCCTGCCAGGGAGGATCCGTGTCATGAGCGGACAGGCAATGAGCCGCGCGACCGCCGAACGCTTTGTCGCGGCATGGTGCGTGAATTGGTGCAGGGTCGATATCGACGCGGTCGTCGCGCATTTCGCCGACGATGCGCAGATGCGCAGCCCTCTTGCTCTCACACTGACGGGTTCTCCGACCATCACCGGCGCCGAGAACATCCGCGCCTACTGGCGGCAAGCCTATGGCCACGTCGAAAGCGCCGACCTGAGGATCCTGAGCTGGAGCTGGGACGACACCATCGCGCGCCTCACCGTGTGGTGGCAGCTGGGCGACACGCGCGCCAGCGAATTCATGGACTTCGACGATGCGGGCCGCGTGGTGCGCAGCGAAGCCTTCTACGGAAAATGACGATGCACATTTCTGATTTCGTTCTGCTTCTCAACACGCTCTGGTTCGTCGGCGCCTTCATCCAGTTCAGCATCGCGCAAGCCAACACGTTGAAGATCCTGCTGCCGCGGGAGGAGCGCAGCAATCCGATTGCGCCGACCCTGGCGGCCAGCGTGGCGTTCCTGGGCGGGATGAATCTGCCGATCGGGCTGCTGTCGCTCTATCTTCTGGCCGCCCGTCCGCCCTTCTTCGAGCCGATCGAAGCGCAGCTCGCGCTGTTCCTGTTCTTCGCCGCCTGCCATTTCAGCCAGTTCGCCTATAACGTTCCGGTGCTGATGCGTGGAGGCCGCGTCGGCGTGGCTTACTGGCCCGTGTTGAAGGGCCCGATGCTCCGGATCTTCGTCATCGACGCGGCCCTGTTCGCGGCCAATCTCGGTGTGGCGCTCCTTTTGGTATCGCGTGCCTGACGAGCGCGATGCGCCAGGCGGCGCAATGGCGGTATCCTCTGACCGCTCGACTCCTGGTGCAAGGATTGGCAGAGCGAGCTAACATCGGCCCAACAGGGCGCGGCGTAGACCGCGTGAGGGAGGAAGCTGATGTCCATCTCGGGCAAGGTCGATCCGGTGGTGCGTCCCGTGGCGGCGACCGACATCGCCGAGGCGCTGGTCGAAGGCCTGCGCGATTTTCAGGCGCTGCCTCTTTACGGTCTCTGCTTCGGCGCGCTCTACGCTGCCGGCGGCATCGCCATCATGCTCTGTCTCACCGCCTTCGGCATGGTCTATCTGGTCTATCCCCTGGCTGCCGGTTTTGCGCTGATCGGGCCGTTCGTGGCGATCGGTCTCTACGAAATCAGCCGCCGCCGCGAGCGCGGCGAGCCGGTCTCATTCGGTGCGATCTGGTCGGCGATTCGTTCGCGCAGCGAGATCGGCTGGATGGCTTTCGTGACGCTGTTCGTGTTCGTGGTCTGGATGTACCAGGTGCGGCTCCTGATCGCGCTGCTGCTCGGCCTCAATGCCTCGTTCTCGAGCTTGCAGGAATTCATGACGGTGGTGCTGACGACCAACGAGGGCCTGCTGTTCCTTGGCATCGGCAATGCGGTCGGTGCCGTGCTGTCGCTGATCCTGTTCTCCCTGACCGTGGTGTCATTCCCGCTGCTGCTCGATCGCGACGTCGATTTCGTCACGGCCATGGTGACGAGCGTGCGCGCCGTCGTCGCGAGCCCGGTGCCGATGATCTCGTGGGCCGCCGTGATCGTGATGCTGCTGATCGTCTCGGCGCTGCCTTACTTTCTCGGGCTGATCGTGACGCTGCCGGTGCTTGGGCATGCGACCTGGCATCTCTATCGGCGTCTGGTGGCTCCGGTGGCCGCCTAGTCGCCATTCCGGGATGTCCGAAGGGCGAGCCCCGGAATCCATTCATCCACCAACTTTCTGCCGCTCGATCGTTTCCGGGCTCGCGCTACAAGTGCCCTGGGATGACTCGTGAGCCTACGGGGTCTTGATTCCCATTGCCTTCAGCGCGTCCAGCATCTTCGCCGGCGGCGACATCTTGATCTGCGGTGCGTTGCCCGTTTCGAGCAGGCTCTTCAGCCCCGACAGGATCGCCGGCCAGCCGGTGCGGCCGCCTTCGAGGATGTCGTCGCTGAGCGGGCGATCGTGGCGTTCACTCATGGTGAGGCGGACGGCTTCGCCGGCGGGCTCGATCTCATAGGTGACGAGGGTGGAGCCGAGCTTTTCGACAAGATCAGGCCAGTTCACGTTCCACGTCACCGTCAGCTTCCTGGGCGGATCGTATTCGAACACCTCGCCGGAGATGTGCTCCGAACCGTCCGGGGCACGCACGATGAAGGTGCCGCCGAGCTTCGGCTCCATCTCCACCGCGAAGCCGGAAAAGTATCTGCGGCTGAACTCAGCCGAGGTCAGCGCCTCCCATATCTTCTCCGGCGTAGACGCGATGTAGATGGTGTAGACGGTGAGTGGCTTGAATTGGTCGAAGTTCATCGCGCATCAAATCCTTTGTTGAGCGGGCCTACTCGTCGCGCTTCTCCAACTGGCGTTTCAACTCGCTGAGTGCGGCGAGCTTGCCGTGCTCGAATTTCCTGATCCAGCGTTCGCCGATCTGATGGATCGGCACCGGGTTGAGGTAGTGCAGCTTCTCGCGCCCATGCCTGATCGTGGTGACCAGGTTGGCGTCTTCGAGAATGACAAGGTGCTTGGTCACGGCCTGCCGTGTCATCGCGAGCCCCTCGCAGAGCTCGTTCAGCGTCTGGCCGTTCCTGGCGTGAAGCCTGTCCAAGAGCGAGCGTCGCGACGCATCGGCGAGCGCTTTGAAGACCTCATCCATGGCAACGATAATAGGCAACCAAAAGGTTGCCTGTCAAGCACGACGTCCTTGCGGGGCGATGCCTGGTTCTCCGCTGTCATCCCCGCGAAGGCGGTGGAACCAGGAGTCCAGAAACGGATGCAGGAAACGGAGAGGCGTAGCGGATATCCGCCTTCACGGGGCAGGACAGCAATGGCGAGGCGCGCGCCTTGCGTTCATCCGTCTTCCGTTCCCGCCTCGGCCATGCATTAATGCGCACAAACCGCAGCGAGTCCTCCCCATGATGTCCATGCAAGCCTATCTCGCCTTCGTCGCCGCCTGTATTGCGCTGGCGCTGCTGCCGGGGCCGATCGTCACCCTCGTCATCGCCAACGGCCTGCGCCACGGCACGCGTGCGGCGCTCACCAACGTTGCCGGCGCGCAAGCGGGCCTTGCCATCGTGATCGGCATCGTCGCGGTCGGCCTGACCTCGCTGATGGCGACCATGGGCTATTGGTTCGACTGGGTGCGTTTTGCCGGCGCCGCCTATCTGGTCTGGCTCGGCATCAAGCTGATCTGGGCGCCGGTCGAGGGCGTCGATCTCGAGGCGCCGCCACCGCCGCCGCGCGGCGGCTTCTTCCTGCAGGGATTCCTGGTGCTGCTGTCGAACCCGAAGGTGCTGGTGTTCTTCGGCGCCTTCATTCCGCAGTTCATGGACATGAACCAGCCGCACTTTCCGCAAGTCGCGCTGCTGGGCGCCACCTTCATGGTCACCGCGGTGATGACGGATGCGCTCTACGCCATCGCCGCCGGGCGCGCCCGAAAATTCTTCTCTGCGCGCCGCACGCGGATGATGTCGCGCATCTCCGGCGGCTTCATGATCGGCGGCGGCATCTGGCTGGCGCTGACACGGGCGAAGTGAGCATCACGCCATTCCGTCCTTGTGCAGCGTTGCTGCGATCTCGCGCAGGATCCGCGCCAGCCGCTCGGCCCATCGCTGCTGGCCGGTCTCGTCGGTGATCAGGTCCTGGCGGATCTCGATGCCGGTGTTGATCAGCCCGCGCGCCTCGCCGTGCACGGGGATGGTGTAGTCGGTGATGTCGCTCACCGCATAAGGCTGGTTGTCGCCGACGACGAGGTCGCTCTCGCCCCGCAGGTGTTGCAGCATCAGCCGCGGCAGCACCGTGTCGCGGTGATAGAGCGTGCCGATGTGCCAGGGCCGCGGATCGCCGTAGTAGACGGGCGTGAAACTGTGCAACGCGACCAGCACGGTCGGCTTGCCCGACCGCACGCGCGCATCAATCGCCGCGCCGATCCGGCCGTGATAGGGATCGAAGATCTCGCGCCGGCGCATCTCCTTGGCCGCCGCCGATAGGTTCTCGTTGCCGGGGATGGCGGTCTCCTCGGAGATCACAGGGATCGAGCTCGCGACTCCCGGCGGGCGATTGCAGTCGATCACCAGGCGCGAATAGCGCTGCGCGATCAGGTGCGCGTCGATCATCTTGGCGAGCGGCTCGGCGACGCCGGCGATGCCGATGTCCCAGGCGATGTGCCTGACGAGCTCGCCTTCCGCGATGCCGAGATCTCCGAGCGCGCGCGGCAGCACCCGTCCGTAATGATCCGCGGTGAGCAGGAAGGGCGATGCCCCTGCCGCATTCACCTCATGCACGGGCGGAATGTCGCCCTCGCCGAGCAGTTGATCGGTTACCTCGACCGTGTCGAAAGCCATCCTGATTGCCTATGGAAGAATAACCTGTGTAAACGGAGTAACGGCGTCGCACCGACGCCGCAACATCAGAACACCATGACCTCCGATCGTCTCTTCGTCTACGGCACCCTGATGCGCGGCTTCGACCATCCGATGGCGCGGCTGCTCGCGGGCCATGCGGAGTTTCTGGGCGAGGCGACCTGCCGTGGCCGGCTCGTTCTGGTGAAGCACTATCCGGGATTGCTGCTCTCCGACGCGTCGGCGGACATCGTCCATGGCGAGCTCTTCCGCCTGCGTGTGCCCGAGGAGCTCCTGCACGAGCTCGACATGTACGAGGCCTGCGGCGAGGGATTTCCAGAGCCGACCGAATATTTGCGCCAGTTGGTCGATGTGACGCGCGCCGACGGCGCCACCGAGAAGGCCTGGACCTACGTCTACAACTGGCCCGTCACCGATCTGCCGCGCATCGAGTCGGGCCGCTTTCTCGAGCATTAGGCCGACAGCACTTCCTTCACCATGCGCACGTCGACCTCGCGCTCGACATAGGTCCACTCCTCGGTCTGCCGGAGCATCGCCACCAGCTCCTCGAACAGCGCGGCGTCCGCGGGGGTGAATTCGAACCAGGTGAGAAAGTCGAAAGGCCCGCCGAGGTCGCGGCAGTGATAGAGCTGGCGCGCAATCGCAGGCAGGAAGCGCAGGCTGCTGGCGATGTGGTGCGACTTGTCCTCGAAGATCCTGCGGCGCTCTTCCTGGGTCAGCTCCCACCAGGCTTGCGACTTGCGGATCGGAATCAGCGCCGCGCTGGTTGCCTCGATCCGGCCGAGACCGGCCTGCGCGGCCACGAGCTGCTGCTTCTCGGGCCGCTCGGTGTAGCGCAAGCTGCTCTCGACACCCACCAGCCGCCACGCATTGCGCGAGGGCACCAGCGGCAACGAAACGGCATCGCTGTCGGTCACCGACAGCGCCGGCACGAAGGGCAGGGGCTCGCCCGTCACGGGCGAAAGCGAGGTCACACGCCAGCCCCCGCTCTGGCCGCCTCGAAAGGTCTTGAACATGGCCTATGGAAGCGTGGAACCGGGCGCGGTTCAAGCTTTCTGTCATTCCGGGCGCCCGTTCCGTCATCCGTCGAGGCCCGCCGAAGAGACGGGCGCTCAAGGGGGACGGGGATAGGCGCCCCCGAATGACGGACCAAGGCCTGTGCATAGGTCGAATAACCCGGATAAGCCTGACAAACCTGGCCTTTGGCCGGCCCGCACCTATATCCCTGATCTTTCGCCCGACTCACCCGGTTTCGCGCTAGACACAACCCATGCGCTTCACGCCCCAGTTCCTCGACGAGCTTCGTGCCCGGCTTTCGGTCTCCGAAGTCGTGGGTAAGCGCGTCAAGCTGAAGAAGGCGGGGCGGGAGTGGAAGGGGCTGTCGCCGTTCCAGCAGGAGAAGACGCCGTCCTTCTACGTCAACGACCAGAAGGGTTTTTACCACGACTTCTCCTCCGGCAAGCACGGCGACATCATCACCTTCATGATGGAGACCGATGGCCTGCCGTTCGCGGAAGCCGTGGAGCGGCTCGCCAACATGGCGGGCCTGCCGCTGCCGGCGGTGACGCCGGATGCGGCGCGGCACGAGCAGCGGCGCAAGTCGCTGCATGACGTCATGGATCTCGCAGCAAAATTCTTCGCGGAGACGCTGGCCTCGCGTCTCGGCGCCAAGGCGCGCGGCTACCTTGCCGACCGCGCCATCTCGCCGGCGACGCAATTGCAGTTTCGCCTCGGCTACGCCCCGCCCGACCGCTTCGCGCTGAAAGAGCATCTCGGCAAGCTCGGCGTTTCCGTCGACGACATGGTCGAGACCGGCCTGTTGATTGGCGGTGACGACATCCCCGTGCCGTACGACCGCTTCCGCGATCGCGTGATGTTTCCGATCACGGATCTGCGCGGCCGCGTCATCGCCTTCGGCGGGCGCGCGCTGGAGAAGGACGTTCCGGCAAAATACCTGAACTCGCCGGAGACGCCGCTCTTCCACAAGGGCGACAATCTCTACAATCACCAGACCGCGCGCAAAGCCACGCATGACGGCAGCGCTCTGATCGTGGTCGAAGGCTATGTCGACGTCATCGCCATGGTCACCGCGGGCTTTGCGGGTAGCGTGGCGCCGCTCGGCACCGCGCTCACCGAAAGCCAGCTCGCGCTGCTCTGGAAGATGGCGGACGAGCCGATCCTCTGCTTCGACGGCGACCGCGCCGGACAGAAGGCGGCCTATCGTGCCGCGGACCTCGCGCTACCCTTCCTCGCACCGGGCAAGAGCCTGCGCTTCGCCCTGCTGCCGGAAGGCCAGGACCCCGACGATCTCGTGCGCTCCGGCGGGCGCGGAGCGATCGAGGAGGTGATCGGCGCGGCGCGGCCGCTTGCCGACATGATCTGGTCGCGCGAGCTCGAAGGCGGCAACTTCGTCACGCCCGAGCGCCGCGCCGCGCTGGAGGCGCGCATCAAGGAGCTCACCAACGGAATTCGCGACGAGGTGGTGCGGCGCTATTATCGCGACGAATTCATCGAGCGGCTTCAACGCACCTTCGCGCCCGAAGGTGGGCGCGGCTTTGGCGGCCGGGGCAATTTTCGTCCCGGCGGTGGCCGGCCGTTCCAGCCGAGGGCAGGGGGAACTGCGAATCGATTCGGCGGCCAGGGGTTTGGTGGACAGGGATTTGGCGGCGGCCGCCGCGGCCCCCCCGGTCCGACCCCGCTCCCGTCCGGCCCCTACCAGGCGGCGAGCCCCCAGCTGGCGGCAAGCCCGATCATGCGGGGCCAGCGCAGCGCGATCTCCCGCCGGGAGGCCCTGATCCTGCAATGCCTGATCAATCACCCCTGGCTGCTGCACGACCACCTCGAGGAGGTCGCCGCCCTGGAGCTGGCCCATCCCGAGGCCCATAAGCTCCGGGCCGGCATCATCGCCGCCTTCGCCAACGACCACCACCACTTGCCGGAGCCCGGCGAGCAGGCCGAAAAGATGCGTGGCGATCTCGATCGGGGCGGATTTTCCCAAGTTCTTCAAAGGGTTGAGAATGGCATTACGACCCAGGCGGTGTGGGGTGCCCGCGAAGGCGCGGCGCAGGACGACGTTCTTGCGACCTGGCACCAGCTCGTTGTCTTGCATCGGCAATGGCATTCACTACTTAGGGAGCTGAAGGACGCCGAGCTGGCCTTGGGGGAGGATCCCAGCGAGGCCAATTTGGCATGGCTGCGTGACGTCAAGGCCCGGATGGCCGAGGTCGACGGCACCGAGGCCCTGATCGAGGGTTTTGGCGAGCTGTCGGGCCGGCTTCAGAAGAGCGTGTGATGAAAGAATCATGCGGACGGCCAGTGCCGGAACCGCTAAAAGACTCGCCAAATCCAAGGTTTGGCGGCACAAACAGGGTTAATCGAGGCTTAACGGTCTTGTAGCACTTTGGCCCAGAGGCGGCCGCAGGCAGAACAGACGCGTCAGGAATGAATCCGCGCAATCGCTGTTGGCACTACACCTGCATCCGCCGCGACAAAGAGGCTGACGAAGCGTTAGGCAATTCCGGCGAGAGAAAGTTGGGGGTGGCGAGAGGTTTGTGCGCCGCCCTTTCCGTGTCGAGAGCTGCCGAAGCGAGAGCGTCGAGCAACAGGTTCAAGTGAATTCAGGCAGGCGCGGCGGGCGTCTCGCATGAAGCGCGTTTAGGAGCAATGGATGGCCACCAAGGCAAAGACGCTGCAGGCGAAGGACAAGGAAAAAGACGACAAGGCAGCGGACGCGCCGGAGAAGGACTCCCAGGACGCGCCCTCGCCGTTGCTCGACCTGTCCGACGCCGCCGTGAAGAAGATGATCAAGCAGGCCAAGAAGCGCGGCTTCGTGACCTTCGATCAGCTCAATGAAGTCTTGCCGTCCGACCAGACCTCGCCCGAACAGATCGAGGACATCATGTCGATGCTCTCGGACATGGGCATCAACGTCACCGAAGCCGACGACACCGAAGGCGAGGAGGAGAAGGACGAGGGCGACGACGAGACCGATAACGAACTCGTCGAGGTCACCCAGAAGGCCGTCACCGAGGTCAAGAAGAGCGAGCCGGGCGAGCGCACCGACGATCCCGTGCGCATGTATCTGCGCGAGATGGGCACGGTCGAGCTGCTCTCCCGCGAAGGCGAAATCGCGATCGCCAAGCGCATCGAGGCCGGCCGCGAGGCGATGATCGCAGGGCTGTGCGAAAGCCCGCTGACCTTCCAGGCCATCATCATCTGGCGCGACGAGCTCAACGAGGGCAAGATCTTCCTCCGCGACATCATCGATCTCGAAGCAACTTATGCCGGCCCGGACGCCAAGGGCGGCATGAACACCGCGATGATCGCAGGTCCCAGCGGCGAGACCGGTGAAGCTTCGGCCGAGGGCGGCGAGGCCGCCGCCTCCACCGCTGCGCCCGCGCATGTGGCGCCGCCTGCGGCGCCGCCGGCGCCGACCCCGTTCCGTGCCGCGCCTGCAGCCGCTGGTGCCGAGGCCGGCGAGGAGAAGGATCCGGCCGAAGCCGCGGCCGAGTCCGACATGGACGACGACGAGTTCGAGAACCAGATGTCGCTCGCGGCGATCGAGGCCGAGCTCAAGCCGAAAGTGGTCGAGATCTTCGACAAGATCGCCGACAGCTACAAGAAGCTGCGCAAGCTTCAGGAGCAGGACATCCAGAACCAGCTCCAGAACGAGTCGCTCTCGCCGCACCAGGAGCGCAAGTACAAGAAGCTAAAGGACGAGATCATCGTCGAGGTGAAGTCGCTGCGCCTCAACCAGGCGCGTATCGACAGCCTCGTCGAGCAGCTCTACGACATCAACAAGCGCCTCGTTTCGCACGAGGGGCGCCTGATGCGCCTTGCCGACAGCCACGGCGTCGCGCGCGAGGACTTTTTGCGCAACTACACCGGCTCGGAGCTCGATCCGCGCTGGCTCAACCGCGTCTCGAAACTTTCCGCAAAAGGCTGGAAGAACTTCGTCCACCACGAGAAGGACCGCATCAAGGACCTTCGCCACGAGGTGCACCAGCTCGCCGCGCTGACCGGCCTCGAGATCGTCGAGTTCCGCAAGATCGTGCACTCCGTGCAGAAGGGCGAGCGCGAGGCACGCCAGGCCAAGAAGGAGATGGTGGAAGCCAACCTCCGTCTGGTGATCTCGATCGCCAAGAAGTACACCAACCGCGGCCTGCAGTTCCTCGACCTGATCCAGGAAGGCAACATCGGCCTGATGAAGGCGGTCGACAAGTTCGAGTACCGCCGCGGCTACAAGTTCTCCACCTACGCGACGTGGTGGATCCGGCAGGCGATCACCCGCAGCATCGCCGACCAGGCCCGTACCATCCGCATCCCCGTGCACATGATCGAGACGATCAACAAGATCGTGCGCACGTCCCGCCAGATGCTCAACGAGATCGGCCGCGAGCCGACGCCAGAAGAGCTCGCCGAGAAGCTCGGCATGCCCTTGGAGAAGGTCCGCAAGGTCCTCAAGATCGCCAAGGAGCCGCTGTCGCTGGAGACGCCCGTCGGTGACGAAGAGGATTCGCATCTCGGCGATTTCATCGAGGACAAGAACGCGATCCTGCCGATCGACGCCGCGATCCAGTCCAACCTGCGCGAGACCACGACGCGCGTCCTCGCCTCGCTCACCCCGCGCGAAGAACGCGTCCTGCGCATGCGCTTCGGCATCGGCATGAACACCGACCACACGCTGGAAGAGGTCGGCCAGCAGTTCAGCGTGACGCGCGAGCGTATTCGCCAGATCGAGGCCAAGGCGTTGCGCAAGCTGAAGCATCCGTCGCGGTCGCGGAAGCTGCGGTCGTTCCTGGACAACTAATTCGGATTGTCATGCCCGGGCCTGACCCGGGCATCCATCCAGACGAAAACGGCGGGCCGAAAGCCCGCCGTTTTTGTTTATGTTGGAGCTTCGAGTATCACGCGTCCAACGCGCTACTTCTTCTTCACCCCGACCCGCTCGAGCCGCTTGATCTCCAGCGGCGGGCGGCCGCTCTTTTCGGCGATCTCGCGGTCCTGCTCCATGATGAAGCCGCGCGCGGGTTCGTCGCCGTCGAGGCCGCCGAGGAGTTCGGCGGGCACGCGGCGGTTGGAGCGTTGGGAATCGTCTTCATAGACGACGTTGAAGAAGGCGAATTCGCCTTTGGGATTGGTACCGGGTTTCTTGGCCATGGCGGCTTTTCGTCGATAGCCGCGCCGCAGTCAAATGACTTCGGGTGATCGACCTCCGCCGCGTCCGAACGCGGCAGGGCTTGATGCAGCTGAGTGACGGTATCTGATGCGGAGAAGAGCCAGAGATCCGCTGAGCCCTTCGAGGAGAACTTACGCCTGACAACAAACGGCGGGCCGAAGCCCGCCGCTTGTCTTGGTCTTCAGCGTCGCCCGGGGCTGGGAGGGCGACAATCTAAAGTGGAAGGTTATAGAAGGTGCCCTGCAATGGCAAGGCAAATCGGGGTGCGTCGATCTCGCAGCGAGCGCATCAGATATGCGTTGGTTGCGATAGGTCATGTAGCCTTACATCGAGACAGTTGTCTGGGTTGCCAAATCACTTTGTTCAATTTTCTCGCTCTTGCGACGCAGCAAGAGCGACGTGTTCTGTAGGAAGGTGCGTTGGCCTGCACGTCTTCCCGCCTGCGTGCAGACGGTGCGTTCGCAGATGCAAAGCCGGTGCCATCGTCCCGGCGCGTTTCTCAATGTGGACGCGTGCGCTGCGTCAATTCCTGCACGGCGAGCCGCGATCCATGTCCGCCGCTTTTGCCGCTGTCGTCCTTGCGCCCCTGCGCCATGATCGCGCTGCCCATCGCGGCCGAGCCGAAGGTGATGAGGAAGGAGGCGAGCAGCAGGAGAAGTGCCACGCCGGGCGCGCGGTCGGCGAAGATCAGCTCGCGCAGATGTCCGGGGTTGAGCCAGAGCAGGCCGCCGACCAGCAGCGCGGCGGCGCAGGCGCCGATCGCGAGGTTGATCGCGAGCAGGCGGAAGAGGGGGATGCGGAGGAGGGCGGGTGTCGGCATAGCTGATGACCTCGTGCGGGCTCAACGCACCGACTGACTGCGCGGCGCAAGTAACAACACCATAATGCCAACTCTCTCATCCGTCATTCCCGGGCGCGCAAAGCGCGAGCTATGGTACGCAATTGCGCACCTGAGAATCCATTCATCGACCGTCTCTGCCGCCCGATAGATTCCGGGTTCGCGCTACGCGCGCCCCGGAATGACAGGAGGAGGGTGTGGCGCGACCACTCATCTCATACGGCTGCGTCGCGACCTCTGGAACTCAATCGTTCGGAAACCCACCACCTGCCGCCATCACGCCGCCGGCGCCACCCGGTTGCCGGGCTCCTGCGCCGCCTGCTGGCGTTCCATCATGGTCTGCCACAGCGTTGCGATGCTCTCTTGCGTCTGCGGCGCGACCAGGCAGTGGCCCTCATTGTCGAAGCCGCAGAACCGCACTGTCGGATCCTTCTTCACCTCGGTCAGCGCCTGGTTGATCATCTCCAGGCACGTCATCACCTGGCCGACGTCCTGCAGGCGCGTGTGATGCAGGATGTCCATCAGGCGGAACGTCATCACCGCGGGGCGGCCGAAGCTGATGCCGGGGCGGCCGAGCTCGAACAGCACGTTCACCGCAGGAAGCACGCCGCGGATGTGCTCGAGCACGCCGGCCATCTCTTCCACGCTGCAGGCGACGAGATGGGCCGCCTCTGGTGGCGGCGCGGCCTCCGGTGTCCGTGGCGCAAGCCCGAGTGTGGCGATCACCTCCTGCTCGATCCATTGCCGCACCGGGGCGGGGGCATTGCGGATCTGCTCAGCGGTCAAGGTGATTCCGGTCATGTGCGGTTCTCCTGTTTGCCTCAATCTAGAAAGCACCGCGTGAGACGGTTTGATGCGGATCAAGCCTGCCGCTTTGACGCTCGCTGCGTTCCCGGGCATGATCGCGCGCTGCTTCGCGCCAGGATTTTGAGGATTGCTCCACATGCTGAGACGGCTTCTCGCCGCCGCCTTCGTCGTTTGTCTGGCCGGCGGGTCGGCGCAGGCCGCCCGCTGCGGCGGCGATTTCGACAGTTTTGTCGCCAGCATGGCGCAGGAAGCGCAGGCCGCCGGCGTCTCGGCGAGCGTGACCAATGCGGCACTTAGCGGCGTGACCCAGGATGGTGCTGTGCTCGCCTTCGACCGGCGCCAGCGCTACACCTTCAAGAAGAGCTTCGAGCAGTACGTCTCGACCCGTGTCGGACCCGGCCGCATCAATGGCGGCCGCGCGATGCTCCAGCGTCACGCCGCGCTGCTCTCCCGCATCGAGCAGCAATTCGGCGTACCGCGCTATATCCTGGTCGCGATCTGGGGCCTTGAGAGCGATTTCGGCAAGGGCGACACCGGCAAGCTGCCGGTGATCCGCACGCTGGCGACGCTCGCGCATGATTGCCGCCGCACCGATCTGTTCCAGGGCGAGTTGCTCGCCGCGCTCAAGATCGTGCAGCGCGGCGACCTGCCGCTGCGCGACCTCATCGGCGCCTATGCCGGCGAGATCGGCCAGACCCAGTTCCTGCCATCGTCCTACATCAAGTACGGCGTCGATTTCGACGGCGACGGCCATGTCGATCTCCGCCGCAGCGTCCCCGACGTGCTCGCCTCGACCGCGAACCTCCTGCACACCAATGGCTTCAAGATGAGCCAGCCCTATGATGAAGGCACGCCGAATTTCGAGGCGATGCGCGAGTGGAACAGGGCGGTGGTCTATCGCAAGACGATCGGGTATTTCGCGGATCGGCTGGCGGGGCAGTGACTTCCCCTTCCAGGGGAGGGGGAAAGGAGGCGACGTTCACGTCCCCTTCGCCATCTTCTCCAGCTTGCGCTGCAGCGGCGCCCAGTACGTTCCCGGGCGGAAGCGCTGCAACAGGTCCATGAAGCGGGCGTCGTTGCCGATCAGGATGCGCGGCTCGTTCTTCTCGATGCCCCTGATGATGCGAAGCGCGGCATCCTTTGGCGTGGTCTTCGCTGCGTTCTCGAACCGGTCGATCGATTGCGCGCGGCGGGCATTGTCGGTGACGCCGATCCCGGTGCGCGCGTTGCGCGCGATCGCGGTGGCGACGCCGCCGGGATGGACGAGCGACAGCTTCACCTGGCTTCCCGCCACCGCCAGCTCGTGCCGCACGCTCTCAGAGAAGCCGCGCACCGCGAACTTCGCCGCCGCATAGGCCGATTGCCCCGGCGGCGCGATGATGCCGAAGATCGAGGAGAGGTTGACGATGTGCGCCTCTGGCCTCGTCTTCAGATGCGGCAGGAAGGCGCGTGTGCCGTGCACCACGCCCCAGAAATTGATGTCGAACAACCAGTCCATCTGCGCCTGGTCGATCTCCTCGAACGAGCCCATGAGAGCCACGCCGGCATTGTTGACGACGATGCCGAGGGTGGGATGCGCGATGGTCGCCTCGCTCGCGAACCGCACAATGTCGGCGGGCTCGCCGACGTCGACGCGATGCACGCTGACCTTGCGCGTTGTTCCGATCTCCGCCGCGAGCGCCTTCAATCCGGCCTCGTCGCGATCGGCCAGCGCGAGATCGCAGCCGCGCTGCGCCAACTCGATGGCCAGCGCCCGGCCGATGCCGCTCGCCGCTCCCGTGATGGCGGCCGCGCCCCGAATCGTCGTCATGAATTCCCCCCCCGTCAAGTCCCCGATCGTGGAACTATGAGTTACTTTTTTTGGAATGAAACCGAACCGTTGCCGGCCTCGGTTTTTAACATGCGTGAGGCATGCATTGGGAGCCGCCGATGGGACAAGCAAAGCCGTTTCGCGCGACAGCGCTGATCGTTGAAGACGACGTCATGCAGCGGGAGATGCTTTGCGTTCTCCTGGAAGAGAGCGGCTACCAGGTCATCCAGTGCGAAAGCGCCGAGGCCGCCGAGCGCGTCCTCGACAAGAGCGCCGGCGCGCTCTGTCTGATGCTGACCGACGTCCAGCTTGCCGGCCACATGAACGGCGTCGAGCTCGCGCATGTCGCCAAGCATCGCAATCCGAAGCTCGACGTCGTCGTCACTTCCGGCCGCCCCTTGAAGCAGCCCTTGCCCGATGGCGCCAAGTTCTGGGCCAAACCCTGGGCGCCGCTCGACGTGCTGCGCGAGGCTGAGCTCGCTCAGCTGTCCTGACCGCTATCCTGCGGGCGCGCTTTCTCGCCGCGAGCCGCGGTGATAAGGTCCGTCCATGACCCTGTCCTTCCTGCTCACCTCGCTCATCGTCGTCGCATCGCCAGGCACCGGCGTGCTCTACACGCTCGCCTCGGCGCTGACCCGCGGCTCGCGCGCGAGTATAGCGGCCGCCTTCGGCTGCACGCTCGGCATCGTGCCGCACATGGTGGCGGCGATGCTCGGCCTTGCCGCCGTGCTCCACACCAGCGCTCTCGCCTTCGCCGTGCTGAAATGGTGCGGCGTCGCTTATCTGCTCTACATGTCCTGGCAGGCGCTACGCGAGACGGGGACGCTCGCGGTTGACGGCGAGATCAAGGAGCGGTCGAGCGGCCGTGTCATCGTCACCGGCTTCCTGATCAACATCCTCAATCCAAAGCTGTCGATCTTCTTCCTCGCCTTCCTGCCGCAGTTCATCGCGGCGGACGAGGCCCATGTGCTGGCGCGCATGCTGGAATTGAGCGGCGCCTTCATGGCGATGACGTTCGCGGTGTTCGTGCTCTACGGCCTCTGCGCCGCCTCGGTGCGCGAGCGCGTCATCTCCCGCCCCCGCGTCATGGCCTGGCTGCGGCGGAGCTTTGCGGCCGGCTTCGCCGCGCTCGGCGCCAAGCTTGCGTTTGCGGAGCGGTAGGTTCTTCGTCACCTCTCGAAAAGTCGTCATGCCCGGGGCTTGTCCCGCCTGCGCGGCCGAAGCCGCTTCGGCGAGGCGAAGGCCCGGGCAGCCAAGTTCTTCGTACTGTGCGGTCATGCGTGGATGGCCGGGACAGACCCCGCTATGACGCTGTCGGAGCGGGTACGCCTCGAACACTCACCCAATAAAAAAGCGGGCCTTGCGCCCGCCATCTTCGAACCCGATCGGTCCCTACCCGACGCCCGGGCGGAGCGAGACTCCACCCGGGCAAAGAAACAGAAGCCTCGTTACTTCTTCTTCGCCTTCTTGGCCTTTTTCGCCTTCTTCTTCGTCGCCTTCTTCGCTTTCTTAGCCATAGTATCCTCTCAAGGGTTAATGGTGGAACGCGACACGAGGGATGCTCGGCGGAGGGCCAGCCTCGCAACATCCTCGATGACAAACTCAGCAGATTCGGGGCCGGCTGCCCCGCGCCGTCATATCTCCGTCATCGCGTTATCCACAGCTCAGATGCAATTTCGGTGATTTTTGTCCGCGAATCCGCTTCGCCGCGCTCTCGCGGCGCCCGCCCGTCCGCAGCAAGGCTTGATTAACGATGCCGGAATGCATTCGCGGATTCATCAATCCAAAACCAACGCCCGAGTTTACGCGATTGCGGTGAGACTCCATTAAGCGCGCCGCGCACATGGTCGCCCGCAAGAACACGGGGACGGGGTATGAACGGGCAGTTGCCAAACGAAAAGGGCGGGACCATGCGTGTCCCGCAGTCGCCATGCTGAGCGTGCCGACACTCTGGACCGTCATCGTCATCAACTTCCTGGCGCTGGGCCTGGTCTGGGCCTATGTGGCGCGCGCCTATCCCAAGTTCGAGGCGGCGCGGTACTGGACGGCGGCGGCGGTGCTGGCCGCAGCAGGCGCGGCGATCTCGATGCTGCGTGATGTGATGGATCCGCGCTTTCCGCTGATCGGCGGCGGCGGCCTGATGATCTTTTCGTCGTGGCTCGCCTGCATGGGAGTGGTCCGGTTCTATCACCGGCCGGTGTCCTGGCCGGCAGCGATCGCCAGTTCGCTGCTCTGCAGCGCCGGCCTCGCGTTCTTCCTGGTGGTTGCCGACAGCATGCCGATGCGGGTCGTGATCTACTCGCTGGCGCAATCGACGCCGATCCTGCTGACGCTGCCGCTGCTCCTCGCCAAGCAGAACGGGCGGGAAAATCCCGGCGCTCGCCTCGCTGCGATCGTGGGATTGCTGCTCCTGTCCATTCACGTCGTCCGCTCCGGCGCGGCGCTGCTCGGCTACGGCGGCGCCATCACCGCGATCAACTTCAATGGCTTGCAGTCCGTGATGATCCTGCTCCTGGTGTTCCTGGCCATGGGTTGGAATTTTGCCTGTCTGTTGATGGCGATCGAGCGGTTGCGCAACGAGGTTGCCGATCTTGCGCTGCTCGACGATCTCACCGGCGTCGCCAACCGGCGGCATCTGCTGCAGCGCCTGACCGAGGAATGCGCCCGCTCCGAGCGCAGCGGCGCGCCGTTCTCGCTGCTGCTGATCGATCTCGACGGCTTCAAGACCGTCAACGACACCCATGGCCATGCCGCCGGCGATGCCTGCCTGAAGCACTTCACCCTGATGGCGCAGACGCGCCTCCGGCCCGGCGACATGCTCGCCCGCACCGGCGGCGACGAGTTCTGCGTCTTGCTGCCGTCCTCGTCCTTGCGCGAGGCTTCCGCGATCGCCCGCCGCGTGATCGACGTGTGCCGTCAGGATGCAGCCACCTGCACCGGCAGCGACATTCCGATCGCGATCTCGATCGGGGTTGCGCAGTGGGACCGCGACGTTGGGGAGTTCCCGGATCGTCTGATGGCCAATGCCGACCATGCCCTCTATGCCGCCAAGAAGAACGGCAAGAACGATTTCGCGATCTACGATCCCGCTCCGCCGCTTTCGCCCGAGTCGGTCAAGGCGTTGAGGGAATTCGCGTAAGGCCTGCCAAAGCGCGACGCGATTAAGCTGAATCGTCATCGCGCTTTAGGTTATTATTTGAGCATGATTTTTTCGGAAAACCGCTGCACACTTTTCCGGATCATGCTCCAGGCTTGGGTCGCATTGGACCTCGCATGATGATGTTTCGCCTGCCCGCGGCCGTTTTCGCCGCTCTCCTTCTGATCGTCCCCGCCGCCGCCACGGATGCCGAGCTCGCAAAGCTCGCGCGCGCCTCCGGCACGCCCGACATCCCCGGCTTGAAGATCGTCTGGCTGGCGCCATGGGGCGACGTCCGCAACGCAAAGCCCTGGCGCAACATCATCGTGCACCAGACCGAGGGACCTGCGGGCTCGGCGCGCGGCGGCGCGCAAGCGCAGGCGAAGAACCCGACACGGCGCGGCGTCACGGTCTGGGTCGAGACCGACGGCACGGTCTATTGGGCGGTCGCCGAAAACCTGGTGCCGACCCACGGCGACGGTGCCAACCGCAACGACAACAAGTACATCGACAACAGCTCGACCTACCGCCAGGCGGTGCGCGACAATTCGATCGGCGTCGAGTTCGCCGGCAACTATCCCGACGTGACGGCAGGCCCGACCGAAGCACAGGTCGCGGCGTGGAAGATCCTCGTGAAGGTGCTGCGCGCGCGCTACGACATTCCGCTGGACCGCGTCTATGCGCACAACTGGATCGACTACAAGGACGCGCGCTATTGCGAAGGCTGCACGCTTGCGACGATGGCAAGGGAGTGGGGGGAGCGAGACGGCATCATTCCGGGCTCGCGCCAAGAGGCGCGCCCCGGAATGACGGGAGCAGCTGCACCGCCCGGGTCAAGCCGTGGCATGACGCCGAAGCTTGGAGTTGCGCCCTGAGGCTCATCGCTCGGCAGGCCTCGTGCATGCAACAAAAAAGCCGGCGTTGCCGCCGGCTTTTCGTCTCTTTCGATCCGCCAATCTCTCTCCGCGGCGAAGCCCCGCTTAATGCGCGGCTTCCAGCGCGGCCTGTTCCTGCCTTGCGATCGTGCCCTTGACCGCGGACTGCACCTTCTCGAAGGCGCGGACCTCGATCTGGCGGACGCGCTCGCGCGACACGCCGAACTCGGCGGCAAGGTCTTCCAGCGTCATCGGCTCATCGGCGAGGCGGCGTGCCTCGAAGATGCGGCGTTCGCGCGGGTTGAGCACGCCCATCGCGCCGTTCAGCGCGTCACGGCGGTGATCATACTCCTCGTGCTCCGCCATCATGGCTTCCTGGTTGGGCGTGTTGTCGACCAGCCAGTCCTGCCATTCGCCGGCTTCGCCGTCGTCGCGGATCGGAGCGTTGAGCGACGCGTCGCCACCGAGGCGGCGGTTCATGTCGATCACGTCCTGATCGGTGACGCCGAGGCGCTTGGCAATCATCTTCACCTGGTCGGGGCGGAGATCGCCTTCGTCCAGCGCGTTGATCTTGCTCTTCGCCTTGCGCAGGTTGAAGAACAGCTTTTTCTGGTTCGCGGTGGTGCCCATCTTCACGAGCGACCAGGAACGCAGGATGTACTCTTGAATCGAGGCCTTGATCCACCACATGGCGTAGGTGGCGAGACGGAACCCCTTCTCGGGTTCGAAACGCTTCACCGCCTGCATCAGGCCGACATTGCCTTCCGAGACGACCTCGGAGATCGGCAGGCCGTAGCCGCGATAGCCCATGGCGATCTTGGCCACGAGGCGGAGGTGGCTGGTAACGAGTTGGTGCGCCGCGTCGCGATCGTCATGCTCGCGCCAACGCTTGGCGAGCATGTATTCCTGCTGGGGTTCCAGCATTGGAAACTTGCGGATCTCGGCGAGGTAGCGAGAAAGGCCGGATTCTCCATTGAGGACCGGCAAAGCAGCGGTACGGGCCATAGTGCGCCCTCCAAAAAGGTTCAGGCCCCCGATAGCGGCGGGCCAGGCAGACGACCGCTGTGTTAAAGCCGGCCGTAGCTGCGATGTTCCGCGTTGGTCATTTCAACGCACACGCAATATACCCCATCGGGGGTCGAAAAGGGAAGGATTGCTGACGTCACGTCCCCGTGTGACAGCTATAACTTTTTGTAATGTAAAGACATTCTGAAGCGGCCTGCGTCATAGCGCCGCTTTGAGGGCGCGTTCGAGGAGAAGCAAATCCTCCGGCAGAGGCGCTTCCCAGTGGAGTAATTCTCCTGTCCTCGGGTGCTCTAATACCAGCAGGTAAGCATGTAGGGCCTGTCGCCCCAGCGCCGCCAAAGCGGCCTGCGACTGAGGCGCCAGCTGGTTGGCCTTGGTCTTGAAATGCGGGCCATAGACGGCATCGCCCATCAAGGGGTGGCCGATATGGGCGAGGTGGACGCGGATCTGATGGGTGCGGCCGGTCTCGAGTTCGCAGGCGAGCAAGACGGCGACCGGCTTGCCGTCGCGCCCGGCAAAGCTCTCCAGGATCTCCCAATGCGTCACCGCCTCGCGGCCGCCCTGGCGCACCGCCATCTTCTCG
Organism: Bradyrhizobium sp. PUT101; assembly: GCF_052043945.1. Lineage (NCBI taxonomy): Bacteria > Pseudomonadati > Pseudomonadota > Alphaproteobacteria > Hyphomicrobiales > Nitrobacteraceae > Bradyrhizobium > Bradyrhizobium sp. PUT101. The sequence goes on from NZ_CP197207.1 coordinate 5,356,670, forward strand.
CGTGCATGCGGATGGCGGTCGATCGGCGCATCGACCGTGCCGCGATGCCGGTTCGGCACGCCCCAGGCAAAGGCCATGTAGCCGCGGCGCATCGCGCCGGTGCGGCCGTGGTCGGCGAATTGGGCTGACAGCGAGGCATGCGCGAGGTCGTTCTTGGCGACCACCATCAGCCCTGTCGTGTCCTTGTCGAGCCGGTGCACGATGCCGGGCCGGCGCACCCCGCCGATGCCCGACAGCGAGGCGCCGCAATGGGCGATCAGCGCGTTGACCAGCGTGCCGGTCTCGTGCCCGGCCGCGGGGTGTACCACCAGTCCCTTCGGCTTGTTGATGACGACGATGTCGTCGTCCTCGAACACGATATCGAGGGCGATATCCTCCCCCCTGGGCTCGGCGGGCGCCGCCTCCGGCACGTCGATTATGATCGTATCGCCGGGACTGACGTGATAAGCGGGGTCGCGGACCGCGGCGGCCTTCAGGTGCACTGCGCCCGCCAGGATCAGGGCCTTCAGCCTCGATCGCGACAGCTCCGGCCGGCGCGCCGCCAGCACGCGGTCGAGCCGGGCCGAGCCCTCGTCGCCGGCGACCACGACCTCCAACCTTTGCGCTGACCCAGAGCTTTCCATGACGACGTCTGATACCGCTGTTCCCGAACCGACCCCCGAGCAGGCCGCGCTGTTCGCGCGGGTGCGGCGGATGATGCTGATCGCGGGGTTGACCACGGCGCTGGCGATCTGCGCCGTGCTGATCGCGGTGGGCTACCGCCTTTTCAAGTCGGAGGGAAGGGCGCCCGAACCGGTGGGCGACGTCATCGCCACCCTGCCGAAGGGCGCCAGGATCGTTTCGACCGGCGTCGCCGGCGACCGGCTGGTTATCACGCTCGACGTCGGCGGCATCACCGAGATCCGCACCTTCGACGCCCACACCCTCAAGCCGGCCGGAAAGCTGAAATTTGCCAACGAGCCTTAAAAGGCCCGTCGGGGTCCTTGCGGCGGACAAATTTCGAGGTTATTGGCTAGCCCTCACGCTCCCTTCGTCTAGCGGTTAGGACGCGGCCCTCTCAAGGCTGAAACAGGGGTTCGATTCCCCTAGGGAGCGCCATTCTCACGCCGGCGACCGCGCATGCCGTTGAAGCCCTGATGTAATTTCCGGGGATAGGGTCGAGGCTTGTGCACGATCCAGCATGCCCAGTTTTCGACGTGTTGGCCTCGCGACTCCCCGCTCACTCTCGCGCTGCTGGCGCCGAACACGCGGCTGAAGGCGTTCAGCGTCGGGCCAGTTTTGTAGAGCAGATTGTCGAGTGCCGGCTCCGCTCCGGTTTCGCGGATCCAATCCTTCCAATTTTCTGATCTCGCCCGGGGTTAGGCCGAACTGCTGGCGGCGGAACGCACGGACGAAACTGGAGTCGCTGCCGAACTAGCCGCGGCGTCAGCATGGCACATCGCAATATGATCGACGTCAGCCGCGCACGGGCGTTTCCCTCGCGACGATGTTGGCGGCCGACGTGAGGTTGGACGTTGGGCCGGAATCTGGAGTCATGTGTCGTGCGTGCATCAGTACTCTTCGGAATCTGCACCTGAGACGCCCGGCACATTGCCCGGTCGGCCGGCCTGCTAGTGCTCGGCGAAGACATCGATCGCATGAAGAGCGCAGGGCGCGGGGGCGTTGGGATTCATGGCAAAGTTGCGCGCGCGCGTCAGGCGAGGTTCGAAACTGGGCATCGGCTTGTTGAGCGGCACCGCGTTGTCCTCGGTGGTTTTTGTCCTTGCGCTCGGGCCATCCAGTCCAGCGCTTGCGGCGGGCGGCGCCGGCGCTGAAGGAAGCGGGAGCTTCCTCGGGACCGGGACCGGCGGCGATGGCGGATCAGGCGCCATCGGACATAGCGGCGAAACGGGCAATGCCGGTCAGAATGGCACTGGCGATTTCGGCGGCGGCGGCGGTGGCGGTGGTGCCGCCGGCGGCGGCGCGGGTGGGGCCGGTGGACTCGACGGCAGCGGTTCGGCCTCCGGCGGCGCCGGAGGCATCGGTGGCACGAATGGTGCCACCAACATTACGTCCGTGTCATCGGGATCAACGATCAGTGGCGGCGCGGGCGGCCAGGGGCAGGCCGGGGTCGCAACGTCCTCCGGGCTTGGCGGAGGCGGCGGCGGAGGCGGCGGAAGCGGCGGCTATGGCGTCGTCGAAACCACGTTTCTCACGCTCGCCAATTTCGGGACGATCTCCGGAGGTTCCGGTGGTGCCGGCGGGCCCGCCGATGGTGCGCGGGTTGGTTACGCCGGTGACGGCGGTGTCGGCGCCATTTTCACCGCCGGCGGTGTTCTCAACAATTTCGGCGTCATTTACGGCGGCAGCGCCGGCGATACCAGCGGCTTTGATCCTTCCCTGGCGGGAGCTGCCGTCGTCGGAAGCAATCTCACGATCCTGAATGCGGGAACGATCGCCGCCGGCAATGGCGGCAGTCGCCCTGCGATTGACTTTCTCAGCGGCTCAAACGTTCTGCAACTGCTGTCCGGCTCCTTCATCAACGGCAATGTCAATATCGAAGCGGGCGCCAGCCTGACCATCGACCAGAGAAGCGCCGGCGTCGACGCAACCTTCGGTATTCCCTACACCACGGCCCTTGTCGGCTCCGGAGTCCTCTCGATCGACGCCGGCGCACGGACGCTGACGCTGAACGGTTCGAACAGTGGTTTCACCGGCACCACGAATCTGGTTAGCGGAACGACGGTCATCAATAATGCCGGCGGGCTGGGCACTGGCACGATAGAGTTTACCGGCGGGACCGCCGGTTCGACGCTGGCGGCACAATTCAGCGGCACGTTCGGTAACGGCATCAATATCGCAGTTGGTAATTCAGCCACGATCGGTGCCGCCGCGGGCAACACGCTGACACTCGGCGGTAGCTTCGCCTACGGTGGCGGCACGGGAACGACGCTTACCTTCGGCTCGGCGACGGCGACCGGCACCGTGCTGTTCGCGCCAAGCAGCCTGACTTTGAATTCTGGCGGCGCCCTTGCCATCGATGGCGGGGCCCTGTTGGTTGGCAATTCAAACGGAGCCAACCTTCTCGGCGGTCTCAGCGGCACCGTCGTGGAGAGCGGTGCTTCGCTCGAGCTCCAGGGTGGCCTGTCGATCGGCAATTCGCCTTTGACGCTCAAAGGCGCCGGCGTCGCGAACGGCGGGGCGCTGCGCAACATGTCCGGCAACAACAGTTTCGCCGGCGCCATTACGCTGGGATCCGACGCGCGCATCGATTCCGATGCCGGCCGGTTGTCGCTGACCGGGGCGATCACCGGCGCCGGCCAAACCCTGACGTTCGGCGGCGCCGGCGCGATTCTCGTCAGCAACACGATCGCGATCGGCGCCGGCGGCCTGACCTATGACGGGACCGGCACGCTCACGCTCTCAGGCGCCAACACCTATACGGGCGGCACCATCATATCGAGCGGCACGTTGCAGCTCGGCAATGGCGGGACGACGGGATCGCTGGTCGGCAATGTCGTTGACAACGGCGTGCTCGCGATCGATCGCTCCGATACCCTGACGTTCGCCGGCGCGATTTCTGGCAGCGGCACATTTCGGCAGGATGGGAGCGGCGCCACCGTTCTGACCGGCACCAACACCTATAGTGGCGGTACCATCATCTCGAGCGGCACGTTGCAGCTCGGCAATGGCGGCGCGACGGGATCGCTCGTCGGCGATATCGTCGACAACGGCGTGTTCGCGATTCGTCGCTCCGATACCCTGACGCTCGCCAGCGTGATTTCCGGCAGCGGCATATTTAGGCAGGATGGGAGCGGCACGACCGTCCTGACCGGCACCAACACCTATAGCGGCGGCACCATCATTGCGAGCGGCACGTTGCGGCTCGGCAATGGTGGAACGACGGGATCGCTCGTCGGCGATGTCGTCGACAACGGCGTGTTCGCGATCGATCGCTCCGATATTTTGACGCTTCCCGGCGTGATTTCCGGCAGCGGTGCGTTCCGGCAGATCGGGACCGGAACGACCATCCTCTCCGGCATCAATGCCTATGCCGGCGCGACGACGGTCAATGGCGGCACGCTCGCGGTGAATGGCTCGATCGCGTCGTCCAGCCTGCTGACCGTCAATTCAGGAGGGACTGTCGGGGGCACCGGCACCTTGTCGTCGACAGTCATCGCCGGTGGCGGCACGCTGGCGCCCGGCAATTCCATCGGCACGATTTCGGTGAGCGGCAGCCTGACCTTCGACACGGGCGCGAGCTATGCTGTCGAGGTTTCGCCGAACGCCGCGGACCGCACCAATATCACCGGAACGGCCACGCTCGCCGGCACGGTGAACGCGGTATTCGCCCCCGGCAGCTATATGGCGCGCAACTATACGATCCTGTCCGCGGCCGGTGGGCTCGGCGGCACCACCTTCGATCTGCTTACGACAAGCGGTCTACCAGTCAATTTCACGGCCAGCCTGAGCTATGGCTCGACCGATGTGTTGCTGAGCCTCAAGGCGGCGCTGGGCGCACGGCAGGAGCTTGCGACCAATCCGTCGAACGTCGCCAATGCCATCAACGGTTTCTTCAATGGTGGAGGCACGCTGCCCCCCGGTTTTGTCACGGTGTTTGGGCTGTCCGGCGCTCCGCTCGCCGGCGCGCTCGCCCAGCTCTCCGGCGGGGCCGCCAGCGGGTCGCAGCAGACGACCTTCAACGCGATGTCTCAATTCATGGGCGCGATGACCGATCCGTTCGTGCTCGGTCGGAGCGACGGCGTATCGGCGTCGACCGGCGCTGCGCAGTTCGCCGATGCGGCCGCGGTCGCAGCCTACGCCTCCACCGGCGGCAAAAGCTCCACCTCCGAGCGGGACGCCTATGCTGCGATCTTTCGCAAGGCCCCGGTGACGGCAGGTCCCCTCACGCAAGGCTGGAGCGTGTGGGCCGCGGGCTATGGCGGTACGCAGACCACCGACGGCAACGCCACGACGGGATCGAACACCGCGACCAGCCGCCTGTTCGGCACGGCCGTCGGTGCCGACTACCGGTTCTCGCCGAACACCGTTGCGGGCTTCGCACTCGCCGGCGGCGGCACCAATTTCAGCGTCGCCAATGGCGGCACCGGGCGGTCCGATCTGTTCCAGGCCGGCGCGTTCGTGCGGCACACCATGGGTGCGGCCTATCTCTCGGCAGCGCTGGCCTATGGCTGGCAGGATGTCACCACGAGCCGCACCGTCACCATCGCCGGGATTGATCAGTTGCAGGCGCGCTTCAACGCCAATGCGTATTCGGGCCGCGTCGAGGGCGGCTATCGCGTCGCGATGCCGTGGATGGGCCTGACGCCCTATGCGGCCAGCCAGTTCGTCACCTTCGATCTGCCGGCCTACGCCGAGCAGGCGCTGTCGGGCGCCAATACCTTTGCATTGAGCTACGGTGCCAAGAGTGTCACGGCCTCGCGGTCGGAGCTCGGCTTGCGCGCCGATAGGTCGTTCGCGCTCGATGATGCGGTTCTGACGCTGCGGGGACGCGCGGCGTGGGCGCACGACTTCAATCCGGAGCGCTCGATCGCGGCGACCTTCCAGGCGCTACCGGGCGGGTCGTTCGTGGTTAGCGGTGCGGCGCAGGCGCCCGACGCGGCGCTCACCACCGCATCCGCCGAGGTGAAATGGCTCAACGGCGTTTCGCTGGTGGCCACCTTCGAGGGTGAGTTCTCCAACGTCACCCGCAGCTACGCCGGCAAGGGTGCCGTTCGGTATGCGTGGTGACGCTCGCAAATAATGAGTGGGCAACGAGCAAACTCATCGGGCGGCCCGGGCCAGGTTGCCGCGTATGGTGGCCCCGCCAGCGCGCTTAGCTGTCGTGGTCGCTGTCAGTGCTTTGAGAGGCTATAGAAGATATCGTCTGGCGCGGGCGGAGCGCCGCCGTCGCGCTGCCAGGCTTGCGACTTATCCCGGATCTCGCCCGGTGTCAGGCCGAACTTCCGGCGAAAGGCCCGGACGAAGGTCGAGTCGCTGCTGAACTGCAGATCAGGGCCAGATCGATCAGCCGGCCGGTCTGCTCCGCGGGCGAAGCGCGGCCGCTGCACCTGGCGACATTACGGTGACAGTGCACTCAATTCCGTCGCTACTCGATATCGGCGAACCCATGCAGCCAGCTCTTTATGGAAATGGCAATTAAGTGCACTGTCACCGCAAGCTGTCACCGCAAGCGTGATTGTTCCGCCCCTTGGGTGAGCCTTTGGCATTGGCGATCAATATCCGGGCCGATAACGATTCAGCAGGCGAGATCGAGCGGCTGTGGGATCAGGTTGCCGCGTTCGAGGTCGAGCCCTCGATGCGCGCCCTAAGGTATCGGCCGCATTTAACATTTGCCATCTACGACTCGCCTCGGGCTGACGAGAAGGCTGCGTGGGACGTGATGCAGGCAGCCATTGCCGGCGAGACGCAACTGCGGATCGCGTTCAAACGAATTTGCTGGTTCGAAGGCTCTCCGCTCGTTCTCTGGGCCGAGCCGGAGGTCGACGAAACCCTGGTTCGCATCCACGGCGCCATCAGCGCGGCAATCGATCCAGCACATTGTCGTCCTCATTACCGGCCTGGCGCCTGGACGCCCCATTGCACGCTCGGCACTGCCGTTGCCGATGAACGGCGCGATGATGCGATGGCCTTTGCGCGGGCCTTTGATCGCAGCATTGAAGTGCTGTTCGACGTGGCGGACTGCGTCGTCTTTCCACCCGTGCGGATCATCGCCGAGCAAAGATTACCGTCGTAATTGACGTCGCTTGGGCGTCATCGATTGCAAGGCATCAATCTCATGCGGCACAGCCGCTCTCTCACGCCGTCGTGCCGTCGATCGAGCGGCGGATCACCCGCTGCACTTCCGCATTCGACAGGAACAGGTCGTGGTTGATGATGCCCCAGCCTTCCTGTGAGGCATCGACCACGCGCACGCCGAGCCGCGCGATGGCGGCCTTTTCGGCCGCGCCGACTCTCGTCATTCCGCCTGCGATCTGTCCCGACAGCGCCAAAGCGCGATCGTTCGTCGCGGCGATCACGGTGATCTTGCCGGCCAGCGGGCCGATGCGCTGGATCGCCGACGAAAACACGTCCATGTCGATGTCGGGCGCGGCAAACACCACCGCGCCGATCTTGCTCGTGACCGTATCGCCGTATCGCCCATAGAGCTGACGCAGGCTTTCGAGCGTCAGCATGGTTCCCATGCTGTGCGCAACGATGTGCACGCGGCCGCCGCCCGGCGCCGACACGAGCGCCGAGAGCACGCGCTCGAAATCGTCGCGCGACCACATCGCGCTGTCGCGGTCATAGGCATAGTCGAACAATCCTGCCTTGGAGGGCCAGGAGAACGCCATGGTCCGGCCGCGGAACCTGATCCCGTCGGAGAGATGGGCGGCATCCAGCACCGCGGTCTCGAACGTCTGCTTGAAGCCGTGCACATAGATCAGCACGTCTCCTCCGCCGGCCTGCGCAGCGAGATCGCCGGCGTCGGCCGACACAGGTTCGATCCGATCGAGACGCCAATTCCCGAGTCCGACGGAGGCGAGGGAAAGACGGCTTTCGTCCGGGGCGACCAGCCTGGCCCGCGCGACCGTCATGCTCGTCGCGCGCTCCGGCCCGAACCAGGGTTTGGTGCGACCGCCGCTCACGGGCTTGCGCGTGGTGATGACGAGCAATGTTGGGTCAGCGGAGAGCGAGGACGCGTCGAAGCGTGCGCCGGTCGCACCCAGGCCGGCGCATCCGCCGAGCGCGAGGGCACTCCCGGTCGCCGCAAGACCGCCGAGCAAAGCGCGGCGAGATAAGGAACGACGGGAGTCGCATAACAGGAGACGTCGGTCGATCACATGGAACCTTTGGGAACTTTGCCCACCATAACGCCGCCCCGACGCCTCCCTGAATGACAATGGGGGCGATAAGACGGCGGAGCAGCATCGCGGTCGGTTGCATGATCACGGCGCCGGCGTTCGCCGTCCGGAACCTGCGGCGAACGGTCAATCGGACCGCGTCGCTCTCATACTCGTTCGAAGTGGGTTTGCTTCAACGGCGTAGATAGCGCCAGCCGACGACGATGCCGCTCACCGAGACGATGGTGCCAAGGATCGACAGCAGCCACACCACTATGTCCCAGGCCGGGCGATGCATCAGCAGCAAGCGGAAATCGAAACTGTGCAGCGCGTTGAACAGCCAGCGATATGTGCGACGGCTGCTGTCCGCGCGGCCAATGATGTCGCCGGTGACAGGGCTGATGTGAAACCATGTTTTCGCGTCATCATCAAACACAGCGCGCAGCACCGGCAACTCGCGGTCGTGATGATGCGCATACCAGTAAGAGTCGTATACTTCGAGGACCATCCGCTCTACCACGCGGGCTTGCGGCAGCAGTTTCGCTGCGGCAGTCCAAAGGCGATCCTGCGGGATTGCCGTAGTCTGGCCCGACGTCACATCCAGCGGCCTCTGCGTGCCATCCCGCGATGCGGCGACAATCATCGGGCTGCCATCAAGCCAGATCAAGCGCGCTTCGACCGCGGCGGATCGCGGCGCTGGCAGCTTCGTCGCAATCGTCGGCGCCTCATGGCCGGCATAGCGCTGCAGCACCTCGCGCGTCGTGTTGCGGCTTGCGAAATATTCGCCGGGATTGAGCGAAAGCCAACCGGAGAACGTCCAGGTCAGCACGAAGATGCCCGCGATCAGGCCCGTGACGTGGTGCCACGCCATCCAGCCACGATAGGGCGTGATCCTGTCGCTCGCATAGCGCCGCTTCAGCCGCACGCGAAGGACGCCGATCCAGATCCCGGTGACGCCGATGATCAGGCAGATACCGGAGATCCAAAGCACGACGAGCCGCCACAACGGCCCGTCCTTGCGCAATACGGTCGGGTAGATCCAGTGCGGAATCGAGCCGAGCCAGTTCCAGACGCGTTCGGTGTGATTGGTGTCGAGCGCGATCTCGCCGGAACGCGAGGAGATATAGAGCCTGGTGCCGGCATTGTCGCCTAGCCCGATGAGGTAAAGCGGTCGCAGCGGATCGTATCGGGCCGTTACGCTCCATTGATCGCGATCGACGATGGCTTCGAGTTGCGGTGATCTACTGGCGGGATGATGTTGCGCGACCGCGAGCGCCTGCCGTTCGGAAACGTCCGTGATGACGCGGCCGTCGGCTGCGGAGATCGCCTGCCGCTTGCCGTCCCAGCCGGTGATCCGATACACCGGCTCGTCGGCCAGCATGGAAAGCCGGAGATCGCGCGGATACCGCGTGGCGCCTGCCGCCTTCATCGCCTCGTCCGGCGACAGCGCCACCTTCTCCCATTGAATGTCGGGAAGGGCTGCCAGCCTTTCCTTGTCGGAAAGGCCGGGAAAGGCGACGTACATCATCACGACGCCGGAAATGAACCACATGGCGAAGAACAGGCAGGTGACGATGCCGACCCACCTATGGCCGATGTACAGCCACCGCCGGAGCGCGCGTCTCATGGTGCGTGCCACGGTTAGAATTTCACGTTGACGGCGATCTGCGCCGTGCGCGGCATGCCGAGTAGCCACTGAGTGGTTCCGCCCGAGGTCGCATACACCTCGTCGAAAAGATTGTAGACGCGGAACGACACGGTGGTGTTGAGATCAGGCTTCCACTGCACGCCTGCATTGACGATGTTGTAGGCCGGGCGTGTCACCGTGTTGGCGTTGTCGGCGTAGGTCTTGCCGACGATCTGGACGCCCGCATTGGCCGACCAGTTCGGTGCAAACGCCCAGGTCGCCCAGATATTGGAGACGTTCTGCGGTACATTGACAGGTACGTTGCCGGCATAGTTCACGCTTCCGCCGCCGACCGCCTGCACGAAGTCATCATATTTCGCGCGCAGGAAGGCGGTGTTGGCATCGATTCGCCAACCATAATCGAGCAGGAAGCCGACCGAGGCTTCGACACCGCGTGATGATTGCTGGCCGACCTGGACGGTCAGTGAAGGAATGTTGGGATCGCGTGCCAGCAGGTTGTTCTTCACGATCTCATAACCGGCCAAGGTCCATTCGCCGCGGCCGCCCCAGAACGATTGTTTGACGCCGATCTCGATCTGTTTGCCGGTGGCGAGGTCGAAGTTCTTGTTTGCGGAGGACAGTGAGATCAGCCCTCCGACCGGATCGACCGCAGTGGCATACTGGCCATAGAAAGCGAGGTCCTTGAGGGGTGTATAGACCGCGCCGGCGCGCCAAGTTGTCGAGGAGAACGATTTTTCGAAGCTGTTTGCGGGCGTGACGTAGTCAGTGCGCGTGATTGTCGGTTCATCCTGTCGGATACCGGCAATGAACGACAGTTGCTCGGTGACCGACAGCCTGTTTTCGGCAAATAGCGCGTACTGGTTGGTTACGCTGCCGTAACCGGGAACTGTGGCGTTCGGGCTGTTGAATACGCCTGGAACGAAATCGAATGGATCGACGGACGACGAGCCGCCGTAGGGTGAATTGTTGGTGTGAGTAAAATTGATGCGGTTGACGTCGAAGCCCGCCACGAACTCATCGGCCATGCCAAGGACATGCCCACGGAACTTCGCGTCCATGCGGTTGCCGAGCTGCTGCTGATCGTGAAAAATCTCGATATAGCTGGTTCGGTTGATGAGCCCGGTGGCAGGATTGTAGGCGTAGCTTTCGACGTCTTTCCAGTGTCGCTTGGAGTTCAAATAGTAAAGAGTGTTCCGGACCGAGATTCCATCGGTGATCTGCCAATCGGTCTTCACCTGGTTCCAGCTATCCTGGTAGCGGATGTGGCTGTCGCTGACGTTGTAGTTTTTGAAGCGCAGGGATTCATCCAGCCTGCCGTTGATCAGCGGCGTGCCGAAGTAGCGCGACGGGTTGCGGTCACCGTAATCTGTAGACAGCGTCCAGATGACGTCTTCGTTCTGCTTAACCTGAACCACGGCATGAAGTGCGGCATTGGAGGTATTATCGCGATCGACCCAGCCGTCCGACATGTTGCCGGTGGCGGTGATACGATAGGCGACGTCCTTACTCACCGGACCGCCGCTGTCCACCGCGATTCGCCGCGTCATGTTGCTGTCCAGCGACATCTCGGCCTGGTTGCGAGGGATCCACAGCGGCAGTTTCGAAACAATGTTGATGGCGCCGCCGACCGCACCCGCGCCATACATCATCGATGCAGGGCCGCGCAGCACCTCGATGCGCTCGGTCGACCACGTGTCGAACGGAAACGTCACCGTCCCGGCGCCGATATAGAGCTGGGTGCCGTCGTATAGCGTCATGACGGATCCAAGGCCCGTGAAGCCGCGGGTATTGAACGAGACTCCGCCATTGCCCGGTGCCGGGCTCGCCGTGAAGCCGGTGGCGTTTTGCGTCACCGCGTCGAGGATGTTCTGCTGGCCGCGTTCAGAAATGGTTTCGGCCGAGATCACCTCCACGCTGGCCGGCGTCTGCAGTCGCGTCAAGCCGAGTCGGCTACCGGCCGTGCTAGCGCCGGTTAGGTTGAGCGTCGGTGCGGCGAACTCGGGACCCGTCGGGTTGGCAGTCGGAGCACGCGTGTCGGCAGCTACGCCTCGCTGCTGGCGTGAGCGCGCGAGGCGCGTTGCATCGCTACGTCGGGTGCTGCGAGCATTCGGTGGCCTCGCTGGCGGTTGCACCACCACAGGATCGAGCGTCTGGGCCGGCCTTTCGGACTGTGCCCAGCCATCCGTCGACAACACGAGGCAGGAGAATACGAGGCAGGAGAATGCAACTGAACGGAGCAACGCGCGGCGATGCTGTGGCGCGAAGATTGTACGGGAGGTCATCAATAGACTCGCGATAACGTGGCACGTCACCGCGAACGCAGTTTGGCCGCTGCCTCAAGAGGAAGACAGCTCAACACCCACCAGGACACCCCGCCCAATGTGCTCGCGTGTGACCACGACTGACGGCAGGTCTCCTGGCTCGCGGGTCGTTGCCTGTCGCCGCCTTCCCAAGCTCGCAGGCCCAGTGGCGTTTGGCGAAAGGCTCACCGCTTACAGTTGCGGGGGCAGCCACGGCGTTGGGGGATCCCCGCACCGTATTCCCTATTGATCTCCCGAAGGAGAACCGTCGCAGTCACCCTAGTTTTATTTGCGAAGGGCTGTCAACTGGCTGCCCCGAGACAGTTCAGCGCGTCGCACCGTCATCGGCGACGCGCCGATCGTCCACCGGGCGGCGTCGGGCGAAACACCAATCCGCTGTCAACCCCTCTCCTCGAAAATATTCCACTTTACCGAAATTCGGATTTGTCGTATGTGCCGGCCATCCCAGCCCACCAGAGGGGCGGTCGTACGTCGTCACGAACGCGGGCTGGGTTGCGGTGGACGCGGGCGGCGTTAAAGGCGGTTTGTTGCGTGCAGGGCGGGATGAACCTCGTGAGCATGGCGCGGACCGCGAAGACGGACGGCGCCCATGTCCGGCGGAGCCTCTTGGCGAAGCCGGATGGCCTGCGTACGGCGAAACCGTGTGGTCCTGGCCGTCGTTGCTACGGTCAAGCCCTGGCGAAGGCGTCACTCGCGTCAACCGGCGCGATGCCGTGAATTTCGTCGAGGCGAGGGAGGCCAGAAGGAACTCGGCTCCCGGGAGAGCGCGGCATAGGCCGTCAAACCATCGCGCAGGGAAGGCCGGGTTTCGGCTGCCCTGTGTCTCCCCTGTGCATTGCGCGTGCATTCGTTCAGCACGGGGGTCTTATGGGTGCCAGCCGGCGCCCGGTCTTCCCTGCGCCCTCTTCCGAAAGGGTGAGGCGAAAGGCAAAACTCGGGCAGACATGTCGCGAGATTGCGAACGCGTGTCGCGACCGAGCTGCGACAATAGCGCACGGACAGGCTGGTTTCCGAATTGCGCGAGGCCCGGCGCAACACAATCTCAACCGAACCTCTGTAGGCCTGTCACCTTCTCGTTCCACGGGTCTCTTGCATGAAGCCGGCTTGGCGTTTTTCTCTCCTGCTTCTCCTCCAACTCCTCGTGGGGGTTTCCGCCCAGGCGCAGGAGGGCCAAGTCGTCAAATTATCAGCCAGCATCGCGTATCAGCGCATCGCGCGCTGGGATGCCGATCAGCTCAACAGGATCCTGCAGGTCGATACGCCCGCCTTCACCGGGATCACGACAGTCTATAGCCCGGCGCGCAATGCCGTCCGCCTCTATCGCGTGACCTATTCGTCCGTCGTGCCCGAGCGCGGCAACAAGCCGACGATCGCGTCTGGTCTGCTCGCGATCCCAGAGGACAGCGGCACCTCGTTCCCGATGGTGTCGTATCAGCACGGCACCGTTTATGGGAAGCAGGAGGTTCCCTCGTTTCCGCAGCAGTCACCCGAAACCCAACTGATGATCGCCCAGTTCGCGGGACAGGGATATGTCGTGGTCGGCGCCGACTATTTCGGGCTGGGAACGTCGTCGGAGCCGGAAGGCTACATGGTGAAGGCGAGCCACCAGCAGGCGACCTACGACATGCTGGTCGCGAGCCGTGCCGTGCTCGATCATCTCAAGCTCACCACGACGAAGCTGTTTCTCGCCGGCTGGTCGCAAGGCGGCTTCGTGACCATGGCCATGCTCGAGAAGCTCGAGCAGGTCGGCGTCAAGGTCGATGCAGCCGCCACCGCCAGCGCGCCGGCTGACGTGTTCGTCGCGCTGAACGGCTTTCTCAACTTTCCGCGCAAGAATGACGCGAGCTGGGTGACGTCGCTGTTCATCCTCTCGGCCTTCTCGTTCGAGAACTATTACGGCGTCCCCGGGCTTGCCCGCTCGCTGATCTCGGACGCGTATTACGACGTCTCGCGCAAGGCCTATCTGCGCGAACCCTATGATCCTACGCAGGTGCCGGCCGATCTGCACAAGCTGATCCGCGCCGACTATTCGATCCGCAATTCTTTGCCGCATCAGCCTACGGGCGGCTCGCTGCGCAGGCCACGGCGTATCGCTGGATCATCAAGAGCAAGGTTCGCAACTACTATGGCGAGAGCGACGAAGTCATCAGCATCGGCCTCGGCCAGCTGCCCATGACCTATCAGCGCGCGATCGGCAGCGGCAACCAGGCTGTAGAGGCGGTCTCGACCGGCAGCACCAGCCATCGCGGCACGTTCGCGACGGCGGTGCCAAAGTGGAAGTCCTGGTTCGACGGTCTCTGAGAGGCCGTCATGCCGGTATAAGCCGACCCGACGCGTGGACGCCTCAGACTGTCACGCATGCTGCGTCGGCATCGACGGAGGTGGTCGTTCATCGAAAAATCTGCATCTATGCCGGCCGAGACGGTGCGCGATGCGGCCGGTCTCGAGCCTCCGAAGCGGCCGCCGGGCCTTTGGAAGCTCTGGCAATAGCTTTTCGGAGTGACAATATGAGCGGTTTGGTGATCGGCGGCGGCCGGGTGGTGGATCCCGCGAGCGGGATGGACGCCGTTGGGGATGTGGCGGTGGTGGATGGCAAGATCGCCGCCGTCGGCACGGGCCTCGGCGGAGCCGAGCGGGTGATCGACGCGACCGGGCTCGTGGTCGCGCCCGGCTTCATCGATCTGCACGCCCACGGCCAATCGATCCCGGCCGACCGCATGCAGGCGTTCGACGGCGTGACGACGACGCTCGATCTCGAGGCCGGCGTGCTGCCGGTCGGGTCGTGGTACGAGCGCCAGGCGCGGAAAGGCCGCGTGCTGAACTACGGCGCCGCCACCAACTGGGCCTTTGCCCGCATCGGCGCGATGACGGGCTCCAATGCGGAGAGCTCGCTGGAGGCATTCGGCAACGCCATGCGCGATCGCCGCTGGATCGACAACGTCGCGACCGATGCGGAGGTCGCCGGTGTTCTCGAGCGCCTCGCCCGCGGCCTCGACGAAGGCGGCATCGGTATCGGCATCTTGAACGCCTACGCGCCGGGCGCCGGCGTGCAGGAATTGACCGCGGTGTGCCAGTTGGCTGCCGCCAAGGACGTGCCGACCTTCACCCACGTCGCCTTCATGTCGCGCATCGACCCCGAGAGCGCGGCGGAAGCCTATATCCGCCTGATCGGCTACGCCGGCGCCACCGGCGCGCACATGCACATCTGCCATTTCAACTCGTCGAGCAAGACCGACGTCGAGCGCTGCCGCGTGCTGATCGAGAAGGCGCAGGCGCAGGGTCTGCCGATCACGGTCGAGGCCTATCCTTACGGCACCGGCTCCACCGTGCTGGCCGCCGCCTTCTTCAGCGATCCCGAGTTCGTCGAGCGCAACGGCACCGGCTATGATTCCGTGCAGCGTGTCACCGACGGCTATCGCTTCCACGACCGCGAGGAGCTGCTCAAGGCGCAGGCCGAGGAGCCGTCGTCGCTGGTGCTCTGGCACATCCTCGACACCGAGAACAATGCGCATCATCGCGACCTGCTCGACATGTCGGTACTGTATCCCGGCGGCGCCATCGCCTCCGATGCGATGCCGTGGACGCTCTCCGACGGCACCACCTACACCGGCGATGCCTGGCCGCTGCCGGATGATGCCACCTCGCATCCGCGCTCGGCCGGCTGCTTCACGAAATTCATCCGCGAATGGGTGCGCGAGCGCAAAACCGTGTCGCTGCTGGACGGCGTGCGCAAATGCGCGCTGATCCCGGCGGAAATCCTGTCGCAGAGCACGCCCGCGATGCGCGCCAAGGGCCGGCTCGCGAAAGACGCGGATGCCGACATCGTCGTGTTCGATTACGAGAAGCTCTCGGACCGTGCGACCTTCACCGCGATGAACCGACCGTCGGAAGGCGTGCGGCATCTCGTGGTCAGCGGCCAGCCGCTGATCTCCGACGGCGTGCTGGACGTGGCCGCACGGCCCGGTAAGCCGGTGCGCCGCCCCGTCGTCGAGGGCTGACCCATGCCGGTCCCCCTTCTCCTGGTGACGGGCTTTTTGGGGGCGGGCAAGACCACGGTCGTCAACCATCTGCTGGCGCATGCGGAGGGGCGGCGGATCGCCGCCGTGGTCAACGATTTCGGCGCGATCAACATCGATGCGGAGCTGATCGCGGGCGCCAGCGACGGCGTGGTCAGCCTTGCCAATGGCTGCATCTGCTGCTCGCTCGAGGGTGATCTGTTACGCACGCTCTCGACGCTGCTGCGGCGTGATCCCAAGCCTGAGTATATCGTCATCGAGACCAGCGGCGTCGCCGATCCCGCCGACATCGTCCGCAATCTGATGGATCCGGTGATCCTGCGCGAGGCGCGGCTGGAGACGGTGCTCTGCGTGATGGATGCGACGGCACCGCCCGCGGCCCTCGACGATGCGCTCCAGCGTTCGCAATTGCGGGTCGCCGATATCGTGGCGCTCAGCAAGGTGGATCTGGCCGACGCAGGCGCGGGAGCGCGCATGCGCGCGGCCATCCGCGCGCTGCGTATTCCCGCCGTCGTGGTCGATGCGCAGCATGGCGAGATTCCTGCCGCGCTGCTGTTTCCCGCGGACGTCGATCGCCCGCCCGTGCCGCGCGAAGTGGGCCCGCGGCGACCGGCAGAGGAGCGCTTCGAGACGCTGAGCTGGACCTCGGACAAGCCGGTCTCGCTGCCCCGCTTGCAGCAGGCCATCAACCGACTGGCGCCGAAGCTGGCGCGCGCCAAGGGACTGTTCGAGAGCATCGAGCAGCCCGGACGCCCGATGGTGTTTCAGTTCGCCGGCGGTCGCGCCACGCTTGCACCGGGCGATGCGCCTGCAGCGGGCGCGGCACGGACGCGGATCGTCTTCATCGCCGAGCTTGGGGTGCTCTCGAAGGCGGAACTCGACGGCATCATGGAGGCGTGCGTTGCGGGCGGGTAGCGCGGTTCGCACCGATCGCACGCGCATCAGCTCAAATCGGGCGACCCCTTTGTTCGACCGACATGGTCATGCCGCTCAGGTCACGGGTTGCGTTGGCGGGAGTCCTCTCCCGCACCCCATCAGACCTTTCCGGCGGTCAATTCTCAAGAGGGGGACCGCCTGGAGGTTTCATGGAGGGCATCGAGCACTGCGCCTCCATGGCGATATGATAGCGCAAGGCCGCTCCTGATGCGATTGGAACCCGTCAAAGCATCAGCAGAACGCCAGCGCGTTGACTGCCCGCGTGGTCGCAATCTCGTTCTCATTGCCGACGAATTGGCAGACGGCGGATTCGAGCTCGCCCGGCTGCTTGCGGCGCGCTGCCGCCAGCAGCCGCATCAACTCGGTTTCGTCCTTCGACAGGCGCCGGCAGGACGGCGGCATGAAGCACAGCTCGCACGGCCGGCCGCTGCGCAGGATCCTGACGAGTGCGGCAGCCCGTGCGACCAGCAGCGGGCTGTCGGCAACGCCGGGTGCCTCGTCCGCGAAGCGATAGGCTGCTTCCCAGCAATCGGATGTGCCGGTCGCGTAGGCCGCTCCGATGAACCGGAACAGCGACAGCGCGACGCGGCAGAAGTCATCGTAGCTTTCGACGCTTCGTGGCGCCGCAAGCGCGGCCCGGAGCGGACAGAGCTGCGGCCGGACGGCGTCCGGGGCTGCCACGGAATCGCATGGATCCTGCATCATGAATGTTCTCGTCAGTGCAGCGTGGGGCTTCCGACCAGCCAGCTCTTCATCGCCATCATCCGATCGTGGTCGAAAGACCGCACGTGCCGGTCGGGCAGGATGAGACCGGCCATGCGGAAGATCGTTGCAAGCCCCTGGACCGGCGCAAGCGCCCAGTCGGCGCCGACAGGCGGCAGCCAGCGCTCGAACTGCTCGCGGGCGAGATCGACGCGATCCTGCTGTGCTGCGGCGATGGCGGACAGAATTTCGCGCTCGCTGTCCGACATGCGCGGACAAGTCGGGCAGTGCACCTCGATGGCCGTATGGGCGGTGCAGGCGAAGATCTCGATGATGGATTCCAGCGAGGGCACGGCGTCGCCTACGCGGAAATGGTCGTACACCTCCTTGATATCGGCTGCGGTCGGAACGGCGCCACCGCTGCGTGCCTTCGCCCTAAATCCCCAGATGAAGAGCCGCTCCGCTGCGCTCAACGCAGGAAGACCGAGGGGTCCAGTATGTTGATGCATTGGGCTTCTGGCCTTTGGCTACGCTCACGGCAGAGCTGGTGCGGATGATCTGCGCCGATCGTTCCGCCAGAGACCTCTCCAAGTCAACGCTCGGAGAGGCGATGTCGACGTGTTCTAGATTGGAAGAATTCGTATCTCGGATGCTGCATGCCGGCAGCTCTCCCGCGGAATTGCGGGGCTAGGCATCTGCGGCGTCACCGCGGAGACCGGCCAGGCTTCGTGCTGCAATTGAGCGGCCGGCCGACGCGGAAGCTGCAATCGCTGCAGGACGAGGTCAGCACGCTCGTTGCGGGCGTGCGAGCGACCTAGCGCGCGACTTCACGAAAGTGCGCCGCGATGTCGGCGCGTGTTGCGATCCAGACCCGGCCCTCCAGCCGCGCCAGCTCGGCCAGAATGGTCTTCACCGCGCGGAAGCGCGCGGGCCGGCCGCAAATGCGCAGATGAAATCCGACCGACAGCATCGCGGAGCGGCCGCGCTCTGCCTCCTCGACCAGTGTGGCGAGTGCGGCGCTGACATAGTTTGAAAAATCCTCCGGCTGCACAAAGCCGTTCGGATGGAAGAACTTCATGTCGTTGGTATCGAAGCCATAGGGCAGGACCAGCATCGCTCCCTGTGGCGACCGGCTCCAATAGGGCAAATCGTCGTCGAGCGCGTTGGAATCGTAGGCGAAGCCGAGCCCGATCAGGATATCGCGCGTCCATGCGCTCTGACTGCCGCGCGACATGAATCCGACCGGCGTGAGACCGGTCGCGCGGGCGATGACGTCGCGCGTCTTCTCAATGTCACGACGTTCCGTCTCGGCATGCCCATAGAGCGCGTGCGGCAGCCAGCGCCAGCCATGCACCGCCGGCTCGTGCCCGGCCTCGACCACGGCGCGGGCAAGGTCCGGTACGCGCTCGACGGCGCGGCCGCACATCATGAAGGTGGAACGGATCTTGGCCTCGGTGAAGGCGTCGAGGAATCGCCAAAGGCCGGCGCGCATGCCATAGTCGAACACCTGCTCCTGCACGAGATCGCGCACGCCCGGCGGCGATGTCGAGGCGACCTCGCCATAGTGCTCCGTCTCCGCATCGCCTTGCTCGACCGCGAGCTCGGCACCCTCCTCGAAGTTCACCACCAGCGACACCGCGACGCGGGCGCCGTTGGGCCAGACGATATCGGGCTGCGCCCGGCCATATCCGCGAAGATCGCGTTCGATCGGCATGATCAGCGGCTCCCGATCTGGCGGCTGACGCCGCCGAAGATTTCGGCGCAGACGAGGCCCGCCAGCGTCAGCAGCACGATCACGCCGGAGACGGCGGCGACGCGCACGTCGAGGCTGCCTTCGAGGATTGCCCAGAGCTTGATCGGCAGGACCTCGGTGCGCGCGTCGGCGAGGAACAGCGACACCGGAACATTGTCGAACGAAGTGAGGAACGCGACGAAGCAGCTCGCGACGATGCCGCGGCGGATCAGCGGCAGCGTGACGCGCCGGAAGGTATACCAGCGGCTGGCACCCAGGCTCAGCGAGCAGGTGATCAGCACCGGATTGAGCTGCTGCACCGAGGCGCCGACCATCCGGATGACGAAGGGTACGCAGATGATGGTGTGGCCGAGCACCAGCGTCGCCGCCGACAGGCGGATGCCGAGCAGGTTGAAGACCAGCAGCAGCGACAGGCCGAAAGCCATCGCCGGCAGCACCATCGGCGACATGAACAGAGCGTCAAGGACGCGCGCGATCTTCAACCGGCTCCGTGCCAGCCCGAGTGCCGCCGCGCCGCCCAGCACTGCGGAGAGAATCGTCGCCGCCACTGCGACCTTGAGACTCGTTAACGCGGGCTCGACGATTTCCTGCGATTGCAGCAGCTCGACATACCAGCGCAGCGACCAGCTCGGCGGTGGGAATTTCAGCGTGATGCCGCCGGTGAAGGAAATGATCAGCACGACCAGCGTCGGTGCCAGCAGCAGCAGCATCCCGAATGCGGTGATGGCACCAATGATGGCGGAATAGGCGCGATCAATGAGGCTACGCTGCATCGACGCCTCGCACGCAGCGGCGCGACAGCGCGCCGATGGCAAAGACGATGCCGGTCACGGCCAGCGTGAAAATCAGCGACAGCGCCGCCGAGAACGGCCAGTCCTGCACGCCGACCGCCTGTTGGTAAATATAGGATGGCATCAGGATAATGCGCCCGCCGCCGACCAGTGTCTGCGTGATGAAGGCGGTTGCAGCGGCAGCGAAGACGAGCAGCCAGCCGGCGATGGCGCCCGGCAGCGTCAGTGGCAGGATGACGGTGATGAAGATGCGGGCGCGGCTTGCGCCCAACCCTTCAGCCGCGCGCGTCAGATTGCCGTCGAGCCGCAGCAGGCTGTTGATGACAGGCAGCGCCATCAGAGGAAGCTGGATCTGGGTCAGCGCCAGAACCATGCCCTCCCAAGTGTACAGCAAGCGGGCTGGGGCCTGCCAGAGCCCGAGCGACAGCATCGCCGTGTTGATGATGCCGTCGCGGCCGAGCAGGACGATCCAGGCGAAGGTGCGCACCACCGTGCTGGTCAGGAGCGGCAGCATGATCAGGAACGTGATCAAGGTACGCATGAACTGGCCGCTCGCGGCGTAAACAAGTGCGAGCGGATAGGCGAGGATCAGGGTCGCCAGTGCGACCTCCGCCCCCAGCCAGATCGTGTCCGTCAGCACCTT
Organism: Bradyrhizobium sp. PUT101; assembly: GCF_052043945.1. Lineage (NCBI taxonomy): Bacteria > Pseudomonadati > Pseudomonadota > Alphaproteobacteria > Hyphomicrobiales > Nitrobacteraceae > Bradyrhizobium > Bradyrhizobium sp. PUT101. The sequence continues at coordinate 5,377,303 of NZ_CP197207.1, forward strand.
GATGCTGAACGGGTCCGAGAAGAAGCGCAGATACTGCGCCGGCGACAGCTCCGCGAATTGTGGCGTGCGGAACAGACTGATCGCGACAAGCGCAATCAGTGGCAACACGAATGCGGCCAGAAACAACGCCGCCAGTGGGATCACCGGCAGCATTTGTCGTGATGCAGTCGTGCTTGCCGGCGTCATTTAGATCTTCACTTCCTTGCTGAAGCGGGTGATCCATTCGCCGCGCAGCGGCTGGAACTTGGTCCAGTCAAGCAGCACATTGTTGGCAACGAGGTCGTCGACGCTCTTGGCGACGGTGAGATTGGCGCCGGTCAGCGCCACCTTGCTGTTGGTCGGCATCATCACCCAGGGCGCCGCCTCGAGGCCTTTCTGCGTTTCGACCGACATCACCGTGTCGAGATAGTCCAGCACCGCCTTCGGATCCTGGTTGTTCTTGACGATCTGGGCGCTGGTGCGGATCACGACGGCGCCGGATTTCGGCTTCGCGAAGGCGATGTCGACGCCCTTGGCGGCGAGCAGCGCCACGTTGTTCCAGAAATTGAAGGCGATATCGATCTCGCCCTGCTGGAACAGCGCAGCCAGCGCGCCGGGCGAGGCCGCGATCGCACCAACGTTGGGCAGCAGCTTCTTGATGGCCTCGAAGGCCGGCTCGATGTTGGTCTCGGAGCCGCCGTTCAGCTTCGCGATCTCGACCATGAAGGCGGTGCCGAGGCTCGAGCCGAGCCCGGTGATGCCGACGCGCCCCTTGTATTCCGGTTTCCAGAGATCCTCCCACGAGGTCGGCGGCGTCGTGATCTTCTTCGGATTGTAGGCGATGCCGATCAATTGCACTGTGATGACAGGCGCGTAGCCGTCGGGATGGCGGAACACGCTGGGGATGCCGGCATATGACTTCGACTGCTCGACAGGAAACTTCTCCAGCACGCCGCTCGCGATCGCCGGGATCAGCGGTCCCTCGTCGAACAGCACGACGTCGAAGGGCGGCGTGTTGCGCGAGGCCTGGATCTTGCCGATCTGGTCGACGCCGAGCAGGGGCGTAAAGGTGACGCCGCCGTCGCTGGACTTCTTGAAGGTCGGCCCGACCACCGAGCGGAAGGCTTCATCGAAACTGCCGGGATAGGTCGTTGCCACGATCGAGGGGGCCGCCCGTGATGATGTCGGCCATCCGAGACTGGCCGCCGCAAGCGCGGCCGAACCTGAGGTGAGCAGCGATCTCCGGGATAGGCTCATGTCAAACACTCCTTTGCTGATGCTTGGAAACGTCGTCGACGGGCGTGCTGAAAATGCTGACGCGCGAGACATCGGAGATCGCGAGCCAGGCCGTGTCACCGGCCTGCGCTTTCGCGAGGCCGGCGGCGCGGGCCTGGCTGATCTTCACGGCTTCGCCGCTCGCGGTGACGCCCTCGGTGACGCTGACGGCGCCGAGCGGCACAGTGGCGCGGATCGTGACGGGGATGGCGCCGGGCCGCTCGGCGTCGAACGTGATGTTTTCAGGCCGGACCGAGATCGTCACCGGTGTGCCGCGCCTGCGCTGAGCCGAACGGCCGAGATCGATCTCGGGCCCGGCGTCCAGCTGCACGCGATCGGCGTCGGTGACGGTGCCGCGCAGGAGATTGGTGTGGCCGATGAAGCTCGAGATGAACAGGCTCGCCGGGCGGTCGTAGAGCGCGTCCGGGCTGTCGATCTGCTCGATCCGTCCCTTGTTCAGCACGACGATGCGGTCGGCCATCGACAGTGCCTCCTCCTGGTCGTGCGTGACGATGATGGAGGTGACGCCAAAGGTCTTCAGCAGGCTCTTGATCTCGATCTGCATGTCGAGGCGCAGATTCTTGTCGAGCGCCGAGAACGGTTCGTCGAGCAGGACGAGGCCCGGATCGATCGCAAGCGCCCGCGCCAGCGCGACGCGCTGCTGCTGTCCGCCGGAGAGCTCTCCGGGCAGCCTTCGGGCGAACGACGCCATCTGGGCGAGGCCGAGCATCTGCTCGACCTTTGCCGCGACCACGTCCTTCGCCGTCTTGCGCGCCCGCAGGCCATAGGCGACGTTCTCGAACACAGTCAGATGCGGAAACAGCGCATAGTTCTGAAACACCATGCCGATGCGGCGGCGATTGGCCGGAATATGCTCGACCCGCGCGCCGTCGAAGCGCACTTCGCCCCGGGACGGACGCAGGAAGCCCGCGATGATCTGGAGCATCGTGGTCTTGCCGCAGCCGGACGGACCGAGGAGGGCGATCAACTCACCGGCTGCAACGGTGAGATCGATCTCGTCCAGCGCAACGGTCGCGCCGAAGGCGTGGCCGATGCCCTTCAGATCCAGCGAGAGTCCGCGTACATCGCTCAACGCCAGCTCCATCCTTCGCGTTGTCCTGCGCGAGGAGGGTTAGCAATCGCCGTGCCAGCGCGGCTCGTCCGCTAAGGCCCTGCGATCATTGCGACAATTTTTAGGCGCCAAATATTGGCGCCAATATTATGATTATATTGTAAACAGTCGAGCAGCCAGTTTGTATAAAAAATGGGCTCCGGCAGCATTCCAGAATCCTGTAGAAGCAATGCATGAAGCGAACCCGTCCCCTCAAGCGCAAGCCGAAGCGCTCCGAGCCGAAACACAGGGAGCCGGAGGCCGTCGATCCGCGCAGCATCGACGACGATCCGGTGGTCCAGGGCATCCTGACCGCGATCAGCCAGAAGCGGCTCAAGCCGGGCGCCAAGCTCGGCGAGGACAAGCTCGCCGCGGCCTTCGGTACCACACGGATTCACATCCGCCAGGCGCTATCCCATCTCGCCTCGCGCAAGGTGGTGATGCAGATCCCCAACCGCGGCGCCTTCGTGTACCGGCCGAGCTGGGAGGAGGCGCAGGACATCTTTGCCGCGCGCCGGATCATCGAGACCGCAGCTGTGAGCGCCGCGGTCGACCGGCTGGACAAAGCCGGCAAGGCGGAGCTGAAGGCGCATATGGAGCGCGAGGCGCGTCACGATCGCAATGACCGCTGGGCCTCGCTGTCGCTGACGGCCGAGTTCCACATCCTGGTCGCCAAGCTCGCCGGCAACCGCGTGTTGCTGGAAATGTCGCGCGAACTGATGCTGCGGACATCGCTGGCGATCGCGACCTTCGAGCAGCCGGGGGAGCCGGATTGCTCGCCCGACGCCCATCCCGACATCGGCGCGTTGATCCTCGCCCGCGACAAGGCCGGCGCGGTCCATGCCATGCGTCATCACATCGAGGAGATGGAGCAGCGGATCCGGCCGAAAGACGGCGAGGACGAGGTCGACGAGCTCACCGCGATCTTCCAGGAGATCGGCGCACGGGCGCGGGCGGGCGGCTAGCATGGCCGGCCGCCGTATCCTCCTGATCAATCCGAACAGCCTCGAGGCGACCACCGCGATGATGGTGGCGATTGCCAAGTCTGCAGCCGCGGATGGCTTCGACATTGCCGGTGCCACGGCAACGCGTGCGCCCACGATGATCGTCTCGGCGGATGCACTGGAAGCAGCAGCGCCGGAGGTCGAGGAGATCGCACGTGCCCGCAGCGGCGAGTGCGACGGCATCATCGTCGCGGCATTCGGCGATCCCGGTCTCGCCGGGATCAAGGCGACGATGAAATTGCCTGCCGTCGGCATTGGCGAGTCCTCGATGCTGGAAGCTGCGGAGAACGGCCGGCGCTTCGGCGTGGCGACCACGACGCCGCTGCTGAAAGCGAAGATCGATTCACTGCCGGACGCGCTGGGATTGCGATCGCACTACACCGGCACACGCTTCACCGAAGGCGATCCGCATGAGTTGATGCGTGATCCATCGCTGTTACGCACTGCGCTTGCCGGCGCGGTCGAGGCCTGCATTGCGCAGGACAGAGCGGAGGCGGTGATCATCGGTGGCGGGCCGCTGGGTGAAGCAGCACGCGAGCTTCAGTCGATCTTCACCGTGCCGGTCATCGCACCGATCACGTCAGCCGTGCGGCGGATCATTCGCCTCGTCGCGGCGTAACGTCTGGTTTTTCCGCGCCGCGGCATCGGCCGTGCTGCGGAAAACTGTTTTCCTTGACATGAACTCTGCCGTGCTCGACGTGTAACGAGGTCGCGTGACGGCACGTTGCGTCCCTCGCGATCAAGAACAAGCAGCACGGGAAGACGCCATGAGTGCAGGCCTCAACGAAAAGGACTACCTCGCCACCTTGCGCGGGTTGTGGGACAAGGCCTGGCCGAAGGGCATGCCGCGCTCGCCGAACTATCTGCACGGCGAAGTTCCCCTGACGGAATATCTGCGCGCCTGGGCGAAGCAAAGTCCGGAGAGGCCTGCGGTGATCTTCTACGGTCACGTCATGACCTATGCGGAGCTCGACCGGCAGAGCGACCGCTTTGCGGCGTTGTTGCAGGCCAAAGGCGTGCGCAAGGGAGACCGCGTCGCCGTCTTCCTGCCGAACTGCCCGCAGTTCCACATCGTGTTTTTCGGTATCCTGAAGCTTGGCGCGATCCACGTCCCCGTCAGCCCGCTGTCGCGCGCGTTCGAGTTGTCCTACGAGCTCAACGACACCCAGGCCGAGGTGATCGTCGCGCTGGATCAGCTCATGCCGGTCGTCGAGCAGGTCAGGGGCGAGGTGCGGCTGCGCGAGATCATCGTCACCAGCTTTGCCGATGTCGTGCCTGCAAGGCCGGCATTTCCGGCGCCAGACTCGATCCGCGCGCCGCGTGTCGCAATCGCAGGCGCGACCGATCTGTTGCCGGCGCTCGCGGCGATGCCGACTCCTGTGCCGCTACCGCCGCCTGGGCTCGATGATGTCGCCGCGCTCAACTACACCGGCGGCACGACCGGCATGCCCAAGGGCTGCGTCCACACCCATCGCGACATGGTCTACACGGCCGCGGCCAACTACGGCATCTCGGTCCTGTCCGACGAGAGCAGCGTGTTCCTGTCGTTCTTTCCGGAATTCTGGATCGCGGGCGAGAATTTCGGCCTGATCTTCCCGCTGTTCTCCGGCGCGACGCTGGTCCTGCTCGCCCGGTGGGATGCCGTCGGCGCGATGGCCGCGATCGACAAATACAAGGTCACGATCATCGCGATGCCAGTCGACGGCGCGGTCGAGTTGATGGATCATCCACGCTGGAGCGAGTTCGATCTGTCGTCGTTGAGGCAGGTGCGCGTGGTCTCCTTCGTCAAGAAGCTCAACGCCGACTATCGCAAGCGCTGGAAGGATCTCACCGGCACGATCCTCATGGAAGCGGCCTGGGGCATGACGGAGACCCACACCTCAAACACCTTCACGGCCGGCTTCCAGGACGACGATTTCGACCTCAACAACCAGCCGATCTTCGTCGGGCTGCCGGTCCCCGGTGCCGAGTTCAAGATCACCGATTTCGAGACCGGCGCGCTGTTGCCGCTGGGTGCGGAAGGCGAGATCCGCGTACGCACGCCGTCACTGCTCAAGAGCTACTGGAACAAGCCGGAGGCGACCGCGGAGTCTCTGATCGATGGCTGGCTTCGCACCGGCGACATCGGCACCATCGACAAGGATGGTTTCCTGCACTTCCTCGGCCGCCGCAAGGAGATGCTGAAGGTCAAGGGCATGAGCGTTTTTCCGCCGGAGATCGAGGCACTACTCGGGCAGCATCCGAAGGTGCTGGGCTCGGGCGTGGTCGGCCGCGACGATCCCGACAAGGGGCAGGTGCCGGTCGCCTTTGTCCAGCTCAAGCCGGAGGCCGTCGGCAGCGTCTCTGCGGAAGACCTGCGCAGCTGGTGTGCCGAGCGCATGGCCGTCTACAAGGTTCCCGAGATCCGCATCATCGAAGCCCTGCCGCTGACGGCCACGGGCAAAGTGAAGAAGCAGGACCTCAATCCAATCCTGCCTGCTGCTGTCTGAGTGAGAGAGATCATGTCGTTCAAGAAGCTCCTGATCGCCAATCGCGGCGAGATCGCCATTCGCATCGCGCGCGCGGCAGCCGATGCCGGCATCGCGACGGTCGCGATCCATCCTGCGGACGATGCGCTGTCGCTGCATGTGCGCGTTGCGGACGAGGCGATCGAAATTCCGGGCCGGGGCGCGCGGGCCTATCTCGACATCGACGCCGCGGTGAAGGCGGTCAAAGCGGTGGGCTGTGACGCCGTGCATCCCGGCTATGGCTTTCTCAGCGAGAACGCGGCCTTCGCAAAGGCCTGCTCTGATGCAGGGATCACGTTCGTCGGGCCCAAGGCGACAGCGCTCGAACTGTTCGGCGACAAGGTCGCGGCGCGGCAACTGGCGAAGCGCTGCGGCGTGCCGATCATCGCCGGCACGAGCGGGCCGTCGAGTCTCGAGGAGATCACGGCCTTTTTCGCGTCGCTCGGCAGCAACGCGGCGATCGTGATCAAGGCGATGGCCGGCGGCGGCGGTCGCGGCATGCGCGTGGTGGAGAACGCGTCCGATCTCGCGGAAGCCTATGCGCGCTGCCAGTCCGAAGCCAGGGCGGCGTTCGGTTTCGACGGCGTCTATGCCGAGCGGCTGATTCGGCAGGCGCGCCACATCGAGGTGCAGATCATCGGCGACCGCCACGGTGCGATTTCCCATCTCTGGGAGCGCGAATGTACCATCCAGCGTCGCCATCAGAAGCTGATCGAGGTGGCGCCGAGCCCCTCGCTGAGCGATGCCTTGCGTGGTCGTATCATCGAGGCGGCGAAGCAGCTTGCGACGGCGGCCTCATACGACAATCTCGGCACTTTCGAGTTCCTGGTCGACGGCACGGCGAACGACAGCTTTGCCTTCATCGAGGCCAACCCGCGGCTCCAGGTCGAGCACACCGTGACGGAAGAGGTGCTCGGGCTCGATCTCGTCCGCGCCCAGCTCGCGGTCGCTGCAGGCGGCACGCTGGCTTCCCTCGGCCTCGCGCAGGGATCGATCCCGAAGCCGCGCGGCTATGCCATGCAGCTTCGCGTCAACATGGAAACGCTTGACGAGACGGGCGCGACCCATCCGACTGGCGGGGTGCTTGCTGTGTTCGAGCCGCCGTCGGGCCCAGGAGTCCGCGTCGATAGCTTTGGCTATGCCGGCTACAAGACCAGTGCGGCCTTCGACTCGCTGCTGGCAAAGGTCATCGTCCATACGCCGGGCGAGGCCTGGCATGACGTGGTCGCGAAAGCCTCGCGTGCCCTGCGCGAGTTCCGGATCGACGGCGTCGTCACCAACATCGCTTTCCTCCAGGCGGTGCTCGCGCATCCGGACTTCAGAATCAACCGCATCGCGACCGATTTCATCGATCGCAATATCGGCAAGCTCGTCGGGGCGGCCGAGGGCGCGGCAAAGCCGCTCTACTTCGCTGCGACCGAGCGGAGCGGCGCCCAGGGCACGGAGGCGCACGTCGCGCAAGTGGTGCCCGAAGGCGCGGTGATGGTCGCAGCGCCCCTGCAAGGAACCATCGTCACCATCCAAGTCAAGGAAGGTGAGATCGTGCGCCCCGGCCAGCAGCTTGCCGTGATCGAGTCCATGAAGATGGAGCATCTCGTCATGGCCGAGCAGGGCGGCCGGGTCATGAAGCTCCTTGCCGGCGACGGGGTCACGCTGATGCATGGCGAGCCGATCCTGTATCTCGAACCGCTTGATGTTGCGGCTGATAGCACCGCAGCGGAAGCCGACATCGATCTGGACCACATCCGCCCCGATCTCGCGGAGCTGATCGCGCGCCAGGCCAATACGCTCGACGAGAACCGCCCGGCCTCCGTCGAGCGCCGCCGCAACACCAATCAGCGCACCGTGCGCGAGAACGTCGCCCAGCTCGTCGACGAAGGCTCGTTCATGGAGTACGGCAGCCTTGCGATCGCGGCACAGCGCCGCCGGCGCAAGCTCGACGATCTCATCAAGAACACGCCGGCCGACGGCCTCGTCATGGGCGTCGCCACCGTGAATGCCGAGAAATTCGGCCCCGAGGGCGGGCGCTGCATCGTCCTGGCCTATGATTACACCGTGCTCGCGGGCACGCAGGGTCATATGAACCACAAGAAGATCGACCGCATGCTGACGCTCGCGGAGGATTGGCGCGTGCCGCTGGTGTTCTACGCCGAGGGCGGCGGCGGCCGGCCCGGAGACACCGACCGGCTCGGCATGACCGGGCTCGACGGTCCGTCCTTCGTGCAGTTCGCAAGGCTCTCGGGCCTCGTGCCGGTGGTTGGTGTGGTCTCCGGCTATTGCTTCGCCGGCAACGCTGCGATGCTCGGCTGCTGCGACGTCATCATCGCCACCAAGAACGCCTCGATCGGCATGGGCGGTCCGGCAATGATCGAGGGCGGCGGGCTCGGCGTCTATCACCCGGCCGAGGTTGGCCCGGCCTCGTTCCAGGCGCCGAACGGGGTCATCGACATCCTGGTCGAGGACGAGGAGGAGGCGACGTCCGTCGCGCAGAAATACCTGTCCTATTTCCAGGGGGCGGTTACGTCTTGGGAAGCCGCCGACCAGCGCCTGCTCCGCCGCGCCATCCCTGAGAACCGGCTGCGCGTCTACGACGTCCGCAGCGTGATCGACCTCGTCGCCGACAAGGATTCCGTGCTGGAGCTGCGCCGCGACTACGGCGTCGGCATGATCACCGCGCTGATCCGCATCGAGGGCAAGCCGTTCGGCCTGATCGCCAACAACCCGCGCCATCTCGGCGGCGCGATCGATGCCGATGCCGGCGACAAGGCCGCGCGCTTCCTCCAGCTCTGCGACGCCTTCGATCTGCCGATCGTCTCGCTTTGCGACACGCCCGGCTTCATGGTCGGCCCGGAGGCCGAGAAGACCGCGATCGTGCGCCACGTCTCCCGCATGTTCGTCACAGGCGCGAGCCTCACCGTCCCGCTGTTCGGCATCGTGCTGCGCAAGGGCTATGGTCTCGGGGCGCAGTCCATGATCGGCGGCGGCTTCCATGCCTCGTTCTTCACCGCGGCCTGGCCGACCGGCGAGTTCGGCGGCATGGGGCTCGAGGGCTATGTCCGCCTCGGCTTCCGCAAGGAGATGGAGGCGATTGCCGATCCCGACGAGCGCGAGACCTACTACCGCAACAAGGTCGCCGAACTCTACGCCAACGGCAAGGCGGTCTCGATCGCCTCCGTGTTCGAGATCGACAACGTCATCGACCCCGCCGAGACCCGGCGATGGATCATGGCGGGCCTGCGATCGGTGCCGAAGCCCGAGCCGAGGACGGCGAAGAAGCGGCCGTGCATCGACACGTGGTGAGGGCGGTGCAGCATTCTGGGAGCGTCACCGCCGCTTCCGATCATCTACACGAGTTGTTTCCCCATCGTCATGCCCGGGACGAGCCCGGCCATGACGACATGGAGATTAGCTCGCCATGCCTCCGTTCCCGGTTCCCGATTGACATCCCCGCCCGTGGTGCCAGACTTTGCACAATAATACAGGGTGGAGACGTCCGCGATGGCCAGCCTTTCGGCCTCGAACCATGTCGCCCGTGTCTTGTCCGTCGCCAATCAGGTCACAGACCGCTTGGCCGACGTCGATGCCTCGTCGCGGATCGCTAGTTCCTGGCGGCGCTGCCTGGTCAGTCACAAGCTCGATCCGGCCCGCCAGGGGCCGCCGCAGACGCTGACCGAAGCCGAAATCCGGCACGCCGCCGAACCGATGGAGCAGACGATCAGGCTCGCAATGCCCGAGCTCGACGATCTCGCCCGTGTGCTGCGCGACGCCGGCTACTGCGTCAATCTCGCGGATGCGAACGCGACCATGCTGTTCAGCCGCCTGCCGGGCGAAGCCGATGCAAAGATGTTTCTGGACTGGAAGATCTACACCGGCTCGAACTTCGCCGAGACCTTCGAGGGCACGAATGGACTCGGGACCGCGCTCGCGGAGGAGAAGCCGATCCTGGTGCATCGCGACGAGCATTTTCGCGCGCAGTGGCACATGTTCTCCTGTGCCGTGGCGCCGCTGTTCGACCAGGCCGGACGTCTCGCAGGTGCGGTGAACATCACCTCCTGCCGGGAGGATCTCGAACGTACCGCGCACCAGCTTGCGCTGGCTGTGACCATGGAGGCGACGCGGCGGATGGAGGGAGCGATCTTCCGTGGCTATTTCCACAACGCCTGGATCGCCACCGTGCCCGGCAACGGCGGCAGCGGCCTCATCGCCTATGACGACGACCGTCGCATCATCGGCGCCAGCCGTTCCGCGCGTCTGCTGCTGGGCCTCACCGACGGCATGATCGCCTCCGGCATTGATCTGTCGCGCTACCTCGAGCTCGACCATCAAGCCGCGTGTGGCGCGGACGATGTTGTTCGGCTGCGCCGTGCCGACGGCAGTGCCCTGGGCCAGGTCCATGTCGCGCCGCCGCTGCGCAAGAGGGCGCGCCCGCTTGCGCCGCGCCGCGATGCGCCTGTCGATCGCTTCGATGCAATGCATCGGCTCGCCGGCCGCGATCCCGGCCTGATCAAGAGCGTGAACCGGCTCAGGCGCATCGGGGATCACAATCTGCCGGTGCTGCTGCATGGCGAGACCGGTGTCGGCAAGGATGTATTCGCGCGCGCCATTCACGCCGCCAGCAACCGGGCGCGTCACAACTATGTCGCGCTGAATTGCGCGGCGATGCCGGAGAGCCTGATCGACGCCGAGCTGTTCGGCTACGAGGCCGGCGCCTTCACCGGCGCCCGGCGCGACGGTTCGAAGGGCCTGATCGTGCAGGCCGATCGCGGCACGCTGTTCCTCGACGAGATCGGCGACATGCCGATCGGCTTGCAGACGCGCCTGTTGCGCGTTCTGGAAAACCGCGAGGTCTGGCCGCTCGGAGCGCTCAAGCCCGTCGCCGTCGACATCCGCCTGATCAGCGCCACGCATCGCGATCTCGGCCGCATGGCGGAGCAGGGCGCGTTCCGCGCCGATCTCTACTTCCGCCTGCGCGGCATCGAGGTGCGGCTGCCGGCGCTGCGCGAGCGCGCGGACCGCGACGATGTCATTCGCCAGATCGCCCGCGAGGAAGCGCCGAATTGTCGCCTGTCGGACGAGGCCTGGTCACAGCTCGCGGCCTATCCGTTCCCCGGCAACATGCGCCAGCTCCGTCACGTGCTGCGGCTCGCCGGCTGCACCGCGGAAGACGGTGTGATCACGGATGCCGATCTTGATCTGCCGCCGTTCGGTGGACGGGCGGCGGAGCCCGATCTCGTGGCCGCCGAACGCGGGACGATCGCCGAAGCCCTGCGCAAGCACGGCGGCCGCGTGACGGAGGCGGCGCGTGCGCTGAAGCTCAGCCGCGCCACGCTGTATCGCAAGATCAAGCAGTTGAAGATCGCGACGGCGCAGTAGGTCGCTATCAGTTCGCGAAGGGGCGTCTTTCTTCCCATCTCCCCTTGTGGGAGAGGGTGGCTCGACGCGCAGCGGTGAGACGGGTGAGGGGTCTCTCTCCGCGAGTCCAATTCTCGTTTCAATACGCGGAGAGATACCCCTCATCCGGCGCTTCGCGCCACCTTCTCCCCACAAGGGGAGAAAGGAAGAGGGCCGCCACTACGAGAAATCCGTCCAGCTCAGATGCCGCGCGTCGACGTCGCCGATCGTCACGCCCTCGCGCATCTCCCGCGGCGTATGGAAGTTGCTGCGCAAGTACACGAGCGGCGTCGCCATGGCCGAATGCGAGACGTCGCGCACCTCGCCCACGAAGATCGAATGCGTCCTGGTCTCGAACTCCTGCGCCAGCACGCAATCGAACGCGGCGACCGCGTCGGTCAGCACCGGCGCGCCGGTTGTCCCACGCGTCCACTGCCCGAAGGCGAAACGGTCGTCGCCGTTGACGCCCTTCTGGCCGCTGAAGGTCAGCGCGAGCAGCGCGTGATCCTCATTCAGGAAGTTGATCGCAAACGCGCCTTCCTCGCGGATGCGCGTATGGGCGCTGGCGTTGCGATTGACGCAGACGATCAGCGAGGGCGGCGAGTCCGACAGCGAGCAGGCCGAGGTCACTGTCAGGCCTGTGCGCTTGCCGTGCTCGGCACCCACCGTCACCAACGCGACGGCGCCGGCGCATTGGCGCATCGCCTGCTTGAAGTCCTTGGCATCGACCGTCACGCGGAAATCTCCGAAATGAATACGGGTGCGGCACGATCGCGCCACACCCGCAGGCGGTCAAGCCGCCTTCTTCGCCGAGCCGAGATGCGCAAGGCGCGGCATCACCTCGTTCTTCAGCAGCGAGAGCGAGTGGTGCCAGGCTTCCGGCTTGTGCTTGTAATCGAAGCCGAACACGCAGAGCACGCCGAAGCCGCCGACCTCGTCGTAGATCTTCTCGATCTTCTCGGCGACCGTCGCGGGCGAGCCGACGATCCAGTTCCGCTTGGCGCAATATTCGACGGTGACGTCGCTGTCGGGCACGTCGGGCGCGTGCTTCAGATAGTCCTTGAAGCCGAAATGGCCGAGCAGCGGCAGGAAGTACTCGCTCATCATCCGGCCCATCATGTCGCCGGTCGAGAGCTTCCAGGCCTCCTCGTCGGTGTCGGCAACGAATACCTCGCGCACCAGCCGCCAGTCCTGCCGGTTCGGCTTGCGCCCCGTCTTGGCGGCCCCGATCTCGACGGAGTCCCAGTGGCTGCCGACATAGGCCGGGTTGAGGTTGAGGCTCATCGGAATGAAGCCGCGCTCGCCCGCAAGCTTCAGCGTGTCCGAGTTCTTCGACAGGCCAGCGACGCCGATCGGCGGATGCGGCGCCTGCAGCGGCTTGATGTGGGGCTTGAGGAAGTCGAACATCGTGTCCGGCTTGGAGACCGTCCAGAACTTGCCTTTGTAGGTCCAGGGCGCGGGATCGCTCCACATCTTCAGGATGATCTCCAGCGCCTCGCGGGTCATGTCGCGGTTCTGCCCGCTCATGCCGTCGACGTTGAACATCGCCCAGTCGCTCGGCAGGCCGGATGCGGCGACGCCGAAATTGAGCCGGCCCTCGGAGAGATGGTCGAGCATGGCGACGCGGTTGGCGAGCTCGGCCGGGTGGTGATAGGGCAGCAGGAAGCCGCCCGGTCCGATGCGAAGTTTTTTGGTCTGCATCAGCGCCTGCGCGATCAGCAGGTCCGGCGTGGGATTGGGTTCCCAGGGCGCGGTGTGATGCTCGCCGATCCAGGCTTCCTGATAGCCGAGCTCGTCGAGCCAGCGCAGAACCTGCAGATCCCAATCGTGTCCTTCCTTCAACCCGCACTCCGGCGGATGCGAAGGCATCGTGAAATAGCCGATCTCCATGGGTTTCCTCATCTGATGTTGACGCGTCTTGTCGCGCGTTGACGGAGTTGAGCGACCAGTCTTCAGCAAGCGGTTCTTCAGCAAGCGGTGTGCCAGCGCGTCGGAGCCTCAAATTGGAGAGAAAGCGCTGGTTTGCCCGCGCAATAGCCGGTATCTCGACGGGAGTCTGCAAGACATCGTCTCATTTGTCGCGAGACGGCGTCTTAGCCGTGAGACGAGGACGAGGCCTGACATGACCGAACCCGCTTATGTCGCGGTGGACTGGGGCACCAGCAGCTTCCGGCTCTGGCTGATCGACCGCGCCGGCCAGGTGCTGACCGAGCGTCGCAGCGGCGAGGGCATGCTGGCGGCGGCGAAGGCCGGCTTCCCGGCGGTGCTGCGATCGCATCTTGCGGCGGTCGAAGCGCCGGATCATCTGCCGGTGCTGGTTTGCGGCATGGCCGGTGCCCGCACCGGCTGGGTCGAGGCCGGCTATGTCGACGCGCCGGCTCCGCTCTCTGCCATTCTGAAGCAGGCGGTGCGTGTGCCAGGCGAGGCGCGCGATATCCGGATCCTGCCGGGCATCGCGCAGCGCGACCCGAAGGCGCCGGATGTCATGCGCGGCGAGGAGACGCAACTGCTCGGCGCGCTCGGCCTCGATGCCGCGGGCGAGGCGCTGGTCTGCATGCCCGGCACGCATTCGAAATGGGTTCGCGTGAAGGACGGCACGGTCGCGCATTTCTCCACCTTCATGACCGGCGAGCTGTTCAGTGCTGTCTCGCGTGAGACGATCCTGTCGCTCGCGGTCGCCGGCGCAGACGACGCCGAGGATGTCGCGAGCTTCAAGGCGGCAGTGAACGCCGCGTATGAGGCGCCGGCCTTCGCGGGCAATCTCCTGTTCGGTGCGCGGTCGCGGCAGCTTCTGTTCGGCGGCACGCCGGCCGCCGCGCGCGAGACGCTTTCGGGCACGTTGATCGGTGTCGAGCTGGCGGCAGGGCTCTCCGGCACCGTGCCGCAAGCGGGTGTCATGCTGATTGCCTCGGGACGGCTCGCCGTGTTGTACCGGCTGGCTTTCGAGGCGTTATCGATGACCGCAAGGCCAGTCGATGCGGATGAAGCCGTCCGCCGCGGTTTGTCGATGGCGGCTGCCGCGATCTGGACGAAGTAGAAGGATTCTTGAGATGAGCGTTCCTTTTCCGCCGATGAAACGGCCGCTGGTCGCGATCTTGCGCGGCGTCAAGCCCGAGGAGACCGAGGCCATTGTCGGCGTGCTGATCGAAGCCGGCATGACCGCGATCGAGATTCCCTTGAACTCGCCCGATCCGTTCCGCTCCATCGCGATGGCGGTGAAGCAGGCGCCATCAGGCGTGTTGATCGGCGCCGGCACGGTGCTGACCACGGTAGATGTCGATCGTCTCAACGACGTCGGCGGCAAGCTCATGGTCTCGCCCAATGTCGATACCGAGGTGCTCGCGCGCGCGCATCAGCACGGCATGGTGACGATGCCCGGCGTGTTCTCGCCGACCGAGGCGCTGCTTGCCGCGCGCTCGGGTGCGTCGAGCCTGAAGTTCTTTCCGGCGAGCGTGCTCGGCGCCTCCGGCATCGCCGCAATCAGGGCCGTGCTGCCATCAGGCGTGATGATCGCCGCCGTCGGCGGCGTCTCCGACCAGAACTTCGCGGAGTACATCAAGGGCGGCGTGACGGCGTTCGGCCTCGGCTCCAGCCTCTACAAGCCCGGCATGACGGCGGCGGATGTCGCAGCTCGCGCGAAGGTCACAGTTGCGGCCTACGATCGGGCAATTGCGAAAAATTGAGCCGGAACAGACAAGCCATGAGCGTGTCATAGCTTATTGTCCCTCGCGGTGTCGCAACCGATGTTTGTGCATCGTAGACATGCGACTGGCTGGAGCAGGAGACCGACATGGCGATCAACAACGTAGCCGATCTTTTCGTGGCAACGCTCGAACAGGCCGGCGTCAAGCGCATCTACGGCATCGTCGGCGACAGTCTGAATGCGCTGACCGAAGCGCTGCGCCGTCGCGGCACCATCGAGTGGATCCACGTCCGGCACGAGGAGGTTGCAGCGTTTGCAGCGGCCGGCGAAGCGGAGATGACCGGGAGCCTCGCAGTCTGCGCCGGTTCCTGCGGCCCGGGCAATCTGCATCTGATCAACGGGCTGTTCGATGCGCACCGCAGCCGCGTTCCGGTGCTGGCGATTGCGGCGCAGATCCCCACCGCCGAAATCGGCGGCGGCTATTTCCAGGAGACCCATCCGCAGAACCTGTTCCGCGAGTGCAGCCATTATTGCGAGCTGGTCTCGGATTCGAGCCAGCTTCCCTACGTGCTGGAGAATGCGATTCGCGCCGCGGTGGGCTTGCGCGGCGTTGCCGTGGTTGCCATGCCCGGCGACGTCGCCTTCCGCAGTCCCCCGAAGCGGGCGCTGTCGACGGCGCGCGGCCTTGCCTTGTCGGCGCCGGAGGTCGTGCCGGAGGCCGATGAGCTCAAGGCGCTGGCGGACCTCCTGAACGGTGCCGAGCGCATCACCCTGTTCTGCGGCCGAGGCTGCGCCGGGGCGCATGCGCCGCTGATGCAGCTGGCGGAAGCTCTGAAGAGCCCGATCGTGCATGCGCTCGGCGGCAAGGAGCATGTGGAGTACGACAACCCTTACGACGTCGGCATGACCGGCTTCATCGGCTTCTCCTCGGGCTATGCCGCCATGCACGCCTGCGACGCGCTGGTGATGCTCGGCACCGATTTTCCGTACAAGCAGTTCTTCCCGACCGACTGCCAGGTCGCGCAGATCGACCTCCGTCCCGAAAATCTCGGCCGGCGTTGCAAGATCGATCTCGGCCTCGTCGGCGACGTCAAGCTCACCATCGAGGCGCTGCTGCCGCTGCTCAAGACCAAGACGCGGCGCAAGCATCTCGACGACGCAGTCGCGCACTACAAGAAGGCCCGCGAAGGCCTCGACTCGCTCGCCAGGGGCACGCCGGGCGCCAAGCCGATCCATCCGCAATATCTCGCAAAGGTCATCAGCGACCATGCGTCCGACGATGCCGTGTTCACCGCCGACGTCGGCACGCCGACCGTGTGGGCCGCGCGCTATCTCGACATGAACGGCCGCCGCCGGCTGATCGGCTCCTTCGTGCACGGCTCGATGGCCAATGCGATGCCGCAGGCGATCGGCGCGCAGGCCGCACAGCCCGGCCGCCAGGTCATCTCGCTCTCCGGCGACGGCGGCTTCACCATGCTGATGGGCGACCTCATCACGCTGACGCAGATGAAGCTGCCGGTGAAGGTCGTCGTCTTCAACAACGGCGTGCTGGGCTTCGTCGCGCTGGAGATGAAGGCGGCGGGGTTCGTCGACACCGGTGTCGATCTGGAGAACCCCGACTTCGCCGCGATGGCGCGCGCGATGGGTATCTTCGCGAAACGCGTCGAGGATCCCGGCGAGCTCCCCGGCGCGATGAAGGAGATGCTGGCGCACAATGGGCCGGCGTTGCTCGACGTCGTCACCGCCAAGCAGGAGCTGTCGATGCCGCCGACCATCACCGCCGAGCAGGTCAAAGGTTTCAGCCTCTGGATCCTGCGTGCGGTGATGAACGGTCGCGGCGACGAGGTGCTCGATCTCGCAAAGACGAACCTCTTGCCGCGCTGATTTCGGCTGAGGTGGTTTGGTTCACCTCTCCCCAACGGGGAGTGGTGAACACCGAGCGCGCGGCCTCAGCCGCGCTTCACCGATGGCGTGGCCAGCCGATCATGGCGGTTCTGGAAGCGTCGCCAGTGCAGCACGGCGCCGACCAGCAGAGCCGGCAAAAAGCCGAGCCCGATCAGGAAAGGCGGCAACTGCTTCGCTGCGACGAAGGCGATGGCGATGTCCGAGATCAGCCACAGCGCGGCAAACACCACGGCAAAATCCATGCGCGGGCAGCGCAAATGGTAGAACACGGCCGTGATGACGATCGCGGGTCCGATCGCGACGGCGATCGTCACCGCCGTCAGATCCTTCGGCGTCAGCGCGTCGAGCATCATCGATGCCAGCAGCCAGAGCGCGGCGAACATGGCGACGATGTCGAGCGGATGCCGCAATCCAATACCTCTCGCGGGGACGTGCTATCGTTGTTGCCGGAACTTCGGCCGTCAAGTCAAAATCCGCTTATTCGTCGTCACTTCCCGGCGTCGGGCGCAGCATGAAATGACCGAAAGCGGTGGCGATCGGCTTGGTGGCATCATCCTGCCAGGCCCGCGCCTCGAAGGCCACGATGCGCCGGCCCTGCTTCACGATCGAGACGTCGGCGAACGTGTCGAGGGCACGGCCGGAGCGCAGATAGTTGACGGTGAGGCCGATCGGCTTGGGCGGCGCCGCAGTGCCGAGCTCGCGCGCCACCCCGACGACCGCGGTGGTCTCCAGGAAGGCGCCGGTCATGCCGCCATGGATCGCGGGCAGGATCGGATTGCCGATGATCTTCGGCGAGAACGGCATCGTCAGCGTGCCGTCGTCGTTAACGCGGATGCCGAGGCAGCGCGCGAACGGGCTGCGCGCAAACGGCCCATCCGGATCCTCAGGAGCCTCCAGCGATGGGATGCTGCGCGCATCCATACGGCGGTCGGCAAGCATGTTGGTGCGGTTGGCGCCGATCATGAAGCAGGCGGTGGCGGTCGCGACCGGATCGTCCTCCGACTCCTGATAGGCGGTGGAGCGCACGAAGGCGATCGAGCGTGTGGTGCGGTAGCAGACCGAATGCGCCTTGATGTCGAGGCCCGGCGTCGCCGGCTTCTGGTAGTCGATGCGCAAGTCCAGGGTTGCGATCGCGCGCGTGCCGTCAAGTGCAAGCTGCACGGCCATGCCGCAGCTCTCGTCCAGCATTGCCGTGACGACACCGCCGTGCAGCACGCCGGTCTCGGTGTCGCCGACGAAGACGGGCCGGTAGGGCAGGCTGGACCAGGCCTCGGCGGGCGCGAAGCGGTCGAGCTGGAGCCCGCTGATATGGCCGTAATCAGAGCGGCGGCCCTTGATGGCTTCGGCGAGTTCCTCGAATGGGAGCGTGACAGGTACAGTGGACATGGCGATGTTCTAGACCAGTGCCGAGCGCCGCGCAAAACCCCCGAATGTGCCTTGTCCGGGACGCCTGCCGGGGGCGGTTTGGCCTCGACAGGGCAGGCCAAAGCAACGATGGTGAGCGCTTCGTTCGTCCCATGCCCGCAAGGAGCGCCCATGACCGACCCCGAGACACCCGGCACCAATCAGGGGCCCGTCACCATTTCCACCTCGAGCTCGGAGCGGGCGCCGATCATCTATTTCGACGGCGCATCCTGCTTCGGCCACCACAACGGCGCGATCCAGATCGAGCTTGCCGCCAACCTCCTAATGCCGGTCGGCGCCGCCGTCAGGGTCGACGTGGTCCAGACCGCACACCTGCGTTGCAGCCTGGCCGCGGCGCTGGCGCTGCGCGAAGCGCTCGACAAGGCGCTCGCGATGTATCAGCAGGGCCAGCAGCAGCCGCGGCCGGAGGAAATTCCGGCGGTGAAGAATTGAGGCGTGCGATCGCATGTCGGTGCGATCGCCCACCCGCTAGCTCACATGCACCTTCGGCTTCTTGCCACCGTTCCACTTGCCGTCGAGCGCGCGCTCGATCTGGGCGGCGAGTTGCAGCAAGAGGCCGTCATTGGCCTGCTTGGCGATGGCCTGGATGCCGAGCGGCAGGCCGTGATCCTGGGTTGCCATCGGCATCGAGATCGCCGGCATACCGCAGAGATTGGCGAGTGGCGTGAAGGCGAAGTTGCGCCAGAGATTGCCGAACCAGTCGAGCACGTCGGGATTATCGGAGATGGTGAGGTATTCCCTGGTGCCGACCTTCGGCGTCGGCAGCGCCGTGATCGGCGTCAGGATCACGTCCCACTGCTCGAAGAACGCGCCGAAGCTGCGCGAGGTCGTATTGAATACGCCCTGCATCTTCGCCCGTTCGGCGAAGCTCGTGTGCCGGCCGGCTTCCCAGATGCGAATGTTCACGGGTTCGATCAGATCTTCCGGCGGCTTTTCCAGCCCGCGCGCAGCGAGCATGTTGGAGATCACCACCGCAAAGTTCGAGATGTAGCAGGTGGTCTGCGCCGCGAACGCGGCACGGAAATCGAGCTCGGGCAGCGCGTGATCGACGTGATGGCCGAGGCCTTCGAGGAAGCGGCCGGCCTTCTCCAGCTCGGCGGCGATCTCAGGCGTCGCGGTATAGTCGCCCCATGTGTGTGAGAGCGCAATGCGGAGCTTGCCGGGATCGCGCTTGATCATCTCGGAATAGGGCTGCGCCGTGGTCCAGAACGGCATGAACTCGCCGGGCGCAGGCCCGCGCGCATGGTCGACGAAGGCGGCGGTGTCGCGCACCGAGCGCGACTGGCAGCCCTGGATCGAGACGAGGCCGGTGAGGTCAGACATGTGCGGGGCGAGCGAGAACACGCCGCGCGAGACCTTCAGCCCGATATTGCCATTGACGCCGGCGGGAATGCGAATCGAGCCGCCACCGTCGGTCGCATGCGCGATCGGCACCACGCCCGCGGCGACCATCGCCGCGCTGCCTGCGGACGAGCCGCAGGTGGTGTAGTCGGTATTCCAGGGATTGCGCGTGACGTAGACGGCGGGATTGTCGGCGGAACTGCACACGCCGAATTCCGGCGTCGTGGTGCGTCCGATCAGGTTCAGCCCGGCCTGGCGGAGTTTTCCGGTCAGGAACGTGTCGGCGCTGGCGCGATTGCCGCGCATCAGCAGCGAGCCCATCTCCTGGAGTCGGCCCTTCATGGTTGGCCCGAGGTCCTTCATCAGGAAGGGCAGGCCGGCGAACGGGCCGGCGAGATTGGCGCCATCCTTGGCGGGGTCGGCGATCACGTCCTCGAACAGCTCGACCACGCCCGACAGTGCCGGATTGACCTTGGCAACGCCTGCCGCGGCCTGCCGCGCCAATTCCTTCGCCGTCAGCTCGCCCTTGCGGACGCGCCCCGCCAGCGCGACTCCATCGTGCTGCGCCCATTCATTCCAGCTCATCGGCAAAGTCATGACGTCAAAATCCTCTTGGATAGCGGCTATCTTCCTTTCGCAAGGAACGGTCCGAATCAAGCGAGCCGGCGCGAGGGGCAGGGTTGCGTGGGGCGGACAGGTCGCAAGACCGGAGATGCCGGTCGTATCAATCCGACAGTCGTGCGATCGCTGCAACCGGCCCGCCGCCCGGCGGGCCCTGGTGCTCGGCGCCGCCGGACACGTAGACCGCCCCGGTGCCGGCAAGGCCAGCGATCAGGCCGCCGACAGCTGCGCGGGCGTGGCGCGTCGAGCTGATGTCGGTGTCTTCCAGCATGGTGTGGCGAAAGCCGCGCACGCTGCCGTCAGGAGAGGCCTCCGCCTTGGCGAACATGTTGACGAGCTCGCGGCCCTTCGTTGCCTGCGGCGCGATGCGGAGTCCGACGCTTTCAAGCGCCGCGACCACCGCGCCGGAGTCGATGGCGTCGCTCATCACGGCATGACCGATCTCGAACTCGCTTGCTGATGCCGCCGAGTTGCCGAGCAGGATGACGACGTTGTGCATCAGCTCGATGCCTGATGAGGTGGAGGCCACGGACGAGAACAGATCATGGCGCCGCAGCACGTCCTCATCGCGGAGATCGGCTGCAATCTCGCCGAGCGCGACGGCGACGCCGAGCGCGGAGGCGCCGCGGGAATAGGCCATCGAGGCGTAGGCGCTGGTCGTCGCTGTCTTGTTGCCGCGCACCGCTGCCGCCTCGATGCGATCGCTGGTGAGCAGCGGGCACTTGACCTGCACGAAATGGACGTCGGCGGGATCGCTGATGCCGGCATCCGCCATGGCGGCCTTCACGGCCGTCGCCGTTTCCGTGATCTGCGCGGAGCGGCCGAGCTCCTCGGGCAGGAAATCCCGCGTCTGCGCCATGCCGATGCTCAGCCGCATGCCGGTGGGGCCCACCCGACGGGCGTCGACGGTTCGACGCGTGAACACCGTGATGTGCGGGCTGAGCACGCCTTCGGTGCCGCCGGACATCACGAAGGCAATGCGCTGCTCGACCTCGCGCGGCGGCAGGTCGAGGTGTGGTGCCAGCGCCGTGCACAGCGCGCTGACGGCGTATTCCCGCGTGAAGTCGTTGACGCCGCCATTACCCTCGGTCTTGCCGAGGATCGCCAGGATCTCGCGCGGGTCGATCGCGCCGGAATTGATCATGGCCATGAGACCGGAGACGTCGCCGGGGCCCGTGGTGGCGACCTTGAACACGCCGACCGATGTTGTACGCATGATTGTCCTCGTGTGGAGTTCAGGGGCCCGGCGGAGCAGACAGCCGCCGCTGAACAGCGGCTCCTGTCAAGCCACAAGCTCTCAGGATGACGGGTCTGCTATTCTGGCCCGCGACGCAGGAGAGAAGCCGCGCGCCCCCACGAATGTGGCGAGATGGCATCGATCCAGTAAAAAATCCTCTGTCGACGGTTGCGCGCCCCACCTTGATGAATCAACCTCGGTTGGTCCATAAGCGGCGTCCCGCGGCCGGTGGTTCGCCCCCTGCGTCGCGTGCTTTGATAGAGGGAATCTCGCGTGGCAAACATCAACCACAAAATTGCGCAGGAGCTTGGGGTTCGCGCCGAGCAGGTCGAGGCGGCGGTGACGCTGCTCGACGGCGGCGCCACGGTTCCCTTCATCGCCCGCTACCGCAAGGAAGCGACCGGTGCGCTCGACGACGCGCAATTGCGCACCCTGGAGGAGCGCCTGGTTTACCTGCGTGAGCTCGAAGACCGCCGCAAGGCCATTCTCGAATCGGTCCGCGAGCAGGGCAAGCTCGATGCAGCGCTCGAAGCCACGATCATGGCCGCCGACAGCAAGGCACGCCTCGAAGACATTTACCTGCCGTTCAAGCCGAAGCGCCGTACCAAGGCAGAGATCGCCAGGGAAGCCGGCCTCGAGCCGCTCGCCAATCAGCTGATGGCTGAGCCCGTCAACGATCCGAAGGTCGTGGCAGAAAGCTTCGTCAACGCCGAGAAGGGCGTTGCGGATGCCGCCGCCGCGCTCGACGGCGCCCGCGCCATTCTGGTCGAGCGCTTCGACGAGGACGCCGACCTCATCGGCGCATTGCGCGAGGAGATGTGGACCAACGCGCGCATGGCCTCCAAGGTGCGCGACGGCAAGAAGACCGAGGGCGAGAAGTTCGCCGACTATTTCGATTTCTCCGAGCCGCTGACCAAGCTGCCATCGCATCGCATTCTCGCGATGTTCCGCGGCGAGAAGGAAGAGATCCTCGATCTCCAGATCCAGGCCGAGGCGGAGGCGCCGCCGCCGGGCGTGCCGAGTGGCTATGAACTGAAGATCATGAAGCGGTTCGGCATCGCCGACCTCAAGCGCCCCGGCGACCGCTGGCTGATCGACACCGTGCGCTGGGCCTGGCGCACCAAGATCCAGGTGCATCTCAACATCGACCTGCGCATGCGGCTGTGGAATGCGGCCGAGACCGAGGCCGTGCGCGTGTTCGCCTCCAACTTGCGGGACCTCCTGCTGGCCGCGCCGGCAGGCACCCGCGTCACCATGGGACTCGATCCCGGCTACCGCACCGGCGTCAAGGTCGCGGTCGTCGATGCGACCGGCAAGGTGGTCGACACCATCGCGATCTATCCGCACGAGCCGCAGCGGCAGTGGAACGAGTCGCTGGCGACGCTCGGCAGGCTCGCGCTGAAACATCGCGTCGAGCTGATCGCGATCGGCAACGGCACCGCCTCGCGCGAGACCGACAAGCTCGCCGCGGACCTCGTCAAGGGCCTGCCCGAGTTGAAGATGACGAAGATCGTCGTGTCGGAAGCCGGCGCGTCGGTCTATTCGGCCTCGGCTTTCGCCTCGGAGGAATTGCCCGGCCTCGACGTCACCCTGCGCGGCGCGGTCTCGATCGCGCGGCGGCTCCAGGACCCGCTCGCCGAGCTCGTCAAGATCGAGCCCAAGGCGATCGGCGTCGGCCAGTATCAGCACGACCTCGGCCAGGCCAAGCTCGCAAAATCGCTCGATGCGGTGGTCGAAGACTGCGTGAACGCGGTCGGCGTCGACGTCAACACCGCCTCGGCGCCGCTGCTTGCGCGCGTGTCGGGCGTCGGCTCCGGCCTTGCGCAGAGCATCGTGGCGCACCGCGACGCCAACGGTCCGTTCAAGTCGCGCAAGGCGCTGAAGGACGTGCCGCGGCTCGGGCCCAAGGCATTCGAGCAGTGCGCGGGCTTCTTGCGCATCCTCGGCGGCGAGGACCCGCTCGACGCCTCCGGGGTGCATCCGGAAGCCTATCCGGTGGTGCGCCGGATTCTCGCGGCCACCAGGAGCGACATCAAGGCGCTGATCGGTAGCAGCGAGATCGTGCGCACCTTGAAGCCGAAGGATTTCGTCGACGAGACTTTTGGCCTGCCGACCGTCACCGACATCCTGCGCGAGCTCGAAAAGCCGGGCCGCGACCCCCGCCCTGCGTTCAAGGCCGCGGTGTTCAAGGAGGGCGTCGAGGAGATCAAGGACCTCAAGAAGGGCATGATCCTCGAGGGCACCGTCACCAACGTCGCCGCGTTCGGCGCCTTCGTCGACATCGGGGTGCACCAGGACGGCCTCGTGCACATCTCGGCGATGTCCAAGACCTACATCAAGGACCCGCGCGAGGTGGTGAAGCCGGGCGATATCGTCAAGGTGAAGGTCTTGGACTTCGAGGTCGCCCGCAAGCGCATCTCGCTCACGCTGCGCCTCGACGACGAGGTCGGGCCTAAGAAGGACGCACCCGGCATGCAGCGCGACAACAGCTCGCGCAATCCCGCCCGCATGACCTCGTCGGCTCCGCGCAAGCAGGAGTCTTCCGGCGGCGGCGCGCTTGCGGAGGCGCTGCGCCGTGCGGCCGAGAAGAATGGCGGCAAGCGGGCGTGACTCTCACCTCTCCCCGCTCTTGGCGGGAAGAGGTAGGAATTCGCGCGTAGCGCGGATTCCGGGTGAGGGGCAAGTCTCCGCGCGTCGAGCTGCTCGACGTATGGAGTGGCCCCATCCACGTCGTCATTGCGAGCGCAGCGAAACAATCCAGAGTCTTTCCGCGGAGGGATTCTCGATTGCTTCCCTGCGCTCGCAATGACGGGGAGAGAGCGCGGTCTCCCTAACACCCGCGTCAGAATCTGGCGCATTTGTAAGTTGAAGGCACCTGCTCCTTCTCCTCATCTAATCCTCCTCGCGCGGCATGGGGACTGCCGCGCTGCAAGGAGGACGTTTCGATGAACAACAGGCTTCTCAAGAGCCTCACGGCGACCTTGATCGCAGCAATGATGGCAGTCGCTTCACCAGCGCTCGCGCGCGGCGGTGGAGGTCATGGCGGCTTTGGCGGTGGCGGCCATTTCGGCGGTGGCGGACATTTCGGCGGTGGCATGCACGCCGGCGGCTTCGGCGGCATGCGGGCCGGCGGCATGGGCGGCGCCCGCTTTGCTCACGCCGGCGGGCCTGGCTTCGGCGGGGCGCGCTTCGCGCACGCGGCGATCGGGCCGCGCTTCGCCGGCGCGGGCTGGCACGGCCGCCATGGCTTCCATCATCACCATTTCCGTCGCTTCGGTGCCTTCGGTGCGCCCTATTTCTACGCCGGCTACAATGACGGCTGCTGGCGCAGGAGCTGGACGCCCTATGGGTGGCAATGGGTCAATGTGTGCGGAGACTATTGGTAGTCGCATCGCCGTACCGCACCATTGTCGCGATCGCCACCGGGCGGTTCCGCTCAGCCCCGGAACGGGATAGTCTGGTGGCGATCGTCGCGCGGAGTTTGTGTCATGAGCGGAGGTCACCGTCGCATCCTGGTCGTCGAGGACGATCCGGAAACTGCAGGCCAGCTGGTCGAGGAGCTGACCGTCTCGGGCTACGACGTCGACCTCGCAGCCAATGGCCGCGAAGCCCTGAGCCACGGCGCCGCGCGTGACTATGCCGTGATCACCATCGACCGCATGCTGCCCGATATCGACGGCATCAGCGTGATGCGCCAGTTGCGCGACGACGGCATCGTCGCGCCCTTCCTGATCATCTCCGCGCTCGGCGAAGTCGACGACCGCGTGCGCGGCCTGCGCGCCGGCGGCGACGACTATCTCGTCAAGCCGTTCTCCTTCACCGAACTGCTGGCGCGGCTGGAAGCACTCGGCCGCCGCAGCGAGACCATCGCCAAGGAGACGCTTGTGCGCGTCGGTGATCTCGCGATCGACCTGATCGCACGCAGCGCCAGCCGCCGAGGCCGCAAGATTCCGCTGCTGCCGCGCGAATTCCAGCTGCTCGAATATCTCGTCCGCAACGAGGGCCGCGTCGTATCTCGCGCGATGCTGCTTCAGCACGTCTGGGACCTGCATTTCGATCCGTCAACCAATATCATCGACGTCTATGTGGGGCGCGTTCGTCGCAAGGTCGACGATGCCCAGGCCTATCCGCTGATCCATACCATCCGCGGCATAGGATATTGCCTCCGTGCTCCTGGCTAAGACCCTCCGCTCCTCGACCTTCCGCCTGGCGCTGATCGCGATCGCGGCGTTTGGGTTGATCGTCGCGGCAATCATGGCCTATGTCTATTTCGGGACGCTCGCCTACGTGGAGCGCCGGCTCGGCACGGTCGCCGATCATGACGTCTTCACCGGCATGATCGAGCTCGCGATGGTCGCGGTCGCGATGCTGCTGCTGGTGCTCGCCGGGCTCGCGGCCGTGCTGGTGACGCGGCGCACGGTCGGACGGATCGAACAGATCAACGCCACCAGCCGCGCCATCATGCTCTCCGGCCTCGACCAGCGTATCCCATTGCGAGGCAGCAACGACGAGTGGGATCGTGTCGCCGAAAACCTCAACCAGATGCTCGACCGCATCGAGACGCTGATGGGCGAGGTCAAGCAGGTCAGCGACAATGTCGCGCACGATCTGCGGACGCCGCTGACGCGCATGCGCGGCCGGCTGGAAAAGGCCTATCACGCCCCGCGCAACAGCGAGACCGACGCCGCGCTGATCGGGGACACCATCGCCGATCTCGATGCCGTGCTCGGCATGTTCGCCTCCATCACCCGGATATCCGAGATCGAGACCCGCGCCCGCACCGGCGCCTTCCGCGCGCTTGATCTCGCCGAGATCGCCGGAGAGGTCGTCGAGCTCTACGATGCCGCCGCCGAGCAGGTTGCTACAAAGCTCAGCCTTGCCGGAGAACGCGACGTGGCGATCACCGGAGACCGCGACCTGCTGTTCGACGCCATTGCCAATCTCGTCGATAACGCGATCAAGCACGGCTGCAAGGGCGGGCAGGTGACCGTGACCTGCCGCAGAGCCGATGGCGCTGCGGTGATCGCGATTGCCGACGACGGTCCGGGCATTCCCGCCGAGCAGCGCGATCACGTCTTCAAGCGCTTCTACCGGCTCGAACAGAGCCGCTACACGCCGGGCAATGGCCTCGGCCTCAGCCTCGTCGCCGCGGTCGCGCACCTTCATGGCGCGGAGATTGCGCTGCATGACAATGTACCGGGCCTGACGGTCGCGCTCAGCTTCCCGGCGGCGCCAGCGCCGTGAGGCTTGGCGGCGTCAAAGCTCGATCACGCCACGCCGCGCCGCATGCGCGACTGCATCGGTGCGGCCGGTGGCATCCAGCTTGTCGAGCAGCGAGCCGACGTGAAATTTCACGGTGTGCACGGAGATGCCGAGCTGACGCGCGATCATCTTGTTCGAGGCGCCTTCCGCCATCAGCGCCAGCACGTCGAGCTCGCGCTGCGTCAGGGCAATGTCCGCAGGCATGATGCGCGGATCGCGCGCGACGATCGCGGCGGCGCCCTGCTCGCCGGGCGCAGCGAGACGAAGTCCGGGGATATTGCCGAGCAGCGACGCCAGGCGATCGGCGAGGGCGGGGTCGTCGATCTCCAGGGCGAGCACGATCTCGGCCGTCTTGTCCTCGCTCACGCCTCCGGCCTCTCGGCGACCGTGACCCTGAAGCTGGCCGGCTCGCCGCCGCGGCGCACTGCGACGTCGACCACCGCGCCGACGCTCGAAGGCCCGAGCGTCTGCGCCAGCGCCCGCACGCCGGACAGCTTCTGGCCGTTGACTGCCACGATCACGTCGCCCTGACGGATGCCGGCCGCGGCCGAGGGACCGGCCTTGTCGATATTCATCACCATGGCGCCGACGCCGTCGTCGAGCCGCACCGGCTGGAGCCCGAGGCCGAGATATCCCCGCGCGATGCGGCCGCGCGCCTCCAACTGAGCCGCGACGCGCTCGATCGTCGCCGTCGGGATCACCAGGACGCGCCGCGGTCCGAGCACGGCCATACCGAAGGCTTCGCCCGATGCGTCGAGCGCGAGGCCGCCCTGCTGGCTCCCGTGCAGGCGGACGTCGAGCTCGATCCGGGCATCGATGTCGCCGCCGCGTAAGGAGCGCCAGCTCTTGCCGGATGCCGACACCATCCCGAGCGCGGCGCTCGGCGTCTCGCGATTGGTGGCGACCACCACCGACAAGGCGCCGAGCGGCGGTACCGTCGCGGCGAGCTTGACCGGCGCGACGGCGGCATCGACGCGCAGCAGCGCGATGTCAGTCGTATGGTCGCGACCGGCGATCGTGGCGGCCGCGGTGCTTCCGTCGGCAAGGCCGATCTCGACCGCGCCCTCATCGGCCAGCGCCTCGTCGGCAGTGACGATCAGGCCGGGTTTCCAGGCGAAGCCGGTGGCGCGGGAACGGTGCGAATGCACGGAGACAACGGAAGGCGCCGTGCGCGCCACGATGTCAGCGAGGGCGGACGACAGGGAAGACAGGGGAGTAGGGGCGGTCATGGCAAGCTCCTGTAGCTGTCCTCAATCTGGGACGTCGCAGGCGTTTGCGAAACTGCCCGGGTGGCCAGGACCGAGCCGGCGCCGGCCGACGCGCCATCGGTGCAGGAACAGCGCCTGTGCAAAGCGCCTGGGCAGAACCGGCGCGCAGGCCGATGGCCTGGAGGGGGCGATCCCTGGGGCCCGCGGGTGCGGCTGCTCAAGGCGCAAATCGAACAGGACTGCTTCAGCCTGCTGCGCGTTCCAGCTCGGCGCTCTCATCCGACCAAGCGCAACGGCCGCCTCCGGCACGTTTCGCCGTATAGAGCGCACGATCGACCCGCTCCATGAGCTGCGACGTTGAGCCGGCGGTGGCTGCATCAGCGCTGACCAAAATGCCGGCGCTTGCGCCGATGCGGACCGGAATGTCCGTGAGCAAAAACGGCATCGAGAGATCGCGAATGGCCTGGCGCGCCAGCGCGAGCGCTTGCTCTCGGCCGGCATCGCCTGAAGCAACCGGTTTGAGCATCATGAACTCGTCGCCGCCGAAGCGCGCGGCAAGTCCGGTCCCGCCGATGCAGACCGACAGCCGCTCTGCCACCTGGCGCAACAGATCGTCGCCGACGTGATGGCCGTGGCGGTCGTTGACCGGCTTGAAGCCGTCGAGGTCGATGGCGATGATGGCGAAGTTTCCGCGGGTCTCCGCCAGCGCCTGGAAGAACGCGGCGCGGTTCGGCAATCCCGTCAGGAAATCGTGGGTCGCCTGGCGCGCCAGCCGGTGCTTTGCTTCGAGCCGCTCGACGAAGGCGGCGCTGAGATGTTTCGACGCCTCGCGCAATGTGAGCCAGAAGAACACCAGCATGACCGCGCCGAGCTTGTAGGCGAACTCGGGGCGGAGCAGGCCGGCCAGGATGGTCGGCGTCAACAGCACCGCGGCGGTGGTCAGGATGATCCAGGGGCGGATCGCTGCGCGCGAGACCATGCCGACGCAGAAGGACATCGAAAGCCCGAACGCGATCCAGGCGCCGGGTCCGTCGTCGAGCTCGAGCGCGCGATAAGACAACATGCCTAGCGCAAGGCCGAAGGCGGCCGCGCCGGCGCCGTAAAGCCCTTCCCAGCGGATCACGTCGGCATCGGAGAACTGCGTAGCGCGCGATTTGTAGCGGAGCAGGGATGCGATCCGGGCTGCGGCCGTGATGAAGATGAAGAGCGAGATCACCGCATAGCCGGTATCGCCGCTCATGAGCGTCAGCGCGGCTGCGCCCGTCACCGACGTGACGCCAATCGCGAACACTTGCGGCAGCGACGTGTACAGGAGATCCACGAGCTCGCGCCGGATGCGCGGATCGGGATGCAGGAACCTGGACAGCATTGTCAGAGTCATGGCCGGCACCATCTCTGCTTCTTCCTAACAAGGGGTAGGGGAAGGGGCGCGAGATGATGTTGGTGCGCAACGTCCTTAAGAAGTGGTCAATGCACAGGCTTGCTGGCGATTTTTCCTCGTGTTAGCAGCGTTGGGGCGCGCACGGCGGCCTGATGTCCTGAATGCAGCTGACATGTCCGAATTCCACGGTGTCTTTCCCTATCTCGTCTCGCCCGTCGGTGCCGACGGCACGGTGCGGACCAACGTGCTCGCAAAGCTCTGCGACGACCTGATCGGCGCCGGCGTGCACGGCCTGACGCCGCTGGGCTCGACCGGGGAATTCGCCTATCTCAACGCCGAGCAACGCGCGGTGGTCGTGCAGACCACGATCGAGGCCGTGCAGGGCCGCGTGCCTGTCGTGGCCGGCGTGGCCTCCACCTCCACGACGGATGCGGTGGCGCAGGCAAGGGCCTACCAGAAGCTCGGCGCCGACGGCATCCTCGCGATCCTGGAAGCCTATTTCCCACTCGCCGATGCCCAGGTCGAATCCTACTTCCGCGCCATCGCCGATGCCGTGGACATTCCCGTCGTCATCTACACCAATCCGCAATTTCAGCGTTCCGATCTCACCCTCGACGTCATTGCGCGCCTCGCCGAACATCCGCGCATCGGCTACATCAAGGATGCCTCGACCAACACCGGCCGGCTGCTCTCGATCATGAACCGCTGCGGCGATGCCTTGCGCGTGTTCTCGGCCTCGGCTCATATCCCCGCCGCAGTGATGCTGATCGGCGGCCGCGGCTGGATGGCGGGACCGGCCTGCATCATCCCGCGCCAGAGCGTCGCACTCTACGAACTCTGCAAGGCCGGACGGTGGGACGAGGCCATGGCGCTCCAGCGCCGGCTGTGGCGCATCAACGAAGCCTTCGCCCGCTACAACCTCGCCGCTTGCATCAAGGCCGGCCTGACCATCCAAGGCTATGACGTGGGCGATCCCGTCCCGCCGCAGGCCGCCCTCACTGCCGAGCAGCGCAAGTTCGTGGAAGCGGCATTGGGGCAGGTGTCATAGCCGCTTGTCACGTGGCAATATGCCCCGCCACCCGTTCAGGGAGCACAAAAGTCCTTACCTGCCCAACCGAGAAACTTCCGTTCGTTTGCGACGTTGCTGCGTGAGCGAGGTCTGTCACTCCATGCATGTGCATCCCAAGGCCGTATTCAGCACAAGAGAGGGTGATCACCGATGAATTGTCGCTACACGGTTGCCGCCGTCGTCCTGGCCGCGCTGCTGCTCGCCGTCACCGCCACGAAGATCCTGCATGTCCCTGTCCCATGGGCGGCGCCCTCCGCACGCGCGGTCGAGCAGCGCGGTCCGCTGTCCGATGGCGAAAAGGCGACCATCGAAATCTTCGAGCGCGTGTCTCCTTCGGTTGTCCAGGTGGCGGTGAAATCCGCGGCCAATCCTCTCATGGGTGAGGAAGGCCAGGGCGGCTCTTCCGGCACGGGATTCGTCTGGGATCGAGACGGGCATCTCGTGACGAACAATCACGTCGTCGCCAATGGCGGCGAGATTGCCGTGCGCTTTGCGTCGGGGGAGGTGGCCCAGGTCGACCTTGTCGGCACGGCTCCCAATTACGATCTTGCAGTGCTGCGGATCCGCAGCGTGCGCGAGCTTCCGCCGCCGGTGGCTCTCGGCAGTTCGGGCGACCTGAAGGTCGGGCAATCCGCCTTCGCGATCGGAAATCCATTCGGACTGGACCAATCGATGACGAGCGGAATTATCAGCGCGCTCAAGCGCAGGCTTCCGACCCATGGCGGACGGGAGATTGCCAACGTCATTCAGACGGATGCCGCGATCAACCCGGGCAATTCGGGCGGCCCGTTGCTGGACTCCGCCGGCCGGCTGATCGGCGTCACGACGGCGATCATATCGCCCTCGGGTTCGAACGCCGGCATCGGCTTCGCGGTCCCGGTCGACGTCGTGAACCGGATTGTGCCCGAGCTCATTCGCAACGGCCGCGTGCCGACACCCGGCATCGGCATCGTGGCCGCCGGCGAGGATGTTTCGACCCGGCTTGGCGTCGAAGGGGTGATCGTGGTGCGGACGGCCCCCGGTAGCCCTGCCGAGCGGGCGGGGATCCGCGGTGTCAACTTTTCGACTGGAGCGGTCGGAGACATCATCACCGCTGTCGAAGGCAAGCCGGTGCGGCGCCTCTCCGACCTGACCGATGCGCTGGAGCAGGCCGGCTCCGGGAAGACCGTTCGCCTCACGGTCAAGCGCGGCTCGGACACCCGTGACGTGAATGTGGGCATCATCGACATCGACAGGACTTAGCCGGCCCATCTGCGCCGGCAAGGGGGCTCTGAAGCGCATTGCAGATGTGCCGGGGCTCGGTTGTCTGGCCCGCAAAATCGGTTAAAACCGCCGCGGTCGTTTTCCGGATTTCGAGGACACAACGGAATGAACATTCTTCCCGGCAATTTGCGTTTCGGAGCGGGACAACCCGTCAAGCGTTTGGAAGACCAGCGGCTGCTCACCGGGAAGGGACAGTTCATCGACGATAAGCCGGAAGACGGCGCGCTGTGGTTGCACGTGCTGCGCTCACCGCACGCCCGCGCGAAGATCGTCTCGATCGACACCGGCGCGGCGGCGTCGATGCCCGGCGTCACCGCAATCTACACCGGCGCCGATCTCGTCAAGGACGACATCGGCAGCATCCCGACGCTCAACATCTTCAAGCGCCCCGATGGCAAGCCGATGACGGTGCCGCCGCGCCGCCTGCTCGCCCACGAGGTCGTGCGCTATGCCGGCGAGGCCGTGGCTGCAGTGGTGGCTTCATCGCGCGCGGAGGCGCAGAGCGCGGCCGAAGCGATCGTCGTCGAGTACGACGTTCAGCCCGCGGTGGTCGATCCCGTCGAAGCCGTGAAGCCCGGCGCGCCCGTGGTGTGGCCGGAGGCGCCTGACAACATCGTCGGCGCGATGAGCTATGGCGATGCGGCCAAGGTGGACGAAGCTTTTGCCAAGGCCGCGCACACCGTTGAACTCGATCTCGTCAGCCAGCGCCTCGTGCCCTCCGCGATGGAGCCGCGCTCGACCATTGCCGAGATCGACAAGAAAACAGGCCGTCTCCTGCTGCACGTGCAGTCGCAGACCCCGGCCTCGACCCGCGACGTGCTGGCGGAAGCCGTGCTGAAGCGTCCGAAGGACAGCGTGCGCGTGCTGGTCGGCGACATCGGCGGCGGCTTTGGCCAGAAGACCAACCTCTACCCCGAGGACGGCATCGTCGCCTATGCCGCGACCAAGCTGAACAGGAAGATCCGCTGGCGCGGCGACCGCACCGACGAGTTCGTCGGCGGCACCCACGGCCGCGACCTCACCTCGACGGCGGCCTTCGCACTGGACGAGAACGGCAAGGTGCTGGCCTATCGGGTCAAGTCGATCGGCTGCACCGGCGCCTATTCCTCGGGTGCGGCGAACATCATCCCGCTGGTGCTCGGGCCCTTCGTGCAGACCGGCGTCTACGATCTGCCGCTGGTGCATTTCGAGGTGAAGTCGGTGATGACCCACACCGCCCCGGTCGGCGCCTATCGCGGCGCGGGCCGCCCCGAGGCGGTCTTCATCGTCGAGCGTCTGTTCGATGCTGCCGCGCGGAAGATCGGCATGGATCCGCGTGCGATCCGGAAGGCCAACTACATCAAGCCGGCGCAGCTGCCCTACACCAATGCGGCGGGCCAGGTCTACGACTCCGGCGCCTTCGCCCACATGCTCGATCGCGCCGTGAAGCTTGCCGACTGGGACGGATTTGCCGCGCGCAAGAAGGCGGCGAAGAAGAAGGGCCTGCTCTACGGCCGCGGGCTGACCTCTTACATCGAGTGGACCGGCGGTCGCGCGCACACCGAGAAGGTCAGCCTGCACGCGACCTCGCAAGGGCGCGTCGTGCTGCATTCCGGCACCATGGCGATGGGGCAGGGGCTGCAGACCACCTACACCCAGATGATCTCCGACACGCTCGGCATCCCCATGGACAAGATCGACGTGGTCCAGGGCGACACCGATCTCGCCATGGGCTTTGGCAGCGTCGGCTCGCGCTCGCTGTTCGTCGGCGGCACGGCGGTCGCGGTCTCTTCGAATGACCTGATCCAGAAGGCGCGCGAGAAGGCGGCCAACGTGCTGGAGACCTCGGTCGAGGACATCGAGTACCAGGGCGGCATGCTCACCGTGGTCGGCACCGACCGCCGCATCAGCCTGTTCGATCTTGCCGAGAAGGAGAGCGGCGCCAAGCTCAGCGTCGATTCCGAGGGTGAGGTCGATGGTCCGAGCTGGCCGAACGGCACGCATATCTGCGAGGTCGAGATCGACCCCGAGACCGGTGTGTCCAAGGTGGTGCGCTACACCACGGTCGACGATGTCGGCGTTGCCGTGAACCCGATGCTGGTGACGGGGCAGATCCATGGCGGCGTGGCGCAGGGCATCGGCCAGGCGCTGTACGAAGGCGTCTCCTACGATGCCGACGGCCAGCTCCTCACCGCGAGCTACCAGGACTACTGCATCCCGCGCGCCGACGACGTTCCGCCGATCGAGGTGACGCTGGACGGCTCCGCGCCCTGCCGCACCAACCCGCTCGGCGCCAAGGGCTGCGGCGAATCCGGCGCCATCGGCGGCCCACCCTGCGTCACCAACGGCGTGATGGACGCGCTCGCCGAGCTCGGCATCACCCAGCTCAACACGCCGCTGACCCCGCAGAAGATCTGGAAGGCGATCCGGGACGCGAAGGCGGCGGGTTAACTCTCCTCGTTGTTCCAATCTCCGCTGTCGTCCCGGATCTGCGCTCCGCTTCGTTGCGCTTGTCCGGGACGACGGCGGAGGGTGGAGCGCCAGCCCAGCTAAATCCCCAGCATCATCTTTGCGATGATGTCGCGCTGGATCTCCGACGTGCCGCCGAAGATCGTGTAGGCGCGGCCGTTGAGATATTCCGGGATCACCGTCAGCATCTCCTCGGGCGTCGCCGGCTCGTGGTTGAGCTTGTACAGCGGGCGCATCGGCTCCACGGCGAGGGCGTCGTGGCCGATCACGTCGGCGCCCAGCCGCGTCACGGCTTGGCGGATCTCGCTATTGCGCAGCTTCAGGATCGACGACACCGCGCCGGGATTTTGCCCGGTTTGCAGTGCCGAGAGCACGCGCAGCTCGGTCATTTCAAGCGCGTCGATGTCGACCTCGACCTCGGAGATGCGCGTCGCGATATCGGGGCTGTCGATCGCGCGTCCCGTGAGATCGGACTCGGCAAGATCCGCGATGGCCTTCAGCCCCTCGCGCAGCTTGGCCGAGGCAATCCCCGAGCCGCGCTCGAATTCGAGCAGATATTTGCCATAGGTCCAGCCCTTGCCCTCCTCGCCGACGCGGTTGGCGACCGGCACGCGCACATCGTCGAAGAACACCTGGTTGACCTCGTGATCGCCGCCGATGGTGAGGATCGGCCTTGTGGTGATGCCCGGCGTCTTCATGTCGATCAGGATGAAGCTGATGCCGTCCTGCTGCCGCGGGCCGTCGCCGGTACGCACCAGCGCGAACATGCGGTTGGCGTGGTGAGCATGCGTGGTCCAGATCTTGGTGCCGTTGATGATGTAGTCGTCGCCGTCGCGCACGGCGCGGGTCTTCAGCGAGGAGAGATCGGAGCCGGAGCCCGGCTCGGAATAGCCCTGGCACCAATAGTCCTCGCCGGAGAGAATCCGCGGCAGGTAGAAGTTCTTCTGCTCCGGTGAGCCGAAGCCGATGATGACGGGACCGACCATCTTCACGCCCATCACGTTTACATTGGGCACGCCGGCGCGTGCGCATTCGGTCTCGAAAATCCAGCGCTGTGCCGGCGTCCAGTCCGGCCCGCCATGTTCGACCGGCCAGCCAGGCGCGCCCCAGCCCTGGCGGTGCAACGCGCGCTGCCAGGCGATGCCGATGTCGGGGTCCGAGAACACCGACGGCGTCAGCGCGGTCGCGCGCTTTATCTCGTCGGTGAGGTTCTTCGCAATGAAGCCGCGCACCTCGTCCTGGAAGGCACGCTCCTCGGCATTGAACGAGAGGTCCATAATGCGCTCCTTGTGTCAGGCCGAGACGGCCCTGCGGCTCAGCTGGGCGTGGCGGCCATAATGATGCGCGCTGCCGCCGAACAGCGTGTCGAAGGCGACGAGCCGCTTGAAATAGGCGCCGACCTCGAGCTCCTCGGTGACGCCCATGCCGCCATGGAGCTGGATCGACTGCTCGCCGACGAAGCGCGCGCATCTGCCGATTTTTGCTTTCGCGCCCGACGCCGCCCGGGCACGCTCGATCGGCGCAGCATCCACCTTCAACGCGGCCCGCAGCGCCATCGAGCGGGCCTCGTCGACCTGCATCGCCATGTCGGCGAGGCGGTGGCGGATCACCTGGTTGGCGGAGAGCGGCCGGCCAAATTGCTTGCGGATCTTGGTATATTCCAGCGTGGTGTCCAGCAGCGTCTGCATGATGCCGACGGCTTCCGCACCTAGTGCTGCCATGGCGCGGTCGACGGCCCATTCGATCGCCGGCAGAGCATCGCTGCCGTCGCCGAGCAGGACGTCTTCCGGCAGATGCACGTCGAACAGCTCGATGTTGCAGGCACGTCCGCCGCCAAGACGTGGATAGTCGCTGATGACGAGGCCCGGCGTCGTCGCCTGCACGAGGAACAGGCCGATCCGCCCCGACGGCCCTCGATGATCGTGGATATGCGCGGAGACGATGATCTGGTCGGCGGCATGTCCGTCGAGCACGGCGATCTTGCTGCCGGCGAGGCGCCAGCCTTCCGACGTCTTGTTGGCACTGGTCGTGACCTTGGCGAGATCGAACCGGGCCGCGCGCTCGGAATGCGCAAAGGCAAGCTTCAGTGATCCGTCCGCCACCTTGGGCAGGCTCGCCTGCTTCTGCTCCGTGGTGCCGCATCTGGCGATCAGCGCGGCGCCTAGCACCGTGGTTGCGACATAGGGCTCCGACACCAGCCCGCGGCCGAAGGCTTCCATCAAAATGCCGATCTCGACCGCGCCGCCGCCGAGCCCGCCGAACTCTTCGGGAAGCGGCAACGCCAGCCAGCCGAGCTCGGCGAATTGTTTCCACACCAAAGGGCTGAAGCCGAGCGGATCGTTCGCCATCTTGCGGCGGTGATCGGCATTGTAACTCTCCGCCACGAAGCGTTCCGCGCTTTCGCGCAGCAATCTTTGCTCGTCACTGAGGTTGAGGTCCATCGTGTTTACTCCGCGGCCGCCGGCGGCTTGCGCACGGAGGGATGCAGTCCGGAGGGATCGACGATCATGCCGAACTCCTGGAGATTATGGGCGTGGCAGAGCTGGTGCAGCGCAAAAGCCTGGTCGATCGCGGCCGGCTGGCCCATCACGTCGACCGAACGGTTCACCGCTTCCTTGGTCAGCTTCAGCGCGAAGGACGGCTTTGCCGCGATCCGGCGCGCCAGCTCGAGCACGCGCAATGACAAGTCCGCGCGCGGCACGACCTGATTGACCATGCCGAGCTGGTGCGCCTCCTGCGCGCTCCAGCTGTCGGCGGTGAACAGGAACTCCTTGGCTTTGCGCGGGCCGAGTTCCCAGGGATGCACGAACCATTCGACGCCGCAGACGCCCATGGTGACGACGGGGTCGCAGAACTGCGCATCGTCACTGGCGACGATGAGGTCGCAGGCCCAGGCCAGCATCAGCCCGCCGGCGATGCACCTGCCATGCACCTCGGCAATGGTCGGCTTGGCGAGGTTGCGCCAGCGCCGCGTGATCTGGAGATATATTTCCTGCTCGCGGGCGAAGCGGCCATGGGCGCCGGCTTCGGCGAAACCGCCCCAATGTCCGATCGGTGGAAAATCGACGCCTGCGGCATTCCTGGCGCCGGGGCGCAGGTCATGGCCGGACGAGAAGTGCGGCCCATTGCCGGCGAGGATGATTACCTTGACCGCATCGTCCTGCACCGCCGCGTCGAAAGCGGCATTGAGGTCGTAGGTCATTTGCAGGTTCTGCGCATTGCGCGCCTCGGGCCGGTTCATCACGACCCGGGTGATCGCCGGATCCGGCCTCTCCACGAGGATGGTCTCGAACGAGGACATGGCGTTTCCTCCGGCGTTTCCGCTTTTGTTTTGCCGGAGTTGACTATGTCGGCCTGCGATAGGCAAGAGGCTTGCGTCAGCCGGCTGGAGCTGCCGTGCGCAACTGTTTGTCGCCGCCATTCCGGGGCGCGAAGCGAACCCGGAATCTCGAGATTCCGGGTTCGATGCTGCGCATCGCCCCGGAATGACGTTGGGAAGCTGGCGTCTCGTGTGCCCGATCTGGTAGTTTGCGTCAGATTTCACCGGGAGAAATTTGATGCGCAAGATCCTGACCGTGCTGGCGGCGCTGGCCTCGCTGAGCCTGACCAATTGCGGCTACAACGCGATCCAGAGTGAGGACGAGCAGATCAAGTCTGCCTGGTCCGAGGTCGTGAACCAGTATCAGCGCCGCGCCGATCTCGTGCCCAACCTCGTCAACTCGGTGAAGGGTTTTGCCCAGCAGGAAAAGGACGTGCTGCTCGGCGTCACCAACGCCAGGGCCAAGGTCGGCAGCATCCAGGCGACGCCCGAGGTGCTGAACGATCCCGCCGCGTTCCAGAAGTTCCAGGCGGCCCAGGGCGAACTCTCCAGCGCGCTGTCGCGGCTGCTGGTCGTCACCGAGAACTATCCGCAGCTGAAGTCCGACGCGCTGTTCAAGGATCTGATGTCGCAGTTGGAGGGCACCGAGAACCGGATCACGGTGGCGCGCAACCGCTACATCAAGTCGGTGCAGGAGTATAACGTCACCATACGCTCCTTCCCGAGCAACCTCACCGCGATGGCGTTCGGCTACAAGGAGAAGCCGAACTTCTCGGTCGAGAACGAGAAGGCGATCTCGACCGCGCCGAAGGTGGACTTCAACCCCGCCCCGGCGCCATCGAAGTAAGCGCGCGCCGTTTTGCGAATGCGACAAGCCCCGATCACCGCCGTCATTCCCCGCGAAAGCGGGGAATCCAGTACGCCGCGGCCTCTCAGTATCTCGCCGGCGTCTCTGGAATACTGGATCGCCCGGTCAAGCCGGGCGATGACAGCGAGGGTGTGGCGGGTCTTCTCGTCGTTCGTCCTCGCCGTCACACTGCTGTTCGTCATCGTCATTCCCGCCTTCGCCGACGTCGACATACCCGAGCTTACCGGCCGCGTCGTCGATCGGACCGGCACGCTCTCCAGCGCCGACATCGCCGCGCTGTCGCAAAAGCTGCGTGACTTCGAGAACCGCAAGGGCAGTCAGATCGCGGTCCTGATCGTGCCGACCACGCAGCCGGAGACGATCGAGCAATTCTCGATCCGGGTCGCTGAGGCCTGGAAGATCGGCCGCAAGAAGGTCGACGACGGCGCGATCCTCGTCGTCGCCAAGAACGACCGGCACTTGCGCATCGAGGTCGGCTATGGCCTCGAAGGCGCGCTGACCGACGTGACCTCGCGGCGGATCATCGACGAGGATATCACCCCCAAGTTCAGGAGCGGCGACTTCGCCGCGGGCATCGGCGCAGGCGTCGACCGCATGATGCGGGTGATCGATGGCGAGCCGCTGCCGTCACCGTCGCGCAGCGCAAACTTCGCCCACAATCTGGACGACCTCATGCCGGTGTTTGCCGTGGCGCTGTTTGCCTCGATAGGCGTCGGCGGGTTCTTCCGCGCGATCCTGGGACGGTTGCTCGGATCCTTGGTGACCGGGGGCATCATCGCGGCGGTGACCTGGCTCATCCTCGGCTCCGCCGCGATCGCCGCGGCCGTCGGCGTGCTCGGCTTCATCATCGGGTTCATCGCCGATCTTTTTTCGGCGATGGGGCCGGGCACGAGGTCGTCGCGCGGCAGCTCGTGGTCGGGCGGCTCGGGCGGCTGGAGCAGCGGATCGTCTTCCAGCGACAGCGGCAGCTTCAGCGGCGGCGGGGGTAGTTTCGGCGGCGGCGGCGCCTCGGGGAACTGGTAGCGATCATGAGCATCAAGCGCATTGCCAGACATCTCGTGCAGCATCATTGGCGGGTGAAGCAGATCTTCCCGCAAGCCGTGCTCGACCGCATCGAGCACGCCATCAAGCGCGGCGAGGCGACCCATTCCGGTCAGGTCCGCTTCGTCGTCGAAGGCGCGCTTGACGGCGTGCCGCTGTTCCGCAACCAGCCGGCGCGCGAGCGCGCGCTCGACGTGTTCTCGCACTTGCGCATCTGGGACACCGCGCACAACAACGGCGTCCTGATCTATCTCCTGCTCGCCGACCGCGACGTCGAAATCGTCGCCGATCGCGGCATCGATTCGAAGGTCGGCGCCGAGGGGTGGGAGACGATCTGCCATGCGATGGAGTCCGAGTTCAGATCGGGCCGGTTCGAGCGCGGCGTGATTGGCGGCATCGAGGCGGTGTCGCGCGAACTGGCGCGTCATTTCCCGCCGCTGGGGCCGCATTCGAACGAACTGCCGGACGAGCCGGTGGTGATGTGACGGACTGTGATGCGGCGCTGCATGTGCCGCCCCTCCGTCACTGACGATGTGGAGGCAGCGGGCATTCTATCCATCGCGGTTACCCTGAGGTTCGAGCGCGGCGAGCCTCGAAGCGAGAGATGGTCCGGCCGTTGCGCCGCCGTTCATCTTCCCCCGGTTACAAACTGTTTCACACCCGCCACGCCGGTTCCATCTTCCCGGCCAAATTCGGCCCCGGATCAATTCCTAAAGTTTCGGTAAGCGGGTCCGAAGGTAAGGATTTCGCAAGCAATGAAAGTTACCAAAAGGTCAATCCAGACTGGAGTAT
Organism: Bradyrhizobium sp. PUT101; assembly: GCF_052043945.1. Classification (NCBI taxonomy): domain Bacteria; kingdom Pseudomonadati; phylum Pseudomonadota; class Alphaproteobacteria; order Hyphomicrobiales; family Nitrobacteraceae; genus Bradyrhizobium; species Bradyrhizobium sp. PUT101. Next base: position 5,417,393 of record NZ_CP197207.1, read on the forward strand.
TTGAGCCGTGAGCGAACCAATGCCCGAGCAGGCTGCCCAGGATTCCGGTGCTGCTGACGCAGCGTCGCAGGCCGTCGAGGCCGCGGCCGGGATCGACGCCCCCTCGATCGCCCCCGATCACGAGGCGCCGCCCAAGCCGGATCCGGTCAAGGCGGATGCTCCCAAGGTCGAGCCCCCGCGGATCGACGTGCCGAAATTCGAAGCGAAAGCCGAGCCCAAGGACGAATCCAAGCCCGAGCCAAAGCCGGGCAAGCTCATCGTCATGGCGCCCTCGGACCGGTCCTGGGACCGCGAGGACTTCGCTCCCCATGTGAAGGCGGACGAGCCGCGCCAGCCCGGCGGCAAGCGCCGCTTGTCGGCGATGGCCGCGGTGGTGGCGATCGCCGCTTGCGTCGGCGCGATCAGCGGCGCGCTTGCGACCGCCGGCATGATGCGTTTCGCCGCCCCGGCCCAGACGCCGGTGCAGGTCGCCGACACCAGCGCGCTGGATGCTTCGGTCGCGCGGATCGATGCCGACCTTGTCGCACTGAAGGCCAATATCGAGCAGGGTTCGAAAACCGGCGTCAGCCAGTTCAACCGGACCAATGACCGCCTCGACAAGCTTGAGAAGGCCCAGGCCGAGCCGCTGGCCAAGATCGCCAAGCTGTCCGAGACCGTCGACAAGCTTCGCGCCACGCCGCCCGCAGCGGCCGCCCAGGCTGCAGCAGCTCCCGCCAGGGAGACCACCGGTTCGATCGCGCCGGCCCAGGTTGCGACCGCCGCAGCCGCACCGGCTCCCGCCGCCCCCAAGACCGTCGTCGGCCGTCTGCCGACAATCGAGGGCTGGAGGCTGCGCAATGCCGGCAATGGCGGTGCGCTGATCGAGGGCCGCGACGGGCTCTACGAGGTCTATCCCGGCGATCCCATCCCCGGCGTTGGCCGCGTCGATGCGATCCGCCGCCAGGACGGCCGCTGGGTGGTCGTCACCAGCAAGGGCCTGATCGTGTCGCGCTGAGCGTTCGATATCGACTTTCGAAAGGGCGCTTCACCACCATGTGAGGCGCCTTTTTACTTGAATAGGCGTCTCTGCGCGGTGTTACCTGAGGCATGAGCCGCGCCTTGCGAATTCTCTTTGCTGTCGCCGTATTGTTGGGCGGCGTCGTTTCGCCATTCGCAGCGGAGAATACTGCGCTGACGCGCGGCACGGCGATCACCGATCCCGATCTCCTGCGCAAGCTCGACCAGAACAATACGCTGACGATCTCGCGTCTGCTCTCGCCGGAGCGGAACGCGGACGTCCCGCTCACGACCGACCTGATGTTCGCGTCGCTGTCGCAGCTGAAGGAGATTCCGCGGGCGATCGATGCTGAATTCGATCGCTACATCGTTCGGTACAGGGCGACATATCCGACCGAGACCATCGGCGTCGGCGAAGGCTTCGACGTCCAGTTGTTCGATCGGGCCAATCTGAAGTCCCGCGACACGCGGTTCGTGCTGGCCGGGATCGTCAACCGCATGGACCGCGCCTATGTGTCGGAAGAGTCCTGCGGCGAGATCCGGCTGATCTACCGTCTTGCGCGTTTCGACGGCGGGCCGGAGGGCGGCAAGACCGCAACGCGCCTGCCAATGACTTTCAATCTGGTGATGAAGGCGCGCGATCCGCGTCAGACGGATGCGAACGGCAAGCCGGTCACCTGCGCCGAAATCGCGCGGCGCTGGCTGGACAATGGCGACTGGCAACGGTTGATCGGCAGTCGCTTCCCGCCCCACGACGCCATGCTCGACCGCATCGAGACCAACATCCAGGTCTCGGTCGCGCCGAAATCGGCGTTGCACGATTTCCGCTCCGACTATCTGCTCAAGGTGTTCAAGTACGACGCTGCCACGAAGACCTTCGAGGAATCGACGCTGGAAAACCAGATCGACCGCGACAGGATCCTCGCCGACGATGCGCTCCTGCGCGACTTCAAGGCCTGGCTGCTCGCGCCTGATCATCTGCGTGAGTTCGATCGCGGCACCGTGCTGATCCCGGAGAAATTCCTGGCCAGGGCCGCGGTGGTGCCGACCCCAGCCGGCCTCGATGCCTCGGCGCTGCAGCCCGAGTTCGGCATGATGCAAGGTGAGGGTGGCGGCGATCCGGTCTTCACCGATGGCGACGTGATCGGTGCGCTGAAACAGGCGGCGGCACGCGGTGTCGACATGCAGAACGTCCGCTCGGTCGCAGGCTTCCAGCGCCGTCTCAACGACGTCACCTGCGCCGGCTGCCACCAGACCCGCGGCATCGGCGGCTTCCATTTCCCTGGCGTCGACTGGCTCGCGGACAGGCTGTCCAATTCCGCCATCGTGCCGGCCTCACCGCATTTTTTCGGCGACCAGCTCCGCCGCCGCGACATTCTGGCCGCGTTCGCCTCCGGCAAACGGCCTGATTTCTCACGCGGATTTGCCAGCCGGCCGCAGACCCGCGGAGGTAGGGAACTCGCCGGCACCGAATATCAGGACGGCTGGGGCGCGCATTGTTCCCTGCAGGATGCGGGATCGGGAACGCCGGACAAGAGTTTTACGTCATGGAGCTGTGCTAACGGTCTCACCTGTCAGGCTGCCGCGGCCTCGCGCCGCATCGGCATGTGCTTCATCAAGACGCGTTAAACCAACAAGCGATTTGGATGACCCATGACGAATACGAGCGAAGCCAACAAGGAGCGCAATCGCGAGATCGCTCACAATGAGGAAGCCAAGCAGGTCACCGGCAGCGTCCGCGTCAGCACCTGGGCGATCGCGGCGGCCGTCATGATCGGCGGGATCCTGTTCACGCTGGGCTGGCTGGCGCTGCGATAGCCTCCGCTTTCTTTCGTCATGCCCCGGGCTTGTCCCGGGCATCCACGTTCTCGTACCCATGCTCAAGATCGTGGATGGCCGGGACATAGGCGAGTGGAACCCGGCCACGACGGCACTGAGGCTTCAGCGCTCGCTCTCTCGCTTCGCGTAGTTCGTCATCCGCTTGCCTGGCAGCAGCTCATAGGCCGGCTTCCAGCCGGGCAGTGCGGCCATGCGGCCGAGCCAGGCGTGGATGGCGGGATGGCTCGCCGCGAAATCGAAGCCGTGCTCGTCGCTCGGATAGTGCAGATAGGCCATCATCGAGATGTCGGCGACCGTCGGCTTCGCCCCGATCGCGAAGTCGTTGTGCTGGAGGTGTCCGTCGAGGATGCCGAGGAAGTCGTCGAGCCGCCGGCGGAAATGTTTCAGCACCTGCGGATCGTTTTTCTCGGTGAAGGCGCGCATGAAGCGGTAGGTCGCCATGTAACCGGTGAGCTTGTGGTTGTCCCAGAACAGCCAGCGCAAGAGCTCGAACTTTTCGTCGGCGCTCTCGGCGCCGAAGCGGCCATGCCGCTCCGCAAGCTGCAGCAGGAGTGGCGCGGTCTGCGTCATCTTCACGCCGTCGATCTCGAGCACGGGAATCTCGCCCATTTCGTTCACGGCTTTGCGCCACTCCACCGTGCGTGTGATGCCGCCGGCAAAATCGGTCCAGACCGGTTCGAACCGCTCGCCGCACATCGTCAGCATCAGCGCGAGCTTGTAGCTGTTGCCTGACTCGGGGAAATAGTGGAGGCGGTAGCTGGACATTGAACGCTCCTTGCCTTCGGGGGCCTGGACAATCATATTACATATGATCCGCATAACAGAACATTTGTTCTGTCGCGGGTCAAGAGCTGGATGCTGGGCCGGATGAGCAGGGATTCAAAAACAGAGTCGGGCGAGCGCGAGCGGCCCCTGATGCAGGCAACGCTGCGCATCATCGGGCGACATGGACTTGACGGCGTGACCCACCGGGCGGTGGCGGCCGAGGCCAGGGTTTCGCTCGGTGCGGTCACGCATCATTTCGGAACCCGTGATGCGCTGGTTGAGGCGGCCCTGCAGTTCGCTCTGGCGCGCGAAGTCGGCAGGCTGCGTGCGTTGGCTCTCAGCCTTCAGGACAAGGCGTTCGAGGTGGAGGCCTGGATCGACGCGCTGGTCGATTTCTACGTCCGCGAGCTCAGCACAGAAGCCGAGACGCATATCGCCTGCTATGAGGCCTTCCTGGCCGCCGCGAGGCAAGAGCACTATCGGCCCGTGGTCGCCGAGTGGTTTGACACGTGGCGGCAGAGTGCGGAGCTTGCACTGAAAGCTGCGAAGTCACGAAACCCACGCCGCCACGCCGAGTTGTTCGTCTCGGTGCTGATTGGCTTGCTCTTTCGCCAACTCGCCACGCCCAGAGCCGGCTTCCGCCGTGAGGCGAAGGCAGAGCTGTTGGAACTGGTGGGCAGCTTGATCGCGCGGAAGTAACGCCGGCGCGCCGGCCTATCCCACCGCCCCGTTCGACCGCAGCTGCTTGATCGCCGCCTCGTCGTATCCCGCGCCACGTAAAATTTCGTCACTGTGCTCGCCGACGGCGGGCGGCTTGCGCGGCTGCACCTTCTTGACGCCGTCAATCCAGATCGGGCTGTTGATGGTAAGCATGGTGTCGTTCTCGAACGGCACCAGCACTTCGTTGTCGAGCATCTGCTTGTCGTTCGGGATGTCGTCCAGAATGGCAACGACGCCGAACACGAGGCCGTTGCCGTCGAGGATCTCCCGCCATTCGGCGAGATCCCTGGTCGCGAAAGTGTCGTCCAGAATCTTGATCAGCTCAACCGAGCGGGCGTGACGGTCGGCTTTCGTGGCGAAGCGGGGATCATTGATCAAATCCTCGCGTCCGAGGCAGCGGGCCAGCGTCGGAAACTGCTTCTCCTCGTTGAGCAGCGACAGGATCAGCCAGCGGCCATCCTTGCATTGATAGTGGTTGGCGACCGCGTTCAGCGCGCGCTCGCGTGGCCGTCGCTCGCCGAACTTGGCGCCGCAGAGCTTTGCCTGCGCCAGCACGCTCGCCGCCCACACCCCGTTCGCCATCAAATTGGAGGCGACGTGCGAGCCCTTGCCGGTCTTCTCGCGCTGATAGAGCGCAGTGACGATGGCGCCGTAGAACGCCATGGCGCAGGGATGGTCGCCCATGCCGGCGACCGAGCGGGCCGGCGTGGTGTCGGTGTCGGCGCGGACGAGGTCCATCAGGCCGGAACGGGCCCAATAGGCGTTGCTGTCGAAACCGGGCTTGTTGGCCTCCTCACCCTTCTCGCCATAGCCGGTGAAGGACGCATAGATCAGCCGGTCGTTGAGATGGGCGAGATGGTCGTAGGTGATGCCGAGCTTGGCGCGCACCGGCGGCGGCATGTTGGTGATGAAAACGTCGGCCTCCGCCACCAGCTTGTACAGCACGGCTTGCGCCTCCGGCTTTGCGAGGTCGAGGGCGATGCTCTTCTTGTTGCGGGCTTCCAGCAGCCAGGCGAAATTGTGCTCGCCGGTCGGATAGCCCGGCAGGTTCGGCAGATTGCGGTAGGGGTCCCCAGCGCCCGGCGGCTCGATCTTGATGACGTCGGCGCCGAAATCGGACAGTACGGTCGCGGCCGCGGGCGCTGCGATGAAGCTCGCGCAGTCCAGAACCTTCAGCCCAGCAAAAATGCCCTTGTCCATCGCGGCGTTGCTCCCTCGCTCTTGTCGTTTCCCGCGCGCTGGAATTGGCGCGGGCGCATCGTCGAGCATTAGACCGATGTTTCGGCTGGATGCAACGGCGCCAGGTGCAGGGCCTCACTCCTCCCCCGCAAGCAGGGCAGCATTGCCGCCGGCTGCTGCGGTGTTGATGGTCACCGTCTGCTCGGTGGCAAAGCGCGGCAGATAGTGCGGGCCGCCGGCCTTCGGGCCGGTTCCGGACAGGCCGTTGCCGCCGAAGGGCTGCACGCCGACCACGGCGCCGATCATGTTGCGGTTGACGTAGATGTTGCCGACCTGGGTGCGGTCGATGATCGCCTCGATGGTGTCGTCGATGCGGGAATGGACGCCGAGGGTGAGCCCGTAGCCGGTGCGCTCGATCGCTTGCAGGACGCGTTCGAGGTTCTCGGCGCGATAGCGTACGACATGGAGAAACGGGCCAAAGACCTCTTCGGTGAGCTGACCTGCGTCCCCGAGCTCGAAGATATGCGGCGCGACGAAGCAGCCGTCCGGCGCCGTGCCCGCAAAGTGCAGCAGCGCCTCGCGCTTCATCCGCGCGATGTGCGCATCGAGGCGTTGCTTGGCCTCCCCGTCGATCACCGGCCCGACATGGGTCGCGACGTCGGAGGGATCGCCGATCTTCAACTCGCGCGCGGCGCCCGCGATCATCTCGATCATGCGGTCGGCGACGTCCTCCTGCACGAACAGCAGCCGTAGCGCCGAGCAGCGTTGGCCGGCTGAACGGAAGGCCGAGGTCACGACGTCGTCGGCGACCTGCTCGGGCAGCGCGGTGGCATCCGCGATCATCGCGTTGATGCCGCCGGTTTCCGCGATCAGCGGCACGATCGGCCCGTCCTTGGCGGCGAGAGTCCGGTTGATGCTGCGGGCCACCTCGGTCGAGCCGGTGAAGACGACACCCGCGATATCCGCATGCGCGGTCAGCACGGACCCGATGCGGCCATCGCCGGTGACGAGGTGCAGCGCGCTCTTGGGGATGCCTGCCTCGTGCAGCAGGGCAACGGCCTCGCTTGCGATGCGCGGCGTCTGCTCGGCGGGCTTTGCAACCACGCTGTTGCCGGCCATCAGCGCTGCCGTGACCTGTCCCAGGAAGATCGCCAGCGGAAAATTCCAGGGCGAGATCGCGACGAACACGCCTCGGCCGCGCATGGCGAGGGCATTGCTCTCGCCGGTCGGGCCCGGCATGACAGCCTCGACCCCGAACAGCTTGCGGCCCTGCGCGGCATAGTAGCGGCAGAAGTCGGCGGCCTCGCGCAGCTCCGACAGCGCGTCGTCAAGCGTCTTGCCGCCCTCGCGCTGCAACAGCGCGATGAAGTGAGAGCCGCGGCTCTCCAGCAGATGCGCGGCTTGTTCCAGCGCGGCCGCGCGCGTACCGGCCGGTGTTCGGGTCCAGGCGGCAAAGCCGGCGCGCGCCGCGGCGACCGCCGCATTGGCCTGATCCGGCGACGCATCGGCGACCGGCTTGAGGCCGGCCGCCTCGGCCTTGACGTCGGTCAGCAACCGGTCGAGCACGGCACGTTCGCCGAATTCGATGCCGCGCGAATTGCGCCGCTCCGGCGCGAAGAGATCGCAGGGCAATGGGATTTTTGAATGGGCCGCAGCCTGCGGCCGGGCGATGGCATCCGCCGGACGCTGCAACAGCGCCGACACCGGCACGCGATAGTCGGCGGCCTGCGCCACGAAGGACGAGTTCGCGCCGTTCTCCAGGAGCCGCCGCACCAGATAGGCGAGCAGGTCGCGATGGCTGCCGACCGGCGCGTAGGTGCGATAGGCGATGTCCCGGTGGTCTTTCGCCAGCTGCTCGTACAGCGCTTCGCCCATGCCATGCAGGCGCTGGAATTCGAAGCCGCCGCTATCAGCGGCAAGCTCCAGCACGGTCGCGACCGTCAGCGCGTTGTGGGTGGCGAATTGCGGGAAGATGCGGGGTCGCAGGGCCAGCAGCTTCGTCGCGCAGGCGACGTAGTTCAGATCCGTCATCGCCTTGCGCGTGAACACCGGATAGCCGTCGAGTCCACGCTCCTGGGCGCGCTTGATCTCGGTGTCCCAATAGGCGCCCTTGACCAGCCGCACCATCAGCTTGCGGTCATGTGCACGGGCAAGCGCATCGACATAGTCGATCACCGCGCAGGCGCGCTTCTGATAGGCCTGGATCGCCAGGCCAAATCCGTCCCATCCGGCTAGCGAGGCATCGGCCAACGTGGCCGCGATCACGTCGAGCGACAGCTCCAGCCGGTCGGCCTCTTCGGCATCGATGGTGAAGTTCAAATCGTGAGCCTTGGCGCGCTGTGCGAGGTCCAGCACCAGCGGCACCAGCTCGGCCATCACACGGCCACGGCTGATCGCCTCGAAGCGCGGATGCAGCGCCGAGAGCTTGACTGAGATGCCGGGCCGGTCGGGCAGGGGATGGCGACCCGCGGCCTCGCCGATCGTCTCGATCGCGCTGGCATAGGCGTCGAAATAGCGTTTCGCATCGGCCGCCGTGCGCGCGCCTTCGCCGAGCATGTCGAAGGAATAGCGCGTCTTCTGGCTGGAGCGCGGCCCGCCCCGCTCCAGCGCCTGCTCGATGGTCTCGCCCAGCACGAAATGATTGCCCATCAGCCGCATCGCCTGGCGCGTCGCGGTGCGCACCGCCGGCGCGCCGAGCCGCTTCACGAGACGGCCGATCGTGCCGTCGGGCGTCTCTCCGGGCTGGATCACCCGCGCCGACAGGCCAAGTGCCCAGGCCGAAGCGTTGACCAGGAACGCCGTCGATTTGGTCTCGTGATGGATGAAATCGCCCTCGCCGAGCTTGTCCTCGATGAACTGGTCGGCGGTGCGCGCATCCGGCACGCGCAGCAGCGCCTCGGCCAGCACCATCAGCGCGAGCCCTTCCTTGGTCGAGAGCGCGAACTCCCGCAGCATGTCCTCGACCCCGCCGAGGCGGTCGTCACGCTTGCGGATCGCCTCGATCAGCCGCGTCGCGGTGCGGTCGATCCGCGCCTCCTGCGGCGGGGACAGCTGCGACGCCGGCAACAGACGCGCGGCAATGTCGGCATCGTCAGGTGCATAGGGGGCCGTGAAGGGAGGCGGGATGTTCGGCATGGCGTGTCCTGTGGCTAGATCCAGGATAAGGCCCGCATGACCGTCGTTCGATAGACAAATTAGTCGTTCTGCCTTAGAAAATAAAGCTCATGAAGCGAATGGCCGAATAAAATATGGAACTCGATCGCATCGACCGGAAGATCCTCTCGATTCTGCAGCAGGACGGGCGCATCGCCAATGTCGAGCTCGCCGAGCGCATCGGGCTGTCGCCCACGTCGATCGGCGAACGGCTGAAGCGATTGCAGCGCGAGGGTGTTGTCGAAGGCTATGGCGCGCGGCTCAACCCGCACCGGCTCGGTCTCGGCCTGTTGGTGTTCGTCGAGGTGCTGCTCGACAAGACCACGCCCGACAATTTCGAGCGCTTTGCGCGTGCGGTGAAGCTCGCGCCCGAGGTGCTCGAGTGTCACATGGTTGCCGGCGGCTTCGACTATCTTGTGAAGGCGCGGCTTGCGGACATGGCCGCCTATCGACGCTTTCTCGGCGAGACCCTGCTGTCGATGCCGGGCGTGCGCGAGACGCGGACCTATGCGGTGATGGAGGAGATCAAGCGCGACGCACCGTTGCCGGTAGGCTGACGACATGCCGTCGCGATTGTCATTGCTGTGGCGTGAACAAGCGGTCTTCCAAGGAAAAATAACTATCCCCGCGCAATCGCAACGCCTGTCGTCGACTGCACTGGCCGTCTACTGAATTTTCTTGGCCCGGTTCCCGGATTGGCCCGGGAGGCAGCAATAGCTGGCGGGCTTATACTTTGAGGTTTTCTGCGGAGGTCTTGCCCCGGTTTGCGATCTCTTCGTATTCCACCGTCTGTCCCTCGTTGAGGGTGGACAGACCGGCCTTCTGCACTGCCGAGATATGCACGAACACATCCTTGCCCCCCGACGCAGGCTGGATAAATCCATAACCCTTCGTCGGGTTGAACCACTTGACCGTACCTTTAGCCATCACGACTTCTCCGCGGGTCTTCCTCCGAGATCGCGAACCGCCAGTCCCCGCCAACCGGCCGGTTCGGTCCTATAGGATACGCGGAATGTGGCAGGCTTGGTAGCTCAAACCACATCGGCATTTCGCTGAATTCCGCTCAACTTCGCGGCGTTTTTGCCGGTTTTGCCCGTTTCGCGGTCAAATGGCCCGCACGCGTCCCCCCGCATCCGTCAATACGTCGCGGCCAGATAGTCGACGATCTTGCCGACATCGGCATCGTCGATCGGCGCACCATAGACCTTGATCATCTTGGTTACCTCGGCCTGCCAGAAGCCCTTCTTGTCCTTCATCGGCGGCTGCGTGGCGATGTAGTCGGACGAGTGGCATGCGCTGCAATTGCCCTGCACGACCTCGAGATTGGGACCGGGCTTGAAGGCGGCGATCTCGTCGGGAGTCTTGTAATTGACCGGCGCGGCCAGCGCCGAACCTATCATGGCGGCGAGGGCGAGCGTGACGGCGGGGAGAACGGTGCGCTGCATGATCATTCTCCTTCAGGCGACCGTCACGCGGACGGCTTCGACGACGTTGCGCAGATAGCCCGCCGGGTTCCAGCGCGGCGTGTCCGGCTGCGTCTCGCCGCCATTGCCGGTGGCGCGCACCTTGAGCTCATGGCCGCCGGCCGCGAGCTTCACCGGCAGCTTCCATTCGCGGAAGGCGTATTTGCCAAGGTTCTTGCCGAGCTTTGCGTTGGTCCAGGTCTTGCCGCCGTCGGTGGAGACCTGGACTTCCTTGATGCCCTTGCCGCCGTCGAACGCGATGCCGCGCAGGGTCGTCGTTCCCGCCTTCAGCTTGGCGCCATCGGGGACGCTGGTGATGAAGGAGCGGATGGTGAAGCGGTTGATCGGGATCGTCGCCTTCGGCGCGGTGCCCGGCTCGACTGCGTTGTTCGGCGTATCGGGAATGCGATAGGCCGACTTCATCCAGAAGCCGTCATAGACGTTGTCGATGACGGTGATCTCGTTGAGGTGCTTAACCCAGTAGGTGCCGTAATAGCCGGGTACGATCAGGCGCAGCGGGAAGCCGTTGAGGAACGGCAGGTCCTCGCCGTTCATGCCATAGGCCAGCATCACCTCGCCGTCAGTGGCGTGATCGAGATCGAGCGCCTTGACGAAATCGGGCGTCTTGTCGCTGACCGGTCCGTCCATGCCGTTGAACGTCACCTGCTTGGCGCCACTCTGAACGCCGGCCATCTCCAGCACGGCCTTCAGCGGTACGCCGCGCCAGCGCGCGCAGCCCATCGCGCCGTTGGCGAGCTGGCCGCCTGCGACGCGCGGCTCGAAGAAACCGCGGCTGTTGCCGGAGCACTGGTTGACGGCGACGATCTCCGTCGCCTTCATCTTCCTGATGTCCTTCAGCGAAAGTTTCAGCGGCTTGTCGACCTTGCCCTTGACCTCGAGCGTGAACTTGTCCGGATCGAGATCGTAAGGCAGGCCAGCGAGGTGATAGCGCACGAAGAACGCGTTGTTCGGCGTGATCGGGCCGTCGTTGAACACGGCAAACGGCGTCTCGAGCTGCGGCGGCCGGCTTGTCAGGCCGATCATCGGTCGCTTCTGCGGATATTTCACCAGCGGTCGTTCGCCATTGGCGAAGGGCAGGGTGACGGTGTCGAGCGCCAGCGCCTTGGTGGAGTTCAGTGTAGCCGCAATGGCGGCAAGGCCCGCTCCTTTGAGCAGGTCGCGTCGGTCGAACATTCTGGTCTCCTCCCGGAGCTTTTCGTTGGACCACGGTCATCACCGCGATCCTGCGTTCATCTGTCGCAACGATTTGGATGATGTCAATTGGTGCTTTCGCAGCAAGCCCATGCCGCTGCGTTGCAGCAGGCCGGTGTTACGCCGCGGTGAAATTGAGCCGGGCTGTAACCGCAGTCTCGGTGCACCTCTCCCGCAAGGCTTGCGGGAGAGGGAGCGCACTGCCGCCGTGGCTGCCTTACGCCGCGACGCGCTCGGTTCGATCCACCAGCGCCGCCAACGTCCTTGCATCCGCCACGACGCGCACCGCCATCGGCTCGTCGCGGCCGCGGATTGCGGCCTCCTGCTGCGGCAGGGCGTCGTCGGCGAGGTCCGCGGTGCGGAGGATTTCCTCCGAGACGATCGCCTCGCAGGCCAGGGTCTTGGTCATGTCCTGCAGGCGGGCGGCGACGTTGACGGCATCGCCCAGCGCCGTGAAGACGATGTGATCGCGATAACCGATGTCGCCAATGATGACCTCGCCGCCGTGGATGCCGATGCCGAAGCGGATCGGCTGGCGAAGATCGTGGCTCAGGAGCTCGTTGAGCTCGTCGATATGGGTGGCGATTCCGGCGGCGGCCTTCAGCGCCTGCCGGCACGCGGTTCGCGGGTCCGCCGACAGCCCGAACAGCGCCAGTATGCCATCGCCGACGAACTGGTTCGGCTGCCCGCCATTCTCGATGACGGCCTGCGAGACCGCACCGAGGAAGCGGTTGACGATGAAGACCGTGTCGAACGGCAGCCGCTTCTCGGCAAGCTGCGTCGAGCCGCGCATGTCCACGAACAGGCTGACGAGATAGCGCTCCTGGCCGATGCTGGCGGGCGTCGAAGTCTGCGTATTCGCGGAGAGTGTGTGCGGTGTGAAGAGCTGGAAGAAGGAGAGGTCGGCGGTCGGCCGCAGCTGGCAGGCGAGCCTGATCGAGGGATCGGAGGTGCCGACGCGGGTGAGCACGAAGGCCTCGCGCTGCGACGGCTCGGGCAGGGCGCCATGGTCGCCGATGATGCGGATGCGGCAGGTCGAGCAGCGAGCGCGGCCGCCGCAGACGCTGGCATGCGGCACGTTGTGGCGCAGGCTCGCTTCCAGCACGGAGAGGCCTTTTGGCACGCGCACCGTCTTGCCGTTGCCGTAGGACAGCGCGATCATGCCGCCGCGCCGCTCGCGCAAGGCCCGCGCGCCGCGTGCCACCAGCGCCAAGGCGAGCAATCCGAAATAGCCGATGGTGAGGCCGCCCGCGATGCGGTCGAGCGTATTGCCTTCAGCGACCGTGCCGACCTGACGGCGGGTGAGGTTCTGGGTACGCCATTCTCCATCTTCGCTCTCGACGGCGACGCTGCGGCCGCCCTGATAGATGCCGAGCAGCGACAGCGTCGGGATCAGCACGGCGGCCGCGAGCAGATAGGGCGCCGCGCGCGTGAAGAACGGCTTCAGGCGAAGCCAGAAGAAGATGCCGATGCAGCCGTGCACCCAGGCAATGAGAAGCAGGATCGTCATCTGCCAAAGCCGGCCCGGCGCTGCGACGAAGAACAGATAAAGCTCCTGCGGATAGAGCTTCTGATGATCGTACAGCGTGTAGCCGAGCCGCACCCCGATCACGTGCCCCATGACCAACGCGGGGATGCTCAGGCCCAGCACCAGCTGGAGCGGCTCGACCGTCCGCCAGCGGAACTGCCGGCGTTGATACAGGGCGTAGATGCCGAGGCCCATATGGGTGAGCGCAGCCGCGTAGAACACGATCGCGACGGGGAGGAACTGCCAGAACAGGGTATGATAGTAGACCCCGACCTCCATGGCATCCACCGAGATGTTGCCGAGCGCATGGTTGAGGAAATGGCTGACCACATAGGCGAACAGGATGACGCCGCAGATGAGCCGCAGCTGCCGGACGCCGGTAGCGCGGACGAGTTCGGGCATGTGTACGGGAGCGGTGGCCATGATTCGCTTGTATCAGTTCACCAAGGAGAACAGCCAGCGTAGCGTTTAATTCCTGATGTGGACAGGCTGCGGGATCACTTGCGCGGCAAGGAGCCACACACACCGCCGTCGTCCCGGACAAGCGCGCCCGTAGGCGCGTGCAGATCCGGGACCCATAATCCCAGGGAGCGGTTTAGGGCCGGTTGGTAGCTACGAGCCATCGCCAAACTCCGTCCTGTTGCCATGGGTCCCAGGTCTGCGCTTACGCTTGCCCGGGACGACAGCGGCGTTTTGCGGTGTTACCCCCCGCATTGACACCCCCTCTCAGGTTGGCGAAAAGCGCGGCCGTGACGACAGCCCCTGACATCTCCGTGCCCCTCCGCGGCGCAGCGCGCCGGCCGCTCGTGATGGCCGCAGCGATCATCGCCGCGATGACCGTGCTGCGCATCGTCTACGCCTCCGCCATCGAGCTGCGCACGGACGAAGCTTATTACTGGACCTGGTCGAAGGAAACGGCGCTCAGCTTTCTCGATCATCCCCCCGGCATCGCCTGGATGATCCGCCTCAGTACCGCGATCTTCGGCGACACCGCGCTCGGCGTCCGCTTCGGCGGCATCGTCGCAATGCTGATGACTCAGCTGCTGCTCGCCGACATCGTCCGCCGCCTCACCCATGATGCGCGCGCTGTCATGTTCGCGGTGCTGATGCCGGAGGCCGCGCTCTATTACGGCCTGCTGATGGCCAAGGTCGCGCCCGATGTCGCGATGATCCCGTTTGCGGTCGCGATGATGTGGTCGCTGGTGCGGCTCGCACAGGGCGGCGACGGCCGCTGGTGGCTCGCGGCGGGCCTGTTCGCAGGCCTCTCTATGCTGTCGAAATTCACGGCGATCATGTTCGCGCCGGCGGTTGCCGCCTTTCTGCTGGTGCCGGACTGGCGCTGGCGTTGGCTTCGGAGCCCTTACCCTTACCTCGCCGTCCTGATTGCGATCGCCGCGTTCTCGCCGGTGCTGATCTGGAATGCGCAGCACGACTGGGCCTCGTTCCGTTTCCAGGGCGTGCGCGCCACCGCCAGTTACGGCATCTCGCTGCGGACGATCGGCGATTACATCGGCCTGCAATTCGGCCTGGTCGGCTTCGTCATGCTGCCGGTGGTCCTGACCGGCCTGGTGCTGACGGCGTGGCGCGGCTATCGCACGCGCGAGCCGGTCGCGATCCTGCTGTCGACCGCCGTGCTGATCCCGTTCCTCTATTTCCTTGCGAAGTCGATGACGCTCCGGGTCGGCGACACCTGGCCGATGTTCATGTGGCCGGTCGGCTTCGCGGCCACCGCGGTGAACCTCGCAACGATGACGAAGGAGGGATGGTCGGCCCGAATGCTCAAATCGTCACTGTTCTGGGCCAGGACCGCAATTGTCTCGGGCATCGCCTTCGTCGTCATCGTGTTTCTCTATTACGTCGCCGCGCCCTGGAATTTCCTCGGCAAGATCGATCCGATCGGCGCCGAGGCCGGCTACGAGCAGGTCGCCGCGCGCGCGCAGGCCGCGCTCGACGAGACCGGCGCGACCTGGATCGCGACAACGGACTACCGCACCTACGCCATGATGCGCTGGCTGTTCAGGGGCCGCGTGCCCGTGATCGAGATCAACGAGCGCGGCCGCTTCCAGGATTTTCGCGACCCCGGCATGGACAAGATCAGGGGACAGGCCGGCGTCTATGTCGGGCGCGCGCCGGAAGATCGTTCGTCGCTGTGGCAGAACATCCCGGCCAAGCGCGAGCAGCTCGGCGAGGTCGAGCGCCGCTGGCGCGGCCTCGTGATGGACACCTATGTGCTTGAAAAGCTCACCGGCTGGACCCCGGAGCTTTCACCGCCGAAGGACTCGCCGCTGTTCCAGTGGCGGGTGCTGGCCGGGGAATTCGAGAGGCGTTCGCTCGGATAAGCGCCAAGATCGGGCTGCTTCCTCCCGCAAGGGGGCAGGGCTATCGCATATGACTTTTCGGACGGGCCTGAGCAAGCGCCTCGTCCTTCGAGACGACCGCTTTGCGGTCTCCTCAGGATGAGGCTTCGCCAAAGCGGTGTCCTTTGAAACGCTGCTGCACACTCCGCCCTCATCCTGAGGGCCCGCCGGAGGCGGGCGTCTCGAAGGATGGCCGCAGCCGAGTTTCCTCATATGCGACGGCCCTGCGCAAGGGGTAGAGAGGGGAAGAAGCGCGCTACGCCTCCTCGTCGTCCTTCTTCCGCAGCAGATCCGTCGCGAGATCCGACAGTTTCGGCGGCGGCAGCGCCGCGAACGGCAGCGGCCGCGTGACGTCGATCGCAGCTAGCCCCAGTCGCGCCGTCAGCAAACCATTGAGCACGCCTTCACCCAGTCGCTGCGAAAGCTTCGCGGCGATGCCATGGCCGAGCATCTGCTGCACCAGGCTGTCGCTCGCGGCCATGCCGCCGGTGATGGCGAGATGGGCGATGACGTGACGGAGCAGGCGGATCATGCCGAGCGCGCCAGGGCGGCCGCCATAGAGATAGGCAAGTTGGCGGATCAGGCGCAGCGCGGCGACGAACACGAACAGCACGTCGATCGCCGCGCGGGGGGAGACCGCTGTGACGATCGATACCTTTTGCGCGGCCGATGACACCAGCCGCCGCGCCTCCGCATCCAGCGGCGACATCAGTTCGCGCTCTGCCAGGCGGATCATGTCGGCGCCGTCGATGATCTCGCCGGCCTGGCTCTCCAGCGTGGCGCGGGCCCGCGCCAGCTGCGGGTTCTGGTGCGCGATCTTCAGCAGGTCCTGCACGATGACGCGGCTCTCCTTGCGATCGTCGCTGGCGAGCACCGCGGCCGCGCGCTGATGCAGCTTCTCGATTGTTGCGAGGCGCGTCAGCCCGACCGCCTCGCGTCCGATCACCACCGCGAGCGCAAGTGCGGTGACGCACGCAAGCGCAAGCCCGACGAAGCCGAGGCTCTCGCTGCGCGCAAACAAATCCTCGATCAAATGGACGACGCCGAGCCCGACCCCGAGCAGCGTCAGCCCGGCGAGGCCGGACCAGAACAGCGCGCCCCAGGGAAAGCGGCGCCGCGCCGGAAGTGCGGCCTGAACCGGCACCGGCAGCGTCGATGGATCGGCCTCCGGCGTGATCTGGATCGTGCCGCGACCGAGCCGTCCCGTCTCGTCGGCCTCGGTGACGACGACGCTGGGATCGTCGAGCCGGAACGTCGCCGGCCGCCGCTGCTGGGATCGGTCGTTCATGACAGCTTGTCTCCGATCAGGAACTGCAAGGCACGGTCGAGGCGGATGTGTGGCAATGCCGGCTCGTCGTTGCCCTCGCGTTCGAGCTTGGGCGGGCGGAAGCGCAGGAAGCGGAAGTCGCTTTTCTCGGCCGCCTCCGTCGAGAGCCCGCGGAACGCATCGGCGCCGTTGAACAGCGGCTCGGGATCGACGGGCAGATCGCCCGGAAAAGTCGCAACTTCCGTGTTGCCGTCGAAGAACTCGCCGCCGGCGCTTTCGCCCGCGGCGGGCGTGCCCAGGATCGACGGCAATTTGTCGCGGCCACGCGCCACCTGCGCCTCGCGCGTGGCGCGGACGGCGGCGAGCGCAACGACGTCGATCGCCGCGCCGGTATTTTCCGCGCGCGCGACGGCGCCCGCAACGGCGCGGCGCAGTACCGCCTCGAGCCGGTCGTGGCTGGAATGATGCAGATGGTCCGCCTTGGTCGCCGCAAACAGGATGCGGTCGATGCGCGGCCGGAACAGGCTGGAGAGCAAGGTGCTGCGGCCGATGTTGAAGCAGCCGAGAATGCCGGCAAGCGCGGCTTCGAGATCGTGCAGCGCCTCGGGGCCCGAGTTGAATGCGGCGAGCGCGTCCGCCAGCACGATCTGGCGATCGAGCCGCGCAAAATGATCGCGGAAGAACGGCCGCACCACGACGTCCTTGTAGGCCTCGAAGCGGCGCACCATCATCGCCCATAGCGAGCCGTCGGGTGCCTGTCCGCCAGCGGGCAGATCGAGTGGCGCAAAGGTCAGCGCGGGGGAGCCTGCGAGATTGCCGGGCATCAGGAAGCGGCCGGGCGGCAACAGGCTCATCGCAAACCGCTCCTCGCGGCACGCGCGCAGATAATCGGTGAAGAGCTTTGCGGCCGTCAGCGTCGCCTGCTCGTCCTCGCGCGCTTCGGGCTTGAGCGTTGCGAGATGCGCGTGCCAGTGCGCCGCGAGATGCGCCCGGGGTGTCCCGCGCGACAGCGCCAGACTTTCCGTCGACCATTGCTCATAGCTTTTCTGGAGCAGCGGCAGGTCGAGCAGCCATTCGCCGGGATAGTCGACGATGTCGAGCGTCAACGTGCGGTCCGCTCCGTTCGGGCGCTGGTACTCGACGACGAGCCTGAGCTCGCTGATGTCGACCGTCGAGTTCGGCCATCGCCGTTCCTCGATCAGCGCGCGCAGGTGGTTCTCATAGGCAAAGCGCGGCACGGCATCGTCCGGCTGTGGCGCCAGATGCGCTCGGGCGATCCGGCCGGAGTCATAGGCTTCGAACACCGGAAACCGCCCGCCGCGCGTCAGCCCGTGGATCAGCGCTGTGATGAATACGGTCTTACCGGCCCGCGACAGGCCGGTGACGCCAAGCCGCACCGTAGGATTGAAGAAATGCTCGCCATAATCGATCAGCGCCCTCGCCGACAGCCGCGCCTCTTCGACCATATCCTGGAAACTGAATGCCATATGAACGTTAGGTGATTTCGGCGGGCAGATATGTGCGACTGTTCACAAAAGTGGCAATTGCGTGAGAAAAATCAAGCTCCATACTTCCACCGCCTTTGTCGGCGAGTCAGCCGCTTGAACGACTGCCGATCCCGAAAGACCCATACAAGAGGGCACTGCCACACCTAGCGGATTGCCATGACTGTCTTCCAGCTGAAAGAGTTCGCATCCACCTCCGTCCACGCCGCAGCCGACGCGATCGGCTGGAATTACGACCGCGCCGAGCTGATCGCCGACGGTGTCATCCACGCGATCGGCGTGCTCGCCGGCCTCGTCGCCGCGACCGTGCTGGTGGTGCTGACGGCCCTCTATGCGACGGCCACCGACATCGTCGGCGTCTCCATCTATGTCGCCGGCCTGCTCTCGATGCTGGTGTTGTCGGCGACCTATAATCTCTGGCCGATCTCGCCCGCCAAATGGCTGCTGCGCCGGTTCGACCATTCCGCGATTTATCTGCTGATCGCAGCGACCTACACGCCGTTCATCCTGGAGCTGAAGGACAGTGTGTTCGCGCTGGTGCTGCTCGCCGGGGTCTGGTGCGTGGCGATATCAGGCATCGTGTTGAAGCTTCTCTATCCCGGCCGGTTCGACCGCGTCTCGGTCGGCATCTACCTCGCGATGGGCTGGAGCGGCATGATGCTCTACGACGCCGTGGTCAGGGCGCTGCCTGCGCTGGTGCTTGGCTTCATCGTTGCGGGCGGCCTGCTCTACAGCTTTGGCGTGATCTTCCACGCTTGGCGGCGGCTGCGCTTTCAGAATGCGATCTGGCACGGCTTTGTCTTGGCCGGCGCGGCATGCCATTATACCGCGGTGCTCGACCTCGTGTTGAGCTGAGCAAGCTTTCCGCGAAGCGGCATAAGAAGCGCGGTCGAAGACAAGAGGAGACGTCGCATGCAGGTGACCGGCAAGGTCGTGGTCGTCACGGGCGGCGCAAACGGCATCGGCAAGGCGCTGTGCGAGGCGTTTCATCATGCGGGCGCAGCCAAGGTCGTGGTCGCAGACATGGACGCCGCCAATGCGCGGGCGGTCGCGGCCATGGTTGATGGCGCCGCCTTCAAATGCGACGTTGCGCAGGAAAAGGACATCGCTCACGTCATCGAGGAGACCGAACGTCAGTTCGGGCCGATCGACCTGTTCTGCTCCAATGCCGGCATCGGCGGCGGCTTCGATCCGATGTCGGAAAACGCCGGCGGCGCCTCGGATGAACCCTGGCAGCGCAGCTGGGCGATCCACGTCATGGCCCATGTCTACGCGGCGCGGCATCTCGTCCCGCGCATGAGGGCACGCGGCGGCGGCTATTTCCTCAACACCATCTCGGCCGCAGGTCTGCTGTCGCAGGTCGGGAGCCCCGCTTATTCGACGACCAAGCACGCCGCGGTGGGTTTTGCCGAAAATCTCGCGATTTCCCACAAGGCCGACAACATCAAGGTCTCGATCCTCTGCCCGCAGGGCGTCGACACCAACATGCTGCGCTCGATCCCCAAGGGTCCGCAATCCGGAGACGGCGACCTGACGCCGGAGCAGGTGGCGAAAGACGTGCTCGCCGGCCTCGAGCAGGAGACGTTCCTGATCCTGCCGCACCCCCAGGTGCTCGGCTATATGCGCAAGAAGACCGAGAACTACGACCGCTGGATCGGCGGCATGGCCAAGATCCAGGCGAAGATGCGGGAAGAGTTCGGGAAGTGACCGCCACACTCGACACTGTCATGCCACGCGAAGGCGGGGCATCCAGTACGCCGCGGCCTATCGGTTCAACCACAGCCGTCTCTGGAATACTGGATCGCCCGCCTTCGCGGGCGATGACACCGAGCGAGGAAGCGGGGCTCCGGCAGCCTCACGCCGCCGATTGCGCCTCCGCCATCCGGCTCGCCCGCAGCGCCTGCGCATAGAGCATCATGCCCTCGCGCACGGTGCGCTGCTCGGCCGGCGTCAACGCCGCCAGCGCGCCGCGCACCTGCTGCCGCCCGAACGCATGCAGCGCTTCCAGCGTGCGGCGGCCCTTCGCCGTCAGCGACAACAGCTTGCTGCGTGCATCAAGCTCGTCCGGCGTCTCCCGCAGTTCACCGCACTCGATCAGCTTGCGCACCATGCGGCTGACGCTCGATTTCTCCAGACGCAGGAAATCACCGAGCTCGCCTGACGTCATTGGACCGCGGATGCCGATCTCCAGGATGGCGTGGACCGCCGAGGGCGGATAATCCGATGCCGCCACCGTCGTGTCCATGAAGCCGAGCTCGCGTACCATCAGGCGCGAAGCGGCGCGGATGTCGTCGATCAGCGAAAGCTCGGCCATCTTGACTCCCGGCATATAGTTGTATCATACAACTATATGGGCGCAACGCCGCGCGCAAGCGTTTTGGAGTGGACGATGAGCGGAACTTTGCCAACCGGGATGCGGATGAGGGGCAAGGTCTGCCTCGTCACGGGCGGCGGCAGCGGCATCGGCCGCGCCACGGCGCTGAGGATGGCGGCCGAAGGCGCCGAAGCGATCTTCGTCGCCGGCCGGCGCGAAGCCGAGATCGACGCCACCGCCTCGGCGTGCCGCGAGCTCGGTGTGGAGGCCGTCCCCGTCAAGACCGACATCACGGAGGAGGGCGACGTCGCACGGCTGGTGCGCGCTGCGGTCGAGCGCTGCGGTCGCCTCGACGTTGCCTTCAACAATGCCGGATTCCAGGAGCGCCGCGCGCCGCTGGAAGAGCAGGGCACGGAGATCTACGATAGCGTGTTCAATACCAATGTCCGCGCGCTGTTCCTGTGCCTGCGCCACCAACTGCCGGCAATGCTGGCGCAGGGCCGCGGCAGCATCGTCGTCAACGCCTCCGTCAGCGGCGTGCGCAATCCCAATCCCGGCTTCTCGCTCTATTCGGCCTCGAAAGCCGCCGCGATCTCGCTGACGCGCTCGGCGGCGATGGAGAACGCTCCGCGCGGCATCCGCATCAACGCCATCGCCCCCGGCCGTGTCGTCACCGACATGATGCTGCGTGCCGGCGTCGGCGATGTCGCAACCGTCAGCGCCGGCCTGCCGCTGCGGCGGATGGGAAGCCCGGAGGAGGTGGCGGAGGCCGTGGTGTGGCTGTCGTCCGACGCCTCATCCTATATCGTCGGGCATGTGCTGGCGGCGGACGGCGGATTTTTGGCGTCGTAGCTTCGCAGCCCGGATGAGCGCAGCGATATCCGGGTGAGGTTCGCGATTGCGATTCCCGGATGTCGCTGCGCTCATCCGGGCTACGGCAGCGTCAGTGCTTCTGCCCGTACAACACCGGCACCGCTGAATCCACGATGACCTCGACGAGGCTCGTGCCTGCATAGGCCATGCCGCGCTTCAGCGCTTCGCCCAGTTCCGCCGCCTTGCTCACCCGCACCGCATGGCAGCCCATGCCCTCGACGAGCCGCACGAAATCGATCCCCGGCAGTTCCAGCCCCGGCACGTTCCTCACCTGCATCACCTGGCTGAACGAACGCATGGCGCCGTAGCCGGAATTGTTGATGACGACGACGGTGAGCGGCAGCTTGCGCTGCGCCGCGGTCCACAGCGCCTGGATCGAATACATCGCCGAGCCGTCGCCGATCAGGCAGACGGTGCGGCTGCTCGGCTTGCCGAGCGCCATGCCGACGGCGGCGGGCAGGGAGTAGCCGAGACCGCCGCTCGACATCGTGTAGAAACTGTCCTGGCCGCGCATCGGCATGAACTTCTGCATCGCCGGCCGGTGCGAGGGCACTTCCTCGACGAGTGACGTCCCGTCCGGCATCACTTGCGACAGCGATTGCAGCAGGAATTCAACCGGCAGAGGATCGGCGGCTTGCGGCGCCGGCGGCAGCGTGCGGCCCTTCGGCGCCGCGCGCTTGCTCTCCGGCAGCAACTCGAGCAGCATGGTCAGCGCCGGCTTCATCGTCGCGATGATGCTGGTGCCGACCGGCGTCACGGCGGCGGCATCCGGATCATCGGTGATCTGAAAAATGGTCGCCCCGCCATCGAAGATCGCGGCATGGCCCTCGACATGGAAGGTGAATACCGGCGCGCCGATGACGACGACGACATCGTACCCGCGTAGCGCATCGGAGAGCTGTGCCGGCGATGCATGCAGGAAGCCCGCAAATTGCGGATGCCGCTCGGGGAATGAGCAGCGCGCAGAGAACGGGCTGACCCAGACACTGGCCTTCGCCTTCTCGGCGACGCGCACCATCAGGTCCACCGCGCCGGCGCGGTCGATGCCGGGGCCGACGACGAGGGCAGGGTGTTTTGCGGAGCCGAGCGCGGCAACCAGCGCCTTCATCGCGTCAGCCTCCGGACCGATCTCCCGGCTGACCTTGCGCGCCTCCACGGGAGCAGCCGCATGCGCCCAGTCGTCGATCGGGATCGAGACGAAGGTCGGCCCGCATGGCGGCTGCATCGCGGTGTAGTAGGCCCGCGCGATCGCGGCCGGCACGTCCTCGGGCCGCGCCGGCTCGACGCTGTATTTGACGTAGGGCCGCGGGAATTCCGACGCGCGCTCGGCATAGAGGAACGCCTGCAGCGGCAGGATCGAGCGCGCCTGCTGGCCCGCAGTGATCACGAGCGGCGTCTGGTTGCGGTGCGCGGTGTAAATATTGCCGAGCGCATTGCCGACGCCGGCCGCCGAATGCAGATTGACGAAGCCGGCATTGCGCGTCGCCTGCGCATAGCCGTCGGCCATGCCGACCGCGGAGGCCTCCTGCAGCGCCAGCACGTAGTCGATGTCGTCAGGCCAGTCGCTGAGGAACGGCAGCTCGGTCGAGCCGGGATTGCCGAACACCTTGTCGATGCCAAAGGCGCGCAGCAGGTCGAGCGTTGCCTGCTTCACGGTGACGGACTTGCTGCCGGTCTTGCCGTTCTTGGCCATGGTTTCCGTCCCTGCGTGCTTATTGTTTGGTTCGTCATTCCGGGGCGCGAAGCGAACCCGGAATCTCGAGATTCCGGGTTCGGTCCTGCGGACCGCCCCGGAATGACGGTGTATCCATCACCACACCGCCGTGCCCTTCATCGTCGGCTGGCCGTCCGCGTTCGCGGTCCACAGCTCCATGCCCGCCTCGATCTCGTTGGCGTTGATGGAGAACTCCGTGCCCTCGAACAGCGGCTGCAGGCCGCGATAGGTAAACTTCTTCGGCGCGTTGCCGCCGCGAAGCTTGGCCGCCATTTCGATGATGAGCGCCGCCTGCAGCGGCCCGTGGAAGACCAGGCCCGGATAGCCCTCGACCTTGGTGACGTAGTCGCGGTCGTAGTGGATGCGGTGGCCGTTGAAAGTGAGCGCGGAGTAGCGGAACAGCAGCACGGGATCCGACACATGGGTCTCGCGATGCTGCGCCTTCGGCGGCGGAGGCGGGGCCTTGCCGCCAGCAGGCGCGCTGCTCGTCATCTCGCGATAGACGATGTCCTGCCGCTCGCGGATCGCAACGCCGCGCGGCGAGGAGATGCTGTGCTCGACCGAGACGAAGCACAGCGTGCCGGTCGAGCCCGATTTGACCTGCACATCGGCGATGCGCGAGGTCCGTGTCGATTCATCGCCGACGCGAAGCGGCTGCAGGAATTCGATCTCGCCGCCGGCCCACATCCGGCGCGGCAGAGGCACCGGCGGCAGGAAGCCGCCGCGGGTCGGGTGACCGTCGGGGCCGAGCATCGACATCGGGAACACCGGCTGCGCCAGGCACCAGTGCACCGTGAACGGCGCGGCGTCACCTGTCGTGGGCTCGCCGACGTCCTGGAACAGCGTCGCGCGCAGGCCTTTCACGAGCTGCGCGGTGACGATGTCGGTGGCCTCCGTGCTGCGGCCGATCCATTGCCGCAAATGATCGATGTCGAGCTTCTCGGTCATGACGCCTCGCTCTCGCTTACTGCTTGGACTTTGGATTTTCGCCGATCGCGGGCACGGCGCCGTAGCTCCGCGTCTCGCCGACGATGATCGGCGCCGGTGCGGGATAGCTGACGCGGCCGTTCGGCGTGTCGACCTCGATCCGGCGCAGATGCGGATGGTTGGTGAGGTCGGCCATGGTGTTGACCTCGGCAAAGGCAATGTCGGCATCCGACAGCCGCTTCAGCAGCTCGTCGCGCGTCATCTTGCCGAAGGCATCCGCGACCGTCCTGTCGGTGAAGTCGCGGTTGCGCACGCGCTCGACCATGTTGGCGACGCGCGGATCGGCAGGCAGGTCCGGCTGGTCCAGCACCTTCGCGCACAGCGTCTTCCACTCCCGCTCGCTCTGGATCGAGATCAGGATGTCCTTGCCGTCCTTCGAGGTGAACACGCCGTAAGGAGCGATCGAGGGATGGCGGAGGCCCATGCGCTTGGGCGGATTGCCGGCTTCGGAGTTGAGCAGCGGCACGGTGCACCAGTCGGCCATCACGTCGAACATGGAGATGCGGATATCGGCGCCCTTGCCGGTGCGCCCGCGCGCGATCAGCGCTTCCAGGATCGCCGCGTGGGCGGTGGCGCCGGTCGCGACGTCGACGATCGACATGCCGACGCGCGAAGCGCCGTCGGGATTGCCCGTGATCGAAGCGAGCCCGCTCTCGGCCTGGATCAGGAGATCATAGGCCTTGCGGTGCGCGTAGGGGCCCTCGTCGCCGTAGCCGGTGATGGTGCACGAGATCAGCTTCGGATAGTCCCTGAGCAAACGCTCGCGCGAGAAGCCGAGCTTGTCCATCGAGCCGGGCTTGAGGTTCTGGATCAGCACGTCGGCGCTCGCGATCAGCTTCTCCAGCTCGGCGCAGCCTTCTTTCGTTGCGAGATCGACCACGGCCGACTGCTTGCCGCGGTTCAGCCACACGAAATAGCTGCTCTGGCCCTTGGCGGCTGCGTCATAGCCGCGGGCGAAATCGCCTTCGGGCCGCTCGATCTTGATCACCTCCGCGCCGGCATCGGCCAAACGCGAGGAACAGAACGGCGCCGCGACCGCCTGCTCGACCGCAATCACCCTGATCCCGTCAAGTGCTCCCATGATGGCCGCCTCAGTACGAGCGCGGCATGCCGAGCACGTGCTCGGCGACGAAGGACAGCACGAGGTTGGTCGAGATCGGTGCCACCTGGTAGAGGCGCGTCTCGCGGAACTTGCGCTCGACGTCGTATTCCTCGGCGAAGCCGAAGCCGCCATGGGTCTGGATGCAGGCATTGGCCGCTTCCCAGGACGCATCGGCCGCCAGCATCTTGGCCATGTTGGCCTCCGCGCCGCAGTCGAGGCCGGCCTCGTATTTGCGCGTCGCTTCCTTCACCATCAGCTCGGCCGCCCGCATCGAGGCGTAGGCCTTGGCGATCGGGAACTGGATGCCCTGGTTCTGGCCGATCGGCCGGCCGAAAACGCTGCGCTCCTTGGCGTAGTTGGTGGCCTTGGCGATGAACCACTTGGCGTCGCCGACGCATTCGGCCGCGATCAGGATGCGCTCGGCATTCATGCCCGAGAGGATGTAGCGAAAGCCCTTGCCTTCCTCGCCGATCAGGTTCTCGGCCGGCACCTTCATGTCGGTGAAGAACACTTCCGTGGTGGCGTGGTTCATCATGGTGCGGATCGGGCGGATCTCGAGGCCGTTGTTCTTCGCCTCGCGCATGTCGACGATGAACACCGAAAGGCCGTCCGTGCGCTTCTTGACCTGATCCTTCGGCGTGGTGCGCGCCAGCAGGATCATCAGATCGGAATGCTCGGCACGGCTGGTCCAGATCTTCTGGCCGTTGACGACATAGCTGTCGTTGCCGTCCTTGCGCGCGAAGGTCTTCAGCGAGGAGGTGTCGGTGCCGCTGGTCGGCTCGGTGACGCCGAACGCCTGCAGCCGCAGTTCGCCGCTCGCGATCTTCGGCAGATATTTGGCCTTCTGCTCGGCATTGCCGTGCCGCAGCACCGTGCCCATCGTGTACATCTGGGCGTGGCAGCCGCCGCCGTTGCAGCCCGCGCGCTGGATCTCTTCGAGGATCGCGGCGGCCGCAGATAGCTTCAGGCCCGCGCCGCCATATTCCTCGGGGATCAGCACCGAGAGATAACCGGCCTCGGTCAGTGCATCCACGAACGCCTTGGGATAGGCCATCTCGCGATCGAGCTTGCGCCAGTATTCGCCGGGAAACTGCGCGCAGAGCTTTGCGACGGCTTCGCGAATGTCGGCGTGATCCTCGGTGTGGTGTTCTTGACTCATGGCGTTTCCTGTTCGTAGCGGCAGTTAAGATAACGCCGGCCAATCCCCTGGCGTTGTGAAAACAACGCCAGCCCCCTATGCTCATTTGCTATAGCGTATGGAGTAGCCTTCCAGGATTGGCAAGCATGGATTTCCGGCAGCTCAGAACCTTCAGTTGCGTGGCGGAGCTCGGCAGCCTCTCCAAGGCCTCCGACACGCTGCGCGTGGCGCAGCCGGCGCTCAGCCGGCAGATCAAGCTCCTCGAACACGAGCTGCGCACCGATCTGTTCACCCGCAACGGTCGCGGCATGGTGCTGACCGAGGCCGGCCGGCTTCTGCTCGCGCGCACCTCCGGCATCGTGCGGCAGATCGACCAGATCCGCGACGACATCCAGTCGGCCAAGGGGCCGCCGTCGGGCCAGGTCGTGCTCGGCCTGGTTCCGACCGTGAGCTGCGTGCTGTCGGCGCGCTTTGCGCGGCGCTGCGTCGAAAAGTTTCCCGGCATCTCGCTGCGCATCGTCGAGAGCTACAGCGGCCATCTGGTCGAATGGCTGCATCGCGGCGAGATGGATCTCGCCATCCTCTACGGCCGCTCGGCCGATCTGCATCTCAATGTGCAGAGCCTGGGGCGCGACAACATCGTCGCGGTCGGCCCGCGCGGCTGTGGGCTGGCGCGCAAGAAGAGCGTCGACATCGGCTGGCTGCTGCGCCAGCGCCTGGTGCTGCCCAGTCATTCCCACGGCCTCCGCGCGCTGATCGAGCACGCAGCGGCCCAGCGCAGGATCAAGCTCAACGTCCAGCTCGAGGCGGATTCCTTCCGCGTGCTGACCAGCCTCGTCGAGGAGGGCCTCGGCTTCGCGCTGCTGCCGCCTTCGTCGGTCCACGGCGAGGTCGCGGACGGGCGGCTTGAAACCGCGCCCGTATCCAAGCCGATGACGCGCGAGCTCATCTTTGCCTCTCCGATCGATCGCCCGGCCTCGACGGCCTCGCTCGCCATCACCGCCCTCCTGCGCGAGGAAGTCGCCGCCTGCCGCAAGGAAGGCCTGTGGGACATCAAATTGAGTTAGATGCGCTCGTGTCGTAGAACAGTCAGGCGCCGTCTTGCCTTCGCATCTGGCGCGATCTGTCATGCCGGAATTTTATAGCCGGGGACGTGTGATAGCGGAGCGTTAGGGGCGGTGTGCTCCCAGCCCCACACTCGGTGTCATTGCCCGCGAAGGCGGGCAATCCAGTATTCCAGAGGCCCGCACGGCTAGAACCGAGAAGCCGCGGCGTACTGGCTTCCCCGCCTTCGCGGGGAATGACAGCAGAGTTTGGAGGAGGCGCTTTGGCTCAAGGCACTCCGCCTACCCCGGAATCCTCACCGGCAGCGTCTCATATCCCTTGATGAAGCTGGAATAGATCCGCTTCGGCTCGCCGACCACCTCGATGCGGTCGAACCGCTTGAGCATCTCCTCCCAGACGATCCGCAGCTGCAATTCGGCGAGGCGCATGCCGACGCAGCGGTGGATGCCGAAGCCGAAGGAGAGGTGGGTGCGCGGCCGCGGGCGGTCGATCATGAACTCGTTCGGCTTCTCGAACATCTCCTCGTCGCGATTGCCGGAGACGTACCACATCACGACGCGGTCGCCCTTCTTGATGTGCTTGCCGCCGATTTCGGTGTCCTGCAATGCGGTGCGCCGCATATGCGCCAGCGGCGTCTGCCAGCGGATCACCTCCGGCACCATGGAATCGATCAGGGCCGGATCGGCACGGAGCTTGTCGTACTGCTCGGGGTTCTCGTTCAGCGCCAGCACCGATCCGGTCATGGTGTTGCGCGTGGTGTCGTTGCCGCCGACGATGAGCAGGATGATGTTGCCCATGAGGTTGTCGGGGTCCATGTGGCGCGTGGCCTCATTGTGCGCCATCAGCGACAACAAGTCGTTGCGCGGCGCGGAGTTGACGCGCTCGTTCCACAGCTTCGACATGTAGGCGTAGCATTCGTCCATCTCGCGGCGGCGCTCCTCGGCCGATGCGACGATGCCGCTCTTGGGCAGAGCGGTCGAGACGTCGGACCAGCGCGTCAGCTTGCGACGCTCTTCCCACGGGAAGTCGAACAGCGTCGCCAGCATCTGCGTCGTCAGCTCGATTGAGACGCGCTCGACGAAGTTGAAGGTCTCGTTGCGCGGCAGATTGTCGAGCACGGTCTGCGAGCGCTGGCGGATCAGTTTTGCCAGCTCGTCCAGATGCTGAGGCGTGAACATCGGCGACACGGTCTTGCGCTGCGCCGAATGCCGGGGCTGGTCCATCGCGATGAAGCTTGGATAGTCGTAGCCTTCCGGCACGTCCCGGATCGAGATGCCGCCGAGCTTCGAATCCGAAGAGAAGATGCCGTGATTGGTGTCGACATGCATGATGTCGTCGTACTTCACCACCGACCAGTAGGGCTCGATCGGCGCGTTGGTGCAGTAGTGCACCGGCTCTTCCTTGCGCAGCCGCTCGAACCACGGCCACAGCGTGTCGTCCTGGAACAGCCTGGGGGCGCCGGGGTGGTATTGCGAAAGCGGCGTCGCATAGGCCTCCTCGCGCGCCCTGCGCATGCGTTCGGCCTTGTCCACTTTAACCGGCGCTTGGATGTTCATGGTGTTAGCTCCAGTGTTGGTTTCTAACCTCTCCCGCTGGCGGGAGAGGTCGGCGCGGAGCGCCGGGTGAGGGCTCTTTCTTCCTGGGGAGCCTTCGTTGTCGAGGCACCCTCTCCCCGACCCTCCCCCGCAAGCGGGGAGGGGACGCAGCATCCGAGTGGATGTAGTTCAAGTTCATCTTACTGCGAATCTACGCCGCAATCTTCACCGGCAACGTCTCGAGACCCTTCACGAAGCTCGAATAAACCCGCCTGGGCTCGCCGACCACATCAATATGGTCGAAACGCTTGAGAATTTCTTCCCAAATAATCTTGAGCTGGAGTTCGGCAAGCCGCAAGCCCACGCAGCGGTGGATGCCGAAGCCGAAGGAGAGATGCGTGCGTGGGCGGGCGCGGTCGATGATGAAATCATAGGGCTTTTCGATCGCCTCCTCGTCGCGGTTGCCCGAGACGTACCACATCACGACCTTGTCACCCTTCTTGATCTGCTTGCCGCGGAATTCGAAGTCGGAGAGCGCCGTGCGCCGCATATGCGCGAGCGGCGTCTGCCAGCGGATGACCTCGGGCACGAAGCTGTCGAGCAGATCAGGGTTTTCGCGCAGCTTGCGGTATTGCTCCGGATGCTGGCTCAGCGCGTAGATCGAGCCGGACATGGTGTTGCGGGTGGTGTCGTTGCCGCCGACGATCAAAAGGATGAGATTGCCGAGGAAGTTCCTGGCGTCCATGTCGCGTGTGGCGGCACTATGCGCCATCATCGACAAGAGATCGCTCTTCGGCGGCTGTTCGATGCGCTCCTTCCAGAGGCGCGAGAAATAGGCCGCACATTCCGTCAGCTCGGCCATCCGCTCGTCCTCGGTCGCGACGAGGCCATCGGGGCCGGGAATGGTGGTGGCGATGTCCGACCAGCGCGTCAGCTTGCGGCGGT
Organism: Bradyrhizobium sp. PUT101; assembly: GCF_052043945.1. Classification (NCBI taxonomy): domain Bacteria; kingdom Pseudomonadati; phylum Pseudomonadota; class Alphaproteobacteria; order Hyphomicrobiales; family Nitrobacteraceae; genus Bradyrhizobium; species Bradyrhizobium sp. PUT101. Next base: position 5,447,050 of record NZ_CP197207.1, read on the forward strand.
CCTCCCAGGGGAAGTCGAACAGCACCGCCAGCATCTGCGTTGTCAGCTCGATCGAGACGCGGTCGACCCAGTCGAACACCTCGCCGCGCGGCAGGTTGTCCAGGCATTCGGCCGAGCGCTTGCGGATGTTGATCGCGAGATTGTCCAGGTGCGTCGGCGTGAACATCGGCGCCACGGTCTTGCGCTGGGCCGCGTGGCGCGGCGGGTCCATCGAGATGAAGCTCTCGCGGCGCAAATCCGGATCGATGTCGCGGATGGTGATGCCGCCGAGCGCGGAGGCCGAGGAGAACACCGCATGGTTGGTCTCGATCTCCATGATGTCGTTGTAGCGCGATATCGACCAATACGGCCCGAACATCGAGTCCTTGCAGTAATGCACGGGATCTTCCCGGCGCAGCCGGTCGAAATAGGGCCAGAACGTATCCGTCCTGAACAATTCGGGGTCGCCCGGATCGAATTGCTCCAGCGGCAGTGACGTGGCGCGCGCGCGAAGTGCGTCGAGCTTGGCCGCGCTCTCGATGGTCCCATGCATGACCGTTCTCCCTGACCTGAACCGCGCGTTCTCGTTGAATTCTGCGCTGCGGTATTTGATTTGCAATTACAGCCGGTTGTCCGCGTCGGAGCAAGGGAGAGTTTTGCCACATCCAACCTTCACGAGAGCGTCGGAGGGCCGCCACGCGAACGTGATCTCCCGCACGCGGCGCGGTGGAGAATCGTGCAAGAAGCCGACGAAATCGAGCTAAATCGAACCCGCCAATATTGGGGATCGACCAACCTCTGATCTATAGTTTGACTGCAACAGAGTCGCACCCCGAGGTTGCTGCCGTGAACGACATGCAATGGAGCCCCATTGGCTCCGAACCCTTGCCGCCGCCGCTGCCGCCCACGCGGGGCGATTTCTCCGGCAACCGCTCCGAGTTCCGCAGAATGGTCACCAAGGGTGCCATGCTGGAGCTCGTCACCTTCGGTTTCTACCGGTTCTGGCTGGTCACCGACATTCGCCGCCATCTGTGGACGCACACCGCGATCGACGGCGACGCCGCCGAATACACCGGACGGGCCAAGGAGCTCTTGATCGGCTTCCTGGTCGCGCTGGCGATCCTGGTGCCGATCTACCTCGCGTATTTTCTGATTGGCATCGAGTTCGAGCGCTGGCAGGGCTTCGCCTCGTTGCCGCTGTTCATCGGCTTCTACGCGTTCGGCCAATTCGCGATTTTTCGTGCGCGGCGCTACCGACTGACGCGCACGGTCTGGCGCGGCGTGCGGTTCTGGATGGATGGCTCGGGCTGGGCCTATTCGCTCCGCGCCATGCTGTGGGGCTTGCTCGTGTTCCTGACGCTCGGCCTGGCGCTGCCGTGGCGCGCAGCTGCGCTCGAACGCTACAAGATGCAGCACACCCATTATGGCGATCTCTCCGGCCACTTCGAAGGCGACGGCTGGACCTTCTTCAAGCGCGGCTGGTGGCTGTGGCTGCTCAGCCCGGTCGCGCTCGTGATCTTCCCGCTCGCACCGTTCTTCTACGCGGAGTTCAAGGCGCGCGAATGGCGCTGGTGGCTCGACGGCATCCGCATCGGCGGCGTCAGCCTGTCCTCGAACCTGCCTCATGACGCCTTCTATGGCCTGTACTGGAAGGTGATCGGCTGGTGGACGCTGCTCTCGGCCGCTTTCGGTGCCTATATGGTCGGCGGTACCTTGCTTGTCGTGCAGCTCACCGGCGTGCCAGTCGATCAGGTATTCGAGCCTGGCGATGGCGCGAAGAGTATCCCGGTGGTGGCAATGATGGTCATCGGCTATTTCGCCGTCGCGCTTGCTGTCAATATCGTCATGAGGGTCTATCTCCAGCGCGATCTCTGGGCCAAGGTGCTGGAAACCGTCGAGGTGCACGACATCGCGGCCGCGGCGGATGTGCGTGGCAGCGGTCAGCTTGCCAGCGCGCTCGGCGAAGGCTTTGCCGACGGACTCGATGTTGCGGGATTTTGAGCTGTGAGTGACGTGTTCGCGCAAGCGCCGGCGCAGTCCGCCAGGCCGACCGTCTTCTTCGACGGCGTGTCCAGCCGCAAGCGGCAGGTGACGGTGACGCTCGGCGATGCGCTCGAGATATGCGAAGAGGGTGGGACGCCCCTTCGCTGGGCCTATGCCGAAATTCGTCGCGCCGACAGTCCCCCCGGGATCCTGCGCCTGGCCGCGACGTCCGCACCGCCGCTGGCGCGGCTCGAGATCCGCGACGCAATGCTGGCGGCAGATGTGACCGCGCGCTGCATGCATCTCGACGAGCACCGGACCACGCGCCGCGGTGTCGCAAAGATTGTCGGCTGGTCGGTGGCTGCCGCCGTCTCCATCGTCTGCGTCGTCTTGTTTGGCGTGCCGCTTGCCGCCGATCGTCTCGCACCGCTGGTGCCGAAACCGGTCGAACGGCGCATCGGCGATGCCGCCGAAGTGCAGATGAAAACGATCTTCGGCCGCAGCGTCTGCGAAGACGCCGCGGGCAAGGCTGCGTTCACCAAGCTCGTCAACCGCTTGCGTGATGCCGCCGGCCTCGACGACGCCATGACGGCGGGCGTGCTGCCGACTTCGCTGCCGAATGCCTTCGCGCTGCCCGGCGGCAAGGTGTTCGTGCTGAAGGGCCTGCTCGACAAGGCTGAAAACCCCGACGAGCTTGCAGGCATCCTCGCCCACGAGCTCGGCCATCTCAAGCATTACGACAACATGCGCGGCCTGATCTACAACGGCGGCACCTCGTTCCTGATCGGCCTGTTGTTCGGCGACGTCACCGGCTCCTCGGCCGTGATCTTCGCTTCGCGCAGCCTGGTCGAGGCTTCCTATTCGCGCGAGGCCGAGACCGGCGCCGACACCTTCGCCATCGAGATCATGCACAAGCTCGGCCGCTCGCCGAAACCCGCGGCCGAATTGATGTTCCGCATCACCGGAAAGGAGCGCGGTTCCGGTCTCACCACGATCCTCGCCAGCCACCCGCTGACCGAGGACCGCCTCGCGCGCATGACGAAAGAGGATCGTCCCGCCAGCGGCCCGCCGCTGCTGACCGACAGGGAGTGGCAGGCGCTGAAGGGCATTTGCGGCAGCGGGAAGGTGTGACGGCCCGCGCTCAGCGCATCACTTCGCAGGTGCAGCAGGTGGATTCGATCCGGTGGTGACGTTCGGCGCCGTATTCGGATCGGAGGTCGTGGTCTGTGGCCCCACTTGGCGCCCATTGTAGAAGAAGACGGTCGCGACCACGGCGATCACGAAGATCGCGCCGACCGCCCAGCCGACCGGGCTGTTGCGGCGTGCTCTGTCGGCCCTGCGGTCGTCATCCTGATAGGTCATCGTGCTCTCCATCGCAATGCAGGAGAACATCGCGCGATGGAAGCTGTTCCTAAGGCATGACCCGGAAAAGGGTGCAGCGGTATTCCGAAAAGATCATGCTCGAACAATATAGGTGCGTGCAGCGCTTACCGCGTCCCGTAAGCGCGGTCGCCGGCATCGCCGAGGCCCGGCAGGATGAACCCGTTCTCGTCCAGACCTTCGTCCACCGCCGCCGTCCAGATCGGCACGTCCGGATGCAGACCGCGCAGCCGTTCGAGGCCTTCCGGTGCGGCGATCAGGCAGGCGAGGCGGATGTCCCTGGCGCCGCGCTCCTTCAGCCGGTCGATGGCGGCGACGGCAGTGTTGGCGGTGGCGACCACCGGCGTCACCACGATCGCCAGACGCTCGCTGAGATCGGACGGCGATTTGAAGAAATATTCCACAGCGGCAAAGCTGTGCGGCTCGCGGTAGAGCCCGATATGCGCGACGCGCGCGGTCGGCACCAGATCCATCATGCCGTCGACGAAGGTGGTGCCGGCGCGCAGCATCGGTACGAACACGAGCTTCTTGCCGGCGATCTTGGCCGAGTGCATCGTCGCCAGCGGCGTCTCGATGACGGTGTCAGTGAGCGGCAGGTCGCGTGTCACCTCGTAGCACAAGAGCATGCCGATCTCCTTGATCAGCTCGCGGAACGACTTGGTCGAGATGGACTTGTCCCGCACCAGCGTCAGCTTGTGCTGTACCAAGGGATGATCGACGATCGTGACGCCTTCCATGATCGGATGCTCCTGAAACTCATCGAGTCGTCATTGCGAGCGCAGCGAAGCAATCCAGAGTCCCGCTGCGGAAAGATTCTGGATTGCTTCGCTGCGCTCGCAATGACGCGGGTGGTCGCAAATCTTTGTCCATGCTCTAGAAAACCGTGCCGTCGCTGATCACCTTGAGCGGAGGCGAACCATCGGGGCGGCGCGCAAACGCGATGGCGCGGCCGGCAGACCAGGTGCCGCCTTCGAGAATGCTCGCAAGCGGCAAGGTTTCAGGCGTGCGGCCAAGCTTTGCGCGAACCAGTTCGGCAAGACGATCCAGCAGCGCGACCGTCAGCGCGCGCCACTCCACGACGAGCAGCGAATCCACCGCATGAGCGCGCGCGGCATCGGTGGGATCCCGCAGGCGCAGCACCTCGTGGTCGACGAACAGGCCGCCGTTGCGGTATTCGGCAAGCCCCGTGAGGCCGTCGATGTCGGTGATGTCAAAGCCCGCGCGCTGGAGCGGCTCGATCAGCGAATAGCTCAGCCATTGCGACAGCTTGTGCAAGGGCACGAGTCCCGCGGTTGCGTCGTCCGCCGTGATGGCGGGGTGACGCCAGCAATCGCCGAGCGGGATTCCTGCAAGCTCGAGCCGCGACGGCCAGATCGGACCGAGCTGGTTCAGCACGGCGGACAGGATCGCGGGCGCGGCAATGGCGCCGCCATCCGCCTGCGCCGCGATGTGATCGAACAGGCCGCCCGGCCGCGGCGTGTCGTGCAGGCCGAACACGTCCGCACGCTCTGTCACCAGCTTGCCCAGTCGTTGCAGCAGATCGGTGCGGCCTTCGAGGCCGAGCAGCGGATTGGCGTCGCTCGCCTGAAAGGCGGAGGTGAGTGCGGCGGGCGGCAGCATTGCGAGCACATCCGCATCGGCCCTGAATGGCGCACGCGCATCGCGCGAGAAGAGGCCGCCCGCGAACATGTCGAGGCTTGCGATCGCAAGTCCCTCGGAGCGGCCGATGGCTTCGCCGGTCACGGCGTCGCGGTATCGCCATGCAGCGCCCGCGCCGGCATCGAGCAGCACGCTGACGATCGCAAGATCGAACTCCGCGCGCGCCCGCGCGGCGCGATCCGGCCAGGACGCAGCATCTGCAAGCCGCGCCCAACGGTCGACGCCGCCAAGCACAAAGTGCCGCCACCGCGCGTGGAAGGGGACATCCAGCGTCGGATAGGCTTTGCGCGTGACCGCAAGCACCGCCTCCGCGACGCCATCCATGCGGTCGAGATCGATCGTGAAGTGCGAGAGCCCGCCGGCGAGGCCGAGATCGAGCATCTGCCCCGCCCGCGCGCGCACCGCCTTTGCGGTGAGCAGCGAGCGTGCCTGCAGTTCCAGGGCGTCCGCCATCATGCGATCAGTATTTTTCCAGCGAGCGTCCGACCACGCCGTTCACGTCCTTCTCCGGCGCGAGGTCGGCCGAGTAGTAACCGGCGGCCTTCTTCGCGGCGATCTCGACATAGGCGTCGGCCGGAATCAGCTCCGGCGGGATCGGCACGCGCTCGACGATGTCGATGCCCTGCGAGGTCAGCGCGTCGTATTTCATGTCGCTCATCGACAGGAAGCGGTCGATGCGCTTGAGGCCCAGCCAGTGGATCGTATCCGGCATCAATTGCTGGAAGCGTGCATCCTGGACGCCGGCGACGCACTCGGTGCGCTCGAAATAGGCGGCCGCCGCATCGCCGTCCTCCTGGCGCTTGCGCGCGTTGTAGACCAGGAATTTCGTGACCTCGCCGAGTGCGCGACCCTCTTTGCGGTTGTAGACGACGAGCCCGAGCCCGCCCTCCTGCGCGCCGCGCGCGGATTCCTCGATGCCGTGGATCAGATAGGGCCGGCAGGTGCAGATGTCGGAGCCGAACACGTCGGAGCCGTTGCACTCGTCATGCACGCGGCAGGTGATCCTGGTGCGATGGTCCGGCAGCTTGGTGACGTCGCCGAACACGTAGACGGTTGTGCCGCCGATCGGCGGCAGGAACACTTTCATGTCCGGCCGCGTCACCAGTTCCGGGAACATGCCGGCGGTCTGCTCGAACAGCGTACGCCGTAGCTCGGTCTCGCCGGTGCCGAAGCGCGCGGCAAGCCCCGGCAGGTACCAGACCGGATCGATCGCGATCTTCACCACGGAGACGCTGCCATTGGCATGCACGACCTCGCCGTCGGCGCGCAGCCGCTTTGCGGCCAGCGCCTCACGTATCTCCGGCAGGTCGAGCCGCGCCCGCGTCACCGCGATGCTCGGGCGGATATCGGCGCCTTCGGCGATCTCCTGGCGGAAATTCTCGGCGACGAGATGTCCCCAGGGATCGAGCGCGACGATTTTTGTGGGATCGCTCCATTGCGGGAATGGCCCGATGGTCGCGGCGGGAAACGTGTTGGTGAGATCGGGCCTGCGAATCGGATCGAGCGCGCCGGCGGAGACGGCGAGTGCGCGGTACATCGCATAGGACCCGCCATGGCTGCCGATCACGTTGCGATCCCCGGCGCGCGACACCGTGCCGACGATCGGTCCGCGGGCGCGCGCATCGGCGGCGCCCCAATGGATCGGAAACGCGGCCTTCCTGCCCGGCTCCGGATGGGAGGTGAGGCGGATGTGGTCGGTGCGATTGGCGCGGCTCATGTCCAGGCTCCCAAAAAGCCAACGGCCCGCCGCTCGGACGGGCCTGGCTCGCTTGCGTTGCCTGACAGGAACAGCGGCGGCGCAAGCTCAATCCAACATATTGTAGCGGCCGGCGACGACAGACAAGTTAATCGTGCCGGGCGAGCAGGGCCGTTTGCGACCAAATTCCCGTCATCAACGGGCCTGCAGAATTCGCCTTGCGCGCCGGGCGCTCGCGCTGACCGAGCGCGCGGCACTGCCGGCGGGGTCGGCTTAAGGAATTGAAGTATTTATACTTTTCATGTTTTCAAGGGGATGTGTGTCGTTTCGCTCGGCCAGCGTCGAATCCCGGACTAAACGTGTCATCCGTTCCGATCGTAGAATCGTCCTTGTCTTGGAGACCCCAATGCCCGCCGCCAGCTACATCGACCCTCGCAACGGAAAACTCTATCCGCTGGACCCGCCGCGCTGGTGCTCGGACGAGCGCACGCCGCTGCTGGTGACGCCGGGTGCCGGCGTCTCGCGCGAGGACATCGATGGCCGGACGCGGTCGCTTTGGCGCTACCGCGCGGCATTGCCGGTCGAGATCGCCAATCCGATCTCGCTCGGCGAGGGCTGCACGCCGCTGATCCAGCAAGGTTGGGGTGATCTGCGGCCCTTCTTCAAGCTCGAATGGTTCAACCCGACCGGCAGCTTCAAGGACCGCGGCTCTTCCGTGATGCTCTCCTTCCTGCGGCAGATCGGTGTCGATGCCATTCTGGAGGACTCGTCGGGCAATGGCGGCTCGTCGATGGCAGGGCTGGGCGCCGCCGGCGGCATGCGCGTGAAGATCCTCGCGCCCGCGTCCACGTCGCCGGCCAAGATCGCGCAGGTGCGGGCCTATGGCGCCGAGGTGCAACTCGTCGAAGGCCCGCGCGAGGAGTTGGAAGCCGAAGCCATCCGCCAGTCGAGCCAGACCTTCTACGCCAGCCACAATTGGCAGCCGTTCTTCCTCGAAGGCACCAAATCGCTCGCCTATGAGATCTGGGAAGACCTCGGCTTCCGCGCACCCGACAACGTCATCGTTCCCGTCGGCGCCGGCAGCAGCCTGCTCGGCTGCGCCTTCGGCTTCCGCGAGCTGTTGAAGGCCGGGCAGATATCGAAGCTGCCGCGCCTGTTCGCGGCGCAGCCGCTGAATTGCTCGCCGATCGATGCGAGCTTCAAGGCCGGTGTCGATACGCCCGTCGCGCGCGAGGTGCACAAGACCATCGCCGAAGGCACGGCGATCAAGCATCCGCTGCGCCTGCGCGAGATCATCGGCGCCTTGCGCGAGAGCGGCGGTGGCACCGTTGCGCTCACCGAGAATGAGATCGTCGCCGCCTTGCGCCGTCTCGCGCGTCAGGGCCTGTTCGCCGAGCCGACCAGCGCCAGCGCGGCGGCCGCGCTGGACAAGCTCGCAGCCGAAGGTGCGATCAAGCCGACCGAGACCACGGTGGCGGTCCTCACCGGCACTGGGCTGAAGGCTGCGACGGCTGTGGCTGATCTGGTGCAATAGGTCGGAGCGGGCGCCGTGCTTACCCTCCCCTGGAGGGGCAGGGCAATCGCATTTGAATTTTGCAGAGGTCGTCATGCCCGGGCTTGTCCCGGGCATCCACGTTCTTTGTGCCGCGTGTAAAGGCGTGGATGGCCGGGACAAGCCCGGCCATGACGCTGTGGAGACAGCCGGTGCCCATAGCGACATCTCATATGCGATAGCCCTGCCCTCCAGGGGAGGGTAAGAACGACCTCACTCCTTCAGGTCATTCACCCGCTTCACCCAGGCGCGCACATCCGTGAGCACGGCGGGCAGCACCGCCTTGACGTCAGCCACGGTCATGCCGGCCTTGATGCGGGGATCGTACAGCAGGTTGAGGATGTACTGGTCGTAGACGTCGAAATAGCCCATCGAGACGTTGTCGTTGAACATGGTCCACGGCACGCTCGCGGTATCGTTGATGGGCCCGAGCGATTGCAGGAGCTCCTCATAGGCGCAGTCGAGGAAGACGAAATCGCCGTTGTCCACGGTGAGGATGACGTCGGAATGCTCGATCTCGAAATTCTCGTTCTTGCGGAAGCCGGACAGGCATTGCGGGTCGAGCGAGGTGCGGATCTCGCGCGCCTTCTCCGCGCCGTAGAAGCTCGTGATGGTGCGGAAGAGATCGCGGTCGCGCACCAGCTTCACCCGGACGTTCGCGGCTTCGTTGTTGTCGATCATGGCGATGTCGAGATGCTGCACGCGCTTGCCGATGTCGGCCACGACCTTTGCGAGCTGCATCTTGCGGTCGGCGCGCTCGCTCTCGGCGAACACGCGGACCGGCCCGTCGAACTTGCGGATGCGGTCGACGCGGCCGGCGAGATGATATTCGGCGCCGAATGCCGTCTTCAGGAAGCCTTCGACGATCTCGCCGTCGGTGAAGCTCTTCTTCTCGGCGCGCTGACGCGAGGAGATCGCGGCCAGTTCGCCTGCGGCAGCCATGGGGGCGGTGTCAGGCACCAATGTGAGCGCGGCGAGCGCCAGCAGGGCGAAGCGAAGGGCGGGCGAGGACGGAGTCAATGCACTCATCGTTGCCCGACGCTGCCGTATTCACGCCGCGCACACAAGTCCACAAATTCACGCGCCCTGCGGGTTCCCGCTGCGGCTGTTCGGCTAGTTGTTCAGCACCACCACGGTGGTGCCGACCGAGACACGGCTATAGAGATCGGTGACGTCGTCATTGGTCATGCGGAAGCAGCCGGAGGACACGGCCTGTCCGATCGTCTCCGGCTCGTTGGAGCCGTGGATGCGGTACAGCGTCGAGCCCAGGTACATCGCGCGCGCACCGAGCGGATTGTCGACGCCGCCCTTCATGTGGCGCGGCAGATCGGGCCGGCGGGCCAGCATCTGCGACGGCGGCGTCCAGTCCGGCCATTCCCTCTTGCCGGTGATCTTGTGGACCCCGCCCCAGCGGAAGCCGTCGCGGCCGACGCCGATGCCGTAGCGCAGCGCCTGGCCGTTCTGGAGCACCAGATAGAGCCGGCGCTCCCTGGTGTTCACCACGACCGTGCCGGGGGCGTAGTTGCCGTTGTACATGACGGTGGTGCGGGGAACGGGATTTGCGCCGGAACGGAAGAAGTTCGGGCCGCCGCCCATGATGTCGCGCGTGTCGAACTCTTCGGCGAACGTGCCGCCCGCCGTGGCCGACAGCAGTGCGATGGCGGCAATCGGCGCGGCAAAAAACCGGATCATTGTCTTCCCCAGAAAGAAATCGATTCAATGTACGCCACAGGCCATATTTGCAGGGATTCCGCAAGCCACGGGCCCGTGAGGCATGCCATGCTCGACGATCGTCGTTACCAAATCGGCAACCACAATTTGCCGAAATCCATTAGCCAAACCGGCGCATCGTCGCGCGGGGCAGGGCGGCGCTGGCGGCTATTGCTTTGACGGGACGCGCGAACAATGATTGATCGGGCGGATATCTGGATATGGCCGGCTACGGGAGCTTTGGGATGAACGGTGCGGAAAGCCTGGTGCGGACGATGGTCAAGGGTGGGGTGGACGTCTGCTTCACCAACCCCGGCACCTCCGAGATGCATTTTGTCGCAGCGCTCGACCGCGTGCCGGGCATGCGCTGCGTGCTCGGCCTGTTCGAAGGCGTGGTGACGGGCGCCGCCGACGGCTATTTCCGCATGAAGGGCACGCCGGCCTCGACGCTGCTGCATCTGGGTCCCGGCCTCGCCAACGGCCTTGCCAATCTGCACAATGCCAAGAAGGCGAATTCCGGCATCGTCAACATCGTCGGCCAGCACGCCGTCTACCATATCGGCTACAACGCGCCGCTGACCTCCGACATCGAGGGCCTGGCCCGGCCGATGTCGTCCTGGGTCCGCACCTCGCCGGATGCCAAATCGGTCGCCGCCGACGGTGCCGCTGCCATTGCGGCCGCCAAGAGCGCACCGCCTCAGATCGCGACCCTGATCCTGCCCGCCGACACCGCCTGGAACGAGGCCGACGGCGTCGCCGAGGTTCCGGCCGAGCAGCAACGCGCGAGCTATTCGCCGCAGGCGGTCGAGCAGGCCGCCAAGGTCCTGCATGGTGACGGCGAGGGCACGCTGCTCCTGATGACCGGGAGCGCGCTGAGCGAGCAGGGCCTGGCGCTTGCCGAGCGCATTGCCGGCAAGACCGGCTGCACCGTGATGGGCCCGACGTTCCGCCCGAAGATGGCGCGCGGCCGCGGCCGCTTCTCGATCGACCGCATCCACTACGTGATCGATCAGGCCCTGCCGATGCTGGCAAAGTTCCGTCACATCGTGCTGGTCGAGTCCGACGATCCCGTGGCCTTCTTCGCCTATCCGAACAAGCCGAGCATGCTCAAGCCCCAGGGCTGCGAGGTGCATCGCATGACCTCCTGGGGCGAGAACTCGGTCGCGGCGCTGGAGGCGCTCGCCGGTGCCGTGAAGGCCAGCACCAAGGACGTCAAGCCGCAGGCTTTGCAGGAACTGGTCAAGCCGACCGGCGCGCTCAACTTCGCCTCGATCGCGCAGGCGATCGCCTGTGCGATCCCCGAGAACGCGATCATGGTCGACGAATCCCTGACCACCGGCCGCGGCTTCTTCCCGCCGACGGCGGCCGCCGCCCCGCACGACTGGCTCCAGAACATGGGCGGCTCGATCGGCTTCTCCACGCCACTGTCGATCGGCGCTGCGATCGCCTGCCCGGATCGCAAGGTGATCACCATGGTCGGCGACGGCAGCGCGATGTACACGATCCAGTCGCTGTGGACGCAGGCGCGCGAGAACCTCGACATCGTCACCATCGTGTTCGCCAACCGCATCTACCAGATCCTGCGCGGCGAGTTCGACAATGTCGGCGCGGGCGAGCCCGGCCAGCGCGCCAACGACATGCTCAGGCTCGACCGTCCGACGCTCGATTTCGTGGCGCTGGCCAAGGGCATGGGCGTGCCAGGCCGCGCCGTCACCAATGCCGACGAATTCAACAAGGCGCTGGCCGAAGCGGTCGCCGAGCCCGGGCCGCGGCTGATCGAAGTTCAGATGTAGGGCGTCAACAGACAGAGCGCCGTGAGCCCGGAGGCATGATGCAGACCGAGCTGAACAAGGTGATCGCGGCGCTCCAGGACTTCTACGCCCACGAGGATTTCCTGTTCGAGAAGGACATCGGCGAGCGCGCGGTCACGCACCGCTTCGCCGTGTATCTGGAAAAGCAGTTTTCGGGCTGGTCAGTCGATTGCAACTACGACCGGCTCGGCGAGCGCACGCTGCACCTGCCGCACGGCACCATCATCTCGACCGACGATCATCTCGGCAAGTCGATCTACCCCGATGTCGTCGTGCATCAGCGCGAGATCCCGAACAATCTGCTCGCCGTCGAGATCCGCAAGGCGAACAATCATACGCCGCTGGAGCATGACGAGCACAAGCTGAGGGCACTCACCGATCCGAATGTCTGGTTCGCCTACACGATCGGCGTGCTGCTGGTGCTGGATAGAACCGGCGTCATGGTGTCGGACGTCTATTTCGGCGGGGTGCCCGACCGGGCATTGGCGGTGTGGTTCGCCAAGCGGCTGAATGACGCCGGTCTTGTCGGGACCTCGTGAGGGCGCCGGCGAACAGAACGCAGCCTTGGGGTCCCTGTTGGGCTCGGCCCGAATTTCCTCGCTCAGAACTTGAAGCTGCTCTGGACGAAAGTGCCGTATCGGTCGACCTGATAGGTCTGCGCCTGCCCCGCTCCGCCCGCAGGCTCGGTGAAGTCGTTGATCCCGGTGTGCCAGTACCGGGCGCCGATTCCGACATTTGCGTTGGGCGTGACGGCGTAGGACATGACCGTCTCGAGCTGAAAGCCATGGCCGTAGCCGCGCGAGGGCTCGGTGCCGAAGGTGAAGTAATGCGTGTCGAAAGCTCTCACGTCGGAATAAGTGTAGGCGGCATCGACGGTCAGCTTGAGCGCCGGCGTAAACCAGAGATCGGCCACGGCGCCGGCGCGTACCGAGTGCAAGATGTCTCGCTCGGTGATGACCTTGACGCTGCCGGCGAGGGCGTTGGCACCTTCGCAGATTTGACCGCCAGACACGGTCTGTCGACAGCCCCATGCATCGGCCAGTTCGCCGCGGTAATGGTAGCCGACGAAGGCACCCAGACGAAGGCGCGGCTCCGCATTGACCGGGTGGGACTCGTAAAAGGAGTAGCCGATATCGAGGTTGGCGTAGCCCAGAAAACCGCGGGTCTGGCTCTCCGTCTTTGTGTACGGCCCGTTGAAGAACGGAGGAAAATCCTCGTCGTTCATGGTGCCGCCGGTGATGCCTCCAAATCCCCCGTAGCCCTTGACGAAGAACTTCATGGGGCTGTCGACCCGGAAGAAAACCTCTCCCGAATGCGTGCTCATGTTGTGATAGTCGAGCCGTGAGATGACCGGGGAAGATCGCGAGCCGCTGGTGTGCAAGTCGTAAGCGGTGCGGCCGATGCTGTACCAGTACCGTGCGCCGACCTCGACCTGCCAAAGATTGAGCGGCTCGGGAGCCCTGACAGCCTTGATCGGCAGATCGGCGGCGACTGCCGGAGCGACGAGCATGAAGAGGCCGGATGCGATGAATGCTGCCTTGTGCACGACGTCCTCAGCCTGCTTGTCTGGATATCCTGCGAATCGGAATGAAACTTTGAGGTGGATTGTGGTGATTTGCTGCGAACGGAGCAATCTGCAACCTCGCCCGCGCAGCGGATTTAGGGCGGTTGTGACAACTTGGCACCACACGCGAGAGTCCGGTGATGATGTCGCTGCGCGCGCGATGCTCGAGCGGTTGATCGCGGCCCAGGGCGCGCGGCGTGCGCTCTCACGCACGCCGCCATGTCTTCAGCCGCCGCGTCATCAGTAACGATACGGCTGCGAGTAGGCGTAGCGCGGGTTGATGCCGCAATAGGCCGACGTGCCGGAGGCCGTGGCGGCACATTGCTGGTAGCTGGCGAACTGGCAGTTGCCGGGATAGCCCCAGTTGCGGCCCTGCAGGCAATATCTGTCGTTTGCGGCCTGGGCCGGAGCGGCCGACAATGACGCTGCGATCAAGGTTGCGAAGGATGCAAGCGTGAGGATGGTGCGACGCATTTCAATTTTCCTTTCGAGCGTGGGATGGAACGGCCGTGCCTTGGCGTTCCCGGTGGGCTGTCTGATGCACGGTCATGCCTGGGTTGGTGTCCGCGACGCCGGATGCGTTCGAGGTGAGGTACATTCTGACGCAGCCGGTGGCGGGTAATGTGATCTCCACCACAGATCGCGCGCAGGTTCCAAGCTATCCAACGAACTTGCACGCCTCGATCCCGCGGGACTAGGCTTGCCCTTATTCGGATCAGGCATGTTGGAGGTTCTGATGCAGAAGTCATATTTGCTGGTTGCAACGGCCGCGCTGGTGCTCATGATGCAGACGCCGCTTGCGCTGGCGCAGGGCGCTCCGGCCGCCGGTGGAACCGCTACGCCTCCCGCGACAAGTGCTGCGCCGGCCGCGACGACGACAGCGCCAAGCGCCACCACCGACAGCTCCAGCCAGCCGACCGACGCCAACAAGAGCGCGTCGAAGAAGCCTGCGAAGAAGATGACCCGGCGGCAGGAGATCGATCATTCGATCGACACCGGCACCGTGCCGGCGCGCTACCGCAGCTCAGTGCCGAAGCAGTACCAGCAGTATATTCCGTTCGACAAGCGGTAGCGGATCGCGCAGCGGCGGGAGCGGTGCTGGAGTAGACTGAGGTCCCGGGGGGAGCAATGAATGACGAGGTGAAGGACGCTGGCCTTGTGGCGATGATCAGCGGCATCCTGGGAGGCAACAGGCGCGCAGACAGTCTTGCACCGCTGCCGCTCGCCGATGTTCCGCCGACTGTGCCGGCGGATGGATTGGAGCCGGTCGAGACGTCCAGCTCCGATCCGGCAGCGGCCAATGCCGAGAACGCGGCCGATGACGCGCCGGCTGCCACGAAGCCGGTCGAGCCGCCCGCGCAAATCACAACCACGCGGGACGGCAAGCGCCTGCTGCCGGCCGAGGCGATCGCCGATCTCGTGCTCGGCGAACTGCGCAAGCTGGAGGATTTCCCGAGCTCTGGCGTCTCGGTTACGGTCTACGGCTACCGGAACTGGAACGCCATGCTCACCTTCGCCCCGTTTTCGACCAGTTTTCAGAATGCAACGCGGTTCCGCCAGGCCATGCCGGACCTTGTCTTCAAGCTGCGCCGTTTCGTCGAACTTGAGATATAGTTCAGTGCAATCGGCGGCGCGCGGCGTCGCCATCCCAAACAGCTCGACAGGATCTTCAATTGAGCGTCGCCTTTACCAAGGAAGAGAGCGCCGAAACCGCGTCCGAGACGCTGTTGCCGGATCGCCCGATCTCGCCGCATCCGAACCTCGTGACCGAAGCAGGCCACAAGGCGTTGCAGACGCAGCTTGCCGAAGCGCGCGAGGCCTATGAAGCCGCGCAACGCATCGATGACGTCAACGAGAAGCGCCGGCAGTCGGCCGTGCCCCTGCGCGACACCCGTTATCTCACCGAACGCCTGCGCACCGCGCAGGTCATGCCCGATCCGACCTCGACCGACGTCGTCGCCTTCGGCAGCACGGTAACGTTCAGCCGAACTGATGGCCGCGTGCAGACCTACCGCATCGTCGGCGAGGATGAAGCCGATCCAAAAGCCGGCTCGATCTCGTTCGTCTCGCCGGTCGCGAGGTCGCTGATGGGAAAGGCGGCCGGAGACGTCGTGGGTTCGGGCAGCCAGGAGATCGAGATTCTGTCGATTGCGTAGGCGTGCTCGGGGTGAGGCGGGGATTGCATGAGCAAAGGGTGCTCGACAGGAGCAATCTCATTCGCCTAAAGCATGATCCGGACCCGAAGGACCACGTTAGCGCAAAATGCAAAGCGGTTCTCCGGAAATATCATGCGCCAACAGGAAGCTGAGGCGCGAAGTCGATCCACCCTGATGTCCATCGCGCTAGAGCTGTCCGGAACGGAGACCATGGTACCTGCAGCACGAAAGAAGCAGAGCCCCGGCAGCCGTGCCGGAATTCGGCCTGCGAGGCGTTTCGGTCGTCTTCTGTCGATACCGATGGTCTCCGCTGTGCCCGCCGAACGAAGTGCGTTGGTTGGATGAGACGTTTTCTGGCGGGAGCGGCACCGTTTTACGCGCTGGCTGGACTGGCCATGTGCATGTACCTCGTCCTGTACAGGACGAACCTCTTCGACCTGAACGCCATCGTCCAGGGTGCGACCGGTTCGTCATGGTTTCTGGTCTTCATGTTCGTCTGCGTGCTCCTGGAGTCGGTCTTTCCGTATTTCGGCTACTTTCCCGGGACCGCCCTCATCCTGATGTCGGTGGCGCTCAATCCGAAGTCCGCGGATGTCTCCGTCTTTATCGTGGCGTGGCTGGCCATCTTCGTCGGTGCCGTTCTGAGTTACGGACAGGCTCGTTTTTTCAGGCCGCTCCTGCAGCGGGTTGCTTCGAAAGCGGCGCTGCGTCGATGTGAGTCCCTTCTTCACGCCTACGGTCCCTACGCGCGCGTCGCCTTGTTCGTTCATCCAAACGCCTGCGCGATGTATTTCACGGCACTCGGACTTCTCGGCGGAAACCTGACACGAGAGCTCGCCCATCTTTGCCTGGGTGCAGCAGCCTCTGTCGGCGTATTGTTCGTCATCGTGACCCGACTTGTGTCGTCCGTAGGCCCCACCGATGACGGGCGATTGCAGGTATTGCTCGCGGCCGGGCTGGTCGCCATCGGCACCCTCGTCGGTCTCTACGCGGCCTGGCGGGCGGCGCGGGCCGCCTGAGGCTTGCTCCGGCCTTGCAAGCGGCCTGTCCGCCATAGCTCGAACAGCGACGGCGGAAGCGACGCAATCCAGTCCTCGCAGCGTGTGCCGTGCCGACGATCGCGTGCGGGTAGCTCATAGAGCCGAGTGCATCGGTTTCGGCCTCGGGATCGTCCTGGGCAAAACCCGTGCCCTGACGTGTCGCCGAATAATCAACTCGAGCCAAATGCAGGCATGGCCCATTCATATCGATGTCGTGTCAACGTCACAGCCGTTGGTTAACGGAGCGTTCGTGCCAGTACCAAGCCAAACAGCCAGGGAGCAAGCATGTCGCACCATCACCACGACGATCATCGCCACGTCGGTCCATTCAAAAAGATCAAGTTCGGAACCAACGGAGACGACGCCATTCCAGGGTCGAACCACAGCGACATCATCCTCGGCTTCGGCGGCAATGATACGATCGTCGCCGGCCTCGGCAATGACATCGTTCTCGGCGGCCGCGGCAATGACTGGATCGACGGCGGCAAGGGAAACGATGCGCTGTTCGGCGAAAGCGGCAATGACGCCCTGATCGGCGGCGATGGCAATGACGACCTGCATGGCGGTCGCGGCCGGGATCTGCTGCTTGGCGGCGCGGGCCGGGATCATCTGAGCGGCGACGACGGCAACGACAAGTTCCTGCTCCGCAAGGGCATGGGCGTGGACACGATCGAGCGGCTTGAAGCGGGCGATCGCATCGACGTCCGCGACTTCGACATTCCATCCTTTCAGACGCTCATCAATTCCGCGCGCCAGGTCGGTCATCACGTGCAGATCAATCTCGGCAATGGCGACGCGCTGATCATCGAGCATGCCCGCATTTCCGATCTTCACGCCGAGCAGTTCATTCTTTCCAACGAGGTGACGGGCGCGTCGAGCTCACAGACGCCCTACCTGCTCAGCAGCAATTCGCACGTCTATACCGAGTCGCTGCTGACGACCGGCGACAGCGTGAACGGCTACAAGATGGCCGGCATTCCGGACGGCCTCGGCGCGTTCGATAATGGCGACGGCACCTTCACCGTCCTGATGAACCATGAGCTTCCCGGAACGGCCGGAATTGCCCGAGAGCATGGCGGCACCGGCTCGTTCGTGTCGGAGTGGGTCATTGACAAGACGACTCTGCAGGTCGTCTCGGGCAAGGACCTCGTCCATGACGTCTGGATGTACGAGGGCGGCACCTATGTCGACCACAACGCCGGCAACAGTCCAGTGACGTTCAACCGACTCTGCTCGGCAGATCTTGCGGATTCGGGCGCGTTCTACAACGCGCAGACGGGGCTCGGTTTCGACGGCAGGCTGTATCTCAATGGTGAAGAGGGGGGCGTCGAGGGACGGGCCTTCGCTCACGTCGTCGGCGGTCCCCAGGATGGTAACAGCTACGAGCTGGCCTGGCTCGGCAACATGGCCTACGAGAACGTGGTCGCCAATGCACACACCGGGGACAAGACCGTCGTCGCCGCGCTGGATGACGGCCAGAACGGCCAAGTCTACTTCTATTCCGGCACCAAGCAGGCGACCGGAAATGCTGTCGAAAAGGCCGGGCTGACCGGAGGCCATCTGCTCGGAATTCACGTCAGCGAGTTCGAAGGTTCCGCGAACAATGCGCCGAGCAGCACCAGTGCGCTGGGTACCGACGAGAAGTCCGCCTTCACCATGATTGATCTCGGCGACGTTAGCGGCAAAACCGGTGCGCAAATCGATGCGGACAGCGAAACTGCGGGCGTGACGAGCTTCCTGCGGCCGGAGGATGGCGCGTGGGATACACTCAACCCCAACCGCTTCTACTTCGTGTCGACGAATGCGTTCAACGCACCGAGCCAGCTCTGGGCGCTGGACTTCACCGACGCGTCGCACCCCGAGCTCGGCGGCACCATCAAGCTGCTCCTCAACGGCAGCGAAGGTCAGAAGATGCTCGACAACATTGCCGTCGATTCGCACGGCAAGGTCATTTTGTCCGAGGACGTCGGCAATAACGCCCACCTCGGCAAGGTCTGGCAATATGATCCCGCGACCGACGCGCTCACACAGCTTGCCGAGCACGATCCGAGCCGCTTCGTTACGGGAGCTGCGAACTTCCAGACCCAGGACGAAGAGGCATCGGGCATCATCGACGTCACGCATATCCTCGGTAACGCCGGGGAAAACGTCTACCTGATCGACAGCCAGTCTCACCTCAATGTAGGAGGCGAGCTCGTCGAAGGCGGCCAGCTGCAACTGATCCACCAATATCTCGTCTGACGCCAGTCGCCCGACGAGGATTATTGCTCAATGTGGAGGTGCCGGGCTCCCCGGCCGGCACCTCTGCTTTTGTCAAACGGCTGTCATGAATCATCGACAGTTAGGAGCAGTTTCATCGCTTCTTCGGTGAAGGGCAGTCGGTTCGGAACAATCACCTCATCGTAAGCCGCGGAGTAATTGCGTGTGATGTTGGCTACGCAAGCAGGCCCTTCCACGGATGCAGGATCGGAGCTGCGTGCCGCCCTTCGATCGTGCCGCACGGCCCTTGTGGGCATTGCAGCGTTCAGCGGATTGATCAATATCCTTAGCCTGACCGGCTCCCTCTATATGCTGGAGGTCTATGATCGCGTGCTGCCTGGCCGCAGCGTATCCACGCTGGTGGGCCTGACGATCATTGCGGCCTTGCTGTTCGTCTTTCAGGGCACACTGGAGGTGGTTCGCGGCCGAATGCTGGTTCGCATCGGGAACCAGATCGACTGGCGCATCGGTGACCGCATTTACGATCTGGTGGTTCGCCTGCCGCTTCGCACGCGCGGCGGTGGAGACGGACTGCAGCCGGTTCGCGACGTCGACACCGTTCGATCGGTGATGTCGGGCTCCGGTCTGCCTGCGCTGTTCGATCTGCCTTGGCTGCCGTTCTACCTCGCCATCTGCTTTGCCTTCCATCCGCTGATCGGCATGACAGCGCTCGGCGGTGCACTCGTGCTGGTGATGCTGACGCTGTTCACCGATCGACTGTCGCGGCAATCCGTCCGGAAGGCGTCGAGCTATGCCGCCGCACGCAATCGCCTTGCGGAAGCCAGTCGTCGCAATGCGGAAGTCCTGATCGCAATGTCGATGTCGTCCCGGTTTCTGGAGCGGTGGCGCAAGCTGGGCGATGCGCATCGCAGGCAGCAAAGGATCGCCAACGATATCTCGGGAGGGTTCGGGGTCACGGGACGGATGCTGCGGATGATGCTGCAATCGGCCGTGCTCGGAGTTGGGGCCTATCTGGTCATTCGACAGGAAGCATCCGGCGGGATCATCATTGCCAGTTCGATCCTGACGGGGCGCGCACTTGCACCCGTGGATGTCACGATTGGCAACTGGAAGAACTTCATCGCCGCGGCCCAAAGCTGGCAGCGCCTCACCGGGCTCATGTCGGCGTTGCCGGTGTCCGCCGACAAGCTGCCTCTGCGGCCTCCGGCACGGCTCCTCGTCGTGGACAAGCTGTCGGTCACGGCCCCTGGATCGGAAAAGCTCCTGGTTGCCGATGTCAGCTTTCATCTGAAGGCAGGCAGCGGGCTCGGGATTGTCGGCGCCAGCGGCTCGGGAAAATCCTCGTTGGTGCGCGCCCTGGTCGGCGCATGGCGGCCATCACGCGGCGTTATCCGGCTCGACGGTGCATCGCTCGAGCAATGGTCGTCTGACGCACTGGGAAATCATATCGGGTACCTGCCTCAGGACGTCGAATTGTTCGAGGGTACCATCGCCGAGAATATTGCACGGTTTGCGCCCGATGCTTCGATGGAGCAGATCCTTGCCGCTGCCAATGCCGCCGGCATCCACCAGCTTATCGTCAGCCTGCCCGATGGATACAATACCCAGATCGGCGAACAGGGCGCACTATTGTCGGCGGGCCAAAGACAGCGTGTGGCGCTCGCGCGGGCGCTGTATGGAGATCCTTTCCTGGTCGTGCTCGACGAACCAAATTCCAACCTGGATATCGAGGGCGAAGAGGCGCTGACTCGCGCAATTCTCGCCGTTCGGGCCCGAGGCGGTGTTGTCGTCATCGTCGCACATCGCTCCAGCGCGCTCGTTGCCGTGGACTTCGTGATGACGATGTTCCATGGCCGGCAGCAGGCCTTCGGGCCCAAGGAAGAAGTGCAGTCGCTGCTGGCGAGGCGGGAAGCCGGGCCAGCCGGGCCGCCTGCCGCGCCGTTCAAGGTCGTCGTCCCTCAACCGGCCGCATCCACATGACCGCCGCGATATACGGCGAAGATCGCAGCATGCGCCATCATCTGCTCGCCGGAATCATTCTGGCGGCGGGGTTGACCGGCGGTATCGGCGGCTGGGCCGCGACGACCGAGCTGTCGGGAGCGGTCACCGCCGCTGGATCGGTGGTGGTCGACTCCAATGTCAAGAAAGTCCAGCATCTGACCGGCGGTATCGTTGGAGAGCTGATGGTTCGTGAAGGCGACCATGTCCGTGCCGGTGAGACATTGGTGCGGCTCGACGAAACCGCCCTGCGTGCCGGCCTCGCCATCTATACGAAGGGATTGGACGAGATGCGCGCCCGCAAGGCTCGTCTTGCCAGCGAGCGAGACGGTGCCGACCATCTCGTCGTTCCGCAGGAACTGCTGGATAACGCTTCTGCGGAATTCGCCGCCGCGCTCGGCAGCGAACGTAAGCTGTTCGAGTTGCGCGCCACCGCGCGTCGCGGCCAGAAATCCCAGCTTCGCCAGCGAATCGCGCAGCTCGAGGATGAAATCCGCGGCTATGCGGCTTTGCAGCAGGCCAAGGCGGAAGAAATCGAATTGATTCAGCGCGAGCTGATCGGAGTGCGCGGCCTCTGGGAGAAGAATCTCGTCCAGATAAACCGTCTCACCCTCCTTGAGCGCGAAGCTGCGCGTCTCAAGGGCGAACTGGCGCAGTCGATCGCCTCCACGGCCCAGGTCCGGGGCAAGGTCACCGAAATCGAGCTGCAGATCCTGCAGATCGACCAGGACCTCAGCAGCGAGGTTGCCAAGGAATTGCGCGAGATCGACGGCAAGATTGGCGAGTTCATCGAGCGCAAGGTGACGGCCGAAGATCAACTGAAGCGGGTTGACATACGCGCTCCGCAAGCCGGCGTGGTTCATCAACTCAACGTCCATACGGTCGGCGGCGTGGTAAGCCCGGCCGACCCCGTCATGCTCATCGTGCCGGAAGCCGACCTGTTGATGGTGGAAGCCAAGGTTGCTCCGGCCGACATCGACCAGCTCTACGTCGGTCAAACGGCAAGCCTGCGGTTCTCCGCCTTCAACCAGCGCACGACGCCGGAGATCGAGGGGAAGGTCAGCCGTATCTCCGCCGACGTGACGCCGGATCAACGCACCGGTCAGAATTTCTACACCGTCCGTGTCTCGATAGTGCCCGAGGAGCTGGCGCGACTCGGCAATGTCAAGCTCGTGCCCGGCATGCCGGCGGAAGTCTTTGCCAAGACCTACGATCGCAGCATCCTGTCGTATTTCACCAAACCACTCCTGGACCAGGTTGCCCGGGCTTTCCGCGAGCGTTGATGCGGGGCGACGCAAGCGGCCCGCCGGGCTCCGCATCGGGCGAGTGATCCGTTCAGGTCCGATCGACCGCCCGGCGACCCTCTCCCCCGATCATGCCATCCTGCCCCTGTTTTGCCCGACGGAGCAAGCGAAGATTCGGAAAAGGCGCAACCCATTGATCCGGCTGGTGCCGTCTACTGTGCATGGGGTTGTTTTTCGATTTTTTGATGCAACGCTCCCGGCAAGTGCCAACTGAGTCCGTCAACTGTCCGGGATAGTTCGATACTGCAGGGTGGCAGGAGGATGGATGGTGGGCGCACAAGGGATCGAACCTTGGACCTCTCCCGTGTGAAGGGAACGCTCTCCCGCTGAGCTATGCGCCCGGGACCATCATGCAGGCGGCCGCAACTGCGGCCGGCCGGTGCATCGGAGCCCGCGATTTAGAAGTGCGGGCCGAAGGTGTCAAGTTTTCAGGCGCAGCCGGGGCGGAAAACCTGCCTCGACCGCGCAATCCGCAGGGGAAGCCGGATTCTGGGCCGGTTACGCGCCCTGCTGGCGGGCGCGGGAGGCGTGGGCCTGGAGCGCACGGATGCGCTCGGCGAGCGTTCCGCCGCCTTCGGGCAGGCGGGCCGCAGGAGCGCCGTTGGTCGCGGCGTCGTTGGCCGGGCGCGGTGCCGGCTTCGCCGGCTGGCCTGCCTCGGCCGCGAGCAGGGCCTCGATCGGCGAGTTCGGGCCTTCGAGCTGCATCGCGAGCTTTGCGACTTCCGCCGCGATGTCGTTGATGCGCTCGCGCAAGAGCGCGTTCTCCATGCGCTCGGTGGCCCAGGAGCTCTCCGCCTGCTGCTGGATCGCGTTGATGTCGCGCTGAAGCTTGGCGCGCTCGTCGCGTGCGGTGCGCAGCTGCTCCTCCAGCGCGGCCT
The DNA here is from genome assembly GCF_052043945.1 of Bradyrhizobium sp. PUT101. Taxonomy (NCBI): domain Bacteria; kingdom Pseudomonadati; phylum Pseudomonadota; class Alphaproteobacteria; order Hyphomicrobiales; family Nitrobacteraceae; genus Bradyrhizobium; species Bradyrhizobium sp. PUT101. The sequence continues at coordinate 5,469,980 of NZ_CP197207.1, forward strand.
TTTCCGCGCGCAGCGATTCCACTGCAGCCGACGATTTGCCGCCGCTCAAGGCGGCGATCTCGACGCGCAGCTCCTTGATGGTGCGCTCATTGCTTTCATTGGCCTGGCGCAGCTGGTTGTTCTCATAGTCGCGCTCGGCGAGCAGCTTGCCCTGCGTGGCGAGGCGTCCCTCGAGGTCGGCGACGCGGCCGGACAGCATTTCGGCTTCCTTGACCTGCACGATGAGCTGGCGATCGAGCTCGGTGACGCGCTGGCCCAGATTCTCGACGCGGCCGCGCGCTTCGGCGAGCTCGCGCGAGGCGGTCTCGGATTCGGTCCGCTCCTGCGCGAGGCGCGCCTGCGTGGCGGCAAATTCCTTCTCGGCATCGCCGACGCGGTTCTTCAATTCCTCGATCTGCGCGCGCACCGCGATGAGCTCGACCTGGCGGGTCTCCGCCATCATCGAGCGGTCGGACAGCTCGGCATTGATCTTGGCGAGCTCGGCCTGCTTGTCGGCCAGCGCGATCTCGGCTTCACGCAAGGCTTCGGTCTTGGCATTGAATTCCTCTTCGGTGGCGCGAAGCTGCTCCTTCACCGCCTTCTCGCGCGCCTCCAGCGCGAAGATCGTGGCGTTCTTCTCGCCAAGCTCGATCTTCATCCGGTTGATGGCGTCGCTCTTCTTGCCGAGCTCGGCGAGCTGGCTCGTGGTCTTGTTCTTGAGCTGCTCGACGCTCATCTCGAGCCGCCGCGCCGACATGGCGAATTCGGCGCGGAGCTGGTCCTTGTCGGCCTGGATCTCGGCCATCGACAGCGGGGTGGCGGCCTCTAACCGGCGCGTGGTCAGGCGCACCGCGCGGTTGTGCACCAGCGGCACGATCGCGAGCCCGCACAGCATCGAGAGCAGGAAACCGATCGCCAGGTACATGATCGGTTCGACCATGAGAACTCCCAGAGCTAAGGAAAAATTTACCAACGACAATGCATGCGGGGCCGGCAAAAAGCCAGCCCTGGCCTGTCGTTAACCTTGATCCGCAGGGAGACGGGGAGTGAAGCCTAGAACGGGTTCCAGGTCGCGCGCGGGGTGAATTTGAGATAGCCGATATTGGCGCCCAGCCGCAGGCCGAGCCCCGAGCGGATCGGCACGAGCACGATGTTGTTGGCGGTGAGTGCCGTCATGCCGAAGCCGCCGATGATATAGGCCGAGCCGTCGATGCCGCCGAAGCGCTGGTAGATCGCGTTGGTGGCGGGCAGATTGTAGACCAGCGTCATGGTGCGCGCGCCGTCGCCGCCCCAATCGAAGCCGAGCGAGGGGCCCTGCCAGTAGACTCTGAGGTCGCCGGCATTCTTGGTGTAGAGCGTGCCTTCACCGTAGCGCAGGCCGGCGACGAAAGCGCCGGAGCCTTCCTCACCCAGGATGTAGCCGTTGGGCAGGCCCCATTGGCTGACCGCCTTCTCGATGATCGAGGCGAGCCCGCGCGAGACGTTGCCGAAGAAGCGGTGGCCGGCCGTGACGAGCTCGTCCGGCCCATAGGTACTGGGCGTCGGGGTCCGCTGCGGTGGCGGCAGGTCGGGCGGCGGCGCCTGCTGGGCGGAGGCCGGCACGATCCAGCCGATCATCGCGGCAAGCGCGAGCGCAGCAAGGCGTGATGCGAAAGTCATAAAGAACCCCTGGTACCGAATCCGGTCGCTTCCTTAACCTGACGCCAACAGGCGCGGCTCTAGGTTGCGCCGGATGTCCCCTCGACTCGGATGTTATCCGTAGCAACTATGACGGCACAACGGCAGGAAGATAGCCCTTTGCGCCCCGGAATTGCCTTGATCGGCCTTCGCGTCTGCCTGTTGGCGGGCCTTTGGATCATCTGCTCGGGGGGGCCGGCATGGACCGCCACCACCGAGCGGATCGTCGTCAATCGCTTCACCGGCGTCGCCATCGAGGGCTTCGACCCCGTCGCTTATTTCGTCACAGGCACGGCCGCGCGGGGGAGGGCGGAGTTCGAGGCGAATCTCTGGGGCGCTGTCTGGCGCTTCCGGAACGAGGGCAACCGCGCCTCTTTCCTGGCTCATCCCGAGATCTACGGACCCCAATTCGGCGGCTATGACCCGGCCGACATCGCCCGCGGCGTTACCGTCGCCGGCAATCCCCGTTTCTTCGCGATCGTGGCGCAGCGGCTCTATCTGTTCAGCCGGGAAGCCAATCGCGACGCTTTCGCCGCCAATCCCGAGCGCTTCCTCTATGAGGTAGGCAAGCGCTGGCCGGCGCTTCAGGAACAGCTCAGTCAGTAGCAACTTACCGCCTGCGGATCGCCCCAGGCGATGAATTCCGGGACGATGAAGCCAGTGTCGCTGCGCTGGCCGAAGCGGAGCTCGCCGCCCTTGCCGTCGGTCACCCTGCCGCCGGCCGCGGTCACGACCGCGCAGCCGGCCCCGACATCCCATTCCGAGGTCGGCCCGAAGCGGGGATAGATATCGGCGCTGCCCTCCGCGATCCGGCCGAATTTCACGGCTGAGCCGATCGTCCTTCGGACGGCATTGGGCCTGTTGGCGATGAACGCCTCGCTCCTGGGATCGCCATGCGAGCGGCTCACCGCCGCGATCCAGGGTTCCCCTCGCGCCGGCAGCTTGCGGGTGTGGATCGGCTCGGCCGCCCCGATGGTTGCGCCGTTGAACCTCACCCGCTCGGCGCCGCGGCCTACGATTCCGCGCCAGAGCAGGCCGAGCGCGGGCGCGCTGACGATGCCGAGCAGCGGAACACCCGATGTCACGAGGGCGAGGTTGACGGTGAACTCGTCGCGGCCGGCGACGAACTCCTTGGTACCGTCGAGCGGATCGATCAGGAAGAAGCTGCCCGGAAACGGCGGGGAGGCGAGCTGGGCCCGCTCTTCCGACAGCGTCGGAACGTCGCCCGCGAGCTGCGCGAGGCCGTCTGCGATGATGCGGTCGGCGGCAAGGTCGGCCTCGGTCACCGGCGAGCCGTCCTGCTTGCCTTCGATCCGCATGGCGGCGCGGTTGATGCCGAGGATCGCCTCGCCGGCCTTTACCACCAGCCCGGTCAGCGGCTCCATCAGGCCGAATGCGGCCGCCCCGTCGATGATCCGCATCACCTGCATGCCTCATTCATCGGCAATTCCGTTCCTCGTCCACTGATTCGCTTTATGGCCTCCTCGAACCGATCGCAAGCTAGCTGCCGCGGGCTTGCGAATGTTAGAACCCGCAGCATCCGTCAAGCATGCGTGATTCGCGGCATCCTGCGCCGTGCAATTCCAGGAACCCTCCAGGACCCCTTTATATGTCTGACGCCTCGTCGCCCGCGCCCGTTACCGCTCCCGATATGCTCGAACTCGCAGCGCTCCTGTGCTCGCGGGTCTGCCACGATCTCATCAGCCCTGTCGGTGCCATCGTCAACGGGCTCGAAGTGCTCGACGACGATCCCAAGCCCGAAGACCGCGAGTTCGCGCTCGAGCTGATTCGCAAGAGCGCCAAGACCGCCTCGGCCCGGCTCCAGTTCTGCCGCCTTGCCTTCGGCGCCGCCGGCTCTTCCGGCGCGCAGATCGATCTCGGCGATGCCCAGACCATGGCGCGCGGCCATATCGAGGACGGCAAGTGCTCGATCACCTGGAATCTGCCGCGGCTCCTGCTGCCGAAGAATCGCGTCAAGCTGCTGCTCAACATGCTGGTCGTCGCCCAGCATACGATCCCGCGCGGCGGCATGCTGACGATCGACCCGATCGGCGAGGGCGAGACGATGAGCTTTCGCATCACTGCGACCGGACACAATGCGCGTTTGCCGCAGAACATCTCCGAGCTCCTGAGCGGCGAGCGCGGCCCTGCCGCGGATGCGCATGCGATCCAGCCTTACTATACGCGCCTGCTCGCGCAGGCCTGCGGGCTCACGGTGACGCTTAGAGCGGAAGGCGAAGCCATCATCGTTACCGCTTCGTAAACCGCGTCGCGCTCGGCTTCTTAATCGAATCTTTACGAGGCGCTTCGGCTTGTCCGGAGCGCCTTATCTCTTTGTTGGTCCCGTTCTTTTGCACATACTCAACCAATATTAAACGCTTTGCGGTGAAGCTGGCCCCATTCCGAAATGGCGCATCACGCCTCGTGCGCGCCCTTCCTGTATGAAGGCCTGTTTTCATGGATGATCTGTTGCGGGAGTTTTTGACGGAGACCAGCGAGAGCCTGGACACCGTGGACAATCAGCTGGTGAAGTTCGAGCAGGAGCCGAACAACGCCAAGATCCTGGATAACATCTTCCGCCTGGTCCACACCATCAAGGGCACCTGCGGCTTCCTGGGTTTGCCGCGGCTGGAAGCGCTGGCGCATGCCGGCGAGACGCTGATGGGCAAATTCCGTGACGGCATGCCGGTGACCGGGCAGGCGGTGACGGTGATCCTGTCCTCGATCGACCGCATCAAGGAGATCCTGGCCGGCCTGGAGGCGACCGAAGCCGAGCCTGAGGGCAACGACCGCGATCTCATCGACAAGCTGGAAGCGATGGTCGAGCAGGGCATGGCGGCGATGGCTGCCGGCACTGCCAGCGCTCCTGTCGCCGAGTCGCCGCCGCTGGCGCCGGAAGCACCGCTCGCCGAAGCAGAGCCTGCAGCCGCCAAGGAGTTGACCACGGGCTCGCTGATCGACCAGACCCTGGAACGCCCGTTGCGCCCGGGCGAGGTCTCGCTCGACGAGCTCGAGCGCGCCTTCCGCGAGACCGCGATCGAAGCGCCGGCACCCGCGCCGGTTGCCAAGGCTGAAGTAAAGGCTGAAGTAAAGGCTGAAGCAAAGGCTGAGCCCGCCCCCGAAGCGCCTGTCGCGAAGGAAGCAAAACCCGCCCGGGAGAAGGCCGCGCCGAAGAAGTCGACGGCCGACGAGGGCGCCTCCGAGGGCGACCGCATCGCCAACCAGTCGATCCGCGTCAACGTGGATACGCTGGAACATCTGATGACCATGGTCTCCGAGCTGGTGCTGACCCGCAACCAGCTGCTGGAGATCTCAAGGCGCAACGAGGACACCGAGTTCAAGGTGCCGCTGCAGCGCCTCTCCAACGTCACCGCCGAGCTGCAGGAAGGCGTCATGAAGACGCGCATGCAGCCGATCGGCAATGCCTGGCAGAAGCTGCCCCGCATCGTCCGCGATCTGTCGAGCGAGCTCGGCAAGCAGATCGAACTGGAGATGCACGGCGCCGACACCGAGCTCGACCGCCAGGTGCTCGATTTGATCAAGGACCCGCTCACCCACATGGTGCGCAACTCCGCCGATCATGGCCTGGAGACCCCCGCCGAGCGCCTGGCGAGCGGCAAGGGCGAGCAGGGCACCATTCGCCTGTCCGCCTATCACGAGGGCGGCCACATCATCATCTGCATCGCCGACAACGGCCGCGGTCTCAACACCGAGAAGATCAAGACCAAGGCGCTCTCGAGCGGTCTCGTCACCGAGGCCGAGCTGGAGAAGATGAGCGAAGCCCAGATCCACAAGTTCATCTTCGCGCCGGGCTTCTCCACCGCGGCCGCCATCACCTCGGTGTCGGGGCGCGGCGTCGGCATGGACGTGGTGCGCACCAATATCGACCAGATCGGCGGCACCATCGACATCAAGAGCGTGGCCGGCGAGGGCTCGAGCGTCACCATCAAGATCCCGCTGACGCTCGCCATCGTCTCGGCCCTGATCGTGGAAGCCGCCGGCGACCGCTTCGCCATCCCGCAGCTCTCGGTGGTGGAATTGGTGCGGGCCCGCGCCAACTCCGAGCACCGCATCGAGCGCATCAAGGACACGGCGGTCCTCAGGCTCCGCAACAAGCTCTTGCCGCTGATCCACCTGAAGAAGCTGCTCAAGATCGACGACGGCGCGGCCTCCGATCCCGAGAACGGCTTCATCGTGGTGACCCAGGTCGGCAGCCAGACTTTCGGCATCGTGGTCGACGGCGTGTTCCACACCGAAGAGATCGTGGTGAAGCCGATGTCGACCAAGCTGCGCCACATCGACATGTTCTCCGGCAACACCATTCTGGGCGATGGCGCGGTGATCATGATCATCGACCCCAACGGCATTGCGAAAGCGCTCGGCGCCGCCGGTTCCTCGGCCCACGACATGGGCGACGAAGCGGCCGGCCATCACATCGGCAGCGGCGAGCAGACCACCTCGCTGCTGGTGTTCCGCGCCGGCTCGTCCCAGCCCAAGGCGGTCCCGCTCGGGCTCGTCACCCGCCTGGAAGAGCTCCCCGCAGACAAGATCGAGTTCAGCAACGGCCGCTACATGGTGCAGTACCGCGAGCAGCTGATGCCGCTGGTGGCCATGGAAGGCGTCACCATCGCCAGCCAGGGCGTCCAGCCGATCCTGGTGTTCGCCGACGACGGCCGCTCCATGGGCCTCGTCGTCGACGAGATCATCGACATCGTCGAGGAACGGCTCAACATCGAGGTCGGCGGCTCGTCCTCGGGCATCCTGGGCTCGGCCGTGATCAAGGGCCAGGCCACCGAGGTGATCGACGTCGGCCACTTCCTGCCGATGGCGTTCTCCGACTGGTTCACCCGCAAGGAGATGAAGCCGTCGATGCACTCGCAGTCGGTGCTGCTGGTCGACGACTCCGCCTTCTTCCGCAACATGCTGGCCCCGGTGCTCAAGGCCGCCGGCTACCGCGTCCGCACTGCGCCGACCGCGCAGGAGGGCCTCGCCGCGCTCCGCGCCCAGAGCTTCGACGTGGTGCTGACCGACATCGAGATGCCCGACATGAACGGGTTCGAGTTCGCGGAAGTGATCCGTTCCGACAACAACCTCGCCGCGACGCCGATCATCGGCCTGTCCGCGCTGGTGTCGCCGGCGGCGATCGAGCGCGGCCGTCAGGCCGGCTTCCACGATTATGTCGCCAAGTTCGACCGTCCCGGCCTGATCGCGGCGCTGAAGGAGCAGACCGCGGGCGCTGCCGGCGCTTCCGAGCTGAGCCGGGCAGCGGCCTAAGACAGGATCAGGAGACAAGCGATGACCAGCAAGACGCAAGCAAGCGAAGGCACCATGGTCGAATACGTCACCGCGATGATCGGCGGCCAGCTGTTCGGCCTGCCGATCTCCCGCGTCCAGGACGTGTTCATGCCCGAGCGCGTCACCCGCGTTCCCTTGTCCTCGCGCGAGATCGCGGGCGTCCTGAACCTGCGCGGCCGCATCGTCACCGTGGTCGACATGCGCGCCCGTCTCGGCCTGCCCAGGGCCGAGGACGGCAAGGTGCCGATGGCGGTCGGCGTCGACCTGCGCGGCGAATCCTATGGTCTGCTGATCGACCAGATCGGCGAGGTGCTGCGCCTGTCCGAGGACGGCAAGGAAGAGAACCCGGTCAACCTCGACCCCCGCATGGCCAAGCTCGCCGGCGGCGTCCACCGCCTCAACGGCCAGCTCATGGTCGTCCTCGACGTCGATCGCGTCCTCGAACTCGCACCCGAGATGATGGCGGCCTGATACGGCGGCATCGTCGCCGACGGACTTGCAATTGGAAGTGCCCCCGCAAAGGGGAGGAAGCAGAGGTTCACATGCGCACTTGTCTCGTCGTTGATGATTCCAGCGTCATCCGCAAGGTTGCGCGCCGGATCCTGGAGGGCCTCGACTTCCAGATCCTCGAAGCCGAGGACGGTGAGAAGGCGCTGGAGGCCTGCAAGCGCGGCCTGCCCGATGCGGTGCTGCTCGACTGGAACATGCCCGTCATGGACGGCTACGAGTTCCTCGGCCATCTCAGGCGGATGCCCGGCGGCGACCAGCCCAAGGTCGTGTTCTGCACCACCGAGAACGACGTCGCGCATATCGCGCGCGCGCTGCATGCCGGCGCCAACGAGTACATCATGAAGCCGTTCGACAAGGACATCGTGACGGCGAAATTCCAGGAAGTCGGCCTTATCTGAGCGGCCGCCCCGGAGGCTGAACGGATCCTTCGGCGTCTGCTTTCAACGGTACCGTTTCAGTCTGAGTTGGTGAGCAATGAGTGTTGCGTTCGCAAGTAATTCGACCACGACGCCGTCGCGCGAAGTGCGGCCGCTGCGGGTGATGATCGTCGACGACTCCGTCGTCATCCGCGGTCTGATCTCGCGCTGGGTCGGCGCCGAGCACGACATGGAGGTCGCGGCCTCGCTGCGCACCGGGCTCGAGGCGGTCAACCAGCTCGAGCGCATCAACCCTGACGTTGCCGTGCTCGACATCGAAATGCCCGAGCTCGACGGCCTTTCGGCGCTGCCGCAGCTGCTGGCGAAGAAGCGCGATCTCGTCGTCATCATGGCCTCGACGCTGACCCGCCGCAACGCGGAGATCAGCTTCAAGGCGCTGTCGCTCGGCGCGGCCGACTACATCCCGAAGCCGGAGTCGACGCGCGAGGCATCGGCCGCCGACATCTTTCACCACGACCTGATCCAGAAGATCCGCCATCTCGGCGCGCGACTGCGTCGCAAGGCTGCGGTTGCGAGCCCGCCGCTGGCGCCCGCGAGCCCGGCTGCGGCCTCGCGCGGACCCGTTGCGCGGGCCGCCGCGCCCGCACCAGTTGTGCAGGCTCCGTCGTCAGGATCGCTGACGACGCGCCCGTTCTCCAATCAGGCACCCAAGGTGCTGCTGATCGGCTCCTCGACCGGCGGTCCTCAGGCGCTGATGGCGCTCGTCACCGAACTCGGCCCGGTGATCGACCGCTTCCCGGTGCTGATCACCCAGCACATGCCACCGACCTTCACCACCATCCTTGCCGAGCATCTGGCGCGCTCGAGCCGCCGGCCGGCGAGCGAGGCAGTCGACGGCGAGCCGGTGAAGCCGGGACGGATTTACCTTGCGCCCGGCGGCAAGCATATGCGCGTCGTGCGCAGCGGCGCGGACGTCGCGATCTCGCTCGACGATGGGCCGGCCGTCAATTTCTGCAAACCCGCGGTCGATCCGCTCTTCACCTCGGCCATCGACGTCTGGCATGGCAATATCCTCTCCGTGATCCTGACGGGCATGGGCTCGGACGGCATGCGCGGCGGCAAGGACATCGTTGCAGCCGGTGGCAGCGTCATCGCACAGGACGAAGCCTCCAGCGTGGTCTGGGGCATGCCGGGGGCGGCGGCCAATGCCGGCATCTGCGCGGCGATCCTGCCGCTCAACCAGATCGGCGCCAAGGTCAACCGTCTGTTCGCGGGAGACCGCTCGTGACGCCGACGGATTACGACTATCTGCGCAAGTTCCTGAAGGAGCGCTCCGGCCTCGATCTCTCGGCCGACAAGCAGTACCTGGTCGAGAGCCGGCTGATGCCGCTCGCGCGCAAGGCGAGCCTATCAGGCATTCCCGACCTCGTGCTGAAGATCAGGAACGGCGACGGCCGGCTTGCGACCGACGTAGTCGAGGCGATGACCACCAACGAGACCTTCTTCTACCGCGACAAGATCCCGTTCGATCATCTGCGCGACACCATCCTGCCGGGCCTGATCCAGGCGCGCGCGGCGCGCAAGAGTTTGCGCATCTGGTCGGCGGCGTCCTCGACGGGGCAGGAGCCTTATTCGATCGCGATGTGCGTGAAGGAGATGGGCGCGGCTCTCGCCGGCTGGCGCATCGAGATCGTCGCCACCGATCTGTCGCAGGAGGTGCTGGAGAAATCCAGGGCCGGCGTTTACAGCCAGTTCGAGGTGCAGCGCGGCCTGCCGATCCAGCACCTGATGAAGTACTTCACGCAAGTCGGCGAGCTCTGGCAGCTCAATGCCGACATTCGCGCGATGGTGCAGTTCCGCCAGCTCAACCTGTTGCAGGACTTCTCGCATCTCGGCACGTTCGACGTGATCTTCTGCCGCAACGTGCTGATCTATTTCGACCAGGACACCAAGGCGGTGATCTTCGAGCGGATGGCGAAGGCGATGGAGCCCGACAGCACGCTGCTGCTCGGCGCTGCCGAGTCCGTCGTCGGCATCACTGACGCGTTCCGCCCCGTCACCGACCGTCGCGGCCTCTATCAGCTCAATACCGCGCGCTCCGGCCGGCCAATGGGCGGACTGATGCCGCCGACATTGAAGGTGGCAGCGGCGAGGTGAATCTCTCCTCGTCATTCCGGGGCCGCGCGTAAGCGCGGAGCCCGGAATCCATAACCACAAGCCATCGAAATAGGCAGGCGGTTAGACGTGGGACCGTTCGATCTGCCGTGGTTATGGATTCCGGGCTCGCGTCGCGCCCCGGAATGACGAGCCCTCATAAAATCGCATGCGGCAGAAACCGCGAGCGGTTGCCCGTGATCGGGCTCTCGTCCTCGCGGATCGAGAGGCCGCATGGCTCGTGGTTCACCAGCCAGCTTCCCACCACCGGATAGAAGCCGGAAAAGTTCGGCAGCGGAGACAATGCCTGCCGCACGAAACCTTCGGCGCCGTAGGGGCCGGCCTGCTCGTCGAGCGGCATGCCGCCGGAGACAAGCGTGACATTGGCACCTTCGCGCGACAGCAGCGGCTTGCGGACATAGGACGTTCCGAGCTCCGCCGCGCGCGGATCGTCCTCGAAGAAGGCCGGCAGCAGATTGGGATGGTTCGGAAACATCTCCCATAGCAGCGGCAGGATGCCCTTGTTGGAGAGTACGGCTTTCCACGGCGGCTCGATCCAGCGCGTGGTTGCATCCTTGAGCTTGGCGCCGAACGCGTCCTGGAACATCCATTCCCAGGGATAGAGCTTGAAGGCGAGCGCAATGTCGCCATCGTCGAGATCGACGAAGCCGCCAGTCTCGTCGCGCCAGCCGACCTGCTCGATGTCGAGCAGCGTGGTCGAGAGCCCCGCCTGGCGCGCGGCGTCTTCGAGATAGGCGAGTGTGCCGGCGTCCTCGTCGTTGCCGATGGTGCCGGTGAGGTGGACGTGACGGCCGGCCGCGATCTCCTTCCACGCCGCGATCAGCCGCTCGTGGATGGAGTTGAACTGATCGGCGCGGGCCGGGATGATGCGGCGTTCGATCGCCTGTTCGAGCCAGGTCCATTGGAACACCGCGGCCTCGAAGATCGAGGTCGGCGTGTCCGCGTTGTATTCGAGCAGCTTTGCCGGCGCCTTGCCGTCGAACTTCAGATCGAGCCGGCCGTAAAGGCTGCGGTCGTCGCGTTCCCAGCTCTCTGCGATCAGGCTCCAGAACGCTTCCGGGATCTTCAAGCGCCGCAAGTGGCGCTCGTCGCCAATGACACGGCCGGCAAGCTCCAGACACATCGCCTCGATCTCGCCGGTCGGCGTCTCGATGCCGCGCTCGATCTCGTCGAGCGTGAAGCCGTAATAGGCGCGTTCATCCCAATAGCGCTCGCCATCGATGGTGTGGAAGGAAAAGCCGCATTGCGCTGCGGTCTCTCGCCAGTCGTCGCGCTCGAGACAGACGATGCGCCGCATGGATCAGCCGCCACCCGAGAAGCCATGGCCGAACGAGCCGAAGCCGCCGCGGCTCACGCCATGGGAGCTCGAGTCGGACGACGTTCCCGTCGAGGAGTGGCTCGAGGAATCGCTGCTGAAGAGACTCGATCGCGATGACCAACGCGAGCTGCTGCCGCCTGACGAACTGCTGCCGCTGCTGCATGTCGTCGTCTGGCCCGGCATGGCGCCGGGAGAGGGCTCGCAGGTCTGCCGCGGCATCAGCGTGTAGGCGGTGGTGCCCACCGCGATCGTGCCCATCACGAGGAGGGCGACATGACCGGAGCGCTTCACCGGCGGCCGCGGCGGCGGCTCGGCCACTGGCCGGCGCTTGCCGAACACCTTCTTGGCAGGTCTGTCGGCCATGTCAGTAGATCATGCTGGCGGCGTTGAGGAGCCCCGCGGCGAGCGAGGACAGGCCGAGCCAGATCGCCGGGGCAAGCTCGCCGGCGGAGATCCGCTCCGACAGGCTGGGGACCGGGACCTTGACGAGGAAGAACACGATGACCTGCACGACCAGCGCGATCGTCGCCCAGATCAGGCAGTCTAGCACGTTGGCCGAATGCGCGATGGCGCTCACCAGCGGTGCCACGAAGCCGAGGAGGCTGAGGCCGAGCGCGATCGCCGCGGCCGGTTCGTTGTCGCGGATGAGCTGGAACTCGTTATGCGCCGTGATGCGGGTGTAGACGAACAGATAGGCCACGATCGCGATCAGCCCGGTGCAGAAATAGACCAGGAAGGCGGGCAGGCCGGCGAGTGATTGCAGGATCATCGTCTCCCCATCGTGCAGCGACCATTCGTCGGCAGGGGAAGGGTAGTGGTTCAAACGTTAGAGAGGGATGAAGTCGTATCGACAGCGGCTGCCGCACCTCACCCCCAAGCGGGAGAGGGAGAATACGTCCCCAAAACAAAAACCCCGCCATTTGCGGCGGGGTCCAGGCTGGGAGGAGCGAGCCCCGAGGCTCGCGACGTAACCCAGGAGATCAGGCGGGGATGCGCTCTTCGTGCTCGTGCGGCTCGCGCAGCACATAGCCGCGGCCCCACACGGTCTCGATGAAGTTGCGGCCCTCGGACGCGTTGGCCAGCTTCTTGCGGAGCTTGCAGATGAAGACGTCGATGATCTTCAGCTCCGGCTCGTCCATGCCGCCATAGAGATGGTTGAGGAACATTTCCTTGGTGAGGGTCGTGCCCTTGCGGAGCGAGAGGAGCTCCAGCATCTGATATTCCTTGCCGGTCAGATGCACGCGCTGGCCGCCGACTTCCACCGTCTTGGTGTCGAGGTTGACGACGAGGTCGCCGGTCTGGATGACCGACTGGGCGTGGCCCTTGGAGCGGCGCACGATCGCGTGGATGCGGGCCACCAGCTCGTCCTTGTGGAAGGGCTTGGTCATGTAGTCGTCGGCGCCGACGCCGAGACCCTTGACCTTGTCCTCGATGCCGGCGAGGCCGGAGAGGATCAGAATCGGTGTCTTGATTTTGGAGACCCGGAGCTGCTTGAGCACGTCATAGCCGGACATGTCGGGCAGGTTGAGGTCGAGAAGAATAATGTCGTAATCGTATAGTTTACCGAGATCGACGCCTTCTTCCCCCAAATCGGTCGTGTAGACGTTGAAGCTCTCCGACTTCAGCATCAGCTCGATCGACTGCGCGACGGCGCTGTCATCTTCAATCAGCAAAACGCGCATGCCAGTTCCCCATAGTCGCCGCTCCTGGGCGTCAGGTCGGCCGCATTCGCGGCACTCAACAAAACGCCTTTGAACAACTGATTCGGATCCTGACGACAGATGGTTAACAAACTCTGATTCTGGAACGCAAGTCCCTACCGTGCAATTTTTGTCGAATCGCCCTAAGGTCTTGCGTATGAAGCAGCTTTCGTTACCCGATTCCGTTCAAGCTCCACTTTAAGAGACGGGCCTAACCGACTCCCGCGACTCAGCCTTCTTCTGAAGGGGGAGTCACGCTCAGTCACAAAGACAGTGACGCAATGATTAATGATGCGGGTAAACACGAGGTTAAGCGCCGTTCAGAAATGTGGCGAAACTTAAGGCTTTCACCGTGAAGAAGGCGACCACCTCATGAAGGCCCTGACATGAAGGCGCGCTCCCGATGAAGGCTCTTGCCGAACAGATCGGCGACATCGACGGCGTCAATATTTATGGCCGCGTGGTCGGCGTCCGCGGCCTGATGGTCGAGGTGGCCGGTCCGATTCACGCGATGTCGGTCGGTGCGCGGCTCGTGATCGAGACCGGCGCCAACCGCACCATTCCCTGTGAGGTGATCGGCTTCTCCGGCAACAATGCTGTCGTGATGCCGTTCGCCGGCCTCGACGGCGTGCGCCGCGGCTGCAAGGCGGTGATTGCCAATGCCGCCAATCAGGTGCGGCCGTCCGCAGCCTGGCTCGGCCGCGTCGTCAACGCGCTGGGCGAGCCGATCGACGGCAAGGGGCCGCTGCCGCAGGGTTCTTCGCCGATGCCGTTCCGCAATACGCCGCCGCCGGCGCATTCGCGCAAGCGCGTCGGCGCCCCGCTCGATCTCGGCGTGCGGGCGATGAACACCTTTCTCACTTGCTGCCGCGGCCAGCGCATGGGCATCTTCGCAGGATCCGGCGTCGGCAAGTCGGTGCTGCTGTCGATGCTCGCGCGCAACGTCGATGCCGATGTCAGTGTCATCGGGCTGATCGGCGAACGCGGCCGTGAGGTGCAGGAGTTCCTGCAGGACGATCTCGGCGAGGAGGGCCTCGCGCGTTCGGTCGTGGTGGTCGCGACCTCCGACGAGCCCGCGCTGATGCGCCGCCAGGCGGCCTATCTGACGCTCGCGGTCGCCGAATATTTTCGCGACGAGGACAAGGACGTGCTCTGTCTGATGGACTCGGTGACGCGCTTTGCCATGGCCCAGCGCGAGATCGGCCTGTCCGCGGGCGAGCCGCCGACCGCCAAGGGTTACACGCCGACCGTCTTCACCGAATTGCCGAAGCTCTTGGAGCGTGCCGGGCCGGGCCTGGGGGAGGGGGCCATCACCGCGATCTTCACGGTGCTGGTCGACGGCGACGACCATAATGAGCCGATCGCGGATGCCGTCCGCGGCATCCTGGACGGCCATATCGTGATGCAGCGCTCGATCGCCGAGCGCGGCCGCTATCCCGCGATCAACATCCTCAAATCCGTCTCGCGCACCATGCCGAAATCGGCGGATCCGCAGTTCTGGCCCGTCATCCAGCGGGCGCGCCAGGTGATGGCGACCTATGCCGACATGGAGGAATTGATCCGTCTCGGCGCCTACCGGGCCGGCTCCAGCCCCGAGGTCGACGAGGCGATCCGCCTGCACGAGCCGCTGGAAGCCTTCCTGCGCCAGCGCAAGGACGAAAATGCATCCCTCGCGGACGGCTACCGCCAATTGGCACAAATCCTCGGCAATTTGGAAACGGAACGCTAACTTTGTCCGGTCATCATCCCATCCCACAGAGTAGCAGAGCCGGTCTTGGCCCCAATCGGGCCTTTGGGGCGACCGGTGTCGTCCCACGTGCAGCGGGGGGACTTCTGGGGAGTACGAGTCGATGAAGTCACGAGATACCCTCATCCGCCTGAAGAAGTTTCAGGTCGACGAGAAGCGCCGCCGGGTCACCCAGATCGAGACAATGATCGCCGATTTCCAGCGGATGTCGGTCGATCTCGAACGCGAGATCCAGACCGAGCAGGAGCGTGCCGGGATCAACGATCCCTCGCACTTCGCCTATCCGACCTATGCCAAAGCCGCGATCCAGCGCCGCGAGAACCTGACCCGCTCGGCCGACGAGCTGAAGGGTCAGCTCGACGAAGCCAAGGCCGCACTGGCCGAGGCCTTCGAGGAACTGAAGAAGGTCGAGCTCCTGGACGAGCGCGACCAGGCCCGCGAGCGCGCCGAAGAGAACGCCCGTGAGCAGGCCGACCTCGACAGCATCGGCCTGATGCGTGCCCGCATCGGCGCGGTTGCCTGAGCCGCCAGCAGCCAGACCACGTTGGAATTCGCCAAACCCGGACCCGCAAGGTCCGGGTTTTCGTATGTGCTGTCCACAGCGTGGCGCCGCGCCCCTTGGTGGTCGGCTTTGCCGCGCGCTATGGTGGCGGCAATGAATGCTGTGCCAGCGACGGCGATGTCCATCTCTCCCCTGGGAGAGGTCGGCGCGGAGCGCGGGGCGAGGGGCAGTCTCCCGTTAGCCCTGAGCCTCCTCACCCGATTTGCTGCGCAACTCGACCTCTCTCCCCGTCGGGGAGAGGTGAAGGCGAAGACGGGGCCGCGCGTTGGGGGGCTGAATGCTGACGCCAGCAGAGCTGGTCGGGTTGATTGAGGCGGTGGCGAAGGGCGATCAGGCCGCGTTCGAGCGCCTCTACGCCGCCACGCGAGCGAAACTCTATGGCATCGTGCTCCGTATCTTGCGCCGACAGGATCTCGCAGAGGAGGTCATTCAGGAGACCTACGTCAAGATCTGGAGCAACGCCGGCCAGTTCAATTCAACCTTGTCGTCGCCGATCACGTGGATGGCCTCGATCGCGCGCAACCGTGCGATCGACATCGTGCGCAAGAAGTCGGAAGCCTCCATCGAGGAAGAGCCTCAGGCGATGGAGGTTGCGGCCGAGAGTCCCGATCCGCTGGCGCGCCGCGAGATGACCGAGGAGCTGAAGCGGCTCCTGGAATGTATCGGCCGGCTCGAGCCGGACCGCCAGAGGCTCGTGCTTCTCGCCTATTACAACGGCTGGAGCCGTGAGCAATTGGCGGAGAAATTCGCCGCGCCCGTCAACACGGTGAAGACGTGGCTCCGGCGCAGTATGCTGGATATACGGGAGTGCCTCGGGCTGTGATGGCCTGATGATGAGGATGGTTCTGGACCGCAATTGATGGCCTACACGGAGGATCATATCGCGCTCGCCGCGGAATACGCGCTCGGTACGCTCGACGCCGATGAGCGTGCGCAGGTCGAGGCCATGATGGCGGAGGACGAGGCGTTCGCCGGTATCGTGCAGTCCTGGTCCTATCGACTCGGCGCGCTCAACCAGATGGTCGGCTCGGTCGAGCCGCGCCCGATCGTGTGGGAGAACATCAGGTCCGAGATCGCGCGCACGGCCCTTGCGCACGAGCCGCCCGCGCTTGCCGAGGCTTCGCCGCCGCCCCAGCCGCCTGTACCGGAGTTGTCCTCGCTGGAGACTGCGGAGTCCTCCACCGAGGGCTCGCAGTCGGCGGAGGCGCAGCATCCCGAAGCCGGGCCACCGGAGGCGCAGCGTCCCGACCCTGACGCCATACCTGACATCGCGCCGCAATTCATTCCACAGGTCCATGCTCCCGATATCAGTGTTCTGCGCGCACAGCTGGCGCCGGTCGTCGATGGTGACGTGATCCGCCTCGAGGGGCGCGTGAAGCGCTGGCGCAACATTGCCTCCGCCGTCGGCGCGCTCGCGGCCGCGCTGCTGGTGACGCTGTCGCTCCAGATCTTCCTGCCCGACGCGCTGCCGGCCGGCTTGCGTCCCGCGCCGCGCATCCAGACGGTCGAGGTGAAAACTCCGGCCGCTCCGCTCGCCGCCTCCGCGCAATATGTCGCGCTGCTGCAGGGCCAGGGCGGCGGCCCCGCGTTCATCCTCACCATCGACGGCGCGACGCGGAATTTCACGGTGCGGAAAGTCGGCGCGACGCCGGAGCCCGGCAAGAGTTTCGAGCTCTGGCTGATCTCGGACAAGCTGCCGCGCCCGCGCTCGCTCGGCGTCATCGGGACCAGCGATTTCACCGCGCGTCCGCTGCTTGCCTCCTACGATGCCGAGGTCGTCAACGGCGCAACCTACGCCGTCACCGTCGAGCAGGCCGGTGGATCGCCAAACGGCGAGCCCACCTCGGCCCCGGTATTTTCCGGCAAGCTGATCGAGACCGTGCCGCCTACCCAGCCGCAGGCGCCCGCGAAGAAGTAGGTACCGCAGCGTCGTAGCCCACACGAGCGTAAGCGAAATCCGGGACTATGCCTCCCGCATGTCGCTCCGCTCATGTGGGCTACGAAATTGTCGCCAGGGTCCACCCCCAATCGTCGTATCCCGACAAGTCCTCCCGAATCCGCCCTCGATTTGAACCTCCCCGCAATTTGCGGCGTCAAATCCCCGGAATTTGAAGTCGGCGATGCCGGAGAGGGCGAGAGAATCAGATGGATGCAGCGAGAACGCCGGGCATCTTCCTTCACCAATATGCGGGGCCGCCGCACGGCCCGGCGTTCGAAGATTGGCGCGAGCGGGCCTTCGGTCGCTGCGGCCTCGACATCGGGCCGAGCCATGGCGACAGCATCGATTGCCGGCTCCAGATCAGCGTCATCGACAACATCGTGCTCGCCATTCCGGAAGGCGGCTCCGCGCAATACTCCCGTACGCAGAGCCATCTTGCCGACGGCAGCGACGACCTCGTCCTGATCGCGGCACATGCGGGGCTCGTCCGCGTCGGACAGAATGGGCATACCGTGGAGCTCACGCCTGCCCAGATGGTGCTCGTCGACATGAGCATCACCGGCACCGTCGGCCACACCGATGAGGACCGCTTCACCACCATTCGCATGCCGCGCCGTGCGCTGCTCGATATCAGTCCGCGCGCCGAGGACAAGCTCTCGCAGGTGCTCTGTGACGGTGCGGTCGCCGAGACCATCTTCCGCTACCATGCGCTCGCCGCCAACCACGCGCCGCATCTCGATGCGGTAGGCCAGCGCCTGACCGCGCAGCATATGGTCGATCTCGTCGGTCTCCTGCTCGGCACCGATGCGGAACATGCAAGCCGCGCACGCGGCCGCGGGCAGGCGGCGGCTCGCCTCGATCTGATGCGTGCCGACGTGATGGCCTCGCTCGGCCGCAACGATCTCTGCCTGTCCGAGGTCGCGACGCGCTCGGGGCTGAGCCCGCGCCAGGCACAGCGCCTGTTCGAGCAGGCCGGCACGACCTTCACCGAATTCGTGCTGGAGCAGCGCCTGCTCCAGGCGCGCAAGCTGCTCGGTGATCCCCGCGCCAGGGCGCGCAAGATCAGCGACATCGCGCATTCCTCCGGCTTTTCCGATCTGTCCTATTTCAATCGCGCCTTTCGCAAGCGCTTCGGGACGACACCGTCGGAATTGCGCGGGGCGTAAGTCGCGATTTTGTGCAGCAGCGCGGGCGCTGCCGCATTTGGTCGACGCCGGCTGTTGAGCTAATCTGTCGACGCGGGCAGACCGCAGGATTTCTCTGGAAAGCAGGCGGACATGCCGCGTATCGTCGTGCTCGGTGCCGGATTTGCAGGCCTGTGGGCGGCCATCGGCGCTGCGCGCAAGCGAGACGAGATCGGCGCGAGCCAGCGCGACATCGAGATCCGTCTCATCGACCGCAACCCCTATCACAATATCCGCGTGCGCAACTACGAGGCCGATCTCGGCGAGGTCGCGCTGCCGCTGCCGCGACTGCTCGATCCGGTCGGTGTCAGCCACGGCCTCGGCGAGGTCGAGGCCGTCGATCCGGTACGGCGCGAGATCTCGCTCGTCACCGGCAGCGGCGAAGAGACGCTGGGCTATGACCGCCTCGTGCTGGCGCTCGGCAGCGAGGTGATGCGCCCCGACATTCCCGGCCTTGCCGAGCACGCCTTCGACGTCGACACCTATGCCGCGGCGCTCCGCCTCGAGGGTCATCTGGTTTCGCTTGGACGCAGTGCGCCGTCTCCGGGGCGTTCAACGGTGGCGGTGGTCGGCGCCGGCTTCACCGGCGTCGAGGTCGCAGCCGAGATGCCTGACCGGCTGGCGCGTGCGGGCATCACTGGCAGCCACCGCATCATGCTGGTCGATCCCAATCCCGCGGTCGGCGCCACGATCGGCGCGCACGCGCGTCCCGTCATCGAGACGGCCCTGGCTTCGCTCGACATCGAGACACGGCTCGGCGCGCGTGTCGTGTCGATCGAGGCCGCTGGCATGCGCCTGAACTCGGGCGAGTTCATTTCGGCGCAGACGGTGATCTGGTGCGCGGGCATGCGTGCAAGCCCTCTGGCCGCGCGCTTTCCGGGCGCACGCGATCGCCTCGGGCGCCTTCTCGTCGATCCCCTGATGCGGGTTGCGGATGTCGGCGGCGTGTTCGCGGCCGGCGATGTTGCCTCGAGCGTGATCGACGGGTTGCATCCGACCGTGATGTCCTGTCAGTTCGCCCGTCCCATGGGCCGCTTCGCCGGCCACAACGTGGTGGCCGATCTCGTCGGCCTGCCCATGTTGCCGCTGCGGATCGACTGGTACGTCACCGTGCTCGATCTCGGCGGCTGGGGTGCGCTCTATACGGAGGGGTGGGATCGCGAGGTCCGTGCCACCGGCGCGGCCGCAAAGGCGACCAAGCAGACCATCAATCGCAAGCGGATCTATCCGCCGCTGACCGGCAGCAAGGACGAACTGTTCGCTGCCGCAGCGCCGACCGTGCAGGCACCGCCGCCGACTTATGGGGGGCGGTAATGCAAGCTCGCTTCAATGACCGTGTGGTGATTGCTCGCCCCAAATGATCGGCGTCATCGTCCGCGACGGCGGACGATCCAGTATTCCAGAGACAGGGAGGGATGCGGAAGGGGCGCGGCGTACTGGATTCCCCGCCTTCGCGGGGAATGACAGCCGTATTGGTCGAGGAATGTCCGAGCTTCAAGTGCGTGTACGCATGCCCAGACAAGAGAAAGCGCCCGTGGGGGGCGGGCGCTTTCTGTAGTCGACTTGGGGTTGGGGTCGTCTACATATCCACGTGGCGACTTTGGGGGGCTGGTAAAGAGCCGCGTGAATTCCTGAAACTCTAAATCTCCTTATCGGACGAGGGATGCGTCCGAACTGGTGACAACGATCGGCTTCCCGGCCTTGATGACGCGGGCGGTCTGGGTCAAACCTTCATCCGAACCGGAGCGCGCCGTAATGCCGAGGCCTGCCACCGCGATCCCCGCGACGAGGGCCACGACCACGATTTTCAAGTGTGTCGAGCGATCTGCGCTGTAGATCGAGTGGTTCATGGAAGCCTCCTGCCGCCATCTACCCGAAGTAGTCGCCAGCCCGTTCAGGCAGGTTCATGCTTCCGGTGCCCAACAACCTAGTATTGGCGGGATTCGTTCCCAAGGGGCGGTCACAAGAGCGTGACAGGACGTGAAAGGTCGCGATCAGGAACGATCCTTGATCGTGCAATTATATAATTATTTCAAAGACGTAATGTGCCATTGGGTGCCTTGGCTGCATTTGGTCGACAAGGCGCCAGGAACTCAAAAACCATTTGCCTGTGGCCGAAAAACACACGGCTTCTTAAGGCAAATCAGATGCTTCCGACCGTTTTCAACCTCGCCCTGGGGTGGATTTCTGCCTGCGACAGCACGGTCGTCTGGGCCCGGAATCGCTCCACCAAGGACCGGACGAACGGACGAATTGCCGCAGAGGTGACCAGCACCGGGGCCTCGCCCTCGCGGGCGGCGCGCTCGAACGCCTCGCGCACGGCGGTCATGAACTCCGACAGTTTCGAGGGCTGCATCGCGAGGCTCCGCTCCTCGCCCTGGCCGATGATGGATTCGGCAAAGGCCTGCTCCCATCGTGCCGACAGCGCGATCAGCGGCAGATAGCCGTTGTAGGAGGTGTTCTGCGCGCAGATCTGCCGCGCCAGGCGCGCGCGGACGTGCTCGACCATGGTGGCGGGGTTGCGCGAGAAGGCGAGCGAATCGGCGATGCCTTCGAGGATGGTCGAGAGGTCGCGGATCGAGATGCGCTCGGCGAGCAGCAATTGCAGCACGCGCTGGATGCCGGAGACCGTGACCTGTCCGGGGACGATGTCCTTGACCAGCTCGCTCTGCTCCTTCGGCAGCTCCTTGAGCAGCTTCTGCACCTCGCCATAGGAGAGCAGGTCCGACATGTTGGCCTTGAGCAGCTCGGTGAGGTGGGTCGAGAGCACGGTCGCGGCGTCGACGACGGTGTAGCCCTTGAGAGAGGCTTCTTCCTTGAAGCTGGCGTCGACCCAGGTCGCGGGCAGGCCGAAGGTCGGCTCGGTGGTGTGGATGCCGGGCACTTGCACCTGGCTGCCGCCGGGATCCATGACCATGAACTGGTTCGGCCAGATTTTGCCCGTGCCGGCGTCGACCTCCTTGATCTTGATGATGTAGGTGTTGGCCTCGAGCTGGACGTTGTCGAGAATGCGCACCGCCGGCATCACGAAACCCATTTCGATCGCGAGCGAACGGCGCAGCGCCTTGATCTGCTCGGTGAGGCGGTCGGTGCCGTCGGGACCGTTGACGAGCGGCAGCAGTGCATAGCCAAGCTCGATCTTGAGGTCGTCGATCTTGAGCGCTGCCGAGATCGGCTCTTCGGTTGCAGCGGCTCCCGGTGCACCGGGCTGACCTGCCGCGGGCGCGGCCTTGGCGGCTTCCTCGGCCTTGGCGGTGACCCGGTTGCGGTTGCGGGCGTTCCAGGCCAGCGCGCCGGCGCCGGCGCCGAGCGCCAGGAACGGGAGGGTCGGAATGCCCGGCAGGGCCGCCAGCACCAGCATCACTGCCGAGGACATCGCCAGCGCCTGCGGATAGCCGGAGAATTGCTTCATCAGCGCCTTGTCGGCGGCGCCGGACACGCCGGCCTTGGAGACCAGCAGGCCGGCCGCGGTCGAGACGATCAGCGCCGGCACCTGGGTGACGAGGCCGTCACCGACGGTCAGCAGCGTGTAGCTGCGGCCGGCGTCGGCGAAGGACATGCCTTGCTGCGCCACGCCGATGATGATGCCGCCGACCACGTTGATGAAGACGACCAGGAGGCCGGCGATGGCATCGCCGCGGACGAATTTGGAGGCACCGTCCATTGCGCCGAAGAAGCCGCTCTCGTCCTCCAGCTCCTTGCGCCGCTCCTTGGCGACCTTCTCGTCGATCAGGCCGGCGGAGAGATCGGCGTCGATCGCCATCTGCTTGCCGGGCATGGCGTCGAGGTGGAAACGCGCGGCGACCTCGGCGATACGGCCCGAACCCTTGGTGATGACGACGAAGTTGACGATGATCAGGATGGCGAAGACGATGATGCCGATGACGAAATTGCCGCCCATCACGAAGTTGCCGAAGGCCTCGATGACGTGACCGGCGGCGGCCGTGCCCTCGTGCCCGTGCGACAGGATCAGGCGGGTCGAGGCCATGTTGAGCGACAGGCGCAGCATGGTCGAGATCAGCAGGATGGTCGGGAAGGCCGAGAACTCGAGCGGCGCCTGGATGAACAGCGACGTCATGAGGATCAGGATCGAGAGCGTGATCGAGATCGCCAGGAACAGGTCCAGCACGACCGCGGGCAGGGGAAGGATCAGCACCACCAGGATGGTGAGGACGCCGAGCGCCAGCGCGATGTCGCCGCGCTTGAGGATGTTGACGATCTCGTTGAGGGAGGGGATGCCAGGCTTCGCGCTGCCTACGCCCTGTCCCGCCGTGACGTCGACCATGGTAGCTGCCTCCCCGCGCGACTGCCGTCCGCGCGCCCCAAACGTCTGCGCGGCGGCCGATGGGCCGCCGTTCCGAAAGTGAGGCACCGCACTGGCGTCCACGGGAGCTCCCGTTCTACGCGGCTGACGACACTCGACTTCACCCGGCAATTTTTGCCCGGTGTATGGTTAGCAAAGGGTTAACGCGGGGGGTACGGAGAGGGTGGGACGGGGTGTTTCGGGGCCCCAGGCTGTCATTCCGGGGCGCCCGAAGGGCGAACCCGGAATCCATCGGGCCGCAGGTGGTGGGGGGAAATGGATTCCGGGCTCGCGCCAAGGGGCGCGCCCCGGAATGACAGAGCCTACTTGGCCTTTTGCATCCTGGTCACCGTATATCCCGACGTTCCCTCCTCGGCTTCGAAGGTCACCTTGTCGCCGACCTTCACCTGCTTGAGCATCGCTGCGTCCTTGACGCGATAGACCATGGTCATCGGCTCCTCCATGCCGAGGCTCTTCGCCGGTCCGTGCTTGAGCGTGATCTTGCCGGCGCCCTCGTCGATCTTCTTCACCTCGCCGCTGATCGCGGCGCCCTCGGCTGCGAGGGTCCCGGTCGCAAGGCCGACAGTCAGCGCGAGCGCAGCAGTGATGCGGATGATGTGGTTCATGGGAATCTCCATTGCTTACTTCACGGTGACGTGGCCGACCATGCCGTAGTCGCGATGGTCGGGAATCAGGCAGGAATATTCGAACGTGCCCGCCTTGCTGAATTTCCAGAGGATCTCGGCCGTCTTGTTCGGCGCGAGCCGGACACCGTTGGGATCGTCGTGCTCCATGTGCGGGTGTTTCTTCATCTCCACCGCATGCGCGAGATTTTCCTTCGGTGTGGCGAGCAGAAATTCATGGTCCTCCTTGCCGACATTGCGCAGCACGAAACGGATCTGCTCGCCGCGTTTGACCTCGATCCGGGCGGGCGCGTAGTCCATCTCGTTCATCAGAATCTCGATCGTGCGGGCGGGCTTCTTGGGATCGCCGGGCTCGCCGGCGGAAAAGTTTCCGTGCCCGTGCTTGTCGTGGGCAAAGGCCGGCGCGGTCGAAAGCGCAGCCAGCGCGAGGCCGAGCTTGATAGTGGTCTTCATCGTGGTCTCCGGTTGGTCGTTCATCGAAACGCTCACATCTTCATGTTCTTCATCGGCGGGCTGCCTGGTTTTTGCCGGGCAGGCTCTGCGGCCGGCGCCGTGACCTCGTAGGCGACGGTGCCTTGCGGGAATTTGTACGGGCCGGGATCGCGGTAATCGTCGTGCGCGAGGTTCTCGCGGATCTTCATCACGGTGAACATGCCGCCCATCTCGATCGGGCCGAACTGGCCGGTGCCGGTCATCATCGGGAGCGTGTTGTCGGGGGCGGGCATCTCCATGTTGCCCATCGCCATGCCGGTCGAGCCCATGGCCATGCCGTCAGGCGCAAGCTTGCCGACGGCCTTGGCGAGGTCCTTGCGCGACACGCCGATGAGATTGCGCACAGCGTGTCCCATCGCGTTCATGGTGTGGTGCGACTTGTGGCAGTGGAACGCCCAGTCGCCGGGATTGTCGGCGAGCACGTCGAACACCCTGACAGCGCCGACCGGCACGTCGGTGGTCGTCTCCGGGATCTGTGCGCTCTCCGGGATCCAGCCGCCGTCGGTGCAGGTGACCGCAAAGCTGTGGCCATGCAGATGGATCGGATGGTTGGTCATGCTGAGATTGCCGATGCGCACGCGCACCTTGTCGCCGAGCCTGACCGGCAGCGGATCGATGCCGGGAAATACCCGCGCATTCCAGGTCCACATGTTGAAGTCGGTCATCTCGTTGACGTGCGGCAGATATGTGCCGGGGTCGACGCGATAGGTGCTCATCACGAAGACGAAGTCGCGGTCGACGGGCCGGAATCTTTGGTCGCGCGGATGCACGACGACCATGCCCATCATGCCCATCGCCATCTGCACCATCTCGTCGGAGTGCGGGTGGTACATGAAGGTCCCGCTCTTCTTCATCTCGAACTCGTAGACGAAGGTCTTGCCCGGCTGGATGTGCGGCTGGGTCAACCCGCCCACGCCATCCATGCCGCTGGGGATGATCATGCCGTGCCAGTGCACGGTGGTGTATTCGGGCAGTCTGTTGGTGACGAAGATGCGGACCTTGTCGCCCTCGACGGCCTCGATGGTCGGGCCCGGCGATTGCCCGTTATAGCCCCACAAATTCACCTTCATGCCTTCGGCGAATTCTCGCACCACGGGTTCGGCGACGAGATGGAATTCCTTCCAGTCGCCGTTCATGCGGAACGGCAGCGACCAGCCGTTCAGCGTGACCACGGGGCGATAGTCGGGGCCGCTGATCGGATGCAGCGGCGGCTGCATCACCACCTTGTCCATGGTGGGCGCTTCCGGAATGGATGCGGCCTGGACGCGGCCGCTGATGGCCGACGCGCTGGCAAGCGCGGCGGTCCCCAGGAATCCTCGGCGGGAAAACATGCTGGCCTCCATCTCAGTGGCCGCCACCGGCAGGCGCTGCCGCGGCGATGGTGGTTGGATTGTCGCCGCCGGCCGTCGGCACGCCGCCGCCGTTGACGGCAGTCTGCAAATCGGCCTGGGCGAGAAAGAACCGTTGCCTGGCGTCGATCGCGCCGCGCAGCGACGCCAGGCGCTGTCGCGCCTCGGTGAGCAGCGCGAAAATGTCGACCTGCATGCTGGAGAAGCGCAGCTGCATCTCCTCGGTGATGATCTTCCGCAACGGGATGATCTCGCGCTGGTAATGGCCGGCGATGTCGTAGGTGGAGCGATAGACACGATAAGCATCGCGCGCCTCGGAGCGGACATTCACGGCGCGCTCGGTCAGGCGGTTGAAGGCGAGATTGTAGGTCTCGGCGGCCTGCCGCACCCGCACCTCGCCGCCGTCGAAGATCGGGATCTGGAACTGCACGTCGAAGCCGCGTTCGCGGAACGGCGGCCCTTCCGGATCCTGGGTGCGGCGGGAGATGCCGGCAAGATCGAGCAGTGTCACGAAGCGCGTCGCCTCGGTGAGGTTCAGGGCCTTCGCCAGCGCCGCCAACTCCAGCCGTGCAATCTGCAGGTCGATGCGGTGCGCCACGGCATCGACCTCGATCGAGGGCAAGGCCTGCGGCCGACGCGGCAGCGGCGGCAGTCGATCGGGGAGGCGGAAGTCGAGACCGCCGTCCCACAGCCCCATCAGGCGCGCCAGCCTTTCGCGCGCGCTCGTCGCGGCCTGACGCGCCGTTGCGAGGTCGGCGGTGGTTTCGGCATAAAACACCTGCTCGCGGGCCTGGTCGAGCTTGTTGAGCGAGCCGGTTTCGCCGAGCTGGACCGCAAGCTGTGCGGTCGATTCCGCCGTGGCCTTTGCGTCCGTCAGCAGCACCACCATCTCGTTGGCGGCAACAGTGCGGACATAGGCGCGGCGGACGTCGGCGGCGAGTCGCAGCGTCGCCAGGGCAGCGCGCAGCTGCGCTCCGCGGAAGCGGTCGCGGGCGATCTCGGAGCGGAACGGCAGGGTGGCCAGCGCGAGGATATCGCCGACCACCTGGCGCTCGATCTCGCTGGCGCCGTTGCCTGATATCCGCGAGATCGCGAACACGGGATTGGGCGGCAGGCTCTGCTCGACGAGGTCGGTCTCGGCCAGCGCCAGCTCGTTATAGACGGCTTGCAGTCCCTTGTTGTTGAGCAGTGCGATCTGCACGGCGGCATCTGCGCTCAGCGTTCGCGACAACAGCTGGCGAACGCGCGCGTCGACCGCGTTGGCGCCCTCCGCCGTTCGCACGAAAGCGACGTCCTTGTTGATGGTCTGGCTTGTCAGATCCGAGACATCAGTCATCCCGCTGTCGGGCGAGAACGCGGCGCAGCCGGAGACGCTGAGCGCAATGAGGACGAGCAGGCCCCGCGCAAGATGGCGTGTCATGGCGCGCTCCTACCGGTCTTGCTTCGGCTGCGGCGTCACCGCGTCGTTGCGGTCACGCCATGGCGCCGGCGTCGCAGGCCGCAGGCTGGTGTAGGGCGCAATGGTCGAGCGATAGCCGATGCGGGCCACCTTCGCCGCCGGATCGGCGGGATCGGCGCTGGCGACTCGTGTCGTTGCCGGCATGCAGCCGGACAGCGCCAGCGCAGCAAAGGCCAGCAGCAGCCAACTGAATCGGCACTGTCGTCCACCGACCGCAGATGCGGCGGCGGACTTCGCCCCGGAAAGCGTAATCATGTCTCATCCCTGATCTGGAAACCACAGGTTCGCGCGCGCAAGAGCGCGCTCGGCCCGAAATCGTCGCGTCAGATCAGGCGATGGGGGGACGGTAGTGCAGGGGGGGCGCCGCGCCGTGCAGGCTGGCCACGAGTTCGGGCGCGCAGGCGGAGACGGGCAGCAGGGGCTTGGCGACGCTGGGTAGGTCGGCGGGCAGCGCGCTCACGCACATCATCGCGCAGCACGGTCCCACTGTTCCCGTGCCGCCGTGATGATGCGGAGCCGGCACGTCCTGCGCGGCCGTCTGGGGGTGAGCGTGGGTTCCCGCGTGTTCGTGCGAGGCATCGCCATGCAGATGGCTCGTCGGCATCTGGTGATGCGCCGGCACGTGATCTGCGAGGAGCGCGTCGTCAAGGCACGGTGCAGCGCCATCGCCCCAGGCAAGCGCCGCAGCGGGGGCGAGCACGCAGAACAGGTAGGCGAGGGCGATGATCCGCCCCACCCTGATCCGCATCGATCGCGTCAATCGCAGCAACATCCGCCGGCATGCTCTCCGCGCGGCAAAGGTGCACACGCGGATTGCAAACTAGTGGCAAATTGCGCGGTCGCCAAGCTCCTTCTTACCGCAGTGCACCGCGCATGCCCAATATCGCGGCACAATGCTTGACCCTGTGGCGATCCGCGGGCCATGGTCCGGCCCGTGCACGCGCCAAATCATCCAGGACAAACACCGGCCTCTTTCACCCCTGATTCCCGTCAGGCCTGGATGCGGCTGATCATTGCGCTCTTGATCGGTTCGATCGGCGCCGTCGGCATGTGGGCGGTCGTGGTCGTGATTCCCGTGGTGCAGGCCGAATTCGGTGCCACGCGCGGCGCGGTGTCGCTGGCCTTCACCCTCATGATGTTCGGGTTCGGGCTTGGCGGCGTGATCGCCGGCAAGATCACCGACCGGTTCGGCATCGTGCCGGCCATGGCGATCAGCATCGCTTTCCTCGGCGTCGCCAACGTGCTCGCGGGCCTGTCGAGCCAGCTCTGGCAGTTCGTGGCGGCTTACTTCCTCATCGGGCTCGGCACCGCGGCGACCTTCGCGCCGCTCATGGCCGAAGCCTCGCACTGGTTCGAGCGCTACCGCGGACTTGCCGTGACCATCGTCGCCAGCGGCAATTATGTCGCGGGCGCGATGTGGCCGCCGATCGTGAGCTGGGGAACGCAGGAGATCGGTTGGCGTTACACCCATATCGGCATCGGCATGGTCTGCGCCTGCACGATGACGCTCCTGGTCCTCGTCCTGCGCGCACAGATGGGCAACGACAAGGTTCGCGATCACGCCAACGCACCGCCGCCGCGGGTCGATCTCAAGCTCTCGACCAACACGCTGACGGTGCTGCTTTCGATCGCGTCCATCGCCTGCTGCGTGGCGATGGCGATGCCGCAGGTGCATATCGTCGCCTATTGCGGCGATCTCGGCTATGGCGTGGCGCGCGGGGCCGAGATGCTGTCCTTGATGATGGCCTGCGGCATCGTCAGCCGGATCGGCTCCGGCTATCTCGCTGACAAGATCGGCGGCATCCGCACGCTGCTGGTCGGATCGCTGGCGCAGGGTTTTGCGCTGGTGTTCTATCTGTTCTTCGACAGCCTGACCTCGCTGTATCTGATCTCCGCGATGTTCGGCCTGTTCCAGGGCGGCATCGTGCCGAGCTACGCCATCATCGTGCGTGAGGCGATGCCGGCTAGCGAGGCGGCGACGCGCGTCGGCATCGTGATCTTTGCGTCCGTGTTCGGCATGTCCTTCGGCGGCTGGGTGTCGGGCGTCATCTTCGATGCCACCGGATCCTACGCCGCGGCGTTCGCGAACGGCGTGGCGTGGAATGCGCTGAACATCGGCATCGTCGTGCTGCTGCTGATCCGCTCGCGGATGAGCGCGACGAAGACCGGTCCCGGTTTCGCGACCTAGGCCTTCCGTCCCAAACGTTGCCGGCTGCGTCGATCGGAGCCGCCGGCGCGAAAGTTCGACGGACCGGCACGGACGGCTGCGTGCGGGTGTCCGCTTCAGTTATGGTGTCCGGTGCCGGTATCGCCGAGTTCCCGCTGCGTGTTGGCCTCGAACCACAGCGCATTGAGGATGGCGAAGGTCCCTGCGAAGGCGACACCGAGAATCCACGAGAAGTACCACATTGTCGTCTCCAGCTAGTACACCGTCGAATGCGTCTCGTCCTTGACGAACGCTTCGTTGATCGGTCCGCGCAGCACGCTATAGACCCAGGCGGTGTAGAGCATGATCACGGGCAGGAAGATCACCGTTGCCGCGAGCATGATCCGCAGCGTCAGGAGACTCGACGACGTGTCCCAGACGGTGAGGCTGGCACTGGGATCGAGCGACGACGGCAGCATGAACGGAAACAGCGAAAGGCCGGCCGTCGCGATGATAGCGGCGATGCCGAGTCCGCTCGCCAGAAGTGCGAGACCCGCGCGCTGCTTGCCGAGCAGCAGGGCTGAAGCGGCCAGCATCAGGATGGCCACGACCGGGGCCGCCTTCGTCCATGGGAACAGGCGATAGTTGATGAGCCAGGCACCGGCCTCTTTCGTAACCGTCTTCAGCAACGGGTTCGACGGGCCGTCATGGGGAATGGGCTGAGCGATCGAATAGCCATCGATGCCGTAGGCCACCCAGATGCCGGCGACGATGAACAGCGCGACCGCTGCCAGTGCGGCCATCCGCCCGATGCGTACGCCCCGCGCGACCAGCGGACCTTCGGCCTTGAGGGCGAGGTAGTTGGCGCCGTGCAGGGTCAGCATGGCGACGCTGATCAACCCGCAAACCAGCGCGAATGGATTGAGCAGGCCCAGCAAGGTGCCTTCGTAGGTCATTCGCAGCGTGTCGTCGAAGCGGAAGGGAACGCCGACGATGACGTTGCCGAACGCGACGCCGAAGATGAGCGCTGGCACCAGGCCCGCGATGAAGAATGCGACGTCCCAGGTCGCGCGCCATCGCACGTCGTCGAGCTTGCTGCGGAACTTGAACGCGACCGGACGCAGGATCAGCGCAGCGAGCACCAGGAACATCGCGAGATAGAACCCCGAGAATGCCGTGGCATAGAGCAACGGCCAGGCCGCGAAAATGGCGCCGCCACCGAGGATCAACCAGACCTGATTACCCTCCCAGACGGGGCCGACCGTGTTGATCACGATGCGACGCTCGACGTCCGACTTGGCCACGAAGGGAAGCAGGATCGCGACGCCGAAGTCGAAACCGTCCATGACGGCGATGCCGATCAAGAGAATCCCGAGCAGGGCCCACCAGATCAGTCGCATGCTTTCATAGTCGAACATGACGGTGATCCTCCTATTCGGCAGCGGCAAGACGAACGGTCGGCTCGGTGCGGGGCGCCCCGGGCCCGGCCTTGGCCGTCTTCACCATCAGATAGATGTCGACGACCGCGAGGGTCGAATAGAACACCACGAAGCCAATCAGGGTGGTCCAGACGTTGGCGGCCGAAAGGTTGGACACAGCCAGAAAAGTCGGAAGCACGCCCTCGATGACCCACGGCTGCCGTCCCACTTCGGCGACGATCCAGCCCAGTTCAGCCGCTATCCAGGGCAGCGGCAGGCTGAGCAGCGCCGCCCACAGGAAGAGGCGGTATCGATCGAGCTGCCGTTTGCTGGCGAGCACGAAGGCAACCGCGAACAGAGCGATGAAATAGAAGCCGAGCCCGACCATGAAGCGGAAGCTCCAGAACAGCGGAGACACCGCTGGGACGGTGCTCCACGCCGCCTTCGCGATCTCCTCCGGCGTCGCATTGCGGACGTCGGGGCGGATCTTCTTGAGCAGCAGGGCGTGGCCGAGATCCGCCGCCGTCGCATCCAGGCGGGCCTTCTCGGTTGCGCTGGATGGATCGGCACGGAGCTTCTCGAGCGCGTCGTAGGCGACGAGGCCGTTCTTGATCCGTTGCTCGGCCTGCGCGACGAGCTCCTTGATGCCCGGCACCTCCTTGTCCAGGGATCGCGTCGCGATCAGTCCGAGCACCCAGGGGATCTTCACCTCATATTCGGTGGTGTGCTTTTCGAGATTGGGGAATCCGAACAGCGTAAAAGATGCCGGCGCGGGCTCCGTTTCCCACATCGCCTCGATCGCCGCGATCTTCATCTTCTGGTTTTCGCCGGCCGTGTATCCGCTCTCGTCGCCGAGAACGACGACGGACAGGGCGGAGGCAAGGCCGAAGCTGGCCGCCACGGTCATCGAGCGCTTGGCGAACTCGACATGTCGTCCCTTGAGCAGGTAGTAGGCCGAGATCGAGAGCACGAACATCGATCCGGTGACGTAGCCGGCACTGACGGTATGAACGAACTTGGCCTGTGCGACCGGGTTGAACAGCACTTCCATGAAGCTCGTCACTTCCATTCGCATGGTCGCCGGATTGAACTCGGCGCCGACCGGATACTGCATCCAGCCGTTGGCGATCAGGATCCACAATGCCGAAATGTTCGAGCCGAGCGCGACGAGCCAGGTGACGGTGAGATGCTGCAGGGCGCTCAGCTTCTCCCATCCGAAGAAGAAAAGACCGATGAAGGTGGCCTCCAGGAAGAAGGCCATCAGCCCTTCGATTGCGAGCGGGGCTCCGAAGATGTCGCCGACATAGTGACTGTAATAGGCCCAGTTCATGCCGAACTGGAATTCCATGGTGATGCCGGTGGCAACACCCATCGCGAAGTTGATCCCGAACAGGAGGCCCCAGAACTTCGTCATCTCCTTCCAGATTGCGCGTCCGGTCATCACGTAGACGCTCTCCATCACTCCGAGCAGGATCGAAAGTCCGAGCGTCAGGGGAACGAAAAGGAAATGATACAGCGCGGTCAGGCCGAATTGCAGCCGTGAAAGCGACACGACGTCCAGCGATGTCATTGCATGCGTCCTTGATTGGCGGAGTTCGTGGGGTCGAGAAACTGGCGGTCGAGGGCGCTGGCGTCGATCCGCGGGCGTTTGCTCGGCGCGAACACGAAAATCGCGGCTCCAAGGATGACTGCGATCTTGATCGTGAGTACGATCGTAAGGCTACGTCTCAGACCGGATGCGGCCATGAGTGATTCGTCCAGCTTGAAGTACGCATGGCTTTGGTCCATGCGGCCGACCACGGTGGAAGATCCAAGCGAGGTCCATTTCAAAGAGACCGATAGATCTCCTGAGGTGGGCGTCGCTTGATCGAGCGCAAAACGCTTCTTCACGTCGGTGTGAGACACTCGTGCGAGGAGATGCGCGGCTCAACAGGACAAATTGTCCAACTAAAGCGCGATGCGATTAGGATGAATCGTCATCGCGCTTTAGGTTGTTGTTTAAGCATGATCTTTTCGGAAAACCGCTGCGCACTTTTCCGGATCATGCTTTAGCGCTTGCGATTCGATTTGCGGCCGGCCTTCTTGGCTCGCGAAGGCAGAGAGCCGGCCGCGCGCGCCTTGGTCTTGGCACTGGGCTGCATGCGCAGACCGTCGACGAACACGTCGAGCATCCGCAGCACCGAGGATTGCCAGCCGGGCTGGTCGTGCATGTAGCACATGCCGACGAGCGCCCGCAGCAGGTCCTCCGGGCTGATGTCGCCGCGCATCTGGCCCGCCGCGACCGCGCGGTCGAGCAGTGAGCCGATCGCCTTGGTCAGGCGGTCCATGGAGAAAGCCGCGAGCTCCGACGAACTCTGGAACGTCAGCGCCAGCGCGGCCGACATGCCTTTCTTGGTGGCGACGAATTCGACGTTGGAGCGCAGCCAGCGACGCAGCGCATCCACCGGGTCCTTGGCGTACTTCAACTGCTCGGCAAGCTCGCTGAGCTGCTCGACCTCGCGCCGGTAGACTGCCTCGAACAGATCCTCGCGCGTCGGGAAATGCCGGTAGAGCGTGCCGATGCCGACGCCGGCGCGCTTTGCAACGGCCTCCAGGCTCGCCTCGGGCCCGCCGGCGTTGAACACGGCCTTCGCGGCCTCGAGCACGCGTTCGCGATTGCGCACGGCATCGGCGCGGGGCTTGCGGGCGTGATCGGTGTGGTCGTCCATGCCGGCAATGTAGATCACGAATTGGTTAGATTGAACCCTTGTCGAACCTTAACGGGCTGCATCGCGTTGGTGGCGCACGGGCTTTTGACAGTTTCCAAATATTTGCGGCGCCCCTTGCTAAGCGGAGGGTGCCTCCGTATCTTCACTCAAGCGTCGGCCTGCATCCATGTTCGGGCGGCGCGGTATCGACAGCGGCCACGGCGGTGGCGCGCTTGGCGATGACTCATGTCCATATCTGATCGGAGCCTTGTATGAACCACTCCATCAGCCTCACCGTGAACGGTGCGCGGCGCGATTTCGTCCTGGACGATCCGCGCGTCACGCTGCTCGATCTCCTGCGTGAGCGCCTCCATCTGACCGGAACCAAGAAGGGATGCGACCGCGGCCAGTGCGGCGCCTGCACCATCCTCGTCGATGGCAAGCGCATCAACTCCTGCCTCGCGCTCGCCATCAGCCACGACGGCGCCGACATCCTCACCATCGAAGGTGTCGCACGCGGCGACCAGCTTCATCCGGTACAGGCTGCCTTCATCGCGCATGACGGCTTTCAGTGCGGCTTCTGCACGCCCGGCCAGATCATGAGCGCGATCGGCATGATGATTGAGGCGCAGGCGGGCAACGATCCCGAGCGCATCCGCGAATGCATGAGCGGCAATCTCTGCCGCTGCGGCGCTTATGCCGGCATCGTCGATGCGGTGCTGGAGGCGCAAGGACGTATGGACGAATCCAATCAGAGGCGCTCCGCATGAAGCCGTTCGACTATGTCAGGCCCGCCACGGTCGCAGAGGCCGTTGCCGCCGCCGCTCAGCCGGGCGCGGTCTTTCTTGCTGCCGGCACCAACCTGCTCGACCTCATGAAAGGCGGCGTCAGCCGTCCGGACCGGTTGGTCGACGTCACGCATCTCGACGGGCTCGATCAAATCGAGACCCTCGCCGACGGGTCATTGCGCATCGGTGCGCTGGTGAGCAATGCCGATCTCGCGCTTGACGCGGCCTTTGCAAGATCCTATCCGGCCGTCGCCGAAGCCCTTCTCTCCGGCGCGTCGGCTCAGTTGCGCAATGCCGCGACCGTCGGCGGCAATCTGTTGCAACGGACACGCTGCGCGTACTTCTACGATACCGCCAGCCGCTGCAGCAAGCGCGAGGCCGGCAGCGGCTGCGATGCCCGCGACGGCGAGAACCGCAGCCATGCCGTGCTCGGCTGGAGCGAAAGCTGCATCGCCACGCATCCGTCCGACTTCTGCGTGCCGCTGGTCGCGCTCGACGCCGTCGTCGAGATCGAGGGCAGGGGCGGCCGGCGCGAGATCGCGCTCGACGAGCTGCATCGCCTGCCGGGCGATGCGCCCGAGCACGAGTCCGCGCTCGAGCCCGGCGACCTCATCGTTGCGGTGCGCCTGCCGCCCGCCGCGCGCGGCTTTGCCGCGCATGCGCGCTACCTCAAGGTCCGCGAACGCACCTCCTATGCCTTCGCCGTCGTCTCGGCCGCCGCCGCGTTGCGGATCGAGAACGGCAAGATCGCGGAGGCGCGGCTTGCACTCGGTGGTGTCGCCGCAAAGCCCTGGCGTGCTCGCGCAGCGGAGGACGTGCTCAGGAACGTCGCGCCGACGGCCGACACCTTCCAGGAAGCTGCCTGGCGGGCGCTCGCCGACGCAAAACCGTCCGGCGACAATGCCTTCAAGATCGAGCTTGCGCGCCGCATCGTCGTACGCGCGCTGCTGCTCGCCGCCGCCGGTACGCCTGCGCGTATCCCCGCGCTGCCGGCCTCTCCCTTTGCCTCGATCTCCGGAGCCATCCATGCCTGAGCTCAACCTCACCAGCGCGCCCGCCCATCTGCGGCACGGCTCGAATATCGGCCAGCCGCTGACCCGCCGCGACGGCATCCTCAAGGTCACGGGGCGGGCGACCTATGCCGCCGACAATCATCCGCGCGGCATGCTCTTTGCGGTGATGGCTGTCTCGAGCATTGCGCACGGCCGCGTGGTCTCGCTCGACGTCGCTGCCGCCAAGCGCCATCCCGGCGTCGTCGACGTCATGACGCCCGACCACAAGCCACAGCTTGCGATCGATCCCGACATCAAGACCAATCCGTTCGTGTTCCGGATGGAGGTGTTGCAGAGCCATGAGGTCCGCTACGCCAACCAGCCGATCGCCGTCGTCATCGCTGAGACGCTGGAGGCCGCGACGGAAGGCGCCGCGCTGCTGGCGCCGCGTTACGAGGCGCTGCCTGCGCTCGTCGGCCTCGATGCCGGCGAGAGCTTCGTGCCGCCGGTCGTCGGTGTCGGCAACCCCGCGGAGCATCACCACGGCGATGTCGAGGAGGGCCTTGCCTCGGCCGCGCAGCAGATCGAGGCGGTCTACGAGACGCCGCCGCAATATCACAACGCGATGGAGCCGCATGCGATCGTCGCGTCGTGGGACGGCGACAATCTGTCGGTCGACATGCCGACCCAGGGCCTGATGCTGTCGCTGGCGCGCATCGCCGAACTGTTCGGCATCGCGCACGAGAATATCCACATCCGCAGCCCGTTCCTCGGCGGCGGCTTCGGCTCCAAGGGGCTGATGGCCGGCCCGCCGACCCTCGGCATCATGGCCGCCAAGCTGGTCGGCCGACCCGTGAAGCTGGTGCTGCGCCGTGAGCAGATGTACGGCCCGGTCGGCCATCGCGCACCGACCCGGCAGCGATTGCGTATCGGTGCCGACGGCGAGGGGCGTCTGACTGCGCTCGATCACCACGCCCGGACGGTGTCGAGCATATTCGACGATTTCTATGAGCCCGCCGCCGATGCCTCGCACACGCTCTATGCGGCGCCCGCGATCCGCACCTCGCATGATGCCGTGCGCGTCAACACCGGCACGCCGTTGTTCATGCGCGCGCCCGGCGAGGCGACCGGCTCGATCGCGCTCGAGAGCGCGATCGACGAGATGGCCTGGGCCTGCGGCATGGATCCGCTGGCCTTCCGCCTCAGGAACTACGCCGAGGTCGAGCCGATCACCGGCAAGCCGTTCTCTTCAAAAGCCCTGCGTGCCTGTTACGAGCAGGGCGCCGCGCGCTTCGGCTGGGCGAAGCGGTCGCTGCAGCCGCGACAGATGCGCGACGATGCCGGCCTGCTGGTCGGCTGGGGCATGGGCACGGCGACTTTCCCGGCGCTGATGTTCCAGGCGGAAGCCCGGGCGGCGATCCGCCGCGACGGCTCCGGCGTGATGGAGATCGGCGCGCACGACATGGGGCAGGGCGCCTGGACGGCGCTCGCCCAGATCGCGGCCGACGGTCTTGGCCTCGATGTCGACCGCGTGGCGTTCAAGGCGGGGACGTCAGACCTGCCGGATGCCGGCATTGCCGGCGGCTCGGCGCACACGGCCACCGCCGGTGCCGCGATCCACAGTGCCGGAGCGGCCGTGATTGCCAGGCTCGCCGATCTCGCGACCAATGACGAACGCTCGCCGCTGTTCGGCGCCGGCAATGCCGGCGTGATCGCGCGCGATGGCAGGCTGATCCGTCGCGACGACGAGAGCCGCAGCGAGAGCTATTCCGAGATCCTCGCGCGCGCCGGCATCGCCGAGGTCGAGGCGCGCGGCACCGGCGCGCCGAACCCTGCCGCGATGGAGGAATATGCGATGCACGCCCACGGCGCGGTGTTCGCGGAAGTGAAGGTCGATCCCGATCTCGGCCAGGTCCGCGTCACCCGCATGGTCGGGGCCTTCGCGGCCGGGCGCATCGTCAATCCGCGCATGGTGCAGAGCCAGCTGTTCGGCGGCATGATCTGGGGCATGTCCTTCGCGCTGCACGAGGAGGCCATCACCGACCGGCGCAGCGGACGGATCATGAACGCCAATCTCGGTGAGTACCACATCCCGGTGAATGCCGACGTGCCGCCGCTCGACGTGATCACGGTCGAGGAGCACGATCCGCACGTGAATGCGCTCGGCATCAAGGGTGTCGGCGAGATCGGCATCACCGGCAGCGCCGGCGCGGTCGCCAACGCGGTCTGGCACGCGACCGGCGTGCGCGTCCGCCGCTTTCCGATCCGGATCGAGGAGTTGCTGACGCAGCGTTGAGACAAAGGGCGGGGCGAGATCCTCTCGCTCCGCCGCGTCTCGTTAATGCAGCTTTTTCCGGAGCGCCTTGAGCGCCTCTCGCTGCTCCTCGATGTATTCGGCGATGGCCTTGCGCAGCTCGCGCGAATGGAGCTTGTCGGCGTCGCGCTGGACTTCGTCGAGCGCGGCTTCTGCATTGGCGAGCGTGATCTTCATCTGCGAGCCTTGTTACGAAGCGGCCCCGGAGTGCCTGGGCGTCCGGGCGATAACCTCAGCACCTTTTGCGCCAGGCTGCTCGGCTATGGTTCGCAATATATAGCGGTGCGGGCCGCGGAAATTGAGATGGCTCAAGCTCCGTAAGAAACCGGTGACCCCGTAGGAGTCCGGATATTTTACCGCGCTTCAAAACGTCGGCGGCGTGCAGGCCGAGATCACCTCGCAGGGCTTGCCGCCGACGCAGCGGAAGCGATGCGGGCGGCGGCTCTCGAAATAATAGGCATCGCCCGGGTTGAGGATGCGGCGCTCGTCCTCGACGGTGACCTCGAGCTTGCCCGAGATCACGATGCCGCCTTCCTCGCCCTCATGGACGAGGTGGACGCGGCCGGTGTCGCTGCCCGGTTCGTAGCGCTCCTTCAGGATCTGCAGGCTGCGGCCGAACAGATTGTCGCCGACCTGCCGATAGGAGATCGGCTTCTTGCCGACCTCCGTCAGTTCTTCGGCACGGTAGAAGATCTTGCGCCGGCTCTCCGGCTCCAGGGCGAAGAACTCGGCGAGCCCCATCGGGATGCCGTCGAGGATGCGCTTGAGCGCGCCGACCGAAGGGTTCATCTGGTTGGATTCGATCAGCGAGATCGTCGAATTGGTGACGCCGGCGCGCTTGGCCAGCTCGCGCTGCGACAGCTTGTGGCGCGCCCGAATGAATCGCAGCCGTCCACCGATGTCGACGCTCATGCCCCTGGCCCCTGTTGCAGGTGTTGCGGATCGGACAAATATGGACCGGAGGGGGCAGTTAAATCAATGGCTTGCAGGTCGCCAGAAAAGGACTTGTTGCGGTTCCGAAACCGTGGCTCAGCTATGGGGTCAGCAAAGGAGCGCGGCCGTGACCCTTCATCAGATTCCGAACACTATCAAGACCGACTCGTTCTGGATGCCGTTCACGGCCAACCGCCAGTTCAAGAAGGCTCCGCGCCTGTTCTCCTCGGCCGAGGGCATGCACTACACCACGGTCGACGGCCGCAAGGTGATCGACGGCTCGGCCGGCCTCTGGTGCGTCAATGCCGGCCACGGCCGCAAGCAGATCGCCGCTGCCGTCGAGCGCCAGCTGATGACGCTGGACTTCGCGCCGTCGTTCCAGATGGGCCATCCGCTGGCGTTCGACTTCGCCGAGCGTCTCGCCGAGATCGCGCCGAAGGGCCTCGACCGCATCTTCTTCACCAACTCCGGCTCCGAGTCGGTCGACACCGCGCTGAAGATCGCGCTCGCCTATCACCGCGCCAACGGCCAGGCGAGCCGCACCCGCCTGATCGGCCGCGAGCGCGGCTATCACGGCGTCGGCTTCGGCGGCACCTCGGTCGGCGGCATGGTCGCCAACCGCCGCGCCTTCACGACCTTGCTGCCGGGCGTCGATCACATCCGCCACACCCACGACCTCACCCGCAACGCCTTCGCCAAGGATCAGCCCGAGCATGGCGCCGAGCTCGCTGACGATCTCGAGCGTCTCGTCGGCCTGCATGGCGCCGACACGATCGCCGCCGTCATCGTCGAGCCGGTGCCGGGCTCGACCGCGGTGCTGCCGCCGCCGAAGGGTTATCTGCAGCGCCTGCGCGAGATCTGCGACAAGCACGGCATCCTGCTGATCTTCGACGAGGTCATCACCGGCTTCGGCCGCCTCGGCACGCCGTTCGCCGCCAACTTCTTCGGCGTCACGCCGG
Source organism: Bradyrhizobium sp. PUT101 (assembly GCF_052043945.1). Lineage (NCBI taxonomy): Bacteria > Pseudomonadati > Pseudomonadota > Alphaproteobacteria > Hyphomicrobiales > Nitrobacteraceae > Bradyrhizobium > Bradyrhizobium sp. PUT101. The sequence goes on from NZ_CP197207.1 coordinate 5,508,927, forward strand.
ACCTGATGACGACGGCCAAGGGCATCACCAACGGCACCATTCCCTGCGGCGCGGTGTTTGCGAGCCGCAAGGTGCATGACGGCCTGATGGTCGGTCCGGAGAGCCAGATGGAGCTGTTCCACGGCTACACCTATTCGGCGCATCCGACCGCTTGCGCAGCCGGCATCGCGACGCTCGACATCTACAAGGACGAAGGCCTGCTCACGCGCGGTGCCTCGATCTCCGAATATTGGCGCGATGCGCTGCATTCGCTCAAGGGCCTGCCGAACGTGGTCGATATCCGCAATTGCGGCCTGATGGGTGCGGTCGAGCTCGCGCCGCGTGACGGAGTCGTCGGCGCGCGCGGTTATGATGTCATGGTCGACTGCTTCAACACCGGCCTTTACCTGCGCATGAGCGGCGACAGCTTCGCGATGTCGCCCCCGCTCATCGTCGAGAAGAGCCACATCGACCAGATGGTCTCGATCCTCGGCGACGCCATCAAGAAGGTGGCCTGATAATTGCTCTCGCCGTTGCGAGTTGTTCCTTGCAGCGGCGAGCGTGATGCCGCGGGAGTTTGACGAAGCGTGAAAGTTCTGATCCTCGGCAGCGGTGTCATCGGTGTCACCTCTGCCTACTACCTCGCTCGTGCCGGCCATGACGTGACGGTCGTCGACCGTCAACCGGAGCCGGCACTGGAGACCTCTTTCGCCAATGCCGGCGAGGTGTCGCCGGGCTATTCCTCGCCCTGGGCCGGCCCCGGCGTGCCGGTGAAGGCGGTCAAGTGGCTCTTGATGAAGCACGGCCCGCTGGTGATCCGGCCGAAGCTCGATCCGGTGATGTGGGTCTGGCTGCTCAAGATGCTGCGCAACTGCACCAGCGCCCGCTACGCGGTCAACAAGAGCCGGATGATTCCGATCGCGGAATACAGCCGCGATTGCCTGCGCGATCTGCGCCGCGACATCGGTATTCAATATGACGATCGCGCGCAGGGGACGCTGCAGCTGTTTCGCTACCAGGCGCAGCTCGACGGCACGGCTGAGGACATCACCGTGCTCAAGCAGTACGGCGTGCCCTTCGAGGTGCTGAGCCGCGAGGGCTGCATTGCGGTCGAGCCGGCGCTCGGTGGCGTAAAGGAGAAGTTCGTCGGCGGCCTTCGCTTGCCGCAGGACGAGACCGGCGACTGCCACATGTTCACCCAGGCGCTGGCCAAGCATGCCGAGGCGCTTGGCGTGCGCTTCATGTTCAACACCGCCATCGATCGCATCGTCACCGAGGGCGCCCGCGTCAGCGGCGTCGCGACCGGCGCCGGCCTGTTGCAGGCGGATGCTTACGTGCTCGCGCTCGGCAGCTGGTCGTCGCGGCTGGTCGCGCCGCTCGGCATCTCGCTGCCGGTCTATCCGGTGAAGGGCTATTCGATCACGGTGCCGATCAAGGACACCTCCGGCGCGCCGGAATCGACCGTGATGGACGAGAGCTACAAGGTCGCGATCACCCGCCTCGGCAACCGCATCCGCGTCGGCGGCACCGCCGAAATCTCGGGCTTCTCGGACAAGCTCTACGACGCGCGCCGCGCCACGCTCGATCATTCGCTGACCGACCTGTTCCCGCGTGGCGGCGATCTCGCCAAGGCGACGTTCTGGAGCGGCCTGCGCCCGATGACGCCGGACGGCCCGCCCGTGATCGGCCCGACGCAGTACGCCAATCTTCACCTCAACACCGGCCACGGCACGCTGGGCTGGACAATGTCCTGCGGTTCGGGACGTGTGCTCGCCGACATGCTGTCGGGCAAGAAACCCGACATCGACGTCAGCGCGCTGACGGTGGACAGGTATAATCACCGCTTTGGGTGAGACTCTCTCTTCGTCATTGCGAGCGCAGCAAAGCAATCCAGTAACTGTCCGCGGAGACAGCCTCGATTGCTTCGTCGCTAGGGCTCCTCGCAATGACGGCTGTTTACGTTGCGAACAGCGCTATCCCGCTCCCGTCACACAATTCACCCACAGCACCACGGCCTTCGCATCGTTCGCCGGATTGGAAAACCGGTGCGGCCTTCGGCTCGCGAAACGAAAACTGTCGCCCGTCTTCAGCGACCACGTCTCGCTGTCCACCGTCAGCATCATCTCGCCTTCGAGCACGAGGCCGGCTTCCTCGCCGTCATGGGTGTAGAGCTCGTCCCCGGTGGAGCCGCCTGGCTCCAGATGCACCAGGAACAGGTTGAGCTTGTTGTCGGCGCTGGCCGGGCTCAGCAACTGTTTTGACACGCCGGTGCGCCAGAGCTTCAGCTCTGGCCGTTGCAGGCCGCGCGTCACCACCTGATCGGATGCGCCGTCGGCGCTCGGGCTCGCGCCGAACAGCGCGGCGATGCCGACGCCGAGCACGTCGGCGAGCGTTGCCAGCACGCGCAGCGACGGTGACGACAGCCCGCGCTCGATCTGGCTGAGAAAGCCGATCGACAGGTCCGTGCGCGCGGCGACCGTCTCCAGCGAGAATTGCCGGACCCGCCGCAGATCCCTGATGCGGCGGCCGACGGCGACGTCCATCGCCGGCTCGGCCGGCTTGGTCATGGCTCTGGCCTTCACCTTGTTCGCCGGCTTCGGGGCGGCCGGTTTGCGCATTCTTTTGCCACCGCTCACGTCAAACCGCTTCCTTCATGTGCATGAAAACTGCTTGCATCGTCCGTGAAAGTATGACCAGATTTTCATATTGGTGAAAATAGGCCGAAATGGCTTCGCTCGCAACGTCTGATCACGACATGCGCGAGCGCCGCCCATCGGCCGGGCCCAAAGGGGGATGCGATGAAGCGTTTTGGTCTGGTCGCGATAGCGGCACTCGCAATTGCAACCGTAGTGCCGGCTTCGGCGCAACAGGTGCTGAAGGTCGGCTCGACGCCGACGGGCATTCCGTTCACCTTCCTCGACACCAAGACCAACACCATCCAGGGCATCATGGTCGATCTCATCACCGAGGTCGGCAAGGATGCCGGCTTCAACGTGCAGATCGAGCCGATGCAGTTTTCGGCACTGATCCCGTCGCTGACCTCGAGCAAGATCGACATCATTGCGGCTGCGATGTTCATCACGCCGCCGCGCAAGGAGGTCGTCGACTTCTCCGACCCGATCTACAGCTACGGCGAGGGCCTCGTGGTGCCTAAGAGCGACACCAAGGCCTACGCCACGCAGGACGATCTGAAGGGCGAGACGGTCGGCGCCCAGGTCGGCACCGCCTTCGTCGACGCGCTGAAGAAGACCGGCCTGTTCGCCGACGTGAAGGCCTACGACACCATTCCCGACATCCTGCGTGACGTGAACACCGGGCGCCTCAAGGCCGGCTACGCCGACTATCCGATCCTCGCCTACAATCTGAAGCAGGGCGGCTTCCCCGAGGTGCGCCTGGTCGACGGCTACAAGCCGGTCACGGTCGGCTCGGTCGGCATCGGCGTGCGCAAGGGCGAGACCGCGCTGCTCGGCAAGATCAATGCCTCGCTCGCGAAGCTCAAGGCCAACGGCACCATCGACAAGATCCTCGGTAAGTGGGGCCTGAAGGCACAGGGTTGATCGTCAGCGTCTGATCGATGAAGGCTGCCCGATGAAAGGCTTCTGGCACGACGCCGCCGAGTTCTTCCCGATCCTGATGAACGGCGTCGCGCTGACGATCGTCGTCACGATCGGCTCGCTGCTGCTCTCGACGGTGCTGGGCCTCGTCTGGGCGATGATGCGAGTTTCGGGCATCAAGGCACTGTCGATGCTCAGCGCCAGCCTGATCAACGTGATCCGCGGCATCCCGATCATCGTGCTGTTGTTCTACCTTTACTTCGTGATGCCCGATCTCGGCGTCACGCTGTCGGCCTTGCAGGCCGCGATCCTCGGGCTTGGCATCGCCTATTCGGCCTACCAGGCGGAAAACTTCCGCGCCGGCATCGAGGCGATCGACAAGGGCCAGATCGAGGCGGCACAGTCGATCGGCATGGGCTGGTGGCTCACCATGCGCCGCGTGGTGCTGCCACAGGCTGTGCGCATCGTGCTGCCGCCCTACGGCAACGTCATGATCATGATGCTGAAGGACTCTTCGCAGGCCTCGACCATCACGGTCGCCGAGCTCGCGCTGCAAGGCAAGCTGATCGCGTCCTCGACCTTCAAGAACACCAGCGTATTCACGCTCGTGGCGCTGATGTATCTCACCATGAGCATCCCGCTGATCCTGCTGGTTCGTCACTTCGAGAAGCGGGCCGGCAAGCGATGATCGAGCTGAGCGACGTCCACAAGAGCTTCGGCAAGGTCGAGGTGCTCAAGGGCATCACGGCCTCCGTCCAGAAGGGCGAGGTGGTCTGCATTATCGGCCCCTCCGGCTCCGGCAAGTCCACCATCCTGCGCTGCATCAACGGACTGGAGAGCTATGACCGTGGCGAGATCAGCGTCGAAGGGCTGAAGGTCGACCGCGACGCGCCGTCGATCGTGGACATTCGCACCCAGGTCTCGATGGTGTTTCAGCGCTTCAATCTGTTCCCACACCGCACGGCGCTGGAGAACGTGGTCGAGGGACCACTCTATGTGAAGAAAGAATCGCGTGCGCAGGCGCTCGAGCGCGGCCGCGCGCTGCTCGCCCAGGTCGGGCTCGCCGAGAAGGCCGATGCGCATCCGCCGCAGCTCTCCGGCGGCCAGCAGCAGCGCGTCGCGATCGCGCGGGCGCTCGCGATGCAGCCCAAGGCCATCCTGTTCGACGAGCCGACCTCGGCACTCGATCCCGAGCTCGTCGGCGACGTGCTCGGCGTCATGCGCAAGCTCGCCGACGACGGCATGACCATGGTCGTCGTCACCCACGAGATGGGCTTTGCCCGCGACGTCGCCGACCGCGTGCTGTTCATCGACGGCGGCGTCATCGTCGAGCAGGGGCCGGCCAAGGCGCTGCTCAACCAGCCCCAGCATCCGCGCACGCAGGACTTCTTGCGCCGCGTGCTGCATCCGCTCTGACCGGAATTCGCCATGACGCGCCTGCCTTTGCCGCCCTCGCTCTATGCCGATACTGCCGTCGCACCGGCGGCCACGCCGCCGCTCGACGTCGACAAGAGCGTCTCCGTCGCAATCATCGGCGGCGGCTACACCGGCCTGTCCACCGCGCTGCATCTGGCGGAGCAGGGCGTCGAGGCGCTGGTGCTGGAGGCGCAGGAGCCGGGCTGGGGCGCGTCCGGCAACAATGGCGGCCACACCAATCCCGGGCTGAAGCACGACCCCGATCAGATCGAGGCCGATTTCGGCGCGGAGCTCGGTCGCCGCATGATCGACTTCGCCTACGGCACCACGAATTTCACGCATGATCTGATCCGCCGCTACCAGATCCCGTGCGAGGCGCGGCAGAACGGCACGCTGCGCGCGGCCTACAACGAAGCCAGCGCCGCCGCGATCGAGAAGACCGCGCAACAATGCATCCGCCGCGGCATGCCGGTGACATATCTGAACCGCGAGCAGCTCCGCGAGATGACCGGCACCGACCGCTACATCGGCGCCATGCTGGATAGCCGCGGCGGTGATCTGCATCCGCTCAGCTACGCGCGCGGTCTCGCGCGCGCGGCAATCTCCGCCGGCGCAAAGGTCTTTGGCGAGACACCGGCGTTGTCGCTGCGCCGCGACGGCTCGCGCTGGCGCATCGAAACGCCACGCGCGGTGGTGCACGCAGAAAAAGTGCTGCTCGCCACCAACGGCTTCACCGATGATCTCTGGCCGGCGCTCCGCCGCACCATCGTGCCCGTGTTCTCCTCGATCGCCGCCACCGCGCCGCTCTCCGACGAGGTCGCCCGTTCGATCATGCCGACGCGTCCCGTCCTCTACGAGAGCGGCCACATCACCGTCTACTACCGCATCGACCAGCAGAACCGTCTCTTGATGGGCGGCCGCGGCCCGATGCGCTGGATCAAGTCGCCGTATGACGTCGCCTATCTCATCCGTTATGCCGAGCGGCTTTGGCCGCAGCTCAAGGGCGCTTCCTGGACCCATGGCTGGAACAGCCGGCTCGCCATCACCAAGGATCATTATCCGCACGTGCACGAGCCTGCGGAAAGCGTGCTGATCTCGCTCGGCTGCAACGGTCGTGGCGTCGCGCTCTCGACCGCGATGGGTGCGCAGCTGGCCCACCGGCTGATCGGCGGACCGAAGGTGGAGATCGACATGCCGATCACGGGCATCAAGCCGATCCCGATGCATGCGTTCTGGCCGGTCGGCGTGACGACCGCCGTGATTGCGGGCCGCGTGCGGGACCGGCTCGGCATTTGAAGAAAGGCGCCGCCCGGTTTCGGGCGACGCCTTGCAGGACTTGCAGAGCGGGCGTCAGCAGCGGCCCTGCTTCCACAGGCCGGGCGGGCACCCCATGCCGCGCCAGCCAACCTTGCGCCCGTGGTGCCATCCGGCCGGCGTGCCATGATAATGATGGCCCATTGCTCGGCCGTGACCGTGACCATGTCCGCCCTTCGCAGCCGCAGGGCCGGCATAAGTGAGGCCGGCCGCAACGATCAGCGACGCGGCGAGCGCAAGTTTCTTCATCGTGTCCTCCAGTGGGGCGAGCGCACCGGTCCGTTCAGCGAGCGAACCGCGCGCAGCTAGGTTGCCTGCAAATGCGGAGGAGTCGTGACGCTCGCGGAGATACGCAATCGTGCGAGCGCACAACGCGCGCTGGCACAATCCTGCATCGATCCGAGCGTTCAGCCCTCCGTCACCGCGTCGGCCCAGGGCTGAAAGATCTCGACCGCGCCAAAATTCGTGTCGCCCTCGCGCATCACAACGCTCGGGCAGGCGAATTTCTGCGGCAACGTCTGCACGCGACTCTCTTCATAGTCGAAGCGCGCGGCGAGCGTCTTGCGGACGTCCGCCGGCAGGCGGGCGTCGCCGATCACGATCGCACCCTCGCTGGCGTCGATACGCGGCTGATGGATGGCGGCGTCGAGGTCCATGCCGTAATCCATCGCAAAGGACACGAGCTGCATCACCGACGGCAGGATGCGGCGTCCGCCGGAGGCGCCGACGGCGAGGCGCTTGCCATCCTTCGTCTCGGCGATGACGGGCGTGTAGTTGCAAAGGCAGCGCTTGCCGGGTGCCAGCGAGTTGGTGGTGCCCGGCGTCGGATCGAACCACATGATGCCGTTGTTCATGGTGATACCGGTATGCGGTGTCACATATCGCGAGCCGAACGACGAGAGCAGCGTCTGCGTCACCGCGGCGATGTTGCCGTGTCGGTCGACCACCGAGAAATGCGTGGTGCAGGCCGGCGCCAGATATTCGGCGCCGAGGGAGCGCTTGCCGTCGGCATCGCCCATGTCCTTGAGCCGCTCGCGGAAGGCTGCTTGCAAGGCGAGTGCATATTCGACATAGGCGGCCGCATCCGGCGCGCTTGCCGGCTTCAGGCTCTGCTGCAACAGGCGCAGCGCGTGCGCCATGGTGGGCCCGGCCGTGAGCTCAGGCGTCGCGTACACCTTGCCGTCGCGATAGGGGATCGCCAGCGGCGCGCGCGGGTGGGCACGGAAGGCGGCGAGATCCTCCACGGACAGCGAACCGCCGTCGGCCTTGATGTCGGAAGCGATGCTCCTGGCGAGATCGCCCTGGTAGAAGTCGCGCGGTCCGGCTTCGGCGAGATGCGACAGCGTCGCCTTCAGCGAGTCCTGCGGCAGCCGCGTCTCGGACTTGATGCCCCATGGCGCGCTCGGCGGCAGGCCGTCCTTCAGGTACGCCGCTGCGCTGGCCGGATAGCGCCTGAGATCGGCGGCCGAGCCCGCGATCGTCACCGTGGTCCACCAATCGACCAGCAGGCCTTCGCCGGCGAGCGCGGCAGCCGGCGCGACCAGTTCCTTCCACGGCATTTTTGCGTAGCGCCGATGCGCCTCTTCCATTCCGGCAACGACGCCGGGGACGGCAATCGAGCCGGGACCATGGATGTTGCGATCATCCTTCACCCGCGACCAGGGAAATAGGTCGGACGCCGCGCCTTCGCCACTGAGTGGATAGTCGGCGGCGCGCAGGCTCTGCGGCGCGCACATGCCGTAGTCGATCACCTCGGTGCGATTTTCCTTGGCACGGTAGAGCACCATCGCACCACCGCCGCCGATACCGCTATTCCAGGGCTCCAGCACATTCAGGGCAAAAGTGGTCGCGACGATCGCGTCGACGCAGTCGCCACCCGCGGCCAGCACCTGCGTCCCGACTTCAGCCGCCCGTCGCGATTGCGAGGCGACGATGCCGCCCTTGGATGTAACGGCAGGTTTGCGGACGGTTTGGTTGAGGCTGAACTGATGAGGCATGATGTCGTCTTGATCTCTGGATTCAGTGGTCTTGCGTCAGCCGTCTTGTGTGGCTGCGTTGAATGTGAGGCGCTCCGCGATTGGCGAAGCGCGCGGACAATGGCACATTGGAGCCAACGAGAACATCAAAAGGGAGAGGCGACATGGCTGGTGTGAAACAGGCGCGGGATGGCGCGGTCGGGATCTTGACCCTCGACGAGCCGGCAAGCCTGAACGCAATGACGCCGGACCTGCTCGGCGCGCTCGCCGCCGCCGTCGCGGAGATGACGACGGACGAGGACGTCCGCGCCCTCATCCTGACCGGGGCCGGGCGCGGCTTCTGCTCGGGCCAGAACCTGAAGGCCTCGGAAGCGCTCGGCGAGGATATCGCCGCCGGCGTCATGCGCTTCTACTGGCCGGCCTTCAAGGCCTTGCGCGAGTGCCGCGTGCCCGTCGTGGTCGCCGTCAATGGCGTAGCGGCCGGCGGCGGCTTCAGTCTGGCGATGGCCGGCGACATGATCGTCGCGGCGCGGTCGGCGAGCTTCATCCAGGTGTTCAGCCGCATCGCGCTGGTGCCCGATCTCGGCTCGACCTGGCTGCTGCCGCGGCTGGTCGGCCGGCAGCGCGCGCTCGAGCTGATGCTGCTGAACGAGCCGCTGACGGCGGAACGTGCCCAGGAGATCGGCCTGGTGCGGCAGGTCGTTGACGATGCCAAGCTGATGGACGAGGCGCTGGGTCTGGCCCGCCGCCTCGCCGAGGGACCGACGCGCGCCTTGGTGGCAACGCGCATGCTGATCGAGGAGAGCGAGCATGCGACCTACGAGGCGCAGTTCCGCCGCGAGATCGAACTCCAGGCCACGATCCGCAAGAGCGCAGACGCCATCGAAGGCCGCAATGCCTTCATCGAGAAGCGCAAGGCGAGGTTTACCGGGAGGTGAGGTGGGGAAGCGCTTCCCCGGGGCTCGTCATGGCCGGGCTTGTCCCGGCCATCCACGTTCCTTCGTGGTGGCCAAGACGTGGATGCCCGGGACAAGCCCGGGCATGACGAGTGGAGAGAGCGATCTGATCTAGGAAAGCAGTGGACGGTGCTCAGAGCGAGCGGTCCAGCCGGCTGGCCTGATGCTTGGCGCGCCATTTCGGGCCAGGCCCGCGCATGTAGTGCAGTTCGGGGCGATAAGGGTTGCCTGCGACACGGATCAGTGTCTGCCATTTTGCGGCGACGAAGGTCAGGGGCTGGCGGAGCAGGTTCAGTGAAGGGAGCAATATGGCATCACCTCAATGCGGCTTGCCGAGAATGGCGGTGAAAGGGAGATCGAAAATCTCCTCGCCGTCATCGTCGCTGACATGGATGACCCACTCGCGCCAGTCTTCGGCACCGGGGGTCTGGATCATCAAGTTCATGATCTGGGCGGCGTGGTCGCGCGCCTCGGTCAGATTGGCGACGACGGCGCCGTAGCGGTCGATCAGCGTGCCCTCGGTGTTGGAGCAGTGAAAATAGACCTGGACCATGAACGCCTCCTGTAGAAAGCGATTGGGATGGCAAATCCATACCACCCCAGGCATTCGCGAAACATTCGGGTCGAGCCCGGTAAGGGAATTTACGGAGGTTGGTCGCCACCAAAGCCGCTACGGGTTTGATCACAGGCGGGTGAAGACTGGACGGCGCCCGGTCGCCATGGAACAAGCGTCCCGGGAAGACGGGGGCCACCGTGAACCAGTTCACATTCGCAGGCGAACGGCGACATCTGCGCTTGGTTGCTGCAGTCTTGGCCGGCGTGCTGCTCGGCTTCGCCCCTGCTTCGTCCGAACCGATCAGTAAGAGCGGCTATGCGATCGGCACGGACGTTTGCGGCAGCGGCGATCTCGCTTTTCCCCGGATCCAGATCGACATGAAGGCGGAGTTTTGCGCCGGCCTCGTCGCCAGCGAAGAGGATCATCTCAAATTTCCGCGTGCGATCGTCCAGGTGCCCGGCCGCGACCTGTTCGTAGTGGCCGACATGGGCGGCTGGGGTCACGCCGATGGACGGCTGCTGCTGCTCGACCCGCACGCGCCACAGGGCCGGCGTTTCAAGGAGCTATTGACCGATGTCGAATATCCGTTCGGCCTGTTGATCGGCCCCGACCGGAAGCTCTATGCCTCGACCGCAGAGACGATCTTCCGGTTCGATCCGCTCGCCGACAATCCGCGCGGCACGGTTGAGACCATCATCCGCAACATGCCCGGCCGGCGGATCAGCTTGCCCGGCAGTGCCAGGATCGACGAGAGTGCGCATCCGTTTAAGGCGTTCGTCTTTGACCGGAATGGGCGGCTGTTCGTCAATATCGGCTCGCATAGCGACGACTGCGTTACGCCCGCACCGATCACGAGGCCTTGCGCTGCCGCCGAGGGCGCGTCCGCGATGGCATCGATCTGGCTGTATGCGCCGCCCGCAGGCGGCGTCTTCCCGGCATTGAAGCCGAACGATCCCGATCCGCCGCACACCGTCTATGCGCGCGGCTTGCGCAATTCGATGGCGCTGGTGCTGCACCCGATGTTTCCGGATGCCGGTTACGCCTTCCTGCAGGGCGAGAACGGTCGCGATCTGCCTGACATCTTCAAGCCGAACGAGGAGATCAACGCGATCGAGCAGGGCCGGCACTATGGCTGGCCCTATTGCTACGACCTGTCGACGCCGAGTCCCGAATTCAGGCTCGTGCTGCAATCGGGGATCTACAAATCGCTATGCACGGCCAATGCGCTCTACAAGGCGCCGCTCTCGCTGCTGCCGCCACACGGTGCGCCGCTCGCGATGCTGTATTATCGCGGCGGCAAATTCCCGGAGCTTGAGGGCAAGCTGCTGGTCGGCCTGCACGGCTATCGGCCGACCGGCAGTCGCCTGCTCGTCTATGACGTCGGCGATCACGGCTTTCCCAAACCTGCCCCGGCACCGGTGCGCTATCACGTCAGTTGCGCAGCTGACCCGACCCGCAGCTTCCAGACCGACACCGGCGAGGTCGCCGCTGCGCCGTTCCAGGAGCTGATTGCAGGCTGGCACCGTGTCAATGGCGCGCGGCCACAAGGCGCCCCGGTTGGCATGACGGTTGCCGAGGACGGCGCGATCTGGCTGGTCGAGGACAAGAACAAGACCGTGATCCGCATTGATCGCGCCACGGGCGATGCGCCTCAGCCGCTACCCTGCGACGTGCGCAGCCAGGCCATGATCGACCAACTCGCGGCCTTCGTCGCCAAGGACACGCAGAACAGCGCCCGGCTCACCACGCTGCGCAAGGGCCTCGTCGAGAAGCATTGTGTCGGCTGTCACTCCGATTTCGGTCTGACGCCGGGTCAATCGGAGACGGAGAGGGACGGGGCCGTGCTGCGCTTCATCCTGTCGCAAGACGGCTGGATCTATCCGGGCGATCCCGACGCCGGCAAGCTGCGCACGCGCCTGCGCGGCTTGGGCGCGGAGAAGCTGATGCCGCCGGGCGGCGAGAACCTGCCGAAGACGGAGCCCGGCTACAAACGTCTGCTGGATGCGGCAGATCTGCTCGTTGCGAAAATGGTTCCGGGCACGCGGATGCGGATCAAATCCGGTCCGCCGCAGCGCAAGTTCTATGGCAGGACGAACAAGGAATGCGGCGAAATACCGGCCGCCAAGGTCGTTGTCGTGACACAAAGGAGCGCTGTAGACAAACCCGGCTTCAGCCGCTTCTTTCGGCCGGCCGATCCCTATCTGAATGGCGAGTGCACCGACGGCGATGGCTATTACATCCGGCAGGAATTTCTGGTGCCTGTGCGGTAGCGTTGTTCTCGTCATTGCGACCGCGTCCGCCCGGGCCGAGACCAAGCTGTTCGAAAGCGTGCAGGTGACGCCTGCGGGCGAATACACGTTCGGCATCGAGGGGCCGGCCGCCGATCTCGACGGCAACCTCTTCGTGGTCAATCTCGGCAAGCCCGGCACCATCGGCAGGCTGCCGGCCGGCGGCGCGGCGTCGGAGCCATTCACGGTGCTGCCCGAAGGCAGCGTCGGCAATGCCATCCGTTTCGATCGGAACGGCACCATGTTCATTGCCGACTACAAGAAGCACAACATCTTCGCGATTCCGAAGGGCGCGACCGAGCCGGCCGTCTGGTTTCACTCCGGCGAAATGAACCAGCCGAACGACATCACCATCGCGCGCGACGGCACGATCTATGCGAGCGATCCGAACTGGAAGGGCCGCCAGGGATACATCTGGCGCATCGCCAAGGGAGCCGATGGTACGGTGCAGGGCCGGGTCATGACTGCGCCGCGCGCGATGGGCACCACAAACGGCATCGATCTCAGCCCGGACGGCAGGACGCTCTATGTTGGCGAATCCAGCAGCGGCCAGATCTGGTCCTATGCGATCAACGGCAACGAGCTCACCGGCGCAAAACTCGTCAAGTCGTTTCAGCCCGACACCGTCGACGGTCTGCGCACCGACGTTGCCGGCCGTCTCTATGTCGCGCGCATTCTCAAAGGCACGATCGCGCTGATGAAGCCCAGTGGCGCCGTCGAGCGGGAGATCGCGCTGAAGGGCAAGGAGCCGACCAACCTCGCCTTCGGCGGCAGCGACGGCAAGACCGTCTTCGTCACTCAGCGCCAAGGTGGCTTCATCGAGTCCTTCCGCACTGACCAGCAGGGGCGCGAGCACTGCCTCCAGCGCGGACGTTGCTGAGCCCGGCCGTTCAAAGGCGGTCTCCTTCCCGTGCAGAACGGTGGGGGTGAGGCGGCATTCTTCTTGCTTGCATCCGGCCGCCGCAGGGATCAAGAATCTGTGGCACCCCCTAGAGCATGCGACCACGGAGTGTTTGAGTGAAAGCCGTCCATACCGAACTGCACCGCAGCCACGATCCGCAATTCTTCCTGGTTCGCGGTGTCGTCAAGCGCACCACCGAGCAGCCCGAGCGCGCCGACCGCCTGCTCAAGGGATTGAAGGACGGCAAGCATCAGCTGGTCGAGCCGACCAAGTTCGGGCAGGGGCCCCGCGCGCGCATCCACAGCCCGGAATATCTGTCGTTCCTGAGCGAAGCCTGGGACGCCTGGACGGCGCTCGGGGATTCCGGCCCGGAGATGATCGGCAACATCCATCCGGTGCGCCATGCCGCAACCTATCCCACCCACATCGTCGGCAAGCTCGGCTGGCACACTGCCGACACCGCGGCGCCGATCGGGCCGGGCACGTGGGCGGCGGTCTGTGCCGCGACCGATGTCGCAGTCACCGCCGCGCAGATGGTGATGGACGGCGAGGACGCGACCTACGCGCTGTGCCGTCCGCCCGGCCATCACGCCTATCGCGACATGGCCGGCGGCTTCTGCTTCCTCAACAACAGCGCGATCGCGGCGGCGCATCTGCGGCAGAAGCACGAGCGCGTCGTGATCCTCGACGTCGATGTCCATCACGGCAACGGCACGCAAGGCATTTTTTATGCCCGGCCCGACGTCTACACGATCTCGATCCATGCCGACCCCGTGGCGTACTATCCCTACGTGTGGGGCTATTCGCATGAGCGGGGCGAAGGGCCCGGTCTCGGCACCAATCTCAACATTCCCCTCGCCATCGGCACCGGCGATGACGGCTACATGCAGGCGCTGGACCTCGCGCGCAGGGCGATCGAGTCGTTTGCGCCCGGAGCGCTCGTCATCGCGCTCGGTCTCGATGCCTCCGAGCACGACCCGCTGAAGGGATTGTCCGTCACCACGCCCGGCTTCCGCCGCATCGGCCAGGCCATCGCGAGGATGGGCCTGCCGACCGTGTTCGTGCAGGAGGGCGGTTATCTCTCGGATATCCTTGGCGCGAACCTGACCTCGGTGCTGGCAGGATTCGAGGAAGCAAGGTGAGGCCGCCGTCATTCCCCGCGCATGCGGTTTAGGAAATCTCGCGTCCGCCCTCAATGAAGGGTCGTCATGCCCGGGGCTTGTCCCGGGCATTCACGTTCTCTGCTCAGTGCGGCGATGCCCCGGGACCCTCCCGCCATGACGATGCGGAGGAGCCGGCAGGCGGGGCGAGAGCTCAAAACATCCCGCTCGCTGCGAGCGCCTTGCCGACGTGCCGCATCTCGGTCTCGTCGGCGACCATGTCGAGCATGATCGTGGTCAGGCCGTTCGCCGCAAACTGCTTCAGCTTCGCGCCGATCTCCTCGTAGCTGCCGACGAGATATGGGCAGTCGGCCTGGAAAGTCAGGAACGGCAGCAGCCAGTAGCCGTTGTCCTGAAGTTCGCCGCTCTGGCTCTCATAGAGCCGCTGCTTCCACACGGAGTCGCTGTTCTCTACGGTGAGCGCGAGCAGCTCGCGATCATCGGGATTGTCGCGGAAGCGCACCTTTGCGGCCTGCCGAGCCTCGTCCCGTCCCTCGCGCGCGAATATTCCAAAGTTGAGGCCTGATACGTCGAGCCCGCGATCGAGATCGGGCGGCAGCATCTGCATCTTGATGCAGCCGGTCTCCTTCGCGACGCGCTCGGCCGCCTCGGATTGGCCGGCGATCAAGAACTCCGGCATCAGCTCCGCGGGCAGGCGCGGACGAAGTTGCAGATTGCTGGCACGATAGAACGTGCCCTCGAAATTCACCGGCCGCGGGCTTGCCAGCAACTGGCGCATCAGCGCGACGAATTCACCGAGGCGAACGTAGCGATCGGCATGGGACTGGTCGTCGCCCAGTCCCTGCAAGTCGCTGATCGCCGTCCCCGTGATCATGTTGAGATAGACCTTGCGGCCGTAGAGCTGCGCGAAGGACGAGACGAATTTCGCGGCCGTGAACGGGTGCATGTAGACCGGATTGACGGCGATCAGCGGCGAGCTCTGCGTCGTCTCTGCCATGATGTGCTGGGCCATCGCCCAGGGTTCGACGAACACGTCATTGCCTTCGAACAGCAGGATGCCTTCGAAGCCGTTGCGGTCGGCGAACCGGGCCACCCGCATCAGCTCGCCGATATAGGCCTTGGGATCGCGGTTGCGTGAAATCGCTGGAAAGACGCGCAGCCGCGGCGGCATCATTCAGCCGCTTGCTGGAGCGGCCAGGCATGTCGGCTGATGGGAAGGCCGCCGTCCGCACGGGAGCCGTCGGCGATCGCGAGGCGGTGCGAGGGCGATGGCGAGCACAGCGAGAAGCGCCAGCCGTCCGGATCGTCGACGATGTCGGGCTTGAAGCTGATCTCGATGGCCTTGCCCGACACCTGCATAGCGAAGGCGTCGAGCGGCAAATTGAGCCCAAAGCCCCTGGCCTTCAGATAGGCCTCCTTGAGCGTCCAATAGTCGAAGAAGCGCTCGATGGCCGCGGGCTCCGGCAGCCCGCGCAGCGTTTCGACCTCCTCCGGCGCAAAGAAGCGAAGCGCGGTGGACAGCGGGGCGACGCGCCGCGACACGGCTTCGACGTCGACGCCGACGGCCTCATGCCGCGACACCACGCAGGCGACGCAGCCGTCGGCATGCGACAGGCTGAAATGCAGCGCAGTCGAGGTGACCGGCGCTGCGACAAAGGGCCGCCCATAGTGGCCTGCGGCAAAGGACCAGTCGGAGGGCGCGACGTTGCGCGCGACCTGCGATAGCGCGAGGCGCAACATGGCGTGTGCGAAGATGTATTGCCGTCGGTGCCGCTCGAACATGAATCGATCGGCCCGGGCCCGTTCGTCGACCGAGAGCAGGCGCCGGCACGCCTCGACCGCGCCCGGGGCGTCAAAGGTCTCGATCAGCCCGACAAAGAGTTCAATTCTGTCGTCCGCCATCAATTGGGCCCATGGCGTCAGGCGAGGCCAATCCCCGATCCCGACGGAAGATTCAACTAAGCAAGAATCACCAAGTGGACCGTTCCTAGCGATCCACCCAGGCGAATTCTTGTCGATTTGCAGGCCGGTTTACAGGCGCAAGCTTGTGCGAGACCCTAACTCGACCAGCGAGCGGCCACGACCGAAAACTAAAGATCGAAAACTAAAGACCGAAAGTCAAAGTCCGAAAACTGAAGCCGAACGTTGAAGCCTGGAGATTCCTGCAGCGTCCCGGCCGGCGAATCTTACTTCTTTTTCTTCTTGGCCTTCTTCGACCCACCCAGGATGGAAAGGCTGGCGTCGACCTCCTTCAGTGCCGACTGCAGCTTCTTCTTCTGGTCGGTCAGCAGCTTCTGGAGGGCCTTGCGGTCCTTGTCGCTCAACGAGGTGCCCTTGGTAAATTTGATGAAACCCATAACACTCCCCCGGTTGAAAATAGTCGTCCAAATCAAACCGCGGGAATAATCTTGCGCGGCGACGCCAAATAATCAAGACGCAACTTGATCATTCACAGCCTTGGCCGTGAATCCGTAGTCGTTCGCGATGCAACCCGCTCAGGCTGCCCTGCGGGCGAGCAACCGGCCGAGCGGTGTGTTGGGTTGGGCCACAGCCGCCGTCAGCAGTGCGACGAGATCCTCCATCCACTCGCCGACCATTCGGTCCTCGAGCAAGTCGCTCTTGTAGTTGCATGAGCCGGTGACGCCGGTCGGGCGCTCCTTGAGCATCAGCGACAGCCAGGTCTGGTCGATCGGCAGCACCGGCTGGCCTTCGCGCGCGATGTTGCCGATCGATTCTGTCGCGAGATCAGGAAGATCGAGCGGCTGGCGTAGTGGATTCTGCAGCGTGAAATAGACCTGGAGCAGCGAGGCCGGATCGATCCCCTCCTGCTCCAGATGGTCGGCCAGGATGTTGAACGGCAGCTCCTGCCGCGCATGCGCGTCGAGCACGCTCTGGCGCACCCGCACCAGGGCCTGCGCGAACGACAGCTCCGGCGTGATTGTCGTACGGACGATCACCGTGTTCTCGAACGGGCCGATGATGCGGTCGGTGTCCGGCTGGGCACGATTGGCCATGGCGGTCGCGACCGCGATGTCGGTGCGGCCCGTCCGCGCCAGCAGCATGCCCTTCAGACCGGTGAGCAGGCACATGAACAGCGTGCAATTGTGCCGGCCGGCGAACGCCGTGAGCCGACCGATCAGTTCCCGCTCGAGGCTGACCGGATGGTGCCCGGTGGGTGCGCCCGGGCTCGATCCGCCGTCGAAGACGGGGCGCGCTCCGCGCAAATTCTCCGTCCAGTCGGCAGCCTGGCGGCGGGCGGCGTCGGTATCGCACCACCAGCGCTGCCAGCGTGCGACAGCCGAAAACGCCGGTGGCGGTTTCGGCAACGGCACCGACGGATATCCGGCCAGCGCCGCATACCGGCTCGACAATTCCTCGAACAGCACGCCGATCGACCAGCCGTCGACAATGGCGTGATGCAGCGTCAGCAAAAGCGCGTGGTCGTTGTCGTGGAGCCGCAATAACCGGGCGCGCAGCAGCGGCGCGCGCGTGGTGTCGATCGGGGTATAGGTCTCCTGCTCGGTCAGGAGATTGATCTTCCTGAGTTCGAGCGCCTTGCGCCGCTTGTTGTTGTGGGGATGACCGTCGCCGATCGTCTCGACGGTCATGACAGGGCCAAGGGCGCGGGGCGCAACGATGCGGCTTTCGGGCTCCTCGCCGTTCCAGGCGAACGCGGTCCGCAGCGATTCGTGCCGGCGCACGACGTCGTCGATCGCCTTTGCCAGGGCGGCCGAATCGAGCGGGCCCTCTAGACGCAACGCGAAGGGCAGGTTGAACAACGGTAGCTCCGGCAGATTCCGCTCGATCCGCAGCATCTGCTCCTGCGCGATGGAAAGCGCAGGAGGCCCGCTTGCAGCCAATCGCGGCACGCTTGCGGCAGGCTTGTGCGGCTTCGCCGCCACGGCCTCGTCGACCCGCCGGGCGAGCTCCTCGATCGTCGGTGCCTCGAAGATGGTTTTGATCGGCAGCGACACGCCAAGCGCGCGCGCAACGCGCGCCATCGCCTGGCCGGCCAGCAGCGAATGGCCGCCGAGGTCGAAGAAATTGTCGGTCACACCGAGGCTCTCGACCTTCAGCAGGTCGGTCCAGATGTCGGAGAGCACCTTTTCGGTGAAGCGCCGCGCCGGCACGGCCGCGTCCGGCCCGGACGTTTCCTGCTGGGTGGGCGCCAGCAGCGCGGAGCGGTCGATCTTGCCATGGGCGTTGAGCGGCACCTGATCCAGGAACAGGAATGCGGACGGGATGGCGTGGGCCGGCAGCCTTCCTTTCAGGAATTCGCGCAGCTCGCTGGCGCTGCTCCGGCTGCCGGGCTTTGCGACGATATGGGCGATCAGCCTGATATCGCCGCTCGCCTCGCGGCGCGGCTCGACGAGGCCGGCGCGCACGCCTGGATGATCGGCAAGCGCGTTCTCGATCTCCTTGAGCTCGATACGATGGCCACGGATCTTGACCTGATGGTCGGCACGGCCGAGGCATTCGATCGTCCCGTCGGCGCGACGCCGGGCAAGATCGCCAGTCCGGTAGAGTCGGCCGCCTTGCTGGCGCGAGAACGGATCGGGGATGAAGCGCTGCCGGCTTTGCGCGGGATCGTTGACATAGCCGCGGCCTACGCCGGCACCGCCGATGCAGAGCTCGCCGGTCACGCCGATCGGCTGCGGCTGGAGGTTTGCGTCGAGCACGTAGAGCTGGGTGTTCGGCAGCGGCGCGCCGACCGGAACGTTGCCCGTCGCGGTCGCCGGGACCTTGGTCAGGCGATGCAGGGAGACGTCGTCGGAGCATTCCGACGCGCCATAGGCGTTGATCAACGGCACTCCTGGACAGCGGGCGAACCAGGCGCGGCAGAGCTCGACGGGCAACGGTTCTCCGGTCGAGATCAGGAGACGCAACCTGGAGAAGGCGCGCAGCACCGGCGTCTCGTCCATGCGATCGAGAATGACACGCAGCAGCGAAGGCACGATCTCGAGCACCGTGATGCCCTCACGCTCGATCTCCCGCGCCAGCAGGATCGGGTCCCGCACGATCGCGGTGGCGCAGACATGCACGCGCGCGCCGACCATCGGCCCGGCGAGGAATTGCCAGACCGAGATGACGAAGCTCTGCGGCGCGGTCTGCGCGATCACGTCCCTGGCGGAGAGTTCGAGCTCGGAGATGAGCGAGGCGAGGTGGTTCGACAGGCCGCGCTGCTCGATCATGACGCCCTTCGGCGCGCCGGAGGAGCCGGACGTATAGACGAGATAGGCGAGGCTGGAGGCGGCCCGCGCTGCGGCGCGTGCGGGCTTGGTCGTCCCTGACGCGATCGCGTCTTCGAGCTCGGCCACCTGGATGCGCTCGACCAGCGGCTCGAGCAGTGCCTCGACCATGGCGGACTGAGCCCGTCCGGTCAGCAGCACGCGGGCACAGCTCGATCCGAGGATAGTGGTGAGCCGGGCCGTCGGCTGGTCGGGATCGAGATTGAGAAAGGCCGCGCCGACGCGCTGCACTGCGATCATCGCGGCGAGCAGGTCGGGCCCGCGCTCCGCGAGCAAGGCGACGACGCTCTCGCCGCCGACTCCCTCACGGGCCAGCCAGCGCGCAGCCGCCAGGCTGCGGTGCGCCAGCTCGCGATAGCTCAGAGACGTACGGCCGTCCGACACCGCAACAGCGTTTGGCGTCTTCCTCGCCTGGCGCTCGAAGCGTTCGCACAAATTGCCGCGCGTCGTGAAATTGGCCGGCACGCCCCGGCCTTTCGCCAGCAGCAGACGGCGTTCGGCCTCGGTCAGGAGCGGCAGGCGCGAGATGCGCTGTTCCGGATTGGCGATGACGGCCTTGAGCAGCGTCCTGAACTGGGCGGCCATGCCTGCGATCGTCGCGGCGTCGAACAGATCGGTGGCGTATTCGAAGAACCCGCTGAAACGGCCATCGGCCTCGACCAGTTCGAGCGTGATGTCGAAGCGCGCCACTTTCGGATCGATTTCCAGCCGCCGTGCCGACAGGCCGGGAAAACGTGCCGCCTCGATCGAGGCGTTCTGGAGGATGAACATGATCCGGAACAGCGGATTGCCGTCGCTGCGGCGCGCGATCTGGAGCGTGCGCAACACCTCCTCGATCGGGAGGTCCTGGTTGCGGTAGGCGTCCAACGTGACCTGCCGCACCCGCCGCAACATCTCGCCGAAGCTCGGATCGCCGCTAAAATCGTTGCGCAGGATCAGGGTGTTGGCGAACAGCCCGATCAGGCGTTCGCTCTCGATCTGGTTGCGGTTGGCGATCAGCGATCCCGTCGCGACGTCCTCATGCGAGGTGTGGCGGAACAACAGGCACTGGAAGGCCGCCAGCAGCGTCATGAACGGTGTGACGCCCTGGTTCTGGCTCAGTGCGCGCAGGTCGCCCGACAGCGTTTTGGAAAATTCGAGATAGTGGCGCGCGCCGTGACCGCTCCAGGCCTCCGGCCTGGGCCTGTCGGTTCGCAGCGGCAACGTGGTGACGCCGTTGAGCTGGGCCCTCCAATAATCGAGCTGCTCCTTCGCCGCCGGCGTCTGCGCCCAGCTCTGCTGCCAGAGCGCGAAGTCGCGATACCGGAAGGCAGGCGGAGGCAGCGTGACCGGGCGCTTCATGCGCGCCGCGGCGTAATGGACGGCGAGATCCTCCCAGAACAGCCGCTGCGACCAGCCGTCGGTGACGAGGTGATGGACGTTGACCACCAGCGCATGGCTGTGCTCGTCGAACGACAGCAGTGCGACCTTCAGCGGCGGCTCGTGGGCCAGGTCGAACGGATGTTGCGCGAGCTTGAGCGCCTCGCGCCGGACAGCCGCGAGCCGCTTGTCCGGAGGGCAGGGCTTGAGCTCGATGCGCTCGAACTGCGGCGGCGATGACAGCACAAGCTGCACCGGCTCGCCCAGACGTTCGATGAAGACCGTGCGCAGCGCCTCATGGCGCGCGCAGATCGCAGTGAGGCTCGCAGAAAGCGCGGCGACGTCGACCGGTCCGTTGAGGAGCGCCACTTCGACGACATTGTAATTGTAGCGGGTTGGGTCGAGCCGCGAGAGCACGTACATCCGCTGCTGCTGGAACGACAGCGGTGCATCTGCGCCCGCAGCATGGTGCCAGGCCGGCAGCGCCGTCTCGCGCCGGCTTGCGGCGGTATCGATCCGCACCGCGAGTGCTGCGACCGTGGTGCAATCGAAGATGTCCTCGAACGAGAAGTCGACATTGAAGCGTTCGCGCAGGCGCGAGCGCATCTGCGTCACTGCGAGCGAGTCCGCACCGAGCGCGAAGACGTCCTGGTCGACGCCGACCTGCGGCAACTCCAACAGGCCGGCCCAGATTTCGGCGAGCTGGGTCTCCATCGCATTGCGCGGCAGCCGGGTCTCGTCCCTGCCGTCAACTGCTGCAATGAGTCCGGCCAGCACATTGCGTTGAACCTTGCCGCTGGCGCCTTTCGGCAGCGCCGCGACGCTGCGGATCAGGCTCGGTACCTTGTAGGCTGCAAGCCGCTTTCGTGCGAACTGGCGTAGCTGGTCGGAGGTGGCCTCGGAATTCGGCCGCAGCACCACGACGGCGGCGACGTTCTCGCCGAGCTTCGGGTGCGGGACGGCGAACACGCCGGCCTCCAGCACCGCCGGATGGCCGAGCAGAACTTCTTCAACCTCCAGCGGCGATATCTTCTGACCGCCGCGGTTGATGACATCCTTGATGCGGCCCACGATGAAGAGATAGCCGTCGGCATCGAGATAGCCGAGGTCGCCGGTCCGGAACCAGCCATGGTGGAACGCAGCCTGCGTCGCCGCCTCGTCATTGTAATAGCCGCGGCTCATGTTGGGTCCGCGCAGCATGATCTCGCCGCGCGCGCCGCTCGCAAGCCTGCGGCCCGTCTCGTCCATGATCGCGATCTCCGGACCGGCGGCGCGGCCGACCGATCCGACCTTCCGCAGCTCGAACGGATTGGCCGCGATCTGCGAGGCCGCTTCCGTCATCCCGTAGGTCTCGAGCACGGGAACGCCGAACGTCGCCTCCAGCCCTCGAAGAATCGCAGGCGCGAGCGAGGCCGAGGCCGAGCGGATCACACGCAGCGACGACGACCGGGCGCGGTCCGGGTTCGCTTCCGCTGCCGTCAGCAATGCGCGGTGAATGGTCGGCACCGCCGTGTACCAGGTCGGCTGCAGCTCCCGCATCCAGCCGAAGAAGGACGATGCGTCGAAGCCGTCGGTGCAGATCACGCTGGAGCCCGCGGCCAGCGCCGTGAGAAGGCCGGAGATCAAGCCATGGGCATGAAACAGCGGGAGGACGTTGAGCAGGCGATCGCGCGAAGCGAGAGACAGCACACGGCCGGCATTGTAGGCGGACAGGCAGACATTGCGATGCGTCAGCGGCACCATCTTCGGCCGCGCCGCCGTGCCTGACGTCAACAGGATGAACGCATCGTCGTCCCCGCGCGAGGGGCCGCTCGTGCTCGCCGGCCCGACCGACGGGCCGATGAACGCGCAGCCGCCGAGATCGTCTTTCGGCCCCGGCACGAAATCGATCACCGCGATATTGAGCGCCCTGGCGACGTCGCGGCTCGCCGAGTTCATGTCGGCCCGGGTCACGAGCGCCGCCAACTTCAATTCGCTGAAATAGCGTTGCAGCTCGTCCGCCGTCAGATCCGGGCTGACGGGGATGCAAACGGCGGCTGACGCGACCGCGATCAACGCCAACGCGCTGTCGGCGCCGCGCGGCAGTGCAACTGCAATGCGGTCCGCAGGCGCGATGCCGAGCCCGCGCAGCGTACGGATCAGATCCTGCGTCCGGTTGCCAAGGGCGCGGTAGTTGAGAACCGGCCGGCCAGGGGCGAGGAGTGCGGGCGCCGCCGGTGTCCTGCGCGCGTAGAATTCGAGAAGGCCGCTGATATGGGCGAATATCTTCGTTTCGGCCGTGCTACCGGCTGATTCTTCGTTTGCTCCGGATGCAATGTCCGACAACGCCATTCCCTTTTGATCCGATTGAGCTATTCTTCCAAGAAGTTGGGGAACGCGTCCAGTCTGAGGTGAAGTTTGAGCCCCGAAATCTGTGGTTGAGGGGCCCCGGAGCCCTTCGACGGAGTGATGGTCGGGCAGAATCACCATGCTGGAGAATGAGCCGGACACGGGAACGGAAGGCGAGCTGAAGCGCTGGCTCGAAGGTATCGGCCTCGGTCACTACACCGATCTCTTCGCGCAGCACCGTCTCGATCTCGACGTCATCGGGGACCTGACCGAATCCGATCTGGGCGAGCTCGGATTGCCGCTCGGCGATCGCAAGCGGCTCCAGCGTGCGATGGCGGCGCTGTTTCAAGCTGAAACGGCGGAGGTGCCAACCGAGGCTGTGCGTCCGCAAGCACGGGCGGACGTCGGAGCCGAACGGCGCCAGCTCACCACGATGTTCTGCGACATGGTGGATTCCACCTCGCTTTCCGCGCAGTTCGATCCCGAAGACGTCCGCGACATGATTGCGGGCTTCCGCGAAACCTGCGTCCGCGTGGTCAAGCATTACGAGGGCTTTGCCGCCCGTTTCGTCGGCGACGGTATCCTGGTCTATTTCGGCTATCCGGCCGCACATGAGGACGATGCTGAGCGCGCGGTGCGCGCCGGGCTCGAGATCGTGCGCGTGCTGTCGACGGCGCACGCGGTCGAGCCGCGCGGTGCGCTCAGCCATTCGCCCGCCGTCCGCATCGGAATCGCGACTGGTCTCGTCGTGGTCGGCGACCTCGTCGGACAGGGCACCGAAGAACGCGACTCCGCGGTCGGAGAGACCGTCAATCTCGCTGCGCGCCTGCAAGCCCTGGCGCCGCCCAACGGTGTGGTGATCTCCGCTTCGACGCAGTCGCTGCTGAAGGGGAAGTTCGATTACCGCAATCTCGGCGTCCATGACTTGAAGGGGATCTCCGAGAAAGCACAGGCCTGGCACGTGGTGCGCGCCTCGCGGATGGAGACCCGCTTCGCCGCCGCCATGGGCTCGCGGTTGACGCCGCTCGTCAACCGCGAGGAGGAGATCTCGCTGTTGATGGGGCGCTGGCAGCAGGCCAAGGACGGCGACGGCCAGGTCGTGGTCAAGTTCGGCGAGCCGGGCATCGGCAAGTCGCGCATCATCCAGGAAATCTTCGAGCGGATATCGGGCGACCGCCACGGACAAGTCTCGCTCCAGTGCTCGCCTTACTACACCTCCACGGCGTTCCACCCGTTCGTCGATCAGCTCAAATTCTCGCTCGGCCTCGATCGCGAGGATCCGTCCGCGCTGTCGCTGGCGGGCCTCGAGACCGCGATCGCCGCCGCTCATGGCGACATCGAGCAGGTCACGCCGCTGTTTGCCGCGCTGCTGTCGATACCGACCGGAGACCGCTATCCGCCGCTCCAACTCTCGCCGCAGCAGCAGAAGGATGCGACCGTTGTGGCGCTGGTCAACCATTTCCTCGGCCTCGCGCGCGAGATGCCGCTGGTGATCGCGTTCGAGGACCTGCACTGGATCGACCCGACGTCCCGCGAGGTGATCGACCTCTTGGTCGACCGGGTGCAGAACCGGCCGATCCTGGTCATCATCACCGCGCGCTCCGAATTCCAGCCGAGCTGGAACGCGCATTCGCACATCACCACCCTGGTCCTGAGCCGCCTGAGCCGGCAATTGCGCACGACGCTGGTCGAGCGCGTTGCGGGACGCGAGCTGCCCAAGGAGGTCGTCGAGGAGATCATCGTCAAGACCGACGGCGTGCCGCTGTTTTTGGAAGAACTGACCAAGACGGTTCTTGAATCCGACCTCCTGACCGAGCGGCACGGGCGCTATGTGCTGTCCGGGCCGTGGCGGCAGCTCGCAATCCCGGCAACCCTGACCGACTCGCTGATGGCGCGGCTCGATCGGATGGGGCCGTTCAAGCGGATCGCGCAGATCGGCGCCACGATCGGCCGCGAGTTCTCCTACGAGACGCTGCACGCCGTCGCCAATACGCCTGCCGAGCAGATCGTGGCGGCACTCAATCATCTGGAGGGGGCGGGGCTGATCATGCGCCGCGGCGACCCGCCGGACGCGCTCTACTCCTTCAAGCACGTGATGATCCAGAACGCCGCGCATGCGAGCCTGTTGCACAGCGAGCGGCGCAAGCTGCATTCCCGGATCGCCCAGGTGCTTTCCGAAATGTATCCGGAGAAGACCGAGCGCGAGCCGGAGCTGCTCGCCCATCACCTGACCGAATCCGGCCAAAGCGAGGGCGCCGCCAGCTTCTGGCTTAAGGCCGGCAAGCAGGCGGCGAGGAGCGGCGCCAATCTGGAGGCGATCGGACATCTGCGCCGCGGCCTCAGCGTCGTGCACGCCAGCGCGCGCATACAGGGTGCCGACGAGATGGAGCTCGATCTGCGCATCGCGCTGGGCAACGCGCTGATTGCCGCCAAGGGCTATGCGGTGCAGGAAGTCGAGGAAAACTACATCCGCGCACTGGAACTCGGCCATCAGCTCGATGACGACGAAAAGGTCTTCGCAGCCACTCGCGGACTCTGGGTGTGCCACTTCATCCGCGCCGATCTCACCCGCGCGCACGATCTCAGCGTCGAGCTGTTGAAATTCGCCAAGCGGCAGCGGCTGAACGAGCGCTCGCAGCCGGCGCAGCAGACCGGGTATTTGATCGAGGCGCACCGTTCGATCGCGATGACCATGCTCTATCGCGGCCGCTTTGCCGCCTCGCAGCATCATCTGCACCGCTGCATCAATCTCTACAGCCCCGATTTGCACTCCGACCTGATGGTGCGGCACGGCACCGATCCCGGTGTCGTCTCGCTGTCCTATCTCGGTTATCTGCTCTGGTTTCTCGGCCGGCCCGACGCGGCGCGCCAGCACAGCGAGCAGGCGATCGCCAATGCCGAGAAGATCCGCCATCCTTTCACGCTCGCCTTTGCGCTCGTGTTCGGCGCCTATCTCTGCCAGCATCTGCGCGACGTCGAGGGTACGCGCGACCACGCCAACCGCGCCATGATCATCGCCACCGAGCACAATTTCCTGCACTGGAAGCAGCAGGCGACGATCCTGCGCGGCTGGGCGCTGACGCAGCTCGGCGAGGCCGACGAAGGCCTCGGCCAGATGCGCTTCGGTCTCGACGAATACGAGGCGATGGATTCCTGGCTCGCCGGCTGCTGGTTCCGCTGCCTGCTCGCGGAAGCCTACGCCAGGAGCGGGATGCGCGATGCCGCCCTGCGCGCGCTGGACGGCGCGCTCGCAACCGCACGGCGGACCGGCGATCATTCCTACCTCGCCGAGGTCTATCGCCTTCAAGGCGAGATCACCCTGTCGGATGGCGACCCGGCCTCGGTACAGGAGGCCGAGGACCTGTTCTCCCTGTCGCTGGCGACCGCGCGCAAGCAGGGTGCGCTGTCCTGGGAGCTTCGCACCGCCGTCAGCCTCGCGCGCCTGTCGCTTGAAGCCGGCAGGCGCGAGCACGCAAGTCTTCTGCTCGTGCCGGTCTTGGCCAAGTTCAGCGAGGGTTTCTGCACGCCGGACCTGAAGCAGGCGATGCAACTCGTCAACGAGCTGGGGACGGACGCGCCTGTGCGCGAACAGGCCGATCTGTGACATGAGCGATCTTGCCGCCGTGCGTGCGCGCTACGCGGAGAGGATTGCCAGGCGCGAGCGGATTTCCTCGCCCCGCCTGCTCGAGGCGCTCGCCACCGTTCCGCGCGAGGATTTCCTGCCGAGGGGCCCCTGGCGCATCAAGAGCGAGGCGGCGCGCAGCTACCGGCTGACGCCCGACGCGGATCCCGTGCATCTCTACGACAATGTGCTGATCGCGATCGACGCTCGCCGCAAGCTCGACACCGGCTTGCCGAGCCTGTGGGCGCATCTCATCGACGTGCTCGACGTCAGGGAGAAGGAGCGCGTCGTGCAGATCGGCTGCGGTCTTGGGTATTTCTCGGCGGTGCTGTCGATGATGGTCGGCCCAAAGGGCAGCGTACATGCGGTCGAATGCGACGAGCGGCTCGCGGCCCGGGCGGCGAACTACTTGCGCCGATATCGCAACGTCACGGTCGTCAACGGCGACGGATGCAAGGACGTCGGCGGGCCCGCCGACGTCATCATCGTCCATGCCGGCTTCCCGCAGCCGCACTCGCTCTGGCTTCAGTCGCTCCGTCCGCGCGGCCGCCTCCTGGTGCCGCTGACCCAGCGGGATCGCGAAGGCGCCGCCCTCAAGATCACGCGCAAGGGCAGGAGGTTTGAAGCTGAGGCGATCCAGCAGATCCGGATCTTCCCCGGCCAGGGCCGCGGCACGACCGCCCTCGACGACCGCGTCGCCGACTGGTGGCAGCGCGCCTCCGCACTGGCGCCGCTGCGCTTTCGTAGGCTGGAGCAGGGCCTGCCATCGGATGGTTAATGCTTCGTTTCATTTTACCTTGATTGCGAATGCAAGTTTCCATCGCCTCCCATTGCCGCTATGAGTGCGGGCTGATGGCCATTCGAGCGCGCTCCATGCATTCCGTTGCACTGCTGACTGCCAGCTACGCCAAGGATATCGAACGCTTTTCGCTGCTCAGCGAGAGCATCGACACCTGGCTCTCGGGATACACGCGGCATTATGTTCTCGTTAACGATGAGGACGTGCCTCTGTTCGCGCGGTTCGCCTCCGACAGGCGGGTCATCGTTCCGGCCTCGCGCTACCTGCCAGGATGGCTGTTCGCGGTGCCGCCGGCGCTCCAGTTCATCAGCAGCCGGCGTGTCTGGCTCTCGCTGCTGTCGTCGCCCGTGCATGGCTGGCACATCCAGCAGATCCTGAAGATCGCAGGGGTCCTCAATGCGCCCGAGCAGCGCGTCTGCATCCTGGATTCGGACAATCTGTTCTTCCGCGAATTCGACGTCAGCCGATATGCCGGCGACGAGAAGGCGCCGCTCTTCGTCACGCGCAAGGCGATCGGCGCCGACCACCCGTTGCATGGTCTATGGCTCCGCACCGTCGATCAGCTTCTGGGTATCAAGGAGCGCTCGTTCCCGGCGGACGATTATGTCGGCAACGCGCTGGTCTGGGACAAGGACACCGCGCGCGCGATGACCGACGCCATCAAGTCGGCGACGGGCTTGAGCTGGGCTCTGGCGCTGTGCCGGAAGAAGAAGTTCTCCGAATATCTGCTTTACGGGAACTTCGTCGCGAATTCGCCGGAACATCTGGCGAGACATCGGGTCACTGAAGACAGCATCGCGGTCTCGCACTGGGACGACACGCCCCTCGACCGTCCGGCCATCGAAGCCATGATGCGCGCCGCTTCGCCCGAGCAGGTCGCGCTCTGCATCCAGTCCTATTCGTCGACCTCGGTCGACGACATTCGTGACGTGTTCCGCCTCTCCTCGCGCGACCGTCGCAGTCCGAGCCTTGTTCCCGATCACATCGGAGATGCGCCCGCGTTCGAGACGCCGAAGACACGCTGAGGACCAGCGCCTCAGGCGTCCTTCGTAAACTTGCTGATGACATCCATGAACGGCTTCGGCTTGAACTCGCCGTCGAGCGGCAGCGGACGGTTCGGCTGCTTGTCCTTGCGGGAGAAGGTACCGTTGATCCAGCTGTAACGGTCCGAGATACCCCAGGTCAGGATCGAGCGCACGGGGCCGCTGGTCGAGATCGCGGTGAGGAGATCGTCGACGCGCTTGGCGACGATCGCGTCGCGCTCTGCCGGATTGCCCGCCAGCTTCTGGTCGTCGACGTCGAGCTCGGTGACCAGCACCTCGAGTCCCCAGGAACGCAGCTCGGCCACGAACGCGGCGAGCCCGTGCGTGTCGATCTCGAGTTCGGCGTGCAGATGCGATTGCAGCCCCACGGCATGTAGCGGAACGCCCTGGTCGAGCAGGTCCATGATGAGGTTGCGATAGGCTGCCCGCTTGGCGATGAACGAGTCTTTTGCCGACTCGATGTCATATTCGTTGATCGCGAGCTGGACCAAGGGGTCGGCCGCAGCCGCCGTGCGGAACGCCAACGGTATCCAGCCTTGACCCAGATGCTGTGTCCAGAACGTGTCGCGCCGGTCCTTCGGACTGCGGGGATTGTCCGGGATCGGCTCGTTGACGACATCCCACGACGTCAGCTTGTCCTTGTAGTAGGAGACCACAGTGCCGATGTGGTCGAGATACGCGCGCTCGACGCCCTTGGTGGTCTTGATCTGCTTGGTCCAGTCCGGAATGTCGTGATACCAGGCGAGCGCGTGGCCGCGCATCGTCAGATCGTTGTCTCGCGCGAAATCCAGGATCGCGTCGGCGCGTTCGAAGGCAAACGTATGCGCGTCCGGCCGCAGCATCGGCCATTTCAGCTCGAGCACCGGCACCACCTGGGTGCAATAGGTACTGATGGCCTCGCCGAGCCTGGGATCGGCTTGCAGGTCCCAGAGCGTCGCCGCAGCGCCAAAGCCGGGACGGCGCTGGGCGCGTTTCGACGCCGGCACTGCGGACGCGGATGCGCCCGCCGCGAGGGCCGCGGCGCTGCCGAGGAGAAATTCGCGTCGGTCGATCCTGGTCACGCGTGACGCTGCATCGCCGCTTCGGCGATCTCGTAATAGTGAAGCGCGCCCTTCTCGAGCGTCAGGTGATCCAGCACATAGTCGCGCGGCGCGAAGTCCCCCGCGCCGACGTGCGACCAGAAGCCGTCCCAGCCTGCGGTGAATCCGCTCGCATCGGTGAAGGTCATGCCACAGCGCCCGTCGAAATAGGGCACCGAGGACACGTCGCCTTCGAACCTCACCTTGTCCGGAAAATATTTCGGATCCTGCCACGGTCCGCCACGGTCCCAGGCAAAGACAGGAACGCCGCTCGACAGCGCCTGCTGGCAGGCGATGCCCTGGCTTTCGTGCTCGCAGAGGAAGACCATGCTGCGGCAACGCGCCAGCGCGGCCTTGTAGTCGTCTTCCTTGTAGTGCCCGTAGCGGATCACCTCGACGGTACGGCCGCTTGCCTCGAGATGCCTGCGGATCGGCTCGATCAGCTCTCGCTCGTACCGTCCTTGATCCCAGCGGACCTTGTCGTAGAGCAGCACGTCGACGCTCTTCTGATCCGCCGGCGCGGGTGTCCACAGATCGGTCTCGATGCCGACGGGCCAGGCGCCGACGTGGGGCCAGTGCGGACGGAACATGTCGGCATACCAGGCGCACGGCACCAGCACGCGCCTCACATCGAGATCCTTCAGACTCTCCGGCGCATCGATCGGGTGGTCATACATGGCGACGCCGAGCAAGAGCGGGTTCTTCCACTTGAACCAGTCGAGCACGAACGGCCGGCCGATGATGCAGGCCAGTTCCTCGGGGTGCTTCCGGATGTGGCGATAGTCGTTGACGCGATAGCGGATGCCGAGCCGATCGAGGCCTGCGCACAGATTGAGCAGGACGCGCCGCTGTCCGCTGATGAAGGACTTGCCCAGCAGCAAGCGTCGCAGCAGCGGCCGGAGACGACGGTCGCCGGGAAACCAGCGGTCGTCCCGTTCTTCGAAAAAGAGGTTGAGGACCATCCTGTCGCGGCCTCCTGCGCCGAAATCCGAAGGAACCGCAGGCACGTTGGTGCCGCGACGCGGCAGCGAGGCCGGTTTCACCCGGGTTGGTTCGGCAACGTCCATGTCGGTCACATCAGCGCATCGGAGGAATCGAGCGACGTTTCGCCATCATTGCTTCTTTTCCGTGATCGCGCCGGCCGCTTCAAGGACAGGGCAAATTTAACGCTAACGCGCGATAACCGCCCGCTCGCCCCATTCGCGGTCCGATTTGCAGGCTTGTGCGGCTATCTTCGCCGATGCCAGCGGCGCAATCCGATTGTCACACCAAAGTCCAACTGCCTTAACGTCTCGTTAATCCTGATGGCCGCCAACGGTCCCTTGCTCGCATGCTGAACCGCCACTTCTCGATCTATCTGGTCGCCTACATCCTGCCCGCGGCGGTGGGCTTTTTCGCTGTCACCGCCTATACGCGGCTCCTGAGCCCGGCTGAGTACGGCCTCTATGTCGTCGGCATCAGCCTTGCGGGCATTCTGGGCGCGATCTTCTTCGCCTGGATCAAGCTGTCGGTGTCCCGCTATCAGGCGATGTCGGCGGAGGTCGATTTCCGCGGCACGGCGATGGTCGCCTTCGCCCTCACGGCCGCGGTGCTCTGCGCCACCACCCCGCTGGTCTTCCTGTTCCGCAGCGACGTCAGTGTCGAGCTGCTGCTCGCCAGCATGTTCGTCGCGATCATGGCGAACGCGGTCGATGTCGGCCAGGAGTTCGAGCGCGCCAAATTGCGCCCCTACCGCTTCGCGGCGATCTCGATCGTGCGCAGCGTCTCCAGCGTCGGCTTCGGTCTGCTCGGCATCTGGCTCGGCTGGGGTGGATTGGGGCTGCTCGCCGCGTTTGGCCTGGGGTCGCTCGCGGGCATCGTCCTGAACCTCGTCGGCGACCGCACCAGGATCGCGCGGTTCCAGCGCAGCCAGTTCATGCAGCTGGCGCGCTACGGCCTGCCGCTGACGCTGGCAGGATTGTCCGTCGCCGTCTATTCGGCCTGCGACCGGCTCATTGTCGCCTATTTGCTCGGCAGGGACGCTGCCGGCATCTTCGGCGTTGCCGCCGATCTGCCACGCCAGTTCATGGTCATGATCGCATCCAGCGTTGCCGCGGCGACCGTGCCGCTGGTGTTCCGGTCGTTGGCCGAGAACAACGGCGTGACGACGCGGGAGCGGCTGACCGAAAGCCTCGAGCTCCTCCTCGTCGTCGTTGCACCCGTTGCCGTCTGGCTCGCGCTCGCCGCGGACCAGGTCGCCGGCACGCTCGTCGGCATCGACTTCCGCGCCGGCGTCTCGGCGCTGCTGCCCACGCTGGTGCTCGCCCGCTTCTTCGGTATTGCCAATCAGTTCTACGTGCAGATCAGCTTCCAGCTCGCCGAACGGCCCTTCATGCTGGCGGCGCAATCCTTTCTCACGCTGGTGATCAGCGTGGCCCTGATGTTCGTGCTGATCGCCGGCTACGGCCTCTACGGCGCGGCGCTGGCGACGCTGGCGACCGAGGCGATCGGCTTCGTCGTTGCCGCCGTCCTGATGCGTCGGGCCTACCCGGTCCCGTTCGAGTTCAATCGCCTCGCCGGCGTTGCCGTTTCCGCAGCCGCGATGGCGGCCGCGATCCTGATTGCGCGATCGCAGGCGGGCGGCACCGGCTTCGTGTCGCTCGCCATCGTCAGTCTCGCCGGTGGCCTCGCTTATGCGGCTGCGGCCTGGCTGCTGAATGTCGCGAACGTGCGAACGTTGTCGCTGCGTTTCCTGCGAACGTCGAACCGCAAGGCGCTCGGCGTCTAGCTCAAGCACGATCCGGAAAAGTGCGCGGCGGTTTTCCCTCGCGACAAACGCGCAACGCGCTTGCGCGGAGATCATGCTCAAACAATAGCCTGAAGGAGCGTGCCGGGCGGCGTCGGCCCATACGGCTGCACCAAAAGGTGACCCGGACATTCTGCCGCAGTGATCGACGCCAGCTTCGGGCCAGTCCCGCCGAAGGCCGCCTTCCGCCTGCGCAAACCGTCGTATATGAGAGATTTATCGCCGGAACGTGCCGAATCTCGCCACAGACGGAACGTAAGGCGGCTGCGATTTCTTAATCCAATGATTCCAATCTGACGCGTGATCGACACAGGCGGACTGGCAATTCGACCGAGGATGGCATGAGAAACCGACTGACGACGGCGCGACCCACCCTGGCGATGCGGCGTTGGGGGCCTCCCGGAATTGTGGCGTTGGCGGCAATGGTCGCATTGACGGCGACCCCGGCGACCGCCGCCAAGCAGCCGCGCCAGACGGCCGAGGCCGTGGCGCCGCGCCAGGCCGGCGAGCCGGTCATGGCGATCGTGTCGATCAAGAGCCAGCAGGTCACTTTCTACGATGCCGACGGCTGGATCATGCGGGCGCCGGTGTCGACCGGCACGACGGGCCGCGAAACGCCGGCCGGCGTGTTCGCCATCGTCGAGAAGGACAAGGACCACCGCTCGACCATGTACGACGATGCCTGGATGCCGAACATGCTGCGCATCACCTGGAACGGTATCGCGCTGCATGGCGGGCCGCTGCCTGGCTATGCCGCTTCGCACGGCTGCGTGCGCATGCCGTTCGGCTTTGCCGAGAACCTGTTCGAGAAGATGAATATCGGGATGCGTGTGATCATCTCGCCGTATGACGCGGCCCCGACCGACTTCTCTCATCCCTCGCTGTTCGTGCCGAAGCCGGACGCCATCGCGGCAGCGCCCGGCCGGGCCGACAAGCTCTCCACCGAGGCCGAGGAGGCCACAAGGGCAGCCGATGCGGCCAAGAAGGCTGCTGCCGCAGCCGCGAAGGAAGCCGCCTCGCTTCCCGCCGCGCTGCGCAAGCTGGAACAGCAGAAGGCCCGCGCAGATGCCGAGCTCGCCTTCGCCGACAGGACGCTCGCGAACGCCAAGAACGATCAGGCCCGCGCCAAGGCCGAGGAGCTGAAGCAAAAGGTGGCGGCCAGGGCCGCCGACGCGGCGACACAGCTCGACGCCGCCAGGGCCGCCGCGCAGCCGAAGCGCGATGCAGTGGCCGCCACGAAGGAAGCCGCCAAGGCCGCCGCGACCCGGAAAGCCGACGCGGCCAAGGCGGCGACCGACGCGAAGCTCGCAGGCGAGCCGGTCTCGGTTTACATCAGCCGCGCGACGCAGAAGCTCTACGTGCGGCGGAACACGCACAAGCCGGCGCCCGACGGCGGCGGCGAGGTGTTCGACACCAGCATCGAGGTTCCCGTCACGATCAGAAATCCCGACCAGCCGCTCGGCACGCATATCTTCACGGCGATGGCGAAGACCGATACGGGCCTGCGCTGGAGCGTGGTCACGATCGAGAACGGCGACGAGGCGAGGAACGCGCTCGATCGCATCACCATCCCGCAGGACGTGTGGGATCGCATCGGACCGACCGCGTTGCCGCGCTCGTCGATCGCCGTCTCGGATGAGCCCCTGAGCAGCGAGACCAATTACCGCACCGAGTTCGTCGCGGTGCTGAGCAACGAGCCGCAGGGCGGTTTCATCACGCGCAAGCCGACCGCGCCTGCCATGATCGCGAGCGATGACGGCTGGGACAACGGCGGTAACGGCTTCTTCTTCTTCCAGCAGCGTGATCCGTACGTCCAGCCGGCCAATCCGCGCAGGCGCAGCCAGTATCAGTATTATGCGCCGGCGCAGCCGATGCAGCGCGGCTTTTGGTAAGGAAGCGCCGCGCGCATTGTCGCTGCGGACATCATCCGAGGTCGGCCACAGCCTGACCCAGCCGCAGCTCAATGTCGGAACGGAGCTGAAGGCCGCGCTCGACCAGAGCCACCGCGCGCGCGCGGGTGGCTGGGTGGGAGGCCGAGCTGAAGAAAGCCGACAGCGCCGCCGGAAAGACGCTGTCCGCCGGCAGCGTGACGTCGTTCATCAGGGCCTTGGCACCGACCAGCGCATGCTTTTCGAACGAGGCGAGACGACGGGCAAGCGCATCGACGAACGCCTCGATCTCGCTGTCCGGCAGGGCTCTATTGACGTAGCCGTAGCGCTCAGCCAGGTCGGCTGAAAAGTCGTCGGCGCCCAAGATCACCTCCAGCCCGCGCCCGCGCCCCATCAAGCCGGCCAGCCGCGCCATCGGATTTCCACCGGGTACCGAGCCGAGCCCGACCTCGAACTGCCCCAGGATTGCGCGCTCGCGACTGGCGAAGCGCATATCGCAGGCGAGGACGAATTCGCTTCCCGCCCCGCGTGCGCGGCCACGGATCTCGGCGATGGAGCCGACCGGTGCCCGCGACAGCCTCACGAGCACATCGATCCACGGGTGCATTCCGGTCGGACCGGGCGGCATCGCCGCGACCTTGGTCTTGTCGGCAAGCACGTCCCAATGCGCGAGAAAGAAGTCAGGGTCGGCACTCCGGAATACGACAACCTTCACATGCGCGTCGGTTTCGAGCGCTGCAAGCAGATCCTGCAGTTCGCCAATCGTGTCCGGATCGATCAGGTTGATGGGCGGATTGTTGAACGTGGCGGTCCAGAATGCTGGCAGCGGCTTCTCGATGGTGATCTGTCGGGTCATTGTGGTCTCCATAGATGTTGCGAGGATGTTCGGGCGCATTCGGGCTTGTTGCCCTCGCCGGCGCGCGAGCATCTCTGCCGGGATACCGGCCGATCCGGTCCGATCAACCGTCCCGATCTTTCGTTGATCCAGCTCATTCGGCAGCGATGATTGCCACCCGGCTTGATGACAGCGCCGCGACGATCTCGTCCGTGGTCACGATGGCACTGGCGTAGTTCGGCATGTTGATGTCGAGCGCTGCGTGCATCATCTCTTCGGAGTAGTCGGCAACCGCATCCTTGACGACGGTGACGTCGTAGCCGAGCTCGGCAGCAAAGCGGACGGTCGCTTCGATGCAGGTGTGCGCGATCAATCCGATGACGATCAGTCGCTGGACGCCATGCCGCTTCAGCTGGAGATCCAGATCGGTATTGGCGAAGCCGCTGGAGCACCAATGCTCGCTGGCGACGATCTCGCCGGGCGCCGGCACGAACTCGGCGCGGAACTCGCCGCCCCAGGTGCCGAATTCGAAGCTCCTGTTCTTCCACGCTCTCCGCTGGATCGGCGCAATGTACTTCCAGGATGCATAATCGCCTTCGCGGTAGCGATGATGCATGGCGTAGAAGACGCGAAGCTTCGCGTCGCGCGCGGCCTGCAGAACCTGCTGCATGTGTGGAACGCAATTGTTCGATTCGGCGACGGCCTTGATCCGCGGCCAGATCTTGCCTCCTTCCGAAATGAAGTCGTTATAGGGATCAACCACCAGGAGCGCCGTGACGGTCTTGTCGTAGGACAGGTCTGTCATGAGACTCTCCGTTGTCAGGCGTTCGCCAGGGCCGCGCGCTCGATGCTGGCGGCGAACAGAGGCGTTTCGCCCTGATTGTGCGCGATCGAGGCGGGCTGGCGCTGGGCGCGGAAGAGGTCGAAGGGAATGCCCTGCTTGCCGATGAACGCCATGAACTCGTCCGTCGCGTACGACCTGACGCGGTTGGTGAACTCGCACTTGCCGGGCTCGATCTCCTTCACGCTCAACTCCCAGGTCACGTGAATGGTGGTGCGTCCATTGGGCGTGAACACATCGGAGGTGGAATCGAGGATCAGATGGTCCTTCTCGCCCAGCGTCTCGACATAGTGCTGCACCATGAGGCTGCCGCCGATGATCTCGACATTGATGGACATCCGCTTGCCGTTCGGGGCCGTCGTGAAGCCCGCGGCGATGTGCGCAGGCGAGCAGCCCTGATACTCGCGTTCCGGCAGGTTGAAGCACCATTCGGGTATGTCGATCCGGTCGATCGGTGCGTTGATGATGGCGGTGAAACTTGAATCGACGATCTGGTTATTGGTCATCTCCGGAACTCCTCATCGGGTTGCAGGCTCGAGGCTTCACGGCCCTGTGTCTCGACACTGCGCTGCGTGCTCGCAAGGTCGGCTGGCCGCTCGTCGTGCAACCAAATTGGCGCGGGCCGCCGGAAATTGCTCGTTATGGGTTGTTATAGGTCGTTAGCTTCTGCGGAGCCGTGGAAATCGCGCCGAAAACGCGCAGGCAGTCGTCCGCCGGCGATCGGTCGGTCCGGTGTTAGAGACTGCGAGATTTTGTTATGGCGGCGATCGCCGGGAGGCCGCAGGTTTGCGCCCCCGGGCCGGATGGATGCTCACGCCGTTGGTCTCGAAGGCGAGCCGAGGGCGCAGTGGATGGCGGCTTCGGCAATTACGCGCGCGCCTCGATCACGATAGCCTGGATCTTGCCCTCGACCGGGCCGGAGCCATGGCGCGTCCGGATCGCCTCGGCAACGATATCAGTCGCAGCCTGGAGCTTGCTGGCATCCTTTGCTTCGATCTCGCTGCGCAGCGGCGTGCCCTGGCAGAGCGCAATGGCGACATATTCGGCCGACGGCGCGCGGCTGATCTCAGACCGGGTTTCGATCGATATGTCACGGAAGCCCGCCCGTTCGAGGTCGCCTCTGATGACGGTCTTGTCGTAATAGCCGTGCGGCGTCCGGATCATGAAACGGGGCGGATCGTCGGGAAACAGCTTTTCGAGTGCGACCATCGCTTCCTGCGTGAGCACATTGTCCTCGATACGATCCCAGACGTTGAAGACGAACGTGCCGTCCGGCTTCAGGACTCGCTTCACCTCTCCGTAAGCCTTGATCCGGTCCGGAAAGAACATTGCGCCGAATTGGCAACAGACCGCGTCGAACTCGGCATCACCGAAGGGCAGGGCCATTCCGTCCGCCTGGCGCCAGGTGATGCGATCATCACCCGCCTGGCGCTGCGCGGCAACAGCCAGCATCGGCTCGTTCAGATCGGTCGCAACGTAGCGGATGCCGCCCGGCAGCGCCGCCGCCACGGCGCGTGTCACCGCGCCGGTGCCTGCCGCGATCTCCAGCAGCACGGAGGGCGAGAGTGCAGCGACGCGTCTTGCGATGTCCTCGGCGTAAACGGCGAAGATCATCGGGACGAGATATTCGTCGTAGAGTCTTGGAATCGAGCCGGCGAAAACCTTGTCAGTTTCGGACATGATTGCCTCCCTGAAGGTTCGGACACGGCTTCAGACTAGCATGATTTGGCCTCGGTCCTTACGTCGTCTTGCGCGCTTCGAACGACGCCGACCAAGCCGGTGATCAAGCCTACGATCGGCTCCCGCCGACTTCGCGGATCGGCCGCGTGCCGTCCCAGTTCATCGCGGCCTGCCGGACCTTCTCGAAGAACGGTCCCTTGGTGCCGCTGATGTCGGAGATCTCGATCACCGTACCCGGATGCGCCTGCGTGTCGAAATAGGCAAAGCGCCCCTTGTCACCGCCGATCTGGCCCTCATGGCCGATCCTGTAGCCGAGCCCGAGTGCCTTGTCGTAGAGCGCCTGATAGTCGTGGCTCCAGTACGACATGTGCTGGAGCCCTTCGTGCCCGGCGTCCAAGAATTCCTTGTACAGCGAAGGCGCGTCGTTGCGCTGCTGGATCAGCTCGATCTGGAGATCGCCGGAATTGGCGAGGGCAATGCTCATCTCGACCGCGGAATCCTGACCGCGATGGCGGAACCAGTCGGTCTTGACCCAGTCCATGTAGTACCAGGGGCCGACGCCCATCACCTCGATCCAGTGCGTCATCGCGGCGTGGATGTCCCGCACCACATATCCGTTCTGGCGCACCGCGCCGAAGATGCGGCTCATGCCCGCGCTCCTTTTTTAATCCCAATCACCTCAGTGCTATCGCACAAGACAGCGGAGGGCTGTCGCATGAGCACGGCCTGCATGGTTCGAGACGCCCGCTTTGGCGGGCTCCTCACCATGAGGGTCTGAAATCTTGCCGCAAAACGTGACCTCATCCTGAGGGCCCGCCGCAGGCGGGCGTCTCGAAGGATGGGCTGCAGGCAACCTGCTGCTCACTTGACCTCGATCCCGGCGTCCTTGGCAACCTGCTTCCAGGCCGTGATGTCGCGGGCATTGATGTCGCGCTGCTCCTCGCCGGAGACGAATTGGGGCGTGATGCCGAGTCCGAGCAGCTTCTGCTTCACGACGGTGTCGTCGAGCGCTTCTTTCAGCGCAGCCGATAATTTCTGCGCGGTCGGCGGAGCGAGTCCCGCCGGCGCATACATCGCCCAGGACAGGCTGCGGTCGAATGGCACGCCCTGTTCCTTGTAGCTGGCGACATCAGGCAGGCTCGGCGAACGTTCGCCGCAGGCGGCGAGCGCCTTGATCGAGCCGTCCTTCACCAGCGGCGTCGCCGTCGCGACGTCGAGCGTCGCAAGGGAGATGTGGCCGCCGAGCAGATCGCCGGCAAGCTTCGCGATGCCGTTGAACGGCACGTGATCCATCTTGATGCCGGTCTGCTGCATCAGGATCTCCGCGCAGAATTGCCCGGTCGAGCCGACGCCCCAGCTGCCGTACTGGATCGGCTCGCCTTTCTTGGCCAGCGCGACGAGGCCCTTGATGTCATTGGCGGCAAAATTCCTGGTCGCGACCAGCATGATCGAGGAGGTGCCGACACGCCCGATGGTCGTGAAATCCTTGATCGGATCGTAGGGCAGTTTTGGATAGATCGCGGGGGCAAGCACATGCGTGGTCATGCCGCCGACGGTGATGGTGTAGCCGTCATTCGGAGATGTCGCGACCATCTGCGTGCCAAGCGTGCCGGCCGCGCCGGTGTGGTTCTCGATATAGATGGTCTGTCCGAGCGTCTTGCTCATCCTGTCGGCGAGCAGCCGGCCGACCACGTCGCCGCCGCCGCCGGCCGCATAGGGCAGCAGCATCTTGATCTTGCGGGTGGGGTAGGCGGTGGGGTCCTCGGCCCGTGCCGGCAGGGCCGTGAACACCAATGCGAGCAGTGAGAGCGTGACCGTGCGCAGCATCATGTGGCATCTCCGGAAGAAGAATAGGTTTTGGTTGAATCGATGCGAGCCACGAGCTCGGATCACCTCTCCCATAGGGAGAGGTGAACTCCGGGGCCGCCGATCGAACTCAGCTTCATAGTCTAATCCTCGAAACGAAATCGGTAGGCCTCGCCGTGCCGGATCACGCGTCCCGCAGTCGGTGCCGGAAAATGGCCGGTGAGCAGATAGCTCGGCGTGTCCGCCAGTTCCTCCAGCAGCGCCATTCGCGTTGCGAGTGCCGCAGCCGGATCGACGTCGGCGGCATTCGACAGCCACGGCGCGGCGCACTGGATCGGATGATGGATGACGTCGCCCGACATCACCGCGTGATCGTGGCCGCCGTTGAGGTGGATCTGCATGTTGCCGGCGGTGTGGCCCGGCGCCGGCGCGAAGCGCAGGGCGGCGTCACGATCGCTGAACAGGCGGTGGTCGGTCTCGACGAGTTCGGCGAGGCCGGCCGCGACCACCGGCAGCACGGAATCCTCGAACGAACCATGGTTCACCGGGGTGTTCGGCGCAGCATTGTGCGCGGCCTCGAAATGGCGGTACTCGTCCCGCCCCATCAGATAGCGCGCGTTGGGGAAGGTCGGCACCCAGCGCCCGTCCACGAGGCGCGTGTTCCAGCCGACGTGATCGACATGCAGGTGCGTGCACATCACGAAATCGACCTGTTCAGGGGCAACGCCCAGCGCCTGCAGGTTTCTGAGATAGGGCTGATTCAGGTTGTTCCATGCCGGCACGCGCGGTCGATGCTTGTGATTGCCGCAGCAGGTGTCGACGATCGCGGTCCAGCGCGGCGTGCGCACCAGGTAGGAATGGTGGCTGAGAATGAAGCGGCCAGTCTCCGGCTCGATATAGCGGTGGTCGAGCCAGCTCCGGTTCTCCGCGATCACCGCGTCGGTGACGTTGGCGAACAGCCAGCTTTTGTCGAAGGCAAGCGCGGGGATCTCGCTGACGAGATCGACCCGCATGCTGCCAACCTTGATCTGCCGCATGATCAGTTCTTCAGGAGATCACCGAACGGCACCCAGCGCGTGCCGTCAAAACGGATCAATTGAAGACTCGTCATCGGCGTAAAGCGCTCGGGCGAATTGCTCACGGCGGTGCCGTTGATCAGCATCGGCAGGCGCACGTCTTTCATGGTGGTCGCCTGCTTCATGACGTTGGCGCGGGTGAGGTCGTTGCCTGATGCCTTCAGCACCGTCACCAGCGTCTGCGCGATGGTGTAGCCGTAGACGTTGAGCCAGTCGCTCTTGTTGGCGTCCGGCATGTACTTGTCCATGAACGCCAGCCACTCCTTGTAGCCGGCATCGTCCTTCAGCGCGGGGTCGGTGGCGTCCTTCAGGTATTGGCTGGAGATGACGCCGGTGGAATTGTCCTTGCCGGCCGGCTCCAGCACGCCGCTGATCGAGGCGGAGACGTTGGAAATGATGGTCACGGGTTTCCAGCCGATCTCGCCGATCTTGCGGATCGCCTGCGCCGCGAATTTCGGCGTCGCCGCGACGAGCACGACATCCGCGCCTGCGGTCTTCAATTGCAGGATCTGGGTGTCGATGGTTGGCGCCGAGGTCTCGTAAGCTGCCCGCGCGACAATCGCCTCGCCGCCGCCGAGCCCTTCCTCCAGCGCCTTCAGATAGTCCTTGCCGAGATCGTCGTTCTGGTAGAGCACGCCGATCTTCGCATTCGCGTGGCTCGCCTTGATGTACTTGGCGTAGGCGATCGCCTCGTCGCGATAGGTCGGCTGCCAGCCGACGGTCCACGGGAAATTCTTCGGGTCGTCCCACTTGGCCGCGCCCGAGCCGAGGAAGAGCTGCGGCACCTTGCGGTCGTTGAGATATTTGTGCACGGCGCTGTTGGTCGGCGTACCGACACCGCCGAAGATCAAGAGCACTTCCTCGCTCTCGACCAGTCGCCGGGTCTGCTCCACCGTCTTCGGCGGGCTGTAGGCGTCGTCCGCGATGATCATCTGGATACGCCGTCCGTTGACGCCGCCCTCGTCATTGACTTTCCGGAAATAGGCCTCCGCCGATTTCGCGATCTGCGCGAAGGCCGATACCGGGCCGCTCAGCGGCGCGGTGGTGCCGATCTTGATGGTCTTGTCGTCGGCGCCGGGATCGTATTTCGCGCTTTGGGCCTGGGCAGTGCTTGCTGCGAGCAGCGGCAACAGGATGCAAGCCGCATGCAGCCGAAGGCGGGCGAAGCGCGCCATGACGTCGTCTCCCAAAATTGCTCTCCGCCTCTCGAAGGAGCGGAGTTGAAACGCGAGAACATTGCCCGAAAGCGATCTTGCGGGCCGCGACCGTTGCCGCCAGACTGGCGAAACGAACGATCGTTCGTACGGTTGACTAGCGAACGATCGTTCGTTAGTCAAGCCACATGGCTGTCCACACCTCCAGCGCGGCGGAAGCGGCTGCGCCCACCACCCGCGAGCGCATCCTCACCGAGGCGCTCAACCTGTTCGCGCAGAGCGGCTATGGCGGCGCCTCGATGCGCGAGCTGGCGCGCCGCGTCGGCATCCGCGAGAGCAGCCTCTACAATCATTTCCCCGGCAAGGCGGCGATCCT
Organism: Bradyrhizobium sp. PUT101; assembly: GCF_052043945.1. NCBI lineage: Bacteria > Pseudomonadati > Pseudomonadota > Alphaproteobacteria > Hyphomicrobiales > Nitrobacteraceae > Bradyrhizobium > Bradyrhizobium sp. PUT101. The sequence continues at coordinate 5,550,909 of NZ_CP197207.1, forward strand.
GGAGGCGATCGTCGCCGAGCACGGTCCCGCCAGCTCGGCGAGCCGGCTGGAGGAGCCGCGCTACAGGCAGCTCGCGCGACAGCCCGCCGCGTTCTGCCGTCAGTTCGCGCTCGACCTCGTCGAGCAATGGTCCGATCCGCGCGAGCACCAGTTCCAGAAGGTGATCACCGCCGAGCGCAACCGCGTCCCCGGCATCCGTGCCAAATTCGCCGATCATTTCTATGCGCGCGAACAGAGCCTGATGACGGATTATTTCCGGGGCTTCTCGCTCGCCGGCCTGATCTCGACGCCCGATCCGCGCGAGACCGCGCGGCTGTTCGCCGCTGGCCTGATCTACATTCGTCTCGAACATTACGTGATGGGCGCGGCGCCCTCGCCGCGTGCGAAGGTGATCGAGGCGATCGACCGCTATCTCGCCTTCTTCCTGTCGCTGATCGCGGCAGGCCATGACGACGACAACAAGAAACGAAAGCCCAAGGGAGAAACGCGTGGCAAGGCTGCCCCTGATTGATCCGGAGACGACGGGCGGCGATATCCGCGCCTCGTTCGACCGCATGCCGGTCAAGCTCAACATCTTCCGCATGATGGCCCACGCCGAGGCCAACATGATCCCGGCGATGCGGCTCGGCAATTCGATCCTGCACAAGCAGAAGCTCTCGGCCGTCAACCGCGAGCTGCTGATCCTCCAGGCCGCGCAGCTCGAAGGTGGCGCCTATGAATGGCGCCAGCACGTGCCGATCGCGCTCGGCGTCGGCTGCACGCAAGAGCAGATCGATGCCGTCGAGCGCGCAGAATACGACGCCACCGCGCTGGGTGAGGCCGAGCGTGCGCTGCTGAAGTTCGGCCGCGAAGTGGTCGAGAACGTCCGCGTGGCGGAGGCGACCTTCGCTGCTGCGCGAAGACACTTCAGCGACCAGGAGATCGTCGAATCCATCGTCGCGCTCGGCTTCTACATGATGATGGCGCGCCTCACCGAGGCGACCGAGACCGATCTGGATCCCGCAGCCGGCATGAAGGTCTATGACGGCGGCAAGAGGCCGGGTGGCTGAGATGGCGGAGACCGAGAGCAAGCCGGACCGTTACGTCCGCCCGCCGAGCGCGGAATCGCTGGGCGAGGCCCCAGGCAGGGGACGCCTGAAAGGGCGCCGCATCCTGATCGTCGGCGGCGGACAGCGTGTCTTCGACGCCGCCACCGATCCAATCGGCAACGGCCGGGCCATGAGCATCCTGTGCGCACGCGAAGGTGCCAAGGTCGCGGTCGCCGACCTCAATCGCAGCTCTGCCGAGCAGACCGTCAAGCGCATCACCGATGAAGGCGGCGAGGGCTTTGCCATCGCCGCCGATGTGACGTCCGAGGCCGACGTCGTTCGCATGATCGCGGAAGCCCATCGCGTGATGGGCGGGCTCGACGGCATGGTGCTGAACATCGGCACCTTCGGCAAGGTCGGGCTCGATGCCGTCAGCCCCGAGGAGTGGAACAAAATCTACGACGTCAACGTCCGCGGCCCCATGCTGTGCTGCCGCGCCGCGATGCCGAAGTTCGATGATGGCGGCGCCATCGTCTTCATTTCCTCGATCGCCGCGCTGAAAGCCGGCTCGCAGATGGCGGTGTACGATTCCTCCAAGGCTGCGCTCGGCGGCCTCATGCGCAACATCGCCCATCTCGGGTCACGCCGCGGCATCCGCGCCAACCTCGTCTATCCCGGCCTCGTCGACACCCCGAACGGCCGCGAGGCCGGCGCCGGCCGTCCCTCCCGCGGCAAGGGCCACGTCCCGTTCGGCCGTCAGGCCACTGCCTGGGAGATCGCCTATGCCGTGCTGTTCTTCCTCTCGGACGAAAGCGTCTACGTGACCGCGCAGAGCCTCGCGGTCGATAGCGGCTTAAGCGGGATGTGAGGGGGCGCGCTATCGCTCCGGCGATCGCGCGCGACAGAGCAGATGGTCGAGCGAAAGGCGCCCCGGCCCGTGAGCCATGATGCCCAGCGCCATCGCGGCCCAGGTGAGGTGGATCGGCCAGCCGTCGGGCACCGTGAGCTCCACGATCAGCGTCATGAACAGCAGCCCGAGCGCTGCGAACCGCGTGCCGAGTCCCAGCACCAGCAGGACCGGGAACATGATCTCGCCCGAACCCGACAGGAAGGCCATCACCGTCGGCGCCGGAAAGTGGTAAGGCCCGCCCGGCAGATGCAGCATGAACTCGTCGCTGAACAGCGTCACGGCGGTGTCGTTGAGCCTGAGGAAGCCGTCCCATTTGAGGATGCCCGAGCGCCAGAACGGCACGGCCAGCGCGATACGCAGCACGAGTTGGACCAGCGAAGGGACGGCAATCGTTTGCACCAGATGATTGGCCCTGTCGACGAGCCATCCTGGCGAGGGCGGACCGCTGTCGGCGGTCATGTGCTGGTCCGTGATCATCATTGGTCTCCGCAAGCGAGCGAGGTGAAGGCGCCGGCCTCGACCAGTCCGGCGATGTTCGCGGCGATGTCGAATTCGCTTGAGGCTTCCAGTGCCGACGCCGCGGCCTCGCCGAGCGGCCGCCCCGAGATCAGGCAGTCTGCGAACACTGCACCGCCCGGCGGAAGGCGGCGCACGGCGACGTCGAATTCGGGACGTGTGATCAGGGCATCCTCCGGCGTCGAGGCATCGATGCGCATGACCGGTGCATTGTCGCGGTTGGCGGCAAAGATCGTCACGGCCGCGTATCGCGAGCGCAGGCATCGCGCCGCCGGGTGCGGAATGAACACCAGACCGGCCAAACGATCGGGCGTCACCGCCGACAGCCGGGCCGGCGACAGCGGGAGCGCGTCGGCGGCGTGATAGGCATCGAGCCAGGCGCGCTCGATGCGGGCGACGTCGGCGAGCCAGGGCATGGCCTGCGCATGCTCATACTGCGCGATGAACTCCGGGAAGTCGCGGCCGTATGCGAACAGCAGCGGCGATGTCGGCGGATTGCCGCGGACATGGGTACGCGCCATGGCGCGGAAGAAGTCGGCGCCGGTGATGCGCTGCGCCGCCGGATAGATCGCGGCCAGCGCGTCGATCAGGCTGACGGTGACGTTGTTGCGGTAGACGTCGTAGCGCCGGCCGGCGGCCTTGCCGTTCGGGCCGGTCAAGTCCGCGGGTGTGCTGCGCGCCGGATCCAGCAGCGCCGGCGCGAACGAAGTGGTGAAGGACAGGCCGGCGTCATGCGGCATGACGGTCTCCAGCCGGCATGGCGGACTGATGACGGTCGAGGATCGCCTGGGCCGCGGCGGCTTCCGCCTGCAGGACCGGCCAATCCGGTATCTTGCTGTCCCATTCGATCAGCGTCGGCACCGCGCCGCGGCGCTGGATCACGATCTCGTAGAGTTTCCAGACGGCGTCCGCGACCGGGCCGTCATGGCTGTCGATCAACAGCAGGTCGCCTTCGTCGTCGGCCTGCTCGGCATGGCCGGCGAGATGAATTTCCCCGACCCGCGACAGCGGAAACTCCGCAAGATACTCAAGCGCCGAGAAGCCCTGGTTGGTTGCGGATACGAACACGTTGTTGACGTCGAGCAGCAGGCCGCAGCCGGTGCGCTCGGCAACGGCGCGGATGAACTCGGTCTCGCTCATCGAGGATTCGCGAAACGCGACATAGGTCGAGGGGTTTTCCAAGAGCAGCGGACGGCGGATCGCCTCCTGCACCTGGTCGATGTGATCGCAAACGCAGGCCAGCGTCGCCTCGGTATAGGGCAGCGGCAGAAGATCGTTGAAGAAGCTGGTCTCATGCGTCGACCAGGCGAGATGCTCGGAGACCAGCGACGGCTGATAGCGCGCGACCAGGCCGCGGAAGCGCGCCAGATGCGTCTTGTCGAGCGGCCGGGGCCCGCCGATCGACATGCACACGCCATGCAGCGAGAGCGGATGGTCGCGGCGGATCGCCTCCAGCGCGCGATGCGGCGGGCCGCCGGCGCCCATGTAGTTCTCGGCGTGGACCTCGAAGAAGCTGCGCCGAGGCCCTGCCGCGAGGATGGCCGGGAGATGCTCGGGCTTGAAGCTCGTCCCGGCAACGCCGCCGATGGGCGTCGCGAAGCGGAGCGGCACGGCCGCAGGTCCGGTCGACTTGATCACCGTGCTCATCGTGCTGCTCCGTTCGTGCTTGCTGGCGATGTCGCGCCGGCCGTTACACCGGCTTGAGCGAACCCTTCTTGCCGTTCGGCAGCTCGATGCTGGTGCAGGTGCCGCCCTGCACGAATTTCCAGGCGTTGCCCTGGAAGTCGATGGTCGAGGTGCCCTGACAGGTCGTGCCCGGACCCGCCGCGCAATCGTTCTGGCCCTTCAGTGCGACGCCGAAGCACTTTTCCTTCTTGGCGGCGACGGCCGCTTCGCCCTCGGCCTTGGTCAGAGGGCTGGCGGCGGCAAAAGTGGCGAGCGCGGTCGACATCGCACCGGCGAGGACCAGGGAGGTGACAGCATGTTTGGCAGACATCGAGATTCTCCTGTTCGAGATGGCATCGCCTGGCAGGCGACAGCGCATGATCTCCTTCGCTCCGCGCACCACCTGCGTTACCGGCAGGCTGCTCACGAGTTCGTGAGACCGCTTGGATCGGGCGCACGGGCGGTGCGCTCGAGCGGGGATTAGCGGGCAAGCGTCGGCTCGAAGCCAATGCCCAGCTTCTATCGAGATGGTAGCCACCGGGCATTGGCTGCGGTCGCTCGCTCCTGCCAGACGTAACGAACGAGCGCCGGCGGCGTAAGACAATGTCAGTGACTCGCAACGAGGCGCGAAAGCAGCGATGAATGTCGATCCCGAACGACGGCTTCGCGCGATCGCAGGGCTGACGGTCAGCATCCGCCTTGCGGTCTCCGCGCTGGTCCTGGCCGCGATCCTGCTGACGGCCGCCCTCTGCAGCCTGTTGTGGTGGCGCACGGCGGAGGCGACCAGCCGGCAGCTCGCCTCGACCATCAACGAGCAGATCGTGGCGGCCGTGCGCAAGGAGGTCTCGGCGATCGTCGACGAGGCGCGCGCCGCCCACACTGCGATCCGCACGCTGTTCCTCCAGAACGTGCTCGACACCCGCGAGGCCGACAAGCGCGAGTTCGTCTTTCTCTCGCAATTGCAGTCGCAGGCGACGATTTCCTGGGTCGCGTTCGGCTGGCCCGACGGCTCCTTCTTCGCCGCGCACAAGCTCGGCGATCGCCGTCTGGAGATGATGGAGATCTCGCTGACCGACCATGCCGGCCAGCGCCGCGTCGATGAGTATGACGTGGTGCCCGGCGACATCGAGTTCGCCAACCGCCGCTTCGAGCCGACCGGATTCCGCGTCGCCGACCAGGCCTGGTTCAAGGCCGGGCTGACCGCGGATGATCCGCAATGGTTCAGGGTGCTGGACCATGCGACCGGCGTGCGGCCGTCGATCGCCTTTGCAGGACCGATCGACGTCTATCAGGAGCGGCAAGGCGTACTGGCCGTCGTCATCGAATACACCAGGCTCGCGCGTTTCCTGTCGCAGCTCGAGGTCGGGCGCACGGGGACCGCCTTCATCGTCGATGGCAGCGGCGAGCTCGTCGCGGCGCCGGACAAGAATGCCGACGAGCTTCATCCGGCGCGCGGCGACACGGCGCTGCTGCCGCTCGCGCGCCTGGCGCTCGGCAAGGCGGGCGAGGCCGGCGGCAGGGAGGCCTGGCGGAGCCGGCTCACGTCGGGCGGCGCTGCCTATGAAGTCGCGCTGACGCCGCTGCCGTTTCCCGGCTGGTCGCTCGCGACCGTGATCCCCGAGGCCGAATTTCTCGGGCCGGTCGAGATGACGCTGCGGCGCCTGATCCTCGGCCTTGCCGTCGGCGCCGTGCTCGCGGCGCTCGCCTCGGCGATGCTGGCGCGCTCGGTCATCGCCGCGCCGCTGTCGCGCGTCGTCGGCGAGCTTCGCCATGTCGAGGCCTTCGCGCTGGAGCAGGTCCGCCGTCATCCGTCGCGGCTCAGGGAAATCGCGAGCCTGTCGGGCGCGATTGCCGAGATGGCGGCCGGATTGTCCGCCTTCCGCAAGTTCATCCCGGCGGATCTCGTCCGCGGCCTGCTGCGCCAGGGCGTCGAGGCGAGGCCCGGCGGCAGCGTCCAGGAGCTCAGCGTGATGTTCATCGACATTGCCGGCTTTACGGGGCTGTCCGAGCGGCTGGGCGATCGCGTGGTGCCGCTGCTGTCGCGCTATCTCGACATCACCTCGGAGATCATCGTCGCCAATGGCGGGACCATCGACAAGTTCATCGGCGATGCCGTGATGGCGTTCTGGGGCGCGCCGCAGCCGCAAGACGATCACGCGGCGCGATGCTGCCGCGCGGCGCTCGCCTGCCAGAGGGCGATCGAACGATCGGGCCTCGTCGACGACCTCGGCCAGCCGCTCCAGATCCGCATCGGCATCAATTCCGGCCGCATGCTGGTCGGCAATATCGGCTCGGAGCTGCGGCTGAACTACACCGTGATCGGCGATGCCGTGAACGTCGCCAGCCGGCTCGAAGGCGCCAACAAATCCTATGGCACGCGGATCCTGATCGGCGAAGCGACGGAACGTCTGGTGCGCGGTGCCGTCATCACGCGCGAGGTCGACAGCATCGCGGTCTACGGACGCGAGGAGGGTCTCTCGGCTCACGAATTGATTGGAATGGTGAACGAGACAGCGGCGGCCCCCGGCTGGATCGCGGATTACGAGCGCGGTCTCGCCGCCTATCGTGCGCGGCGGTTCGCCGATGCGCTCGCCAACTTCGAGATGGTGTTGAAACAGCGCGGTCGCGATCGTCCGGCCGAACTGATGCGTGACCGATGCCGGCAGTTCGCCGCGACGTCGCCCGATAACGCCTGGCGACCCGTGGCGGCATTGACGTCGAAATAGCGACATAGACCCAATTCGAGCTTCAGCGGCTGAAGTGAAAACCGGTGGCAAAGCCGGTCCATCCCGCGCATGATGTGGACATGAAAACCACACTGCTGAAACCTGACGACTACACCCGCTCGCCGTGGAAGAACGGCGGCGGCATCTTCACCGACATTGCGGACGCTCATCGGGACGATGCGCCGCAGAAGAGCTGGGACAGCCTGCTGTGGCGATTTGCTTCGACGCCGATCGTGGCGCCCGGTCCCTTCTCCCACATGCCTGGGATCGACCGCTTGCAGATGGTCGTGGACGGGCGCGGGCTCGCGCTGAAGTCGCCCACGCAGGAATTCGACGAACGTGAACCTTTTACGACCGTGCGCTTCACCGGCGAGCTCGAGATCGTCACCGAGCTCGAGGCCGGTCCCGTCGAGGTCGTGAACCTCATGGCGCGGCGCGGTGCGGCGGAGATTGATCTCCTCGCGCTTAAGGAGCCCGGCGAGCGGTTGCTCGCGGTGGGCACCCATCTCGTCTACGCCGCTCGCGGCGAATGCCGCATTCGTCTCGATGACGATCATTTTACGGTTCCCGACGAGGGCACGCTGAAGGTCGAGCTGACGGAGCCGGCGATGCTTGCGCTCGTCTCGGGTCTGGCGGTGCTGGGGTCGATCCGGCTGCTCGCTTAAAGCATGATCCGGAAAAGTGCACAGCGGTTTTCCGAAAAGATCATGCTTAAACAACAACCTGAAGCGCGATGACGATTCATCCTAATCGCATCGCGCTTTAGGCGGCCGCTGCGGCGGTCGCCCGCTGCGTACAATCCATGCAATTGGTCAGGTTGACGCCGCCCGGCCGGAGCATGATATCTGCTTCGCAACGGACCGCAGCTCGAGGGGCAGGATATGAACGCGCCAGACAACCATGCCCCCACGCCTGCCGACGGCGTCATCGACTGGCTGACCAACGGCACGCGCGACGAGCGCTTCATCGACGACATCTTCGCGCAGATGTGCATCCGCCTGCAGCAGGCGGGCATTCCGGTGAAGCGTGCGACGCTCCACGTGTTGATCAATCACCCGCAATGGCTGGGGGCCCGCATGATGTGGTCCGACGGGATGCGCGAGGCGGAGATTGCGTTGGTCGACTATGAAGTTCGCGAGCGGCCCGAATATATCGGCAGCGCCGCTCACGAGATCCATGACGGCGCCACCGAGCTGCGCGAGAGGCTCGAGCAGGATCCCTCGCTCGGTCGCAAGCACGCCCTCTATGACGAGATGCGGGCCAAGGGCCTCACCGACTATGTCGCCTGGCCGCTCTACCATACGCTCGGCAAGCGGCACATCGTCACCTTCGCGACCGACCGGCCCGGCGGCTTCGACGATGCGCATATCGCCGGCCTCAAGAAGCTGTTGCCGGTGCTGGCGCTGGTCAGCGAGATCCGCATCAAGAACCGGCTGGCACGGACGCTGCTGGAGACCTATGTCGGCTCCCATGCCGGCGAGCTGATCCTGGCCGGCGCCACCAGGCGCGGCACCGGCACGACGGTCCGCGCCGCGATCATGATCTGCGACCTCCGGGATTTCACCAAGATTTCCGACAACTGGCCGCGCGACGACGTCATCGACCTGCTCAACGACTATTTCGACGCGATGTCGGAGCCGATTGCGCGGCACGGCGGCGAGATCCTCAAATTCATCGGCGACGGACTGCTCGCGATCTTCCCGCTCAGCGCGCCCGACGCCTGCGCAAACCTGCTGCATGCCGTGGCCGAGGCCCGGCAGGCCATGGTCGCGCTGAACGAACGGAACAGCGGCACCGGCCGCGCGCCGCTGAACTACGGCATCGGCGTCCATGTCGGCGACGTCATGTACGGCAATATCGGATCGACCAGCCGGCTCGACTTCACCGTGATCGGCCCGGCCGTCAACATGGCCTCCCGCCTCGAGGCGCTGACCAAGACGATCGGCAAGAAGGTGCTGCTGTCACGCGCCTTCGCCGAGCTGGTGGAGAAACAGTTCGCGCTGGAGCATGTCGGCCAGCACGCGGTGCGCGGCTTCAACGAGCCGATCGATCTGTTCGCGTATCCGGAGTGAGGGCGCGACCTACGCCCGCGGCTATTTGCGGTTCGTTCCCATCGTGCCGGCCCCCGGTGCGTTCATCTGGCCGCCCTGGCTCTGTCTGGTGTCGTTGTCCCCGGGGCGCTCCGTCGTCGACTTCGCCGGTGCGCTCGAGCCGCCCCTGTTGGCATCCGATGACGTGTTGAGACTCGAGGCGCCTGCGCCCGGCGCACCGCCCGTTCCGGTCGCATCGATGCTCGACCCGGATCTGGAGGCACCCGCGCCGCCTTGGGCGACGCGGAAGGTTGAGACGCGAGAGCTGCAATGAGCCCAGCAAGAACAAGCGCTTTCATCTTCGCTCCTTTCCGCTCGCGATCAGGCGGCCCCGGCCGTCCGGGGGCGGTTCATGCCGGGGCCGCCATTGCCGGAACAAGTGGGATCCGGCGCGGGCCAATGCGCGGGAACGCCTGGTCGTTCCAAATCCTGCGGGGCGGCGGCTGCCGCTACGCCGACCAGCGATCCTGCTCTTCCCGGTGCGCATGCTCGTTCAGCCGCTCGGCGATCTCGTCCGCAATCTGCTCCGATTCGGCCTCGGCGACGGGCTCGCCCTTGTGCGTCTTCAGCTTGTCCTTGTCGGCTTCGATCGGGAAATCGTCGGGCTTCAGTTCGTTATCCCTGGTCATGACACGCCTCGCGCGGTTCTCGGCACAGGGAAAACGCGCGTGAAGGCGGATCGTTTCGTCAAGGATGAAGCTTCGACCGACCGAGCAAGTCAGACGCCGTCGATCGCCCGGGTGACGGTCCCGCCCCCCGCACGTGGCGCAGGAAGTGCCAATCGGGGCGCAGCACCAAGGTCCGCGCCCCGAGGATCAATCGTTCATGGCCGTGATGTGCAAGCGCCAGGAAACGGGAACTGCCTGTTCCGCCTATTTCTCGACTGCCCCGGACCAATCCTTGAATCCGCCGACGTTGTAGACCTTGTCGTAGCCCATATCCTTCAGCACCTTCCCGGCCAGCGCCGATCTGCCGCCGGACGCGCAATAGAGGATGACGGTCTTGGTCTTGTCGAACGCCTTGTCGTGATAGGGCGACTCCGGATCGGCGCGAAATTCCAGCATCCCGCGCGAGACATGCACGGCCCCCGCGATCTTGCCGCTGGCGGCGACTTCCGGCGCATCGCGAACGTCGACGACCAGCGTGTCGCCGTTCTTGATCATCTCGGCCGCCTGATCGGAGGTGATCTTCGGGACCGCCGCGTTCGCAGCTTCCAGCATTTGCTTGACACTCGTTGCCATGGGTTCTCTCTCTCCTGCCGCCCCCGCAGGAGGATAGCACATCGCTTTTTGCTGCGCCTCCTCCAGCCGACGGACGCCGCGCCGGGCAAACCGGCGTTCGCCCGCCTGTCATGTGCCGGGCCGGGCGTCGTGCGGATGCGCAATTGAGGGCGCCTTGGTGAAAGAGATCGCCGCGCAGGACTCGTAAGCTGGCTTCGTGGGCGGCTCAGACGACGAATGCCGCCCGCGTCATCGGGAGGCGAGGCAAGCCCCGGTGCAACAGAAGAGGTGATCGGCGACATCAGGCGCGACAACGAGAGGAGACGTCTATGCCAACCTGCTCCGCAAATCTTCATGGTCGAACCGGGCGCTGCGCCGTTTGCGACGGCCAGTTCGGACTTGTCAGGTATTACGCGTGGCGCAAGCCGCTCTGCTCGAAGAAGTGCGTCGATCGTTTCGCGACGCGTCGCCGGGATGACCGCGACTGGTTCGGCCGTGTCCCGATCGCATTCGAAATATCTCCAGAGAACCGTGCGAGGATGCCATGACCCTGCAGATGTCACGACGAGGCAAGCAATACATGGAAACGGCGCAGAGCCTGCTGCGCGCTGCGATGAGCATGACCGACGAGGTGGTCGCGACGCGGCTGAAGCTGCTTGCCGATGATTATCAGCGCCGCGCCGAAAAGGCATCGAGCGTCGATGCCGCCAAATCGGTGACGCGCTCGGCGGCCAGGCCCGAATACGACTGGTCGAAGGAGCTGACGTGAGATGATCGCCCTGCAGGGATGGGGCGATCGCATATCGTGTGCACGATGTGGCTCACTGGGCTCCCTCTCCCGGTTGCGGGCAGGGCTATTGCATATGACTTTTCGGACGGGCCTGAGCAAGCGCCTCGTCCTTCGAGACGACCGCTTTGCGGTCTCCTCAGGATGAGGCTTCGCTAAGGCGGTGTCCTTTGAAACTGCTGCCGCGCACTACGCCTCATCCTGAGGGCCCGCCGGAGGCGGGCGTCTCGAAGGATGGCCGCAGGCGAGTTTCCCGCCGCGTCTCCTCATATGCGATTGCCCTGCGCTTGCGGGGGAGGGCTGGGGTGGGGTGTTTCCGCATCGGGATTGTTGAGGATTGCGGCGAATGTCCCTGCGTGGCGAAGCCCTCACCCGACGCCCTCGATGAGCGCGCCGGCCTCTCCCGCAAGCGCAAGAGGCCGAGCAAGCCCCGCGGACAATCCTCGTCCATAAGCGATAGCCTCGTCTGCAGTGCGGAGGGGCGGATTGGGAGCCCGGTTGCCAACGCCGGGTTGTGCGACTAGCTTTTGCGAAAGCTACGCAAACGGTCTTTGGCCGCACATTCATGCCGAAATTCCTTCGCATCGGTGTCCATCAGTCGAACGTCTCCGGGTACACGTCGAAGGCGTGGTGCGTCAGGCGCGTTGGCTCGGCGGTCTTCCTGAAGTGGGGCGCCGTGGAGGTGCATGGCGCCGGTGCCGGCCGCAAGGTCTACTGGTCGCGTCTGCCGCAGGAGAAGACGGTTCGTTGCGGCAGCGCGCAGCGCGCGCAGGACTACACCAAAGCCGCGATCGCGCGGCGCCGCAATCATCGCTACGAGCCGCTGACCGGACCCATCGCGAACCGGAGCCCCTCGGCCGCACGCAGCGCCGAGCTCAAGCAGGCCCTCGCCACCATCCTGATCGTCGACATCGTCGGCTCCACCGCGAAGGCGGCCAAGCTCGGCGATGCGCGCTGGACCAAGGTGATGGGCCACTACTATGCCGCCGTTCGCAAGGAGCTGAAGACGTGCGGCGGCAAGGAGGTCGTGACCACCGGCGATGGCGTGCTCGCGACCTTCAAAAAGCCCGCCGCCGGCATCGCCTGCGCGACCGCGATCCAGAAAGCCATGCGCACGCTGGGCCTCGAGATCCGGGTCGGCCTGCACGCCGGCGAATACACCATCAGCGGCGGCGAAATGGTCGGCCTCGCCTTCCACATCGGCACCCGCGTCGCCGCGAAGGCGCGCGCAGGCGAGGTGCTAGTGTCGAGCGCGGTGAAGGAACTGATGACGGCGCAGTCCGCGATCAGCCTGAGGGATCACGGCGTGCACCGGCTCAAGGGCGTGCCGGAGCGGTGGAGGTTGTATAGGGTGGAGGGGTGAGGTTGGTCTCCCGTGCCACCACCCAGGACCCAGTCGGGCACAGGCCGCCCCTGCCGCGCTAGGCCCGCAAGCCCATCGAGCGTTCGACCAAGGAGCCTACGCCAGCCGCTCAAATGCGCGCTCCAATGCAGGGCTGGTCTCGCCAGTGGCCGACTTCATCGAACGATAGGCGGCAGACAATTCCTTGATGGGAATGCCGTGAAGCCGCGCGAACTGCAAAACAAGCTCAGGCCGCACCTCCGTGAAGAACGTGACGACGTGTGCGATCCAGTTTTGCCAGTCCCTCGATCTGAGGCGAGCCACGAGATCAGGCGATGTGATCGCCCGGCGGTATGGAGCGTTCGTCGTACCAAGAACGAGTTGATCAACATCCCTTAGTGCGGAGGCGCGCTTGGAAGAGCGTCCGATGCTCTTCTCCGGCTTCTTCGCGGAGCCGGCCCGCTCGTGTTGTTCCTCTGCATCGGCTGCAGGAGTTTCCAGTGCCGTCCGCCGGGCATCCATCTTCGCCTTCAGCGTCAACACATCCTGTAGCTTCGTACGGCGGTGCTTGCCGACATATCGGAAGGGCAGATCGCCAGAGTCCATGCGATGCACGACGAGAGGCCGTGAGATTCCAAGGATATCTGCCGCGTCATTCGGACTGAGTTCCTGATTCTCGGCGACGACGGCGACGCGTTCGCCCTGAAGGAGATGGCTGAGTGCAGTCTCGAGCAATGCGGCAGCCTTGAGCGGCAGTCTAACGATCTGATCCGCACCCGCCTTGCGGCGGACCCGGACCTCGACCCGGTCGCCCTTGCCAAGCCTTCCGAGGGCCTCGCCCGCCTTGCGGTCCTGGACCGAGAGTTCGACGAATTGCAGGACGTGCGTGGTCATGATGGAAGTCCCTTCCGAGCCCAATTATAAGGCCCGGTCCACCTAACTGAAATATCTGAAATCAACTGCGAGTGGCTGCGTTCCTGGCTCCGCAGTTGCCCCTCTGAAATGCATTGAAAGTGCACTCTTGTCTCAAACGATTTAGTGCACTGTCACCGTAATCTGCGCGGATGGTGGGGCGGTCGCTGAGGTTGGAGTTGGTTTGAGGGGCAGTCGGGATACCGCTGGACTGTCATCGTCGGAGCGCCTTGTTGGCAAGCCCTCACAAAGCGGCTGGATCATTCACTCCAACATTGTCGCAGCAATCCCACACCGCAATCCCCGACAAGGCGAGTTCAAATCTCAGAAACTGAAAGGCCGGCGGGGCACTCGGCTCGATTCTCCATGAGATCTTTGCAATACATCTTCGAGCGCCTGAACGACGGCGGTGACGGAGATCTCGGTCATCTCATGTGCCGCTTGGACGTGTCGATGCACTGGAGAGAAGCGGAACCCAAATTCCCTCGCGTCAGTTGGGCCAAACAGTCCAATGCCGGGCACCTGCGCGAAGTCTGCGACATGGAGCGGGAACGAGTCGACACCAAGAAAGAGATCAGCAGAATAAAGAAGCGCCATCGCAGATTCTATACGCAAGCCGACGGCTGCAATTAATCCGGGAGTATCATTGATGGCGATCTCATGAGCGCCGATAGCGATCACAACAAACTCGGGATGTATCGACATGAATGTGGCGATAGTCTCGGCCATATAGTTTGGCGGCCAGCGTTTCTCAGGTTTGGTCTCAGCGTGGACCACCAGCAGTTTTTGATCCGAGCCGATTTGTGAACGGAGGGAGGTTGCGAAGTCTTCGCTGACCGAAGGAAGCGGCAGCCGCGACAAGTAATCCTCCGGCGAGCGAGAACGGTCAAACAGACGGACGACTTGGAATGCAAGGTCGGCACTGTGGCGCGAGAAGTCGAGCGGGAGTGCGGTCGAAAAATCGGGGAAGAAGCCGACCGAAGATCTAGGGTGAAGGCGAGTCAAGAGTTCTGTTATTGATCCCGAATGCCAGGGGTTGAGGCTCAGGAAGAGATCGATCTTGTCAAGCGTCTTAGCAACAAGAGCTGCATCGAACTGACCTGCCCCTCCAACGTATCGAATCCGGGTTTCGACTATGTCACGCATTGGCAGACCAGCTAGGAGAGTGCGCGCGAAGGGGTTCCCCACCAACACGGTCAAGCGCCCGGCAAATAGCTGGCACAGGCCGCGTATCGCCGGGAGGTTCAATATGTGGTCGCCCAAGGCGTTCGAAAAAAACAGGGCTGGCCTGGCTGCGTCAAGCATATCCGTGGGCCCTCAATGTCCGGCGCATATGTCTTAGCAGTACCAGAATGTCTGCACACCAGACTGAAGGATTGTCAAAGTGCTTCGCGCGAGAATATCGGTGCGGCGGATAACCGCCGCCACAAATCTCCACCTCTGGGCAAGTGCGGCACATTGATGGCAGCTGGAAGCCGGAGACTAGCGCTTTGGAGAAGAGGGGTGATCCAGAAGAAAGATTATCAAAATCATTCGTCAAGATGTTCAGATCGCTGGCCGAGAGCCCATGCTCGCAAATGCGCAGAACATCCAAGCCCTCGATGGTTCCGTCAGTGTCGATGGCCAAATAGCTCGGCCTGCCATTTCCAAAGTTGTCGAATCGGGATTGGCCGCCCATCAACATTGACAGCAGGTTGTTGAACAAACGGATCTCGACGGTCGGATCGTCGCGTTTGAGCCAGAGGTCGAAGATTGGGATGAGGTAGTCAGCCACGGGGTGCGGCCCGAGTCGGCCGTAGAAAGCGTGCTTGCTGTCGTGTGTCACGTCAGGCAGCAACAGATCGAAGCGCTTGATTCCTAGATCGAGAAAGTACCGAAAGGCGTCGACGCCTGAACGACTGGGCTGTATTACGCACAAGACATATGGATCGATGCCAGCGGCAATTAGATTCTGAACTCCTTGGATAACGTTCTCATGGGAGCCTCGCCCGTGATGATCACGCCTCGCTTGGTCATGCCATTCGGCTGGACCATCGAGGCTCACTGAAACGTCGATGCCGACTGAGGCCAAAAGGGCCGCCCAATTCGCATCGATGAGCGTTGCGTTTGTTTGAATCGACAGCGAACGCAGGCTTGTTCCCAAGGCAGCGCGGGCTCGTTTCACGAACTTACCTAGGCGCGTCGGTCCGACGAGCAGAGGCTCGCCACCGTGAAAGAGCATTGACATGCGGTGAGGCGCATGCCGCTCGCAGTGACGTATCATCGCCAGAAGAATGGCGTCAAAGACTCGATCTGAGATCAGCGGCGGCCGACCCAAATAACTTTGGTCGGCGTGCTGATAGAGATAGCAGTATGTGCAGTTCAGATTGCAGCGGCTCGCCAGCTTGACGATGACAGTGGCGATCTTTGGGTCGTCTACGACAGGGCAGCTGACAGAGGATAACATAGGCCTCGCCCGATGTCGGTCAACTGAGCGTGCAGTCTGATGGTATCGCGCATCATAGTAACCTCTGCGTGTGTAGGCTGCAAGGTTTCTGCGCAGTATCCGTCATCGTCGGCATGGCGTTCCCTCAGCTGGCGATGGAGCAGCAGGACGTTCCCGAAGGCGTGAAACCCGAGAATGATCTTGTCCAGTGGACGTTCGGTGCGCTTAAGAGGCGAATACTGAGTGTCCTCTGCGTTGCTCAACGCGAAGCCCAGACGAGTCAGCAGGTAATAGTATTGATGGCTCGCCTCGTGCACGAGCATCTCGGCGACGGCAGCCGGTCGGGTATCCGCAGTGATCCGGAGAACACCCGGTCGAGACGCAAAACTTGCGCTTTCAAGCAGGCGACCCCTGCATTCCAGAAGAAAGATTACCCGAACGACGCGTGATACCCACTCGTAATACTCGGGAGCCGCGCGCGACAACAAGTCAAAAGCTGATTGGACTCTGTCGGGCAAGTCGCCCCTTAAGCGATTTCTGAATTGTCGCGAGAGGATCGCAACTTCAGTAGCGCGTCCAACGTTGCGATTCCAACACACAATCCGCCTGGCGCCGGCATGAACGGTTGGAAGTTCGATGGCGTCCGCGGTCTCCACGTTATCGCGTTGCACCGAAAAAGTATGAGGCCCAACGTTAATGCAAGTGCGTTCGGAGTCAACGTGAACAATGAAGCGGGTGGCGGCCGGCAAAAGCCAGTGTCCAAACCGAAAGCGGGTCGGGGAGGTCAGATTGACGTTCCAATCACCAATCTCCCCCGCCGCGGCGAGCATCAACCCCGCACCGCATGCCGCACGGTCTACCAATTCCGTGTTTCCGGAAAGTGCCTCGTGCGCAGCGCCGCAGTTCGGGTCCAAGGCAAAAGTCCCAAGATTTCGCCCTTGGCTGGCCTGCTTCAGATAGGTGCGCAGGGAATTGGAGCTTTGGTGCTCATGCATTCTCTCAATCAATACGCGTAGGACCTCCCGGGTCCATTCCTCTGTGACCGCCCGGAACAACTCGGCATGGAGTGGCGCGCCCGGAAAGGAAAAGCCTCGATACAAGGATTCACGATGGCCCGACAATTCTCCGCTGGAGGATTCTGCAGATTGAGGAATAATCATTGAGATGGATCTGAGGTGAGGGTCTTGAGACATGCTACCATATCAGCAAGGCGATTCATACGCGTTGGTGTTGCATCCGGACTGCCTCGTCACGTTGGACAGCTATCGGCTCAAACGATTTCTAGACGACGGCTCGTTGGCACATCTTGCACTTGGACAAACTGCTCAGGAGATTGCAGATTGCCGGGACGCAATGTTTGCTGCTAGGGAGTTGGGCCGAGAAGACTGGTTCGAATGCAGCGGCGCAAAGCGCTTCTATACCAACGTCGGTGAAGTCCTGCGTTTGCGAGACGAGTTCTATTTCGATCCACCGCTAACGATCTTCGATCCCGACCTGGAACTGTCTTTCCGATCGAGGGCGGACCGCTCTGAGCTGCGCATTCCGATAAATGCCTTGAGCCTCCCAGTCTTCGGCGAGTTGCTCGCCCGGCTTAGGCCGTCGACGAGCGTCGACGAACTACGCCGAAAGGTAGACCACGCCGAGTGGAGCCTGCTCGAAGTCCTCATCGAAAAGGAACTGCTCCAGTTCGTAGAGTTGCAGTCGCTGCCTGCGCCTTCCGGATATCATATTGCGCTGGCCGGGCATTCCTGCCTAGTGGTGGAGACGCCGAACAGTAGTGTGTTGATAGATCCACTTTTAGTCCTCCGACACCGGCCCGAGGTTCGGCTCGAGCATTTCCTGACCAGACCCTACGATGCGATCATTATTTCGCATCCTCACTGGGACCACCTCAACCTGGACAGTTTACTGCTCGTGGATCGCGACACGCCAATCGTCGTGCCAAAGCTGCGCTCGCGGCCGTCCATTGTGAATATCGACATGAGGCGCGTGTGCGAGGAGCTTGGATTCCACAATGTGTTGACAGTGGAGCCTTGGGAGTCGCTACAGTTCGGCGATGTGGAGTTTGTATCGTTACCCTTCTATGGAGAGGGCAGCGGTCCAGAGGGACGGCAAGACTGGCAGACATACCATCTCCGGTTCGGAGGCAAGAGTGCTCTTGGAGTGGTTGATGCATGCGCTGACCACTTTGGCTCAATGGACGACGTTATGCGAGAAGTGCATGAAAGGTTTGGGCCCGTCGACTTGTTCTTTTCGCCGTGCTCCAATTTCCACTTTCAAGGCTCCCATTTTTATAAGAAGCCTTTCGTTCTGTCGCGCGCCTTGGAGCAGTTCACGGGTTCTGCTCAGGATACGCTGCGTTGGGCCGAGTTGGTCAAGGCGCGATGGATTCTGCCGTACGCGGAATTCGCGTACGAGCATGCCGACTTTGCTCAACCGGTATCCAATCCCGCGCAGTTCGGAACGCATGCTGATCTTTTTCGGATGGCCCCACGATCACTCGCTGAACGAATCATCGTCCTCTCGCCCCAAGGCGAGATTAGCTGGAGCAAGGATGGTGAACTCCGTCTTCCTCCGAGCCGGGCGGGCTCCGCTGAGATCGCTTAGGACAATTCTATCGTCCTTACCATGACTGTCCGCCGAGCCGTTACTGCTGGGGCTGCCCTTTTATGTACTGATCAACCGGACCCGGCGATGTGCCTTTATGATACTCATCGATCCTCTCATCCGCCGTGAGAGGCGTCGCCCGGCCAGCCAAAGCAACTTGCTGACTGATAAGCTCCAGGATTTCGCTTTTGGCTGCTGGATTGAGCCTTGAACCGGCTGGAGCCTTTCGCTCTTTTGCCATCGATTGCCCTCCTGTTCATTGGAATGCTACTACCTCTGCGCGAAAACGTAAAGAGCTTAGCCACCGAAGGGTATGGCACTATCAATGACTTGCAGGGCGAGAGCGTTCCGGACGCCAGATCGCTACGATAAGTGGTGCGCGCATAGCCGAGCCACAGTTGTAAGGCGTTCGGGTGTGTCTGGCTTATTTGCGAGGATCGCGATCTGCTTCGCTTGGTCTTTGTCGAAAGCTGGGGTTGCACCATCGGCAGGTCGGCGGCGCGAATACTTGACCTCGGTGCCCTCTTCGATCCCGCAATCAGCAGCAGAAGGCGTTCGATCGATGAAGGGGCGATTTCCTCGATCGTCGTCACGGTGACAGTGCACAAAAGCCCATCGAGCAGAAGCGGTGGACCCTCGGCACGCATTTCGTCGAATACGTCGCCTCGGCCCTGTGGGCTTCGGCGTGTCAGCCTTCGTTCGCTTCGCTGGGTGTTTGTGGCACCGGCTTGCCGAGCCGAAACTCGCGAAGCGAGTCAAGGCTGGTGGGCCCGGCAGGACTCGAACCTGCAACCAGACCGTTATGAGCGGCCGGCTCTAACCATTGAGCTACAGGCCCCGCCGCGAGGCGGCCGCGGGGAGGCGGCCGGCAACGGTGCGCGGTTCGTTTACAGGGCCTGAGGCGGGGGTGCAATCCTCAAGCGTTTTCAAGGCGAAGGGGTCCCGGTTCGCGCCTGGAGAGCGCGTCGAACAGAGTGGGGCCTGATCAAGGGGAGCCGCCGGCGCTGCGCGGAACATGCGGCGTATCGAATGATCGGATCATCGCGGAATTCGGAATAGTCGCATTCTGCCACTGTTTTGCCCGACAAGTCAAACGACCCTCGCGATCATCCGGCCGCGCCTCATTTAGCGCGTCCGTAAGCCGCTGTGATTGCTCACGTCCTCTACTGTGCATGGGGTTGTTTTCGCACTTTTTGCTTTGAGAGGGCCTGTTGGCCCCCTCGAACGTCGTGCCGGCGAGCGACAGATCCCGCGATGGCTGGCTAGTCCACCGAGACCCCGGCGAACTCGACCACCTTGCGCCACTTCGCGGTCTCATCCGCGACCAGCTTGCCGAACTCGGCCGGCGTCATCGGCTTTGGGATGCCGCCGGTCTCGGCGAGCTTTGCCACCGGCTTCGGGTCCTTCAGCGCTTCGCCGACGGCCTTGTTGAGGATCTCGATCACCTCGGGCGGCGTGCCCTTCGGCGCGGAGATGCCGTAGAAGCCGACCGATTCGAAGCCCGGCACGGTCTCGGCGATCGCGGGCACGTCGGGCACGCTCGGCCAGCGCTGCGGCGAGGTCACGCCCAGGGCGCGGACATTGCCGCCCTTCACCTGCTCCATGGCCGAGGGCAGGTTGTCGAAGATCAGCTGCACCTTGTTGGAGATGATGTCGGGGAAGGCGATGGCCGAGCCGCGATAGGGCACGTGCACCATGTCGCACTTCGTCATCACCTTGAACAACTCGGCCGACATGTGCACCGAGGTGCCGTTGCCCGAGGAGGCATAGGAGATCTTGCCGGGATTGGCCTTGCAGTAGTCGATGAACTCCTTGACCGTCCTCGGCGGAAACGCGTTGGAGACGACCAGCATGTTGGTGAGCTGCATGATGCTCGCGACCGGCACGGTGTCGCGCAGGAAGTCGAACGGCAGCTTCTTGTAGAGCGAGGTCGAGATCGCGTTGTTGGGCGCGACGAACAGCAGCGTGTAGCCGTCCGGCGGCGAGTTGACCGCGGCGGCGGCGGCGATGTTGCCGCCGGAGCCGGTGCGGTTCTCGACGATGACCTGCTGGCCGAGCCGCTCCGACAGCCACTGCGCCATGATCCGCGCCACGATGTCGACCGGGCCGCCGGGGGAGAAGCCGATCAGCCAGTGCACGGGGCGGTCGGGATAGGCGGCGGAGGCGGGAGGGGTGGTGCTGAAAAGACCTAAGAGGACTGCGAGCCCGAACAAACCGTGACGCAGAATTCGCAACATGACGTCTCCCATTGCTTTATTGTCGTTGGCTGCATGCTTTCACAAAATCGGGTCGCTGCCTACATCGTCGCAAGTCGGTGTTGACGCAGGTCCGCCAGGAGCGACCATGAGATTCGCGATGATCCTTCTCGGTGCGGCGCTGCTCGCAAGTCCCGCTGCTGGCCAAGCCGGAGGCAGCGCCATTCCGACCACGACGATCAGCCAGACAATCAACCTCGGCACCGCGACGCCCGGCGGCGGCTTCCCGCTCTACGGCAACGCCTTTGCGGAGGTGATGAACGCGGCCGATCCGCAATTGTCCATCGCGCCGCGCAATACCCGGGGCAGCAACGAGAACATCCCGCTGCTGGAGAAGGGCGAGCTCGATCTCGCGCTGGTCGCGGGCGAGCCGGCCTATGAGGCCTTCGCCGGCATCGGCCGTGCGCCGGTGCGATTGAAAATTTTCACCGCGATCTATTCCAACCCCGGCATGTTCGTGGTGCGCGCCGACAGTCCCTACAGGACGATCCGCGATCTCGTCGGCCAGCCCGTCGCGTTCGGCGCCAAGGGCTCGGGCCTGCCGATCCTGGCCCGCTATGTGCTGGACGGGCTCGGCCTGAAGCAGGACGAGGACTTCAAGGCGATCTATCTCGACCGCGCCGGCGACGGCCCGGCGATGGTCGAGGATGGCCGCGTCGCCGCGCTGTGGGGCGCCGGCATCGGCTGGCCCGGCTTTGCCGCGGTGGCATCGAGCCCATCAGGCGCGCGCTTCATCGCGCCCAGCGCCGAGGAGATCACGCGCATTCGCGTCAAGCATGCGTTCCTGAAGCCGCTCACCGTGCCGGCCGGCTCCTATCCGAACCAGACCGCGCCGATCGCTTCGCTCGGCTCCTGGAGCTTTGTCCTCACGCGCGAGGACCTGCCGGACGATGTCGCCTACCGCCTCGCGAAGACGCTGCACGGCGTCGAGGCGACGTTCTGCGGGAAGCTCGCGCAGGCCTGCGAGACCAATGCGGCGAACACAGTCGCGGCCGCGCCGAAGGCCGAGCTGATCCATCCGGGCGTCGCAAAGTACTTCCGAGAGATCGGCGCCATGAAGTAGCACGCTGCTGCACGCCCACACTCGTCATGGCCGGGCTTGATCCGGCCATCCACGCGCCACCGCGCCCAAGAAAGACGTGGATGCCCGGGTCAAGCCCGGGCATGACGACCTATGTGTGTCCGGCTGCACCGTCACTTCTTCACCATCGCACACGCCGGGTCCGGCGGCCCGAACGCCTTGTCGCCGGAGATGGTCGTGAGGATCTTGTAATAGTCCCACGGATATTTGCTCTCCTCCGGCGTCTTCACCTGCACCAGCCAGAGGTCGTGCACCATCAGATTGTCCTCGCGCAGCTTGCCGTTGCGGGCGAAGAAATCCTCGATCGGCTTTTCCCGCATCTTGGCGGCGACCTTGAGCGGATCGTCGGTGCCGGCCGCCTTGATAGCGTTGAGATAATGCATCACGCTGGAATAGACGCCGGCCTGCCACATCGACGGCATCTTGTTCAACTTGGCGAAATAGCGCTTCGACCATTCGCGGGTCTTGTCGTCCATGTCCCAGTAGAACGACGTGGTCAGGAGCAGGCCCTGAGCCGCCTGCAGGCCGAGGCCGTGGATGTCGGTGATCAGCGCGAGCAGCGCCGCCATCTGCTGGCCACCCTTGAACACGCCGAATTCCGAGCCGGTCTTGATCTCGTTCATGTTGTTGGGGGGACCGGCGGCAATGCCGATGATCTTGGCCTTGGAGGCTTGGGCCTGCAGCACGAAGGAGGAGAGGTCGGGGGTCGCCAGCGGCGGCCGCACCGAGCCCAGCACCTTGCCGCCATTGGCGGTGACGACCGCGGACGCATCGCGCTCCAGCGAATGGCCGAAGGCGTAATCGTCGGTGATGAAGAACCAGCTGTCGCCGCCGCGCTTGACCACCGCATCCGCCGTGCCGACCGCGAGCGCGCGGGTGTCGAACACCCATTGGATCGCGTAAGGCGAGCAGAACTTGCCGTGGAAATCCGCGGTGCCGGTGGAATGGGTGATGAACAGCCGCTTCTTCTCGTTGGCGACGTTCTGCACCGCGAGGCCGACCGCGGAGACCGGCACGTCGACGATCAGATCGACCTGGTCGACGTCGTACCAGCGCCGCGCGATCGTGCCGCCGATATCGGCCTTGAGCTGGTGGTCGCCGATCACGATGCTGATCGGCTTGCCGAGCACGGTGCCGCCGAAATCGTCGATCGCCATCTGCGCCGCCGTCACCGAGCCCTGGCCGGTCGGCGCGGAAGCGGGGCCGTTCATGTCGGTGAGCACGCCGATCTTGACGACGTCGTCGGACACCTGCGCCATTGCGGCACCCGGCAGCAAGGCCGCCACCAAGGCAGCCGCGACCGGCAGTCCAAATCTGGTTGGATTCACGTTTGTCCTCCCCTGAGCCGGCTCGTTGGCCGGCGTTGCGTCCGGGTACGGCCCGGCTGAATTGGTTTCTTTTGCAACTATTCGGGGGCGGGCGTCAATGTCAGGCTGCGAAGCGGATCTGTCCTGCGGGCGAAGGATCGTAACCGGTCAGCTCATCGGCGCGCTGGCGCAGCCGCCGGTCGTTCAGGAAGCGGAGCACGGCCTGCATCGCCGGGCGGAAATAGCTGCGCTGCCGCATCGCGAGGTCAAGATTCTCCCAGACCAGCGGCACGAAATCGAGACCGGCCGAGCGCGCCGCCGCGCGGGTCGCGATGCCGCAATCGGCCTGGCCGGCGCGGACCAATTCGGCAAGATCCGGCCCGGTCAGGGCCGAGGTTTCGATGCGGCGCAAATCGCGCGTCGAGGCGCCCGCGCGCTTCAGGAGCACGTCGAGCAGCATCTGCGCGCCCGTGCCCTGTTGCCGCATCGCCATCCGGGCGCCGAGTGCGAGCACGTCGGTCAGGCTGTGCAGTCGCTTGGGATTGCCGTGCGGCAGCACCAGACCCACTTCGCGGCGCACGAACGCGACCAGCACGGCATCATGCAGGTCCGGCGCGGCTCGCAGGGCTTCGATACTGGCATCGCTGGCGAGATTGTCGGAGGGGTTCAAGGCGTGGAAGTGAACCGCCGCGGCCATCACCTCGTTGCGTTGCAAGCGCTCGAGCCCGCGCGCGCTGCCCTCGCTCATCGATCCCAGGCCAGAGCCGGATTCGCGCAGGCTCCAATCCAATAGTTCGTCCTGGCTGCCGCCGACGACCGGCGGCGGCTCCGCGATCAACATGCCGGCCGGACGCGCCAGTCCCGACAGGACCCAGAGGTCGAGTTCGTGCCGCGGGAAGAGCCATTTCCCCGTCACTTTTGTGCAGGGGATCGCACCGGTGGTGACGAGTTCGTAAAGCTTGCGTTCGCCGAGCCGAAGATATTCGGCGGCTTCGCTGGTCGTCAGGAATTCCATCCTGCATTCCTATGTAAATTATTGTTTCTTTTTGACGCCCGACGCAGGTGGAATTCTGCATTTCAGATATTTTGTCCGCGGGAACCATGCCCGATCATCTCGCCGCTTTGCAATACATCAGCACGCGCGATTTCTGCTTTGGTGAACGATCCTGAATCAATCGCTCGCGCGGCGCGGCGGCGTTGCCGAAATTTCCCGGCTGGCTGCGCGAAAACGCGTCACGAGTGCGGCGCAATCGATCATCATCATGATCGCGTCATAGCCAAGGGAACCCCGATCATGGGCCGCCTGTCCGTTGTATTTGCGCTTCTCTGCGGGCTTGCCGCGAGTGTTGCGGCGTCCTCCGCGGAGGATCGCGGCATCGTCCTCGCCTCGACCACGGCGACGCAGGAGTCCGGCCTGCTCGATTATTTGCTGCCGATCTTCCGCGACAAGACCGGCATCGAGGTGACCGTGATCGCGCGGCGCGCCGACGAAGTGCTCGACGGGGCGCGACGGGGCGAGGTCGACGTCGTGCTGATGCACGCGCGGCCCCAGGAGGAGAAATTCATCGCCGACGGCTTTGGCGTGAAGCGCTACGACGTCATGTATAACGATTATGTGCTGATAGGGCCGAAGAGCGATCCCGCGGGCGTGAAGGGCAAGGACATCGCGACGGCGCTGAAGGCGATCGAAGCCAAGGGCGCGCCGTTCGTGACGCGCGGCGATCGGTCGGGCACCCACGCCGCGGAGCTCGCGCTGTGGATCGTGGCCGGCATCGACATCGCCGGCGCCAAGGGCGCCTGGTATCGCGAGGCCGGGCAGGGCATGGCTTCGGCGCTCCACGCGGCGCGCGCCGCGAATGCATATGTGCTGGCGGACCGCGGCAGCTGGATCGCCTTCAAGGATCGCGGCGATCTCGACATCGTCGTCGAAGGCGACAGGCGGCTGCTCAACCAGTACGGCGTGATGCTGGTCAACCCAGAGAAGTTTCCGAACGTGAAGAAAGACCTCGGGCAGGCCTTCATCGACTGGCTGACATCGCCGGAGGGGCAGACGGCGATCGCCGGCTACAAGGTCGACGGGCAGCAGCTGTTCTTCCCCAATTCGGACAGGTCGGGCGGTTGAGGCTCGCATCGCCGGCGGTTGCCAAACCGGGCGATGCATGGTCCATCATGGCGCATGACCCAGCGCCTGCCGCCATCGCTGACGCCGCTCGACACCGCCCTCGCCGCGTTGCTGCGAGGCGTTGATCCCGTCGCGCCGGTGGAGGTGCCGTGCGCAGAAGCGATCGGCTGCGTCGCGGCGGGCACGCCGCTGCTTGCCGCCTATCCTTCGCGCGACATTGCCGCCGCGGACGGCTGGGCGCTATGCGCCAACGATCTCGTCGGCGCGTCCTCTTATTCGCCGCTGCCTTTGACAAGCGTGCCGGTGTGGGTCGAGGCCGGCGAGGCGATGCCGGCGGGATCCGACTGTGTGCTCGATGCCGATGCAGTGGAGGTGTCGGGACCGCTCGTGCAGGTGCTGGCGGAGGGCGTGCCCGGACAGGGCGTCCGGCGCGCCGGCAGCGACATCGCGGAAGGCGCGCCTGCCGGCGCCGAAGGCCATCCGGTCGGTGCGGCCGATCTCTTGATGGCGCGCGTTGCGGGCCTGGAGAAGCTGGGCGTGCGGCGGCCCCGGCTGCACATCGTCAATGTGCCGGGCGCAACGGCAACGACGCATATGGTCGCCGGGCTCGCGCGGGCGGCGGGACTCGACGTCGAGGCGCGTCACGCTCGAGCACGCGACGAAGCATCGATTGCCGATGTGCTCGATGCGTCCTCTTGCGATCTTCTGCTGACGATCGGCGGCAGCGGGGTTGGCCGCCAGGACGCCGCCATCACGGCCCTGGCCCGGCGCGGTGAGGTGACGGTGCACGGCCTTGCGCTCCAGCCCGGACGCACTGCCGCGGTCGGACGGCTCGGACAGGTTCCCTTCGTCGCCTTGCCCGGCTCGCCCGATCATGCGCTTGCGGCCTGGCTCGCGCTCGTGCTGCCGCTCGTCGATCGTCTGTCGGCGCGCCGGCCGCGCCAGCGGGTGACCTTGCCACTTGCGCGAAAAATCGCATCCAGTGTCGGCATCGCCGAGATCGCTTTGCTGGCCGGGGAACATCGCGCCTGGATGCCGCTTGCCGTGGGCGAATGGCCGCTTCAGGCCATCGCCCGTGCGGACGCGTGGCTGCTCATTCCCGCCAGTCACGAGGGATTTGCGGCAGGTACGCCGGTCGATGCCCATCTGATGCGGGAATGATATGGGTCCTGGCATGACGATGATCCCGAAATCACCGGACCGCAGCGCGCTCGAGCAGGAGCAGTTTCTCAAAATCCTCTCGCGCGAGGAGGCCCTGGCGCGCTTCGAGGCGGCCTTGTTCCCGCGGGGGCTTCCGAGCGCATCGCGCAAGCTCGCTGCTGCGCTCGGTGCCGCACTCGCAGAAGACGTCACCGCACCGATCGACGTGCCGCCGTTCGACCGCTCCAATGTCGATGGTTTTGCAGTGCGCTCCGCGGATCTTGCGGCGGCCGGCGAGGGCGCGCCCGTGCGCCTCGCGCTGAATGGCGAGACCATTCATTGCGGTACCGCACCGACCCTGCAGGTGGCGGCCGGGACCGCGACGCCGATTGCCACCGGCGGTCCGCTGCCGCGCGGCGCCGATGCCGTGGTCATGGTCGAGCACACCCAGCCGGCAGGCCTCGATGCGATCGACGTCCGTCGCGCCGTCTCGCCGGGGCAATTCGTCTCGTACGCCGGATCCGACATCGCGCGCGGCGAGGCGCTGCTGCGCGCCGGCACCATCATCGGCTCGCGCGAGATCGGCATGCTGGCGGCTTGCGGCATTGCCGAGGTGAGTGTCGTATGCAGGCCGCGGGTTGCCGTGATCTCCACCGGGGACGAACTGGTTCAGCCCGGCCAGCCGCTCGCGCCTGCCGAAATCTACGATACCAACGGCGCCATCGTCGCCGCTGCGGTCGCCGAGAATGGCAGCGAGGCCGTCTTCCTCGGTGCCATTCCCGACGATGAAGCCAGGCTCGAAGCGGCCATGCGCCGCGCGCTTGCGGACTCCGACATGCTTGTGCTGTCGGGCGGTACGTCGAAAGGCGCGGGCGATCTCTCCCATCGCATCATCGGCCGGCTCGGCGCACCCGGCATCATTGCGCATGGCGTTGCGCTCAAGCCCGGCAAGCCGCTGTGCCTTGCGGTGTGCGATGGCAAGCCGCTGGTGATCCTGCCGGGCTTTCCGACCTCGGCGATGTTCACCTTCCACGACATGATCGTGCCGGTGCTGCGCAGGATGGCCGGCCTGCCGCCGCGCTCCGATGCCAAGGTGAACGCGACCGTGCCGGTGCGCATCGCCTCCGAACTCGGCCGCACCGAATTCATCATGGTCTCGCTGGTCCAGGGCCGGGATGGCCTCATCGCCTATCCCTCGGGCAAGGGTTCTGGCGCGATCACGTCATTTGCGCAGGCGGACGGCTTTCTGCGCATCGATGCGCTGGCGGATCAGATGCCGGCCGGGACTGAAGCCGAAGTGACGCTGTTCACGCCGCATGTGCGCGTGCCCGATCTCGTCATCGTCGGCAGCCATTGCACCGGCCTTGATCTCGTCACCGCACCGCTCGCGCATGCCGGCCTGACCGTGCGCTCAATCGCGGTCGGCAGCCTTGGCGGCCTCGCGGCGGCCAGGCGCGGCGAATGCGACCTCGCGCCGATCCACCTGTTCGATGACAAGAGCGAGACCTACAACACGCCCTATCTCGTCGAGGGGCTCGAGCTCGTCCCCGGCTGGCGGCGGATGCAGGGCATTGTGTTCCGCAAGGGCGACAGGCGCTTCGAGGACCTGAACGCGAAGGATGCGGTCGCTGCCGCGCTTGCTGATCCCACTTGCATCATGGTCAACCGCAACCAGGGCGCCGGCACACGCATCCTGATCGACCGGCTGCTCGGCGGCGTGCGGCCGGAAGGCTACTGGAACCAGCCGCGTTCGCACAATGCAGTTGCGGCGGCCGTCGCCCAGCACCGCGCCGACTGGGGCATGACCATTGCGCCGGTCGCCCATGCGGCCGGCCTCGGTTTCATTCCGCTGGCGGAAGAGCACTATGACTTCGCACTGGTAACCGCACGCAAAGACCGGCCGGCCGTGCGGGCCTTTCTCGACGCACTCGGCTCGGACGAGGCGCGTGCGGCGCTGGAGGGGGCCGGATTCCGGCCTGCCTAGCGCGTTGCAGGAGGCCTCGCGCGTCAACGTCTGGCTGAAGTCCGGTTCAACGGCCCATGAGCTAGATCGCCGCGCTCGTTGCTCAACGAGTTCCCGAAATCGTGAGGTTGCTAGGATGCCTCATCCAGCACCGCCAGGCGCTCGGCTTCGGAGATGTCCTCGACCGTGTTGGCATTGAAGAACGGATCGAGCGGCTCCGCCGGCCACGTCACCGTTGCGAGCGGATAACGCGCGGTCCAGCGGTCGATCTTGCGGAGGTCCTCGACGACCAGCGCGTGGCGCAGCTCGTCGCGCAAGGCGACGCGCCACAGGCCGATCACCGGATGCGACTGCTTGCCTGACGCGGCCACCGCGAGCTGAGCGTTCTCACGCGCGCGCGCCTCATGCAGCCGCGCCACGAGATCGCGCGGCAGGAACGGGCAGTCGCCGGCGGCGCTGACCACCCATTCGATCTCCGGCCGGTTCGTCGCGGTCCAGTCGAGCGCAGCGAGGATGCCGGCGAGGGGGCCGGGAAAGCCGGGCACGTCGTCGGCGACGACTTGCAGGCCGAACGCAGCAAAGCGGGCGGGATCGCCGTTCGCGTTGAGGATCAGCCCGCTGCACTGGGGCGAAAGGCGCGCGATCACGCGCTCCAGGATGGTGCGCCCGCCAATGGTGCGCATCGGCTTGTCGCCGCCGCCCATGCGCCGCGCGAGACCGCCGGCGAGCAGCACGCCGAGAGTCGATGGAACGCTCGTTGCCGGAATCCTAGTCGTCACCACCTTCACCCTTGCGCTTGTGCCTGGCCGATTCCTCCTCGACATAAGCAAGATTCTGATCGTAGACGATGCGTTCCTCGCCTGCGAGCGCGATGAAGCGCTTTCCGCGGGTGCGTCCCACCAGCGTCAGCCCGACCTGCCTTGCGAGATCGACGCCCCAGGCGGTGAAGCCGGAGCGCGACACCAGAATCGGAATGCCCATGCGGACGGTCTTGATCACCATCTCCGAGGTGAGACGCCCGGTGGTGTAGAGGATCTTGTCGCCAGGCTCGACGCCGTGGCGGTACATCCAGCCCGCGATCTTGTCGACCGCGTTATGGCGGCCGACGTCCTCGGTGTAGCAGAGCGGGGTGCCTTCCTTG
Source organism: Bradyrhizobium sp. PUT101 (assembly GCF_052043945.1). Taxonomy (NCBI): domain Bacteria; kingdom Pseudomonadati; phylum Pseudomonadota; class Alphaproteobacteria; order Hyphomicrobiales; family Nitrobacteraceae; genus Bradyrhizobium; species Bradyrhizobium sp. PUT101. The sequence continues at coordinate 5,580,146 of NZ_CP197207.1, forward strand.
CACAACACGCAGCCATGGATCGCGCCGGCCTCGAGATAGAGCGAGGGCATGGTGTTGATGGTCTGCGTCATCTGGTAGAGCCAGGAGGTGCGCAGCTCGGCCTTCGGCAGCGCGACGCTCTCGACCGCCTCCAGCAGATCACCGAAGGCGGTGCCCTGCGCGCAGCCCGAGGTCTGCGTGCGCTTCTTCAACTTGGCCTCGAAATTGGTGTGATGTGCGGTGCGCACCACGACCACCTGGAGGTCGTCGTCGTATTCGACCTCGGTGACCACGTCGCTAAATTTCAGCATGTTCTGGTTCAGCAGATAGCCGAGCGCCAGATACTCGGGATAGTCGCCGATCGTCATCATGGTGACGATCTCCTGGGCATTCAGGTAGAGCGTCAATGGCCGCTCCATCGGGACCTTGATCTCGACCCTGGCGCCGGTCTGGTCGGTCCCGGTCACGCTCTGGGTCAGGCGCGGGTCGTCGGGGTTGGGGATGATCAGGGGTACCGGGGCTTTGTCGATCTTCATCATGGCGGCGAGGTTAGCATGACATTCGGGTCAAGCCGATATATGCATGGCGGGGTGATAGCGAAATGCCGCCTCGTCCTCTTTGCGAGCGCAGCGAAGCGATCCAGGAATGCCCCCGCGGAGACAGTCTGGATTGCGTCGCCACGCTCGCAATGGCGGTGGAGAGAGCGGTTCCACCAAGGACCAAGTCGCTCGCGGAGACGGATCGGGAATGAAAGTCATCGGCCTTGCAGGCTGGAGCGGTGCGGGCAAGACCACGCTGTTGACGCGGCTGATCCCGCATTTCAATGCGCAGGGCCTACGTGTCTCCGTGATCAAGCATGCGCATCACCAGTTTGACGTCGACGTGCCCGGCAAGGATTCCTGGCGCCATCGCGAGGCCGGCGCGGCGGAGGTGCTGGTCGCTTCCTCGAACCGCTGGGCCCTGATGCATGAGCTGCGCGGGGCGGCGGAGCCGCGGCTGCCGGAGCTGCTCGGCAAGCTCTCCGCCGTCGATCTCGTCGTGGTCGAGGGTTTCAAGCGTGAGCCGCACCGCAAGATCGAGGTGCACCGCGCCGGCAACGGCAAGCCGCTGCTGTTTCCCGATGATCCCGGCATTGCCGGGATTGCGAGCGACGTCGCGATTGACACAAGGCTGCCGACTGTCCATCTCGACGATATCGCGGCTGCCGCGGAACTGTTGCTGCGCGCGGCGATGCCGCTCGAGGAAGCGGTGGCAAAGAGCGCTGCGATGCGCTGACGAGGCACCATGGCGCAACTATCGGACGATTGCTTTGCCTTCGGCGGCCCGATGATGTCGGTCGACGAAGCCGTTGGCCTCATCACGACGCGCGTCAACGCGATTGCCGATATCGTGACCGTGGCGCTCGTCGACGCCGACGGGCGCGTGCTCGCGCGCGATGTGGCCGCACCTCTGCCGCTGCCGCCGTTCACCAACTCCGCCGTCGACGGTTACGCCCTGCGCAACGCCGACCTTCCGGACGGCGCCGAACGGGCGTTCCCGCTCGACGGTCGCATCCAGGCCGGCGGCCTTGCACAGGCGCCGATCAAGCCCGGTCACACCGCGCGCATCTTCACCGGCGCGCCGATGCCGCCCGATGCGGACACCGTCTTCATGCAGGAGGACGTCCGCATCGATGATTCCGGCAGGATCGTGCTGCCGCCGGGGCTGAAGCCCGGCGCCAATGTCCGTCCCGCAGGCGAGGACATTCCGCAAGGTCGCGTCGCGCTCCGTGCCGGCCAGCGCTTGCGACCGCAGCATGTCGCCCTTGCCGCCGCGTTCGGCCTGACGGGACTCGACGTCGTCAGGCGCATCCGTGTCGCCGTGTTCTCGACTGGCAACGAATTGGCGTCGCCCGGCGAACCGCGCGCCGCCTCGCAGCTGTTTGATTCCAACCGTTTCATGCTGATGGCGATGCTGCGCCGGCTCGGCTGCGAGGTCAGCGACCTCGGCATTCTGCGCGACGAGCGCAGTTCGCTCGCGAACGGCCTGAAGCAGGTCGCAGGTCACCATGACCTGATCCTCACCACCGGCGGCGTCTCGACCGGAGAGGAGGATCACGTCAAGGCTGCGGTCGAGAGCATCGGCTCGCTGGTGCTGTGGCGGATGGCGATCAAGCCCGGCCGTCCCGTGGCGATGGGCATCATTGGCGGCACGCCGCTGATCGGATTGCCCGGCAATCCCGTCGCGAGCTTCGTGACGTTTGTCCATGTGGTGCGACCGACCGTGTTGGCGCTGGCGGGAGGCTTGCCGGAGCCGTTGACGCCCATCCCGTTGCGTGCGGCGTTTACCTACAAGAAGAAGGCCGGGCGGCGCGAATATGTGCGCGCCTCTCTGCGGCGCGCGCAGGACGGCGGGCTCGAGGCGATCAAGTTCCCGCGTGAGGGGGCCGGGCTGCTGTCCTCGCTGGTCGAGACGGACGGCCTCGTCGAACTCGGCGAGGACATCACGAATGTCGAGCCGGGGCAGGACGTGGGCTTCCTGTCCTACGCCGATCTGCTCTAGGCGCCTTTGCGTTGACGCGATCGATCGGTCCCGCCATGTTGCGGCCATGACCAGAACGATGCTCGATCTCACCGGACTGAAATGCCCGCTGCCCGCCCTCAAGACGCGCAAGGCGCTCAAGCCTTTGCAGCCGGGCGATCAGCTCGAGGTTCACTGCACCGATCCCTTGTCGGTGATTGACATTCCGAACCTGATCCGCGAGACCGGCGACAAGGTCGAGATCACCGAGCGCAACGAGGCGCGCATCGTGTTCCTGGTCGAGAAGAGCGGCGCCCCGTAGAAAGGCGAATGTTCACGGCGGCGTGGTTTGACTATGCTGCGCCTGCGGGGGAAGCGGCCGGAGCTTCGCTGCATTGCGAAAGACGCCGACTATTGCGGTGGATGATCTCAAACCCAAGTTTCTCAAACCCAAGATTCTCAAACCTAAGACATCGGGCATGACTTTCTCAACATCGAGGGCAAGCGCAGCCGCAAGTCCCGCGGTGGGACGCGAGCCTGCCGTCAAGCTCGGCAAGACGGCTGCAGGGCCGGAGTTCAGCGCGCTGGCGCAGGCCTCCATCCTGATCGTCGACGACGAGCCGGGCATGCGCAATTTCCTGGTGCGCACGCTTGCGCCGCGCTGCAAGCTGGTGGACGAGGCGGCCGATACCGACCAGGCTTCGCGCAAGCTCGATTCCAACCGCTACGACGTCGTCATTCTCGATAACATCATGCCAGGCAAGAATGGCGTCGATTGGCTCGCCGAGCAGCGCGCCGTCGGCTTTTTCGCCGACGCCATCCTGATCACCGCCTATGCCGACCTCGACACCGCGATCCAGGCCCTGCGTGCCGGTGCGGCAGATTTCGTGCTCAAGCCGTTCCGCTCCAACCAGATCCTCAACGCGGTGGCAAGATGCCTCGACCGCGTCCGCCTCCAGCGTGAGAATTATGTCCTGCGCTATGCTCTGCGTGCCTCGTCCGACCGCACCTTTCTGCGCGACAATCTGATCGGACAGTCGGCGGCGACGCTACGCGTACGTGAGACCATCGCGCGGGTCGCGCGCCTGCCGACCTCGATTCTCCTCACCGGTGAATCCGGCACCGGCAAGGAAGTGGCGGCGCGCTCGATCCACTCGCTGTCCGACCGCGCCGACAAGCCCTTCGTGCCCGTGAATTGCGCGGCGATCCCGCCGGACATGATCGAGGCCGAGCTGTTCGGACACATCAAGGGCGCCTTCACCGGCGCTGATTCGGGCCGCGAGGGCTTGTTCCTGTATGCCCATGGCGGCACGTTGTTCCTCGACGAGATCGGGGAGCTGCCGCTGCCGATGCAGAGCAAGCTGCTCCGCGTGCTCGAAGACCGCCGCGTCCGTCCGGTTGGCTCCGAGCGTGAAGTCCCGGTCGACCTGCGCTTCATCTTCGCGACCAATGCAGAGCTTCAGAAGGAGGTCGAGAAGGGCCGTTTCCGAGCCGATCTGTTCTACCGGCTCAACGTGATGCAGATCCGCCTGCCGCTCCTGAAGGATCGCGGCGATGACGTGCAGGAGCTCGCCACCATCTTCATGAGCAAGCTGTCGGTTCAGCTCGGCATGCCGCCGGTGCCGATCGACGCCGCGGTGCGGGCGGCGCTCGCAAGCTATGACTGGCCGGGCAATGTGCGCGAGCTGCGCAATCTGATCGAGCGCACGCTGATCCTCGGCGCCTTCCCCGACGATTTTGCCGGTCCCCGCGACACCGATCAGGCTGCGCCTGCCGACAGTCTCGCAGAACTCGAGCGCCGTCACATTCTCGGCGTGCTGAAGGAGGTCAATGGCAATCGCGAGGAGGCGGCTCGGCGCCTCGGTATCTCGCGCAAGACCATCGACCGCAAATGCGCGTTGTGGGATGTCTGATGCTGCCGGCCGCAGCGGCGAGCCCGTGCGGGGACGCTCCGTCCGCTTCCGGTTGCTGGCGATCGCGCTGCTGCCGATGCTGGTCATCCTGCCGCTTCTGCTCGGCGTTGCGATCTATCGCTGGAACGCGAAATTCGACGCGGCCCTGATCTCCAAGGTGAACGGCGATCTCACTATCGCCCACCAATATCTCGCCCGCATCCTGGAAAAGACGGGCGCCCAGATCCGGGCGCTCAGCCTGTCTGCCCGCTTCCATGAGGTGCTGGCGCCGGATGCGCGCGGCTCCCTGCAGGGTCTGCTCGACGAGACCCGCAAGGAAGCCGGTCTCGATTTCCTGTATCTGATAAACGGTCGCGGCGACGTCCTGGCCTCATCGCCGCCGTTGCAGCATCAACCGAGAAGTGACTGGCCGATCATCATGTCGGCGCTGTCGGGCCAGGTCCCTGCGACGGGCATCGACATTTTCGGCAATGACGAGCTCGCCGCAATTTCGCCGGCCCTGGCCGAGCGCGCGCGATTGGACCTCGTGCCGACCCCGAACGCGGTGCCGACCGACCGCAGCACGGAGACGCGCGGCATGGTCGTGCATGCGGCGAGTCGGGCGATGCTGCCCGACGGTGGCGCCGCTGCGCTGGTCGGCGGCACCCTGCTCAACCAGAACCTGGAATTCATCGACACGATCAACGATCTCGTCTATCGCGCGGCGAGCCTGCCGGAGGGCAGCCAGGGCACCGCGACGCTGTTCCTGGACGACGTGCGGATATCGACCAACGTCCGCCTGTTCGAGGGACGGCGCGCGCTCGGCACGCGCGTGTCGGCGGCGGTGCGCTCCGCCGTGCTGGGCGAGGGGCGCACCTGGCTCGACAGCGCTTTCGTGGTCAATGACTGGTACATCTCCGCCTACGAGCCGCTGGTCGACAGTTACGGCAAGCGCGTCGGCATGCTCTATGTCGGCTTTCTGGAGAAGCCGTTCAGCGAAGCCAAGTACCAGACATTGGTGATCATCATCGCAGCGTTCATCACGATCACCGCCGCGACCGTGCCGATCTTCCTGCGCTGGGCGACCTCCATCTTCATGCCGCTGGAGCGCGTCACGGCGACGATCGCCGAGGTGGAGCGCGGGAACCTCTCCGCCCGCACCAGGATGCCGGTGTTGGGCGACGAGATCGGTCGCGTCGCTGTTCATCTCGACAGCCTGCTCGACCAGATCCAGGAACGCGATCGACAGCTCCGGGAATGGAATGAGGAACTGAACGTCCGCGTGCGGGAGCGCACCCGGGACCTCGAGCACGCCAATCTCAAGCTCGAGGCCACCACCAAGCAGCTCATCATGTCCGAGAAGCTGGCTGCGATCGGTGAGATCACCGCCGGCGTTGCCCACGAGATCAACAATCCGATCGCGGTGATGCAGGGCAATCTCGATGTCATCCGCAGCGTGTTCGGGGCCGATGCCGACAGGGCGAAGGTCGAGTTTCGCCTGCTCGACGAGCAGATTCACCGCATCAGCCAGATCGTGACCAAGCTGTTGCAGTTTGCAAGGCCGGAGGAATATGCCGGCTATGTCGAGCGCCATGCGCCGGCCAGCGTCATCTCCGACTGTCTGCCGCTGGTGCAGCATCTTCTGAACAAGACCGAGATCGCCGTGGTCAGGGACGACCGCGCCAACCGGCTCGTGCTGATGAACCGCAACGAGCTGCAGCAGGTACTGGTCAATCTCATCGTCAACGCGATCCACGCCATGCCGGACGGCGGAACCCTGACGCTCCGCTCCTTCGATGCCGAGCGCGACGGCCATCGAGGCGTCGCCATCGAGGTCGCCGACACAGGCATCGGCATGAGCACCGAGGTGATCGAGAAGATATTCGATCCCTTCTACACCACGAAGCTGCGGCAAGGCACCGGGCTGGGCCTCTCCATCAGCCAGACGCTGATCGAGCGACAGGGCGGACAGGTCACCGCCGAAAGCCGCGTCGGCTCCGGAAGTACATTCACGGTGTGGCTGCCGGAAGCGGCCTGATTGGACATTTTGTCCGAGGCTTCCAGGACATTCTGTCCGGTGTCGCGCATTGCGCTGCGGGAAGTCGTTGAATCGTCACGATGCGACTTCTGGCACGCGTGTTGCTCATCTCAGGACAGGGTGTTGAGGGGGGATGAGGGCGCGATAGCCGTCACGGCAACGCTGCTTGCGAGGCGAAGGGACAGCCCGCGATCAGCTGCTTGCTCGGCGCACATGACGCGACGCGCATCAGATTATTCCGCTTCGGCATGAAGTCCGACCTGTCCTGCGCGGCTGCCGAGCTCGCGCAAGGCCGGTCTCAAACCGATGTGCCGGCAAGGCCGCGCTTGGGAGGTAATGCTTATGACCACTGCCGATACCGTTCTTGCACCGGTCGGTGCTTCCGGCTTCCTCGATCGTGAACGCACGATCGCGGCGGCCGGCTTCAATCGCTGGCTGGTGCCGCCGGCGGCGCTGTGCATCCATCTCTGTATCGGCATGGCCTACGGCTTCTCGGTGTTCTGGCTTCCGCTGTCGCGTGCGATCGGCATCACTGCGCCGAAGGCCTGTCCGGACATGTCGCTGTGGCAGGAGCTGTTCACCACGAGCTGCGACTGGAAGGTCGCCAGCCTGGGCTGGATGTACACGCTGTTCTTCGTGCTGCTCGGCGTCTCCGCCGCGATCTGGGGCGGCTGGCTCGAACGGGTGGGTCCGCGCAAGGCCGGCTTCGTCGCAGCTCTGTGCTGGTGCGGCGGCCTGTTTCTTGGCGCGATCGGCATCTACACCCACCAGCTCTGGCTGATGTGGCTGGGCTCGGGCGTGATCGGCGGCGTCGGTCTTGGCCTCGGCTACATCTCGCCGGTGTCGACGCTGGTGAAATGGTTCCCGGATCGCCGCGGCATGGCGACCGGCATGGCCATCATGGGCTTTGGCGGCGGTGCCATGATCGGCGCGCCGCTGGCGAATCTCCTGATGAACTACTTCAAGAGCCCGACTTCGGTCGGCGTCTGGGAGACGTTCGTTGCGATGGGCGTCATCTACTTCGTGTTCATGATGATCGGCGCGTTCCGCTATCGCATTCCGCCGACCGGCTGGCAGCCCGAGGGCTGGACGGCGCCGGTCAAGGCCAATGCGATGATCTCCAAGAACAACGTCCACCTGAATGACGCGCACAAGACGCCGCAGTTCTGGCTGATCTGGTGGGTGCTGTGCCTCAACGTCTCCGCCGGCATCGGCGTGATCGGCATGGCCTCGCCGATGCTTCAGGAAATCTTCGCCGGCAAGTTGATCGGCCTGCCCGACATCGGCTTCAACCAGCTCGATGCCGGACAGAAGGCGCAGATCGCGGCCATCGCCGCGGGCTTCGCCGGCCTGCTGTCGCTGTTCAACATCGGGGGCCGGTTCTTCTGGGCCTCGCTGTCGGACAAGATCGGACGCAAGAACACCTACTACACGTTCTTCATCCTCGGCATCGTGCTTTACGCGCTGGCCCCGACCTTCGCGGCGATGGGCTCGAAGCTGCTCTTCGTGCTCGGCTTCGGCATCATTCTCTCGATGTATGGCGGCGGCTTCGCGACTGTGCCGGCCTATCTCGCCGACATGTTCGGCACCCAGTTCGTCGGCGCCATCCACGGCCGGTTGCTGACGGCATGGTCGACCGCGGGCATCATCGGCCCGGTCGTGGTGAACTACATTCGCGAGTTCCAGCTGGCGGCCGGCGTTCCCCGCGACCAGCTCTACAACACCACCATGTACATCCTCTGCGCCATGCTGGTCGCGGGCCTGATCTGCAACTACCTGATCAAGCCCGTCGATTCGAAGTGGCACATGAGCGATGCCGACGTCGCCAAGCTCCAGGCCGCGAGCGCCAACGCCGCCGCCGCAGGCCCGCACGGGTCCTACGGCATCGGCTTCGGCGGGCTCGACGCCAAGGCGGCGCTGTTCTGGGCCTTCGTCGGCATTCCGCTCGCCTGGGGTGTCTGGAAGACGCTGGAGAGCGCGGTCAAGATCTTCTGATCGCACATTCGTTGCGAGCGGGAGCGCACCATGCGCGCGCTCCCGCCGTTCATTTCGATAAGGAGTGTCGCAAGGACGTGAAGGCCAAGGGCCTCGCGGGTGACGATCGCCGACTCTATATCGAGGAGTGCACGAGCAAATGCTGACCCTTCAACACCCTGGGCATGGAGGGGCACCTGTAGCCTCGGAGCGGGAGCTCGATGCGATTTCGCTATCGCAGCATAGGAAGCCTTTATTGATCTCCAGACCAATTCAGGCTTCGTTCTGTGAGTTGGCGCGTTGGACGAACGCAAGGCCACGTCCGGACAGCGATGCAGGGTTGCCCTTGGGCTGCGCGCTTAACTGCTTCCGTGAGCATGATAATTTTCTTGGCATATGGCATGCCAGAAGCTAGAACTGGAGCAGTTCTAAAGGACGAGATCGGGACGAATCGATGAGCCATGACGACGTGCACAAGGTCCGCTCCTTCGAGCATCCCGGAGAGGGACGCCGGCGCGCCAAGGCGACCCCGAAGGGACGCCAGGTCGATCCGGTCGCCGCGCATGAAATTGAGTTGCTGCTCGGCGACCGCCCACGGCGGCGCGACCTGCTCATCGAATATCTGCACCTGATCCAGGACAGATATCGCCAGATCTCGGCCGCGCATCTGGCAGCCCTCGCCGACGAGATGAAGCTCTCCTTCGCCGAGGTGTTCGAGACCGCGACCTTCTACGCCCATTTCGACGTGGTGAAGGAGGGCGAGCAGGATATTGCGCCGCTCACCATCCGCGTCTGCGACTCCCTCACTTGCGCGATGCTCGGCGGTGAGAAGCTGCTGCAAGATCTGCAAAGCAAAGCTGGACCGGGCATCCGCGTCGTGCGCGCGCCCTGTGTCGGCCGCTGCGACACCGCACCCGCTGCCGAGGTCGGTCACAACTTCGTCGATCACGCCACCGTCGCCAATGTGATGGCGGCGGCAAAGGCCGGCGACACTCACGCCCATCTGCCCGAACATGTCGACTACGACGCCTATGTCGCCGGCGGCGGCTACAGGCTGCTGGGCCGCGTGCGCTCGGGCGAGCTGCCGAAGGACGATCTCCTGAAGGCGCTCGACGACGCCTCGCTGCGCGGCCTCGGCGGCGCCGGCTTCCCCACGGGGCGCAAATGGCGCGCGGTGCTGGGAGAGCCCGGGCCGCGGCTGATGGCGATCAATGGCGACGAGGGCGAGCCCGGCACGTTCAAGGACCGCTATTATCTGGAAACCGATCCGCACCGCTTCATCGAGGGCATGCTGATCGGCGCGCACGTGGTCCAGGCCTCCGACGTCTACATCTATCTGCGCGACGAATATCCGGCCGCGCGCGAGATCCTCCAGCGCGAGATCGCAAAGCTGCCGCCGGGCGGCCCGACGCTGCACATGCGGCGCGGCGCCGGCGCCTACATCTGCGGCGAGGAATCCTCGCTGCTCGAAAGCATCGAGGGCAAGCGCGGCCTGCCCCGGCACAAGCCGCCTTATCCGTTCCAGGTTGGCCTGTTCGGCCTGCCGACCCTGATCAACAACATCGAGACGTTGTGGTGGGTGCGCGACATCGTCGAGAAGGGCGCCGACTGGTGGAAGGGCCATGGCCGCCACGAGCGTCACGGTCTGCGCAGTTTCTCGGTCTCGGGGCGCGTGAAGAATCCCGGCATGAAGCTCGCGCCCGCCGGCATCACCGTGCGCGAGCTGATCGAGGAATATTGCGGCGGCATGGCCGATGGCCATCAGTTCTACGCCTATCTTCCGGGCGGCGCGTCCGGCGGCATTCTGCCTGCGTCGATGGACGACATTCCGCTCGATTTCGGCACGCTGGAGAAATACGGCTGCTTCATCGGATCGGCCGCGATCGTGATCCTGTCGCAAAAGGACAGCGTGCGCGCGGCGGCGCTGAACCTGATGAAGTTCTTCGAGGACGAGAGCTGCGGCCAGTGCACGCCTTGCCGCGTCGGAACCCAGAAGGCAGCGCTTCTGATGCAGAAGCCGGTCTGGAACCGTGCCTTGCTGGACGAATTGAGCCAGGCGATGCGCGATGCCTCGATCTGCGGGCTCGGACAGGCGGCGTCGAATCCGCTCAGCTCAGTGATCAAATATTTCCCTGACGAGTTCAAGGAAGCGGCCGAATGACGAAGATTACGTTCGAGCTCGACGGCAAGCAGGTCGAGGCCAATCCCGGCGAAACGATCTGGCAAGTCGCAAAGCGCCAGGGACGAGAGATTCCGCATCTGTGCTATTCGCCTGCGCCGGACTATCGCCCCGACGGCAATTGCCGTGCCTGCATGGTCGAGATCGAGGGCGAGCGCGTGCTGGCGGCGTCCTGCAAGCGCACCCCGTCGGTCGGCATGAAGGTGAAGACCGAGTCCGCGCGCGCGGTCTCGGCGCAAAAGATGGTGATGGAGCTGCTCGTCGCCGACCAGCCGGCGCGCGAGACCTCGCACGATCCGGATTCGAAATTCTGGCACTGGGCCGAGACGACGGGCGTCACCGAGAGCCGCTTCCCCGCCGCCGAGCGCTGGGCGACCGACGCCAGCCATCCGGCGATGCGCGTCAATCTCGATGCCTGCATCCAGTGCGGCCTCTGCGTGCGCGCCTGTCGCGAGGTGCAGGTCAACGACGTCATCGGCATGGCCTACCGCAACCACGGCGCCAAGATCGTGTTCGACTTCGACGATCCCATGGGCGAGTCCACCTGCGTCGCCTGCGGCGAATGCGTGCAGGCCTGTCCGACCGGCGCCTTGATGCCGGCCGTGATGCTGGACGAGAAGCAGACCCGCGTGACCTATGCCGACAGGAAGGTCGACTCGCTCTGCCCGTTCTGCGGCGTCGGCTGCCAGGTGACCTACGAGGTCAAGGACGAGAAGGTGATCTATGCGGAAGGCCGCGACGGCCCCGCCAATCACAATCGTCTTTGTGTGAAGGGCCGCTTCGGCTTCGACTACATCCACCATCCGCATCGCCTGACCAAGCCGCTGGTGCGGCTGCCGAATGCCAAGAAGGATGCGAACGACCAGGTCGATCCGGCCAATCCCTTCACCCATTTCCGCGAGGCGAGCTGGGAGGAAGCGCTCGACATCGCGGCCAGGGGCCTCGTCAAGATCCGCGACGAGAAGGGCGTGAAGGCGCTGGCCGGCTTCGGCTCGGCCAAGGGTTCGAACGAAGAGGCCTATCTGTTCCAGAAGCTGGTGCGCACCGGTTTCGGCTCGAACAACGTCGACCATTGCACCCGCCTGTGCCACGCATCGTCGGTGGCAGCGCTATTCGAAGGCTTGAGCTCGGGCGCGGTGTCCGCGCCGTTCTCCGCCGCGATGGATGCCGAAGTGATCTGGGTGATCGGCGCCAACCCGACCGTGAACCATCCGGTCGCCGCGACCTTCATCAAGAACGCGGTCAAGCAGAACGGCGCCAAGCTGTTCGTGATGGACCCGCGCCGGCAGACGCTGTCGCGTCATGCGACCAAGCATCTGCAGTTCAAGCCCGGCTCGGACGTCGCCATGCTGAACGCGATGATCAACACGATCATCACCGAGGGCCTCACCGACGACCAGTACATCGCCGGCTACACCGAGGGGTTCGAGGACCTCAAGGAGAAGATCAAGGAGTTCACGCCGGAGAAGATGGAGCCGATCTGTGGCGTCCCGGCGCAGACGCTGCGCGAGGTGGCGCGGACCTATGCCCGCGCGAAGTCGTCGATCATCTTCTGGGGCATGGGCATCAGCCAGCATGTCCACGGCACCGACAATGCGCGCTGCCTGATTGCGCTGGCGCTGATCACCGGCCAGGTCGGCCGTCCCGGCACCGGTCTGCATCCGCTGCGCGGCCAGAACAACGTGCAGGGCGCCTCCGACGCCGGCCTGATTCCGATGTTCCTGCCGGACTATCAGCCGGTCGGCCGCGACGACATGCGCGGCGCCTTCGAAAAGCTCTGGCAGCAGGATCTCGATCCCGTCCGCGGCCTGACCGTGGTCGAGATCATGAACGCGATCCATGCCGGCGAGATCAAGGGCATGTATATCGAGGGCGAGAACCCCGCGATGTCCGATCCCGACCTCCAGCATGCCCGCCAGGCGCTGGTCATGCTCGATCATCTCGTGGTGCAGGATCTCTTCGTCACCGAGACGGCGTTCCACGCCGACGTCATCCTGCCGGCCTCGGCCTTCGCCGAGAAGGAGGGCTCGTTCACCAACACCGACCGCCGTGTGCAGCTCGCGCGCCAGGTGATCAAGCCGCCCGGCGATGCGCGGCAGGATCTCTGGATCATCCAGGAGATCGGCAAGCGGATGGGCCTGCCGTGGAATTATGCCGGCCCCGGCGACGTCTTCACCGAGATGGCGCAGCTGATGCCCTCGCTGAAGAACATCACCTGGGAGCGGCTGCTGCGTGAAGGCGCGGTGACCTATCCGGTCGACGGTCCGGACCAGCCCGGCAACGAGATCATCTTCACCACGGGCTTCCCGACCGCGAGCGGCCGCGGCAAGATCGTGCCGGCCAAGGTGATCCCGCCGGACGAGTTGCCTGACGTCGAATACCCGATGGTGCTCTCGACCGGCCGCGTGCTGGAGCACTGGCACACCGGCTCGATGACGCGCCGCGCGCAAGTGCTCGACCAGATCGAGCCGGAGGCGGTCGCCTTCATGTCGCCGAAGGACATGCGCAAGAAGCAGCTCGCACCGGGCGATTTCATTCGGCTGGAGACACGGCGCGGTGCCGTCGAGGTCAAGGTCCGCTCCGACCGCGACGTGCCGGAGAACATGGTGTTCATGCCGTTCTGCTACGCGGAAGCGGCGGCGAACCTGTTGACCAACCCGGCGCTCGACCCGTTCGGCAAGATCCCGGAGTTCAAGTTCTGCGCAGTCAGGGCCGAGCGTGTCGAGATGAGGGACGCGGCGGAGTAGAAGGCCTCGTCATCGGGCACGACACGCGCCCCCACAAGCTGCTGTCATGCTCCGCGAAAGCGGGGCATCCAGTACGCCGCGGCTCATCGATTTGATCACCACTGTCTCGGAGTACTGGATCGCCCGGTCAAGGCCGGGCGATGACAGTCATCGTGTGGCGCCTGCTCGTGCCACACCGCTTCGCTCCGTGCAATGACGGTGGTAAACACCGTCCATGTCCAAAGTCACCCCCGCCACACGTGCACTGACGGCCGCCGGTGTCGCTTTCACAGTCCACACCTACGACTATGATCCCGACGCCGAGAGCATCGGGCTCCAGGCGGCCGCCGCGATCGGCGAGGACCCGGCACGGGTCCTGAAGACGCTGATGGCCTTGGTGGACGGCAAGCCGGTCTGCGTGATCGTGCCATCCGACCAGGAAGTCTCGATGAAGAAGCTCGCCGCTGCCGCGGGCGGCAAGTCAGCGCAGATGATGAAGCCGCCCGAGGCGGAGCGCGTCACCGGCTACAAGGTCGGCGGCATCAGCCCGTTCGGCCAGCGCAAGCCGGTACGTACCGTGATCGAGCAGAGCGCGCTCGCGCATGAGCTGGTCTATCTCAATGGCGGTCAGCGCGGATTGCAGGTGCGGCTGATGCCGGCCGATGTGCGGGATGTCTTGAAGGCGGTCGTGGCGGATGTGCTGGCGTGACGGAGCGGGATCGTGAGGTGCACGCTGCTGCTGTGGTTCGCGGCGCTGCTCGGCATCGCTCTCCCGGCTGAAGCGCATCAGGTCAACCTCGTCACGGCGCGCGTGGCGCTGACCGCCGATCGCACGGTGAGCGTCGAGATCGGATTGAAGGGCAGCGATGTCGATCGCCTGATCGGCACGAGGACCTATGATGCGAGACAGGATGCGGTCGATCCTGCGGCGGTCGAAGCTGCCAGATCCGCCATCCTCATCTATATGAGCACGCACCTGGCGGTAACGGGCGGCGCCAGGGCTTGTTCGGCCGGAGATGCAGCGATCCTGCCGGACGGTGACGGCATCATCTATCGCAACAGCTTTGCCTGCGCTGATGCCCCCGGCGACCTCATCTATCGCTCGACCGTGCTGACCGAGAAAGACCCGGCCGCGCGGCAGGTCGTGCTGATCGCGCAGGGCAGATCGGAGGCGCAGGCCTTGCTCGACGCCGGCAACACGACGGTCACGCTCTCGACCGCGCCGCCGCCGCTGTGGTCGACGATGCAGCGCTATCTCCTCACGGGTATCGAACACATCTTCCTCGGTTACGATCACGTCGCATTCCTGATTGCCGTGGTGCTGTGGGCGAGACGGCTCATTCCGGTCGTCAAGATCGTGACGGCCTTCACCATCGCCCATTCGATCACCTTGTCGCTGGCCGCGCTTGATGTCCTCGTCATCCCGAGCAGCCTTGTGGAGCCTGCGATCGCGGCCTCGATCGTCTTCGTGGCCGTGGAGAACTTCTTCTCGCGCGATGTCGACAAGCGCTGGCGCATGGCCTTTCTGTTCGGACTGATCCACGGTTTCGGTTTCGCCGGTGCGCTTCGCGAGATCGGGCTGCCGCCCAACGCGGCGGTGCCGGCGCTGGCCGCCTTCAACATCGGCGTCGAGATCGGACAGGTCGCGATCGTCGCAGTCGCGCTGCCGATCCTCCGCCTGGCCGATCGACTGAGTGCTGAGGATCGGTCCGAGCCGGTGAGGGCGGCGGGGCTGGTCTACACAGTGTCCACGGTGATCGGCCTGCTCGGCGGCTATTGGCTGCTCGCGCGCATCCTCGAAGCCTGATTTCGGGCCGCGCCGGCGGCGAGACAAGACTTCACCCCTGAACGGGCGGCCTCCCCGCGGCACCGCATGCGGCCCCATGCACTTGAGTTCGCTCACAAGCCCTGTATAGAAGTGGAGGCGAAATAGAATGACGTTCTGTCTAGCAGAACGATGGATAGGGGAGGAATGAACCGATGGAATCCGAACGCGTCCATCAGGGCGGTGGCCCGCCGGTGTCGTTCACGCCCGGCGCCGTCATCACGGCCTTCGAGGCAATCCCCGACTTGCTGGCACGCGATGCCACTCTGACCGCCCGCGGACGTTGGCTTGACGTCGACTGCCTGCTCGGGCCGAGCACGCAGCCATTTCACGTTGCCATCCGCGCCGGGCAGATCGTGGATATGACGCCGGCTCCAGTGCTGATGCGTTCCTGGCGTTTTTCCTATCGCGCAACACCTGCCGCGTTCGCCGCTTACTGGCAGCGGATGCCGCCGGCAGGCTGGCACGATCTGCTGGCGATCAATAAGCGCGGCCATGCGACGCTTGAAGGCGATCTGCATCCCTTCATGACGCATCTTCAGTACTTCAAGGATCTTTTGGCGCTGCCGCGACAGAACGGTTTTGGAGGTGCGTCATGAACGGACTCATCGAGCCGATCGTCGGACGTTACATCCACGTCGAAGTCAATGGAGAGATCAACCGCATCTACTTCGAGGAAAACGGCAGCGGCATTCCACTGGTCTGCCTCCACACCGCCGGCTCCGATGCGCGGCAATGGCGACATCTGCTCGTGGATGACGAGTTCACCAAGCATTTCCGCGTCATCGCCTTCGACATGCCCTGGCACGGCAAGTCCAATCCGCCGGACAGCCAATACGGCACCGAATATCGGCTGACCACCGCAAGCTACACCGCGATCATCCGTGCGTTCTGCAACGCGCTGAAGCTGGAGCGCCCGGTGGTGATGGGCTGCTCGATCGGGGGCCGTATCGTGCTCAATCTCGCCATCGAGCATGCGCGCGAATTCCGCGCCTTGATCGGGCTCGAGGCGGCGGACTTCCAGCAGCCCTGGTACGACACGGCCTGGCTGAACCGGCCCGACGTTCATGGCGGTGAGGTCTGCGCCGCCTTGGTATCCGGCCTGATCGCGCCCAACGGCCCGGAAGCTTCGCGCAACGAGACGCTGTGGGGCTACAAGCAGGGCGGTCCCGGCATCTTCAAGGGCGATCTCTATTTCTATCGCGTCGATGGCGATCTGCGCGGGCGCACCTGTAACATCGACGTCAACCAGTGTCCGCTTTATCTCCTCACCGGCGAGTACGATTTCTCCTGCACGTCGGAGGACACGCTGCGGACCGCGGCCGGCATTCCCGGCGCCAAGGCCACCGTGATGGAGCGGCTCGGTCATTTTCCGATGAGTGAGAACCCGGAACAGTTCCGCCGCTACATCGCGCCGGTGCTGCAAGACATCCTCAACAAGCAAATTCGTAAACGGGAGGCGTATCTTATGAAGTTGCGTTGGATCATGGCGGCAATTCTGGCCGCACAAGCGAGCACCGCGCTTGCAGCCGACAATGTGATCAGGATCGGCGTGCTCAACGACCAGTCCGGCGTGTTCGCCGACAATGGCGGACGAGGCTCGGTTGCCGCCGCTAAGCTCGCGGCCGAGGACTTCGGCAACGAATTGCTAGGCAAGAAGATCGAGATCATTTCGGCCGACCACCAGAACAAGCCGGATATCGCATCGGCCACCGCGCGCAAATGGTTCGACAACGAGGGCGTCGACATGATTGCGGACGGCGCGGCCTCTTCGGCCGGCTTTGCCATCCTCGAAGTCGCCAAGCAGAAGAACAAGATCTTCGTCATCTCGGGCCCCGGCTCATCCGACTTCACCGGGAAGTCGTGCTCGCCGGTCAGCTTCCACTTCAACTACGACACTTACGCGCTGTCGAAGCTCACCAGCGACGCGATCACGCGGGCCGGTGGCAAGACCTGGTACTTCGTGACGGCCGACTATGCCTTCGGCCACGCGCTTCAGCGCGACGCGACCAAATTCATCGAGGCCGCCGGCGGCAAGGTGATCGGCTCGGCTGCCCATCCGCTCGGCACCGCCGATTTCGCGTCGTTCCTGTTGCAGGCGCAGGGCTCGAAGGCCGACGTCGTCGGGCTGGCGACGTCGGGCGCGGACGTGCAGACCGCGATCAAGCAGGCGGGCGAGTTCGGCATCGTCGAAGGCGGTCAGAAGCTCGCCGGTCTTCTCGTCTTCATCACGGACGTGAATTCTCTCGGCCTGAAGGTCACCCAGGGCTTGCAGGTGACGACTTCGTTCTACTGGGACCTCAACGAGCAAACGCGGGCCTGGTCGAAGCGCTACGCCGCTCTGATGGACGGCAAGGTCGCGAGCATGGTGCAAGCCGGGGTCTATAGCGGCGTCCACCACTACCTGGCCGCCGTGAAGGCGGCGGGCACGACGGATGCGACGGCCGTTGCCGCCAAGATGCACGAGATGAGAGTCAACGATATGTACAACAAGGACGTTGCGATCCGCGCCGACGGGCGCGTGCTGCACACCATGTATCTGGTTCAGGTGAAGAAGCCGGAGGAGTCCAAGTACAAGTTCGACTATTACCGGATCGTCAGCTCCAAGCCGGGCGAAGAGGTGTTCCGGCCGATGAGCGAAGGCGGCTGTCCGCTGGTGAAATGAATGCGTCGACCGGGCGGGCCTGCACCCGCCCGGTCATGGGATTTTCGAGGGAGAGTAACGGAATGTCTGGTTCGATTGGGTTCATCGGTCTCGGTGTCATGGGCGAGCCGATCTGCCGCAACCTCTTGCGCAAGAGCGGACGGCCGGTGCTGGCGTTCGACCTCGCCGCAGAGCCGCTGGCGCGGATCGTTGCGGATGGAGGGACCGCGGCGAGGTCGGTCAAGGATGTCGTCGGCGGCACCGAGACGATCTTCCTGTGCCTGCCCAGTGCCAAGCATGTGATGTCGGTCTTCGAAGGCATCCTGCCGGCCATCGGAAGCGGCCAGACCGTGGTCGATCTCGGCACCTCCGATGTCGGCCTGACGCGGTCGTTCGCGAAGCAACTCGCTGACAAGGGCGCGCTCTGGATCGACGCGCCGATCGCGCGGACGCGTCAGGCTGCGCAGGACGGCACGCTCAGCGTCATGGTCGGCGCGACAGTCGAGCAGTTCGCTAAGGTCGAGCCACTGATCCGGCATTTTGCCACGGACGTCACCCTCTGTGGCGACACCGGGGCCGGGCAGGTCACGAAGATCCTCAACAACATGGTGCTGTTCGAGACCGTCAATGCGCTGGCGGAGGCGGTCGCGATCGCCAAACACAGCGGCGTCGAGCCGAAGCTGCTGCTGGAGACCCTGTCCAAGGGGTCGGCGGACAGTTTTGCCCTGCGTAACCATGGCATGAAGGCAATCGTCGCCAAGGAGTTTCCGCTGCGCGCCTTCTCGACCGAGTATGCAATGAAGGATCTCTCTTACGCGCTGGAGCTGGGTGCGCAGGCCGGGCTAAATCTGCGCGGCGCGGCGCTGATGCGCACGATCTTCAGGGAGACGATCGACAAGGGCATGGGCGATGCGTATTTTCCCGTCATCGCAAAGCTGATCGATCCCTCCGGATTCCCTGACTAGGAGACCGCATGCCTTCGTCCGGTGTCGCCGCCGTCGACCGCGCCCTGAGCATCCTTGCGGCCTTCGAGGATGCGCCGGAGCCGATGACTCTGGCCGAGCTCGCCCGGCGCACCAAAATGTACAAGAGCACGCTGTTGCGGCTGATGACGTCGCTTCAGGAATTCGGCTATCTCGTGCAGTTTGCCGACGGTCGCTATCATCTCGGCCCGACGCCGTTCCGGCTCGGTGCGGTCTACCAGCGCAGCAACAATCTGCATGATCGGGTGGTGCCGCTGTTGCGGCAGCTCGTGGCTGATGGCACGGAAAGTCCGTCGTATCACGTGCGGCATGATGCCAAGCGCAGGCTCTGCGTCTTCCGCGTCGATTCCCAGCATTCGACGCTCGACCGCGTCGAGGCCGGCATGCTGCTCCCGCTCGATCGCGGCGCGGCGGGCCGGGTTATCCTTGCCTTCGACGGTGAGAAGGGGGAGGGCTATGATGAGATTCGCGAGGGCTGCATCGCAGTGTCCTTTGGCGAGCGTGATCCGGATTGCGCCGGACTTGCCTGCCCGGTGTTCGGCCCCGCTGGAAAATGCGTTGGCGCCTTGTCGCTCTCGGGGCCGAAGCTGCGCTTCACGCGGGACAATATCAAGGCGATGACGTCTCTGTTGCTTAAGGCTGCCATCCGCCTGACGCGCACGCTGGGCGGCCCGACCGAACTGCTTGACAATGCCTTGCCGGCCTCGGCTGAAGACGCGCGTCCCGCGCGCAAGGTGAGGCGGTAGGCGGCCTATTGCTTCTGCAACAATTTCAGCCGGCAGCGCAGCGCTTCCCGGATATGCGCGCGCGCCAGCTTTTCCGCCTTGTCGCCATCGCGCGCGGCAATGGCCTCGATAATGGCCTGATGCTCGCTATGACTGGTCGAGGGGCGCCCCGATACGGTGAAGGTGGTCGGGCCGAGCAGGGCGATCCAGTCCTGCAATTCCCGCGAAGCGTTGTCGAGATAACGATTGCGCGCGGCGCGGCAGATGGCCTCGTGGAAGGCGCGGTTGAGCCGCGCCATCTCGGCGGCGTCGGTCTGCGGCGCCTCGACAAAAGCCTGCTCGATGTCTCGGAGCGCGTCGATCTCCGTCGTCGAGGCGTGCTCGGCGGCGAGGCGCGCGGCGGCGCCTTCCATGATCTCGCGCATGGCGTAGAGCTCGAGCACCTCGGAAATGTCGAGGTTGCGGACGATCAGCCCGCGGCCGCCGGCGGGCTCGACGAAGCCGCGCGCGGCGAGCCGGCCCAGCGCTTCCCGCACCGGCGTGCGGCTGACCTTCAGCCGCTGGGCGACTTCCTCCTCGCGCAGGCGGTCGCCGGCGCGGTAGCTACCGGCCTGGAGCGCTTCGCACAGCGAGCGGAACACGGCTTCTCCCAGCGCCACGCCGGCTCCGCGCGACACCGATCCGCCTGTCCTTGCCGGGCGTCTGGCCATGATCCCTCGATGCGCATCCTGCCCATGCAGAGATGCCGCTTGCGTGCCTTCTGTATATCTTTGTATACAAAGGTGTGCAATGGCGGATCGTCTCCATCGAGACCGCCTGCTGGCAGAATGTCTCCAACCTTTGTCGCATCAGGCAGACGGCATGAGCAGCAAATACGACGTGCTGGTGATCGGCGGCGGCAACGCGGCGCTGTGCGCTGCGATCAGCGCCAGGCGCGGCGGCGCATCGGTGCTGGTGCTCGAGGGGGCGCCAAAGTTCTATCGCGGCGGCAATACCCGCCACACCCGCAACATGCGCTGCGCCCATGACGCGGCAACCGAAATCCTGACCGGTCCCTATACGGAAGAAGAGTTCTGGGAGGACCTTTTGCGCGTCACCGGCGGGCGGACCGACGAGGTGCTGGCGCGCCACATGATCCGCGAATCCAAGGACATCCTGAACTGGATCGTGGAGCAGGGCGTGCGCTGGCAGCCCTCGCTCGGCGGCACGCTGAGCCTTGGCCGCACCAACTCCTTCTTTCTCGGCGGCGGCCGCGCAATGCTGAACGCGCTCTATCTCACCGCCGAACGGCTGGGCGTCGAGGTCGAATACGATGCCGAGGTCACCGACCTCGTGATCGAGGACGGCATGTTTCTCGCTGCGCGCCTCAAGCGGCCGATCAAGGGCGAGAGCGAGATCCGCGCGACCTCGCTGGTCGCCGCCGCCGGCGGATTCGAGGCGAACATCGAATGGCTCAAGCAATATTGGGGCGAGGCCGCCGACAACTTCCTGATCCGCGGCACGCCCTACAATCGTGGCTCGATCCTGAAGATGCTGCTCGACAAGGGCGTGCAGGAGGTCGGCGATCCCACCCAGTGCCATGCGGTCGCGATCGACGCCCGCGCGCCGAAATTCGACGGCGGCATCATCACGCGGCACGATTCGGTCGTGTTCGGCATCGTCGTCAACAAGCACGCGCAGCGCTTCTACGACGAGGGCGAGGACATCTGGCCGAAGCGTTACGCGATCTGGGGCCGGCTGGTCGCGGCGCAGCCCGACCAGATCGCCTACATCATCTTCGACTCGACCGTCGTCACGAGTTTCATGCCGACGCTGTTTCCGCCGATCGCCGGGCAGACGGTGGTGGAGCTCGCCGGCAGGCTCGAGCTCGATCCGGCGGCGCTGGAGAAGACGATCACCGAATTCAACGCCGCGGTGCGGCCCGGCACCTTCGACCACACCATCCTGGACGACTGCCGTACCGATGGCATCACGCCGCCGAAGACGCACTGGGCGCGCCGGATCGAGACGCCGCCATATCTCGCCTATCCGGTGCGGCCCGGCATCACCTTCACCTATCTCGGCACGCGCGTGAACAAGGAGGCGCGGATGCTGATGAAGGGCGGCAAGCCGTCGGCCAACATGTTCGCGGCCGGAGAGATCATGGCCGGCAACGTGCTCGGCAAGGGCTATGCCGCGGGCATGGGCATGACCATCGGCAGCGTGTTCGGGCGGATTGCGGGACGGGAAGCGGCGAAACATGCACGGAACTAGGATTCTCGACGAAGCCGACCGTCTGATGACGGTCTGCAATTCCTGCCGTTACTGCGAAGGCCTGTGCGCGGTGTTTCCGGCCATGGAGATGCGCCGCGCCTTCTCCGACGGCGATCTCAACTATCTCGCCAATCTCTGCCATGGCTGCGGCGCCTGCTACGTCGACTGCCAGTTCTCGCCGCCGCACGAGTTCAACGTCAATGTCCCCAAGACGCTGGCGGTCGCGCGCGCGGAGTCCTATGCGGCCTACGCCTGGCCGCAGGCGCTGTCCGGTGCGTTCGCGCGCAACGGGCTCGTCATCAGCGTCATCGCCGCGCTCAGCATGGCCGCCTTCATTCTCGGCTTCGCCGCCTTGAACGACAGCGGTGTGCTGTTCGGTGTCCATACAGGGCCGGGTGCGTTCTACAGGCTGATGCCGCACAATGCGATGGCGGCGTTGTTCAGCGCCGCATTCCTCTACGCCATCCTGGCCCTCGCCATGAGCGTGCGCGCCTTCTGGCGCGAGATCGGCGCACCCATCGGCGGCCGCGCGGACGGAGGCTCGATCTTTCAGGCCATCCGCGATGCCGGTGAACTGCGCTATCTCCATGGCGGCGGCGTCGGCTGCTACAACGAGGACGACAAGCCGGCCGATCGGCGCAAGCTCTATCATCACCTGACCTTCTACGGCTTCCTGCTCTGCTTCGCCGCGACGTCGGTGGCGACGCTGTATCACTATCTGTTCGGGCGCGAGGCGCCATATCCGTGGTGGGACCTGCCCGTGGTGCTGGGCTCGCTCGGCGGCATCGGCCTGATCATCGGGCCGGTCGGCCTGTTCACGGCCAAGATGCGCCGCGATCCGGCATTGCTTGACGAGAGCCGTTACGGCATGGATGTCGGCTTCATTGCCATGCTGTTCCTGACCGGCCTCACGGGAATGCTGCTGCTGGTCCTGCGCGAGACCGGCGCGATGGGGCCGCTGCTCGCGCTGCATCTCGGCGCCGTGTTCGCGCTGTTCATCACCATGCCCTACGGAAAGTTCGTGCACGGCATCTACCGCTTCGCCGCGCTGGTGCGTTACGCGCAGGAGCGGCGGACGGCGGGGTGATCCCTTGCCTCGGTTGAAATCGGCCGTCGCGCCGGAAGGCGATGGTGCGACCAACGATTCAGAGGGCTCTGTCTCCGCGCTGACAGCGGCGAGCTGCGTCAGGCGCGCGCAGCTTCCCGCGGGCGGGGGGCGGCGGCGACAGCGCTCGAACTTCCGCTCTCGACCTGAACGCGGTTGCGTCCCCTTTCCTTGGCGCGATAGCAGGCAGCATCCGCGCGCCGCGTCGCATCCTCGAGCGGGATGTTGCGGTCGGCGATGCAGGTCACGCCGATGCTGGCGGTCACCGCAAAGCAACGATCGTCCCAGGCGAAATTGAGCAGCTCGAGCGATCTGCGCAGACGCTCGGCGATGTCGACGGCATCGAAGGGCGAGCATTGCGGCAGGATCAACCCGAATTCGTCGCCGCCGAGCCGGGCCACCAGATCATGCGCATGCCGGTCCTGTTGCAGGAGGCGCGAGACCTCGCGGAGCAGGCGGTCGCCGGCAAGGTGGCCGCAGCTATCGTTGACGCTCTTGAACTGGTCGAGGTCGAGCAGGATCAGGCCGAGCGTACCCGCAGCGGCATTGTCCAGCTCGCTTTGCAGGCGCGCCTCGAAGGCGCGACGGTTCGACAGGCCGGTCAGCCAGTCGTGCGATGCCTGCCAGGCCAGGCGCTGTGTCTCGGCATGCAGGGCGTTTTCGAACGCCTGTCGTTGCAGCACCAGCCGCCGCGTATGCCAGATCAGAAGCAGGATCAGCGCCGCGGCGGTGACGATGTTGATGCAAGTCAGCGTCACCTTGATGGCGCGGGAGCCTTCGCCGAGGACGGTGGAGAACCGGTTGGCGTGCACCGTGAATTGAGCATTGAGTTCAGAAAGCCGCGACGACAGGAATTGCAGGTGGCCGTCGTCCTGAATGGGCCCGTTCTCCAGCTCGGACCGGATGACCTCGCCAAAGATGCTGAGCTCCAGCAGCATGGGGTCGGTGGCAGCCCACTCACGAATTGCATCCTGGAGGAAGCTGACGTGGCCGAAGTAGCGAAACAGCCAGATCAATCCCGGTACGTCATCGGGATGGTTGCCGCCTTGCAGGAGGCCGATGCGGGCGGCTTCAACGTCGACCGGATCGCGCTCGAGCGCCCAGCGCGCGAACTCGTCTCCGATCGGAACGGCGAGCGCGGCCTGGTATTGCGTGAACTGGCTTGCCTCACCCGAATGCAGGTAGAGATTGAGAAAGTAGACGGCATTCTTCTGCGAGCGCGACCACAATGCTTCGCCGGCGACATAGGCGCGGACCGACGACATCACCTCGAGGCTGAATCCCGCGATCGCCGCCTGGAGCACGACGACCATCACGAAAGGCGAGACGAGCTTGATGACGTGAAGGAAGCTGTGTCCCTCCGCCGATGTCGCTGTTCTGCGAAACACCTTATACCCCAAGTCGATCAACGATCCCAACGGAGCGTTGCGCTGCAACGCGAAGTAGACGAGATGGTTGCTTAACTCGACCTGAAAGGCGCGGGGGACTCCGTCGCAGGGTGAAGCCGTCGTGAAGCAGGCTCCCGCAAATCGCTTCAAATGCCGGCGAACCGGGACTGGCGCGGCATCGGCGAGCCAATGCAGCGCATTCGTCGTGCGCGGTTTACCCGATCGAGGGGTCGGCTAGACCAGCACCGGCTTGCGCACGCGGCCCGCGTCGCCGAACACGCGCAGGTAACGCTCGATCTCCGAGGGAAGGCCGGTCGCCTTCTCCGGATTATCGGAGAGCTTGACGGCCGGATGGCCGTCGACCGACGAGACCTTGCAGACCAGCGAGATCGGATCGAGGTTGAACGAGCCGTCCGGCGTGCAGCCGACGAAGTCGTTGGTGAGGTTGGTGCCCCAGCCGAAGGAGAGTCGCACGCGCCCGGTGAAGTGGTGGTAGGTCTCCTCGATCGAGCCGACGTCCATCGCGTCGGAAAAGACGAGAAGCTTGTCCCTGGGGTTGCGGCCCTTCTTGTCCCACCAGGCGATGATCTCCTCGCCGGCCTGGATCGGCGGCGCGCTGTCGGGGCGGAAGCCGGTCCAGTCGGCGACCCATTCCGGCGCATCGCGCAGGAAGGCCTTGGTGCCGAAGGCGTCGGGCAGTGCGATCAGGAGATTGCCGCCATAGGTCTGGCGCCACTGGTCGAGAACGCGGTAGGGCGCCCAGCGCAATTCCTCGTCGTCCCTGGCGAGCGCGGCCGCGACCATCGGCAGCTCATGGGCGTTGGTGCCGATGGCTTCGAGATCGTTGTCCATCGCGAGCAGCACGTTGGATGTGCCGATGAAGGATGAGCCCAGGCCTTCCTTCACCGCCTCCACGCACCAGCGCTGCCAGAGGAAGCCGTGACGCCGGCGGGTGCCGAAGTCGGAGAGTCGGAGGCTCTCGAGTTTGCGCAGCCGTTCCACCTTGGTCCACAGCTTGGCCTTGGCGCGGGCATAGAGCACGTCGAGCTCGAAGCGGCCGCGGCCCTTCATCGCCGCGCGCGAGCGCAGCTCGTTGAGGATCGCCAGCGCCGGAATCTCCCACATCGTCGTGTGGGTCCAGGGGCCGTGGAAATGCAGCTCGTACTGGCCCTCGACCTTGCGCAGCTCGTATTCGGGCAGGCGGAATTCCGCCAGCCAGCGGATGAAGTCGGCCGAGAACATATGGGTCTTGCCGTAGAAGGTGTTACCGGCAAGCCAGATCAGCTCTTTCTTGGAGAAGCGGATGGTGCGGGCGTGGTCGAGCTGGGCGCGCAGCTCGCCCTCGTCGACGATCTCGGCAAGTCGCACATGGCGCGAGCGGTTGATGACCGAGAAGGTCACCTGCTGATTCGGGTAGTCTTCCCGAATCATCTGTAACATCAATAGCTTGTAGAAGTCGGTATCCAGCAGGCTGCGGATGATGGGATCCAGCCGCCAGCTGTGATTGTAGGTCCGGCTCGCAATGTCGGTCACTGTCATGGGGGGATTTTAGCGTGGCTCCCCGTGCGCTACCAGTGGCTTTGGCGGGAATCAGGTTTTGCGGCGGAGGGGCCCTCGTTCAGGCGGCAACCGTCGCGGCGACAGTCTCGAGCTGGCTCCTGATCCAGCGATGGGCCGGATCCTTCTGATAGCGCTGGTGCCAGACCATGAACATCGGCAGTTCTGCCAGCGTTCGCGTGCGGGAGGCCAATGGAATTCGCGTATGCGCGAAACCGCGCATCACACCGTCCGCGAGCAGGCTCGGCATGCTCGCAAGCATCTGCGATCCGCGCAGGAAGGACGGCACGCCGGAGAAACTCGGCACTGAGATCGCGATGTCGCGGTGAAGCCCGTTCGCGGCCAGCCGGCGGTCGAAGTCTAGCCGCTCGTTGTCGGTGTAGACCACGGTGATGTGACGCGCCGCGAGATAGGCGTTGCGGCTGGCCGGCGCAGCACGTGCCTTTGCGTCGTAGTAGCAGACGTAGTGATCACTCAGCAGCCGCTTCTGCACGATATCGACGCCCGACGGCGGCAGCGGTGTGATCAGGAGATCGCAGCGGTTTTCGCGCAGCATTGCGGGCGAAGGCGACTGCGAGGGGATCACGCGAAGGTTCAAGCTCTTCACTTGTGCGGCGACGTGATCGAAGAACCGCGGCAACAGCAGGTCGCGCTGGAAGTCGTTGGCGCCGATGGTCAGCGACAGCTGGGCCTGCGCCGGCGCGAAGGTGACGCCGCCGGCAAAGCTGCGCATCTCGTCGATCAACGCGCGCGCCTTCGCCGCGAGGGCCTGGGCGTGCGCCGTGGCGACGATGCCGCGGCCGGATTTGGCGAACAGGGGATCGCCGGCAATCCGCCGCAGCTTGTTCAGTCCGTGGCTGACCGCCGATTGCGTCAGGCCGAGCCGTGTTGCCGCCGCTGTCACCGAGCCTTCCTCCAGCACGGCCAGGAACAGTGCGAGGGCGTGGCCATCAAGGGCCAAATGATCGATTTCTTTCATGGAATTCATTATAATCGATCTATTTATCTTGAGAATAGATCGTTCCATGATCTCCCCGACAAGCTGCGCGCCCGGACCCCGGGCGCCACAGGGAGAGACAACGCCGATGAACGCCCAGGCGCCAGCCTTGCGGGATCCCCGCCTCAATCGCCCCGAGCCCTTTACGCCGCCGCTCGGCGACGGCGGCTTCTTCCAGCGTGACCGTTCCATCCATCCGCCGGCGCATGCGCCGGGGTACAAATCCTCGGTGCTGCGCTCGCCGCGCCAGGCGCTGTTGTCGCTGGAGAACTCGATCTCGGAGATCACGGGGCCGGTGTTCGGGCACAATGATGTCGGCCCGCTCGACAATGATTTGATCCGCAACTACGCCAAGGACGGCGATCCGATCGGCGAGCGCATCATCGTCCATGGCCGCGTGCTGGACGAGACCGGCCGCGGTGTGGCGAACACGCTGGTCGAATTCTGGCAGGCCAATGCCGGCGGCCGCTACCGGCACAAGAAAGATACGTATCTGGCGCCGATCGATCCGAATTTCGGTGGCTGCGGCCGCGCGCTGACCGACGAGACCGGCTACTACTATTTCCGCACCGTGAAGCCGGGGCCTTATCCCTGGCGCAACTACGTCAACAGCTGGCGCCCGGCCCACATCCACTTCTCGGTGTTCGGCTCGGGCTTCGCGCAGCGGCTGATCACGCAGATGTATTTCGAGGGCGATCCCTTGATCCCGGTCTGCCCGATCCTGACGACGATTCCGGACAAGGATGCGCTCGACCGCCTCGTGGCGCCGCTCGACCTCAACGCCTCGTCGCCGTTCGATTCGCTCGCCTACCGCTTCGACATCGTCTTGCGCGGCCAGCGCTCCACCTATTTCGAAAATCGTACCGAGGGGAACTGAGCCATGCCGCAGCCGCTCAACTATCTCAAGGAAACCGCCTCGCAGACGGCCGGGCCCTACGTCCATATCGGCTTGATCCCGGCGATGGCCGGCTTCGACATTTTCGAGAAGAACTTCTCCAACGTGCTGGTGACGCCGAATACCGAAGGTGAACGCATCACGCTGGAAGGCAAGGTGCTCGACGGCACCGGCACGCCGCTGCGCGACGTGCTGCTGGAGATCTGGCAGGCCAATGCGGCTGGCCGCTACAACCATCCGGCCGATCGCTCGGCAGGCACGCTGGAGCAGGAGTTTCGCGGCTGGGGCCGGGCTGGTTCCGACTTCGAGAGCGGTCTCGTCACCTTCGAGACCATCAAGCCGGGCGCGATCACCGACAAGGCGGGCCGCAAATGCGCACCGCACATCAATGTCTGGATCGTCGCGCGCGGCATCAATATCGGCCTCAACACGCGGCTCTACTTCTCGGACGAAGAGGCGGCCAACGCCGCCGATCCCGTGCTCAACCTGATCGAGCAGCCGACCCGTCGCAAGACGCTGATCGCAACGCGCAGCGAGCGCGCCGGCAAGATCGTGTATTCCTTCACGATCAATTTGCAGGGGCCGGAGGAGACGGTGTTCTTCGACGTCTGAGGTGCCAGCGGCCGTCCCCGGTTCATTCCACCCGGTCGCTCCGATTGATGGATCCGCGCGCGAGGAATTGCGGTGGCTGCCGCACCTCGCGCGATCCCGGCCGGTCGACCGGATCGCGCGCCACTTTCGGTTTCAGGTCTGCCAAGTCGATGAACACGTCCGCCTGCCGGCGCAGGTCGTCGGCGACCATGGGCGGCTGAGTGGAGAGTGTGGAGACGACCGTCACGCGGACGCCGCGGCGTTGCAGGGCCTCAACCAGCGACCGAAAGTCCCCATCGCCCGAGAACAACACGATCTGATCGACGTGTTCGGCGAGTTCCATCGCACTCACGGCAAGATCGACATCCATGCTGCCCCTCACCTTGCGGCGGCCGGTGGTGGTGTCGATGAACTCCTTGGTGAGCTTGGTGACGACGGTGTATCCGTTGTAGTCGAGCCAATCGATCAGCGGGCGGATTGACGAGAACTCCTGATCCTCGATGACGGTCGTGTAGTAAAAGGCGCGCAGCAGCGTACCCCGGCCTTGAAACTCACTGAGCAACCGCCTGTAATCGATGTCGAAACCGAGCGCCTTGGAGGTGGCATAGAGATTGGAGCCATCGATAAAGAGCGCGATCTTCCCAAACGAAGACATTATGCACAAATCCCGAGTTCGACACGAAAGCTGACGGATCCAGCCGAAATGGCGCGATGTGTCGGCCGGAAAATACTGAAGGCGCCGATGGCTTGCTGAAAGAGCGGCGCAGACGACCGAACAGGGGTGGCCGCCTTGCGCCGAGGTTAGGGAGGTTCCATGCCACCAGCGCCAGGGCGCTGAATGCAGTCACGCTAAGGCGCGCGCATTCGCCGCTCAATTGTACGGAGGTAAAGGGCCTCTATCCAAAGGATAGCACCCCTTATACGAAGGTAAGTGGGGCGCGCCGGCAACCAACGCGACTGCGGCGTGGCCTCCGACCATCAGCGCGCGTGGTCTTTCGTCCGATGGTTCAGCCTTCGCGGTCATGCAGCTGCGCGCGAAACGCGCGCGGCGATAGCCCCGTGGCGGCGGCATAGACCCGGCTGAAATAGGCGGGGTCCTCGAAGCCGAGCGCGTAGGCGATCGTCGAGACCGGCAGGTTGGTGTAGACGAGGTTGCGCCGCGCCTCGCGGATCAGCCGGTTGAGGATCAGATGCGAGGCGGTATCGCCGGTCGCCGCCCGCGTGATCCGGTTGAGATGGGTCGGCGTGATCGATAGCGCGCCCGCATAGTCCGCAACGCTCCAGCGCTCCAGATGGTGCTGTTCGAGCAGCGCCTCGAAGCGGCGGAATAGTCCGCTTTCCGCCGTGCCGTTGCCGCCGCTCTCGCCCGTGAGCGCGCGGGCCACGAGCCCGATCATGGCCGACGACAAGGCGCGGAGTACATGCGCACGGCCGAAATCGCGCGCGGCGTGTTCGGCGAAGATCTGCTTCATCGTGGCGCGGATCTGCGGCGTGCCGCGCACCACGGCCGATCGCGACAGTGCACCGCGCAGGCCCTCGGCGGCGAGCAGCGCCTCATCCAGAATCTCCGCCGCGATGGTCAACACCCAGCCCTGGGTATCAGGCACGAAGCGGAAGCCGTGGACGTGGCCGACAGGCACGTTGACGATCTGCATCGGCCTCAAGGGCACCACGCGCCCGTCGAGCGTTGCCTCGCCGCCGCCGCGCTCGATCAGCAGCACCTGGTGCAGCCGGGCATGACGATGCACGGCCAAGGTCCAGTCGTGCAGCACCGAGCGCGACGCGATCGTCTCGCAATGCACGACGTCGGGCAGATCGCTGGATTCGCCGAACAAATTGTAGACCCGGATCGCCGGGCCAGGGGCTGTGCTTCTCATGTTCGAATAGTACAAGACAATGGCGAAACCCTCCATCCGTTTGCAGCGCTGAATCTGCAAAAAAGTGCCGACGGGAGGACGCAAAAATGAAAGTTCAGGTCTGTATCATCGGCGGTGGGCCGTCCGGGTTATTGCTGTCCCAGCTTCTGCATCTGAAGGGCATCGACACGATCGTGCTGGAGAAATACAGCCGCGATCACGTGCTCGCCCGCATCCGCGCCGGCGTGCTCGAGCACGGCTTTGCGAAGCTGATGCGCGAGGCGCAGTGCGGCGAGCGGATGGACCGCGAGGGCGAGATCCACCGGGGGTTCGAGATCGCCCATGACGGCGTACTCTCCAAGATCGACCTGCACAAGCATTCCGGCGGCAATTCGGTGCTGGTCTACGGCCAGACCGAGTTGACGCGCGACCTCTACGAGGCGCGCGACCGGCTCGGCGGCAAGGTCGTGCACAATGCCGAGGATGTGACGCCGCACGATCTGACGTCGGACCGGCCCTACGTGACCTATCGCTCGAATGACGACATTGTCCGCGTCGATTGCGACTACATCGTCGGCGCCGATGGCTTTCACGGGGTCAGCCGCAGGTCGATCCCGAAGGACGTGTTGCGTGAATACGAGAAGGTCTATCCATTCGGCTGGTTGGGGGTACTGTCGCGCACGAAGCCGGTGTCGCCTGAGCTGATCTATGTGAAGCACGAGCGCGGCTTCGCGCTCTGCTCGCTGCGCTCGCAGGTGCTGAGCCGCTACTACATCCAGGTGCCGCTGGCCGATAAGGTGGAGGACTGGAGCGACGATGCGTTCTGGGCCGAGCTGAAGCGCCGCCTGCCGGAGGAGGTCGCCGGCCGCCTGATCACGGGAGCCTCGATCGAGAAGAGCATCGCGCCGTTGCGCAGCTTCGTCGCCGAGCCGATGAGCTATGGCCGCCTGTTCCTCGCCGGCGATGCCGCGCACATCGTGCCGCCGACCGGCGCACGCGGACTGAACAGCGCCGCTTCCGACATCTACTATCTCTACCACGCCTTGCTCGCGCATTATCAGGGCGGCGACGATTCCGGTCTCAAAGGCTATTCCGCAAAGGCGCTCGCGCGGATCTGGAAGGCACAACGCTTCTCCTGGTGGATGACGATGCTGCTGCACCGCTTCCCCGACCGGCTCGAATACGAGGATCGGCTCCAGCAGACGGAGCTGGACTATCTGCTCTCGTCCGAGACGGCGCAGCGCCTGCTCGCGGAGAACTACGTGGGCTTGCCGTTCTAGGCAGCGGTGCTGCTTCGCCCTCCCAAGGGAGGGGGAACAACTGCTACTTCCCTTCCAGCGTATTGACCGGCGTCCACTCCGGCGGCGGGGGGGCTGTGGCGAGCGCTCTCGCGCGTTCGGCAAACAGCGCCGACGCCGGATCGATCTTCGCGACCCGATCGAACGCATCCGCCGCCTTCGCGAAATCCCTCGCGCGCCAGCGGGCCAGACCTTCCGCATACGCCGCAGCCACTTCGGTCTGCTCGCCGCTCTCGGCATCCTTCTCCGCCAGCGGCTCGAACACCCTGATCGCCTCGCCGCGCCCCTGGACCCTGATCGCATCGAGCTCGCGCCAGGCGAAGGTGTCGCCGGTCTGCGCCATCGTGGCTTCCGACGCCATGATCGCTGTGCCGTAATATTTGTTGGCACCCTCGAGCCGCGAGGCGACGTTCACGGTGTCGCTCATTACGGTGTAGTTGAAGCGGCGCCGCGAGCCGATATTGCCGACCACGGCTTCGCCGCTGTTGAGTCCGATGCGATGCGACAGGCCGTGGCCGGCGAAGGCGGGATTGCCGGCATTGAGCTCCGCTAGCTTCTCGTGGCACTTCAGCGCGGCACGAACCGCGTTGCTCGCGTGCGCGGGATCGTCGGCCGGCGCGCCGAACATGGCGACGATGGAATCGCCGATATATTTGTCGACGTAGCCGCCATGGCTTTCGATGATGTCGGTCATACCGGAGAGATATTCGTTCATCAGCGTGACCAGCTCGACGGGCGTGATGGTCTCCGCGATCGAGGAGAAGCCTCTGAGGTCGGAGAAGAACATGGTGACGTTGCGCATCTCGCCGCCGAGCGCCGGCATCTTGCCGGACGTCACCATGGCGTCGATGACTTCAGGCGCAAGATAATAGGCAAAGCTCTTGCGCAGGAAGCGCTCGTCGCGATCGGCCAGCACGAAACGATAGCCGATCATCATTGCCAGCGCGGAGAGGCTTGCCAGGGCGGGTTCAACCACAGGCAGCGCCAGCGCATGTGCGAACGCACCGACGGCGAAGGCTGCGTAAACGGCGATGACGGCGAGCCAGGCGGTCACCGCGCCGACAGGTGCGAGCATGCAGGCCGCGCAGGCGATGATCGCCGCGAGCGCAATCGTGAGACCGGCCCGCGCGGCAAAGCCGAGCTCGGTCACCGCGTCTTGCTCGATCAGGTTTCGGACCGCAGTGGCATGCACGAACACACCTGCGATCTCGCTACGGGCCTTTTGCGAGGTGCTGGCGGGGGCGGGCAGGGCGCATCGTTGCGCGGGCGAGCCGTCATAGCCGCCGGACAATCGCATCGAGGTCAGCTTGCGGTCCTCGAAATTGAGGATGGTGCCGAGCAGTACGACCTTGCCGTCGAAGCTGCGGCGGAAGAAGTCGCGGTCGCCCTTCTCGGCGCAGGCGCGCAGGTCGGCGAAAGAATAGGCCGGGACGTCACGGCCCAGGCCGCGAAAGTTGAGGGTCAGCGTATTGGGCACCGCGCTGGGAATCGGATAGCCGGACAACTCCATCGCGCCGGATGGCCCGAACGCGGGCTTCGCGCCGAGTGCGCGCGCGGCGAGTTCGACGGCCATCGCGGGCACCGGCTTGCCATCGATGGAGAAACTCAGCGGCATCCGCCGGATCACGTCGTCGGGGTCGGTATGGACGTTGAGCGCGCGGATGTTGTTCTTCACCGCCAGCTGCTGGGCGCGGTAGGGCCTGTCCGGATGGTCGTTGCTCAGGATTTCGCCGAGCACCAGCTTGCCGGTGTCGGAGATCTGCCGCAGGGCTATCAGATAGTCCCGGTCAAAGCCCTTCATGCGCGTGCCGAGCGGCGCGTCGCCAAATGGAATCTCGGACTGCTCGATCGAGCTCGGAAAGATGACGTCGAAGCCGATCACCCTGGCGCCGCCTTCGGTGATGCTCCCGAGTACCCGGCCGATCTCGCGCGTCCAGGTCTGCGTCGGCGATCCCTTGAAGGGCGGGGTGTCGTAGGTCTCCCCGTCGATCGCCACCACGACGACCGGCGAGGTGGCGGGATCACGGCGATCGCCAACGGCCTTGCCGCGCAGCGCCGTGAGGATGTCGAGGGAGAGACCTTGCAGCGCCTGAAGCGGTGGCGACGTAAAGATCGCGCCCGCAAGAAGCGCAATCAGGATGGTCGCAACGATGTCCCGCCTGCCGATCCGCTGCATCGCGCCTTCGCGGAGCCGCCTATTCGAGCCGCAGCAGGCGGCCGACGATCGGGGTCGGCGATGACGTGGCGCTGGCATCGACCTGGAAGGCGTAGCGCTTGGTGCCGAGAATGGCGAGATAGCTGCCGCCGGGGGTCAGCGACTTCCCGGCCTTGGCGAAGTCATAGAACTTGCCGCCGACCATGGTTTCGTTCCTGAGCGGCACGGTGATCGTGGGTTCCTTGCCGTCGGTGCGCTCGATCACCAGCGTGCTCCCGCTCCTGGCCTGCACCAGCGGGGCGACCCCGTAGAGCGTCGGCAGCTTGGACGGGGCGCTCTTGGCGTCCGACCGCACGTTGCGGAAGGTCGTTGCGGCACTCTGGTTCGCCTGGCGCTCCGACAGTTTCGCCGCGTTGGTATCGCAGGGCACCTTCTCCCGTTTGACCTCGCCCAGCTGCACGGTGCTCTGCTCAGTGCCCACCAGAACAACGCCTTCGCTGATCGTCTCGCGCTCGCACGATTTGAGGTAGCTGAGCGTGATGCTGGCCTTGGGCCCGAGCTTGATGATCTTGCCCGGCGCCACATAGTCCATGAAGGCGATGCCATCGACCTTGCCTTGAACGTCCTCGACGATCGCGGCAGGAGTCTGCGCCAAAGCGGGGGCCGCAAGGCAGAATGCGCCGACGAAGGCGCCAATCAGGCTTTTCATGGGAATTCTCATCCAATTCGACGATGCTCTACCGGTGCCCGTCCTGGTTCGATGCCTAGCAGCAGGGCGCCCGGGCAAGTGTGACCAGAATCACTCTTGGTTATTGGTGCCATTTTAGCAGGAACAGGTTCAAACCGGCGACCGGAGAAAAATGGAGCTGTGGCAAGATGTTGGCGGATTGCCCATGTCAGGCGGTCGGGACGGCCTCGGCCGAACGGCCCCCGCTCGAACCGCTCTCCGCCGCACTCTCGATGACGGGAGCGAGGGGGGCCTCGGTCGTCTGAAAAGGCGTCGTCTGCTGACCTGCGGCGATCTCGACCACCTCGTCCCAGCGCGACAGGAAGGCCGCGACGCAGGCCGGATCGAATTGCCGGCCCGCGTTTTCAGCCAGGTAGCTGCGCGCCACCTCGAGCGGCATCGGCTCCTTGTACGGCCGCCGCGTCGTCAGGGCGTCGAAGACGTCGGCAACTGCAACCACGCGCGCCGCGACCGGGATTTCATTCGCCTTGAAGCCGTTCGGATAGCCCGCGCCGTCCCAGCGCTCGTGATGGCCTGCGGCAATTTGCGCGCCGAGCTGGATCAGCTCGCAGCTGGAATCGGCCAGGATCCGCTCGCCGATCGTCGCATGCGTCCGGATCACCGCCATCTCGTCGTCGGTGAGCTTGCCCGGCTTGAGCAGAATGTTGTCGGGAATTGCGACCTTGCCGACGTCGTGCAGGGGGGCGGCCAGATAGATGTCGCGGCACAGCCGGGCCGGCAGGCCGAGCTGGTCGGCGATGATACGGCTGTATTTGGCAACCCGCAGCGTGTGCTCGCCGGTATCGTTGTCGCGGTATTCGACCGCGAGCGCGAGCCGCAGGATGATCTCCTCCTCGCGCTCGCCGAGCTTTCGCGTTGCTGCTGCGACTTCGCTGGCCAGATGCGCGGCGCGGTCGTTAAGCTTGCGCACAGCTGCACCAAGCTGAATTAAATTCCGCAGGCGCACCGTCATCTCGAGGCTTTGTGGCTGCTTGGGCAGAAAATCGGTTGCACCGGCCTGCAGCGCTTCCATCTTGATGTCATCGGTCTGACGCGAGGTGATCATCGCGATCGGGATGTCGGTGCAGCCGGGAAGCCTGCGGAAGGTGCGGATGAAGCCGATGCCGTCCATATGCGGCATCTCGTAGTCGACCAGCACCAGATCGAAGACGCGTTCCCGCGCGCAGGCCAGCGCCTCCACGGGATCGAGGAAGGTGGTGGCCTCGACCAGACCTTCAGCCTCGATGTGACGTTTCAGGAAGTTGAGGACGGAGCGGCTGTCATCAACCAGGAGCGCTTGGGTCAGCATCGGTGGTCGGGGTCTCTTCGCTGGCAAAGACACGAACCCCAGCCATAGCCCAAGCGCATTTAACGCGAAGCAAACGGGCCTCACGGGTGTCCACGTCCCGAACGAGATGTCAGCACGCTGTGTATGCTTGCATGCAGTTGCGCGAATTCCCGGAAAGTGTGACCCGTAGTTGTACGGATGCCCGCGTTAGGAGTTTGCTCACTCGACTCAAGCCAAACGTGTAGCGGAATTTTAGCAAAGGCGGGGCAGCGATGGCGCTCAATCCGACGGAGCCGAAGTGGTCGTTGCGGTTGCCCGCGGACTGCAGCATCGCAGCCATTCGCAACGTCTATGAGCTCATTCGCGAGGCCTTCGGCCGCCAGGAGCGACTCGAGATCGACTGCTCGAGCGTCGACAAGGCCGACGTGACCTCGATCCAGCTTCTGCTGTCGACCGCCAAGACGGGCGAGGCCCAAGGCCGCCCAGTGGTGCTCACATCATTCTCTCAGTCTCTGCGCAACACCCTTCGCCGCGCCGGTTTCACCAGCGAGGCGATGATCGATCAGCACTTCCCGCAAAAGAAAGATGGCACCTGATGGCCACGATTCTTACCGTCGACGATTCCCCCAGCATTCGCCAAATGATCAAGGTCGTGCTCGAGCCGGCCGGTCACAACGTGATCGAGGCCGGCGACGGTGCGCAAGGGCTCGCCAAGGCGCAAGCCGGTAAGCTCGACCTCGTGATCACCGACCTCAACATGCCCGTCATGAACGGGCTGGAGCTCATCCGCGCACTGCGCAAGCTGCCGAGCGCGGTCGGCATGCCCATCGTGTTCCTGACCACCGAATCCAGCGACACGGTGAAGCAGGAAGCCAAGAGCGCCGGCGCCACCGGCTGGATCACCAAACCCTTCAAGCCCGAACAGCTGCTCGCCGTGGTCGGCAAGTTGGTGCGCACATGAGCGCAATGGACCCGACCGAGGTCTTTCGTCAGGAAGCCAGTGAGCTCTTTGAAGTTCTCGAAGGAGCCTTGCTCGATCTCGGCCAGCGTCCCGACGACCGCGAACTGGTCGATTCCGCCTTCCGCGCCCTGCACACGATCAAGGGGTCGGGCGCCATGTTCGGCTTCGACAAGGTCGCCTCCTTCACCCACGAATTCGAGACCGCCTTCGACCGTGTCCGCAAGGGCGAGATCAAGCCGACGCAGGAGCTGATCTCGGTCGCGCTCGCCGCCAAAGATTACATCCGCGCGTTGATCGAGGATCCGCAGTCGACCGACGACATTATCGGCGAAGCCATTCTCGACGATCTCAAGCGCTTCGTCTCGGCCGACAGGTCTGACGCTCCGGTCGTCGAGATCGCCGAGGCGCCGTCGCTGGCTCCTGCCGGCAGCAAGCAGGCCGGCTGGCACCTCTATCTGGAATTCGAATCCCATATCCTGCGCAACGGCTCGAATCCGCTCGACCTGTTGGAAGATCTCTGCAAGCTCGGCCCTTGCTTCGTCGTGCCTGTCACCGACGGCGTCCCGTTCCTCGACGAGATGGAGCCGGAAGACTGCTATCTGAAGTGGGACGTCAAGCTGCACGCGGCCTGCGACAAGGACGCGATAGACGACGTCTTCATGTTCGTCCAGGACGAGTTGAAGTTGACGCTCTCGCCTTTGGAACATGTTGAAGCGCCCGCGCCGGCTCCGTTATTCCAATTGCTCGACGAGGAGCCGATCATCGCTGAAGCGGCTGCGCCGGCGGTGGAGGCTGTCGTCGAGCAGCCCGTCGCCAGGGCGGAGCCCCAATCTGAGCCGAGGCCGGAGATCAAGCGCGAGGCGGCACCCGCGCGCCGCGAGGACGCCAAGCAGGAGCGCGGCATCGCCACCGTTCGCGTCCAGGCCGAACGCCTCGACGAGCTGATGGACCGCGTCGGCGAACTCGTGATCGCGCAGGCGCGGCTGACCCAGCTCGCCGCCTCCGGCTCCGACCTCTCGATCAAGATGATCGCCGAGGAGATCGAGCGCCTTGCATCTTCCTTGCGAGACACCACCATAGGCGCGCGCATGGTGCCGATCGGCTCCTTGTTCGGTCGCTTCCGCCGGCTCGTGCACGATCTGTCGCGGGATCTGTCCAAGCCGGTCGAATTCGTCACCACAGGCGAGGATACCGAGCTCGACAAGACCATGATCGAGTGCCTGGCCGACCCGCTGGTGCACCTGATCCGAAATGCCATCGACCACGGCATCGAAGACACCGCCACGCGCGCTGCCAATGGCAAGGCCGAGCAGGGCCGGATCGAGCTCGCCGCCGTCCACTCCGGCGCGCAGGTGCTGGTCACCGTGAAGGACAATGGCGGCGGCCTCAACACCGCGCGCATCCGCGCGAAGGCGGAAGAGCAGGGGCTGATCGCCGCCGGCGCCGTGCTGACGGATCACGAGATCCACCAGTTTCTGTTCCACCCCGGCTTCTCGACCGCCCAGACCATCTCGGCGCTGTCGGGCCGCGGTGTCGGCATGGACGTGGTCAAGCGCACCATCGAGAACATGCGCGGCACGATCGATTTGTCGACCAGGCCGGGACAGGGCACCACCGTGACGCTGCGCCTGCCCTTGACGCTCGCGATCATCGAAGGCCTCCTGATCCGCGTCGGCGAGGGCCGCTACATCATTCCGCTGTCGGCGGTGG
This sequence comes from Bradyrhizobium sp. PUT101, assembly GCF_052043945.1. NCBI lineage: Bacteria > Pseudomonadati > Pseudomonadota > Alphaproteobacteria > Hyphomicrobiales > Nitrobacteraceae > Bradyrhizobium > Bradyrhizobium sp. PUT101. Next base: position 5,618,391 of record NZ_CP197207.1, read on the forward strand.
AGGAGTGCGTCGAGCTGACGGCCGAGGACGAACGTTCGCGCGGCCGCAACTTCCTCAATGTGCGCGGCAACCTCGTCCCGTTCTTGCGGCTGCGCGAGATCATGGCTTCGTCGGGCTCGCCCGACAAGCACCAGAAGACGATCATCATCTCTACAGGCGAGAGCCGCGTCGGCCTCGTCGCGGACCAGATCATCGGCAACCACCAGACCGTGATCAAGTCGCTCTCCAAGCTGCACTCCGACGTCACGATCTTCTCCGGCGCGACGATCCTTGGCGACGGCACGGCGGCTCTGATCCTCGACGTCGCGCAGCTGGTCTCGCTGGCGCAGTCGAAGGTCGAGAAGCAGCATATCAACGAGGCGGCGTGATGAACGGGAATTTGGCGGGCGAGCATCGGAGCGGCGCAATGCAGGTCGTGATGATCGGCCTCGGCGAGGAGAAATTTGCACTCGACGCGGGCCTCGTGCGCGAGATCATCGATCCCGTCCCTGTTACGAAGGTGGCGGGTGCGCGCGCCTTCGTTCCCAGCGTGATCAACGTGCGCGGCAACGTCATTCCGCTCGCCGACCTGCGCATTCGCTTCGGCATGCCGCAGCTCGACAACTCGGCCGACACGCGCATCGTCGTGATCGAGCTCGATTTTGACGGCGAACCGGTTCTGGTCGGCCTCACCGCCGACAAGGTCTACGAAGTCACGGAGATCGCGCAGACGGATGTGCAGCAGACGCCGCGCGTCGGCATGCATTGGAAACCAGAGTTCATTCGCTTCATTGCGAAGTGGCGTGAAGAGTTCGTCATCGTTCCAAACATGGAACGCATTCTGAATTGAAATGAGGTCTCGGGCGAGACCGGGGTAGAGGCTGGAAATGAGATTTAGCGTCAAGGCAAAGCTGGCCAGTGCGTTCGGCTTGATCATCGTCCTGTCCGGAGTGGCGGGCGGCGTGGCCTACATGAAGCTCGGCGACATGATGGCGACCGCTGACAACATGGTCCTGCGTGCGAACCGGATGGAGAAGGCAACGCAGATCGAAAAGGACATCCTGCTGCAGCTTCGCGCGGAAAAGAATTCGATCCTCGCGACCGAGGCGCAGACCGAGCAGTTTGCCGCCGAAGCAGCCAGACTCCGCGAGCACGTGACGAAGACCAAGGACGAAGTCTACGCGCTGGCGAGCGAGGGGGGCCGGAAGCTGCTCGACGGCTTTACAGTCACATACGCGAAGATGAATACGTACCAGGAAGAGACGATTCGGCTTGCCAAGACTGACAAGACGAAGGCCATGGAGCGCTCGATGGGTGACGGCCGCAAGGTCGTCGCAGATGCGATGGAGACGATGGGTGCCTACGTCGTCAACACGAAGAAGCAGATGGCCGAGCAGGCTGTCCAATCCAAGGCAGAGGGGCACCAGGCCCAACTCTTGCTGATGATGCTGATCGGCATCTCGCTGGCGGTTGCGATCGGGGCTGCGCTGTGGATTTCCATCTCGATCAGCCGTTCGCTCGGAAGGGCTGTTGGCCTTGCGGGCGCGGTCGCGGAGGGTGATCTGAGCCGGACCATCCCCTCGGCGAGCAACGATGAGATCGGAGATCTCGTCAAGTCGCTGAACGTGATGGTCGAGAAGCTCCGGCAGATCGTCACCGAGGCGATTACGGCGGCGCAGAACGTCTCGGCCGGCAGCCAGGAGCTCTCCGCCAGCGCCGAGCAACTCTCCCAGGGCGCGACCGAGCAGGCCTCGTCTGCCGAGGAAGCCTCGTCCTCGATGGAGGAAATGGCCTCCAACGTGAAACAGAACGCCGACAACGCCAACCAGACCGAGAAGATTGCGGCGCAATCGGCCAAGGACGCCGAAGCCAGCGGTGTCGCCGTCGGTCGTGCCGTCGAGGCGATGCAGACCATCGCCGAGAAGATCACGATCGTGCAGGAGATCGCGCGCCAGACCGACCTGCTCGCGCTCAACGCGGCGGTGGAAGCGGCGCGCGCAGGCGAGCACGGCAAGGGCTTTGCGGTGGTCGCCTCCGAGGTGCGCAAGCTCGCCGAGCGCAGCCAGGCGGCCGCGGCAGACATCGGCACGCTCTCGACCGAGAGCGTCAAGGTCGCGCAAGAGGCGGGCCAAATGCTGTCCAAGCTCGTGCCCGACATCAAGAAGACCGCGGAACTGGTGCAGGAGATCACCGCGGCCTGCCGCGAGCAGGACGTGGGCTCGGCCCAGATCAACCAGGCGATCCAGCAGCTCGACAAGGTCGGCCAGCAGAACGCCAGCGCGTCCGAGCAGGTGTCTTCCACCTCGGAGGAGCTCGCCTCGCAGGCCGAGCAGCTCCAATCCACCATCTCGTTCTTCCGGATCGAGCACGCGGCGCGCAAGGAGAATGCTGCGGCCGAGCCGATCGACCGCGCCGTCGGTCAGCTCCGGGCCAAGGCTGCGCACATGGCGGCGGTCGATCGCGGCTCGAAGAAGCCGGCCCCGGTCCGCAAACCGGCACGCACGATGAAAGTCGCCGGCGGCGGCGGCTTTGCCTTCGACATGAATGACGGCGAAGACGACCGCGACGCCGAGTTCCAACGCTGATCGGCCGGTCCGGCTCTTATGCCGGACCGCATTCATTTGCCAACCTCCGGATCCTTGGACTGCATCATGGCCGCAACCTCGCAATATCTGACGCTCGGGCTCGCCGGCGAGACGTTCGGCATCAGCATCCGCAATGTCCGTGAGATCCTCGACATGCGGCCGATCTCGCGCCTGCCGCACGCCCCGAACTTCCTGCTCGGCATGATCGATGTGCGCGGCAGTGGCTACCCGATCGTCGACCTCCGGACCAAGCTCGGTCTGCCGAGCGTGCCGTCCACCGAAGCCACCCGCATCATCATTCTAGACGTGCCGACGAAAGACCGCCTGGTCGGCGTCGGTTTCGTCGCCGACTGCGTGTTCGAGGTCACCGACATCGACGAGCAGGCGATCGAGCCCATCCCCGAGGTCGGCGGCAGATGGCAATCCGATTATGCCTCCGGCATCGGCCGCAAGGGCGAAAAGTTCGTCGTGATTTTCGACCTCGCCAGGCTGATGGCGAACGACAAGATCCCGGAAGGACGCGATGCCGGCGCGGACGCACCTCGCGCCGCCTGAGTTGCAAGAGTGAAGCGTAATCACGCGTAAAGCACCCCAATTCGAACCAACGAGACAGACATGAGATTCACCGTCAAAGCCAAGCTTGCCACCGCCTTCGGCGTCGTCATCCTGCTGTCCATGATCGCCGGCGGCGTCGCGTATCTGAAGTTGAACGACATGGTCGCGACAGCCGAGCATCTGTCTGCCCGTGCCGGCCGGCTGGCCAAGGTTGGCGAGCTTCAGGAGGCCGTCCTGCTTCAGGTGCGGGCCGAGAAGAACACTATCCTCGCGGCGGAAGCCGATCAGGGCAAGTTCATCGGCCAGATCGCCCAACTGCGCGAACACGCGATGAAGGTAAAGGACGAGGTCTATTCCAGCGCGAGCGAGACCGGCAGGAAAATGATCGATACTTTCGCCGTTGCCTACGCGAACTCCAACGCGGTACAGGACCAGACCCTTGCGCTCGCCAAACAGGACAAGGCCAAGGCGACCGAGCGGTCGATGACCGAGGGCCTGAAGGCCTCCACGCCGGCACTCACTGCCGCGAGCGACTATATCAATTATGTGAAGAAGCAGATGGCCGGGGAGAGCGAGCAGGCCAAAGTCGATGGCGGCCGCGCCATCCTGATTCTCGTTTCCCTGATCCTCGCGTCGCTCGTCATCGCCATCGCTGCGGCAGTCTGGATAGCTCTGAATATCAGCCGTTCGCTTTCCAGTGCGGTCGGCCTTGCCGATGCGGTGGCGATCGGCGATCTCAGTCAAAAGATCGATTCGTCCAGCAATGACGAGATCGGCGACCTCATCAAGTCGCTGAATACGATGACGGTCAATCTCAACCAGACCGCGGCCGTCGCCAACGAGATTGCGCAGGGCAATCTCACGGTCGAAGCCAAGCCGCTGTCGGACAAGGATACGCTCGGCCTCGCGCTCGAACGCATGATCGAGAAGCTTCGCCAGATCGTGTCGGAGGCTTTGACGGCAGCGCAGAACGTTTCCGCTGGCAGCCAGGAACTCTCCGCGAGCGCCGAGCAGCTGTCGCAGGGCGCGACGGAGCAGGCCTCCTCTGCCGAGGAAGCCTCGTCCTCGATGGAGGAGATGGCCTCCAACGTGAAGCAGAACGCGGACAACGCCAATCAGACCGAGAAGATCGCCGCGCAGTCGGCCAAGGATGCGGAAGCCTCCGGCGCAGCCGTCGGCCGCGCCGTCAACGCGATGCAGACCATCGCCGAGAAGATCACGATCGTTCAGGAGATCGCGCGCCAGACCGATCTGCTCGCGCTCAATGCGGCGGTCGAAGCCGCGCGCGCGGGCGAGCACGGCAAGGGCTTCGCGGTGGTCGCCTCCGAGGTGCGCAAGCTGGCCGAACGCAGCCAGGCGGCAGCGGCCGAGATCGGAACGCTCTCGGTCGACACCGTCAAGGTCGCGCAAGAGGCCGGCGCTATGCTGTCCAAGCTCGTTCCGGACATCAAGAAGACCGCCGAATTGGTCGAGGAGATCACCGCGGCCTGCCGCGAGCAGGATGTGGGCTCGGCCCAGATCAACCAGGCGATCCAGCAGCTCGACAAGGTCGGCCAGCAGAACGCCAGCGCGTCCGAGCAGGTGTCCTCGACCTCGGAGGAGCTCGCCTCGCAGGCCGAACAGCTCCAGTCGACCATCGCGTACTTCCGCATCGAGCAGGGTGGAAAAGGTCATGCCGCCGCGCCGATCGACCGGGCGGTGAATCAGCTGCGCGCCAAGGCGGCCACCATGGCGGCGGTCGAGCGTCCGGCGAGGAAGCCGCTGGCCAAGCCGGCGCGTGCCGTGAAGGCTGCCGGTGGCGGCGGTTTCGCGTTCGACATGAACGACGGCGTGGACGATCGGGACGCCGATTTCCAGCGCTAGGATTCTGACGGATCGGCCCGCCATCGGCGGGCCGATCCGTCTTCGGCAATTTTAGTTAAAGTGTAGGATTCAAGATGCTCCGTATGGCCGGTTATGCAATGCAGGTGGCCGTCCCGGGTCGGGGCAGGCGGCCATGATGCCTGCCATGCAGGATACGGCCGTGCATCTTTCGGACCGCCATTTTCGCACCATCGCCGAACTGATTGAAGGCCAGGTCGGCATCAAGCTGCCGCAGGGCAAGCGGCTGATGCTGGAGGGGCGGCTGCACAAGCGCGTGCGCGCGCTGAACTTCTCCGACCTCAACGAATACGTCGAGAACCTGTTCGAGGAGGATCATTTCGACACCGAGCTGACTCATCTCATCGATGTGGTGACGACCAACAAGACCGACTTTTTCCGCGAGCCGCAGCACTTCACTTTCTTGCGCGAGATTGCGATTCCCGCCCTGCTCAAAGTGCGTGGACGGAAAAACGCGAACCTGAAGATCTGGAGCTCGGCGAGCTCCACCGGCATGGAAGCCTACACGACCGCGATGGTGCTGGACGACATGACGCGGAGCGGCTCGCGCTTCCAGTACCGAATCCTCGGGACCGACATCTCGACGGCGGTGCTGCGCCTCGCCAGGACGGCGATCTACAACCGCGACGTGCTCGCCCCGGTGCCAGAGCAATTCGTGAAACGATATTTTTCGTCGTCGCGGGACAAGTCGCGCGGCGAAGTGCGGATCGTACCTGAGCTACGGCGCATGACGCACTTCATGAGGATGAATCTCATGGACAAATCCTATCCCGTCGACCGTGACGTCGATATCATCTTCTGCCGCAACGTCCTGATCTATTTCGAGCGCGAGACCCAGCGCAAGGTGGTGGAGCAATTGTGCAGCCATCTGCGTCCGGGCGGCTATCTGCTGGTCGGGCATTCGGAATCGATGATTCACAGTGCCGTGCCTGGGCTGAAGCAGGTTCAGCCTACCATCTTCCAGGTCTAGCCGGAGCGGAACCAGAATGCCGAGGGAGAAAGTTCGCGTGCTGATCGTGGACGATTCGGCGTCGGTGCGCCAAATCCTGCTGACGATCTTGAGTGAAGATCCGGAGATCGAGGTGATGGCGACCGCGTCCGATCCGTTCGTGGCGGCCAAGCGGCTCGAGAAGGAGCTGCCTGACGTCATCATCCTCGACCTCGAAATGCCGCGCATGGACGGCATGACCTTCCTGCGCAAGATCATGGCGCAACGTCCGATACCGGTGATCATCTGCTCCTCGCTGACCGAGGAGGGCTCGAACGTGATGTTCGAGGCGTTCGAGGCGGGGGCAGTCGACATCGTGCCGAAGCCGAAGATCGACACGCGCCAGGCACTGCTCGAATGCTCCACGCGGCTGCGTGAGGCCGTGAAGTCGGCCGCCCGCGCCCGGGTGCGCCCGCGTGCGGAGCGTCGCGCAATCGAGAAGAAGCTGACCGCCGATGCCATCATCCCGCCGCCGGTGCAGGGCAAGGTCCGGCCGACCACGGAACGCATCGTGTGCATCGGTGCCTCGACGGGCGGCACCGAAGCGCTCAACGACGTCCTTGAAATGCTGCCGCCGCACTGTCCGCCGATCGTCATCGTCCAGCACATGCCGGCAGGCTTTACCGCAGCCTTTGCCAAGCGTCTCGATGGCGTCTGCCAGATCCGGGTCAAGGAGGCCGAGGACGGCGAACCGGTGCTGCCGGGTCGCGCCTATATCGCGCCGGGCGCCCGCCACATGCTGCTCCAGCGCATCGGCCTGCGCTACCAGATCGCGATCAAGGATGGGCCGCCAGTGTCCCGGCATCGTCCGTCCGTCGACGTGTTGTTCCGCTCGGCGGCCCAGAATGCCGGCGCCAACGCGCTCGGCGTGATCATGACCGGCATGGGCGATGATGGCGCGCGCGGAATGCTGGAGATGCGCAAGCTCGGCGCCTCGACGCGGGCTCAGGATGAAGAGAGCTGCGTGGTGTTCGGCATGCCCAAGGAGGCCATCGCTCATGGCGGCGTCGAGAAGGTCGTCTCGCTGAACCATATCCCGCGCGAAATCATGCTCTGGTATCAGGCCGGGCATGTTGCGGTGGCAGGTTGAGTGCAATGTCCGTCATTCCCGCCGACACGCTTGCTGAGGCGATCGCCGCGACCGAGAACGTCTCCTCGCGCATCGAGGACGTGTTCGCGCGAGTCGGTCAAGAGCTCGGACGCGGGCATCTCATCTTCAAGGAGCTGAACCAGGGCCTCGCAACGCTTTCCTCGGAACTCTCCGGTGCAGAGATCGAGGGCGCCGCGACCGCGCTACAGGAGATCGCCGCGCGGCTCAGCGACCTGGCGCAGGCGCTGCCAGCCGAGACCGCCCTGCTTGAGACGATCGGCAAGAGCACGGCGGAGGCGTCTGCCTTGCTCAAGCCGCTGTTCAAGCACATCCAGATGATCACCATCATCGCCCGCAGCGCGCGGATCGAGGCAGCCTCGCTCGACAGCGATCGCGAGGGCTTTCTCGCCTTCACGCAGGAAGCCTATGATCTCGGCAAGGCCGTGCAGGGCGCGATCGAGGGCTGCGCGCGGGATCAGGAACGCCTGTTCGAGGCGGTCGCTACCGCATCCGGCCGGCAGAAGGAGTTCGAGAGCCGCTACCGGAATCAACTGGCGGCGGAGAGCGTCGAACTCGGCTCCGCCTATGCCGGATTGCATGATCAGCGCCGCAACAGCAGCCATCTGGCCGACCGCGCAAGCTCCAGCACCAGGAAGATCGCCGAGGCGGTCGGCAGCGCTATTGTTTCCCTGCAGGCGGGCGACAGCACGCGTCAGCGTCTCGAGCACGTCTCCCACGGCCTCGGCCTTGTGTCCGGACCGGCCCCGAGCCTCGTTCCCGAACCGGTCGTGAGCGATGACGGCGCGCGTGCGATCTGCCAGTTGCAGGCGGCCCAGCTCAGGGATGCCCAGCGCGAGTTCGCCGGCGACATCGGCCAGATCGTTCGCGCGCTGACCGCCATCCTGCACGACGCGGGCAGCGTCGTCGGCCACGGCCGCACGTTGTTTGGCGGCGAGGATGGCAGCTCGTCGTCGTTCCTGACACGCATCAAGCAGACGCTGGCGCACGCATCGACCCTGATCGCCACCTGCGAGGGTGCGGGCCGCTCGGTCGACGAGGCGCTCGCGATCGTCGAGGATACGCTGGCGAAATTCCGTCAAGCGATCGCCGGGCTGGCCGAGGCGACAATCGACATCACGCTGATCGGAATGAATGCGGGCCTCAAGGCAAGCCATCTCGGCAGCCGCGGCAGCGCTTTCGTCGTCATTGCCAACGAGCTCAAGGCAACCGCCGACCAGGTTTCAGTGGGGGCAGGGCGTTTGAGGCCCGTGCTCGACGGCATCGAGCGGTCGGCCGGGGAGCTGAAGGAACTCCGCTTGCAGGGCGATCCCACGCAGCTCGCCAAGCTCGAACCGCAGATCCTCCAGGCGCTGCGCGAGGTCGAGGCCGGCAATGAGCGGCTCGGCAAGCTGATGAGCCGGCTGGTCGATGAAGGTGCGGAATTCGAAGACCTGATGAATTCGGCGCAAGGCCTGATGACCGCGCTCGGCGAAGGCTCCGCGGCGTTGCCCACGGTCGCGGCGCGGCTCGAGACCGCGAGCGCAGCCGCGCAGAAGCCGCGGCCGCAAGCGCAGGACGAGGCGGTGCTCGACCAGCTCTTCGCGCGCTACACGATGGAACGCGAGCGGGACGTGCACCGGGAGTTCCTGCAAACGCTCGGGCTGGCGTCGGCAGCCACCACGCGCCGGGTCGAGGCAGTCGAGACGGCGGACGACGGCATAGAATTGTTCTGATCTTGCTGCGGGCGCCGCCGCGTGCGCCGGCATAAATTTGACGGATTGAATTTGCACGGCGTTAACCGCGGCGGAATGCTCGCCGCGTCGGTCATTGTCGCGCCCTACGGTTCGTTGCAAATACGCGTGGAATTCACGACGGATGTTTCCATGCTGAAAGAAGGCAAATACGCGGCGTGGTTCAGAACCGCGCAAGCGCAAGGCACCGGTATCGTGCATCTGGCCCAGGGTCGGATTTCCGGCAGTGACAGCTTCTTCACCTATGGCGGCTCCTATCAGTTCCATGACGACCAGCGTTTCACGGCCGTTCTAACCACGCGGCGACATGCCGACGGGCCGCCGACCGTATTCGGGCTCGACGAAGTCAAGGTCGAGCTCTCCGGCCTGTATACCGGTGCGATGGCGACCTGCTCGGGAACGGCCCGGGAAGCGCCTGACGTGAAGCTCGAGGTGACGCTGATCTACAGCCAGGAAGATGCGCCGGCTGCCGCCGACCGGAGCGCGGTCGTGAAGCTCAAGGCCGACAAGCTGCCCAAGGGGCTCGACGGCCGCTCCCGCCCGCGGCATCCGTTCACGGCTGGCTCGCCCAAGTAAGAGGCAGATCGCCGACGATCCGCGCAGCTCCACAAGAGCTCGCACCTCAAGCGCGATGAGATTGGGATGAATCGTCATCGCGCTTCAGGTTATTGTTCGAGCATGATCTCTTCGGAGAACCGTTTTACACTTTCCCGGATCATGCTCTACCGCCGCGATTAGCATTGCATTGACATTGTTGTCTCGAAGTCACGCCGCGGCCGCGCTGAAGCAATGCTGCCTTTAGAAGCGAGAGCTAGTATGGCGGCCGGTCAAGCGTGGTGGAAGAACATGCCTCAAATCTGGATGACATACGACGAACTCGGCGCGCTTTGCGGCTGCGGCGCAATGGAGGCCCGGGACCGCGCCATCCGTTTGTCGCTCGATCGCCGCAAGAGTCGCGATGGGGCGACGCGCGTCAAACTCGATCTGGCACTGACGGTCAAATTCTTCGCATCCATTCGTGAGGCGAATTTCAATCTCGATTGCGCCATTGAAGCGCTGCACGAAACTCATCGGCAGATGGCCGAACTCCCGGATCCCTCCGAGCTCCACAACAGGCGTGGGGTGGCTTGAGCCGGCCGCCTTAGGCAGGTGGTCTGGGCAAGAACGCCAAGATCATCTGGGCGAGCATGACGCCTACGGTGCCTCCTGCCGCCTTCTGCAACACGTCGAGGAAGCCCGGATCGCGGTCGGGTATGAACGCCTGCATCAGCTCCAGCCCCATAGCGACCGCGACGACGAGAGAGCAGGCAAGAACGAACCGTCCGGGCAGCAGGAAGGAAAGCAGGAAGCCGAGCAGCCCGTAGGCGCTGAAGCGCTCGATCACGACGACCCAATAGGCCTCGTGATGCCCCATGAGTGCGGGTCTACCCGCCAGCCTCGCCAGGGTGGCATAGACGATCAGCGCAAGACAGATGCTCGCAGCTGCTATGATGTGATTCCTGCGCATGACGCCAACATACAAGGTTGGTCGCCCGTCAGGTTCGAAAGCCGAAAGTATCGTTAAAGGCGTCGCTCGCACACGCCTGCTTTCAACGTGATACGTTCGGGCGGTTCAACGTTGCAGGCTCAGCGCGGCGACGGGTTGTGAGGCGCGAGGCGAGCGCTGCCGCGCCGAAGTCAGGTCTTCTTGGCCGCCTTCGACTTCAATGAAAGGCCAAGTCGTAGCGCCATGCGCTTGACCGCATCGGGTGAGCGCCCGAGAATTTTCGCCGCTTGTTCCAGCGAGGCTGAAGACTTCGCCAACTCCATGAGCCGGCGGTCTTCCTTGAACGACCAGGGCCTGCGCGCCATAACGAAATGATCCTCTCGTCGACACAACGACAAAGCCGCCAAGCGGACCCATATTCGCTCGACGGCTTTGCTTGGGTGGGGCCGGGCTTGGGGAAGCCCGGTGCGAGAGATGGATAAGCAAAGCGTGAAACTTCGCAACAAACAACGCGGATTAAGCTAACCTCTCAACCTTACCGGGACGAAGTTGGTGAATGACGCTCCGTATAACCACGGATGTTTCGTTAATGTCGTCTGCAAACCGCCAGCGACCGCATTCGAAATCCGTCGAAGCCGTCTTCATCAATGCAAAGAGCAGACGTGCTCGGTGCATCGTGCGCTTGCCGGGGGGAGCACGGGATTCGGCTTCCGTTTTATGTCGACCTATGCCCAAGATCTTCCGCCGCCCTCAACATGAACGAGGGAGATCTGGGGCTGCCGCCGCGGACGAAGTTCGATGGCTCCAGCTTAATTCCAAGCAGGAAGAGGCTTGGCTGGTCTGGATCGCACAAAGCCAGCCGGGGTGGGTGCAAGCTTTAAGCTTTGTTAACTATGCCTGACCGATGGTAGCGGCCCAGATCTCGAATGTGGGATGGCCCAAATGTTTCAGCTGTTCCTGAGAGCGCGCGCACACAATCTTCTCGGCTCCCGCCGCGAGGACAAAGGCTTCAAAGCCCGCTCCGTCGAGCGTGATGCGGAGACCGATCGCGTGCGCATCGGTGCCGTCCTGGCGGCGATCGAAACAGCGTTGCAGGAGGCGGAGAGGGAGCAGGCCGGTTTGAACCGGCGCGTTGACGATGCCCTCGCGCGTGCATCCGTCACCTTCGGAAACGGGACCGATGAATATCTCGAGCGGGAGCCGCTCGACAATCATCATCAGGATCTCTTCGCGGCCGACATCTCGAACGGCCAGCGACGGCTCAAGGAACTGGCAAGCACCATTGCTCACCTGAAGTTCGTCAAGACTGCAATGCTCACGCGTTTCCCGGACTTCAAGCCGCCGCAGCTCGACAGCTGATAAGTCGTGGCGATAGATCGGCCAGCCTCGGCGCTGACGCAATCATTTGTCCGTCTTTTCGACTGCACCGTCGATATTGCCACCGCTGTCGACACATTTTTTGAAAAGGTCCCGTTGATCCTGTCCGCTGCCCTTTGCGCTGCCTGCAGCAGGATTGCCGGGCTGGCGGGGAGGAAACTGCTTTTCGACAAGCGCGTTGCACTTCCTTGCCAACTCGACGGTGATGGCTGGAGCAGGTTCTGGCAACATTGTGGCTGCTGCCACGAGCAGCGTTGCCGCGCACAAATCGGGTTTCCAATGGGAATGCATGCTCCGAATCCTTCTGCCCAGCGGTTGATACGACGGACATTATACTAACATCCATTGCTCGGCCGGCAACGCGCCGGCAGGTGACCGCTCATCGGACGGGCACGAATCGCCCCGCTTACGCTGTCGATCCGGAGAACCCTCAAATCGAAACATTCCGCGGTTGGTCGAGACAATATCGCCGGGAAGCAGACTGCCGTCCTCAAGGATACTCCATTCGCGCGACGCTCTGAATGTATCCTGTCACTGCTCCCGGCTCATCTCGGACAGAGCATTGTTCGGGAACTTCCTGAGCGCGACAACTCCGCGAACACCAGACGCGGCCAGATGAATGATCGCCATGAAAATCGATCTCCGCTGCATGGAGGCATCAGAAACGTGCCAATCGATACTGGAAACGTCGCGAGGACTGGAATATCTGGTCGGGGAAGTGCTTGGAATCTGGCATGTTTCATGCCATTGGCGCAGCGATATCTTCCAATTATGCTAAGCCAGCAACCTTGGGATTGCGCAGGTCACGCTTTGATCGAGGGCGATGGGATCGAATGGGCTCGGAGATCGTACGACCAGAAGACGATGTCCCGCCGGCTCCAATGCCGGAGGTGGAATTCGCGCTGATTCTCTCGCGCATGATCGACTCCATCAAGAATGATCCGGAGCATCTCCGCCAGACCGTCTACGAATTGGCGCGGCACAAGCTGGAGGAGCAGCTCGCGAGCGAAGGCAGTCACGACCAGCGGAAGCTGTCGAAAGCACTGGAGACCGCAATCCTGGGTGTGGAGACCTTCGCCAGGAATAATGATGAAGGCTTGCCCGGTTCGAACGGGCCGGCCGCCTTGCCGCCCCCTCGAGTCACCGGGCAAGGCGTCGACGGTGAGCGGTCGACGGTCCGACCGGGGCCGCCGCTCGTCGAAGTCCGGGCCGATACCGCAACCTCGAAGAGACGGTCTTTCTGGCTCACGGCTCTCGCGATGCTGGTTCTGATGCTCCCGATCCCATGGGTGCTCGCCTATATCGTTCGTGGAAGCAATACGCCCACCTGGCGAAGCGGTGTCCCGAGCGCCACGCAACTGGTCGAGCCAGAACGGACTGCCGTTGCAGCGCCGGCTCCCCCGCCGAAACAGATCGAAAAACCTGCACGCGAGGCGTCGCCTCTCGTACCGAAAGCCTATGGAATTTATGCGATCAGCGCCGACAAGCTTTACGAGCTCGACATGCTGCCGGGTCGCGCGCCGGATATGCGTGTCGCCATCTCGGCGCAGATTGCTACGCCGAGTCGCACCGTGGTGCCCGACGGACATATCAAATTCATCGTGTATCGTCGTGATTCAGCCACCTCGGCCGCGGATCGCGCGGAGATCCGGATCGTCGCCAAGATCGAGAACGAGCTGACCTTCGACAAAGCGGGTAAGCCGGTTGTGTCGAAGGCCGATGATGGCTGGGTGATCCGCAATATCGCGATTCCGTACCGAACCGCACCCAGCAAGGACGAAGCGGACATGTATGAAGTTCAAAGCGAGGACCCCGACAAGCCGTTGGCGGCGGGGCGGTACGCTCTGGTCCTGAAAGGCCAGGCTTACGACTTCACAGTCGCCGGGACGATCACCGACCGCAGGCATTGCCTGGAGCGAATGGCGGCGTCCAACGGTCAGTTCTACAGCGAATGTCAGAAGAAGTAGGCCTGTCTGAAGAACCAGAGGCCCACAATGATCGCTGTCAGTTCTTCAGTGTCTCGATGAATTTGGGATCGACTGCCTTTACGCTCGTTTCGAGAAAGGCTCGTCCAATTTGAGACGCGCGAGCATAGTCGTCGACCAGGCTCGGCCGTTGCTCGGATAGATGCGTGAGAATTGCACGCACATCGCCCTTTGCGAGCTCCGCCAGGTCTGTGTCTGTCAGAGTGTTTCCGGACGTTGCGCTCCTGAGACGCGCCGGTATCAGATCGGTCCTGTTCTGGCCGGTCAGATAGGACATTTTCAACGATTCCGCGATGCGGTGATCGGCGGCCTTAGTTCGCGTCTGGAGCAAGGCAAGGACGAGCCACATGAGGGAGTCATGTGGACCGACCTTCAACGAGCTTTTGACCGCATCCATTGCGATCTCGGCTGGCGCGGATTGATCGGAGTTGAGAACACGACTGGCCGCAGTCAATGCATATTCGGCCCTGAGATCCGACCGAAGCGGCATCAGCGTCGAGGCAAGCTTTGCCGACGCCAATTGATCGTCCGAGGCGGCGCTCGCAATGCGTGAAATCGAAAGCAAGGGCTCCGCTCGTCGGAATCCAGCCCCAAGGTTCGCCACCGCAACGGTGCCGACCAACAACACAATGACCGAAAGCAGGAGCCTAAACTTTAAAACGATACTCATCTCAGATTCAGCCGTATGCCTCAGGTACAGGTCAGACCGGCAGCATGCTGCTTCCCTGGATACTTAGCAACGTCAGATTTCCGGTCGCGTAAGCGCCCGTATCGATGTTGATGCGGTTGGTCCGAATGTCGGGCCCCCGAACCGGCGTATGCCCATGCACGATGAACTTGCCGAAGTCTGCCGTGCTATCGAGAAACTCGTGCCGAATCCACAACAGATCCGATTCCTGCTGTTCGTTGAGGGGGACCCCAGGGCGTACGCCCGCGTGGACAAAATAGAAGTCACCGCAGGTGAAGGACGGCGCCAGGCCCCGAAGAAATGAGAGATGGTCCGCCGGCATCACCGCCTTGAGAGACTCTATCAAGTCAATTCGCTCGGCCGCCGTTGGATTGAGCGGTGGATTAAGGCCGTACGACATCAACGTCTGAAGGCCACCGAACTGCCTCCACTCATCGACCTTGTTTGGGTTTCTCAGCACCTCAAGGAAATATGCTTCATGATTTCCCTTCAGAAACACCGTTTCGCGATATCGACTACGTTCGATCAGCAGATCGAGTGTTTGGCGGGAGTATGGGCCACGATCAATGTAATCACCCAGGTAGACTTCTATCGGGCGATCGATGGGGCTTCGCGCAAGATCAGTGTCTATCACGGTGAACATGTTGCGGAGCAGATCGACGCAGCCATGGATGTCGCCAAAAGCGTAGATGCGGATTCCATTGGGTAACCGAGGCGGCCGTGGCGTTTTGCGCGATCGCATCAACTTGATCATATGGAGAAAATGTCCGATCCGGCTTTAATTTGAACTCAACGGCGGCGGGAGGTCGCCCGGCGAGCGCACCAAATGGTTAGTCGTCTCTGAACAAGACGGCGCGAATTTGCATCGAACACTACGCCGCAATCGAGCGAGAAATCAAAACTTGTTCTCTAGGCTCCCTCGCCAAGGACAGAAGGGGAGTCAATCAAGATGTGGTCCAATTCCAGGTGGAGGGCGGTGGTCGCGGCAGCAGCCTTGCTCGCGACCGGATGCCAGAACGCCAGCGCCGGCTTTATTGGAATGCCGAGCATGCTCGGTTCGGTCGCAAAACGGATTTCGTTCGGCAATTTCACCTTGCCGCCGATGGCGTATACCCAGTTTTGCATGCGCTATCAGGACGAATGCAAAGAGGAACGCATCGTGTTTCGGGGCGGCCCAGTGCGCCTGACCGAGCAGCGTTGGGCTGATCTCAAAGAGGTTAACAACACCGTCAATTCGTCGATCTCGCCGGAGCCGAATACCGAAGGTCTGGCTGCCGAGAAATGGCTCATCAATCCCGCGCGGGGCGATTGCAACGACTATGCGGTGAGCAAGCGCTCCCAACTGCTGGCGCGTGGTTGGCCGGCGCGGTCGCTCCTCCTCAGCGAAGTCGTGACTTCTTGGGGCGAGCATCATCTGATCCTAGTGGTCCGGACGTCGGCAGGCGATCTCATGCTCGATAATCTTACGCCGCAGATCCGAGCATGGACCCGCGCGCCTTACCGCTGGGTCCGCATGCAGACCCCCAGGAACCCAAATTACTGGGCCGCGTTCGGCAATCGCAGCGTCACGGGCTGATTTCAACCGGCTTTGGCGCTGATGCGTTGCGCCAGGCCCAGTCCGATGACGGCATCTGCGATGGTCGCAATGGTGGTGTTCAACAGGCTTGCGTCGCAGAACGCCTGACCAAGCAGGACGACGACGCACGCTGCGGCCAAGGCGGAGTAGTAGGAGTCACGGCCTCGGTTCAGTGCCCCCTGAAACAGAACGAGCATCGTCCATAGGGCGATGGCTATCAGGACCAGCGTCATCGGCCAGCCAAGTTCGATCGCGAAGGCCGTGACCGTTGAAGGTGGGTTTGTGATCGAACCGCCCAAACCCTGATAGAGAGGCAGGAGTGCTGCGAACGTCCCGGCACCGGTTCCAGGCAAGCCAGCGTCGGACAGCAGCCGCGTTGTTACCGAGGCTGCCTCTGCGGACACGGCGGTGGCAAATTGCAGCAACGGTGAGACCATGCGAGTTGGATCGTAGCGCCAGGTGGCAATCATCGCCGCCGCGATGCATAGGGTGACGATGAGCACGGCCGTCGTCCAATTTGCCAGGTCGGCCCGGCGCACGAGCTGAATCGAGCCGAAAACAAGAACCCCCAGCGCAGCAATCAATCCGACGTTCAGAGTTGCGCTGGCTGCCAAGCCGCCGATACAGCACACGAGCGCGATGCCGCTTGCCGACAGCATGAGTTTGAGGGAACTCCCGTCCTCGACGTTGCGCCCTCGGTGTCGTTCGATGGTGCCCACTGCATGCGCGAGCCACAGCAAAACGCCAAGAGCACTGATCGCGCTGCGAACATCGTCGCTGGCGTCCATCCAGGTAACAAGGCCAGCTTTCCCAAAGAGGAGCGCGATCGTGGTCGCTACGGAAACCCCCGCCAGGACAAGCAGGATCAATTCCGCCTTCTTGCGGTCCCTGGCTGCGAACAGGGCGACCACGATCAGCGAGATGTTGGTTAAGTAGAAGGCGAGCGACAGCATTGTCGCACCGAGGTCGATGCTGATGTGGCCAAAGGCCTGCTGATCCAGCGCCTGGTTTGCGTAGACCCATAGCGAGTGCGCGCCGAAGGGAAGCGGCAACATCTGGACGAGCATCCAGAGAGCGGGCAGGGCGACTACGACTTTCAGGCGAGCCGTGGCCTGACTGGCAAACTTGATGTCCACAGCTCGCGCGGATGCGCCAACGAAAACAAGTGCGATGGCCGCGAGAAGGGAGAGAAGCGACCGTACCGCAAATCCATCATGGATGGTCGCCCCAGACGCAAAAACTATGCATATGAGCAGTAAACTAAAGGCGATCGACAAGCAGGGACCCAAAAATTTCACGAACCATGATGCGCGCTATAGCACGAAGCGCGCTCTGCAACGAGATCGCGTCCGGAATTGGCTTGGCGACCGCTTGCCGCGCGACGCCCCTGGCCAGGAGAGCCGATCAGTTCTGCCCCGGGTGCGAAATTGCCAAGCGGGCGCTCGCGCTTACCCGCTTGGACAACTTGCCGAAAGCACGGCGATCGCTTGTGCGGCCCCGTCAAGGGGAATCACCCCACGGATGTCACCGCCGGGGTCTCGAATTCTGATTGCAAGCTCCTTCCACTGCCGCCAGGGCCCGGTCGAGAACATCGTTGCATCGACAGGGAGCACCAGCGCCGTTCCCGCATCCGACGTCTCGGCCTTGAGGGTCGATTCGGCGGTGCCCGAGATCACGATCACGTCTTTCTTGCTGCGGGGTGGGAAGGGCCGGACCAGCGCCAGAAGCACCTCGAGTCCGGTCTGTTCGCGGCAGCGGATCATCAGTCCTGCCAAATCCGGGTCGGAGCGGAAAATGTCCGGCGTGCGCATGATCGCAATGGCCTCAGGTCCTCCCCCCGGCCGGGGCGTCCTGATCAATGGCCAAGGGCTCTCGGGGCCACCGCTCCCCGACGGCGCGGTCTCTGACGGCGCGGGTACGAGAAGACTTTTTAGGCAATTCAGACGGGCCTGATTTTCAGCGATGAGCCGACAGTGCTCGAAGGTCGGCGTTGAGTCGTCCCGAGCGACAGCCGCCTCCGTTCCGGCTGCCAAAACCATCGCAATCAGAAGCGTCTGAATCCGGGGCATCAAGTTCCCCACCCCCCGCAAAACCGAAAAAAGGGGCATAAATCCTGACAGAAATCTGTAACTACAGGAAATATAAGGCATTTTCAGCTTGACTGAAGTGTCGGGTCCGGTTTTGTTGCATAATTGGCGCACCATCCGCCGATTGGACGAGAGGCGCGCCGACATCGCTTGTTCGAAAGCATACGTTGCCATAACCATTCGCTGAATGGATGGGGCTAGCTCTATGTCTTTTTTGAAATTTGCCCATATTGCTTTTCCTGTATTGGCTATTGCACTCGGCGGCTGCTCCTGGGTTCCGTCGTCTGGACCGTACGCTCATCAGGTCCGAATGAATGCGGATGCGACGGCACCTGATACCTCTTCGAAGCTGCCGTACGCAGTGGTCAAGCTGACCCCGGAGACTGTTTCGGCCTTGGCGCGCTTTGAGCCGAGGGGGCTCTCCGGCGTGTTCCCTGACAAATACGTGCCACCGGCCAAGATCAAGTTCGGCGTCGGCGACGTGGTCAGCGTCACGATCTTCGAAGCAGCCGCAGGCGGCCTGTTTATCCCGACTGAAGCTGGCGTTCGTCCAGGTAACTTTGTCACGATTCCCGACCAGACGGTCGATAACGATGGCAACATCAGCGTCCCTTATGCGGGCCTTGTGAGGGCTGCAGGCCGGTACAACGGCGAAATCCAGCAAGACATCGTCAACCGCATCAAAAACCGCGCGATCGAACCGCAGGTCGTGGTGTCGCTGTCACAGCAGCGGACGTCGCTGATTTCCGTGTTCGGCGAGGTCAATACGCCAAATCGCTTCCCCGCGGCCGCCTATGGCGCGCAGGATCGCGTCACGGATGCCATCACGCGCGCCGGCGGTATCAAGGGCCAGGGCTTCGAGACCTGGGTGATGCTGCAACGTGGCAACAAGCGCGCGACTGTGCCATTCGCCAATTTAGTCTATGAGGCCTCGAACAACATCTATGTGCAGCCGGGCGACCGAATTTACGTCTACCGAGAGCAACAGAAGTTCCTGGCTTTCGGTGCAACCGGTACGCAGGGGGAATTCAATTTCGACGCTTGGCGCATCAATCTGGCCGAGGCGGTCGGCAAGGCGGGCGGTCTGGTCGACAATCAGGCGGATCCTGGCTCGGTCTTCCTCTATCGGCTTGAACCGCGTGAATTGGCGGAGCAACTGGGCGTCGACGTCAGCAAGTTCCGCGGCGAGCTGATCCCCGTCATCTTCAGCACCAGTTTCCGCGCTCCAGGAGGGTACTTCCTCGCGACCAATGTTCAGATGCGGAACCAGGATGTTGTCTTCGTTGCGAATGCCGAATCGGTCGATGTCACCAAGTTCACGGCGTCCATCGACTCGATCATGAACACGGTCAACAACGGCTTGATCCTGACGAACAATGGATACGCGGTGTACAATACGATCCGCGCCGGTACTGCCACCTTCCAGTAGTGCCGGAAACACAGGTCGGAGCTGTCTTTGGCGCGCTGCTCGATGAGTGGCTGGATTCATGAGTCTAAGTGAGGCTGCTGGGCGGACAGCGAGAAAGCCATTTTCGTAGTCTGTTTCGGGTCACGAGCCGTCGCGCTACCTGACTGCAGTTTCAAATTCGAGACGTCAGCAAGTTGGCCCCATCGCAACTCACCGGATCCGGTCGAGCACCTAGGAGACGCGATATTCTCGGCAAGATTTCTGCCGGGATTGTCTATTTGGCGCTGGCTGCACCCCCGCTGCTGTTCGGTTCAAGAGACGCGACCACGATCGCAGCGTGGTGCGCCATATTGGGCGTCGGGCTGATCTGTGCGCCGGTCAAACGCCTGCGGAAAAATCATCTGCTCCTCCTGGCAGGACTTTTCTTTGTGGTTCTCTGCTTCTCGTTCGTCCTGCACGAGCAGCTTTCAGATCGGCCCTGGATAGCGCCTTTCAACCCCATCTGGGATAAGGCTTCGGAAGCGCTGGGCAAGCCCCTTGCGCCATCGGTGTCCGTCGTCAGGGGGGAGCCGTTCTTTGCGCTGGGGCTGCCTTTGGCCAATTTCCTGGCGCTCGCGCTTGGGTTGATCGTCGGATCAGATTCGGACCGCGCGCGGCGCGGGGTCAAGGTCATGGCCTGGGCAGGGGCGGGTTATGCCTTGTCTGGAATCTTCGGGCTACTGCTTGATCCCTTGCACATCTTGTGGCGCGACAAGACCGCTTATATCGGCAGTCTGACCTCCACATTTATCAACCGGAATACCGCGGCAGCCTATTTTGGCTCGTGCTCGGTGGTGTGGCTCGTCCTGCTGATGGCTGCAGTGAGATCCCGCCTACCGCGCGGCAAGGTCTTGTGGAAGAGAGTGCCGCACAACCTTCTTGCGCACGCAGGCAAGGACGTTCTCATTCGCTTCGCGATGATGTTCGTCTGTCTCTCCGCGATGTTCATGACGAATTCGCGTGGGGGGGTGCTCATCTCACTCGCAGTCTTGATTGTAGCCTTTTTGGCCTATTTCAGACGAGATTTGCCGGGTGGACCCGGCATTGTGGGCGTCTTCATCGGATGTGTCGCGGGCGGGCTCGTGCTGATGCAGGTCCTGGGTGGAAATATAGGTCGCCGCCTCGACCTGCAGGGGCTCAGCGATGAGGGGAGACTCTCGGTTTACCGTTCGACACTCAAAATCATCGCTGACAATCCGTGGTTCGGGACCGGGCTCGGTACTTTCGCCCAGGTGTTCCCAGCCTATCGTAGCGACGATATTTCGATGTGGGGTGTGTGGAACGTCGCGCATAATACCCATCTCGAATTCGCTTCAGAGATGGGAATACCGCTGACGATCGTTGCGGGCTTGGCGTGGACGGTCACCTTTGTCGTCTTGGCCGTAGCCGTGCGCGGCCGCCGCCGACATATGGTCGTCCCTTTGTCGGCATTCGGCGTCTCACTCATCGCCTTCTTGCATTCGTCAATCGACTTTCCTCTGCAGCTTGCGGGCTATTCAATAGTCGTTTTTGCTCTCATTGGCCTGGGCCTTTCGCAGGGGGTACTGCGCCGCGAGGAACGCAGCCGACCAGCCGCAGGCGGGATGGCCGAAGGCGAGCGCGGGACATTGGTAAGCAATCGGTCGTCTATTAGTATTAATTCCAACTAATCGCCCAGCCTGGCCGCGATTTTTAGATTAAATAAATCATATCAATACTTTGGCGGGCAGTCAGGGTGGCGCACATACCACTTTTGTATTCATCCCACCTCCGCTATAGTGAAGTTAGATTTTTCTTAAATGCCGGCGCTTTCGGTATACTTGCCGACGAAATTGCTAGGAGAATTAGAATGACGGTGCGGCTTGCTGCGAAATTGTTTGTGGGTGCGGCGCTTACATTGTCGGTGCAGATGGCAAACGCTCAAGTGAGCGGTCAGACGTCGAATTTGACCCCGGCCCAGATTTCGGCCTTTCAGGCCAATCCCGGCCAGTTGCTCGGTCAGTTTCCGGATGGCGGCCCTGCGTTGACCAGTCAGATTGCCGATTTGGCCAGCGCGGACAAGAATACGGTCGCTTCGATCATATCGCTTGCTCGCAACGCCAATGAGGATCAACGCAAGGCAATTGCACAAGGCTTGGCAACCGCAGCCAAGGCCTACGCCTCGGCGAATGATCCGGCTTCGGCGAACAAGATCCAGCAGGACGTAGTTGCATCGGGACTTCCTGAACTGCAAAAAGCGTATGCAGAAGCAGCGGGAGATACTGGCACAGCGGCTGCTGGTGGTGGTGGCGGCGGTGGTGGTGGCGGTGGCCCGACGGCGTCTGGTCCTCCCTCGGGCGGACAGAACGGCGGAAGCGCTCCCAACGGCAGCACGTTTGCTTCAAATGGATTTAGTTTGACGCGGGGGTCGGGCATTGGCGGGATTACCCCGGTTAGCCCATTCTGATACGCGATCGTCAAGGTAACGATAACCCGCTCTTACGTAGGGTCGAATTGAGCTTGGCCATATTTGCCCGAGCCCCTGCCGCTTGGCATTTTTCGATAATGAAGGCATTCGTATGGATGCGCGTTTGAAGTTCGGCAGCCAATCCGGTGCCCGGATCGAACCGGATAGGCTTGAGGAAACAGTCACGATTTCGGAACTTGTCGAGCAGTTTACCGGCTTCATCCGGCGACAGTTTCCCATATTCATCTTCTTTCTGGCTTGCGCACTTGCCGTGGGGGCGGTCTATCTCTTTACGACGCCCCCGATATTTACCTCTCACGCCATGTTGCTGATCGATTCCAGCAAGGTGCGAATATTGCAGCAAGATGCTCCACTGGGCGATCTTCCGATCGATGCGGGGCAAGTTGAAACTCAAGTTGAGATTCTCAAATCCGAAGGCATTGGCCTGTCGGTCATCAAGGAACTCAAGCTGACCGAGGACTCCGAGTTTGTGGGAGGCGGCGGGGGAGTGATGGGGATAGTCCGGGGATTGTTTCAATCGCCCGGAGTGCAGTCGGATACGGCGCTCACGCGCGCGGCACTCGGATCTTTCCTGGCGAGGCGGACGGTCACCCGGGTGGGCAGGACCTACGTGCTCGATATCGGGTTTACCTCGCTGGACGGAAATCGGGCTGCCACCATCGCCAATGCGATGGCCGACGCCTACATCGTCGACCAACTCGAATCCAAGTACCAAGCAACTCGCCGCGCGAGCCGCTGGCTGCAGGACCGCATCAAAGAGCTGCGCCAGCAGGCCTCCGACGCTGATCGCGCCGTGCAGGACTACAAAGAGAAGAATAACATCGTCTCGGTGGGCGGCAACTCCGGGACGCGGTTGCTTGGTGAGCAGCAACTCGAAGAGCTGAATAGCCAATTGAGTACAGCACGAGCTTCCGCCGAAGAAGCAAAAGCCAGGCTTGAACGGATTACTCAGGTCCTGAAGAAAGACGCGGCTAACGCTACGGTAGACGCGACGGTCACGGATTCGCTCAAGAGCGACGTCATCAATCGTCTGAGGAGCAATTATCTGGATCTTGCCGCCAAGGAGTCGATTTGGTCCACGCGGTATGGTCCCAACCATTTGGCGGCAGTAAACCTGCGGACGCAGATGGCCGAGTTGCGGCGTTCCATCGTGGACGAACTGGGACGTATCGCAGAGGGCTACAAAAGCGACTATGAGATCGCCAAATCGCGTGTGGACGGTCTCGAGCAGAACCTCAAGAACCTCATCACAAATTCGCAGACTACCAATCGCGATCGACTGGGTTTGCGAGACCTTGAGAGCACCGCAAAGGTCTATCACACGCTCTACGACAATTTTCTCCAGCGCTACATGGAAGCGATTCAGCAGCAATCGTTCCCGATAACCGAGGCGCGTGTCATCAGCGCTGCGGCTGCACCCCAGGGCAAGAGCGGCCCTCTGACATTCACTGTGCTGGGGATTGCGTCTTTCATCGGTCTTGCCCTGAGCTTCGCTGCCGCGGTCCTGCGCGAAGCTGTGGACCAGGTCTTTCGAACGGCTCGAGACGTCGAAAGCTCTCTGCACGTCAATTGTCTTGCAGTGCTCCCAAGCCTACGCCAGGCCGGTGTGACCCCGCCGCGGGTTATGTTGGACGCCAAACAGAAGGCCGGCGCGCCCGCACCGAAGAAAGCATATGGTGCCAGCGATGATCTGCAGGCTGCGGAGATCGTTTCGCTGGTGCCGCGCTCGTCGATCGAGGCCGGCGCAGCTTCCTCGGAGCGCAAGCTCGACAACAAGCAGAAGCTCTCGGATGGCGGCAGAGAGTTCATGCGCCAGGTCGTGGACGACCCTCTGTCGGGCTTTGCCGAAGGATTCCGCTCTATCAAGATCGCCGCGGACATTGGTGGAACCGGCGGCACTCATCGGGTCATCGGAATCACGTCGACCATACCCGGCGAGGGCAAGTCTACTATCGCTTCCAATCTTGCTCAGCTGATCGCCCATTCGGGTCGGCGAGTGATGTTGATCGATAGCGACCTTAGAAACCCAACGCTGTCGCGCTCGTTGATGCCGAATGTGAAATCCGGGCTCATTGAGGTGCTCAACGGCGAAGTCGATTTGAAGGACGTGATCTGTTCTGATGATCAAACCGGGCTTGATTTCGTGCCCACGCGACTGAAGCCGCGTTTTGCCCACACAAACGAGATTTTGGCGTCGGACGAGTTCAAGGTCCTCGTCGACGGTCTTCGTGCCACCTATGACTACGTCATTGTAGATCTCCCGCCGCTTGCGCCGGTGGTCGATGTGCGTGCAACCACTAAAATCTTTGATTCCTACCTCTACGTTATCGAATGGGGAAAAACGCGAAAAGGCTTCGTGGAGCGGCAGCTGTCGAGCGCTCCGGAAGTCTACGATCTTCTGCTAGGTGTTGTATTGAACAAGGCCGACGTGCGCGTCATGGGGCGCTACGAAGACGGTTACGGACGCTATAGCGGACAGTATTACGGCCATTACGGCTATTCTGGATGAGCTCGATCGGCAGGCAAGGTGACGGATTGATCCGCGCGTGCGCAATGCTTTGCGGAGCTGGTGCAATTGCTTGGTCGATCTTCACGTTCCCCACTTTTAGCCGCGAGAGAGCCCTGGAGGCGGACGTCCAGCGGGTCTTGACCGGTGAGCAGTATAGCCCCGCGCAATTGAGCGTGCTCCGCGATAGACTGAGCGAGAGTCGGGATCGGCAGCTGCGACCTTCGGTCCGGAGCAATCTTGCGGTTATTCGTTTGCGGCTCGTGGAGGAGGACATGGCTGCAGGCCGCTCCAAGCCTGATGCGGCAGTAGTCGGCGAGCTTGCGAACTCAATCGACGCTATGCTCTCTGATAGCCCAACGAATGCATTCCTTTGGTTGACCAAATTCTGGCTTCCAATCCAACAATCCGACAACGCTGCGGCTGATTTTAATCTCCTCCGGACGTCGTATCTCATGGGCCCCAACGAAGTTTGGATCGCTCTGCGACGAAATCCTCTTGTACTGAGCTTGTTTGCGCAAATGCCGGATGATCTCGCCAGCAGATCGATCGAGGAGTTTGCGGGTCTTGTCCGGTCGGGTCTGTATTCGGATGCGGCCAGCATTCTGGCCGGTCCTGGATTGCCAATCGGGCAAAGGCTCTTGGATGGGCTTGCAAGGGTCGACGAGGTGAGCCGTTACAGATTCGCAAGAGTGCTCGAAGCAAACGACGTGCAGGGACTTACAATCCCGGGCGTCAAGGAATTCGGTGTCAAGGAATGATGTCCGGACGATCGGGATCATTGCATTGTCGCGGATTGAACAGCCTGTGTCCGACTCACAGGACGATGAATCGACGAGATGATGCACTTGGAACTGTCCGCTTCGAAAGCTGTGCGGATACGCCTTTGTTTTGGCTAGATGCCTAAGAATGCCAATGAAACAAGCGAGATCGAGATATCTCTTTGCCGCCAACCAGGCGCGAATTGTAGCCGTCCTTTGCGCGCTTCTCGACAGCTCGGTCTGGATCGCCGCTTATCGGTTCAGTGATTTCGCCGAGACAGGGGGGACTTACTTCCCGCTATATTATTCGGCAGCCGTACCCTGCAAGTTGGCCGTTCTGCTCGTCTTCATCGGAACAGTAAGGCTCAGCAACCTTCGTCGCGTCTGGCCCTTTTACGTTCCGGTCGTGAGCGTGGTTCTGGTCTCCCTGCTCATGGGAAATTCCACCCTGGAGGGGATAGTTCAGCCGATCGGCGCGATTGTCAGTTTGCTGATGACGGTCGCGATCTTGAGCGGAGAGAACGTTACGACCTATATGAAGACTTTTGGCGTCTCGTGCCTCCTGGCCTGTGCGACGTTCTTGTTTCAGTTGAACTTCGTCCCGCTCAATAGCTCACTTGGAGTTTGGGAGGCCAGTGGTCGCTATACCTTCATATTCGGTACCCAGCCGAACTTAGGGGGTGAAGTCCTGTTTTCGGGATTCGTCGCGTTTTGTATCGCGCGGACCAGCACGATGCTTTTGGTGGCACTGTTTGTCCTTTACTTCGTCTCGCTGAATTACATGGAATCCCGAGCCGCACTTCTTTCCCTTCTGCTGGCATTTTCCATGTCTATGTATGTCGACAAGATCAAGGATTTTACCTTGGGGACGAAAGCCGCAATGGTGGGAGCGGTCTTGCTGCTCTTGTTTGGCTTCTTCATTCTGAAGCATGACCGCATCGCGGATATCTTCCTCCTGAACGACGAATACCGAGGTGCGGGCAGCGGTTTTGTCGGGCGCGAAGATCGCTGGCGGGCCGCTTGGCAGACATTTGTCTCGTTTCCTGTGTTTGGTGCGGGCTTCAACTATTTCGGACGTGAGGTCATAACGCCGCATAGTATGTGGTTAGGCTTGCTCGGTATGATGGGGTTCATGTCCGTGTTTGTCGTCGTGACGATCTTCAAGAATGGATCCAGGATTTATCGAACGAACACGAAGACCTTTTTTATGCTGCTATCGGCGCTCCCAATGACGTTTTTCAACGATCGAGTTCTGAATTTGAATCCGTATCCTTTTCTTTTCTTTGTAGTCTTGTTTCTGCCCCGCGATGCTTTGCTCGGTGCGATCGACACGTCGCTGCGGCGTGTTCGTCCCGGTACAGCCGTTCGATTCGGCCGCCATGGCCTTCGGGTGTAGCTGGATGAATTGCGATTTGAGCGGGCCCCTGGGAGTCCGCTCTCTGAAAGAGTATCGAGATCCGTCCGAGTGTGATCCTGAGGGCGGCAAGCGCGACGCAGGCAAGACAGGGGTAGTGTCCGTCTCGTCCGTCGATGATCCCAGCGGATGTCGGGACTGCTGCTCATTTGTTGGTTTGACCGCGTTTCTCGGGCTGTTCATCCTATCTACGGGCTTGGTCTATGCTGAGGATACGTCGCTCAATGTGCCGCCTCAGGCGGCCGCCGTTGGCTACAAGGTTCGTACATTCGCGACTGCTTTCACGGCCCAGGAAGTCGACGTCGCCAACACGGCGCGGCAGGGCTTCAAATGGTATCCCTACCGGTTCTTTGGATCTGTTCCGAAGCTTGACAGTCTGGTGCTGAATCAGGACGGCAGCATAACCTTGCTGGGTGACGTTACCGGTCCTAACGGCGAGATTGCCTCGGCGGTCGATGTGAGCGGGCCCGACAAATTCCGAGGCACTGTATTTGGCGGCGGCGGCTATTTCGAAGCGACTTTCCGCTTCGATCCCCGCGACGTCGTGAGAACAGAATTTCGCGGTTGGCCGGCATGGTGGGCCATGGCGATCGAGCACATGGCTAAATTGGATACGCGGCAATGGCCGGGGCAGCCCAAGGGGTTTGAGCGCTTTATCGAGGTCGATTTCTTTGAATACGATCTCTCGGACTACGTCAAAAGCGGGCGCCCGAACCACTACGGCGGAGTGTTGCGCGACTGGTTCGGTCCTGAAGGCAAGCTGGAGCCAATGCCGGCCTGGTCGAGGCTGTTCATTCGGGAGGTGCCCGCCGCCACCGACTTTACCCAGTATCATCGCTACGGCTTTCTATGGGTCCCCGCAACCTCGACAGGTGATGGTTACGCTGAATTCTACTTTGACGATCGAAAGATCGGAGCCCGGCTTGCATGGAAGAAATACGTCGACGAGGAGCCGCCGCCAAAGCCGCCCCGAATGTTCAGCATCCTTGATCGCAACCATCTCGTTCTCATTCTGGGCACCGGTCCCGGCCAGCCGATGACCGTCAAGTCCGTCAATGTGTGGCAGGCGTCCGGGGCCGAAAACTGGAAGCGCTAGTCCCGGAATTCATTCTGTTGGTCCGCTTCGACGGTTAAGATCTGGGATGTATCGATGCCCCAGAAGAGATACCATAAGTCGATATGGCCAAGAATCTGCTGACAATAGCCGCGTATCGGGGTTCACTTACTGGTATAGATGCATGTTGCGGCGCCTCGTGAGCATTGGGGGCGTCGCGAATCGAACCAAGGCGGCGGGCAGCTTCGGCGGTGCGTGCAGCCCATGATTTTGGCGGTGAATGTTTCCTGGTAGCCTTATGTCACTCTGGACGCTGCGCGCACGGAAGTTGTTAGCCGGATTGCAGGGCGCGGATTATCGAAAGTCCTTGTCGAAAGGGATTGCCCCGTCGGTAGAGCACGAAGAGGCTCTTTCTCAGTGCCGCTTCGACTCGATCATCGACGTTGGAGCGAACAAAGGGCAGTTTGCCGTATTTGCGCGGCATACGTTCCCGGCCGCGCAGATCATCAGTTTTGAGCCTCTCGAGAATCCGGCAAGGCTCTTTCAATCGATCTTCGAATCCGACCCCAAGACCCGGCTCGTTCGTGCAGCGATAGGCACAGAACGCGGCACCTTGTCGATCAATGTGGCGGCGAAAGACGATTCCTCCTCCCCGCTCGGTGTGAGCGAACTTCAGGCTCGGACATTCGGTACACGCATCGTGGATACCGTCGAGGTTCCATGTGGCCCGCTGTCCGATTATCTGCAGGAGCGCGACCTTGGTGTCAGCAACCTTCTAAAGATAGACACTCAAGGTTTTGAGCTTCACGTCCTGCGTGGTGCTGAGAACCTGCTCGGTAGGTTCTCCATGATCTACTGTGAGCTATCGTTTGTGGAGCTCTACAACGGTCAGGCTCTCGCATCTCAGGTGATTTCCTTTCTTCACGGGCACGGCTTCAACATTGCTGGCGTCTATAACATTTCGAGCGGACAGAAGACGCAGCAGCTTCAGGCAGACGTGCTGTTCGTTCGCGAAGGGGCCGACAATCGGCCGGCGCGCCAGTGATTATCATTGTGGGCCCTTTTCCGCCGCCGGTGCATGGCGCGGCCCTCATCACGCAAAGAGTAACAGATCGGTTGGCCGCCGAGGGATTTCGTCTACAGCTCTGCAATACCGCGCCCGGCAAGGTGACCGCTCGATGGCGTTATCATCTCAGCAGGATTGCGGCATATCTGCGCTGTTGGCGCACCATCCTGGGGCCGCGCTTCGATTCAAGACGGTCGAACGCGGTGTACGTTTCTCTCTCCGGCGGGTTCGGCTTGTTGTACGACTTCCTCGTCGTGGCGCTGGCGCGGCTGAAGCGATATAACGTCGTTCTTCATCACCACAGCTTTTCGTATCTCGCGAGACAAAGCCGGATCATGCGCGCGATCACTGGTATCGCAGGCGCTGACCAGCTCCATATCGCGCTATGCTCGAAGATGGCGACGAGCATTTCGCGTCAGTATGGCGCCAATCTGAGAATCGTAGTCGTCTCGAACCTTGCGTTCTTTGATCTAGAAGAATCTGATCGGGTTCTTGTCGGACGTGAGCTGCGCACAGTTGGCTATCTCTCGAATATCTCTCGCGAGAAGGGTATCGATCGCTTCCTGGATATGATGGCTGAGCTTCGGTCGCGAGGTTCGACGCTCACTGGCTGCATAGCAGGGCCATTTGGGGATGCCGACATCGAGGCATATGTGAAGCGACGAATGGATGAAATCGGGGGTATCGATTATGTCGGTCCTGTCTTCGATGATGCCAAGGATCGTTTCCTCTCATCTGTCGACGTTCTGGTCTTCCCGACACGCTATGTACACGAAGCTCAGCCGCTGGTTATCTTTGAGGCGCAGGCGGCTGGTGCCCTTGTCTCCGCGTCGGACCGCGGCTGTATCGCCGACATGTTATCGCGCGAGCTTCTACTTGACTCGAATGCGAATGATTTGACGAAGATCGTGGATCAGCTACTTGCCTGGGAGGGAGACGCAAGTGTCTTCTCGGCGGCTCTTGAAGAGGCAGGTGAACTGCGATCGAATCTGCGAGTGCAACGGCGGCGGGATTTCGAGAAGTTCCATGATGCCCTCGAGAGATATAAAGGATGAAATTTTCGCTGGAGCGCTATTCAGCATGGCTTTGACATCTGCCTGGCTGCAATTCTGGCAATTGCGTTGTCTCCCAGATTTGGAGGGCGGGATATGAGTGGAGCGGTCCGAGCTCTGTTTTCGTGGGAGTTCGTAGGCCCTCATCATTTGGCGAGGGTTCGCCGTTGCGGGGAGCGATGTCCCAGGATTCAGGCGACTATATTTGCGCTGGCTGATAAGTCGAGCGTGTACAGCTTCTACGAGACGGGCGGCGATACCGATCCGAACGTTACAGTGGCATATCGGTCGGTGATTGCCGAGGAACTCGGCTTTCGGAAAAGACTCCAAGCCTATGCTCGGCATGTGTGGTTCGCCAGTGCTGACGCCTATTTTCTATGCCACTACGAGCGGCCCGAGGTTTTCCTGACGGCGATCATCCTGCGGCTCCGAATGAAGAAGGTATTCGTGATAGGAGATTCGAAGTTCGACGATTATCAACGCCAAGTCTTTCGAGAGGCCGCAAAGGCCATCTTCTATCTTCCTTACAACGGTGCGCTGGTCTCTGGAGCTCGGAGTGCGAGCTATCTGCGATTTCTTGGAGTTCGCGGCAGGATCGAGGTCGGATACGATACCATCGATAGTCACCGTATCACGAAGAGAGACGTTTCTCCGCGCGAGAATGTAAAGCCCAAGAGCTACTTCATCGTGGTCAATCGTTTGGTGAAGAGGAAGAACACAGAATCCGTCATCTCGGCGTTTGCGGCATTCTGTAAGGAAAACCCTGCTCCGATCGACTTGTTGATCGTAGGCGAGGGGCCCGAGGGAGCGGCCCTTCGCGGACTGGCGGATCAATTGGGCGTTGCCGATCGCGTTCGATTCTGCGGAGCCATTCCCAATGAACAAGTATTGCCGCTACTGGCAGACGCGCTCGCATTGGTGCTGGTAAGCAGCAGCGAGCAGTGGGGATTGGTGATTAACGAGGCAATCGCTTGCGGTGTTCCCGTGATTGTCTCCGATGCGGTTGGAGCACGGGATTCGCTCGTCCGGAATTTTGTAAACGGCTTCGTTGTCGAGGTCGATAACCTGCAAGGTATAAGTCGGGCAATGGAGGAGATCTGCCGCGATCCTGGCCGTTTGATTTCGCCCGAGCATCTGTCACGTGCCGCCACTGTCGATTGCTTTGCGGACGCGGTTGACCGGTTGTTGACCTGACAGAGGTGGTGCAGAGGCCGGTGTCGCTGGCGGTCGAACATCGATTTGGGACGGCCGTACGCTCAAGGCGTGTTTAAAGGTTCGAAGCGTTCTCGGGTGCCCAGCGGCCGAGAACAAGATCCTTTATTGCAATGATATTGCCCTTGAGACGCCCGCGCCGATCGATCTTTGAGGTCGGGCGTATACTCTCGATTGCGTTCTTCATGACGGCAAAGAGCATGGTTTGAACTGCTTCCCTGAGCGTCATAGTTCCCTTGTGGACGAGATACCAAGGGTTCACGAGTTGTGAATAGCCGAATTGGCGGCCGGACGACCGAGCTCGCATGGTGCCCAGATGTACGCCCCACAAGGCGTCAGTCCAAACCATTCTCGCTCCAGCGCGCGCCGAGAAGTCGCGATCTTCAAGCCAGCCATAGAGCACCAGGCGCTCGTCGAAGTTGATGTGTTCGATGCTCGTAGCACGAAAGGCCATGTTGCATCCGTAGGGTGGCTGGTTGTTACTTATCTTGCAATTGATGATGTCCCTTTTCCTGGATTCGTCGAGCCTATCGACGATCGATCTGCCTTCCGCCCAATCCAATCCGCCGTTCACGGCGCCATCGGCGAGTACTTCTCCCGTAGCGCAGACGACGTCGGGTTGTGCAGCGAAGAGCTCGTGAGCTTGTTCGATCCAGAAGCGGGAGGGAACGAAGTCATCATCGAAGAAGACGATGATTTTGAATCTTCCGCGCACCTCCGCCAAGGCGCGGTTTCGTTGGGCGGATGATCCTGGCGATCCGAACAGTACCCTCAAGTTACTCGGCTCGCTCGTCATTGGGATCATGTCGGTCTTGTCGCAGGCGGAAACGACGATCAGATCCGGACGCACCGTTTGTTCGGTCAGGGCATTGAGCAAATTACGCAGCTCCTGCGGTCTGCCCTTTGTCGCGACAATGATTGCGGTTGATCTGTCCATTGGAGAGTCTGTGGTGCGCTAAGGACAGAGACTGTTACGAAATTTGTTCATGTCGCGCGGTTGCAGGAGCGCTTTCCAGTAGAACTTGCTTGCCAACGCGCGACGGCGCTTGGTTTCATGGCGACACGCGGTCATGTTTACGACCTCGCCGAGGGGAGCCGAAGAATAAGTTGCCGGAAATTTCCAGCGTTTCGAGTTGCTGGCAGCGTCTTGAGCAGGAACGTGGGGGCGACCCGACGCAAGGTTTGGCGCGCGAACTCCTTCAGGAAAAAGGGCATCAAATGGAGCATAGACCAGCGGCCGAGCAGTCGACGAAGTTGTCCGTCGCGAGCATAGTTGCGATAATTCAATAGGTCTGAAAAACGCAGACATGAGACGATATACTTCCGCTCCTCCAGAACTGGATGGATGAAGGCTTGATGGCGCAGCTTTGCGAGATCATCTTCGAGCGTTGGAGGCCACCAAGTATATTGCTCTACCCCGCCGAAATCCGCCAATGTCCGAACGTTGAAACCGTTGTTGAACATCTCGGTCGGCACAAACACCTCGTTATTTGGCCATGTCGGAATCTCGCGGGATGCGAAGCGCCGAGCAAGTATCTGCCGCCGTTCGAGGAGGAATGCGACAGATCGGTTCGAGTGCAACGAAAGGCAGTTGAGCCATTGATGAAGTACGAACGAATCCGGATATGCTCCTTCTCCCGTTTGCACCGGCCACCCGATTTCTTTGCATGGAAGTCCGACGTAGTCGACGCTATCGGCATGCGCTTCGCGCACGAAGGCGTCGACGTCGACGTTGAGAACCGCGTCGTGTTCGCACATCAGATAATAGTCGTAGGACGGATGTCGCTGAAAGAAGTAGTAGAGCGGGTAGTCGACGTTGTACCAGAAGATGTTGCCCGCGGGCTCGATCGGGACGTCGAGTTCCGCCATGTCGATCTCGGTCGCGCGGATCACGCGTTCGTATGGAATCTCGCCGACTGGCCCATTTGTCTCGTCCACGAAGACATAGACGTCTCCTGAATTTGTTCTGTCGAGGAGATGCCGAAGCCTCCGTTCCGCGAATGGGCTCCAGTAATGGACCTTTAATAGGACAGCATAGCGGGGGGTCATTATGCGTTCTTCGACCTAATTCTGATCGGTACTGACGGCGGGATGAATTAGACCAAAAGAATCCCAGGTTCGTCGGCGCGAGCGGAGAAATGAATTGTGCAGATTTTACCCATTAAACTCCCGTCAGTCGAAGGAATTCTTCGGACCGAATACTTAGGCTAATGCATGTTTTTCCCGGTCCAGCCGGGTCGCTTTCCGGCGGGCCGTTAACTGTGTGCCATGCAGCAGACGAGGTCCTTCATCCTTCAAAAGCGCACGATTCGAGAGATGCCGGATCATTCAGCTCTCGGAGGGATTCGGTCGTCAGCCCGCTGTCATTCGTCGTAAGAATCTTCGGAAAGCGCCGGCGTTTCGGGCACGGAATCGCCGCACGGACTGCAAGAGAGGAGTAGGAGTAACTTGTCTGACGATGCGCCGCGTGAGTTCGTCCAGGACCGCCGGGAGCGCGGACGAGGACGCTCGACGGAGCATCTTGCGCAGTTCGCTGCCGGGCGAGAAGTAGCTGATCAGGTTCGACTCGCGAACGCAGGAGGTGACATACCTTCGTTCGTCGAGGACTGGATGTAAGAAGGCTTGGTCCTCGTGCAGCGGAAGGTCGCGTTCGTGTGTCGGGGGCCACCAGCTGTAGCGGTCGACCTTGCCGAAGTCGCCCAGCGTACGCACCACGAAATCGTTGTTCTGCATTTCGGTCGGAAGAAAAGCCTCGTTGTTCGGCCAGTTTTTGATTTCGCTGGCATGATATCTCCGCCCAAGCTCCCGGCGGCGCTTCAGGAGAAATTCCACAGATCGCCGGGAATGCAGGGAAATGCAGCTTAGCCAATTTTCGATCTTGAAGTTCGCCGGATACACACCTTCGCAGGTCAACAGAGGCCATGCGTCCTTGGTCAAGGGGAACCCGACATAGTCTACGTTCGTCGCATGGGCCATATCGACGAACTTGTCGACGTCAATGTTGAAGACGGCGTCGTGTTCGCTCATCAGGTAGTAGTCGTACGATTTATCCCGAAGGTAGAGGTAATAGAGCGGGTAGTCTACGTTGTACCAAAATACCTTGCCCTTCGGGTAGAGTACGGTGTCTAGGACTGTCATGTCGCGCTCGGTCACTCGAATGACGCGATCGTAAGGAATTTGCGGGACCGGGCCGTGCGTCTCGTCCACGAACACAAATACATCGCCGCCGGCGGCCTTGCGGAGCAGATGCTGGAGTCTGCGTGCTGCGAAGTCGTCCCAATAATGGACCTTGAACAGAACCGCGTAGCGAATGGTCATGTCATCCCGCTGGCTTCGAGGTCCGGTCAAGAGAATCGGCGATGGGTTCAGGCAACTTTCGCCACGTCGCGAAAGTACTTGATCGTGCGTTCAAGGCCCTGCTCGAGTTCAATCGTTGGTGACCAGTCGAGTGCCGTCTTCGCGAGAGAAATGTCCGGCTTCCGCTGGCGTGGATCGTCGCCGGGCAACGGTTTGAATACCAGCTGGCTCTTTGAGCCGGTCATCCTGACAACCAGCGTTGCCAGCTCCAGCATCGTGAATTCGCGGGGATTTCCGATATTCACAGGACCTGTGAATTCGTCCGGAGTGCCCATCGCCCTGATCATGCCCTCGATAAGGTCGTCGACGTAGCAGAAGCTGCGCGTCTGCGTGCCGTCGCCATAGATCGTCAGATCCTCTCCACGAAGCGCTTGCACGATAAAATTGGAAACCACGCGGCCGTCCTGCGGGTGCATACGCGCCCCGTAGGTATTGAAGATGCGGATCACCTTGATGCGCAGCCGGTATTGGCGCCAATAGTCAAAGAAGAGGGTCTCGGCGCAGCGCTTGCCCTCATCATAGCATGAACGTATCCCGACAGGGTTGACCCGCCCCCAATAGTCTTCGGTCTGCGGATGAACTTCGGGATCGCCGTAGACCTCCGAAGTCGATGCTTGCAGGATTTTCGCCTTGATGCGCTTGGCGAGGCCGAGCATGTTGATCGCGCCATGTACGCTTGTCTTGGTCGTCTGGACCGGATCGAACTGGTAGTGAATTGGAGATGCCGGGCAGGCGAGATTGTAGATCGTATCGGCCTCGATATAGAGAGGCATTGTCACGTCGTGACGCAGCAGTTCAAAGCGCGGATTGGAGAGCAGGTGCGCGATGTTCGATTTTCTTCCGGTGAAGAAATTGTCGACGCATATGACCTCGTGGCCGTCCGCAAGCAAGCGCTCGCAGAGATGAGAGCCCAGGAAGCCAGCCCCTCCGGTAACGACGATACGTTCCAATCCGCTCTCCTCTTGAAATCAAAAAAACCGAAATCGGCGCAAGAACGATGACTTTGCCTTGATCGCGATCTTGAAGGCGGTCCTCAAGCCAATTGTGCGCGCTATGGGCAGGCCGGATGCGGAATAGCCTTCGCGCAGTGTTTCCGCATAGAGGATTCCAATGAGCCTGTTCACGTCAGAACCCGCAAAGACGGTCGCAAATTTGTCCCGCTGGTTGACGAGATGCTCAAGCATCATCCGAACCACGACCTTTCGGTGTCGGGCGATCGCCGATTCGGCCGAGGGCATGAAGCTTAAGACGGGGTTGTCAGCAAAGTTGTTCTTGCGATGGCGCCGGTAGGCGCCGAGTGACGAGTCGACGAGCAATGAACCCGTGAAATAATGGCACAGTACGAATATGTACCAATCCGAGCAAATCCTCAGCTCGTCGGGCCTTTCGGGCATAAGCAAATCCAAAGCGGATCGGCGGAACATCATCCCGGACGTCGCCGTCCATGGAATCTCGCGGAAGCTAGGATTGATCAGCTCGATGCTCGCATTTTCCGACAGGTGAAGTCCTGTCATGTTCTCGTCGCATCGCGGGATGTGGGCCTCATCAAAGAGATGAGGTCTCCCAAGAATGCCTGCCGTGCCCATCGTGCCGGCGATCACCCTGCGTTCCTCATCGACTTGAACCATGTCGGAACAGGAGAGGGAGACAAAGCCATCTCGATTGAGGTGCGCTTCGATGTGCTGCTGCAGAAATGTCGGAAACCAGAAGTCGTCCGCATCCAGGAAAGCGACGAACTCCCCCTTGCCGGCGGCCAGACCGACGGAAAAGCTTGCAGTTTGTCCACGATTGGCCGGACTGCGAATGAATTGAAAACGCGGGTCGCTATGCCTCCTCAGCCATTCTTCGATGATAACGGCAGACTGATCCGTCGAAGCGTCGTCAACGATCACGCATTCGAAGTTCTTGTATGTCTGAGCGAGTACCGAATCCAGGGCATCGACGACGAAGCGAGCATAGTTGAAGCAGGTAACGACGACACTCACACCGGGGAGTTGGAGCTGCGGCGATTGAACCAGCGTGTCGTCTCCGATTTCGCGACGAGCGGTATTCAAATGTGAATAATTCATTGCCGCAACGTCTTCTTGTCCCTTGCGCATTCCGTGCGCCGTTCTCTGCTTCGCGAGGCGGCGCCCAACAAATTCGATTTTTCAGTAATTTTGCGTCTATCAGTCCATCATAGCGAACTTCCGTTGCACCGCAACAGCAACGGCAAGCGATTGACGTTAATGGTAAAATTGACATTCGGCCCGCTGCCAAAGCCGGATTGTAATGAGTTCGCGGAGCCTGTAGTAAGAACATTGGCAGATAAGTTGTTCCGATGAGTGCGTTGCGCACTGTGGCTCCACATACGATCAATCGATTTAAAGAATAGTTCGGATGGCAACCGCGCCGACTTCGGCCCTCGCTACGGTTCTGGAAGAAACCACTTTGGACACGCTACGTGTATCCAAAGGCACGGATGCCATCATCGTCGGAGCAGGTGCATCCGGAGGGCTCGCAGCGATGCTGCTTGCCCAGGCGGGAGCGCGTGTCCTGGTCCTCGATGCTGGTCCACCGGCGGATTGGAGGAACGCTACGCTTCGCCGGCTCACGGGCAAGATCGTCCGTCGTGCGCTGAGGCCGGATGTTCTTGGACGTCTACCCGCCTCCATCATTCCATACGGCAGGCAAGCCATTCGTGCATTGGGTCGCTTCCGTCAGCCAATACAGTCACAGTGCTTCGCGTGGGAGCGGGCGCCCGAGGCCTTTGTTGACGATGTGGAGTGTCCCTATGTCACCCCGCCAGGGCGGCCCTTCAACTGGATTCGGTCGCGAATGTTGGGTGGCCGCGTCGCCGTGCCGGGGCATGGCCGTCAATATTATCGGCTGGGTCCAGCCGACTTTGCGCCCGATGATGGGCTGAGCCCTCATTGGCCGCTGCAGCCCGCTGAACTCGACGAATGGTACGCGGTGGTCGAGCAATGTCTCGGACTGTCGGGCATGCTGGATGGCCTGTCTTGCGTTCCAGACAGTATTCTCGCGAGTGTCGAGGAGTTCGCTCCGTCCGAGACCCTCGTCCGTGAGCAGATTGTGGATCGTTGGCCTGGGGCGTACCCCATCATGAGTCGTTACGCAGCTCCTCCGCAATGGCTGGAGGAAGCGGCACGGACTGGCCGTCTTCAGTGCAGGCAGGGAGCCGTTGTACGGGAGATCGAGGTCGACGAATTTGGAAATGTCTCCGGGGTGTCTTGGATTGACCATGAGACCCGCTCCGAGCAGCGATCGTTTGCACCTTTGGTATTTCTTTCCGCCTCCGCGCTTGAATCCACGCGTCTGCTGATGCTGTCGCGCTCAAAGCGGAGCCCTGCCGGATTGGGCGGCAACTCTGACGCGCTCGGAAGATTCCTGATGGATCACGTCATGGTCGGGGTGGAGGGCGCGTCGCCTTCGCGGGCGTCGGGACCGCCATGGGATGACGGGCGATGCCTTTATTTGCCGCACTTTGAAAGTCGCGCGCACGATCGCATCCAGACCGGACGCGGGCACGGCATCCAGCTCTATCAATTTGCGCTAGGTGGCGGCCGTTCCTATTTCTCGGCAATCTCGTTCGGCGAGATGCTGCCGAGGCCGGAAAATCGCGTTTCGCTGGATCCCGATCGGCGAGATGCGTGGGGTATCCCGATCCTGCGCATTGATTGCGCTTTGGGCGAGACTGAATTGGCGCTTGTCCCCGACCAGCTGCAGGCGTTGCACGACTTGGCGCGTTTGGTCGATGCCACCCTGACCAGGGTTGACAAGGGCCCCCGTCCGCCCGGTAGCGCGGTCCATGAGTGCGGGACCGCGCGTATGGGATGGGACCCGGCGAATTCGGTGTTGGACCCGAACAACCAGTGCTGGGACGCGCAGGGGCTGTATGTCACCGACGCATCGTGCTTTCCCTCCCAGGGAACGCAAAATCCCACTTTGACGATCCTCGCACTCACTGCGCGGGCCTGCAATCACGCGCTCAAGGGGCTAGGACACAAGAGCGGAATTGCCCAGGACCAGTTTGAACCCCTGGGCTAGTGGCAGCCGCGTTGGGCTAGCTCAGCCCAGTTCATCACTGCAAGAAGGTCTTGAGCTGTTCCGAGAACACGCGGGCGGGGTTTGCGGGAACCAGCTGCCTTATCAGCGCCGCGCCTGCCAATCCCATTGCCTCCAGATCGGCTCGGCGTTCCCAGAGCCTTTCCAGGCTTCGAGAAAGTGAGCCGACTGTAGGCGACTCCGCGAGGAAGCCCGTCTCCTCGTCACGAACGACTTCCGCGTGGCCGGCAACGTCAGTTGCGAGCACCGGCCGGCCACAAAGCATTGCCTCGACCACCGCCAGGGGCAATCCTTCATGGTGAGAAGGCATGACAAGAACGTGGTTCGACGCCCAGATCTCTTCAACGGAATCGACGTGGCCAGCAAAGGTCACGTGTCCGGAGATGCCTAGTCGAGCCGCCAAATTGACAAGCGGCATTCTTACCGGACCATCACCATACAGCGTGAGATGCCAATCGCGATCTGCCCATGCCGTGCTCGAGAGAGCCTCGAGCAGAATGTCCTGTCCCTTCTGGCCGGGATCCAGCCGCCCGACACATGCCAAACGGAGACCCCTCTTTCCATCCAGTACAGGCCAAACTGGCGACGCAGAAAACCCGACGTTGAATGGATTCCTGACGATCTGCGCATTGGCGAGTTCGTGACCGAGCTGCTTTTGTGTCAGGCGGAGATTCCCCTCGGAGACGAAATAGCAGCGCTTGGCGCGGCTGAGCGCGTCGTAGTAGCGCTTTGCGACATCGTCAGCCATCCACAGCTCTCCCCAGTTCTTGTGGGAGACGGTCACAAACGGAATGGACCGGTTGATGCAGAGGTCGAGAAGCCCGATGTCCGGATACGTCAAGCCATCCGAGAACACGACGAGTCCGGGCGAGGTTTGCCGGAGGCATCGCTCGAACCAGACTTTCCATTTCGACTGCCCCCGGTGAAGCAGGAAATGCGAAGCGCGGTCCAAGATGGAATAATGCTCCGGCCGCAGGAAATGAAGGCAGATGCCCGCGCGCTTCAGCCGCTCAAGTCGAGGGTGGAGTGGAACGAATTTCGTCACGCAGGCGGAAATGTTGAAGCCCTGGCCAGCGAGATCTTCCGCTGCCTGCGACCACAACTCCTCGCAGGCTGCCCAGCCGCTCGTCGGAGATACAAAGAGAATGTCACCGTTCGACCTTGAGTTACGCTCGGAGCGTGTCATGGACCTCACAACCAGAAGCTATAGGTGTTTGCACGAATTACGCAGCCAGCAGACCGGCGCTGGCAGCCCATTGCTCGGTTAGCGCCATTCCCCGGGCGAGGTCGAACGCCGGCTCATAGCCGAGCAGGCGCCTCGCCTTGTCGATCCGAATGTGCGTCCTGGAAGCAAGCAACGCGAGCGTCAATCCGTCTGGCAGAAACAACGGGAGATCGCCATTCGATGAAGATGATGAAAGTGTCTTTTGGGCCCATGCCTTGATGAAGCTTGGTGTGGCGCGCTTGGCCAATGCGCGAGGAATCCTCCGGATCAGAGACCGATTGCGTTGCTGGCTACGCCTCTCGAGCTCGAACTGCTGCTCGTCAAACTCAACGATTGTCGTCGTGCCGGCCATCTTCTCGAAAGCGCCGTAGAACTCCCGCCAGGTCACAGGTGCGGAGCCTGAGACGAGAAACATCTCGCCAACCGCGGCGTCGCTTTCCGCGGCGAGGAGGAGAGACGCAACCACATCGTCGACGTAAACCGCATTGCACAGGCCGGAGCCTCGGTTCGGCAGGGCAATCCGCGTCGTTCGCAAGTGGCGCAGAGGTTCCGCCGTCCAGGCTGTTCCGTACGGGCCGTAGACAATGGAAGGCTGAAGGATGGAGACGGGCAACCCGTGCGAACGATGCATGTCCAGCAGAAGCAGATCGATCTTTCGCTTGATGGCCGAATAAGGATCCTCGCTCGGCCTGAGAGGCGTATCTTCTGTCAAATCCTCATCGCGAGGATCTCCATAGGCGCACATACTGCTGACATGGACGAACCGGCGGCCACCACTCCGGTGAAACGCATCCGCAAGCACTTGAGTGCCCTCGAAATTCACGGCCTGCTGACCGAGGTCGCCGCCGAATCGATATGCCACGTGGAACACGACGTCGCATCCCTCGGCGGCGCGCGCCAGCGTGTCGGGCTTGTTGAGGTCGGCCTCGACGATTTCCACCGGCAGACTGGCGATACGAGAGCAGTGTCGTACATCCGAGGTCGCGGCGCGAACGGTCATGCCGCGGCTGACGAGCGCTTCAGTCAGCCTGCCGCCAATAAACCCGCTCGCTCCGGTGACCAACACACGATCGCTACGATGCATCGCGCTAGCAGCTCCCAGTAAGTGTCTACTTGAACGGTTCGTCAGTCTATCCGTTGCGCTGTGGCCATCGCCATGACGGCCCCTCCGAGATGTTCGGCGCCTATCTCTGCCGCCTCGGGACTCGTGACAATCTCAAAAGGAATCGCCTCCGGCATGTAGCTCTCGAACCCTCGTCCCGCCCCGAGATTGATGCCGAGAAAATACTGACCCGGCAGCAGGCGGAGGCCCTCGAACGTCACCCGGAACGTGTTGATTCCAGGTCGGACCGAAAGCTCCGTGTGGCTGCATCGGTTCATCCAGGTCGCGACTTCAAAGCCTCGCGTCTTGAAATCGAGGGCCATGTCGATCTTGGCGGTCGCCGGTGCAGCTTCAATCGAGAGCTCCACGGAGAAATCCTTTCCGTAGGGGACAGACCAGTCGTTCATGGACGGAGAGGGCGTTACCCTGAGAAGGCGGGCTTTCTTGGCGAACTCGGCCGACGGTGTCACTTTCGAGAGATCCACCACCGTTGGCATCGAGGGGCGGCTGCTCATGTAGGCGGAAACGATGGACCTCGTGTCGCCGATCTGGCGCACGCGCCCCTGTTCGAACAGAACGCCGCGCGTGCACAGCTTGAGAACCGTCTCCATGTTGTGGCTGACGAACAAGACGGTGCGTCCCCCGCTGCGGGAGACTTCGTCCATTTTTCCAAGACACTTCTTCTGGAACTCGGCGTCGCCGACTGCGAGCACTTCGTCGACGATGAGAATCTCCGGCTCGAGATGCGCAGCCACGGCAAAGGCGAGCCGTACGTACATGCCGGATGAGTAGTGCTTCACGGGAGTATCGAGGAATTTCTCGACTTCGGCAAAGGCGACGATCTCGTCGAACTTCCTGCGAATCTCGTTATGAGCCATGCCGAGCACGGCGCCGTTCAGGAAGATATTCTCGCGTCCGGTCAGTTCGGGATGGAAGCCCGTGCCGACCTCGAGGAGACTGGCAACCCGTCCGCTCAGGACGATGCGCCCCTTGGTCGGCTCTGTTATTCGGCTGAGGATTTTGAGCAGGGTGCTCTTGCCGGCGCCGTTGCGGCCGACGACACCGAGGACTTCTCCCTGCTTGACGGAGAAGCTGACGTCGGTCAGTGCGTGGAATTCCTCGATCTCGTCACCTTGGACAATCTGGCGGCCACGAAAGACGTCGGATGCCTTGCGTGCAAAATTCCGAACTTCCTGGTTGATGACGTCTCGGAGCGCCTTGTACTTGAAGCTGCCTGACGAGGCGTTCCGATGCCCGATGAGATAACTCTTGGATAAATTCTCGATCGTAATCGCGTCTTCGGCCATTGTTCTATTCTGCTCAGATCAGGTCTGCGAACGTTCTTTCCGAATTACGGAAGTAACGAATACCAAGCCACACGAAGAACGCCGATACAGCGATCCCGACGATCAAACCCGGCCAATACAGATCGCTCTGTCCGCGGAG
Source organism: Bradyrhizobium sp. PUT101 (assembly GCF_052043945.1). Classification (NCBI taxonomy): domain Bacteria; kingdom Pseudomonadati; phylum Pseudomonadota; class Alphaproteobacteria; order Hyphomicrobiales; family Nitrobacteraceae; genus Bradyrhizobium; species Bradyrhizobium sp. PUT101. The sequence goes on from NZ_CP197207.1 coordinate 5,660,572, forward strand.
GATGCACCAACGAAATCCGTTGATCACGCCGACCATCGGGTTGAGCGAATAGACGAGCCTCCATTGTTCGGGGATCACGCTGAAGCTGAACCCGACGGGGGAAACGTACAGGCCGAACTGTACGATGAAAGGAATGATGTAGCGAAAATCACGGTACTTCACGTTGAGAGACGTGATCCACAACGCCGGGCCGACGCTGGCGATGAAGGCCCAAACGGCGAAAACGGGAATCAGCAGCATTCGCCAGTCGGGCATAAAGCCATACCAGGCCATCAGCAGAAAAAGGATGCAGAAGCTGATGAGGAAATCGACGAACGCGACGACGATCGTGGCGATCGGCACGATCAACCGGGGGAAATAGACCTTGCTGATGAGCCGTTCATTGTTGACGAGGCTGGCGGAGGCTTCGCTGAGCGCCGAAGAGAAGAAGCTCCACGGCAGGATTCCGGCGAACACCATGAGAGCGTAGGGCGCGTCGCCGTCCGTCGGCAGCTTGGCGATGCGACTGAAGACGATGGTGAACACCACCATGGTCAGCAGGGGGCGGATCAGGGCCCACAGCACGCCGATGACGGTTTGCTTGTAACGCACCGCCAGGTCGCGCCAGGCCAGGACGTAAAAAAGCTCGCGGTAGCGCCAAAGATCGAGCCAATAGTGACGTTCACGCCGGCCGGCTTCTATGATTATCACGTCCTTCATGAAACCACCGACACCCGTTCGCCCGCCAGGCGCTTCTACGAGGTGAAATACACAAACGAAAAAGCTGTAACCAACACTGCGTTCGGTATATGGGCGCCACTATGCAAACTCAAGGAAAATCAGTACCTTATTTGAAGATAGTAAATCTGCTTGAGGCTTGCGCAATGCCTCTTGCACAAGCTGGCAGGTACGACGTGTCGCTCGACATTCCCTTCGCATCGGAGCCGCTGATTTACCTGAAGCGGCAATTGAAGAGGGTTCCCGCGGCTGTGCGGCTTGCCCGGCTATGCAAGGCGGCCGTTCGCCGCGCGCCGTGCTATGCGATGCGCATCGTCGGAACCGTTCTCTATCCGGTTCTCGGAGACCGCGGGCCGCTGCGTGGCTATCACGACAGCACATCCGATTATCTACGAGGCGGATGCGGGCAGTATGTCGCGCTGACGCAACACGCCGACGCGATGGTCCCGCCGGATCCGTTCCAGCCGAACCTCTTTGTCGCCGTTGTTCCCGGTGCGCGCGTGCTCTCCGAGAGCGGAGCCGTCATCGCGCCCGACCATCGGCTGCTGGCGGACGTCTCGTGGGCAGGGGACAAGGCCGCGTCGCAGCCGTGGGCGCATCCAGCCTTGCGCAAATTCGAGCTGCCACCGATTCAACATGTCGGCGGGCGCGTCGCGATCATCAATTCGATCCAGGCCGGCAATTATTACCACTGGATGTTCGACATCCTGCCACGCCTCGGGCTTTTGCAGCAAAGCGGCTTGACCGCCGACCGCTACATCATCAGCGCCACGACCGGTTTTCAGAGGGACACTCTGAAGCTGCTCGGACTACCGGATGATCGCCTGTCCGTTCCGGACGCCGGCACGCATATCAGAGCGGATGAGCTGGTCATTCCCTCCCTGTCCGGACCTGTTTTCAGCCTATCCCCGCAGCAGCATGCCTGCGCGTATTTGCGCTCCGCCTTCCTGCAAAAGGGCCGTTACCGCGAGCCGCATCGGGCGATCTACATCACGAGAGGGGACGCGACGCACCGCCGGGTGATCAACGAGGCGGAGATTTGCGACGACGTGGCCGCTCTCGGCTTTGAGGTCGTTTCCCTCAGCGGCGTCTCATTCTCCCGGCAGGTCGAGATGTTTGCCGAGGCAAAAATCATCGTCGGGCCCCACGGGGCAGGTTTCACGAACGCGGTGTTTTGCGATCCCGGCACTGTGCTCATCGAGTTCATGCCGACAGGGCGGGTCGTCGATTGCTTCGAGAGACTCGCCCGCATCGGCAGGCTGACCTATCACTCGCTCGTCTGCGCGGAAATCGATACGGACGGCAGACCGGTCACCAACGACCATGTTGTTGACAGGTCTGCGCTGAGGGATCTCATCGCTCGGTATGTCTAGGGAAGGCGCTCAGGTCTTGAAGAGGATGAGGCTTTCCGGAATTGGCGAGAGCGACCGCGTCTCTGCTCCTAGGAATCCGGCTTTCTTCGCCATGACATCGAGTTCGCTGGTTGTATAGGCGTCGCCGCTTGGCGTAGTGGCCAGCATCTGAAATGCGAACATAACTGGCACCGGAGGGGAGATGCGGTCCTCATTCGGGACGAAGTCGACGCCGATCACCTGCCCGTCAGAAGAAAGATTCTCCCTCACTTTGCTGAGCAATGAAATGCAGGTGTCGAAATCGAAATGGTGGAGGAAATTCGGAAGCAAGATGAGGTCGTAATCTCCACCCCAATCGAGTTCAAGCGCGTTGCCGGCGACCATCCGTATCCGATCAGCAACGCCCGCTTTTTCGGCATTAGTCTTCGCGACCGTCAGGACCTCAGCCCAGTCGATAGAAGTGACCAGGGCCTCCGGAAAAGCCTTCGCGACCTCGATCCCGTAAAGGCCATGTCCTGCTGCAATATCGAGAACAGTAAAGGGAGCCTCCCCCTGCGCGGAGAGATGCATTGCAACGCGTTTCGCGGCTGGCGCCGCAAATGGCATCATGGCCTTGGCGAAGCGCACCCATATTGGGCTGTCTGGAGCGACTTGCGCGAGGCCATCGGAGCCTCCGCGGAGAACATAGGCGGCAGGATCATTTAGAAAGAGGTCGAGCATCTCCGGCGCGGCCAAGAACTCGATGCTTCGACCCATTGCAAACGGCGAGGACTCATCGAGAAAAATCTTGGAAACATTGGTCGGGAGATAGTCAAGATCTTGTTTCTTGAGCAGGCCGAGAGTCACTAGATAGTCGCACAGAATTCGTAGGCCGCGAGTCGAGGCGCCCGTCTTGGAGGCAAGATGGTCGAGCGAGGCCTTCTCGGGGCCGATTGCCGTGAAGAGGTCGAGCTTCACGGCCGCGATAAGCGCCGCTGTCTTTCGATATGCCGTTGCAATGTCAAATACGGGATTGTCGGCCGGTTCAGTCATTTCTCGAATCCATGGTCACGAACGGGATGCAAAAGGCGCCGCAAGATATCGCCCGGCTCGTGATCCCAGAGATCGAGCTTTACGAAGTGCGCGCTGCCTTTGCTTTGAGAGGCGATGGCTCAGGCTAGAGGCCCCATGGTCGTCCGGCACGCCCTCCAGCAGTGGTCTCGCCCATATGTAGGAATTGGTGTCGATGCGGCGAACGCGACGCGGCGTGAGATCTTTCGCGTCAGCCGAAATGCCATTCGTGCAAATGGCTGATATCGAAGACATCATGCTTTGTGCAAGTCCCGAAGTCGCTCCTTCAAAGCATCGGCAATTCGCGCAAGGTTTGCGGGATCTTTGATCGCATCGAAATGATCACCAGTTAACTTTATTGTGACGACATCGCGAGTGATTCTACGCCATGGCGACGCGCCGTAGTCAGCGGCAAAGTAGATTACGGGTACTGCAAGCGGCTCGGGCGCATAATTCGAGATTTCTTGTACGTCGGGGGACCAGTCGTCAGTGCTCGTATTGAAGATCTGCGCTATTCGAGATTCCGACAAGGTTGGGATCCTCGTCCCAGCAGTAAGCTGATCGCGGTCTCCAGAGGAGAGCTTCCGAATTTTGCGCGCAGCGTAGGCTAACCGTTGCGAGATCGAGACCTTCCACGGTCTATCGAGCAGCGTGAATTTGAACCAAACGAATGCTGCCCAACGGTCGACGGCGGATCCGGCAATCGGACGTGCGAGACGGATCGCCGATAGGACTAGTTGAACATATCGGCGCGCGCCGACTGTCGGCGGGTCGATCATCCCCACGAACTCGACCGTTTCGCCTTCGGACGTGAGCGCGCGTGCGACCTCGAAGGCGACAAGCGATGCACTGCAATAGCCGGATAGCCGGTACGGCCCGTTTGGCTGGGCCTCTCGGATCAAACGTAGCCGATCGGCGGCAAGCGTCGGAACAGGCAGGGGCGAGCGCTCCTTGCCGAGGTCGTGAGGATCGATGACGAAGAGCGGCTGGTCCGGTCCCAACAGGTTTGCCAGACGAGATACATAGAAGCCACCGTTGTAGTCGCCGTGAAGATGGATGATGGGCGTTGCGGTGCCCTGCGGATTCAGCTTGGTGACCGAGTCGGCTCTTGCGGTCTGCGCTGAGAGCCTTTGCGCGATCTGCCGTATCGTTCGAGCCTCGAAGAGGACGGACGGAGGGACGGTTTGTCCGGTCAGTCGCTCGACTTCGGACAACATTTCCACGGCCAGCAGAGAGTCGCCGCCCTTGTCGAAGAAATCGTCGTCGAGAGCGACCGGCGCCGTTTGCAACAACCGCTCCCACACGCTCACCAGCTGAGCAGCAAGCATGGCGTCCACGCCATCGGTGCCGGTTGGCACGGGCGCAGTGTTGACAGACTTCGCGCCGGCCTGCTGCTCGTTCGCTTCGAACCAGGCGCCCATCTGCCGCCGCACGACCTTGCCGGTCGTCCCCTTCGGCAACTGATCGCACATGACAATCCGCCGCGGCACCTTGAAGGACGCAACCTGGTCCTGCAGATACCTGCGCAATTCGACGGGCGTTGCCGCCATCCCGGGCCGCAACACGACGGCTGCGGCGACATCCTGGCCGAGGCGGGGATGAGGCACGGGAAAGGCGATGGCTTCGGCCACCGCCGGGTGGCGCATGAGCGCGTCGTCGATCTCCAGCGGGGAAATCTTTTCGCCGCCGCGATTGATCACGTCGCTGAAGCGGCCATGGAGCGTCAGGAAGCCGTCTTCGTCGATGCTACCGAGATCCCCAGTCCGAAACCAGCCGTTGGAGAAGGATGCGCCATTGAGCTCGGGTGCGTCGAGATATCCGGAAATCAGCGTGGGGCCGCCGACCAGTACTTCGCCCTGCTGGCCCGGACCGAGGTCCTCGCCATCCTCGCCGACGATCCTGACGATGCCGGGCCAGGGCCGGCCGCAGGTGCCGGGTTTTGCCTGGCCTGGCTGCGGGAGGTTTGCGGCGATCTGCGCGGCCTCGCTGGACCCGTAGTGCTCCACCACGGGCACGTTCAGCACGTCGTGCAGTCCCTGGAGGACGTTCTCCGGCAGCGGCGCGCCGCCGGACAGGATGAAGCGCAGGGCATGTCGTCTGGCGGCATTTGTCTCGGTGCGCACCTGATCGAGGACCATGCGGTGCAGCGTCGGGCCGGCCGAATACCAGGTCGGCTTGAGGTCCTCGAACCACTCGGAAAAACGGAAGCGAGACCCGTCGGCCGGAAATACGACGGTACCTCCGCTGAGCAGCGGGGTGAGAACGGTGACCTTCAGGCCGTGAGAATAGAATGGCGGGCTCGCGCTCAGGCAGCGGTCCTGCGGCGTCAGCTTGAACCACGATTGATTTCGCGCCGCGGCTGCAAGCATGTTGCGATGGCTGAACGGGATCAGCTTGGGCTCTGCCGCCGATCCGGAGGTCTGGAGGATGAAGGCCGGGGATTCCGGATCCGGGCCATCGGCCAGGCTTGCGCCGGGCTCCGACGAAGCCTGCCCGGCACCGATCTGCATAGCGATGCGGGTGCGCTCGATCGTCGCTTCGATGATGGGGATCCCCAGCCGCTCGGCTGCCGTGCGTGCAGTGGAACTGTCGTTGCTGGCGAGGATGACGGCGGACGGCTTCAGCTTCACGAAGCTCGCCTCGACCTCGCTGAGCGTTTGTTTCGGATTGACCGGGATGCTGACGGCCGCGCAAGACACGGCGACGATCGCCAACGCCGCACTGATGTTGTCCGGCATTGCGACTGCGATCCTGGCGTCTCGCCCGAGACCTGCGGCGCGCAGGGCGACACGGGTCTGGTCGATCAAGATCTGCAGTTCGCGATATGTCAGCGGCTGGAAGCCGGTCGATACGATAGCCGGGTGATCGGGCTGCGTCGCCGCGAGGAGCCGGATGGCATCGCCTATCGTCGTATGCTGCGGTTGAACGGCTTTGGCGTAATCGCCAATGGTCGTCGAAATATTCATAGTCACCGCCAAATGGACAAAACTATCTAGGTTTTCTTGTAGTCGAGTTTCCCGACATTTCAAACAACCAATCGCCGGGCATGATTAATTGGCGGGCAGAAAACAGAGTGATTTCATGGAGTTGTAGATCCATCCTGTTCCACGAGCCTCGTCAGACGGCTCCGCTATGCAGTTGTCGCTGGAACATTCTTGGGCGCGGCCTCGGCGCAGAATGCGGTAGCCGGCACGGTCCTCGAGCCGACGGGCGGCGACCGCGCCGGCGTACCGATCCGACATCGAAGGTCCGCTTGCAGCGTGTCATTGATGCAAAGAAAAAATGACATGCGCGGACCGGTGGCCGTACCTTTCAAAGAAGGCAAGCGCTGCGCTATGGTCCGCCGTCATGCTTAATCGACGCAATCTTCTGGCCGGCGCAGCGCTGGGGCTCGGCCTCGGCGTTCCCTTGACGATAGCTTTTGTCCGGAAAGACGCGCGACTGACCGGAGGATTCGATCTCTCCGGGATTCTCCCCATGGATGCGGTCACCGGAGTGACGTGGACCGCCTGTGGTGCCCTTGCCGCATTGACCGCGAAATGGCTGAGTGGTCCTCTGTTCGACGTCATTGATCGCGGTGGGGACACCCGCACGATCCATGCGATCGATGGCTATCCGGATATCAAGACGTTTGCTGCCCTGGCTGGCGTGGATCCGAGAACCGGCATAGGCGGGCTGCTGTGCTCGAAGGTCTATGATCAGAGCGGAAGGGGCTGCGATTTTACTCAGGCAACGCCTGCAAACCAGCCGGGTGTCTGGCTGATAGAGGGGAAAATCTACTTCGGCTTTGGCGGGGTTCTGTCCCAGAAAGCGCTGTCGCTTCCCGCTCAATTCTTCAATGTCAGCGAAAGGGTACCTGTCAACAACCGATCCTCGTCGGTCTACGCGATCATCAAGCCTTACTGCTCCAACGCCGGATGGGTGACGGACAGAGGGAGTCCGGCGATCTACGCCGGCGCATCGATGTTTTCGCACGGGCCTGCCAATGGAATTGGTGTCGTCGACTTTTCGAAGTTTTCCGGCCCATCGATCGCGGCTCCAGTCACCGTTCAAAGATCGATCTACAGCCATATTCTTGGGGCGGATGCGTCGCAGGTTTCGCTGAATGGCGCGGTTGGCACTGCCGGTCCGCTGGCCGCCGCGACGGCCATGGGGGGGCGTATCGGATTTCAGCCGGGCCTGCCGTTTTCGACGGCATTTTCGGGGCGCATGCAGGGGGTCATGATGTCGTCGACTCCCCTTTCTGCGGCACAGGACACCGCAGTCAAAGGCGCCCTCTACAAATATGGGGACATCCGAAGCGCGTTGCCGTCCGCCATCGGGAAGGTCAATATCCTCATCGACGGAGCAAGCTTCGATCAGGGCCAGGGAGGCGATCCTGCGGGCAAGTATGGCACGCAGAATGGCGGCGGCTACGGTTGGCCAGAGATGCTCATGGATCAACTCGATGGCCTTGATATACAGTGGAACAATATCGCCGCCAGTGGCAACCGGATTGCGAACTGCACATCCACTTACGGTTCAGACGGGCATCTTTGCTTCAATTCCTCCGCTGCAAAGAACATTCTGGTGGGCCCAAACTCTGCGGTCGGCAATACGATCAACGACGGCAAGACTGGCGCACAGGCCTACGCCGACTTCCTGTCTTGGCTCGCTGTGGTGCGCGCCGACAAATGGGATCGCATTATCACCTACACGTTCTCAGGACCCGCTGGCGATCCGGAACAGGATTATACAGATTTGATGATGGCGAACGCAGAGGCAAACCGCGTTACAATTGTCGTCATGCCCTCAATCACGCCTAATCCGTTTGACGGGCATCCCGGAATTTCGGGTTACCAGATGATGGCATCGGCGATGAGGTCTATTCTGTCCCCGCTGCTCGCTTGAAGAGGCGGCGTCCCGTGGGCGGCTCACGACGAGCCGATGGCGTAGCCGGTCTGCGCCGACCAACTGAGAGGGGACGGATTCTCTTTTTGCACTGTCAAAACCGTGGCGCGATGCTCATCGCCGGACTGTCCCGCGCTAGCGAGCGTTGCGGTTCTTGGCATTGAGGGGAGCCAGCTCCGGCGCCGTAGGGGAAGGTCCTTGCCGCCTTTGATGCTGGGCCAGCATTGTCCGCTCCACCGCGGAGATGATGGTCGCTCTGTCCCAACGCGCGACTGCTATGCTGCGGGCCTCTTCACCGAGAGAACGACACAGAGCCGCATCCCCGGCCAAGGTAACGATGGCTTCTGCGAGGCCGCCGGCGTCTCCTGGGGGAATGACCATTCCTCCCTGGCCAATCTCCTCGGCGAGGCCGGTCCCGGGGTTTGCCATGACTACAACGGGTCTGCCGGAAGCAAGTATGCCGCCGAGCTTCGACGGAAGCACCAAATCGGCGGCCTCGGCCTTTTGCGGAATCAAATGAACGTCCGCGGCCCTCAGCAGTTCAGCAAAGTTTTCTGCCGACTGTAAGCCTAGAAAGCTTACGTTCGTTAAGCCACTGGCCAACTGCTGAAGTTGGTCCTTTTGCGGGCCATCCCCGCACAGGATGAATCGAATGTTCGAATTGGCTTTGCCCACGGAGCGCGCAGCGTCGATGATCAGGTCCAAACCCTGCTTGTTCGACATGGTGCCAGAATAGAGACAAACGAAATGCGAGGGATCAAGAGCCAGAACATCCTTGCGGAAACGCGGACACGCCTGGCCCGGCGAAATCTTCCGAACGTCAGTCCAGTTGCGGATTTCCCGAACTTTCTCCTTCTCGACGCCCTTGGTGATCAGCCTGTGCAGCATCTGAGGCGAAATCGTTGATACGCTATCGAACGATCGCAGTATTAGCCGCTCCATCGCGACCATGGGAGCCCTTAGCCGCCGGTTGTGCAGGAGACCGAGATCGAACGCCGCGTCGACCTCGAAATCCTGCAAATGAAGCCAAGAGAATGCACCGAGGCGAGCTGCGATCCAGGCAGGAACGGCGGCGGACATCAGGGAAGGCGCTACAGCGAAAACAACGTCTGGTCGCCAGCGGATCGCCGACGAGACTACCGGCCACATACTCGCGAGCGCAAAAGAAGCATGATGGATCAGCCGTTTCGCGCCGGTTGGAACGCCCGGAGTATAGATTGGTGTTCGCGTTACCGAAACACCGTTGATGGTCTCCGACCGGTAGCGAAGGCCGCGATATGCTTCCGGAACACGCCATTCAGGGTAGTACGGAGGAGCCGTGACGACGCGAACGTCGTGGCCACGCGCTGCAAGGTCCTCGCAGAGCTCTGTATTATATTTCGCGACACCAATGAGATCGGGGGCGTAATTAATACCGACCAGGAGAATTCGCATCTGAGAAAAAAACTCCAAAAAGCATCCATCAGCGGCGCCTTGCGCCGTTGTTGGCCGTTCTGAAAAAAAGGCTGCTAATGACCTCGCGGAGCAGCCTGCGCGAGGGTAAGCGATCGATATCTTGACCGGTTTTGCCAGCAATGCGGGCCGCACTATTGGCAGTATTAATTCCTGTTCAAATACCGTTAACAACAGCCTCGAGAAAGCAAGATCAAGTTAGCACAGTTGATTACAAACCTACTATAGGGCTCAGTATCAACCTTAATAAGCCCGCCGACGTCGCGCCACGAAAATCGACGGTGTGCGGCCCCGTAAATCCGCGGTGAAGACCCGGCAAATTCGCATCTTGAAGTAGAATTGTCCTGCGTTCTTCCGCGCTACGTTAAAATTGGTCCATCTTCGCGCGTGGGAAGCGACGGCAGATCCGAATTGCCTGAGTGGAAGCATCAGTCGGTCAGCGAATTCGGTGATGTCGCGTCTGGGCACGGCTGCGTGCCCGACAAACCTGGCCTCCAGGCGATCAAATTCGCGCGCATCGAGTTGCCGTTCTCACGATTGCAAACAAGGGGATTTCGGCAATCTGCCGGATGATGAGCGGACGCTCGCGATGGATGCGCGCCGTCTAACTCATCCCTAAAGCTTTAGGTTTTCCCGCAGCCGTATTTTCATTTGGCTCGCTTAATCCGTTTGCGTCCGAGGCTTGGGAATTCCCAGGCGCGAAACGAACGGAGATGTGTCTTGCGGCGCACTGGGAATTCTTCGAGCAGGACGAGCACCAAGAATTCGAGCATCTCGCCCCCGAGCATTACGTCGATATCGCCTGATACAAACGTGATCGGGGACGGAATAACGGACGCCAACGTCTTGCAGATTGGAGGCGTCGCTGCCGCCAACAGCACCATCAAGGTCTACGACGGTGGAACGCTCATCGGGACGGTCGTCGCAAACTCGAACGGCAGTTGGAGCTTTACGTCGGGCGTCCTCATGGATGGCCAGCACAGTTTTTCCGCAAGAAGCTCGCTTTTCGGCATTACGAGCGCCAGCTCCAGTGCCAAGAGCATCACCGTGGATACGGTGGCTCCCGCCGCCCCGGTCATTACCGACGAACACCTGACCGGCACCAACCAGATCACGCTCTCCGGCACGGCTGAGGCAAACAGCAAGCTCATCATCTACGATGGTGACGTACAGCTCGGCAGTACGACTGTGGCGAGCAATGGATCTTGGACCTACACAAGCGGAGCGCTGTCGAGTGGCGCGCAACAGTTCACGGTGACGGCGACGGATGCCGCCGGAAACGTCAGCGTGGTCTCCCAACCCGTCAGTGTAACGATCGGAACGCAGCCCACGGACACCGACAGCTCTATCGATGCTCCAGCGCAGGCTGCGTTGCAGAGTTTCAGCCACATGGTGTTCGACGACGAGTTCAATTCGACCAGCTCGATCGATATGTCGAACTCCCACGCCGCAGGTTACGACTGGTACCTCCAGAACTGGTTTTCCACGGGTGCGACAAACGCCGACAACGTGACGATCTCGAACGGGGCTCTCAAGCTCGGTGGCGGGACGGGAGGCGCCTCGCTTGTCTCGGCCTTCGCGAATTCAGATGGCGGCTATACAGGCACCGTGTTCGGCAGCGGTGCCTACATGGAGGCGAGTATCAAATTCGATCCTTCAGCGGGAGGGAGCGCGACGTCGTGGCCGGCATTCTGGGGACTTTCGATTGAGCACATCATCGACCCGGGTGCCACGGGTGTCTCCCAGGCGGCCGGGCAGGCGGAGGGCTACACGCACTACGCCGAAGTCGACATCATGGAGTACATGAATGGGCTCAGCTCCGGCCAGTATCTGGGTACAATCCACGATTGGTCGGGAACGTACAGCACCACAGACGGCTGGCAGATCAACATCGCGAACTACGGAAACTCATTCATCAACGTCGGGGCTATCGATTGGAGTGCCTATCACAGCTACGGGCTCCTCTGGGTACCTCAGTCGGGCAATACGCCGGGGCATGCGACCTGGTACTTCGATGGCAAAGCGATGTCGTCGGTCTACTGGCTCGCGCCAACGACTACGACTGCAGCATTGGCTGGATCCGACAGCGGTTCGCTTACCCCGTCATCGAGCGCCAGCGCCACGTCCACCTACTCCATTCTCGACAGCCAGCAGCTCGCGTTGTCGCTTCAGACCGATTCAAGCTGGCCGATGTATGTGGATTGGGTGCGCGTGTGGCAATCGGACAGCTCGAGCATCAAGCTGGTCGCGCCGATGATCACCTCATTTTCCGATAGCGGCGTTGTGGGCGACGGAATAACCAGCGTCAAGGCGTTGGTGTTGACCGGTACGGCGGCCGCCAACAGCATTGAGATGATCTACGACGGAACGACGTGGCTGGGTACCGCGGCTGCGGATGCCAACGGTGTATGGAAATTCACGACCGCCGATCTCGCCGACGGCACGCACAACTTTGTTGCAACGGCAACGGACTCCGCTGGAAATGCCAGTACGGCGTCGACAGCCCTAAGTGTCACGGTGGACACCGCGGCTCCGTCGGTCTCGCTTTACAATGAGTCCTTCTCGAGCGGGAAATTGACGCTGACCGGTACCAGCTCTCAGTTCGGCGACAAGATTTCGATTTACGACGGTTCGACTTTGCTGGGATCTACGACCACCGGCAGCGACGGCACATGGAGCTTCGCCAGCACCAACGTGTCAAGCAGCATCCATACGTATACGGTCACGGCGACGGATGCCGCCGGCAATGTCGGATCCACCAGCGATCGTGCAATCCTGGGGACCTCGGGCGCAAATTCGCTCGTGGGCACCAATGGGTTCGATATCATCGTTGGCAACGGGGGCAACGACATATTCACCGGCGGCGCCGGCGGAGATTTGATGTTCGCAGGATCTGGCAAGGATACGTTCATCTTCAAGGCCGCTTCCGATTCGACGCCAGCCAGCAACGCAGTCATCGTCGGATTCGACCACGTCAACGATACAATTCAGTTTTCGGGCATCAGCGGAATCAACGGCAGCAACGGCATTCCGCTGTTCCAGGGGCAACTGACCGGGACCGGCAATCTCACCCTGAATGCCAATAGCGTTGCCTATCTTGAGACTGGAGGAAATACCGTGGTGCTGGTCAATACCACGAATGCGGCCCAGATTGTGAGCGCGCAGGACACTTATGCCGCGAATATGGAGATTGCGCTGACCGGCACCCATCTCGGATTGACGAGCAGCGATTTTCTTCTCGCATGACGGATGGCAGGACAAATTTTTGACTGCCGTCGCGCTCTATGGATCACGAAAGGCGAGGCATAAACCTCTTGGCCAGTCGTCCAAGTAGACCGTATGCGGGGATCAACGAACGTAACAAAAGCTTGCTCCGTACGTGCTTTTCGTATGCGTCGAGGATCGGGAATTTGTTCGCGCCGTTCCTGACGAGCGTCGCTAGAAATGGCTTGTCGGCAGGCAGGTGGAGAAGCGCTGCGTTCCTGACATCCTTGAACGTGGCCTGCTTGTTGAATGTCCGAGACGACCACCAGCGGGCGACGTGACCTGAGGCTCCGTAATCGGCCACGCGGTGTTTCTCCGAGTAGAGGTTTAATGCGGCGGACAGCACCATCTCGTCACCGAGATGATGCACGGCACCGATGTTCGCGACGTATCGCGGCCAACATTCGTTGATGAATTCGGCCAGTACGCGGAATTGGTCGGCGCTGCCCATGACAAATTCGCCGCCATACCATCGTCCATCCGGCAAGCCCTTCCCGGCCAGAATCTCCAGATCTCGAACAACGACGTCTCTTCCGTACCGAGGGAAAATCTGGTCTGAAATTTCATATGCCGACAAGTGCTCCGACACAGGCAACGACCGCAAGGGAAGCGTGTCTATGTCGATCAGCGCAACGTACTTGCCGAAATCTCCACTGGCGAATGCATTGCAGAGTTCGAGTTTGAAATGTGCGGAGTAAAAGGGAACTCCAGCCGGGACGGATAGCGTGAACCGATATTCCAGAACCTGGAGGCTCGAGATGGATAGGCTCAGCAGCCTCTCAGTCAGCAGTGTCCTGTTGTTTGTAATGAGCGTGAAGCTGACACCGAGGTCCCGGAGCAATCGACTGCAGTTCGCGGCGCAAAGGAGATAAATATCGATCGTCTTCTGCCTGCTGCTGATGTTGACGTGCCGATCGTTCTCCGGATCGAAGTAAAGCAGCCCGTAGATCTTTACTTCCGGGGGCATTGGCTAGATCCGAGATACGATAGGCAGTAAAAATTGATATGCGAGCTCGGCGACTGGGATTCTGTACCGGCGCTTGGTCGGGCCGGCAAGGTGGCCGATCGCGAGGTCGTGTCTAAATCCTGGCCACGGCACCCCGGATACGGTTGCTGCGGATGAGCAATGATTGCGACGCTGCGATACTGCACGGAATTCGATGCCATCCGATCGGATATTGTCGCGGGAACCGTTCAACCCGTCAGAGCCGCTTCCGGTGATCCGGAGCGAGTTGGTCTTCGGTCTTGTGCTAAGATCGAAAATCATAGGTGCTTCTGCAATCGTAGGCCGTTGCCTTCACTATCACCGAAACGTCGGCCAACTAAAAGGCCGAGTAACATCAAGGACGTAGCGCCCATAACGAAAGCCGCTCCGCCGAGGACCGCTGCTCCGCCGTAGCTGGCGGGTGCGAGGAGGGCGGAGACTACTGCCGCAACAATTACGGCGGGTCCCTCCAGCCAGAACAACCAACGGAGCTGTCTGGCGAAGGATGGATCGGGCGCGATCAGCGCGAAAACGAGATTCTGCACGAGATAAACTGCCGAAAAAATAGCGAGGGCGATCGAATCGCCGGGACCGAGTGCTACGGCTCCGGCTGTCCAGGCATCGAAGACATCCGGTCCCAGAAGCTGATAGAGGGCAATTGTGCCAGTTGCGGTTGCTGCCGCTACTCCGAGACCCATGCGCGTCCAGAACCGTCTCGACCGTTCGTCCTGAGTGCGAATGGCCGTGCCGATTCGAAGCATCAGGATCGGAATCGCGATCGTCAGTCCACCGCTGATCAAACCGAGCAATCGGAGCCCAAGCCCGACGGGAGCGATTGCATTTGAAAGACCTAGTAAGGCCAAAAGCGCCAATAGCGCCTGGAGCTTGCAGTAGGATGCCACCTCGTACCCCAGTCCGAAGACACCCACGCCAATGAGTTGGCGTGCGCACGCGTAAAAATCGGCAAAGGAGGGAACTCTCGTCAAATCAAACCGTGGGCCAAGCGAGACCGTCGCGGCGAGAGGAGGGAGCAGCACGCCAAGATAAAACGCCACTACAAAGCCGCTCGCGGTTGGATGCGTCCTAGCCAGGATGTAGGTGGTGCCAAGGCTTATCAATGTGCCGATCATATTCAGCACATTGAACTGTGCTATCCGGTCAGTCGCATGAAATACCTTCTCGGACAGGCCGAAGACAATCGTTGTTGCGTTACAGATTATTGCTGTGGCCAGGGGCGCACCAACCAAGCTCTTCGAGAGCCCGAGATTGAGGATCAGGAGGGTCAACGCAACTGAGGCAAGAGCCCCCAGCAGGGCAAGAATGTAGGCGGTCTTGATGAATAGCTTCGATGCCTCAGCGGTCGGCGCTGAGCGAACGAGAAGCACGGGTAAAGAGGTGTGCATTCCGCACAAAGTGAGGTTGAACCAGCTCACGAATGCGATTGCGAGCATCTGCTCCCGCAAGCCATCTGCGCCCAGCGCGCTTGAGATCAATGCAACACTGACGACTTGGTTGAACAATCCAAGCGCCTTGGAGGCAACCCCGGCAGCCGCCGCCGTGATCGACCGGATGACGACTCCACGGTGATCGTGTCGAGAATCTCTCTTCATCAGCGGCTAAGGGACCGGAATGATGCTCCCGGTCGACCGAGAATGGCGGCGTTGCGCATCAGATGGCTAACTCAATGGTGGACACAGTGGCTCACGGATTGATGCAGGCGTGTTTTTACTCGCTTGTCCAGCATGCGAGTGGTCGCAGCTTTCCGAACTTCGCAGCCTCAAGGGCAGGGTGTTGTCAATTTCGGGATAAGCTCCCACGTCACCCAGCTGCGACGATTGCATGAGATCAGCAATACCGGTCTTTGGGGCGAGCAGATGGAATCTGCCGATGCTGAAGGCGTCGCAAAGGCATGTCGCTTACTTGACACCTTTGATGGCCACGCATCGTGACGCTAGCACAGGGTTGGCGGCAGACGCCCGCAAACCTCTTATCAACCCTAATTGGACGATGCGATTCGTCGGCACGCTTCAGTATGCTCCGTCCTGCCACAGAGCGACAACCGTCGTTCGTAGCACGATCTTGAGGTCGAGCCAGGGGCTCCAATTGTTGATGTACCAGAGGTCATATTCTACGCGTTGTTTCATCTGATCGATCTGGCGAGTCTCGCCGCGGCAGCCGTTGACTTGGGCCCATCCTGTCAGCCCCGGCTTGACGTGATGGCGAAAGGCGTAATTGGCGATCAGCTTTTCGTACTCGGAGTTGTGGGAGGTCGCGTGGGGGCGTGGCCCCACGAGAGACATGTCGCCGTAGATGACATTGAGCAGTTGCGGGAGCTCATCGATGCTCGATTTCCTGAGCAATCGGCCAAGCCGGGTGATACGCGGATCGTTGCGTGTTGCTTGCTTGACGACCGCGCCATCCTCCAGAACGTGCATGGTCCTAAACTTGAGGATGTCAAAAGTTCGTCCGTTGAAGCCGTCGCGCTTCTGCCGGAAGAAGACTGGGCCACGGGAATCCAGCTTGATGAGGACGGCCGTCAGCAGCATCAAAGGCAGGAACGTCAGGAGGCCGATCATCGCAAACGAGAGGTCGAACCAGCGTTTGGCGGCGAGCTCGACGCGAGTGAGCGGCGTTCGCTTGAGCACTGCAGTCCACGTCGTGCCGACGTTGGCGACGGGGTAGCTCAAGAACCTCGCGGCGCTGCTATCGGGAACAAGATGGACGGAAATCGGCAGCACTGCGAGCGCATCCAGGATGCCGTCGATTGTTCGGTCGTTGCGCCACCGCAGCAGCAGGTAGACGTCTTCGATCCCCTCATTCCTCGCGACCTCGACAATGTCGCAAAGCTTCGATTGGAGCGACCTGGTGATGCCGGGTGCAGCAATCTCCTCCCGGGAGATTTCGAAGGTCTTCACCGGGACATAACCGTACGACAGGAGTTCTGCGAGCGGTCGTGACGAGCTGCTCTGGTCATGTTCCGCGATAACGATGATCCGCTTTTTGGCGAACAGGCCGTTCGACAGCGAGCGCGCGATGAATTTCGCGGCGATCTGGCGCGAGCACAGTAGCGCGCCGAGACCGCCCACGAAGAAGAGGATCACTGCGCCGCGGGAAAAGTCGCTGCTGATCTTCATCATAAACGCCACTGCGGCGAGCAACGCGAAGATGCCCGACCAGATGACGATCGTCTCCCTCGCCTGCTTCGAGAACCGCATGAGCACTTTGAGGCGATAATTCCGCCGTGCTGTCATGAGCGCTGCGAAATTGACGCTCACGATAAGTCCCATACCTGCATAGGGAAGCGCTGCGGCGATGTGGCCGTCCGTCAGCGCATAGTACATTGTGCTGCAGACGAGGCTGGTCATCACGATCAGGATGAAGTCGACCATCGCGACCGTGGCTTCGATGAAGCTGGGTTGCGGCAAGTGATGCCAAGCGCGCCGGGGAACATCCCGGCGAGGCTTCGGAGCGTCCAAATACGGCTTGCGCTCCTCCTGCGAAGGCAACAGCAACAAACGCGGCGCTTTACTCATAATGAGCCCGACCCCGGGAAAAAAATATCGACTTGCTGAAATAACCTGCGGTGGCTTGTAGCAGGTATTTTCATCTTTTCTCAACAAGTTAGCTTTTTAGAAATTTAGTGGCGATTCGTAAGCGGTATTTTGACACCGGGATCCGGCTAGGTTAGAGAAACCTTTGACATTCCCTGGAATCTTCTATGTGGTGAACAGGACGTGAGCACGGGGGAGCTGGTGATGGTTCGCAAGTTCAGCATGGTTTGTGGCTTTGCGCTGCTGGCGAGCGTGAGTTCTGCGTTTGCGCTTGGTCCCGTGGTCCGATCTGACGCCGTCCAGGCTGACGTCCACGATGTGTCGTTTTTCGGCCGGCCGTACCCCTACGGATACACCGGCTGGGGTCCTTGCATCCGCTATGTTGAAGTTCAGACCCGCCATGGCATCAAGCTGCGCCGCGTCCGGGTTTGCCGCTAAACGCCGGGCACTCCAGTCGGCGTGACCACGGGTATAGCCCCTTTCGGGCTTGAGGCGTGCTACCTTCAGCCTTGACTGTCAGCCGGGCGCTTGCGTGGTGACGCGACCTCACCAAACATTCTCCTTGAAATTGTGCAGATCGGGAATCACTCTGTCTTAAATGTCATCTAAGACGTTGGGGACAGAGATGACCGTCAGCTCACTGGTTTGGGGTGGAATAGGCGTTTGGATAGGAATTAATTGCCTGGTGGCAACGCGGTTGCTCGCGCGCCGGCAATCACATGCGCAAATCTCTGCGCCCCAAGTGGCGGGATTCTTGCGCATTGTTCGCTAGTCTGCAGATTTGGCAGCGGGTCGAGCTTGCCTTCGGGAGCGGCCAGGTATTGTGTTTTGCCTTGGAACGCGAATTCGGTCGGTGCGTTAAACAGGCTGGGTTTATATCATGCGCAAGACCGCTCTCTTTTCCTCACTGATTTTCTGCGCCCTCGCTTTGTCCGGGGCCGCGAACGCGCAATCAGCGACGGGCGGTACCCGCGACACGGCCGCGCCTACGTTGGTGATTCCAAGCTCTCCCCCCACGACCGGGACGAGCAGGCCAACTCCCAACGTTTACCGACAGTATCCGCCGGGCGCCAGCCGTCCACGAAGTCTTCAGCCGATCTATCGATATCCCTATCGACATCAGCAGCGCTACAGATAGCCGCAGCGCTCAGTTTTTCGTGGCTGCCGCGTCGTTCATTTTCGTGGACGTTGCGTCGGTGCCGGCTCGGGCCGGAGGGGGCACATCGCCGTTCTTCCCCATGCAGTCCTGGAAATAGGCCTGTCGATCGCCGCTCATCGGAACGGCTCCGGGGCGTTTGTAGGGATACAGCGTGTAGGCGTAGCGAAGGCATCGCTTGGCAACCTCCGCGGTTGGTGCGGCGTGCGCCGCTGTGAAGCTCATGGCGACAACAGCCAGAGACATCAGTGCCAGGCTCGCGGCTCGTCTCGTCTTTGATGGGCGCGTCGTGTGCATCTGGCGTCTTCCAACCTTGGTCTGCCATGAAATTCGGCTCCGACCTGGAGCGCCGATCGTGCCGTGACGACGCTACTTGCGCCTGTTTCGGTTGTCCATGGATGCGTAAGCGGGCGGAACGTCGATCAGCCCACTGACTAAACATTGCCGGCCAGGCAGAATTCGGCCGCCTCGTCGTCTCGCTTCGGTCGGCGATGACGAAATGCGTGCGTGGGCGCTCGGGAGCGGCTATTCTGGTCAACTATGAAGGTCGTAGACGAACCCTTGGGTTTTGCATTTCGGGAGGTCGTTGTGAAAAAGCGAAGTATTCTCGGTATGATTTTGGCTGCCGCTTTGTTGAGTTCTGCCCCCTTTTCCGTCGATTGGTCTTTCGCAAGCGGCGGTCCGCTCTCCCTGACAGTGGGCACCGCGTCCGCTGCCGAGCTGGCGATGCCTGCGCGCAGGGGCGCCTATCACACCCGGTATCACCAGTCCCGTTTGTACGTCCCCTACTGCGATGGCCCCTATGTCGGGTCGGGCTGGAATGGTGGTACCTATTGGGGCGGTCCATGGATGGACCTTTCCTGCTATGGACGACCTGCCGCGGAACCAGTCTTGCAGGTCAGAGGCTGATCGGCAGCTTCTCAAGATCGCATGAAATGGCGCGTTCGGGACGGGCGGCCCGTCCTTGCTTTTGTCGATGAGCAGACGGCGCCGGCGGCAGACCGGTCGTCGGCGGCGCGGGCCACCAGGTTACGAGGCCCGGAAGCGGCTGCAGACGGGTCCAGGCCCCGTAAAATTGCGTGCCCGGTTAGCCACAAGTTTACCAAACTGATGGGATCACCTACTTCCCACTACGACATGTTGAGATTCGGCAGAATACGCTGAGGGGGCTCAACATCTGGAGGGGGCATGTCATCATTTTTGGTCCGCGCCGCGACGGCGCTGGGGATGGGCTTGTTTGCGACAGCATCCGCGAACGCCTCTCCAAGCTGTTTGCGGGACCACACGCCCTACAAGCTCGACTTCGACACCATTGAATGGTCGATGACCATTGCTCCGGGAGCCGAGTGCATCCAGGGGCTGCGTTGGTCGACGATGCAGATCTATTGGGTTAACGTCGCCGAGCAGCCCAAGGGGGGCGAGATCGTGATCGTTGGATCCGGTTTTCGCTATATCGCCAAGCCCGATTTCTCGGGTCCCGATAAGTTCACTTTGACCGTCGTCGGCAAGAATCGTCGCACGGAGGGGGCTTCCACGGTCGAAGTCACGGTCTCACGGTCGACAGCGCAGGTCGTTGCGACGGCGACGCGCGCCCGCTGAGATCGCGCGTCTGAAACGTCCTTGAGCTGGCAACGCTTGAGCGCTAAAGCGCGATGCGATTAGGATGAATCGTCATCGCGCTTTAGGTTGTTGTTTAAGCATGATCTTTTCGGAAAACCGCTGCGCACTTTTCCGGATCATGCTTTAGGCGCGGAATGGCGCAAAATTCGCTATGCTCGGTGAGGCGGTCTCGCCAACCCGGATAGATTGACCTTAATACTCAAAAGGTACGCCTCACTTCGAGGAGAGGGTTGACCGAGCGGACGATATGTCCAAGAAGTTGGTTTATTAAGGAATTTTGCGCTCGCAGCTTTCTCGGAAGCAGTCCGGGTCTCCTGGGCGCTGCAGGCCCTGCTAGGAACAATTAGCTCATGAAAGAGCGGGTCGCTCTGATTACCGGCATTACCGGTCAAGACGGTGCTTATCTCGCGGAATACTTGCTGTCGCTTGGTTATGTTGTGCACGGCATCAAGCGGCGCTCGTCTTCCTTCAACACTGCCCGTGTCGATCATCTCTACAAGGATCCGCATCTGGATGATGTGCCGTTCCGGATGCACTACGGGGATATGACCGATTCAAGCAACCTGATCCGCTTGGTGCAGCAGATCCGGCCGACCGAAATCTACAATCTTGCCGCGCAAAGCCACGTCGGCGTCAGTTTCGAGAGCCCCGAATACACGGCCAATGCCGATGCCATCGGCGTGCTGCGGCTGCTCGAAGCGATCCGCATCCTCGGCATGGAGAAAGAGACGCGGTTCTACCAGGCTTCGACTTCCGAACTCTATGGCCTGGTGCAAGAGATCCCGCAGAAGGAAACTACGCCATTCTATCCGCGTTCGCCCTACGGCGTCGCAAAGCTTTACGGCTACTGGATCACGGTGAATTACCGTGAGGCCTACGGCATGTTTGCCTCGAACGGCATCTTGTTCAATCACGAGAGCCCAATCCGAGGCGAGACCTTCGTCACCCGCAAGATCACCCGCGCCGTCTCTCGAATCGAGGTCGGCCTCGAGGACACGCTCTACCTGGGCAATCTCGAAGCCAAACGCGACTGGGGTCATGCCAAGGACTATGTCGAAGGCATGCATATGATCCTGCAGGCCGACAAGCCCGACGACTTCGTGCTTGCAACAGGCGAGACGCACTCGGTGCGCGAAATGGTCGAGCTTTCTTTCGGGCGGGTCGGTCGCCGGATCGAATGGCGCGGCAAGAAGGTCGACGAAGTCGGCATCGATGCAAAGAGCGGCAAGACTGTCGTTCGGATCGATCCGGCCTATTTCCGTCCGACCGAGGTCGATCTCCTCGTCGGCGATGCCAGCAAGGCGCACGAGATACTTGGCTGGAAGCCGAAGCGGACGTTCGCGCAGCTCGTGGAGGAGATGATGGCGAGCGATCTGGTCGAGGCACGACGGGACGCAGCGAATGGCCAGCGCTCCGTTTGAGCTGAAAGGCAAAACCGTCTACGTCGCTGGCCATCGCGGCATGGTCGGCAGCGCGATCGTGCGCCGACTGGCGCGGGAGGACGTCCGCCTTCTCACGGTTGATCGGAGCGCGGTTGATCTTTGCAGCCAGGCGGCCGTGTTCGACTGGTTTGCGAAGGCACGGCCGCAGGTCGTTTTCCTGGCTGCGGCAAAGGTCGGCGGCATCGTCGCCAACAACACGCTTCGGGCCGAATTCATCTACGACAACATCGCGATCGCGTCGAACGTGATCCAAGCTGCTCATTTGAACGGCACCGAGAAACTGATGTTCCTCGGATCCTCCTGCATCTATCCGAAGCTCGCGCCGCAGCCTTTGCGTGAGGATTCCGTACTTACAGGACCGCTGGAGCCGACCAACGAGCCTTATGCCATCGCCAAGATCGCCGGTATCAAGATGGCGGAAGCTTATCGCAGCCAATACGGCAGCGACTTCATCAGCGTGATGCCGACCAATCTCTATGGTCCAGGCGACAATTATCACCCCGAGCTCAGCCATGTTGTCGCAGCCTTAATCCGCCGCTTTCACGAAGCGAAGGTCGCTGGAGCCAAGGAGGTTGTGGTCTGGGGGACCGGCACGCCGCGTCGTGAATTCCTCTATGTCGACGACATGGCTGATGCCTGCGTGCATCTCATGAAGACCTATTCGAGCGCGGAACTGGTCAACATCGGCACCGGGCAGGACATTACCATCGCCGAGTTTGCACGCGTCGTTGCGGAGGTCGTGGGCTATTGTGGGGGAATCACTTTCGACGCGTCGCGCCCCGACGGCACGCCGCGCAAGCTGCTGGATGTCAACCGCCTCGCAAAGCTCGGCTGGCGTGCTAGTACAGTGCTCCGAGACGGAATTCGGCTCGCCTACGCGGCGTACCTGTCGACCGGGGCGAATGAGAAATCGGCCTGAGCGTGCCCGTCGCGGGATGCTGTTCCGCCGCGTCAAGCAGGGAGGAATTTGTTCTGATGCGTCACGGCACGATCTGCGCCCTTGCAGCGCTCGTCCTATGCCAGGCCTCAATACCAGCTTCGGCTGGCAACTGCTTGTCGCGCAACGAAGGCTTCGAGCTCATCTCCGACACGGTCCACTGGGCCTTCTCGATTCGTGGCGGGACTGACTGTTTGCAAGGGCTTCGCGGCAGGGCCATGCTGATCAACGAGATCAAGATCGTCGAGCCACCGGCTGCGGGGACACTGACGATAGCTGGGCCCGCCTTCTTCTATCGCGCCCCGGCGAACGGGTCGAGCGATCGCTTCAAGCTTGAGGTCGCCGGCGAAAACAACCGCATGCGCGGTACGTCCGTGATTGTCGTGGATGTGTCGATCAGGTGACTTCCTGGTACAGGGCGGAGACATATAGCGACACCGGTCAATGGCTGCGCCTGAAGCGCTTTCGGCGTCGATGAGAGATATAGGCTCGAATCGCATAGCCGGACGTGAAGCCTGTAACGTAGATCCCAATGACGAATATCATGATCAAATTGCCGATGGCCCGTTTTGCCTGGGGTGGTGGACAAATATTTGAGTGTGAGTCTGAACTGTTCGACTGACCTTGATTTTGATTGTGTCAACGATCGCTGCAGGGCTCGAGTGTTCCTGACCTAAGCGATCAAGGTTACATCTGTTCCTGACCGTCGGGTTGTGTAGAGGCATTGCCGGCGACGAAGCGATTGGCGCATATTGAGCCTTGAAGGATCGTCCACAGCCATTCCCCTTCCGATCGGTCGAGGTGAGACTCATGTCGACTCGTTCTCCACGTGGATGGATAGCGGCTTCGATCGAGAGCGCCTTCAGATAGTGCGCGTCCGCTTGGTCGGATCCAGAACTCCGGGTCGTCGGACGCCTCGATTCTGATCAGTTGGTCGTTACGAAATATGCTTCTCAAGGGCGATACCTCGCTTCGCAAATTGTCCAAGACAAAGTCTTCATTTTCATTTTTCCCCATCAAGACGAGATGACGCCTGTCCGGCGCCGGACGACCTCGGCCTGCAGCAGATGCGACGACCGCCAGCCTCGCGATAGCAGGACATGTCGTTTCGTTCTCGCGCAGTCGCCCATCCGCGGGACAATAGTCCGGTGCCTGAGAGCCGAGGCTTGCAATTGGACCACGGAAATTGGCTGATTAATGCTGGCGTTGACTTGCTGAAGTTCTCGAATGCGTTGAGCTTTCGGCAGAGGTTGCGCCTTCGCCTTAGTCTGCGATTTGCACTCAAATGGAGACTTCATGCAGAAGAATGTGTGCTGCAACGGCGGGAGCACGTGCTCTGCTTGCGCTGCAAGGTAGTTCATGAAGAGCAATATAACTGCCGTCGCAATCAAACTCACAATAGGGCTCATTCGAGATGAACTTGAAAATCCTGAAAAAGTGTATGCCCTTCGGCACCGTCGGGAAGGCTAAACAAAGTGCTGCTCTGCACTGAAAGTAGGCCAGTGCTGGTTGGCCTCCGCTCAAATTGGGCGGCTCCTGATTTGCTCGTCTAGATCGAGCATCGAGCAGCGCAAATCCGCCCGTGGTTCTTACATGGTGCGCTCCGGCCGGCGCAATTTGGGTCCGATGGTCGAGCACTGCCCTCTCGTCATGGCAATCACGTTACGCACAAGACCCCACTGATCCGGAGATGACTGGCCAAAGGGCCTCGTCGGCACGTGCACCTGATCCCGACCAGTTCGTCATGGCTCAAACCAAGTCGAGTGCTTCTTCGCGCTCCTCCCCGATAAAGAAAGATCAGGCGAGACGTCTATCGCAGCGTAGTCGCCCTCAGAGCAGACGTCGCCTCGTTCATCGAACGACACAATGCAAATCCAAAACCGTTCCGATGAATCGTCAACCAGTCTTACCTGCCCTTGGCGTCCGACCAGTGCCGACAGGTGCACGTGAGCGCAACTCCTGAACTTCATGGCTTCCGAGGGTTCGCGCCAAATATAGCCTGACGCTTCCTTCCTTCTGTCCGCCTTCTGTCCGCAAATTTTTCAATTTCAGGACGAATATCATGCAACTTTCAACCTCCTTGGGGATTTAAGGTAGTGGTGCCGGGTTGTGCCCGGCGTCGGCCTCGCCATTCTTGGGAGACCCGAGCCATGCTGAGGCACTCGTTGCGCTGTGCGCTGATTGCTTGGTGCGTTCCGATCTTGGGAAGTGCGTCGGCGACCCCGACACTCCAGCCGATGCAATTTACGGCCTTCTGTCTCGACTATCCGGCGGATTGCGCGCCGACTTCAGGTAAACCCGTGGAAGAACTGGATTCGCATGAGCTTGAAGTCGTCAATGCGTTGACCAACGCGGCCATCGTCCCTCTGAATGTTCGGACTCGCCGTTGGCAAATCTATCCGAAGGAGGGGGCATGCGGGGACTATGCGGTGTCGAAGCGCCATGCCTTGTTGGAAAGGGGTTGGCCCTCCGGGAGATTGCTGCTGGCTGAAGTAATCTTACAGGAGGACGGACGGCATCATCTGGTTCTCATTGCGCGCGACCGCATTGGCATATGGGTTCTGGACAATTTGCAGAGTCGCCTTGCGACAATGGCGGAGTTTGAACGGCGATACGTCCTCGTCCGGATACAATCGGCGAGCGATCCCAGGATCTGGGATACAGCTTTGAAGTGGTAGGAAAGCCGCTTCTGTCTCCAAGAGACCGGCGCGGCGTGGATATCGGAGCGGGGGTAAGCCTATTCGGTAAAATTCGACGTGTAGCTGGAACGGGTTTCTCAGCAGAGTTTGCTAACTTGGCTGTTAGCAGAGTGAGATAGAGGCAGTCATGAGATACTTAACTGATCATGGCCTACCGCTCGTCCAGCTGAAAGAGCGGCGGCGCGAGCTCGTCGTTGCGCTTCAAAATCGCATCGGCCCGATCGACGATGCTGAGCTCCTGAAGATCGCGGCCATTCAACAGACGATTTCGGCCTTCGAGGACGTCATTGCGGATCTCGACGCGGAGATGTTGGACCGCGCGGCTTGAAGTCCCTTCTTGCCGTCAAGGAACTCTCGCGCACGTGCGCCGTTGTGTCCTCCGTCAAGGGAGGCGCTTCGATGATCCGTAAATTGATCATTCTCAGTTTTGCTTGCCTCGCGTTGACGCCGGCCGCGTTTGCTCAAGGCAGCGGCGGCGGTGCAGCGGCGGGGGGCGGAGCAGCGTCAAGCAGCGCAGCAACCGGTGGAACAGGCCAGGGATCGTCGGCTGCTGGAGCGGGCCCGGGCACAGGCGGCATTGGTCAGGTCACGACTTACGGCGGTATCGATCAGCCGGCGAACAACAGCCTCTTCGGAACGACGACCGGTTCGGCGTCAACTAATTCCCTCGCTCCTGTGGGCTCGCCTTCGGCTGCCCAGGCGCAGCGCAACATGGGCGCCGGGACCGCCCCGAACGGATTGCCTATCGGCTCGTCTGGGTCTGGGATTGGTTCGCCGGAACATCCGGTGAACGGATCGCAGTAGGTCGACGGACTGCATCGCTGGGGAACCCGCGCAGATCTATTGGCTCGACCGCATCAGGAGCCACCTGCGCGTCCCGTGGGACGGGTTCTCCGGAGGACTCAGCGCCCTCTAATGCTCAATTCACGTCGTGACGCACGGGTGAGCGCTTCAGCGGAAGTCGTACTGCCTCGGACCTCTCTTCGGCGTCTTCTTTCTCGCCACCGTGAATGATTGATGCGACAACCAAGGCGGTGAAAGCGTAACCAAGCTGCAGCACGGTGGCAAACACGGCGATGGATTTCGCAGTGTCCCACATGCTGGCGCCGGTGAGTATCGCACCGATGGCCAGAGCTGCCGAACCGGCAACGATGACCGGAAGAAGAATGACGACGCGAAATCTGGTCCCGAGAACCATTCCGATCAGCATCGTCCCTAAAGCCAGCGCGGTCACGCAATTTACTCCGTACACTGCCTGACTATTAACGTCCGCGGCCTAAAAATGGCTTAAGTGAGCCGCTTGATTTGTTGATACCCGCAAGTTCCTTGCTCTCGGCGAGGATTGGGGCGTGCCGGCCGAGCCACTCGGCCGCTCAATCGACGTGCTTCAGGACGATTGCCCGAGCAGTTGGAATTGTTTGGCGACCTGCTGCCGAGCGCATGGCGCGTGCGATTCTTCAGAGCGGCTTTCTGCTCGAATACCTGGACATCTATAGGCTGCATTTCTGATGAAGCGCTACTTGCGCCCGATAACCCGGGGTGGGCAGGCGGGGCTCGGACCCTCTTGCTTGTCGATACATCGGGCGTGAACAATCTTTGAGCGTGCAGCTCTCATTGAGAACCATGATGTCGACACACTGCTTGCTCTTGATGTGCATCGCACCAACCAGGATGTTCCGATGGTTTCTGCAATAGCCTCTGCTTCCGTCTCCGTCTCGATCTTCTGCGCTGGCCTCATCTTGGGATACGTGATCCATGCTTGGCGTATCCAGCGCAAGCTTTCGGATTCATCGCGACAATCGGTTCGCTCGCCGCCGACCTCGACCTTTGGGCATGCCCGACGGGCGTTCTAGTCTGGCCGGGTCCGCGCAGGATCGCGCCGGGACTGGACATCAAGGAGGAGGAGAAGGGCATGGTCGAGGCGAGAAAGGACGCTCCGCGGCGATACATCCTCAACGGAGCCGGACAGCGCGTGCTCATCGGCCTCACGAGCTCGGAGACCATCGAGTTCGAGAGGCTGGACAATCCGCGCGTGTCATCGGAGAGCGCTTCCTCGCTCCAGGAAGAACGTCACGAGGAGCGTCGGCCTGGCCAGAATGAAAGCGACCGGCGCTGGTCGGAGCTTTATATGAAGCATGAGCGCGCCTGGAGCGCCTGGATGGCAGAAAGCCGGGCACGCTTGCAGCCGCTGCACGTCCTCAGCTAAGGCAATGATCCGGAAAAGTGCGTAGCGGTTTTCCGAAAAGATCATGCTCAAACAGCAACCTAAAGCGCGATGACGATTCATCCTAATCGCATCGCGCTTCAGGCGGCGTCCGCAGCGGAGTGGCCAAGGCGACCCGTCTTGCGCTCTCTGCTCACCTGTTCCAGGCAACGGCAGATGGGTCGGGCGCTCACACCGCGAGCATGCGGCTTCCCTGGATGCTCATCAGCGTGAGGTTGCCGGTCGCGTAGGCGCCGGTGTCGATGTTGACGCGGTTGGTCAGGAATTCCGCGCTGCGGACCGGCGTATGACCATGGACAATATACTTGCCGAACTGCTCCTCGCTGCGCAGGAATTCCTCGCGAATCCAGAGCAGATCGCGCTCCGTCTGCTCGGCCAGTGGAACGCCGGGGCGAACGCCGGCGTGGACGAAAAAGAAGTCTCCGCAACTGAAGCTCAACCGCAGATTGTCCAGGAATTCCAGATGCTCGGTCGGCATCGCACGAATCAAGTCGCGCAGGATCGATGCGGGCTCGTCGCGCTTGAGATCCGGCGGGGCAAGCCCGTAGGACATCAATGTCTGGGTCCCGCCGAAGGCAATCCAGTCCTCGAATAGTGAAGGGTCTTCGAACACCCTCACCAGAAAGGCCTCGTGGTTACCTTTGAGGAAAACCGCATTTCCCCTGCGGCTCCGCTCGACCAGGATGTCGAGGGTGGAGCGCGTATCCGGGCCGCGATCGATGTAATCGCCCATGAAGACTTCGACAGCGTAGCGCGGCCGGCTGCGCTCGACGTCGGCGTCGATCACCCGCAGCATGGGCTGGAGCAAATGTGCGCAGCCGTGAATATCGGAGATCGCATAGATGCGCACTCCGTCCGGCAATTGCGGTTTGGGAATGGGCGGGCGTAGTCGCGCGAGAGATTTCATGGCGCTCAATCGGTCGGGTGGTCGAAAAATGTCCCCAAGTCGCCGGCACCGGAGAGCTTCCATCCAACACGAACAACGCGAATTCGGTGGGGCCGCATGGTTGTTCTCCGACCTGATCACGCCAAAAGAAGGGCGCGGCATTTTTTGCCGACCTTGTTTCGAGGCTTCAGGAACAGGAAGCGGTTCGCAGAATTGCATCGCTGCCCCGAAGCGTGCGGCAAGTCTGCATGACGCAGCGAATCCTTGCATGCAGCCACAGATAGAAGCTCGAGAGAGATTCTCGTGTCGACCTCGGTTGTGCTCTCGGCGAGAGCAACGCAGCGCCTCAAAGTTGAGCGAAGAAGCGTTGATGCAACGACCGGCCTCGCATCCGATGCGGAACTTGATTCAAAATAGGGCAGTCCGTCCGCTCATATGTCAGCACTGTGACGGCATTTTCAGCGCACCGAATTTCGCTGCGCATTTCAACACGACGCATCGTCCGTGCGCCGCAAAAGTTTTGCGTGCAGCGCCACAATGTCGCTGCGATCAATCAACACTTTCCATGCGGGGAAGTGACGAGTCTTCAGCATCACGATGAGCGTCAGGCACTCTCTCGATAAGCAGAGGTTCGAATGGCTGTTGCAACTTATGGTTCTGAGAACGCTCATGCGCTGTCATCCGCGCGCGGCAGCGCTCTTCAGAGGCCCTTTCAGATCGTCGTCATCGGTGCTGACTTTCTGTTGATCCTGTTGAGTTATGCGGCGGGTGCTTCGCTGTATGGTATGGCCGTCGCTTCGTCTCCCGACGGGGCATCGGTGGGAGCCGGATTGTTTGTCGGCGTGGTGTTCGTCGGGATTGCCTATTTCCGGGACGTCTATTCCACGCACCGCCTGCTCAATCTCGTGTGGCAGCTTCGAATGGCGGTGTTTATCTGGCTGACGTCGCTCACGATCCTTGCCGTTGCGGCCTTCCTGCTGAAATCGACCGACAATCTATCGCGCGGCACCGTCATCGTGTTCGGCGTGATCGGCGGGCTTGGCTTGATCAGCCTCCGCTTCGGCTGGCAGGCCGTGTTCGGCACCAGCTTTGCGAGAAGCCGGTTGGTCGATCGCAAGGTGATCCTGCTCAGCCTGAAGCCGCTCGACTTCACCTCGAACCGCTTCAAGGATCTGCGGAGGAATGGCTTCGACGTCATGCGCCATTTCGTGCTCGGAGCCGACCGGGATGATGGGCACTGGGAGCGGCAGATTCGCGACGTCATCCGTCAGTCGCGCTCGGCTGATGTCGACGAATATCTGCTTGCGCTCGACTGGAACGAATTGCCAATGCTGCGCAAACTGGGGCCATATTTGCGCGCCGTCCCCCAGCCCATTCGCCTGCTGCCGGACGACTCGGTCGCTGATCTGGTGACCCGTCCCTTTCTGCCTGTCAGCGGAACCGTAGCGGTTGAGATCCAGCGACCGCCGCTCACCATTCTCGAGCGTCTGCAAAAGCGCTGTCTCGACATCGGTGTCGCTCTGTTCGCGCTTGTGATGCTGACGCCGCTGCTGCTGACCGTTGCCGTGCTGATCAAGCTGGATTCCCCGGGAACCGTCATCTTCCGGCAGTCGCGCCGCGGCTTCAACGGCAGGCCGTTCGAGATCTGGAAGTTTAGAACCATGACCGTCTGCGAGAACGGCGAAACGATTGCCCAGGCGACCAAGAGGGATGCTCGGGTCACCAAGATCGGGCGCTTCCTGCGCATGACGAGCATCGACGAGCTGCCGCAGCTCTGGAACGTGCTGCGTGGCGACATGTCACTGGTCGGACCGCGCCCGCACGCGCTCGCCCATGACAATTACTACGACGAGCTCATCAGCAAGTACGTCTACCGCCACCACATGAAGCCGGGTCTGACGGGCTGGGCCCAGGTGAACGGATTCAGGGGAGAAACGCCGACGATCGACCTGATGGAGAAACGTGTCGAGTACGACGTCTGGTACGTCAGCAACTGGAGCATCTGGCTCGACCTGAAGATCATGGCCCGCACTGCGTCCGCAGTGATGTTCCAGGAAGCCTATTAGTCGGTCGATTTCTGAATTGCTGGAACCTCCGGCCCGAGGGCCTCAGGTTCCGCTGCGCGGCGGCCTGCCGAAGAGCCGCATGATTGCATCGCGCAGCGCGAGCAACGGCGGCACGAGCACGAAGAAGGCCCCCATTGCAACGGAGACGATGACGTGGCGGATCGAGAAGGGTTCGTCATGCTCGATCTCACGCCGGCTTGGGTCGATGGGCGCCGGTGAGAGCGTCGTCGTCACAGGTGGCCGAAGCGACTTGCGCGGGGGAACTACGATCAACACGAAGAGAATGTTGAGCAGAACCCAAATCGTCAAAATCGTAAGCGCGATCAGCATCCGAGCCACCGGAAAGGAACTGCCGAGTATGAGGCGAGATTAGCCTCAGGGAACCGAGAATGGAAGATGCCTAAAGTTTCGGCGATTTGAGGCATCAGGGCTAGGATTGTCTCGTTTGTCGACGGATGGTCGCCAATGGCCGCACTGTCCTGGCCACCATCTTTGTCGTCAATCCTTGCTTTTGGCTAGAGCAATAACTGCAAGTTGTGGATTCCGGACGAATACGGAGATCGCGTGCGGGCGCGCGGCGGGATCAAGGTCCGCTTGGCGGCTCCCGATCGAGAGAGGGGGCTCTCCCCCCGCAGCAATTTGGCTCGACCAATGATCCGATGAACAGGCGCGCGGCCCTGTGGCCGCCAGCGTCTGAAGGCCAGTCTGGCCGAAGCACGATCAGTGCTGATCGAACCCCGAGGGTTCTGCTCTCATGGAATGCTGAGCTTGCTCACCCCGATTGCGCCGGGGACGCTCCGCGTCGGCGCAATTCGAGCTCTCCCGGTCGAGGAGGGTGAACCACGGCGCCCGACCGAACTCTTCCATCCGCGCGAGCGGGAGGCGCGGCGCCGCGCCTCCGTTCAGGCATGCTCGACGTAATAGCTGTTGTGGTGCTTGCCCTTGTAGGCCTCGATGCGCTTGAGCATTTTCGGGTTGGCGCGGTTGAGCACGGCGCCGAGCAGCTTCTTCTGGAGGACTTCCGACCCGGAGACCGACTCCTGGAGAGCGCTTCGTGTCGTCTGCCCCCATTCGATGACATAGACCATGGCATCGATCAGGAAGCTGACAGCCTTCGAATCCGCCACCGGCATCACCGGGGCAAGGTCAATCACGATGTACTCATAGTGCTCCCTCAGCACCTTGAGCAACTCGGCCATCGCCTTCGATCCAATGACGTCGGCCGAATTCACCATGCGGGAAGCCACGACGGAGGGAAGGAAATCCAGTCCCGTTTCCTTGCTTCGCTGCACGTGGTAGCCGAGGCTCGCGGGGTCGTTGAGCGCCTCCACCAGTCCGCTCTTGGCGTTGGGCGCGAGCTCTCGCGTCAGCGAGCGCGTGTGCAGGTCGCCGTCGATCAGAACCGTGCGGTGCCCCGTCAGAGCGACCAACTGTGCGAAATTCGCGGCGACAGTCGTTTTTCCTTCCTTGGGAAGGGAAGAGACGATGCCGATCACCTTGATCTCGCGGGTCAGGCGGGCAACGTCGATCGATACCTTGATGTTGCGCAACGTCTCCGCAAACCGCGAGAAGGGATGATCGACGACGTAGCGAGACAGATCGGATGGGCCGGCCTTCGCGGGTGGACGAATATCGGGCAAGACGCCGAGGCACTTCACGCCGAGCTCGTCCTCGACCTCGCCGGGGGTCCGCAACACGTCGCTCAGCAGCTCACGCGCAAATGCGACGCCGAAGCCGAGACAGAGGCCGCCCACCAGGCCGCCCACCAGTGCCAGGACCGTGCGCGGAGAGCTCTTGCGATCCGGCTTGGCGGCGGTGCTGATGAGACGCGCCTCGCTGAGCGGAAAGCTCTGATTCTGCGTCGCGCTTTGCAACTTCTCGAGGAAGTTGTTGTAGAGATTGCGATAGGTGTCGGCGGCGCTTTCGAGATCGCGCAGCTTGACCTCGGCCTGGCCGGTGTGACCGGCCTGGGCAACGAGCTCCTTCACGTTCTTCTCGAGCGAGGCCTCTCGGCTCTTTGCGATCTCGTAGTCGCTGCGATAGGCGTCGCCGATCCGATGTAGCTCATCGGCGATGTTCTTGCGCAGCTCCTCCATCTTGTTGGCCAGATTGACCGCTGCAAGGTGAGTCTTGCCGTAGCGTCTGGACCAGTCGGCATATTGGGCCTGGAGGTCGAGATATTGGGCTCGCAGGCGGGTGATAACCGAGTTGTTGAGCGCGTCGGTCACTGTCGGCTGGGCGAGATCCTGGTCGGAGATCGCGTCGATCCGGTCGAGCCGGGCCTTGGCTTCGGCCGTCGCGGCTCGCGCTTGAACCAGCTGCGTATTCAGGTCCGACAATTGCTGCTCGGACATCAGGCCGCGGCTGGTTCCGACGATGTTGTGCTCGGCCTTGAAGGTCTGCACGGCGCGGTCGCTGGCCGTCGCCTGCTCGCTCAGCTCGAGGCTGCGCTGCTGAAGCCACTCGGTCGCCCGCTTGGTGGATTGATATTTGGCTTCAAGGGCGCCGACGAGGTAGGCATTGGCGACGGCGTTGGCGATCTTGGCGGCCTTGTCGGGGGTTCGTGCGCGATAACTCAGCGACAGGACATATGTCGTCAGGACGCGTTCCGTTCGCAGATTCCTCTGAACCTGCTCGACCACGGCATGCTCGATGTGTTCCTGGGATGCCGGTTCGCCGGAGCGAAACGGCGACATGACCTTACCGATGATGATCGAAAGCAGGCCCGGACTGGAACCGTTGAACTCCGGATCCTCCGTCAGCTTCAGGCGACGGACGACGGACAGGATCAGGTCGTCCGAGTTGATGATTTCGACCTGGCTGTCGACATAGCCGGTGTCGATCAGGGCGCTGCTGGTGTTGCTGTCCTTGTCCAGCACCTGCGCCTGACGCGTATCCATCATGATGCGGGCATTCGCCGTATACATGGGTTGCGCCGAAGCCAGGTACAAAATCACCAGGGCCAGTGAAGCTCCGACGCACGTCGCGATGATCGGCCACTGGCGGCGCAACACATCGGCTACGCGCTCGAAGCTGAGGACTGCCCCGCCGAATTCGATACCGAATCGGTGTCCCGACTGGAAATGTTCTCTAGGCTGATACATCTGCTGATTTGCTGCCTTTGACGATCATGGATCAATTCGGAAGCGGGACGGGCTTGAATGGATTGGCCACCTTGGTCCTCCACTCGCCGTCGAGCAGGGCTCCGCCTCGGGGCGGCTGCGCCGGCCCCTTGACCGTCGATTGTATCTGGACGCCGGAGTTGTCCTCGCCTGCAGCGGAATAGCCGGCCTGCACGTTGAGATCGCCGATCCGCTGCACGAAATCCCTGATCTTACGCGCAGCGTCCGGCTTCGTCGATGTGCAGCGCCCTTCCGCAATGCGCAGCGCGGCGCCGATCGACGAGCGATCGGCTGAAGCCGACGCCGAAATGAGCGTCTGGACGGACGGCAGCACCGACGGATTGGTCGCGACGTAGGTTGAGAGGCGATTTCGCAGCTTCTCCTTGTCGTTGCGCAGTCGCTCCAGGAGCGAGGAGGGCGACTTCACGAAGGTGTCGAGTTCGAGCTGCGAGGCGCGGTCCGAGAATTCAACGCACTGCGCGTGGCAAGCATCGACACTGATTAGAATCAGGGCAGAACCTGCGAAGGCGATCGGGAGCCATCGCGGCTTCATATGACGACGTGTTGCTCCGCAGCCCATCCGTGTCCCTTCCTCCTTGTTGCAGTAGGAGAACACGCGAAACTTGGCAGCCAACTGTGTCAATTTTTGTGCGGCGCAAAAGCTGGATGCATCTGTCGCCGACAACGAATGCGTTAGCTGCCTCCGATCGGTTGCAAACCTGCGAGATGCAATGCCTGCGAGATCGGCATGTTCGCGCCCAGGAATGTTGCAACTTGAAAACAAAAGAGGCGCTCGTCCGTCAAAGCGCCGCAAACGCGCGTCGCAAAACCGACACAAGCACTGCGCGCGGACATTGTTCCCCGCGTGTAGAAAAAATATCCGCGTGCGCCATCTGCATGCGAAGCGCTCACGGTCGCTGTCCTCTACCGCAACAGCGCCGAATTTCGCGCACACTTTCCGCGCAAATACTCGCAATCATCACGACTGGTGAAATTTGCGCCCGAAGCACGCGGGCCTCAAACAAAAAGTGGCGTGATGTTGGCGCTCGCATGTCCGAATGATCTGCGAGCATTGAAAGTATCGTCGATCGTCATGCATCGAGTGCGAGTCCGCGATCGCGAAGATTGAACATGCGCGAGACCTGATACACACTGCTGCGGTGCAATAGCTATGGAATGTTGATGTGACGGAGTTGGTTCATCGTGAGAAGGCGCATGTCCTGCCGCTCGACAGCATTCGGGGGATCGCCGCGACTTCGGTGGTGATTCACCACCTCCTGTTGATGCCGACTTTCCTCGCGGCGTTCCCGAACAATGCGTGGATCAACTGCTCGTTCTTCAGAAGCGCGTGGCTGTTGGTCGATTTGTTCTTTGTTCTCAGCGGGATCGTCATGTCGCTCAGCTATGTCGAGAGCGACTTCGGGCGCTTCTCGCTGCGCGAATTCATGGTGCGGCGCCTGGCGAGGGTCTATCCGCTGCACATCGTCATGCTGATCGCAAATCTGTTGTTTCGTCTCCTGCGCATCAGCCTGGTCATGGCGGGCGTCGTGGTTGCCGCGCCGGCGGCCTTCGAGGTGAACAACGCCTATTCGTTCGGTCTCAACGTCCTGCTGCTGCACTCCATGGGGTTCATCGACTATCTCAGCTGGAACGCGCCGAGCTGGAGCATCAGCGTCGAGTTCTACACCTATCTGGTGTTCGGTCTGATCGTGCTGCTGGCCCAGCGCATGCGTTCCTTGTTGTGGTTCTACGTCCTTTGCGGTGCGCTTGCTGTCGGCAGCCTGGTCTTCATCATCTTCGTGCTCGATAAGAGGAGCCTCGGGCTTCAGACCGATTTCGGCATCCTGCGCTGCTTCGTGAGCTTCTTCCTGGGCGTGCTGACGGTCAGGATCGTCGATCGCCTGCCGGCAAAGCCGGGTCCTGCCGTGCAGGGAGCGGTGCAATTCGTCGCCATGATCGCCAGCATCGTCCTGGTGTCCTTGGCGGAGACCAATCCCGCGGCAACTTTCCTCGCGCCGGTGACGTTCGCAATCTTTCTTGGCAGCTTGCTGGCCTTTCCGGATGGGCTGCTGGTGCCGCGGATGCTGGTGGCCAAGCCGCTGGTCTGGCTCGGTCGCCGTTCCTACTCCATCTATATGGTGCACGCACTCGTGGTGCTGCTGGCCGAGTACTTCGTGCGGGCAGTGGGAGCAGGGCGGATCGCTGCGCTGGATTCGGTCTGGGCGGGCTTGCCGGCGACGTTGAATCTCGTCGTCTCACTGGCGGCCGTTCTGGTGGTTTCGCACTTCACCTATCTCTACATCGAAATCCCCGGCGGCAAGTTCCTGCGAAATGCGCTCGGAAGCCGTCCGGATTTCGCTGCATCTCCCGCGCGGTCGGCGCGGCTGACCAACTGAGCGCGACATGAGCATCCTCGCGCTGAACAGGCCGCAGATCACGCTGATCAGCCTCAACATCGAGGCGATCGCGCTTGGGGTCTATCTGGTCCGCGACGCCTTCGGCGGAGTGATGCGCTATTACACCAGCATCTATCACATGGATGCGTTGTGGTACCTGCCCGACGGCGTCGCGCTCTTGTGTCTGGCCCAGTTCTTCGTGCATTGCATCTTGCGCAATCGCAGCACCCTGGCCCTGCTGGTGCTCGTGCAGATCATGCTGTCGCTCGTGCTCGGCTACTTCATGATGGGTACGGCGAACGCGGCCATCTCGTCCTTCAAGATGATGCTGCCGGTATTCGTCGGATTCTGCTTCTGCGACTCGAGCCTCGGCTCGTATCGGAAGCTGCTGTCGGTCATCGCACTGACCTTCTACCTGTCCGTGATCGGCGTGTTCCTGACGAAATTCTATCTGATGCCCTGGGTCGGCTACAAATACGAGTCCTTCGGCGCGGTGCGCGAGGCGGGCCGGTTGTGGTGGGCTTATGGCGGCGACGACCAGCGCCTTATGGGTTTTGCGGCCGACAATACCATGGCTGCCTTCTTCATCCTCGTGTCGTTCGCGATCACGTCCATTCGCATGAGCACGACGTGGTGCATCGTATTCGGGTCCATTGCGATCTATGCCACTCGCCTGACCACGAGCAAGACGACCATGATCGTCCTCGTGGCCTACCTGCTCTTGCTGGTGTTCGTGCGGCTGCTGCCGGAGAGGTCGCGCTTTCCCGCCATCCGGACCCTCGCGCTATGGTCGTTTGCCGCGATTCTGGTTCCGTTCTTCATGATCGTGCTCGCTTCCGGCACCGCAGCCGTGCCGCACTCGACCTTGTTCAGCATTGTCGATCGCATCAACAACAGCTGGCAGTTGCCGTTCGTCTACATGAGCCAGCTCATGCCGATCGGCCTGGTGACCGGCTGCGGCGCGGGTTGCTTCAACTATCCGCAGAAGCTGTTCTCGCCGCTCGCGCACTACTGGGTGCCGGTCGACAATTTCTACATCGGGACCTACCTGATGTTCGGTCTTCCCTTCGTCGCATTCATGGTGATGGTGTTCCGGGCGACATTCGGTGCGACCGACGTATACAAGCTGACGCTGCTCTTCGTCGTCAACCTGTTCACGATCACGGTGCTGAACTACGGGCCGGCGTCCGGCCTGCTGATCATCGCATTGAGCTTCAGCGAAGTGTTCTCGCGGCGTGCGACCTCCGCACGAGGCGTCGACGCCGTGCCGATCGTCATGCGGCAGCCGATGCGGCCGTTGGAAGGCTTCCGCCCGGATCTACCGGCGGCGAGCGGGAGCAGGTGAGAACGAACCATGCATAAACGGCTTGCATTCATCGATACGCTCCGCGGCATTGCCGTGTTGTCGGTCCTGGTCCAGCATGTATTCGAGGTGATCGTCGAAAAGCACCCGACGGGCGCCTATTACTGGCCCATCCATGACGTGTTCGGCTACTACATGAACTTTGGCCGGTTTGGCGTCGTGTTGTTCTTCTTCGTCAGCGGCTTCGTCATCCCCTTCAGCTTTCCGGACAGCGCCACTCCCGTGAGGGATTTCGCGATCAGCCGCTTCTTCCGGCTCTATCCGGCTTACTGGACATCGCTCCTGGTCGGGCTCGTGACGATGCAGGTGCTGCAGTCGCAGAGCTATCCGCTGGGGCAGGTCGTCGCGAACGTGACGATGTTGCAGACCTTCGTGAACATCCCGAACCTCTGGGTGTTCTACTGGACGCTGGCGATCGAGCTGCTGTTCTACGCCGGATGCACGATTCTCTTTGCGATGGGGCTGTTGAACCAGCGCTTTACGGCGGTGACGATCGTCGCCGCGGCCGCTCTGGTCGGAACCACCGCTGCGCTCCTGGTCGAGAACAGGACCGTTTCCTCGGTGATGGAGGTCGGGCTGAACCTGTCGGCGATGTTCCTGGGCAAGATCATCCGGGACACCGTCATCGGCGGCAAGCTGCGATGGACCCATGTGGCCGTCTGCACGCTCCTGTATGCGATCTTCGCAGCCACCCTGTCCGATCGGCGTTTCGGAGGCGTCTATCACGAGAATTTCTTCTACAGCTATTCGATCGGATCGGCCTATGTCTGCGCGGCGCTGGTCTTCATCGCCTTTGCCGTGTTCGGCGAACGAATGGCGTGGCGCCCGATGGCGTTCGTCGGCGTGATCAGCTATTCGGTCTACCTGATGTCGCCGTTCGTGATCGTCGTCATCCATCGCCTCTTTTGGTTCGGTGACGGGCCGTTGGGATGGTCGATCTTCATGGTCGCGATCCTGGCGTTGTCGATCCTGGTCAGCTGGATGACCTACACCTTCGTCGAGAAACCCTGCATTTCCTTCGGGCAAAGGTTCCGCTCGGCGCGAAGAAGGCCGGTCGTTCTCGAGCCTGCCCTCAGCACCCAGGGGGCCGCGGAGTGATCAAGGCACCTCACCAGCCGGGCGCCGCCTATGATGGATCGTTCCTTCCTTCGGTCCAGGGCCTTCGCGGCATCGCGGCACTGAGCGTGCTGATGGACCATTTCTACGACATGCCGAAGGGGGGCATGTACGACATCCCGAATCCCGGTTTCCTGCCGCCGCTCTGGTCCTGGCTGCAATCGGTGATCAATGTCGGCGGGCATGGTGTCGAGCTGTTCTTCATGATCAGCGGATTCCTGATTCCGGCGAGTCTCGTGCGGCACGGTTCGCTGTCGCGGTTCTTCTTCGACCGCGTCCTGCGCATCATGCCGGTGTTCGTGATCCTGCATCTTGCGCTGTTCGCGATCGGTCCGATCGTGGCCTACAAGTTCTTCCGCGGGATCGATCTGACCAGCTATCTCACAATCTTTGCGGCCAATCTGTTCTTCGTCCAGGACGCGCTCGGCCTGCCCATTGCCCAGCAGAATGCCTGGACATTGACCTATGAGTGGGCGTTCTACATCTGGTTTGCGCTGACGTTCTCGATGTGGCGCGTCGGGGGCAGGCTGCTGGCAGCGCCCCTGATCCTGCTGGGTCTGGCGTGCCTGATGCACTGGCCGATCACTGCGTTCTTCTGCGTCGGGATGCTGTTCAGCGCAATCGGATTTCGCATCTCCATTCCCGGGCCCGCCGGACTGCTCGCAGGCCTGGCCTGCGGGGTCGCTCTGTATGCGAGCCTCGTCCTGTTTCACCCGTTCGTGGGGCTCGTTCCCGGATTTCTGCTGTTCGGCATGGCGCTTGCTCCGGAATCGGGCCTTGGCAAAGCTCTGAGCGCGCCGGCGCTGCAATATGTCGGCAAGATCAGCTACAGCCTCTATCTCGTGCATCCCTTCGTGCTCTTCCCCTTGCAGGTGATCGGCCTGAAGCTGGTCGCCGTCGGCGTCGACCGCTGGCTGCTGTGGGCCGCCTTCATCGGGCTCGGGCTGGTAATGTCATTGGTGGCGAGTGCGATCAGCTATGAGCTGATCGAGGTGAGGCTGCGTCGACTGCTGGATGGCGCGATCCGAGGCACGTTGTTCCGGCCGATGAAGATCGAGCAATCGGCTTGAACGCCACGAGGCCGGTCACGGTCAACTCACGGTGCGACCGGCGAGCTTGTGATAGGATCCTAGAAGCCCCTCTGCGATGCGCTCCCAGTTGAGGATGCCGGCCGCGGTCTGCCGTGCGCCATCCGTCAACGTCGCTGCGAGAGGCTTCGACGTCAGCACGCGTTCGAGCGCATCGGCCAATGCAGTGGCGTCGCCGGGAGGAACCAGAAGCCCGTTCACTCCGTCGGTGACGACGTCGGGAATGCCGCCGGTGGCGCTGGCGACCACGGGGCGGGAATTCCCATAGGCGGATGCAAGCACCCCGCTCTGCGTTGCATCCTTGTAGGGCAGGGCAACCACGGTTGCGGATTGAAACAGTCGTCCGGTATCGGCAGGCGAAATGAAGGCGTTGATGGTCTTGACCGTCGGCATCGCCTCCATCCGCGCTCCGAGCCGTGTCATCTCGGGGCCGCGGCCGGCAACGATCGCTTCATGGGCCACACCGCGCTCGGCCAGCATGTCGATTGCATCGATGAAGACGTCGAGGCCCTTGTAAGCCCACATCCGTCCAAAAAACAGGATGCGCGCGGCTTCCGGCGCGGTGACCGCACCTCCAGCCGGAGGCACCATGAGCACGCCATGCATGCTGGAGACCGCTTCCCCTTTGAAGTCAGGCGAGGCACGGCGAAAATCGGCAATGCAGCTCTCGCCATGCGTGGTGACGACCGACGCGGCTGCGCGCATGCGCCCGCGCCATGCATCTTCACGCGGCGAGGTACCGGAGCCGCCTTCCGAATGCGGGATCGCATCGTGAACGGTCAACACCAGCGGAATGCCGAGCGGACGAAGAAGTTGGATCAGCCTGGACGTGTAGATCTCCGGAACTTCGTGACAATGAATCACGTCGGGACGAAACGAAATTATGTCCAGGAACGAGGCTGGGATGCCGATCGCGCCGCCGCGGCGCAGGCTCAGGTCGCGAATTCTCGTCTCGAATGGAGCTGTCACAGCGATATCGGCTAGTTTCCACTGCTGGTTCGCGTCTTTGCGATTGAGCACTAGCCGGACGTCGCAATGGCGGGCCAATCCCGACGCGAGACGGTAGGAATATTCCGCAAAATGCGGTGCGTAGATGGCCACACGCAAACGCTTGGAGCTGCGGAGAGAACGCTGAGCGGGCGAATTCAACAAGGCATCCATTTTGCATCACTTCGCAAAGGTTGATTGGAGTGTAGTCCACGATTTGAACTCACTTCCACTCTAAATCGGAATCGTGACGGCACTCATCTGGTTGCCATCACTCCGTCGTATTGTAGCGAGCATTCAGTGCTCCGCCATGATCGGAGAAGGTGACGTCGCGGCAGCATCGCATGCCACGCGTCTAGTCTACGATTGTGGTTGGATCTGTCGGAATTGGGTCGAATTCTTGATGAGCGTTACGGGCAAACAACATCAGGTCGTGGTTGCCTTGTTCTGGTCGCTTGCCCAGAATTGGGGCGGCCGCGCGTTGTCGTTCGTGCTGTTCCTGGTGCTGGCACGGCTGCTCGATCCCGCGGATTTCGGTCTTGCGGCGCTGGTTGCCTTCATCCTGCTGCTTTTGAGTTCAATCGCCGAATTCGGCTTCGGCGACGCGTTGATCCAGCGTCGCACGCTCGAGCCTGCCGATGTGACGCTGCCCTTCTTCTGCTCCTTTGCAGCTTCGACGATCCTGGCGGTTCTGATTGCTCTTCTTGCGCCGGATATCGAGCGTTGGCTGGACGTGAAAGGGCTCGCGCCGCTGTTGACGGCTGCGTCCCTCTCCCTCCCGATCGGCACCGCGACCCTGTTTCAGGAGGCGCTTTACAAGCGGCAGATGGATTTTCGCGTGCTCGCGGTCAGGACCATGGTCGCGACCGCGATCTCCGGCATCGTGGGAATTGCCTGCGCCTATGCCGGGTTCGGCGCTCTCAGCCTCGTGATCCAGGTGGTCGTTCAGAGCGCGATCAGCGGCTTGTGGCTGTGGAGCCAGCCGCGATGGCTACCGATGCGCGGCTACGATTCCAGAAGCTTTCGGGAGCTCTCCGGCTACAGCGTCCATGTCGTTCTGAACCGGCTGCTGGATTTCGCCATCGTTCGCACCATCGACATGATCATCCTGTCGCTCTATGGCGTCGCAGCCCTCGGCATCTACACGGTCGGCGCGAGGGTCTACATCATCCTGATGCAGCTCCTCACCCAGGCGGTCATGGACGTCGCGTTGAGCGCGCTGTCGAAAATCGCGCACGAGCGCGACCGGGTTGCCGGCGCCTATCTGCGCAGCGTCAGTCTCGGAGCGCTGGTCGGATCTCCAATCTTCGTGCTCCTTGCGGCGATCGCGCCGGAGTTCTCGCTGCTGCTGTTCGGCGCGAAATGGAGCGGCAGCGAAGCGGTCATGCGGCCGCTGATGCTGATCGGCGCGGTCCAGACGGTGCAATTCGTCAACAGCGCCTATTTTGGCGCCATGGGCAAGCCGAATTACGTCTTTCTGCTCAACATCCTGAAATTCTGTTCGGTCGTGCCCGCAATGTTCCTGCTTCCGTCGCATGACATCGGTCAACTGGCCACGATTTTCGCGTTCGCGCAGCTCGTGGTGACGCCCGTGACGTTTGCGCTGGCGCTTCGGCTGCTGGGCTTGAGCTGGAGTCAGTTTCTGCGCCCCATTGCGGGCTGCCTTTGCGCCATCGTTCTGGCGTACGGCGCGGTCGCGCTGTGCCGGGAGGCGACGCCGGGCATGAACCCCTACTTGCGGATTGGGCTGCTGTCGTCCTGCTTTGCAGCGACCTATTTGGCGAGCATCCTGCTGTTCTGGCGGAAGCAGCTGCTGTCCTTGATAGATTTCGTCGTGAAGCGCGGCGCGACCGCTTGATGAGGACGAGGAGGATGTGGTGAAGCAATTGATTCCGGTGCCGGTGCGCAGGCAGCTTCGAGGTTGGCTCAACAGCGCGAAGAATACGCCCTTCGCAGTCGATCTCCTCGAGTTGCGCAGATGGCAGATCGCCCGGAAGGATGTCGGCGTCAACGCCGCGCCGCGCAACGATCCGCGCCGGCTCGTGGTGCTTCCCTCCGATCCCTGGAGCATTCATCAGTCCCGCGGCGATGAGGCCATGATCGAAGCGGCTGCCGGGGAGATGAGGCGGACCTATCCGGACCTCGAGATCTATATCGTCACGGCCACAGCGGCAGCCAGCGCGGACGTGCGCGGCATGGGCTTCAAGCCGCTCGAACTCTGGAAGCAACCGTTCTCCTACGAGACGGTGGCACGGGAGCTGTCCCTCACCAGGCCGGATTTCGGACTAGTTCTGGGCGCCGATGTGCTCGACGGCTACTATTCTCCGGTGGATGCCGCCCGCATGCTGCTCGTTGCCGACCTGATGGCGGCGTTCGGCGCCAAGGTCAGCGTGCTTGGCTTCAGTTTCAACTCCCGGCCTGCGAAGGCGCTACGCGAGGTGTTCCGACTGCT
This sequence comes from Bradyrhizobium sp. PUT101, assembly GCF_052043945.1. NCBI lineage: Bacteria > Pseudomonadati > Pseudomonadota > Alphaproteobacteria > Hyphomicrobiales > Nitrobacteraceae > Bradyrhizobium > Bradyrhizobium sp. PUT101. The sequence continues at coordinate 5,703,387 of NZ_CP197207.1, forward strand.
GGGGCCGGGCGTGGCCTTGAATCTGCGCGATTCGATATCCCTTCAGCGCTTCGACGATTTTGCCCGGAAACGCGCCCGTCTGGTCGCCGATGCGGCCTTCATGCTGACGCCGCGCGCGGACACCGCCGCAGTGAAGGACATCGCGGCTACGATCGCGCGACAACGCGAGCAGGGGCGTAAGGTCTTCGTCTTCAACATGCACCCGATGCTGTTCAAGAAGCCGGAGCCGGCCAAGCTGCGGAAAATGATCGAGCTTGCGGCGGCCGCCATGGACCGCCTGTCCCGTGAGCACAATGCAAGCTGGTTGTTGCTCGCGCATGACTACCGGCCCGAGATCGCCGACGACAACTGTCTTCGGCCGCTGGCCGACCGACTCAAGCCCACGCTCGGCGAGCACGTGCATCATGTCGAACAGACGTTGTCGGCGGGCGAGATCAAGGCCGTGGTCGGACTGGTCGACGGCGTGATCACCGGCCGCATGCATCTGGCGATTGCGGCGCTCGGGCAGGGAACGCCCGTCGCGGCGATCACCTATCAGGACAAGTTCCAGGGCCTGTTCGCGCACTTCGGCACCAGCGAGCAGCTGTTGCTCTCGCCGGCTCAGTTCCTCGTCGGAGACAGCTTCGAGAAATTTCTGCTGCACTTCCTCGGTGCGTACGAGGCCGCCGGCGAGCAGGTCCGCCAGGCATTGCCGGGCGTCATGGAGCTGTCGCGTGCCAACGTCGCCCCCTTACTGGGCGATAGCGCGATGCGGATGGCACCGGCGGCCGACGGCAAGGTTGCCTGAACGCCTCTTGCCATCGGGCGGGCGTCAGTTGACCGCCCGCTCGGTGTTGTCAAAGCGCATGGACGTTTCGGCTGCGACCACCGGAGCCTTCCGCGGGGACGCAGCACCAATGTCAGCCCAGCGATTGATGAGGCGCCGCGCGGGATTCTCGAAATAGGCGTAGGTGCGGTCGGCGATGATGGTGAGGACCGCACAACATGCCAGGGCGAACAGGGCGAACTGATCCGGGCGAAGTTCGAGCCAGGTCCACAACGGCTTGAACACCGCAATGAGGACGGCATCGTGCAGCATGTAGATCGCGTATGAGGTATTGCCGAGCCGTCCAAGCAGGCGCGCGCCCGGAAACTCCTTGAAGGCGCTTTCGCCGACCGCGGTGAGCAGGATGGCGCAGGAGAACAGGAGAATAGCCAAATCCGGCTTGGCGAAGACGTTGAGGACGAGCACGGAGAGGCCGAACACGCCGATGCCGGCGAAGATGACCGGCTTGTGCCGGTAGGGACCCGACATCCGGAACAGGATGGCGAGCAGGATGCCGTTCAGGAAGCTCGGCAACGCGCGGAGCATGCCGTAGTCGTAGTTGGCGCCGTACATCTGCGACCGGTCCTGCCAGATCGGCAAATGGCCGTGGGCAAGGACCAGATAGAGCGCCGCCACGATTGCGCCGAGCACGACCGGTTGGACCTTGCGTGCAAGCAGCATCAGAAGCGGAAAGATCAGATAGCAGAAGAACTCCGCGCTGATCGACCATGACGGCGAGTTGAAGCTGAGATGATTGGTGACGCCCCAGGCCTGGACCAGCAGGAGGTTATACAGGAAGTCCAGCGAGGTCGACCGCGCCGTGCGCTCGAGGCCGACGCCGATCAGCACCACGAAGATGAGCAAGCTCAGCAGGTGCAGCGGATAGATCCGCGCGATGCGGCGGATCATGAACCGGGAATAGGCGCGAACGCCGCGCGCGTCGGCCGGATAGGAGTAGGAGATGACGAAGCCGGACAGGATGAAGAACATGTCCACGAACAGACCAAAGGATCCGTTCCAGACCGGCGAGATGCCCGGGTCGACCAGCTTCAGGTGGAAGATGAAGACACCGAGGGCGGCAACGAAGCGATAAAAGTCGAGGACGACGAAACGTCTGGCTTCACTTGCTTCCATCGGGCATCGAATTCCTTGCGGTGTTAGCTTCTTCTAGGGATCAATTGTGACGCAAGTGCGCTGCGATCGTCGGCCGGTGCGGCGCGAACACAGGATCGGCAGGCTGCGTTCACGAAGACCGCCTGCTCGCGAAGAGGGTATCTTCGTTGATCGAGTTGTGCCTCTCGAGTAGGCAAGCGCCTAATGAACGGGCCGGGACTTTGGCTGGTCCCGGCCCGCGTCGATGTCGATACTGGTCTGTCCGGTCTGCTCAGACGAAAACGAAGTCGTGGCTCGTCAGGTTGCTGACATAGACGTTCTTGAGAAGGATCGAGTCGTCGGCCGAGAACGTGATGAGCGCATTCGTGCCGGACTGGGTCATCTGCAGGTGGCTGTAGTCTGCCGCAAGCAGCTTCGAGATCTGGATCACGTCGTGAGTTGTGCCGTCGCCGGCCTGGAAGTTGAGGATCTGGTCCTGGCCATGATCGTAGGCGATGGTGGTCGAGCTTGGTGCGGCCGAGAACACGTCGTTGGCGGCGCCGCCCTGGATCGTCACGCCGCTGGCGACGGCCGTGACGTTATGGGTGCCGTCGGTCTTGGTCTGGTCGAAGAACTGTAGTGCATTGGCGGTGTTGTAGTTCTCGTGCTGCGTCGTGCCGGTCTGTCCGTTGAAGTTGAACAGGAAGACGTCCTTCGAGCCGTCGGCGTTATTGGCGGTCTCCTGGGTCTTGTTGCCGGCGCTGTCGTAGATGTCGGTCAGCTTGCTGCCGTCGTCGTGGATGACCTGGGTATAGTCCAGCGTGCCGTCGGCGTGGGTTCGGGTGAGCTCGACCAGCTTGCCCGAGGCATCGAGGTGCTGATGCTGGGTTGTGTAGGACTGCCCCGTGACGTTGTAGTTCCAGTTGTCCGACGTGCCATCGGCGTTCTTGATATAGGCCGCAGTCTTCACGCCGGCGGTGTAGACGGTCGTGGAGTTGTAACCATCGCTCTTGGTCGTCACCTCGCTGGTGATGACACCCTTTGCGTCGTACCAATCGGAGGTCTTGGTGCCGTCGGCGCTCTGCACCAGCGTGAATGCCAGGCTGTCATCGGCGTGGGTGCGCACGATGTGGGTGAGGAAGCCGGTCGCATCGTACGTGTCGTGCTCGTTGGTGTAGGTCTGGCCGACGATGTTGAACTGGAAGACGTCCTTCGAGCCGTCGGCGTGGTAGTCGGTTTCCGTCTTCTTGACGCCCGCTGCATCGTAGTTGGTGACCACGCTGCTGCCGTCGCTGTTGACGACCTGGGTGTAGTCCAGCGAGCCGTCGGCGTGCCAGCGGGTCACCTCGGTCGTCTTGCCGGTCGGGTCGAGGTGCTGGTACTGCGTGGTATAGCTCTGGCCGGTGATGTTGTAGCTATAGTTGTCGCGACTCATATCGGCGTTGGTGATGTAGGCCGCGGTCTTCACGCCATCGGTGTACACCGTGGTCGAGCTGTATCCGCTCGGCTTCTGGATGATCTCGCTGGTGAGGACACCGTTGGCGTCGTACCAGTCCGTCGCCTTGGCCCCGTCGCTGCTTTGCACCAGCTTGAACGCGAGGCTGCCATCGGCGTGGGTGCGAATCAGCGTGGTGAGGAAGCCGGTCGCATCATAGATGTCGTGCTCGGTCGTGTAGTTCTGGCCGGTGATGTTGAAGAGAAAGACGTCCTTGCTGCCGTCGGCGTGGTAGTTGGTTTCCTTCGTCCGCGTTCCCGCGGCATCATAATTGGTGACGACGCTGCTGCCGTCGGCGTTAATGACCTCCGTATAATCGAACGTGCCGTCGGCATGCTTGCGGGTCACTGCGGTGACCTTGCCGGACGGATCGACGTGCTGGATCAGCGTGGTGTAGCTTTGGCCGGTGATGCCGTAGGCATAATTATCCTGGCTGCCATCGGCGTTCTTCACATAGGCGTTGGTCTTGACGCCGTTGCTGTAGAGCGTGGTCGAGGTGGAGCCGTCGGCCTTCTGCACGACCTCGCTGGTGAGGCTGCCGGCGGCATCGTACCAATCGGTCGTCTTGGTTCCGTCAGGCGTCTGAACCAGCTTGAAGGCGAGGCTGCCATCGGTGTGCAGGCGCGTCAGGCTGGTGAGAAAGCCGGTCGTGTCGTAGACGTCGTGCTCGGTCGCGTAGGTCTGGCCCGTGATGTTGTAGGTCCAGACGTCCTTGCTGTGATCGGCATGATAGGTGGTCTCGACCAGCTTGACGCCGGCGGCACTATAGGTGGTGATCACGCTGCTGCCGTCGCTGTTGTAGACCTGCGTCGAATCCAGCGAGCCGTCGGCATGGCTGCGGGTCACCGAGGTGACCTTTCCCGTCGGATCGAGGTGCTGCACCTGCGTGGTGAAGCTCTTCCCCGTGATATTGTAGGTGTAGTTGTCCTGCGAGCCGTCGGCATTCTTGACGTAGGCGGCGGTCTTCACGCCGTTCGTGTAGAGCGTGGTGGAGTAATAGCCGTCCGGCCTCTGCACGATTTCGCTCAGAAGAGTTCCGGCCGTGTTGTAGGTGTCGGTGGTCCGGATTGCGTCGGTTCCGACATGAACGAACTTCGTCATCACGCCGGCGGTGTAGCTGATCAGGTCCTGGGAACCGTCGGTGTAGGCGACGGTGGTCGAGGTCGGCTGCCCGCTTGAATTGAGGCCGGTGTCGGACTTCGACAGCAGCTTTCCGCTCGCGTCGTAAGTCTTCGTGTTGGTCCAGGACGCGGCCGTGTTCGTCACGGAGAACGAGTATCCGCCCTCGATCTTGGACAGCGCGCTGCCGTATTGGGCAATGATGTAGTCCATCGTCGCTTTCGAGGCGACCGGCAGGACATGCGAATCCGTCAACGTGATGCTTTGCAGCGCCGTCGACGTGCTCAGGTCGGACAGTTGCGGCACGATCTCGGCAGCCGTGCCGCTGACGCTGGCCCGGGTGTCAGGCGGAGTCGGCGTGGTCGGAGGCGCGTCGATCTCGATGATCAACGGGTGATCGCTGACCGGAATCGTGATGGTGCTGACGTCGGTGTAGCTGGCGATCGCCGTGGTTCCCGTCAGCGTGTCGTAGACCTTCACCGTATGATGCACGCCGCCGAGATCCACCGTGACCGTCTGGGCGCTGTTGGTGACCTCGGTATCGGTGGCATCGTTCCAGAGCTTCGGCTCGGCCCACACGACGAGTTCATAGGCCCCATTGCTCTTGCCGAGCACCATGCTGTTGCCCGAGGCCGGCATGTTGCTCAGGGTGTAGTTCAACGGATCGGTCGGCTGCTGGCCGCCCTTGCCGTCGTCGGCCAGAATGGTCGTCAGGTTGTGAATCGCGGTCGCGGCGAGCTTGGGCGTTCCGTCGGAATTGAACAATCCGAAGTTGGCTTCGGGATTGGTGTTGCCCGCGGACGAGTCGCGGTCGAACAGCTCGTAGAGATAGGTCGCGCTGACACCGGCCTTGTAGGCATCGACCAGTGTGTTCAGGATCGATTTGGCCTGCACCGTCTCGTTGACGCCGAGATATTGGGTGTTGGCTTGCGTGGTGTATCCGGTTTCCGTGATGACGACCGGCTTTCCCGGCGCAGCGGTCATGACGGCGCTCAGCGTTGCCGAGATTGAGCTGCCGGTGGTCAGGCTGGTGCTGACATAGGCATGCGCATTGGCGAAGTCGACCGAGCCCGACATGTCGCCGAGCTGGCTGTAGCCCTGGGGATCGTTGTACGCCAGTGACAGATTGTAGACGGGGATGCTGCCGAGCGCGGCGTTGGCATTGACGGCCTGATAGAGCGCGCTCTGGAATTGGGCCGCGGCGGTGAGGCTCGAGCTGCCATTGTAGCTGAAGGGCTGGTGATTGGCCTCGTTGAGACCCTCGATGGCGCTGATGCTGTCCGGGTGGCTCGCCACGAACTTCTCGAGCGACGCGATATACTTCTCAAGTCCCGTCGTACCCATCTGGGGCAGGGCGGACGATACGAGGAAGTCGAACTTGTAACCGGCAGCGGCGAGCCCCTCGACCACCGGCTGCGCAGCCGGGCTGGTTCCCATTGCGTCGCGGAGATTGGTGACGCCGAGATATTCCAGGTCGTCGACCATCATCGCGAGATTGTTGTAGCCGGTCCATCCGAAGCCGGCATGCGTGTTGACGCCGATGGAGTTGATGAAGCCGCTGGCGGACAGGATTGCTTGATCAGACATTGCACACTCGATTTCAGCGCGAACCAAATTGCTCGCAGGGATTTGCGTTCAACCTTCTCTGTCGAGTGTGAATTTCAGATAAAAACCAAAGCTACAAATAGCGAGCGAAACAGGTTCCTTGTGCAGGAACAGGCTTGCTCTGTTGCAGCAGAACGTTGATTGCGATGCCGGAGCAGGATGGCGTGAGAAAGGCGCTTTCAAGAATTCTGTCGATCTCAACTGATGAATGTATGCGCAGGCTGTGCCGATTGGATCCACGCGACAGGTTCGGAAAGGAACGATGCGGCACGCTTGCAGCGTGTGATGCGGGCAAAGGGGCTTCGCGGCGTCCGCAATCCTACGGAGTTTCATCCGCTCTTCCGTGAAACTGATAGAGCCTGCACAGGACGTTTGCAGATGCCGCTTCTGTGGGCGGTTAAATTATAGGAGATACCCGGGAGGGTTGTGCTGGTTCAGTGATGGTACACGCACCCGCTGCGGGAGCTGACACGGGAGGCCGGTTCCCTCTCGGAAAACCGGATCTGATTGGCAGACACACGGGTGTGGCGGATCAGCCGCGGCGCGCCAGCATGAGAAAGTCCCCGCGCCATGCGATGATCGCCGTTGCAAGCGCGGCGATCATGATCTTGCCGGTGAGCCATGCCGCAGGCTCCGTCGGCATCGAACCGAGTGATCCGATCAGGATTGCGGCCACCAGCGCCTGCATGACCAAAGACCAGCGCGGGAATGCCTCAAACCGCAGCGTAGGACCGAGTGCGGCCAGAATCGTAGCGAGGGTGGCTAGCGAAGCACAGCCCACCGCCCCTCGCGGCGACAGGCCGGCCGACACTGCGACCAGGGAGAGGGCGACAACGAGGGCGAGCTGGCCGGCGGCGACCAGGACCAGCCTGGTCGCCAGCTTCTCGAGGTGGGGGACAACCGCTATCGTCGCCTGCAAATGGGTATGCAGGAAATAGAAGGCGGCGATCGCCGGCGCCGTCTGCAGGAATCCATCCAGGCTCTCCCGGGGCACCAGGATACGCGCGGCATCTGGAATGAAGCCGACCAATCCGCCGAGCAGGACGAGGGTCGTGCAGATCATGAACTCGAGCATGCGGCGCGCAGATTGCACTGATTTTGCGCTGGTCCCGTGCTCGAAATCGTTGACCACTTCGGGATAGCTCACGGTGTGGATCGCCGCATTGAGGACCCAAAAGGGACGTTGCAGCAGGTCGAGCGCGATCGAAAATCCGGCGCCAGCCCCCGTCGCACCCAGCCGGCCGATGACGATGACACGGAGCAGCACCGGGACCGACAAATGGATGACCGACGCGCCCGCGGCGAGCATGCCGTAGCGGGAGAAATCCTTCCAGTCGGCGAGCATGGTCCGCAGCGAAGGGCGATCCAGGGGGGTGCGATAGGCCACCAGTCCGGCGAGGAGGCCCAGCGTGTGGCCGGCGGCAACGCCGAGCAGCGCCGCTTCGGCAGTTCCCGAACTCGCTGCGCCGGCGGCGGCCCCGGTCAGAAGGGCGGTGGCACGAAGCGCAAGAAGAAGGGACGCGATGCCCAACCGATCGGACAGACGGACCGACAGGAAATAAAGATCCGTCAAGCCCTGAAGCACGGATATGCCGAGGCCGAGTGCGACGATCCCCGTCGGGAGCACGCTGGCCAAAGATGCGCAGCTCCCGACCACGATGAGCGCCCCCGCACTCGACAGGCCTGCCGCAAAGAGCGACCACCTCAATCGAGCCGCTTCGTTCTCCCTTGCTGCCGCCAGAAAGCGCAGTCCGGCGAGCTGCAGCCACTCGAACATCAGGACGCAGAGCAATTGGCTCGAGGCCAGTGCCAGGGAAAAATTGGTGTAGTCGGCGGCGGGCAGCAGATGACTGATCGCGAAGATCAGGATGATCGCCGCGGCGCTTTGATAGAAGTAGCCCGCCATCGCCAAGAGGCGTGTCATCTCGGAATGAGGCGCCCCTTGCCGACGGCCCGTCCCAGCGGCGCGTCGGCCGTTGCTGCGTGCAAGCGCGACATCCGTTGCTCGCGCAATTGCTCATACAGGTTCTTGTATGAAGACAGCACGTCTGCAAATACCCATTTGTTGGTATCCGCGATGAGGCGCCGGCTGATCTCGTCGATCTTGTGCGGATCCGCCGCGACTGCGAGCATGCTGTCGGCCAGGGATTGCGGATCGGCTTCGGTCAGCCAGCCCGTAACGCCGTGCTCGATGACCTCGGGCATGCCGCCAAAGCGCGTTCCGAGCAGCGGCCTGCCAGCTGCCTTGGCGTCTGCGACGACGAGTGGGCCGGGGTCGTGCCAGATGGATGGCGCGACCACCACGTCGACTTGCTTGTAGAAATCGTCCGGCGACACGAAGCCCATGAACTCGATGCGCGCGTCCGGAGCGAGCGCCCTGAGGCGTCGTTGCTCCTCGTCGCTGACACGACCGGCGATCAGCATCCGGATGCGATCATGCGGCAGCATGGCAAGTGCCCGCATCAGGTTGTCGATGCCCTTTTCCTCCGTGAGGCGGCCGATGAACCCGAACGTCACTTCCGTGGTGCAGATTGGACGAGGATAGGGCTCACGTGGCGGCTCGGTCGAGGCGTTGCGGATCACGGTGCGGATCGGCGTCTCGGTGAACATGCCCATGTCGGTATGAATGGACAGGACGCGCTCACTCACGCCGACCACGGCACTGAGCCAATGCGTGGCGCGCTTGCGATGATAGCTCAGAATTCCGCAGCTCGTGCAGGTGTGCTCGCACGAGTGTCCCTTGTCGAAGCGCGAGCAGCGCGGACAGGTCAGATAATAGTCGTGAAGTGTATGGAGCACCGGGACGCCGAGCTGGGCGGCAACGCGCCAGATCGCAGTGGTGAGACCCGACAAATTGTTCGAGTGCATTACGTCCGGCTTGAAGGCCCGGACTCGCTCCGCGATCAGGGGCGCCTGCATCTGCCAGTCATCGACCGCGTGCCAGATGCTGCGCAGCGCGACGTTCTTCTGCTCGGTGAAAGGCAGATAGATGTTCTGTACCGGCGCGGAATAGATGTCGATGCCGTTACAGGATTCGCGAGCCTGTTGGGGGGCAGGCGCGGCCCGTATCACCTCGACCTCGTCTCCGCGTTGCACCAGGCCTTCGGCGAAACGTCGCGCGAAGATCTCTGCACCGCCAACGATCTTTGGTGCCTGAGGTGTCGGATAAAGCGTGGACGTCAAAAGAACTTTCATCGCGTAACCTCATGTCTGCAAAATCGCGCCTATCGCGCCGGCCGTATCTCCAGGCCGGGTGTGGAACCGTTGTTGACTGCAATAAGAACCGGTGTGCTCGAAACCGGAATCCAGGCCCCGGATGCTGGTCTTGCGGCGGAATCGCACGGCATCGCAAAAGTCGCTCCTTCCTGTTCTCCCTTGAGCCGGATTTCGTAACGTCGGTCCGGGGCCTCGGACCAGACTGCAACTCTGCCGCCGGACGCCGTGGATGCATTGATCGACACGACGCCGCTGGCGAGTTCTCGTCGCTCGGCACTCAGGCTGGAGCGAATGAAAGCCCAGGCGCCCTGGGCCGCACAGGCGACGGGTTTTGGCGAATTGTCGTAACGGTAGAGGCCGAAATTGTGCTCCAGCTCCGATGGATCCTTTCCGCTGTCCTTGAGCTCATAGAGCCAGACGCCCTTGAGCCAGCGTGCCGCGGTCGACGCCCACAGGATGAGCTGTGCCGTATTGTCGGCCTGGGCCTGTTCGCTGACGCCGCATTTGTTGGTGGCCGTGGTCCAGCCGGTCTCGGTGACATAGATCGGGAAGTCGGGGTTTCCGCTCGCCTGACCCACGAGCCGATGGAACGCGGTGAGCCGATCGATGATCTCGGCGGAGGTGCGTTTGCTTGGACCCATGCAGAAATTGTAGAGATGGATCGAAGCGCCGTCCGCGTGCTGGAGAATGCCGGTTCGCAGCATCTTCTCGGTCCACGTCCAGCCCGGATCGTCGCCGAGCGCCCCGACCAGGAAAGGCGCGTTCGGCGCAACCCGCTTGACCGCCGGGCGTGCGGCCTCCGCGAGCGCCAGATAGTTCTCCGGTGAGAATGCGGCATCTTTCTTTGCCGCCAGGTTCCATTCGTTCCAGAGCTCGAACAGCGGGTGTTGCGCCACGACCGATTGCGCCGCGGCAGCAGCATAATCGGCAAACCGCTGCCGGGCTTCATCGGTCGTCGGTGGTGAGGAATTCGGAACGAGATGATGGCCGAACGCAAGGATCAGGAGCGGGCGCGCGACGCCGGACCTGACTTGCGCCTCCAGCCTGCCGAGTCTGGGCGCGAAGCCCATCCGGCGTCCGGCCGTCTCGAAATCGGACCAGGGGAAGTCGTCGCGGAAGGAGTTGAGGCCGAGTTGCTTGATCTGAGCGATGTTCTCCGCAGGCACGTACCCGCGCGCGCTCACCGGCCCGCCCAGGCCCTGATGAGTGCCGACACCCAACAGGAATCGAGCATCGAGCGGTTGAGCGTGCTGAGCGCAGGCAGGGACCGACAGAAGAATGGACGAGATGAAGGCCGCGAGGCGGATACTGTCGCGAACCAAGGTGCGTGGGCGTGTCATGGTCTAGTTCATGCTCACGCGCGATACACTGGCGGTAACAACATCAAACCCGGCCGGGTGCATCGCCATCGCGATCTCCAGCATCTGCGAGGGCAAGCGTGGATGTTGATCATCAGAAATTCTCGGAGAGATCCGATTGCAGCCCCGCCTTCGTTGCAATCGGCGTCCGGTCGTCCTGAAGGAGCTCGACATAGACCTGCTGCAATTGTCCATGCGTCTTCTGAACGTCATACAGCTGCTTGAACCGGTCGTAGCCGCGCTGCCCCAGCACCTTGAGATCGAGATCCAGTGCTCGCCGGAAGCCGTCGACGAGCGGCTGAACGGCGACGGGCTCGCACAGCACGCCGGTGACGCCATCGACGACGATCTCGGGCAATGCGCCGCTGCGGAACGCCAGAATGGGCTTGGCGGCGCGCATCGCCTCGAGCGCAACGAGGCCAAAGGCTTCCCATCGTGACGGGATCACGACGAGGTCGGCGGCCTCAAGCTGGGTCTCGATGGTCGGCCGGTCCAGCCAGCCCAGCAGGGACACGTTGGAGGGGACGGTCGGGCCTTCGTATTTGTTGACGACGGAGGCGCCGACCATGCGGACGTCGAGGACGTCCTCGAGCGAGCGTGCCGCTTCGATCAGGAGATCAAAGCCCTTCTGCCGATCCAGACGACCGATGAACAGGACCTTGACCTTCTTGGAAGTCCATTCCGCCGCAACGGGCTGCAGCGTGCGGCTCTTCGAGATGCCATTGTGGACGACGATGAGGCGGTCGGCGGGAATTCCCGCGCGGACCGCCTCGTTGAATTCGTCGCCGGAGATGCAGATGATCCGGTCCGACGTGCGCGCGAGAAGGTTCTCCGCCGCCTTTGTCACCACATGACTGAGGCGGCCGGTCTCGCGCGAAAACGCCCAGCCGTGCGGACAATAGACGACGCGCGGTCCGCCCGAGCGAGCCGCCAGCGCAGGCCGGAGCACGAGGCCTGCTAACGAGGAATGCAGGTGCACCACGTCCGGTCTGAAGGCATCCAGCGCTTGCATGCTTGCGCGCAACATCTGGAATAGTCCGGCGATGCTGCGGCCGGATCGCTCGAACGTCGTAATCTGGTTGTCATCGACCGCGGCGAGATCGCGACGATGATCCGAGGGCACGACATAATGTACATTCTCGGCGCCGAAGCTCGCCTGTTGCTGAGGATGTAACTCATTCAGGTAGCTCGCAATCCCGCCACGAATCGTCTCGGCGACGTGCAGCACTTTCATCGTCTGTCTTGGATAAGGCTGCGTCGGAGAGCCGGACATCGTGTATCCCTGTTCTGAGCTTCACTGATAACGGCACAGTTCCTCGAATACGTAGCGATATTGGGGCAGCGATGTGGTGTTGTTGCGCCGCGATCGGTGCACGAACGAAAAAGTTCTCGTGGAACTATGCAAGGAGCCGCGAGTTGCAAATCGTTTGTGCAAGAACCATCGCGCGCAATAGGCGAACTGCGTCGAGCTTCAAGCGGCGCTGGCGATTCTTGCTGGTCGTTCGAGATGATCGAGCAGAGCCTTCGCCGACTTCTTCCAGGAATAGAAGGCAAGGCGATCCTGCTGCCGCATGCGCTCCTGGTCCGAGATCGCGCCGATTGCCAGTCTTTCGAGCATAAGCTGCTTCAGCGCTTCGGCATCGGTGGCGCGAAAATACGCAGCTGCGTCACCGCATGTCTCCACGACGGCATCAGCCATCGAGGCGATGACCGGACAGCCGAAGATCATGGCTTCGAGCGGCGGCACGCCGAACCCCTCGTAGAGCGAGGGAAACACGAATGCCGATGCATGCGCATAGAGAGCGGCAATCTCGCTGTCCGTCAGACGCCCGGCAAGCAGCAGGCCGGAAACCCCTTCGCCCGAATTGTCCTGAAAGACCTTGCTGTTATCGCCTCCGACGATGACCAGTGGAACGTCGGCCCGGTCGAGCAATTGGACGGCGCGGATCGCGACGGAGAGATTCTTGTTCTTGGTCTTCGAGCCCACGAAGAGGAAGAATTTTTGCGGTTGAATGCCCAGTCGCGCGAGGATGCCGGGGTCGGGTTTCGTGGCAGCGAAATGCTCGGCGCTGTTGGGAAAGACCGGAATGCGCGATGCCGATAGATTCAGCACCTCAGCAAGTTCTCCGCGGGAAAATGCCGACACCGTTGCGATGGTGGCGTGGCGGGCGAGCAGCCGCCCCATCGTGCGATGAACGGTCAGGTAGCGCCAGTTGAAGAAGTCGGGTCTGCGAAAGACCTGGGCGTCGTGGAGCACGACAATGTGGTCGCGATGGAAGACGGGACCGGAATTGGCCAGGCTGATCAAGCGGCCTCCGGCAGCGGCGCGTGCGAGATCGATCTGATCCCAAGCGTGCCCATGCAACCGGCCGACCGCGCGGATCTTGATGTGATCGAGATGAAGGGTCTCGCTCGCATCCGCCGGCGTCAGCAATTGCCACTCGGCGTTGCGCAGCGAGGCAGGGGTCTGCTCCGACGCCAGGAGCACGTCGATCGCCTTGACCATTTCAGCGGCATAACGCTGAACGCCGGTGAGCTTTTGCGACAGAAAGCGGCCGTTGATGAAGAACTTCAATTGGCTACCATGGGAGTTCATCGGCTTTCAGGTCGGGTCGGCCTCGGGGAGGCAGACGGTGATTGAGCCAACAGAGCAATCGTTGGGTACGGAAATATGACGTAGCGCTCGATCAGCGCCAAAACGTTCGAGTCGCATGATCGGCGCTGCCTTGCTGCGGGTAGGTTGGGGGTGTAGACGTCGGGCATGAGTGACGACACCTACTCTCTCCGCAGCGGCTCCCTCACGGCAACCATCAAGGCGCACGGAGCCGAGCTGTGCTCGCTGAGGGACGACAGCGGCATCGAATTCGTTTGGCAGGCGGGGCCGGAATGGCCGCGCCACGCGCCGCTGCTGTTTCCGATCGTCGGGCGCCTCGCCAACGACGAATTGCGACACCGGGGCAAGACCTATCGGATGACCCAGCACGGCTTTGCCCGCGACAGCCGCTTTGCTTGGGCGGAACGCGGCGAGAGCCGTTGCACCCTGGTGCTCGATGACAATGAGGCGACGCGCGCGCTCTATCCGTTCGCATTCCGGCTCACGGCCGCCTACGCCATCGATGACACCGGTCTCGACCTGACGTTCACGATCGCCAACACCGGCAAGGAGACACTGCCGGCCTCGCTCGGCGGCCATCCCGCCTTCAACTGGCCGCTGCAGCCCGGCGTGGCAAAGGAGAGTTATGCGCTGGCCTTCGCGCGTGCAGAGTCGTCTCCCGTCCGCCGTCTCGATGGTGGACTGCTGCGGCCGGCAGCGGAGCCAAGCCCGGTCAAAGGCAGCTCGCTTCCTCTGTCCGAATCCCTGTTCACCGACGACGCCATCATCTTCGACCGGATCGAGAGCACTTCGGTCCGCTTTGCCGCGGGGCAGGGGGCATCGACCGGGCCGTGGCTGAAAATGTCATGGCGCGGCTTCCGCGAGCTCGGCGTCTGGTCGAAACCGTCAGGTGCGCCGTTCCTCTGCATCGAGCCTTGGCGCGGCTATGCCAGTCCCGCCGGCTTCGAGGGCGAGTTCACCGACAAGCCGGGCCTGATGCATATTGCGCCGGGCGGGGAAGAGCGCTTGTCGTTCCGGATCGAGGTCGGATCGTCCTGAGGCCGAGGGGCGCGCTGATCGATGGTCCTCAGACCTCGATGCGCGTGAGATCCTCGCCGAGCACGACCGGACCTGAGTAGTCGCCTCGGACATCCTCAAGCAGCGCGCTCAGCATGGTGTCGTCGCTGCGCGGCCGGTGGTGGGTCAGCGCGAGCTTCCTGACGCCGGCCTTGGCCGCGATCTTGCCGACCGTGTCGCCGGTGATCGCAATAACCTTGCCCTCCGCTTCGAAGCGGCTCAAGGGAGTCGCCGGCTCGCCGTCAACGCGATGCGACGCGCTTCCATCTGGATCCGATGCGCGCCTTGATTTGGCTGATCCGGGCCTCGTGCGCGGCCCAATAGGCGCGGCTGGCGGCCGCGGTGCCCTGACGATAGCGGGCATAGACCGTTTTGGGCTGCACCGGCATCTTCGGGCGGCTCGCCGGTTTTGCCGGAGCCGTAGCAGCGACGGGGGGCACAGGATCCGGAGCAGTCGCAGTTGCGGTCCCTGCCGGCATCGCATTCATGGCGAGGAGACGGTTGCGGGCTCGGTTGCAATAGACCTGCGACCGTGCGGTCATCTCTTCTTCGCCATGACCTGCCCGGTACTTCATCAGGGCGCGGCAGAGATCCCCGCCCGCCAGGTGCCAGGCCCGGCTGAGATAAAGTACCCCGTAATGGATATTGACGTCCAATTCCGCGAGTTCCGCATTGCTTCCGCGGAATCCCAGCATCGCCGCCGTCTCGGGCCGCACCTGCATCACGCCGATTTCGCCAACGCTGCCGACGACCGCCGGGTTATAGCCGCTTTCGACAAAGACGACGGCTTCGGCGACATCGGCCGGCAAATTGGTCTTTGCCGTTTCTCTCTCGATGATCTTCCGGATCATGGTTCGGGATGACGGCGTTTCGCCGGCGCCGAGCTCGGTCCCGGCGCTGGGGATCGTCGACGTCGTGTGCGGCCCGTCGATATCGCCGTCGCTCGCATGTGCGCCGATCGGGGCCGACAACAGCAGCACGACCGCCACGTGTCTCCACGTCGCGCCCAGACTGAAGTGTGCCTGATCCCGCAGCATGGGTTTGTCATAGAGCTCCGGAGTTAACAAACCGGCCATTGGCGCGCGGTCGCTGCCGCGCGGGCGCCCTGATCCGTGACCGGGCGTCCGCCACCATCACGCCCCAAGGAACGCCTTCCCAATCGCGCGTGTTGTGGCCTTGGCGGGGGCGCGGCCGATGCTATGGTGTCCCGCTATTTCCGTGACGACAGGACGAGGATATTTCAGTGGCTGATGTTCATCCCGCGGCGGGCAAGCAGGCCTCGCCGGACGCGCTCACCAATATTCCGCGGCTGGTGACGGCCTACTTCGCAGGCAAGCCCGATGCATCGGATCCGGCGCAGCGCGTGGCGTTCGGCACGTCGGGCCATCGCGGCACCTCGTTCAAGAACACGTTCAACGAAGGCCACATCCTCGCGACTACGCAGGCCATTTGTGACTACAGACGAGAAAAGGGGCTGACGGGTCCGCTCTTCATCGGCATCGACACCCACGCGCTGGCCGAACCGGCACTCGTCAGCGCCATCGAGGTGTTCGCCGCCAACGGCGTCGACGTCATGATCGACAAGGACGGCGGTTACACGCCGACGCCCGTCATCTCGCACGCCATCCTCACCTACAACAAGGGCCGCGCCAGCGGCCTCGCCGACGGCATCGTCATCACCCCCTCGCACAATCCGCCGGAGGACGGCGGCTACAAGTACAATCCGCCGCATGGTGGCCCGGCGGATACGGATGTGACCGGTGTCGTCGAGAAGCGCGCCAACGCGTACCTGTCCGATGGCCTGAAGGGCGTGAAGCGCATCGACTATGCCAAGGCGCGCAAGTCCGCGAACGTCCACGCCTACGACTTCATCACCCCTTACGTCGCCGATCTCGGCAATGTCGTCGATCTCGACCTCGTCAAATCCGCCGGCGTCACCATCGGCATCGATCCGCTCGGCGGTGCCGCCGTGCATTACTGGCATCCGATCATCGAGCGCTACGGTCTGAAGGCCACGGTGGTGAACGAGGCGATCGACCCCACCTTCCGCTTCATGACGGTGGACTGGGACGGCAAGATCCGCATGGATTGCTCATCGCCTTACGCCATGGCGAGCCTGATCGCGATGCGCGACCGCTTCGACGTCGCCTTTGCCAACGACACCGATGCCGATCGTCACGGCATCGTCACGCGCACCGGCGGCCTGATGAATCCGAACCATTATCTGGCGACCGCGATCTCCTATCTGTTCGCGCACCGCCCACACTGGGGCAAGGACGCCGCGATCGGCAAGACGGTGGTGTCGAGCTCGATCATCGACCGTGTTGCAAAGAAGCTCGGCCGCAAGCTGGTGGAGACACCGGTCGGCTTCAAATGGTTCGTCGACGGCCTGCTCACCGGCGGATTCGGCTTCGGCGGCGAGGAGAGTGCAGGCGCCTCGTTCCTGCGCCGCGACGGCGCGGTCTGGACCACCGACAAGGACGGCATCATCCTCGGCCTGTTAGCTGCCGAGATCATGGCGAAGACCGGTCGCGATCCCAGCCAGATCTTTGGCGACCTCACTGCCGAGTTCGGCATGCCCCATTACGCGCGCATCGACGTTGCCGCGACCGGGCCGCAGAAGAACATCCTGAAGTCCGTCACGCCAGAGCAACTCGGCCTGAAGGATCTCGCCGGCGATCCGGTTCGCGCGACGCTCAGCAAGGCGCCCGGCAACGGCCAGCCGTTCGGCGGCATCAAGGTGGAGACCGACTATGGCTGGTTCGCCGCCCGGCCGTCGGGGACGGAGGACGTCTACAAGATCTACGCCGAAAGCTTCCGCAGCACCGAGCATCTGAAGAAGATTCAGGAAGAGGCCCAGGCCGGGCTGAAGAAGGTATTCGGGGCGTAGGGCGCCCGGAACTGCGGACAATCACGTCTCTATAGGTCGTCATGCCCGGGCTTGTCCCGGGCATCCACGTTCTACGTGCCGAGCGGCAGCGCGTGGATGGCCGAGACAAGCCCGGCCATGACGGGGCCTCTATCCTCTACGTCAGTTCTGTATACATTTAATTCGATACAGGTATGATAGTAATCAAATTTTTAGCTTGAATGATCTCTTTCCTCAGTTACTGTATACATAACGCATACATAAGCCGTGGGAGCGAGACCAATGACAAAACCCTTCCCCATGAACGCCTGGTACGCCGCCGCCTGGGACGCCGAGGTGAAGCCGGCGCTGTTGCCGCGGACGATCTGCGGCAAGCATGTCGTGATGTACCGCAAGGCCGACGGCTCGGTGGCCGCGCTGGAGGATGCCTGCTGGCACCGCCTGGTGCCGCTGTCCAAGGGCCGGCTCGAAGGCGACACCGTCGTCTGCGGCTATCATGGCCTGAAGTACAATGCGCAGGGGCGCTGCACCTTCATGCCCTCGCAGGAGACCATCAATCCGTCGGCCTGCGTGCGCGCTTATCCCGTGGTCGAGCGTCACCGCTACATCTGGCTCTGGATGGGCGATCCCGCGCTGGCCGATCCCGCACTGGTGCCGGACATGCACTGGAATCACGATCCGGCCTGGGCGGGCGACGGCAAGACCATTCACGTCAATTGCGACTACCGCCTCGTGCTCGACAATCTCATGGATCTCACCCACGAGACCTTCGTGCACGGCTCCTCGATCGGCAACGAGGCGGTCGCCGAAGCGCCGTTCGACGTCACCCATGGCGAGAAGACGGTGACGGTGACGCGCTGGATGCGGAACATCGAGCCGCCGCCGTTCTGGGCCAGGCAGCTCGGCAAGCCCGGGCTCGTCGATCGCTGGCAGATCATCCGCTTCGAGGCCCCGTGCACCATCGCGATCGACGTCGGCGTGGCGCCGGCCGGCAGCGGCGCGCCGGAAGGCGACCGTTCGCAGGGCGTCAACGGCTTCGTCCTCAACACCATCACGCCGGAGACCGAGAAGACCTGCCATTATTTCTGGGCGTTCGTCCGCAACTACCGCCTCGGCGAGCAGCGCATCACCACCGAGATCCGCGAGGGCGTCTCCGGCATCTTCCGAGAGGACGAGCTGATCCTCGAGGCGCAGCAGCGGGCGATGGACGAGAACCCCGATCGCATCTTCTACAATCTCAACATCGACGCCGGCGCGATGTGGTCGCGCAAGCTGATCGACCGGATGGTGGCGAAGGAAAACGCCCCAAAGCACCTTCAGGCCGCGGAGTAGGGACATGGCCGAGCGCGAGGTCGACCGCTCTGTCTCGCAGACCGTGAAGGCGCAGCTCGCGCTGCGCGACCAGATCCTGTCGGGGGCCTTGCGCCCGGGCGAGCGCATCTCCGAGCTTCAGGCGGTGGAGACCACCGGCGCCTCGCGCACGCCGGTGCGCATGGCGCTGGTGCGGCTGGAGGAGGATGGCCTCCTGGAGGCGATCCCCTCCGGCGGCTTCATGGTGAAGGCGTTTTCGGAGCGCGACATTTCCGACTCCATCGAGCTGCGCGGCACGCTGGAAGGCTTGGCTGCGCGCTTCGCGGCCGAACGCGGCGTCTCCGCGCGCGAGCTGGAGCCGCTGAAGGAATGCCTTGCGGCGATCGACGAATTGCTCCGCCAGGTGCCGATCTCGGTCGATGCCTTCTCGTCCTATGTCACGCTGAACGCGCGCTTCCACGCCGTGCTCACGGAACTGTCGCGCAGCCCGCCGCTGATCCGCCAGATCGACCGCGCCTCGGCGCTGCCGTTTGCGTCCCCGAGCGGCTTCGTGATGGCGCAGTCGGCGCTGCCGGAGGCGCAGCAGATCCTGATCATCGGGCAGGAGCACCATCGCGTCGTGATCGACGCCATCGAGAACCGCGAAGGCGCGCGCGCCGAGGCCGTCATGCGCGAGCATGCGCGGCTCGCGGTGCGAAACCTGCGGCTCGCGCTGCGCAACCGGACCCATCTCGACCTCTTGCCGGCGCTCGCGCTGATCAAGACCGCAACCGATTGAGGGCAGTCACCATGCGCTTCATTGAAACCTGGACCCCGGCGACGCTCGTTTCGACGCGCGACCTTGCGCCCGGCATCCGCGAGTTCCTGATCAAGCCGGATCAGCTCGACGCCACGGCCTATCCGGTTGGCAGCCACATCAATGTCAGCGTGACCATCGACGGCCTGCCGGAGACACGGTCCTATTCGCTGGTCGGCGAGGGCTCTTCGCACGGCTTCAGAATCGCGGTACGCTGCGCCGAGGATTCCCGTGGCGGCTCGCGCTACATGTGGTCCTTGCAGCCGGGCGCGCGGCTCGACATCACCCAGCCCGCTTCTCTGCTCGCGGTGGACTGGACGCGGCAGAACTATTGCCTGATCGCCGGCGGCATCGGCATCACCCCGATCCTCGGCGCGGCGCAGGCGCTGGCGCGCCGCGGGCCGGAAGTCACGCTGCACTATGCGGTGCGCTCGCGCCGCGAGGCCGCCTATCTCGACGACCTCGCCGCGATGCTTGGAGATCGCCTCGTCGTCCATGCGAGCGACGAAGGCAGGCGGCTCGATCTCGACACCCTGTTCGCCTCATTGCCGCAGGGAACGCTGGGCCTGTTTTGCGGTCCGATGCGGATGCTGGACGCCGCGCGCCATGCCTGGATCGGCGCCGGCCATCCGCTCCCCGATCTTCGCTACGAGACCTTCGGCTCCAGCGGCACGCTGCCGACCGAAACGTTTCGCGTGCGATTGAAGGACTCGAACATCGAGCTCGAAATCCCGCGCGAGCGCTCGATGCTGGACGTGCTCAACGCCAGCGGCCATGACGTGATGTTCGACTGCAGGCGGGGCGAATGCGGCCTGTGCGCCATCGACGTGGTCGAGGTCGACGGCGAGATCGACCATCGCGACGTCTTCTTCAGCGACCACCAGAAGCAAGGCAACCAGAAGATCTGCGCCTGTGTCTCCCGCGCCCGCGGCACCATCACCGTGGACACGCTGCTGCGGGCGGATGCGATTTGAGCTGAGGTCGTCATGGCCGGGACAAGCCCGGCCATGACGCCGTGGAGGCTTTGCAGCCTACGCCGCGTAAGTCGCCCGATACTTCCTCGTATCCAGCAACGCCAGCACGCCATTGGCCGACACCGGCCGGCTGATCAGATACCCCTGCACCTCGTCGCAACTGATCTGGCGCAGACATTCGAGCTGGTCGGCAGTCTCGACACCCTCCGCCACCACGCCGATCTGCAAATCGCGCGCGAGCCCGACCACCGATTTGACGATGGCGGCGCAGTCCGGCTGCACCAGCATGTCGCGGATGAAGGACTGGTCGATCTTGATGCGGCTGAACGGCAGCTTGCGCAGGTAGGTCAGCGAGGAAAAGCCGGTCCCGAAATCGTCCAGCGCCACCGTGACGCCGAGCTCGAGCAGCGCGTTCAGGACCGTCGCGGCCGAGCCGTATTTCGACAGCAGCATCGATTCCGTGATCTCGATCTCGAGCCGGTGCGGAGCGATCTTGGCATCGGCGAGCGCCTGCACGATGGTCTGGAGGATGCCTGTGTTGTGAAATTGCGCTGCCGAGAAGTTGACGGCGACCCTGATGTCTTCCGGCCACTCGGCAACACTTGCGCAGGCGCGGCGGATGACCCATTCGCCGATCTCGTGGATCAGCCCGGTCTCCTCCGCGATCGGGATGAATTCGCTTGGCGGCACCAGCCCGCGCGAAGGATGCTGCCATCGCAGCAGCGCCTCCAGGCCGGTGATCCGGTCGGTGCCGAGATCGAGGAATGGCTGAAAGACCAGGAACAGCTCGTTTCGTGCGATCGCACCCTCGAGGTCCGCTTGCAGCGCCTTGCGGTCACGGGAGAGCCTGTCGTCGGCTTGCTCGAAGAAGCACACGGTGCCCGGCCCCGCCTTCTTGGCGCGGTAGAGCGCGGCGTCGACATTCTTCATGACGTCGAACGGCGTGTCGCCGTCGCGTGGCGCCAGCACGATGCCGACGCTGGTCGCGCCGACGATCTGGCGGCCCTCGATCTGGAACGGTTCGGTGAAGGCCGCGACGAAGCGCTCGGCGATGTCGAGCGCATCCTTCGGCCGCGCCAGATTGGCCATGACCAGCGCGAACTCGTCGCCGCCGATGCGCGCGACGTGCTCGGCCGCGCGCGTGCAGCGTTGCAGGCGGCTTGCAACCTGGACCAGGAATTCGTCCCCGGCGGGATGACCGAACTGGTCGTTGACGTCCTTGAAGCGGTCGAGATCGAGCAGCAGCACCGCGAAGTCCTCACCCGACAGCGCCAGCCGTTTGAGCGCCGCATCGAGCGTCTCGTTGAAGGCGACGCGGTTGGGCAGATGGGTGAGGGGATCCAGCCGCACCGTGCGCTCGGCCTCGATCTGCCGCATCACGCGCCGCGCGAACGAGAACGAGTTGACGAACACGCCGCGCAGCAGGACGCTGCCATAGACCACGACGAGAAAGGCGATCAGCAGGAAGGCCAGATCGCCGTTCCTGCCGAGGCAGATGGCGATCCCGACGAAGATGGGGGCTGTGAAAGCGATGGCCGCGATCGGGATGGTGGCGAAGGCCAGTGCGCCGCCGGCCAGCATGCCCGAGCACAGGCAGGTGATGACGAGCTGGCCGCCGGTCGAGGCGTCGGCGAAGAAGGCGACCGGGACGATGCCCCAGGCGGAGCCGAGGATGAAGGCGTTGCGCACCAGCCGGTGCATGGCCCGGCGCGAGACGAATTGCGGCTTGGTGATGCGGCGCGCCGCGTGGGATTGCAGGCCAAAAGCGATCGCGGCGCCGGCGACGGTGACGGCCCAAATCAAGGCGAAGGTCCTGTCCGGCGACTGCCACAGTGCGATGGCGAGCACGATGGCGTTGCAGGCATTGCCGAGCATGATGCCGACCGAATAGCCGAGCACCAGCGACATCTGTTCGGCGCGGATATGCCCGGCCATGGCTTCGTCGGTTGCGGGACCGCCAAAGGCCGACAGATCGCCGGCGAACAGCCGTGCGACATAGTTGGTCGTTTGAGTCCGCATGCGATAGCCTAGCAGCACCGGCCGTTGTCCGGCTCGATCAGGAGAATTCGTTGCAAACCTTTGACGAACTATGAATTATCCTCGTTTGCCGCGGTGACCGCGACCACTTCTGCGTGTTCGTCACGCAGTATCGATAACAAATCGATACAAATGCCTGACAGGCCGGACATCAAATGGGGCGAGGGCGCGGTCTCAGCTGCGTGATGGCGACGCCGGACATCGCGAGCAGTCCGCCGACGATCAGCTTTGGCGTGAGTCGGTCGCCGAGAAACAGGACGCTCGAAAGCAAGGCAAACACCGGAAGCAGCAGACCAAAGGGCGCGACGCGCACCATCGAGCAACGGGCGATCAGCCAGAACCAGAGGCCAAACCCGACAATTCCCCCCACGAAGATCGTGTAGGCGAGCGCCAGCCAGCCAAGTTCGCCCGCCGTCACAAGGCTCGCCGCTTGTCCATATTCAAGGAGCAGCGACATCAACATGACCTGCGGGACCGTAAGCAGCGAGGACCACCCCATCAACATCAAGGGATCAAAGGGCCCGTAACGCTTCGTCAAGACGTTGGACACCGCGAAGGCAAGAGCGGCACCAACCACAAGCAGCAGCGGAATCAGGTTGGTCGACAGGCCCGGCTCCGCCGCGAGCACGGTCACGCCGACGAATGCAAGCACGACTCCGGCAGAGGTGGCGAGAGACGGCCTCTCCGCCAGAATGGGCCAGGACAACAGGATGGTGAAGGGCGTGGCGAGCTGGTACGCGACGGCCGACATGCTTCCCGAGCCGAGTCCAAGCCCGACATAGAACAGCCCGAAATTCAGTCCGCCCAGGAACAGCGAGATGGTCGCAACAGGACCTAGTTGTCGACGCGTGGGCCTCGCGACGAAGGGAACGAGCAGCACTGCGATAGCCAGAAAGCGTAGTGCGAGGAAGAACAGTGGCGGAAACTCCGCGACGCCCACCTTGATGGCCACGAACTGATATCCCCAGATCATGGGAACGGCGATGGCGCAAACGATCTGGATGCCAGACATGGCGCACCTTTCAGGACCGATCAGTCCATATGTGGATGCGCCAGTATGCCGAGGCATCCATCGAATTACTTCACGAAGCGGCCGACGAGAGCGTCGGCGGCGGCTTGCGACGCGATCCGGGCCGGAGCCGTCTTGCCGACGACACGCAATCCTTCGACGAAACAGACGAGAATGCTGGCGGCGATCGCGGGCTCGACACCGTCGGCCAACTTGCCGGCCGCTTTCGCGCGCGAGAGTGCATCCGTCACCTTGGCTTCCATGGCCTTGAAGAAGCCCGCAACGCGGCGACCCACTTCGGCATCCTGGCCGGCCAATTCCATGGCTGTGGCTACCAAGAGGCATCCGCGCCGTCCGTTGCTCCCACTGGTGCGCTCGACGTAGCCGGCAAGGTAGGCCCGCAAGCCTACCACCGGATCGTTGCGAGGATCGAATTCCCCTTCCATACGCCTCAAGGCATCCGCGATGTAGCGATCAAGCGCGCGCAAGAACAGCGAATGCTTGTCACCGAAAGCGGCGTAGAGGCTGCCCCGCGACAATCTCGTCGCACGAAGGAGGTCGGGCAACGCCGTGGCATGATAGCCACGCGACCAGAACACCTCCATCGCGCGCTCGACGGCGATTTCCGTATCGAAACTTCGCGGCCGGCCACGGGGCGGCTGCGCTGGGGTTGTGTGCCTCATGCCGATATATATAGACCGATCAGTCCTTAAATGGCAAGCGACGCACGGGACTTGCGCTCGCTCCGGATGGATCGTCAGCCCTTCCATGGGAGTCGCGCCAGGTCAGGCCTCAGGTGCGTCAGCGTCTCGCATTAAGGCCTGAGCGGCTCCCGCGCCGGGAAGAGCGGCTCCTCGATCCGCTTTCTACCACCCCTGAGGGGATCGAGACGCCTCGCTCCATCGCATGATACGTTCGTCGGACCGACAGGCCACCGTCGCCGCGTCGGCACTGGATGCGTTTGAAATCCCGAGGGCCTGTCCATGAGCGAGCCTTCAGCCGATGTTTCGGCAACGGTCGAATACACGATGGATAAATGGCGGATGGACCGCATTTCATGGGCCATGTGGGCTTGCGTCGCCGGCCTCGCGGTCGCGCTTCACGCCGAGAGCCGGGGCCAGAATGGAGCGGCCTTGGCCGCTGTCTACCTGGGTCTCCTGGGGCTGGCGTTCGCAGGCTATGCACTGACGAGCCTGATCGGACGGTCCGGGCTGCCCTTGCTTCTCGAATTGTTCATCGGCCTCCTGGTCCTGATCATCGTCTCCGGCGTGATCGGTGTGATCAGCGTGTTGGTCGGCGGGCCAAGCGGCCGCTCCAGCTATGTCGGCGCCATACGCAGTCTCTATTGGAGCCATCTCGTAAATCCATCGCTGAATGTTTTCGGCTGGATGTTGCTCTATCTGGGTTTCGGATGGATCGCGTTTTCAGCTTACCGGCACTTCTATGCGGATCGGGCGGTCGTCTCCATGTCTGCCGCGGGCATCCGGTTTCACAGGCCATGGCTCAAGGGTCTCTTCATTCCCTGGCAGGAGGTGCGCGGGGTAGGCCACCTCGTCGTTCCCGGCATCTCGGGGGTGCCGTACGTCAGTCCCTACGCTGCGGCCGTCACGGTCGGTCAGGATTTCTATGAGCAGCATATCGCCCCGAAACGCAGCTTCTTCTCGCCACCCGGGGCCGAAGCGATGTTCCAGCCGAAAGGCGAGATGATGCAGGTGGTGCTGAACAGCTCCGACATGACGGTCAAGCCGGAAGATTTTCTCGGGCCTGCCGAGGCGCGATGGAAGGCATTTCGGGATCAACCCAGGCCGTCATCCCCAAACGACGGCACCATCGTCTATGGACGCTGGTCGATCGACGGCTCTCGGTGGCAGGCCGTCCGGTTTCTTGCGCCCCTCAGCGGCATGGCCGTGGTCATGCTGTACCGATGATGGCAATCAGCGGAAATGTCAGCGTCCGAGCTGCTTCGGATCGTAGAAGAACCGCTCCTCGATGATCTCGTTGCCTCGCCAGGTCTGCCAGGCAATCTCCTCCAGCGTCCGCGTGACGCCTTCAGCGTTGGTGAAGGAGAATTTCCAGCGGCTGGCGACGATATCGCCATCGATCAGGCTTGGACCGATGCGCACGGCAGTGACCTCCTTGAACGCCGCCAGCACGCGACGCTCCTTGTCCGCGAGCTTGTCGCGCCCGACCACCGGCGCGGCGAGATTCTCGTGGGTCGCGGCATCCGGCGTGTAATAGTCGAGGATCGCTCCGACGAAGTCGCCATCCTCCAGCCTCCTTGCGAAAGCTTCGACGATCTCACGGCTCGGCATGATGCACCTCGGGGATAAACCGACTGACAGTCGGTAAATACCGACCGGCGGTCGAAAAGTCAACTGGCGGCCGGCGTATGATTGAATTAGACGAGGGCCCATGGCGAAACAGGCGGAGCGGCGCGCAGCGACAACCGAGGCGATCCTGACGGCGGCGCGCCGCCTGTTCGGAGCGCAAGGCTTCGCCGCCACGACCATGGACGAGATCGCGGACGCTGCGGGCATCGCCAAGGGCGCGGTCTATCATCACTTCAAGACCAAGGAGGCGGTGTTCGAAGCCGTGTTCGACCAGGTCTCACGCGATCTCGTGGTCGAGATCGACGGCGCCGCGCGTGCCGAGAAGGACGTGCTCGCCGCCATGGTCGCGGGCACCCAGCATTACTTTGCCGCGACGGCGAAGGGGCCGACCGGCCAGATCATCCTGCGCGATGGCCCCGCCGTGCTCGGCTGGGAGCGTTGGCGGGAGATCGACGCCAAGCATTTTGGCGGCAAGCTGCCGCGCGCGATTGCGGCTGCCATGGAAGCCGGGCTGATCGCCCGCCAGCCGGTCGAGCCGCTGGCGCGGCTGCTGCTCGGCGCAGTCACGGAAGCCGCGGTCGCCTGCGCCGGACGCGCTGACATCGCAAGGGCAGGCGCGGAATACGCCCGTGCGTTCAAGTCGCTGGTCGAGGCGCTGCGCGTGCGCGCATGATTGTGCTAAGTGAACGACGGAAACGCCCACACCAACAAGAAGAACAGTAGCGCATGAACGCAAATTCCTCTCTCGCGCAGTCCGATCCCGAATTCGACTACGTCATCGTCGGCGCCGGCTCCGCCGGCTGCGTGCTCGCCAACAGGTTGTCGGCGAACGGCAAACACAGCGTGCTGTTGCTCGAAGCCGGCCCGAAGGATTCCAACATCTGGATCCATGTCCCGCTCGGCTACGGCAAGCTGTTCAAGGAGAAGACGGTCAACTGGATGTACCAGACCGAGCCGGAGCCCGAACTGAAGGGCCGCCAGGTGTTCCAGCCGCGCGGCAAGACGCTCGGCGGGTCGAGCTCGATCAACGGCCTGCTCTATGTCCGCGGCCAGCACGAGGACTATGACCGCTGGCGCCAGCTCGGCAACACCGGCTGGGGATATGACGACGTGCTGCCCTATTTCAAGAAGGCGGAGAACCAGTCGCGCGGTGCGGATCAGTATCACGGCACGGGCGGGCCGCTGCCGGTCTCCAACATGATCGTGACCGATCCGCTGTCGAAAGCCTTCATCGACGCCGCGGTCGAGACCGGTCTGCCGTACAATCCCGACTTCAACGGTGCGACGCAGGAAGGCGTCGGCCTGTTCCAGACCACGACGCGCAACGGCCGGCGTGCCTCGACGGCGGTGGCCTATCTCGGACCCGCCAGGACGCGCGGCAATCTGAAGATCGAGACGTCCGCGCTCGGCCAGCGTATCCTGTTCGAAGGGCGCCGCGCGGTCGGCGTCGAATACCGGCAAGGCGCGGCGTTGCGCCGCGTGCGGGCGCGAAAGGAGGTCGTGCTGTCGAGCGGCGCCTACAACTCGCCGCAGCTGCTCCAGCTCTCCGGCGTCGGTCCTGCCGATCTCCTGCGCAAGCATGGCATCGACATCGTGCTGGACGCGCCGGGCGTGGGTCACGACCTCCAGGACCACATGCAGGTGCGCATCGTGATGCGCTGCTCGCAGAAGATCACGCTGAACGACACCGTCAATCATCCGCTCCGCCGCACCATGGCCGGCGCACGCTACGCGCTGTTCCGCAAGGGCTGGCTGACGATTGCGGCCGGCACGGCGGGCGCGTTCTTCAAGACCAGCCCGCGGCTGGCCTCGCCCGACATCCAGGTCCACTTCCTGCCGTTCTCGACCGACAAGATGGGCGAGAAGCTGCACGATTTCTCCGGCTTCACGGCGTCAGTGTGCCAGCTCCGGCCCGAGAGCCGCGGCAGCCTGCGCATCAAAAGCGCCGACCCGACCGTGCCGCCGGAGATCCGCATCAACTACATGTCGACCGAGACCGACCGCACCACCAACGTCGAGGGCCTGAAGATCCTGCGCAAGATATTGAACGCACCGGCGATGAAGCCGTTCGTGGTCAGCGAATACGATCCCGGGGCGAAGGTATCTACGGACACCGAGATACTGGACTATTGCCGCGAGCGCGGCAGCACCATCTACCATCCGACCTCGACCTGTCGTATGGGCAATGACGCACTCGCGGTGGTCGATCAGCGGCTGAAGGTGAGGGGGCTCGACGGTCTTCGCGTCGTCGACGGCTCGATCATGCCGGACCTCGTGTCGGGGAACACCAACGCGCCGATCATCATGATCGCCGAAAAGGCCTCCGACATGATACTGGAGGATGCGCGATAAACGGCTCGGAAGGAACACGGGATTGGCTACGCGACTGAGGATCGGCACACGCAAGAGCGCCATGGCGCTGGCACAGACGGAAGAGATCGCGCGCCGTCTGGCCGCCGCCGTGCCCGGTCTCGATGTCGAGATCGTCAAGTTCGACACCACGGGCGATCTCGACCAGACCAGCAAGCTCTTGCCGCATGGCGGCAAGGGCGGTGCCTTCGTGGCGCAGATCCGCGCCGCGGTGCTGTCGGGCGAGCTCCAGGCAGCGATGCATTCGCTGAAGGACATGCCGGGCAACGAGGATACGCCCGGCCTCGTCATCGGCGCCACGCTGTCGCGCGATCCGCCGAGCGATGCGCTCGTGCTGCGCGACGGCGTGACCCTGGAGGCGCTGCGTCAGTCCCGCGGCAAGGGTTTCAAGATCGGCACCAACGCGGTGCGCCGCGCCGCCTATGCGCGCCGCCTGTTTCCGGACGTGGAAGTGATCCACTTCCGCGGCGCCGCCGACACGCGCGTACGCAAGCTCGACAATGGCGAGAAGCAGCGCCTGCCGGATGGTGGCGCGGTGGGGCCTGCCGATGCGCTGATCATGGCCCGTTCCGGCCTCGATCGCGTTGGTTTGGCGAACCGCATCGCCTATGAGTTTACCGCGGCTGAGATGCTGCCGGCGGCGGGGCAGGGCATTGTCGCCGTCGAATGCGCGGCGCAGGACTGGCAGACGCGACAGATCCTGTCATCGATCGACGATCCCGCCGCGCATTTGTGCGCGGATGCCGAGCGTGAGGTGCTGTGGGTGCTCAACGGCCACTGCAATTCGCCGGTTGCGGGCTTCTCGACCATCGCCGGCGATCAGATGTCGCTCACCGCCTCCGTGCTCGACCTCTCCGGCAACACCATCATCGAGGCCTCGCGCACCGGCCCCGCCAACCGCCCGCGCGAACTCGGCCGTGCGGTGGGATTGGACCTGCTGTCAAAGGGGGCGGCGGAGATCATCGAGCGCAGCCGGCCACGCTGAGCCCAGCCAAAATCACAATCGGCGATCACGCAGTTCTGCGCCTGTCTCGCCCGACGTGTCAAACGCGCGGGGTGAATCATGCAGGCCTAGAGTTTTCAATGACTTGTCTACTGTGCATGGGGTTGTTTTCGCAGTTTTTGTTGGACCGCGATCACGTGAGGTCGTCATGCCCGGGCTCGTCCCGGGCATCCACGTTCTTGGCACCGGTTGGTTAGGCGTGGATGGCCGGGACAAGCCCGGCCATGACGATGCGGAGAGTCCGCCCGCCGTTCAGCCCCGCACGCGCTTCAGCATCTGCTCGACATGAGCGATCGGCGTTTCCGGCTGGATGCCGTGGCCGAGGTTGAAGATCAGCCGCCCCTGCGCGAAATTGGCCAGCACATCGTCGACCGCGCGGTCGAGCGCGGAACCGCCTGTGATCAGCACCAGCGGATCGAGATTGCCCTGCACGGCGACCTTGCTTTGCACGCGCTCGCGGATGAAGGCCGGCTCCGCGGTCCAGTCGATGCTGACCGCATCGACGCCGGTCGCCTCGACATAGCCAGGCAGCAGCGCGCCGGCCCCGCGGGGGAAGCCGATGATTTTCGCTTCCGGCACCTTGGCCCTCACGCCCTCCACGATGCGCCGTGTCGGCTCGGTCGACCAGCGCGCGAACTCGGCGGGCGGCAGCACCCCGGCCCAGGTGTCGAAGATCTGTAACGCGTCGGCACCGGCGGCGAGCTGTGCCAACAGATACTCGATCGAGCTGTCGACCAGCACGTCGATGATCTCTGAGAAGGCTTCAGGATGGCGGTACGCCATCATCCGGGCGGGCGCCTGGTCCGGCGTGCCGTGCCCCGCGACCATGTAGGTCGCAACCGTCCAGGGCGCGCCGCAAAAGCCGATCAGCGCGATCCTGGGATCGAGCGCGCCGCGCACGATCTTCAGCGCTTCGAACACCGGCTTGAGCTTGCCCAGGTCGACGCGCGGCGCCAGCGTCGCGACCTTGGCTGGATCGTCCAGCGGCTCGAGCCGCGGGCCCTCGCCGACCTCGAACCGCACCGAGCGTCCGAGCGCATAGGGGATCACCAGAATGTCGGAGAAGATGATCGCCGCATCGAAGCCGAACCTGCGGATCGGTTGCAGCGTCACCTCGGCGGCAAGCTCGGGATTGAAGCAGAGATCGAGGAAGCCGCCTGCCTTGGCGCGCACCTCGCGATATTCCGGAAGGTAGCGCCCGGCCTGGCGCATCATCCACACAGGCGGGATGGTCTGGCGCTGGCCGGAGAGCACGTCGATGAAAGGTTTCGTCGGAGACTGGGGCACGAATGATCCTGCGGAAGGTTATGGTTCCTGATACACCCCCAGCCCTCAGCGGAACAGGGGAACCGGCGCGATCGGCCCGCGTTGATCAGCCCATGGAGGAGATCATGGCTGAGACATTCAATCCCGCGCCGCACGACAAGCACGCCGAAGACCCGCACGATGCGCTCGCTGCCGACCGCAACGCCAAGCTCGACGCCGGGCTGAAGGGGACGTTCCCTGCTTCCGATCCCGTGAGTGCCGCGCAACCGACGCCTTCGAAGGCCGATGCGGATGCCGACCACCACCCCTCGCTCTGGGACAAGGTTAAGGCCATCTTCAGCTAGCAGCGGCGGGCGCGCCGGATTCCGACAGGCTTGCTAATGCCTTGTTAGCGATGCGTTGATCGTTGCGTCCGTAGGACTACTGGAAGCGGGTCGATCGCCACGTATTCCGGTAGTGATTTCAGAATTCACTAACAGAAGCGGCAGAGTTTCCGGTCGACCGGAGGACATTGCCGCATGAGCGTTGCTACCCAACGAGCTGGATGGAGCCGCCTGCCGCTGCGCGCGGCGGCCTTCGTCTTGCTGACCTGCGCGACCATCCTCGGCGTCAGTGGTTGGCGCGAGTGGGCGGCACGCGACGCAGTGCTCAAGGGTGCCGAGACGGAGATGGCGAACGTCGCCCGTTCGCTGACACAGCATGCAGAGGACAGCCTCGATCTCCTGGATTCCGGCGTCGTCGGCGTGGTCAGCCGGCTGGAGATGGATGGCACTGCTCCAGCCACGGTCGCCAAGCTTGGAAACCTCCTGGACGCACGCAAGAAGGCGATCACCCGTATCCACGGCCTCGACATCATCGACGATCAGGGCAACTGGCTGACCTCGCCCGGTACGATCGGCTCGACCCTCAGCGATGATGCATTTTTCCGATATCACCGGCTCTCGCCGAAGCGCGAGGCCTATGTCGGCCGTCCCGTGAAGAGCCTGCTCGATGGCGAATGGGTCGTCCCCCTGTCGCGCCGCTTCAACAAGCAGGACGGCAGCTTCGGCGGCGTGGTGCTCGCGACCATCAGCTCCAGATATCTTTCGCATTTCTACGAGCAGTTCGAGATCGGCCGCAACAGCTCCGTGACACTGACGCATGGCGACGGCATGATCCTCGCGCGCAATCCCGGCAACGAGAAATTCGTCGGACGTAGCGTCGTCGACACGCCTTTTTTCCGCGAGCCGAGCCTGCAGCGGCCGAGCGGCGCCTATCACTTCAAGTCGCCGCTGGACGGCGCCGAACGCGTCAGCTTCTTCAATCGCAGCAGCCGCTTCCCGCTTCTCCTGGTTGCCACGGTCGACAAGGACGAGCTGCTCGCGCCCTGGCGCGCCGCGGCAATCTCCCGCATGCTCTACGTGCTCGCGCTGGTGATGCTGATCGCGGTCATCGGCGGCGTGCTGGTGCGGCAGTTGCACCGGGGCCAGCGCATGGCCGTCGCGCTGGCCGAGAAGGAGGCGCATTTCCGTCTGCTCGCCGAAGGCTCCAGCGACATGGTGACACGCATCGGCCTCGACGAGCGGCTGCGCTATGTCTCGCCCTCGTCGGTCCGCGTCGTCGGCTGGCGCCCCAATCAGCTGATCGGCACGCCGGCTCTTGCGGGCATCAATCCGGAGGATCTGCCCGAGGTCCAGGCGATCGTCGACGCCATCAAGCGCGGCGAGAAGGAGGAGGCGCGTTTCACCTACCGCAACGCGCACCGGCAGAACGGCGAAGTCTGGCTCGAATCGACCATGCGGGTGACCCGCAAGGGCAACGGCAACGTCGATGGCGTGGTCGCGATCTCGCGCGACATCACCGAGCAGAAGAGGCTGGAGACCAGGCTGGAGACGCTTGCGATCGAGGACAGCCTCACCGGCCTCGCCAATCGTCGCCGCTTCGACGAGGGGCTGAAGGAGGAATGGGCGCGTGCCTATCGCGACCGCTCAAGCCTTGCTCTGCTGATGATCGATGTGGACCACTTCAAGGCCTACAACGATGAATACGGCCATCCCGCGGGCGATGCCTGCCTGCGCCGGATCGCAGAGATCATCGCGGCCGAAACGCAGCGCGCCGGCGATCTGGCGGCACGCTATGGCGGCGAGGAGTTCGCCGTGCTGCTGCCGAACATCGACGCCGCCGGCTGCGCCCGGGTCGGCGAGCGGATCCGCAGTGCCATTCACAAGGCCGGCCTCGTTCATAGCACCAATCTGGCGGCTGGATGCGTCACCGCTTCGGTCGGCGGCGCGACCTGCCGGCCGGCGCTGGAGCGCACGGCGGGTGTGGCCTCGCTGATCGAAGCTGCCGACCGGGCGCTCTACGCCGCCAAGGACGCAGGCCGCGATCGCCTGGTGATGTCCGGCGAGGTCATGAACCTGCTGCCCAAGGCGTCCGGCGAGTAAGACCGATCAATAATGCGGCGGACGCTCGTTGGCGGGCCCCGGCGCATTTGCCTCGGCCTCCTGGAGCCGCTCATGGAGCTGCGCGATCTGCCGCGTCAGCGTGTCGATCTGCTTCCACTGCGCGGTGATGGTCTGGTTCAACGTCTCGATCGCGTCGTCCTGGTAGGCAAGGCGCGTCTCCAGCGTGTCGATGCGCTCGCTCAGCGTCTTGATCTCATTCGTCACGGCCGTGCCCCAATTTTTGTTCGCGCAGGCTCCGTTCGCGCAAGCCAAGTTCTCGCAGACCGTGGCCGAGCGCCACGCGCTCGTCGAACACGAAGCATTCGCCGCGCCAGCGGCTCTCAGCCTCCGGCACCTCCTCGAGATATTTGAGAATGCCGCCTTTGAGGTGATAGACCTCTGCAAAGCCGCGCGCGAGCAGATGCGCGCTCGCCTTCTCGCAGCGAATGCCGCCGGTGCAGAACATCGCAATCCTGCGGTGCCTTGCCGGATCGAGCTCAATTGCGGCAAAATCCTTGAACTGGCCAAAGCTCTTGATGCCGGGGTCGATCGCGCCCTCGAACGTCCCCATGGCCACTTCGAAGGCGTTGCGGGTGTCGAGCAGCAGCGTGTCGGGCCTCGCAATCAGCGCATTCCACTCGGCAGCATCGACATAGGTGCCGACCTGGCGGGTCGGATCGACAGTCTCGTCACCGAGCGTGACGATCTCCTTCTTAAGCCGCACCTTGAGCCGCCCGAACGGCATCGCTTCCGCGGTCGAGAATTTCAATTCGAGCTTGTCGAGCCTGCCGCCGAACATGTCGCCGTGTGCGAGTTCATGGGCGAAGGCATCGATCGCCTCCGGCGTACCGGCGACGGTGCCGTTGATGCCCTCCTGCGCCAGCAACACGCTGCCCCTCAGCTTAAGGCCAGCGCAGAAGGCGCGCAGCGGCTCGCGCAGCTCGCGGTATTCCGGGAGGGCGACGAATTGATAGAGGGCCGCGACCTTGGTCGCCGAATTCGGATCGGACATGGCGGCTCGTTTAGCAGGCGGCAGCCATCCGGAAAACCCGCATGGCCGCCAGCGTCGAAAACTCCATACGTCCAGCGGATGGCAGCCATTTTCCTGGTATGCCAGCATTGCCCCGCCGGGCCGGAATGTGTCATGTAGACGCGGTTTTCGAGATGGCGCGCCACTCGCGCCCACGGCCAAGAGAGCAAGAAATTCGATGAGAAACTTCCATTTCCCCGGCAGGTCCACGGTCCACGCCACCAACGCGATGGTCGCGACCTCGCATCCGCAAGCCTCGCTCGCGGCGATCGAGGTGCTGCGCGAGGGCGGCACCGCGGTGGACGCGGCCGTTGCCGGCTCTGCCCTGCTCGGCGTGATCGAGCCGCAGTCGACCGGTATCGGCGGGGACTGTTTTGCGCTGATCCAGCCGCGCGGCGAGGGCAAGATCATCGCCTATAACGGCTCCGGCCGCGCGCCCAAGGCGGCCAACGCCGACTGGTATCTCGAGCGCAAGATCAACTCGGTGCCGCTGACATCGGCGCATGCGGTCTCGATCCCAGGCGTGATCGACGCCTTCGCGACGGTTCTGCGCGACCACGGCAAGTTCGGTTTCGACCGGCTGCTTCAGCCCGCGATCAAGGCGGCCGAGGAAGGCTACGTCGTCGCGCCCCGCATCGCCTTCGACTGGAAGAACCAGTTCGAGAAGCTGAAGAATGGTACCAACACCGTGCGCTACCTGTTGCCGGGCGGCAAGCCGCCGGTGGCCGGCGACGTCATTCGCCAGGCCGAGCTCGGCAAGACCCTGCGCGCGATCGCCAAGGATGGCCGCGACGCCTTCTACAAGGGGCCGATCGCGGAAGACATGGTCGAGACCCTCAGGGGAATCGGCGGCCTGCACACGCTCGACGATTTCGCCGCGCACACCACTGAGGTAACGACGCCGATCGGCACCATGTACAAGGGCTATGACTTCTGGCAGTGCCCGCCGAACGGCCCGGGCGTCACCGCGCTCTTGATGCTCAACATCCTGTCGCGTTTCGATCTGACCAAGTACGCGCCCGTTAGCGTCGAGCGGTTCCATCTCGAGGCGGAAGCCGCGCGCATCGCCTACATGAACCGCGAGATGCATGTCGCTTCTCCCGAGCACATGAGGATCAACGTCGCCGAGATGCTCGAGAGGGGCTTTGCCGACGAGTACATCAGCAAGATCCGCATGGACGGCATGCTTGACCTGCCGAACGTTGCGCCGCCGATGAACCCCTCGACCATCTACATCACGGTGGTGGACAAGGACCGCAACGTCTGCTCGTTCATCAATTCGGTCGCGCATTCCTTCGGTTCGGCCATCGTCTCCAACAAGACCGGTGTACTGTTCCAGAACCGTGCCGGCGGCTTCCGCATCCAGCCCGGCCATCCCAACTGCATCGAAGGCGGCAAGCGCCCGCTGCACACGATCATGCCGGGCCTGCTCACCAAGGGCGGCCGTTCGACAATGTCGTTCGCCGTGATGGGTGGCCAGTATCAGCCGACCGGCCAGACCCATGTCTTGACCAACATCCTCGACTACGGCTGCGACGTGCAGGAGGCGATCGACATGCCGCGCGGCCTGCATTACGAGGGCCAATATCAACTCGAGGACAGCGTGCCGGCTGCGATCGTCGAAGGCTTGAAGAAGATTGGCCACAAGACCACCAGCGTGGTCGGCCCGCTCGGCGGCGCCCAGGCGATCTGGATCGACTGGGACAAGGGCACGCTCACGGGCGGCTCCGATCCGCGCAAGGACGGCTGCGCCCTCGGCTATTGAGCTCGCGCGGGGTTCCGCGCGCAAGATCAGGAAAAGTTGACGAAGGGCGGCGCGGCATTTGCTGCGCCGCCCTTTCTCGTTCGGAACTGCACTCATTGCTCCAAGTTAATTCAATCGCCGCGCCTTCTTGGCCGGTGCTGCCGGAAGTGCGATGGTTCCGATGTCGGCGTTGTCGAGGAATATGGCGAATGGAAGCCGGAGGGCGCACCGCCGGACTCGTTCAGGGCCATGCATGCCGGGCAGCCTCGGTTCGTCGGCGGCCATCAAATGAAGGACAAGATCGCCTACGCCTTCGGCGCCGAGTTCGTCGAGGTCCGCGTCAACCGCTTCACGCACGAGATCCGTTGTCCCCGGTTGGTCGGCGCGTTCGCTGCAGGCAGGATCATGAATCCGCGCACGGCGCGCAGCCAGCTGATGGGCGGCCTGATCTGGGGCATGTCCTCGGCGCTGCTGGAGGCCACCGAGATCGACGAGCGCAATGCGCGCTACGTCAACGACAATCTTGCCGACTACCTCGTGCCCGTGAATGCCGATGTGCCCAGCGTCGAGGTCATCATGCTCTCCGAGCAGGACGATCACATCAACCCGGTGGGCGCAGGGCCTCGGCGAGCTTGCCAATGTCGGCACCAATGCAGCGATCTGCAACGCGATCTATCACCACCGGCCAGCGCATCCGCAAGCTGCCGGTGCGGCTGGAAAATATCGAGGTCTGAGGGGTGGAAACGGCGACGTCGTTGGGTTAGACACCTCCCGCCTCAAATGGAAGGTGCCCTATGCAGCGTTTTCAGCGCATGCTCCTCGCTATCGTGTCGGCACTCGCGATCGCCGTGATCGGTGGCGTGTCCGATTTCGTTTCCACCACGGCCTCGGCCCAGACCGCAGGAAAGACCATGACCACAGCTTCAGGCCTGCAGATCATCGACTCCACCGTCGGCACCGGTGCCTCGCCGCAGCCCGGTCAGATCTGCGTGATGCACTATACCGGCTGGCTCTATGAGAACGGCCAGAAGGGCAAGAAATTCGACTCCTCTGTCGATCGCAAGGAGCCGTTCGAATTCCCGATCGGCAAGGGTCGCGTCATCGCCGGCTGGGACGAGGGCGTTGCCTCGATGAAGGTCGGCGGCAAGCGCACGCTGATCATCCCGCCGCAGCTCGGCTATGGCGCGCGCGGCGCGGGGGGCGTGATCCCGCCGAACGCGACCCTGATGTTCGACGTGGAATTGCTCGCGGTGAAGTGACGGCGTAGCCGTCATTCCGGGGCGATGCGCAGCATCGAATCCGGAATCTCGAGATTTCTCAGGTGCGCAATCGCGCACCATAGTTCGGCTCTTCGCGCCGCCCCGGAATGACTGCACAAACAAAAAGACCGGCCTTTCGGCCGGTCTTTTCGCTTTCAGCTCTAAGCGCGTCACTCCGTCGCGCGTTTTGCCGCGGCGGCGGCGCGATCCATCGCATCCTTCGCGGCATCCTTGGCGTCGCCCATGGCCTGCTGGCCCTTGCCCTTCACTTCCTGGACCACGCCCTCGCCCTTCATGCGATCGGACCCGGTGGCTTCGCCGATGCCCTGCTTGGCCTTGCCGATCGCCTCGTTCGCGGTGCCCTTGATCTTGTCAGTGGTGCTGCCCATGAAATTCTCCTCTCGGTTTGCTCGCAATGACAACGCTGAGCGGCTACGAGGGTTCCGATTTTGGTATGGCTTGCGGCTGCGGCTTTGGGTTAGTTTGCCGCGCACGGAACCAACAGAAAGCAAGTACCCATGACCGGCCATGATCACTCGCACTCGCATCATGCACACGATCACGACGATCGCTGGAAACATGACGGCGTGCGCGTCATTCCGGGCAACCAGCTCGACACGAACGTGCCCTCGACGGCCGGTATGGACCGCGCGGCTGCCATCAATTTCGCACGCGTCGGCGCGCAGAAATTGTGGGCGGGCACGGTCAGCATCAAGCCGGATGCCAAGACCGGCGCGCATCATCACGGCCATCTCGAAAGCGTCATCTATGTGGTGAAGGGGAAGGCGCGGATGCGCTGGGGCGAGAGCCTGCAGTTCACCGCGGAAGCCGGCCCCGGCGACTTCATTTTCGTCCCGCCCTACGTGCCGCACCAGGAGATCAACGCCAGCCCGGACGAGGTGCTGGAATGCGTGCTGGTGCGCAGCGACGGCGAGGCGGTGGCGATAAATCTCGACATCGAGCCGGTGGAGAAGCCCGAGACCGTGCTCTGGATCGACCCGGTGCACCGCGATCCCAACGAGAAGAAGTAAGGCTGCTCGGCGCGCGGGGTTCGGTGCGACAGAACCCCGCAGATCGGGGTCCGAAAAATTAGTCGGAAGCGGTGTCGGATGACGGCCTGGCCGTCCGTCCTTGGGCAGAACCCCACCCGAGGAGCTTCCGATGCCCAAGATGATCTTCGTCAACCTGCCGGTGACCGACCTCAAGCGCGCGACCGCCTTTTATGAGGCGGTCGGTGCGGTCAAGAATCCGCAATTCAGCGACGAGACCGCGAGCTGCATGGTCTTTTCCGAGACCATTTTCGCCATGCTGCTGACCCACGACAAATTCCGCCAGTTCACGCCGAAGCCGATCGCGGATGCCAGGACCTCGAACCAGGTGCTACTCTGCCTGTCCGCGGACAGTCGCAGCGACGTCGACGATATCGTCGGCAAGGCTGCGGCGGCAGGCGGAGTGGCCGATCCCGGTCCGAAGGACGAATACAGCTTCATGTACGGCCGCAGCTTCGAGGATCCCGATGGCCATATGTGGGGTGTGAACTGGATGGACCTCGCGGCCGCCCCTCTGCAGCCCGAGATGGCAAACGCCTGATCCGAACCCGGAAGATCTGAAGAGGAGCATTCACGATGTCCAAGCTCGTGCCCTGCATGTGGTTCAACGGCGATGCCGAGGACGCCGCAAAATTCTACGTCTCGCTCGTTCCGAATTCGGCGATCACGCACGTCCAGCGCAACGTTTCGGACGGCCCCTCCGGCAAGGAAGGCTCCGTGCTCGTCGTCGAGTTCACGATGGCCGGACAGCCCCTGGTCGCGCTCAACGGCGGCATGAAGATGGAATACACCCACGCGATCTCGCTGATGATCCATTGCGACGACCAGGCGCAGGTCGACAGCGTCTGGAACGCGTTCCTCGCCCACGGCGGCAAGGAAGAGCAGTGCGGCTGGCTCAGGGATCGCTGGGGCGTGGCCTGGCAGGTGGTGCCGAAAGTGATGTTCGAGTTCCTGTCGAGCCCGGACAAGGCAGCGGCCGCGCGCGCGGTACAGGCCATGATGAAGATGGTCAAGCTCGACGTGGCCGTCCTGCGTCAGGCGTTCGAGGGCAAGTCGGCCGCCTGAGGTCACAGGCTCCTGCCACATGCTCATTGTCATCGCCCGGTCTTGACCGGGCGATCCAGTACTCCGAGACGGCAGTGATTGAGCGGATGGGCTGCGGCGTACTGGATGTCCCGCCTTCGCGGGACATGACAGCGGAATTTGGAGCGAGGTCTCCGTCCTAATAATTTATCCGCAGCCCGACGCCGCCGTGGATCGTGTTCCCGACCGGCTGCGGGCCCAACGTGCCGTTGGCAAAGAGATCCACGATCCAGCCCTTTTGCACGCGGAAGCCGAGGCGGCCGCCATATTCGAACCAGCCCTGGTTGCCCATGGTCGGCACCACCACGCCGTTGCCGGTTACGGTGGCGACGATGCCGCTGTGGCTCGCAAACGACTGCACCCAGCCGCCATTGATGTTTGTCTCGATGTTGCTGCCGAAGAGATGCGTCCACTGGCCGCCGATCTTGACGAGGCTGGTGCGGTCGGTGCCATCAGCGATGCTGGCGTCGAATGGATTGAACGCCACCGTACTGTCGCTGTAGCCGGAGACGCGCTGCCAGAGCTGCCAGACCTCGATCGAGGCCGCGACCTCGTCGCGCGGCGAGAGGCGGCTTATCCAGCCGGCGCGACCGTAGACGGCGTAGTTCGAGACGTTGGTCGAGCTGGTCACGCTCACCGGGCCGAGACTGGTATCGTAGCTGCGCGTGTAGCGCGCCTTCTCCCATGGCGTCAGGATCGTGCCGACGTCGAAGAACGGCCGCGACGAGCCCCAATCGGTAAAGTCATAGCGCAACGCAAAAGCGCCGATCGGTGCGCTGGTGATCTCGTAGCCACGCCCGTCGTAGTGCGTGTAGGCGATGCCGGCGAGCAGCGACAGATTGTTGGTCAGCGCCTTGCGGCCGTGGATGCCGGCCGAGAACGAGCCGGCCGAGCCGAATGCGCTGATGCAGTCGCCGCAATTGATCTGCTCGTTGACGCCGAGCAGCACCGTGCCGAGCACCCGGTTGGTGATCATCTGGTTGAAGCGCTGGTTGGCGAGGCCGCCGATCGAACTGCCGCTGGAAGCCGCGCCGGTCGGTGTCGGGCTCGGCGACGGATATGGGCTGGGGGAAGGATACGGGCTCGGCGACGGTGAGGGCGCAGGGCTTGGTGAGGGCGTAGGACTCGGGGAGGGCGCTGGCGAGGGCGAGTAGGTCGGCGACGGATAAGGCGTCGGCTCGCCGCACTCGGACCCGCACTCCGACGCCTGCGCGGCCGCCGGGCGGGCCCCCGAGGCGACAAGCGCAAATGCGGACGCGGCGGTCAGCACGCCGATGAGGATGAGGCGCCGGAAGCGGTATTTCGTCATCGTCAGCGCCCGCACAGCATGCCGTCGTCCTGGACGGCTGGCGTGATGGTCGGCGAGGCGCCGGCATATTGGTTGACGGCACAAAGCCCTGCACTCGCGGCGCAGTTGGCGGCAAACGTCCAGGGCGGCGTGTTGGCCTTGGTGATGCCGACCTTGCCGCCGGTCGAGGTGATGATCGCGGTGTCGCCTGGCTGGGTGAGCTGCACGCACTGG
The DNA here is from genome assembly GCF_052043945.1 of Bradyrhizobium sp. PUT101. Classification (NCBI taxonomy): domain Bacteria; kingdom Pseudomonadati; phylum Pseudomonadota; class Alphaproteobacteria; order Hyphomicrobiales; family Nitrobacteraceae; genus Bradyrhizobium; species Bradyrhizobium sp. PUT101. The sequence continues at coordinate 5,743,822 of NZ_CP197207.1, forward strand.
GAGCTCTTGGTGCAGACGCTGGCCGCGCCGTCCTGAAGCACGACCACGGAGCGCCCACGTTGCGAGAGAATGTCGAGCGTAGTGCCGCGCACACCGATGGTCGCAAGCGGCGTCGTGATCTTGTAAGCGGCCTTGTCGGAACGTCCGGTGACGAAGCGGAAGGCGCCGGTGGTCATGCGGATCGCGACGTCGCGATAGCTGCGCTCGTCGTTGAAGACGGTGCGGTCGAGCTTCAGCGTGGCGCTCGGGCCGAGCGACAGATTGGTGCTGTCGGCCATCACGAAACGCGCCGCGCTGTCGGCGCCGGTCCGCACGGTCTCGTCGCGCAGCATGCTGTCTCCGACATTGATCGGCGTCGTGGTCGCGGCCACGCGCACAACCTCGTTCTGGATCACGACGGCTTCGCCGACGCGAGTCTGCGCCTGCGCGCTAGAGCCGGCGCCCAATGTGGCCAACGAGAGGATGGAGAAAAGCCAAAAACGCAAATTCATTTCGCAACCGATCGATGTGTCCCTGATCGTACCGGATCGCGCTCGCTTGCGATGTGGCGTAATTATCACAAGCGGCGCGGGACGTGCGCTATGCTTAGTGACAGTTGCGACAGAATGCGTTCAATGAGATCGCGACCTTTATTTTTGTCCGCGGTGACGCAGATTTGCCACGCAAAATATCTCAACAGCAGCCGCCTGAATCGCTCGCAGTTCCAGGGCTGTCGCCGAGCGCAGTGCTTGCTGTCGCGATTTTCCTGGTTGCGCATCTGGCGCTGCTGATCGGTCTCACCACGCCGGAAAAATTCGTCTTCGACGAGGTGCATTACGTCCCGGCGGCGCGGCAGATGCTGGCGCCTGTGATGTCGCAGCCGATGCTCAATCCGATGCATCCGCCACTGGCCAAGGAGCTGATCGCGGCATCGATCGCAACCTTCGGCGACAACGCGTTCGGCTGGCGTTACCCCGCGACGTTGTTCGGCGCGCTGGCGATCGTCGCGATCTATCTGTGCGGCCTCGCGCTGTTTTCCGCGCAAGGGCCGGCGATCGCCGCGGCGCTGTTCGCAGGCCTCAACCAGATGCTGTACGTGCAGGCGCGCATCGCGATGCTCGACATCTTTGCGCTCGGCTTCGGCCTGCTCGCGACCGCCGCCTTCATGCATGGTTTTCGCAGAGAGCGGCCGCAGGCAATGTTCGCGCTCGCGGGCAGCCTGTTCGGCTGTGCTGCGGCCTGCAAATGGAGCGGCCTGTTTCCGCTTGGCGTCTGCATCGTGATCGTTGCGGTGATCCGCCTGATGCAGGGTTGGCGTACGCTGTTTGCCGACGCGAAGCCGGACGACTGGTATCGGCCGGAGCTTTGGCGCGGCTTGAGGCTGCATCACGTCGCGCTCTGCTTCGCCGTCCTGCCGACGGTGGCCTATCTTGCCGCTTTCGTCCCCCTCTATGGAGTGTCACCGCCGGATCTGATCGAGGCGCAGCGGCGGATCTTCGCCGACAACACCACGACGGCCATCGCCGGCCACACCTATATGAGCGCATGGCCGTCCTGGCCGTTGCTCGCGCGCCCGGTGTGGTTCCTGTTCGACAAGACGGGAGATGACAACGTCGCTGCGATCGTCTTTCTTGGCAATCCGCTGGTGCTCTGGCCGGCTCTGCTCGCCCTCGTTGTGGTGCTGCGCGATTTCATCGTCGCCCGGCGGTGGGATGCATTCCTGATCGCGGCATTCTATTTCGGTCCCTGGCTCGCCTGGGCGTTGCTGCCGCGTACGCTCGGCTTCATCTATTACTATCTGCCGGCCGCGACCGCGGCCTCGCTGGCGCTGGTCTATGTGCTGCGCCGGGAGGGGCTGCCGCGCTGGCTGCTGTGGGCCTATGTCGGCGTCGCTGCAGCCGGCTTTGCGGTCATGCTGCCGATCTCCGCGGCCTTCCTCGGCACGTCCATGCGAACCTTCGGCCGCCTGATGCTGTTCCAAAGCTGGATATGACTTCGCCGCCTGCCGGGGCTGCGGCAAGCGGCGTGTCTGGCGCGACGACTGCGAATTACTTCGCTGCGGTCTTGGTGTCCATGTTCACGACCTGGACGCGGCGGTTGGTCGGGTCGGCGCCGTTGGCGGCATCCTTCAGCTTGGTCTCGCCGTAGCCGACGGTGACGAGATCGGTGCCGTTGAGGCCGTAGTTCTGCACCAGGTACTTCTTGATGGTGTCGGCGCGCCGTTCGGAGAGCCCTTGATTGTACGCTTCGCCACCGATCGCGTCGGTGTGGCCGGCGACCACGAAGGTCGAGCCCTTCAGCGCCGGATCGGACAGCGCCTTGCCGAGCGCCTGCACCGATGCCACCGACGTCTTGGCTATGTCGGCCGAGTTGTAGTCGAACTGGATCTCCAGATCGATCTTCGGCTTGGTCGCAGCTAACTCGGCGATCTGCTCGCGCTCGCCCGTCGAGAGCGACCGGGTCGAGCGGTTGCGCACCGTGTTCAGGAAGGTCGATTCCCTGGCTTGCGCGGTCGTGTCGGCCTGCGGACCGATGGACAGGCCGCGGGTTGCCGGCTTGGGCTTCAGTGCCTCCAGGATTTTATCGGTGGAGACATTGTTGTCGCCGGCCAGAGCCAGGCCCGCCGTCATCGACAGCGCTGCGGAGATAATCATCGCCTTCAGTCCAAAAGACTTATCAAAACGGGTCATTGTCGTATCCTCGCTGTTACGCCTGATGGCGATTTGATGCTGCGAGCCTAGGGCAGGTTCAAAGGCCTCGATGTGATCTTCCTCACATTCGAAATCGCCCCGCGGAGATCCTGACTGTCGCGACCGGGAGCGCCCAAAAGCCGCAGGCTGAGAGGGGGCTGATTCGGCAGCGCGACAACGAAGTGTCTTCTCCCTGAAAAACTTGCCGCTGAAGAATGGCAGTTGCGGTGGCCGGCATCAGGCCGGCTTCCTTTCTGGAGGAGAAAATTGATGAAGACCCTGTTGCTCGCGACGGCATTCGTGGCGCTTGCGCTGTCCCCCGCATCCGCCGCCAAGATGGCGTGCACCAGTGCAAATATGGCGAAGCTCGTTGCGGGGATGGGCGGCGAAGACACGCCGGGCAAGATCGCAGCGAGGAAGTCGATGGCATCGGCCAATTCCGACATGAGCAAAGGGAACATGCGCGGAGCCTGCAAGCACTATATGAACGCCGAGAAGGCGATGGCGATGAAGTAGGGCCCCCCGCCGATCCCGGACGTCATGGCCGCGCTGGCAGCAGATGTCAGCGCGGCTTTTTCGTGTCCCTGCTTCTTGCCTTGCGGCGAATCCGGCTACATTGCATTCCGCAATGCCCCGCGCCCCGAAACCCCATCCGCTCTCGACGGCACAGGCCCGGCAGATCTGGCTGCATGCCCAGCGGCTCGACCTGCGCGCGCCGTTCGGGGAGGGCGCTCAGGCCATCGCCGACGCGACTGCTCATCTCGGCTATGTGCAGATCGACACCATCAACGTCATCGAGCGCTGCCATCACCACATCCTGTTCAGCAGGATCCCGTCCTACCGTCGCGCCGACCTGCGTCAGGCCCAGAGCGTCGACAAGAGCGTGTTCGAATACTGGACCCATGCGCTGTCCTACGTGCCGAGCAGCGACTTCCGGTTCTTCCTGCCGGCGATGCGCGAGCACCGGCGCGAGGGACACGGATGGTTCGCCTCGGTGAAGCCGGCCGACACGCGCAAGGTGATGCGACTGCTGCGCGCCGGCCCGCTGACGATCCGCGACATCGAGGACGACGTGCTCGTCGAAAAGGAGCACCTGTGGCAGAGCCGCAAGCCGTCGAAGCGCGCGTTGCAACTCGCCTTCTATACCGGCGCCGTCACCATCAGCGAGCGCCAGGGCATGCTGAAGACCTATGAGCTGATGGCGCGGCATTTCGGGTGGGACAAACCGCCGAAGCCGGCCTCCGCGCGGGAGATCACGGCCTATCCGCTCGATCGCGCGCTGCGCTCGCAGGGCGTCGTCAGCCTGGATTCGATCTGCCATCTCGACGCGCCGAGCAAGAAGCCGGTCGCGCGCCTGATCGCCGCGCGCGTCCGCCGCGGCGAGCTCGTGCCTGTTACGCTCGAGGGCGCCGGCAAGCAGGAGCATTGGGCCTCGCCCGCAGCGCTGGAGGCGGGCGGCGAGGGGCCGTCGCCCGATCTCGTCCACATTCTTTCGCCGTTCGATCCCCTGATCATCCAGCGCAAGCGCACCAATCTCATCTTCGGCTACAACCATCTGTTCGAAGCCTATGTGCCGAAGGCCAAGCGCAAGCTCGGCTACTTCGCGCTGCCCGTGCTGGTCGGCGACGAGATCGTCGCCGCCCTCGATCTCAAGACCGACCGGCAGGCGAAGAAGCTCTTGATGCAGAAATGGACCTGGGTCGGGCAGGGCAAGAAGGCGGCGGGACGACGGGAGCTCAAGCGTGTGATCGAAGAAGAGCTCGACCGATTCGAGCGGTTTCAATTGGCGGAGTGAAATCTGCGTAGGGCGATCAGCGCTCTGCGCAGCCGCGCGCTATTCCTCCCTACGCCGTTGGACGAGCCGATCGATCCAAACGCCGAAGGCAATCCCGACCGCATAAGCGGCCAAATTCCACGGCGAAAAGATTCTCCCGAGCAGCAGCGCGCCGGCCGTTGTCAGCCGGAACGCATCGAGCCATGGCGTGTGCACGAGCCGGGAGAATTCGACGACGCCTGCAATCACCACCGCGATGGCCGCAATCTGCGTCCGCGTCAGCCGAGGCAGCGCAACCCCGACCAGCAAGAACACCATCGTCGCCCACAAGAGCGAGCCGCCATATTTCACCACGAAGGCCGGAAGCCCGAGCGGAAAGCCGTACCAGCGCAAGCACAACCCGCAGACGATCACCACCGCGGCGAGGACGGCGCGGATCAGCGATGTCCGGAGCGGCGCAACGGGTTTATCCGGCTGCGTCCCGTGCATTGCTCGCTCCATTGACTCTTTGCCCGCGATGCTCAAAACCGCCACTTAGCCCACAAAAGCAACAACCCTGGGGGGAAGCCATGAGCCAGACCACCTATGCCGGTTCCGCCGGCGGTGCCAACAGCGCCAGCAAGAGCGACATCGAAACCTCGACCATCCGCGCCATCTCCTGGCGCCTGATTCCGTTCCTGGTGCTGGCCTATTTCTTCTCCTATCTCGACCGGGTCAATCTCGGCTTTGCCGCGCTGACGATGAATGCGGAGCTGAAATTCACGCCGCTGATCTTCTCCTGGGGCGCCGGCATCTTCTTCATTGGCTATTTCATCTTCGAGGTGCCGAGCAATCTCGCGCTGGAAAAATTCGGCGCAAGCCGCTGGATCGCCCGCATCATGGTGACCTGGGGCATCATCTCGGCGCTGATGGCGATGGTCAGCGGCGTCACGAGCTTCTACGTCCTGCGCTTCCTGCTCGGCGTCGCCGAGGCCGGCTTCTTCCCCGGCATCATCCTCTATCTCACCTACTGGTATCCGGCGCAGTATCGCGCCCGTTTCCTCGCGGCCTTCGCCATCGCCGTGCCGGTCTCGACCGTGATCGGCGCGCCGATCTCGGGCCTGCTGCTCGGGCTCGACGGCATGATGGGGCTGAAGGGCTGGCAGTGGCTGTTCATCATCGAGGGCATCCCGTCCGTGCTGCTCGGCATCGTCACCTGGTTCTATCTCACCGACAAGCCGGAGAAGGCGGACTGGCTCTCGGCCGAGCAGAAGGCCTGGTTGAAGGCGAAGCTCGACTCGGAGATCGCGGCAAAGCAGGCGGTGAAGCACTTCTCGCTGGGCGAAGCGCTGTCGTCACCGAAGGTGATCGCGCTCAGCCTGATCTATTTCGGCTTCGTCGGTGCGCTCTATGGCATGCAGTTCTGGCTGCCGCAGATCGTCAAGGCGTTCGGCCTCACCAACGCGCAAACCGGCTTCGTCACCGCGATCCCGTATTTGTTCGGCACCATTGCGATGATCCTGTGGGCGCGGCATTCGGATGCGAGCCGCGAGCGGGTCATGCATGTCGGCGCACCGCTGCTGCTCACCGCCGTCGCGCTCGGCATCTCCTCCTCTCTCACCGATCCCATCCTGACGATGGCTGCGCTGACGGTCGCCGCGATCGGCGTGTTCTGCTGCTTCGGCGTGTTCTGGACGTTGCCGACCGCCTGGCTGTCCGGCACGGCGGCGGCCGGCGCCATCGCCCTGATCAACTCGATCGGCAACCTCGCCGGCTTCGGCGGGCCCTATTTGATCGGCTGGGTCAAGGAAGCCACCGGCCAGACCTCGACCGGTTTGCTCGTCCTCGCCGTGCTGCCCCTGATCGCCGGCATCCTGGTCTTCGTCGGCGGCCACGACAGCAAGCACGAGTTCGCCGAGCAGGGGCGGTAAGGGGGCCGTCGCACGGTGGGCAAAAGGCGCGCTTGTCGCGCTCCGTGCCCACCATCTCCTCCCGGGCTGAAGGTTGGGCGCGCTCTGCCTTCGCCCGCCGGGCTCCGACGGACAAGTCCGGTTGCCCACTCTACCATCGCACCTTCGCAATATGGCCATCCCAATCCTTACCACCCCTTAACGATCACGCTTTCCTGATGACTGACGATTATTGACTTTCGTCAGTCCTTAGTCGACACTCCCGCCAGTCGAGATGCAGGAGTGTTCTTCGATGTTCGTCCGGTCGGTTTTGTCCAGCTATTCCAAGCTCTTGGTGGGTGTATCGCTGGCCCTGATGGCCGCCGCCCTGGCCGGGTGCAATGATACTGTGGCCGAGAAGGCCGAGCCGCCGCGGCCGGTTTTGGTTGCTACCGCCCATTACAAAGCCGAGACGCCGGAGCGCAGCTTCGTCGGCACAATCCGGCCGCGGATCGAGAGCGATCTCGGCTTCCGCGTCGCCGGCAAGGTTGCCAAGCGCCTGGTCGAGGTCGGCCAGACCGTCGAAATTGGTCAGCCGCTGGCCACTCTCGATGAGGTCGACCTGAAGCTCCAGGCCGAGCAGGCCGTCGCCGAGCAGACCGCCGCGACCGGCGTGCTGGCCCAGGCCGCCGCCGCCGAGCAGCGCGCCAAGGACCTGAAGGCCAAGGGCTGGACCACCGATGCGCAGCTGGATTCGAGTCGCGCCGCCGCCGACGAGGCCCGTGCGCGCCTGAACCGGGCCGAGCGTTCGGTCGATTTGACTAAGAATTCCCTTTCCTACGCGACGCTTGTTGCCGATGCCCGCGGCGTCGTCACCGCAACGCTGATCGAGCCCGGCCAGGTGGTTGCCGCGGGCCAGGCTTCGATCCGTGTCGCCCGCTTTGCCGAGAAGGAAGCGGTCGTCGCGATCCCTGAGACGCTGGTCGGACGCGCCAAGTCGGGCGTCGCCAGCGTCACTCTTTGGTCCGAGCCGAACAAGAAGTATGCGGCCAAGCTGCGCGAGATCGCGCCGGCGGCCGACCCGGCCACGCGCACTTATCTGGCAAAGTTCTCGCTGCCTGAGGCCGACGACAAGGTCGCGCTCGGCATGACGGCGACGCTGACGCTGTCTGACGCCGCAACCGAGCGCGTCGCCCGGCTGCCGCTATCGGCGTTGTTCAACGAAGGCGGCAAGCCGTCTTTCTACGTCGTCGACGACAACGGCTCGGTCGCGCTGAAACCAGTGACGGTGAAGTCCTACGAGAGCAAGGACGTCGTCATCACGGGCGGCGTGGAAGAGGGCGCCAAGATCGTCGCCCTCGGCGTGCAGAAGCTCGATCCGAGTCAGCGGGTGCGGATCGTTTCATCACTGAGTTTCTAATTCCCGTCATTCCGGGATGGTCCGAAGGACCAGACCACAGGTGCGCAATTTCGCACCGGGGAATCTCGAGATTCCGGGTTCGCCCTGCGGGCGCCCCGGAATGACTGGAGAAGTCGAGTTACGTCGTGTGAGGCGAGTTTCGGCCCGAGCGCAAATGCGAGGGCTGAAGCGGCGAAGCGATCCAGAACCTGCCCAGCCCCCTGGATTGCTTCGCTGCCTCGCGATGACGGGGTGAATAGAGCGGCTGTCGTATTTGCAACTGGATCTTCTTTCGGAGAGAGCGATGAAGCGCTTCAACCTTTCGGCCTGGGCCGTCAGCCATCCGACGCTGGTTCTCTTCCTGATGATCGTGCTCGGCGTCGCAGGCTTCTTCTCCTACGAGAAGCTCGGCCGCGCCGAGGATCCGTTCTTCACGGTGAAGGTGGTCAACGTCTCCGTGATATGGCCCGGCGCGACCGCGCAGGAGATGCAGACCCAGGTCGCCGATCCCATCGAAAAGAAGATCCAGGAGCTGCCCTATTTCGAGAAGGTGCAGACCTATTCCAAGCCCGCTTTCACCGCGCTCCAGGTCACGTTCCGCGACAACACGCCGCCGAAGGACGTGCCTTATCTCTTCTATCTGCTGCGCAAGAAGCTGGTCGACGTGCAGGGCCAGCTGCCCTCCGGCATTCTCGGACCCGTCGTCAACGACGAGTTCTCCGACGTCGATTCCATCCTCTACATGATGACCGGCGACGGCGCCGATTATGCTCAGCTCAAGAAGGTCTCGGAAGGATTCCGTCAGCGCCTCCTCAAGGTCCCCGGCGTGACCAAGGTCGACGTCTACGGCAATCAGGACGAGCGTATTTTCGTCGAGTTCTCCCACGCCAAGCTCGCCACGCTCGGCATCACGCCGCAGGCGCTGTTCGATTCGCTCGCCAAGCAGAACAACGTGACGCCGGCCGGCACGGTCGAAACCTCGTCGCAGCGCGTGCCGCTGCGCGTCACCGGCGCACTCGACGGTGCCAAGGCCGTGGCTGAGACCCCGGTCGAGAGCAACGGCCGTGTGTTCCGGCTCGGCGACATCGCCACCGTCACCCATGGCTATGTCGATCCGCCGAGCTTCATCGTGCGCCAGGAAGGCAAGCCCGCGATCGGCATCGGCGTCGTCACCGCCAAGGGCGCCAACATTCTCGAGCTCGGCAAGGAGGTCGAGAAGGCGACCAACGAGTTCATGAAGGCCGTCCCGCAGGGCATCGACGTCAAGCTGATTGCCGACCAGCCCAAGGTGGTCGAGCACGCCGTCGGCGAGTTCGTGCATTCCTTCATGGAAGCGCTCGTCATCGTGCTGTTCGTCTCGTTCCTGGCACTCGGCTGGCGCACCGGCATCGTGGTCGCTATGTCGGTGCCCCTGGTGCTCGGCATCGTCTTCATCGTCATGAACACGATGTCGCTCGACCTGCACCGCATCACGCTCGGCGCGCTGATCATCGCGCTCGGCCTGCTCGTCGACGACGCCATCATCGCGGTCGAGATGATGGTGGTGAAGATGGAGCAGGGCTGGGACCGCGTGCGCGCGGCGTCCTTTGCCTGGGAATCAACTGCATTTCCGATGCTCACGGGAACGCTGGTCACGGCAGCCGGCTTCCTCCCCATCGGCTTTGCCAATTCCGCGGTCGGCGAATATGCCGGCAGCATCTTCTGGATCGTGGCGATCGCGCTGGTCGCCTCCTGGTTCGTGGCGGTGATCTTCACGCCCTATATCGGCGTCAAGCTGCTCCCGGATATGAAGGCGCACCAGAACCACGATCCGCACGCAGTCTACGAGACCCGCATGTACCGTGGCCTGCGTGCCATCGTGCAATGGTGTGTCAATCACCGCATCACCGTCGTGGTCGCGACCGTCGGCGTCTTCGTCGCCTCGATCGTCGGCTTCGGCCATGTGCAGCAGCAGTTCTTCCCGCTGTCGGAGCGGCCCGAGCTGTTCCTCCAGTTGCGCCTGCCCGAGGGCACCGCCTTCAACGTCACCGAGAAGGCGGTGAAGAAGGCCGAAACGCTGCTGAAGGACGACAAGGACATCGAGACCTATACCTCCTATGTCGGCCAGGGCTCGCCGCGCTTCTGGCTCGGCCTCAATCCGCAGCTTCCGAACGAGGCCTTCGCCGAGATCGTCATCGTCGCCAAGGGCGTCGAGGCGCGTGAGCGCATCAAGGCCAAGATCGAGAACGCGGCTGCCGAGGGCTTCCTGACCGAGGCGCGCGTGCGCGTCGACCGCTTCAACTTCGGTCCTCCGGTCGGTTTCCCCGTCCAGTTCCGCGTGATCGGCCCCGACCCCAACAAGGTCCGCGAGATCGCCTACCAGGTCCGCGACGTGATGCGGCAGAACAAGAGCGTCAAGGACGTCCAGCTCGACTGGAACGAGCAGTCGCCTTACCTCAAGCTCGTCGTCGACCAGGATCGCGCCCGCGCCATGGGCCTGACCCCGCAGGACGTCTCGCAAGCGCTGTCGATGCTGATCTCGGGCTCGCAGGTCACGACCGTGCGCGACGGCATCGAGAAGGTCGGCGTGGTCGCCCGTGCGATCCCGTCCGAGCGCCTCGACCTCGGCGGTGTCGGTGATCTCACCATCACCTCGCGCAATGGCGTTGCCGTGCCGCTGCAGCAGATCGCCAAGATCGAATATGCCCATGAGGAACCGATCATGTGGCGGCGCAACCGCGACATGGCGATCACCGTGCGCTCAGACGTCGTCGACGGCGTGCAGGCGCCCGACGTCACCAACCAGATCACGCCGAAGCTGAAGGCGATCAAGGATCACCTCGAGCCGGCGTACCGGATCGAGCCCGGCGGCGCGTTCGAGGAATCCGCCAAGGGCAACGCCTCGATCTTCATCCTCTTCCCGGTGATGGTCATGGTGATGCTGACGCTGCTGATGATCCAGCTTCAGAGCTTCTCGCGCCTGATCCTGGTATTCCTGACCGCGCCGCTCGGCATCGTCGGCGCCTCGCTCGGCCTCAACGTCGCCAATGCCCCGTTCGGCTTCGTGGCGCTGCTCGGCCTGATCGCGCTTGCCGGCATGATCATGCGCAACACGGTCATCCTGGTCGACCAGATCGAGACCGACGTCTCGCACGGCCTGACCCGGCGCGAGGCGATCGTGGAAGCCACCGTCCGCCGCGCCCGGCCCGTGGTGCTGACGGCGCTCGCCGCCATCCTCGCCATGATCCCGCTGTCGCGCTCGGCCTTCTGGGGCCCGATGGCGATCACCATCATGGGCGGCCTGTTCGTCGCGACCTTCCTCACGCTCCTGTATCTGCCGGGCCTCTACGCCCTGTGGTTCAGGAAGAGCCTGGATGAGGCCGGTACCCCGGAACAGCCTGCCGCGCCGCAGCATGGGAGCGATGAGCATTCCGCTATTCCGCTTGCTGAAGCGGCTGAATAAGTGAGATGAAGTGCTGACGGACGAGTCCTGACAAATGACACTGATTGCGGAACATATCGAAGGCGACACCCGGGATCGTATTCTCGAGGTGGCTGAGCGGCTGTTCCGCCAGATCGGCTACCAGAAGACCACGGTCGGGGATATCGCCAAGGAGCTCCGGATGAGCCCCGCCAACGTTTATCGCTTCTTCGAATCGAAGAAAGCGATCCATCAGGCGGTGGCCCGCTCGCTGATGGGCGAGGTCGAGCTCGAGGCCCGGCGGATCGTCGCAAAGCCCGGTCCGGTCAGGGAGCGCTTCCGCGAACTGCTCACCACCATCCACCGCATGAACACCGAGCGCTATGTCGGCGACAACAAGCTGCACGAGATGGTCGAGATCGCGATGCAGGAGGATTGGCAGGTCTGTGTCAACCATATGGAGTGCATCGCCGGATTTGTCGGCCAGATCATCGCGCAAGGCGTCGCCTCCGGCGAGTTCGAGGCGCCGGACCTGCAGCTGGCTTCGCTGTGCGCCTGTACCGCGATGATGCGCTTCTTCCACCCCCAGATGATCGCCCAGTGTGCCACCAAGCCTGGTCCGACCATCGACCAGATGATCGATTTCGTCATCGCGGGTCTGTCGCCGCGCCACTGACGAGGCGGGAAGTTTCTCCTATAACGTCCTTGCCGTCATTCCGGGGCGGTCCGTAGGACCGAACCCGGAATCTCGAGATTCCGGGTTCGATGCTTCGCATCGCCCCGGAATGACGGGCATTGGAGAAGCACCCGCGTGACCGACAAAGACCTGTACTTCTATGAGCCCTCCAAGGGCCACGGCCTCAAGCACGATCCCTTCAACGCCATCATCGCGCCGCGGCCGATCGGCTGGATCTCCTCCCGCGATACCAAGGGCCACGTCAACCTCGCGCCCTACAGCTTCTTCAACGCGTTCTGTTACGTGCCGCCGATCATCGGCTTCTCCTCCACCAACTGGAAGGATACGGTCGAGAACATGCAGCAGACCGGCGAGTTCGTCTGGAATCTGGCCACGATGGACCTGGCGAAGCAGATGAACGCGACCGCGGCGCATGTCGCGCCCGAGGTTGATGAGTTCAAGCTCGCGGGCCTCACCGCCGTGCCCGGCAAGCTCGTCAACGTGCCGCGGGTGGCTGAGAGCCCCGTCGCCTTCGAGTGCAAGGTGTCCGACATCGTCCGCCTCAAGGGCGCCGACGGCAAGGAGGCCGACGCCTGGCTGACCCTCGGCGAGGTCGTCGCCGTCCACATCGACAAGACCTTGATCAAGGACGGCGTCTACCAGACCGCCGCCGCCCACCCGATCGTCCGCGCCGGCCGCCGCGGCGATTATTTCGAGATCAAGCCCGAAAACATGTTCGAGATGATCCGGCCGGATTAGGGCCGGTCATCTTCGCGTCGTCATTCCGGGGCGCGCCGTCAGGCGCGCGCCCGGAATCCATTCACCGACCAACGCTGCCGCATGATGGATTCCGGGCTCACGCTTCGCGTGCCCCGGAATGACAGTGGGGCGTTCAGCCCCATTCCCCCTCCCGGAACTGCCACCACGCCCCGGCCGTTATGGCTTGGGCGGCCGCCCGGCCGCGTCAATATCGCAGCCGAAGTCTTCACATCCGCCACCCACTTTCCGCTAAAATGCCTGACACCCGCGCCGATGCATGAGGTCCGCCATGAGCTTCCGCCGCGACATTCTTACCAAGCCGATCTTCTCCTGGGCGCGCGGCGTGCTGCCGACGATGTCCGACACCGAACGTGAAGCCCTCGAAGCCGGCGACGTCTGGTGGGACGCCGATCTCTTTACCGGCAATCCTGATTGGTCGAAGCTGCTGAAGGTGCCGCAGGCCGTGCTGACGGACGAGGAACGGGCCTTTCTCAACGGCCCCGTCGACGAGCTCTGCGCCATGCTCGACGAGTGGAAGATCTTCTGGGAATTGCGTGACCTGCCGCAGGACGTCTGGCACTTCGTCAAGCGCGAGAAGTTCTTCGGCATGATCATTCCGAAGGAGTTCGGCGGCCTCGGCTTCTCGCCTTACGCCCATTCGGAAGTGGTGCGCAAGATTTCGACCCGCTCGATTGCGGCGGCCGTCACCGTGATGGTGCCGAACTCGCTCGGGCCCGGCGAACTCCTGATGCGGTTCGGAACCAGGGAGCAGCAGGAGCGCTGGCTGCCGCGCCTCGCCGACGGCCGCGACATTCCCTGCTTCGGGCTCACCAGCCCGGAAGCCGGCTCCGACGCCGCCTCGATGGTCGACACCGGCGTCATCTGCAAGGGCACCTTCGAGGGCCGCGAGGTGGTCGGCCTCAGGCTCAACTGGCACAAGCGCTATATCACACTCGGCCCGGTCGCGACGCTGCTGGGCCTTGCCTTCAAGGCTTCTGATCCCGATCATCTCGTCGGCAGCGAGGAAGAGCTCGGCATCAGCGTGGCGCTGATCCCGACCAATCTGCCCGGCGTCGAGATCGGCCATCGCCATTTGCCGTCGATGCAGGTGTTCCAGAACGGCCCGAATTGGGGACGCGACGTCTTCATTCCGCTCGACTACGTCATCGGCGGCAAGGAGCGCCTCGGCCAAGGCTGGAAGATGCTGATGACGGCCCTTGCCGCCGGACGCGGCATCTCGCTGCCGTCGCTCTCTGCCGCGGGCGCCGCCTATGCGGCGCGCGCCACCGGAGCCTATGCCCGCATCCGCGAGCAGTTCGGCATCTCCATCTCGAAGTTCGAAGGCGTCGAGGAGCCGCTCGCGCGCATCAATGCCACCGCCTACCAGCTGGATGCGGCGCGGCGGCTGACCTGTGCGGCGCTGAATGCCGGCATTCATCCCGCCGTCATTTCCGGCATCATGAAGCTGCATGCGACCGAGCGGATGCGCACCGTGATCGATGACGCCATGGACATCCATGGCGGCAAGGCCGTGATCGACGGTCCGCAAAACTATCTCGGCAATCTGCACCGCGCCGTGCCGGTCGGCATCACGGTGGAGGGCGCCAACATCCTGACTCGCAACCTCATCGTGTTCGGGCAAGGTGCCATCCGCGCGCACCCCTATCTGCTCGACGAGATGAATGCGCTCGCCGATTCCGATCGCGAGCGCGGCCTCACCACCTTCGACAAGGCGTTCTGGAAGCATGTCGGCCATAGTTTCCGGACATTGTTCCGCGCCTTCGGTCGCAGCTGGACCTTTGGCGCATTCGCGCCGGCGCCCGATGCGGGCGATGCGACGCCATTCTATCGCCAGCTCTCGCGCTACTCCGCGGCCTTTGCGCTCTGCGCCGACATGGCGCTGCTGACGCTCGGCGGCGCGCTCAAGCGCAAGGAGATGCTGTCGGCCCGCTTCGGTGACATCCTGTCCGAGCTCTATCTGCTCTCGGCCGCGCTGAAGCGCTGGCAGGACGAAGGCCGGCAGAAAGAGGATTTTGCCGCGCTGGAATGGTGCATGGCGACCGGCGTCCGCACGATCGAGAACCGGCTTGCCGAAATCCTCGCCAATTTGCCCAACCGCTTCGTCGCAGGTTTCCTCGGGCTCGTGGTCCAACCGTTCGGCGCGCGCGTGCTCGGCCCCTCCGACCGCGTCGTGCACCGATGCGCGAGCTTGGCCCTGGAGCCGTCGGCGGCACGCGAGCGCCTCACGCCGGATCTGGCCCGGGTCGACGACGACGGCGGTTTTGCCCGGCTGGAGCGCGCGTTCGAGCTGGTCGCCAGCACGGACGCCATCGCCAGGCGCCTGCGCGCCGCGCATATTCGCGACTGGAAGGAAGCGGTCGCCAAGGGCGTGATCACGCAGGCTGAGGGCGAGCAGCTCGCCGCGGCCCGCGAATCCGTCACAAAAGTGATAGAGGTCGACGATTTTGCGCCGGAGGCGCTGTCGCCGATTTACAAGAAAACCGTCAATGTGCATCAGTTCTTCCAGGAACTCGGTGAGCAGAGGGCGGCGAGCTGATGGCACGACCGGTATTCATCGTCGACGGCAGTCGGACGCCGTTTCTAAAGGCGCGTTCGGGGCCCGGTCCGTTCACGCCGGTCGATCTCGCCGTCCAGTGCGGCCGGCCGCTCCTGGCGCGTCAGCCGTTTGCGCCTGACAGCTTCGATCAGGTCATCCTCGGTTGCGTCAACGTGATCGCGGACGAGATGAACCCGGCCCGCGTCGCCGCGCTCCGGCTCGGCATGGGCGAGGACATGGTCGCCTTCACCGTGCAGATCAATTGCGGCTCCGGCATGCAATCGATCGACACCGCCTACCGCTACATCCGTGAAGGCCATGCCGACATGATCCTCGCCGGCGGCACCGAGGCGCTGAGCCATGCGCCGCTGGTCTGGCCGAACTCCGGCGTGCGCTGGTTCGCCGGCCTCGCCACCGCCAAGGGCGTTGCCGCGAAGCTCGCTGCGGCCTTCAAGCTGCGGCCGCGCTATCTCAAGCCGATCATCGGCCTCGAGCGGGGCCTGACCGATCCCATCACCGAGCTGAACATGGGCCAGACCGCGGAAGTCGTCGGCCATCTCTTCGGCATCACGCGCGCACAGTCCGATGCTTACGCCGCCGAAAGCCATCGCCGCCTTGCGCATGCGCAAGGCGCCGGTTTTCTCAGGGGCGAGGTCGAGACTGCGTTCTCCCGCGACGGCAAGTTCTTCGACCATGACGACGGCGTGCGGCCGGATTCGACGGCAGAGACGCTGGCAAAGCTCCGGCCGGTGTTCGAGCGCCCCTGGGGACAGGTCACCGCCGGCAACTCCTCGCAGATCACCGACGGCGCCTCCTGGGTGATCCTCGCCTCCGACGAGGCGGTCGCAAAGCACAAGCTGACGCCGAAGGCCGTCATCGTCGACAGCCATTGGGCTGCGCTCGATCCCAGCATCATGGGGCTCGGGCCCGTGATGTCGGCGACGCCGCTGCTCTCGCGCAATAATCTCACGATCAAGGACGTCGAGACCTGGGAGCTGAACGAGGCCTTTGCGACGCAGGTGCTCGGCTGCCTCGCCGCCTGGAACGACGACAAATTCTGCCGCGAGATCCTCGGGCTGGACGGCGCCGCCGGCGAGATCGATCGCGACAGGCTCAACGTCGACGGCGGCGCGATCTCGCTCGGCCATCCCGTCGGCACCTCCGGCAACCGCATCGTGCTGCATCTCGTCAATGCGATGAGGCGGCTCGGCACCCGGCGCGGCGTTGCCACCGAATGCATCGGCGGCGGGCTCGGCGGCGCCATGCTGATCGAGGCGGTGTGACCATGGATTCGAAGATCATGACCGCGCTGGGCGACCGCCTCCTGACGCTTGGGCCCCCGCCCGCGGCGGACAGTCCATACAGGCATTTCAAGCTGACGCGTGACGCCGATGGTGTCGCCTGGCTGCTGTTCGACCGCGCCGAGACCAGCGCCAACACCCTGTCCTCCGACGTGATGGAGGAGTTCGACGCCGTGCTCGCCGCGATCGAGACCGAGCGTCCGGCCGGCCTCGTGATCCGCTCGGCCAAGCCGTCCGGCTTCGTTGCCGGCGCCGACGTCAACGAATTTCGCGGCGCGTCTGATCCCGGCATGGTGGAGACGCGCATCCGCGCCGCGCACGCCGTTGTCGACCACCTGGAAGCCTTGAGGCTGCCGACGGTCGCGGTCATCCACGGCTTCTGCCTCGGCGGCGGACTGGAGGTCGCGCTCGCCTGCCAGGCGCGCATCGCCATCGACGGTGCTCGCTTCGGCTTCCCTGAGGTGATGCTCGGCCTGCATCCCGGCCTCGGTGGCACGGCACGGTTCACCGCGTTGGTCAATCCGACCCAGTCGATGGCGCTGATGCTGACCGGCCGCACCATAGATGCGCGCCGTGCCAAGGCGATCGGCCTCGTCGACACCGTGACGCAGGAGCGCCACGTCCACGGCGCGGTGAAGGATGCGCTGTTCGGCCGGCTGAAGCGGGCTAGGCCCGGTCTGCTCGCGCGCGCCGCCAATCTCGGGCCGGTGCGTGGCCTGCTGGCCAAGCGCATGCGCGCGGAGGCCGCGAAGGCTGCATCCCGGGAGCATTATCCCGCTCCTTACGCGCTGATCGATCTCTGGGAGGCACATGGCGGCAGCAAGGCGGCGATGCTGAAGGCGGAGCAGGCTTCCTTCGCCAGGCTGATGGTGACGCCGACCGCGCAGAATTTGATCCGCGTCTTCTTCCTGCGTGAGCAGATGAAGAAGGCCGCGGGCAGCGGCAATACGGTCAAGCATGTCCATGTCATCGGCGCCGGCGCGATGGGCGGCGACATCGCCGCCTGGTGTGCGGGGCAGGGGGTGCGCGTCTCGCTCGCCGATATGAAGGCGGAGCCGATCGCGGGTGCGGTGAAGCGCGCAGCCGAGCTCTACGGCAAGATCATCCGCAAACCGACGGAGGTGCGTGACGCGCTCGACCGTCTCATCCCCGACATGGACGGGGAGGGCGTTCGCAATGCCGATCTCATCATCGAGGCCGTGCCGGAGAAACTGGAGCTGAAGCAGAAGGTCTATGGCGCGCTCGAGCCGCGGATGAAGCCGGGCGCGATCCTTGCGACCAACACGTCGAGCATTCCGCTTCAGGACTTGCGCACCACTCTGGCGCGGCCGGAGCGGCTGGTCGGCTTGCATTTCTTCAATCCGGTGTCGCGGTTGCAGCTGGTCGAGGTCGTCAGCCATGACGGCAACGATCCGCAGGTGCTGAAGGACGCGCTCGCCTTTGTCGGCGCGATCGACCGCCTGCCGCTCGCGGTGAAGAGCTCGCCCGGCTTCCTCGTCAACCGCGCGCTGACGCCGTACATGCTGGAAGCGATGGTGATGCTGGACGAGAAGATCGACCAGCGCCTGATCGATGCCGCAGCCGAGCAGTTCGGCATGCCGATGGGGCCGATCGAGCTTGCCGATCAGGTCGGGCTCGACATCTGCCTCGACGTCGGCGACATGCTGCGGACCAAGTTCGGCGATCTCCTGCCGCCGACGCCGGCCTGGCTGCGCGAGAAGGTCGCCAGGGGCGAGCTCGGCCGCAAAGCCGGCAAGGGCTTCTACACCTGGAAGGACGGCAAGGCGGAGAAGGCACCGCTTCCCGAGACCGGCCCGCGCGTCACCGATCAGATGATCGACCGCCTCGTGCTGCCGATGTCCAACGTCTGCATCGCGGCGCTTCGCGAGGGCATCGTCGACGATGCCGATGCGGTCGATGGCGCCATGATCTTCGGCACCGGCTATGCGCCGTTCCGCGGCGGCCCGCTGAATTATGCGCGCACGCGTGGCGTTGATGACGTGGTCTCGACGCTGCGCGCGCTGGCCGAGCGATTCGGTGCGCGCTATGCGCCTGATCCGGGCTGGGACAGTTTCAAGTGAGAGCGATATGAGTGAACAAGCTACGACCGGGCCGAGCGGTGATCTCTGCATCCGCACGCTGGCGATGCCGGCCGACACGAATGCAAACGGCGACATCTTCGGCGGCTGGCTTCTGAGCCAGATGGACGTCGGCGGCGGCGTGTTCGCCTCGAAGGCTGCGAGGTCGCGCACCGTGACGGTCGCGATCGAGGCGATGAATTTTCGCAAGGCGGTCTATGTCGGCGATCTCGTCTCGGTCTACGCCAATCTCGTGCGCGTCGGGCGCACCTCGCTGACGGTGCATCTCGAGGCCTGGGCATTGCGGCGCAAGGAGCTTCATCCGTTCCTCGTCACCGACGGCAATTTCACCTACGTCTCGATCGACGACCACGGCCGTCCGCAGGCGATCCAGCGAAACGATCCGCCGATCGCGACGTAATCGCGCGCGACGCTCTGCCTCATCCTGCGAGACGTGGCAAGCGCCGCAGAACGCGGCGCGGGTGAGTCATCCTCGTCGCGGCTTCGCCAAGAACCAGTCATAAAACGGATGAGGTCTCGGCGTACTCAATTGCGTGTCGATTCGGGGTGAAACGGCCTCAAATGCCTGGGAACCTTTGGGCACGAGTGCCGTTATTTGCCCGCACTGAGGGATCCACGGACCATGCCGGACAGCTACATTATCGAAGTCGATTCGCAGACCGCAGGTATCGTCGTTCGCTCTCAAGGAGGCTACTGCTTCTTCGCCTCGTCCCACCGCTTCAACCGTCTCGAAGGCCAGCTCTTCCGCAACGCCCGCGAAGCCGAACGCGCCGCGCGCAAGCTGGTTAACGGCGATGTGAAGGAAGCGGCGTAGTCGTCAACGCGAGTTGCGCGGTCGGAATTTTTTGCCGACCGCACCGTGCCGTTCCCTTCTCCCTCGCGGAGCCATCCTCTCCCACAAGAAGGAAAGGGGAGGGACGTCATCACAACTTCGTCGCAGACCGCGACAGCAGCTTCCACTCGTCGCCCTGCTTCTGCCAGTTCATCAGGATGTGAAGATTGGTCGATACTTTTTTCCCGTCGGCTGCCATCTCCTGCTCGCCCAGCCAGTGGAAACGCACGATCGCTGCGGGGCCGACCACCTTGATGGTGGGGTCCTTGTATTCGATCGACAGGAATTTCGATTTGCCGTCGGTGGCGTTGGCGATGAAGGTTGCCTTGTCCTCGACCTTGCCGCTGGAATGGCTGTAGCTGAGATCGTCCCAGCACAACGCGCCGAGCGCCTTGGGATCGGCCGCGATCTGGGCAAGGCGGAAGGCCTCGACCTTCTTCGCCACGGCTTCCTCGTCCGCCGAAGCGGCGATCGCCGGCGCGGCGAACGCAAGCGCGGAGACGGCGAAAGTGGAGAGAGCCAGATCGCGTCGATTGATGGTCATCGTTTCCTCCTTTTTGATCTTGCGCCGAGTGTTGCAGCCCCGCATGACATTGTCGAGTGTCGCATTGTCGTCATGTGAATGCGCGATTGCGGGATCGAGGCGGTATTGATACGTCTCGCGCATCGATGCGTCGCGCATTTGGGAAAGTACGGAAATGATCGAGGCCAGCTACGATGCGACGGGCAGGGCGTTGTTGTTCGACATCGACGGCACGCTTGCCGATACCGATCCGTTGCACTTGAGGGCTTTCAACCAGGTGCTCGGCCCGCGCGGCCATGTCTTCGATCGCGCGCGTTTCTCCAGAGAGCTGCAGGGTTTCGCCAATGTCGCGATCGGCGAGCGCTTTCTGCCCGACGAGGCGCCGGAGCGGCGCGCGCTGATCCTCGATGAGAAGGAGGAGGTCTTCCGCACGCTCGTAGCCGGGCAGATCGCACCGCTGCCGGGCCTGATGGCGCTGCTCGACCGGGCCGACAGCGCCGGCATCCCCATGGTCGCCGTGACCAACGCGCCGCGGCTCAACGCCGAGCTGCTGCTCTCCGGTCTCGGCATCACGCATCGCTTCAAGGCACTCGTGATCGGCGCCGAGCTGCCGCACGGCAAGCCGCATCCGCTGCCCTATCAGGAAGGACTGCGTTTCGTCGGCGCGCGGCCGGAAACCTCGATCGCATTCGAGGACTCCCGCACCGGCGTGCAATCCGCCACGGCGGCCGGAATTCCGACCGTCGGCATCCGGACCAGCCTCAGCCATGCTGACCTGGTTGCATCAGGCGCCGTCACTTCTGCCAGCGCCTTCGACGATCCGGCGCTGCTCGAGCGTCTTGCGAACGCCATGGCGTGGTAAGAAATGGCGTGGTGAGGGCCCGTCGCCCGTTAACCGTGATCGGCGCGCGCATTGACCGAAGACGCGAACCGCCGCACCATGCATCATCCTGATTTGAGGCCGTTGCCGTGACCGGACTAACTCATCGCCAAGCCGAAATCCTCAACATCGC
Source organism: Bradyrhizobium sp. PUT101 (assembly GCF_052043945.1). Lineage (NCBI taxonomy): Bacteria > Pseudomonadati > Pseudomonadota > Alphaproteobacteria > Hyphomicrobiales > Nitrobacteraceae > Bradyrhizobium > Bradyrhizobium sp. PUT101. The sequence goes on from NZ_CP197207.1 coordinate 5,764,692, forward strand.
GCGCGCTTCCGGCCGCGTCATGGTCGAGGAGCTCGCGCGTCGATTCGAAGTCTCGGCGCAGACCATCCGCAAGGATCTCAACGACCTCTGCGAGCGGAGATCGCTGACCCGCATCCATGGCGGCGCCATCATCGCCTCCGGCGTCGAAAACCTCGCCTATGAGGCGCGCCGCTTCGTCGCTGCCGAGGAGAAGAAGGCGATCGGCGCGGCGGCGGCTTCGCTGATCCCGAACGGCTGCTCGCTGTTCATCAACATCGGCACCACGACGGAGGAGGTCGCGAGCGCGCTGACCTCGCACGAGGATCTCCTCGTCATCACCAACAATCTTAACGTTGCCATGCTGCTCTATCGCCATCCCCGCATCGAGGTGGTGGTCGCGGGCGGCACGGTTCGGCGCGCCGACGGCGGAGTGGTCGGCTCGACCGCGACGCAACTGATCGGCCAGTTCAAGGTCGACTATGCCATCATCGGTGCATCCGCGATCGACGAGGAGGGGGCGCTGCTCGACTTCGACTATCGCGAGGTGCAGGTGGCGCAGGCCATCATCGCCAATGCCCGCAGCGTCATGCTGGTCGCCGATTCCACCAAGCTTCGCCGTAGCGCGCCGGTGCGCATCGCCCACATCACCCAGATCCAGACCTTCGTCACCGACCAGGAACTCCCCGAGCGCCTCGCCACCATCTGCCACAGCAAAGGCATCGAGGTGGTCGAGGCGATGCCGAAGGGGGCAGAGGTCGATGATGCGGCTGATGCTCAGGATGCCGCGCCTGAAGCCGCACCGGTCGTTCGGCTGAGATAGGCGCTCACACGTCGTCCCACGGATTGAGTAGCGGGACGCCCGTAGGTTCGAAATCCCCCAGATTGCGCGTAACGACGGTCAAGCCGTGAACAAGCGCGGTCGCTGCAATGAGGGCGTCGCGTTCGGCCCGCGGGTCGGGAACGTGAAGTTGCGCACAACGCTGCGCTACGGCCGTATCGATTGCCAGGATCCGCCCCTCGAAGCGGGCCAGAATGTGATCGTCGATCCAGGCGCGCAGGACAGCACCTTGCACCGCATCTTTGCGCTCGATCCGGCGCGCGCCAAGTTCAATTTCGAGAATCGAAATGGCGGACATGAAGAAATTCGCCGCGGGCGCTGTGTTGGCCCAAGCGAGCATGTTGCGATCAGCCTTGTCCGGTCGCCTCAGTTCGGAAATGACGTTGGTGTCCAGAAGAAACATCAGTCGAGATCGACCGACTTGAATATCCCGCCGGCCATACGAGGTGGATCGAAGTCAAAGTCCGCGTTCGTCTGCGCCAGAGCTTCTGCAAGGCTCATGTGCCCGCCGCTGAGGCGCAAATAGTCCTCGATTGTCAGCAAGACATGGGCCGGGCGGCCACGATCCGTAATGAAGACGGGACCCTGCGAGGCCGCCTTCTTGGCGCCGCTCGTATCCTGATTGAATTCTCGGCTGGTCAGGGTGGTCACCATCCGTCAGCGCCTCCTTGTCTTGGCGTACCTTACCGAGAGGAATGTATGTAGATATGTTGCTACATTCAAGATCTTCGGCACGTGTCCCGCATCGCTCGGGCCACGCCGTTCGATTGAGCTGTTTGCCTCGAAACTTGCCCGGTTTATTGCCGATTTCCCCGCCTCATTGCCATCGAATATGTTCCCCTTTCACTTCCTTTCGCCTCTCTTTCATCTTGCTTTCGTTTTTCGGTATGATCTAATGAAAAGCGAAAGTAGCCGCTCGACGAACGGGCGGTCGCCGGGGGATGCGTCTGTTGGAGCGTATTTTCGATCTCGCCATTATCGGAGGCGGTGTTAACGGCTGCGGCATCGCGCGCGACGCGGTGGGCCGCGGCAACACGGTTTTCCTGTGCGAAATGAACGATCTGGCGAGCGGGACGTCGTCCTGGTCGACCAAGCTGGTGCATGGCGGCCTGCGCTATCTCGAATATTATGAGTTTCGCCTGGTCCGCGAGGCGCTGATCGAGCGCGAGATCCTCTGGGGCATCGCGCCCCACATCATCCGCCCCCTGCGTTTCGTCCTGCCGCACCATGCCGGCCTGCGTCCCGCCTGGCTGCTGCGCCTGGGCCTCTTCCTCTATGACCACATCGGCGGCCGCCACCTCTTGCCGGCGACCCGCTCGGTCGATCTGCGGCGCGACGAGGTCGGCAAGCCGCTGATCCCGAATCGCTATGCCCGCGCGTTCGAATATTCCGACTGTTTCGTCGACGACGCCCGCCTCGTCGTGCTCAACGCGCGCGATGCCGCCGACAAGGGCGCCGAGATCCGCACCCGCACCCGCGCCACCGAGATTCGCCAGGCCGGCGGCCTCTGGACCGTCAGCATGGTCAATACGCTGACCGGCGAGCGCTCGCAGGTCCAGGCGCGTGCGCTGGTCAATGCCGGCGGTCCCTGGGTCGAGGACGTGCTCGGTCGCGGCGCCGGCGTCAATGCGAAGGCGAAAGTCCGCCTGGTGCAGGGCTCACATATCGTCGTGAAGAAACTCTACGATCACGACCGCGCCTACATGTTCCAGAATGCCGACGGCCGCATCATTTTCGTCATCCCGTACCAGGACGATTTCACACTGATCGGCACCACCGATCGCGATTATGACGGCGATCCTGCCAAGGTGAAGGCGACGGCCGAGGAGATCCAGTATCTGTGCGCCGCGGCGAGCGAATATCTCGCCAAGCCGGTCACGCCGGATGAGGTGGTCTGGACCTATTCCGGCGTGCGTCCGCTCTACGACGACGGCGCCAGCGAAGCCAAGGCCGCGACGCGCGACTACGTGTTCGAGCTCGACACGCCCGGTGGCGTGCCGCTGCTGTCGATCTATGGCGGCAAGATCACGACCTATCGGAGGCTCGCCGAAGAGGCCCTGGAACGCCTTGCGCCCTATCTCCGCAGCGCGAAAGCGCGCGAGGGCTGGACCGGCAAATGGCCGCTGCCCGGCGGCGACATGGATGTGTCCGACATCGACGGTCTGATCGCCGAGCTCCAGCGCGGCTATCCCTTCCTCAGCCATGAGCATGCAAGGCGGCTCGCGCGCGCCTATGGCACGCGGGCGATCAAGCTGCTCGGCGATGCGAAATCGGCGGCCGATCTCGGCCAGGCCTTCGGCGCCACCCTGACCGAGCGCGAGGTCCGCTACCTCATGGCCAATGAGTGGGCCGTCACAGCGGAGGACGTCGTCTGGCGCCGTTCCAAGCTCGGCCTGCGACTATCTGACGACGAGATTGCGGCACTCGACGACTGGATCAGGACCCACGCCGTGCCGCAAAGTCCCCTGCTGGAAGCGGGAGGACGCTCATGACCGTGACACTCGATCACGTGACCCGGACCGTCGACGGTGTCGAGCACATCCGCGACGTCTCGTTGACGCTCGAGAGCGGCACGCTCAACGTGCTGCTCGGGCCGACGCTGTCGGGCAAGACTTCGATCATGCGATTGCTCGCTGGCCTCGACAAGCCGACCACGGGCAAGGTCCTGGTCAACGGTAAGGACGTCACCGGCACCGACGTGCGCAAGCGCTCGGTCGCGATGGTCTATCAGCAGTTCATCAACTACCCCTCGCTGACGGTCTACGAGAACATCGCCTCGCCCCTGCGCGTGCAGGGCAAGCCGCGCGACGAGATCGAGGCGCGCGTGGCGGAAGCGGCAAAGCTGCTGCGGCTCGAGCCGTTCCTGAAGCGCACGCCGCTCCAGCTCTCCGGCGGCCAGCAGCAGCGCACCGCGATCGCACGCGCGCTGGTCAAGGGCGCCGATCTCGTGCTGCTCGACGAGCCGCTCGCCAATCTCGACTACAAGCTGCGCGAGGAGCTGCGCGCCGAGCTGCCGCGCATCTTCGAGGCTTCGGGCGCGATCTTCGTCTATGCCACCACCGAGCCGACCGAGGCGCTGCTGCTCGGCGGCAACACGGTGTGCATGTGGGAGGGCCAGGCGCTGCAGATGGGCGAGACCGCCAACGTCTACCGCCGGCCGCAGACCTTGCGCGTTGCGCAGGTCTTTTCAGATCCGCCACTCAACCTCGTCGGCATCGAGAAGAAGAATGGCTCCGTGCAATATGCAGGCGGCACCGCGTCACCGGCCACGGGGCTCTATTCGTCGCTGGCTGACGGCATCTATCGCGTCGGCTTTCGCGCGCATCAGCTCGCGCTCGCCAATGGCGAGGCCGACCGCCATGCCTTCCATGCCACGGTCACGGTGACCGAGATCACCGGTTCGGAGAGTTTCGTGCATCTGACCCGCGACGGATCGAACTGGGTGGCGGTGCTGCACGGCGTGCACGAGTTCGAGCCGGGCCAGACGCTCGACGCCGTGCTCGATCCGAATGATGTCTTCGTGTTCGACGCGGCGGATCGCCTCGTCGCGGCACCCGGCATAGCGTTTTCAAGCGAAGCGCGTAGCGGTTCGCGTGAGGAAAACGCGTTAAACAGAAAAAGCTCTTGAGGGAGATGCGCAATGGCCCGCATTGACCTCGTCGATCTCGCGCACTCCTACGGCGGCAACGATGCCGCGCCGGAGAGCTTTGCGCTGAAACCCGTCACCATGACCTGGCGTCAGGGCGGCGCCTATGCGCTGCTCGGGCCGAGCGGCTGCGGCAAGACCACGCTGCTCAACGTCATTTCCGGCATCATCACGCCGTCGCGGGGGAAGATCCTGTTCGACGGCAAGGACATCACTCCGTTGTCGACCCAGAAGCGCAACATCGCCCAGGTGTTCCAGTTTCCGGTGATCTACGACACCATGACGGTGGGGCAGAACCTGGCGTTTCCGCTGAAAAATCGCGGCGTACCGAAGGCCGAGATCGACAGGCGCGTCGCCGAGATCGGCCGCCTGCTCGACCTCGAGCCCTACCTGAACCGCAAGGCGACGCGGCTCACGGCCGATGCCAAGCAGAAGATCTCGCTCGGCCGCGGCCTGGTCCGCTCCGACGTCGCCGCCGTGCTGTTCGACGAGCCGCTGACGGTGATCGATCCCGAGCTGAAATGGCAGCTCCGCTCCAAGCTGAAGGCGCTGCACCGCGAGCTCGATCTCACGATGATTTACGTCACCCACGACCAGACCGAGGCGCTGACCTTTGCAGACACCGTCGTCGTCATGCATGACGGCCGCGTGGTGCAGAGCGGCACGCCGGCCGAACTGTTCGACAAGCCGGCGCATACTTTCGTCGGCTATTTCATCGGCTCGCCCGGCATGAACATCCTGCCGGCGGAGGTGCGAGGACGCGAGGCCAGGGTTGGCGGCCACGTCATCGCGCTCAATCGCGCCTACGACAATCTGCCTGCGGGAGCGACGATCGAGATCGGCGTCCGTCCCGAATTCGTCGAGGTCGTTGCGCCCGCGCCCGGCCTGCTCACCGCGAAGATCGAGCGCATCGACGATCTCGGCCGCATCCGCTTCGCGCGCGTGCGCGTCGGCGACGCGAAGCTGGCCGCGCGCGCGCCGGCGGGCTTCACAAGCGCGGACGGCACCGCCGGCCTGAAATTCGATCCGTCGCACGTTCACGTCTATGCCGACAGCCTTCTGGTGGAGGGAGCCGCCTGATGGACAAGACCGTCAACCAAAAAGCCTGGTTCCTGGTGCTGCCGGTGTTCCTGGTCGTCGCCTTCTCGGCGGTGCTGCCGCTGATGACGGTGGTGAACTATTCGATGCAGGACACGTTCGGCAACAACCAGTTCTTCTGGAACGGCGTCGGCTGGTTCAAGGAGCTGCTCGATCCCTCGACCGATCTCGGCGGTCGCTTCCTCGCCTCCCTCGGCCGCAATCTGTTCTTCTCGCTGGTGATCCTCGCCATCGAGGTGCCGCTCGGCATCGTCGTCGCGCTGTCGATGCCGCGCGAGGGCTGGACGGTCGCGGCCTGTCTCGTGATTCTTGCGCTGCCGCTGCTGATTCCATGGAACGTGGTTGGCACGATCTGGCAGATCTTCGGCCGCCCGGACATCGGCCTGCTCGGCTATGTCCTCAACGCGATGGGCTTCGACTACAATTACGTCTCCAACGACGTCGACGCCTGGGTCACCGTCATTGTGATGGACGTCTGGCACTGGACCAGCCTCGTTGCGCTGCTCTGCTACGCCGGCCTGAAGTCGATTCCCGAGGCCTATTACCAGGCCGCGCAGATCGACGGCGCCTCGCGCTGGGCCGTGTTCAAGGCGATCCAGCTGCCGAAGATGAACCGCGTGCTGCTGATTGCGGTGCTGTTGCGCTTCATGGACAGCTTCATGATCTACACCGAACCGTTCGTCGTCACCGGCGGCGGACCCGGCAATTCCACCACCTTCGTATCGATCGAACTCGTCAAGATCGCGCTCGGCCAGTTCGACCTCGGCAAGGCCGCGGCGCTGTCGCTGGTCTACAATCTGATCATCCTGATCGTCTGCTGGATCTTCTATACTGTCATGACCAATGCCGGCACCGAACGAGCCGTGAAGGAAGGAGCCGCGTGATGCATTCGATTCCCGGCCGCCGCCTCATCATGGGGCTGTTCCTGGTCTTCCTGCTGCTGCCGATCTATTGGCTCGTCAACATGAGCTTCAAGACCAACAGCGAGATCGTCTCGACGATGACGCTGTGGCCGCACACGCCGACGCTCCAGCACTACAAGCGCATCTTCACCGACGAGAGCTGGTATTCCGGCTACATCAACTCGCTCGAATACGTCGTCCTCAACACCATCATCTCGATCTCGGTGGCGCTGCCGGCGGCCTACGCGTTCTCGCGCTACCGCTTCCTCGGCGACAAGCACCTGTTCTTCTGGCTGCTGTCGAACCGCATGGCGCCGGCCGCGGTCTATGCGCTGCCCTTCTTCAACCTCTATTCGGCGATCGGCCTGTTCGATACGCCCTGGGCGGTCGCGCTGGCGCATTGCATCTTCAACGTGCCGCTCGCGGTGTGGATCCTGGAAGGCTTCGTCTCCGGCGTGCCGCGCGAGATCGACGAGACCGCCTTCCTCGACGGCTATTCCTTCCCGCGCTTCTTCATCAAGATCCTGGTGCCGCTGATCGCGAGCGGCATCGGCGTCGCCGCCTTCTTCTGCTTCATGTTCTCCTGGGTCGAGCTGTTGCTCGCGCGCACGCTGACCTCGGTGTCGGCCAAGCCGATCGCCGCGATCATGACGCGCACCGTGTCGGCCGCCGGCATGGATTGGGGCCTGCTCGCTGCCGCCGGCGTGCTCACCATCATTCCGGGCGCGCTGGTGATCTGGTTCGTCCGCAACTATATCGCGCGCGGTTTCGCGCTCGGCCGGGTGTAACGCGCATGATCCTGAAAAGTGGAAGCCGGTTTTCGGAACAGATCATGCGCAAGGAGTAAGAGCCATGGAGTCTATCGCATGGATGGCCTGGACGCTGCCGACCGCGATCTTCTTCGTCGCGCTCGCCTGCACCCTGGCCGTAATGACCTGGCTCGCCGCGGTCTATCCCGAGGCCGAGCGCGTCGGCGTGCTGCGCATCCCGACCACGCGCGGCGATCGCCTGTTCATCTCGCTGATCGCGGCCGCCGTTATCCACCTCGTGTGGATCGGTCTCGTCGGCACCGACCCCATCGCCACGCTGCCGGTCGGCGAGGAGGGTTTCGAGATTTCGAGCCTGTGGCTCGCAAGTGGAATTTCGCTGGTCACGGCCGCGCTCATCTTCCGCACGGTCTGAAACTCGCGAAGGGACGGCCAGATCCGGGGGCCAACCCGGGCCTGTATAAAAGTTTGTCGCTGCAACGGAGGAACAACATGCGACAGTTTAGGAGAAGGAAAGGTCCATTGACCAAGAATCGCTTTTTGACCATGTCCAGCACCGCCGCGCTTCTTGCGGTGTCGCTCGCCATGTCGGCGCCGGTGCGCGCTGCCGACGAGGCCGTGATCCAGAAATGGATCGCGGAATTCCAGCCTTCGACGCTGTCGAAGGAGGACCAGAAAAAGGAGCTGGAGTGGTTCGCCAAGGCCGCCGAGCCCTTCAAGGGCATGGAGATCAACGTCGTCTCCGAGACCATCACGACTCACGAATACGAGGCGCAGACGCTGGCCAAGGCGTTCTCCGAACTCACCGGCATCAAGCTCAAGCACGACCTCATCCAGGAAGGTGACGTCGTGGAGAAGCTGCAGACCCAGATGCAGTCCGGCAAGAACGTCTATGACGGCTGGATCAACGACTCCGACCTGATCGGCACCCACTTCCGCTACGGCCAGACCATCGCGCTGTCGGACTACATGACCGGCGAGGGCAAGGACGTCACCGACCCCATGCTCGACGTCAACGACTTCATCGGCAAGTCGTTCGGCACCGGGCCGGATGGCAAGCTCTATCAGCTGCCCGACCAGCAGTTCGCCAACCTCTACTGGTTCCGCTACGACTGGTTCACCAATCCCGACTTCAAGGCCAAGTTCAAGGCCAAGTACGGCTACGAGCTCGGCGTGCCCGTGAACTGGTCTGCCTATGAGGACATCGCCGAGTTCTTCACCAACGACGTCAAGGAGATCAACGGCGTCAAGGTCTACGGCCATATGGACTATGGCAAGAAAGACCCCTCGCTCGGCTGGCGCTTCACCGACGCCTGGCTGTCGATGGCCGGCAACGGCGACAAGGGCATTCCGAACGGTCTGCCGGTCGACGAATGGGGCATCCGCATGGAGGGCTGCCGTCCGGTTGGCTCTTCCGTCGAGCGTGGTGGCGACACCAACGGACCGGCGGCGGTCTACTCGATCACCAAATATCTCGAGTGGATGAAGAAGTACGCGCCTCCGCAGGCCCAGGGCATGACCTTCTCCGAGTCCGGTCCCGTGCCGGCGCAGGGCAACATCGCCCAGCAGATGTTCTGGTACACCGCCTTCACCGCCGACATGGTGAAGCCGGGCATCGCCGTGATGAACGCGGACGGTACGCCGAAATGGCGCATGGCTCCCTCGCCGCACGGCGCCTACTGGAAGGAAGGTATGAAGCTCGGCTACCAGGACGCGGGTTCGCTCACGCTGCTGAAGTCGACCCCGCCGGATCGCCGCAAGGCGGCCTGGCTCTATCTCCAGTTCATCGTCTCCAAGTCGGTGAGCTTGAAGAAGAGCCATGTCGGTCTCACCTTCGTCCGTGAATCCGACATCTGGGACAAGTCGTTCACCGAGCGTGCGCCGAAGCTCGGCGGCCTGATCGAGTTCTACCGCTCGCCCGCGCGCGTGCAGTGGACCCCGACCGGCAACAACGTGCCCGACTATCCGAAGCTCGCGCAGCTCTGGTGGCAGAACATCGGCGACGCTTCGTCCGGTGCGAAGACGCCGCAGCAGGCGATGGATGCGCTGGCCGCCGCTCAGGACTCCGTAATGGAGCGCCTGGAGAAGTCCGGCGTGCAGGGCGCCTGCGGTCCGAAGCTCCACAAGAAGGAGAAGCCGGAGTACTGGTTCGCCAAGGCGGAAAAGGACGGCACCGTCGCGCCCCAGCGCAAGCTCGCCAACGAGAAGCCGAAGGGTGAGACGGTCGACTACGACACGCTGATCAAGTCGTGGCCGGCGAGCCCGCCCAAGCGCGCGGAGGCGAAATAAGCAGCGCTTAGAGAGTCACAAACACGAAAGGCCGGGAGCGATCCCGGCCTTTTTCTTTTGTGCTTGTGGTGACGAGCTTGTGGGACGCGCGTCCCACACACCCGGTGTCATTGCCCGCCTAGTGCGCAATTGCGCACAGGGGCGGGCAATCCAGTATTCCAGAGGCGGTCATGATTGAATCGAGGGGCCGCGGCGTACTGGATGCCGCGCCTTTGCGGAACATGACAGCGTCGTGGGTGGATGGTCCCTCACTCCGCCGGCTCGGCCGCCAGCGTCGGATAATCCGTATAGCCCTTCGCCCCGCCGCCGTAGAACGTGGTCTTGTCCCAGTCGTTCAGCGGAGCGCCCCGCTTCAGGCGTTCGACCAGGTCGGGGTTGGAGATGAACGGCTTGCCGAAGGCGATGAGATCGGCCGCGTTCGCGTCCAGCACCTTGGTCGCGAGGTCGAAATCATAGCCGTTGTTGGCGACGTAGGCGCCGGAGAAGCGCTTGCGCAGGGACGCATAGTCGAACGGTGCAATGTCGCGCGGCCCGCCGGTGGCACCCTCGACGACATGGAGATAGACCAGATTGAGCGCGCTGAGCCCGTCGACGATGTGATCGAACAGCGGTTGCGGGTTGCTGTCGGAGAGGTCGTTGGCCGGCGTCACCGGCGAGATACGGATGCCGGTGCGATCGCCGCCGGCCTCTGCGGCGACGGCCTTGGCGACTTCCAGCATCAGCCTGGCGCGGTTCTCGATGGAGCCGCCATAGGCATCGGTGCGCTTGTTGGCGCCGTCCCGCGCGAACTGGTCGAGCAGATAGCCGTTGGCGCCGTGGATTTCGACGCCGTCGAAGCCGGCTTCCAGCGCGTTCTTCGTCGCACGCTTGAAGTCGTCGATAATCCCGGGAATTTCGGAGAGTTCGAGCGCGCGCGGCTCGGAGACGTCGGCGAAGGTGCCGTTGACGAAGGTCTTGCCCTTGGCGCGGATCGCGCTCGGCGCGACCGGGGCAGCGCCATTCGCCTGGAGGTCGACATGCGAGATGCGGCCGACATGCCAGAGCTGGATGAAGATCTTGCCGCCGCGCTCATGCACGCGATCGGTGACCTTGCGCCAGCCGGCGACCTGGTCCTTGCTGTAGATGCCGGGCGTGTCCTGGTAGCCCTGACCCTGCTGCGAGATCTGGCTCGCTTCGGTGATCAGGAGCCCTGCGGAGGCACGCTGGCCGTAATAGTCGGCCGCCAGCGGACTCGGAACGAACGTGCCGGGCGTTGCGCGGTTGCGCGTCAGCGGCGCCATCACCAGGCGATTGGCCAGCGTGATGGGGCCGAGCTTGTAGGTCTCGAACAATTTAGTCGAACGGCTCATGGGAAATGCTTCCGGGCGGTGAGAGGTCCCGAACACTTGTGCATCGCGGCATCAGGCGCAAGGGAAGAGCCATTCGGAAAGTGCAGGTGAGCTGCGCGGCGGGGCTGCCGTAGCATAATTCATGTGCAACTTCGGCTGCGGCAGCGGATTTCCGCTGCCGCAGCCGTGCGATTTCGCAATCAGTTTGCGCCGAGGAAGTCGCGCTTGCCGATCTCGACGCCGTTGTGGCGCAGGATGCCGTGGGCGGTCGCGGCGTGGAAATAGAAGTTCGGCAGCGAGAACGAGCTCAGGAATTGCTGGCCTTTCATGGTGATGGATTTGTCGGGGCCGGCCGGGAAGGTGACGTCCCTCGCATCGGCGCCTTCGAACTGCTCGGGCTTGAACGACTTGACGTAGTCGATCGTCTTCGCCAGCCGCTGCTTCAATTCCGCGAAACTGGTCTCGGTATCGGGCGTCGAGGGCACTTCGCTGTGAGCAAGCCGCGCACAGCCTTTGGCAGCGAAATCGCAGACGAGCTGAACTTGCCTCGACAACGGCAACATGTCCGGGAACAGGCGCGAGCCGAGCAGGACGCCGGGATCGATCTTTCTCGCCGCGCAATGCGCCTCAGCTTTGGTGAGCAGCCCAGTCACGCTGTTCAGCATTTGCAAATAGGCGGGGACGACGGCGTCGTGGAAGGACATGTGATGCTCGCTTCAATGGTGGGAAATCTCAGGAGAAAACCTGAGCCACTCACATGGGAGCCTCATGGAAAAATACAATCGCAGAGCGCGGCTTGTCCGATACGAAAATTCTACGGCGTCATCCTCGCTGTCATCGCCCGGCTTGACCGGGCGATCCAGTACGCCGAGACAGTTTTGGTTGAATCGATAGGCCGCGGCGTACTGGATGCCCCGGTCGAGCCGGGGCATGACGGAGGAGGGTTTAGCGGATCGTCGCCTGGGGCTGTGCCTGCGCCGAGCCGCCGCGCATGCGGGCGACCAGCTCGGCCGTCGGCCAGGAATCGGCCGGCAGGCCGTACTTGATCTGCATCGCCTTCACCGCAGCGCGGCTCTGCTGGCCCAGCACGCCGTCAACCTTGCCGACATTGAAGCCGGCACGCACCAGGAGCTGCTGCAATTCCTTGAGCTCGTTGAACGGCAATTGCGCGACCGGCGCCGACGGCTTGCGCATCGGCGCGGCACCGGCAATGCGCGAGGCGAGATAGCCCGCCGTGGTCGAATAGATCAGCGAGTTATTCCACTCGGTGTAGGCCGCGAAATTCGGATAGGCCAGGAAGGCGGGACCATGGCGTCCCATCGGCAGCAGCACGGATGCCGCAAGATTGTCATTCGGCAGCGGACGTCCGTCGGGATAGGTGACGCCCAGCTGCGCCCATGTCGAGCGCGGCTCGCGCGTCGTGAGATCGGTCTTGTCCCACGGCAGGTTCGGCGGCACCTTGATTTCTTCCAGCCAGGGCTCGCCGCGCCGCCACTTCAATCCCGTGGCGATGTAGTTCGCGGTCGAGCCGATCACGTCGGCCGGCGAGCGCAGCAGGTCGCGCCGTCCGTCGCCGTCATAATCGACCGCATAGTTCACGTAGTGCACGGGCAGGAATTGCGTCTGCCCGAGCTCGCCGGCCCAGGAGCCGATCATCTCGTCGGGATGCAGATCGCCGCGGTCGATGATCTTCAGCGCGGCGATGGTCTCGCCCACGAACATCTCGGAGCGGCGGCAGTCATAGGCGAGCGACACCAGCGATTTCAGCGTCGGCAGATTGCCCATGTTGGCACCGAAGTCGCTCTCGAGGCCCCAGAATGCGGCAATCACGGCGGGCGGCACGCCATATTCCTTTTCGGCGCGTGCAAAGGCCGCGGCGTATCGCTTGATATGTTGCTGTCCGTTCTGCATGCGATAGGGCGCGGCCATGCGGCCGGCGAACTCAGTGAAGAGCTGGCCGAACACGCGCTGGCCGCGGTCGCGATTGACGATGCCCTGATCGTAGACGAGATACGGCGAGGCCTCTGCGATCGTCCGCTGCGATACGCCGGCGGCCACCGCCTGTTGCTTCACGTCGGCCAGGAAACGATCGAAGCTCGCACCATTGTGGCACGAGGCCGCGCGCGGCGAGGGGGCGGTGGCTTTGGGTGCGGCAGGCCTGGCGGGCGGCGGCGCGAACTGGGCGGAGGCGGGAGTGGAGAGCGCGAGTAGAGCGGTGGCCGCGATCGCAAATCGGGTCAGGAGCATGAGGTTTCCGCTGGGGGAGGAGAGGCTGCGATTCTTGACGGAGTTTAATGGAATGATGGCGCTCAAACCAGTGCCGCGGCTCCGCGACGCACCCGGAAACCTTGCATCCCGGCCGGGGTCATCCCTACCTGATGTTTGCCGGTCTGCAGGCGCTTCCAGCGACCGCGGCCGGCCTGGAGAGACGGCCATGAACTATTTTCGTACCGCAATGCTGCTCGCAGGCCTGACCGCCCTGTTTATGGGCGTCGGCTATCTGATCGGCGGTGCCTCCGGCGCCATGATCGCGCTCGTGATTGCCGCCGCGACCAATCTCTTCACCTACTGGAACTCCGACCGCATGGTGCTCTCGATGTACGGCGCCCATGAGGTCGATCGTTCGACCGCCCCGGAGCTGGTCGGGCTCGTCGCCGAGCTTGCGGGCCGTGCTGGCTTGCCGATGCCGCGGGTGTTCGTGATGGACGAGCTGCAGCCCAATGCGTTCGCGACCGGCCGCAACCCGGAGAACGCCGCAGTTGCCGTCACCACCGGCCTGATGAACCAGCTCAGCCGCGAAGAGCTCGCCGGCGTGATCGCGCACGAGCTCGCGCACATCAAGCATCACGACACGCTTCTGATGACCATCACGGCGACCATCGCGGGCGCGATCTCCATGCTGGCCCAGTTCGGCATGTTCTTCGGCGGCAATCGCGACAACAACAATGGTCTGGGCATCGTCGGCTCGATCCTGATGATGATCCTCGCTCCGCTCGGCGCCATGCTGGTGCAGATGGCGATCAGCCGCACCCGCGAATATGCCGCCGACAATCTCGGCGCGCGCATCGTCGGGCAGCCGATGTGGCTGGCCTCGGCGCTGGTGAAGATCGAGGGCGCCGCGCATCAGGTGCCGAACTACGAGGCCGAGCGGAATCCCGCGACCGCGCACATGTTCATCATCAATCCGCTGTCGGGCCACGGCGTGGACAATCTGTTCACCACTCACCCCTCGACCCAGAACCGTGTCGCTGCCCTCCAACAGCTCGCGTCCGAGCTAGGCGGGCAGGCGGCGCCGTCGGTCGGCGCCAACGAGAACCACCCGCCGCGCGGTCCCTGGGGCCAGTCACGTGGTTCTTCCCGCGGTCCTTCCCGCGGTCCCTGGGGCTAACGGAACCGGTGAGGATTTGCGGCTTTGTGACCTGGCGCACATAGGGTCTTCCCGGCCGGTGTTAACACTTCGACGTAACCATTCCTTCGAAAGGGGATGCGTGGCCGGCCCGCTGCCGGCCACCGTCGAAGATGACCAGAGCTGCCATACCCTTGCTGATCGTTCTTTGCGTGCTCGTCGGCCTGTCCACGCACATGGTCGTCAATTGCGGCGACGAGGATGATCCCGACATCTGCTCGGCCGTGATCGGCTTCTCGCCGCTCCGCGGCTCGCTGATCGCTTTCGCCTATGAGGGGCGCGGACGGATCGCGCTGCGTCACGGCGACTTCAGGCGGGCGCTCGCCGATTTCGACGAGGCCATCCATCTCAATCCCAACCGCGCCTCGCTCTATCGCGAGCGGGCGCTGGCGCGCCGGCAGAACGGCGAGCTCGAGGGTGCCATTGCGGATTATGACGAGGCGATCGCGCATAATCCCAAGCTCGCCGCGCCCTATCACCAGCGTGGTCTTGCGCTCGCCGCCATGGGCGATCTCGATCGCGCCATCCTGAGCTACAACACGGCGGTCCGCCTCGACCCCACCGATGCGCAGGCCCGTCTCGATCGCGGCCTCGCGTTCCTCGCCCGCGGCCAGGCCGACGATGCCCGCGCCGATTTCGAGGCCGCGCTGGCGCTGCCCGCCGGCAGGAACGGCGGGGCGCGAGAAGCCGCGCGCGCCAAGCTCGCCGAGCTCGCCAGCGCCGAGCCGACCCGGGTCTCTGCGCCGCGGCGGTAAGTGGGTTATTTCGCCTTCTTGGCTTTAGCCTTCTTCGCCTTGGCCTTCTTCTCGGGCTTTTCCTTCGCCTTCTTTTCCACCTTCACCGCGACCGGCGTGCTGGCGGCCAGACGCATCGATCGGGCGTAGCTGTCGGCGACGTTGTCGGCGGACATCTGGAGGCGCTTGGCGGCGGCAGTGGCCTGCTCCATGACGACCTTGGCCATCATCTTGAAACGCTCGCCGGTCTCCTTGCCCTTGGCCTTGGCCGCAAGGCCGTTGAAGCGATCCCGCCGCTCCTTGGCGCGGGTCATCAGGCCCGTATGCAGCTGTCTGGCCAGTTGCCGGATCACGACATCCAGGTCGGCGTCCGCCATGTTCTCTCATCCTCTTCGAAAAACGGTATCGATGCGGCGGGACTATGCAGATCGGGCCCCGCCTTGGCAATTCCCGCCGGCGCGTCATCCGCAGCTTCCGGCTTATGAAACAAAAAAGCCGCGCATTTTGCGCGGCTCTTTGGCTGGCTCGCTTGAGAAGACGCTAGCTCTGCCTCACTTCAGCGAGGCCACCGGGCCGTTCGCTGCCGCCGGCTCGGGGTCGAAGCCGAATACGCCGACCAGGTATTTGTAATAGTCCGGCATCTTCTGCTTGAGCGCCTCGCGCGATTTCGGATCGTGGAATTCGCTTTTTCCGGCCAGGAAGATGCTGGCGGTCACCGCAAAGAATTCCATGGGATTCTTCATCGCATAGGCTTCCTTGGGCAACATGTCCTTGGACTTGGCCAGCGCGTAATAGGCGATCACGCCCTTGTTGGCGTAGCCGTCCGGCAGCAGCCGTGCGTGATAGGCGTGGAGGAGCTCGTGCAGCAACACGGCCTCCTTTTCGTAGCGCATCATGTCCGGCCGCAGCATGATCACGCCGAGCCCCGAATCGACCGCGAGGTCGACGGCGTTCGGATTGGTCCAGCGCTGCTTGTCGTGGTCCCACACCGTCAGCGTCCGCGGCACGCGGCGCTCGACGTTGGGCGCGACGCGGCCGTAGCAGGCGGTTGCGGCGCCTTCGTCGAGGCAGGCGAACTCGCTCGCGACGATTGGCACGGTGCGGAAGAAGCGCAGCACGCGCGGCGACAGGCCGGCCGCTTCGACCGCGTCGATCTGCTGCTTCAGATTGTCGGTGAGCTTGTCGACGTCCTTGCGGTCGGAGTTCTCCGACAGGTCGAACATGTAGCCGCGGTAGCCCTGGAAGCCCGGCGGCAACGACGGCGCCGCCTCGGCATCGAGCGACCCGGCATGGGATGGATTGGCGAAGAGCGCGCCGACAATGGTTGCGGTCAGCAGCAACGCAATGCGCATGATGAACCCCCTGATGTCACTTCGCCCGGCAGAATAGGCCGCCGTTGTTTGCGAAACGTGAGTGGGGCGAGACTAAGGCGCCGATGTTGAGGCGTGCTTAATCCCTGGTTGCGGATCGCGCAGGCGGATTAGTGCGGGGTTAACCAAGCGTGGATCGGCCACGCACTTCGGCGTAACATGAAGCGGGGACACCAACCCCAATTGCCGGAAGGGAGGATGCCATGTATGCCGCCATCCGTCAGGCCAAGGCGAAAAGCGGGAGTGCGGAAGAGCTGGCGCGCCGCATCAAGGACGGCGCCGTTCCGATCATCAGCGACGTCGATGGTTTTCGCGCCTATTACGTCGTCTATGCCGGCGACGACACGGTGACCGCGATCTCGATCTTCGACAAGTTCGAGCAGGCCGAGGAGGCGAACCGGCGCGCGATCGCCTGGATCGAGAAGAATCTGGGCCCGCTGCTGGCCGGCGACGCGCGCGCCGTGGCGGGGCCGGTGATCGTGCATACGCTGGCATAGGTCGGAGGCTGTCGCCTCACATTCAACTGTCATCGCCCGCGAAGGCGGGCGATCCAGTACGCCGCGGCAGTCGTTGTGAATCTCGAGGTCTCTGGAATACTGGATGCCCCGCCTGCGCGGGGCATGACAGCTGTGCCTCACAGCTCCCGCGCATTCGAGAACGCAAAGCTCGACACCCGCCGCGTCGTCTCGTCCAGGATCAGCGTGCGCGTGATCGGGGGCTCGGCGCGCTGGGCGCAGTTTTCGCGCTCGCACAGACGGCAGTTGACGCCGATCGGCGTGCCCTCGGTCTTCTCAAGGTCGATGCCGGCGGCATAGGTCAGTCGGGCGGCGTGGCGGATCTCGCAGCCGAGGCCGATGGCGAAGCGCGGCTGCGGCAACGGGTGCGGCGCGACGGGGCGGCGCACCATCTGCGCGATCGAGAAATAGCGCGTGCCGTCCGGCAGCTCGATCACCTGCTTGAGCAGGCGGTCCGGCGTGTCGAAGGTCGAGTGCACGTTCCACAGCGGGCAGGTGCCGCCGAATTTCGAGAACGGGAAGGTGCCGGAGGAGAAGCGC
Source organism: Bradyrhizobium sp. PUT101 (assembly GCF_052043945.1). Taxonomy (NCBI): domain Bacteria; kingdom Pseudomonadati; phylum Pseudomonadota; class Alphaproteobacteria; order Hyphomicrobiales; family Nitrobacteraceae; genus Bradyrhizobium; species Bradyrhizobium sp. PUT101. The sequence goes on from NZ_CP197207.1 coordinate 5,782,104, forward strand.
TTCGAGACGTTGCCGGCATTGTCGACACGCAGGAGGAAGAACGGAATGCCGCGCGCGTTCGGCCGCTGCAGGGTCGTGAGACGGTGGCAGACCTGCTCGAAGCCGGAATTGAATCGTTGCGCCAGCACGTGGATGTCGTAATTGAGCGCTTCGGCTGCGGCCAGGAACGCAGGGTAGGGCATCATCACCGCCGCTGCAAAATAGTTGCCGAGCGTGATGCGGAACAGGCGACGCGGCGCGTCGTCCAGCGGACCGGCGCGGCCGATGATGGTCTCCAGGGCTTGCGCGCATTCGCCGAGGCCGAGCTGGAAGGCAAGCTGGAACGCGCGGCCGGGCTGGTCGACCAGCTCGGAGATCAAGAGTTGGCGGCGATGCCGGTCGAAGCGCCGCAGCGTCTCGCGCATCACGTCCACAGGCATGATGCGGGTCTGGATCGAATGCTTTTCACGCAGCCGCGCCGCGAGCGCCGCATACAGCCCTTCGGCCGGGACGTTCAGTTCATCGCGCAGAGTCTCGGCGGCCTGCTCCAGCTCCGGGAAATAGTTGCGGTTCGCCTCGATCAGCTCGCGCACGCGCTCGACCGGATTGGCCTCATAGCGCGTGCCGACGTCGCGGTCGGCCATTTGCGCGGCGGCCAGCGTCTCGCCTTGGCGCGCCTCGGTATAGGCGGCGTAAAGCCGCTGTAAGGCGTGGGTGACGCCGGGGCAGAGCTCGGCGAGGTCGCGCAGCTCCTGCTTGGGCACGTCGATCTGGCGGAACAAGGGATCGGAGAAGATCTCGTTGAGCTCGGCAAAGAAGCGGTCCTCGTCGGCGGTGGCGAGGTCGCGCAGGTCGAGGTCATAGGCCTCGGCCAGGCGCAGCAGGATCTGCGCCGTCACCGGGCGCTGGTTGCGCTCGATCAGGTTGACATAGCTCGGCGAGATCCCGAGTCCCTCGGCGATCTGGGTCTGCGATAGCCCCAATTGCTGCCGGATCCTCCGGAAGCGCGGGCCGACGAAGAGCTTCTTGCCGGAATTGGCGGGCATTTTCTCAGATCTCCGGACTCATCAAGGTCAGCTTCTTTGACCTATTTTTTTACAAAATTTACAAAATAACATCTATTACATGTTCTGATGTTACATGACATCACCAATCGGAAACAAGCCCTCTATCCGAATTTTCCATTTTCGCGTTTAGCTCCTGACACGTATCTCGCAATGCACTGTCAAGAATGTCGATGGCCAGCATCGCCATCGTCAGCGAAAGGATCAGGTCCATGAACTACCAGCCCCGCGGCATCAGCCCCCTCCTGCGTCCCGCCTCCTATCAGAGCGAGGTCGAGGCAGCTCAGGCGCTCCTCGAGACCCAGCCGACCTGGAACGGTGTGACGGCCGAGGCCGTCGCGCGCATGCGCCTGCAGAACCGCTTCAAGACCGGTCTCGACGTCGCCCGCTACACCGCGGCCTTGATGCGCGCGGACATGGCCGCCTATGACGGCGACCCCACCAAATACACCCAGTCGCTTGGCTGCTGGCACGGCTTCATCGCCCAGCAGAAGCTGATCTCGGTCAAGAAGCATTTCGGCAAGACCGATCGCACCTACCTGTATCTCTCGGGCTGGATGATCGCCGCGCTGCGTTCCGAGTTCGGTCCGCTGCCCGACCAGTCGATGCACGAGAAGACCTCGGTGCCGGCGCTGATCGAGGAGCTCTACACCTTCCTGCGTCAGGCCGATTCACGCGAGCTCAACGACATCTTCCGCAGCCTCGACAAGGCGCGCAAGGAAGGCGACAAGACCAGGGAGAAGGAGCTGATCGAGAAGATCGACAACTTCCAGACCCATGTCGTGCCCGTCATCGCAGACATCGACGCCGGTTTCGGCAATGCGGAGGCGACCTATCTGCTCGCCAAGAAGATGATCGAAGCGGGCGCCTGTGCGCTGCAGATCGAGAACCAGGTCTCCGACGAGAAGCAGTGCGGCCACCAGGACGGCAAGGTCACCGTGCCGCATGAGGTCTTCCTCGCGAAGATCCGCGCCTGCCGCCACGCCTTCCTCGAGCTCGGCGTCGAAGACGGCGTCATCGTGACCCGCACCGACTCGCTCGGCGCAGGCCTGACGCAGCAGATCGCCGTCAGCCACAAGCCCGGCGACATCGGCGACCAGTACAACAGCTTCCTGGATTGCGAGGAAGTCACGGCGGAGAACGCCAGGAACGGCGACGTCATCATCAACCGCAACGGCAAGATGATGCGCCCGAAGCGGCTGCCCTCGAACCTCTACCAGTTCCGCCAGGGCACGGGTGAGGACCGCTGCGTGCTGGACTGCATCACCTCCCTGCAGAACGGCGCCGACCTGCTCTGGATCGAGACCGAGAAGCCGCATATCGAGCAGATCGCGAAGATGGTCGACCGCATCCGCAAGGTGGTTCCGAACGCGAAGCTGGCCTACAACAACTCGCCCTCGTTCAACTGGACCCTCAACTTCCGTTGGCAGGTCTACGACGCGATGAAGGAAGCCGGCAAGGACGTCAGCAAGTACAACCGTGCCGAGCTGATGAAGGCGGAGTACGACGACACGCCACTGGCCAAGGAAGCCGACGAGCGCATCCGCACCTTCCAGGCGGATTCGGCCAAGCGCGCCGGCATCTTCCACCACCTGATCACGTTGCCGACCTACCATACGGCAGCGCTCTCGACCGACAATCTGGCCAGGGAGTATTTCGGCGAGCAGGGCATGCTCGGCTACGTCAAGAATGTCCAGCGCGCCGAGATCCGTCAGGGCATCGCCTGCGTGAAGCATCAGAACATGGCCGGCTCCGACATCGGCGACGACCACAAGGAGTACTTCGCCGGCGAGGCGGCCCTGAAGGCGGGCGGCGCCCACAATACGATGAACCAGTTCGGCTAACGAACCACGCTACTCTCGATAGGAGACTGACAATGACCAAAGGCAGCAATTTCTGGGTGATCGGCGGCGAGTTCGGTTCGATGAACTTCCACAAGCTCGTGGAAGGCTCGGCCCAGGTCAAAGGTCCGTTCAAGTCCCGCAAGGAAGCCGAGGACTGCTGGCGCGAGGTGTCGGAAGAGAGCCGCCACAAGGCCGGCGTCCGCTTCTCGATCGTGGAAGAGCCGCAGCGCGCTCCGGCAGCCTGACCAGGCGGCTGCCGACCTGAACCAAGAAGACGTCCAAGGACTGATGGTCCCATCCAGGCCCTGCCTGGGTGGGATCGTCTGTTTTTGGCACAGGTGACGTGGCTGTGGGCGCTGTAAGTATCTGGAATTGTGGGCCTTTGCGGAAGGATTGGTTGCTGATAGGTTAATGCAGGAAAGTCGAGTACGAGGCCGACAATGTCAGAGCCCGAGACCAGCGGGACCCATCCCGGCCAGCCGCGCCCGGTGCGGCTGCGCGATGCACTGCTGCGCGCGCGGATCGAGGCCGCCGACCGGACCGGCGTCGTCGTCGATCTCAGGGACGCCGAGGTGGCGCGGCTCGAGATCCTCAACGACGCGCTCGATCCCCTGTTCGCGCAGGTGCCTGATCAGATCGACCTGTTCGACCGCGGCATCAGCCAGGGTGATACGCCGAGACTCTGGATCGACGTCGTCGCCCACGTCGTGATGGGGCGCGACAAGCGGATGTACCGCTTCGTCCAGGACACCCGCTTCGGCCGCATCGTGCTCGCCGAATCGCACGATACCGCTGTGATCGTCGAGGCCGTCACCGACTATGTCGCGCGCCGCATGGTCGAGCGCGAGCGTGCGATGGTGGTCCCGCCCGAGCCGCAGGCACCGGCCACCGTGCCGCCGCGCCGCTCGCGCATCTGGCCGTTCGTGTTCGGATTTGTGCTCGGCGCCGCCGCGTTGTTCGGGGTCGCGGTGCTGGCGGCTTTGCGGAGCTGGTGAGACTCTCGCCCTCGTCATTCCGGGGCGCGCGAAGCGCGAGCCCGGAAACCATTCATCAGCACGGACGGCGGCCTGATGGATTCCGGGTTCATGCTTCGCATGCCCCCGGAATGACAGGGGTCTAAATCAACCTCGCATGCTTGATCTGCCCGATCTGGAATCCAGCCCCCAGGCTCCGCACCGTCTGCTCGCAGCGCCAGCCGGCATTGTCCTTCTCGATCGTCAACAGATTATACGCCGCCGCCGGGTAGCGTCCGTGCGCGAGCGCGGAGGCCGAGGGGACGCCGAGCGCGGGAATGTTGCCGTTGGGGCCCTCGACCCACACCGTCGAATGAACGTGGTCGTGCCCGTGCAGGATCAGCTCGACGCCGTGGCGCTTGAGCAGCGCGAGCAGAGCGGGCGCGTCCGTCATCCGCTTCTGGCGGGATTCGGATTTCAGCGGATGATGCACCAGCAGCACGCGGAAGACGTCCTCGGCCGCGAGCCGTTCGAGGAGCTCTTCGAGCGATGCGAGCTGATCGGGCCCGAGCGTGCCCGTCGCCATCAGCGGCAGGGTCGGCACCGCCGTGGACAGGCTGATCAGCGCAAGCGGCCCGCGCCGGCGCACGGACGGGAAACCGATGCGGCCGTCGTCGCCGGCAAGATAGGGCGCAAACGTCTCGCCGAAACGATGAGAGGTGGCACGGACATAGGCGTCGTGGTTGCCGGGAATCGCGGTCACGTGCTCGGGCGGGCCGACGCTCTTGAGCCAGTGCAGGGCCGGCGCGAATTCCGCCTCCAGCGCGAGGTTGACGAGATCGCCCGTCACCGCGATGTGGTCGGGCGACTGCGCCTTCATGTCGGCGACGAGCGCGTCGAGAACCTCGCGGCGCTGATACTTGTGGCGGTTGCGCGTCCAGTTGACATAGCCGAGCGCGCGCTTGCCCGCGAGCTCGATCAGCCGGGGCTTCGGCAAAGGCGGCAGATGCGGGTCGGACAGATGGGCGAGAGTGAAGGGAGCCATGGGGCGCGATTGCCTCGCTATTGCTCTGCTGTAATGGCAAGGTCGCAGCCGGCGCGCAAGCTGCGCCTGAAACGGGGCGGCAGGGAAGTCTGATGGGAGAACGTCTAAACGGTGTCCGACGAAAAGCCGAGCCGCTGCTGCGGCGGCTCTTCCACGCCTATTTCATGCTCGTCCGCGGCATGACGCTCGGCGTCCGCGCCGTGGTGCTGGATGCCGAGGATCGGGTCTTCCTGGTCAGGCACAGCTACGTCAGCGGCTGGTATCTGCCTGGCGGCGGCGTCGACCACGGCGAGACCATGGAGCAGGCGATGCGGCGCGAGCTCAAGGAGGAGGGCGACATCGATCTCACCGGAGATGCCGTGCTGCACGGCATCTTCCTCAACAGCCACGTCTCCCGCCGCGACCACGTCGCGGTCTACGTCGTCAGGCAATTCAGGCAGGATCGCCTGCCCGCGCCCAACCGCGAGATCGTCGAATGCGGGTTCTTCGCGATCGCGGCGCTGCCCGAGGGCACCACGCCCGGCACGCGGCTGCGGATCGCGGAAGTGCTCGATGACCGGCCCTTGATTGCGACGTGGCGCTGAGGACGGCCTGTGCTAGTAACCGGCTCGACGCATACCACGGAAACCTAATGAAGATTGCCAAGCCCGCCTTCGGCCTGATCTGTCTTGCGATCCTTGCCAGCAACATCGTCACGATGGCGCGCTGGAGCGAGGCGCGCACGCTGCCCCTGCAGGCTGCGCCGTTCGGGCGCGGGCCGACAAGCCTCGGAGTGCCGTCGCGATGACCTCAGCGCAACTTCGCATCGCCGTGCTCGTGCCCTGCTACAACGAGGAGGCGGCGGTCGCGACCGTCGTTGCCGATTTCCGCAGGGCGCTGCCCTCGGCGGAAATCTACGTCTACGACAACAATTCGCGCGACCGCACCGCCGCGGTCGCGCGCGAAGCCGGCGCGATCGTGCGCACCGAGCGCCGGCAGGGCAAGGGTCACGTCGTGCGCCGCATGTTCGCGGACGTCGAGGCCGACGTCTATGTGCTGGTCGACGGCGATGCCACCTACGATGCGCCGAGCGCACCACGCATGATCGACAGGCTGCTCGATGATCACCTCGACATGGTGGTCGGCCTTCGGGTCGATCAGGTCCAGGCCGCCTACCGGCTCGGCCACCGCACCGGCAACCGTATGCTGACCGGTTTCCTGTCCTCGACCTTCGGTCACGATTTCAAGGACATCCTGTCCGGCTACCGGGTGTTCTCGCGCCGCTTCGTCAAGTCCTTCCCCGTCCTCTCCGACGGGTTCGAGATCGAGACCGAGCTCGCGGTCTATGCGCTGGAATTGTCGCTGCCGGTCGCCGAGATCGAGACGCCCTATTACGCGCGCCCTGAAGGCTCGTTCTCGAAGCTCAACACCTGGCGCGATGGCTTCCGCATCCTCGGCACCATGCTGAAGCTCTACCGTTCGGAGCGGCCGTTGCGCTTCTTCACGGTGATCGGAATCCTGCTGGCGCTGGCCTCGGTGATCCTTGCGATCCCGATTGTGATCACCTTCATCGAAACCGGCCTCGTGCCGCGCCTGCCCACCGCCGTGCTGTCGATGGGCCTGATGATCATGGCCCTGCTGTCGGCGTCGTCGGGCCTCGTGCTCGACACGGTCACGCGAGGGCGGCGGGAGATGAAGATGCTGGCCTACCTGTCGCAGCCGTCGTTGAAACGGGACGGAGGTTGAACCCAAATCAGGACGGGTGTCCGTGCGGACCAAGCATGCAATTGACGTGTCCCCCTGGGGAGAAGCCCGGCACTGACACCGCCCATGGACCTTCACAAGCGCAAGTGCTACTCCGCGAATTGACATGAACGATCTCTCAGTGACCATCCTTCCCGAGGCCGCCGGCGACGCTCAGGCGATCGAGCGGCTGCACGAACGTACCTTCGGTCCCGGCCGCTTCGTGCTGAGCGCCTACCGGATTCGCGAGCACGTCGACCATCTGCTCGAACTGTCCTTCACCGCCCGCATCGGCACGCTGCTGGTCGGCTCCGTCAGGCAATTGCCGATCCTGATCGGCGATACGCCCGCGCTGCTGCTCGGGCCGCTCACCGTCGAGCCACCGTTCCGCGGCCGCGGCGTCGGCCGTCTGTTGATGGAGCGCGCGCTGAAGGACGCGAAGGCGAATGGCCACCGCCTCGTGCTGCTGGTCGGCGACGAGCCCTATTACAGCCGTGTCGGCTTCAAGCCGGTCCCCAAGGGCCGCGTCACCATGCCGGGCCCTGTCGACGCCGCCCGCATCCTGGTGTTCGAGCTCGTCGACGGTGCGTTCGAGGGCGTATCCGGCCCGGTCGGTCCCGACTGGAGCAAGGCGCGGGGGTAGGGGCTCGTGATGTCGCTGTAGCCCGGATGAACGCAGTGACATCCGGGAGATTCGTCACCGCAGATGCACTGTCCCCGGATATCGCTGTGCTCATCCGGGCTACGACGCCGTGCATTGTGAGTACGAGAGCGGCTCCTCATGCTCCGTCATTGCGAGCGTAGCGAATCAATCCAGAATCTTACCGAAGAGGCAGTCTGGATTGCTTCGTCGCAAGAGCTCCTCGCAATGACGAGATGTGCCGGGCCCGCAGGCCCGGCCTATCAGCGCTAGAACTTGAAGTTCGCGAACGCCCTGACGCCGATGCCGGGCAGCAGCACCTCGTCCTTGGTGTAGGACACCGAGTTGCGGATGTTCTCGTTGAGCAGGTTGTTGCCGACGAGGCCGACCAGCATCTCGCGCGCGCCGAACGGATTCGGCCTGAGCTTGGTCTTGTAGCTGACCTCGGCCTTCAACAAATTGTAGCCCGCCGTCGGCGTTTCCGCGATCTCGGCCACGTTGGTCTGCGCGAAGGCATGCAACAGGTTGATCCGCATCAGCCAGTTGTCGTCGCGCCAGAACACACCGCCGCCCATGCGCATGGGCGGAATCCGCGGCACGTTGGTGCCGTCGCTGAAGGTGGCGCGGACAAAGTCGAGCTGGTTCTCGATGCCCCAGATGCCGCCCTGGAAGGCGCCGACGTCGAGCTGCGACTGGAATTCGCCGCCGCGGAAGTTCGCGTTCCGCTGCGAGTAGACCGCCTGATTCAGTTCGCCATCGGGCGCACCGCACGAGGCAAAGTCGTCGTCGCACATGACCCCGGTGAGGCGGCGATAGATGAAATTGTCGAAATGCGTGTAGTAGACGGTCGCCTCGAAGCGGAACGGTCCGGTCGCCCTGCGTACTCCGAGCTCGACCGATTTTGCGGTCTCGATGGTGAGGTTCGGGTTTCCGATGTCGAATGTCGCCGTCGCGTCATGACCGCCGCGGGAAAACAGCTCGGCCGCCTTCGGCGCGCGCTCGACATATTGTGCGGTGATGCTGCCGACCATGCCGCCCGGCAGGTCCTGCAGCAGGCCGATGCTGCCGCTCTTCGGCGTGAAGGACGGATTGCGCGCGATCGGCGTCTGCGGCGTGCCGTCGGGCAGGTAATCCGCCGGGAAGTCCGGCGTCGTGCCGTGCAGCTCGACATGCTCGATGCGCCCGGCGATCTGCGCCCGCGTGGTCTCCGTGAACTTGAACTCGTTGAAAGTGTAACCGGCGACGCGCGTGCTGTTGTTCGGGTCCCACAGGCCGTTGAACAGCGTGCCGGGATTGTCCGGGCTCGGCGCGCTCAATTCCTGATGGCCGACCTGGAAGCCCAGTGCGGTCGTCACCTCGGCGAAGCGGGCGTTGAACGGCATCAGCTGCACCTCGGTGCGGATCTCCTGCTCCTTGTTGGTGAAGGTCTGCCTGATGCCGTCGGTGTTGAGGTCGGCGGGATCGGCGAGGCCGATCTCGTTGTGGCGGTAGTCGGTCGCGCCGGCCCAGAAGCGGATCGCGTCGATGGCGGCCGCGTCGGGGTGGTACTCGCCCTTGACGTTGATCTTGGTCTGGTGCGCGTCGATCCGCGTCTTGTGGTCGGCGCCGTCGATACCGGGGATATGGTAGAGCGAGTCGTTCTGCGTGATCGATGCGCCGATATAGCCGCCCTGGAAGAAGTAGGAGCCGCCGATCGAGGCGCCGTCCGAGCGCGTCGCCGAGTTGGGTTGGCGGCCGTTCACGGGACGCGACTGGTCGGTCAGATAGGGATAGCTCGGGATGTAATAGTCCGAGGTGGTGCGGCCATAGGCGTCGGCATGGAACGCAAAATTGCCGCCGCCGGTATCGAGCAGCACGCCGCTTTCGACACCGCGGTCGACCGAGCTGAAGGCGGTTCGCGTCTCGGCGGTGACGCAGGGCGAGGTCGCGGCGCTCGCGAGCGGCGCCTTGGTCGGGAGGCCGTAGGTCTGGAACGATGGCGCGCAGGAGGGCAGCGCATCCGGAATCCGGTTGTTGGTGGCGCTGACCACGCCGCCGATCGAGGTCGAGCCGTAGCGCAGCGCCGCCGGCCCGCGCACCACTTCGACCTGGTTGGTCGCGAGCGGATCGATCGGGACGAAATGGTCTTCGCCGAGGTCGGAGGCGCCGCCGGCATTGGTGCCGTTCTCGAGGATGCCGACGCGGTTGACGTCGAGACCCCTGATGATGGGCCGGCTGGATGCGCCGGGCGCGAAGCTCGATCCGGTGATGCCGGGCTTGGAGAACAGGAGATCGCCGAGCTGACCGCCGCCCTCGCGCCGGATCTCCTCGTTCGGCACCACGGTGACGGTGGCGAACTGGTCGGTCACGATTGGCAGCACGCCCTGCTGGGGCGCGGCGGGCGCTTGGGCTGCAGGCGTTGCTTCAGCCGTCTGCTCGCGGCTGCGCACCCGTGCGGTCCGCGTGCCGCGGCCGGCGTTGCGGGACACCACCGCTCTGCGCACGATGGGGCTCGGAGCCGTCACGGTGACGGCGGGAAGCTCGGTCGACGATTTGTCCTGCGCCGAGTCTTGAGCGAACGCAGATGTGGCGGCAGCGCCGAGCAGGAGCAGGCTTGCTCCGCCAAGACGTTGCGCGCGTCGCGATTTAAATGACATTGTCCTGATTCCAGTCAGGCGCCGTCCGGATGATGGTTTGCTGATCGGAGGCGGCCTGCCGTCGCGGTGGCGACGGAATTCGACTTCAACTTCTCCCGGGCATTCGCCTGAAAGCGGCGAGGCCGGGCGTGATCAAGCGTTGGAAGTCAGGACGCAGGAGGCGCGCGGGGCTGGAACGCCGTGCCGGCCGATTTCAGATGGATGAATTCGGCATCCGTGGTGCGGCGGAGCAGCTCGATCGCTTGCGGCAGCAGCAGCACAGGCGGCGTCGCCGATACGACGGTGCCCGCCATCGCAATGATGGTGCAGATAGCGCAATTGTCTTCGCCCTGATGCTCTCGGTCGGGGCTTGCCGGCGATTGCTTGTGGACCGCGGCGCGGTCGATCGCGGCAACGCCCTTGGAGCCGTCGGTCTGCTGCAGCGAGGATTGGGCGAGGGGCGCGGCCTGGGCGAACCAGTGGCTGTGGCCGAACGTCAGCGCGAATTGCACCAGCATCGCGAACAACGCGAGCCGGGCGCCGTGCCTGATATTCGACCGGAACCACTTCATCTGGAAACGCCACCCCCACATCAGGGCGTCAATCCCAGGACGCCGCGATGTTATAGTGTAACATCGCCCGATCGGTCAGCGGATGTCAACGGCGGGGGGATCAGCGCATGCAGACCGCCGACCCGATGTGTCGTTCCGGCAACTAGCGTCCCTCGCGGACCCAGGTCGCGGCGAATGCGCCGAGCAGCAGCAACAGGCCGATCAGGCCGGAGAAGATCGGCAGCACGCCGACGCCCTTCACCACGCTGGCGTCGCGCATCCGCACCCCCATCCAGCCGTCGCCGTTGAAGACGCTCGCCGAGCGCACCGGCAGGATGCGCGGCAGTTCGACGCCGGAGCCACTGGTCACGCGCACGGCGTTGCCGCCCGTTGCCTGTGTCAGCGGCCTCAGCGTATCGACCGTGGAGGTGACTTCCGAAAACTCCTTCGGATTGGTCGGGCCGACATTGATCAGCGCCTTCAGCGTGCCGTCGGTGGCCTGCCAGAGGCCGAGTTCGTTCGCCGGCAGGCTGGCGCGCCACTCGCCGGGATCGGCAGGCGCCAGCGTCAAATCGTGCGACACGCCCGACGGCGAGGTCACGCTCACCGGCTGGACGCTGTCCGCCATGGTTTGACGCACCACGACGAGGTCCTTGCCCTGCACCTGGAGGCGCAGCGCCTCCTCGTCCAGATCAGGCTGCTTCATCAGCCAGTGCGACATCCGCCGGAGCAGATCGAGATGCGGCCCGCCACCCTCATAGCCGCGCGCCCACAGCCAGATGTGGTCGGAGAGCAGCAGCGCGACGCGGCCCTCGCCGAAGCGCGACAGGAACAGGAGCGGCTTGCCGTCGGCGCCGGTCATGACGGGCGGGTTGACGGCATTGCGGGTGTCGACGGTGCGGAAGAACCGGCTCCAGTGCGGCGGCTCGGATCCCGAGCCCTCCAGCCCGCGCGTGACGGGATGGCGTTTGCCGACGTCCGACAGGTGCGCGTAGAACGGCTTTTCCGTCACGCCGACCGGCTCGGCCGGCAGCACCGAATCCAGCGGCGTGCGCCAGATGCTGGTGTTGGAGGCGTAGTCCGGGCCGGCGGAGACCAGCACCGCGCCGCCCGAGCGCACATAGCGCGCGATGTTGTCGAAATAGGCGATCGGCAGCACGCCCTGGCGGGCGTAACGGTCGAAGATGATCAGCTGAAATTCGTTGATCTTCTGCTGGAACAGCTCGCGCGTCGGAAATGCGATCAGCGACAATTCGTTGATCGGCGTGCCGTCCTGCTTCTCCGGTGGGCGCAGAATGGTGAAATGCACGAGGTCGACGCTGGCGTCGGACTTGAGCAGATTGCGCCAGGTGCGCTCGCCCGAATGCGGCTCGCCCGAGACCAGCAGCACCCGCAGCTTGTCGCGCACGCCGTCGATGGCGACGACGGCGCGGTTGTTCACCGGCGTCAATTCTCGTTCGAGCGGCGAGGCCTCGATCTCGACGATGTTCGGCCCGGCGTGCTTGATGTCGACGTCGACGCTGGCGCTCTGGCCGCTTCCCAGCGTGCGCTCGTTGATGACCTCGCCGTCCCGGCGGATCGTGACCTTGGCGCGCTCGCCGGAGACGCCCTGGTCGTCGAGCCGGTAGCTGATGGTCTGGGTCTGCCCGACGATGCCGAAGCGCGGCGCCGCCGTGATCGCGATGCGGCGGTCGCGCTCGTCCTTCTGCCCCGTCACCAGCGCGTGCACCGGCGCCTGGAAACCGAGCGCGGCGGCGTTCGCCGGAATGTCGTGGACGCGGCCGTCGGTGATCAGGAAGGCGCCGGCGACGCGGTCGACCGGCACGTCCGCCAAGGCCGAGGCGAGGGCGCCGAACAGTTTGGTGCCGTCCGTCTCGCCATCGGCCTGTCCGGCCTCGACGACGCGGACTTCGAGGCCCTTGATCTTCTTCAGGCTGTCGACCAGCGCTTCCTGCGCCTGGGCCGCCTCGCGGTTGCGGTTGCCGAAATTCTGGCTCGGGCTCTTGTCGATGACGACGGCCGCGACCGAGGTGAGGGGATCGCGGTCCTCGCGCGTGAAGGAGGGATTGGCGAGTGCCAGCAGGATCAGCGCCAGCGCGGCCACGCGCACCGCGGCGCCGCGCGCACGCGCCAGCAGCAGCACCAGCGCCATGACGACGATCGCGGCGAGCGCGAGCCACAGCACGATCGCGGGAACAAGCGGCGTGAACGCAATGCCGTAATTCATCAGACCAACCTATCAACGTCATTCCCGAGCGATGCGAAGCATCGAATCCGGAATCTCGAGATTCCCCGGTGCGCAATGCGCACCTGCGGTCTGGTCCTTCGGACCATCCCGGAATGACGGGGCGTGTGGTTCAAGCTCACGCGCATCTCTATTGCCCCAGCCGTTCGATCAGCGCCGGTGCGTGCACCTGGTCGGCCTTGTAGTTGCCGGTCAGCGTGTACATCACGATGTTGGCGCCGGCCCGGTAGGCGAATTCGCGTTGGCGGGGGTCACCGCCGGTCACCGGCAGCATGGCCTGCCCGTCGGGCCGCACGGCCCAGGCGCCGGCAAGATCGTTCGAGGTGATGATGATCGGCGAGACGCCGTCGCCGCCGCGCGCCGGCCGCTGCGCGCTGTCCTCGTCCTCTTCGCGCGGCAGGGTCTCGACCCAGGTCTGGCCGGCGGTGAAGCGGCCGGGAAAGTCGCGCAGCAGATAGAAGGTCTTGGTCAGCACGTGCTCGCGCGGCACCGGCTCGAGCTCGGGCACGTCGAGGGACGACAGGATCTCGCGCAACGTCTGCATGCCCGGAGTCTGCGAGGCCCCGTTTGCGCCGGGCGGTGCCTCGATCGCGTCGCGGGTGTCGAACAGCACGGTGCCGCCCTGCTTCATGTAGGCGTCGATCTTGTTGATGGCGTCCTGCGGCGGCTTCGGCGCGCCCGGCACGATCGGCCAGTAGATCAGCGGGAAGAAGGCAAGCTCGTCGCGCGCCGGATCGACGCCGACGGGATCGCCGGCCTCGAGCGCGGTGCGCTGGGCCAGGAACAGCGTCAGCCCGTTCAAGCCCGCCTTGACGATGGAATCGACGTCGGCATTGCCTGTTACGACATAGGCGAGACGGGTCTGCGACACCGCCTTCATCGCGAACTCGTCCGCGGCGCCGTCGGCGCGCGCCGGCGTCGGCGCAAACGACATCAGGCCTGCGAGCACCAGGGTGAACACGATCATTGCGGGCGCAGCGCGGCGGTGCAGCAGCGCGGCAATCCCGCCGCCGAGCACCGCGACGATGATGGCGTCGATCAGGAACAACGCGAGCGCCGTCGACAGCAGCCAGCCGCGCAAGTCTCGCGGTTCAGCATTGGTGTAGGTGGCGTGCCGGGCCCGCAGGCTCGCGGTGTTCAGGGCCGCGATGCGGTCGGCGGCGGCAAGTGTGTTCACGGCAAGCGGTCCTTCTGCCGGACCATAGAAGCCCGGCGGGTGATCGGGTGTGGCCCGATCGCGATAATCGGCAGGCAACGGCTTTGCGGTCGCCGGCGGCGGGCCGAAGGCGCCGAAGCCATCGAGGATGCGCAGCGGCGCCACCGTCTCGGCGGTCGCTTCACCGGCAACGCCCGCGCCGGGCTTGGCGGTGTAGCCGGACATGTCGACCACCCGCCGCAGCATTTCGACGAAGGTGCCCGACATCGGCAGGTCCGACCAGCGCATGTCGGCGCTGACGTGGAACAGGCTGACGAGGCCCTTGCCGCGATGCTCGCCGGTCACCAGCGGCGTGCCGTCTTCCAGCGAGGCCCAGCTCTTGGTGGCGAGCACGGCGTCGGGCTCGGCCAGCACCTGGCGGCTCACGGTGACGTCCTTGGGGACCATGATGCCGGCAAACGGACCGTCGGCCGCGAAGGAGGCCAGATGCTGGGGCTTCTCCCAGGTCAGGCTGCCGCCGAGCGTCCGGCCGCCCTTGCGCAGCTTGACCGGCACGAGATCGTCCTCGGCCTGTGCCAGCCGGGGACCGGCGAACCGCACCAGCACGCCGCCCTGGTCGATCCAGCCATTGAGGCGCTCGCGGAGCTCGGGGGAGATGGTGCCGACATCGGCGAGGATGATCATCGGCAGCTTCTGGTCGAGGAACTGGGTGATGCCCTGCTGCGGCGAGCCCTTGTCGGCGAGCCGGACGTCGGCAAACGGCGCCAGTGCGCGGGTGAGATAGAAGGTCGGCGCGAGCAGCGGCTGCGCGGTCTCGCTGGTCGAGCCCGAGACGACGCCGATGGCGCGGCGGCGCCAGCGCTTGTCGAGCAGCTGCACCGCGCCGGCGGAGCGCTCGCCGGATATTTCGAGCCGGGTGATGTCGTTGCGCAGCTCGACCGGCAGATCGAACGCGGCTTCGGTCTCCTTGTCCTGCGGGCCGAACGAATAGCGCGCTTCTCCGATCGGCGAAGCCTTCTGGTCGAGCGCGCGCACGGTGCCGACCGCGATGCCGCTGTCGGTGCGCAGCACCTTCACCGTCATCTTCGCCGCAGCGTTCTCGGCCGCGACCAGCGCCAGCGGCGAGGAGGTGCCGCCTTCGAACACGGTCAGGCTGCGATCGCCGATGGTCTTGCCGAGGCCCTGCACGAAGTCCTCGCCGCGGCCGGTGTCGACGCCGTCGGAGAGCCAGGCGATCTCGCAGTCGCCGGTGGCCTTGAGGAAGCGGTCGACCGCAGCCAGCGTCTCGACGCGATCGATCGAATAGGGCTTCGGCGCGAGTTGCCGCAGCGCGACGCGCGCCGCACCCGCCGGCATCAGGGTGATATCGCGGTTCGGCTCCGACAGTGGCACCAGCGCGATGGCGCGGCGGTCGTTGTCGGCGTTTGCGATCAACTCGTCGGCGGTCCTGATCCTGACGTCCCAGTGCGATGCGGCGCTCCAGCCGTCGTCGAACATGATCATCAGCGGCGCCTTGCTGCCGGCGCTGCCTGTTTGCGGATTCCAGATCGGGCCGGCGGCGGCAAAGATCACCAGCGCGGCGGCGAGCAGGCGCAGCGCAGTCAGCCACCACGGCGTCCGCGAGGGCGTCTCCTCCCTGGGGGCGATGTCGAACAGCAGGCGCGTCGGCGGAAATTCGATGCGGCGCGGCCGCGGCGGCATCACGCGGAGCAGCCACCACAGCACGGGCAGGCTGACGAGGCCGATCAGGAGCAGCGGTTGAGTGAAGGCGAGCGGCAATCCCATCATGCGGCCGGCCCCGCCTTGATCGTCGTGGTGCGGGCGCCGGACTTGCTCACCTGCATGCCGGCATGCAGGAACAGCAGCAGCTCCGCGGCCGAGCGGTCGGTCGCGTGCGTCGTGAACAGCCAGTCGAGCTTGTTGGTCTCGGCGCGGATCTGGTCGCGGTGCAGCGCGAGGCGTGCGGTGTAATCCTGCGCCCAGCTCTCTGCGCGGCCGGCGGTGATCACGCCAAAGCCTTCGGGCTCGACGAACTCGACGCGGCCGGAATAGGGAAACGTTTCCTCGGCGGGATCGACGACCTGCACCATCGTGCCGTGCGCGCCGGCGCCGGAGAGGCCTGCGAGCGTCGTCCTGATCTCGGTGATCGGCGACCAGAAATCCGACAGCACGATGATCTCGGCCAGCGCCGCGGGCACGAAGGATGGCGGCAGGCTCAGCCGGTCGGCACCGTCGTGCAGCATCGCCTGCGCCATCCTGTCGATCACGCTGCGGCTTGCGGTCGGCGCCATCAGCCCGGGAATGCCGACACGCTCGCCGCCGGCGACGAGCAGTTCGGCCAGCGCGAAGGCGACGATCAGCGTCCGCTCGAGCTTGGACTCGCGCGCGGTCTTCGAGGCGAACGCCATCGAGGGCGAGCGGTCAGGCCAGATCCAGACCGTGTGCGAGGCTTCCCATTCGAGCTCGCGGACATAGAGATGGTCGTCACGCGCCGAGCGGCGCCAGTCGACATTCTGCGCCGGTTCGCCCGAGACGAAGCGGCGGTACTGCCAGAAATTCTCGCCGGCGCCGGCGCGGCGCCTCCCATGCAGGCCGTGGATGACGTTGGCGGCGATGCGGCGGGCCTCGAGCACCAGGCGCGGCAGCGAAGCGGCGAGCGTGCGGCTTTCGCCATCGGCACGTCGGATCGCCAGTGTCTCCTTCGCTGCGTGCCCGTTCTCTGCCGCCATCAACCGATCCGTGTCTTCAATTGCCGGATCACGTCCGGAATCGTGCGGCCTTCGGCGCGCGCCTGGAACGTCAGCGCCATGCGGTGCTTCAGCACGGGTTCGGCGAGGTCGAGCACGTCGTCGACCGAGGGCGCGAGGCGTCCGTCGATCAGCGCACGTGCGCGTACAGCCAGCATCAGCGATTGGCTTGCGCGCGGGCCGGGTCCCCACGCGATGAACTTGCCGGCTTCGCCGGCGTCCGGACCCGGGCGGGCCGAGCGCACCAGCGACAGGATCGCCTCCACGACGGAATCGCCGACCGGCAGGCGCCGGATCAGCCGCTGCGCGGTGATCAGCGCATCCGCTGTCATCGAGCCCCTGGCCAGAGTCTCCTCCGCGCCGGTGGTCTCGAACAGGATGCGGCGCTCCGCATCGCGATCGGGATAGTCGACGTCGATCTCCATCAGGAAGCGGTCGAGCTGGGCTTCGGGCAGTGGATAGGTGCCTTCCTGCTCCAGCGGGTTTTGCGTCGCGAGCACGTGGAACGGCTTGGGCAGGTCGTGCCGCGCACCGGCAACCGTGATGTGCTGCTCCTGCATCGCCTGCAAGAGCGCCGACTGGGTGCGCGGGCTGGCGCGGTTGATCTCGTCGGCCATCAGGAGCTGCGCGAACACGGGACCGGCAATGAAGCGGAAGGCGCGCTTGCCCGCGGTGCTCTCATCCAGCACCTCGGCGCCGAGAATGTCCGACGGCATCAAATCGGGCGTGAACTGGATGCGCTTGGCATCGAGACCGAGCGTGACGCCGAGCGTTTCCACCAGCTTGGTCTTGGCGAGGCCCGGCACGCCGATCAGGAGCGCATGGCCGCCGGAGAGAATGGTGACCAGCGTGTTCTCGATCACGCGATCCTGGCCGAAGATGACTGAGGCGATCGCATCCTTTGCCGCGCGAACCTGGCTCGACACCTGCTCGGCCGAACGGACGATCCCGTCCTCGAGTTTCTCGACACTCTCCGCCATTCGCTCGCTCCTTCAGCCTGCCACGCGGCTTGCTTGCATCGTCACGTCAGCACGTCACGTCGGGGTCATCACGTCACGTCATGGGCCCTATGCTAGACTTGCAGGAAGGCCATGTATTCGTTGAATTAACCTATCCCCACCTTATCGGCTTCGGGGTATGTACGGCATCACGAAGTGGCGACCTCCACACCGGACTATTCCGGATGGAACCGCACACCCGACGACAACGTAGACCTGCACCAATCGTGCCAATCACAAAGTCAGGGCAAACAATGGCGAACCAAGGGCAGAGCGCCGATCGCGGTCTTGAGGGGCTGACTGCGGCCGCCAAAGGCGCTGCCAATGCCGAGGGCGCCAAAAAGGGTCTGCCTCCGGTGCATCTGTGGAATCCGCCGTTTTGCGGCGATCTCGACATCCGAATCGCGTCCGATGGTACTTGGTTCTACTTGGGGACGCCAATCGGGCGTCCTGCCTTGGTCCGCCTGTTTTCGACCATCCTCAAGCGCGAGGGCGACAAGCATTTCCTGGTCACGCCGGTGGAGAAGGTCGGCATCCGCGTCGATGATGCGCCGTTCATGGCGGTCGAGATGGAGAAGGACGGCGAGGGTAACCATCGCGTGCTGCGCTTCCGCACCAATGTCGATGACTGGGTGACCTGCGATGCCGCGCACCGGCTGCGATTCGAGCAGGCACAGGATGGCGGGCTGACGCCTTACCTGCACGTCCGCGCCGATCTCTGGGCCAAGGTCACGAGGGCGCTCTATTACGATCTGGTTGACATGGGTGAGGAGCGGATGGTCGATGGCCAGCCGATGTTCGGTGTCGAGTCGGCCGGCGAGTTCTTCGCCATGGCCGATGCGGAGCAGGTGAGGGCCGCGCTTTGAACAAGCCTATCCCCAGAAGCGATCCCGCCATCCTGGGCGCGGCGGATTTCTTCGCCCGTTCGCGGGCGAAGTTCGGCTTCGACGTGCCGCCGGGCCTCTACGATCCGAACATCATTCCGGCCTCGGGGGATCCCGGCACCGACAAGATGCTCGAGATCATCGCGCGCGAGCAGCCGGTGCGGCCGGCGGCGGTCCTGATCGCGGTGGTCGACCATCCGGAGCCCACCATCCTGCTGACGCAGCGCTCGGCGCATCTCAACGACCATGCCGGTCAGATCGCGTTTCCCGGCGGCAAGATCGACGCGACCGATTCCTCGCCGCTCGATGCGGCGCTGCGCGAGGCCGAGGAGGAGGTCGGGCTGTCCAGAGACTTCGTCGAGCCGCTCGGCTATCTCGATCTCTACGGCACCGCCTTCGGCTTCCGCATCCTGCCGACGGTCGCGAGGGTCAGGCCCGGCTTTTCGCTCACCATCAACCATTCGGAGGTTGATGATGCGTTCGAGGTGCCGCTATCCTTCCTGATGGACCCGGTGAACCACCAGGTGCACAGCAAGGAGTTCCGCGGCATGGAGCGCTCCTACTACGCGATGCCGTTCGCGGAACGCTACATCTGGGGTGCGACGGCGGGAATGCTGCGTGTGCTGTATGAGCGGATCTATTCATCATGATCCGGACGGTTCTGACCGAGATCGGAATCTTCCTCATCCCCTTTGCCGTCTATGCGCTGTTTCTGGCCGCGACGCGGTCCGGCCTGTTCGCGCGATCCTCCTGGCCGGTCCCGATCGTCGCGCGCCTTGCGCTGGCGGCGATCGTGCTGGTCATCGCGGGCCTGATCGGCCTTGCCCATTTCTCCGGCGCGCCGCCGGATTCGACCTACGTTCCCGCCCATGTCGAGAACGGCAAGCTCGTGCCGGGCGCAGAAAAATAGGGGGCGACCGATGAGCGCGGAGCCTTTGCTTGCCCATGCGCCCTGGCTGACCGCAGGCGGGACCGCGCGTGTCCTGGAACTGCTCAGCACTGATGGCGAGGAGGCGCGGGTGGTCGGCGGCGCCGTGCGCAATGCGCTGCTCGGTCTCCTGCCTGGCGACATCGACATCGCGACCACGGCGCTGCCGGAGGAGGTGATGCGGCGTGCCAAGTTCGCCGGCATCAAGGGCGTGCCGACCGGCATCGACCACGGCACCGTCACGCTGGTGATCGACGGGCACCCCTATGAAGTCACCACGCTACGCGAGGACACCGAGACCTTCGGCCGCAAGGCCAGGGTCGCGTTCGGCCGCGACTGGGTGAAGGATGCCGAGCGCCGCGACTTCACCATGAACGGCTTGTCGGTCGATGCTGATGGTGTCGTGTACGACTATGTCGGCGGCATCGCCGATGCGAGAGCCCGCCGCGTGCGCTTCATCGGCGATCCCGGCCAGCGCATCGCCGAGGATTATCTGCGCATCCTGCGTTTCTTCCGCATCCACGCCGCCTTCGGTGCCGGCGAGCCCGACCGCGAGGGCTATCTCGCCTGCATCCGGGGACGTGCGGGCCTGGCCAGCCTCTCGGCCGAGCGGGTGCGCATGGAGATGCTGAAATTGCTGGTGGCCGGCGGCGCAGCCGCGGCCGTGCTGGCCATGGCCGAGGGCGGATTGCTGCAGGTGTTGATCGGCGGCGTCGTCTATACGGGCCCCCTCTCGACGATGATCGCGATCGAGCGCGAGCTCGGTCTTGCGCCAAGCAGCACGCGACGCCTGGCCGCGCTATCGGTCGCCGTGACCGAAGACGCCAAGCGCGTCGCCGCGCGCTTGCGGCTCTCCAATGCCGAGGCCAAGGCGCTGGATTCGATGGGGCATCGCTGGTGGCGCTTCTCCAGAAAGGACGAAGCCAATGCACGGCGGCTGCTCTACCGGCTCGGTGCCGAGCGCTATCACGATCGCGTATTGCTGGGCTGGGCGAGGAACGACGACGTCAGTTCGCCGCACTGGCGCGCGCTCGCCGAGCTGCCGCAGCGCTGGACCGCGCCGAAATTTCCGCTGAAGGCCGCCGACTTCATCGCACGCGGTCTGGCCGAAGGACCCGCGCTCGGACATGTGTTGACGCTCGCCGAGGACGCCTGGCTTGCGGCGGATTTTCCACTGGAGCAAGCCGCGCTCGCTGCCATCGCCGATCAAGCCGTCGCACGCGTCAGCCGCGATGAGAAGCCGTAGGCTTCGGTGCCGAGCCCACGGTGGCGATCATCGCGGTCTCCGGGAGCTTTGCCAACGCCAGCCGCATGGTCAGCTAGGCCGACCGCCTTCCCGCACGCATAACGCGGCGGTCTTCCGCCCGGGGCGCCCACGGGTCCCCTGAGGGATCATCACCGAGGCTCTCTGCAAGAAAGTCGATGAAGAGGCGGAGCCGGCTCGGTACGAAACGCCGATGCGGGTACAGGACATGCACGCCGAGGCTGCCCCAGTCGCAGTCCTCCAGGATCGGGACCAGCAGGCCTGCCTCGATGTCCTTGCCGCAGACAAATGACGGAAGCCACGAGACGCCAAGCCCGGCAACGGCTGCCTTGCGCAACGTATCGGCGCTGGTCGAGGCGAGCCGGGCGGTCATTCTGACCTTCCCGTGCACGTCACGCCGGCGCCAGGACCAATCGAGACGAGGTGCGGGCTGCGAGAAGGTCAGCGCGGGCAAGGCCGAGAGCATCTCAGGCGTGTCGGGAACGCCGTGCCGGGCCAGGAAGTCCGCGCTTGCCACGACGCGAAAGTTGGTTGTCGCGAGCTTGCGTCCTATCAGTGCAGTGTCGAGCGACGGTGCGACCCGGATCGCCATGTCGAAGCCTTCTTGCACGAGATCGACCGGGCGGTTCGTCAGGTCGGCGACGACCGCAATGCCGGGATGCCGCGACATGAAATCGACTAGCAGCGGCGCCAGGTGGTCCTGGCCGAGCTCGACCGGCGCCGTCACGCGGAGCGTCCCCCGCGACTCCCGGTTCTCCGCCCCGACGGTGCCCTCCGCCTCGTCGACGGCCTCGAGGATTGCGAGCACCTTCTCGAGATAGAGCTGCCCCTCCGGCGTCGGCCGGACCGACCGGGTGGTTCTGTCCAGAAGCCGGGCTCCAGTGCGCTCCTCGAGATGACCGACATGCTTGGCCACCATCGCGGCCGACATCGCGCAGGCGCGGGCCGCCGCGTTGAAGCCGCCGAGCTCAACCACCCGCACGAAAACACGCATGCTGCTCAGCGTATCCATGGCCCTATCCCACACTCCCAGTCAGCATCGATCCTACCACACGGTGACTTCTCGCAAGCGTGTCGGCGACGTAGATCGCCGCGCGAGCCCGATCGGGCCGTTGCGAACAAGAGGTACCACATGACGACATTGCTGCAATTCGACTTCGCGTTCGATGGGCCGTGGGGCGAAGATCTCCAGGTCGCCTGCCGCGATCTTGCGGACGACATCGCGGCCCAGCCCGGGCTCATCTGGAAGCTCTGGGGCGAGAACCGCAGCGCGGGCCGCGCGGGGGGCGTCTATTTGTTCGAGACGCCGGAAGCTGCCGCCGCCTATGTGGCCAAGCATCGCCCGCGTCTCGCCGCCTTTGGCGTGACCGACCCCGTCATCTCCTCCTTCAGCCTCAACCTGCCGCTGTCGCGTACGACGCGGGCGCCGCTCTGAGAGGGCCAGCGATGTACACGACCATTGCCGAAGTCGAGATCGAGGATCTCGCGCGCTTTCTTTCCATCTTCGCAACGGACGGCCGGAACAAGCGGGAGGCGCATGGAAGCCTCGGGGCCGAAGTGCTGTTCGCATCGGATGGCTCGGACAGGGTCATCGTCCTGATCGACTGGCGGGACGAGGCGGCCTACGACGCCTTTCGATCCGACGCCTCGGTGCCGCCGACGATGGCCAAAGGCGGCGCCAAGGGCCGCCCCCGGTTCACCCCCGTCATCAGGGCCGGCCGGTTCGCCGCATGACGCTGGACGCGGCGGCCAGGTCGCCTGCCGCGTGCCTTGCTGACAGTTGCCTTGCCGCCTTCGCGCTGCTGATCGGCGCGATCACGATCCCCGGCGCGTTTCTCGCCACGGCCTTCGTCGAGCGCATGCCGCTGCACGTCCACACCGCGATCCTCGATGTCGCGGTGATCGCCGGCAGGCTGGTGATGATCTCGGCCGCAGGGAGGCAGCTGGTCTGGCTTCCCGGCGAAGAGCGTTCCCTTGGAAGCCGGTGCGCCTGCAATTCTCGCGTGGCCTCAACCGTCGCTGCGCGCGGCGCTGCGCAGCATCTTGACGAAGGCCTCCGCCGGCGGCGTGAGCGCGAGCCCCCGCCGCTGATAGATATAGTAGCGGCGGCGGATGTCCGGAGCGCGCAGCTTGATGAAGCGCACGTCGAAATTGGGCGCGAACAGGCGTCCATAGTCCGGGACGAGCGCAAGGCCGGTGCCGACGCCCACCAATGACAAGGCGGTGGTCAGATATTTGACCTCGACGGCGGTCTGCATCGAGAGCGAGCTGTCGTGCGCATGCAGCAGGCGCTCGATGTGGCGGTTGAACTCGCTGGAATAGATCACCCAGCGCTCGTCGCGCAGCTTCCGCCACGAGACGGCGCGTTGCTGCGCCAGCTTGTGCCGGGCTGAGCAGACCACCCGGATCGGGACATCCATCAGGAACGTGCTGGTGACATCCTCGCCGGTGGCGCGCTCGGGGCCGACGCCCAGTTCGGCCTCGCCGCGCCGCACGATGCTCACCACCTCGTCCGCCATCGCGTCGGCCACGCGCAGGCCGATATCCGGATGATCGCGCTCGAATTCGCCGAGGACCGCGGCCACCCATGTGCACGCCAGCATCTGCGGCGCAACAACGCGCAACAGGCCGGTACGGAGCGCACGAAGGTCGGAAGCGCCCTCCGCGATCTGTTGCAGGTCATCCAGGATGCGACGCGCGAAGGGGAGCAATTGCTGGCCCGCCGCCGTCAATAGTACCACCGCGCCCCGGTCGAACAGTTTCAGGCCGAGCGTGTCCTCGAGCTGCTGCACCAGCATGCTGACGGCCGACTGCGTCAGGTGGATCTGTCGCGCTGCCGCCGTGAAGCTGCCGGCGCGCGCGACTGCGGCGAAGGCGCGCATCTGGCGCACGCTGAGATGGGAGAGGTCTGCGGGGCGCATCGAATATCCTCGGTCGATATGCAGCGATTATCAGAAAACCTGATAAGAGTATTAAAAGAATTCGCTTGTGTGATGGTGGAATTATTTTTCAGAATTCACCGCCATGCATATTGTCGTCATAGGGACCGGAATCGTGGGCGCTTGCAGCGCGGCTTGGCTGCAGCGCGACGGCCACGACGTGACGTTCGTCGATCCTCTGGATGCGGGCGAAGCCTGCTCGTTCGGCAATGCCGGCTCGCTTTCGCCCAGCGCCTGCCTGCCGGTGGGCATGCCGGGCATGTGGAAGAAGGTGCCGCGCTGGCTGCTGGATCCGTTGGGGCCGCTGACGGTGCGCTGGACGTATGCACCGCGCGTGATGCCATGGCTGTTGCGCATGCTCGCTCATTCATCGCGCGAAGAAGTGACGCGCATCGCCACCGCGCTCCGTTCGCTGCTGTCCCCCATCTTCGACTGTTACGATCCGCTGGTCGCCCATGCCGATGCCCGGGATCTGGTCCGGCGCAGCGGCTGCCTCTACGTGTTCTCCTCGCGCGAGACCGCGGCGCAATGGGCCTGGGGCATGAACCTGCGGCGATCGCTGGGCGTGCGGATGCAGGACGTCGAGCAGGATGAGCTGGAAGCGCTGGAGCCCGATTTGAAGGGACGTTTCCGGTTCGGTATTCTCGCGCCCGAGAACGGCTCGACCTCCGACCCGTCCGCGCTCGTCAAGGCGATCTACAATCGCTGCATCGCCGATGGCGCGCGCCACGTCCGCGACCGCGTCCGCGGTTTCGAACGGCAGGGCCGGCGCGTCACGGCGGTGACCCTGGAGCGCGGCGAGCCGCTGGCGGCGGATGGCGTGGTGGTGGCGGCCGGCGCCTGGTCGGGGCCCTTGGCCGCGTCGCTCGGCAGCCCTGTGATGCTGGAGACCCAGCGCGGCTACCATGTCACCGTGCAGAGTTCGAACCTGGCGCTCCGCCACACGGTGATGGCGGTCGAGCACAATCTCATGGTCAATCCGATGGCCATGGGCCTGCGGCTGGCCGGCACGGTGGAGTTCGCCGGCCTGAAAGCGCCGCCCAACATGGCGCGCGCCGACGCTCTGCTTCGCCAGGGCCAGCAGCTGTTTCCCCATCTGGATACGTCGTCCGTCACGCGCTGGATGGGCCATCGGCCCTGTCTTCCGGACAGTCTGCCGGTGGTCGGTCCGGTCCATGCGGCTGACAACGCCTGGCTCGCCTTCGGCCACGGCCATATGGGCATGTGCATGGGTGCGGCAACCGGTCGCGAGATCGCGCATCTGGTGGCCGGCCGCCCGA
The DNA here is from genome assembly GCF_052043945.1 of Bradyrhizobium sp. PUT101. NCBI lineage: Bacteria > Pseudomonadati > Pseudomonadota > Alphaproteobacteria > Hyphomicrobiales > Nitrobacteraceae > Bradyrhizobium > Bradyrhizobium sp. PUT101. The sequence continues at coordinate 5,806,958 of NZ_CP197207.1, forward strand.
CGCAGGTGGATCTGGCGCCCTTTTCGCCGGGGCGCTTCCGGTGACCGCCCGGTGGTCGCTTGCCGTGGACATGGGGGGCACCTTTGTCGATGCAGTGGCCTTGCGCGGAGACGGCCACGTCGCGGCGCTCAAACATCCGCGCGCAGGACGCGGGCTGGCGGAGCCGATCGTCGAGGCACTCGATCGACTGTGCGCGCAGGCGGGCATCGTGTCCGGCGACGTCGACCGCGTGGTGCACGGCTCGACGATCGTCACCAATCTGCTGCTGGAGCTGAACGAGCCGCCGGTCGCCCTCGTCCTGACGCGCGGGATGCGCGATGTGCCGGTGCTGGCGCGACAGGACCGCAAGGAATTGTATGAGCCGGTGATCGAGCCGGCCGTGCCCGAAGCGAAGCTGTTTCCCGAATCTTTGCGTTTCGAGATCGGCGGACGCATCGATGCCGACGGTCACGAGGTCGATCCGCTCGAAGTGTCGGCCATCGGTACGATCGCGGATGCCATGAGCGCGGCCGGCGTGCGCGCGGTGGCGATCGGCCTGCTGTTCTCGCACCGCAATCCCGCGCATGAGCGCGCGCTACGTGCCGCGCTCAACGCGCGCCTTCCGGATCTGGACATCTCCCTGTCCAGCGAGGTCGATCCGCAGCCGCGGGAATTCGAGCGCTGGCTGACCACGGCGCTGGACGCCTATGCCAAGCCGCTGACCGCAGATTATTTGCGCACGCTCGCCGAAGCGTTGAACAAACGCGCTCTGCCTTCGCTGCGTCTGATGCGATCGGCGGGCGCCACCGCGTCCTGGCAGGAGATGGCGGCGCAGCCGATCGGATTGGCCATGTCCGGCCCCTGCGCGGCCTTGCAGGGCGTGGCTGCCTGCCTGGGTGCATGGCGGGAGCCCGCGATCAGTCTGGACGTCGGCGGCACCAGTGCCGACATCAGCGTCCTTCGCGACGGCCGGCCGACGTTCACCGAAGAGCTTGAATGTGGCGGCTTGCCGATCCGCCAGCGCTGCGCAGACATCACCTCCATCGGCATCGGAGGCGGCAGCGTGATCTCGGTGCTGCCGGGCGGTGCTCTGCGGCTCGGGCCGCGCTCGCAGGGCGCCTGGCCCGGTCCGGCCGCCTTCGGTCTGGGCGGTGACCTGCCGACGCTGGGCGATGCGCTGTGCGTCCTGGATCGCCTGCCGCCCCGGCTGGCCGGCGGGATGGCGCTGGACCGTGCCGCTGCGGACGCGGCGCTGCGCGATGTGGCCGGCGCGCTCGGTCTCTCGTTGCCGCGCACGGCCGAAGCCGTCGTGAGCGCGGCCGCCGCCGGGATGGCGGAGGCGCTCAAGACCCACGCCTTCCAGCGCAGGCTGGATCCGGCGGATGCGGTGCTCGTCGCCATCGGCGGAGGCGGCGCACAGCATGCGGCCGAAGTCGCGGAGCTCGCCGGGATGCGCCGCGTGCTGGTGCTGCCGCACGCCGGGGTGATGGCGGCGCTGGGCATGCTCTGCGGTCCGGACGAGGGCGACGTCCGCATGGCGGCGAGCGAAAGCCCGTGGGGGTCGCTGCCGCTGCAAGGCGAGGGGCCGCAATCGCTGTTCGCGCCGATGACCACCGTCTGGGTGCCGGCAGGCTGGTCCTGGCGGTTGATGCCGGATCAGACGCTCGCGCTGGAGGCGAAGGTCTGATGACGCGCGTCAGCGACCTCGCACCCGATGAGGCCATCGCACTGCGCATGGAGCCGCTGCGTCTGGCGCTGCAAGGCACGGCCGACCGCATGCAGGCCGGCATGATGCGCGCCGCCGTGTCGTCCATCGCCCGCGAGGGCGGCGACTGTGCCGCAGCGCTGTTCCTTCCGGACGGACGGTTGCTGGCCCAGGCGCGTTCGCTGCCGCTGTTGCTGGGATCGCTGATACCGGCCGTTGCCGGCGTGCTCGCGCGCTTTCCGCTTTCGGCGATGTCGGAAGGAGACGCCTATCTGCTCAACGACCCCTGGTCTGGCGGCACGCATTTGCCGGACCTCGCCCTGGTCCACCCGGTCTTCCAGGATGGCGAGGTGATTGCCCTGGCCGCCGCCAATCTGCATCACCAGGATGTCGGCGGCATGGCTGCGGGCTCCATCCCGCCCGACGCCACCGAAGTCTATCAGGAGGGCCTGCGCCTGCCGCCGGTGCGCTGGCGCAGCGCCGAGGGGGTGCGACCCGACATCGACGCCATCCTGGCCGCCAACTCGCGAACACCGGACAATCTGCGGGGCGATCTGGAGGCGCAATGGGCAGCGCTGACGCAAGGCGCGCGCGAACTGAGTCAGATCGCGCGTCACACCGGACCTCGTTTCTCCGAGGTTTGCGATGCGTTGATTGCGCAGACGGAGCGCATGACCCGCGCTGCCCTTCTGGCCGTGCCCGACGGCGAATGGATCTGGCGCGATCAACTGGATGGCGACGGCGTCGACAGCGCGCCGGTGGCCATCGTGGTGACCTTGCGCAAGCAGGGTGACGCGCTGGAGATCGACTTCGAGGGGAGCGCGCCGCAGGTTCGTGGACCGCTCAACGCCTCGCCGGCGGCGATGCTGTCGGCAGCCCTGTTCTTCATGCGCACGCTGGCGCCGGAGGCTCCCAACAATGCAGGTTGCCTGGTGCCGCTGACGCTGAAGCTTCCACCCGGCAGCCTGGTCAATCCGAAGCTGCCGGCGGCGGTCAATGCGCGCACGGCTACCGTGAAGCTGGCTTGCAACGCCATTCTCGGCGCCTGGTCGCGGGCGGCAAGCGGGACGGGCGTGGCGCCGCATGCCGGCGTCGCCACCGTGCTTGTGCTCAGCGGCACGCGAATGGACGGAGTGTGCTGGATGTTCACCGAGATCATCGCCAGCGGCGCCGGCGCCAGCACCGATGCGCCGGGGCGCGCGGGCGTTTCCACGGACGTCGGCAACGCGCGCAACACGCCCGTGGAGGTGATCGAGGCCGAAGCGCCGCTGCGTGTCGAATGCTACGAGATTTGTCGCGGCAGCGGCGGCTCCGGCGCGCAACGCGGCGGCGATGGCGTGCGCCGCGTCTATCGCCTGCTCGAAGGTCAGGGGTGGATCGCCTATCGCGGAGAGCGCCATGTCGGTCGTGCGCGCGGTGCGCGAGGCGGCGAGCCCGGCGCAAATTCGGTGGCCCGTATCTTGCGTGTGGACGGAGCGATCGAGCTCTTGCCCGCGCGTGCCCGCATCGCCTGGTCCGCCGGCGATCGGCTCATCATCGAGACCGCCGGCGGTGGTGGCTGGGGTCCTGCTTCAGCTGACGCCACGAAACCCCATGTAGGAAATTACCCATGATCGATCTGCTTGTTTCGCGCCGCGCAACGCTCGTCCTGGCCGCCATCGCGATGCTGCTGCCTGCGTCGGGTCATGCGCAGGCAACCTACCCGAACAAGGCGATCCATATCGTCGTGCCGTTCGCGCCCGGCGGCAGCACCGACGTGCTCGCGCGGCGTCTGGGCGACAAGCTCGCCACGGCCTGGGGCCAGCCCGTGGTGATCGAAAATCGCCCCGGCGCCGGCGGCGCCCTGGGCGCCGACTTCGTCGCCAAATCCGCACCTGACGGCTACACCCTGCTCGCGGGCGTCACCGGCAGCAACGCCATCGCGCAGGCGCTGTACCCGAAATTGCCCTACAACGTGATCAAGGACTTCGCGCCCGTGTCGATCATGGTGACTGCGCCGCTGGTGCTGGCCGTCAATTCCGACGTGAAGGCGAACAGCGCGGCCGAGTTTCTCGCTTTGGTCAAGTCGAAACCGGGAGCGCTGAGTTTCGGCTCGGCCGGCAACGGCACGTCGATGCATCTCACCGGCGAGATGTACAAGCAGGCCGCCGACGTCTCGATGGTGCACGTGCCCTATCGCGGCAGCGCCGCCATGCTCACCGACCTCATGAGCGGTCAGATCCAGGTCACGTTCGGCGACGTCCTGGTGCTGATGCCGCAGATCCAGGCCGGCAAGGTTCGCGCGCTGGCCGTCACCTCGAAAACGAGACACCCCCTGCTGCCGGAGGTGCCGACGCTCGATGAATCGGGGCTGAAGGGTTTCGAGGCGCTGTCATGGCAGGGCCTGTTCGCGCCGGCCGGCACGCCGCCCGAGGTGGTGCAAAAGCTGAGCGCGGAGGTGAACAAGATCCTGCAGTCTGCCGACATCAAGAACTATTTCGCGGCGCAGGGCTTCTCGGTCGAGGGGTCGACGCCGGAAGCGTTCAAGGCCTTCGTCATCAAGGAAGTGGAGAAGTGGACACCGATCGTGAAGACCGCGGGCGTCGAGGCGAATTGAGGCGAGCCGGCGCGATGTCCTCGCGTCTTATGCTGCCCGGGTCGCAGTGCACTTGCGGCCCACGCTGGCCTGATGATCGGCGTCGTTCATGCAGCGCGGGTGGGTGAGCACCCTGCCGAACTCGATGAAGATCGCGCGCGAGCAATCGGCGGGATCGGCGATCGACGAGAAGTCGGCGGGAGCCTTCAGTGTCGTCGCCGCGGGCGCGGAGTCCGCGGCATGCGATCGAGATCAGGCCATCGCAGCGAGCGAGGCGATGATCGCGAGGCTTGCGATCCGGGCGGCAAAATTGATGCGGACGAGGCATCACATCCCAATCGGCGCCTCCCGATTTGGTTCCGGCGCGCGCCATCGCGGGATGCGCTGAGGCGGAGCTATTCGTCGTCCTCGTCGTCCTCTTCATCCTCGTCGTCCTCGACTTCGTCCTCCTCGAGCCGCTCGAGCACGGCGAGCGGCAGCGTCTCGCGGAACAGCTCGCCTTCCATGCCCATCCACAGGCAGACAACCTCATCGCCCTTCACTTCCGCAACGGTCAGCGGCTGGCCACCGGATTTGAGCATGACGACGTCGCCGGCTTTCAAGTCCATGAGGTGGTCCTTTCAGGTAGATCAAACGTGACGCTAGCAAGCCGTTGTGACAGGCTGATCACGGGCGCCTCGATCTGGCGCGGCGCAGTGGTCATGCGCGAGAGGTTCGAGGGGGCCTGCTGGTTATGTCGGCCGAACCTTGCGACGATGACACTCTACCCCTGTTTTGCCCGACGGATCAGGAAAAATTTCGGCGAAACGGTAAGTGCTTGAAATTCCAGCAGGCGCTTACTTTGCATGGGGTTGTTTTCGCTGTTTTGTGTTTTGCTTGGTTACGCCTGGTCAGGCAGCAGCTCGCCGAGCGAGCGGATGATGCGGTCTGGCCTGACCGTCGAGCCTTCGGGCAAGCCGTCTCCATGCACGTCCATCCAGATCGAGTAGATGCCGAGACGCTGCGGTGTCACGACTTCCCATTCCAGATTGTCGCCGATCATCCAGGTCTCTTCGGCGGTGACGCCGAGCGCCTCCATCGCATGCAGATAGGCGCGCTCCTCGGGCTTGCCGAAGCCGTGCTCGCCTTCGATCTGGATGTGGTGGAAGCGGTGCGCCAGCTCGAAGCGCTCGACCTTGGCGCGCTGCATGTCCGCGGCGCCGTTGGTGACCAGCGCGAGCTTGATGCCGAGTGCCTTGAACTCGTCGATCGCCTCATGCGCGCCGGGAAACACGAACATCTCTTCCTCGCGATAGGCGGTGAAGCGATCGGCAAGGCGAATGGCGAGGTCGTCGGGCAGGGCGCGGTGGCCGGCCGCCGCAAGCGCGGCAAAACCGCCCTTGACCGTCAGGTGCCGCGCCTCGGCGAGCTTCATCCGCCACGCGGCTTCCGCGTTCGCCCAGAAGTCTCGCGCGAAAGCCAGCACCGCGGTTGCGACCTGTGCCGGCGGCAGCGGCGCCAGCTCCTCGGCAAACTCGCTCGCGATCGTGTTCCAGGCGATCTCCGGCCGCCCATAGGCCGACAGGATGGTGTCGTCCATGTCGATCAGCATGGCGCGCGGCAGCGGCCTCACTGCGAGCTTCATCGTGGTCATGGCCACTTCACCTCCGGCGGCAGCGACGACAGGATGGAGTCCACATTGCCGCCGGTTTTGAGTCCGAAGATGGTGCCGCGGTCGTAGAGCAGGTTGAACTCGACATAGCGGCCGCGCCGGATCAGTTGCTCCTCGCGATCCTCCGCGGTCCAGCCTGTGGCGAAATTGCGCCGCACGATCTCGGGATAGATCTTCAGGAAGGCGCGGCCGACGTCCTGGGTGAAGGCGAGGTCGGCGTCCCAGTCGCCGCTGTCGTGCCAGTCGTAGAAGATGCCGCCGATGCCGCGCGCCTCTTTCCGGTGCGGCAGGTAGAAATATTCGTCGCACCACTTCTTGTACTTGTCGTAGTCGGCAACGCCATTCGGCTGCGCGCAGGCCTGTTTCATCGCGGCGTGGAAGGCCACGGCGTCGGCGTCGTCCTGCGTCCGCCTTCGCTCCAGCACCGGCGTGAGGTCGGCGCCGCCACCGAACCAGGCCTTGGTCGTGACGACGAAGCGGGTGTTCATGTGCACGGCGGGCACGTTCGGGTTGCGCATATGCGCGATCAGCGAGATGCCGGAGGCCCAGAACTTCGGGTCTTCCGCGGCGCCCGGAATCTGTGCGCGAAATTCAGGCGCGAACTCGCCGTGCACGGTCGAGCAGTGCACCCCGACCTTCTCGAACAGGCGGCCATGCATCATCGACATCACGCCGCCACCGCCGGCCGCGCCGGTATGATCGGTGCGCTGCCAGGGCATGCGCTTGAAGTGGCCGGCCTCGCCGGGATAGAGGCTTTGCGGTGCGTCATCCTCGAGCCGCTCGAAGCTCGCGCAGATGTCGTCGCGCAAACGTTCGAACCAGGTGCGGGCGCGGGCTTTGCGGTCGTCTATCGTTGAGGCGTCCATCTTCCATTCCCAAACGAATCTGCCGGAGGGTGGGCAAAGGTGCCCTTGCGCCGTGCCCGCCACCTTCACCGTTATCCTTGAATGGTGGGCACGCTTGCGCTTTGCCCCCCTTGCGAAGTCCTAGCCCTGCGGACCGTAATAGGTGCAGCTCTCGTTGCAACTGTCGCGGTGGATGCTGACGCGGGTCAGCTTGCCGATATGCGCCAGCCGCTCCCAGACGAACCGCGAGAGGTTTTCCAGCGTCGGCTTGCCCAGCGCCTCGAGCTTGTTGAGGAACTTGTGGTCGAGCGCAAGCCGGACATCCTCGATGGCGCGCTGGAGAAGGCCGAGATCGATCACCATGCCGGTGTCAGGATCTGGCGTGCCGCGGACCGTCACCTCGGCGCGGAAGGAGTGGCCGTGGATCTCTTCGCTCGCCGCGCCAAAGGTCGTTCCCGACAGGGAGTGCGCCGCCTCGAAGCGAAACGATTTCGTCAATTCCCACATCTGTTCGAAAACCCGATCCTATCTGATGCCGAGCGACTTGTGCGTCTGAATGCTGAGCCGCCATTGCGGATGGCGCAGGCAGTAGTCGATCGCGCGGGCGGTGTTCTGGGCGAGCTCGGGCCCGTCCATCGGCTGGAGCGAGAAGCGCTCGAAGGCGAGATCCTCGAACGTCTCGGGCGTGGCGAGCGCCTGGGGATAGACCAGCTTCAGCTCGTGGCCCTGGCGCAGGACCAGCTCGCTGCCGCCCTTGGGGCTGACGCAGATCCAGTCGAGCCCCTCCGGCGCGGCGATCGTGCCGTTGGTCTCGACGCCGATCTCGAAGCCGCGGGCGTGGAGCGCCTCGATCAGCTCGGCGTCGACCTGCAGCAGCGGCTCGCCGCCGGTCAGCACCACGTAGCGGTTGTCGGTTGAGGCCGTCCATTGCGCGGCAATGGTGTCTGCGAGTTCCGTGGCCGAGGCGTAACGGCCGCCCAGCGTGCCGTCGGTGCCGACGAAATCCGTGTCGCAGAACTTGCAGGTCGCATCCATGCGGTCGGCCTCGCGGCCGCTCCAGAGGTTGCAGCCGGCAAAGCGGCAGAACACGGACGCACGACCGGCATGGGCGCCTTCGCCTTGCAGGGTCAGGAAGATTTCCTTGACCGCGTAACTCAATCGTCTCTCCTCAACCTGTCAGACTTGCGGGTTCCGGATCTGCCGCAGCGCCTCGCCTGCGGCCATCGCCGCGCTCATCGCCACATTGAGCGACCGCAGCCCCGCGTTGATCGGGATCACCAGCCGCGCATCTGCGGCCTCGACCACCGCGTCGGTGACGCCGGCGCTCTCGCGCCCGAATAGCAGGATGTCCGACGTCTGGTAATGAAAATCGCGGTAGTCGGTCGCAGCCTTGGTGGTGAACAGCAGCAGCCGGTAGCCCTGTGCGGCGCGCCAGTCCTCGAATTTCGCCCAGGAGTCATGGCGGGTCAGCCTGACATGGTCGAGGTAATCCATTCCCGCCCGGCGGAACAAGCGGTCGGAGACGGGGAAGCCCGCAGGTTCGATGATATGGGCGGCCATGCCCAGGCAGGCGCAGAGCCTGAGAATCGTGCCGGTGTTCTGAGCGATGTCAGGTTGAAAAAGCGCTATCTGCATGGGCTGCGTCGGGGGTCGATGCGGGCCGGAATGTCTCAATAAAACATCGCCCGCCCGGGAATTCGTGCATGGCACGCTCCCACGCCGTTAGCGGGCTTGCGCTCGCCCGGCAAGGGTGCCAATAGAACGATTCTGGACTGCTGTTTCACCCGTTTAGAGGTGAACAAGCCAAGTTCTGCCGCCGCGGGGGGCCGCGGGCGCCGGCAGCCTTTCCGGGGACCTCTTGGCGCCCCTCGGAGCGGTTCCACCGGCAGCACAAGAAGAAAGGGTTGGAATCGTGACGACAGCGTCTTCGGCGGACCATCCGACACGCCGTGATTTCTTATTCGTTGCAACGGGGGCAGCTGCAGCAGTAGGGGGCGCGGCTGCGCTCTGGCCCTTCATCTCCCAAATGAATCCTGATGCCTCGACCATCGCCGCCGGTGCGCCGATCGAGGTCGATCTCAGCCCGATCGCCGAGGGCCAGGACATCAAGGTGTTCTGGCGCGGCAAGCCGATCTACATCAGCCACCGCACCAAGAAGCAGATCGACGAGGCACGCGCCGTCAACGTGGCGAGCCTGCCCGATCCGGAGACCGACGAAGCCCGGGTCAAGTCCGGCCACGAGCAGTGGCTGGTCGTGATCGGCATCTGCACCCATCTCGGCTGCATCCCGATCGCTCATGAAGGCAATTACGACGGGTTCTTCTGCCCCTGCCATGGTTCGCAGTACGATTCGTCCGGCCGCATCCGCCAGGGGCCCGCGCCCTTGAACCTGCCGGTTCCGCCGTACCAGTTCGTCTCCGACACCAAAATCCAGATCGGCTGAGCCTCGGACTTTCGTCCGAAGCTTCGCGCCGTCTCGTCGTATTATTTCCTCAGGATCGCATCATGAGCGGACCATCCGACTACCAGCCGAGCAATCCGGCCCTGCAATGGATCGAGCGGCGTCTGCCGATCTTTGGTCTCATGCACTCGTCTTTCGTTGCCTATCCCACCCCGCGCAACCTGAACTACTGGTGGACCTTCGGTGCCATCCTCTCCTTCATGCTGGGGATGCAGATCCTGACCGGCGTGATCCTGGCGATGCACTACACGCCAAATGCCGATCTTGCCTTCAAGTCGGTCGAGCTGATCGTCCGCGACGTGAACTACGGCTGGCTGCTGCGCAACATGCACGCGGTCGGTGCCTCGATGTTCTTCGTCGCCGTCTACGTCCACATGTTCCGCGGCCTCTACTACGGGTCGTACAAGGAGCCGCGCGAGGTGTTGTGGATCCTCGGCGTCATCATCTACCTCCTGATGATGGCGACGGGCTTCATGGGCTACGTGCTGCCGTGGGGGCAGATGAGCTTCTGGGGCGCCACCGTCATCACCAACCTGTTCTCCGCCTTTCCCTATGTCGGCGAGAGCATCGTGACGCTGCTGTGGGGTGGCTATTCGGTCGGCAACCCGACGCTGAACCGCTTCTTCTCGCTGCACTATCTCCTGCCCTTCGTGATCGCGGGCGTCGTCGTGCTCCACGTCTGGGCGCTGCACGTCGCCGGTCAGAACAATCCTGACGGCGTCGAGCCGAAAACGGAAAAGGACACGGTGCCGTTCACGCCGCATGCCACCATCAAGGACATGTTCGGCGTCGCCTGTTTCATGCTGCTGTACGCCTGGTTCATCTTCTACATGCCGAACTATCTCGGCGACGCCGACAACTACATTCCGGCGAACCCGGGCGTGACGCCGCCGCACATCGTGCCGGAATGGTATTACCTGCCGTTCTACGCGATCCTGCGATCGATTCCGGACAAGCTCGCGGGCGTCATCGCGATGTTCGGGGCGATCATCATCCTGTGCTTCCTGCCCTGGCTCGATAGCGCCAAGACGAAGTCGTCGAAGTACCGTCCGCTCGCGAAGCAGTTCTTCTGGATCTTCGTCGCGGTCTGCATCCTGCTCGGCTATCTCGGTGCGCAGCCGCCGGAAGGCATCTACGTCGTTGCCGGCCGGGTCCTGACGTTCTGCTACTTCGCCTACTTCCTGATCGTGCTGCCGCTGCTCGCGCGCATCGAGAAGCCGCGGCCGGTGCCGAACTCGATCTCGGATGCAGTCCTGGCCAAGACCGGAAGCAGGTCGACTCCGATGGTCTCGACCGCGATCGTGCTGGCGCTCGCCGGTTCGTTGTTCGCGGGCTCGATCGACAGCGCGAAAGCATCTGAAGGCAGCGACACGCCGCCGGGCAACAAATGGTCGTTCTCGGGCCCTTTCGGTACGTTTGACCGAGGCGCGCTGCAGCGCGGCCTGAAGGTGTACAAGGAAGTCTGCTCCAGCTGCCACGGCCTGTCCTATGTCGCCTTCCGCAACCTCGCCGAGTCCGGCGGGCCCGGCTATTCGGTGGCGCAGGCGTCGGCATTTGCTTCCGAGTACAAGGTCAAGGACGGTCCGAACGATGCGGGTGACATGTTCGAGCGGCCGGGCCGGCCGGCGGACTATTTCCCCTCGCCATTCCCGAACGAGCAGGCTGCGCGTGCGGCGAACGGCGGTGCGGCGCCGCCCGACCTGTCCCTGATTACCAAGGCGCGCTCTTACAAGCGCGGCTTCCCCTGGTTCATTTTCGACGTCTTCACCCAGTACCAGGAGCAGGGGCCTGACTATGTCACCGCGCTGCTCCAGGGGTATGAGGAGAAGGTGCCTGAGGGCGTGACCATCCCGGAGGGCTCCTACTACAACAAGTACTTCCCGGGCCACGCCATCAAGATGCCGAAGCCGCTCAGCGACGGCCAGGTGACCTATGACGACGGCTCGCCGACCACGGTCGCGCAGTACGCCAAGGACGTCACCACGTTCCTGATGTGGACCGCAGAGCCGCACATGGAAGCGCGCAAGAGCCTTGGCTTCCAGGTCTTCGTGTTCCTGATCATCTTCGTGGGCCTGATGTATTTCACCAAGAAGAAGGTCTGGGCCGACTCGCACTGAGCGGCGCGAGGCAAGACGAGAAATGGAGAAGCCCCCGCGAGGGGGCTTTTTTGCTGGCTCCACACTCTCGTCATTCCGGGTTCGCAATCCGTGCGCCCCGGAATGACGAGAGTGTGGATTGCGTCATCCCCTGCCAACGGCCAAAATACCGCCAACCGCTCCCTCAAAAACTCATCGGAGGACACCATGGGAACCGCCATCACCTTCAAGCGACCGGACGGCAAGGACGCCTCGGGCTATCTCGCCAGCGCCGCGCGCGGCAACGCGCCGGGCGTGGTCGTGATCCAGGAATGGTGGGGCCTGTCGGACCAGATCAAGGGCCTGTGCGATCGCTTCGCGCTGGCCGGCTTCGACGCGCTGGCGCCCGATCTCTACAAGGGCAAGGTGGTGCCCTATCACGACACGGAGAGCGCCAACAAGGAGATGAACTCGCTCGACTTCATGGACGCCACCACGCAGACCGTGCGCGGCGCCGCGCAATATCTTGCGCGCAACGGCGCCAAGGTCGGGCTGACCGGTTTCTGTCTCGGCGGCGCCGTGACCATCATCGGCGCGACCAAGATCCCGGAGCTTGCGGCCGGCGTCGTGTTCTACGGCATCCCGCCCGAGCAGGCGGCCAAGCCCGCCGACGTCAAGATCCCGCTCCAGGCCCATTTCGCCAACAAGGACGATTGGTGCACGCCGGAGCTGGTCAATGGCTTCGAAAAGGCCATGAAGGCCGCCGGCAAGTCGCTGGAGCTGTTCCGCTATGACGCCGAGCACGCCTTCGTCAACGAGCAGCGCCAGGCTGTGCACGACCGCGCTGCCGCCGAGCTCGCCTGGGGCAGGGCGACGGAGTTTTTCCGCAAGCACCTGGGATAAGCCGGAGCGATCGATCGGGAGCAGCCGAAGTATGTCGACATCGTCTCTTACGCGCGGCGTGCTCGGCCTGATCGTTCGGTCGATGGCCGGCGTCGCTTGCGCCATCGCGTTGACGACAACTCAGGCCGCAGCACAGCAGGCATTCGTCACGCTGAAAGGCGACCTCAAGAAAGAGGTCTGGTGGCTCATCGCGGACTTCCATCCGTTCACGACCGAGGTCCGTGGCATCCCCGCGAACCAGATCCGCAAGAGCTGGTGCAAGGCGACTGAATTCCGCAAGGACCTGATCCCGAAAGAGCTGCTGTTCGAAGGTGGTGTCGATGTGATGCAGTCGGCCGGCATGTCGTTTGCCGTCGAAGGCCGCTTCGACGGCACGGCGGCAAGGCAGGTCGCGGTGGTCGGCGTCTTTCAGGAATGCGGCGGCCCGAAGGGCCGGTTCATCCTGATCCTCGATCACCCCGCCGACGGAAAGCCAAAGATCCGGTTTGTCAACGCTGTGCGCACGGGCCGTCAGTTCGGCGCGCTTCGGAAAGGGAAGGGTGGCACGCTGGTCGCCTCGGCGTGCATGGAATGCGACGATAGCTCTGTCCTGAAATGGGATCGGAAGAAACGCAAGTTTGACTGGGTGCCTCAGGCCGACGACCTTTAGTCACGCGCGGGCAATCGCCGGCTGGCGGGCGCTTCAGTCCGAACTGGCCGAGGTTCCGGCCCTTGACGCCGCCCGCGTGCCATGGTGAGTATCCGCCCATGAGCACCGCCGTCCGCCCAGCCCGTCTTTGGTGGCGCACCTCCTAACGAGGTGGCCGGTGCGATTTTCCTTTCCCAAATCGTCTGAGGTCGCCAGCACAGCGCGGCGGCCTGATCGTTTGTCCTGTGTGGCGTTCCCTCGGCAAGTCTCGTAAGAGGACCACATGAACAGGACAGTCTTCGCCCTCCCGGCCAGAAGCGACTACGTGACCCGCGCAGGCCTCGCGATCACGCGCGTGGCGGAGCAGTTTACCGGCGGCGCCAACAGGCTCGACGACCTCGTCAGTCTGCTCGACCGCCGCCGCGGCGTGGTGCTGTCCTCGGGCACGACCGTGCCTGGGCGCTATGAGAGCTTCGACCTCGGCTTCTCCGATCCGCCGCTCAAGCTCGAGACTGTGGGCGTCAATTTCAAGCTGGAAGCGCTGAACGAACGCGGGCAGGTGCTGATTGCCTTTCTCGCCGACGTCCTCCGCGAGCCCTGCGTCGTGATCTCCGAGCGCACCGCTTCGCGCCTTGCCGGCCACATCATCCGCGGCGATGCGCCGGTCGAGGAGGACCAGCGCACGCGCCGCGCCAGCGTGATGTCGCTGGTGCGTGACCTCGTCGCCGCCTTCTCGGCCAATGACGACGGGCTACTCGGCCTGTTCGGCGCCTTCGCCTACGACCTCGTGTTCCAGATCGAGGACCTCGTGCAGAAGCGCCCGCGCGAGGCCGACCAGCGCGACATCGTGCTCTATGTGCCCGATCGCCTGCTGGCCTATGACCGCGCCACCGGCCGCGGCGTGGTGCTCACTTACGATTTCGCGTGGAAGGGCAAATCCACCGAGGGCCTGCCGCACGAGACCGCCGACAGCCCGTACTTGAAGACGCCGCGCCAGGGCTTTGCCGATCACGCACCCGGTGAGTATCAGGCGACGGTCGAGACCGCGCGCGCGGCGTTTGCCCGCGGCGATCTGTTCGAAGCCGTGCCGGGGCAGCTTTTCGCCGAGCCCTGCGATCGCTCGCCAGCCGAAGTCTTTCAGCGGCTCTGCGTCATCAACCCGTCGCCCTATGGCGCGCTGATGAATCTCGGCGAGGGGGAGTTTCTGGTCTCGGCTTCGCCGGAAATGTTCGTGCGCTCGGATGGTCGCCGGGTCGAGACCTGCCCGATCTCCGGCACGATCGCGCGCGGCGCCGACGCGATCGGCGATGCCGAGCAGATCCGCCAGCTGTTGAACTCGGAGAAGGACGAGTTCGAGCTCAACATGTGCACCGACGTCGACCGAAACGACAAGGCACGTGTCTGCGTTCCCGGCACCATCAAGGTCCTGGCGCGCCGCCAGATCGAGACCTACTCAAAGCTGTTCCACACCGTCGATCACGTCGAGGGCATGCTGCGCCCCGGCTTCGACGCGCTCGACGCCTTCCTCACCCATGCCTGGGCGGTGACCGTGACAGGCGCGCCAAAGCTCTGGGCGATGCAGTTCGTCGAGGATCACGAGCGCTCGGCGCGGCGCTGGTATGCGGGGGCGATCGGCGCGGTCAACTTCGACGGCAGCATCAACACCGGCCTCACCATCCGCACCATCCGCATGAAAGATGGGCTTGCCGAGGTGCGCGTCGGCGCGACCTGCCTGTTCGATTCCGATCCCGCGGCGGAAGACCGTGAGTGCCAGGTCAAGGCCGCCGCGCTGTTCCAGGCGCTGCGCGGCGATCCGCCAAAGCCGCTGTCGACCTTTGCACCCGATGCCACCGGCTCGGGCAAGCAGGTGCTGCTGATCGACCACGACGACAGCTTCGTGCACATGCTCGCCGACTATTTCCGCCAGGTCGGCGCCAGCGTCACCGTGGTCCGCTATGTGCATGCGCTCGAGATGCTCAAGCAGAAGAGGTGGGATTTGCTGGTGCTATCGCCCGGCCCGGGCAGGCCCGAAGATTTCGGGATCAAGAAGACCATCGATGCGGCGCTGGAGAAGAAGCTGCCGGTGTTCGGCGTCTGCCTCGGCGTGCAGGCGATCGGCGAATATTTCGGCGGCGAGCTCGGCCAGCTCACCCATCCCGCCCACGGCCGGCCCTCGCGGGTGCAGGTGCGCGGTGGTCGCCTGATGCGCAATCTCCCGAACGAGATCGTCATCGGCCGCTATCATTCGCTCTTCGTCGAGCGCGACAGCATGCCGGAGGTGCTGAGCGTCACCGCCAGCACCGAGGACGGCGTCGCCATGGCGCTCGAGCACAAGACCCTGCCGGTGGCCGGCGTGCAATTCCACCCGGAATCGCTGATGTCGCTCGGCGGCGAGGTGGGGCTACGTATTGTTGAAAATGCCTTCCAGCTGCAAGCGGGGGCGAATTGAGTGCATGCTTCATGCTCGTCATTTCGGGGCGATGCGCAGCATCGAACCCGGAATCTCGAGATTCTCTGGTGCGCAATTGCGCACCGGAGTTCGGCTCTTCGAGCCGCCCCGGAATGACAACGAAACGAGAAACGAATGACCTTTGACCACGACATCAAGGCGAGCGTCCGCACCATCCCCGACTATCCCAAGCCGGGGATCATGTTCCGCGACATCACGACCCTGCTCGCGGACGCGCGCGCGTTCCGACGCGCCGTGGACGAGCTCGTCAACCCCTGGGCCGGCAACAAGATCGACAAGGTCGCCGGCATGGAGGCGCGCGGCTTCATCATCGGCGGTGCGGTGGCGCACCAGCTCTCGGCAGGCTTCGTGCCGATCCGCAAGAAGGGCAAGCTGCCGCACACCACCGTGCGCATCGCCTATTCGCTGGAATACGGCATCGACGAGATGGAGATGCATGTCGACGCGATCCAGCCTGGCGAGCGCGTCATCCTGGTCGACGACCTCATCGCCACTGGCGGCACGGCCGAGGGCGCGGTGAAGCTGCTGCGGCAGATCGGGGCGAACGTGGTCGCCGCCTGCTTCATCATCGACCTGCCCGAGCTCGGCGGCGCCGCCAAGCTGCGCGCGATGGACGTGCCGGTGCGCACGCTGATGACGTTCGAGGGACACTGAGAGGCTGCCGCGATCCTTAGATCGCCTCGGCGTTCAGCTCGGCCCGCCAATGCAGCAGGCGCTCCTTCAGGAGCGCGTTCCTGACATAGGCGGTCTCCTCGTCGTCCAGACGCTCGCATTCGCCAAAGGTCAGGCCGGCCTCGCCATGCGCATTCCAGGCAGCCTGGAGGTTGCGGCAGATGTGGCTGCCCTGGCGCAGCGAGAACCAGATGCGGTTCTGAATCGTCTCCAGGTTCGACGCCTGGCCGACCCAGGCCTGCCCCGACGCCGCGCAGCGCACGGCGTAGATGCCGGCAATGGTCTTGCGCTCCTTGTAGGCGGCGATTGCTGCTTTCCGGTCGATGCTCACGGGTAGCAAGCCTTGCTAAGGGGATATCGATGCCCGCCTCAATAAGCCGGCTCCAGCTCGCCGTCAATATTATCCGGGTAAAATTATTGTACCTCAGTGTGGCGGAGTGAGGGCGGCCTTGCTTCCCCCGTCATTCCAGGGCGCGCATCAGCGCGAACCCGGACGCCATTGCGGGGTCGCCTCTGTGGCTCGATGAATTCAGGTGCGCAAGTGGGCACCATGGCTCGCGACTTCGTCGCGCCCCGGAATGACATCTCTCAGGACCGCTGCAGGATCAGGCTGAGTTCGAGTTCCCGAAAGGCGATGTAATTCCGCCGGGTCCACTGATGCAGCTCGGTCGAGGAGTCCTTTTCCTGGCGCAGATAGCCGGTGAAGGAGAAGCTCAGCCGGTCGATATAGGTCTTGAGGAAGCCGGGTAGCGCGGGCAGGCGGAACAGCCGGCCGCCTGCCATCGCGGACGGCAGTTCGCCGCGCATGACATATTCGTTGTCCACCGTGATCAGGTTCATGCGCGGAATCTGACCGCGCAGCATCTCATGGGCGCGGGCCGAGACGCGGTCGGTGTCGGCGACGAACAGGATCTGCGGTGCGACATGGCGACGTGCCGCCTCCTTCAGGAGGCCGATCTCGTCGGTCATCTTGAAGAACTCGTCGAAGGCGTGGAAGCCAAGGTCGATCACCTTGGCAACGCCGTCATTGAGGATGACGCGGTCCATCAGCTGCATCTTGCCGTAGGTGTCGATCACGTCCGCGGTTTCGGTGACCTTCGGCAGATAGTCGAGCAGCGACGGCTCCTTCAGGTTGACGTCGAAGGCTGCGACGTTGCCGTTCTTGAGCAGCAGGAATTCGCTCAGGAGCCGCGCCAGCAGGGTCTTGCCGACCTGCGGGCGGGGCGAACAGATGATGTAGACAGGTGTCGCGGGCATCGACAGCTATATCAGGCCAACTCACCGCCCAATCCAGCCGTATCCGCCCGGGCACCGCAACTATTTTTCACTGTTGCGGGTCGCTGGCTTCGAACCGACGATGTCGGTCAGCCGGATACGGTCGAACTCGCTCCAGACATTGGCCAGCCAGTGCCGGACATAGCCGCGCAGCACGAAGGAGTAGTTCGCGGCTTCGTCGTTGATGCCCTTGTTGGCGACGAATTTCAGGAACGGGACGGAGGAGACCTCGACCTGCTCATAGGCCATTTCGTTGAGCTTCGGGATGGTCAGCTCGGTCGCGTCCTTGATGCGGTGGAAGTAGGAATTATAGGTCGCCTGGTCCCACTGGAAGAACTGGGTGTCGTTGATGAAGTTCTTCACCAGGAAATATTTCGCGCCGCCCATGAAGCCCGCGGTCTCGGCGATCTCCTCCAGCGAGGCGATCGAGGGGCCCAGGATGTGGAACACGGCAAAGGTGATCTGCCCGGCCTTGGCGGCATCGAGGAAGCCGATGTCGCGCAGCGAAGCCAGGGCCGGCGAGAGCAGGCCGGCGCGGACGTCGATGACGGTCACCGACGGGCTCACTGCATTGAGCGTGTCGAAGATCTTCATCTGGTCCGCCGTCGTCGTCATGTCGACGATCTCGGTGATGTCGGGGTGGAAGCGCTTCAGGGTTCCGCGCGGAGACTCCGTATCGAACGCGCGCGTCGGCACGTTGTTGGCTGAGAAATAATCGAGCAGGGTCCGCGATACCGTGGTCTTGCCGACCCCGCCCTTGTCCGCGCCCACCACAACCACTGCCGGCTTTGCCATTGCTGTCCCCTAACGCGCGCCCCCGATCGCGAGGTCGCAATCGGCCAGGCCCCAAATCGATGTCCCAAAGATGGTCCCAAGTCTGCTGTTGGGCGCGAACATGGCAGAAACAAGGGAGAATTCAATTCCTTGGGCCCCAACTACGGCAATTCCCGAGGTTTTTCCTGATCACTGGGAAACCCGCCGCGTATAGCGGTAAATCACGCCCTCAGTGGCGGCCCCAAGGTCCCATCGGATTGCCCGCCGGGGATCCTGAGGGGCCTGGAGCGGGCACGGGCGGCGGATTGGCTGGGCGGCCTGTGTCGCTCCACGGCCCATGCGGCAGCGGCTGCGCATCCTGCGGGGTGGCCTGCGCCTCCGGTTGTTCCGTCTCGGGCTGATCCGTCGCTTCAGCGGGGTCCGGCAGCGGACCGGGGTCGTGGCCGCCGGCGAACTTGACCAGCGCGTCGACCCGGGACTGCACCGAGGGATGGGTCGCGAACAAATCGGCAAAGCCCTCGCGCGGATTGTCGACGCAGAGCTCCATCACCGCCGAGGTCGCGCCAGGCAGCTCGCCGCGGCCCTCGATCTTGCGCAACGCCGAGATCATCGCGTCAGGATCTTTCGTCAGCTCGACGGAGCCAGCGTCGGCGAGAAATTCGCGCGACCGCGACAATGCGAGCTTCACCACCTGGGACAACAGCCAGGCCACCACGATCAGCACGACCGCGATGATGATGACGATCACCGCCCCTCCGCCGGAGTTCTTGCTGTCGCTCGATGACGAGGAGGAGCCCGACGACCGCGAGCCGCTGGAGCCGGAGCTCCAGTTGAAGTTCGTGAACAGGCGGAAGAACAACTCGCCGAAGAAGCCGACCACGCCGGCGATGATGACGGCGACGACCATGAGCTGCACGTCGCCGTTCTTGATATGGGTCAGCTCGTGGCCCAGCACCGCCTCGATCTCCTTGTCGTTCAGCGCGTCGAGGAGGCCGGTGGTGACGGTGATGGAGTATTGTCGCGGATTGAGGCCGGTCGCGAATGCGTTCAGCGCCGGGCTCTCCATGATCTTCAGCTTCGGCATGGTGATGCCGCGCGAGATGCAGAGGTTTTCCAGCAGATTGTAGAGCCGCGGCTGCTCCTGCCGGGTGACGTCGTGGCCGCCGGTCACGGCGTCGATCATCGACTGGTGGAAGAAATAGGCGATCACGACCCAGAGCGCCGCCGCGATCGTCGCGAACGGCGCGGCTTTGAGCAGGTCGGTGAGGGCGCGGCTCAGATAGTAGGTGACCGTGCCATTGCCGTCGATGACGACCTCGGCAACCAGTGCGCCGGCATAGACCAGCACGTAGACCAGCATGAACAGGCCGGCGAGCAGCAGCATCGAACGAAACTTGTTCGAGGCAATGTGCGTGTAGAGACCATACGCGGCCATGGCGCGTCTTTGTCAAAGTCCGTCGTTCCGGGGCGCGCCGGAGGCGTGAACCCGGAACCTCGAGATTCCGGGTTCGATGCTACGCATCGCCCCGGAATGACGGAGGAAAACGATCGGCATGCGAGGCAATCAGAACTTCACCTGCGGCGTGGCCTCGACCTCGGTACGGCTGGCGCCGAGATCGAAGAAGTCCTTCCTGGTGAAGCCGAACATGCCGGCGAACAGCGCAGCGGGCATCTGCTGGATTCCGGTATTGTACTCCTGCACCGCGTTGTTGAAGAAGCGGCGGCTCGCCGCGATCTTGTTCTCGAGGTCGGAGAGCTCGCTTGCGAGCTGCTGGAAGTTGGCGTTGGCCTTGAGGTCGGGATAAGCCTCCGACAGTGCGATCAGCCGGCCGAGCGCGCCGGAGAGCTGGTTCTCGGCTGCGGAGACCTGCGCCGGGCCCTGCGCCGACATCGCCGAGTTGCGCGCCTTGATGACGTCGTCGAGCGTGCCGCGCTCGTGCGAGGCATAGCCCTTCACCGTCTCGACCAGGTTCGGGATCAGATCGTGACGCTGCTTGAGCTGGACGTCGATGTCGGCAAAGGCCTGGCCGACGCGCTGGCTCAGCGCCACCAGGCGGTTATAGGCGCTGAAGGCGAACAGCACGAGGACGACGATGACGCCGAGAACGATCCAGCCGGTCGACATGGAGAACTCCTGAAGAGGGAAGAAGACGGGCGCCAGGGTAGACCAAATTGGCGCAGGATGAGAGTCCGAGGGGAAAGGTAAGACTTGGTCGGACCGGGAGCCATCCGAGTTCAAGGCGAAAGCCCTCAAACGAGGTTAACTTTCGGCAACAACGGCATCGCCCCAACGCCAGCGCCGGGCACGCGCATAGGCGGTCTTGTCGCGGCGGGGCACCTTCGCAAGTTCAATGCCGCTCTGGGTGCAGAGCCTTGCCGTGATCTCGGCCTTGCCGACATCCGGCGGTGCCAGCACGCGCGCCGCGCGCGTTGCAGGCGGCGTGCGGGTCAGGGCCACGTAGATGAAGCGCTCGTCCTCGAACGGCACCTCGGCACCCTTGATCTGGCGATGCGCCTGCGAGCGCGGCAGGCGCTGGCTGAAATGGCACCAGTCGGGCGGAGTGAGCGGGCAGGGCTTTTCGTGCGGGCAGGGCGCGGCGACAAAAGCGCCGGCCGCAATCAATTGCTGGCGCAGTGCGAGAATGCGGGCGTAGCCGGCGGGCGTGCCGGGCTCGATCACGACCAGCGCGTGGCGCGCCTTCGCCCACATCGCCTCGGTGAGCGCGCGCTGCTCCGTCTCGCTGAGCTCGCCGATGATGTAGCTTGCAACGACGAGATCGGCTGGCGAGACCTCGATGAGGTTACCGCCGGCGTCACCGGGCAGGTAGCGGCACTCCGCGAGCCGCGAGCTGTCACGCGCCAGTTCGAGCGCGAGCCGGCTCAGCGTGGCGTTGGCATCGAGCAGGGTAAAGTCTTGCAGCGACGGAAAGGCTTCGGCAGCGGCCCAGCTCGCGGTGCCCGGGCCTGCACCGACGTCGAGCAGCGTTTCCGGGGCAAGGCTTGGTGCGATCTCGGTCAGCGCGTTCAGGCTTGCGGCGACCGCCGCATAGGTCGCCGGCATGCGCGCAAGCGCGTAGGCGAGGGCATCGGCTTCCGACTTGATCGTGCCGGAGCCGCCGCCTGCGCGATAGGTGGTCGAGATTTTCTGGGAGCGCTGTGCGGCATCGCTGCGCGAGAAGCCCTGAAGCTTGCCGTCGAGGGCCGCTTTCAGCTCGGCGGGGAGGGTGGGGGCGATCATGTTGGCCCACCGTCATTCCGGGGCGCGACGAAGTCGCGAACCCGGAAGCTCGGGATTGTAGCGCGAGATTCCGGGTTCTCGCGTTGCGAGCCCCGGAATGACGCCGGAGCTATCACGCCACGTTCTGATCGAGAATGTCCACCGCCTCGGCCAGACTGACGGACACGAGCTGGGACACGCCGCGCTCGGCCATGGTGACGCCGAACAGGCGGTTCATCCGCGCCATCGTGATCGGGTTGTGCGTGATGATGATGAAACGCGTGTCGGTCGAGCTCGTCATTTCGTGCAGCAGGTTGCAGTACCGTTCGACGTTGTGGTCGTCGAGCGGCGCGTCGACTTCGTCCAGCACGCAGATCGGCGACGGGTTGGTGAGGAACACTGCGAAGATCAGCGCCATCGCGGTCAGCGCCTGCTCGCCGCCCGAGAGCAGCGACAGCGTCTGCGGCTTCTTGCCCGGCGGCTTGGCGATGATTTCCAGACCGGCTTCCAGCGGATCGTCGCTCTCGATCAGGTGCAGCGCGGCCTCGCCGCCGCCGAACAGCTCGACGAACAGGCGTTTGAAGTGGTTGTTGACGACCTCGAACGAGGTCAGGAGCCGCTCGCGCGCCTCCTTGTTGAGGCTCTGGATGCCCTGACGCAGCCGCTTGATGGCCTCGACCAGGTCGTCGCGCTCGGTGACGAGGCTGGTGTGCTGGGTGTCGACCTCGCGCAGCTCTTCCTCGGCGCGCAGGTTGACTGCGCCGAGGCGCTCGCGGTCGCGGCGCATCTTTTCGAGGTCTTCCTCGATGTCGTGCAGCGGCGGCAGCTCGGCGCCTGGCTCGATCTCGGCGAGGCCGGCGACCGCCTGCGGCTCGACCTCGAGCATGTCGCGGATCTCGCGCTCGACATCCTCGAGCCGGCGGCGCGCGCCTTCCATGCGCTCCTCGGCGCGGGCAGTGGTCTCGCGGGCGCTGGACAGCGCCTCGAGCGTCAGCTTGGCGACGCGATCGGTCTCCGCCATCGCGCTTTCCGCGGTGGCGAGCGCGTCGGCGGCCATGCGGCGGTCGTTCTCGGCGTACTCGATCTCGGTGATCAGCGCGCTGCGCTTCTCCGCGAACACGGCCGGTGCGTTTTCGAGCTCGCTGCGCTCGACCGTGAGCTCGGCGATACGGGCCTGGATGGTGTCGATGTGGGAGGCCGCGCTCTCCTTGCGATTCTGCCACTCGGTGCGCTCGGCGAGGATCGCCTGCACGCGGCGGTCGGCGAGCTCGGCTTCGCGCGCCAGCGCCTGTGCCTCGGCGCGGACCTGGGCGGCCATGCGGCGATGGCCTTCGATGTCGCTGCGGACGGCGGCGAGACGCGTTTCGGTGTCCTCGCTCGACGGCAGCTCGGAGATGCCGGCTGCGGCGTTTTCATACGCGGCTTCGGCCTCGGCGCGGTCGGCGGCGAGACGGCTGTGCGCTTCCGACAGCGTCGCCTTGCGCGCAGCGTGGCGGCCGATCTCGCGCTCGGCGGTGGCATGGCGCTCACGCGCGACGTTGAGCTCGCGCTGCGCGGCGCGCCAGGCTTCGCGCGACGCGCCTTCCGTGCTGGACGCCATCTGCAGCTCGGCCTCGGCGTTCTCCAGCGCCTGGCGCTTGATCTGCGCGTCGATGCGGGCCTGCTCCAGCTCGTTCTCGATGTCGACGAGGCGGGCGCGCTCGGCAAGGCGGCGTGCGGCGCCGGTCGGGGCGTGGGCGGCGGCAACGAAGCCGTCCCAGCGCCAGACGTCGCCCTCGGGCGAGACCAGTCGCTGGCCGGTTTTGAGCTGCGACACGAGCTCCGCGCCGCGCTCGCGCGGTACCACGCCGATCTGCGCCAGGCGGCGCGCCAGCTCGGCCGGCGCCTGCACGTGATCGGCGAGCGGCACGACGCCTTCGGGCAGCGCCGGATCGCCTTCGGTGTGTCCGACATTGGTCCAGCGCATCGGCGCCGACGGGTCGATCGGCGCATCGAGGTCGTCGCCGAGCGCGGCGCCGATCGCCTTTTCAAAGCCCTTGTCGACGGTGATGCCGTCGATGATCGGCGGCCACAGATTCTTGGTCTCGCCATTGACGATCTTGGAGATCGTGCGCGCCTCGGTTTCGAGCCTCTGCACGCGCTTGTCGGCCTCGACCAGCGGCGAGCGGGAGGATTCCAGCGTCTGACGCGCCGCGACATGGGCCGCTTCGCTCGCCTGTGCCGCGGCTTCCGAGGCGGCCAGCGTCTGCTCCGCGGTCTCGACCACAGCGGTCAGCTCGTCCAGATCGCCGAAGCCGCCGGTCTCCTGCGCAAGCTTCTGCTCTTCGGCCGCCACATTCGCGATTTCCTGGTCGAGCCGGGCGAGCTTGTCGCGGTGAGTGCGGACGTTGGCCTCGAGCTGGTTGCGCTTGGCGGTGAGGTCGGCGAGCGCGGTGGTGAGCTCGGCGAATTTCTGCTCGGTTTCGGTCAGCACCGCCTCGGCTTCGGCGACGCGTTCGTCGACGCCGGAGCGCTTCTCGACGCGCGACTTGATCTCTTCCTTCAGCTCGGCGTCTTCTGCGTCGAGCCGCTGGAGGGCGACGTCGGCGTCCATGGTCTGCTGCTGGGCGCGGGAGATGTCGCCTTCGAACTGCGCGAGGCGCCGCTCGAGCTCGGCGACGCGCTCCTTGGCGCGCTCTTCCTCGCGGTCGAGCAGCTCGCGGGCATTGGTCAGGCGCTGGAGCCCGGCTGCGGCGCGTGCCTCGGCATCGCGCAGCGCCGGCATTTCGGCGGCGCGGATGGCCTGGATGCGGGCGGCTTCGGCCTGGTGCTGGGTGCGCTCGGCCATTTCGCGCACCGCGAGATCGTGGGTCTGCCCGGATTCGTTGACGTCGGCATGCGCGCCGATCCAGCGCAGATGGTACAGCGTGGCTTCGGCCTTGCGGACTTTGGCGGCGACCTCGCGATAGCGCACCGCCTGGCGGGCCTGCTTCTTCAGGCCTTCCATCTGGCCCGCGAGCTGGCCGATCACGTCCTCGACGCGGGTGAGGTTGGTTTCGGCCGCCTTCAGCCGCAGCTCGGCCTCATGGCGGCGGGCATGCAGGCCGGCGACGCCGGCGGCGTCTTCCAGCACGCGGCGGCGCTGTTCCGGCTTGGCCTGGATGATCTCGCCGATCTTGCCCTGGTGGACGAGAGCCGGCGAGCGCGCGCCGGTGGCGGCGTCCGCGAACAGGATCTGTACGTCGCGGGCGCGCACGTCGCGGCCGTTGATGCGATAGACCGAGCCGGCCTCGCGCTCGATGCGGCGGGAGACTTCCAGAAGCTGGCTGTCGTTCATCGCCGCCGGCGCGGTGCGATCGGCATTGTCGATCGTCATCGTCACTTCGGCGTGGTTGCGTGCCGGACGGTTGCCGGAGCCGGCAAAGATCACCGCGTCCATGTCGGCGGCGCGCAGCGATTTGTACGAGGTTTCGCCCATCGCCCAGCGCAGCGCTTCGACGAGATTCGACTTGCCGCAACCGTTGGGACCGACCACGCCGGTCAGGCCGGGCTCGATGACGAAGTCCGTGGGCTCAACGAAGGACTTGAAGCCGTGAAGGCGCAGGCGGGTGATTTTCATAAACACGCATCTCTGTTGGCAGGCGCGAATCTCCCTGCCGGGACAATACCATGGAAGGCAATGTCGCTGTCTGGGTGAGTCGCGCGAAGCGGCTCATGCGGCTGGACAATGGCCGCGGTGCGCCGCGAGGGCAACCAGCGAAAGCCGCTTTTCCCAAGGGATTTATGCCGGGAAAGATACGGCTTTCGAGATGCGAATCAGGCGTCGAGCGAGAACATCAGCTCTTCAGCAGCGGATTGATCTTCTTGGCGAATTCCTCGAACGAGGCCTCGCCCTTGATCCTCTCGCCGTTGATGAAGAAAGTCGGCGTCGAATCGACCTTCAGCACGTCGCTGGCATATTTCTGGTCGGCGGCGATCTTGTCGAGCAGCGCCTGGTCCTTCAGGCAGGCCTCGACCTGCTGCTGGGTGAGGCCGGCCTGCTTGCCGATCCGCGTCAGGGTCTCGGTGGTGTTCTTCAGCACCCAATCGTTCTGCTGGCGGAACAGCATGTCGGTGACCGCGAAATATTTCGGCGCGTCGCCATTGGCGATGCAGCGCGACAGCATCGATCCGGCGGCGGCTTTGATGTCGAGCGGGAACTCGCGGAAGATGTAACGCACCTTGCCGGTGTCGATGTATTCCTTCTTGATCTTCGGGAACACCTGCTCGTTGAAGGCGGCGCAGTGCGGGCAGGTCAACGAGGCGTATTCGGTGATGGTGACGGCGGCATCGTTCGGCCCGAGCGCCATGTCGGGCAGGGACACCGGCTTGGCGACGTCGGCGGCGGACTGCGCCATGGCTTCAGGGATCATGGCCTCGGAGATCAACCGCAGCGGCGAGAGCCCGGTGAACGCGGCAAGCCCGGTCAGCGACAGCATCGTGGTGAAGGCGCGGCGGGTGATGATCAAGGTCGGCTCCCGGGATTGGCAAGGTTCGTCCGAGGTTCCCGCCCGGACGGCCTGTCGCTAGCTTGAAACGTCGATTGAGGCAATGGCGAGCCGCCGGGACGGGTCCAGTTTGGCGGCGGAATGAGGCTCAATTTCGCTTGATGGCGGCCCCGAGCCGGGCCAGCGCCGACTTGAGCTCGTCATCTTCAATGCCGCCCAGGCTCTCCGCCACCTTGGCGACGCTCTTGGCGTCCGGCGGGCCGGGCCGCACCCGGCGCCGGGCGCGCGACAGAGGGGCCTGGCGGAAGGCGAGCTTGCCGACCGCGTTCCAGCCGAAGAAGCGGTTGACCCGCTCCAGGATGACATCGGCGGAGTGCTGGATCTCCAGCGCCATCGGTCCCTCGACCCTCAGCACCAGGGTCGCCGGCTCCTGCGGCTGGCCCTCCACCGGGCGCGGCCATTGCATCTTGAGCGGCTCGGCATGGGCCGCGATCTCCGGCCCCGCGATCAGCGCCCACCGCGTCACCAGCTCGCGCGCGGCAAAACCCTGCTTGGCATAGGCCTCGGCAAAGACGTCGTCGACGAGGATGCCGAGCGGCTTGGCGCTGATGGGACCGGGCTTGGGGGGGAATTTGGACATGGCGACCTTATAGCACCGTGCGCGGCATCTCAGGAACTGCTGACGTCATGGCCTGGCTTGTCCCGGCCATCCACGTCTTGCCGCGAAGAAAGACGTGGATGCCTGCGACAAGCGCGGGCATGCCGTGGAGAGATCCGCCCGACGTCGTTACAGTGCGAGTATGCCCCTCAAATCGGCCCGCAGGGCAAAATCGGAACCAGTGCAACCGGAACGTTTGGCTCGACCGCTGGCGCTCCTCCAATGGTACGACCGCCACCGCCGCCGTCTGCCCTGGCGCGCGGCCCCGGGTGAGACATCGGACCCCTACCGGGTCTGGCTGTCGGAGATCATGCTCCAGCAGACCACCGTGAAGGCGGTCGGCCCCTATTTCGAGAAATTCGTCGCGCGCTGGCCGGATGTCACGGCGCTGGGGCGGGCGTCGCTGGACGACGTGCTGCGGATGTGGGCGGGGCTCGGCTATTACTCGCGCGCACGAAACCTCCATGCTTGCGCGGTCGCGGTGACGCGCGAGCATGGTGGCGTCTTTCCCGATACGGAGGAGGGCTTGCGCGCGCTGCCGGGG
Source organism: Bradyrhizobium sp. PUT101 (assembly GCF_052043945.1). Classification (NCBI taxonomy): domain Bacteria; kingdom Pseudomonadati; phylum Pseudomonadota; class Alphaproteobacteria; order Hyphomicrobiales; family Nitrobacteraceae; genus Bradyrhizobium; species Bradyrhizobium sp. PUT101. Next base: position 5,833,856 of record NZ_CP197207.1, read on the forward strand.
ATCGGGCCCTACACGGCGGCGGCGATCGCCGCGATCGCCTTCGACCGCCGCACCATGCCGGTCGATGGCAATATCGAGCGGGTGGTGTCGCGCCTGTTCGCGGTCGAGGAGGAGCTGCCGCAAGCCAAACCCCGGATGCAGCAATTGGCGGCGACGCTGCTCGCGGACACGCGTGCCGGCGACGAGACGTCTCGCGCCGGCGACAGTGCGCAGGCGCTGATGGATCTGGGCGCCTCGATCTGCACGCCGAAGAAGCCGGCCTGCTCGCTGTGCCCGCTGAACGAGGATTGCATGGCGCGCGCGCTCGGCACCCAGGAAACGTTCCCGCGCAAGGCGCCGAAGAAGAGCGGGACGTTGCGGCGGGGGGCGGCTTTCGTGGTCACGCGCGGCGACGAGTTGCTCGTCCGCTCAAGGCCCGACAAGGGGCTGCTCGGCGGCATGACGGAAGTGCCGGGCTCGGACTGGCTCGCCGGCCAGGACGATACGGCGGCGAAGCAGCAGGCGCCGGAGCTGAAGGGGCTGACGCGCTGGCAGCGCAAGGTAGGCGTCGTCACCCACGTCTTCACGCATTTTCCGCTGGAGCTGGTGGTCTACACGGCGAAGGTGCAAGCCCGCACCCGCGCGCCCGAGGGCATGCGCTGGGTGCCGATCGCAACCCTGGCCGGCGAAGCGCTGCCCAACGTCATGCGCAAGGTCATCGCGCATGGATTGGGTCTCTAGAGCGGATCCGGAAAAGTGTGCAGCGGCTTTCCGAAATGATCATGCTCAAACAATAACCTAATCGCATCGCGCTTTAGGGTCGATCCTGCTGACACCAGGCTGTCAGCAGCCTTGCGTTAAGAGCGGGCACAGGAGATCTCTCATGGTCAAGACTGCGCTCGACAATTTCCGAAGGCCACCCTGTGCCGAGTTGCTGGGATGGCATCTGCTCGATGCCCGCCCGCAGGAGGGCTGGATCAAGCTCGGTTTCGAAGGCAAGCCGGAGTTCTGCAACCCCGCGGGTTTCATCCAGGGCGGCATGCTCTCGGCCATGCTCGACGACACGATGGGCCCGGCAGTGCTCGTGATGAGCGAGGGCCGGCTCTACACCACCACCATCAGCATGACCGTGAACTTTCTGGCCCCGGCCAGACCTGGTCCGATCATCGGTGAAGCGAAGGTGACGCAGCTCGGCAAGACGATTGCGTTTGTCGAGGCGAAGCTGATGGCGGAGGACGGCACCGTGCTGGCGACGGCCAGCGCGAGCGAGCGGCTGCTGGAGGCGGCGAGGGTCGTGGGCAAATAGTTTAGTGTTGCGCACTGCTCTTCCTTCTCCCCTTGTGGGAGAAGGTGGCGCGAAGCGCCGGATGAGGGGTACCTCTCGACGGATTCTATTGCCGATTGGGCTCGCGGAGACAAACCCTCACCCAAGCGAGTCTGCATCTACTGGCGTCGCGGCGCTCCGTCGAAAATCCGTGACGAGATAATCCTTGAAGCCCAGCGCTTGGAGGAACGGACGAGAGATTCCCAGCAGAGGCCACCACTGCGCCGCCGATGGGTGGAAACAGCGAGCGTTTCGGCTGGGGCTACCCACGGCAATCATTTCCGCTGTCACGAGCTTAGCGGTGTTCGTCCAAGCCGAAGGATATTTGGTGGGTTGGTTGTCTTGCCATCAGCTTTTCTATCCTCGTGATGATTCTCACTACCCTCAGCACGTTCTCAATCCCAACGAGCAGGAAAGCCCTCATATTGCAGCCGCTCACGCCTATGACCGTCCCAATAACAACGCACGGATGTTCGGGACGATCGAGTGTTGGAGCGCGAATGCTATCGAGGAGGCTTCGACCTCGAAGCTGTTTGATCTGGTCGATCGCAAGAACAAGCTCAATCAGGACTGTCGGCAGATTCCGCCATGGGCTTGGAAAAAGGCTCAGGAACGGATTGCCAAGGACGCGACAACCTACGTCGATAAAGCTAAATCTTCAGCGCCTCCCGCCGCGATACCGCCAGTCGGACCGCGGCCGGCGGCTTTCCTGCAGGCTTGGCGGCAGGAGATCTTCAAGCTCAGCCAAGAGACCGATTTTTCACAACGTGTGAACTGCTTCACCGATCGCAACACGCGACTGCGGTATCTAAGAGAAGCGGCACCCGCAGGACGGAACTTCCGGCTATAGGGAGGGAACCATGGCTATCGAGTTACGGGCTCTTCCGCGATTTACGTTCCCCTCGAAATCAGGCGGTCCACAAAACCAAACCCTAACCGTCGGATTCTCTACACTCCCGCGGAGTGCAGTGGCCGCGATAAATGGTTTCAGTATTGGGTACACGAACAGCGACCACCATTTGCTTCGAGAAGAGATCGATGTTGGGACGCAAATACAGAATGGTACCCAAGGCCCCGAGGTGAGGATAGGAGTCAATTTCTCGCTGCGCGATAGTTCCGGGACTTTCGATGACGCGTACAGTGGTTTTGTTGATGTGGTGCTTATTGTGGATCGCCCCTAGTCTAGCACGGTCTGCAATTCGGCGCGGGCACAATATGCTCGCTCCAACACACCGGAGATATCGTGGAGGAAATGCCAAAACTTAGCTCTACGGACTTTGAAGAGACGAAGAACAATTTTGTGCAATCCCTTCAGTTGGCGCGTTGCTTTGCCACACCATGTCGGAGGCAGCCGGCTAGACGACGCACGAGGAACTTGCTCAATTTCGAGCACTTCCCCCAGAAACATTCTAGCGATCGCCCGATGCGGAGCGCCAAGACTCTTGGCAGTATCAGCCCATAGCTCAACCTAAGGCTTTAGTTCGTTTCGCGAATTCACGTCAGGAAATCGGCCGCTCACTCCTTGGAGGTCGCGATTCATGCTGGACTATCGGACTCATATCGTCGGCTTGGATCGATTTCGTGAGGGACTCGCAAACGCCCCACTACCGCCTGATCTTGGCGCGGAGCGCGATCAAATCCTAATTGATGTGGCGCTGGCGCCAGAGCATGCACAACTTGGCTCTCTGCTCGACCAAATGATTGCGCACGCCGTCTCCGACGGAAGCGAAATCGCATTGCTCGAACGCGCCGCAGCCCTCTGGAGGCAGGGCGTGCAGCTTTACGACACGCTCGGCACGATTCGCACAAAGCTCGAGACGGCACTTGGAGATCCTACAGCACCGGGCGCGGCTGATACGTTCAATGCCGCGGCTATGGAGTCACAGGGATTCGCTGCTCGCCTCTGCGACATTGAGGGTACTATGAACGCCCTGCGAAACGATATTGACCCCATGAAGCATCTGCCGCCACATCCTCGGCAATTAGATATCAAGGCAGATGATTGGGACTGGGGCAATCGCTTCTTGGGCCGGCGGACCGAGGCGTTTGTGCGGCAAGCGTTTCGACGTTCGAATGATACAGCAACTCGCGCCTTCGCTTTCGGCGTCCTGGCCTCTTACGGCACCAATGCCGCCGGGTCGGGCTACCTCGGTCATGTGACTGGCGGCCCACGCCGATCACACCGATATCGCGACCGCCTCGCGCGTAACACGTTCGGCAGCTACGTGGCGGTGCAGAACCCGTCGATTGCTTCTCTGGCGAAGCTGTCGAAGGCGTTGCAATTCGGATCTCCGGCGGCGCCTTCGCTACCGCCCGACATCGCGCAACTCTTGGTGTCGACGCTCACTGACACTTTTGACCTGTCGCGGACCCCTCCAATCCCAGATCTCGATGTCGGTTATCGCCGCCTATTGCGCCATCTCGAGCTTCTGGATTGCTTCGCGATGCCGCTACCGCCAGCGATGCCCACTGCCGGGTTCACTCAGAAGCTTTTTGGTAATCCGTCGAAACCGCCCCCCTCCATACGGCCGCAGGATGTCGGAATGACTCAGCAGGACGGCAGCAGCGGTATCGGGCTTGGCACGTCCCCGGGCACCAACACGCCCGGATCCGCTCAACCTGGTCAAGATGACAGCAAGAAGAGTAGCGGAAGCGTTTGTGCCGCAATCGTGGCGCTCATCATCCTGTTCGCTATCCTGGTTATCGTATCCTTCATCAGTTGCGTCGTGGAATGGGCCAAAGGAAACAAGTGCAACTTCTTCGAGACGCTCGGCGACCGAATTAAGGATCTTTTCGAACAGGACCCACCCGATCCACGGGATCCGCCTGCGACGGAAAATCCAGACATGACTGCGGCCGGGCTCGCCGCCTTCGCAAGCACCGAGCAATCGACATTGCTCGTCGGCTACTTCTTCGATCTTCAAAGCCAAGTCTGGGAGGCGCTCGATAGCGCCTACAACTATCTGGCAATCACTGGCTTGATTTATCCTGACCGCCTTCTACACCAGCCGCGCTTTGCGCAATTTCTTAAGCTTCCGCCGCTCGACAAGTCCTGGCCACGACGGGCCGAGCCAAGCCCGGACGAGACTTACCATATTCGGCCGAACTCTCCGGTCGAGGATCCACCAAAGGACCCCTCTCCATACCCACCAACGCTGCCACCCTTTGTCGTGACGGACGGCCTGCCCGGCCTCTCATTGCCCACTTCAACCAGTGTTGCGATGGGAGTCTGGGAACAAATCGTCCAAGGGGTCGAGGATTCGAGCAACCTCGACCTCGATGCCGACCGAGGGTTTGCCCATGCCTGTTGGGCGACAAGGGGATCAATTAACGACAACCCTGTCGATGTCGAGAATCTCGCGTACGACGAACAATAGGGGGCAGCCGTGTCGAATGCAGATCGCGAGCGCGACGAAGGCAAGCCCATCGATCACCGGCCTTTCCTGTTCATACCCTATTGGAAAAAGCCGCTGTCGCCGAGCCTATCCGCTGACGACGGCACCAAAAGGCCATTGCCAGGTTCGATCATCTCCTGGTTGTGCGACGGCCTTCACGCCGGGCCCTATTTTCCCGGCCAAACTCTCGATGTGACCGTCGATATCGGTAATGCGGGAGGCGGCAACAGCACGAGTCTTGCGACTGTGATTGTCTACTGGGCGGATCCCACCGTGGGCTTCGCCAAGCCTACCTTCTTCGGTGCAACCATGGTGGCCGTGCCGCCTCGCGGCGGCTTCGCAATTACCTCGACAATCTCGGCTGAGATCCCAAGTTGGGCACCAGATCACATCTGCTTGCTCGCTGTGGTCACCCATCCCCTTGATGTCGCGGGGCCTGTCGCCAGTCCGCTCGGGGACCGCCATTGGGCACAACGCAACTTGTCTGCGGTGACCGCCTCAATCAGCCAGCCGTTACAATTCGTGTTCACGGCGGCCAATCCCCTCCGTGAGGAAGCGGAATTTATGCTTTCGGCGCAGCCGCTAGACGAGCGCCGCCTAGCAGTCCTTGGGTTACGCTTAAAGGCGACGCCCGCAATTACCGAAATGCTACTCAAGCTTCAGGATCACGGGACCCGCTTATTGCGGGAGGATCGCAGAACAACGGCGATAAGATTAAAGCTCGCTGCAGATGAACGGCGCCTGTTCCGATTAACCGTCGAACTGGGGCAGCATCTTGAGCCTCACGAATTCACTGCTATTGACGTTGTGATCCGGCGCGAGCGCCAAGAGGAGCAAGCTGGCGCGGTCGGCAGCCTGGGTCTCGTTATCAGAGGAGAGCGCAGGTGAAAGGTAATTTAGCTAGTGTCTCTCGCCGACGGTACGCATTCAGGAGTTCGATAAGCTCGAGTTCGCTCACGAAGCACAGAGTGCTAGCACACGGTAAGCGTTGGCGCGTGCCCCAAAAACGCTTTCTGGATTCGGGTGGTGCATATGCTGCCCTCTCCCGCAAGGGGAGAGGGCGCATTCATGCGCATCTCGCCTTGAGCGAGCGCCTCACGCACTCGGGCGCGCGTCCTTGCTCACGATCGGCGGCTTCGCATTCAGCGCGTCGACCTGGAAGCCCGCCACGCGCTTGTAGTTCGCGGCGATGCCTTCCAGCTCCTGCTGGGACAAGACGTCGGTGACGACCTTGAAGCCGTCGGGCGCGCGCTCCTCGACGAGCTGCATCACCTGCTCGGGGCCGTTCTTGCGGTTGAGCAGGACGAGGTCGGTGGTCGCGGGCCTTCGCTCGGCTTCATAGGCGAGCAGGGCGGCGCTCGTCGGGCCATGCGCGAGGATCTCGCGGGTGATGACGCGGGCATCGAGGATCGCCTGCGAGGCGCCGTTCGAGCCGATCGGGTACATCGGATGCGCGGCATCGCCCATCAGCGTGACGCGGCCGAAGGTCCACTGCGACACCGGATCACGGTCGACCAGCGGGTATTCATAGGCGTGCGGGCAGTTCTTGATCAGCCCGGGCACGTCGAGCCAGTCGAACTTCCAGCTTTCGAACCAGGGCAAGAACTCTTCCAGCCGCGCGGTGCGGTTATAGTCCTCGCGCCGCCACTGATAGGTCGGGGGCATGTGCCGCTCGGCGACCCAGTTGATCTGATAATTGCCCGCCGCATCCGGCGCCTTGCTGATCGGATAGCAGACGAATTTCAGGATCTCGTGCCCCGCCATGATCATGGTGCGGCCACTGAGGAAAGCCTTTGCGGGCGTCACGCCGCGCCAGAGGATGCGGCCGTTCCAGATCGGCGGGCCCTCGCCCGGATAGAGCTTTTCGCGCACGGCGGAATGGATGCCGTCGGCGGCGATCAGGATCGCGCCGTCGTAAGTCCCCGCGGCTTTGCCGGTCGCCTTGTCGATGAAATCGGCGCGCACGCCATCCGCAGTCTCGGTCCAGCCGGTCAGATGGTGGCTGGTGAGGATGTTCTCGCGGCCGAGCCGCTCGATCGCGGCGTCGAGCAGGAGCTGCTGCAGCGTGCCGCGATGGATCGAGAATTGCGGCCATTTGTACCCCGCCTCCAGCCCGCGGGGCTCGCTCCAGATCGGCTTGCCGTGCTTGGAGAAATAGGCGAGCTCGCGGGTCCGCACGCCGCTGGCGTCCAGCTTCTCCATCAAGCCGAGCTCGATCAGCTCGCGCACCGCATGCGGCAGCACGTTGATGCCGACGCCGAGCGGCTTCAGTTCCGCGACGCTCTCGAACACTTTTACGGGAACGCCGATTCCGTGCAGGCTGAGCGCAAGTGTCAACCCGCCGATGCCGCCACCGGCGATAAGTACCGTCATGAGAAGACCCCTCCGATTGCAGGCGTCTTGGCACAGCCGCATGGCGGTGGGCAACTGCGAAGAGGATGTTGTGCTATGGACGTCGGGCCCGACAGTCGTTAATTTTCGGCTTTCCCATGAGGTCCGACATGCTCAAGCTCTACTACGCCACCGGCACCTGCGCGCTCGCCACCTACATCACCCTGGAAGAGGCCGGAGCCGACTACTCGGCCGAACGGCTGAGCTTCAAGGACAACCAGCAGAACAGCCCGGACTATCTCGCGATCAACCCGAAGGGGCGGGTGCCGGCGCTGGTCACCGACCGCGGCGTCCTGACCGAGACGCCGGCCATGCTGGCCTACATCGCGCAGACCTTCCCCAAGGCGAAGCTCGCGCCGCTCGACGATCCCTTCGACTTCGCCGAGGTGCAGTCGTTCAACTCCTATCTCTGCTCGACCGTGCACATCAACCACGCCCACAAGATGCGCGGCGCGCGCTGGGCGACGGAGGAGAGCTCGTTCGCCGACATGAAGGCGATGGTCCCGAAGACCATGGCCGCCTGCTTCAAGCTGATCGAGCAGAAGATGTTTCGGGGACCCTGGGTGATGGGCGATCAGTACACGATCTGCGATCCCTATCTCTACACGCTCTCGACCTGGCTGGAAGGCGACAGCGTCGACATCAATGCCACGCCGAAGATCGCCGATCACTTCAAGCGCATGTCCGACCGCCCCGCGGTGAGCAAGGTGATGGCGGCGCAGAAGGCGTGAGGTTCGGCGTCATATTCCGCCGTCGTCCCGGACCAGCGAACGCTGATCCGGGACGACACCATCTTTGGTGAGGGGCATCCTAACCAGCACGCCGCTTCTCCAGCCCCCGCCCTGTTTCCAGCATCAGCCGCCGCAGCCAGATCGAGCCTGGGTCCATCTGCGCCCGCGTCGGATGGAACATGAACTGCTCGTCGATCCCGGGATCGAGCGGCGGCGTCACCGTGACGAGGCCGAGCTGCTTCGACAGCGCCGCAATCAGCCGGCGCGGCACGAAGGCGACGAGGTCGGTGCGGGCGGCGACGTGCAGCGCTTCGAGATAGCCTGACACCACCAGCGCAATGTGCCGCTCGATGCCCTTGGCTCGCAGCCAGGTGTCGATCAGGTCCTCGCTGTTCCCGCGGATGATCACGCCGACATGGCGCGCGGCGAGGAACGTCTCGCGCCGCTTCAGCTTCGCCCCCATGGGATGGCCGCGCCGCACCGCCAGCGCGTCGCTGTCGGTGTAGAGCAACTGGCGGTGAAAGCCCTTGAAGGCGTTGCCGATCGAGATCACGAGATCGATCGTGCGGGCGAACTCGGCGTGGAAGATCGCAGGTCCCCGCCACGGCACGACGTCGATGCGGACATTGGGCGCGGCCTGCGTGACCTTCTCCATCAACGGCGGCATCAACAGCTCGACCGCGAGATCGGGCATCATCAGGCGGAATTGCCGCTCGCTGCGCGCGGCATCGAATTCGTCCGGCACGAACAGCCCGCGCACCTGGTCGAGCGCCTGCGCCAGCGGGGCGCGCAGCGCCTGAGCCCGTGGCGTCAACTCCATCCGCGCACCGGTGCGCACCAAGAGCGGATCGCCGAAGATGTCGCGCAGGCGCTGGAGCGCATGGCTCGTCGCCGGCTGCGAGAGTCCGATCCTGAGTGCGGCGCGGCTGACATTGGCTTCGCGCAGCAAGGCGTCGAGCGCGGTCAGCAGGTTGAGGTCGAGCGCAGTCAAATTCATGAGATGAATAGATATCATATCAGCTATCGATTTGAAGAATTTAGATACTGAGTCGATGATCCTCCTGTTCTCACCACACGGAGATGTCGCCATGAGCACGACAGCCAACAAGAAACTGATGCAGGATATCTTTGCCGCCGCGGCTAATCCCGATCCGGCCGCGCGGGACCGAGCCTTGTTTACCGCCAGCCTTGCCGAGGATGCCAAATGGGTCGTGACCGGACAATATTCCTGGTCCCGCACCTTTTCGGGCAAGGAGGCGATCCTCAATGACCTGCACGGCTATGTCCGCACGCGCCTGCGCGATCGCACGCGCACAATCGCCCACCGCTTCATTGCCGAGGGCGACATCGTCGTGGTGGAAGCCAAGGGCAACAACGTCACGCCAGACGGGGTCCGTTACGACAACGACTACTGTCTCGTGTTCCGCCTCGAGGACGGCAAGATCAAGGAGATCCGGGAATATTGCGACTCGGTCCTGACCGAGAAGGCGCTCGGTCCGTTTCCACAAACGGCCGCGAGGGCCGCGGGCTAACGGCTTGGATCTCGGCGCCCGCCACGTCGACACCGCCGCCACCGTCGATCAGGCGCTGCGCTCGATCGAGCGCACCCGGCCGAGCTTTGCCCTGCTCGATCTCAACCTCGGCGGCGAGAGCAGCATCAAGGTGGCGCAGAAGCTGAAGGAGATCGGGGTGCCCTTCATCTTCGCGACCGGCTATGGCGAGCGCGCGCCGCTCCCGGAGCAACTGGCGTCAGCGCCGGTGGTCCAGAAGCCCTACACGCTGGAAGTGGTCGAGAACGCGCTCGGCAAATTGCAGCAGGCGGGCGCCCGATGAGCATCCGTTGCGAACTGCTCGCGGAGCTCTGCATGCCCCCGGCGGATTCGCATGCGGCTTTGGCATAGCTGCCGATAAAATCAGCAGATTTGGTGCGGGCCGAACCCGGGCGCGCGAACAATTTGAAGGTTCAATTAAGGAGTGTCCCCCATGGTGTCGCGGTGCAGCGTAGGTCGCCAGGGCGCGACGTGCGGCTGCCGGAGTGGCCGTAACGATCGCCGGAGTTGTTCGGCCCCTCGAATCCACTTGCATCTGGATGGACAATGGGAATGCCGAAATTTCGTTTGCGGATCAGGGGTCGCCTGTATGCGGGCTTCATGGCCCTTGTGGCAGTCGGTCTCGTGATGGCGGTGGTTGCCGTCTGGAATTTGCGGGACGTACAGGATCAGGTCGCGAGACAATCCGCGCTCTCGGACAGCACGGCGCGGGTGCTGGAGATTTCCACCCATCTTCAGGCGATCCAGCGCGCCAATCTTCGCTACGTCTACGATGCGAACGAGTCTGCGATGAAGGAGGCCCAGGAGCGGGAAACTGCGGCGATCGAGCTGTTGCAGGTCGGGGCGAAGGGCACGCTCTCGGAGGAGCGGAGAACGCTCTACAACGGCCTCATCGACGACATCGCCAAGATGCGACGTCTGCGTGACAATCTCGGGGACGCCGTCAACGAGGCGAGAACGGGCAAGGCGACGCTGCTGCCGAGCGGCGACGAGCTGACCGTCGAGATGGGCAAACTGACCGACGTGGCGCGCGCGGCCGTCGACGAAGACACCGCGGCTCTGGTCGCGGATCTCGAATCCAGGCTGCTGCAGGTTCAAATCGCAAACTGGCGTTTCCTGGCGCTGCGCGACACCAAGGGACCCGCCAACTTCAGGGCCAATGTGGACCGCGCGATGCAGCGGCTCGTAGCTCTCGAGAGGAGCCCGCAAGCGACGGAACTGCGAACCACGCTTTCGCCGGTGAAGACCTCGCTCGGAATCTACAAATCGGCGTTCGAGACGACGTCCGCCGCCATGCTTCAGGCCGACGAGATCTACCACAAGAATCTCGCGCCCCTCATCGTCGGCAGCATCGGCAAGCTCAAGACCCTGGAAACGGCCCTGAAGCAGGACTACCAGCAATCGCGCACCACCGCCGAAGCCGTGATCGCGGGAACGACGACCGTTCAGGAGATCGCCGGCGGCCTCGCCATTTTGTTCGGCGGCATCGTCGCCTTCCTGATCGCCCGCAGCATCGTCGGTCCCCTGACCTCGATGACAGGTGCGATGGGGCGGCTTGCCGGCGGCAATCTCGAGGTCGAGATTCCCGGCCGCGGCAGGGCCGACGAGATCGGCGACATGGCCAAGGCGATCCAGGTGTTCAAGGACAACATGATCGAGACCGAGCGCATGCGTGCCGAGCAGGCCGAGATCGAGGCGCGGCAGGCCGAGAGCCGCAAGAAAGACATGGCCAGGCTTGCCGATCAGTTCGAGCAGGCGGTCGGTGAGATCGTCGACACGGTGTCGTCGGCGTCGAGCGAGCTCGAAGCCTCCGCAGGCACCTTGACCACGACCGCGGCGCGGGCCCAGGACCTTTCGACGGAGGTCGCCAGCGCGTCGCAGGAGGCCTCGGCCAATGTGCAGGCGGTCGCCTCGGCGACCGAGGAGCTCTCCTCCTCGGTATCCGAGATTGCCCGCCAGGTGCAGGAATCCGCCCGCATCGCCACCGAGGCCGTCGGTCAGGCGAGCAGGACCAACGAGCGCGTCGGCGCGCTCTCCAAGGCCGCCGCGCGGATCGGTGACGTGGTCGAACTGATCAGCACCATCGCCGGCCAGACCAATCTCCTCGCGCTCAACGCCACCATCGAGGCGGCGCGTGCGGGCGAAGCCGGCCGCGGCTTTGCGGTGGTCGCCTCCGAGGTCAAGGCGCTCGCCGAGCAGACCGCTAAGGCCACCGGCGAGATCGCCCAGCAGGTCTCCGGCATACAGGCCGCGACGGAGGAGTCGGTCGGCTCGATCAGGGAGATCAGCGGCACCATCGAGCGGCTGTCGGAGATTTCGTCGACGGTCGCCGCCGCCGTGGAGCAACAGGGCGCGGCGACGCAGGAGATCTCCCGCAATGTCCAGCAGGCGGCCCATGGCACCCAGCTGGTGTCGTCCAACATCGGCGACGTGCAGCGCGGCGCCTCCGAGACCGGATCGGCCTCCTCGCAGGTGCTGTCGGCGGCGCGCTCGCTCTCGGCCGATAGCAGCCGCCTCAAGCTCGAAGTGGCCAAGTTCCTGAGCTCGGTCCACGCGGCCTAACCAAAAGCGGACGTATCCTGCTGCATCGTCATTCCGGGGCGATGCGAAGCATCGAACCCGGAATCTCGAGATTCCGGGTTCGCCGCCCTGCGGCGCCCCGGAATGACTGCTACAGCGATCAGGCCGCGTTGATCTTCAGGTGCTTGAACATGTTGCTGCGCGCTTCGTCGTCCATCTCGGCCTTGAAGGTGAATTTGTCCTTCAGGGCGATGGCGCGCCCTGCCGCGGGCCGCGCCGAGATCTCGTCGACGAGCCGCTTCACGTTCGGGTATCGTGCAAAGGCGTCGTCGCCGAGCTTGAAAGGTACCATCCGCGCCCAGCCCCACAGTGCCATGTCGACGATCGAATAGCTGTCGCCGACCATGTAGCGGCGGCCCTGGAGGTGATCGTCGAGAATCTTGTAGTGGCGATCGGTCTCGTACTGGTAGCGATTATGGGCGTAGTCGTGGTTCTGGTCCTTCGGCGCAAAATGCTTGAAGTGGACGGCCTGCCCCGAATAGGGCCCGACGCCGGTCGCCACGAACATCAGCCAGGACAGCAATTCGGCGCGGTTCGAGGGCAGGAATTTGCCGGTCTTCTCGGCGAGATAGAGCAGGATGGCGTTCGAGTCGAACACGATCGTGCCGTTGTCGTCGATGGCGGGAACCTTGCCGTTCGGATTGATCTTCAGAAATTCAGGCGCGAATTGCTCGCCCTTGCGGGTGTCGATCTTGACCGGCTCGAAGGCCAGCCCGGACTCCTCCAGAAACAGCGCAACCTTGGTCGGATTTGGCGATCCGTTGAAAAAGAATCTGAGCATCGAGCATCTCCCCGGTGTCTGTTGCGCGCGCGGACGCGGCGTGGTTGGGCGGACCTTGTCTTGCCTGAACCCGTTATGGGAGAGCAACCGGCGAGTTTGCCGGGCGGTGTCTGCGCGGTACGCAGATCAAGCGGCGTAACAGAGGCCGATTGCCGCCGTAATGACCATGGCCGCGCCCACGGCCTCCAGCCGCAGCCCGAGCCGTGCGGCCAGATGCATGTCGGAAGCCCGCGCCGCGCGTTCCGGTCCGCGCGCGTAGCCGTGGACGATGACGTCGTGGTTGAAATTGTCGTGCGCCTCGTTGCTGCTGGCGAGCCCGACGCAGATCACGAGCATGCCGAACAGCGCAAGGCCGAAGAATCCCAGCAGCGCGATCAGGAACATCGGAAACATGCCGGCCAGGAAGATCGGCAGTAGCGGTACCAGCAGCAATGTCTCGGACTGTCGTCGCATCGGAGCCGGCCAGGTCAGGACGGTGCAATGCGCTGATCCTAGTCCTGCTGGCGGCCGCGTTCAACCAAGCGCGTCATTCCCGGGCGCGCGATGCGCGAGCGGCGGCGTCATTCAGGCAGCTATGGGGTGGGCACGGCGCAAGAGCGCCTTTTGCCCGCCTTACGAGGCTACGACGTGCGGCAGCGGCTACTCGGCCGCCATGCCGGCGCGGATCTCGGCGCGCAGTTCGTCGATCAGCTTGAGACCCTTCTTGGTCTCGACGTGCCAGAAGGTCCAGCCGTTGCAGGCCTGCGCGCCTTGCGCCACCGCGCCGATGCGGTGGATCGAGCCGACCTTGTCGCCCAGCATGATGGCGCCGTCGGCACGGACCAGCGCGCCCAGCTTCTTCTTGGCGTCGAACAGTTTCGTGCCGGGCATGATCATGCCGCGCTCGACCAGCTCGGAGAACGCCACCCGCGGCGCTTCGCGTGCGGTCATGAACGGGGCGAGGCTCTCTTCCGGCAGCGGCTCGACCGCGGCGATGCGCGCCTCTGCCGCCTTGGCGTAGGTCTTGTCGCGCTCGAAGCCGATATAGGCGCGGCCGAGGCGCTTTGCGACCGCGCCGGTGGTGCCGGTGCCGTTGAAGGGATCGATCACGAGATCGCCGGGCTTGGATGACGACAGTAGCACGCGCGCGAGCAGGCCTTCCGGCTTCTGCGTCGGATGCACCTTCTTGCCGTCGGCGCCCTTGAGGCGCTCTTCGCCGGTGCAGAGCGGGATCAGCCAGTCGGACCGCGCCTGCACGTCCTCGTTGGCGGCCTTCAGCGCCTCGTAGTTGAACGTATAGCCCTTGGCCTTCTCGTCGCGCGCGGCCCAGATCATGGTCTCATGCGCGTTGGTGAAGCGGCGGCCGCGGAAGTTCGGCATCGGGTTGGTCTTGCGCCAGACGATGTCGTTCAGGAGCCAGAAGCCGAGGTCCTGCATGATCGCGCCGACGCGGAAGATGTTGTGATAGGAGCCGATCACCCAGATCGTCGCCGATGGCTTCATCGCACGGCGGGCGGCAAGCAGCCAGGCGCGGGTGAAATCGTCATAGGCGGAGAACGAATCGAACTTGTCCCAGTCGTCGTTGACGGCATCGACATGGGATTCGTCGGGGCGCTTGAGATCGCCCTTGAGCTGGAGATTGTAGGGCGGGTCGGCGAACACCAGGTCGACCGAACCAGCCTGAAGCTTCGACATCTCGGCGACGCAATCGCCGAGAATGATGCGATGCGAAGGAGACTCAAAATTTGTGCGGGGCGCCCTTGCAGACGCCCCGCGACGCGACTCTACCATGACTCAAGAACTCTGACTCAGGCGACGCTGTCGGCGACGCGGGACCAAACAACCGACTGGCCGTTACATTGAAGGCGCAAAGTAAAAAACGACTTAACCCGCCGCTTTCGTGAGCAGCCCTCGCTTTGCCGTTTGTGCGCACGTTGTTGTGCGCATTCGCCGTATTTTACAGTGTATTTCGCGCTTGCTTGCGCTGCAGGTTCAATCGTGGCTGCAAAAAGGCTGCAAATTTCTCTCGGAAAAAATTGCTCGACCCTCGGAAAAAATTGCTGGCATCGACACGCTGTCGCACTAGGCAATTTTTGCCGGCCACGATATTGATAAGAGCAACGGAAATTTTACCTGTGTGGCGCGTTGAGCTTTGGCGCCGTCGTGCGCCGTCGAAACTGAATCAGGGACCCAAAAGGAAAGGCCGCCATGCGTTACGATGACTTCCGCCGGAGCGACGACATCGAGGATCGTCGCGAGGAAGGTGGTGGCTTGGGCGGCGGAGGAGGCGGGTTCGGCCTGCCGATGGGAGGTGGCGGGCTCGGCATCGGCACCATCATCGTGCTCGGCCTGGTCGGCTACGCCTTCGGCATCGATCCACGCATCCTGATCGGCGGCGCCGAGATTCTGACCGGCGGCGGCCATGCGCCGACCTACCAGACCGATCGCCAGGCCTCCTCGGGCAAGCGCGGCGCGCCGACCGACGAGATGGGCAGCATGATCTCCGGCATCCTCGGCGAGATCGACGATCGCTGGAGCGAGATCTTCCAGGCCAGCGGCCAATCCTACACCGGTCCGAAGATCGTGCTGTTCCGCAACGCCACCAATGGCGGCCGCTGCGGCATGGCACAGTCGGCAATGGGGCCGTTCTATTGTCCGCCCGACCGCACCATCTTCCTCGACACCGCCTTCTTCCGCGAAGTCGAGACGCGCTTTCGCGGCTGTTCCGGCAAGTCGGCGTGCAATTTCACCACCGCCTACATCATTGCGCATGAGGCCGGCCATCACATCCAGAACCTGCTCGGCATCATTCCGCGCGTGACGCGGATGCAGCAGCAGGTCGGCTCGAAGGCCGAGGCGAATGCGCTCCAGGTGAAGGTCGAATTGCAGGCCGACTGCCTGTCCGGCGTCTGGGTCAATCGCGAGGCGAAGAAACGTCCGAACTTCCTGGAGCCCGGCGACATCGACGCCGCGCTGACCACGGCGAGCGCGATCGGCGACGATACGCTGCAGCGCCAGTCGACGGG
Source organism: Bradyrhizobium sp. PUT101 (assembly GCF_052043945.1). Lineage (NCBI taxonomy): Bacteria > Pseudomonadati > Pseudomonadota > Alphaproteobacteria > Hyphomicrobiales > Nitrobacteraceae > Bradyrhizobium > Bradyrhizobium sp. PUT101. Next base: position 5,849,592 of record NZ_CP197207.1, read on the forward strand.
CCGCGTCGTCCCCGATTCCTTCACCCACGGCTCGGCGGCGCAACGCAAAAAGTGGTTCATGACCGGCTACCAGCAGGGCACGGTCCAGGCCTGCAACACGTTCGGCGCGGGGGCGTTGTAAGGAAGGCTCGTGCCCCGGACGCAGCGCAGCGCTTCCTCAGCGGTGCGCTGCAGAGCCGGGGCCCACAATGCCGGTCCCACAAATCTCTCAAGTGGGTCCCGGCTCTGCGGCGCGGCGCTGATGCGCCGCACCTTGTCCGGGACACGAAAGACGCAACATGGCCATCGACGAATCCAAACAATTCATCCCGCTCAACATCGCGGTGCTCACGGTTTCCGACACGCGCGCGCTTGCGGATGACAAGTCCGGCCAGACGTTGGTCGATCGCCTCACTGCGGCGGGTCATCATCTCGCCGCGCGCGAGATCGTCACCGACGATGTCGAGGCGATCCGCGCCGTCATCCGCCGCTGGATTGCAGATAGCGACGTCGACGTCGTCATCACCACCGGCGGCACCGGCTTCACCGGGCGTGACGTCACGCCGGAGGCGATCGAGCCGCTGTTCGAGAAGCGCATGGACGGTTTCTCGATCGCGTTCCACATGCTGAGCCACGCCAAGATCGGCACATCGACGATCCAGAGCCGCGCCACCGCGGGCGTCGCTGGCGCGACCTACATCTTCTGTCTCCCTGGTTCACCGGGCGCCTGCCGCGATGGCTGGGACGGCATCCTTGCAGCCCAGCTCGACTACCGCACGCGCCCCTGCAATTTCGTCGAGATCATGCCGCGGCTGGACGAGCACCTGCGCCGGCCGAAGGCGCAAGGCGCGACGGTGTGAAGCGCGTTGCTCAGAACCTCTCCCGCAAGGGGGCGCAGCAATGCGCATCGCGCAGCTACAGATCTAGCTCCCACGTCTCCCCGACCAGATCGGCACCGAAGCTGTGGTGCCTCTCTTCCTTCACGAGCTTGAAGCCGGCATCTTGATAGATGCCGCGTGCGGCGAGCAGGATGCTCTGCGTCCACAGCGTCATCTTGCTGTAGCCCCGCTCGCGTGCGCCCTGGATACATTGCTCGACCAGCGCGCGGCCGACACCGAGCCCCCGCGCTTTCTTCTCCACCAGCAACAGGCGCAGCTTGGCGATCTCGTCCGTGGCCTTGACCAGAAAGATCGAGCCGACCGGCTCGCCGCCCGCTTCCGCGATCCAGCAGTGCTCGCGCGCTGCGTCGTAGTTCTTGATGAACTGCGCGCAGATCTCGGCGACCAGCGCCTCGTAACTGATATCCCAGTTGTACTCCGCGGCATAGGCGACGGCCTGTCGGGAGATGACCCAGCCCATGTCGCCGACGCGATGGCTGCGCAGCATGAAAGCCGTGGGCTGGCTTCGACGTTGCTCCAGCACCGATTCGATGGTCGCCATGGCGTGGGTGAGCCGCGCTGCATCGCTGGCCGAAAGCTGGGCCAGCATTGCGGCGACCTCGTTTTGCGAGTTCAGGTTCAGCTTGGCGAAAGCCTGGCGGCCCTTGGCGGTGAGGCTGAGCTGGTATTGCCTGCGATCTGCGGGGAGGGGCTTTCGCGTGATCAGCCCCTTTTCGTCGAAGCTCTGGATGATGCGGCTGAGATAGCCGGGGTCGAGACCAAGCTCGTTTCCGATCTCCTTTGCCGCCAGTACGTCGCGATGCGCGAGTTCATAGAGCACCCGGGCCTCGCTGAGCGAAAACGGGCTCTTGCCAAGGTGCTGGTCGAGCACGCCAAGCCTGCGGGTATAGAAGCGGTTGAAGGCGCGGACTGCTGCGATCTGGTCGTCGGCGAGCCGTTCGGTCGCTGGACCTGATGGCGAAGATTGGGACGGCATGGGATTACCTCGATATTTGCTATTGTCAATTAAGTATTTGACTTTGGCAAGTATCTGGGCGGCTCAGCCGACCATGACGATCCGGCTGCGCAGCATGGTCCGGGACGACCGGCCGAGACGCCGGAGCAGCCGCGCCTCGGAATGGCGGGCCTGGGGCGGGTAGCCGCCGATCCGGTCGTAGTGATCACGCGCAATCAATAGCCCCTGATCGCCGAGCGGACCCACGAGCTTGCGCGCCACGGCCCAGGCGACGTCGCGGAATGCGGTATTTACGTAAGGCGAGCGCGCATAGCGGAACACCGCCGCGCGATCCCGGCCGCTGCTGGCGACGGCCTGGATGAACTGGGTGGTTTCCTCGATCCAGCCGGTTTCCAGTACGGCGCCTGCGGGCAGGAACATCAGCCAGGGCGATCGGGCCTGGAGCGCGCCGGCGGCGAGCGCCGCGCCCTGCGAGGGTCCCTCGAACGCGATGAAACGGCAGCCTGCGACGTCGGCAACGCGCTCGATGACGCCGTTGCGAGTGCGGTCGACCAGGAGCACCTCCCGGACGACGCCGGCGGCGGCGCCAGGGACCAGCGCGGCCAGGGTTGCGACCGCCGTCTGCTCGACACCTTCGGTCGGAATGATGACGCTCAGCATGATTGAGGCTTCAGTGTCTGCACTTCGGGAGAAGCGTAGCTGGTATGATGCTGTCATAAACCCGTAGCGTTGCCGAGTGCAACTTTCCGGCGGCGCTTCGGCGTGCGATGGTAAACTGCAGCCGGTCATCGCAGCCAAATGGGCCAGGCGCGGGCTGGCGATATTGCCGAATGTTTCGGCACGAGTTCATCCCGACGGTATTAACCCGAAGTTTCATGGCGACGCTTCGCTGCGCGCGGGCAGTCGGCCTCTCTCAGACGGGGACGCAGCTTGCCAGATAAGGTCGAACGGAAAATGTGTGATCCTGGTGCCGGGGGAAGCCTCGCATGAACGCCGATCAACTCGCCGCCGGCATGGCGCCATCGCCGCCGAAGCAGGAGGCTGCGCCGACCTTGCGGATCCGGGCGCTGATGCTGGGCGACCGCATCAATGCGTCGGGGCTGGAGATCGGCACGCTGGTGTCCTCGGCCCCGGCCGCCTTCCGCGTCCATGCCGGACTTGCCGTGATCTTTCGCTACGGCGTCGTCGTGCTGATCGGGCTGCTTCCGTCCGAGGAGAAGGTCCTCATCGACAACCTGAAGTCACGTGTCACCGGAGAGCTCAGCCCGTTCGAGGAGGAGATCGCGCACGCGCAGCTCTGCAGCGACGAAGCCGCCGAGGCGATCCAGCCGGGCGGGCCGATCTGCCTTGCCAAATTCTCAGACGACCGGCTGCTGCTGGTCGCGGATGCGCTCGCCAAGAGCACGTCGCTGGCGCGCGACGAGCGCCGCGTCGCCGCTGTGTTCGACGTGATCGAGCCGTTTGCACGGGAGCTCGCCGAACACGGCCGCACGCCGCGACGGCGCAAGGGCATCCTGCAATTGATCGGCAATGCGCTGCTGGTGCAGCAGCGTGTCGCCGGCCGCGTCGCCATCGCCGAGAAGCCCGACGTGCTCTGGGAGAAGCCCGAGCTCGATCGGCTCTATTCGCGTCTGGAGGACGAGTACGAGTTGAAGGAGCGCCTCGACACGCTCGAGCGCAAGCTTGCCGCGGTGTCGGAGACTGCCAACGCGTTGACAGACATCATCGACACCCAGCGCTCGCTCCGCCTGGAGATCGCCGTCGTGGTGCTGATCCTGATCGAGGTCGCGATGGGGAGTTTTCAGCTCCTGGCCGGCCGCGGTCACTAAAGCATGATCCGGAAAAGTGCGAAGCGGTTGTCCGGAAAGATCATGCGTAACCAAAAGACCTGAAGCGCGACGACGATTCATCCGAATCTCATGGCGCTTCAAGGCGCGGCGGCGGGCGTGTCGTGTTGGCTGGATTGCGCCTGCCACGCCGCGATCTCGGCGAGCTCCGCTTCGGGCCGTGTCCGGATCGTCTCGCAGCGTCCGAGATAGAGCTCTCCGGCGTCGCCCTCGATCGTCATCCACTCGCCTTCGGCAAGTGTGAGATTGCCGAGCTGGGCCTGCTTCGCGGCAGGATCGATCTTCAACTCGCGGCAGCCGACCACGCAAGGCTTGCCCATCTGGCGTGCCACCAGGGCCGCGTGCGAGGTGCGGGCGCCGACCGACGTGACGATGCCGGCAGCCAGCGCGAAGCCCGCGACATCGGCGGTGCTGGTGTCGGGGCGCAGCAGGATGACTGGCTCGCCCGCCGCCGAGAGGCGCTGGGCGCTTTCGGACGAGAACGCCGCCCGTCCGATCCCGATGCCGCCGGAGGCGCCGATGCCGGTCGTCGCGGGCTTGCGGGAGGAAACCAGCCTGGTTTCGGTGAGCGAGGCGAGGTCGATCTCCCCAATCCGCTCCAACGCCTCGTCCTTCGAGATTAGGCCTTCATGCACGAGGTCGATCGCGATCCTGGCGGCGGCCCGCGGCGTGCGCTTGGCTGTGCGGGTCTGGAGGATCCAGAGCCTGCCGTTCTCGACCGTGAACTCGACGTCCTGGACGTCGGCGAACGCGTGCTCGAGTCGCCTCAGGATATCGCCGAGTTCCGATTCGAGCTTCGGCAGCTCGCGGGCGATCGCCTCGGCCGTGTCAGGTGTGCGTCTTCCGGAAACCACGTCTTCACCCTGTGCATCGAGTACGAGGTCGATCATCGGGCGCCGCGCGCCCGTCGACGGATCGCGCGAAAATGCCACACCCGCGCCGGAGGCAAGACCGCCATTGCCGAAGACCATCGCCTGCACGGTCACGGCGGTACCCTCGAGCGCTTCGAGGTGCTGCAGGCTTCGATAGGTCAGCGCACGCTCGCTCATCCAGGAACGATAGACCGCCTGGGCCGCCGCCTCCAGCTGCGCGAACGCGTCCTCCAGCGGAGCATCGGCGCGATTCTCGATCAGCGCCTGCTCGCGGCCGGCGAGCCGCTCGAGCGCTTCGCTGTCGAGCTCACGGTCGCTGCCGGCGTCTTCGGCTGCGACGAGTTCCGAGATGCAGGCGGCAAAGGCGGCCGGGTCGAGCTCGAGCACGGTCTCGCCAAAGCTCTCCAGGAAACGGCGGCGGCAATCCCAGGCGAGCCGCGGCCGGCCGGTCGCACGGATCAGGCCGTGCACGGCATCGGGCGTGCAGCCGACATTGAGAACGGTGTCGAGCATGCCCGGCATCGATCGCGCCGCCCCCGAGCGCACCGACACCAGGAGCGGCTGCCGGCGGTCTCCGAAGCGCTTTCCGGTGGCGCCCTCCAGGAACGAGATTCCCTCCTTCAAGCCATCGCGCAAGTGTCGCGTGGCCTGCGCTTGGCCGGCAATGATGTCGGCGCAGAGCTTGACCGGGAGCACGAAGGCAGGCGGCACCGGCAGGCCCAGCGCCGCCATGCGGGCGAGATTGGCGGCCTTGGCGCCGATCTCCTCGGCGGGCCGCAATTCGGCGGCTTCAGCGCCGATACGCACGATATGCATGGTGGCTTCCTCAAGCTGCGAGATCGATCATGATGTGACGGCGGAGCAGATGGCCGAACGCGGCGAAGCGGTCGGTGGCGCGCTCGACGGCGCGGGCGAGCTCGATCACCGACAGCGAGGTCGCGACGTCGAAGCCGCCGCAGAAGACCAGTGCAGTGATCGCGCGCTCGCGGCTGTCGGCGGCGTGTTCGGCGTCGATCAGGCGGGTCACGGCGGAGAGCGCGTCCTCGGAATCGGCGCGCCGTCCTTCCGGCACGTCGATCGCTGCCGCGACGCCGCTCGCGGCCACTTCGGTCGCGGTCTCTGCCACCGTGCAAAGCTCGGCCAGCGATGCCAGCAGGGATGGATCGGTCCTTTCCGGCATCAGCGCGGCGATGAATGCGGCCTGCTCCAGCTCGTCGACGGCTTCCTCGGCGCGATCGATCAATTGTCCGATCAGCGGGCGGGCATTGAGGCGGTCGACCTCGTTGCGGCTCTCGATCGCGATTCTGTCGGCCTTCTGCTCGATCGCGCTGCAGCGTTGCGTCAACAGCTTGCCGTCGGCGGGCTGGTCCGCGCGGAGCGCGGCAATATGGCGCGAGATCGCCGCGACGAGATCGTGGGAGAGGCCGATCTGACGCAGCACGGCCGCCAGCAGAGTCCCGTCGACGCGATCGAGGTGCCGCATCAGATCGGCCTCGATCTGGTCGCGCACCGTCCTGACCGAGCGGCCCGCCAGCAGTGCCTCGGTGGAGGCGCGCAGAGATGTCTTCAGAAAATCGATTGCAGCGTTGCGGCCGAGCGCCTGGTCGAGCCGCTCGCCGAAGCCGATCCGCGCGGGGGCGGCATTCCGGACAGCGGAGCCGAGCAGATCGTTGCCGCCGAGCTCGAGGAAGCCGCGATGGCCGATCCGCTGACGCGCAGCCCATTCGAGGATGCGAGCCGCGTCATCCTTGGCGACCCAGGTCCTGAGCAGCTTGCGCGCCTTGTTCCAGTCGATCAGAAAAACCAGTGCGGCACCGAGCGCCGCGAGGAATTCGTTGCGATCGGCGGCGTGGTCGGCCTGAAACTGACCGGTGACGAGATAGAAGGAATTGTCGTCGCCGAGGCCGGCTGCGGTGTGACGATCAAGCCCGCTCCACGTCACCTCGAACTCGTCGAACAGCGAGATGAAGAACTTCGCCCGCGCCAGATGCACGTCGGTGTAGGTCACCGTGACCGCGTTCTTCTTCACTGCGATCACGACGACATGGGCGTCCGTGGTGCCGATGTCGTTCTGAATCAGCAGCCGGCCGCCGGCGCGTGTGGCCATGGTGTCGAGGCCCGGATGGTTGAACTTGAGACCCCGCGTCGCGTTCAGGCCCTTCATGAAGGCGGCGACGGCCGGCCGGTCCTCGCTGTGCAGGCCGAAGACATGGGCGCCGTCGAGCGCTTCCTCCGAGCAGCTCGTCGCAAGCTTGTTGAGCTGCTTGTGCAGATCCATGACGAGACGATGCAGGCTGTCGCTGCCTGCGTCGGCGACGCCGGTCAGGCGCGAGATGCGGGACATCTCGATCTCGCCGGTGGCATCGAGCAGGCCGGCTGTGCGGATCGCGTCGAGCCGCGCCTGCGCCCTCTCGCCTTCGTTCACCGCGCCGGCGCCGACGGCGCGGATCATGGTCGCTGCATCGTCCGCAATCTCCTGCATCAGCTTCGCAAGATCGGGGGCCGCGAGCCGGCCCTGCCCGATCAGATGGGCGCCGCCGATCAGCGCCGCGATCCCCGCGGGGGCGATGCCTGCAGTCTGGCTTTCGACAGCAAGGTCATTCGCGGGCCGGTCGGGCTCCTGCGCATGCCGGGCCGCCGCCTGCAGTGCGCTCATCCGCACCTTGATCCGGTCGTTGGCGGCGAGGCCTTCCGCCACCAGCGCGGGCAACAGGATGCTGCCTTGTCCGAGCTCTTCGATGATCTGGGTTTTCATGATCGGTCCGCAACCAGGATTGATGCGGTATCTGTGCCGCGAAACCGCGGCGGCAGCATTGCGGCAGATCATTCATAAATGTGTCACGTGACGTGGCGCCCACGGATCAGAGCGGCGCAATGGCGCGCGATCGTCATCTCTTCATTGGTTGGAATGACGAAGATTTCGACGGCGCTGTCGCTGCCGTTGATGCGCCCGCGCGCCGCGTCGTTGCTGGCGGCATCGATGCGCACGCCCATCCATGCGAGACGCTCGCCGATCGCGCCGCGGATCTCCTTGGCATGCTCGCCGATGCCGCCGGTGAAGACCAGACAGTCCAGGCCGCCGAGCGTGGTCGCCATCATTGCGACAGCCTGCGCCGCACGGAAGGTGAAGAGATCGACCGCCTCTCGCGCAGCACTCTCGCCGCTCGCCAGCAGCGTGCGCATGTCCGCGGAGGTGCCGGAGACGCCGCGCAGGCCTGACTCGTGATAGAGCAGGTGCTGGACCTCCTCGACCGACATGCTCTCGTGCTGCTGCAGATAGAGCAGCACGCCGGGATCGATCGTGCCGCAGCGTGTGCCCATCACGAGGCCGTCGAGCGGCGTCAGTCCCATCGTGGTGTCGATGCTGCGGCCATCGCGCAATGCGCAGAGGCTGGCGCCGTTGCCGAGATGCGCGATGACGGTGCGTCTGGTCGCAAGCTCCGGCGCGATCTCGGAAAGGCGTCCCGCGACATATTCGAAAGAGAGGCCGTGAAAGCCATAGCGCCTGACGCCACGCGCCTCGAATCGCCTGGGAATGGCGAAGCGGCTCGCCGGCGGCGCGAGGCCGTGATGGAAGGCGGTGTCAAAACACGCGATCTGCGTCAGCCCGGGCCGGATCGCCGCGAACGCGCGGACTGGCGCAAGGCAGCGCGGCTGGTGCAACGGCGCCAAAGGCGTCAATGCCTCCAGCTTCGCGGTGATGTCGTCCGTCAGGACGACCGGGCCCGAATAATCCGACCCGCCGTGAACGATGCGGTGGCCGACGGCCCGCACGCTGTCTGCGAACCGGTCCTCGATGAAGGCGAGCACGTCGGCGAACAGATGGCTGCCGTCGGCGTCCGGCGCCTCCCTTCGTGTCTCGAACAGGTCTTCGCCCGCGGGGCCTTTCACCACGAGCCGGGGTCTTGCCTCGTGTTCGTCGAGCAGGCCCTTGCATAGCAGAGTGGGCTCAGCCGCCGAGACGTCGAACAGGCCGAACTTGATGCTCGACGATCCCGAGTTGAGGACGAGGACCGTGTCCGGCATGGCTAGTCGCCGGCTTCGGCCGGCGTGTTGCCGCCGGCGCTGTTCGGCCAGACCCAGTCGCGGATCTCGGGCATGTCCTCGCCATGCTCGCGGATATAGCGGGAGTGTTCGATCAGTCTGTCGCGGAACCGCTGCTTCACGTGGGCGGCCTTGGTCGCCAGACCCGGCACGCGTTCGATCGCCTCGATCGCGAGATGGTAGCGGTCGAGCCCATTGAGCACGACCATGTCGAACGGCGTCGTCGTGGTGCCTTCCTCGGCAAAGCCGCGCACATGCATGCCGGCATGGTTGGTGCGGCTATAGGTCAGCCGGTGAATGAGATAGGGATAGCCGTGATAGGCGAAGATCACGGGTTTGTCTGACGTGAACAGCCCGTCGAAGTCGCGGTCGGAGAGACCGTGGGGGTGCTGCTCCCTGGGTTGCAGCGTCATGAGGTCGACGACGTTGACGACGCGGATCTTCAAGTCAGGCAGCGTCTTGCGCAATAGGTCGACGGCGGCGAGCGTCTCCAGCGTCGGCACGTCGCCGGCGCAGGCCATCACCACGTCGGGCTCGCCCTTTCCATCCTCCGTTCCGGCCCAGGTCCAGATGCCGATCCCGGCATCGCAATGCGTCGCCGCGTCCCGCATCGAGAGCCATTGCGGCGCCGGCTGCTTGCCGGCGACGATCACGTTGATGCGGTTGTAGGTACGCAGGCAGTGATCGGCGATCCACAACAGGGTGTTGGCATCCGGCGGGAAATAGATGCGGACGATGTCCGCTTTCTTGTTGGCGACGAGATCGACGAATCCGGGGTCCTGATGGCTGAAGCCGTTATGGTCCTGACGCCAGACATGCGAGGTCAGGAGATAGTTGAGCGAGGCGATCGGGCGCCGCCACGGCAGGTCGCGCGCGACCTTCAGCCATTTGGCGTGCTGGTTGAACATGGAATCCACGATGTGGATGAAGGCCTCATAGCAGGAGAAGAAGCCGTGCCGTCCCGTGAGCAGATAACCCTCGAGCCAGCCCTGGCAGAGATGCTCGCTCAACACCTCCATCACCCGGCCGTCCTGGGCGAGATGGACGTCGTAAGGTTCGATCGGCTCCATCCAGACGCGCTCGGTGGCGTCGAACACGGCATCTAGCCGGTTCGACGCGGTCTCGTCCGGCCCCATGATGCGGAAATTGCGCTGTTGCGCGTTGAGGCGGATGACGTCGCGCAGGAATTTGCCGAGCTCGCGCGTCGCTTCGGCGATGGCGTCGCCGGGCTGCGGCACCTCGATTGCGAAGCTGCGGAAGTCGGGCAGCTTCAGCTCCTTCTTCAACAGGCCGCCATTGGCGTGAGGATTGGCGCCCATGCGCCTGACGCCTTCGGGTGCGAGCGCCTGAAGCTCGGGAGCAAGCGCGCCGTTCGCGTCGAACAGCTTTTCCGGCTCGTAGCTGCGCATCCAGTCTTCGAGCACCTTCAGATGCGCCGGGTTTTCGCGGCAACCGGCGACGGGGACCTGATGCGCGCGCCAAAAGCCCTCGACCTTCTTGCCGTCGACTTCCTTCGGGCCGGTCCAGCCCTTCGGGCTGCGCAGCACGATCATCGGCCAGCGCGGCCGCTCGACGCTTTTGCGCCCGTCGCGGGCATGCTGCTGGATCGAGCGGATGCTGGCGAGTGCGACATCGAGCGCATCCGCCATGGCATGGTGCATCAATTTGGGATCATCGCCTGCGACGAACAGCGGCTCATGGCCGAACCCACGGAAGAGATCGCGGATCTCCGCATCTGCCATCCGTCCGAGCACGGTGGGATTTGCGATCTTGTAGCCATTGAGATGCAGGATCGGCAGCACCGCGCCGTCATGCGCCGGGTTCAGGAACTTGTTCGAGTGCCAGGACGCGGCGAGAGGGCCGGTTTCGGCCTCGCCGTCGCCGACGACGCAGGCGACGATCAAATCAGGATTGTCGAATGCCGCACCATAGGCGTGCACCAGCGCGTAGCCGAGCTCACCGCCTTCGTGGATCGAGCCCGGCGTTTCCGGCGCCGCGTGGCTCGGGATGCCCCCGGGGAAGGAGAACTGCCTGAATAGCTTGCGCAATCCGTCCGCATCGCGCGCAATGTCGGGATAGATCTCGCTGTAGCTGCCTTCGAGATAGGTGTTGGCGACCATGCCCGGGCCGCCGTGGCCGGGTCCGCAGACATAGATGATGTTGAGGTCCAGCGCGCGGATCACGCGATTGAGATGGGCATAAATGAAGTTCAGGCCGGGCGTGGTGCCCCAATGGCCGAGCAAGCGCGGCTTGATGTGCTCAGGCCGCAACGGCTCGCGCAGCAACGGATTGTCGAGCAGGTAGATTTGCCCGACCGAGAGGTAGTTGGCGGCGCGCCAATAGCGGTCGAGCAGACCGAGGTCGCCGATCGCGGCGGCCGTTTTTTGTTGAATTGTCATGTTCCCGTCGGCTTTCACCCAGCGATCGTCACCAACTTTGTTCAGGCACGATCGATCCCTGTGCGGGATCAAACGAAATCCTTGTGACGGGCGTGTTGCGTGAGGTCAAAGGCGCGCGCCCGAAATTTGGGCGGCTACTTTGCATGGGGTTGTTTTCACGTTTTTCGTTTGTGTTCTTGATTTGTTCCGTGTGCGTGCTATCTTGATTGCATGAGTCCAGCATCCTCTCATGCTCTCAAGCACCCGCCGGTCACGGCGCCCTCCGAGCCGGCGGGTGCGCCTTCAGATTTCCCCGAGCTTGGCGTCGCCATCGATCGCGCGCGAAGGCGAGGGCGGGGCGCGCAATCCAATGCCAGCGGCCGTTACGAGGCCGAGGCGCGCGTCGCTTTCGACGATGGCTGGCAGAGCCTGGAAGAGCTGCCGCCGTTCAAGACCAGTGTCGGTGTCGACACCTCGCGCAAGGTGATCACCCGCAACGATTCCCCGGACATCGGCTTCGACCGCTCGATCAATCCCTATCGCGGCTGCGAGCACGGCTGCGTCTACTGCTTCGCGCGACCGACGCATGCCTATCTCGGCCTCTCGCCGGGGCTGGATTTCGAGTCCAAGCTGTTCGTGAAGCCCGAGGCGCCGGCGCTGCTCGAGAAGGAGCTCGCCGCCACCGGCTACGAGCCCAGGATGATCGCGATCGGCACCAACACCGATCCCTACCAGCCGATCGAGCGCGAGCGAAAGATCATGCGTGGCATCCTCGAGGTGCTGGAACGCGCCAGCCATCCGGTCGGCATCGTCACCAAATCGGCGCTGGTGGTGCGCGACATCGACATTCTGGCCCGGATGGCCAAGCGCAACCTCGCCAAGGTCGCGATCTCGGTCACCTCGCTCGATCCGAAGCTGGCGCGCACCATGGAGCCGCGGGCCTCGACGCCGCCGAAGCGGCTGGAGGCGTTGAAGCAGCTCTCGGATGCCGGCATTCCGACCACCGTGATGGTCGCGCCCGTGATCCCCGCGCTGAACGATTCCGAGATCGAGCGCATCCTCGATGCCGCCGCACATGCCGGCGTCAAGGAAGCCTCCTATGTGCTGCTGCGGCTGCCGTTGGAGGTTCGCGATCTCTTCCGCGAATGGCTGATGGCGAACTATCCGGACCGCTATCGCCACGTCTTCACCCTGATTCGCGACATGCGCGGCGGGCGCGATTACGATGCGAAATGGGGCGAGCGGATGAAGGGAACCGGCCCGATCGCCTGGACCATCGGCCGCCGCTTCGAGATCGCCTGCGACAGGCTCGGCCTCAACAAGCGGCGCTCCAAGCTGACCACGGACCATTTCGCGCGGCCGAAGCGGAACGGCGATCAGCTCAGCCTGTTCTGACGGGGAAGGTGAAAGAGGCATGGCATGAGTCAGGAATTGCCGGGCCCGGTGCCGAGACTCACCGTCGTGACGCTTGGCGTGAGCGACATCCGCGCCAGCATCGCCTTTTACGATGCACTCGGCTTCTCGCGCCGGCTGAAGGCAACCGGCGAGGCCGTCGCCTTCTACGATACCGGCGGTCCGGTGCTCGCCCTGTATCCGTGGGACCAGCTCGCGGCGGATGCGACCTTGCAGGACGCGCCGAGGCCATCGACCTTTCGCGGCATGACGCTCGCCTGGAACTGCCGGACGCGCGAGGAGGTCGATGCGGTGCTGGCTTTCGCGATCGGGAAGGGGGCCGGCTTGCTGAAGGCGGCGCACGAGACCGACTACGGCGGCTATTCCGGCTACTTCACCGACCCCGACGGCCATCCTTGGGAGGTCGTGGTCGCGCCCGGTATCGAAGTGGGTGAGGACCGCCGGGTGCATCTGGCGGAGTAGGGCGGCCGGCCTGAATAGCGGGAATTATCCTGGGTTCCCGGTTGCGCTGGCGAAGCCCCTTGCGCACGATCCCGGCCATGATTCGGGACAAGTCCGCCAAGAACCCAGCCAAAGACGCGCCAAAAAAGGAGGCTGCGAAGAAGGCTGCGCCTGCCAACGAGGCCAAGCTGCCTGCGGCCAAGGCATCTGCGGCCAAGGCATCTGCAGTCAAGGCTCCGAAGGTTCCTGGTGGCAAGAAGGGTATCATTGCCATCGCTCCCCCCAGCTTCCGCCGCGAGCGTGCGCTGATAAAGCGCGGCGTCTGGCCGGTTGCCGGGTGCGACGAGGCCGGCCGCGGCCCGCTGGCGGGCCCCGTCGTTGCGGCCGCGGTGATTCTCGATCCCGACCGCATTCCGCGCGGCATCGATGATTCCAAACGGTTGACTGCCGAGGAGCGCGAGAAGCTGTTCGACAAGATCTGCGCCACCGCGCAGGTCTCCGTTGCCGTCGCCTCGCCCTCGCGGATCGACCGCGACAACATCCTGCGCGCCTCGCTGTGGGCGCTGAAGCGCGCCGTGGTGGCACTGCCCGAGGCGCCCAGGCACGTCTTCGTCGACGGCCGCGATCGGCTCGACACCGAATGCGACTGCGAGGCCGTGATCGGCGGCGATGGCATCGTGCTGTCGATCGCCGCGGCGTCCATCGTGGCCAAGGTCACGCGCGACCGGCTGATGTGTGCGCTGGCGCAGGACTGCCCCGGCTACGGATTCGAGCAGCACAAGGGCTATGCCGTCCCCGAACATCTCGCGGCGCTTGACCGCCTCGGCCCCTCCGTCCACCACCGCAGGTTCTTTGCCCCCGTCGCCGCCGCCCGCGCCAAGCACATGCCGTGGACCGTCGAGCCGGTGCTGGACCTGTTCGCGGTGACAGAGGTCGAGGTGCAAGTGGACGCGGCCGTCGAGATCGACGTCTCGGCAAATCTCTAAATCGACCCCACAGCTCTACCATCCGTCATGGCCGGGCTTGACCCGGCCATCCACGCCTTACGCACCGTCCGAAGAACGTGGATGCCCGGGCCTTCGCCTCGCCGAAGCGGCTTCGGCCGCGCAGGCGGGACAAGCCCGGGCATGACGACCGATAGCGCAGATGTGCTTGTGCTTCAGCCTGCAAGAACGGGGAGAGGGAGCAAACCGAAGTTGCCACCACGCGCAGCGCCCTCTATCAAAGCACGCGTGAGCGAATAGGGCCGGCTGGACTGGCTGCATCATTCGGACGTTGCATGCGGTTTACCTCCCTGGTCATCGAGCTCATTCGCGCCCGGCCGCGGCTGATCGTCTGGATCGCCGTGCTGCTTCAGGCCGCGATGTGGCTGCTCGTGGCGCTGGCGTTCTACCGCAGCCCACCCGGCAACCTTGCGACCCTCCTGGCCTTCGGCAGGGAATACCAGGTCGGCACCGATCTCGGCCCGCCGCTGCCGGTCTGGCTCGCCGACATCGCCTATCGCGCCGCCGGCGGCCACATGCTGGGCGTCTACGTGCTTGCCGAGATCTGCGAGATCGCGACCTTCATCGCACTCTACCATCTCTCTCGCGCGGTGATCGGCTCGCAGCAGGCGGTGCTCGCCGTGCTGCTGACGATGACGGTGCTGGCCTTCTCCTCGCCTGCGCTCGACTTCGGCCCGCTGGTGCTGGCGCGGCCGCTCTGGGCGCTATTGCTGCTGCATTCCTGGCAGATCATCGGCCAGCGCCGCGGCAATGCATGGTTCGCCTGGTCGATCGAAGCGGGCCTCTTGCTGCTGACGACGCCCGCGGCGATCTTTCTGCTCGGGCTGATCGTCGTCTTCGCGGTCTCGACCGCCCGCGGCCGGCGGACGCTGCGCGGGCTCGATCCGCTGTTTGCGCTGATCGTGGTTGCCGTGCTGGCGCTGCCCTATGCGGTCTGGCTGATGCGGGCCGAGACGTTGACCATGCCGGCCATGCCGCAAGTCGCCGAGCTCAACGCCCGCGCGCTGCACGCGGCCTGGCTGTTCGGTGGACTCGTGCTCGGGGCTGCCGCGATCCCGGCGCTGACCTTCCTCAACACCGGGCTGTTCGACGGCAAGGGCGAGGAACCGCCGATCATCTACCGACCGCCGGTCGAGCCGCTCGCGCGCAACTTCGTCTATTTCTTCGCGCTGGCTCCGCCGCTCGGCGCGGTGCTGATCTCCGGCCTGCTCGGGCTCGACTCCGTCGTCGGCGGCGCCGGTGTCGTGTTGGTCTTGCCTGGGCTTGCCGTGGTCGTTGCGGCCGGCGATCTCATCGCGATGCGCCGCACGCGGATGCTGCGCACGGTATGGGCTGCTGCCATCATCGCGCCCGCCGCCGGCGTGGTGCTGGCCGTCCTGTTCCTGCCCTGGACAGGCGCCAACGAGATTGCGACCTCGATGCCAGCGCGCGCGATCTCGGACTTCTTCGACGAGAGCTTTGCCCGTCGCACCAACCATCGCCTGCGTGCCGTCGCCGGCGAGACGCAAATCGCCAGCCTGATCGCGCTGCACTCCGGCCGGCCGCATCTGTTCATCGATGCCGATCCTGCGCGCACGCCGTGGATGAATCAGGCCAAATTCAGCGAGACCGGGGGCGTCGTGGTCTGGCGCGCATCCGACACCGCCGGCACCCCGCCGCCGGACATCCTCAAGCGCTTCCCCGGCATCGTGCCGGAAGTCCCGCGCGCGTTCGAATGGCTGGTGACCGGCCGCCAGCAGCTGCTCCGCATCGGCTGGGCCATCGTGCGGCCGAAGGGGACTTAACCCACATAGGTTGTCATTGTCATTCCGGGCGCGCCCCGGAATGCTGCAATGTATGTGGTTACGTCGCGCCTTGCGCCAGCACTTTCGCGATCGACCGCAGGTCCTGCCAGGCCAGCCGCTTGTAGGATGGCGAGCGCAAGAGATAGGCCGGGTGGAACGTCGGCAGCGCGCGGATGGTGCGCCCGCCGGCATCGTAATCGAACCAGCGTCCGCGGGTACGCATGATGCCTTCACGCGTTCCGAGCAGAGTCTGCGTCGAGGGATTGCCGAGCGTCACCAGCACGTCCGGGTTCACGAGTTCGATATGGCGCTGGATGAACGGCAGGCAGATTTGCGTCTCCTGCGGCGTCGGCGTGCGGTTGCCGGGCGGTCGCCAGGGAATGACGTTGGCGATGTAGGCGGTGGTGCGGTTGAGCCCGATCGCCCCGATCATGAGGTCGAGCAGCTTGCCGCTGCGTCCGACGAAAGGCAGCCCCTCAATGTCCTCGTCGCGGCCCGGCGCTTCGCCGACGAACATGATGCGCGCCTGCGGATTGCCGTCGGCGAACACCAGCCGCGTTGCAGTGTGCTTCAGTGCGCAGCCCTCGAAGCCCTGCATCAGCTCGCGCAACGCCTCGAGTGTCGGCGCGGTGCGTGCGGCCTCGCGTGCGGACGCGATCGCGACATCAGGCGCCGGCGCGGCCTCGCCCCGCATCACCGCGGGTGCGGCGAGCGGCCGCGGTGCCTCGACCGGAGGTGCCGCGGGCGGGGCTGGCGGCGGGGCATCCAATTCCGCCAGGCGGTCGATTGGTTCCTCCGCGAGCGCGCAGTCGACACCGGCCTCCAGATAGAAGGCGAGCAGCTCGCGGACGGTGGGTGCGGGTTCGGGGATCATGGGAACGTTTGACTTTTATACCACCTTGGACGGCCTTGCATCCCAGCGGAATGCATTTCCGAGGTTGTCCTACCCGGAAAAATCGGAAACAAGGGGGCGCAATCGACCAAAGACCGTCTCAAGGGCTGAGATCAGATGAGCACCGAAGAACTTCCCCCGCGCGAATCCATGGAATTCGACGTCGTCATCGTCGGCGCCGGCCCTTCAGGCCTGTCGGCCGCGATCCGGCTGAAGCAGCTCAACGCCGATCTCAACGTGGTCGTGGTGGAGAAGGGCTCCGAGGTCGGCGCGCACATTCTCTCGGGCGCCGTGATCGACCCGGCCGGGCTCGACAAGCTGATCCCCGACTGGCGCGAGGATGCCGACTGCCCGCTGAAGACGCAGGTGCAGGACGATCGCTTCTTCTGGATGACCGGCGCCAGTGCGATCAAGCTGCCGAATTTCGCCATGCCGCCGTTGATGAATAATCATCACTGCTACATCGGCTCGCTCGGCAATGTCTGTCGCTGGCTGGCGCGCAAGGCCGAGGCGCTCGGGGTCGAGATCTATCCGGGTTTCGCCGCCGCCGAAGTGCTCTATGACGAGGACGGCAAGGTCAAGGGCATCGCCACCGGCGACATGGGCGTCGGCAGAGATGGCAAGCCGAAGGATTCCTTTACCCGCGGCATGGAATTGCTCGGCAAGTACACGCTGTTCGCCGAAGGCGCGCGCGGCAGCTTGACCAAGCAGCTCATCAACAAGTTCGCGCTCGATGCCAATCGCGAGCCGCCGAAGTTCGGCATCGGTCTCAAGGAAGTGTGGCAGATCGATCCCGCCAAGCACCAGAAGGGAATGATCCAGCATTCGTTCGGCTGGCCGCTCGACATGAAGACCGGCGGCGGCTCGTTCCTCTATCACTACGACGACAATCTCGTCGCCGTCGGCTTCGTCGTACATCTCAACTACGACGATCCCTATCTGTCGCCGTTCGACGAATTCCAGCGCTTCAAGACCCATCCCTCGATCCGCGGCACCTTCGAAGGCGCCAAGCGGCTCGCTTACGGCGCGCGGGCCATCACCGAGGGCGGCTATCAGTCGGTGCCGAAGCTCAGCTTCCCCGGCGGCGCGCTGATCGGTTGCGCGGCGGGCTTCGTCAACGTGCCGCGCATCAAGGGCGTGCACAATGCGATGGGCACCGGCATGCTCGCGGCCGAGCACGTCGCAGCCGCGATTGCCGCCGATCGCGCCAATGACGAACTGATCGAATACGAGAACGCCTGGCGGTCTTCGTCGGTCGGCAAGGATTTGTTCCTGGTCCGCAACGTCAAGCCGCTATGGTCGAAGTTCGGCACCGTGCTCGGCGTCGCGCTAGGCGGCTTCGACATGTGGTGCAACACGCTGTTCGGCGCTTCGCTTTTCGGCACGCAGTCCCATGTCAAGCATGATCGCGCCACGCTCGATCCGGCCAGGCAGCACACGCCCAGGAACTACCCGAAGCCGGATGGCAAGATCTCGTTCGACAAGCTGTCCTCGGTGTTCCTGTCCAACACCAACCATGAGGAGGACCAGCCGGTCCATCTGAAGGTCACCGACATGAACCTCCAGAAGACCTCCGAACATGACGTCTTCGCCGGTCCTTCGAACCGCTATTGCCCGGCCGGCGTCTATGAATGGATCGAGGAGGGCTCTGGCCCGCGCTTCCAGATCAACGCCCAGAACTGCGTCCATTGCAAAACCTGCGATGTGAAGGACCCCAACGGCAACATCACCTGGGTTCCGCCCGAGGGCGGCGGCGGCCCGAACTACGAGGCGATGTAAGGGCAGGTCACGCGGGTGATCTGGCGCACGTTCGCGTGAGGACCCGGCTGCGGCCAGCCGTCGCGGCCACGATAAGGCCATAGTGGCGGCGTCTTGGGACGCTCTTGGCGGATTCGCTTGGCCAATTTGGGGCATGCGGCGGGGGTCGCCCGGTCCGAATCCTTGCGGCGAAGCGCCAAAAGCGGCATTGTCGGCCCGACGGTTCCGGGTCCCGATGCCACCGGCCGCTTTCGCGTGCGATACGGCCTCCTGCTGCAAACCCAGGCACTACCAACTCAAGGCGAGCCCTGATGTTTTCAAATCGTTTCAACCGCTGGACTGCTGTCGCCATCGCTCTCATGGGCACCGCGATCGTGGCGGTCCCGGGTGCGGTCCTGGCGCAGACGCCGGACCACCCGGAGAACACGGCGGCGCAGTTTCCGACCCGAAACGATCTGAAGTCGCTCACCGGTGCCGGCAGCTATCTCGCCGCCCGCCACGCCAGCGTCGAGCGTGACGCGGCATCCGCCGCCGCATTCTACCGTTCGGCGCTCCGCACCGATCCCAAGAACAACGAGCTGCTGGACCGAGCCTTCATCTCGTCGGTCGCCGACGGCGACCTCGAGGAGGCGGTCAAGCTCGCCGAGCGCATCCTCACCATCGACAAGACCAACCGCGTCGCGCGTCTCGTCGTCGGCGTGCATGATCTCAAGCTGAAGAAATACGCGGCCGCGCAGACCAATATCAACCAGTCGGTCCGCGGCCCGATCACCGATCTCGTCGCCACGCTGCTGTCGGGCTGGGCCGCCTATGGTGCAGGCGATGCCAAGGGTGGCGTCGCCACCATCGACAAGCTGGCCGGTCCGGAATGGTATCCGCTGTTCAAGGACCTTCACACCGGTATGATCCTGGAGCTCGCCGGCAAGGAGAAGGACGCCGGCACCCGCTTCGAGCGCGCCTACAAGCTCGACGATTCCATGCTGCGCGTAACCGAGGCCTATGCGCGCTGGCTCTCGCGCAACAAGGATTCTGCCGCGGCGACCACCGTCTACCAGGCTTTCGACAAGAAGCTCGCACGCCATCCGCTGATCCAGGAAGGCCTGCGCGAGACCAAGGCCGGCAAGAAGATGCCGCCACTCGTCGATTCCGCGCAGGCCGGCGCCGCCGAAGCGCTCTATGGCATCGGCGCCACGCTGACCCGCCGCGGCGGCGAGGACCTGGCGCTGGTCTATCTCCAGCTCGCGCTCTACCTCCAGCCGACTCATCCGCTGGCGCTGCTCTCGCTCGCCGATCTCTATGAATCGGTGAAGCGGCCGAAGATGGCGATCAAGGTCTATGAGCGCGTGCCCGCGACCTCGCCGCTCAAGCGCAATGCACAGATCCAGCTCGCCATTGACCTGGATTCCGCCGACCGCACCGACGAGGCGATCAAGATCCTCAAGGGCGTCACGTCGGAGGATGCCAAGGACCTCGAAGCCATCATGGCGCTCGGCAATATCGAGCGCGGCCGCAAGCGGTTCGGCGATTGCGGCGCGACCTATTCGCAAGGAATCGACGTGCTGCCGCCCGGCAACGACAAGGCCAACAGCGTCTGGTACTATTATCGCGGTATCTGCGAGGAGCGCTCCAAGCAGTGGGCCAAGGCCGAGGCCGACATGAAGAAGGCGCTGGAGCTCCAGCCCGACCAGCCGCACGTCCTCAACTATCTCGGCTATTCCTGGATCGACCAGGGCGTGAATCTCGACGAAGGCATGAAGATGATCAAGCGTGCCGTCGAGCAGCGTCCCGACGACGGCTACATCGTCGATTCCCTCGGCTGGGCCTACTACCGCATCGGCAACTATGAAGAGGCGGTGAAGAACCTCGAGCGCGCGATCGATCTCAAGCCCGAGGATCCCACCATCAACGACCATCTCGGCGACGCCTATTGGCGCGTCGGCCGCACGCTGGAGGCAAAATTCCAGTGGTCGCATGCCCGCGATCTCAAGCCCGAGCCGGAAGAGCTTCCGAAGATCGAGGCCAAGATCGCCAACGGGCTCGCCGACGACAATTCGAACTCTTCTGCGGCGCAGGCCGAGAAGAAGAAGGACGACGGCAGGGGCGGCTGAGGTTTGCTTGGGGGCGTGTCGCCGATGTCGGCGTTGATTGAAGAGGGACGGGCGAAGGTCAATTTGAGCCTTCGCGTCGTCGGTCGTCGTGCCGACGGCTATCATGATCTCGAAAGCGTAGTGGCGTTCGCCGATTGCGCCGATCGGCTCACGCTGGAGCCGGGCGGCGAGCTGAAGCTCACCACCACCGGCCCGCTGGCGGCGGCCTGCGGCGAGACGTCCGACAATCTCGTGCTCAAGGCTGCCAGGCTTCTGGCCGAGGCAGTGCCCGGCCTGAAGCTCGGCGCCTTCGCGCTCGACAAGGTGCTTCCCGTCGCGGCGGGCATCGGTGGCGGTTCGGCCGATGCCGCGGCGGCGCTGCGGCTCCTGGCGCGTCTGAACGATCTGTCGCTCGATGATCCCCGGGTTCAGAAGGTCGCGCTCGCGACCGGCGCGGACGTGCCGGTGTGCCTCGTCTCGCGCGCCTGCGACATGACCGGCGTCGGCGAGCAGCTATTGCCGCTCGCGCTGCCGAGCATGCCCTGCGTCATGGTCAATCCGCGCGTGCCGGTCGCGACAAAGGACGTGTTCCAGGCACTGGGTCTGCGTAACGGCGAGCTTCTGGTCGGCGTCACCGACGTCATCCGCGCTCCGGCCTGGCCTGGGGAGGGCGCCTCTGTTTCCGATTGGGTGGAGGTTCTGGAAACCGTCGCCAACGACCTTGAAGCGCCCGCGCTGGGCATCGAGCCTGTCATCGGCGAGGTGCTGGAGGCCTTGCGTACCTCCGCCGGCGTCAAGCTCGCCCGCATGTCCGGCTCCGGCGCGACGTGCTTTGCGATCTATGGCGCGCTGGCCGAAGCCCATGCCGCCGCCGAGAAGATCCGGCGCGATCACCACGGCTGGTGGGTGCATGCGGGCACGTTGAGCTGAACTACGTCTGTTCGTCATTGCGAGCGCAGCGAAGCAATCCAGAATCTATCTGCGGTGACAGTCTGGACTGCTTCGCTATGCTCGCAATGACGTGGATGCAGTTGAGCTAACCCGCGCCGTCCCCGTCGAGGCCGAGAAACTTTCGGATCTCACCCAGCACCTCCTGCGGCTTGTCGTGCTGCAGCCAGTGCCCCGCGCCGGCGATGGTCTCGATGCGCGCCTGCGGGAAGTACCGCTCCAGGCCTGCCGCCCTGGCACCGGCGAGAAAGCTTTCACCGGCATTGAGCAGCAGCGTCGGACACGTGATGCGTGACCAGAGCTCGATGTGGTCGTCGGGCCAGAGCCGGTGCGGCGCAGAGGCGCGCTGATAGGGATCGAACTTCCAGCTATAGGTGCTGCCGTCCTCGTTCTGCCGTGCGCCATGCGTGGCGAGATGCAGGGCGAGGTCGCGGGATAGGCGCTTGTTGTGAAGCATCATCTGCGCGGCGGCGTCCTCGATCGTGGCATAGCGGCGCGGGGTGCGGTCGTGCAGCTTGTCGAGCTGACCGACCCATTTGCCGATGCGCTCATGCGCCGGCGGTTTTGGTGTATCCGGCAACATGGTCACGCCGTCGAGGACCACGAGCTTCGAGACCCGCTCGGGGAATGAGCCCGAAAAGATCAGGCTCACCATCCCGCCCATTGAATGGCCGATGAGAGTGACCTGAGGCGCTGCGATATTGCGGACGAGCTGGGAGAGATCGTAGACATATTCCGTCAGCGCGTAGCTGCCGCCTCGGGTCCAGTCGGAATCGCCGTGACCGCGCAGGTCCGGCGCGAGCACGTGAAAATGCGGCTGCAACGATCGGGCAATGTGATCCCAGCTCCGGCAATGATCGCGGCCGCCATGGACCAGGATGAGAGGTGGCGCGCTCTCATTGCCCCAGTCGGCGTAATGCAGCCGCAGGCCGTGCGATTCATGGAAGCGGCTTTGCGGGGCGAGCATCGCGGCGCTATCCATTCACCGGCCGCCGCGCCAGCGCGAGCGAGAGGCCGAGGCTGGCGATGAAGACGCCGGAGCCCTGCGCGAGACGCCGCATCAGCTGCGGCCGTCCGATCAACTGCGTGCGTGTCGCGGTGGCCATCAGCACCACCACGACATCGGCGAGCGTGTTCAGCGTCACCGAAATCGCACCTAACACAATGAATTGCAGCGTCGGGTTCGATCCCGAGGGATCGAGGAATTGCGGAATGAAGGCAAGGAAGAACGCCGCGGTCTTCGGGTTCAGGGCCTCGACCAGCACGCCGTCGCGGAAGGCGCGCTTGTCGCCGACGGCCTCGCTCTCGAGCGACAGCGCGCGACCGGCGCTGCGAAACGTCTTGATCCCGAGCCAGACCAAATAGAGCGCGCCGACGAATTTCACGACGGCAAACAGTTCCGCGCTGGCCAGGATGATCGCGGAGATGCCGAGGCTGCCCGCGACGACATGAACGAGCCCGCCGAGCGCCGTGCCTGCGGTCGATGCGAAGCCGCTGGCGCGTCCCTCCGACAGGGTTCGTGCCGCGACGTAGAAAATGCCGGGGCCCGGAATGGCGGCAATGAGACAAGCTGCGGCGAGGAACAGCCAGAAATTCGTTTCGATCATCCTGTTTTCGTAGCGGAGCGAGCGGCGATTGCAAGGCCCTCGCCTAGCCCATCCGGCGGAAGATCACGCTGGCATTCACTCCGCCGAAGCCGAACCCGTTGGAGATCGCGCTCTGCATCGGCATCGCTCTTGCTGCGCCGGCAACGATGTCGATGCCTTCGGCGCCGGGATCCGGATTTTCGAGATTGAGTGTCGGCGGCGCGATCTGGTCGCGCAAAGCGAGCACGGTGAAGATCGCCTCCAGCCCGCCGGCAGCGCCGAGCAGGTGCCCGGTGGCCGATTTGGTGGCGCTCACGGCAATGCCGCGGTTGCGGCCGAACAGCGCGGCGATCGCACCAAGCTCGCTCTCGTCGCCGGCCGGCGTCGAGGTCGCATGTGCGTTCAGGTGCTGCAGATCCGCAGGCTCGAGCTTCGCCTGCCGAAGCGCGATCTCCATGGCGCGGCGAGCCCCGTCGCCATCGGGCGGACCCGAGGTCATGTGATAGGCGTCCGCCGTCGTGCCGTAGCCGACGATCTCCGCGATCGGCGTCGCGCCGCGCGCCAGCGCATGCTCCAGCGCCTCGATCACCAGGATGCCGGCGCCTTCGCCCATCACGAAGCCGTCGCGATCGCGATCGAATGGGCGCGAGGCGCGCGCGGGTTCGCCGTTGGAGCCGCTCGACAGCGCGCGCGCCGCCGCGAAGCCGCCGAGGCTGACGATGTCGATGCAGGCCTCCGCGCCGCCGCAGATCGCGACATCGGCCTCGCCGGCGCGGATCATGCGCGCGGCATCGCCGATCGCCTGCACGCCGGCGGCGCACGCGGTGACCGGCGTGCCCAGCGCTCCCTTGTAGCCGTATTTGATCGAGACCTGGCCGGCGGCGAGATTGGCAAGGAACGAGGGGATCGTGAACGGCGAGAGCCGGCGCGCGCCGCGCTGTTCGGTGATGCGCACCGCTTCCGCGATCGCCGGGAAGCCGCCGACGCCGGAAGCGATGATCGTCGCGGTCCGCTCCAGCGCCGCAGCATCCTGCGGCGTCCATCCGGCCTGCGCGACCGCTTCTGCGGTGGCAAGCAGCGCGAACAGGATGAAGCGGTCCATCTTGCGCTGGTCTTTTGGCGCGGCCGCCTGCGCCGGATCGAAGCCGCCATCGGCGTCATCGGCCTTGTCGGGCACGAGACCGGCGATGCGCGCCGGCAGCACCTGCGCCCATTCGGGCAGAGGGCGCAGCCCGCTTTGGCCGGCGAGCAGCCGCCGCCACGATAATTCGACACCACAGCCGAGCGGCGACACTGCGCCCATGCCAGTCACGACGATACGACGCATGTCAGTCTCCAGCCGGCGCAACGGCCGGGTTCATGGCCTTGAGCGAAGCGAGCCGCGCGCGCATTCCGCGGCTGGCGCGGGGACCGGGAACGGCGATGGTGTTGGCGAGCGTGATCGGCTGCATGTCGGCGGCGTCGACCACGATCGGATCGAACGGGCGAGCGTCGCTCCGGTTCGCCAAAAGGATGGATTCGCCCTTCGGCGCGAGATGCTTGTTGCCCCAGGCGAGCAGCGCGACGATGACGGAGAAAAAATCTCGCGCCTTGTCCGTCAGCACATATTCGTAGCGCGGCGGGCGTTCGTTGTAGCGGCGTCGGACGAACATGCCGCTCTCGGTGAGATGAGCGAGGCGCCGCGACAGGATGTTCGGCGCGATCCCGAGGCTTTGCGCGAACTCGTCGAATTTCGTCGCGCCCTGAAACGCATCGCGCAGGATCAGGATGCTCCACCATTCGCCAACGGTCTCCACGGCGCGGCCGACGGGGCACTCGTGGATGGAGGGAAATTTGGGCTGCATGGGGGAAGGGTAGGGTAGTAGCTTGCAAAATGCAAGTAACTAATGCAGCGGGTGAAGGAGGTGGTGAGCAGCGAGCCATCGCTCCGATGTAAGATGCGAATTTGCGAACGATGGGCCTGCGCCCTACTCCGTCATTGCGAGCGCAGCCAAGCAATCCAGAGTCTTGCCGCGGGGACAGACTGGCTTGCTTCGCTCCGCTCGCAATGACGATGTTGATGCAGCGAGCACATATGTATGACCGCTACCCTGAGGCTCCCGGGCGATGCCAGGCATCGCGCCACGCGCGCCTCAGGATGACGGGGCTGATAGCGTGTGCGGATTCGATAGAGACCGGTTGGCCGCAGCCCTAGTGCGACCGTGCCAGGCAGAACGCCACGACCTGCTCCAGCGCGCTCTTCATCGGCGAGGGCGGGAACAGCGCCAGCGCGTCCACCGCCATGGCGCCGTAGTGCTGGGCACGGCTCAGCGTATCTTCGAGCGCGCGATGCTTGTTCATCAGGCCGATGGCGTGGTCGAGATCGCCGTCGCCGATCTCGCCGCGCTCCAGTGCGCGGATCCAGAACGCGCGCTCGGTGTCGTTGCCCCTGCGGAAGGCAAGCACGACCGGCAGGGTGATCTTGCCCTCGCGGAAATCGTCGCCGGTGTTCTTGCCGAGCTTGGCGCTCTTGCCGCCATAGTCGAGCACGTCGTCGACGAGCTGGAAGGCAATGCCGAGATTCATGCCGACCGAGCGGCAGGCGGTCTGCTCCGCCTTCGGCCGGTTGGCGATGACAGGACCGACCTCGCAGGCGGCCGCGAACAATTCGGCGGTCTTGCCGCGGATCACGGCGAGATATTCGTCCTCGGTGGTCGCGGTGTTCTTGGCGGCGGCCAGCTGCATCACCTCGCCCTCGGCGATGGTCGCGGCGGCCGCGGAGAGGATGTCGAGCGCGCGCAGCGAGCCGACCTCGACCATCATGCGGAAGGCCTGGCCGAGCAGGAAGTCACCGACCAGCACGCTCGCCTCGTTGCCCCAGAGCATGCGCGCCGACAGCTTGCCGCGGCGCATCTCGCTCTCGTCGACGACGTCGTCGTGGAGCAGGGTGGCGGTATGCATGAACTCGACGGAGGCAGCGAGCTTGATGTGGCCATCGCCGGTGTAGCCGGCGAGATTGGCCATGGCGAGCGTCAGCATCGGGCGCAGGCGTTTGCCCCCGGAGGAGATCAGATGGTTGGCGACCTCGGGGATCATGGTCACGTCCGAGCCGGTCCGCGACAGAATCGTGGCGTTGACGCGCTCCATATCGGGGGCGACAAGGGCAACCAGCTCTTCGATCGACGCGCCGGGAGTTTCGAAAGGTACGATGACGGCCACGCCGGTCTCCAATATTTGCCCCGGAAGGGCTATTCTGATGGAAAGACAATAGAAACTGGCGGCGGACGCGGCAAGACCTCGGAACCATTGACATTTGCCGCTTACCCCTCTTTCAGACAGGAGATCTGCGTTTTGCGCGAACTGGTTCGGACCAACGACATGGTGCTGGTGTCGGCGATCGGCGCGCTGCTCGACGGTGCCCACATCCATCATCTGGTGCTGGACCAGAACATGAGCATCATCGAGGGCTCGCTCGGCATTTTGCCGCGGCGGATCCTGGTCCATGAGGACGATGCCCAGGAGGCGAGGGCGCTCCTCACCGAAGCCGGCCTCAGCCACGAACTGCGCGGCGATGATTGAGGCCGCAGATATTACCGAGGACGCCTTTCTCGGCGGGCAATTGCGGCTGAAGCAGAAGCGATCCGGCCATCGCGCCGGGCATGACGCCATCCTGCTTGCAGCGGCGACCGACGCCCTGGCGGGGGACCGCGTGGTCGATTTCGGCGCTGGTGTCGGTACGGCCGGACTGGCGCTGGCCCGCCGCGTCGCGGGCATCAGGCTCAGCCTGGTCGAGATCGATCCGGAGCTGGCCGAGCTCGCGCGGGGCAATGCGGCGGCGAATGCGATTGCCGCCGAGACGATCGTGCTCGACGTCACGGCCGAGGCGCAGGCCTTTGCGTCAAACGGGCTGTCGCCCGACAGCGTCGACGTGGTGTTGATGAATCCGCCCTTCAACGATCCGGCCCGGCATCGCGGCTCGCCGGATCGGGCGCGGCACACCGCGCATGTGGCGACGGAGGAGACCCTGCATGCGTGGGTGCATGCAGCGCGGCGTATCCTCCGATCCAATGGCGTGCTGACCTTGATCTGGCGTGCAGATGGAATCGCCGATGTCCTGGCAGCGCTGTCACGCGGGTTCGGCAGCCTCTCGATCCTGCCGGTTCACGGCGAGGCGGGGCGGCCCGCGATCCGCGTGCTGGTGCGTGCGGTGAAAGGCGGCCGGGCCCCGACGCGATTGCTGCCGGGCCTCATGCTCAACGACGAGTCACGCTTGTCCAAGAGCAAGGTGACGGAGATTCTGGAAGGGAGAGCGGCCTTGCCGCTGGTGGAACCGTGAGGGCTTACCGGGGAAGCGATTCCGACTGCTGCTCTTGCGGCGCCGTGAGGCGGATCGCCATAAACAGCGCGCCGATCAGCAGCATCAGCAGATAGATTTTCATGGTGTTCTCCGCTGCCTCATTGCAGCCTCCCAACGGGAAAACTGCAAAGCACGTTCCGGGCACTTCCAATGACAGTCGCGTGATAAGAAATGGTTAATCAGAGGTAACGGCATGGCCGAACAATTGAACGATCGTGAGAGTTCCGGCTTGGCCGACAAGCTCATGCAATATCTGCCGGCGCGCTTTCGGCCGGGTACCCCGGTGGTGCCGGTGGTGCGGTTGTCAGGGGTGATCGGTGCGGTGACGCCGCTGCGCCCCGGCTTGACGCTTGCTGGCGTCGCGCGGGTGCTCGAGCGCGCGTTCTCGTATCGGCACGCCAAGGCGGTCGCGCTGGTGATCAATTCTCCCGGCGGCTCGCCGGTGCAGTCGCGTCAGATCTACTTGCGCATCAAGCAACTCGCGGCGGAGAAGAAGCTGCCGGTGCTCGTGTTCGTCGAGGATGTCGCTGCGTCCGGTGGCTACATGATCGCCTGCGCCGGCGACGAGATCATCTGCGATCCGTCCTCGATCCTCGGCTCGATCGGCGTGGTCGGCGGCAGTTTTGGTTTCCAGGAGGCGATCAGGCGGCTCGGCATCGAGCGGCGCCTCTACACAGCGGGCGAACACAAGGCGATGCTCGACCCGTTCCTCCCGGAAGACCCTAGTGACGTCGCCAAGCTGAAGGCGATCCAGCGCGAGATCCACCAGATCTTCATCTCGCTGGTCAAGGAAAGCCGCGGCGCACGGCTGAAGGGAGCGGACGATACCCTGTTCACGGGGGAATACTGGGCCGGCGAGAGCGCCATCGCGCTGGGGCTCGCCGACGGCATCGGCGATCTTCGCTCAACTCTTCGTGCCCGCTTCGGCGAGAAGGTTCTCACCCCCGTGATCGCGCAGCCGACCGGGCTGCTCTCCGGCCTTTTGGGGCGGAAATCGCCCGGCGCGGGGCAGCTTTCGGCCGTGGAATCGATGGCCGGCTTGCCGGACGAGCTGATCTCGGCGGTCGAGACGCGGGCGATCTGGGCGAAATTCGGGTTCTAGGCCGGGCCCTGCCGCGCCATTTGGCCCCTCGACCCGCCGATTGCGGCGCAGGCCCATCTGCGCAACAATACGCGTGGGGGCTGAGCACTAGACAAGGATCGACCGATGCCGCCGTTCGTCGCTTTTGCGGGCGTCCTGGGCGGGCTTGCCGTGGTCCGCTGGGCCTACAAGACCGCTGTCCGGATCAACCAGGAGCTGGAGGAGATGCGTCTGTCGCGCGTCGCTGAAGCCGCCCATATGGGGGATATCCAGACGCTGAAGCGTGACCCCGTGACCGGAGCTTACCGACCGGGTTAGCTGCCACAGTCGTCATGCCCGGGCTTGTCCCGGACATCCACGTTCTTCGTTTGGTTACACAAGGCGTGGATGGCCGGGACAAGCCCGGCCATGACGGAGAACAGCGCCGCTTTCCGCCCCCTTCGCCTTGATTCCCAACTCCGCCGTCGATACGGTCCCGCGCGATTCAAAACCCCCCGCGAGAGCCCGATCTGACGATGGACGCCTCATTGCCCGCCCATATGCGCCCGGAACGCTCGTTCCAGGGCTTCATCCTCGCGCTCCAGCGATTCTGGGCCGAGCAGGGCTGCGTGATCCTGCAGCCCTACGACATGGAGATGGGCGCGGGCACCTTCCATCCGGCGACCACCCTGCGCGCGCTCGGGCCAAAGCCCTGGAACGCGGCCTATGTGCAGCCCTCGCGCCGGCCCAAGGACGGCCGTTACGGCGAGAACCCGAACCGGCTGCAGCACTACTACCAGTTCCAGGTGATCATGAAGCCGTCGCCGCCGAACCTTCAGGAGCTGTACCTGAAGTCGCTCGCCGCGATCGGCATCGATTCCGCCGTGCACGACATCCGCTTCGTCGAGGACGATTGGGAGAGCCCGACGCTCGGTGCCTGGGGTTTGGGGTGGGAATGCTGGTGCGACGGCATGGAGGTCAGCCAGTTCACCTATTTCCAGCAGGTCGCGGGCTTCGAATGCGCGCCGGTCGCGGGTGAGCTCACCTATGGCCTCGAGCGCCTCGCGATGTATGTGCAGGGCGTCGACCGCGTCTACGACCTCAACTTCAACGGCCGCGAGGGTGACGCCAAGGTCACCTATGGCGATGTCTTCCTGCAGGCCGAGCAGGAATATTCGCGGCACAATTTCGAACATGCCGACACCGCGATGCTGTTCGAGCAGTTCAAGATGGCGGAAGCGGCCTGCCGGAAATATCTCGACGCCGGCTGGCGCGAAGGCGGAAATCGGAAGCAGCATCTGATGGCGCTGCCGGCCTACGACCAGTGCATCAAGGCAAGCCATGTCTTCAATCTGCTCGACGCGCGCGGCGTGATCTCCG
The DNA here is from genome assembly GCF_052043945.1 of Bradyrhizobium sp. PUT101. Lineage (NCBI taxonomy): Bacteria > Pseudomonadati > Pseudomonadota > Alphaproteobacteria > Hyphomicrobiales > Nitrobacteraceae > Bradyrhizobium > Bradyrhizobium sp. PUT101. The sequence continues at coordinate 5,879,255 of NZ_CP197207.1, forward strand.
TGACCGAGCGGCAGAGCTACATACTTCGCGTGCGCGAGCTGGCCAAGGCCTGCGGCGAGGCCTGGATCCACACTGAAGCGGGCGGAGCGGCCTGATGCCCGATCTTTTGCTTGAACTGTTCTCGGAAGAGATTCCCGCGCGCATGCAGGCCAAGGCGGCCGACGATCTGCGCCGCATGGTCACCGACAAGCTCGTCGCCGAAGGCCTCGTCTATGAGGGCGCGAAGGCCTTCGCGACGCCGCGCCGCCTCGCGCTCACCGTGCACGGCATCCCTGCGCGCCAGCCCGACCTCAAGACCGAACGCCGCGGCCCCAAGATCGGCGCGCCCGATGCGGCTGTGCAGGGCTTCCTGAAAGCGACTGGTCTGAAGTCGCTGGACGAGGCCAAGATCCAGCGCGACCCCAAGGGTGATTTCTACATCGGATTGATCGAGAAGCCCGGTCGCGACGCGATCGACGTGCTCGCGGAAATCATACCCGTCATCATCCGCACCTTCCCTTGGCCGAAATCGATGCGCTGGGGCGCGCGTTCCGGAAAGCCCGGCTCGCTGAACTGGGTGCGCCCGCTGCACGCGATCACCGCGACGTTCGGGCTCGAGACCGAAGAGCCTGATGTCGTGAATTTCTCGGTGGACGGCGTCGAGGCCGGCCAGACCACTTACGGCCATCGCTTCCTTGCGCCCGCGGCCATTTCCGTGCGCCGGTTCGAGGACTATGAAGCAAAACTGCTCGACGCCAAGGTCGTGCTCGACCCCGAGCGCCGCAAGGACGCGATCCTCACCGACGCCAAGCAGTTGGCCTTCGCGCAAGGCTTCGAGCTCGTCGAGGACCAGAACCTGCTCGACGAGGTCGCCGGCCTCGTCGAATGGCCGATCGTGCTGATGGGCTCGTTCGAGCCGGAGTTCCTGGCGACGCCGGCGGAGGTGATCCGCGCCACCATCCGCAACAACCAGAAGTGCTTTGTCGTGAGCGACGCCAAGACGGGCAAGCTCGCCAACAAGTTCATTCTGGTCGCCAACATCGAGGCGAGCGATGGCGGCAAGACCATCATCGCCGGCAATGAGCGCGTCATCCGCGCGCGGTTGAGCGATGCGAAGTTCTTCTACGAGACCGATCTCAAGACCAAGCTCGAGGAACGGCTGCCGAAGTTCGATCAGATCGTGTTCCACAAGGCACTCGGGTCCCAGGCTGAGCGTATCGAGCGTATCGAGCGTCTGGCAGCCGAAATAGCGCCGCTGGTCGGCGCCGATGTCGCGAAGTCACGGCGGGCGGCTCGGCTTGCTAAGGCCGATTTGTTGACCGAGGTCGTTGGGGAATTTCCGGAAGTGCAAGGCCTTATGGGCAAGTACTACGCGCTTGCTCAGGGCGAAGACCCCTCAGTCGCTGCGGCGTGTGAGGAACACTATAAACCGCAGGGCCCTGCGGACTGGGTGCCGACTGATCCGGTCAGCGTGGCGGTTGCTCTCGCTGACAAGATCGATACCTTAGTTGGCTTTTGGATCATTGATGAAAAGCCAACGGGAAGCAAAGACCCTTATGCACTTCGGCGAGCCGCACTTGGTGTGATCCGATTGATCCTTCAGAATTCGTTGAGGATCAAAATTACTTCGCTGCTGCCGACTGCTAGCCTCGCATACCTGATTTGGGGCTTTTGTCCTCCCATCGGCCACCCGCATGCTGGCTACATGGAAATTATTGGAGAACGTGAGGATGAGAGCGGGCGAGTAGCTGTAACGGGTGGGCCTTGGCATGAGTTGCCATACAGGGCCTATTTAAACTTCGATGGCTTTGTTGACGAATTCGGCGGACTCGCCGGAGTCGGCGAGTTGGGAGTGGCCGTAGAAGATGAAGAGGAAGCGGCTGCCCACAAAGCCTTTGCTGAACTGAGAGAGAGGGTTAGTCGTATGGACGCTATTCCAAACGTATTTGCGTTGGATAGCGATGAGCTGTGGTCGGAAGGACTTACTCAGTTCTACTCTGCTCGAAAGTACGATGCGCGCCTCTGGAATGGCGCCGCAAGCTTTGTCGAGGCGACGTTGATACCATTCTTTGCTGATCGGCTGAAAGCTCAGCTCCGCGAGCAGGGCGCGCGGCACGATCTCGTTGACGCCGTATTCGCGCTCGGCGGCCAGGATGATCTCGTCATGATCGTCCGCCGCGTCGAGGCGCTCGGTAAATTCCTCGATACCGACGACGGCAAGAACCTGCTCGCCGGCACCAAGCGCGCCAGCAACATCCTCTCGATCGAGGAGAAGAAGGACAAGCGCAGCTTCGACGGCGCGCCGGATGCTGCGCTTTACGGCCTCGACGAGGAGAAGGCGCTGGCCAGGGCGATCGGCGAGGTGAAGGCGGAAGCAAGCGCGGCCGTCGCCAAGGAGGATTTTGCGGCAGCGATGAGCGCTATGGCGAAGCTGCGTCCGCCGGTCGACGCCTTCTTCGACAAGGTACGCGTCAACGACAACGACGCGAAGGTGCGCGAGAACCGCCTGAAGCTTCTGAACGAGATCCGCAGCGCCACGCGCGCGGTGGCGGATTTCTCGAAGATCCAGGATTGAGGCGCGATCGTGCAGCAAACATCGCCGTCATTCCGGGGCGCGCGAAGCGCGAACCCGGAATCCATCATGCCGCGCGTGATGTAGTGAAATGGATTCCGGGCTCGCGCCAGGTGGCGCGCCCCGGAATGACGGAGCGTAAAAAAAAGCCCCGCCCGGCGGGGGGAGGACCGGGCAGGGCCGATGTCCGATTTAGTACTGCTCGCGCCAGCCTGATGTGACGCGCCGGACATCGAATTGGACGGCAGCGTTCTCTAGCGAAGTGGATGTCGCTTCGCGTAAGAAAACGCGTCCAAACGCGAATTTAGTCCAGCACCTCGACGATGCGGCGCGAGCGCGGCTCGACCAGCACGGTCTCGCCGTTCACGACGGTGTAGCGATAGGTGGTGGCGCCGAAGCGTTGCGGCACGTCATAATAAGTGACGCCGGCCTCGGGTAACGTGGTGCCGACCACGACGCGATCCGGAATCCGGAAGGGCGGCACACGCTGTTCGACGACATATTCGCGGAAGGCCGGCCGCTGGTCGACCGCGATGGTCGGGGCGCTGTCGACCACGGCCGGCGCGCGTCCCACCGTGACACCGCTTTGCGCCTGCGCCGCCAGAGGCGAGCCGACCGCGGCCGCGAGCGCTGCAAGAGCAAGAATCCTGTTCCGCATGGACAACTCCTTCGACGTTTTTTTCGGACGCGCGACTGGCGCGACCGGTTGCCAATGCGTGCCTAATGGCAATGTTCCGGGAAAAGGCCTGCCGCATACGCGGCAATTTCGGGCAGTTTTCGCGAAGCGGGGAACTCTAAGTGCGTCTTGCGCATCTCTACTCCCGGAACCGGGCCGGCTATGATCCGCGCGCGATTCGCCTCACCTCCACAGAAAGATAGTTCATGCACATCACCGTCGCCCACATTTCGCCGATCCTGTCGTTGATTGCGGGCGTGCTCATCCTGATCATGCCGCGGCTTCTCAACCTCATCGTCGCGATCTTCCTCATCGTCAACGGCGCGATCGGGCTCGGGCTCCTGAAGTGGCTCCGCTTCTAGGCGTTCACTTTTAGGAACCGTCCGACTTGCGCGGGCCCGCCCAAAATGGTGTAAGGCCCGCGATTTCCCATTCCTCTCGCAGGTTGTGTGCAAGCTATGGCCAAAGCCGCCTCGAAGCCTAAGAAAATGCCAGCGAAATCAAAGTCCTCTGCCGTCGCGAAAGCCGCGCCTCCGGCCCGCAAGACGCTGGCTAAAAGCGCGCCGAAGCCGGTCGCCAAGCCCGCTGCAAAGTCCGCAGCCAAGCCGGCGGCAAAAGCTGCGACCAAGGCGGCTCTGCCGAAGGTCGCCGCGAAGCCTGCACCGAAGAAGGCTGCGCCCGCCAAGGCGGCGCCAGCCACGGCCAAGGCCGGCAAATGGGTGTTCACATTCGGTGACGGCAAGGCCGAGGGCCGCTCGGAGATGCGCGACCTGCTCGGCGGCAAGGGCGCCAACCTCGCCGAGATGGCCAATCTCGGCCTGCCGGTGCCTCCCGGCTTCACCATCCCGACCTCGGTCTGCACCTACTTCTACGCACACGACAAGACCTACCCGAAGGAATTGCAGTCGCAGGTTGAGAAGGCGCTCGACTATGTCGGCAAGTTGACCGGCAAGGTGTTCGGCGATGCCAGGAACCCGCTGCTCGTCTCCGTGCGCTCCGGCGCGCGCGCCTCGATGCCGGGCATGATGGACACCGTGCTCAATCTCGGCCTGAACGACCAGACCGTGGAAGCGCTGTCCGAATTGTCGGGCGACCGCCGCTTCGCCTATGACAGCTATCGGCGCTTCATCACCATGTATTCGGACGTGGTGCTCGGCTTCGAGCACCATCACTTCGAGGAAATCCTCGACACCTTCAAGGACGTCCAGGGCTACACGCTCGACACGGACCTGTCCGCCGACGACTGGGTCGAATTGGTCGGCAAGTACAAGGACGCGGTCGCGCGCGAGACCGGCAAGGAGTTTCCGCAGGATCCGCACGACCAGCTCTGGGGCGCGATCGGTGCGGTGTTTTCCTCCTGGATGAACGCGCGCGCGGTGACCTATCGCAAGCTGCACGACATTCCGGAATCCTGGGGCACCGCGGTCAACGTGCAGGCCATGGTGTTCGGCAACATGGGCGAGACCTCGGCGACCGGCGTTGCCTTCACCCGCAATCCCTCGACCGGCGAGAGCAAGCTCTACGGCGAGTTCCTGATCAACGCGCAAGGCGAGGACGTGGTGGCGGGCATCCGCACGCCGCAGGACATCACCGAGGAGGCGCGGAGAGAGTCGGGCTCCGACAAGGCGTCGATGGAATCGGCGATGCCGGAGGCCTTCAAGGAGCTGACGCGGATCTACACGCTGCTCGAGAAGCACTACCGCGACATGCAGGACATGGAGTTCACGGTCGAGCAGGGCAAGCTCTGGATGCTCCAGACCCGCGGCGGCAAGCGTACCGCCAAAGCGGCGCTGCGCATCGCGGTCGAGCTCGCCAATGAGGGCCTGATCTCGAAGAAGGAAGCGGTGACGCGGATCGATCCGGCCTCGCTCGACCAGCTGTTGCACCCGGCCATCGATCCCGACGCCAAGCGCGACGTGATCGCGACCGGCCTGCCGGCCTCGCCTGGTGCTGCCTCCGGCGAGATCGTGTTCTCCTCGGATGAAGCGGCCAAGCTTCAGGCCGACGGGCGCAAGGTGATCCTGGTCCGCATCGAGACCAGCCCGGAAGACATCCACGGCATGCACGCTGCCGAAGGCATCCTGACCACCCGCGGCGGTATGACCTCGCACGCGGCGGTGGTCGCGCGCGGCATGGGCAAGCCCTGCGTCTCCGGCTGCGGCACCATCCGCGTCGATTACGGCCGCGGCACCATGAGCATCGGTTCGCGCACCTTCAAGACCGGCGACGTCATCACCATCGACGGCTCGCTCGGCCAGGTGCTCGCCGGCCGCATGCCGATGATCGAGCCGGAGCTGTCCGGCGAGTTCGGCACGCTGATGAACTGGGCCGACCAGGTCCGCAAGATCGGCGTGCGCGTCAATGCCGACACGCCCGACGACGCGCGCACCGCCATCAAGTTCGGCGCGGAAGGCATCGGCCTCTGCCGCACCGAGCACATGTTCTTCGAGGAGACGCGCATCCGCACGGTGCGCGAGATGATCCTCTCCGAGGACGAGCAGTCGCGCCGCGCCGCGCTCGCAAAGCTGCTGCCGATGCAGCGCGCCGACTTCGTCGAGCTGTTCGAGATCATGAAGGGCCTGCCCGTCACGATTCGCCTGCTCGACCCGCCGCTGCACGAGTTCCTGCCGCACACCCATGCCGAGGTCGAGGAAGTGGCGCGCGCCATGAACACCGACCCGCGGCGCCTCGCCGACCGCGCACGCGAGCTCTCGGAGTTCAATCCGATGCTGGGCTTCCGCGGCTGCCGCATCGCGATCGCGTACCCCGAGATCGCCGAGATGCAGGCCCGCGCGATCTTCGAGGCGGCGGTCGAGGCCGAGAAGCGCACCGGCAAGGCCGTCGGCCTCGAGGTGATGGTGCCGCTGATCGCGACCAAGGCCGAGCTCGATCTCGTCAAGGCGCGGATCGATGCGACCGCCCAGGCGGTGATGCGCGACACCAACACCAAGCTGGCCTATCAGGTCGGCACCATGATCGAGCTGCCGCGCGCCTGCCTGCTCGCGGCCGAGATCGCACAGTCTGCCGAGTTCTTCTCGTTCGGTACCAACGACCTGACGCAGACCACCTACGGCATCAGCCGCGACGACGCGGCGAGCTTTCTCGGGACCTACGTGGCCAAGGGCATCCTCCCGATCGATCCCTTCGTCGCGCTCGACCAGGAAGGCGTCGGCGAGCTCGTCAAGATCGGCGTCGCACGCGGCCGCAAGACGCGTCCGAAGCTCAAGGTCGGCATCTGCGGCGAGCACGGCGGCGATCCCGCGTCCGTTGCCTTCTGTCACCATATCGGCCTCAACTACGTCTCCTGCTCGCCCTACCGCGTGCCGATCGCGCGGCTCGCAGCGGCGCAAGCCGCACTCGGCAAGGCCATCGCCAGCCAGGCGTAAGCAGGACTAGGATGCTGGAATGAGAGAGGCGGGGCCAAGACCCCGCCTCTTTCATTTTTGACGCCGTTCTCGCCACGTCGTCATTGCGAGCGCAGCGAAGCAATCCAGAGTCTTTCCGCGGAGGGATTCTGGATTGCTTCGCTGCGGTCGCAATGACGAGTTCGTGGGACGTGCTCGCCACACACTCCGCTGTCATCGCCCGGCTTGACCGGGCGATCCAGTACGCCGAGACGGTAGTGATTGAATCGAGACGCTGCGGCGTACTGGATTCCCCGCCTTCGCGGCGAATGACACCGGTGATGAGGAAGGCGCTTTGCGCGAACCCCAACACCGGCATCTCATCACACGTCCCGTAATGATACGCATGCGCAAGAGTTCCTTCACCATGCGCGTTGACCGGATGTTTACCGCTTCACGTGAGGCCGCATTTACCAATGCGCAACGTCGTCCTGTGGAAACACCCGTGTTCGCTTGAGTGTGCCGCATGCGCAACGCGGATTAACGCCCCGGCAACCTAAATTGGATACTTACGATAAGGATCGAATTGCACGGATGTACTGAGTTCGATCGGACGAGCGTAAGCGTAGCGTGAGCGTATCGATGTCAGTGTTGCGTAACCATCCGAAGGGCGCGCGTTTCGCGTCCTTCGGCATCGGTCTCTGCATCTTCGCATTGATGCCGAGAGAGACCGGCTATCAGGACATTGCCTCGCTGCTGGCGCGCCAACCCGGCGTCGCCGAGCGTTGGCAGAAGCAGGTGTTCTCCGCGGCGTCCTCGATCCAGCTTGCGACCTACAGCTTTTCGCGGCCGATCGGCACCTCCGTTCCGCAGAGCGCGATGGTTCGGCTCGCGAGCCTCGACGGCCGCGACGTCACCGGCGCGATCAGCCGCAATCCCGCGCTTCAGGCGCCGCCGCGCTACCAGGCTTCCGACTTTCCCAAGGTCGATCGCTCCCTGAAGGGTGATCGCCTCGCAACCGTCGCGCCGACGCAGGCTCCCGAGACGGTCGCTCCGGCTGCAGAACCGGCACAGGAAGATCCCGCGACGTCGAACCGCTCGGTGTTCGGCGCCAAGACCGTCGCGTTGCCGCAGGCGATGTCGCCGGAATCCGCAGCCGTGCTCGATCCCGAGCTCCAGGAAGCGCTGCGCGCGCCGCCGCTGCCGCAATATTCCAATCCGCCGCAGGCCAGCGACGCTGCGCGCGCGCTCGCGACCGCGCCGCTGGAGGCGTTGAAGCAGGCTCCCGCCGCGCCGGCACGCGATCCCTTCGCAGTCAAGACCTCGAGCCTGTTCTTCGGCAGCTCCTCGCTCGGCGGCAATCTCGAGCCCATCGAGAGCTGGCAGCCGGGCGCCGAGCCGCTGATCGTGATGCCCGATCCCGACATGAAGGTGACGGCTTCGCTGTCGCCTTCATCGGCGGAGATTGACAAGGAGATCGAAGGCGGCGAGAGCGTTGCGCCGAAGGGCGAGGTCAACGCCGACAGCCAGCGTTCCAGATCGCCGGCGGAGCGGCTCGCGCTCGACGACAAGTCGCGCGCGAAATCGGAGAAGTGCCTCGCCGAAGCCGTCTATTTCGAATCCCGCGGCGAGGCCGTGCGCGGCCAGATCGCGGTGGCGCAGGTGGTGATGAACCGCGTGTTCTCCGGCAAATATCCCGAGACCGTGTGCGGCGTGGTCTACCAGAACAAGTACCGCCATTTCGCCTGCCAGTTCACCTTTGCCTGCGACAACAATCCGGACGTGATCCGCGAGCCCGAAATGTGGGAGCGGGCCAGGAAGATCTCCAAGGCGATGCTCGACGGCCAGATCTGGCTGCCCGAGGTCGGCAAGTCGACGCACTACCACGCCTATTGGGTCCGCCCGTCCTGGGTCGCCGAGATGAAGAAGATGTACAAGACCGGCGTGCACACCTTCTATCGGCCGCGCAACTGGGGCGACGGCAGCGAGGAGCCGAGCTGGGGCACCCCGGCCCAGACCGCCGCGCTGTCCGCTGAACTCGCGCAGGAAGCCAAGAGCTCCGCCGAGATGGGCGAGCGGCGGTAGGATCTGGAGATGGTCGTCATGCCCGGGCTTGTTCCGGGCATCCACGTTCTTCGTTCCACATGGCAAGACGTGGATGGCCGGGACAAGCCCGGCCAAGACGTTGTGGAAGCTCAGGCGCTTGAACTACGCCTCGATATCCAGCGCACAATCGAAATTGGGCGCCGAATGCGTCAGTGCGCCCGCCGACGCATAATCGACACCGGTCGCCGCGATCGCGGCGATCGAGTCCAGCGTGACGCCGCCGGACGCCTCCAGCTTGAGACGGCCCTCGTTGATTCCTACGGCCTCGCGCAGCATCGCAAGGTCCATGTTGTCGAGCAGCACCGCGTCGGCCATCCCGCTGTCGAGCACTTCGCGCAGTTGCACCAGCGTGTCGACCTCGATCTCGATCTTGACGAGATGGCCCGCGTGGGCACGGGCGCGCTCCAGCACCGGACGGATGCCGCCGGCCACCGCGATGTGATTGTCCTTGATCAGGATGGCGTCGTCGAGCCCGAAGCGATGGTTGAAGCCGCCGCCGCAGCGCACCGCGTATTTCTCCAGTGCGCGCAATCCCGGCGTGGTTTTTCGCGTGCAGCAGATGCGCATCTTCGTGCCTTCGGTGCGCGCGACATAGTCCGCCGTGAGCGTGGCGACGCCCGACAAGCGGCCGACGAAGTTCAGCGCGGTTCGCTCGGCCGTAAGAATGACGCGCGCGGGGCCCGAGATCGTCAGCACATGCTGGCCGCGCGCAACCCGCGCGGCGTCGCGGACATGTGCACGCAGCTCGATGTCGGGCGACAGCTTCTGCAGGGTCGCGAGCGCCAGCGGCAATCCGGCGATCACGCCGGACTGGCGCGCGACGAGGACCGCTTGCGCCCTCGTTGCTTCCGGGATCGTCGCAAGCGAGGTGATGTCGCCGGCGCGGCCGAGGTCCTCGTCGAGCGCGCGCTGCACGGCCGCGTCGATCGCGAGCGGAGAGAGAAAGGCGTCGGGATAGAGCAGTGAGGTCGGGGTGATCATGGGGCCTCCTTCAGCCGATCATGGATTGCGCAATGCGTGGCAGCGCACGCTCGTTGAGGCTCTCCGCGACCTCGCGCATCGCGACGAGCGTCGTCATCGTTCTCTGAGCCCGCCCGGGAGCGTCAGCCGGATGGTCGGAACGGAAATGCGCACCGCGGCTCTCGCGCCGCGTCCAGGCCGCAGCGGCGACGAGCAGGGCCGAAATCGCCATGTTGCGAATGACCATGTTTCCGGCTTCGCGTTCGAGCATGGCGAAGTGGCGCACGGCGTCCGCAAGCCCGTCACCGTCGCGGATCACGCCGACATGCGCGCTCATCATCGTGCGCAGCCGCTTCACGGCTGCGCTATCCGCCGCGCCGCCTCGCGCCGTCACCGCATCGGGCAGGCGGGCGCGCGCGGGGATCGCATGGCCGGCGATGTCGTCAGCGATGCGCGCGGCATAGACCACGGCTTCGAGTAGCGAGTTGGAGGCGAGCCGATTGGCGCCATGCGCGCCGGTCGAGGACACCTCGCCGCCGGCCCAGAGCCCGTCGATCGAGCTGCGGCCGCGCGTGTCCACCGCGATGCCGCCCATGTGGTAGTGTGCGGCCGGCGCAATCGGAATCGGCTGCGCTGCGGGATCGATGCCGGCGGCGATGCAGCTCGCATGCACGGTCGGAAACTTCTCGGCAAAGCGCGCGCCCAGCGCCTGCCGCGCATCGAGGAAGGCGCCGCGCCCGGCCGCGATCTCGGTGAACACGCCGCGGGCCACGATGTCGCGTGGTGCGAGCTCGGCAAGCGGGTGGCGCGCCCTCATGAATCGCTCGCCGCTGCCGTTGATCAGCGTAGCGCCTTCGCCACGCAGGGCTTCGGTGGCGAGCGGTGCCGGATCGCGGCCGGCCATGATGGCAGTGGGGTGGAACTGGACGAATTCAGGATCGGCGATCACGGCGCCGGCGCGGGCCGCGATGGCAAGGCCGGAGCCGCTCGCTTCACACGGGTTGGTGGTGACGTCATAGAGATGGCCGATTCCGCCGGTCGCAAGCACGACCGCCCGTGAAGCGAGCACGACCGGCCGTGCAGCGGGATTGCCGGCCTCGCGCAATTGAAGGCCGGTCACGGCGCCGTCCTCGGTCAACAGGGCTTCGGCGACAAAGCCTTCCATCAGGCGGATCGAGGGCGTACGCCGCACGGCTTCGCTCAACGCTGCGATGATCGCGGCGCCAGCGCCATCGCCGCGCACATGCACGATGCGACGCGCGGAATGCGCAGCTTCCCGTCCGACGGCAAGCCTGCCGTCGAGATCGCGATCGAACGGCACGCCATAGGCGAGAAGATCATGGATGCGCGGCGCCGCCTCGCGCGCGATCCCGAGTGCGACGGCTTCATCGACAAGGCCGCCGCCGACCGCGACGGTATCGGCGGCGTGTGCCTCCGGCGTGTCGCCTTCGGCCACCGCCGCGGCGATGCCGCCTTGCGCCCATGCCGACGACGCGCCCTGTCCGAGCGGTGCCGCCGAGATCAACGTCACCGGCCGCGGCGCAAGCTTCAGCGCGCAGAACAGTCCGGCAAGGCCGCCACCGACGATGACGACGTCGTCGGTCGTGCGGGTGAGGTTGTCGACATTCTTCGTCATGGCCTTCTCCATTCACTCCGCTGTCGTCCCGGCGAACGCCGGGACCCATGCGCCGCGGCGCACGTTGTCGCGCGAAGCTGTTTAACGTCGTTGTTCGCCAAACATCTTCCTGTGACGACAGCGATTGCGTTGCTAGTTCTTCAGATTGATCATCCGCTCGACCGAGCGCCGCGCGCGTTCGGCAAGCGCCGGATCGATCGTCACCTCCTCGCGAAGCGTCAGCAGGCTCTCCAGGATGTTGGCGAGCGTGATGCGCTTCATGTGCGGGCAGAGATTGCAGGGCCGCAGCATCTCCACATCGGGAAGCTCGGCCCGCACATTGTCGGCCATCGAGCATTCGGTGATCATGACGAGGCGCCGCGGCCGCTTCGCGCGAACCCAGTTGATCATGTGTGCGGTCGAACCGGTGAAGTCGGCTTCCGCCAGCACGTCCGGCGGGCACTCCGGATGCGCGATGATCTGGACGGATGGGTCGGCTTCGCGAAAGGTCCGCAGCTCCTGGCCCGTGAAGCGCTCATGCACCTCGCAGGCGCCTTTCCAGGCGATGATCTTCACGTCGGTCTTCGAAGCCACGTAAGTGGCGAGGTATCGGTCGGGCAGGAAGATCACGCTTCGAGCGCCCAGGCTCTCGACCACCTGCACCGCGTTCGAAGACGTGCAGCAGATATCGACCTCCGCCTTCACCTCTGCCGAGGTGTTGACATAGGCAATGACGGGCACGCCGGGGAATCTTTCGCGGAGCAGCCGCACGTCGGCGCCGGTGATGCTGGCGGCGAGCGAGCAGCCCGCGCGCGAATCCGGGATCAAGACGGTCTTGTCCGGATTGAGCAGCTTCGAGGTCTCCGCCATGAAGTGCACGCCGCACTGGACGATGATGTCTGCCTTCACCTTGGTGGCTTCGACGGCGAGCTGCAGCGAGTCGCCGCCGATGTCGGCCACGCAATGGAAGATCTCCGGGGCCTGGTAGTTGTGGGCGAGGATGACCGCACCACGCGCGCGCTTCAGTTCGTTGATCGCCTGAATCGTCGGCGCCATGAGCGGCCATTCGATCGGCGGGATCACGTGCTTCACGCGCTCGTAGAGCGGGGCGGTGGCGCGCTCGACCCCCGGCGTCCATTCCAGTGAGGGCATTGGCCACGTCGGTCCCGCGGGCACCGACGCGGCGCGAGGGGAGGTGATGAGTTGGCCCTGCGGCCGATTGGCAAAATCGTCGGGGCCGTAAATTCCAGCGATCGGCATTGAAGCCTCCCATGCATGGTTATTATGCTCAAGATGAGAATATGTAGGGCCTGAGAAATCCGGCCGAGAGGCCGGTCAGATCAGGATGAATCCCAAATATGCTCAATCTGAGTAAATCGAAGATAGCACGCTCCGGTTCGGGCTGCTAGATCCTGCCGCACACATTCCCGTCAGCTTGCGGGTGAAGCGTCGCGCGAGGCCGCTTGAAACGCAACGCTCCCGCGGCAGCTCCTCTTGGAATGCAATCGTTCGCGACTCGCGATCTTTTTTGACTTGGGATTTGCATGCAGATGCATTAAACGGCTCTCCCCGCGGCTGCTAATCGCGGATTCGCCAACGACAGACGAGGAAGACCATGTCGACCCAGATCGGCGAGCTCGCTCCCGCCTCACGTTCCTCCAACTGGCGTACCCCGGCCGTCATCATTCTCTGCGGTTGTGCGATCGGCATGCTCGGCTTCGGTCCGCGCTCGGCGCTCGGCTTCTTCGTGCAGCCCATGAGCCATGAGTTCAGCTGGGGCCGCGACGTGTTTGGCCTCGCGATTGCCGTGCAGAATCTGTTGTGGGGGCTGGGCCAGCCCTTCGCCGGCGCAGTCGCCGATCGCTTCGGCCTGTTCCGGGTGATGTGTGTCGGCGCTCTGCTCTATGCCGGCGGCCTGCTCCTGATGCGCTATTCCTCGACGCCGCTGTCGCTCAACATCGGCGCAGGCGTGATGATCGGCTTTGGTCTTGCCGGCTGCTCGTTCAATCTGGTGCTGTCGGCGTTCAGCAAGCTGTTGCCGGCCGAGAAGCGCGGCCTTGCGCTCGGCGCCGGCACGGCGGCGGGGTCGTTCGGGCAGTTCCTGTTCGCACCGATCGGCGTCGCGTTGATCGATAATTTCGGCTGGCAGCAGGCGCTCTCCGTGTTCGGTTTCCTGATGCTGCTGATCATCCCGCTGTCGCTGGCGCTCTCGACGCCCCCTGTCGCAAGCACGGCCAACACGGCGCCTGCGGATGAGCAGACCTTCACCAGGGCGCTGGCGGAAGCCTTCGGCCACCGCTCCTACGTGCTCTTGGTGCTCGGCTTCTTCACCTGCGGCTTCCAGCTCGCCTTCATTACCGTGCATCTGCCGGCCTTTCTGGTCGATAGCGGCATCTCGACGCAAACCGGTGGCTGGGTGATCGCGGCGATCGGCCTGTTCAACATCATTGGTTCGCTCAGCGTCGGCTATCTCCAGAACCATCTGCCCAAGCGCTACATCCTCTCGACCATCTACTTCACCCGTGCGCTGGCGACCCTCGCCTTCATCGCATTTCCGATCACGCCGTTCTCGGCGATCGCCTTTGGCGCGATCTCCGGCTTGACCTGGCTGTCGACGGTGCCGCCGACCTCGGCGCTGGTGGCGCTGATGTTCGGCACGCGCTGGCTCGCGACGCTGTACGGCTTCGCCTTCGTCAGCCATCAGGTCGGCGGCTTCCTCGGCGTCTGGTTAGGGGGCATCGTGTTCGAGCGGTTCGGGTCCTACACGCCGATCTGGTGGCTCTCGATCCTGTTCGGCGTGCTTTCCGCGCTGATCAATCTTCCGATTGTGGAGAAACCTGTCGAGCGACTGGTGCCGGCGATTTGAAGTTCCTGCGGTGCAAGCCGCGAATTCTGTCAGGAACTTCAAATCGATAGCCGGCACTAGAATGATTTGCTTGCTGGCGCTCCTCTTGATTCCGAAGTTCGCTCCTTTGGTGCCGCCAGGGTTTGCGAACTTCGGAATTGGAGCGCCAGTTGCACAGCCTGCCTGATCGGCTAAACAATCCCTGAAACAAGTCAGGGAGTGAAGTCGTGGCCACATTCAAGGCGATCCGGATCGACAAGGCGGACAAGGGCACCACCGCGCAGCTCACGCAGTTCGACGAAGCTGAGCTGATGGACGGCGACGTCACCGTCCGTGTGGAGTGGTCGACGCTGAACTACAAGGACGGCCTTGCGCTCACAGGCAAGGCGCCGGTGGTGCGCCGCTTCCCGATGATCGCCGGCATCGACTTCGCCGGCACCGTCGAAGCCTCCTCGCATCCCCAGTGGAAGGCGGGCGACAAGGTGGTCTGCACCGGATGGGGCATGGGCGAGACCCATCTCGGCGCCTATGCGGAGAAGGCGCGGGTGAAGGGCGACTGGCTGGTCGCCCTGCCGCAGGGCCTGTCGGCGCGCGACGCCATGGCGATCGGCACCGCCGGCTTCACTGCGATGCTCGCTGTGCTGGCGCTCGAGAAGCATGGTGTCTCGCCGAAGAGCGGTCCGGTCGTGGTGACCGGCGCCGCTGGCGGGGTCGGCTCGGTCGCGATCGCCGTGCTCTCGAAGCTCGGCTACCACGTCATCGCCTCGACCGGCCGGGCCTCCGAGGCCGACTACCTGAAGCAGCTGGGAGCAGCCGAAGTCATCGACCGCAATGAACTCTCGGCCCCGGCAAAGCCCCTCGCCAAGGAGCGTTGGGCAGGCGGCGTCGACAGCGTCGGCTCGACCACCCTCGCGAATCTGCTCTCGATGACGAAATATGGTGGAGCGATTGCGGCTTGCGGTCTGGCCGCCGGTATGGACCTGCCGTCCTCGGTCGCGCCGTTTATTTTGCGCGGAGTGTGCCTTCTCGGCATCGATTCCGTAATGTGCCCGATCGAGCCGAGGAAGGCAGCCTGGCAACGCCTCGCGTCCGATCTGGATCGGACAAAGCTATCTGAAATCACTAAGGAAATTTCGCTCGACGAGGTTTCGGAGTGGGGCGCGAAGATCCTTGCCGGCCAAGTCCGGGGCCGCATCGTGGTTAAAATTGGCTAGCGGCGTTTAGACTTTACCAACCAAGCTGCTCCAATGTTGCCTTGGTTCGTATGGTAAGCAGCGGGTAAAGAGATAGGGCATCGCCCGCTGCGGGGGTTGAGTTCGGAGTTGAGCATGCTTGCGCGTATTGTGTTGGGGGCTGTCACGGCGGCAGCAACGTTTGCGCCGGCCATTGCTGGAAGCATGAACGCCGACGAGGCGCGCCGCTTCGTGGCGGGCAAAGTGTTCGCCTTCACCTGCTTCGACGGCACCCGCGGTGCAGGCCGCATCCTCGACGATCTCGGCGCTGCCGGTGCGGTGCAGTTCTCGGGCGCAGGCCCGGTCCGTCATCTCCGCCTGCCCGGCAATACGCTCCAGATCCGCGGCCAGAACGTCTGCGCCTCGATCAAGGGCATCCCCTTCGAGCCCTGTTTCAACCTGGAAAAGACCGACGATCGCAGCTTCCGCGGCTCGGTGTCGGGCATGGGCTTCGCCTATTGCGACTTCCGTCACCAGGGCGGCAACCAGATGCTGATGGCGCGCGCTGCGGCGCGGCCGCGCTCGCTGAGGACCTCGGAGCGCACCGGATCGGTCGGCGCGTCGAACACCGAAGTCGCCGCGCGCGTCGAGACGCCGCGCGTCGAGAGCAGCCGGCTCGAGCCGGTGAAGTCCGAGCCCACGAAGAACGAAGGCCCGCTGGAGCTGCGCCGGTCGACCCAGTGAGCTGGCCGCGCGGGACCATCCGCGCACCTTGTCGCCGAAGACGTCCGTCGAACATGAAGCCGCTGCGCCGTAGTCATACGGACTGCGGCCTTCATGCGTTGGTAGCTGTTCGCCCTCAATTTGCGTGCGGCCGGGGCGGTCCTGCGCGAGGGTTCAACGATGTCGCTCTATTTCTTTCGCATCAGTACCGGCCGCTATTCCGGCGCCGCCGACCAGCCGTACGAATTCGAGGATCGCGTGGCGGCCTGGACCGAGATGACCGTGGTGTGCGCCAATCTGCTCGGCGGTATCGCGCGCAGCCTGAAGCCGAACGCCGAGTGGTGCATGGAGCTGCTCGACGAGAACAAGAAGCCGGTGTTTCGAATCAGCCTGGTTGGAGAAACTCTCGGATGCAAAGCGTCCTAGCTCCGATCTCAAGCTGCAATTTACAACTATGACGAGATCATTCCTCTTCACCTTCAATCATTTAGCGCAAAAAGTCAGTATTTCTGCGAGGCCTCTCGTTAACCAGAAGATGGAACTCTGACCTGTAGCTTTTCGGTAAGGGCGATCAACGCCCAAGCGGCCAACAATGACTTGGCAGCTCGTTTCCGGGGGAAACGCACCGATGTTGAGTCTCTTTCGAAATCTGCAGATCGGGACCAAGCTGGCGATCGCTTCCGCGCTCGGGGTGTTCCTGGTTGGCGCCATGATTGCCAGCCAGATGCTCGGTAATGCCAGCATCCGCGAGACCAGCCAAAACGCACTTGCACAGCAGGAGATCGCCCGCGACGCACTCAGGGCCGAAGTTGCAGTTCGTGCCATGCAACTCGCAGTGCGAGACATTCGTCTTGCCAACAGCGCGGCCGATCTTCAGAAGGCCACCCAGAGTCTCGGCGATCAGCAGAAATCGATCGGCTTGATGACCGATGCGATGCTGAGGCTGTCCCACGCGGCGGAGAACCGCGCTCGCATGGAGAAACTGAGATCGCGGGCCGCGGATTACGGAAAGGCTGCGCAGCAGATCGCGGGCGTCCGCGGCGAAGCCTTGGCCGCGAGTGGCGCAGTCGTCGCGAAGCTCAATGAAGACGCCATTCGCATCGCGCGGGAAGTCACCCTGCCGATTGCCGGCGAGCTCGACGAGCTGATCAGCCAGATCGCCGATCACGCGAGGCACAAATCCGAAGAGGAGAATGCCGCGGCCGCTGTACAAATGAGATCGTCCGAGCGGCTTGGGCTTTTGGTCGGCGTCATCGCGGCTTTGGTCCTGATCGGCTCGTCGCTGATGTCGTTCCTGACCATCGCGCGGCCGATCCGCGCGCTCACCGTGGCCATGGACAAGCTCGCCGGCGGCGATTTCTCCGTGGTGCTGCCCGGTCTCGGCCGCAAGGACGAGGTCGGCGGCGTCGCTGCGGCGGTCGAAAAGTTCAAGATCGTGTCCGAGCAGAAGGCGCGCGAAGAGGCCGAAGCCAAGATCAGGCAGGACCAGATTGCGGCCGCGCAGCGCAAGGCGGAGATGCACAAGCTCGCGGACAGCTTCGAAGCCGCGATCGGTGAAATCGTCGACACCGTCTCCTCGGCATCGACCGAACTGGAAGCTTCTGCGTCGACGCTGACGTCGACTGCGGCGCGTGGACAGGAGCTCACCACCATGGTTGCTGCTGCCTCCGAGGAAGCGTCCACCAATGTGCAGTCGGTGGCGTCGGCGACCGAAGAGCTATCGTCGTCGATCACCGAGATCAGCCGGCAGGTGCAGGAATCGGCCCGCGTTGCGAGCAATGCGGTGAGCCAGGCCCGCACCACGACCGACCGCGTCGGTGAGCTTTCCGCTGCCGCGGCCCGGATCGGCGACGTGGTCGAGCTGATCAACACCATCGCGGGCCAGACCAATCTCCTGGCGCTCAACGCAACCATCGAGGCCGCGCGCGCCGGCGAGGCGGGCCGCGGCTTTGCCGTCGTCGCCTCCGAGGTCAAGGCGCTTGCCGAGCAGACCGCGAAGGCGACCGGCGAGATCGGCCAGCAGATCGCCAGCATCCAGACCGCCACCGAGCATTCGGTCGGCGCGATCAAGGACATCAGCCACACCATCGAGAAGCTGTCCGAGATCTCCTCGACCATCGCAGCCGCGGTCGAAGAGCAGGGCGCCGCAACGCAGGAGATTTCCCGCAACGTGCAGCAGGCGGCGGCAGGCACCCATCAGGTGTCGTCCAACATCATCGATGTGCAGCAAGGCGCGAGCGAGACCGGCTCGGCGTCCTCGCAGGTGTTGGCGGCGGCGCAATCGCTGTCCGGCGACAGCAACCGGCTGAAGCTGGAGGTCGGAAAATTCCTGGGTACGGTGCGCGCGGCCTGACGCTCGCCGTCACCCTGTTCGAATGATCCCGCGCATCAAGCTGCGTCCGCATCGCGGCGGGAGAGCGCCATGCGGCTGCAGCAGATAGTTGGCGATCACGGCGCGAGCCGTAGTTTTACGGAGGTTCCTGTTAACGCCTACTTGCAATTATGGGCGCAATGTCTCGGGACAAGAACCAGCCAGCATTGTTGATCTGACTTCCGCCCTGTCGTCCGTCGCGACGATTGCGGCGCAGGTGATTTGCGCGTTGCTGGCGACTATCGGGATTGCCGTGATGTCGAAGTTGTCGATCGTATTCAAGCTGCTGACCGTGCTGTCGGTCCTCGTGCTCTCGCTCGCCGGTGTCGGCGTGATGGCGATCGGCACGATGCAGAACATCAACGCCCATACGGTCGAGATCGCGGAGAGCTGGCTGCCGAGCGTGCGTGCACTCGGCTCGATGCGCGCCGACATCAACGAGCTGCGCGTCGTCCTGCGACTGCACCTGATGCAGGAGAGCATTGAAGGCAAGGACGCCGCTGAGAAACGCATGGCCCCGCTACGCGAGCGCATCGAGAAGACGCGCAAGATCTATGAAGGCCTGATCACCTTGCCGGAGGAACGCTCGATCTACCAGCAGTGGACCAAGGCCTGGGCCGAATACCTCAATGGCGTTCAGGAGACGATGGCGCTGTCGCGCAAGAGCCCCGGCCGCTTCCCGACCGATGCCAACGAGCTGCTGCAGACCAAGGTCGCGAAGATGGCTCAGGCGGCGGATCCCCTGCTCCTGAAGAGCATCGAGCTCAACAACAGCGGCGCCGAAGCTGAAACGAAGCAGGCGGCCGACAGCTACGCCACCATCTTCCGCGTGCTCGTCGGCATCATCGTTGCAGCCGTCGCGATCGCGATCGCTGCCGCCTATTACCTCGTGCGCGACGTCTCGCGCGGAATCGCCTCGATCATTCGTCCGATGCAGTCGCTCGGCGAAGGCGACCTGTCGGCCGAGGTGCCGCATCGCGGCGAGAAGACGGAGATCGGCTCGATGGCGGATGCGCTCCAGATCTTCAAGGCGGCGTTGATCGCCAAGAAGGCCGCCGACGAGGCGGCGGCGCGCGACGCCGAGGCCAAGATCGAGCGTGGCCGTCGCGTCGATGCCATCACCCGCAATTTCGAGGTCATGATCGGCGAGGTCGTCGAGACCGTGTCGTCGGCCTCGACCGAGCTCGAGGCCTCCGCGGCCACGCTGAGCGGCACGGCCCAGCGCGGCCAGGAGCTCGCAACCGTCGTTGCGGCCGCTTCGGAGGAAGCTTCCACCAATGTCCAGGCGGTGGCGTCCGCCTCCGAAGAGCTGTCGTCCTCCATCACCGAGATCAGCCGCCGCGTGCAGGATTCGGCGCGGATGGCTGCGGAAGCCGTCGAGCAGGCGGCGCGGACCAACGAGCGCGTCAACGCGCTGTCGCAGGCGGCCTCCCGCATCGGCGACGTGGTCGAGCTCATCAACACCATCGCGGGCCAGACCAACCTCCTCGCACTGAACGCGACCATCGAAGCGGCGCGCGCCGGCGAGGCCGGCCGCGGCTTTGCCGTCGTCGCCTCCGAAGTCAAGGCGCTGGCCGAGCAGACCGCGAAGGCGACTGGCGAGATCGGCGCGCAGGTTTCGGGCATCCAGGCGGCGACGCAGGAATCCGTCAGCGCCATCCAGGAGATCGGCGGCACCATCGAGCGGCTGTCGGAGGTGTCCTCGGCCATTGCCGCTGCCGTCGAGGAGCAGGGCGCGGCCACGCAGGAGATTTCGCGCAACGTTCAGCAGGCCTCGCTCGGCACCCAGCAGGTCTCGTCCAACATCACCGACGTGCAGCGCGGCGCAAGCGAGACCGGATCGGCCTCGGGCGAAGTGCTGTCGGCGGCGAAGTCGCTGGCGACCGACAGCACCCGCCTGAAGGTCGAAGTCGCGCAGTTCCTGGAATCGGTCCGCGCGGCCTGATCCTCAACTGCCCGTCTGCGGCGCGGCCGGCGGCGGCGTAACCTGCCGCCGGAACAGGATGCGTTGGTACAGCCAGCCGATCGCGACCAGCACCACGCCGAGGCACATGAACGAGAGCGCACGGTAGACGCCCGTCAGCGTCGACATGTCGATGACGAAGGCCTTGAGGATCGTCAGCGCGATGACGGCGGCAGACGCCAGCCGCGCCCGTTCCGAATTGACGAGGATGCCGACGCCGAGCAGCACCACGCCGAAAGCGAGCCAGCCGATCGAATAGGTGTATTGCTCGGCGCCCGTGGTCGGTCCCGTGGACAGGATCGGCCCGTGATAGAAGCGGCGGATCTCCAGCGTGACATAAGCGAGCGCGAACACGAGCGCGCCACCCGCAATCGTATTGGCGTAGACCTTGCCGCGCTCGCCGACCACCGCATAGGACAGCAGCAGCATCAGCACGGCCGGCAGCGCGTAGCCCAGCAGCAGCAGATTGAAGACGGCGCCGCCGACGTCGGTGCGCCACATCAGCGGATTCTCCAGGATCAACAGGCCAAACACGCTGATGAGCCCGGCGATCGCCGTCAGCACGACCGCGCCGACATTGTGCACGATGCTGCGGCTCCGCAGCCGCAAGCGTTCCAGCCCGATCGCCATCGCCAGCGTGATACAGGCTTGCAGCGCGAATTCGAGCAGCGAGGGGGCCGCGGTCATGCGGCCGCCGGTCGCAAAGTGCCGGATCTCCATGAAGGCGAGCAGCGCGGTGAACAGGATCGCGGCGGTCTCGACCATGCGCAACGGCGCATCGTCGGCGCGGCGGCGCAGGAAGGCGCTCGCGCCCCAGAACGAAAGTGCCGGCAGACCGTAGCCCCACAGCAGCCAGTTCAGAATCGGCGTGGTGCCGACGGCGTCGCCGACGATGCGCGGATCGTAGGCGATGCGCGCGGTGACGAGCGCCGCGAAGATGGCGGCGAGCCAGCGCAGGAACGGAATCGGCCGCTGCATCGAGATCCAGGCCGTGCCGAGCGACATCAGCGCAAGCGCGATCGTCAGCCAGCCCTTCTCCAGCGCGAAGGTCAGCGCCAGCGCCAGTGCGCCGAGCGTGCCGGTCGCGAACAGGGCAGTGGAGATCGCAACGCCCGGCCGGGTCTCGCGGCGCGTGAGCGCCTCGGTCGCAGCGCCGAAGGCGGCGGCGAGCAGTACGGCGAGGATTGCGAACGGGATCGAGCGATCGAGATGGGCGATGCGCGCGTAGAGCGCGACCAGGATCGCGATCGGCGTCGCGACGCCGGCCGCCGACCACACCACCGGAATGATCGCCGAGTTCGAGCGGCCTTGTGCCAGGAAGCCGGCGACGCCGAAGCCGGCGGCGAAGATCGCGGCCGTCACCAGGTGCAGCGTCACCGCGCTGTCGGTCGCTGTCGGTCCGATGCCGGGCATGGGGCCGCCCGGCAGCACCAGCATGTCAGGATTGGCGCGCACCGCCCATTCGGCGAACACGATGAAGACGGTCGCCGCGGCCGCACCGAGGGCGCCCGTGGCCGCCGGCGCACGCCAGGCGACGAGCAGGGTTGCGCCGACGAGAAGCGCAAACGCGATCAACGCCAGATCGGCATGCGCGCTCGACAGCACGATCAGCATCGCGCCGAACAGATAGGCGCCGAGCGAGCTCGACGAGACCGGCTCAATCTCGCCGTCCTCGATGCCGGGCCCGAACATGAAGCCGCAGACGACGAGCAGCGCGGCCAGCACGAAGCCCGCGATGACATGGAAGGCGTGCGGCGCGACCTGCAGTTCGGCGGCGTCGAGACCCGGGAAGATCCAGAGCACGGCGAAGACGATTGTCGTGACCGCAAGCCAGCGCCACAACCGGATACGGGCGAGGCCAAAGCTCGCGGCGGTGACGATCGCAAGATAGATGTAGAGCGCCCAGTAGTCCGGCTTGCCGCTGGAGACGAGGATCGGCGTCACGAAGGCGCCGACCACGCCGAGGCCGGCGAGCGCGGGCCCGTGCAGCAGCGCGGCGGCGAGCGTGCCGAGTGCGACCAGGCCGAGCAGCACGAAGGCGGTTGCGGGCACGAGGAAGCCGTAAAGCGCATAGGCAGCGTAGATGGTCGCGAACGCTACCGCCGTGCCGGCCGCGGTGAGGATCGCGGGGATATTGGCGATCGGCAGCGCCTGGATGCTCGAGATGCTCTCCCTGCGCCGCGTCCATTCGCCGGCCCCTAACAGCGCCAGCGCGAACAATCCGCCGAGGAACACGCGCACGCCGGGGCCGAGGAGGCCGGCCTCGATCGAATAGCGCACCATGAAGAAGCCGCCGAGCGCGAGCGCGAGCCCGCCGATCCACACCACCCAGCGGGTGCCGAGCCGCTCCTCTAACCCGGGCGCCGGTGCGGGCAGCGGCGGTGGTGCGCCGGCCTCGGTCCCGGCCTCGAGTGGGGGCGGCGAAACGTCTGCGGTGACCGGCGGAGGCGACGCAAGCTCGGTTTCGGGCGCAAGCGGCGGCGGCTCCGCCGGAGCTGTTGCGGGCGCTTCGGTCTGCACCGCCGCGGGCATCAACGGCGGCGGCTGCACCTGCCGCTGCGCGTAAAACATCTCTTCGAGGGAGTTCAGCCGGCGGCGCAGCTCGGTCGCCTGGCTGGTTGCCTTGATCGCGATCAGGAAGGCGATGATCGCAATGATCAGCGCAAAGACGTCAAACGGGCCGTCGAACATGAAGCCTCCAGGCAACCGGCGGGCAGGGGCCGGTACCACAAATATCAGGATCTAGCGCCGGGAGCGCACGCGCAAGCCCGGCGCGGGCCGCTCCTGGAGCACGTCGCGGCGGAAGCGGTAGAGCGCCGCCGGCCGTCCGCCCGTCTGTGTCGACATGACGCCGGTCGGTTCGACCAGGGCTTCCATTTCGACCAGGCGACGGAAATTCTGCTTGTGCAGATGCCGGCCGGAGATCGCCTCCACCGTGTGCTGCAGTTCGGTAAGTGTGAATTCAGCTGGCAAAAGTTCAAAGATGACAGGACGATACTTCAGCTTTGCACGCAGCCGCGCGATCGCAGTGGCGAGAATCCGGCGGTGGTCGAAACGCATCGACGTCCCGAGCGGGGGAAGCGTCTTGCGCGCTAATGCCGCAGGGCGGCCATCGCGCCGCGCTTCCTCGATCAGCCCTGCCTCGTACAGCAGCTCATAGCGGTCGAGCACGCGTTCCTCATCCCAGGGCGCGCCGTCGAGACCGAAATAGAACCGCACGCGATCCTTCCGCGGCAGCGCGCGCGTCGTCTCCGGCGTTTCCTCCTCGGCCCACTTCGTCAGCGCCGGAATGATGTCGCGGGCGATGATCGCCGGCGGTTGCTCGCGCCAGTCTTCCCAGGGGAAGAAGCGATACCATGGCGCAAAGCTCGCCGCGTTTGCGGCGAGCTCGCCGTCCACAGGGCGTGTCAGTGCGAGATAGCCGATCGACACCATATGCGCGCCGGTATCGCCGGCCTCGGCATGGCGGCCGCGATCGCCGAAGGTGTAGAGCTGCTCGACATAGCCAAGCCGCAGGCCCGCCTGCTGCTCGACCCAGGCGCGCAGGCCGATCTCGAAGGTGCGATGGCTCACCGCGTCGAACGGGCCGAACGGCAGGCCGGCAAGCCCGTCGGCACCAGGTGCGGTCAGGATCAGCGGCTCGTGGTTTTCGATCGCGACGATTGCGGCGGTGAGGCCAATCTCGATCGGCGTCAGCTGCGTGTCGCTCATGCGGCTGGGATCGCGCCTGAGAGAGAAATGCGTCGGTGTAGGTTGGCTGAGCGGCTCTCTCCGCGGCCTCGCTGCACCTCTCTCGCGTGCGGGAGAGGTCGCGCCGAAGGCGCGGGTGAGGGCTCTCGCCTCTTGGGGACTCCCAATGAGGCGACACCCTCTCCCCAACCCTCTCTCGCAAGCGGGAGAGGGGGCGCAGTCCCGTTGCGGCTGCTATTCGATGCAATTCTCATTCGAGCTCGATTACGAAGGGGCGGCCTTCCACCATCATCGCACCGGGACCCATCTCGTCGAGCGCGCGCAGCATGCGGCCGTTGCGCCCGAGTGCACGATCGGCGAGGTCGACGATGCGCCGGTTCGGCGAGGCGATCGGCGAAGCCGCGCGGATCTTCCTGGCAATCTCGATCTCATCGCGATTCGGATTGAGCGCGCAGGCGGCCGCGAACGCGCTCGCGGTGGAGCGGCTGATGCCGGCATAGCAATGCACCACCAGCGGTGCACCGCGGTCCCAGCCGCGCACGAAGTTCAGCACCTGCTCGATATGCGCCTCCGATGGTGCGACGAAGCCGTCCATCTCCTCGGTGATGTCGTCCATTGACACCTTGAGGTGGTTGGCCGGCAGCACCGACACCGGACGTGCCACCTGCCCAACATTGGCCATCACCGTCAACACGTGGCTGGCGCCGGTGATGCGGACAGTTTCGGGAAGCGCGGCGAGGGAACAGACATGGATCATGGGAGACCTTTTTGCCGTCGATTATAGCGAGCCATTGTAGTGTGGGCAAAGCGACATGTCCGCCGTAGCTCGAAGAGCGAAGGCACGGCGCAGTGCGCCTTTGCCACCCTGCAGGACCTACGCAAACACGGCGCCAAATCGCTCCAGAAACTGCTTCTCGGCCCGCGCCGCCGTCCAGGGCGTCAGGTAGTCGCGCCGGATGCCGTCGGACAGGCCGGGATCCTTGCCGAACAGGCGCTTGGCCTCGCTCTCGCTGAAGCCGGCCAGTTCGGTTGCCTCGAGGTAAGCTGCGCCGCGATCGGCGGCCTTGATGGCTTGCGTGATCTCGTCGGGCAGCACCGGCGGCAGGCCGAAGCGGATATGGATGGCGCCGAGCAGGCGCTTCTCGACTGCCTTGTAGTGGCCGTCGAGCACGGCCTTGAACGGCGAGATCATGTCGCCGATCACATATTCCGGCGCATCGTGCAGCAGGGCAGCGAGCCGCATGCGCTGGTCGGCCCGCGGCACCTCGTGCCGCAGCACGGTTTCCACCAGCAGCGTGTGCTGCGCAACCGAAAAGATGTGCGCGCCGATGGTCTGCCCATTCCAGCGCGCGACGCGGGCAAGGCCGTGCGCGATGTCGGCGATCTCGATGTCGAGCGGCGATGGATCGAGCAGGTCGAGCCGCCGGCCCGACAGCATGCGCTGCCAGGCGCGGGACTGCGCATCGCGCGCGGTCTTCTTCGCCGTCATTTGGCCTTGAGGCGCGGCTTGCGCTGCGTCTTGCCGCAGGTGGCGTGGCAGTGGCAGTCGACGAGATGATCGTTGACCATGCCGGTCGCCTGCATGAAGGCATAGACGATGGTCGGGCCGACGAATTTGAAGCCGCGCGAGGCCAGCTCCTTGGAGATCTGCACGGACAGCGGCGTCGAGGCCGGCACGCTCGCGGTGGTCTTGAACTGGTTGACCTGCGGCCTTCCGTCCATGAAGTCCCACAGCAGCTTCGAGAAGCCCGGGCCCTTCTCCATGATATCGAGATAGGATTTCGCGCTCAGGATCGCGCCATCGATCTTGGCCTTGTTGCGCACGATGCCGGCATCGTTCATCAGCGCATGGACCTTCTTCGCGTTGTAGCGCGCGATCTTCTCCGGCTGGAAATCGTCGAAGGCTTTACGGAAATTGTCGCGCTTGCGCAGGATCGTGATCCAGGACAGCCCGGCCTGGAAGCCGTCGAGCATCAGCTTCTCATACAGCGCGCGGTCGTCATATTCCGGCACGCCCCATTCGGTGTCGTGATAGGCGACATAAAGCGGATCTTCGCCAGGCCAGGGGCACCGCTTCAGGCCGTCGGGATGCAGGCGGGGAGCACGGCTCATGCGTTGGGCTGCTTGGCTGGAATTCGAACGACGTCTGGTTCGGCGAGCGTCAGAGGCAGCCCACCAGCGGTGAGCGGCTGGCCCGCGTCGAGCGCTTCCGCGACGCGGTCGATGCGGACCAGGGCAATGCCCTTGCCGCCGGCGGTCGAGCCGATGGTGCCGACCGGCTTGTCGCCGGCGAGAATGGTCGCACCCGGCTCGGGCGAAGCACCGTCGAGCAGCACCTTCACGCTGCGCGTGCGTGCAGTGCCACGATGCTGCATGCGCGAGACGACCTCCTGACCGACATAGCAGCCCTTGTCGAAATCGACGCCGGCGAGACGATCCATGTTGGTCTCGTGCGGGAACGCATCGCTGTACATGAAGTCGAGCCCGCCGCGGGGCACGCCGAGCGCGATGCGGTGCGCCTCGTATTCGGCCGCATCGACCAGCTTGGCACCGATCAGGTCGGACAGCTTCTGCTTGAGATTGTCCGGGATCAGGATGCGGTAGCCGAGCCCTTCATTCCGCGGATCGACGAAGGCGAGGTCCGGCTGGGCCGCGGGCTGGCCGTCCCAGGCCGCGAGCACGCCGAGATCGTCGGAAAGGTTGTCGACCGTGACCTTGGCCCGCAGCTTGTAGAATTTCAGCTTGGTGGCGAGGCTATCTGCCAGCGCTTTCGGGCAGTCGATCAGGAACCCGCCGCCGTGACCCGCGGGCGCTTCCGTGATCAGGAAGTCCACGATGATCTTGCCCTGTGGCGTCAGCAGCGCGCCGAATCGCCCCAGGCCTGGTTTCAGCCTGTCGAGGTCGGTCGTGACCAGGCCGTTGAGGAAGTTGCGCGCATCCTCGCCTGCGACCTTGATCACGCCCCGGTCGAGAAGAAACGCCGATTTCATGCGAAAATCTCTTGCGACATGTTGCTCCGGAACGTAAGCCCGCAACGCATAAACGACAAGACCTCGAGCCCTGCGCTTGGGGACGAGAGAGGCCTTCAGCCATGAGCCAGCGTTTCGATGTGATCCTCAAGGGCGGCACCGTGGTCAACCAGGACGGGGAGGCTGTCCGCGACATCGGCATCGCGGGCGGTCGCATCGCCGAGCTGGGGCCGCTGTCGCAAGGCAGCGCCGCGGAGGTGATCGACTGCAAGGGCCTGCACATCCTGCCCGGCGTGATGGACACGCAGGTGCATTTCCGCGAGCCCGGGCTGGAGCACAAGGAAAACCTCGAAACCGGCTCGCGCAGCGCCGTGATGGGCGGCGTCACCGCCGTGTTCGAAATGCCGAACACGGCGCCGCTGACGGTGACGGAGGCCGAATTCACCGACAAGGTGAAGCGGGCCAATCACCGCATGCATTGCGATTTCGCCTTCTTCATCGGCGGCACCCGCGAGAACGTGCAGGACCTGCCGGTGCTCGAGCGCGCACCCGGCTGCGCCGGCGTCAAGGTGTTCATCGGCTCCTCGACCGGCGCACTGCTGGTGGAGGACGACGAAAGCCTGCGCCGCATCTTCCAGGTGATCCGCCGCCGTGCGGCCTTCCACGCCGAGGACGAGTATCGGCTCAACGAGCGCAAACCGCAGCGCATCGAGGGCGATGCGCGCTCGCATCCGGTCTGGCGCGACGAGACCGCGGCGCTGATGGCGACGCAGCGACTGGTCAAGCTCGCGCACGAGACGGGTAAGCGCATTCACGTGCTGCACATCTCGACCAGGGAAGAGATCGAGTTCCTGCGCGACCACAAGGATGTCGCCTCCTGCGAAGCGACGCCGCATCATCTCACGCTGGTCGCGCCCGAATGCTACGAGCGGCTCGGCACGCTCGCGCAGATGAACCCGCCGGTGCGCGGGGCCGATCATCGCGCCGGCATCTGGCGCGGCATCGAGCAGGGCATCATCGACGTGCTCGGCTCCGACCACGCCCCGCATACGCTCGAGGAGAAGTCGAAGACCTATCCGGCCTCGCCCTCGGGCATGACCGGCGTGCAGACGCTGGTGCCGATCATGCTCGATCACGTCAACGCCGGCCGGCTGTCGCTGGCGAGGTTCGTCGACCTCACCAGCGCCGGTCCCGCACGCCTCTACAACATCGCCTGCAAGGGGCGAATCGCCGCCGGCTACGACGCCGATTTCACCATCGTCGATTTGAAGCGCAGCGAGACCATCACCAACAAATGGGTCACGTCCAAAGCCGGCTGGACTCCCTATGACGGCGTGCGCGTGACGGGCTGGCCCGTCGGCACCTTCATCCGCGGCCGCCGCGTGATGTGGCAAGGCGAGCTCGTGGCGTCGTCGCAAGGCGAGCCGGTGCGGTTTCTGGAGACGCTGAAGGCGTAGGGACTTCTGTCGGGGGGGAACGCACCCATTCCCGTCATTGCGAGCGCAGCGAAGCATTCCAGAATCTTTCGATGGAGGCAGTCTGGATTGCTTCGTCGCAAGAGCTCCTCGCAATGACGAGGAGAGAGGTCTAGACTTCCTCTCGAACGGGAGAGTGGTCCAATGTCCCAGCCGACACCCCTCATCACCACCGAGCAGCTCGCCGCCATCCTCGGCGATCCCGATCTGCGCCTCTACGATTGCACGACCTACAACGAGCCGGTGCCGCCGGGCAGCGACGTGCCGTACCGCGCGGTCCCCGGCGACAAGACGTTCGCGGCCGGCCACATCCCGGGCGCCGATTTCCTCGACCTGCAAGGCGAGTTCTCCGACGCCTCGGCGCAGCACTTCTTCATGATGCCTGATGTGGCCCAGTTGGAGGCCGCCTTCGGCCGCCACGGCGCCGACGCATCCAAGACCATCGTGCTCTACAGCATCGGCACGATGATGTGGTCGACGCGGTTCTGGTGGATGCTGCGCTCGCTCGGAGTCGATGCGCTCGTGCTCGACGGCGGTTTCGACAAGTGGAAGGAGGAGGGGCGGCCGATCGAGACAGGCGCACCGAAGGGATATCCGGCGACGACATTCAAGGCGACGCCGCGCACGGGCTGCTTCGTCGATAGGGCCGCGGTGATGTCGCGGATCGGCGATCCCTCGACCGTGATCGTCAATGCGCTCGGACCGCAGTTTCATTCCGGCCTCGAACCGAGTCGCTATGGCAGGCCCGGCCGCGTTCCCGGCAGCGTCAACGTATCAGCAGCAACCCTCGTCAATCCCGACAGGACCCTGACGACGCTCGCAGACGCCGAAGCGAAATTCGCCGCCCAAGGCGTCACGCGAGACAAGGATGTCATCCTGTATTGCGGCGGCGGCATCTCGGCGACAATCGATCTGCTCATGCTGGCGCAGCTCGGCTATGACAAGCTGACGCTCTACGACGCCTCGATGGGCGAATGGGCGAGGGATCCGGCGCTGCCGATCGAGACGGATTAAATCCAATCCCGATGCTTCCGGGGAATATCTCCCGGCCAATGTGAGATTAGTGCTTGTCGGGAGGAAACAACTTCCGTGCGATAACTCGCGGCAGACTTCGCGAACATGCCGCAAAGTCTTTCATCCGTCGACTGGCCCCGCCTGCGTGGCGGGGTCATTTTCGACGGGCTTACTGCCTGGAGATGCCGACCGAGAACTCGCCGTTGCGAATGCGGCCAGGAAAGCCCTCGACGAACTTCGCTACCGCGTCCTCGCCATAGGTGCCGACGAGTTCGGCCAGTGCCGCGAACAGGCTCGCCTGCGCGAGGCAATCGCCGTCGACGCCGTCATGGCGCGCTTCGGCCCAGGCCTCGTTGAGATAGCTCAGGGCAGCTTGTTTCTGCTCGTGATCGGGCAGCGGCGCGCGGGCGTAGGAAATCGGCTGGTTCATGAAACTCGGTCAAGGCTGGGGCGCGATCCACGGCGATGCGCTGTGCGAGAGGTGTAGCACGGGCGTTAACGACCGCTAGGCCACATCTTTAAGAACGGTTAACGGCTGTGCACAAAGTCGATGACAGGGTTCCCGTCGCGCCGCGCCCGCATCTGCCGCCGTCATTCCGGGGCGCGACGAAGTCGCGAGCCCGGAATCCATCTGGCCGCAGAGACTGCCGCACAATGGATTCCGGGCTCGCGCTACGCGCGCCCCCGAATGACAGGTGGAGAGAACCTAGTTTGCGTAGCGCGCGGTCAGATCCCGCGAGATCTTCGAGCCTTCCTCGATGTAGCGGCGGATCGCCACCGTCGCGGCCGGCGTGCAGCTCCGGTAGGTCTGCTGAAAGCCGTTATAGCCGCGGTTGAATCCGGCGATCATACGGGTGCGGCGCTCCCCGGAGGGGGTTTCGGCCTCGATCAGCGCCTGCATCTCGTTGCGCCATTTGTTGCCCTCGTTGGACCCGCAGATGCCGCGTAGATAGTGCAGGCCGCCGAGGATCTCGGCCAGCCGCTGCAAATCGGCGTCAAACGGCGCTGCCACGTCCTGGGCCCGGACGGACCCGGCGGCGCAGGCGAGAATCAGGGCAAAAATGGCCAGAAATCGCGTGGACATCGGCGGGCTGTATGCCCCCTCGGGGCGGTGGACGCAAGGCGGAGCCGCGCGGACGGTGCGCTCCTCCCCCGGCAAGCGGGAGAAGTGTCGGAGTTCGACGTTCGGTCAGGGGCCGATCAGCCGGGCGGCGGACTGGATGATCTCCTCGAGCCCCCCGGTCAGCTTGAGGTCGCCGAGGCTCGCTAGGGCGTCCGGCGCGATCCAGCGGTAATCGTCGAGCTCGTCGTTCAGAGCCGGTTCCCTGCCCGCCCAGCGGGCGGCAAAGGACATGATCAGGTAATGGCCGGCGCCAGCTGCTGCCGGCAGCACCTCGCGCCAGCCGGCGAGGCCAATGATCTCGATACGAAGGCCGGTTTCCTCGTCGACCTCGCGGCTCAGGGCCTGATGCAGCGATTCGCCGAATTCGACCCGGCCGCCCGGAAGCGAATAGAACCCCCTGGCAGGCGAACGGGCGCGGCGGACCAGCAGCACCTTGCCGTCGCGGAAGATGGCCGCGCTGACCGCGAGCTGGGGATGGGTGGGCTGGACGACCGCCATGGCGACTTCACCTCTCCGCAGCGGGGAGAGGTCGATTTGCGCAGCAAATCGGGTTAGGGGGCTCAGCTCCTTGGAGGGACCAAAGCCCCTCAGCCGGCGCTGCGCGCCGACCCCTTCCGATGGGAGAGGTGGACAGTGCGCGGAGCAAGGTTCGATCCAGTCTCACGGGCCTAGTTCGCCATGATGGTGTCGACGTCGGCTTCCGCGCCGCCATTGATGATGCCGCCGCAGGCCGCGATCAACGGCTTGACCCAGAGGGTGGCCTGCTCGGCGAGGCGGACGCGGGTCGTGTCCTTCTCGACTTCGCGCATGGCCGAGCCGACCGCGGTCAGGATCGAGGTCATGGTGTCCGTGATGTGGTCGAACTGGGCGCGCACATTGGGATCGGCCTTCTCATAGGCCTCGATGGCGAGGTCCCGCGCCTTGAAATTCGACGCCGTGAAATGCTCGGCATACGACAGTGGCGTCCAGGTCAGGAAGTCATCGGCGCATTCCGGCATGTCCGGGACCATTTCGAGCAGCATCACGGCTTCATTGAAATGGTTGAGATAGTCGGTGGCAAGCCCGGTGCGCGGGTTGATATTGGCCACACGCAGCCGCTCGGCCCAGGCCTGTGCCTCGGGGCCCGTCTGTACATGCGTCCGCGCGGGTTGGGAGGCCGTTGAGCTCATCTGCCGCAGTGTTAGCGTTCGGGGTTAAAAGGACCTGAACGGACCTTATATAGATGCCCAGGCATGTGTGGACGCTTCGTCATAACTTCGGCCCCCGCGGCTTTGCGGCAACTGTTCGGCTATGTCGAGCAGCCGAATTTCCCGCCCCGGTACAATGTCGCCCCGACACAACCGATTCCGGTCGTGCTGGTCGAGAACGGCGCGCGCCATTTCCGCCTGATGCGCTGGGGGCTGCTGCCGGGCTGGGTCAAGGATCCGCGCGGATTTACGCTCCTGATCAATGCCCGCGCCGAGACGGTGCTGGAGAAGCCCGCCTTCAAGAGGGCGATTCGCCGCCGGCGCGGCCTGATTCCGGCCGATGGCTATTACGAGTGGAAGATGGAAGACGGCCGCAAGCAGCCCTTCTTCATCCACCGCGCCGACGGCGAACCGCTCGGCTTTGCCGCAGTGTTCGAAACCTGGGTCGGGCCGAACGGCGAGGAGCTCGACACGGTCGCGATCGTCACGGCGGCGGCAGGCGAGGACCTCGCCGCGCTGCATGACCGCGTGCCCGTCACCATCAGCCCGCGCGATTTCGAGCGCTGGCTCGATATAAGCGGCGACGAGGTCGACGCGATCCTGCCGCTGATGACGGCCCCGCGCCTCGGCGAATTCGCCTGGCACCCCGTTTCCACCCGCGTCAACCGCGTTGCCAATGACGACGAGCAGCTCGTGCTGCCGATCAGCGCGGAGGAGATGGAGGCGGAGGCTGCGAAGCCCAGGAAGGCGGTGCGGAAGGTTGCTGCTGCGCCGGCGGATGACGGGCAGGGGTCGTTGTTCTGATTTGGCGGCGGTGGAATGCGTGGCGCTCTAAACAACCTCCTGCGCCCGCAGTGCCGCGATCTCCCCCGCATCAAACCCCAGCTCGCCGAGCACCGCATCCGTATCCGCGCCCAGCTCCGGCGCCATCCGATCCAGCCTGCCGCCGCCATGCGCGAGCTTGAACCCACTGCCGGCGAAACGAAGGTGGCCATAGGGCGTGTCGAGCTCCTGGATCGCTCCGCGCGCCTTCACTTGCGGATGGTCGATCACCTCCTCGACCTTCCAGATGCTGGCGCAGGGCGCACCGGCATCTTCCAGAATCGTCTCCCATTCGCGCGCCGGCCTTGCCGCGAGCGCCGCCTCGATGATCGCGCGGAGCGCGGGCTCGTTCTCGTTGCGCGAAAACCAGTCGGCGAAGCGCGGATCGCTCAGCGTGTCCTCGCGGCCGAGCGCGCTCATCAGCGCGCGGTACTGCTTCTCGTTGTTGACGGCGAGCAGGATATGGCCGTCGCCGCATTTGAACAGGTTGGCCGTGGTCCTGCGGCTCACCGCCTGGTTGCCCGAAAGTGTCTGGCGATGGCCGGCGACCGACCAGTCCGCGATCTGCCCTGAGAGAAATGCCAGCGTCGCCTCCAGCATGGAGACGTCGATGAGCTGGCCCTTGCCGGTGCGGTCGCGCTGATACAGCGCGCTCGACACGCCGAACGCGGCCGTCGCGCCCGACAGCACGTCGCACACCGCAAAGCCGGCGCGGGTCGGCCCGGTTTCGGGGTGGCCGGTGATCGCCATGATGCCCGACAGCGCCTGCATCTTGCCGTCGTAGCCGGGCCGCAGGCGGTCCGGGCCGGTCTGGCCGAAGCCGGAGACCGCGCAATAGATCAGCTTGGGATTGATCGCGGACAGCGCCTCGTAGCCGAGGCCGAGCTTGTCCATCACGCCCGGGCGAAAATTCTCCATGACGACGTCGACCTGGCTCGCGAGCTTCTTCACGATCGCGATCGCCTCCGGCCTCTGCAGATCGAGCGTCAGGCTGCGCTTGTTGCCGTTGACGGCCTGGAACGCCGGCGCCAGCCCGCGCTCGGCCCATTCGCGGGAAAGCGGCGTGCGGCGCATGTCCTCGCCCTCGCGCCGCTCGACCTTGATGACGTCGGCCCCCAGCAGCGCGAGCTGGTAGCTCGCATAGGGGCCGGCCAGCACTTGCGTGAAGTCCAGGATCTTCACGCCCTCGAACGGTCGCGTCACGTCGCTCTCCCCTCTTTGTTATCGTTGTCGGAGGACGTCAGGCGGCGCGGTTGCCGCGCGCGATCTCCTTCTGCTTGTCGAATTCGGCGCGGCGCCGCGCCAGCTCTTCAGGGGCGAGCTGCGCAACGTTGTTGTAGTCGAGCTTCCAGGAGGCGTCCTCGCTCCAGCGCAGCGGCGACTGCATCGTGGTCTGCGGGCCGCTCGCGGTCTCCAGCAGCTCGAGCGCCAGCTCGAGCGTCCGCGCCTGCGAGGCGATGTCATGCGGCTTGCCGGCGGAATTGCCGAGCGGGAAGTCGCTGAACAAGAAGCGCGGCACCGCCGCGTGCTCGACGATGTCCTTGGCGCAGCCCATGACCACGGTCGCAATGCCGTTCCGCTCCAGATGCCGCGCCACCAGCGCCGTGGTCTGGTGACAGACCGGGCAGTTCGGCACTAGCACCGCGGCGTCGACCTTGTCGGCAAGGCAGCGCGCCAGGATCTCCGGCGCGTCGGTGTCGAGCGTGACGCGGTGGCTGCGGTTGGTCGGCGCGCCGAAGAAGCGCTGGCTCACTTCGCCGATCCGTCCCGCGGCGCTGGCCTTCAAGAGTTGCGGCAGCGGAAACCAGGTGCCGCTGTCGGTGGCCGAGGTGTGCTTGCGGTCGTAGCCGATGTGCGAGATGCGCAGATCGTGCTCTTTCGACGTGTCGCCGTCATAGACCTGGTAGAATTTGGCGCCGCCATTATACGCCGCGCCCGGCCCCTGGTCGCCCTTGGCCGGATCGAACGGCGCGGCCGTGGTGATGATGGTGACGCGGGACTGTGCCAGCGGCTTCTTCAGCGGCTGGAACGGCGCCTCGGTGTAATGCGCCCAGCGATACGGCGTGGTGTAGCCGATCGCCGCGTAATAGTCCCGCGTGCGCTGCATGTAGGGAACGGGGGAGTCGTAGTCGGGCGCAAAGCCGAATTCGTCGTCGCGCGGAGCGGACATGGGCGCGTCTCCTGGTTCTTGGTTGGGCCCAGACTAGAGATAGTTTTGGGGTTGCTCAACGGGGAGCAGGGCGACGCAGGACAGAATTGCAATGGACGATGAAGCCGCGCGAACGGTGGCACTTAACCCTCCCCTGGAGGGCAGGGCCATCGCATATGACTTTTGGGACGGGCCTGAGCAAGCGCCTCGTCCTTCGAGACGACCGCTTTGCGGTCTCCTCAGGATGAGGCTTCGCCAAAGCGGTATCCTTTGAAACTGCTGCTGCACACTCCGCCCTCATCCTGAGGGCCCGCCGGAGGCGGGCGTCTCGAAGGATGGCCGCAGGCGAGTTTCCCGCCGCGTTTCCTCATCTGCGATAGCCCTGCCCTCCAGAGGAGGGTGAAGAGCACCACCTACTTAAAAACATGCAGCGCCGCGTATTGCAGCAGCATGATCGCCTTGGCGTCGATGATGCGGCCGTCGGCGATCATCGCAAGTGCCTCGTCGATGCCGAGCTCCAGCACCTCGATGTCCTCGCCCTCGTGTTCGAGGCCGCCGCCGTCGCTGACGCGCATCTCAGGCTCGTACTCGGCGACGAAGAAATGCAGCTTCTCGGTGATGGCGCCGGGGCTCATGAACGCCTCGAACACCTTGTGCACGTCGTGCAGGCGATAGCCGGTTTCCTCCTCGGCCTCGGCGCGGATGCGCGTCTCGGGCTCGGCGTTATCAAGCACGCCGGCGGCCGCCTCGATCAGGAGATCGTCGTAGCCGCGGATGAACGCCGGCAGGCGGAACTGGCGCACCAGGATCACCGTGCGCCGGGCGCGGTTGTAGGGCAGCACGGCCGCAGCGTTGTCGCGCTCATAGGTCTCGCGGTGCTGCGTCTGCCACTCGCCATTGGCACGCCGGTACTCGAACGTCGTGGTCTTCACGGGCGTCCAGTTGTTCGAGAGCACGCGAACGTCCTTGATGCGGACGCGATCGGAAATGGTCATGGCTCGATCTCAGTTGCTTGGCGTGGTGGTGCGGCCGTCGAGCCACTTCTGGAACATCACGGATGTGGATAGCTCGAAGCCCAGTGATCCGTAGAATGCATTGGCCTGCGCATTCTCGCGGCGGACCAGGAGCTGCAGTTTTGGAATTCCGGCCGCGCGCAGCCAGTCCTCGGCCGCCGCCATGATGATGCGGCCATGGCCGCGCTTCCGGCTGTCGGGATCGACCGCGACGTAATAGACCCAGCCGCGATGGCCGTCATGGCCGACCATCACAGTTGCGACGATCGCGCCGTTGTCGCGGCCGACCAGCACCGTGGAATTGTCGCGCTGCCGCGCCAGCGCGATGTCGGCATGCGGATCGTTCCAGGGCCGCGTCAGGCCGCAGCGCTGCCACAGCGCGACGACCATCTCGACATCGGCATCCGCGATCGCGCGGATTGCGAGCGGAGCAGGGGGGACGCTCACAGCACCTTCCCCGGATTCATGATGCCGAGCGGATCGAGCATCGCCTTGATGGAGCGCATCAGCTCGATCGCGGTCTTGTCCTTCACCTCCGGCAGCTCGTCGCGCTTGAGCACGCCGATGCCGTGCTCGGCCGAGATCGAGCCGCCCATGCGCAGCACGATCTCGAACACCACCGCGTTCATCTCGTGCCAGCGCGCCAGGAAATCCGCCGTATCGGCGCCGACCGGCTGGCTGACATTGTAGTGCAGGTTGCCGTCGCCGAGATGGCCGAACGGTACCGGCCGCGCGCCGGGGATCAGCTTCACCACGGCGGCGTCGGCCTCGGCGATGAAGGCGGGCACCGCCGCGACGGGCACGGAAATGTCGTGCTTGATCGAGCCGCCCTCCGGCTTCTGCGCTGCGGACATCTCGTCGCGCAGCTTCCAGAAGCCGGCGCGCTGGGTGAGGTTGGCCGCGATCACGGCGTCGTCGACGATCTCCTCCTCCATGGCCCGGGTCAGGATCGCCTCCAGCGGCGTGCGGGCGTCCTCGCTGGATGCGGACAATTCCATCAGCACGTACCAGGGATGCTTCGCCTCGAGCGGATCGCGCACGTCGATGCCGTGCCGCACCGAGAAATCGACCGCCATCTCCGACAGCAGCTCGAAGCTCGTCAGCGCATTGGCGGCTTCGCCTTGCGCGATCGTGAGCAGCTCGAGCGCCGCCGCCGGCGATTTCAGCCCGACGAAGGCGGTCTCCACCGCCCGCGGCCTCGGGAACAGCTTCAGCGTCGCCGCCGTGATGATGCCGAGCGTGCCTTCGGCGCCGATGAAGAGGTTGTGCAAATTGTAGCCGGTGTTGTCCTTCTTCAGCTTCGACAGCAGATTGAGCACGCGCCCGTCGGCGAGCACCACCTCCAGGCCCAGCGCCATCTCGCGGGCAACGCCATAGGCGAGCGCCGCGGTGCCGCCGGCATTGGTCGAGAGATTGCCGCCAATGGTGCAGCTGCCTTCGGCGCCGAGCGACAGCGGAAACAGCCGGTCCACCTCCGCCGCCTTCGCTTGCGCGATCTGCAGCACCACGCCGGCCTCGCAGGTCATGGTGTTGGAGGCGGTGTCGACCTCGCGGATCTTGTCGAGCCGGCGCAGCGACACCACCACCTCGCCATTGTGCGGCGTCTGTCCGCCGACGAGCCCGGTATTGCCACCCTGCGGCACCAGCGCGATGCTGTGCGCGGAGGCGAGCTTGCAGATCGCGGAGACTTCCGCGGTCGAGCCCGGGCGCAGCACCAGCGGCGAGCGGCCGTGGAACAGGTTGCGCTCCTCGGTGACGTAAGGCTCGATGTCGGTTGCGTCGGTGATGGCGTGGCGGTCGCCGACGATCTTGCGGAATTGGTCGATCAGCTCGGGCGCAAGCGGCGGGGTCGCGGATGTGTTGATGTTCATGTCGTCTTCTTTCATTTCCGCTACTTATACCTTGCGCACGATGTAATCGGAAAACCGCTACACGCTAGAACACAGTGAAATTTGGCTCGATCGGTCGTCCGTGGCTCACCTCTCCCCAGCGGGGAGAGGTCGGATTGCGCCTGGCGATGCGGAGCATCGTCCAGTGCAATCCGGGTGAGGGGCCGCAGCGTCCAATGAGGCGCCGCAACCCCTCACCCGGATCGCATCTCGCGATGCGACCCGACCTCTCCCTCCGGGAGAGGTGAACCCTCGGCTCGCATCGGTCCGACCAAGCTCATCCGTTTCACCGCACGACGGCAGCCCGGCGCAGCCGGTCATTGATCGCTTCGCCAAGTCCTTCCTCGGGGATCGTCATCACCGCGATCGCGCGTGGCGCCCTGGCATCCAGGCTGCGAAGATAGCCGAACAGATTGGCGGCGGCTTCATCGAGATCGCCGGTGGGCGACAGATTCATGACGGCGTCGGCAGCTTCGACGCCCGGCAGCCGCGCGGGGCCGAACGCCAGCAGCGCTTCGCCCGGTGCAACCTCGCGCGCGTTGAGCCGCACATTGGCGCGCGGCGCGTAATGCGAGGCCAGCATGCCCGGGGCCAGCGGCTGGCTGTCGTCGCTTTCGGCTTGCAGCGGCGGCCGCGCCAGCGGCGCGCCCAGCACCGCCTCGATCCGTTCGCGTGAGAGCCCGCCGGGACGGAGCAGCATCGGCACGTCGAAGCAGCCGACGATGGTCGATTCGACTCCCACCGCGACCGGCCCGCCGTCGACGATCAGGTCGATCCGCCCCGACAAGTCGCTCGCGACATGGGCGGCGAGCGTCGGCGAGACGTGGCCGGAGATGTTGGCGGACGGCGCCACCACGGCGCCGCCGAAGGCGCGGA
Source organism: Bradyrhizobium sp. PUT101 (assembly GCF_052043945.1). Taxonomy (NCBI): domain Bacteria; kingdom Pseudomonadati; phylum Pseudomonadota; class Alphaproteobacteria; order Hyphomicrobiales; family Nitrobacteraceae; genus Bradyrhizobium; species Bradyrhizobium sp. PUT101. Next base: position 5,917,788 of record NZ_CP197207.1, read on the forward strand.
GGATCGCCTGCGCCACTGGATGGGCGGGGATACGGATCGCGACCGTGTCGAGGCCGGCGGTGGCGAGATCCGCCACCGGGCAGCCGTCGGTCTTCGGCACCACCAGCGTCAGCGGCCCCGGCCAGAACGCCTCCGCAAGCTTCAGCGCGCGGGCGTCGAACCGCCCGATTCGCCGCGCGGCCTTGAGGTCAGCGACATGCGCGATCAGCGGATTGAACGCGGGCCGCCCCTTGGCGGCGTAGAGATGGGCGATTGCCGTGGCGTTGGCGGCGTCCGCGCCGAGCCCGTAGACCGTCTCGGTCGGAAACGCGACCAGCCCGCCGGCGGCCAGGGTCCGGGCGGCGGCTTCCGCGCCGGCCTCGCCGGCCGGCAAAATCAGCGTTTCAAGACCCGTTTTCACAGGGATAAAATTCCTCGGCTCGGCCGCTTGCAGTGCGTCAAACCCGACGCTATAAGCCGCCTTCTTGTCGGAGTGTGGCTCAGCCCGGTAGAGCACTGCGTTCGGGACGCAGGGGTCGCAGGTTCGAATCCTGCCACTCCGACCATTCTTCCAAAAATCGACGTTTCCCAGAGACTTGGCGGACCGGCCGCCAGCGCCTCGGGAGCGCCTTTTTGCAACGATTTTCGGAGCGGGTCCACGGCGGATTTGGCCGGGCAGGGCGGCTTGCCGCGCCGGCATGGCTCTTTCGCCGAGACCGATGATTTGTCGCTGCGCGGCGGCCCGAGACTCGTCTACCGCCTCGCCACCAGCACCCCCAGCAGAAACGCCACCATCAGCGACGGCAGCGGGGCCTCGCGCACCATGCCGCGGACGACGTCTTGCCAGTGCTGCTCCGGGACCAGTCTCGGCGATCGCACGTTGGGCGCCGGCTCGATGCCCCAGCTTGATGCGAGCTCGGCGATCTCGCTTTGCGCCAGACGTACATCATCACGGACGCGGAAGACGGCGGCCTCGGATCGCTCGCGCGGCGCGAGCAGCATCAAGGTCTCGACGGCCGTGCGCAGCGTCATCTCGCCGTAGCCCTGCAGCCGCACCGACTCCTCGGGGTCCGATGTCATGCGAAATCCCTCACAGCGCGAAATGGCGCGCGATGGTGAAGGCGGCCGTCGCGGGCGAGACGGCTCGCCTGCTCATGATCTGGCTCCATGCCCTGCATGGAAATGGCGGCGGCGGAGCTTGGTTCCCCTGCGCGCGATGCGAATCGCAGGTGCCGGCTATCTCCGCAGCAGCTCGCTCAAGGCCGCCGTGGCCTCGGCGCAGCGGATGTCGTCGATCTCGCGCGACAGACTGAGCGCGATCGCTCTCAGCTCTTCCAGCGTCCCGCTATCCGAATGCTGGCTTTCAAGCTGGCCGAGGCGCTTGTTCAGATCGTCCAGTCTCGATTGAAGCTGCCCGATGCTGGCGGCCCCATTCACTTTCCAAACGCGTTGTGCACGCATCCTCGTTCCCCTGATAGTCTCACGGCCTTGTGAAAGCGGTTCGTGGCCGGAATGGGAGTTTGTTTTGTCCGGCTTCAGATCGCGGGGAACCGTTGCAGATCGGCAACGAATTCCCTGGGTTTCGGCGGCGCTCGCCCGGCGCCCGCAGGATGATACCCGCAGGCACGGAATTTGATTGTGCCATGAGGATGATGGGCCGAGGCGGCCTGTGCGTGCGGCGCAGGCTCGAGCCCGGCGCACTCGGAAAAACGAAGGAATGACGCGTGGCGAGATTTGTGACGATTGCAGCCGGCCAGCTCGGCCCGATCGCGAGGAGCGAGACCAGGACCGCGGTGATGGCGCGGCTGATGACCTTAATGCGGCAGGCCCGGGCCTGCGGCTGCGACCTGATCATCTATCCCGAGCTGGCGCTGACCACGTTCTTTCCGCGCTGGTATTTCGAGGATCAGGCCGAGATCGACAGTTTCTTCGAGCGCGAGATGCCGGGCCCTGAAACGCAGGCGCTGTTCGATCTCGCGCGCGAGCTCGGGATCGGCTTTTGCCTCGGCTATGCCGAGCTGACGGTCGAGGCCGGAATTGTCAGGCGCTACAACACCTCCATTCTCGTCGACAAGAGCGGCGCGATCGTCCTGAAGTATCGCAAGGTCCATCTGCCCGGCCATGCCGAGCACGAGCCGTGGCGCGAGTTTCAGCATCTGGAGAAGCGCTACTTCGAGCCGGGCCATGGCTTCGGCGTGGCCGATGCCTTCGGCGGCGTGATGGGCATGGCCATCTGCAACGACCGCCGCTGGAGCGAGACTTATCGAGTCATGGGCCTGCAGGGCGTCGAGATGGTGCTGATCGGCTACAACACGCCGGTGCACAATCCGCCCGCGCCCGAGCATGACGATCTCTCGCTGTTCCACAATCATCTGGTGATGCAGGCCGGCGCCTATCAGAACGGCACCTTCGTGGTCGGCGTCGCCAAGGCCGGCATCGAGGAGGGCGTCGACCACATCGGCGGCAGCTGCATCATCGCGCCCTCGGGCGAGATCATGGCGGCCTGCACCACCAAGGGCGACGAGATCGCGCTGGCGCGCTGCGATCTCGATCTCTGCAACTCCTACAAGCGCACCACCTTCAATTTCGACGTCCACCGCCAGCCGCGGGCCTACGGAATGATCGTGGAACGGAAGGGCGCAACGACCATGGCGGATGGGACGCCGGTGCCGCGCAAGGGGTGAAGCTCTCCAGTCATTCCGGGGCGATGCGCAGCATCGAGCCCGGAATTCATCGGGCCGCAGTACAAGCGGTTAAATGGATTCCGGGCTCGCAGCTTTGCGGCGCCCCGGAATGACGCCGGGAAGCTCGGTGTTTCGCTCCCGTGTCAATCCCATCGCATATAAATATTCCACTTTACCGAAATTCGGATTTGTCGTATGCATTGCCCATCCCGGCTCATCCAGGAGGGGCGATCATGAGGTCGTCATTTTCGCGAGCCGGGCTTTGCGGTGGACGCGGCAGCGTCGTGCACGAGAGGTCAAGGGCAGGGCGGATTGCTCTCCGTGAGCCCGAAACTGCGTGCGGACGAGCGGCGCTGCTAGGTTTCGTCTCGTCTGTAAGTTTCCGGCTCCGTCGACAGGGCTGGGAAAACTGCGGCGAAATGGCGGGCCGTGCGTACGGCAAAACCGTGTGGTCCTGGCCGTCGTTGCTACGGTCAAGCTCTTGCGGAGGCGGCAGTCGCGTCAACCGGCGCGGTGCCGGTGAATTTCGCAGGGTGAGGGAGGCCAGAACGAACTCGGCTCCCGGGAGAGCACGGCATAAGCCGTCCGACCATCGCGCAGGGAAGGCCGTGTGTTGGGCTTCACCTGTATGCTGCTGTGCGGTCTTCTTGCGCTACATCTTCGCGCAGCGGACCGCGGGTGCCGCCGGCACCCGGCCTTCCCTGCGCCCTTTTGGCTTAGAGGGTGGCGCGACCAAGCATAGCTCGGGCGAATCCAGCCGCGAGAATGCGAAGGCGTGTCTGCCTCCAGTCACTCGCTGTCATCGCCCGGCCTTGACCGGGCGATCCAGTACTCCGAGACGGCAGTGATTGAATCGAGACGCCGCAGCGTACTGGATTCCCCGCTTTCGCGAGAATGACGGTGGTGTTTGGAGAACGAGCCCATGCCTCATACGCCGTCATTGCGAGCGCAGCGACTCGTTCCCCGGACGCAGCGCTTCCCGGGCTGGCTTTAGTTGCCAAGAATGCGCCGGCAAGCATCGACGAACACCTCTGCGCCGGTGACGATATCGGCGTCGGCGGTGTTTTCGGTCCAGTGATGGCTGATGCCGCCGATCGACGGCACGAACAGCATGCCCGCGGGCATGACGGTTGCCAGCATCTGCGCATCGTGCCCGGCGCCGCTGGGCATGCGGACGGACCGGCCGCCGGCGACGGCTTTGCTCGCGGCCTCGATCGCATCCTGAAAGCCGGAATTCATCATGGCGGGCGCACCGCTGCGCAGCTTTGCAACGGTGACGGTGCAGGGACCGTTCGCATTGGCCTCGTCCGCCATGGTCCAGAGCAGCTGCTCCAGCCGCGCGATGACAGCCGGATCGTCGTCGCGGATCTGGAACAGCATCTCTGCTCCGCCCGGAATGATGCTCGGCGCACCCGGATCGAGCGTGATGCGCCCGGTGGTCCAGACCGTGCGCGGGCCGCAGGCGGCCGGGAAGCGTTCGTCGATCGCGACGCAAAACTTGGCCAGCGCCAGCCCCGCATCCTTCCGCACCGCCATGCGCGTGGTGCCGGCGTGGTTCTGCTCACCGGAAAAATTGATCTGGTACTGCCAGATGCCGACGATGGAGGTCACGACGCCGATCGCGAGGCGGCCGCTTTCGAGCGTGTCGCCCTGCTCGATATGCGCTTCCAGATATCCGACGTGCCGCCCCGGCTCGACGGCGATGCGCGGGCGTCCGGCGAGACCCATGTCGGCAAGCGCATCGCGCATGGTGCGGCCGCTGGTGCGGTCGCGCGCGGCGTCGATATCAGCCTCGGTCACCTGTCCGACATAGGAGCGCGAGCCGAGGAAATGGCCGAAATGTCCCTCTTCGTCGCACCAGGCGGCGACTTCGACCGCGCCGTTGAGCGATGGATCGGTATTGAGCACGCGCGCCGCCTCGAGCGCGTAGACGACGCCGAGCGGGCCATCGAGCCAGCCGGCGTAGTTCTGGCTTTCCAGGTGCGAGCCCGCCAGCAGCTTCGGCCCGGGCTTCGAGCTGGTGCCGAAGACATTGCCGATGCCGTCAATCGTCGCGGAGAGGTTGGCCTCGGGCAACTTCTGAACGAGCCACTCCAGCGAAAGCTTGTGCGGCTCGGAGAAGGTCGGCTTGTGCACGCCGGTCTTGTAGGCGCCCATGGCGCGCAGCGCATGGAGGTCGGCGAGGACGCGAATTCCGTCGGCGCGGGGGTGGGTGTCAGGCATGTTCGGCAACTTTCAGCGCCTCGGTGCGGATCTCCTCGACCAGCCGCTCCTTGAGCTGGACGAATTCCGGCGTGGTCTTGATCTTGTAGGAGCGTGGATGCGGCAGGTCCACATTGATTTCGGCCTTGATGCGGCCGGGACGCGCGCTCATGACGATGACGCGGCTGCCGAGGAAGATCGCTTCCTCGATGTCGTGGGTCACGAACAGCACCGTCTTCTGGTCGCGCTCCCAGATTCCCAGCAGCATCTCCTGCATCAAGGCGCGGGTCTGGTTGTCCAGCGCGCCGAAGGGCTCGTCGAGCAGCAGGATCTTCGGATCATTGGCGAGCGCACGTGCGATCGCCGTGCGCTGCTGCATGCCGCCGGAGAGCTGCTTCGGCCAATGGTTTTCGAAGCCGGACAATCCGACCTGGCGGATGAAGGCGTCGGCAATCTTGTTCCGCTCGTCCTGCGCCACGCCACGCTCACGCAGGCCGAAGGCGATGTTCTCGCGCACCGTCAGCCAGGGGAACAGCGTATAGGACTGGAACACCATGCCGCGATCGGCGCCCGGGCCGGTCACTTCGCGCCCGTCGAGCGTGACGCGCCCGCTGGTCGGACGGTCGAGGCCGGCGACGATGCGGAGCAGCGTGGACTTGCCGCAGCCGGAGGGACCGAGGATGGTGACGAAGTCGTTGTTGCCGATGACGAGGTCGGTCGGCTCCAGCGCCCTGGTCGGCGCGTTGCCGTGGCGCGCTGGGAAGGTGCGCGAGACCTGTTCGATCTTGAGCGTCGTCATGCGAGCTTCCAGGGAAACAGCCAGGCGTTGAACGCCTTGAACAGGAAGTCCGAGATCAGGCCGATCAATCCGATCACGATGATGCCGAAGATGATCTGGCCGGTGTTGAGCAGGGCCTGGCTGTCGGTGATCATGTGGCCGATGCCGGAGGACGAGCCGATCAGCTCGGCGACGATGACGTAGGTCCAGGCCCAGCCCAGCACCAGCCGCAGGATCTCGGCGATCTCGGGCGCGGAGGAGGGCAGCAGCACCCGGCGGATGATGCCGCGGTCGCGGGCGCCCAGCGTATAGGCCGCCTCGACCAGATCGCGCCGTGTCGCGCCGACCGTCACCGCGACCATCAGGATGACCTGGAATACCGAGCCGATGAAGATGACGAGCAGCTTTTGCAGCTCGCCGATGCCGGCCCACAGGATCAGAAGTGGGATGAAGGCGGAAGCGGGCAGATAGCGTGCGAAGGAGACGAACGGTTCGAGGAACGCCTCGACCGGCTTGTAGGCTCCCATCAGCACGCCGAGCGGCACCGCGATGATTGCGGCGAGTGCAAAGCCTCCGACGACGCGCCAGATCGTCATGCCGATGTCGAATGCGAATCCCTGCTTGGTGAGCAGGTCGAAGCCTTCCTGCACCATGGTCAGCGGGTTGGCGAGAAAGGTCTTCGACACATGGCCGCCGAACGTCGCCCACGACCAGAGGGCAACGAACAGCACGAAGAACGCAAGGCCGTAGGCCACGCGCTGCCTCGATGTAACAGGGTCCAGGGGACGCATCAAACTGTCTATCCGAATAGTCGATCACGAGCCGGCTCCGCCTCGTGGCGGAACCGGCGGCTTGCAGAAACCTACTTGATGAAGCTCGCGTCGTAGAGGTCCTCGACCTTCGGCGCGGCCTTGATGATGCCGATCTCGAGCAGGAGCTCGGCAGCTTCCTTGTTGAAGGTCAGGAAGTCGCCGGCGAAGAACTTCTGGTTCGCGGCCTTGTCCTGCCAGCGCAGATATTTCGCCGAGTTGCCGAACTGCTCGCCGGTTTGCTTCACGTCGGCGCCCATGGTCGCGTAGGCCTTGGCCTGATCCTTGGCGATCATGTCGAGTGCCTCGAAATAGCTGTCGGCGAGCGCCTTGGCGGCCTTCGGGTTCTCGGTGAGGAATTTCGGCGTGCAGCCGAAGGTGTCCATGACCATCGGATAGTCGAGCGTGGTGGCGATGATCTTGCCCTTGTCGGGCGCGGCACGCACCGTTGACAGATATGGCTCATAGGTCATCGCGGCATCGTTCTGGCCGGAGACGAAAGCCTGCGCGGCCGCAGCCGGCTCGAGATTGACGACGGTGACGTCCTTCACGGTGAGGCCGTTTTTCTTCAGCATCCAGGCCAGCGCGAAATAGGGCGAGGTGCCCGGTGCGGAGGCGGCGACGGTCTTGCCCTTCAGGTCCTTGATCGCGGCGACGTCGTTGCGCACCGCCATGCCGTCGGCACCATAGCTCTTGTCGAGCTGGAAGATCTGCTTGGTGGCAACACCGTTGGCATTCCAGGAGATCCAGGTCTCGACCGTGGTCGCGGCGCACTGGATGTCGCCGGAGGCAATCGCGAGATGGCGGTCCTTTTGCGGGATCTTCTTGATCGTGACGTCGAGGCCGTTTTTCTTGAAGATGCCGGCCTCCTTCGCCAATGTCAGCGGCGCAAAGCCGGTCCATCCGGAGATGCCGACGCCGACCTTGACGTCGTCGGCGAGTGCGGGAGTGGCGGCCGCGAGAGCAATGATTGTCGCAAATAGCTTTGAATTACGCATGATTGTCGTCCTCTTACCGATCGATGGATTGACGTCCTGTTGATCACTGTCGGTCCATCCGGACCGTTGCCCGAAGCGTTGCACGAATTGTGCCGACATATCCTCTCAGCCTCCCTTGAATCGGGCGACAAGGCGGTGAGAGTCACCGGGATAGAGCAGGCGTACGGCGGTGATGGTGCGCGCGCTGCGCCAGGTGTAGCGGTCGATCACGAGGCAGGGCGCGCCGACGGCAATGTCGAGCGCCCTCGCGGTGCGATCGTCTGCAACGATGGCGCTGATCGTGTGCTCGGCTTCGGTCCATGGGACATGGTGAAGCAGCCACGAGCCGGGTGGCTCGCGCGAGAAGTCCGCCGTCGCGGCATCCGGCACGGATGCAAGATCGATCAGCCTGTCCTCGACGGCGAAGGGCACGTTGTCGGCGCTGTGGCGGCAGCTGATCGCGACCACCTTGCCCGCCTTCTTGACGCCGAGGCGATCGCGGTCGGCAGCTGTCGCCGCGCGCAGCTTGCGGCCGATCAACTCGTAGCCGTAGCCGCGGCCGAGGGCGGTGATCTCGGCGCGAATGTCGGCAATCTTGAGCACCGCCGATTGATGCTGCGGCCGGCGCACGAACGAGCCGGCACGACGCCGCCGCTCGATCAGGTCGGCCTGTGCCAGCTCCGACAGCGCCTTGTTCACGGTCATGCGCGAGCAGCCGTAGCGGGCGACCAGCTCATGCTCGAACGGAATGCGATGGCCGGGCGGCCACTCGCCGGTCAGGATGCGCTTCTCGATGTCGGCGCGGATGCGCTTGTAGAGGGTCGGCTTGTCGGCTGCATCAGTGGCAAGGCTCATGCGACGAGCCTCCGCACCGACACATTGAAGCGTTCGCGCGCTGACTGACGCAGTCTGTGCCGGCCGCCTTCGACGACCTTGTCGCCGCCGGCCCAAACGCAATCAATCGCACCGCTGCCGGCTGCAAAGATCCAGCCGTCGATAGCCGCATCTCCCTGACGTCCGCCCAGCGACGGATGCGCAGTGTCGAGGGTGACGATGTCAGCGCGCGCACCGGGCGTGAGGCCGACCGTCGACTGCGCCAGCGCCCGTGCTCCGCCCGCGAGCGCATGATCGAACAGCGTGCGTCCCGTCGAACGGCCCGTGCCACTGGAGAGCACGTTGCGCTGGCGATGTTTCAGGCGTTGGCCGTATTCGAGCTGACGGAGCTCGTCCGCGACGCCGATCAGCACGTTGGAATCAGTGCCCACACCGAACGCTCCGCCAGCGGCAAGAAATTCGCGCGCGGGGAAGATGCCATCGCCGAGGCTCGCTTCGGTGACAGGACAGAGGCCGGCGACTGCACCCGTCTTGGCAAATGCGCTGACCTCTTCGTCCGTCGCGTGCGTCGCGTGAATGAGGCACCAGCGTCGACCGACGGGCGCGTGCTCCAGCAGCCATTGTACCGGACGGCGGCTCGACCAGGCGAGGCAATCCTCGACCTCCTTGACCTGCTCGGCAGCATGGATGTGCACCGGTCCGCCTTCGGCCAGCGGAATGATCGCCGTGAGCTCGTTCGGCGTCACCGCTCGCAGGCTGTGCGGCGCGATGCCGATGTTGGCGCCAGGCAATGCGCTGACCGCCTTGCGCGAAGCAGCCATCAATGCGGCGAACTGATCGACCGAGCAGATGAAGCGACGCTGGCCGGCATGCGGTGCTGCTCCCCCAAACGAGCCATGCGCATAGAAACTCGGCAGCAGCGTGAGGGCGATGCCTGATGCTTCAGCAGCCTGCGCGATGCGCGCGGCCATCTCGGCAACATCCGCATAGGGCGAACCGTCGCAGTCGTGGTGGAGGTAGTGGAATTCGCCGACACGGGTGAAGCCTTGCTCGAGCATTTCGACATAGAGCAGCGTCGCGACAGCCGCGACGTCGTCCGGCGTCATCGCCAGTGCAAAGCGATACATCGTCTCGCGCCAGGTCCAGAACGTGTCGGTGCTGTCGCTGCGCAGCTCCGCAAGTCCCGCCATGCCGCGCTGGAACGCGTGGCTGTGCAGGCTCGCCAATCCCGGAAGCGCGATTTGATGGCGCTCGTCGCCGGCGGTCGGCGCCACGCCCGGCGTCACCGCGGCGATCGCGCCGGCGGCGATCGCCACCTGCACGTCATTGGCCCAGCCCGAGGGCAGGAGCGCGGAGGCGAAATGCAGTCGTGTCATGTTTCCATGCCGGCTGGACAGAACTCCCGCACGATTATATGTCTAGACATATAAGTCAAGCATCCCACGAAGGGGCCGTTGCATGGCAGAGCGCTTCGACCGGATTTGGCACAATGCCCGGCTCGCTACGCTACGGGCCGACCGTCCCGACCTCGGCGAGATCGAACAGGGCGTGATCGCCGCGCGCGGCAGCCGCATCGTCTATGCCGGTGCGCAGGCCGATTTTCCGGCGGATGCCGATGCCGCCGAACGGATCGACTGCGGAGGACGCTGGATCACGCCCGGCCTTGTCGACTGCCACACCCACCTCGTCTACGGCGGTGACCGCGCGCACGAATTCGAGTTGCGCCTGAAGGGCGCGAGCTATGAGGAGATCGCGCGTGCCGGTGGCGGCATCGTGTCGACGGTGGCCGCGACGCGCAAGGCGAGCGAGGCCGATCTCGTCGCAAGTGCGCTGCCGCGCCTCGATGCGTTGATCGGCGAGGGCGCAACCACGATCGAGATCAAGTCGGGCTACGGCCTCGACACTGCGACCGAGATGCGGCAGCTCGCAGCCGCGCGTAGCCTCGAAGGCCGGCGACCGATTGCGATCCGCACGTCCTTTCTCGGCGCACATGCGCTGCCGGTCGAGGCTGATGGCGACAAGGACCGTTACATCGATCTCGTCTGCAAGGAGATGTTGCCGGCGGTTGCAAAGGCAGGCCTCGCCGATGCCGTTGACGCCTTCATGGAAGGCATCGCGTTCTCGGCTGCGCAGACCGCACGGGTGTTCGAGACGGCAAGGGAGCTCGGGCTGCTGGTCAAGCTGCATGCCGATCAGCTCTCGAACCTCGGCGGAGCTGCGCTTGCCGCGAAATTCTCGGCGCTGTCGGCCGATCATCTGGAGCACACCGACGAGGCCGGCGCCGCCGCAATGGCGAAGGCCGGGACGGTAGCGGTGCTGCTGCCCGGCGCCTTCTACTTCATTCGCGAAACTCAAAAGCCGCCGGTCGAGGCATTCCGCACGCATGGGGTTGCCATGGCGCTCGCGACAGACTGCAATCCCGGCAGCTCGCCCCTGACCTCGCTTCTGCTCACGATGAATATGGGCGCGACACTGTTCCGGATGAATGTGGCCGAATGCATCGCAGGCGTCACCCGTGAGGGTGCTCGTGCGCTCGGCATCCTCAGCGAAGCCGGCACGCTAGAGGCCGGCAAATGGTGCGATCTCGCGATATGGGACATCGAGCGGCCCGCCGAGCTGGTCTACCGCATCGGCTTCAATCCGCTGCACCGCCGGGTGTGGAGGGGACAATGACGAGCGAGGGCACAGCGATCGTCGTCAAGCCGGGAACAGTCAGCCTCGATGACCTCGCGTGCGTGCTCGATGGTGCGCCCGTCGTGCTCGATCCCTCGTTCTGGCCGCGCATCGAAGCAGCGGCGGAGATCGTGGCAAGAGCTGCGCGCGCGGATGTCCCCGTCTACGGCATCAACACCGGCTTCGGGAAGCTGGCGTCGAAGCGCATTCCGCCCGATCAGACCGCGCTGCTCCAGCGCAACCTCATCATCTCGCATTGCTGCGGCGTCGGCGCGGCGACACCCGAGCCGATCGTCCGCCTGATGATGGCGCTGAAGGTCATTTCGCTCGGCCGTGGCGCCTCCGGCGTGCGCCGTGAGGTGATCGAGCAACTGCAGGACATGCTGGCGCGGGGTGTCCATCCGCTCGTGCCGCAGCAGGGCTCGGTGGGCGCCTCCGGCGATCTCGCTCCGCTCGCGCATATGACCGCGGTGATGATCGGCGAAGGGCAGGCTATCGTTGACGGGAAAACCGTGTCCGGCGCTGATGCGCTGGCAGCTGCCGGCCTTGCGCCGCTGACGCTCGGCCCCAAGGAGGGGTTGGCGCTGATCAACGGCACGCAGTTTTCGACCGCCTACGCCATCTCAGGCGTGCTGCGTGCATTCCGCCTGGCGCAGGCCGCGCTCGTCACCGGCGCATTGTCGGTGGATGCGGCGATGGCTTCGACGGCGCCGTTCCGGCCCGAGATCCAGGCGCTGCGCGGCCATGCCGGTCAGATCGCCGCGGCCGCGACGTTGACCGTATTGCTCGATGGCAGCGACATCCGCCTGTCGCATCTCGAAGGCGACGAGCGCGTGCAAGACCCCTATTGCCTGCGTTGCCAGCCGCAGGTCACGGGCGCCGCGCTCGATCTGATCACGCAGGCTGCGCGCACGCTAGTCGTCGAGGCTAACGCCGTCACCGACAATCCTCTGGTGCTGGTCGAGACCGGCGAGATCGTCTCCGGCGGCAATTTCCACGCCGAGCCGGTGGCCTTTGCTGCCGACGCCATCGCGCTGGCACTGTCGGAGATCGGCGCAATCAGCGAGCGGCGCATTGCCACGCTGGTCGATCCCGCGCTGAATTTCGGCCTGCCGCCGTTCCTCACCCCCGATCCCGGCATCAATTCCGGTTTCATGATCGCCGAGGTGACGGCCGCCGCGCTCTATGCCGAGAACAAGCAGCGCGCGCTCGCCTGCTCGATCGACTCGACGCCGACCAGTGCCAACCAGGAAGATCACGTCTCGATGGCAGCGCACGCTGCGCGGCGCCTGTCCGACATGGCCGACAATCTTGCCGCCATTCTCGGCATCGAGCTCCTGGTCGCCGCGCAAGGTATCACGCTGCGCGCGCCGCATGCGACCAGCGGGCCACTTGCTGCCGTCATCGCCGCATTGCGGGAGCAGGTGCCGGCACTCGGTGCCGACCGCTATATGGCTGGCGATCTCGCCAAGGCGGCTGCGTTGATCGAGGCCGACATGCTGACGGGCGTCGCGACTGCCGCGCTTTCATCCGATCCATTTCCGAGACTTAGCTGAAGAGGTCCGCATGAACCGCCGACTGGACAATGACCGCACCATCCGCGCGCCCCGCGGCAGCGACATCAGCGCCAAGAGCTGGCTCACGGAAGCTCCGCTGCGCATGCTGATGAACAATCTCGATCCTGATGTGGCGGAACGCCCGAGCGAGCTCGTGGTCTATGGCGGCATCGGCCGCGCCGCGCGTGACTGGGAGAGCTTTGACCGGATCGTTGCGGCCTTGCGCAAGCTCGAAGCCGACCAGACGCTGCTGGTCCAGTCTGGCAAGCCGGTCGGCGTGTTCCGCACCCATGCGGACGCGCCGCGCGTGCTGATCGCGAACTCCAACATCGTGCCGCACTGGGCGACGCTCGATCATTTCAACGAACTCGACCGTAAGGGCCTGATGATGTACGGCCAGATGACGGCCGGCTCCTGGATCTATATCGGCAGCCAGGGCATCGTGCAGGGCACCTACGAGACCTTTGTCGAGGTCGGTCGGCGCCATTATGGCGGCAGCCTGGCCGGCAAATGGATTCTCACCGCCGGCCTTGGCGGCATGGGCGGCGCGCAGCCGCTGGCCGCGACCATGGCCGGCGCCTCGATGCTCGCGGTCGAATGCCAGCCGAGCCGCATCGAGATGCGCCTGCGCACCGGCTATCTCGATCGCCAGGCCGCAACGCTCGACGAGGCGCTCGCGATCATGGCAGAGGCCGCGAAGACGAAGAAGGCGGTCTCGGTCGGCCTGCTCGGCAATGCCGCCGAGATCTTCCCGGAACTGGTCCGTCGTGGTGTCAAGCCCGACATCGTCACCGACCAGACCAGCGCGCATGATCCGATCAACGGGTACTTGCCGAAGGGCTGGACGCTGGCCGATTGGGAGGCGAAACGCGCTTCTGATCCGAAGGCAGTCGAGCGCGCGTCGAAGACCTCGATGGTCGACCATGTCCAGGCCATGCTCGATTTCCACGCGCAGGGCATTCCGACGCTCGACTACGGCAACAACATCCGCCAGATGGCGCAGGACATGGGCCTGAAGAACGCCTTCGATTTCCCCGGCTTCGTCCCCGCCTATATCCGGCCCTTGTTCTGCCGCGGCATCGGGCCGTTCCGCTGGGCTGCGCTCTCGGGCGATCCCGAGGACATCTTCAAGACCGATGCCAAGGTGAAAGAGCTGATGCCCGACGACAAGCATCTGCACAATTGGCTCGACATGGCCAAGGAACGCATCAAGTTCCAGGGCTTGCCGGCGCGGATCTGCTGGGTCGGCCTCGGTGATCGCCATCGCCTGGGCCTCGCCTTCAACGAGATGGTGGCGCGGGGCGAACTGAAAGCGCCGATCGTGATCGGCCGCGATCATCTCGACAGCGGTTCGGTCGCTAGCCCCAACCGCGAGACCGAGGCGATGAAGGACGGCTCGGACGCTGTGTCCGACTGGCCCTTGCTCAATGCGCTGCTCAATTGCGCCAGCGGCGCGACCTGGGTGTCGCTGCATCATGGCGGCGGCGTCGGCATCGGCTATTCCCAGCACGCCGGCATGGTGATCGTCGCGGACGGCACGCCGGATGCCGCCAGGCGCATCGAGCGCGTGCTGTGGAACGACCCGGCGAGCGGCGTCATGCGCCATGCCGACGCGGGCTATGAGACGGCGATCGACTGCGCGCACGCCAACGGTCTCGATCTGCCGAGTTTGGCAAAGTAGGTGAAGTCAAGCGCCGAGCCGGGGCGTACTGCTTACCAGTTTTGGCATCGTCGTCTTCGCGCCGTCCATGAAAGTCTGGACGGCGTCGCGGACGATGGCGCCGAGATCGGGCGGGATCGGCGTCGCGTATATGAACTTGCGGATCGCGAGATAGAAGATGCGGCCGTGCAAGCCCCAGAACAGCTCGGTCTCGCGTTCACTCAATGCGTGAGCTTTTGCGTCGGGCAACTTCAGCTCATGACGCAGCTCGGCGGCCGCCGGCTCGATGATCTCGCGGCGGACGATGTCGAGATAGCGGCTGGTGATGCCGAACGACTTCATGCCGGAGAACACGAAGATCCTCACCCAATTGTACTCGAACACGCGTTCGACATAGTCGAGATAGAAGCGGGTGAGCCGCGCCTCCAGTGGCAAGGCCCGGTCGCGGATCATCGGTCCCCAATCGGGTGACCAGCGGCTGAGATAGACTTCCTGGTAGACCCGCTCGATCAGCGCCTCCTTGCTGGGGAAGTGACGGTAGATCGCCGAATGCGTGATGCCCATGCGCTTGGCGAGCTCGCGGGTCTGGCCTTCGAAGCCGCGCTCCGCAAAGAATCGGATCGCCTCGTCCACGATCGCGCGCTCCCGATCCGCCGCGCGCATGTTGCGGCGCTTTGGCGCGGACTTGCCTGTCTCGGTCCGCTTTCGGACCAGTCGTTTCGGCGTTTTCTGCGCTTTTCGGGCCATTTCGTCGCTGAATCATACGTCTTGGTGCCTTCATAGCCCAAGGCGCATTTGTGACCAAATGGTCATTTCCTGTTGACCGCCTCCCGGTGGCGTGTCAGGATTTTGAGACCAGATGGTTACAAATCTGGCATCCCGGCTGATGAGCCGATGGATTTCGAGGAAACGGCAGTGAAGGCGAGGGCTTTCAGCTATTTTCGTGCTGCGACGATCGACCAGGCGCTGGACGCTCATGCGCGCGCCGGGGACGACGCGCGTTTCATCGCCGGCGGCCAGAGCCTCGTGCCGGCGCTGTCACTGCGGCTCCAGGCGCCGCGGCTGCTGGTCGACATCACGCACATTGCCGAGCTGCGCGGCATCAGGCGCGAAGGCGCCTATTTGCGCATCGGCGCGCTGACGCGCCACTGCGAGATGCTGAGCGAGCCGCTGATCGCGGAGTTTGCGCCGCTGCTGCATGCCGCGGCACCCTTCGTCGCCCATCCCGCGATCCGCAACCGCGGCACGTTCGGCGGCAGCGTCGCGCTGGCCGATCCAGCTTCCGAATTTCCCGCGATGACCTTGGCGCTGGACGCCGAGATTGAGATCGCCGGTCCCTCGGGCAGTCGGCGCGTGAAGGCCGAAGAGTTCTTCATCGACCTGTTCGAGACGGCATTGCAGCCCGGCGAGCTGATCACGGCCATCTACGTTCCGCTGTTCAAGGCCGATCAGCGCTTTGCGTTCGACGAACTGGCGCGGCGGCGCGGGGATTACGCGCTGGTCGGTTGCGGCATGCTCGCGACTTTCACGAGTGATCGGATCGACGACATCCGCATCTCCTTCTTCTCCGTCGGCAATAGGCCGACGCGGGTGAAAGGCGCTGAGGCAACTCTGATCGGCTTCGGCCTCGATGCGGAACATATCGCTGCCGCGCAGGCGGCGCTCGAGGGTGATCTCGCGCCGCCCGAGAACGACGAGGTGCCGCCGGCGATGCGCCTGCACCTCGCCCGCGTGTTGCTTGGCCGCCTGCTTGGACGTCTCGGTGAGGGCGCATGAGAGGCTTTGACGAAACCCTGCTGGACGAGGCCGATGAGACTGTGCGGGTCCGCTTCGTCGTAAACGGCCGCAAGGTCGCCTGCGAGGTTGCGCCCCGCGAGACGCTGGTTGATTGCCTGCGCGACAAGCTCGAGCTGACGGGCACGCATGCCGGTTGCGAGATGGGCGCCTGCGGCGCCTGCCTGGTGCAGATCGACGGCCGCGCCGTGCACTCCTGCCTGATGTTCGCGGTGCAGGCCGACGGCGCCAGGATCGATACGATCGAGGGTCTCACCGAGAGCGGGGCGATCGCCGACCTCCAGGCCGAATTCCATCGCCGCAACGCGCTGCAATGCGGCTTCTGCACGCCGGGTATGCTGGTCAACGCCTGCGAGCTGCTCTCGCAGATTGCCCAACCGAGCCGCGAGCAGATCCGCGACGCGCTGTCGGGCAATTATTGCCGCTGCACCGGCTATGAAGCCATCGTCGACGCCATCGACGCTGTCGCCAAAGCACGCAGCGCCGGAGACGCGAGATGACGGCGCCGCTGACCTCGCTCGACCGCCCGAACTCCTACATCGGCCGTTCCCTGCCGAGGCCGAATGCCAAGCGCCTGCTTGCCGGTCGCGGGCGATATGTCAGCGACCTCCGTCTGCCGCGCATGCTCTATGCTGCGTTCCTGCGCAGTCCGCATGCCCACGCCAAGATCATCTCGATCAAGACCGACGAGGCGCGCGCGCTGGAAGGCGTGCATCTCGTCGCGACGGGTGCGGATCTCGCAAAGATCTGCACGCCCTGGACCGGCACGCTCGATCATTTCAAGGGCATGACCTCCGCGCCGCAATTGCCGCTGCCGCTGGATCGCGTGGTCTGGGCCGGACAGGCGGTGGTCGCCGTCGTCGCCGAGAACCGTGCGACCGCCGAGGATGCGCTGGAGCTGATCGAGGTCGACTATGAGGACCTTCCTATCGTCGTCGACATCGACACCGCACGGGAGGCCGGCAGCCCGCTGGTCAATCCCGGCAGCGCGAGCAATATCTGCTTCCGCAGCCAACTCGACAGCGGCAAAGTTGATGACACCTTCGCGCATGCAGCCCATGTGGTGGAGGAGGAATTTTCCTTCGGCCGCCATACCGCGGTGACGCTGGAGCCGCGTGCCATCGTCTCGGATTATGATCCCGCCGCCGGGATGCTGACCGTGCATCATGGCACCCAGACGCCCTACCAGTTCCAGGACCTCTATTCGCGCCACTATGGCATCCCGGAAGCCCGTGTTCGCGTGATCGCGACCGACATCGGCGGCTCCTTCGGAATGAAGCTGCATGTCTATCACGAGGACATGGCGGTGGTCGGCCTCTCGATCCTGCTCGGCCGTCCCGTGAAGTACGTCGCCGATCGCATTGAATCGTTCGTCTCCGACATCCACGCCCGCGACCACCGCGTGCGGGCCCGCATGGCGCTGGACGCCAAGGGCGAGATTCTCGCAATGGACGTGCTCGATCTGACCGCGATCGGCGCGTTCTCGACCTATCCACGCACCAGCGTGGTCGAGGGCAACCAGGTAATCCGTCTGATCGGCGCGCCCTATCGCTTCAGGAATTACCGCGCCACGCTGGAGGTGATCTTCCAGAACAAGGTGCAGACCAGCCAGTATCGCGCCGTTGGCCATCCCATCGCCTGCGCCGTCACCGAGCGAATGCTCGATATGGCGGCGGTGAAGCTCGGCCTCGATCCTTTCGCCATCCGCGCGCAGAACGTGATCGCCGATGACGCCTATCCGCAGACCTCTCCGACCGGTTACCGCTTCGAGGCGCTGTCGCATCAGGCGTGCCTCAGGCGCCTGCACGAGATGATGGGCTACGCCGGCTTGCGTGCCGAGCAGGTGGAGTTGCGCAAGCGCGGCATCTACCGCGGCATCGGCATTGCCGCCTTTGTCGAGATCACCAACCCGAGCCCGGCGTTCTATGGCGTCGGCGGCGCACGCATCTCCTCGCAGGACGGGGCGATCGTCAGCCTGACGCCGTCGGGCGAGGTGCGCTGCCTGATCTCGGTCACTGAGCAGGGGCAGGGCACCGAGGCGATCATCAGCCAGATCGTGGCCGATCAGCTCGGCCTTGCGCAGGAGCACGTCAAGGTCATCACCGGAGATACCGAGGTGACGCCGCATGGCGGTGCCACCTGGGCCTGCCGCGGCGCCGGCATCGGCGGCGAGACCGCGCTCCAGGCGACGCGCGCGCTCAAGCGCAACATTCTGGAGATCGCCGCGCTCATCCTTCAGGAGCAGCCGTCGGCCCTCGACATCGTCAATGGCGATGTCGTGGACGCAAGCACGCGGAACCAGCGCATGCCGATCTCGGAGATCGCGCGCATTGCCTATTTCCGCTCCGATACGCTGCCGCCGGGCACGCAGGCGCAGCTCACCGTCAGCCATCATTTCGCCCCGCAAGGCTATCCCTTTGCCTTCACCAACGGCATTCAGGGCTGCTCGCTGGAGGTCGATGTCGACACTGGCTTCATCAAGCTCCTGAAGCATTTCATCGTCGAGGATTGCGGCCGGGTCATCAACCCGATGCTGGTGGACGAGCAGCTTCGCGGCGGCATCGTGCAGGGGCTGGGCGCGGCGCTGTTCGAGGAATGCCGCTACAGCGAGACGGGACAGCTCGTGAACGGCTCGCTCGCCGACTACCTCGTGCCGATGCCGATGGAGATGCCCGACATCCTCATTGCCCATGTCGAGACGCCGACCGCCGACACCGAGCTCGGTGCCAAGGGGGTCGGCGAGGCCGGCACCGCGGCGGCGTCCGCCTCCGTGCTCAATGCCGTCAACGATGCGCTCGCGCCGTTCGGTGCCACGATCAATTCGATTCCGATCACGCCCGCAATAGTTCTGAAAGCCCTGAAGCGTTTCTAGAAAAAAGACAGTTGGAGGAAATCATGCCAAAGTCCGGTTCGACCCCGAAGATAACCCGCCGCACCGCGCTCGCCGGCCTCTCGGCCGGCGCGGCCCTGCTCGCCATGCCGCGGCTCGGCCGCGCCGCCGACGAGACGATCCGCATCGGCTTTCCGACGCCGCTGACCGGGCCGTTCGCTGCTGAAGCGCGCGATCAGGTCAAGTGCGCAGAGCTCGCGGTGAAGCTGGTCAATGACAAGGGCGGCATTGCCGGCCGCAAGGTCGAGCTGCTGGTCCGCGACGACAAGCTCAATGCCGGCGAGGCCGCGACCCGCACGCTCGAGCTGATCGAGAAGGACAAAGTCCATGCCGTGGTCGGCGCGCTCTCCAGCGCGGTGCAACTGGCGGTCAACGAGGTCACCCGCGCCCGCGGCGTGATCTACGTCTCGATCAGTCAGTCCGATACCATCAACGAGGCCAAGGATTTCAGCAAATATACCTTCCACGAGGCGCTGAACCCGCACATGACGACCGCAGCCGTGGCACGGCACACCCTGAAGAAGGGGATGAAAGTCGCTCATCTCGTCGCCGACTATGCCTACGGTCACGAGATGCTGCGCGGCTTCAAGCGCGCTCAGACCGCGATCGGTGCGGATAATGTCGGCGAGATCCTGCATCCGTTCGGCGCCGCCGACTATTCCACCTTCATGCCGCGCCTGATGTCGATGCGGCCGGATGTATTGTGCATCTCCAATTTCGGCCGTGACCAGGCCAACGCCATCAAGCAGGCCGTGGATTTCGGCGTCAAGCAGCAGATGAAGATCGTCGTGCCCGTCATCCTGCACAACCAGCGGCTCGCGGTCGGCCCCGACGTGTTCGAAGGCGTGGTCGGTGGCGCCAACTACTATTGGGGCCTGGAGACGCAGAGCAAGTCGGCGTCGGCCTTCAACGCAGCGTTCAAGGCCGCCAACGGCGGCGCGATTCCGACCGATTATGGCGCCTACGGGTATTCCGGGGTCGGATCGTTGCTGGCCGCCATGCAGGCCGCCGGTGGTACCGACACCGACAAGGTCGTCGTTGCCCTGGAGAAGCTGCAATACGACCTGACCAAGGGCCCGCAGCATTACCGCAAATGCGACCACCAGTCGGTGCAGTCGGTGCTGGTGCTGGAGTCCAAGAAGAAGTCCGCCATGGCCAATGAGAACGATCTGTTCGCGATCCTGGCCAACGACGCGGGCGCCGACGACATGCTGCGCAGCTGCAGCGAGCTCGGCCACGCGACCTGAAGCCTGTCACGATGGACCTGTCGCTGATCATCATGCAGCTTCTCTCCGGGATCGCCCTAGGGGCGGTCCTGGTGATCACTGCGCTTGGGCTGACGATCGTGTTCGGCATGCTCGGGGTGGTGAATTTTGCCCACGGCGCGCTGTTCATGATCGGGGCCTATGCGGGCCTGTATGTGGCATCCCTCACCGGGAGCTTCTGGTGGGGGCTGTTGCTCGCACCCATTTTGATCGGCGCTTTCGGTATGCTGATCGAGTTCGTTCTGATCCGCAGGCTCTATGGACGCTCGATCGACGATCCGCTGCTGCTCACCTTCGGCCTCAGCTACATCCTGGTCGAGGGCGTGCGCATCGTGTTCGGCAGCGACGGCATTCCTTTTCCGACGCCGCCGCAGCTGATCGGCGTGCTCGATCTCGGCATCGGCTTCTTCCCGCGCTACCGCCTGTTCGTCATCGCGCTGGTGGCGGTGGTGCTGCTGGCGCTCTGGCTGACGCTGGAGAAGACCCGCGTCGGCCTGATCGTGCGCGCCGGCGCGCGCGATCCGACCATCATGCAGGTGCTCGGCGTCGATATTGGGCGGGTCTGGCTCGCGATCTTCGGACTCGGGGTGGGGCTCGCCGCGCTTGGCGGCGTGCTCGCGGGGCCCATGCGCAGCGTGAATCCGGA
This sequence comes from Bradyrhizobium sp. PUT101, assembly GCF_052043945.1. Taxonomy (NCBI): domain Bacteria; kingdom Pseudomonadati; phylum Pseudomonadota; class Alphaproteobacteria; order Hyphomicrobiales; family Nitrobacteraceae; genus Bradyrhizobium; species Bradyrhizobium sp. PUT101. The sequence continues at coordinate 5,938,535 of NZ_CP197207.1, forward strand.
GATGGGCTCGCTGGTTCTGGCGGAAGCCTTCGTGGTGACCGTCATCGGCGGCCTCGGCTCGATCGTTGGCGCCGTGGTCGCCGGTCTCATGGTCGGCGTATCCATCAGCATGGTGGCGCTGTTCGCGCCGGAGATGGCAACCATCGTCATGTTCGCGCTGATGGCGGTGGTGCTGCTGATCCGCCCGCAAGGCCTGTTCGGCGTGAGAGGGAGGACGGCGTGACGCTACCTTCGAGCGGCGAAGCGGTCGCCAAACCCGCCTCCAGCGGGCTCGGCTGGCTCCTCGATCAGCGTGTTCTGCTCTCGATTGCCGTGCTTGCATTGCTGCCCTGGCTGCTGCCATCGAAGGCGCTGGCCGTCAACGTCCTGATCTACGGCGTGGTGGTGATGGGCTACAATCTGCTGTTCGGCTACACGGGCCTGCTGTCGTTTGGCCAGGCGGCGTTCTTCGGTGCAGGCGCCTACTTCACTGGCATCGCGATCGGACGCTACGGCATGCCCTGGTTCGCTGCCGTACCGATTGCCGTACTCCTCAGCACTTGCCTGGCCGCCGCGATCGGTGTGGTCTCGACGCGCACCCGCGGCATCTATTTCTCGATGGTAACGCTCGCCTTGGCGCAACTCGTCTACTACGTAGCGCTCCAGGCGGCCTCCTTCACCGGCGGCGAGAACGGGCTGCGGGGCTTCACGGTCGACCGCATCAGCCTGTTCGGCCTTCAGGTCAATTTCCTCGATCCCGTCAACAAATATTACGTGCTGATGGCGTTCGCGGCGCTGGCGATGTGGTTCCAGTCGCGTATCCTGAACTCACCGTTCGGGGCCGTCATCGAGGCGATCCGCGAGAACGAGCAGCGGGCACGAGCCTGCGGCTATGACGTCGAACGCAGCAAGCTGGTCGTGTTCATGCTGTCGGGCGCGATCTCATCGCTCGGCGGCTGCATGCTGGCACTGCATCTGTCCATCGTGCCGCTGGACATCCTGCACTACCAGACCTCGGGCATGATCGTGATGATGGTGCTGCTCGGCGGCGCCCGCAGCTTCTTCGGGCCCTTCGTTGGTGCTGCCAGCTTCCTGATCCTGGAGGACGTGATCTCGCTCTGGACGCCGCATTGGCAAATTGTCGTCGGTGCGATCTTCGTGCTGTTCGTGCTGTTCCTGCCCAAGGGCATCTGGGGAACGCTGCTCGATGCCCTCGGCATCGGAAAGGCGCGGCGATGAGCGGTGAACTGCTTCGTGCCGAAGGCATCGGCAAACGCTTTGGCGGTTTCGTCGCGCTCGAGGGCATCACCATTTCGTTCGCGGCCGGCCAGCTCACCTCGATCATCGGGCCGAACGGCGCCGGCAAGAGCACGTTCTTCAACATCCTCTCGGGCGCGTTGACGCCGACCTCGGGCAAGCTGCATTTCAGGGGACGTGAGCTGAACGGCCTGCCGCAGCATCGCTTCGTGCATCAGGGCATCTCGCGCTCCTATCAGATCACGAACATCTTTCCGGATCTGTCCGTGCATGAGAACGTGCGCGTGGCAGCCCAAGCGCTGATCGTGAGTTACGACATCTGGCGCAACCGCGCCCGGCTTGCTGAACTGATTGGGCGGGCAGACGCCGCGCTCGACGCAGTCGGGCTGCTGGCCAGGCGGAACGAACTGGCAAAATTCCTGTCGCATGGCCAGCAGCGCGCACTGGAGATCGCGATCGCGCTGGTCGCCGAGCCGGAATTGCTGCTGTTGGACGAACCGACCGCCGGCATGGGGCCGGAAGAAACCAAGGACATGGTCGCTCTGCTCGAGCGCCTCGCCGACAAGCGCACCGTGCTCCTGGTGGAGCACAAGATGAAGATGGTGCTGGGGCTCAGCAAACGCGTCGTGGTGCTGCATCACGGCCGCCTGCTGGCGGACGGCGCGCCCGACGAGATCAGGAGCAATCCGGAGGTCCGCCGGGTCTATCTCGGACAGAGTGAAGGTTATGGCTGAGACCGCGCTGCTCGAAATCAACGATCTCCATGCCTGGTATGGCGCAAGCCATATCCTCCACGGCATCTCCCTGCACGTGGACCCGGGCGAGGTGGTCGCCCTGGTCGGCCGCAACGGCGCCGGGAAGACCACGACCCTGCGCGCGATGATGGGCCTGATGCCAAAGGCGACGGGCCGCGTGCGCTTCGCAGGCAGGGAACTGTTGCCGCTCCGCGCGCATCAGCGCTTCCATCTCGGCCTCGCTTACGTGCCCGAGGAACGCCGCATCGTCCCCGGCCTGTCCGTGCGCGAGAATTTGCGGCTCGGTCTCGTCGCCGCCGGCGGCGATATCGAGGAGCGCACGGCGATCGACGAGATTGCCGAAACCTTTCCGCGCCTGAAGGAGCGTCTCGATCAGGAGGGCGTGACGCTCTCGGGTGGAGAACAGCAGATGCTGGCGATTGCGCGCGCGCTGATCGCAAAGCCTAAAATGATCCTGCTCGACGAGCCCTCGGAGGGCATCATGCCCGTCCTCGTCGAGGAGATGGGCCTGCTGTTCCGCCGCCTGCGCGACGAGGGCAAGACGCTGCTGCTGGTGGAGCAGAACGTCGAATGGGCGCTGCGGCTGGCTGACCGCGCCGTCATTATTGATCAAGGCGAGGTCGTGCATCAGAGCAGCGCGGCGGCGCTGCTCGCGGACAAGGATATCCAGGAGCGCTACTGCGCGGTGTAACGTTAGGCTACGACCCTGGCCCTGGTGCCTTCGAGGCGCTGGCCTTCCTTTGCCAGATAGTCGCCGATCGCATCGGCCGCCATGGGCTTTGCGAAATAGTAGCCCTGGATGAAGTCACAGCCGAGCCGGCGCAGGCTGTCGAGCTGGGCGCGGGTCTCGACGCCCTCGACGACGCAGGCGATCTCCATGTCGTCGCACAGGCCGGTGAGCGACTTGATGATCTTGTGACTGACGGGATTTTCGTTGATGTCGGCGACGAAGCTGCGGTCGACCTTGATCTTGTCGAGCGGCAGCCGGTGCACGTGGCTCAGCGACGAATAGCCGGTGCCGAAATCGTCCAGCGAAATGCCGCAGCCCATCGCCTTCAGCGTCGCGATCGATTGCTGCGCGCGCACGAAGTCGAAGGTCACAGCGGTCTCGGTGATCTCGAAATCGATCCGCCGCGGTGGCAGCCCACTCTTCTCGATGATGGAGATCAGCGGCAAGATGCCCTCCGCCGCACAGACGTCGTGGGCGGAGAGGTTGAACGACAGGCGGATGTGATCGGGCCACGTCCTGGCGATGGCGAGCGCGCGCACCAGCAGCGCTTGCGTCAGTGGGCGGATCAGACCGATACGCTCGGCGGCCGGAATGAAATCGGCCGGGGAAACCAGGCCGAGGCGAGCGCTGCGCCAGCGCGCCAGAACCTCGAAGCCGGCGGTGTGCTCGCTCATGGCGTCGACGATCGGCTGGAACACCAGATCCATCTCGGTGCTGAAATCGGCCGTGCGCAGCAGATTCTCGATGACGACGCGACTGCGGATCTCGGCCTCGAGCTCGCTCGAGAAGATCACAGTGCGGCCGCGCAGATGGCGCTTGGCGTGATAGAGCGAGTAGTCGGCGCACTCGTAGAGCGCTTCCGACGTCGTCGCGGAGTCCGGGAACGATGCGAATCCGATCGAGCACGACAGCCCGGTGTGGGCGGTGTCGAGCTGGTAAGGCAGCTTGATCCGGCCCCCGATGCGTTCGCCGAGCCGCATCAGATCCACGTCGTCGGGGTCGCCGCACACGACGAGCCCGAACTCGTCACCGCCGAGCCGGGCGAACTCTACGCGCTGCGGACCAAAGCCCTCGCAGACCTCGCGGATGCGCCGGCCTGCCTCGATCAGGACGCGGTCGCCGACGGAGTGACCGTAATTGTCGTTGATCGGCTTGAAGCCGTCGAGGTCGATGATGCCGACCGCAACGCGAACGTTTCTGCGCTCGGCATCTGCGAAGGCACTCGACAGCTCGGCAAAGAAGCGGCGGCGGTTCGGCAGCTCGGTGAGGGAATCGAGATTGGCAAGGCGGAAGTTCTCGTCCGAGAGCGCCTGCGTGGCCGCCTGTTGCGCCAGCAACGACTTGCGGCTGGCGACGAGATCGGCGAAGTCGCGGTAGTAGATGAACAGCACCGTTACCATCGCTCCGGAAACGAGGAGGTTGTTGACGGCGATCGCCTTCAGCGTCGGTTCGCCTGTGGCGAAGAAAAACAGCACATAGGGCACGTCGACGATCAGTGTCACGATCAGCGCCGCCGAACGCAGATGCATCAGCGAGAAGATGCAGCCGATCACGGTGACCGCCATGTAGAAGGCGATCTGGCTCTTGGCGAAGGGATCGCCGTAGGGGTAGAGCGCGAAGGACCAAGCGGCGAAGCCGGCGCCGATCGGCAACGTCAGCCAGTTGGTGGCGCGCAGATTGCGCAGGATGTCGGCATCACTGCGCGCGATATGACGCTGGCGCAGCCACCAGAAGGTCCGTAAGCCTGCGAGCACGGTCAGGACGCTCGGCACGATCATCGTCAGCCAGTCCGGCGCCACGTTCACATAGGTGTAGGCGACCGCGATCGTGTTGCTCATCAGGATGAAGTAGAGCAGCGGGATCTGCTTGGAGAACGCGTCGAACTGTGCGCGGGTCAGGTCCGGGTTATCGTCCGGTACGCGAAACAGCCGCGTTGCGGCGGCAAGATGAGACTTCAAATCGACAACAGGCATTGAAATACGAGCCCCGCATCCCCTGAAAACGCGGGCGATCTTGCACGGCGCGGGTAAAGGGCGCGTTAGATCGGGCCAAGCGCGGAGGGCCAGCACAGGTTGCGCGCTACCTCAAGGTTTCTCCGGCCGCGTGCATTGGTGAGGTTCCGTTAAGGATACCCGCCGTTCGCAGCGTGCGTCTCGGGCACAGGTCGCCGCAATCACTGCAGCTACGACCTGCCAACCATGGTGCCATCCGGTGTGCTCGCTCCGCCTATCTCCGTCGAGCAGCGGCTTGTCACGTTCCCCGGGCCACGAGCTGCGCGTCGTCTCCTTTTTGGTCTAGGCAAAACCGTCGGTGTGCGAACAGGATCAGTGCGCACAGCGCGGCCGTGAGTCTTCTCATGGTTTGCCTCCCACAGTTCTCTTGTCATTCTGATCGGGCGGTTGCCGTCGCTCGAACGTGTATGCCTCAGCGCCCGATCGTCACCCCGGCGGTCGAGCGCATGGCGCCTCTCAGGCTGGTCGCGTTCATGTCGTCGAGGACCTGCCGCGTCAGCACGGTGGTCTGGCCGGGCGTATCGAGGATCGTCTCTCCGCGCGAGGAAGAGAGCCGATCGGCCTTGTAGGGCGCAGCCGGATCGGTGGCGGGAACGGTCGTCGCTGCAGGAAGCGGCCGTTTGCCCGCGCCGAGCGCTGGCTGTGAGATGGAGAAGGCGATCACGACCAGAAGCAACGGCCTTGCGCGCATATGTGATCTCCCATGTCGGGACATCAGCCTAGCACATCGGGATCGTTCCCAGAAGAAAGGATCAGGCGAGAACAGCCTGACGCTCCCGCGTCGGTTCACGGACGCGGTCGATGTTCCGCGGCTCGGCGAGTCGCGTAAAGCTGCGATGGCTCGCTTGCGCAGGCGCCTCGACGATGACGCCCTCACAGACGATCTGTCCGCCGAGCATCTTGAATTCCAGCTTGTCGTAGCGCGGCATTGTCTCGCCGGGCGCCGGCGGCAGCAGCCCGATGCGTCCCTGGATGTTCAGCGCGGCCTCGCCGGTGCCGTGAAGTCGCGGATTCCACATTCTGATTCCGGTCTCCGCCCAGCGTTGCCGGATCAGCGCGGCGCGATCGCCGGGTTCCGCGGCTCTCGCGCGAGCTTTCGGTGCGCTGCGGATCTCCGGAGCAGGAGACTCGAGCGCCGGAGCCGGTTCGATCTCGATGACGACGCTGGCTGACTCGTTGGCCGCTGGCGCAACGGCTGTGACGAGCGGAACACTGTTTGCAGGGGCCGGCGCGACCTCGACGACGAGCGCTGGGTCGCTGTCGGCACTGGCTTCAGAAACATCAGGCGCGACGCTATTGGCATCGCCGAGGAGGACCGGGATTGCTTCGACGGCGACCGTTTCGACCTTGGCGGAAACGTTGGACGAGGGGGCAGCCTCGATGACGGCACCAGGGACGTCGCTCGAAGCGGTCGCGACGTCTGATGATGAAACCACAACCCCTTCTGCGACGACGGAATCGATTTCGGCAGGCGATGCATCGCCAATGATGGCGAGGTCAGCGTCCGCAACTGGCTCGTTCTCCGTGTCCGGCGATGAAGCCAACACCTCCTCGGCGACGGGCGGCGTTGCGGGCGCGTCCATTTCCGTCACGCTCTCCGGAGATGAGGCGACGCTGGTACAGATATCGTCGGACGGATTCTCCGTGACGACAGGCACGGTCGCATCGTTCTCTGCGACCGGAGCCTGGGCGGCGAGGTCAGCATCGTCGCGCATCGGGGAGGTGCCGATCTCGGCGGTCGGAGCTTGAACGGTGGCCGCGACCTCTTCGATGATGGCGGGCGAAGCGTCTGTGGCGATCGCAGAGACGTCAATGCTGCCGCCGTGCGGCAAGGGCCGAAGTCGGGTAAATGCCCAGTTCACCGCAGGGATGCGGCGCAGCAACGATATCAGTCTCGAAAGCACTGGGAGTTGTCCAAGAGGTACTCGGCGTGAGGCAATCGCTGATTCGCCAGCAATGTGAAAACCTGCCCCGGCCGTCACGCCCATGTCAATGTAGGGAGGACCAATTGCAGAACATCACGCATTCACTCTGCGGGGTGAATTTCACCCCGCTTTGTGAATGCGGTTCGCGATTCCCCCAATCGACGCGCTGCTTGGAGAAGGGGACAGCCCTTGCCTCTCGGGATATTCGATCCTTAGTTCATTTGCCGGCGCCGGCGCCGCCGGAGCCTGCGCTGCCGCCGGCCTGGCTTCCCATATTGTTGCTGTTGCTACCGCCGGCGGATGGCGATTGCGCGCCCTTGCTGTCGCTGGCCTCGTTCTGCATGTTCGATGCACGTCCCGTCGTCATTCCCTTGGTCGCCGGGCCTCGCGACGAGGGGCCGACGTCGCTCTGACTGGATGCGCCGGGGGCGGGTTGTGTCTGCGCGAAGGCGCCACCTGTCGCCAGCGCCATGATGCATGCGGATGCCAGGATGATCTTCTTCATCGGATTCTCCTTGACTTTACATGGCCAGACAACCCGCCTGCGCCGACGACGTTCCTGCCGACGCGTGTAGCCCCTCGCGTCAATTTCCGTTGCGGCCTGTCTAAGGGGTTCCCGTCGTCGTCGTCAGCGGCTATTCAGAACCGTCAGTGTCTGTCGGAGACGGCGCATGAGGAAGCTTGCCACCATCGGAGCGGTTCTGCTCTGGTCCACCATCGCATTCGCACAGGATCGCACCATCACCGTGGCCTCGACCACTTCGACGGAACAGTCGGGGCTGTTCGGCCATTTGCTGCCGCTGTTCTCGAAGGCCGAAGGCATCAGCGTGAAGGTCGTTGCCGTCGGCACCGGCCAGGCACTGGATATCGGACGGCGCGGGGATGCCGACGTGGTGTTCGTCCATGACAGGCCCGCCGAGGACAAGTTCATGTCCGAAGGGCAGGGCGTGAAACGGTTCGACGTCATGTACAACGACTTCGTCATCGTCGGGCCCAGAAGCGATCCGGCGCGGATATCTGGCAGCAAGGATGTGGTCGAGGCGCTGCGCAAGATCGCGACGGCGAAGGCGCCGTTCATCTCGCGCGGCGACAAGTCCGGCACGCATGCGGCTGAGTTGAGGCTGTGGAAAGAGGCGGGCGTTGACCTCAATGCCGGCAAGGACAACTGGTACCGGGAAATCGGTCAGGGCATGGGCCCTGCGCTGAACATGGCCTCGTCTTCGAACGCCTATCTCCTGTCGGACCGCGGCACCTGGCTATCGTTCAAGAACCGTGGCGAACTCGCCATCCTGACCGAGGGTGACAAGCGGCTCTTCAACCAGTACGGCGTCATGCTGGTGAATCCAGCCAAGCATCCGAATGTGAAGGCGAAGGACGGGCAGGCCTTCATCGACTGGCTGGTTTCGCGGAAGGGGCAGGAAGCGATAGCCGGGTATAAGGTCGGCGGCGAGCAGCTATTTTTCCCCAACGCGCCCCACTAGCACGAAGGCGACACTCGACACCGCCACGCTGAGTGCGAGCAGGATCAGTCCGAGTCCGAGCGCCAGCGGCAGGTCGCCTTTGCTGGTTTCCAGTGCGATCGCTGTCGTCATCGTGCGGGTGAAGCCGCGGATGTTGCCGCCGACGATGATGATGGCGCCGACTTCCGCAATGGCGCGTCCGAACGCCGCGAGAAAGGCCGTTAACAACGAGGCCCGGCCGAGCGCGAACAGCAGGGCCATGCTGCGCAGGGCCGACAGTCCGTCGATCCGCGCCAGGTCGCCATACTCCGCCCACAGCAGGCTTGCCGGCCGGTGAACCAGCGCCACGACGATCGGCGTGGCCAGCAGCGTCTGGGCGATCACCATGGCGGCCGGCGTGAACAACAAGCCCGCCGCCCCGAGCGGGCCGGACCGCGACAGCAGGAGGTAGAGGGCGAGCCCGACCACGACCGGCGGAAGGCCGAGCAGTGCATTGGTCAGAATGATGATGACCTGACGCCCCCGGAAACGGGTGATCGCAAGCAGGGCTCCCAACGGTGCGCCGATCAGGAGCGCGATGATGCCGGCGGTCAGGCTGACCCGCACCGACAATGCGACGATGCCCAGCAGCTCGGCGTCGGCTTCGCCGATCAGCGTGAAAGCGGCACCGATGGATCGCGCGAAATCGTTCATCCGGCCTGACGCCGTTGCGCCGGCTCGATGCCGGTGGTCCTGGTCACGTCCATCGCGAAATCCTTCGTCCTCGGCAGCCTGCCCCTGACAGCTTCGGCCCGCCTTGGCGGCAGGCCGGGTCCTCCACGCGCATCCTCGGATGGCAACTGCGCCGGTTCTCGCCGCTGCGGTCGCCACAATCAAGAGGTCGCAATTCAAGGGGGGGCTCAGGCTGCGCTTTTGTCCCCCTGAATCGGGCGCCCGATGCCCGGCCTTCATTGGGCTCTCTTGGGGGCCGTAGGGGCACGAGATCCGGCAGTTTCGGGCAGGGAGAGCCCAAATCCCGGCGCGACGCGGCGGTGGACGGCTTTATTCCGCCCGTGGATGCACTAAGGAAGGGACAGGATCAGGTCGCACCCGCCAGATGGTGGTGCTAGACCCTGATGCAGGAACAATGGGGCCGGGCCGCTCTTGGCTCGCCCGCAAAGATGAAGGATGTGACGCAATGATCCAAACCGTTGGCATCATCGGGGCCGGGACCATGGGGAACGGCATCGCGCAGGTCTGCGCCGCGGCCGGGCTTTCGGTCGTGATGGTCGATATTTCCGATGCGGCGGTGAACCGCGGCCTCTCGACCGTCGGCGGCAGCCTCGAGCGCCTGGTCAAGAAGGAGAAGATGTCGGCGGCCGACCGCGAGGCGACGCTCAAGCGCATCACCGGCACCACCGACCGGTCGAAGCTGTCGGGTTGCGATCTGGTCATCGAGGCCGCGACCGAGAACGAGGAGCTCAAGGTCAAGATCCTGAAGGACCTCTGCGCCACGCTGTCGCCGCGCACGCTGGTCGCGACCAACACGTCGTCGATCTCGATCACCAAGCTCGCTGCGGCGACCGACCGTCCCGACCGGTTCATCGGCATGCACTTCTTCAACCCGGTGCCGGTGATGGCGCTGCTGGAACTCATCCGGGGCTTGCAGACTTCGGACGACACCCATGCCAAGGCGCTCGATTTCGCCAAGCGCGTCGGCAAGGTGGCGATCACGGCAAAGAACAGCCCGGGCTTCGCCGTCAACCGCATCCTATGCCCGATGATCAACGAGGCGATCTTCGCGCTCCAGGAGGGGATCGCAACCGCAGAAGAGATCGACGCCGGCATGAAGCTCGGTTGCAACCATCCGATCGGGCCGCTGGCGCTGGCCGATCTCGTCGGGCTCGACACCATGCTTTCAGTGATGGAGGTCTTTTACAAAGGCTTCAACGATCCTAAATACCGGCCAGCCCCGCTGCTGAAAGAGATGGTCGATGCCGGCCATCTCGGCCGCAAGAGCGGGCAGGGCTTCTACACCTATAGCGCCTGATGAAGGCATCGGCGGCGGACACTCAAACGTCCGCCGCCAGATCCCGCAATTTGCGCTGCGACAAAGACGCCGTGCGCAATTGACCCGACAATATCCAACGGGCCGCCTGCGGGAACATAGAACGGATAGCAAGGGACATGTCGGATCGACTGAAGGCCGAGCGCGAGGCTGCGGCTGCGCGGCGGAACCTGTTGACCCAGGATGCGATCGAGCGCACCGGGATCACCGAGGAAATGATCGGAGAACTCGTCACCCGCTTCTACGGACGCGTGCGCGAGGACGCGCTGCTTGGTCCGGTCTTCGCCGTCGTGCAGAATTGGGACGAGCACCTCGCCAAACTCAAGGACTTCTGGTCCTCGGTGGTGTTGATGAGCGGCCGCTATCATGGCTCGCCGATGCGGGCGCATCTGCCGCTGAACCTGGTTGGAGATCATTTCGACCGCTGGCTCGATCTGTTCGAACAGACCGCGCGCGAGGTCTGCCCGCCGGCGGCGGCTGCGCTGTTCATCGACAGGGCGCGTCGTATCGCCGACAGTTTCGAGATGGCTTCGGCAACTGTCGCAGGTCGTATCGCATCGCCGCGTCACGTGCACAGGTCGTGAATACAGAATGCCTGCCTGAGAAACGCACTTCGCATGCGCGATGGCGCGCTGCACCAATTCCAACATCATCGGTCTGATCTGCAAAATCATCATGCTGTTCGCGTGATGCGATGTAGAATTTGCGAAAACGCGCTGAACGCGTTCAGTATTGTTCAATCAAAGCGAGCAGGGCCATATTGATGCACTGCGGTGCCAATTCTTTGCCTTGTTTTCGGCAGAGTTCCAGCGCCTGCTAGCGGGCATGTCGAGCGCACCGTTCAACGTCAATTCATCACCATCCGAGAGCATTGCGGAAGCTGAAGCCGACGCGGGCACCGAGCAAACGCGGCGAACGCTGCTGCTCGGCGCGCTTGCGACCACCGCGTGCCTCGGCTGTTCCCTGCCGGCGCGTGCAGGCGAGGATCCGCCCGGCTCCGACGAACGGCCTCAGAAGGGCGATCTGCTCGTCTTCTCCGAAGGCGAGCAGGAGGGGAAAATTATCACCGTGGCCGATCTAAAGGCAGGCGGGCCACCGCTTCATGCCTGGCCGAAGGATCCCAGCACATCGGTGGTGCGCAGCGCCTCGCGGCTCAACGAGATCCTGATCATCAAGCTCGATCCCGCCGAGCTCGACGAGAAGACCCGTGCGCGTGCTGTCGACGGCATCATAGCCTATTCGGCGATCTGCTCGCATGCGGGCTGTCCTGTCACCGCCTGGGTGAAGAGCGATGTCGGCGACAAGGAGGTGTTCAAGTGCATGTGCCACAATTCCGAATACGATCCTCGCGCGGGCGCGCAGGTCGTGTTCGGACCGGCGCCGCGACGGCTGGCGGCGTTGCCTCTGGCGCTGGCTGACGGATCGCTCAGCGTCGCCGGCAATTTCGTCGGAAAGGTAGGTGGCGCGCAGCCAGGATGATGGACGGTTGCGGGCCATGCCCGCGTCACGAGAGGCCGCCTCCGCCGATAGGCGGGTGACGGGACGAACGACAAGAACGACAAGAATTCACAACAAGAATTCAAACGGATGAAAAAGGGGAACGTCCATGAAAACTTCCTTGAGGAAGCAATGGTTACTGTCCGGCTTCGTCGCCTTCACGTGTCTTGCCTCGACCGCGGCCGTATCAGGTCCGATCGAGAATTATTCTCCGGTCACCGCGCAGCGATTGGAAAATCCCGAGCCAAGCAACTGGATGCTCTACCGGCGCACCTATGACGGGCAGGGCTACAGCCCGCTTGACCAGATCAACACCTCGAACGTGAAGAACCTCACGCCGGTCTGGACCTTTGCCACCGGCGTGGTTGAAGGCCATCAGGCGCCGCCGATCGTCAACAATGGCGCGATGTTCGTGACGACCCCAATGGGGCAGGTGATCGCGCTGAACGCGAAGACCGGCGACGAATATTGGCGCTACAAGCGGCAGCTTCCTGACGATCTGTTCCAGCTGCATCCGACCAACCGGGGCGTCGGCCTGTGGGAGGACAAGCTCTACCTCGCCACCACCGACGACCATGTGGTCGCGCTCGATGCCAAGACCGGCAAAGTGCTGTGGGATACCAAGGTGCAGGACTACAGGAAGGGCCAGTACATGACCCTGATGCCGTTGATCGTCGACGGCAAGGTCATCGTCGGCGGCTCCGGCGGCGAGTTCGGCGTGCGCGGTTATATCGTGGCTTATGATGCCAAGGACGGCAAGGAGCTGTGGCGGACCTACACCATCCCCGGCGAAGGCGAGCCCGGTCACGACACCTGGCAGGGCGACGACTGGAAGAACGGCGGTGGGTCGGCCTGGATGACCGGCAATTACGACAAGGAGACCAAGACGATCTATTGGGGCGTCGGCAATGCGGCGCCATGGCCCGGCGAGACCCATCCCGGCGACAATCTGTACACTGCATCGGTGCTCGCGCTCGATCCCAACACCGGCAAGATCAAGGCCTATCACCAGTATCACCAGAACGATTCCTGGGATTGGGACGAGGTCGAGGCGCCGATGCTGATCGATCTGCAACGCAACGGTCGCACCATCAAGAGCCTGGTCCATCCGGGACGCGACGCGATCTTCTGGGTGCTCGAGCGCACGCCGACCAAGATCAACTACGTCGCAGGCTGGCCGTTCGTCTATACCGACGTCTGGAAGGGCATCGACGAGACCGGCAAGCCGATCGTGGATCCCGCGCACAAGCCGGTCATCGGAAAACGCGTCGAGTTCTGTCCGTCGCTGTGGGGCGGCAAGGATTGGCCGTCGGCGGCCTACAGCCAGAAGACCGGTCTCGTCTACGTGCCCGCCAACGAGAATTTCTGCGGCGGATTCACCGGCGAGAAGGTCCCGCTCAAGCCGGGCGAGCTCTGGCTCGGCACCAAGCCGGAAGACATCGGCCTGAAGACAAAACCGGGCGCGGATCATTTCGGCGAGCTTCAGGCCTGGGATCCCGCCACCGGCAAGAAGGTGTGGCAGCACAACTTCCCGAAGTCGCAGCTGTTCGGCTCGGTGACGGCGACTGCGGGCGATCTCGTCTTCGTCGGCGGCACCAACGACCGCAACTTCCGAGCCTTCCACGCCAAGACCGGCGAGCTCCTGTGGGAACAGAAGACCAACTCCGGCATCGTTGGCATGCCGGTGTCCTATGAGATCGACGGCACGCAGTACATTGCGATCCAGTCGGGCTGGGGCGTGGACGCGCAGCGCATCCAGGATGCACTCGTGACCAACAATATCGGCATCGAAGCCAACGTGCCGCAGGGTGGCGTCGTCTGGGTGTTCGCGCTGAAGAAATAGCTCCGCGGGCGGATCGAAAGAAGCGGAGCAGCAGGGGGGTGGCGAATGCGGCGGACGGAAACGTCCGCCGCATTTTGCTGTGGGGGCTTCTTCCTTCTCCCCTTGTTACGGGAGAAGGTGGCGTGCAGCGCCGGATGAGGGATTCTATCCACGTGCAAGGCCGTTCGTGAGGACGGAGAACCCATCACGCCAGCGAGTGCGCATCGCCAAGCGTCGCTGCCCACTTCCGCAGGGGGAGAGAGCACATCCATGCGCAGCCGTTGGGCAACTACTTGCCCGTGCGCTCGACCTTGTCCTTCTCCTTCTGGTTCATCTCCCGAACCTTCGGATCCGGATTGTGCTGCCCCGTGGTCTGGGTGGTCGAGGCGGGCGGAGCATTGGCGTTGGGAAGCGAGTTCTGATCCGGTCCGGTGGGGCGCGTCGCCGTTGTCGGCGGGCTGGTATTGCCCTGGGCGAAGGCGCCCGTGGCCGGCAAAAGAAAGGCGCCCGACAGCAACGAGACTGCGAGCGCCTTTGAGATGTTGGTCATCGATCTGCTCCTGTCAGATCGATGCAAACGGCGCGAGGCCGCTTGTGTTCCGTCTCACGCCTCCAATTGCTTGCCGATCGGCAAAGCGCGGATGCGTTTTCCCGTCGCCGCGAAGATCGCATTGATCAGGGCCGGCGCGAACGGGGGAACACCGGGCTCGCCGACGCCGCTCGGCGGCGTGTCGGGCCCCGGCGGCACGATGTAGACGTTGGTCACCACAGGAGATTCGTCGATCCTGAGGACCTGGAAGTCGTCAAAATTCTTCTGCTGCACCTTGCCGTCCTTGAAGGTGATCTCGCCGTATTTGGCGAGACTGAGCCCCATGATCGCCGCGCCCTCGATCTGCGAGGCGATGCGCTCGGGATTGACGTAGGTGCCGCAATCGATCGCGGTGTCGACCCGCGGCACCGTCAGCTTGCCCTTGTCGTCGACAACGACCTCGACGATGGTCGCGATGTAGCTGACGAAGCTGCGGTGCACGGCGATTCCGAGACCGTGGCCCTTCGGCACCTTGCGCCCCCACTCGCCCTTCTCGGCGACCAGTTCGACCACCTTGCGGAGGCGCGCGGTATCGATCGGGTAGCTGTCATAGGGCTCGCCATAGTTCCAGAGATCCTTCACGTTCGGCTTGACGATGCGGGGCGAGCCGATCAGCTCGAGCAGCATGTCTTTCTGGTCGCGGCCGGTCGCCTGCGCGATCTCGCCGACCATCGATTGCACCGCGAAGGCACGCGGGATGTTCGAGACCGAGCGGAACCAGCCGATGCGGGTGTGCGCGGCCGCTTCCGGATTCTCACAGGAGATGTTGGCGATCTCGAACGGCATATCGACAAGGCCCATGCCGATCTCGAACGGCGCCTGATGCACCGTGCCGGCGGCAAAGGTCGAGGCGATGCTGGGAGCCACGCTGCGGTGGCGCCAGGCGATCACCTTGCCGCTCTTGTCGAGGCCGGCCTCGATCCGCTCGACCGAGACGGTGTGCAGGAAGCCGTTGTGAATGTCGTCTTCCCGCGTCCACTGCACCTTCACCGGCGTGCCGAGCTCTTTCGACAGCAAGGCGGCCTCGAGCGCAAAGTCGCATTTCGACTTGCGGCCGAAACCACCGCCGAGCAGCGTCACGTTGACGGTGACGTTGGCTTCGGGGATGCCCAGCGTCTTGGCGACGTCGTCGCGGGTGCCGCCGGGGCTCTGCACTGGCGCCCAGATCTCCGCCTTGTCGCCCTTGACGTCGGCGACAGCCACCGGCGGCTCCATGGCGACATGGGCGAGATGCGGGATGTAGTACTCGCCGACGATCACCTTGTCGGCGCTCTTCAGGGCGGCGTCCGCATCGCCCTCCTTGCGCAGGACGAGGCCGGGCTTGCGCGAGGCTTCCTCGAGCTCCTTGCGAAAGGCGACGGAGTCGTATTTGCCGTTGGGGCCGTCGTCCCAGACCAGCTTCAACGCGTCGCGGCCCTTGATTGCCGCGCCGGTGTTGCGCGCGATCACGGCGACGCCGCCGAGCGGCTGGAACTTCGACGGCCACGGCCAGCCTCGCACCTGCATGACCTTCTCGACGCCGGGGACCTTCAGAGCCGCGTCCGGATCGAACGAGACCAGCTTGCCGCCCGTGACGGGCGGGCGCGCGATCACGGCATACTTCATGCCGGGCAAGCGGACGTCCGCGCCGTAGTGCGCCTTTCCGGTGGTGATGTCGTGAAGATCGACAATGCCGACCTGACCCTTGCCGAGATAGCGGAAGTCCTTGGGATCCTTCAGCTTGAGACCTTCGATGCTCGGCACCGATTCCTTGGCTGCGTCCGCGGCGAGCTCGCCGAAACCCAGCTTGCGGCCGCTGGCGCTGTGGACGACCTCGTGGTTGACCGCCTTGACCTCGGTCGCGGGCACGCCCCAGCGCTTCGCCGCAGCCTGCTCCAGCATGGTGCGGGCGGAGGCGCCGATCTGGCGCATCGGCATCAGATAGTGCCGCGTGCTGCGCGAGCCGTCGGTGTCCTGGTTGCCGAACTTGACCTCGTCACCGTGGGCCTGCTGCACCTTGACCCTGGACCAGTCGGCTTGCATCTCCTCGGCCACGATCAGCGGCAGGCTGGTGCGCACGCCGGTGCCCATTTCCGAACGGTGCCCGATGATGGTGACGATGCCATCCGGGGCGACCGAAACGAACACGCGCGGATCGACCACTACACCGTGCGGCATCTTGCCCGCGCCGGTCTCATAGGCGAACGCCTGGCGCGACATCACGGGGGCGGCGAGGACGAAGCCGCCGGTGACGCCGAGCCCCTTCAGGATGCTGCGGCGCGAGACCTTCTCGACCCTGATATGCTTCTCGAAGCCGCGAAGCTTGCGGGGATTGTCGATGAAATTCATGTCACACTCCCGTCGATGCGAGATGGACGGCGTTCTCGATGCGCTGATAGCACCCGCAGCGGCAGATGTTGCCGGACATCGCCTCGCGGATCTGGTCGTGCGAGGGCTTTGGGTTCTCCATCAGGAGGGCTGCGGCCTGCATGATCTGGCCGGCCTGGCAGAAGCCGCATTGGGGCACGTTGACCTGGCGCCAGGCCTTCTGCACCGGGTGATCGCCGTTGGGATGCAATCCCTCGATCGTGGTGACCTCGCGTCCGGCGACGTCGTTCACCGACGTGATGCAGGCCCGCACGGCCTCCTTGTCGACGATGACGGTGCAGGAGCCGCACAGGGCCTGGCCGCAGCCGTATTTGGTGCCGGTCAGCCCGGCCTCGTCACGCAGGAACCAGAGTAGCGGGAGATCCGGGTCGCCGTCCCAGCTCTGTTCCTGGCCGTTGATCTTCACCTTGATCATGATCGTCCCTCGCTCTTCATAAGCATGCCAAATTCAAAGTTCGCCGACGCCGGTGGGCGACGGTTCACGCGTCGTCTCGCCGCATTCCGCCGTCGTCCCGCGCGGGCAAATCCCGGAGGGGGCAGGAACGCCAATGGCGATGTCTGGATGTCCTCGATACCTCCCGTCTTGTTCTTAGTTAATTGTATTTCGCGTGGCATCGTGACGGTGCGATCGTAACAGAGATCGCTCCGGCCCGGCGTTCACAGCCGAGTGTTCTCACCGGGAAAAGATTGCATCGATGGTTTGTCAAAAGCAGGGCGCGGTCATCGCGCAGCGCGCTTGCGCAACGGGCCCAACCAAAAAAGCTTCGTCCGCCAGGAAGACTGCGCGGACGAAGCAGGATGCCTCAGTCGAGGGAGGGAGAAACGCAAGCACCGCGAACTTCAATCGAAGCGGGCGGCCCTGCGCAGTCATTCAGAGACCAGGACTGAGGAACTGATGGCTCTCACATACGTGTGGCGGCATCGCCGCGCTGGTCCCAGGACGGCGACCGGTCCGGCTCGCTGGCAGCGGCAGGCGCCAGCGAGCGGATGGGGGACCGGCGAAGGTTCGGCGGCCCCGCTCAGGCGGTCCTCTCAGGCGGCTTTGGCTTTCGCCACATGGGTCGCGATCGCGTCCATCAGTGCCGGCGACAGGCAGTCATAGGGTTCGAGCCCGATCTCCTTCAGCCGCGAACGGATCCCCGCCATCTGCTCGGGCTTCACGCCCGATTCGATCACCGAGGAGACGAAGGCGGCGAATTGCGGCGCCTGCGAGCCCTGTTCCTGGAACAGTTCGGGATGGATGAAGTCGAGGCCGTAGAACGGGTGGTTCTTGTTCTCGATGCGGCCGTACATGTGCGTGCCGCAGGCCTTGCAGGCGTGGCGCTGGATCACCGCCGAGGGGTCGACGATCTGGAGCTTGTCGCCGTTCTCGAGCACGGTGACGTTTTGGCGCGGTACCACGGCGACGACGGAGAAGGTCGCGCCCTGCGGTTTCCAGCACTTGGTGCAGCCGCAGGCGTGGTTGTGGGCGACGTCGCCCTTGATACCGACCTTGACCGGATGGTCCGTGCATTTGCAGACCAGCGTGCCGCCTGCGAAGTTGCCGCTGCCTTGTTTGATGCCGTTGTCGATCGAGGGATGGAGTGCAACAGTCATGGGTCGATCCTCCTTGGTGTGATGTCTGCGAGCTAGAACACGACGACTGAACGGATGGATTTGCCCTCGTGCATGAGATCGAAGCCCTTGTTGATCTCTTCGAGCTTGAGCACGTGGGTGATCATCGGATCGATCTGGATTTTTCCGTTCATGTACCAGTCGACGATCTTCGGCACGTCGGTGCGGCCGCGCGCGCCGCCGAAGGCGGTGCCGCGCCAGTTGCGTCCCGTGACGAGCTGGAACGGGCGGGTGGAAATCTCCTTGCCGGCTTCGGCGACGCCGATGATGATCGAGGTACCCCAGCCGCGATGGCAGGCTTCCAGCGCCTGCCGCATCACCGTGGTATTGCCTGTGCAGTCGAAGGTGTAGTCGGCGCCGCCATCGGTGAGGCCGACGAGATGCTGGACGATGTCGCCGGTGATCTTCTTCGGGTTGACGAAATGGGTCATGCCGAACCGCTTGCCCCACTCCTCCTTGGAGTCGTTGACGTCGACGCCGATGATCTTGTCGGCGCCGGCCATCTTGGCGCCCTGGATCACGTTGAGGCCGATGCCACCGAGGCCGAACACGACCACGTTGGCGCCGGGCTCGACCTTGGCGGTGTTGACCACGGCGCCGACGCCGGTGGTGACGCCACAGCCGATGTAGCAGCTCTTGTCGAACGGCGCGTCCTCGCGGATCTTGGCAACCGCGATCTCGGGCAGCACGGTGAAGTTCGAGAAGGTCGAGCAGCCCATGTAGTGGTAGATCGGCTTGCCCTTGTAGGAGAAACGGCTGGTGCCGTCAGGCATCACGCCCTTGCCCTGTGTCGCACGGATCGCGGTGCAGAGATTGGTCTTCTGGCTAAGACAGCTTTTGCACTGTCGGCATTCCGGCGTGTAAAGCGGGATGACGTGATCGCCCGGCTTCACCGAGCTCACGCCCGGGCCGATCTCGCGGATGATGCCCGCTCCTTCGTGTCCCAGGATCGACGGAAAAATTCCCTCGCTGTCGAAGCCGTCGAGCGTGTAGGCGTCGGTATGGCATATGCCCGTGGCCTTGATCTCGACCAGGACCTCGCCGGCCTTTGGGCCTTCCAGATCGACTTCGACGATTTCGAGCGGCTTCTTAGCCTCGAAGGCGACGGCGGCACGTGTTTTCATAGTCAGACTCCTCAGATTCTCGTAGGGCGCCAAGAGGTGGTCTCGGCAGTCCTCGTAACGTTCATTTGTTGCCCATGCAGGCGTCTTCCGCCTTGGTGTAAGCCTCTGTTTTCGCCTCCTTCTTGGAGGGACGCTGCCGGCCCCACGCTTCGGTGGAACGGGCGCGCAGATAGACGTACAGATCGTCCATGTAGCAGGCGACGTTCGGATTGTCGCCGAAAGCCGGCATGACGTTTTCCTGGGCGGTCGAGATGTTCTTGCGACCGGAGGCGACCACGCCGAGGAAGTCGCCATAGCTCATGGACTTGACCGAATCCTTGAGCGCCGGCGCGTAGGTGGAGCCCATGCCGTCGGGGCCATGGCAGACGTGGCAGTCGGAATGATAGCGGCGGTATCCGGAATAGGTGAACCAGTCCACGGTGCCGTCGGCCGAAATCTTGTAGGTCGGGTTTCCTTCCTTATCGAGCCACTTTCCGTCGTCTTCCTTTTTCACCGCGGTCGGGTCGCCCGGACCGTCCGCGACCGCAATGCCTCCGGACGCAACCAAGATCATCGCAGCAATGACAGAGCAGATTTTACGCAAGAGATTTTTCCTCGAGGATCCCGGGGGAGACGAGCCGGCGCGTGGAGGTGATCCACGCGCCGGAGCGATGCTGATGGGCCTAGTTCGGCAGCGAGAACACGGTCAGCGTACCGCCGAGGGCCGTATAGTTGCTGAGGGCCGCGTAGCCGCCGACTGCGCCGAGGCCTGCGGTCGGATCGGTCAGACCTGCCGCCAGACCGATACCGGCCCAGCCACCGACGCCGGAGAGCACGGCAACGTACTGCTTGCCATTGTTCTCATAGGTGGTGACGTTGCCGATGATGCCGGAGGGAGTCTTGAATTTGTAGAGCTCCTTGCCGGACTTGGCGTCGACCGCCTTCAGGTAGCCTTCGAGCGTGCCGTAGAACACCACGCCGCCTGCCGTTGCGAGCGCACCCGACCAGACCGAGAACTGCTCCTTGTTCGACCAGACGATCTTGCCGGTCTTGTTGTCCCAGGCGATGAAGTTGCCCATGTGGCTTTCACCCGGAGGCGGGTACATCGAGAGCGTCGCGCCCACATAGGGCTGGCCCGCGGTGTAGCTCACCTTGAACGGCTCGTAGTCCATACAGACATGGTTGGTCGGAACGTAGAACAGCTGCGTGTCCGGCGAGTAGGCTGCCGGCTGCTCGTCCTTGGTGCCGAGCGCGGCCGGGCAGATGCCCTTCACGTTGACGTCCTCGCCCGCTTTGTCCGTTGAAGCTGCGTCGAGCACCTTCGGACGGCCATAGGTCGGAGAGTTCTTGTTCATGTCGACGCCGGAGGTCCAGTTCACCTTCGGATCGTATTTCTCGGCGACCAGCAGTTCACCGTTCTCGCGGTCCATTGTGTAGGCGAGGCCGTTGCGGTCGAAGTGCGTCAGCAGCTTGCGGGGCTGGCCGTTGATCTGCTGATCCGTGAGGATCATCTCGTTGACACCGTCATAGTCCCACTCGTCGTGCGGCGTCATCTGATAGACCCACTTCGCCATGCCGGTGTCGGCATCGCGCGCGAAGATCGTCATCGACCATTTGTTGTCGCCGGGACGCTGCTTCGGATTCCAGGTCGAGGGGTTGCCTGAGCCGTAATAGACCATGTTCAGAGCGGGATCGTAGGAGATCCAGCCCCAGGTGCAGCCGCCGCCGATCTTCCACTGGTCGCCCTGCCAGGTCTTCAGCGAGGAGTCGGGGCCGACCGGCTTGCCGAGCGACGTCGTCTTGACGGGATCGAGCTTGATCTGATCGTCCGGACCTTCGGAATAGGCGCGCCAGACCTGCTTGCCGCTCTTGAGGTCGTAAGCGGTGACGTGGCACAGCACGCCAAATTCGCCGCCCGAAATGCCGACGAGGACCTTGTCCTTCACGACCAGCGCGGCCGATGTACCGGTCTCGCCCTTCGCCGGGTTGCCGTTGGTCGCCGACCAGGCCACCTTGCCGGTCTTGGCGTCGAGCGCGACGAGGTTGGTATCGGCCTGATGCAGGATGATCTTGCCGTCGCCATAGGACAGGCCGCGGTTGACCGTGTCGCAGCACATCACCGGAATGACGTTCGGATCCTGCTTCGGCTCGTACTTCCAGACGATCTTGTTCTCGTTGGAAAGGTCAATAGCGTAGACCTTGTTCGGGAACGGCGTGTGGACGTACATCATGTTGCCGATGATCAGCGGGCCGCCTTCATGGCCGCGCAGCACGCCGGTCGAGAACGTCCAGGCGACCTGGAGCTTGCCGACGTTCTGAGCATTGATCTGGTTCAGCTTGGAATAGCGGGTGTTGGCATAGTCACCTGCCGGCATCACCCAGTCCTTCGGGTTCTGCGACATCTTGATCAGCTCGTCATTGGCTGAAGCGCTGCCGGCGGCGAGAGCCGCCGCGGAGCCGAGATAGGTCGCCAGTAGCACCTTGCGCATAGTCATTCCTCCGTTGGTCTCGTTTATTGTTTCCGAAGCATTGTTCAATCGCCGGGCTCCTCGTCCGGCGTTCTGCTCGTGCAGGGCGGTCACGATTGGGACCAGAAACGATGCTGTGCTGTTTCCTCCTCCTGATGAGAGCCACGGGTCCACGTGCAGGAGCGGCCCGTTCTTGTTGTTCCTGCCGCAATCCCTAACGACTTCGCCATTGGGAAACTTGCCCAAGAGAGAAGCCGGTTTGCTCGACAGCGCACGGGGGCAAAGATTTTGATTTTGCAGTAGCGAATTCAGTTGTTTCCGCGCCGCGTCGGGCCGCGCTCAACGCTCAGGTTCCCCTTGACGGCGCTGCAACTAAGGCGGAGGATTAAGGGTTCAAGGGTGGCAATGGAACGGTGGCGCTTGTTCCACAAGATCGCTCAAATTCGAGGTAAACGTCTCGCAATCACGGCTGAGGGCTCCGGCAGCGCTGGTCGCGATTCGCGTCGAATTTCCGGATCAAACCAGTGGCTGGATTAATGTCCGACACAATTCACACGCTCTCGACGACCGGAATGACGCCGAAGCGGCAGATCCAGAGCTGGATCGACGGGCTGACGAGCCTGTGTGGGCATTTCGACGTCGATCCGCTGGAGGCGTCCTCGCTGGAAGGTCGCATCGACTATACCAGCGTCTCGCGCCTGAAGCTCTGCCAGATCGAGGTGAGCCAGCATCGCATCGCGCACACGCTGGCGCGCGCCAAGGCCAACGAACACCCGTACATCAAGATCCACTTCCAGACCTACGGGGTGTCCTATTTCGAACAGGAAGGCCGCCACATCGAAATCAACCCCGGCGACATCATCGCCTATGATGTCTCCTGCCCGCATTCGATCATCAGCCCGGCCTTCACGCGTCACGACGTGGTGATCGTGCCGAAGGCACTGCTGCGCGACCGCGGATTCCCATCGCAGCGGATGCCCGCCTGCAAGCTGTCCTCGAAGACAGGCACGGGGCGGATCGCCCATGATTTCGTCCACGCGACCTTCGACGAGGCGGCAAAGCTGTCGGCGAACAGCGCGGTCGGCGTCGCCGATTCCCTGATCGACCTGTTGTTGCTGCCGCTGCGCGAAGCCGACACGATGTTCGATCGTGTCGGACCCGAAGCGATGTATGTGCGCGCGCAGTTCTTCATCCGCGAGCACTTGCGCGATCCGGATCTGTGCATCGACCAGATCTCGGCCGAGCTCGGCTGCTCCAAGCGCTACCTGCACATGCTGTTCTCGGAGCGCGGCACCACGGTGAGCGACTACATCTGGCAGGCGCGGTTGCAGAACTGCCGCCAGGAGCTCGAGGCTCACGCCGGCAAGACCATCACCGACGTCGCGTTCTCCTGGGGCTTCTCCAGCTCATCGCATTTCAGCCGGGTGTTCCGGAAATATTTCGGCGTGGTGCCGTCCTCGATCCACAAGGCGCAGCAGGGCACGGCGAGTTCGAACGAGCACTAAGTGCAGCCTTTCAGAAGGACGGATGCGAGGCCGCTCTCCTGATCGCGGTCCGGCTTCAGGTCAAGCCGGCTCGAGGCCGAGCGACTGCGCGCTCTCGATCCAGATCGGAAGCTCGCGCTGGTACAGCGCATTGGTTTCCTTGAAGCCGATTGCGGGTTCGAGCACGAAGGTCGCGAGAACCTCCTTCACTTTCGGATCGTTGTTGGCGGCGACGCAGAGCTCTGCGAGGCGATCGACCACCGGCTGTGGCGTCGCCTTCGGCACGGCCCATCCGGTGAACCCGCTGACGGTGAAGAACTTCGAGGTCGCGCCCTGTTCCGGCAGCGTCTTCACCTTCGGGATCGCGTCGACCTTCTTCGAATGCACGGCGAAGACGGTGCCGCGGTCGCTTTGCAGGACCGATTGTGCGGCCGTGTAGCTGCCCATGGCGGCATCGAGCGTACCTTCCAGCATCCCCGTCCACATCGGCGCTTCGCCGCGATAGTGGACAGGCTCGACGTTGAGGCCATACTGCTTGTTGAGCTCGTTGATCGTCATGTGCGGGGCCGAGCCCGCGCTGTAGGTGCCGAAGTTCACCTTGCCGCTCTTGCGCGCGAAGGCGACGAAATCCTCCAGCGTCTTGATCCCCGTCTTCGGGTTCGCGACCAGCAACAGGCCGGCGCCCGGAATGACGCTGACGAGCGTCAGATCCTTGTCCATGTCGTAGCCGGGATTCTTCATCACCACCCGGTTCATGATGTAGGTGGTCGAGATCGAGCACAGGATGGTGTGGCCGTCGGGCTCCGCGCGGGCGACCTCTGCCGTGCCGATCGCGCCGGAGGCGCCGGGCTTGTTCTCGATGACGACGGTCTTGCCGGTCTGCTTGGAGATGAATTCGCCATAGGCGCGCGCCAGCAGGTCAGTCTGTCCGCCGGCAGGATAGCTGCAGATCATGCGAATCTGCCGCGCAGGCCATGTGCTTTGCGCCGAGGCGCCGCGCATGACGAACGGCATTGCCAGTGCGGTGGTACCGGCGGCGATGAAGTGGCGGCGATCGAGTTTGGCGGACATGATTCTCTCCCGAATTTTTGCGGAACCTACTGCATCAGGCTGGCGCCGGCATGGTCGGCAGGCGAGACAGATTGGCGCATCGGCTCCATCTGTCATTCCGGGATGCGTGCGCAGCGTGCAGGGAGTTCGTGACCCGGACGTAGCGCAACGCGACTTCAGCGCTGCGGCGCCGGCGCGTCAGCCGCAGCGAACTGCGTGGGCGTCCTGGGGCCCCGGCTCTGCGGAGCGTCACCGCGTGCCGCACCGCGTCCGGGACATGAGAGCCCCACCAATCACCGCTGAATGATTTTCGTCCAGACGTCGCCCAGAATCGCCGGCTCCCGCGGCGGCAGATAGGTGAGGCCGGCCTGCCTGCCGAATTTGGCGATCTTGCCTTCGGCGGCAAGCTGGCCGAGCGCCTTGTTGACGGCCTGGATCAGCGCGCCATCGCTGGCGAGCCCGACATAGCCGCGATTGGCTCCGATCGGGTAGTAGTAGCCGGACGCGCTGATCGTCGTGTCGGGGTGCGCGGCGCGGTGGGCGTCGAAGCGGGCAAGATCGATCAGCGTCGCATCATGGTCGCCGCGCTGGAGCGCGCCGAGGAGATCGTCGCGACCGGGGACGAGATGGGTGATGCTGTCGATCAACCGGCCCTTGTCGAAGGTCATCAGGATGGCGTCGCCGAGCGAGCCGCTTTCGATGACGAGACGAAGGCCGGCGAGATCGCCGATGTCGCCGATCCTGCGGCCGCGGGCCTTCGGCCCGAGCACCACCGTCATCGGCGAATAGACGTAAGGCTGGCTCGGCGCGAGCACGCCCAGCGGGACGCGGCGCCGCCGGTCGTCGCGTGTGGCCCCGGCGAAATCCGGCAAGCGCGCCGTCTTCATCCCGGGAGCGACGAGCGAATCCTGCGTCAGCGCGTAGCCGCCGACGAGCGAGCAGCGCCCATCCGAAAGCAGCGCGTTGGCTTCGAGCTGCGGGCTCGAATCCTCATCCAGCCTGCTCTCGAACCACTGGATCGCCAGCGGCCGTCCGAGCCGCTCCGCCATCGCCTTGGCCAGCAGCACGTCGAAGCCGGCATCGGGTTGACCGCGGTGATGCACCGAGAGCGGCGGCCGGTCCTCGTCGAGGCAGATCTTCAGGGGATCGTCGGCCGCAAAAGCGACCGACGCCATCGTGGATAGAAAGGCCGCAACGCTCCATGCAACGCGCCGGCCCCTCATGGCTTCCTCCGGCTGGAAATGAAGGCCCAGAGGTCCCCGATCTGGTCGTCGCTGAGGATGTCGCCCCAGGGCGGCATCTTGTTGTTCTTGCCGTTCTTGACCGTCGTGACGAAGCGCGTCCTGTCGTCGGGGAAGACGCGCAGATCTGGCGTGATGGTACCGGAGTTCATCAGGTTGGGGCCATGGCAGTGTGAGCATTTCTCGGCATAGGTCGACTTGCCGTGGTCGATCTGCGCCTGCAGTGGATTGCCGGTTGCGTCATCCGCGGCGCGAACGGTCGCCGCAAGCGCGACCGTCAGCACCGCGACGGTGGCGATCGTCGCCACCGTCCTGTGTGATACTTCTCTCAGCATCGTGCCGTGGTTATTGCTTGACCGCAAAGACCCAGAGCGAGCCGCCGGGCGGCACCTTGGCAAGCCGCTCGTCGCCGGAGAACAACGAGTAGACGCCGCCGTAGCCGCTCGTCACCGCAACATACTGCACGCCATCCTGCTGCCAGGTCACCGGCTGTCCCTCGATGCCGGATCCGGTCTGGAATTGCCAGAGCTTCTTGCCGGTATCGGCGTCGAAGGCCTCGAACTCACCGGTCAGTGCGCCCGAGAACACGACGCCGCCTGCGGTCGACAGCACGCCCGAGAAGCGCGGAATGTCGCTCGGCGCTTCCCATTTCGACTTGCCTGTCATTGGGTCGATGGCCTTGAGGTAACCGCGCGGTCCGTCCCCGAACTCCCACGGATCGGTCAGGTCCATGCCGAGATACCATTCACCCTGCTTGAAGGTGACGGGCTCCGCCTTGTACTTGCCGCCGAAATTGAGCGTGTTGGCATAGGCGAGGCCGGTCTGCGGATTGAACGACATCGGCTCCCAATTCTTGCCGCCGAGGATGGACGGATAGACCGTCACCTTCTTGCCTTCCCGCGCGTCCTTGGAAACGTCGGTCTCGATCGGACGTCCGGTCTTCATGTCGATGCCGGTCGCCCAGTTGACCTTCACGTAAGGATTGGCCGCGAGCAGCTTCCCGTTGGTGCGGTCGAGCACGTAGAAGAAGCCGTTGCGGTTGGCATTCATCAGCACCTTGGTCGGCTTACCCTCGACGTTCATGTCGGCGAGGACCATCTCTGCGACCGCGTCGTAGTCGAACGGATTGTTCGGCGAGAATTGGTAGTGCCACTTGATCTTGCCCGTCTTGGGGTCCATCGCCAGGACGGAGCAGGTATAGAGATTGTCGCCGGGCCGTACCGCCGAATTGAACGGGCCGGGATTGCCGATGCCCCAATAGACAGTCTTCAGTTCGGGATCGTATGAGCCCGTGATCCAGGTCGAGCCGCCGCCGAGCTTCCAGGTGTCGCCCTTCCAGGTGTCGCCGCCGGGCTCGTCCGGCGAAGGAATCGAGTGGGTGCGCCAGAGATGCTTGCCGGTTGCCGGGTCCCAGCCGTCGATGAAGCCGCGCGTGCCGAATTCGGCGCCTGAGACGCCTGTAATGACGACGCCCTCGGCGACCAGCGGGGCCACCGTCATGGAATAGCCTTCCTTGATGTCGGCCGCCTTCTGCCGCCATAGCTCCTTGCCGTTCTTCGCGTCGATCGCAATCACGTGGGCGTCGAGCGTCGTACGGAATAGCTTGCCTTCATGGATCGCGACGCCGCGATTGATGATGCCGCAGCAGACGATTCGGGGCGTCTCGGCGGGATATTCGATCTTGCTCTTCCAGATCTGCTTGCCGGTCTTGGCATCGACTGCCATGGTGGCATTGTGCGAGGTGACGTAGATGACGCCCTGATAGACAATGGGCTGGGATTCCTCACTACGATCGTCATTGAAGCTGTAATTCCAGATCGGGACGAGATTCTTGATCGTATCCTTGTTGATCTGGTTCAGCGTCGAGAAACGCTGCAGATGGTAGCCCATTCCGTAATTGAGAACATTCGATGTGTCGGTCGCGCCCTTGACCAGCTGCTCGGTGGTCTGTGCGCTTGCACAAGTCGACGCAAGCATGACGAGGCCTGCGGCCATCGCAAAGCGTTTCATCCGTTCCTCCCAATATGCGCGCCTTTTGACGCTGCGACTGCAACACTCCGCCCGAAAGCAAAACACGTCAATACGAAAGTCGTAAGTGCCGTGCCGATATCGGGCGGGGGCGAGTCGCTTTTACAAAAACCCGACTGCAACGGACGCCAACTTGCGCGGAGACGCTGCGAAATTCCGCGACATGAAGCGGCTCCGGACGCCGGCGGCCTTGGCAGACGTCAGGTGTTCCGCGAGTTGTGGCACGTGCAAGTTGCAATTGCGGACTTGAACCGGCGTGCGCTTGTGGATTTTATCTTGT
This sequence comes from Bradyrhizobium sp. PUT101, assembly GCF_052043945.1. Taxonomy (NCBI): domain Bacteria; kingdom Pseudomonadati; phylum Pseudomonadota; class Alphaproteobacteria; order Hyphomicrobiales; family Nitrobacteraceae; genus Bradyrhizobium; species Bradyrhizobium sp. PUT101. The sequence goes on from NZ_CP197207.1 coordinate 5,966,243, forward strand.
TTCTGTCCGCCCCGACCCGGGGCTCTCTGTATGGGAGGTCTTGATGATTTCGTTTCGCCCAGTTGCGCTTGCCCTCACGATTGCATTGTTGTCCAGTCCGGCGTGGCCGGCCCCCGGAAACGCGATCAAGATGTTCGATCCTGACAATGACGGCACGCTCGATCTTGCCGAGGTGAAGAAGGCGGCGTCCGCGTTGTTCACAAAGCTCGACCCCGATCGCGACGGCACGCTCGATGCACGCGAATTGCGTGGGCGGTTGACGACGAAAGAACTCGCCGCCGCCGATCCTGACCGCGACGGCACGCTTACGATCGACGAATATCTGTCCGTGGTCGAGCAACGCTTCAATGCGGCGAATCCCGACAAGGACGGAACGCTGGATGCGAAGGAGCTGAACTCGCGCCCCGGTCGCGCCCTGCTGCGATTGTTGCGGTGAGCGCCGCAATCGGAACTGACGCGACGAGAGCGGTGTTTGCGATCATTCCGGCCTGACGTTCGGGAACATCGGGCTGCTCGGCCTGTTCTCTCCGTAATGTCCTGCCTGGCGCCGGGGCTGCGCGGCGGGCGAAGAGGAGATGCAGATGAACACAAAACGTTCCGTTCTTGCTGCCTGCGCGATCCTGACATTGAGCGCCGGCGTTGCCGTCGCCGGCCCGTGCAACACCGGTAGCGCCAGCACCGACAAGGATGCTGGCTCTGGTCCGGTCACCGTGGGCTCAGCTCAATCGCACTCGTCCAGTTCGACGAGTGATACCAGCCAGCATCCGCCGACCAGCACGATGAATCGTGCAAGCGGTGAAACGCCGGCTTCGTCCGAGGATGCGCAGCGGCAAATGCAGAGTGAGCCGACGGCGGCCCAGCGCGCCGAAGGCGCCAAGCCGAATGCCGAAATGGCCGACAAGGGCTGCTGACGGCGCCGTCGTCGATTCGACGCGCGGTGCGTTGCACAAGTTATTGTCTCGCTGGTCGTGTTTGACCACGAGGGAAGTGGCTTTGTCCGAGAGAGAAATGCAGCCGCGAAGAATCGACACAGACGCGCTCGGCAGTCGAATCGAGGCTTGAACTGCACCTGACGCAGCCCTACGTTTTGCGCCGCGCGATGTCGCGCTCAATACCTTGGGAGACCCCGAATGGCTTGGAAAGCTCCGAAGATCGTGGAAGTGCCGGTCGGCATGGAAATCAACATGTACGCCTGCGCTGCGCGCAAGTAAGACTGACGACCTGCCGCGGCTTCGATGGCGAAGGCCGTCGAAGCCGCGGCAGTGTTGGTTTCGGCCTGACCTCGCGCTCCGTGCCTCGCGATTGACGCGCAGCCGCACGTGCAGGCTTCAATCCTATCCCCACGAGAATCTCGACCATGCTCCGCCGCAGTGTGTTACGCTGATGCTCGGCGAGCGTTGCTGCCGCTTACAGCGGCGCGCGCCTTCGGGGCACGGGATGGGCGGAAGAGCCTGTAAGTTCTGGATGGTGATCGGGGGCGCGATGGCGCTGGCGCCGGCACGCAGCAGCGCCGAAGAAAGCTTTGATACCGAGCATATTTTCGGCTTCATGATCGGCACCGATGTTGGCAATGTCGGCGAGCGCGAATTCCAGACCCAAACGACAGGGCGCGTCGGCAAAGGCGGGGCGGCTTATCGCGCGCTCGAGCACGAGGTCGAGATCGAGATCGTGCCACTGCCGAATTTTCGTATCGAGCTCGGCGGCACTGCCAGCTTGCACGACATCACCGGCGTCCCTGATATCGACGATCGCCGCCAGTTCAACTTCCAGGGCGCCTCGCTCGACTTGCGCTATCGCCTGCTGGATCGCCACCGCGCGCCGTTCGGCCTCACGATCGCTGCCGAGCTGCACGGCGACCGCATTGACGAGACCAGCGGCGCGAAAGGGCGAATGTATGGCACCGAGTTCACGCTGGCCTTCGACCGCGAGCTCATCCCGAACTTCGCCATCGGCGCCCTCAACCTGATCTATCAGCCGGAATGGGCGCGCTTCGAGGTTGGAGGGGTATCCGAAAAGAGCTCAACGATCGGTGTGGCGTTTGCCGGCTTGGCGCGCGTGCGGCCGAATGTGCTGCTCGGTGGGGAGTTGCGCTACTTCCGGCAATATGAGGGGATCGGCCTCGGAGAATTTGCAGGCCAGGCCCTGTTCGTCGGCCCCACCGCCTATTTTCAGCTATCCGAGCGCTCCCGGCTGACCTTGAGCTGGAGCATGCAGGCTTGGGGACGTCCGGGCGGATCGGGCGGCAATCTCGACCTCGTCAATTTCGAGCGGCACCAGGCCCGGATGGTGTTCGGGATCAACTTCTAGCTGCGAGATTGTCATGGTGGGGGCGGCACGGCCATGACCTCTGGAGAATTCGGCGTTTTGCTTCGGCAGAGCAGCGAGGAGCGGAGGCAGTTCCCATCGCCATTCCTCACGTCCGCCTGAAACTTCCCCCTCCTTTGCAACGTAATCTTTCGTGCTAATCTCCAGCGCCCCTTGCGAGAGGATCCTGGCATGAACCCGATTGACCTGGTGGTGACTGTGTGTGCGGTGCTCTCGCCTGCGACCTGCGAGGAGCAGCATCTGGTGTTCAACTATTCCGGGTCGCCCCGCCAATGCATGATGGCCGCGCCGCCCTATATCGCGCAATGGGTCGGCGAGCATCCGAAGTGGCAGGCGGTGCGGTGGCGCTGCGAATATCCACACCGGAACGACAGGGCATAAGGCGCAGGGATCTATTCGGGCGCTACTTCGTGCAGTCCTTCAGATCCTTGTCGGCGATCGAGAACACCGCATCCGCCTTGATCTCGATGTCGCGGACGATGCACTGCCGCGCATCGGGATAGCTGACCTTCGCGTCATAGCGGCCCGGCTCGATGCCGGTGATGCGCAGCCGCTCGTCGTGGTCGACCTCCTTGTCCTTGTCGTTCAAGCACTGGTTCGGACCCCAGTCGGTCTTGCCGGCCGGCGCGAGCTGGAAACCGGAGATCGTCTCGGTCGTCAGGTTCCAGAGCCGTACGCCCTTGCCCTTGGCCTGCGCGGCGGCGTCGCCGGCAAGCGTCAACAACGCGATCAATGCCAGAACCCAACGCATCAAGCAGTCCTCCCACAGGCGCGCCGTCATTCCCTGATCAGGCGTTCGCGGTTCTTTGCCTTGTCGAAATTTTTGGCGCGGTCAAGGCCGTTCGGCGCGATCAGCTTCGCCGAGGCGAGATCGGCGCCGTCGAAATCGGCGTCGGTGACGATGGCGCCGGTCAGATCGGCTCCGCCGAGTTGGGCGTTCTTCAGCGATGCACCGCTCAGGTCGGCGCCCCTGAGGACCGCGAATTCAAGGTCGACGCGTGACAAATCGGCCTTGCGCGCGTTCAGCCGTTCCAGATTGGCGGATCTCAGCACCGCGCGCATCAGCCCCATCGACTGGTTGCGCATGTCGGCACCGAGATGCGCATTCGCGATCGACGTGCCGACCATGCTCGCGCCGGTGAGATCTGCCGTGACGCGCGCACCAGTCAGATCGGCGCCGTCGAGGCGAGCACGTGCCATCTGTGACGCGAACAAACTGGCGCCCTTCAGGCTCGCGCCCGTGAGATCTGCATCCAGCAGCCACGCCTGATCGAGGATCGCTCCATCAAGCCGGGCACCGGCGAGTTTCGTCTTGTTGAGCCGTGCCGCACGGAGAATTGCGTTGGTCAGGTCGAGACCACTGAGATCGAGCCCCGACAACCGCTTGCCGGTCAAGTCGGCGGGTGCGCCGGCGCTCGCTTTGGCCAGCGCGGCCTCGACCTCCTGCCGGCTCATCTCGGCGGAGACCATGGCGGGTGATGTCAGATCGAGATCGCGCATCATGTCCTGCGCGCGCATCGTTGTCGCGAGCAGAGCAAGGCAAAGTGCCGTCAGGGCGATCCTTCGCTTCATCAGCAGACTCCGCTGCGACCCAATTTAGCACGGGCCTCGCGCGGTTGCCTATGAGACATCCCGCCCGGCGTGAACGTCGCCTAGTTCCGCTTGGACGCGCCGTGCAAGCTCGGTCCTGATCGCCGCAACCTCGGCTTCGCTGCGCGCTGCGCGCGGGATGGCGATCGGCACCTCCTGCACGATCCGCGCGGGGCGCGGCGACAAGAAGAACAGCCGGTCGCCGAGCCGGATCGCATCGTCGAGACTGTGGGTGACGAGCAGCGTCATCACCGGCCGGCTCGCGACCAGCGTTGCGATCTCGTCGCGCAAACGGCCCGCGAGCGCGTCGTCGAGCGAGGCGAGGGGCTCGTCGAGCACCAGGAGATCGGGCTCGACCGCGAAGGCGCGGGCCAGCGCGACGCGGCGGGCAAGGCCGAGCGACAATTCGCCGGGAAAGTGGCTGCGATGCGCTTCCAGCTCCAGGATCCGGAACAGCTCTGACAGCTTCGCGTCGGAAACGTCCGGTGCCGCAAGCCGTACATTCTGCTCGACCGAGCGCCATGGCAGCAGGCGCGGCTCCTGGAACACCATGCCGATCCGCGCCTCCGGCGGTCGCGCGACGCGGCCTGCAAAATCGTGGTCCAAGCCCAGGATGATGCGCAGCATCGTGCTCTTGCCGCAGCCGGACGGGCCGATCAGCACGCCGACCTCGCCGGATTGAAGCGCGAATTGGACCGGCGCCAGCACCTCGTGCGTTTCGCCCGCGGCACTCCTGAAGGTCTTGCCTGTGATCTCGACCTCAAGCCGCACGGGGCCGCCACCGGTTTGCGCGGGCTTCGAACGGCTGCACCAGCAAGGTTTCGATGACGAGCACGACGGCGGCGAAGGTCAGGGAATAGGCCAGCAGCCGCGGCGTGTCGAACAGCTGGAAGGCGACGCCGATCTCGAAGCCGACGCCGTTCGGACGACCCAGGAGCTCGGCGACCAGCACGATTTTCCACACCAGCGACAGCCCGGAGCGCGCGGAGGCCGCGATATAAGGCGCAAGCTGCGGCAGCACGACGTGGCGGAAGGCGCGCCAGCGCGGCATCGCGAACACGCTCGCCATTTCGTCGAGCGAGCGGTCGAGCGCGCGGGCGCCCTCGCGCAAGGTGACGATGGCGGTCGGCAGCTTGTTGATGGCGATCGCCGCGATCGCGGCGGCCTCGGTGAGGCCGGCCCAGATATAGGCCAGTACGATCACGACCAGCGCCGGCAAATTGAGCAGCAGGATCAGCCAGGGATCGCCGAGCCGGTCGGCGAGCTTCACCCGGCCCATCAGGTAGCCGATCGCGCTGCCGAGCGACATCGCCAGCACGAAGGCGAGCGTGACGCGTGCCAGCGTGGCGCCCAGATGCAGGAACAGCGCGCCGGATGAGGCTTCCTCGATCATCACCTGGAGCACGGCCGGCGGGGAGGGCAGCTTCGCGCCACCGACGAACAGCGCGGCGGTCCACCAGGTTGCGAGGAACAGGGCGAACGAGAGAAGACGCAGCACCTCAGTCTCCGGGGACTGCGTGATAGAACGTGCCGGGATCGAGCTCGGCCGCAGGGCCAACGAGATCGCGGCCGCCGATCTCGGCCAGCACACGGTAGAGCACGCGTGCGTCCTTTTCCTCGTCGTCGATGCTCCGGCGCGGAATGCCGTCGCGGTAGCGGTCGCGGTAGGTCTTGAGCACGGCCGGATCGCTGGTGCCGGTGAGCGGCGCGACCTTGTCCCAGGCTGCATCGGAGGTCGCCAGCAGCTCTTTGGCCTTGCGGGTCATCGCGATGAAGCGCGCCACGGCGTCGCGATGGCTCGCGGCCCAGCTCTCGTCGAAGACATAGCCGACGGCGGAGACAGCACCCTTGGCGCCGAGCTTGGGCAGGATGTCCTCGATGCCGGCGAGGCGGCGAAAACCCTTGGCTTCGAGCTGGGCGCAGAAATTCCAGAAATTGAGGCTCGCTTCCATCTCGCCGTCGAGCGCCTTCGCGGCGATCAAGGGCGGGGCGCCATAGACGATGGTTGCCTCCGACTTCAGGTCGATTCCGTCCTGCTTCATGCGCGCCTGTAGCAGCAGCCAGCTCTTGTCGATCGGCCCGCCGGCGACGGCGAGCTTGCGCCCCTTGAGGTCGGCGAGCGTCTTGATTGGAGAAGCCGCCGGCACCATCACTGCGCCCAACGCGCTCGAATAGGGATAGAAAGTGAGCTTGGCGCCGAGCGCGCGTTCGCGCGACACCCACAGCCAGTCCGACAGGATGATGTCGGCGCTGCCGGCGCGCATCGCGATCTTGCCGGCCTCGGTGCTCGCGAGCTCGGTGACCTCCAGCGACAGGCCGGCCTCCTTGTCGAGACCGCCCGCGCGGATTGCGGCCAGCTCCCAGGAGAATGTTCCGGTTTTCTGCACCGCAAGGCGGATCGCATCCGCGGCGCGGCCGGGCGCGGCCAGCGTCAGCGCCAGCGTCGTCGCGAGCACCAATGTTCGACCAAATGCCCTTGTCACACCAAGTGCTCTCATCACCTTGTGAGCCGTTTCCTCTGACAGAGTGCTTTTCAGGACAATACGCATAGCATAGCCTTGGTCGCAACCAGCGGGAGGATGCGCATGAATCTGGCGGGACAGCTACGACCGATTGTCGCCGCATGTGTGATGCTGGCTGCGACCGCGTGCGTGGCACGGGCCGAGGAGGCCAATGATTATCCCACCTCGGCCCGCGCCGAATACGTCTATGGCTGCATGAAGGCCAACGGCGAGACGCGGGCTGCGATCGAGCAATGTTCCTGCTCGATCGATGTGGTGGCTTCGATCATGCCCTACGAGCGCTATGTTACCGCCGAGACCGCGCTCAGCATGTCGCAAGTGCGCGGCAATCTCGGCGTCCAGTTCCGCACGTCTGAGCAGGCGAACTCGGCAGTGAACGATCTGCGCCGCGCGCAGGCGGAAGCCGAGGTGAGGTGTTTTTAGTTTGCTGCCGTCATTCCGGGGCGCGCGAAGCGCGAGCCCGGAATCTCGAGATTCCGGGTTCGGTCCTGCGGACCGCCCCGGAATGACGGCTCGCTATCACGTCCCCGGCTTCTCCACATCCCACTCATTCCGGAACACGTGCCCGTCCGTGTCTTTCGCCTCGGCGCGGAAACGCTTGGCCCCGTTGGAGACATAGGTGAAGCGCAGATTGGGATCTTCCGAGATCGAGATGCCGCCGTCCATCGACAGCACGAGGCTGTCGTCCTGCGTCAGCTTCAACTGGTTGATGAAGAAAGCGGGAATGTAGAGCTGCGTCACCTGGTCCATCTGCAGCCCGGAATTGTTGGGATGGCCGATCATGACCTGCGCCTCGCGCACGCGGCTCGGCGGTGCCTCCTCGCGTGCGAACTGCCGGTAGCGCATCTGCCCGAGCCGGTTCCTGGCTTCCTCGACATTCTTTCCTGCCGGCGCCGAGCAGCCGCCGGACGCTTTCACGTAAGTCTTGGAGACATAGAGCTGACCGTCGCTGAGCTCGGCGACCGCGTGGACATCGGTGTAGTTGTTGACGCGCACGCGCGTCGAGATCTCCGTGACATTGGCGTCCGGCCCGAGCTCGAACTTCGCCGCCATCGGCGCGGGGTTGCGGTCGATCACGAGCGTGATCGAACGGATGCGCCGCGCCTCGCCGGGCGACAGCTTGCTGCGCAAGGTCACCGGCACGATGGCCGCGTCCTCGGCGCGATACGGCATCTCGATGCCGATGACGGAGCTGCCCTCATTCATCGGACGGTTCTTGAAGATGTCCTGCACCAGGCCGGGCCAGGGATCGTAGGCCTCTTCCGCCTGCGCCGGCATGGCGAAAGCGAGGCCGAGCAGGAGGGCGGTGAGGGTCAGGCGGCGTGTGCATTCCGTCATGGTCATCATCCCGCGCGGACGAAACAGTCGTTAGGCACAGCCTAGCGCGCCCGCTACTCCCATTCAATTTCAGAGAATGCTGCAGTTGCGTTGCGGGCGTTGTAATCGTCGAACAGCTGCCAATGCGGCCGTTCCGACGCGGCCGCCTTGTCCGCGGCGGTTCGGATCGGCTCGCCGTTCTTGTTCAGCGTGCGAACGTCGGACAGCAGCGTTGACAGGTAGCGCCGTTCATCGATCAGCGCCGCGGGCCAATCGCTCACGGGGCCGTGACCGGGAACGACGCGGAGCGCCGGGATGTCCTCAAGCCGCTTCAATGTCTCGAGCCAGCCGCGGATGCTGCCGTCCATGACCGGAATGTGGCGGAGAAAGACGAGGTCGCCAGCGAACAGGGTCCTGGTCGTCTCGTCGTACACGATCAAGTCGCTGTCGCTGTGTCCGGCCGGCCAGGCGCGCAAGCTCAGGCGGCGCGACCCGAGATCGAGGGTCATCGTGTCGGTCACGAGCAGGGCAGGCGCAATGATCTTGACGGGATCGATCAACTCTCTGCCCATGAGGCGGCGGAAATTGTCGAGATAGAACGGTCCGCGCGTCGCGAGCGCCTGCGGCAGCTTGCCGTGCCCGACGAAGCTTGCCCCCTCCGCAACAAAGGCAGCATTGCCGAAGACGTGATCGGGATGGCCGTGGGTGTTGATGACATAGCGGATCGGCTTCGGCGTGCGGGCCCTCACGGCGGCCAGCAGCGCCTCGCCCTCGCGAAGGCTGCCGCCGGTGTCGATCACGGCCACGGCCTCATCGCCGACGATGAAGCCGACATTGGCAATGTCACCTTCGTTCTCGCGGGTCATCAGGGCGATGGTCCCGGAGTGTACGAAGATTCCCGGTGCGACTTCGCTCACAGGCAATTCGGCTGCCCAGGCGCATGCTAGCGTTGCCTGGAGCAGGGACAAGGCTGCGATCATTGGAGCGATGCGAGACACTTTTCTGCCTCAGTTCAAAAGGGGTTTCTTCTCATTGCACTGCAGCAAAGAAAGCCAGCACAAAGTTGGCCCACATGGCGCGTCATGCGTTGCATGGATAACATCCAACCAAAACGAGGAGGAAGCGCGATGACGGAGGCCGGGCGACATCGTCGCTGGTTGTTTTCACTATGGGTCGTGGTCGCATCCTGTGCGTTCGGCGATGTCGCCGTCGCGCAGACCAACGAGACCGGCGATCTCTCATTCGAGCTGGTCGATCCCAAGGTGCTGCGCGTCTGTGCCGATCCGCGCAATCTGCCGTTCTCCAACGAGAAGGGCGAGGGGTTTGAGAACAAGCTCGCCGAGTTTCTTGCGGACAAGCTCCAGAAGAAGCTCGACTACGTCTTCTTTCCGCAGGTCAGCGGTTTCGTGCGAATGACGCTGGGTGCGCATCGCTGCGACGTCATCATGGGCTTCCCGCAAGGTGACGATCTCGTGCAGGGCACCAATCCCTATTACCGCACGAGCTATGCGCTGGTCTCGAAGGCCGGCAGCGGGCTCGAGGACGTCGATACGCTCGAGGACGCGCGTCTGAAAGGCAAGCATGTCGGCATCGTCGCCGGCACGCCGCCGGCGACCAACATGGCGTTGGCCGGCCTGATGGGCGATGCAAAGCCCTATCCCCTGATGATCGACACGCGCTTCGACAATTCGGCACAGGCGATGATCGACGACCTCGCCGCCGGAAAGATCGACGCCGGCGTGTTGTGGGGACCGATGGCCGGTTACCATGCGAAGAAGGCCGGCTCTTCGCTCCATGTCACGCCGCTGGTGAAAGAAACCACCGGGCCGAAGCTGGTCTATCGCATCGGCATGGGCGTGCGCCCTGCCGACCAGAACTGGAAGCGGCAGCTCAACAAGGTGATCCAGGAGAGCCAGGGCGAGATCAACAAGATCCTGCTCGATTTCGGCGTACCGCTGCTCGACGAGAGCAATCGGCCGCTCGGCGCGGAGGCGGCCAAGAAGTCGCCATGAGACGGCCGCTTGCCGCTGTGATCGCCGTTGCTCTGCTCGTGGCACCGGCGTTGGCGCAGCAGCAGGAGCCGTTCGAGCCCGAAGGCTATCGCACCGACAATTATCGCGCGCCGGTGCCGGCGACGCTTGCCGGCGCGCGCGTGCTCACGACCGAGGAGGCGGAGGCGATCTGGCGCGCGAACAGCGGCGCGTTTGTCGACGTGATGCCGCGCCCGCCGAAACCGAAGAACCTCCCTGCAGGCACGGTGTGGCGCGATGCGCCGCGCAGGAACATTCCGGGCAGCATCTGGCTGCCCGACACCGGCTACGGCACGCTGCCGCCCGCCATGGATGATTATCTCCAGCGCGGCCTCGCGCACGCCTCACGCGCCGACAAGGCTGCATTGCTGGTGATCTATTGTCTGGCCGACTGCTGGATGTCCTGGAATGCCGCCAAGCGTGCGCTGGCTTACGGCTATTCCAACGTCGCCTGGTACCCAGACGGCACCGACGGCTGGGAGCGCGCGAAGCTTCCGACCGATGAGGCGCAGCCGGAGCCGCGGCCCGAGCAACAGTGATCAAGCGAAGATGCGCTTCCTCCCTCCGCAGGCGGGGAGAGGTCGAGCGCAGTGCTGTTACTTCTGTTTCTGCAGCTTCGTCAGCGTGCCGGTGCCGTTCGTCTCGGTGGCCGTATAGCTCACCCTGTCGCCGGCATGAACGGCATCCAGCATCGCGGCGTCCTTGGCTTTGTACTCCTGGAGCGCGCCGGCGCTGCCGGCGCTGGCGCCGACTGTACCCTTCTGCATCTGCTGGATCGAGATCGTGCCGTTGAGACGATCGATCCGCGTGATCGTTCCGGTCATGTCTTCGGCAAATGCGCTGGATGCGAGCAAGCTAAGGGCCGCAGCGCCCGCGAAGATGAATCTTGTTGTTCCCATCGAGGCCTCCCGACGTATGGGGTTCACTTCGACAAGGCATCCTAGATCGATTTGGTTCCGGCAGATAGCTCGGGAAAAGGTTAACGATTGCGGAACTTTCGCGAAAGCCGTCAGCGAGGCTGCCGCTATTCCATTTCCTGCTGGATCACGCGGCCGAGCGCGAACAGGCGCTGGTCGATCGTGGTTGGAACCTCGCAGACGAACCGCACCACCTTGCTGCGGTCCTCGAAGATACGGGTCTTCCAGATCAGCTCGTTGCTGAGCGCCTCGACCTTAGCCTCGTCGCGGGGTGTCGCGCCTTGCAGGGTGTGGAGTTGGAGCGTTTCCTCGCGAATCTTGTCGGCGGCCTCGCGCTGCTTCCGGCTGACGCGTTCGAGCCCGTTCATGACCTGCGAGCGCTGAGCATTGAGCGTGTCGAACAGGCCGGCAAATAGCAGCTTCGCATTCGTCGTCTTGTCGGAACCGGAGGCGGCCAGAAACTCCTTCACCGATTTCTCGGCCTCGTCCAGCGGCGTCTTGCGCGCCGCCAATTTTGCGACCAGCGCGTTGATCTTGGCGTCGTCCTTCCATTTGTTCTGGACATGGTCGAGCGGCGGACCGGCCCACACGGCGGCCAGCGAGATCTCCGGCACCTTGGCCTGGGTACAGGGCCAGTCCGGATAGCGCGGATCGGCCGCGCGCGCGGTCGTGCCGGACAGCGCGATTGCCAGGGCAGCCAGGAGCCAAACCTTCATCCTTCGCCTCCCGCAGGCCCGCGTCGCGCCAGCCCGCGCGAGGGATCATAGGCCAAAATCGCTCCGACCATGAAGACGATTGTGCAACCGGCAACCACCGCCAGCGAGATCCAGTTGATCTGCCCGTACAGCGCGAAGCGGATCAGCTCGACCGCATGGGTGAACGGATTGGCCTCGCAGAGATAGTACAGATAAGGGCTGCCCTCCTGCACCCGCCAGAGCGGATAGAGCGCGGAGGAGGCGAAGAACATCGGGAAGATGACAAAGTTCATCACGCCGGCGAAATTTTCCAGCTGCTTGATGCCCGAGGAGATCAGCATGCCGAGCGAACCCAGCATCAACCCGGACAGGATCAGCGCCGGCAGCACGGTGAGATAACCCGGGGCCGGCGGGGTGATGTCCCAGAGCCAGGCGATCAGCAGGAATGCGTAGACCTGGAGCAGCGACACCGCCGTGCCCGCGAGCAGCTTGCAGAACAACAGGAACCCGCGCGGCAGCGGGCTCACCAGGAGTGTGCGCATGTTGCCCATCTCGCGGTCATAGACCATCGAGAGCGAGGACTGCATGCCGTTGAAGAGCTGGATCATCGCCATCAGCCCAGGCGCGATATAGACCTCGTAGAGGATGTAGGTCTCGTAGGGCGGGATGATGGAGATGCCGAGCACCTGGCGGAAGCCGGCGGCGAAGATGAACAGCCACACCAAGGGCCGCACCAGCGCCGAGACGAAACGTTCGCGCTGATGCAGGAAGCGCAGCCCCTCGCGCCAGACGATGCCGGTGAGGCAGGTCAGGTACTCCTGGACCGAGAAGCCGCGCGGGGCGTCACGCGTGGTGATGCTGCTCATGCGCCGCCTCCCGGCATCACTTGCGCGCCGGTCAGGCGCATGAAGGCGGTGTTGACGTCCTGCGCGCCGGCCTCCGCGATGACGCGGCTCATCGGCCCCTTCGCCAGCACCTTGCCCTGGTGCAGCACCACGAGATCGTCGCCGGGATTGATCTCGTCGAACAGGTGCGTGGCCCAGAGCACCCCGATGCCCTGCTCGGTCACGAGCTGGCGGACATGGCTGATGATGTCGGCACGCGCCTTGACGTCCAGACCGACCGTAGGCTCGTCCAGCAACAGCAGCCGCGGCCGGTGCAGCAGCGCCCGCGCAATCTCCAGCCGCCGCATCTGGCCGCCGGAGAGATCGCGGACCTTGCTGCCGGCGCGCTCTTCGAGCCCGATGCGGCCGAGCAGCTCGGCGCTGCGCGCGGCGGCCTCGCGGCGGCTGATGCCGTGCAGCGCGGCGTGATAGAGCAGGTTCTGCGTCAGCGACAAATCGAGATCGAGGGTGCGCGGCTGGAACACGACCCCTAACAGCCGCAGCGCCTCGCCGGGGCTCTTGCTGATGTCATGGCCGAAGATGGCGACACGGCCGGACTGGATGCCGAACAGGCGCGTGACGAGCGAGAACAGCGTGCTCTTGCCGGCGCCGTTCAGCCCAAGCAGCGCAGTGAAGCTCGCGGGCTGGATATTGAAGGAGACGTCCATCAGCGCGCGGCGCGGCCCATAGGCGTGGCTGACGCCCTCGATCGCCAGCGCCGGCACGGCGGCGGAATCAGGCCTTGGTGCGGCGTCGTGCGGTTCGGCGATCGGGGCAGGGCTGGTCATGGCGCGATCGTGACGCCCCAGGGCAGTTCGCCCACCTGAATGGTCTTGATCACCTTTTTCGCGGCGACGTCGATGACCGAGACGTCGTTCGACACGCCATTGGTGGTGAGCAGGTACTTTTCGTCCGGCGTGAACGCCACGTGCCAGACCCGCTGCCCGACCAGCAGGTATTTCGTCACCTTGCGCGTGGCGACGTCGACCACGGCGATGCGATTGGCGGGGCCGAGCGCGATGAAGGCAGTCTTGTCGTCCTTGGTCATGCCGATGCCGACGGGCTGGATCGCCTCTTTCCGCAGGCCTGGGATCTCGAAAGTGACCTTGCCGATCACCTCGTGCTTTTTGGGATCGATGATCGACACGGTCCCGCCGATCTCCGAGGAGACCCACACTTCCGAACTGTCATGCTTGAACTCGGCGAAGCGCGGGCGCGCGTCGACCAGCACGTTGGCGACGATCTGGCGCGAGGCGGTGTCGATGAAGTGCGCCATGTTGGTGGTTTCAGACGTGTTGATTAGCGTCTTGCCGTCGGGACTGATGGTCATGCCCTCGGGCTCGACGCCGACCTGGATGTCGCCGAGGCGTGCGCGCTTCTCGAGATCGATCACGGTCACCGTGTTGTCGTTCTCATTGGCGACATAGAGGATCTTGCCGGCGGCATCCTGCGCGAACAGCTCGGGATCGGGCCCGGAGGGCAAGCTGTCCACCACGCTTTGCGTCTTGGCGTCGATCACCTGGATGGTGTCGTCGTCGCCGACCGCGACCATCACGAACTTGCCGTCGCGCGTGAAATCGATGCCACGCGGGCGTTGGCCGACCTTGATGGTCTTGGTCACGGTCCAGCTGTCGGTGTCGATCACCGACACCGTGTTGCTCTTCTCGTTCGAGACATAGGCGATGAACGCGTGGGCGGGCGCTGCGACGAGCGCCAGAACCATCAGCAACGCTGCTCTCAGCATGTGCGATCTCCGTCCGCGGGCGGTCCTCACCTCCCCCGCTTGCGGGGGAGATCGTATCGCGTCGAAAGATGCGATACGGGAGAGGGCTCTCTCCTCTTGGGGGTTCTCGCGAGCGGAGTGACCCTCTCCCCAACCCTCTCCCGCACGCGGGAGAGGGAGCGCACCATCTCTGCGGAGGCTCCGTCGCATCACATCGCTCACTTCAGCTTGCATTTGCTCTCCGGACGATCGTAGCCGAGCGTGTCGAGCTCGGAGACCTGGTGCAGGAATCCTTCCTGCGGCGACACCGAAACCACCATGCGACCATCGACCAGCAGGATCGGCTGGCGCAACTGCAAGTTCCAGTCGCGTAAGGTGAGCCGCGTGCCCTTGAACGCGGCGACCGAGAAATCCGGGGCCTTGATGAAATCGGTCACCTTCTTGACGTCGCCGGAATTGGTGCGCGAGGTGGCTTCGCCGATCATGCGCACCGCGGTCCAGGCCTGCATGTCGAGCGCGGTCATGCGCCGCGAATTCAGCTTGAAGAAGCGGTTCTGCATCTGGATCGCACCCCACTGGTCCTGCGCGGCGTCCCAGCTGCGCGGCACCAGCCCGGCCGAGCCCGCGACGGGCCGCGGATCCCAGGTGCGATAGGGCAAATAGGCGCCGAACACCTCGCTCTCGTCGGCGGCGACCAGCACGTCATAGGCCGGCGCCTGCTGAGTGAAGACAGGCATCTGGCGCTGTATCAGTGTCACGCCGCTATCGGTACGGCGTGCGCCGCCTTTGTCTTCGAAGGTGCGCTCCTGCACGATCTTGGCGCCGAACCGCGTGGCGGTGCGCCGGAGCGCATCGGCGAACAGCTTGTCCTCGTCATGGGAGCCGACCACGAGCAGCCAGCGCTTCCACTGCTTCCACACCAGGTATTGCCCGAGCGCGTCGGCGAGCATTGCCCGGGTCGGGGCGGTATGGATGACGTTGGCGCGGCAATCGGCCTCGCGCAGCCGCTCGTCGATAGCGCCGACGTTGAACAACAGCGTGCCGCGGTCGCGTAAGGCGTCCGAGACCTTTAGCAGCGCATCGGCCGGCAGGTCGGTGACGATGAAGCCGTTCTTCTCGGCCAGCGCGGTCGCCGCCTGCACAACGTCCTCGCCTTCCTTGATGCGGCGCTCCTCCAGCGTAAAGCGCTGGTTGAGGAATTTCCCGGTGGTGTTGTTGTCATCGATGGCGAGGCGCGCGCCGGCAACGCCGTCATTCTCGGCGGGCTGCTCGACCAGCGACAGCGTCGATCTGGTGCCGGCGGTGCCGAGATAGCCGACGCCGATCGTGACGGGGTCGGCCGCGAGCACGCTCGTTGCGGCAAGACTCCAGCCGACCAGGCCGACCAACCATCGGATCATGTTTCCTCCAGGCATTCTCCCCGGCTTGACCGCCGGTGGAGAATTGTTTCTGCTTCAAGCATGACCGATTTGGCCCGCCTTGCAACCCCGCATTTCGTCCTCGCGCGCGCGAGACCGGGAATCACGATCATGCGAGCATTGATATGTCTCGCGGCTTTGCTGTTGATGGGCTCGGTCGCGCTTGCAGATCCGCCGAAACTCGCGGTGTTCGATTTCGAGCTGATCGACACCAGCCTGCCCGGCGAGTTCTACGGCTCGAAGCCCGAGGAGGCGCGGCTCGAGCGCATCAGCGAGCAGCTGCGCAAGGAACTGGCAGATTCAGGCAAGTTCCAGGTGCTCGACATCGCGCCGGTTCGGGATGCCGCCCGTCACGCCAATCTGCAGGCCTGCGGCGGCTGCGATCTCAAGCTCGCCGGACAGCTCGGCGCCGACCTTGAGATCACTGGCCTGGTGCAGAAGGTCTCGAACCTGATCATCAATCTCAACATCTATTTGCGCGACGTGAAGACCGGCAACATGATCACCGTCGCCAGCGCCGACATGCGCGGCAACACCGACGAATCCTGGTCGCGCACGATGAGCTATCTGATCCGCAACCGCCTGCTGGCGCCGAACTACGGGAGGCCGGAGTAGGGTCTTCTCTCCGCGAGCGCCGCTGTGCACCCACTTCCCTTGCGGGAGGTGGCTCGCCGCGCAGCGGCAGGCGAGTGAGGGGCGTCTATGCGCGCGCCACCTTCTCCCACAAGAAGGAGGCAGCGTGCGCGTGCGGCGCGCAGAGATCACGCCGTCAATCTTGCCGCATGCCAGTGCAGATGATCGCCCATGAAGGTCGAGATGAAGTAATAGCTGTGGTCGTAGCCCACCTGCCGGCGCAGCGTCAGCGGGATGTTGGTCTTGGTGCAGGCCTCCTGCAGCAGCTCCGGCTTGAGCTGCTCCTTCAAGAAATTGTCGGCATCGCCATAGTCGACCAGGAAGCCCGAAAATTTCGCACCGTCCTCGATCAGCGCCACCGTGTCGTGGTTGCGCCAGGAATCCTTGTTCGGCCCGAGATAGCCGGTCAGAGCCTTGATGCCCCAGGGCACCTGCGAAGGCGCCACGATTGGCGCGAACGCGCTTGCCGCGCGAAACCGGTGCGGATTGCGCAGCGCAACCGTCAGCGCGCCGTGGCCGCCCATCGAGTGTCCCATCACCGATTGCCGCTTGGCGTCGACCGGAAAGTTTTCCGCAACCAGCTTGGGCAACTCGTCGGTGACATAGCTCCACATCCGATAATTGCGCGCGAACGGCTCTTGCGTCGCGTCGACATAGAAGCTGGCCCCCAGGCCGAAATCATAGGCGTTGTTGGCATCACCCGGCACGTCCGGCCCGCGCGGCGAGGTGTCCGGCGCGACGAAGATCAGGCCGAGCTCGGCGCAGGCTTTGCGGAATTCGCCCTTCTCCGTCACATTGGCATGCGTGCAGGTGAGCCCGGAGAGGTACCAGACCACGGGTAGTTTGGCGTCGTCCGCGTGCGGCGGAACGTAGACCGAGAACACCATGTCGGTTCCGGTCGCCTGGCTTGCATGGCGATAGACGCCCTGCACACCGCCATGGGATTTATTCGTCGAGACGGTCTGGATCGTCATGCCTGAAACTCCGTGGCATCTCACCACATCAACATTGCAGCGCTTGTGTGACCGAAATTTGTGGCGTCGTCAGGCGACGCCGCTGTCGATCGCCAGCCGTACCAGCTCGACGGAGGTTTTCACCCCGAGCTTCTGGCGCATGATGGACGAGGTATTGGCAACCGTCTTGTAGGACGATTGCACCAGCCAGGCGATCTCGGACAGGCTCTTGCCGGCGCTGAGCAGCCGCAGGATCTCCATTTCGCGCGCATTCAGCTTCGACAGCGGGCTTTGCGCCAGCGTTGGCCCCGCAAAGGCGATGCTGCGCGCGATCGCGGTCGGAAGGTACGTGCCGCCGCCGCCGACGGCGCGGATCGCCTCGACGAGATCGTCGGGATCGCCGGTCTTGGAGACATAGCCCTTGGCGCCGCACTCGATCGCCCGCGCGGCGAAAGCAGGATCGTCGTTCATGCTGAACATGATGATGCGGGCCTCGGGCGTGCGCTCGAGGATGCGGCGCGCGAGCTCGAAGCCTGAGACGGTCGGCAGGTTGATGTCGATGATGCAGAGGTCGGGACGTTCGACGATGAAGACGCACTCGCCGTCTTCGGCGTCAGCGGCCTCCAAAATCTCGATCTCGCCCTCGTCGGCCAGCACGGCACGGCAGCCGGAGGCGACAATGGGATGATCGTCGACGATCAGAATGCGCATAGGCGTTCCCCGCGACAGCGCGCTCCCCGTGTTGGAATTTGCCTGTTTTGCGCTGCATGTTGCCGGCATGAGGAGCTGTGCGCCGCATGTGGCCCCATGCAACCCGGCTGGGATTGCTGTACGCTTCCGATTAGATATCGGGCGCTTCGCCTCTGTCAACGTCATCGGACAGGTGCGGGCGTCCTTCGCGAGGCACAGGCGATACCAATGTGGCAGAATTTATCCTTGCGCGGGCGCATCAACCTCTTGCTGGCGCTGCTGCTGGCGCTGGGGCTCGCCGTCAATATCGGCCGGCAGGTCGCCGAAGCCGGGCCGCGCGTGCAGGCCGAGGACCAGAGCGTGATCCGCCTTGCCCGAGAGTTCATCGAGATGATCGTGGCGGATCTCAACGAGGCTCCCGATCCGGATGCCAGGCTCAACCAGATCGCGCGCGATCTCAGCCGCCTGCGCCATGTCAGCATCACGCTCCGGGACGCCGGCGGCCAGCCGCTGACGCCCCTCCGGGCCGATGCCGACGCCGACACGCGCGCGCCGCCGGCCTGGTTCGTCGCCCTGGTTCATCCCGAGCAGACCGCGGTCAGCGTGCCGGTCTCGATCCGTGGCAAGCCCGCCTCACTCGTGATCACCTCGCATCCCGACGATGAGATCGCCGAGATCTGGGACGGGATCGTGACCCAGCTCGAGGTCGGCTCGGTGATCGCGCTCGCGCTGTTCTTCCTGATGATGAACGTTGTCGGCCGGGCGCTGGCGCCGCTCCAGTCGCTGGCGGAGGCAATGGGGAAGCTCGAAGGCGGACATTACGATGCCCGTGTCGCGCCGGGCGGCGCGCCGGAGCTCGCCGCGATCTGCACCAGGCTCAACCACCTTGCGGCGACGCTTGGTGAGGCGGTCGAGGACAAGCGGCGTCTTGCCGAGCGTGCGGTGTCGCTACAGGATGTCGAGCGCAAGGAGATTGCGCGCGAGCTCCATGACGAGTTCGGGCCTTACTTGTTCTCGCTACGCGCGCATGCGAGCGCGCTGGCGAGGCTGGCGGACGGACGCGACCCGAGTGCGGATGCCGTGCGAAAACATGGCAGCGCCATGCTGGAGCAGATCAATGCACTCCAGCAGTTCAACCGCCGCGTGCTGGAGCGCCTTCGGCCCGTGGGCCTTGCCGAGCTCGGCTTGCGCAAGGCGCTCGAATCCCTGTCGCGGCTGTGGAGGGAGTCGCATCCCGACGTCGCGATCGAGACCGTGATCTCGCCGGCGCTCGGGCCGACCGGCGAGACCGCCGATCTCACCATTTATCGCATCGTGCAGGAGGCGCTCACCAATGTGTTCCGGCACGCCGGAGCGACCTCGGTCAATGTCGTCATCGAGCCGGTGGAGCAGGTGGCTCACGACGGCCGCGGCTGCGCGCGTGTGCGGGTCAGCGACAACGGCCGCGGGATGGAGCCGGGCCAGAAGCTCGGCTTCGGCCTCGTCGGGATGCGTGAGCGGATCCTGGCGCTGGGCGGCACGCTCAACGTCGTCTCCGGCGATGCCGGCTTGACCGTGGAGGCCTTGATTCCGACTGCCTCGTCCTGATCTCAATGTGACGTCTACTACCTCCGGGAGAGCTCGAAATGCCGAGATTTGGCCGATGGATGGTCTCGATTCTGGCTGTCGTGATGGTGTCGGGATCTGCGCTGGCGGCTTCCCGCGGTGATCCCGTCAGGAAGTTCGATACCGACAGCGACGGGACGCTGGACCATATCGAGGTCAGGAAGGCAGCGACGGCGCTTTTCGCCAGGCTCGACCCGGATCACGACGGCACGCTGGACGTGCGGGAGTTGCGGGGCAGATTATCCGCCAAAGAGATCGCTGCAGCAGATCCCGACAACGATGGAACGCTCTCGGTAAATGAATATCTCGCCGTCGTCTCGCAGCGTTCCGACGCAGCCGATCCGGATCACGACGGAACGCTGGATGGGAAAGAACTGAAGACGCCTGCCGGACGCGCGCTGCTTCAGCTCCTGCAATAGATCAGGTGGTCGCGCGTCAGTTCGAGCTGTCTTCGCCGGCAAGATCGCGCGCCCGGCGGAGCAGGTCGCTCGTGCGACGGATGCCGAGCTTGGTCCTCGCCTGCTTGATGAGCCGGGCGACGGCCCGGGGCGTGATAGCCAGCTCTTCGGCGATCGCGGAATATGTATTTCCCTGGCCAAGCAGGCTGAGCGCCTCTCGTTCTCTGCGCGTCAGTGTGGCGACCTTGCCGGAATCGACGTGATCGGGCAGGGGCACGCCGCGCAAATTGATCCGCTCGTCGACATAGCGATGGCCGAGCCTGACCTGACGCACCGCCTTTGGCAGTTCGTCCGGCGGAGAATCCTTCAGCAAATATCCGCTGGCTCCCGCCTTGATCGCGGACGCGACGATATTTGCGTCCGCATGCATGCTGAAAACCAGGATGCGCGCGAGCGGCGCATCCGAGGAGATGCGGTGCAGCAAGTCGACACCGCCCAGTGCCGCTCCGGGAAAGGTCAAATCGAGGATGACGACTCCGGGTCGGTGCTCCAGGAATGCTTCATAGCCGCTCGGCACATCGCGCGCAGCGACCACGTCTTCGACCTCCCCCAGCACGATACGACACGCTTCAGCGATGATGGGATGGTCGTCGACGACGAGTATGGGACTCAATGGATCTCTCTGAAATGCATGATGTTTCAAAGGATTGAAGCGTGTCGGGAGCGTCGGGTGAGCCGGCTGCGGCAATGCCTGCCGCAGCCGTATCGCCGCGTCACTTCTTCGGCCGTATTGCGTCGGCCGTGCCTTGGATGAAGGCCTGAATCTTCACGACATCGGCTTCCGTCAGCCTGCCCGTGAAGTCCGGCATGCCCTTGTCGCGGAACGGTCCCTTGAACACGATGTTCTTGAGGTTGGCGATCTCCTCCGCCGGCACGTAGCCGAGGTTGCGGACGTTGCCGCCCTTGTCGACACCGGGCACGCCATGGCAGGTGGCGCAGGCGGCGACATAGAGCGCCGTTCCTTCCGGCACGTCCTTCGGATCGTACTTCACGCCCTGGAGAAGGCCTTCGGTCTGGTACTTCACGAATTCCGGCAGCGGCGCCTTGCCATTGAGTGCGAACGTGTAGACCGTTCCGGGGCTTTGCCGCTCGGTCGCCCGCTGTGCCATGCCATAGACTCCGCCCCAGCCGACGGCAATCGAGACATACTGCACGCCATCGAGCATGTAGGTCGAAGCCGCCGCGACGACGCCGGTGCCGGTCGGTGTTTCCCACAGCGCCTTGCCGATCCTGGCGTCATAGGCGACGAAGCGTCCATCCGCCGTGCCCTGGAACACCAGGTTTCCGGCCGTGGTCAGCGTGCCGCCGTTCCATGGCGAGGGGTATTCGACGCGCCAGGCTTCCTTCTGCCTGACCGGGTCCCACGCGATCAGGCGTCCGAACGGGAGACTCTTGGGCGGCTCTCCATTGAGCACGAAGCCGACATTCCAGCCGGTAGTGCCGCCGAATTTGCCCGGCGTTGCGGCATTCTGCTTGAATTTCTTCTCCGGAATGAGGTTCAGCGGCACGTTCTGGGCCGGCAGATAGACCAGCCCGGTTTGCGGGTTGAACGACATCGGATGCCAGTTGTGGGCGCCGTAGGGTCCCGGGATCGAGTCGTACGCGGCGTCGCCACGCGCGGCCGGCACCTCGATCGGACGGCCGTTGGCGTCGTAGCCGGTGGCCCAGTTCACATCGACGAAATTCTTCGCCGAGATGAATTTGCCGTTGGTGCGGTCGATCACGAAGAAGAAGCCGTTCTTGGGCGCGTGTAGGATGACCTTGCGCGGCGCGCCGTCGATGCTGATGTCGGCGAGTATCATCGGCTGGGTCGAAGTGTAGTCCCAGTGGTCGCCGGGCGTCTCCTGATAATGCCAGGCGTATTTGCCGGTGTCGGCGTTCAGTGCCACGATCGAGGCGAGATAGAGATTGTCGCCGCCGGCGGGGCTGCGCACGTTCCGGTTCCAGGGCGAGCCGTTGCCGGTGCCGATGTAGACGAGGTTCAGATCGGGGTCGAAGGTGATGGTGTCCCATGGCGTGCCGCCGCCGCCGTTGAGCCAATATTGGCCGGCGGGATCCCAGGTCTTGGCCGCCTTCTCCATCGATTCGTCTTCGAACGGCTTCGACGGATCGCCGGGGACGGTGAACCAGCGCCAGAGTTGGTTTCCGCTCTCGGCATCGTATGCGGTGACGTAGCCGCGCGCGCCATATTCGGCGCCGCCTTGTCCGATCACGACCTTGCCGTTGAAGACGCGCGGCGCGCCGGTGATGGTGTAGGAATGCTCGTGGTCGATCAGCGTGTCCTTTTCCCAGACCTTCTTGCCGGTTGCCGCGTCGAGCGCGATCAAGCGGCCATCATAGGCAGCCACGAACACCTTGCCCTTGTAGAGCGCGACGCCGCGGTTGACGACGTCGCAGCAGCCCCTGTAGCCGAGTTCGCGGTTGACTTTCGGATCGAACGTCCAGATGCGCTTGCCGGTGCGCGCGTCGATGGCATGCACGACGCTCCAGGAGGCCGTCTGGTACATGATGCCGTCGACGACGACCGGCGTCGCCTCGACCCCGCGCGAGGATTCGAGATTGTAGGTCCAGACCAGGCCGAGGCCTTTGACGTTGTCGCTCGTGATCTGATTGAGCTTCGAAAAGCGGGTCTCGGCGTAGTCGAGACCGACTGTCGGCCAGTTGTTGGACGTCGCGGTGTTGGCCTTTATGTAGGCGCCGTCGACCTGCGAGGTGATGGCCTTGATGCTCTCCGGCGTCGGGGTCTTTACCGAATCCTGCGCAGACGCGGCGGCGATGGATGCGCCGAAGCCCAGGCCCGCGAGAAGACCCAGGACGAGGCTGCCGCGGACTGGCCGAGCCGATGAATATCGAACGGAAAAGCGGTCCCCCAACGTCATCATGTCCTCCTGTATTCTTGCTTGCCGTAAAGGCACCCCGCCCAGGAGGGCGGGGTGAGTCTACGGATGAATGACTCGCGATCAGATCGCGATGTCGAGCCAAGGATTGCACGAAGGTCTTTCGCGAGGTTCGGCAAAAAGTCTCGCGGCGACCGGGAATAGTTCCCGGCCGCGCCCGATGAGGCTCGCGCCCGCCGTTGGACGGATCGGGAATAATTCCCGATTTGGTCGGGAATTTAAGCTCCGGACAGGGCGGACGTTTTACGGCTGGTGCTCTTCGGCTGTTGGCCTGTATCGTTGGCCTAACCGGCGGGGAAACGAGCCGGACGATACGGGGGGAGGCGGGCAAGAATGGGCGTTCGTGGTCTGGTCATCATTTCAGTTTCCACGGGAATGGTTGTTGCGACCAGCGCGATGGCCGCGCAGGACGAGGAGACCAACGTCCAGAACCTGCCGCCGGTCGAGGTTGCGGCGCCATCGCCTGCGGCGGCAAGACGCGCCGCGCCGGCGCGACCGGTCGCGCGCGTGGGGGCGCCGGGCTCCGCCAGTCCAAGGACACGCCTATACGTCTATCCAACCGCGCCGGGTATCGGCCGCGGCCTCGACGTCGACAAGGTTCCGTCTTCCATCAATGCCGTCGATGCCAGCCAGATTAGGCGCACCAACTCGCTGAACGTCACCGACGCCCTGCGCGACAACATCGCCGGCATCAACATCAGCGAGGTCACCGGCAATCCGTTCACGCCCGATGTCGAGTTTCGCGGCTTCGTCGCCTCTCCCGTGACCGGCACCCCGCAGGGCCTTGCCGTCTACCAGAACGGCGTCCGCATCAACGAGGCGTTCTCGGACGCCGTCAATTGGGATCTGATCCCCACCGCCGCGATCAGGTCGGTGACGCTGGTGACCAACAACCCCGCCTTCGGTCTCAACGCGCTGGGCGGCGCTATCAACCTGCAAATGAAGGACGGCTTCACCTATCAGGGCGCCGAGATAGACGTGATGGGTGGCTCGTTCGGCCGTATCCAGGGCTCGGCGCAATGGGGCAAGCAGGTCGATCAGAATTACGCCGTCTACGCCGCGCTCGAAGGCCTGCGCGATAACGGTTTCCGCAATTTTTCCCAATCGACCGTTCGGCGCTTCTACGGCGATGTCGGCTACAAGGCTGGCGACAGCGAATTTCACGCCAACATGGGGGTCGCCAAGAACAATTTCGGCGCCAGCGCCACCGTTCCGGCCGAGCTGCTGGATAAATATTGGGGCGCGACCTACACCACACCGCAGACCACCGCCAACCGCGTCGGCTATCTCAACCTGACCGGAAAGGTCGACGCGACGCCGACCTGGACGCTCGAAGGCACCGCCCATGTGCGCAGGTTCGAGCAGAAGATCGTCGACGGCAATCCAACCGACGTGGAGGAGTGCGCTGCAGATGCGGCGCTGCTCTGCTTCGGCGACGACACCACACCCGCCAACGGCGCGGGCGGCGTGCAACTCGCCAACCCCTTTGCGCCGGGGACGATCCTCGGCGCGATCGACCGGAGCTCGATCCGTTCGACAACATTCGGCGTGTCGGGGCAGGCCACCAACACTGATCAACTGTTCGGCCACGACAATCGCTTCGTGATGGGCGCAACCTATGACGCCAGCACCACGCGCTACAACGCCAGCTCCGAGATCGGCTCGATGGGAGAGAATTACGTCGTCAGCGGTAGCGGTGTTTTCCTGGGGGCGACTCCCACGGCAGATCCCGTTGCCGGCCCCGTCTCGTTGCGGACCGTCAATCAATACAACGGTCTCTACGCGATGGACACGTTCAACGTCACGGACGCTTTCGCCATCACCGGCGGCGGCCGCTTCAACGCGGCGCGGATCTCGCTGGAAGATCAGCTCGGGACCGCGCTCAACGGCGATCACACCTATACCCGCTTCAATCCGATGATCGGAGGCACCTACAAGATCACGCCGGGATTGACCGCCTATGCCGGCTATTCCGAGGCCAACCGCGTGCCGACGCCGCTCGAGCTCGGCTGCGCGGATCCGGCCCGTCCCTGCCTCATCGCGGCCTTCCTGGTTGCGGATCCGCCGTTGAAGCAGGTCGTCTCCAAGACGGTGGAGGCCGGCTTCCGTGGCACCAAGGAGCTGAACATCGGCACGCTGGGATGGAAGATCGGCGGCTTTCGCGCCACCAACCATGACGACATCGTAGCGGTGCCCGCCGTCGGGCGGACGGGCTTTGGCTATTTCACCAATGTCGGCCGGACACGGCGGCAAGGGCTGGAAGCGGAGGTCAACATCAAGTCGCCCACGCTTCAGTTCCAGGCGAGCTACGCCTTTGTCGACGCGCGCTTCCTTGATCCGCTCGAACTCGGCTCGGAAAGCCCGTTCGCCGATGACGCCACCGAGACCATCCAGGTCAGACCCGGCAACCAGATCCCCGCGATCCCGCGCCACCGCGTCAAGGTCGGCGTCGACTACGCCGTGACCGACGTCTGGAAGGTCGGCGGCAACGCGCTGTACGTCTCCAGCCAATACATCGTCGGCGACGAGTCGAACCAGTTCGCGAAACTGCCGTCCTATACGGTGTTCAATCTCCACACCTCCTACCAGGTGACGAAGAACGTCCAGCTCTACGGCCGCGTCGACAACGTGTTCGACAAGCGCTACGTCACCTACGGCCAGTTCTTCGATCGCGAGGCCCTGCCGAACTTCACCAATGGCGGCGCCGAATTCACCGACCCGCGCTCGCTGAGCCCGGCAAGGCCACGGGCATTTTACGCGGGAATGCGGGTGACGTTCTAGGCGCATGCGAAGCGCGGCGGATTGAATATCGGCGCAGGGCTCAAAGCGCGACGCGATTGGGATGATTCGTTGTCGCGCTTCGGGTTATTCTTCGAGCGTGATCTTTTCGGAAAGCCGCTGCACACCTCTTCGGATCATGCTCTAAACTAGGCCAGTCCCAGGCCACCATCGACTGCGAGAACTTGGCCCGTCATCCATTGCGAGGCGGGACCTGCAAGCTGCAGGATCCATCGCGCGATGTCGTCGGGAACGCCGCGCCGACCGAGCGGAATCCGCGCGCGCTCTTCGTCCTTGACGGCTTCTGCCGCTTCCGCGGACAGCCCCATCATTCCGGTCAAGGCGCCGGATTCGGTCGGGCCGGCCGCGATCGCATTCACCCTTATTCCAAGTGGCGCGAGCTCGAGCGCCCAGCAGCGTGTCAGGTGTTCCAGCGCCGCCTTGCTCGCGGCGTAGTGGGACAGTCCCGCGGCCGGCCGGTGACCAAACGTCGAGGAGATGTTGATGATGGTGCCCCGCGTTGACTGCAGGTGAGGAAGGGCGGCGCGGGCCAGCAGGCTCGGACCGACCACATTGACGGAAAATATGTCCGCGATCCGCTCGGCCGCAACATCCGACAACGGAAGGATGGCTCCTGCGCCGGCGTTGTTGACGAGCGTGTCCAGCCGGCCCCATCTGCCGATCGCCTCGGCGATGGTCCGCTCGGCGTCGTCTGCGGAAGCGGTATCCGCAATCAGGCCGATGATGTTCTGGTGCTCCGCCATCGTTTTCTCAATAGGCCCGGCACGACGGCCGGTGATGAGCACCTTGTCGCCTTGGTTGGCGAAACGGAGAGCTGCGGCTCGACCGATGCCGGAACTGCCGCCGGTGATGATCACGACTTTGTTTTCTTGCATGTTCGTTCGCGTGGTTGCGCCGTTCGAAATCGCCGGAGCGACCGAAGACCAACGCTTCGACTTCGACGGCTCAGTGCATGTGGAGTCCCAGGGCGCAAACTCATCGCGATGAGCGCGCGCCCCGGTTTGGATTCGGTCCGGCAAGCGCTCAATAGTCCCAGGACACGGGCACCCAGCGGAAAGCGTCGCCGGCGACAGCGACATGACCGACGGAAGGGAACGGCATATGCGTGGCCACCAGCAGCTCGCGGTTGGCCGCAAGCTCCCGCAAGAGGTTCACTCTGACGCGGGCGGCTTCCTCGGGATCGTGTTCGAAGCCGTTGTGCCAGTCAGGGTGTTCGAACCCGACGGTGAACACGAGGTCGCCGGCGAATGTCAGTCGCTCGCCGCCGGAGGTCAGGCGGACCACGCTGTGCCCGGGGGTGTGACCGCCGGTGCGGCAGACCACCACCCCCGGCGCGACCTCGAATTCGGCTTCGAACGTCCGGAGCTGGTTGTGATATTCGTGCGCGAACCGCTTGGCCGTCTGTCGAAGTGCGTCCGGGAATCCCGGCGGCATGGAGACGCGGGAGAAATCGGGCGACTCCCAGAACTTGACTTCGGCGGCTGCCACATGGATCCGCAGGTCCGGACGCAGCCGGTCTTTCACGCCTTCGACGAGCAACCCGCCGACATGGTCCATGTGCATGTGGGTCAGCACCACGTCGGTCACGGATGCCAGATCGATGCCGGCGGCCTCCAGTCGCTTGACCAGCTGCCCGGCTCGCGGGAGGTGCAGGTCCGGGTCCAATCCGAGCCCGGCGTCGATCAGAATGGTCTGCTCTCCGCTGCGCACCACGACCACGTTCAACGCCCAGTCGAACGCGTCCGGCGGCAGGAACATGTCGTCCAGCCAGGCCGCGCGGACCGCGGGGTCGGCATTGTGCGCCAACATCTCGGCCGGTAGCGGCAGCACGCCATCGCTCACCACAAGCACGTCGATGTCGCCGACCTTCAGCGCGTAGCGCGACGGGACAAGCTCTTCAGGCTTCGATGTCGCGGGGTAGGAGGTATTGTGCAGGTTCATGTTGGTCTCCTGTTGCGGTTCTTGTTCTGGCTGGTCTTCGTTTGAGCAGGCCGCGCCGCCAGGGGAGCGCCGCCTGCCATGGCGTCGCGCATTAGAGGCTGGTCACGCGTTCCGGATCGGCCGATGCGAGCGCCGCGGCGCGTTCGGCCTTCGGCGGATAGATCCAGACCGTGTTGATCTCTTGCTTCGTCTTCTTGGCGACATCACCGACCATCTCGACCTTGCGATCCCAGCCGCGAGTGAACAGTGCGCCGGCTTCGCCGAGATCGAGACAGGTGACGTAGGCCTTCTGGTGGTAGGGCCTGGTCGGAACGCCGAGCAGCTCGGCGGCGGCATTGTTGCCTGCAAAGGCGCCCATGCGCGTGGCGTGCTGGCAGGACATCAGTGCGTAATTGCCCTCGTCGTCGCAGGCGGCGCGGGCCGCATCGCCGCTCGCGAAGACGCCCTCGACGCCTGACACCCGCAGACAGCGATCGACCAGCAGCCGGCCGAAACTGTCGCGCTCGGCGGGAATTTGCGCCGTCAGAGGGGCCGCACGAATACCCGCCGCCCAGATCACGGTTTCGGTTTCGATGTGCTCTCCGCTGGACAAGGTGACACCGGACTCGTCGAGCGAGGCGACGCCGGCACCGAGGCGGGTCTCCACGCCGAGCTTGTGGAGGGCGCTCTCGATGACCGGTCGCGGGCCTGCACCCATGTCGGGTGCGATCGCGCTGTTGCGCTCGACGACGATGACGCGAGTTCTGGCATTCGGGCCGAGGATTGCGCGGAGCCGCGCCGGTATTTCGGTGGCCGCCTCGATGCCGGTGAAGCCGCCGCCGGCGACGACGACCGTGTCGCGCCCGTTCGCGGCCGGCCGCTTGGCAAGGCCATGCAGGTGCCTGTCGAGCGCGATCGCATCGTCGAGCGAGTCGACGCTGAACCCGTGCTCGGCAAGACCCGGGATGTTCGGGCGGAACAGCCGGCTCCCGGTGGCGACCACGAGCCGATCGTAGGAGAGCGTCTTCTTGGAGCCCTTGGCCGTGGCGACCCTCACCATGCGGGATTGGGTTTCAACCGTCTCGACGCTGCCCTGAACATAGGTGACGTCGATCGCCTCGAGCACATCGAGGAGCGGTGCCGTCAAGGTCTCCGGATTCTTCTCGTAGAGCCGCGGGCGGACGACCAGCGTCGGCTCGGGTGCGACCAGCGCGATCTCGAGTTCGTCGGGCGAGACGCCCTGGATCTCGCGCAGGCGGGCAGCGGAAAGGGCGGCATACATGCCGGCGAAGCCGGCGCCGATGATGACTAGTCGCATTGACGGTCTCCTTTGGTTGATCTTCCTGGGCACAGGCGCGTTGCCGCCGCCGCTGCGGGTTTGCGGCAAGTCCTGTTGCGGTCGGCGATGACGCGAATGGTTGAAGCGAGCTTGCTGACGCCTATTGGAGCGGACAGCCGGGCGGCCAGCCCTGACGAAAGACGATCGATCGCGCGGACTGGCGGCTCCAGTCCTGATAGGGAAGGCGGAAGCTGTCCCCGGTGATCACCGAAATCACCGGGTGGACGCGTTGTGCGGATTGCGGCGGAATCTCGTCACCTGTTGCTGAAGTGAAGCGAACAGTCAGCGTAAGTCCGTACACGACAGCGGTGGCGAGACCCTTGCGTGATGAGGTGATTGCCAGCCGGTGGACGAAGTCTCTCCCGATCATCATTTGCCTCCGTCGTGGGATTGGACATGGTGATGGTTTAACCGATCAGGCGTGCCGCTGCCCCAGAGCGATTGCTGTCGCCATCGAGCGATTGCTGCTAACGCATGCGCCTGCGCCATTCGCTCGGCGCTTCGCCGGTGAGCTTCCTGAAGGCCGCGGCGAACGCCGTCTGCGAGGAATAGCCAAGCGCCGCAGCGATCGAGACGACCGGGTCGTCGCTCTCCCGCAGCATGTTCATGGCCTGCTCGAGCCGGTGTTGGCGGAGCCAGGCATGCGGCGAGAGTCCGGTGCTCTCCTTGAAGGCGCGGCAGAAGTGAAAGCGCGAGAGGCCGGCATCGGACGCCAGCGCATCGAGGGAGACGTCCGCATCGCTGTCCGAGCGCAACCGTTCGATCGCGCGGAGCAGGACCTTCGGCGACAGCCCGCCCATGGTCGGATGGAACGTGGCCGGCGGACCCGTGTGCGCGGCCAGGACGCGCGTGGCAAGAAGATCCGTCACCTGGTGCCGGAACAGCGTGTCGAGGACCCCATTGCCGTCGAGCGCATCCGCTGCGCTCAAGAGCAGTCGGGACGTGATGGGGTCAGGGTGCGCCGTCCGCTCCAGCAGATCGGCCGCTCCTGCGATCCCGGCCTCGCCGGCAACGCGCTTCAGTGTCGCATTCGGAAGGTAGAGCTGAACGACATCAACGGGCTTCGGAATGTCCCATCGGGAGCTCGATCCTTCCGGAATGATGATCACGACTCCAGGACGAAACGTGCCGATCGAAACCGATTTTCCCGACCGGCGCTCCATGCGCTGCAGCACGCCGTTATACGCCATGATCACGTGGTGGCTCATGGGCTCGACGACGTCATGCAATGGATCGTGTTTCCAGTGCGCGATCCCGGCGCCGGAGGAGTCCAGCGCCATGCGGGCCGGTTCGGTCCTGAGCACCCGCGCCATCTCCACCTCGGCGGTGCGTCGCTCGGACATGGCGATATCGACGGGTTGTGCGCTGGGCGGGGGTGGCTGGCCCTTGGACGGAGGATTGCGCATGAGTGCGGTGCTCCCGGTCATGGCGTGGCTCCTTCTGATTGCTTGCTGCCTCAGATCAGGTGCCCGTGCTTTTACGGGTCGGCGCGAGTTCTATGCGACGCAGAGGCTCCGGGTCTTGCCTGGAACGGTCCTGTTTTGCCCGATCCTGCTCCAGGTAATCGTGCGGTTACGCGAATGCACGATGAGCGACGTTGAGCCGTCGCCCGGCCCCGCGGGCGAAGCTTGGCGTCTTTAACCCATTAGAAACCATAGAAAATGCTCTGAAAATTTTAATGAAACTGCTTGGTCCTCTGCGCGTCGGTCTATTGGAGGGCCCGTCTGATGACAGAACGCCAGTTGAAAGAGCAGGAGTTCCTGATCGCGCGTTACCGCCATTTGGAGCGCGAAGTGACCGACCCGCTTGCCGCGCATCTGCTTCACAGCATCATCGAGGAGCTCGAGGCCGAGCTGCGCAAGGAAAGACCGGATTGGCACGGGCACGATCATTAACTGTTTCTTGGCGTTAAATGATGCCAATGGTCCGCGTGGGAATATCAGGAGAGACTGCTCCCATGCTGAAGGACGGCACCTACGCGGCGTGGTACAGGACGCCACTGGACCAGGGTACCGGGATCGTTCACGTCGCAGACGGCCAGATTTGGGGCCGTGACAGCCTGATGACGTATCACGGCTCCTGCACGATCGAAGGCGAGCGCTTCACCGCGACCGTATCGACGAAGCGTCATACCGATGGGCGTTCGACGGTCTTCGGCGTCGAAGATGATCTCACGCTGGACATCGAGGGACGCTGCCCCGGCAAGATCGCGAGCTACACCGCGACGGCACAACAGGTGCCGGGAATGATCCTCCATGGCACGCTCATTCTGGCGGAACAGCAGCCGCCCGCACGCGAAACAGCCGAGCAGGTGCCGGCGTTCAATCCCGACAAGCTGCGAAAATTGCCGAAGCGCTCGCGCTGAGCGGGAAGCAAGCGCGTCGGCCGGCCCGCATCCATATGTCGCGCCAAGGTCGCCGGATTCTGCATCCGGCTTTCGCCAAAGCTTGCTTTTCAAACGGCCCGCGACTCGCCATTGTGCGTCCGCAACAAACCGGAAGCGGAGAAGCATCCATGACGGACAAGGTCTCGCGTCGCCAGCTTGCGAAGATCGCGGGGCTGTCCGCAGCCGGGATGACTGGCGCGCTCCATGCAGCCGAAGCCAAGCCGGCTCGGTCGAGGCGCGGTGGAAGCGGCTTTCCGGCGGGCTTTGTCTGGGGCACGGCGACCTCGTCCTATCAGGTGGAAGGTGCAGTCAACGAGGACGGGCGCGGGCCCTCGATCTGGGACAAGTTCGTTCGCATCCCCGGCAAGATCGAGGACGGCACCAATGGTGATCGCGCCAATGAGCACTATCACCGCTACAAGGAGGACATTGCGCTCATCAAGGAGCTCGGCTGCAGGGCCTATCGCTTCTCGGTGGCCTGGCCTCGGCTGTTTCCGGACGGCGACGGCAAGCCCAACCCGAAGGGGCTCGACTTCTACAATCGTCTCGTCGACGAGCTCCTGAAGAACGGCATCGAGCCGTGGCTGACGCTCTATCATTGGGACCTGCCCCAATCGCTCGAGGACCGTTTTGGCGGCTGGCGTTCGACGGAAACCTGCAAGATCTTTGGCGATTACGCGGCCTATGTCGCCGAGCGTCTGACCGACCGGGTCAAGAACGTGTTCACGCTGAACGAGAGCGGCCGCTTCGTCTATTTCGGTTACGGCATCGGCATCGACGCGCCGGGCCTGACGCTGCCGCAAGCCGATGTCAACCAGATCAGGCACAACAGCGCGCTGGCGCACGGGCTCGCGGTGCAGGCGGTGCGGGCTCACGGCCGCCGCGGCACCAGGGTGGGGCCGGCCGAGAACGTCGATGCCTGCGCGCCCGCGATCGACACGCCGGAGAACGTTCGCGCCGCGGAGATCGCGCTGCGCGAGATGAATGCCGGCTATCTCAACGTCATCATGACGGGGCGCTATACCGACGCGTTCCTGAAATTCGCCGGGCCCAACGCGCCGAAATTCACCGATGCGGAGCTCAAGATCATCTCCTCGCCGGTCGACTTCCTCGGCCTCAACATCTACGCGCCAAACAATTACGTCGTGGCCTCCGACAAGGGCGCGGGCTTCATGCCGCTGCCGATCCCGAAATCGTTTCCGCACATGAATTCGGACTGGCTGCGCGTCGGGCCCGAGACGATCTACTGGGTGCCGAAGCTGGCGGCAAAGATCTGGAAGACGGATGCGATCTATATCAGCGAGAACGGGGCGTCCGGCGACGATGCGGTGACGCCGGACGGCAAGATCTACGACACCGATCGCATCATGTATTTGCGCAACTATCTCGCCCAGCTCGAGCGCGCCACCAGCGAGGGCGTACCGGTGCGCGGCTATTTCCTCTGGAGCCTGATGGACAATTTCGAGTGGGTGTATGGCCTCAACAAGCGTTTTGGGCTGTACCACGTCAATTTCGACACCCAGGTCCGTACGCCGAAACTCAGCGCCAGCTTCTACCGCAACGTGATCGCGAAGAACGCGGCGGGGGTGTAGCTCTTCTCGCTCTCCCCGTCCTTGTGGCAGGGCAATCGCATGTGAGGAAACGCGGCGGGAAACTCGCCTGCGGCCATCCTTCGAGACGCCGCCTCCGGCGGGCCCTCAGGATGAGGGCGGAGTGAGCAGCAGCAGTTTCAGAGGACACGGCTTTGACGAAGCCTCGTGCTGAGGAGACCGCAAAGCTCCGCCGCCCCCGGATTTTCCGCTGCGCGTAAAATCCGGCCTCTGCGCGCAAGCGGGGAGAGGCGAAGAAGGCATCCCGCATTGACTCCACTCTTCCGCTTATTCAAAACCGTCCCAACACCCATAAACGAGAGGACAACGCCAATGGCTGACGCGCTGATCATCGATGCCTGCCGAACCCCGCGAGGCATCGGCAAGGCCGGCAAGGGAGCGCTCTCGGGCATTCATCCGCAGCAGCTCGGGGCAACCGTGCTGCGCGCGCTTGCCGATCGCACCGGCATCGATACGGCAGACGTCGACGACATCGTCTGGGGCTGCAGCGCGCAGGTCGCAACGCAAAGCGGCGATCTCGGCCGCATGTCCGCACTCGATGCCGGCTACGACGTGCGTGCCAGCGCGGTGACGCTCGACCGCTTCTGCGGAAGCGGCATCACCAGCGTCAACATGGCCGCGAGCTCGATCATGGCGGGCGCCGAAGACCTCGTCATCGCCGGCGGCTGCGAGATGATGTCGATGGAGGGACGCCGCGGCGGCGGTCCGATGATGATGGACGGCGGCAATCTTCGTCTGCGCGCGCGGCACCCGCAATCGCATCAGGGCGTCTGCGCCGATGCGATCGCCACCATGGAAGGCATCACGCGAAGGGATGTCGACGCGCTCGGGCTGGAGAGCCAGAAGCGCGCCGCGCATGCGATCGCGAACGGCCACTTCGAGAAGAGCCTCGTGCCGGTCCACCGCGAAGACGGCAGCCTCGCGCTCGACCATGAGGAATATCCGCGGCCGCAGACCACGATGGAGGGCCTCAGCAGCCTGAAGCCGGCATTCCCCGCGATCGCCGACTACGCGCTCGACGACAAGGGCATGACCTATCGCGGCCTGATCCTGCAAGAATATCCTGATCTGAAGATCGACTTCGTGCATCACGCCGGCAACTCCTCCGGCGTCGTCGACGGCGCCGCCGCGATCCTTCTGGCTTCACCGGCTTACGCCAAGGCACACGGCCTGAAGCCGCGCGCCCGCGTGGTCGCGATGGCCAACATGGGGGACTCGCCGACCTTGATGCTGAACGCGCCGGTGCCGGCGACGCGCAAGGTGCTGGCGAAGGCGGGCCTCACCATCGACGACATCGACCTGTTCGAGATCAACGAGGCGTTTGCGGTGGTGGCGGAGAAATATATCCGCGATCTCAAGCTCGATCGCGCCAAGGTCAACGTGAACGGCGGCTCGATCGCGCTCGGCCATCCCATCGGCGCCACCGGCTCGATCCTGATCGGCACCGTGCTCGACGAGCTCGAACGGCGCGATCTCAAGCGTGGTCTCGTCACCATGTGCGCCGCCGGCGGCATGGCGCCCGCCATCATCATCGAGCGCGTCTAGCCGATCGCCCCTCACTTTCTCCCTGTTTTTGCGGGGCGTAAGACCGGCGACATGCGATCCGACCCTTATTTTTCAGGGTGAAACACGACCGGCCTTTCACAAAGAGGCCGGTCTTCGCTTGTCGAAAGCGGCGAATCAGTTCTAGCAAGATGTAGTGCGGGCCTTTGAAACAAGGCAAAATCCGCTGCTCAAGGCTCCTTCCGCACTGGAAGTGGCTAAAATGCAGGGTTTTTTGCCACAGCGGGGCAAAAAGCCCGTAAAATCGCGACAAAACTGTGCAGAAGGCTATAGGCCTTTGCCGGTTGGTCTAATATGCAGCCGTCACGAATCAGAGGAGACACGATGGCAACCCAAATGTCCAAATCGCAGTTGATCGAAAAGATTGCGACCGCCACAGAGCTTTCCAAGCGCGACGTCAAGAACGTCATGGAGACGCTGACCGACGTCGGCCACAAGGAGCTCAAGAAGAACGGCCTGTTCCTGGTGCCGGGCTTCGCCAAGTTCGTGGTCATCAAGAAGCCCGCCACCAAGGCGCGCAAGGGCACCAACCCGTTCACGGGTGAAGAGATGATGTTCAAGGCCAAGCCGGCCCGGAAGATCGTCCGCGCCCGCCCGGTCAAGGCCGCCAAGGACGCCGTGTCCTGAGAACGCAAAGACCCCCTTCAAGGAGGGGGCCTTTTGTTTGGGGCAGCCGCGAGGGCTTGAGACGGAGGGCTCAACCCTTGCGGCGCTTCACCCGGACCGGGACCGGCTGAAGCCGCGGCTCAGGCGCCGCAAGCGCATCGCGAACCCGGTCGATCGCGCGATCGAGCAGTTGGCGCAGCCGCTGCGTCTTTCGCGATCTCTTCGCTTTCTCCAGCAGTTTCTTCATCGCATTCACTCCGCAGCTTCGACCTTGAACTCGGTCGGCTCGAGCGCCGCGGCGATCGCCTCGTCGACGCGCTCCAGCCAGATGAATTCAAGGTTGTCCCGCGCGCTTTTCGGGATGTCGTCATAATCCCGCTTGTTGCGGGCCGGCAGCATCACCCGCTTCAATCCGGCGGCGGCCGCAGCCACCACCTTCTCCTTGATGCCGCCGACCGGCAGCACCAGGCCGCGCAGCGAGATCTCGCCGGTCATCGCGGTGTCGCTGCGCACCGTGCGATTGCTGAGCAGGGACGTCAGCGCCGTGAACATCGCGACGCCGGCGCTCGGCCCGTCCTTCGGGGTTGCGCCCGCGGGGACGTGAACGTGGATGTCGCTCTTCTCGAACAGCTGGGGATCGATGCCGAGTTGGAGGGCTCGGCTCTTCACCAGCGTCATCGCAGCCTGCACGCTCTCGCGCATGACGTCGCCGAGCTGGCCGGTCAGGATCAGAGCGCCCTTGCCGGGCACACGCGTCGCCTCGATGAACAGGATGTCGCCGCCGACCGGCGTCCAGGCAAGGCCGGTGGCCACGCCGGGAACGCTGGTGCGCAGTGCGATCTCGCCTTCGAAGCGAGGCTGGCCGAGCACGGTGGCGATGTCGTTCGGCGTGACGACGACCTTCGCGGCCGTGCCTTCGGCGACCTGCACCGCGGCATGCCGGAACACCTTGCCGATCTCGCGCTCGAGATTGCGCACGCCGGCCTCGCGGGTGTATCCTTTGACGATCAGCTTCAGCGCTTCCGGCTCGATCTCGGCCTGCTCGGCCGAGAGGCCATTGGCCTCGAGCTGCCGCCGCACCAGATAGCGCTGCGCGATCTCGAGCTTCTCGTCCTCGGTGTAGCCGGCGAGGCTGATCAGCTCCATGCGATCCAGCAGCGGACCCGGGATCTGGTCCAGCATGTTGGCGGTCGCGATGAACACCACGCGCGACAGGTCGAAGGGCACGCCCAGGTAATTGTCCCGGAACGTCCCGTTCTGCTCGGGGTCGAGCACCTCCAGCATGGCGGCGGAAGGGTCGCCCTGCACGCCACGGCCCATCTTGTCGATCTCGTCCAGCATCATGACGCAGTTCCGCGCGCCGGCCTTCTTGATGCCCTGGATGATGTTGCCGGGCAGCGCGCCGATGTAGGTGCGTCGGTGGCCGCGGATCTCGGCCTCGTCATGCACGCCACCCAGGCTGACCCGCACGAAGGGACGATTCATCGCCCGGGCGATGGAATGGCCGAGCGAAGTCTTGCCGACGCCGGGCGGGCCGACGAAGCACAGGATCGGGGCCTTGCCCTGCGGGGCGAGCTTGCGCACCGCCAGATATTCGATGATCCGGCTCTTGATCTTCTCCAGGCCGAAATGATCCGCGTCCAGGATGCGGCGCGCCTCCTTGATGTCGATCGGTTTCTCCTCGGGCAGCGCCCAGGGCAGCTCGATCAGCCAGTCGAGATAGGTGCGGACCATGCCGGCTTCGCCGGCGGCTTCCGGCATGCGCTCGTAGCGGCGCAGCTCCTTCTTGGCGTGCGCCTCCGCCTCCGGCGGCATGTTGGCCTTGGCGATCGCGGCCGTCAGCTCGGTGACCTCCGCCGCCTTGCCGTCGCCTTCGCCGAGCTGGCGCTGGATGGTCGCCATCTGCTCGCGCAGGATCGCCTCGCGCTGCCGCTCGTCGAAGCTGGCGCGGGTCTGCTGGCCGATCTCCTTGCTGATGCGCAGCACCTCCAGCCGCTCGGCCAGATGCTTCGACACCTTCTCCACGCGAAGAGCGAGATCGATGGTCTCCAGCACCTCCTGCTTGTCCTGCGGCTTGATGTCCATGAAGGAGGTCGCCAGATCCGCCAGTGCGCCGGGCGCGCTGGTGCCCTGGAAGACCGCGGCCAGCTCGGGCGGCGCCTGCGGCAGCAGCTCGATCGCCTCGATCGCCTGGCGCTGCAGGTTCAGCGCGCGCGCCTCGATCTCGGGCGAGGTCGTGGTCGGCTCGGGGATCTGCTGGATGCGCGCGGCCGGGAACGGCGTCCCCGGCAGGAAGTCGAGGATGCGCGCGCGCTGCACGCCCTGGCAGACGATGTGGTTGGTGCCGTCGGGCGCGGTGATGTAGCGCACGATGTTGGCGATGGTGGCGACCCTGTAGAGGTCGTCCGGCCCGGGCTCCTCGGTCTCGGGGCTGCGCTGCAGGACGATGCCGATCGGGCGCTGCTCGCGCAGCGCCTGCTGCGCGGCGGCGATGGACTTCGCCCGGCCGATCGTGATGGGCGCGATGGCGCCGGGAAACAGCACCATCTCGCGCACGGGGATGATGATCAGCGCGTCCTCGGGGATCTTCACGTCGTTATTGGTCTGTTCGTTGTTCATCTGTTCGTTGGCCATGATCGACCTCAGGATTTGGCAAGGCGCAGCGCGACGCAGCCGTCCATCACGAAGCGGCTGATGGCATAGCGGCCAAGGGGCAGCGCGATGCGCCGCTCGAAGCGGCCCTGCGGCAGCTCGAGCCGATGGATGCGGGCGTTGCGAAGCTCCGGCGGGAGGGTGCGCTGACCGGAGATGACGAGAACGCCGTCATGGATGACCGTCTCGACATTGTCCGGATTGACGCCGGGAAGCGCCACCAGGATCAGGAGCTCACGCTCGGTTTCGAGCACGTCGATCGGCGGCTCCCAGCAGGCTTCCTGGCGGCCGAACTGCTGGCGCAGCCGGTCGGCGCGGGTCAGCGAGTCCAGGGCTTCGGACAGCATCCAGTTGAGGGGATTTTTGGGTTGCATGATGCGGGCTCGGGGGTGGGAAAGCCTGCATATGGGGCTGGTTCCGGGGAAATCCAGAGCGGTGGCGCCGATGTGCCATATGCGCCGTCGTGCGACCAGGCAAACGAACGCCGCGGCATGGACCGCGGCGTTCCGTCATTGGCAGGGGATGCGGGTCAGGCCGCGGCCCGGTACTCTTCTTCCGCTTCGAGGTTGATCACGGAGGTGGCGAGCTCGGTCAGGGCGTGATCGGTCGCCTCTTCCTCGTCCAGCGTTTCCTGGAGCAACCGTGCTGCGTCCTGCATGCCGAGTTCCTCGGCCCAGGTGCGGAGCGTTCCGTAGCGGGAGATCTCGTAGTGCTCGACCGCCTGGGCGGCCGCGAGCAGTCCCGCATCGAGCGCCGGCGCTCCCTTGAACTCCTTCATGATCTCGGCGCCCTCGTCGGCAATACCGTTGATGGCCTCGCAGGGTTTGCCGCGCGCAGGCTTGCCCAGCATCTTGAAGATCTGATCCAGCCGCTTGACCTGGCCCTGGGTCTCACGCAGGTGCTTGTTGAAGGCGGCTGAGAGCTCTTTCGAGTGCGCTGCCTTCGCCATCTTGGGCAGGGTCTTGATGATCTTGTTCTCGGCAAAATAGATGTCCTTCAGCGTCGCCAGAAACAGGTCGCTGAGCATCTTCGGCGCCTGACGCGGTCGGCGCGCCGCGGTCTTCCTGGTCGTGCGCTTCTTCGTTCGTTTAGCCATACATCCTCCTCATGAGGTGCCACAGGAAGGCGTCGCCTTCCTCAATCCTCGGGCGATCAAAACCTTCGGAGAACGAAAGTTCCAAACTGCGACCCGCGTTCGCGGATCGCTCAGGTCGGGCGCTTGTACGGGTCTTCCTGGCGCTGCCGCTCTTCCGTCGCGCGATCGAGGCCTGCCCGCTCGCTGCCGCGCAGATGGCCGGCCTTCATCACCCCGTAAACGAGGGCTCCGCCGAGCACGAACGCGCCGATGAACCAGAGCCAAAGCATCTGGGCCGAGGCATGGCCCAGCAGCATGCCAATTCCGCTGTCGCTCATGATTGGTCTCCACCGATGTCCATTGTGGTCATGCTGAGCAAGTCGGCGGCCGAAACGTCGTTCCATGCACCTGCGGCGTCAGACCCGATCCGCCAGCGGTGGCCGCGCCGGAGGCGCCTTCGGCTCGCCGCCCCCGGGCGGTGAGGTCACCGGCTTCGGTCGAGGTCCGCAGCCATTTCGTCACGTCGCGGATCGCTTCCCGCGGCGACCGGCCGAATTTCCTCGAGCTACGGAAATATTCGAGCTGAAGATGTGCCGAAGTGCCGCTCTTGGGGATCGACTTCAGATGCCGGATATCGTCTTCGATGCCCAGACGCGACAAGGCCGACGGAGCCAGATCGCGCTGCGCGCGCCGCTGATCGTCGCCTCGATCCTGGCGGTGATCGCGCGCACCCTTGGTCGCACTGGAAGTGCCGTACTCTCGCGCGTTCTTGCATGCTGCTCGCGGTCTCCTCAGTGTGGTTCGTGATCACCGGGATTGCTGCGGCCCGGACGAGCCTGCCATTGGGCCGCGACAATCCGTAGATTCTTTCATATTTCCGTCCGTTTCGTGGTTTGGCAGGGGCGTCGCCGAGACGGAGAGGATCCGGGACTCTTTCGCTTGCGCTGCCATATTGCTTTGACGTACTTCCGGTCCAGCAAGCCCTTCGTCAGGAAATCGCAATGTCGATGAGAGCAGACGAACTCGCCAAGAGACAGGCCATTATCGACGCCTGC
Source organism: Bradyrhizobium sp. PUT101 (assembly GCF_052043945.1). Taxonomy (NCBI): domain Bacteria; kingdom Pseudomonadati; phylum Pseudomonadota; class Alphaproteobacteria; order Hyphomicrobiales; family Nitrobacteraceae; genus Bradyrhizobium; species Bradyrhizobium sp. PUT101. The sequence goes on from NZ_CP197207.1 coordinate 6,005,905, forward strand.
CGGCGCATGAACGCGCTCGGCATCAACCAGGGCACCTCGGGCAATATCAGTGTCCGGCATGTGGACGGACTCCTGGTAACCCCGACCAGCGTGCCCTATGACGCCATGTCGCCGGACCAGATCGTCTTCATGGCCATGGACGGCGCACACGCGCCCGATCAGAAACCGTCCAGCGAGTGGCGCTTCCATCGCGACATCCTGAAGTCGCGGCCCGACGTCAATGCCGTGGTGCACGCCCATCCGACCTATTGCACCATCCTGGCGATCATGGGCATGGAGATCCCGCCCGTGCACTACATGATCGCGGCCGCCGGCGGCGACAGCATCCGTTGCGCTCCCTATGCGACATTCGGAACGGTGGAGCTGTCCGATCATGCGGTGCGGGCGCTCGAGGGCAGGCTTGCCTGCCTGCTCGACCACCATGGCATGATCGCGATCGGCAAGACGCTGGACAAGGCGATGTGGCTCGCCGTCGAGGTCGAGACGCTGGCGCGGCAATATCACGGCTGCCTCCAGATCGGACGGCCGCCGCTGCTCTCCAGCGACGAGATCGAGCGGGTCCGCCAGCGCATGGCCGGCTACGGACTGGCGGAAGGGTAGGGGCGGGCAGAAGGTGTTCGTGCGGATCAGGCATCTCGTCGATCGCAAGGGGACGAACCGTACCATGGTTCGGCTGCGCGCCCTGCTGCGCAGCAACGAGTTCTACCTGATCCCGCTTGCGCTCGTGATCGGCACGCTCGCGGGCTCGGTCGTGACGTTGATGGCCCAGATTGCCCAGATCGCGCATGTGGTAATCTACGGCATTCCCATTGATGTTCACCTGTCGGCTCACGAGAGCGTCAGTCCGTGGGCGGCCCTGATCGCGCCTGCGCTCGGTGGGCTGTCGCTCGGAATCATGGAATGGTCGCGGCGGCGCATGAAGATCTCGAACGCGGTGGACCCGATCGAGGCCAATGCGCTGCGCGGCGGCAATCTGTCGATGCGCGACAGCGTGGTGGTGTCGAGCCAGACGCTGATCTCCAACGGCTGCGGCGCCTCGGTCGGCCTCGAGGCAGGTTATACCCAGATCGGCTCGGGAATCGCTTCGCTGCTCGGTAAGTTCTTCAATCTTCGCCGCAACGATCTGCGTCTGATGGTCGGTTGCGGCGCGGCGGCCGCGATCGCGGCGGCGTTCGGCGCGCCGATCACCGGCGCCTTCTACGCCTGCGAGCTGATCGTCGGCGTCTATTCGGTCGGCAGCGCCGCGCCGATCCTGGCAGCCTCGCTGGCGGGCGCCCTGACCGCGCAATGGCTGGGCGGCGCGCCCTATTCGCTGGAGATCCCGAAGGTCAGCGCCGTCGGCGTCGAGCAGTACCTGGCCCTGATCGGGCTCGCCCTCGTCACCAGCGGCGTCGGCATCGCCGTGATGCGCTCCTCGCCGATGTTCGAGCGCCTGTTCGTCTGGATGCCGGTCTGGCTGCGTCCGGTGATCGGTGGCCTCATCGTCGGCGGCTTCGCGATCATCACGCCGCAGGTGCTGGCAGCCGGCCACGGTGCCATGGTGCTCGATCTCTTTCACGAGATGACGATCGGCCTGATTGCGCTGGTCATCGCCTTGAAGGTGACGGCCTGCCTGATCTCGCTCGCCTCGGGTTTCCGCGGCGGCCTGTTCTTCGCCTCGCTGTTCGTCGGCAGCCTGATCGGAAAGTTCTTTGCCGCGGTGCTGCTCCTGATCAGCCCGAACTTCGCGATCGATCCGCTGGTCGCGATGCTGACGGGCATGGCGACGCTCGGTGTCGCCATCGTTGGCGGTCCCCTGACGATGTCGTTCCTCGTGCTCGAGATGACGCGCAATGTCGACGTCACCGCGGTGGTGCTCGCCGGCTGCATCGTCACCTCGATCTGCGTCCGCTTCATGTTCGGCCACTCCTTCTCGACCTGGCGGCTGCATCTGCGCGGCGAGACCATCCGCAGCGCCAACGACGTCGGCTGGCTGCGCAACCTCACGGTCGAACGGCTGATGCGCTCCGACGTCGGCAAGGTGCCGTCGACCACGACGATCGCCGCGGTCCGCCGGGAGTTCGCGCTGGGCTCGCGGCCGGGAATCGTGATCGTCAACAATGCGGACGAATATGTCGGGCTCGTCATGCTGCCCGACTTGTTCTCCAACGATCTCGACAGCATCGCCGACGACATCCAGGTGATCGAGCTCGCCCGCCTGATCGACATCGTGCTGATCCCGGAAATGAACGTGAAATCGGCGATGGCGGTGTTCGACGAGGCCGAGGCCGAGATGCTGGCGGTGGTCGATTCCACCGACAGCCGCAAGGTGGTCGGCTTCCTCACCGAGAGCTTCGCCCGCCGCCGCTATGTCGAGGAGATCGACAAGGCGACGAGGGGCGTGCTTGGGGCGCTCTCGTAACGGTCGGCTATCGGCCGGGTGGGGCTGCAACGAGGCAGGCCACGATCCGGCGGACGAGTGGCAGGACCATGAGCAGCGTCGGAAACGCGACGAGCCAGGACAGCGCCCAGGCGCCCGGCCAGGTCGCCAGGAACGCCGGCGTTGCGCCGAGGCTTCGCAGCGTCGATATGACCGAGACCACCGCCGTCATGAGAATGGACAGCACGAATGGCATTACGATCGGCGCATAGCGCGCCGGCAGTTTGCGAACCGCAATCATCTGACTTCTTTCGAGGAAAAGGACGCGTCGATCACGTTGAACCCTGGACAATGGCATCGATCCCGACGGCGTCGGTTGATGCGTTGGTTCACGTGAAACGCTTACGGCGACCGATAAACGGCGCGGCTGTTCATTAACCGCTCAGGTTGGATGGTTCAAGCTGGACCTGATCGTTCGGTTTATAATCGTCCAAAGCGTGGAAGATGGCCGCGATCATGAAACCATTTCAATGGTTTACGTGTTATAGACTGTTTGCTTGAGTATGTTTTGGGCGAAAACAGAGGAAGATCAAGATGAGTGATGGACCGATGATTTCCGCAGCCGGCCGCAACGCGGTCCTGGCTGCGCTTGCAGGCTTGGCACTGCTCGCTACCTCGGTGTCGCCCTCGGCTGCGGCGTCCTCCGGTCAGGCCCAGGCGGTGTCCCCAAAGCCTGCCGCGGCAGGTCAGGCCTCCGCCGACGTCACCGATTTCAGCGCAGCCCGTCGTCGCCACTACCATCGACGCGGACCGAGTGCGGCAGGCCTTGCCTTCATGGGCGCGGCGGCGGGCATCATCGGAGGGGTGATCGCCGAGCAGCGGCGCCGCGACTACTACGAGAACCGCTATTATTATGGGCCGGGTCCTTATTACGGCGGCCCCGGGTATTACGGCGGCGGTCCCTATTATGGCCCGCGGCACTATTACCAGCCATATTAGGCGGGCGTTTTCGCCCTGATCTGCGGAAGGCGGTTTCCGGATTCGTGAGGGGTGGTGCCTTGCACCGCCCCTTTTCGTTGCTTGCGGGCAGCCGTCGCCCGCGCTGTTTCGCTGGCTTGTCAATCGCCCGTCGCGAAAATATTCCACTTTACCGAAATTCGGATTTGTCGTATGTGTTGCCCATCCCGGCTCATCCATGAGGGGCGATCATGAGGTCGTCATTTTCGCGAGCCGGGCTTTGCGGTGGACGCGGCAGCGTCGTGCACGAGAGGTCGAGGCAGGGCGGATTGCTCTCCGTGAGCCCGAGACTGCGTGCAGACGAGCGGCGCTGTCAGGTTCGTCGTGCCAGCATTCCGATGGCAACGTGCACAACGCCGTCGGACCCTGTGGCGCCAACGAACCGCGCGTACGGCAAAACCGTGTGGTCCTGGCCGTCGTTGCTACGGTCAAGCTCTTGCGGAGGCGGCACTCGCGTCAACCGGCGCGGTGCCGGTGAATTTCGCAGGGTGAGGGAGGCCAGAACGAACTCGGCTCCCGGGAGAGCACGGCATAAGCCGTCCGACCATCGCGCAGGGAAGGCCGTGTGTTGGGCTTCACCTGTATGCTGCTGTGCGGTTCTTCCTGCGTGTGCCTTTCGCGCAGCGGACCGCGGGTGCCGCCGGCACCCGGCCTTCCCTGTGCCCTCTTGGCTTCATGAGGGTGGCGAGACCAAGCAAATCTCGGGCGAAAAGCGCCACGAGAATGCGAAGGCGTGTCTACCCCCACTCACTCGCTGTCATCGCCCGCGAAGGCGGGCGATCCAGTACTCCGAGACAGTTGTGGCCTGGCCGAAAGGTCACGGCGTACTGGATTCCCCGTTTTTCGCGGGGAATGACAGTGGTCGTGCCGTGTTGCCGCTCTGGGTCCCGGCTCTGCGCCGCAACGCTTTCGCGTTGCAGCTTGTCCGGGATACGAGTGAGAGCCGCGTCTTCAGAACCATCGATTCCTCATCCTCGATCCGCTCACAACCACGTGTCTTTATTCGGAAACGTTCATTCCCTATTATGCCGCAATGCAAAAGACCGCCCGCCGTCCCGGCCGCCCCCGGGAATTCGACATGGACACCGCGCTCGACCGCGCCGTGCGCGTGTTTCGCGAGCGGGGCTATCATGCCACCTCGATCGGCGATCTCACCGCGGCGATGCGGCTGGCGACCGGAAGCGTGTATAAGGCGTTTCGCGACAAGCATGCGGTGTTTCTCGCCGCCTTCGAGCGCTACACGGCGCTGCGCCAGGAGCAGACCCGCAGCGCGGCCGAGTGCGGTGCAAACGGCCGCGAGCAGATCCGCAACGTGCTGCTGTCCTATGTCGAGCACTCCCGGGGCGTCGAGGGACGGCGGGGCTGCCTCGTGGTCGGCAGCGCCGTCGAATTGTCCGCGCACGATCCGGTGGTCGCGGCCCGCGTCAGCGCGCAGCTTGCGACCAACGAAAAGTTCATCGCCGGCCTCATTCGCGGGGGGCAGGCCGACGGATCGATTTCCCGCCATGTCCCCGCCGACGACACCGCGCGGCTGATGATCTGCATCACGCAAGGGATGCGCGTCGTCGGCAAGGCGCGGTTGCCGCTCGACGGGGGGCGCCTCGTCGACGTCGCGATGAAGCTGCTCGCCTGAATTTGTTGTCATAATAGGGAATATTCATTCCCTATATCTATCCGGAGTCCCTGCGAATGACGATGAATGCCACGATTGAGACCGCGCCCGGGCCGGATGCGGTGTCGCAGCGCCTGACTTTCGTGCTCGCCGCGGCCTGTGGCATGGTCGCCGCCAACATCTACTATGCCCAGCCGCTGATCGCCCCGATCAGCGCCGCGCTCGGCCTGTCGCATGCAGCGGCGGGGCTGATCGTCACCATGACGCAGATCGGCTACGGCACCGGGCTGCTGCTCATCGTGCCGCTCGGCGATCTCGTCGAGAACCGCGCCCTGATCTGCTCGGTGATCATGCTCGGCGCCGCGGCACTGCTCGCCGCCGCGTTCGCGACCCATGCGCTGCCGTTCCTGATCGCCGCGCTGTTCATCGGCCTCGGCTCGGTCGCCGTGCAGATCATCATTCCCTATGCGGCGCATCTGGCGCCTGAAGCCATCCGCGGCCGCGTCGTCGGCAACGTCTCGACCGGCCTGATGCTCGGCATCATGCTGGCGCGTCCGGTGTCGAGCTTCGTCACCGCAGCCCTGTCGTGGCACGCGGTGTTCTTCTGCTCTGCCGCGCTGATGATCGTGCTCGCGGCCGTGCTCCGGATGACGCTGCCGAAGCGCAAGCCGGTGACGCGGATGCACTACGGCGAATTGCTGCTGTCGATGCCGCATCTGGTGCGGGCCACGCCGCTGCTGCGGCGCCGCGCGCTCTATCAGGCGAGCCTGTTCGGCGCCTTCACCCTGTTCTGGACGGTGGCGCCGCTCCAGCTCGCCGGCGAATTCGGCTTCTCCCAGCGCGGCATCGCGCTGTTCGCGCTGGCCGGTGTCGCCGGCGTGTTCGCCGCACCGATCGCCGGACGCCTCGCCGACCACGGCCATAGCCGCATCGCGACGCTGGTCGCGATGCTGCTCGCGGCCGCCGGCTTCCTCGTGACCTATGTCGGCGCGCCCGGCTCGACGCTGAACCTCGCCTGTCTGGTGCTGGCCGCGATCGCCATCGACATCGGCGTCCAGGGCAATGTCGTGCTCGGCTTCCGTGCCATCTTCGCGCTCGGGCACGAGCATCGCAGCCGCCTCAACGGCCTCTACATGGCGACGTTCTTCGCAGCCGGCGCGGCCGGCTCCGCGGTCGGAGCCTTCGCCTTCGCGCAGGGCGGCTGGGCGCTGGCATCGGCCATTGGCCTCGCGCTGCCCGTCGCGGGCCTGATCTATGCGGCGACGGAGTAGTTGCTGGAGGACGATGCGCGCGTTTTCCAAGCCTCGGACAAGAAGCCATCCGGCGCCTGATGAAGTTTTGGGCGCTCCAATTTCCATCTCGCGGTTTACCGGCGGTTGTAGTACTTTCGTCGCAAGCGCACCTGGTTAATGGGCGGCAGGGGGAGGCTGATGAGGCGTGCGGGGCTGTTTGGCGTACCGCGGATACGGCCATGGTCGTGGCAGGCGTTTCTGCTCGGATTTGTCGTCGTCGCCATGTCGGCCGTGCTTCAGGGCCTCTGCGTCGCGCTCGGCGCAAAGCTCTATTTCGCAGCGTTCCTGCCCAGCCTGTTCGTGCTTGCGCTCGTTGCGGGCGCACCGGCGGCGGCACTCGCCGCGCTGCTCACGATTCCGCTGGTGTGGTGGGCGTTCATACCACCCGCCTTCCGGCTCACCACGCTGACCAGCGCGAATGCCGATTCCATCAACCTGTTCTGCCTCGTGGCCGTGCTGCTGATCGGCCTTGCCGATCTCTGCCGCGAGACGATGACGATCGTCAGCCGCAGCGGGCTGAATTCTTCGGACGAGAGCGCGGCAACGAATCCGCAATAGATCGGCTTGGCAGGACCGTGCGCGTTGCGGACGCGCAACAGTCCGGCAACCATCCGCGAACTTGCCGCGTGCCGCTAACTTTTCGAAAAAGATTTGGCCGCAGTTTCTCCCGCGGGATTGACGAGGGAGTTTTCGGACATGAACGGTCACGCCATCTTGGAGAACGTGCGCCGCTACCGCGGCATCGCATCGCTCTATCGCCAGACCGCCGCATTCCGCCCGGGCCAGAGCTGGTCGCTGCTGGAGCAGGCGAGGGATTGGGAAGCGCGGGCGCTGTCGGAGCTGGAAGCCTATTTCGCGACGCGCACGGACTGCACCGCTCCGCTCGCGGCCTGATCGCCAGCCATCGGCGCGGCCGCGAACCGGCTCGCCGAAGGCGTGATCGCCCACAGGGCAATTACGGAGTTGTCTCCGCATCCCACTGTGCTAGCAACTGGCCGATCGAGATATTCTTCACGTCGGCCGGGGCACGCGATGACCACCTTCAACCGCATCTTCACGACGGAGCGTCTGCTCCAGATCATCGTGATTCTGGCGGCGACCATCGCCATGAAGCTGATGAGCTGAGCGCCGGCCGGCTATCGCCCGCCGAGTTCCGGCACGTCGGGCAGATAATTCGACCCTTCCGAGCCCAGAAAATCGAACATCGCCTGCGCGGGCGGCAGCAGCACCTTGTCGCTGCGGCGGATCACGTACCATTGCCGGACGATCGGCAGGCCCGCGACATCAAGCACGACGAGCCGGCCCTCGGCGAGCTCATGCGCCACGGTGTGGGCCGAGATGAAGGCGATGCCCAGCCCGGCGATGACCGCCTGCTTGATGGTCTCGTTGCTGCTCATCTCCATGCCGATGATCGGCTCGAGATCCGACTTCTGGAACAAGCCCTCCATCAGCGTCCGCGTGCCCGAGCCGGGCTCGCGGGTGAGGAAGGTCTCGTGCACGAGGTCGGTGAGGTTGAGGCCGGAATCCTTCTCCAGCCAGTGTCCCTTGCGCGCGACGATGATGTGCGGATTGCGCCCGAGCTGGCGGACGTCGACGGTGACGTCGGCCGGTGGCCGACCCATCACCGCGAAGTCGAGGTCGTAGCCGTGCATGGCCTCGCGGATCTCCTCGCGATTGCCGATGGTCAGCTTGATCTCGATCTTGGGGTAACGCTTCGAGAACGCCGCGATCGCATGCGGCACGAAATATTTCGCGGTCGAGACCGCCCCGAGCTTCACCGTGCCGCCGGTCCGCCCCGCGAGCAGGTCGAGCGCGCCCTGGCAATCCGTGATGGCGGCCTCGACCCGCTCGGCCAGAGCGAGCACCTCCTTGCCCGCTTCAGTCAGCAGCATGCCGTCACCGGTCCGCTGCACCAGCGGCAGGCCGGCGAGGTCCTGCAGCTGCCGGAGCTGCTGGGTCACGGCCGGCTGCGTCAGCCCGAGATGGCTGGACGCCGCCGTCACGCTGCCCTTGGCCGAAAGCGCCGCGAGCGAGCGAAGCTGCCGGATCGTCAGATGCCGGAGCTGGGCCGCCGCATGGCCGGATCCATTATAAGAAAATTCTTTGAGGCTCATTATGATTAGAAATTTTCCTTATTAAGCCGCCCCTGTCAATCTCCTGATGCCGGGACTGACCGCACCGACCTCCAGTGGGGAGGAAACGAATGCGGCGCCGAAGAGGGGATGGACGCAGATGACCGGGCAACTCAGGCTGGACGACCACCTTCAACGGTACTCCGAGACCGCACCCCACGCGCTGGCGGTGGCGGGCGCCGTCGATGCCATCGCGGCAGCGGCGATCGAGATCGCCGATCTCATCGCCTCCGGTGATCTCGCCGACGCCTCGGGCCTGACCACGGGCCGCAACAGCGACGGCGATCTCCAGCGCGATCTCGACGTCCAGGCCGATGTGATCCTGCGCCGCTGCCTCGGCCGGCTGCCGATCGCGGCGCTGGCGTCGGAGGAGATGCGCGAGGCCCAGATCGTCGACCGCGAAGGCCGCATCTGCATCGCGATCGATCCGCTCGACGGCTCCTCCAACATCGACATCAACATGACCGTCGGCACGATCTTCTCGATCCTGCCGGCGCCGGATGATCTCTCACTCGCCTTCCATCAGCGCGGCTCGGCGCAGCTCGCGGCGGGCTTCGTCACTTACGGTCCGCAGACTTCGCTGGTGCTGACGCTCGGCGACGGCGTCGACATCTTCACGCTCGACCGCAAATCCGGCTGCTTCCGCCTCGCACGCAGTGGCGTGCAGATCCCCGAGGCCTGCGGGGAGTTCGCGATCAACGCGTCGAACCGCCGGCACTGGGATCCGCCGGTGCGCGCCTTCATCGACGAATGCCTGGCCGGCGTCGAGGGGCCTACCAACCACGATTTCAACATGCGCTGGATCGGCTCGCTGGTCGCGGAGGCCTATCGCATCCTCACCCGCGGCGGCGTGTTTCTCTATCCCTCGGACGCGCGCCCCGGCTACGGCGACGGCCGCCTGCGCCTCACCTACGAGGCGCATCCGATGGCGATGATCATCGAGCAGGCCGGCGGCTCGGCCACGACCGGGCGCGAGCGCATCCTCGAACTATCGGCGCAGAGCCTGCACCAGCGCGTCCCGCTAATCATGGGCTCGAGCAACGAGGTCCGGCGCGTCGAGGAACTGCATTGCGATCCGCTGCTGGTCGCCAGCGTCTCCGCGCCGCTGTTCGCGCGGCGCGGCTTCTTCCGGCTCTGAGCGAGGCGCGCCATGTCCAGGAAGCATCCGATCATCTCCATCACCGGCTCCTCCGGCGCCGGCACCACCTCGGTCAAGAAGACCTTCGAGCAGATATTCTTCCGCGAGAAGGTCAACGCCGTCTACATCGAGGGCGACGCCTTCCATCGCTACGACCGCGCCGAGATGCGTGCCCAGATGGCGAAGGAGGCCGAGCGCGGCAACAAGCATTTCAGCCATTTCAGCCCCGAGACCAATTTGTTCGAGGAGCTGGAGCGTGCGTTCCGAGATTATGGCGAGACCGGCACCGCGGTGACGCGGCACTATGTGCACGACGCCGAGGAATCGGCGCTGCACGGCGCAGCACCCGGCACCTTCACCGACTGGAAGCAGCTGCCGGAGAGCTCCGACCTCCTGTTCTACGAGGGCCTGCACGGCGCCGTGGTCACGGATAAGGTGAATGTCGCGCGCTATGCCGATCTGAAGATCGGCGTCGTGCCCGTCATCAATCTCGAGTGGATTCAGAAGCTGCACCGAGATCGCAGCGCGCGCGGCTATTCGACCGAGGCCGTCACCGACACCATCCTGCGGCGGATGCCGGACTACATCCACTACATCTGCCCGCAATTCACCGAGACCGACATCAACTTCCAGCGCGTGCCGACGGTTGACACCTCCAACCCGTTCGTCGCGCGCTGGATCCCGACTCCGGACGAATCGATGGTCGTGATCCGCTTCAAGAACCCGCGCGGCATCGACTTCCCCTACCTGCTCTCGATGCTGCCGCAGAGCTGGATGTCCCGCGCGAACTCGATCGTGTGTCCGGGCGCGAAGCTCGACCTCGCGATGCAGCTGATCCTGACGCCGCTGATCATGCAGCTCATCGAGCGCAAGCGAAACCTGAAGTGAACGAGGAGAGAATCCGATGAACATCTCCGTCCACGCCGAAGCCGACCTCACGGCGGTCACGCACCACGATCTCGCCAACGCTGTCCGCTTCCTCGCGGTGGACGCCATCGAGACGTCGCAGTCCGGCCATCCCGGGCTGCCCATGGGCATGGCCGATGTCGCGACCGTGCTGTTCTCGCGCTTTCTCAAATTCGACTCGGCGCATCCGAACTGGCCCGACCGCGACCGCTTCGTGCTGTCGGCGGGCCACGGATCGATGCTGCTCTATGCGCTGCTGCATCTGACCGGCGGCGATGTCAGCCTCGACGACATCAAGGCCTTCAGGCAGTGGCGATCGAAGACGCCGGGTCACCCCGAATATGGCCACACGCCTGGTGTCGAGACCACGACGGGGCCGCTGGGGCAGGGGATTGCGACGGCTGTCGGCATGGCGCTCGCCGAGCGCATGGCCAATGCGCGGCATGGCGACGGCCTTGTCGATCACTTCACCTATGTCATCGCGGGCGACGGCTGCCTGATGGAGGGCATCAGCCAGGAGGCGATCTCGCTCGCCGGCCATCTCGGGCTCGGCCGGCTGATCGTGCTGTTCGATGACAACGGCATCTCCATCGACGGCCCGACCTCGCTTGCCACCTCCGACGACCAGCTCGCGCGCTTCGCCGCTTCCGGCTGGTCGGTGCGTCGCATCGACGGCCACGATTCCGAAGCCATTGCACAGGCGATTGCGGAAGAGCGTGAAACGACCAAACCCTCGCTGATTGCGTGCCGCACCATCATCGGCTATGGCGCACCGGACCGGCAGGGCACCGAAAAGGCGCATGGCGCGCCGCTCGGCACCGACCAGACGGCAGCGGCGCGGCGGACGCTTGGTTGGGATTATCAGCCTTTCGTGGTGCCGATCCCGATTCAGAAGGCCTGGCGGATGATCGGGCAGCGCGGGCAGGTCGATCGCCTCGCCTGGCTCGATCGCTACGAAGCTGCAACGCCCGAGCAGCGCGATCTGTTCGTCGAGGGCAAGGCCGTGGCTCTGCCCGCCGACTATGCGCTGGCCGCGGCGAAATTGCGTGAGCGCTTTGCCAGCGAGCGGCCAAAGCTCGCGACGCGGCAGGCCTCGCAACAGGTGCTCGACGGCATCGCCGGGACAATTCCCGGCCTGGTCGGCGGTTCGGCGGACCTGACACATTCGAACCTGACGCATGCCAAGGCGCAGGCTCCGGTCAGGAGCGGTGCGTTCGGCGGCGACTACATCCACTACGGCATTCGCGAGCACGGTATGGCAGCTGCGATGAACGGCCTCGCGCTGCATGGCGGCTTCATCCCGTACGGCGGCACATTCCTCGCGTTCTCGGACTACAGCCGGCCTGCGATCCGACTTGCGGCCCTGATGCGGCTGCGCGTGATCCATGTGATGACGCACGACTCCATCGGACTCGGAGAGGATGGCCCGACGCACCAGCCGGTCGAGCATCTCGCGGCGCTGCGCGTGATTCCCAACCTGCTCGTGTTCCGGCCAGCTGATGCCGTGGAGACGCTGGAGGCCTGGGACTGCGCGCTGGCGGCGGAGCATCGTCCGTCCGTGTTGTGCCTGTCGCGGCAGGCTTTGCCGACCTTCCGCAGCGATGTGCGCGGCAGAAACCGCGTCGCGCGCGGTGCCTACCTCGTTGTATCCCCGGACGGCGGCCGCGACGTGACATTGGTGGCGACCGGCTCGGAAGTCTCGATCGCGCTGGATGCTGCCCGACTGCTCGCCACCGAGCACGTCCGTGCGGCCGTCGTCTCCGCACCCTGCTTTGCGCTGTTCGAGGAGCAGCCGGAGGATTACCGCGCCTCTGTGCTCGGCACAGCACCGCACGTGGGGATCGAGGCGGCGGTGCTGGGCGACTGGCCGCGCTGGATCGGCGCCGACGGCGAGTTCGTCGGCATGCGCGGTTTCGGCGCCTCGGCGCCTGCGCCGGTGCTGTACCGCGAGTTCGGCATCACGCCGCAAAGCATTGCGGAAGCCGCCCGCCGGGCGATTGCCCGCAAGAGACAATAAGGAGGACGTCCCGTGGCCCGTATCACACTTCGCCAGTTGCTCGATCATGCCGCCAGCCACGGTTATGCCGTGCCGGCGTTCAACATCAACAATATGGAGCAAGGCATTGCGATCATGCAGGCGGCGGCCGAGGTCGATGCGCCCGTCATCATCCAGGCCTCGCGCGGCGCGCGCAGCTATGCCGGCGATCTCATGCTCTCGCACATGATCGACGCGCTGGAGCGGACTTATCCCGACATCCCCATCTGCATGCACCAGGACCACGGCAATGACGAGGCGACCTGTGCCTCGGCCATCGCCCACGGTTTCACGTCGGTCATGATGGACGGCTCGCTGAAGGCCGACGCAAAGACGGCGGCCGACTATGATTACAACGTCGCGATCACCCGCCGCGTCGTCGATCTCGCGCATTGGGTCGGAGCGTCGGTCGAGGGCGAACTCGGCGTGCTCGGCTCGCTCGAGCACGGTGGCGGCGAGCAGGAGGACGGTCACGGCGTCGAGGGCAAGGTCAGCCACGATCAGCTCTTGACCGATCCCGACCAGGCCGTCGATTTCGTCCGCGCAACGAAGGTCGACGCCCTTGCGATCGCGATGGGTACCTCGCACGGTGCCTACAAGTTCAGCCGCAAGCCCGACGGTGACATCCTGGCGATGCGCGTGGTCGAGGAGATCCATCGCCGGCTGCCGAACACCCATCTGGTCATGCACGGCTCCTCCTCGGTGCCGCAGTCGCTTCAGGACATGTTCAACCAGTTCGGCGGCGAGATGCCGCAGACCTGGGGCGTACCGGTGGACGAGATCGTCCGCGGCATCAAGAGCGGCGTGCGCAAGGTCAATATCGACACCGATTGTCGGCTGGCGATGACCGCGGTGTTTCGCAAGGTGGCGGCGCAAAGCCGCAGTGAGTTCGACCCGCGCAAGTTCCTCAAACCGGCGATGGATGCGATGCGCGAGCTTTGCCGCGAGCGCTTCGAGCAGTTCGGCACCGCAGGCCATGCGAGCAGAATCAAGGTGGTCCCGATGAGCGAGATGGCGCGGCGCTATCGCGCCGGTGAGCTCGATCCGCGCGTCGACGCCCGCGAGTCCGTAGCGGCCTAGTCAATCAGAAAGAGCAGAGAAGAGAGCAGGAGAGAGACATGAACGCACATGCAGGCACGGTCCGCGGCAAAGAGCGCTATCGCTCCGGCGTGATGGAATACAAGCGCATGGGCTATTGGGAGCCCGATTACACGCCAAAGGACACGGACGTCATCGCGCTGTTTCGCGTCACCCCGCAGGAGGGCGTCGATCCGATCGAGGCCTCTGCTGCGGTGGCCGGCGAATCCTCGACCGCGACCTGGACCGTGGTGTGGACCGATCGCCTCACCGCTGCGGAGAAATATCGCGCCAAATGCTACCGCGTCGATCCGGTGCCGGGCACGCCGGGCTCGTACTTCGCCTACATCGCCTATGACCTCGACCTGTTCGAGCCGGGCTCGATCGCGAACCTCTCGGCCTCGATCATCGGCAACGTGTTCGGCTTCAAGCCGCTCAAGGCGCTGCGCCTCGAAGACATGCGATTCCCGGTCGCCTATGTGAAGACGTTCCAGGGGCCCGCGACCGGCATCGTGGTCGAGCGCGAGCGCCTCGACAAGTTCGGTCGGCCGCTGCTGGGCGCAACGGTGAAGCCGAAGCTCGGTCTATCCGGGCGCAACTATGGCCGCGTGGTCTACGAGGCGCTGAAGGGCGGGCTCGACTTCACCAAGGACGACGAGAACATCAACTCGCAGCCTTTCATGCACTGGCGCGACCGTTTCCTCTACTGCATGGAGGCGGTGAACCGGGCGCAGGCGGACTCGGGCGAGGTGAAGGGCACCTACCTGAACATCACCGCGGGCACGATGGAGGACATGTACGAACGCGCGGAGTTCGCGAAGCAACTCGGGTCGTGCATCGTCATGATCGACCTCGTGATCGGCTACACCGCGATCCAGTCGATGTCCAAATGGGCGCGGCGCAACGACATGATCCTGCATCTGCACCGCGCCGGTCACTCGACCTATACGCGGCAGAAGAGCCATGGCGTGTCGTTCCGCGTCATCGCCAAATGGATGCGGCTCGCCGGTGTCGACCACATCCATGCCGGCACCGTGGTCGGCAAGCTCGAAGGCGACCCCAACACCACGCGCGGCTACTACGATGTCTGCCGCGAGGACTTCAACCCGACCAAGCTCGAACACGGCCTGTTCTTCGACCAGTCATGGGCGAGCCTCAACAAGATGATGCCGGTCGCCTCTGGCGGCATCCACGCCGGCCAGATGCACCAATTGCTGGATCTGCTGGGTGAGGATGTCGTGCTGCAATTCGGCGGCGGCACCATCGGCCATCCCATGGGCATTGCGGCCGGCGCGACCGCCAACCGCGTGGCGCTGGAAGCGATGATCCTCGCCCGCAATGAGGGCCGCGACTACGTCCACGAAGGGCCGGAGATCCTCGCCAAGGCGGCCCAGACCTGCACGCCGCTGAAGGCCGCGCTCGAGGTCTGGAAGGACGTCACCTTCAACTATCAATCCACCGATACGCCGGACTTCGTGCCGACGGCGCTGGAAACCGTCTGAGGAGAATTGAGATGAAGATCACCCAGGGCTGCTTCTCGTTCCTGCCCGATCTGACCGACGAGCAGATCACCGGCCAGGTGCAGTACTGCCTCGCCAACGGCTGGGCGGTGAACATCGAGTTCACCGATGATCCGCATCCCCGCAACACCTATTGGGAGATGTGGGGCCTGCCGATGTTCGATCTTCAGGACGCCGCCGGCGTGATGATGGAGCTCGCCGAGTGCCGCAGGGTTTACGGCGACAGCTACATCCGCATCAGCGGCTTCGATGCCAGTCATGGCTGGGAGTCGGTGCGGATCTCTTTCCTTGTCAACCGGCCGAAGCAAGAGGCGGAGTTCGAACTGGTGCGGCAGGAAGTGGCCGGACGCGCGATCCGCTACACCGCGGTGCGAAAGCCGGCCGCCCACGCCTCTCAATAACCACTCTCCTCCGCGCGGAGCTCTCCCTGCTCCGCATCCTTGGCGGACCACTGCTTCGCCGCTTCCAGCGGCGAAGCTCTTTTCTTCGAGGTGCCGATGCTTGATGTTCCCCATGCAACGACGACCGAACAGAGCGAGCCCCGTTTCGATCTTCGCAAGGAGGCCGAAGCGGCCGGGATCACCGATACGCTGCAACAGCTCGATCAGGAGCTGATCGGGCTCAAGCCGGTGAAGGACCGCGTGCGCCAGATCGCCTCGCTGCTGCTGGTCGAACGTATCCGGCAGCGGGCCGGACTGGCCTCCGCGCCGCCGACGCTGCACATGTCGTTCACGGGCAATCCCGGCACCGGCAAGACCACGGTGGCGCTGCGCATGGCCAAGATCCTGCACGGCCTCGGCTTCGTGCGGCGCGGGCAGGTGATCTCAGTGACGCGCGACGACCTCGTCGGCCAGTATATCGGCCACACCGCGCCGAAGACCAAGGAGATCCTGAAGAAGGCGATGGGTGGCGTATTGTTCATCGACGAGGCCTATTACCTGCATCGTCCCGATAACGAGCGCGACTATGGCCAGGAATCGATCGAGATCCTGCTCCAGGTGATGGAGAACCAGCGCGAAGACCTCGTCGTGATCCTCGCCGGCTATGGCGAGCGGATGACGAGCTTCTTCGCGTCCAACCCCGGCTTCCGTTCGCGCATCGCGCACCACATCGAATTTCCTGACTATGCGGAAGCCGAGCTGCTCGTGATCGCCGAGCTGATGCTGAAGGAGCGCGGCTATCGCTTCTCGGCGGCCGCGCGGGAGGCTTTCGAGAAATACATCGCGCTGCGCCGGACCCAACCGTTCTTCTCCAACGCGCGGTCGATCCGCAACGCGGTCGACCGCATCCGCCTGCGGCAAGCCGATCGTCTGGTGTCCGATCTCAATCGCATGCTCGATGTCGCCGACCTCGAGACCATCGATCCCCTGGACGTCCTTGCGAGCCGCGTGTTCAGCGGCGGCGCCGACGCGCGGAGTGCAGCGCCATGACCGAGGACATTCTCATCGCTCCGTCGATCCTGGCGGCGGATTTCGCACGCCTCGGCGAGGAGATCGCGGCGATCGATTCGGCTGGGGCCGACTGGATCCATTGCGACGTCATGGACGGGCATTTCGTGCCGAACATCAGTTTCGGTGCTGACGTCATCAGGGCGATCCGGCCGTTGACGAAGAAGGTCTTCGACGTGCATTTGATGATCGCGCCGACCGATCCCTATCTCGAGGCGTTCGCGAAAGCCGGAGCGGACTTCATCACGGTGCACGCCGAAGCCGGCCCGCATCTCGACCGCTCGCTCCAGGCCATCCGCTCCCTCGGCAGGAAGGCTGGCGTCAGCCTTTGTCCGTCGACGCCGGAGGCGGCGATCGAGTACGTGCTCGATCGCATCGATCTCGTGCTGCTGATGACGGTCAATCCGGGCTTCGGCGGCCAATCATTCATCGGGTCGCAGATCGAGAAGATCAAGCGGATTAGGACCATGATCGGCGAGCGGCCGATCCGGCTCGAAGTCGATGGCGGCATCACGCGCGACAATGCCGCTGCCGTGGCCGCAGCGGGCGCCGATACGCTCGTCGCAGGTTCCGCCGTGTTTCGCGGCAACAGCGCTGCGGACTATGCCGCCAATATTGCCGCTATTCGCATCGCCGCCGAGGCCGGCCGAGTTCCGCACCTGCAGAACCGTTCTGCGGAGCGCATACGCGTAAGCGACGGCGGCCGTATCCGCTAGACTACGGGAGGCCGAGCGCCTGTTGGCGGCAATTTGGAACTTTGACCCGAATACGCATTTCCCAAGAGCGAGCCGAGATCAGGCGAGGGTTGGCGCAGCAAATCTTTTGCAGAACCGCCATCGGCCTGACGCAAATCGAGGCAATAACGATGGGGGCAGATGCGAGGGAGGGTCTCATGGAGAACGTACGTCGCTACCGGGCGTTGGCGTCCCTCTGTCGTCAGCAGGCGGCCTACCGGCCGCTCCAGAACTGGGAACTCCTCGGCCAGGCCGAACATTTCGAACATCTCGCCGAAGTCGAACTCAAGGCACACTTCAACGCGTGCAATGTGCAACGCGACGAGGACGCTGCCGCGCCCCCGACATGGGACACTCCCGTCGCGGCGTAGTGGCGCCAAGCCGGTTCGGCTCAATGCGACATCAGCGTCGGGACTGTCATGGCCTCCAGCATGGCGCGGGTGACGCCCCCGAGAACGCGCTCCTGCAACCGCGAATGGCCGTAGCCGCCCATCACCAGGAGATCGAGGCTCTCGTCGGCCGCAAGCGAGAGGATGGTCGGCTGAATGTCGGCGCGCGTTGCCGACAGGCTGACCGTGCGGGTCGGCAGTCCGCGCCGGCCGAGATGTCTTGCCAAGTTGCTCGCTGAAGCCTCACCGGAGACGGCGTCGGCCTCGTTGATGGTGATGATCACGATCTCTGCGGCGCGCGCCAGGAACGTCGCTGCGTCGCGCACGGCGCGGGCAGCGAGGCGGCTGCCGTCCCAGCAGATGCCGACCCGGTTCGCCTTGAAGGCTCCGCGGAAGGTGTAGGGCAGGAACAGCACCGGGCCGCCCGCCTGAAACAGGATCTCGCCCGGCACGTCGTTGTCAAACGCGCCCTGCGTCGGATCCGGCTGGACCACGATGCTGAGGTCGTGCAGTCGCGCCATCTCGCCGAGCGAGACGGCTGCATCCGCCGGAATCGCGCCGAGCGCGTGGCAAGTGTAGGAGATGCCGGCGTTCGCCGCTTCGCTCCTGAACACCGCGAGCGCGGCCTCGGCCCGCTCCACGGCGCGCTCGCGTTCCAGTTCGAACACGGCCGCCACCGCCGCGCCGCCCTCCATCACGTAAGCTGCACTGGTTGCGACATAGCCGACCGCGACCGCGTCGAGATGCGCGTTGAGGTGCGCCGCGAGCGAGATCGAGCCCTCGATCGCAGAACGCATGGGACGTTCGGTGGGAATGTGGACGAGAATGTCTTTGTACATGGCACGCCTCCGGTGGACCTCATGAGTGCAGTTTTTCACTGCGCGAAGCGCCCGTGTTGAGCTGCATCAAATGGGCAGCGACGATTTGCCTGCCGTGCCCGCTCTCCCATTCTTTGCCGAGATTTAATCGGACGGACGGGACGCCGTAAGGTGGCAGCGACCATGTTGAGGGCAAGGCGACACCAGCTCAACATGGATATTTCGACATGAACGATCGCGTCAATTCCGACACCACCACGTCCCGCAAGATCTTGAGGCCGCGCCGGCTCGCGCTGCTCGGCACCGTGGCCGCGCTGGGCGTGGCCGCCCTGTCAATGGCGCCAGGCTCCGCGCCGTTCGGTACGAACTCCTTCATTGCGCCGGCTCAGGCCGCGGAAGCCGCCGCGACGCCGCCCGGCTTCGGCGATCTTGTCAGCAAGGTCAAACCCGCGGTGATCTCGGTGCGGGTGAAGATCGACCAGGATAACGACAAGACCGCGATGCTGCAGCAGAACCGGATGGATTCGGACGAGAATACGCCGTTCGACCAATTCTCCCGACAGTTCGGCTTCCGCTTCCCGGGCGGCATGAACGGCATGCCGCGCCAGCGCCATCAGATGATCACGGGCGAAGGCTCCGGCTTCTTCATTTCCCCCGACGGCTATGCCGTGACCAACAACCACGTCGTCGACCACGCCGAGTCCGTGCAGGTGACGATGGATGACGGCACGACCTACACTGCGAAGGTGGTCGGCACCGATCCGAAGACCGATCTCGCGCTGATCAAGGTCGATGGCAAGAAGGACTTTCCTTTCGTCAAATTCTCCGACCAGAAGCCGCGTATCGGCGACTGGGTGGTCGCAGTCGGCAATCCCTTCGGTCTTGGCGGCACTGTTACCGCCGGCATCGTCTCGGCCAGCGGCCGGGATATCGGCAATGGCCCCTATGACGACTTCATCCAGATCGATGCGCCCATCAACAAGGGCAATTCCGGCGGGCCGGCCTTCGACATGAACGGCAACGTGATCGGCGTGAACACTGCGATCTTCTCGCCCTCGGGCGGCTCGGTCGGCATCGGCTTCGATATTCCCGCCTCGACCGCCAAGCTCGTCATCGCGCAATTGAAGGACAAGGGCGTGGTCACCCGAGGCTGGCTCGGCGTGCAGGTGCAGCCCGTGACCTCGGATATTGCCGACAGCCTCGGCCTCAAGGAGGCGCGCGGCGCGATCGTCGACAATCCGCAGGATGGCAGCCCGGCGGCGAAGGCCGGCATCGAGGCGGGTGACGTCATCACCGCCGTCAACGGCACGACGGTCAAGGACTCCCGCGACCTCGCCCGCACCATCGCCACCTTGGCGCCGGGCACGTCGGTGAAGCTCGATGTCTTCCGCAAGGGTGACAGCAAAACGGTGACCCTGGCACTCGGCGAGTTGCCGAACGAGCGGCAAGCCAAGGGAAATGGCACTGCCGACGAGGGCAGGGGGCAGCCGAGTGCCGGCACGCCGCGCCTCGGCCTCAGCCTGGCGCCGGCCGGTGACGTCCAGGGCGCGGGCCAGAAGGGCGTCGTCGTCACCGAGGTCGATCCGCAAGGGCCGGCGGCACAGCGCGGCATTCAGACCGGCGACGTCATCCTCAATGTCGGCGGCAAGGCCGTCGCGAATGTCGGCGACGTCCGTTCGGAACTGGCGCAGGCCAAAACGTCGGGCAAGCGCAGCGTGCTCTTGCAGGTCAGAAGCGCGGAGGCGACAAGATTCGTGGCAGTTCCGCTCGCGTGAGTCGGGCGCATCGAGCAACGCAGGTTAAAAAAGGCGGCCCTCGGGCCGCCTTTCCTGTTCATCCTCGAAATTTCCGTTGGGTTAGCGATAACATTCTCGTTAACCGCAGGGATGATGACGCAGTTCGTCCGAAAAAGCCGTGTTCGTTCATCACAGTTCCAACACCGCTGCGGCAATGGAGTCGCAAAGGTGGGTTGCAATCGCGGAACTTCGAACTTGCGGCCGCTTTGTGGAACCTGCCGGCGGTTCGAATTTGATCGGTGCCGACATGGATCGATTGAAGCTCTCGCTGAGGAGTGCACTGCTCGTCGGGCCATTGGTCCTCTGGGGCGGAAACGCGCTCGGGCGTGACGACGGCCGCTACGCGAATTCCCCCCTGAAACCATGGTTCGACAGCCTGCGCAGCCAGCTCGGTCCGTGTTGCTCGGATGCGGATGGCTTTGCCGTCGCCGATCCCGACTGGGAGTCCTACAACGGGCGTTACCGCGTGCGCCTGGACGGACAGTGGATCGAGGTGCCGGACGAAGCCGTCATCACCGAGCCGAACCGGGCCGGCCGCACCATGGTGTGGCCGGTGAAGACTGCGTTCGGGATTTCGATCCGATGCTTCATGCCGGGCAGCATGATCTGAGACAGGTTAGCGTCAGCGCTTGCTGGATTTGCGCTTCGACGACTTCTTTGACGACCTTTTGCTTTTGGACGTCTTCTTGGCACTCTTCCGCTTCGATGCCTTCTTCGGGACCTTCTTGCCCTTCTTGCGCGCCTTCGACAGTCCGATCGCGATCGCCTGCTTGCGGCTCTTCACGCGGCCCCCGCGCCCGCTCTTCGCGGTGCCCTTCTTGTAGCGCCGCATCTCGCTTTCGACATCGCTGCCGGAACTGCGTGAGTAGCGACGTTTCTTTGCCTTGCGTGCCATGCATGTTCTCCCTTGGCCGAGGAGAACCGTTCGGCACAGCCATGGTTCCGGCAGCGCGTACACAACGTTGCAGGCGTGCGACGCAGGCTAATTAGAAGGAATTCGCCAACTCGATCTCCGCCTCCAACGCCTGGATGCGCCGTGCGGCCTCGCTGGAGGACAGGTCCCGTGCATATTGGGCCGGTTGATACGCCTCTTCGCTTAGCCGCCTCAGCCTGAGACCCTGCGTCCGCGTCATCTGCTCTCCAAGAAAAGCCCTGGCGTCGTATTTACCTTGAACCTGCATCTGCCTTCTCCGTTCTGAAATCGACTTGACTATATGTTCTTATTTTGTTCTAGCAAGCCATGGACAACAGAATTAATGAAATTCGACGTAAGATCAGAGCCTTGAGGCTCGAAATGGCCGACGTCGAAGCGTCGGTGCGCGACCTCGTCGAGCGCGACTGCGACTGCACAGAAAGGGCCCTGGCGCAGATGGATCTGCGCCGGAGAATCAACCTCCTGATCGCCGAATGGAAGGCAGCTGGTGGCAGCGACGTTCTGCCCGACGTCCGCGACCGGGCGCGCCTTCGTCCCGCGAAGACAGTCGGCAATCCCGTGCGCGCGAGCGGGCGCCGAGATATTCGAACTGGGCTCAGCCATCCGGCAGCTGCAGCGCGAGGGCCTCGATGATGCCGCAGCCTAGCTTCTGATTGCGTGCACGCGGGCGCGGCCGGAGCATCTCGTGACGGCGAGCACCAAGAGAAAGGGCCCCGCAATGGCGGAGCCCTCCATGGATGCCAGGGAGTGAACTATTTGGTGTGCGTCATGGCGCCTTTGTTCGACATGGTGCCGCCCTGATCGGAGCCGGGGCCGGAGCCGCCCTGGCCGGAAGGATCAGCGCCCTTGGAAGACTTGGTGTTGGCGCCGGTGGTCTGCGACGATGACATCGAGGATCCATGCTTGGCCTTGTGTGACTTGGCCTGCACGGCGAACGGTGCGGCGGCAAGGCCGGTTGCCAACATTACGGCGAGAGCGAGCTTGGTCGTCTTCATGCGGGGAAACTCCCTGAGTTAATTTGACGCAGGCAGCCAACCGCTATTCTCCGCAGGAGTTCCCGACAAAGCATCCCCCGCGGGTCACGCGCGCTTCAAGATTGCTTGTCCTCATGAATGATGAACACGACGCCGGTGAGCGTCGCGCCGATCGCGAACGTCGTCACCAAGGTGAGGGCGAACACCAGAATGGCTTGGCTTCCGCCGTTATTCAGCAGGTTGGCCACGGTTGGATTGGATAGGACGAGCGCGAGGCTGAAGGTGAGGCCGAGGGCTGCGCCCATCATTGCGTGCGTCATCAGCTTGATGAGGCCGCTGGCAGAGATCAGCTCAGACGACTTCTTCGTGCGCATGGGAGGTCATTCCCGAACCGGCATGCCAACGCCCGCGTGATTCTGTGGTTCCATTCGGTTGAAATAATTGTCATCGTCCGCTTCATCCGACGTTCATGCCGGGCTTGCGAGGATGAGTGCCATCAAAACGGGAACATCGATATGGGTAAGGTAGTCTTCCTTTACCGCTCGCTAGCCTATCGCAATGCGGCTGCGGACATCCTGCGCAAGGCCCGCAGGCTACCGCGCGGAGCAGAGCGAAGTGCGGCGCGCCGTTACGCCAGGGCGTTGCGCGATCTCGCCCGAACGGAAGCCTGGCTGGAAGGGCGGGTCGCGCGCGAACCGCGGACGGTACAGCGCATGACGAGCGCAGTGTCCGGTTAGCCGGATGCGCGCTGCAATTCGGCGGAGCCGCCGGTGTCGAACTTGCCGAGTCCGGCCGTCGCCGTCTTTCGCGTCAGCGGAACCTCAAGACGGCACAACAGGCCCTCGGCGCGCCAATCGAACTGCGCCTGTCCGCCAAGCTGGGACTCGACGCTCGCAAGCAGGCTCCGCGTGCCGAAGCCGCGAGATTTCGGTGTCATGACCAGCGGACCGCCGGATTCCTCCCAGCTCAGCGTGAGCAGCTCGTCCTCGACCTGCCAATCGATCGCGAGCCGCCCCGATCGAGTCGAGAGCGCGCCGTACTTGGCCGAGTTGGTGAAGAGTTCGTGCAGCGCGAGCGCCAGCGTCTGGGCCGTCGCGGGCAGCAACTGAACTTCGGGACCGGCCAGCCTGATCTGGTCGCCGAGCGAATAGGGCGCAAGCTCCTCGTCGATCAGCCTGGAGAGCTCGGCGCCCTGCCAGCTCGACAGCGACAGGATGGTGTGCACGCGCGCCAGTGCATTGATGCGTCCCTCGACCGCGCTGACATAGTCCTTGACCTCGTCCGCCCGGGTGAGACGCACGATCGACTGGGCCAGCGCCAGTGCGTTCTTGGCGCGATGATCGACTTCCCGCGCCAGGAGATTCTGCCGCTCCTCGGCGCGCTTGCGTTCGGTGATATCGACGGTGACGCCGCTCACGCGCACCACGCGCCCGCGCTCGTCGACTGTCGCCGCCGCCGTGCCGACGCACCAGCGCACCTCGCCGTCGGGCCGCACAATGCGGAATTCCGTTTCATAGGCGCGCGTGCCCTTGTTGAATTCGGCGATCGCCTTGCGCAACTGATCGACGTCATCAGGATGCAACAGCGCCTGGACGTTGGCCGGATTGACCTCGAAGCTCTCCGGGCCGACGCCGAAGATGCGGTATTGCCCGTCGTCCCACATCCAATCGCCGCTGATCCAGTCCCAGTCCCAGGATCCCATCTTGCCGGCAGCGATCGCCATGCTGCGCCGCTGCTCGCTCTCGCGCAGCTTCGCCGTGGAGCTCTCCAGTTCCGCGGTGCGTGCGCGGACGCGGTCCTCGAGTTCGTGGTTCAGCCGTTCGAGCTCGCGCGTCTTGCGGTAGAGCTCGGCAAACACCCTGATCTTGGCACGCAGCACCTCCGGCACGACCGGCACCGGCACGTAATCGACCGCGCCCATTTCGTAGCCGCGCAACCGGTCGATGTCGCTGACCTGGATGGCAGAGATGAAGATCATGGCGGTCTTCTGGAAACGCGGATGCTCGCGGATCATTGCGGCGAGTTCGAAGCCGTCGAGCTCGGGCATGCAGACATCGACCAGGATCACTGCGATCTCGGTCTTGAGCAGCACCTCCAGCGCCTCGCGTCCCGATGAGGCGATCACGAGGTTCTCGCCGAGATCCTTCAGGATCACCTCATAGGCGAGCAGCTTGGCCGGCTGATCGTCGACGAGCAGGATATTGACCTTTTCCTGGTCCATACGCGGGCCCAACTCAGCGGTGCAGCCACATGCGGATCGCAAGCAGCAATTGGTCGGTGTTGACCGGTTTGGCGAGGTAATCGGACGCGCCGGCCTCGAGGCATTTCTCCCGGTCGCCCTTCATCGCCTTGGCGGTCAGCGCGATGATCGGAAGACGGGCGAAGGCCGGATTTTCGCGGATCACGCCGATGGTCTGATAGCCATCCATCTGCGGCATCATGATGTCCATCAGCACGATCGCGATCTCCGGATTGGAGTCGACCAGTGTCACAGCCTCGCTGCCGGTCGTCGCCGTCAGCACTTTCATGCCGCGTCGTTCCAGCACACTCGACAGGGCGAATATGTTGCGGGCGTCGTCGTCGACGAGCAGGGCGGTCTTGCCGATCAAGTCCTCGTCGGAACTGTTCAGCTTCTCCAGCATACGCTGCTTTTCGATCGGCAGCTCCGTGATCACGCGGTGCAGGAACAGTGCGGTCTCGTCGAGCAGGCGCTCCGGCGATTCCACGCCCTTGACCACGATGCTGCGCGCCATGGTGTGGAGTTCCGCGTCCTCCTCCGCCGAAAGCTCGCGGCCGGTGAAGACCACGATCGGGATGTTTGACAGTCGCTCGTCGTTGCGGACTTGGTCCAGCACCTCGAGGCCGCTCATGTCGGGGAGCCTGAGATCGAGCACAACGCAGTCACACGGCTGCTCGCGCAACGTCGAAAGTGCGTCCGCGCCGGTGGCCGTTGTCACGATCTCGATGTCGTCGTGGTGCAGCAGCTCGCGGATCGAAAGCTGCTCGGCCTCGTCGTCCTCGACGATCAGCAGCCGCTTGCGCCGCGGCCGGGCATATTCCTTGATTTGCGTCAGCGCGGCCGCGACGCCTTCAGGCGTGGTCGGCTTGTTGACGAATGAGAACGCGCCACGCGCCAGCGCATGCTGGCGGTCCTCGTCGAGCGTGATGATCTGCACGGGGATGTGGCGGGTCAACGGATTGTGCTTGAGCTGGTTCAGCACGGTCCAGCCGAGCATGTCGGGCAGGAACACGTCGAGCGAGACTGCTCCCGGCTGATACTGCTTGGCGAGCTCGAGCGCCTCCGCGCCCCGCGCGGTGACCAGAACCTTGAATCCCTTGTCGCGCGCGAGGTCGACCAGCACACGCGCGTAGTGCGGGTCGTCCTCGACGATCAGGAGGATGCTGTCGCCAGGCTCGAGGTTCAACCGGTCGTCGGGAAGCTGCTCGATGGCGCGCTGTTGCTCCGGCACGGCCGGCTGCAGCGCGGGCGGCTGGCTGTATTGCTGCGGCGCCGGCGCGGCCCGCGGCGCGAGCGTCGGACCGGAATACTTCAACGGCAGATAGATCGTGAAGGACGAGCCCTTGCCCGGCGCGCTGCGCAGATGGATCTCGCCTCCGAGCAGGCTCGCGAGTTCGCGGCTGATCGCGAGTCCGAGTCCGGTGCCGCCGTATTTTCGGCTGGTGCCAGCATCCGCCTGCTGGAACGCCTCGAAGATCAGCTTCTGCTTCTCCAGCGGAATGCCGATGCCGGTATCGGATACTTCGAACGCGATCACGGCCGGCGCGGAGTTCAGCACCGGGTGATCCGTCCCCCAGCCGCCGATCGCGCCCGTGACCTTCAGGCGCACTTCGCCTTCGGCGGTGAACTTGAAGGCGTTGGAGAGCAGGTTCTTGAGGACCTGTTGCAGGCGCTTGGAGTCGGTGACGATGCTGCGTGGCAGGTTCGGATCGACGTCGATCTTGAACGACAGATTGCGGTTGTCCGCCTCGTGCCGGAAAGGCCGCCCGACGGTCTCGAGCAGGTTCGCGGTCAGGATCTCCTCGGCGTCGACGGTTACCGTGCCGGACTCGATCTTGGAGAGATCGAGAATGTCGCTGATGAGGTTGAGCAGATCGGTGCCGGCGCCGTGGATGGTGCGGGCGAACTCGACCTGCTTGGCCGAGAGATTGCCGTCCGGATTGTCGGTGAGCTGCTGGCCGAGAATCAGGATCGAATTCAGCGGCGTACGCAACTCGTGGCTCATATTGGCTAGGAATTCGGACTTGTACTTCGAGGTCAGGGCAAGCTCGGTGGCCTTTTCCTCCAGAGCGCGACGGGCCTGCTCGATCTCCTGGTTCTTGCGCTCCACCTCGACGTTACGCTCGGCGAGCTGCTGCGCCTTCTGCTCGAGCTGGTCGTTGGTCTGCTGCAATTCGCGCTGCTGGGTCTGTAGCTCGCCGGCGAGCTGCTGCGACTGCTTGAGCAGGCCTTCGGTCTGCATCGTCGCTTCGATCGAATTCAGAACGATGCCGATGGAGTCGGTGAGCTGCTCCAGGAACGTCATCTGCGAGGTCGTGAAGGAGACGAGGGAGGCGAGCTCGATCACGGCCTTGACCTGGCCTTCGAACAGGACGGGCAGCACGACGAGATTTTTCGGCGCGACGCGGAACAGCGCCGAGTTGATCGGCACAACGTCTGACGGGATGTCGGAAACCATGCGCGGCCGCTTGTCGAGGGCGCACTGGCCGATCAGTCCTTCGCCGAACTGGAGCACGCGCTGATAGGGATAGATGCCGTCGCTGGCGTAGGACGCGAGCAGCAGCAGCTGGGAATTGTCCTCGTTCTCGACCTGGTAGATCACGCCGGTATGGGCATTCACCAGCGGCGACAGCTCGGTGAGCAGCAGCCGGCCGACGGTGGTGAGATCGCGCTGCCCCTGGAGCATGTTGGTGAATTTGGCGAGGTTGGTCTTCAGCCAGTCCTGCTCGGTGTTCACGTCCGTCGTCAGACGGAGATTCGTGATCATCGTGTTGATATTGTCCTTCAGCTCCGAGACTTCACCGCGGGCGTCGACCTGGATCGACCGCGTCAGGTCGCCCTTGGTCACGGCGGTCGCGACTTCCGCGATCGCGCGCACCTGCGAGGTGAGGTTGGCAGCCAGTAGGTTCACGTTGCCGGTGAGATCTTTCCAGGTGCCGGCAGCACCCGGCACGTTGGCCTGGCCGCCGAGCCGGCCTTCGACGCCGACCTCGCGTGCCACCGACGTCACCTGATCGGCGAAGGTCGCGAGCGTCTCGGTCATGTTGTTGATGGTGTCGGCGAGAGCGGCGACCTCGCCGCGCGATTTCATCGTCAGGTTCTGCTTGAGATCGCCGTTGGCGACCGCCGTCACCACCTTGACGATGCCGCGCACCTGCTCGGTCAGGTTCGCAGCCATCAGGTTCACGGTGTCGGTGAGATCCTTCCATGTGCCGGCAACGCCGGGCACCTGCGCCTGGCCGCCGAGCTTGCCTTCGGTGCCGACCTCGCGCGCCACGCGCGTCACTTCGCCGGCGAAGGCGTTGAGCTGGTCCACCATGGTGTTGATGGTGTTCTTGAGCTCGAGGATTTCGCCCTTCACGTCGACGGTGATCTTGCGGGACAGGTCGCCACGCGCCACCGCGGTCGTCACTTCGGCGATGTTGCGGACCTGCGTGGTGAGGTTTGCCGCCAGGAGGTTGACGTTGTCGGTGAGATCCTTCCAGGTGCCGCCGACGCCGGGCACGACGGCCTGACCGCCGAGACGGCCTTCGGTGCCGACCTCGCGGGCGACGCGCGTGACTTCGGCGGCGAAGGAGCGCAGCTGCTCAACCATGGTGTTCAGCGTGTCCTTCAGGAGAAGGATCTCGCCGCGCACGTCCACCGTGATCTTCTTCGAGAGATCGCCGCCGGCAATGGCGGTCGCGACCTCGGCGATGTTGCGGACCTGGGCCGTCAGGTTCGATGCCATGAAGTTGACGTTGTCGGTGAGGTCCTTCCATGTGCCGGCAACGCCGGGCACTTCGGCCTGTCCGCCGAGCTTGCCTTCGGTGCCGACCTCACGGGCGACGCGCGTCACTTCGCCGGCGAAGGCGTTGAGCTGGTCCACCATGGTGTTGATGGTGTTCTTGAGCTCGAGGATTTCGCCCTTCACGTCGACGGTGATCTTGCGCGACAAGTCGCCACGCGCCACCGCGGTCGTCACTTCGGCGATGTTGCGGACCTGGGCCGTGAGGTTGCCCGCCATCGAATTCACGCTGTCGGTGAGATCCTTCCAGGTGCCCGCGACGCCGGGCACGTTGGCCTGACCGCCGAGACGGCCTTCGGTGCCGACCTCGCGTGCCACGCGCGTCACCTCGCCCGCGAAACGGTTGAGCTGGTCGACCATCGTGTTCAGCGTGTCCTTGAGTTGAAGGATCTCGCCGCGTACGTCCACGGTGATCTTGCGCGACAGGTCGCCGCCGGCGATCGCGGTCGCCACTTCGGCGATGTTGCGGACCTGGGCGGTGAGGTTGCCCGCCATCGAGTTCACGCTGTCGGTGAGATCCTTCCAGGTGCCGGCGACGCCCGGCACGCCAGCCTGGCCGCCGAGCTTGCCGTCGGTGCCGACCTCGCGCGCGACGCGCGTCACTTCGCCGGCGAAGGCGTTGAGCTGGTCCACCATGGTGTTGAGCGTTTCCTTCAGCTGAAGGATTTCGCCCGACACGTTCACCGTGATCTTCTTAGACAGATCGCCCTTGGCGACCGCAGTTGCGACCTCGGCGATGTTGCGGACCTGGCCGGTAAGGTTCGAGGCCATCGAGTTGACGCTGTCGGTGAGGTCCTTCCAGGTGCCGCCGACGCCGCGCACGACCGCCTGACCGCCAAGCTTGCCTTCGGTGCCGACCTCGCGCGCCACGCGCGTGACTTCGCCGGCGAAGGCGTTGAGTTGGTCCACCATGGTGTTGATGGTATCTTTCAGCTCCAGAATTTCGCCGCGCACGTCGACGGTGATCTTCTTGGAGAGGTCGCCGCCGGCGACCGCGGTCGTCACCTCGGCGATGTTGCGGACCTGCGCGGTCAGGTTCGAGGCCATCGAGTTGACGCTCTCGGTGAGGTCCTTCCAGGTGCCGGCGACGCCGAGCACGTTGGCCTGGCCGCCGAGCCGTCCCTCGGTGCCGACCTCGCGGGCGACGCGCGTCACTTCGCCCGCGAAGGCGTTGAGCTGGTCGACCATGGTGTTGAGCGTCTCCTTCAGCTGAAGGATCTCGCCGGAGACATTCACCGTGATCTTCTTCGACAGATCGCCGCTGGCGATGGCGGTGGCGACGTCGGCGATGTTGCGGACCTGCGCGGTCAGGTTCGAGGCCATGAAGTTGACGTTGTCGGTGAGGTCCTTCCAGGTGCCGGCCACACCAGGCACCTGGGCCTGGCCGCCGAGCTTGCCTTCGGTGCCGACCTCGCGCGCGACGCGCGTCACTTCCGAGGCGAACGAGTTGAGCTGGTCCACCATCGTGTTGATGGTGTCCTTCAGCTCCAGGATCTCGCCGCGCACGTCCACGGTGATCTTGCGGGAGAGGTCGCCGCGCGCCACGGCGGTGGTGACGTTGGCGATGTTGCGCACTTGTGCAGTCAGGTTGCCGCACATCGCGTTGACGGAGTCGGTGAGGTCCTTCCAGGTGCCGGCGACGCCCGGCACGATCGCCTGGCCGCCGAGCTTGCCGTCGGTGCCGACCTCGCGCGCGACGCGCGTCACTTCCGAGGCGAACGAGCGGAGCTGGTCCACCATCGTGTTGATGGCTTCCTTGAGCTGCAGGATCTCGCCGCGGACGTCGACCGTGATCTTCTTCGACAAATCGCCGTTGGCGACCGCGATCGTCACCTCGGCGATGTTGCGAACCTGGTTGGTCAGGTTGTTCGCCATCGAGTTGACGCTCTCGGTCAGGTCCTTCCAGACGCCGGTCACCTCAGGCACCTGGGCCTGACCACCGAGCTTGCCCTCGGTGCCGACCTCGCGCGCCACGCGCGTCACCTCGGAGGTGAACACGCCGAGCTGCTTGATCATGGTGTTGACGATGTTCGCCGACTGCAAAAACTCGCCGCCGAGCGGACGGCCATCGACGTCGAGCTTGACGGTCTGGAGCAGGTCTCCTTGTGCGACGGCGGCGACCGCGCGCGTCACCTCGCGCGTCGGCCACAGCAGGTCGTCGATCAGCGTGTTGACGGAACCTTCCATGTCGGCCCAGGAGCCCGAGGCGAGGCCGAACTTGACGCGCTGGCGGGTCTTGCCTTCGCGGCCCACCACCTGGCCGACCAGTTCGAGTTGCTGCGCCATGCGTTGGTTGGCGGCGATGATTTCGTTGAGAGTGTCGGCAATCTTGCCGTCGATGCCGAGATAGTCGCCGCTCATGCGCACCGAGAAGTCACCGCTGCGCATCGCCTGCAAGGCGAGCAACAGTTCCGCCCGGGAATCCGGCTCCGACGTACCGTTGGGTTTTGGCTTTGGGACGCGACGACCGGAGCGTGATGTAGTTCCGGGATCGAGGTCGCTCATACTGATTCCCCCGCAGGCGTCGGCCGAATCTGCGGCACGACGCGTTTGGTCGAAATGAAATAGAGCGTCAGCCAAATTCGAAATCAAGCGCCAAGGTGCGACGCGAGGAATTGGAACCCGCTTTGCTCAGCCCGGCCGAACTAACCATGATCGGCCGAATTGGTTCCACGCTACTCAGAGAGGAGTGCCGTCGTGGGGCCGCCGCTCTGCTCGTCCCGTGCCCGGCATTCGTCATTCGGAACGGAGCGCCGAGCCTGATGGTTAGCCCGCAGAAAGACAGGGAGAACGGATAATGAAAGCAAAATTTGCCGCCATCGCTATCACGGTGTCTGCCGCGGGATCGGCTTGGCGCAGGGCGGTGCGCCCAGCGGGCGCGGCGCTGTGACTGGCGATCCCGCCGCGAGCTCCGCCAGCCCGCGGGCGGAAACACCGACCACCGGAACGGCCAGCCGGTCGAATTCGAGCGGCAGCGGCAAGTCGTCTTCGGGCGGCAAGGACGACAATGACGATGCGGGCCGGGACAAGATGCCGGAGAGCGATCGTACCGTGCGGCCGCAGAGCCAGCAATATCACCCTAACGACAAGTAGAAACGACTACTTGTCCGCCATGGTACGCTCGGCGTCCCTGACCTGCGAGCGCAACATCGGGAGTTGTTCGCGCGCGAACGCTGCAAGCGCTGCATTGTCGGGCGCCTTCAGATAGCGATCGAGCAGATCGATGATCGATTCATACTCGGGAATCTGCGCGGCATAGAAGCTTCTGACGTAGGTCGGACCATCCGACATCTCGGGCTCCACGAGGCTCGCAGTCGAAGATGTTGCCTTGCCGACGCGCGGTTCCGCGCCAATTGCCTCCTGGATCTTCTTCAGGGTCTTGTCGCGCTTGGCCGCTTCCTCGGCGCGCAGGGCGGCTAGGTTCTTGACCTCCGCATTGCCCTTGAGGTCGGTATTCTCAAGAAGACCCTGTTGAAATCGGCTGAAGTCGTAGACGCCGCTGATTACCTCAATCGCAGTCGGTGGCCGTTCGCCGGGCTTTCGCTCACCGGTACTGTCGGCAAACGCCGCAGTGCTGATGAATGCCAGGATGATCGCGGCAAGAACTCGCATCGATACCAATGTTGAAGGGAGTGCGAAGTTCCCTGACCATTACGATCCGGTAAGCGGCTTGCAGCACGAGAGTTCCGTCCCCACGTCCTCGATATGAAACAGTCCGACATCTTCAGGGATAACGCCGACAATTGTCTTCAGCTTGCCGAGCGAGCCGACGGACAACCCGCCCACAAGCGCTATTCGCGCATGGCCGACGCGTGGACGGCGCTCGCCAACGAACAGGATTGGCTCGACGGCGAAGTCCCGCCCGTTGCGGTCCACGCTCCTCCAAAGCGAAACGTATGAGTCGCTCGTTCTCGTGAATCTGCGTGTGAGACCGCTCACGGAAGGCAAGCGACTGATTTGGGATCATCCGGGAACATTCGATCGCGTCGATTTCCAGTTTCAGAAGGAGGTTTTGGCGATGGCTCCACGTCTGGCTCTTCTTTCCCTCATTCTCGCCTTTGGCGTCTCGGTCGCGTTCGCGACGGTGACGACGTTGCGGCAGGTGCATCTCGAGAACGCATCTGCCGCGGTCCACGCGGTGCGCAGTTAGCACTGCACCGGAACATTCGACGCCGCGGTGCGTAAGCGTTCCCGAGACACCAGAACAAGCGAGAGCCCCATCATGGCCCATTCCGACCAAGGCATCGTCAAGGACAAGCGCGGGGAGGAGCAGCCGCGCGACAAGGAGCGTGCACAGTCCGTGCACAAGACAAACCCGAAAGGCTCGCCTTCGCGTGAAGCGACGCGCGATCCCAAGCTGAACGTCAATAGCAAGACGCCAGGCTCCGGCGCGATGCCGGACGGCTCGAGCGACGCGACAGGTTAATTCTCACGAGGAACGAATCCCCGCGGGAAGAGTCGACGGATTGCTTCCGGTTGTCATGCCCCCGGTGCGCCGGAAGCAATCTCCAAGGACGGCCCTGGCGCCCAGCGTGCCGGGGCCGTCTGCTTATTGTGCGTCAGCCGCCGGTGCCGCTCTCTGGATCCCCCTGAGTATGTCCGACAGGTCCGCGGCCGAACACGCCAAAGCTGCTCGACTTCACGCCCACAGCGGCATCGACGCCGACGGCGGTCAGTCCAACCCTGAGGAGTTCGCGGACTGCGGCCGCCCGCGTCGGCATTCGGTGCTTGAACCGGAAATCGTCGATGGCGGCCAACTCTTCCGGCGAGAGCATGACCTGAAGGCGCTCGGCGCGAGGGTCGTTCATGGCGATCACGCATTGAGTAAGTTGAGTAGTTTACTCAACCAACAAAGCTGGCGAGAGTTCCGCAAGAGTCGATGAAGTCTCTCAATGAGTAAAAATACACAATAAAATCAGCGGATTAATTTTGAAGCGTATCCTGCCATGGTGCATTTTTCTCGAAAGGGAGGAGAGTCCATGACGGATGAAGTCAGGTTACCTCGCAAGTTTTCCCGGAAGCATCCAAGCCAGTGCGGCCAAGCCACCAGCAAATCATCGACAGGTCGAGCGCTGGGCCAACAGCCCGGGGCTCCAGCCGCCGCAATCGCAGATTTCGACGACGGCGAAAGCGAGCTGGTTTAGTCACGAAGCGGGAGCCTTCGCCGATGGCGAGTGGGTACGGCGACTGTGCGAGACGATGCGAAGCTTGCGCCTGAGCCACCAGGCCGTCACGGAAACGGTGGCCCAGACCGTCAACGCGGCGATGAAACCGAGCGCGACGCTTGCACCGACGGTGGCATGGAAGACGGCAGCGAACGCCGCGAGGCCGATGCTGCCGAGTGCTGCACCTGCCGCATCGAGCGCTGCGGCCTTCTGTCCGCGACGCCGCCCGCTCAGCCCGGCCTTCTCCTTGGCGTGACGTTCGTGGCTTTCGATCAGGGTCGCGCTGGCACAGAAGATGGCCGGAAGTGCAAGAAAGAGCCCGCCGACAGAGACGCCGAAATGCGAGCCGATGACTCCCGCGAGCACCGTCGCGCAGCCGCCGAGCGCGAAGCGAACGGCGTACTCGTACCACCGCGTCTGTTTCAATGCCGATGACGACAGCTTCACCAGCATCAGGCGGCACCTCCCAAACCGGCGAGCAGACCGAAGGCGACCCCGAGCCATACGGCAAAGGCAAGGATCGTCGCGGGGAGCGCGCCGAGACGGATCCTCATCAGGAGATGGCAGACGACGAGGCAGTAGCAGGCGAGCGCGATAGCGCCATAGATCATCGTCCAGCTTCCGGCCGCAGCATATTGCGGGCCGTGCTGGACCACGGCGATGCCGAGGGTGGCCAGCGCGACCGACGGCGCCGCGCCGAGAAGCCCGGCAAAGCTCTTTGGCCGCAGCATGTCAGCGAAGATAGCGAAGACGGATACGATCAGCCCGCCGGCGACGAAGCGCACCAGATATTCCGTCATGGCCGTACCCGCGAGGCTTCGGGCCGTTGCCGCGGTGATTTCGCCAGTGTGAACCGCCTGAACAGTCGCTCGACGACGATGCCGAGCGTGAAGCCTGCCACCACGTCGCTGATCCAGTGCGCCAGCAGCGCCACTCGCGTCAGCGACAACGCCACGGCGAGTGAGCGTGCCAAGCGGCGCGAGGCCGGCGGCAACAGGCCGGCCGCCGAGGCGAGGGCGCCCATATGCACGGCGTGACCCGAGGGAAGCGCGTCGTTGGGGCGTCCCGAATAAGGAATACCGTGCCGGTGGCCGCTCACCGTCAACCGGTCAGGCCTCGTCTGGTCGAATACGGATTTCAAGACATGCGGCACTATCGCCGTCACCAGCGATACCACCAGGACGTGATCGGCAACGGGACGCCGCTGCGGATGCCGGATGCAGGTGTAGAGCCATCCCGCCGCAGCGAGCACGAGCAGCACATGCTCATCGGCGCCCCAGGTCATCGCCCGGGCGGCATGCTCGAGGCCTGAGTTGGTATTGCGTGCGATCTCGTTGGCGATCGCCGTATCGATCCGAGTGGGTTTCACTGTTACGAGCGCCATCGGTCCGCCGGCGAGTTTTCCTCCATGACAATTTTGTAAAGCCCGGAGACATAGAAGGTTCCTGAGTTCTACCGGGGCCTCAGGCCGCGGCGCCGCAACTACGGTTGCCCGGAGCCGCCGGCGGCGCCATAGACTTGTCCCGTCGCATAGCTTGCGTCGGCGGCGGCAAGCTGCACGTAAATCGAGGCGAGCTCGACGGGCTGGCCGGACGGCCGAGCGGTGCTATGCCGCCGAATCTTTCGAGCTTCGGACAGCGGGTTACGGGATTGGTCAAGTCGGTATCCGCCATGGGCGCGTTTCCTTTCGCTGGCGAGGACGACAGCGAAGCCGACGCGAGCGTTCCGCTCGCGGCGTGAACGACGTGCCGGCGGGACAGTTCTTGCTGTGGTTCGACATCATGCTCTCCGCGATGGTCGAGGCTCAATGCGCGGAGACGCTTGTCGTTGCCAAGCGAAGGACGCCAGGCCGGCCGGCGTCCTTCAGCAATGCGTTACCTGGATTGACCGACGCTCGGTGCCTTGCCGAGGTTCTTGGCCATATCGAGGTGATGCTTCAACGCGGGGAGCGTCTTGCCGGCCCAATCCTTCAGTTGGGCATTATCTCCGCCCTTGGCGTAACGCTCGAACAGCGACACTGCATCTTCATGCGCGCTGACCTGATAGGAATTATAGTCCGAGCTGAAGTCCTTGCCGTTCGCACTCTTGAGCTTGTCGAGCTTGCTCTGATGCGAGCTGTCGAGTGCCGTCGGCAGCGTGGCTTGCACCTTGCCATTGCCGACCAGACCTTTGAGCTCGCTGCTGGTCTTGGTGTGATCGGTGATCATCTGCTTCGCGAAGGTTTTCTCCTCCGCATTGCCCTTTTGCTCGGCGAGCTTGCTTGATTCGATCTCGAACATGTCGCTGATCGCGACCTGCTTCACAAAATCGGCGGTCGTAGGCGCAACGCCGAGCGCCGAATTAACGCCGGTCTTTTCGCCAAGCGACTGGGCGAGCGCGGGGCTTGCGAAAAAGATGCAGGCAAGGGCGATGATAGTGCGTTTCATGGTCGAATCCCTCCGATGGATCGCGCGGCGGCTTGCCGGCGACGTTGCGCCGACCAACACGCCGCCAGGCCCGAGGTTCCAAACGGTTAGTCTGTAGGCCTTCTGCCGCTGCGAGGATTGATCGGATCGGTCGCCTTTCGCCGCAGCCGCTCCGGAAGGAAAGGCTCCGTCGCCGTGGGGGTCGCATCAGCGCGTACGTCCGCGTGGTGCTGCGCCCGCTCATGCGGCGTGCGGTTGTCGTTGATCTGCCGCTTGACGTCGAGGCCTCCGACCGGATCGTTGACGCCGTGCTGGATGTCGCGGAAGTCACTCATTGTTCACCTCATTGTTTCCCGGGCAGGATCGATTCGAACATCTGGCGCGCCGCTCCCTTGATCATCCCGCTTTCGTTCGGATCGCCCTTCATCAGGGCGAGCGAGAAATTCTTCGCCTGCTGGAGCGTGATGTGCGGCGGCAGCGACGGCACCTCCGGATCGGTTTTCACCTCCAGCACGACCGGCATCTCGCTCGCAAGCGCCTGCTCCCAGGCGGAGCCGAGCAGCTGTGGGCTGTCGACGAAGATACCGGTCGGAGACGGTCTGGGACATTGCGTGTGGCCCTTGGTTTGTCAGGTGCATGAAACTCAGAGAACTGCTCGTTTGGTGCGATGTTCCTGACCGCTCACGGAACATGCGCCGGAACGATCCCGTGCCCATCCGGTTGGTTTTGCACGTGGCCGAGTGGAGAATTGCGATGTTGAACCAAGGCGAACTGGATCGCAGTGAGACGGGCCGTTTGATCGGCAGCGACAAGGTCGAGGGAACATCGGTCTACGGCGCCGATCGCAACCGGATCGGTTCGATCGAACGCGTGATGATCGACAAGATCAGTGGCCAGGTGTCCTACGCCGTGCTCGGTTTTGGTGGATTCCTGGGACTGGGCAACGACCACTATCCGTTGCCTTGGCAGTCGCTGAAATACGACACCGAGCTTGGCGGTTATGTCACCGGTCTCACCACCAAGGAGCTGGAAGGCGCGCCCAAATATGGCTCACGAAGCGATTGGAACTGGGGTGATGACGCCGCCGTGCGTGGCATCAACTCCTATTACGGCGTCCCCTTCGCTTGAAGTTTCAGGAAAGGAAGCTCGATGAGCAAGGAACGGCCCAATGACGATCCCCGGCAGCAGAACGACTGGGGTTCGCATCGCCAGACGGACAAGCCCTGGAAGGGCAATCCCGAGAAGGAGCAGGGATCGGACGAGGAGAAGCCCGATCTCGAGAAGTGGCACGAGACGAAGACGCACTGAAGGTATGCCCCACTGCAGGCTACTGAGGCAAGCGCGGGCGTCCAGGGTGCCGGGCTGCTCTTTTTGAGCCATGCGATCACGAATGACAGCGCGCGCTGGCGCAGACCATTCCGGCGCAGCGCCAGCAATTTCACCAGAGCCGCCTGCTCACCCCACCGCCTGGTCCCGCCCCGGCCCCGCATGCACGTGTACCTGCTTGGCGTGCAGCGGCTCGCCGCATTCCGAGCACACCATCACGGGATCGAACAGCTTGCCGCAAATCTTGTGCTCGTGCAGCAGCGGGCGGCCGCGCTCGTCGCCCATATGGGTGTCACCCCAATGCACCATCGCCATGATGTAGAGGTCGAGCCCCTTCTGAGTGAGGATGTATTCGTAGCGCTTCGGTGCTTCGGAATACGGGACGCGGCGCAGGATGCCGAAGCGGACCAGCTTCTTCAGCCGCTCGGAAAGCAGATGACGCGTGATCTGGAGCGAGGACTGGAACGCCTCGAACCGGCGCACCCGCAAGAAGCACTCGCGCAGGATCAGAAGCGTCCAGCGGTCGCCGACAACGGCGACGGTGCGGGAGAGCGAGCAGGGCTCCTCGTCCAGCGTGTCCCATTTCATGGTGCGGTCTCCAGCGACAGTCAGTCTGAAAAAGGAACTAACATGAATAGCCAGCGCTATTTCGTAGCAAGGCTACCACTCTCCCCCTGAGTTTGACAGTTCTATTTCGGAACTATAGTCTTCGGTAAACTGCCCGCCGCACGCCTATCGCGGCTCACCGGAGGAGGCGACCTTGCCCAAGCGAAACGCCACAGCGGCCGTCATCGGGGCCGGCGATTTCATCGGCTCCGAAATCGCCAAGAAGTTTGCCGCCGAGGGGTTCTCGATCTTCGCCGGCCGCCGCAATGGCGACAAGCTCGCGCCGTTGGTGCAAGATATCGAAGCTGCCGGCGGTGACATCCACGCGCGCTCGCTCGATGCGCGGAAGGAGGATGAGGTCATCGCCTTCCTCAACGACGCCGACAAGCACGCGCCGCTGGAAGTCTGCATCTTCAATGTCGGCGCCAACGTCAATTTTCCGATCCTCGACACCACCGAGCGCGTCTTCCGGAAAGTGTGGGAGATGGCCTGCTATTCCGGCTTCCTTGCGGGGCGCGAGGCGGCGCGGCTGATGCTGGCACGCGGCGGCGGCAACATCTTCTTCACTGGCGCCACGGCCTCTTTGCGCGGCGGCAGCGGCTTTGCCGCCTTTGCCAGCGCCAAGTTCGGCTTGCGCGCGGTGGCGCAGGCGATGGCGCGCGAGCTCGGGCCGAAGAAGATCCACGTCGCCCATCTCATCATCGATTCCGGGGTCGATACCGAATGGGTGCGGCAGCGCCGGCTCGAGGCGCTCGGGCCGAATGCACTGGACGATCCCGACCTCCTGATGCCGCCGTCGTCGGTCGCGAACGCCTATTGGCAGCTCTACCAGCAGCCGAAGAGCGCCTGGACCTTCGAGATGGAGATCCGCCCGTTCGGAGAGAAATGGTGACCGCAGCGCAAAAGTCCGGCTAGACTGATCTCAACATCAAGCAAATTCCGGGAGGTATTTAAGTGAAGACCGCGATTACCGAACTGTTCGGCATCGAGCACCCCATCATCCAGGGCGGCATGCATTTCGTCGGCTTTGCCGAGCTGGCCGCCGCCGTCTCCAATGCCGGCGGGCTCGGCATCATCACCGGTCTCACGCAGAAGACGCCGGAATTGCTCGCGAAGGAGATCGCGCGCTGCCGCGACATGACCGACAAGCCGTTCGGCGTGAACCTCACCTTCCTGCCGACCTTCTCGGCGCCGCCCTATCCCGAATACATTGCGGCCATCGTCGAAGGTGGCATCAAGGCGGTGGAGACCGCAGGCCGCAGCCCGGAAGCCTACATGCCGGCCCTGAAGGCGGCCGGCATCAGGGTCATCCACAAATGCACCTCGGTGCGCCACTCCCTGAAAGCCGAACGCATCGGCTGCGATGCCGTCAGCGTCGACGGTTTCGAGTGTGGCGGACATCCCGGCGAAGACGACATTCCCAACATGATCCTGCTGCCGCGCGCGGCGGAAGAGCTGAAGATCCCGTTCGTCGCCTCCGGCGGCATGGCCGATGGACGCAGCCTGGTCGCGGCACTGTCGCTCGGCGCAGCCGGCATGAACATGGGCACGCGCTTCATCGCCACTAAGGAAGCTCCGGTGCATCAGAACGTGAAGAATGCGCTCGTCGCAGCGACCGAGCTCGACACCCGCCTGATCATGCGGAGCTTGCGCAACACGGAGCGTGTCCTGAAGAACGCCAATGTCGACCGCCTGCTCGAGATCGAGCGCGAGAAGGGCGACAAGCTCACGATCGACGATATCCACGACCAGGTCGCGGGCGTCTATCCCAGGATCATGCTGGACGGCCAGATGGACGCGGGCGCCTGGAGCTGCGGCATGGTCGCAGGCCTGATCCACGACATCCCATCCTGTAAGGAGCTCATTGATCGCATCATGGGCGAGGCGGAGACCATCATACGCAGCCGTCTGATGGGGTTCCTGGACGGGACGGGTGCGACACGAAAGGTCGCCTGACACCGTCAAACTTCTTAACCACGGCGGCATTTGGCCGCTGGAATTGCGCGTGACGCCTCCTAAATAGGGGTAAATTACCCCTTTAATAAATCAATTTCAGGAGGCGTCCGTGGTCCTGAAAACCGTTCCCTTCGCAATGGCTCTTGCCCTCGTGATCGCAGGGGGGGGCATTGCGCGCGCTGACGACTACAAGCCCGATGAATATCTCGGCCTCGATCTCTCCAAGGCCGTTCTGTCGCCGAAGCGTCTCGGGCCGGAGACGCGCTTCGCGCCGCTCGCACTCGAAGCGCGCGGGGGCGTCGAGGCGCAGGCTCGCGCTGAGCCTGTCGACGTGCCGAAGAAGGTTGCGGCCAAGCGCGTTCATGTGGCCGAGCCGAAGTCCGCGCATGCCAGGAGCGCACAGGCGCGCGGCGCAGCCCGTGCGAAGCTTGCACGCCGCCACGGCAATCCGCTCGACGCGCAGGCAATGGATACCCGCATCCAGACCTGGCCATGCCGCTCCGGCGGTATCTGCAACTGGAAGCGTTAGTCCAGGCCAAAGCCGTCATTGCCGCGTCGTAAAACCGTAGGCGCGGAGTCAAGAAACCGTAAGCTGGCAGTCAAGGAGCGCAGGCACCTTCCGTCGTGATTCGACGAAGGTTTTCTGAATGGCAACGCTCCGCGCTGCGCGCGCATGGACCCGGCGGCAGTTCCTGGTCCGCTCCGCCTCCAGCCTCGCGATCACCTCGCTTGCGGAGCCCTCCATCAGTCGTGGCGCCGACCGCCCCCAGATCGCGGGCGGAATCCAGTCCGGCGACGTCTCGGACGGCTCGGCCGTGATCTGGGCGCGCGCCGACCGGCCCGCGCGGATGCAGGTGGAGTGCTCGACCGTCGAGAGCTTCAAAACGATCATTGCGTCGGCTTCCGGCGATGCATTGCCCGACGCTGATTTCACCTCGAAGCTGCTGCTGACGGATCTGCCACCGGGCCAGGATGTCTTCTACCGCGTGCGCTTCGACGACGTCGCCACTGGTCTTGCCGGCGAAAGCCGCCTCGGCCATTTCCGCACTGCACCGGTTGCCGGCCAGTCGATTTCGTTCCTGTGGTCCGGCGATACCGCGGGGCAGGGCTGGGGCATCGACGTCTCGCGCGGCGGCTATCGCAGCTATCGGACGATGCTCGACAACCGTCCGGACTTCTTCATCCACTCCGGCGACCACATCTATGCCGAC
The DNA here is from genome assembly GCF_052043945.1 of Bradyrhizobium sp. PUT101. Classification (NCBI taxonomy): domain Bacteria; kingdom Pseudomonadati; phylum Pseudomonadota; class Alphaproteobacteria; order Hyphomicrobiales; family Nitrobacteraceae; genus Bradyrhizobium; species Bradyrhizobium sp. PUT101. The sequence goes on from NZ_CP197207.1 coordinate 6,046,781, forward strand.
TGCCCGATTCCTTCCGAGTTGAAACTGCCGAACGGCGAGACCTGGCGCAATGTCGTGACCGAGGAAAAGTCCGAAGTCGCGCACACGCTGGCGCAGTTCCGCGGCAACTACAAATACAACCACCTCGACGAGCACTTCCGTGCCTTCCACGCTGAGGTGCCGATGTTCGCGCAATGGGACGATCATGAGGTCACCAACGACTGGTCACCGATCGGAAGCTATGATGATGCCGGTTACGCCGATGACGGCACCCCGCGCCTGGTCGCGCGCGCCCGCCGTGCCTTCTTCGACTTCATGCCGATCCGCGACATCGGCGTGCGGCAGGGCCGGGTCTATCGCAAGATCGCCTACGGCCCGCTGCTCGACGTCTTCATGATAGACATGCGCAGCTTTCGCGATGAGACCTGGAACAAGGGCGATGATCACCGCGGCTGGATCCTGGGCGCCGAGCAGCTCGCCTGGCTGAAGCGCGAGCTCGCCGCCTCGCGCGCGACCTGGAAGGTGATCGCGGCTGATTTGCCGATCGGTCTGATCAGCCTGGATGCCGTCGCGATCGGCGATGGGCCGCCCGACCGGCGCGAGCACGAGATCGCCGATCTGCTCTCCTCCATCAAGCGCACCGGCGTCCGCAACGTGGTCTGGCTCACCGCCGACATGCACTACACCGCCGCGCATTACTACGATCCGAACAAGGCGCGATTCCAGGATTTCGAGCCGTTCTGGGAGTTCGTCTCCGGCCCGTTGCATGCCGGCACCTGGGGGCCTGGCGAGCTCGACGACACCTTTGGTCCGGTCGCGATGTATCAGCGGGGCTGCAGCGCAGCGCAGGGCGAGAACCTCGCGCCTTGCTTCGGACTGCAGTTCTTCGGCAGGGTCGACATTGATGGCCGCAGCGGTGTGATGACCGTGACCTTGAAGGATGCGGACAATCGTCACCTCTGGTCGGTCGATATCGTGCCGCAGCCGCAGGTGCCTCCGGCCGTGGTGGCGCAGCATTCCTAGCCGCGAACCCGATCTTGATGATTGGCTGGCCAGCGACTCGCGCGCTATAGTCGTTAGTCTCGCCGCCTCGTTTCCATCACCGAAGAGTCTGCTCACGCGGCGTTGCCGCGGGCACTCGGCGGCTGCGATATCTCAGGAGCCTGTTTCATGGACCATCTGAAAACACAGGGCATCAGCTTGCCCAAGCTCGGCCTCGGTACCTTCCGCATGCAGGGCGATGCCTGCCGCGCCGCAGTCGAGAGCGCGCTGTCGATCGGTTATCGCCACCTCGATACTGCCGAGATGTATGCCAATGAGGAGCCGATCGGCTCGGCCATCGCGTCGTCCCGCGTGCCGCGGGAAGAGCTGCACGTCACCACAAAAGTCTGGCACGAGAACCTCGCCCCGGACGCGATCCGGCGTGCCTTCGATGCCAGCCTGAAGAAGCTCGGGCTCGACCATGTCGATCTCTATCTCGTGCACTGGCCGTCGAAGGCTGCGAACTGGGGCGCGGTGTTCGAGACCTTGATGAAACTACAGGAGGAGGGGCGCACGCGGGCCATTGGCGTCGCCAATTTCACCACGGCGCTGCTCAAGGTCGCGGTCGAGGACATCAAGGCGCCGATCGCCTGCAACCAGGTGGAATATCACGCCATGCTCGATCAATCGAAGGTGCTGGGCTATCTCCAGGCCAAGTCGATCCCGCTCGTCGCTTATTGTCCTCTGGCGCAGGGGCGCATCGCCTCGGATCCGGTGCTGGCCGAGATCGGCGCCAGGCACGGCGCGACCGCCGCGCAGGTCGCGTTGAAATGGCTGCTCGATCAGGACGGCGTCGCCGCAATCCCGAAGGCCTCGCGCCGCGAGAGCCAACAGGCCAATCTCGACGCGCTGAAGATCACGCTCGACGATTCCGACCGCAAGAAAATCGCCGCGCTGTCGAAGGACAGGCGCTGCGTCAATCCCGGCTTCGCACCGGCGTGGGATTAGCTCGACTGCTCAGGCAATAGAAAAGAAATGGCCCCGTGAGGGGCCATTTTCATTTGCGTTGCGCATTTAGTCCCAGTGATGGTGGCGGTGGCTGCGCTTGATCACGACCACTCGGTCTCCGCGATGGTGGCGGTGCCAGCCGCGGTCCTGATGGTGCATGCGATATTCGGCGCGGGCGCCGTACGGACCGTGATGATGATGACCGCGCTTGATCACCACCGTCTCTGCGCTTGCCAGCGTCGGCGCCGCGATCACGAGCGCACCCAGAGCCGCAACCACATAACCAAGTTTCTTCATGATGTCCTTCTCCAAACGAATGCACATCTAAACCGCAGATCGGCGCGAACGTTCCGGAGCAACGGGGAGAGAATTCTGAATGGATGTTCAGGTGAGCACGATCCGGACTCAAAGGGCCTCGCCAGCGCAAAGTGTGCGGCGGTTGTCCGATTAGATCATGCTTGGGAATGACGGCTAGTCGCAGCGTTGCTGTACGGGCGTTGGTGCGCCGGTGGCGACGTATTTGCCGTCCTTGATCGTGTACTCGCCGCGCTCGCTGCGATTGTAGATCGCGCGCAGGCTGCCGTCCTTCCGCAACAGGAGTCCGAATTCGCGCGTCTGATGCAGCGAGGGGAAGAACACCATCAAGTCGAGCAGGCCCTCGGCATTGACCGTGGCCGACACCACCTCGTTCTCGTCTTTGGCTTCGCCGAAATTGCGCCGGTACATCACCCGTCCGTCCTTCCTGATCTCGTAGGTCAGGAGCGCCCCCTTGTCGCGGTCTGGCCGGGCCGCGCAATCGACCGCCCACGAGCCGAGCAGGCCCCATTGCTCGACGGTCGCGGCCAGCGTCTCGGCACCGGCCATGGAGGTGAACGCAACCCACAGCACCACGGCCGCGATCCAGCGGTTCAAACGTCGCATCATGTCCTGAAAAACCCCGCCTCGAAGACTTCCAAAGTGTAGCATCGCGCTCGCGGCCGTTCCACGGCGGCCGGTGATCGCTCGCGAATTTGATCCGCGTCAATGAGCCATGGCATTTGCAGGGTAGGATGGCATTCCCGAAGGCGAACGTGGATAGACCAATGCTGAATCAAGTCGTGGATTTTGCGGGCGAAGTGCTGCCGGGGAGCTGTGCCGTACCGCCTTATTCCGAGGCGGCGTTTCTGACCGAGCTGGGCGATCGCTTACGGTCCTCGCGCATGCGCTGCGACCTGTCGCGCCGCGAGCTGGCCCGCCGCTCCGGGATTTCCGAGCGCTACATCGCCCAGATCGAGGCCGGCAAGGGCAACGTCTCGATCGTCCTGCTGCTGAGGCTCGCCTCCGCGATCCATAGCAGTCAGCCGCAGGCGGCCTGACGCTTCGAGGCGACGGCCATGGGGCAGCTCGTACTCGCGGCCAAGGTGACTCACGTTCCATCGTTGATGTTGTCGGAGCAGCCCGGTAGCCCGTTGCGCGACGCGCGCAAGGCCGCCGTCGAGTCTCTGCGCGAGCTTGGGCGACGGGCGAAGGAGCGCGGCGTCACCAGCTTCGTGGTGTTCGACACCCACTGGCTCTCCAATTTCGGCTACCACGTCAATGCCAATGCGCGGCATCGCGGCTCGTTCACGAGCCACGAGGCGCCGCAGATGATCCAGGATCTGCGCTACGATCTCCCGGGTGATACGCGCCTCGCCGAGGCAATCGCGGGCAGGGCGGCCGATGCAGGTCTCAACGTCATCGCCCACCAGGTGGCCAGCCTCGGGCTCGAATACGGCACCATCGTGCCGATGCACTATATGAACCCCGACGGCTTTGCGAAGGTGGTCTCGGTCGCCTCTCCGCTTTTCACCTCGTTCGACGAGAGCCGGATCCTCGGTGAGGCCACCCGCCGCGCGATCGACGAATCCGAGGAACGGGTTGCGGTCCTCGCCAGCGGGTCGCTCTCGCACCGGCTCTGGCCGAACAAGAAGCTCGGCCCCGAGGCGTGGACGTCGGTCGCCAGCGAGTTCAATCGTCAGGTCGACCTGCGCGTGCTCGAGCTGTGGCAGGACCGCCGCTACCGAGAATTCCTCGACATGCTTCCGGACTATGCCACCAAGTGCAACGGCGAAGGCGGCATGGCCGACACCATCATGCTGTTCGCCGCGCTGGGCTGGTATGACTACCGCGGCACCGCCGAGCAGCTTTGCGACTATTTTCCGTCCTCAGGCAGTGGCCAGATCAACGTGGAATTTCACGTCGAGGCGTGAGGCCGCAGCCTCAGGCCCGCTTCTCCACATTGGCGCTGCGGGCCGGCACCCCGAATTCCTTGCGGCAGACCTCGGCCAGCAGGGCGATCCCCTCGCGGATCTGCTGATGCGTGGGGCTTGCAAAGCAGAGCCGCAGCCGCGAGCTGGAATGGCCCTTGTTGGTCGACCATTCCGGTCCCGGATTGATCGAGACGCCGGCGGCGAGTGCCGCCTGATACAGTTTCAGCGTATCGACCTGGTCGGGCAGCTTCACCCAGAGGAAGATGCCGCCCTTCGGCTCCTCGAACTCGGCGGCCGTCCCGAACTGCTCGTTGAGCGCCTCCATCAGCGTGTCGAGCTTGGTGCGCAGCGCCTTTGTCAAGGCCGGCACGTGGGTCGAAAAATGCGGCTTGCAATAGGTCGCCAGCACCATCTGCTCCAGCGCGCCGGACCCGGCATCCGTCTTCAGCGCCAGCATTCGCGACATCACGTCCCAGGGCGCGACGACGAAGCCGACGCGCAGCGCCGGCGCGATCGATTTCGAGAACGAGCCGATATGGATTACGCCGCCGTTCGGGCTCATCGCGTAGATCGCCGGGGGCCGCTGTCCTGACCACACGAGGTCGGCATAGCAATCGTCCTCGAAGATGGGCACGCCATATTCGGTCGCGAGCCGCACCAGCTCGGCGCGCCGGCTCTCGGGCATGATGCTGCCGGTCGGGTTCTGCACCGTCGGAATGGTGTAGATGTATTTCGGGCGGATGCCGCGGCTCTTCAGGTCGGCCAGCGTCGTCGCCAGCGCGTCCATGCGCATGCCGTCCTTGTCGAGGGGAATGCCGACGACATTGACACCGAGCCGCGCCAGGCGGTTCAACGAGCCCTGATAGCTCTCCTGCTCGAAGAGCACGGTGTCGCCGCGCGCCAGCAGCGTGGCGTTGACGAGATCGAGCGCCTGGAGGGAGCCCGAGACGATCAGCAGATCGTCCACCGTGCAGGTGATACCGGCATCGCGCTTGAGTTTTGTCACCAGGAATTCGCGCAGGGGCAGGTAGCCCTGCGGACCATGCGCAAGACCGTAAGTGGCGAGCGAGCGGCCCTCGCGCCGCAGCACCGTGTTGGTCGCTTCGATCAGTTCGTCGAGCGGCACCTGTTCGGAATCATTGTTGCCACCGACGAAGCTGTATTTTGCAAGACCCGCCCAGCGCGCAGAGGGGGCCGGCAGCCCTGCCGGAAACAGGGGCGCGAAATCGAAGCTGGACGTCATGGGAGCGTTCCTCGTTTTGTTCTTGTTGAGCGGCGGCTTTGCACCGGCCGCCTTACTTCCTGCCGGCCGTCCGAGTCGGACGGCCCTGGCTGATGAAAGCGTAATGCGCATTGGCGATGCCGCCAACCATCAGGGCCTCGATCACCGGCTCGGCGATCTCGCCCGTGGCGGCCCAGTCGACGAGGAAGTTGGCCCCGGTCCCGCCGCGCACGTCATCGGTCGGAATGAAGATCGAGACGGTGGCGAGCGGCTTCAACGCCACCGGCGCCTTCAGATAGCTCTCAACCTGCTTGCCTGCGGTGTCGAAATAGGCGATGCGTTTGACGACCAGCGGCTGGGTCTCGGAGGCGTTGTGCACGCTCAGCGTCACCGAGAAATCGACACGCAGCTTGCCCTGGCTCATCGCGACGCTGGAATAGGCGGGCACGTAAAACCCCCCGGAAACGGCGAGGTCCTCCTTCGGCAGCGCAGTGAGCGAATCGGCAAAGCTTTGTTCGATATTGACCTTGGATTGCGCGGTGGCGGGCACGGCAAAGGCGGGGGGACCTAGCAGCATGGCTGCGACGAGCCCTCTCCGCATGTGACGAATTGCTCGCTTGCCGCACCGCAACCCGCCTCTAGGGTGCGGCAAAACGGACCAATTTGGCATGCACGAGCTCATTCGCGACATCACTCTCTCTATCCTGTTTGCCTGGATGCTGGGCCTGCTCGCCCATTTCTCCCGGCAGCCGCTGATCCTGGCCTACCTTATCGCCGGCTTCTGCATAGGTCCATTCGGCGCCGGCTGGGTCCATTCGCAGGAATCGATCAGCGTCATCTCCGAGCTTGGCCTGATCTTCATGTTGTTCATGATCGGGCTCGAGATCGACCTGAAGAAGATCGTGCGGGCAGGGCGGGTGATCCTGTTCGCTGCGGGCAGCCAGCTGCTCGGCGGCTGTCTGCTCGGAGTACTGTTCTTCGTCGGCATCGGCCTGTCGCTCGGCGGCGGGCATTTCGATGTGGTCTATCTCTGTGTCGCCTGCGCGCTGTCGAGCACCGTCATCATCGTCAAGGTGCTCTACGAGAAACGCGAGCTCGATACGCTGCCGGGCCGCATTACCCTCGGCATCCTGGTGCTCCAGGACATCTTCGCGATCCTGTTCCTGGCGGTACAGCCGAGCCTGGCCAATCTGCAGGTCAGCGTCATCCTGCTCTCGATCGGCCGCGTCGCGGTGCTGGTCGCCGCCGCGCTTCTGGTCAGCCGCTACGTACTGCCGCGCCTGTTCCACCAGATCGCCCGGCGGCCCGAGCTGATCCTGCTCGGAGCGCTCGCCTGGTGCTTCCTCGTCGCCGAGACTGCCGAGCGGCTCTCGCTGTCGCGCGAAATGGGCGCGCTGATTGCCGGCGTCTCGCTCTCGACCTTCCCTTACGCGCTCGACGTGACCGCCAAGGTCACCACGCTGCGCGACTTCTTCATCACGCTGTTCTTCGTCGCGCTGGGCATGACCATCCCCGTGCCCGGCCTCTCGGTGATTGGCCTTGCCCTGATGATCGCGGCGTTCACGGTGGTGAGCCGCCTCGTCACCACGTTCATGCCGCTCTATCTGATGAAGCAGGGCCTGCGCGCCAGCCTGTTGCCGGCGCTGAACCTCGCGCAGATCTCCGAGTTCTCGCTGGTGGTGATCCAGACCGGTGTCGCCGACCACCATATCGCAGCGGAGACGGCAAATGCCACCTCCTTCGCCTTCGTGGTGCTGGCGGTGCTCTCGACCTTCGTGATGACCCGCAGCGACGAGATCACCCGCTGGGCGATCGGCCCCTTGAAGCGGATCGGCCTGCGGGACCTCGACCATGGCAACGGCCATGCCGAGGAGCACGAGGGCGGCCATGGCGAAGCTCGCCGTATCGTCATCCTCGGCTTTTTCCGCGCGGCGAGCGCGCTCCTGGCGGAGATAGAACGGCAGACGCCGGTGTTGCTCGAGCAGATCACCGTGGTCGATTTCAACCCAAATGTGTACCAGACCCTGCTTTCGCGCGGCTTGCATGTGATCTATGGCGACATCAGCAATGTCGATACGCTGCTCCATGCCGGCATCGGCAAGTCCGAGATGATCATCCTCAGCGTGCCGGATTCGCTGCTGAAGGGCGCCACCAACGAGAAGCTGGTCCGCCACGTCCGCGCGCTTAATCCGACCGCGCTGATCGTCGCCACGGCCGACCTCCTGGCCGACGTCGGCGCGCTCTACGAGGCCGGCGCCAGCTACGTCACCGTGACCCGGCTCAGCGATGCCCATGAGCTGTTTACCGTGATCGAAGCCGCCCAGGCCGGACTGCTCGCCGACAAGCGTGCCGAACTCGATCTGCGGCTCGGTGAGCGGCGCGAGGTGCTGCCCTGACGGCGTCCGGCCGCCTTCCTTGTGGGCCCTGTGCGCCTATATCCCTGGTATCTTCGGTGCAAGCCTGAAAACCGCTTGGGACAGGCCTGCCCCGGGCATATGCGGTTGCGTCCAGGACACTAGCGTCCCGGGCCAAGTCCAGCTAAGGCGTCCGGCTAAGCCTCCGGCCCATAACCGATAGAGATTGGGAATGCCCGATACCGTCCAGGAAGTCTTGCAGGCCTTTGCCCGGGGTGAGCTCGTCGTCGTCACCGACGACGAGGATCGTGAGGGCGAGGGCGATCTGATCGTCGCAGCCTCGCTCTGCACCGCCGAGAAGATGGCCTTCATCATCCGCCATACCTCCGGCATCGTCTGCGCGCCCGTGACGACCGAGGACGCGCGCCGCCTGCGGCTCGATCCGATGGTCGCGCACAACGATTCCGCGCACACCACCGCGTTCACGGTCTCGATCGACTACAAGCCCGATGGCGGCACCGGCATCTCCGCCGAGGAGCGCGCCTCGTGCTGCCGCGCGCTCGCCAATCCCAATGTCGGCGCCAACGACTTCGCCCGGCCCGGCCACATCTTCCCGCTGATCGCCAAGGACGGCGGCGTGCTTTTGCGCTCAGGCCACACCGAGGCCGCCGTCGACCTCTGCAAGCTTTCCGGCCTGCCCCCGGTCGGCGTCATCAGCGAGTTGATGAACGACGACGGCAGTGTGATGAAGGGCGAGCAGGTGGCCCGCTTCGCCGCCCAGCACAAGCTCAAGCACGTCACCATCGCGGATATGATCGCCTACCGCCAGGCGCGCGAAAAGCTGATCGAGCGGGTCTCGACCTTCGTCACCGAGAGCCCGATCGGTCCCTTGCAGGGCTATGCCTACCGCTCGCCGTTCGATTCCATCGCTCACGTCGCCTTCGTCTATAACGGCGTCGGCGACGGCAAGAACGTGCTGACGCGCTTCCACAAGCCGAACATCGTCAAGGATACCTTCACCGGTCACAAGCGCATGGCGGTCGTGCTCGAGCATTTCAAGAAATCGGGCCGTGGCGTGCTGGTTTACTTGCGCGATGGCGCGGCCGGTGTCCCCGTGGCGCCGCTGCCGGACGAGTCATTGACGGAAGCCGACCGCAACCGCCAGTGGCGCGAGGTTGGCGTCGGCGCGCAGATCCTGCGCGATCTCGGCGTCACCTCGATCCGGCATCTCACCTCCTCGGTGCACGACTACAAGGGTTTGTCCGGCTTCGGCATCGAGATTGTCGCCAACGAGCAGCTCGAAAGCTGACCAAGACGTTTCCAGGTTCACGCCGTGGCGCGAGCGGGAACGATCGAAACCAGGATGCAATTGAACTTGTTGCCGCGGCGCTTTAGTTTGTCGGGCAATTATTGACGGAACCAGACGCGAAAGGACGTTTCATGAGCGTGCGCCCTCAGGCCAAGGACAAGCCGGCTGCGGCTTCTTTCCAGTGGGACGATCCGTTCCTGCTCGACGAGCAGCTGACCGAAGACGAGCGCATGGTGCGCGACACCGCCCGCGCCTACGCCCAGGACAAGCTGCTGCCGCGGGTCTCCAAGGCCTATCTCGAAGAGAAGACCGATCGCGAGATCTTCAATGAGATGGGCGAGCTCGGCCTGATCGGCATCACGCTGCCCGAAGAATATGGCTGCGCGAATGCGAGCTACGTCGCCTACGGCCTCGTCGCGCGCGAGATCGAGCGGGTCGATTCCGGCTATCGCTCGATGAACTCGGTGCAGTCCTCGCTGGTGATGTACCCGATCTACGCCTATGGCGACGAGAACCAGCGCAAGAAGTACCTGCCGAAGCTCGCCAGCGGCGAGTGGGTCGGCTGCTTCGGCCTGACGGAGCCTGACGCCGGCTCCGATCCCGCCGGCATGAAGACCCGCGCGGAGAAGGTTTCGGACGGCTATCGCCTCACCGGCAGCAAGATGTGGATATCGAACGCGCCGATCGCCGACGTATTCGTGGTCTGGGCCAAGTCGGCCGCGCACGACAACCAGATCCGCGGCTTCGTGCTGGAGAAGGGCATGAAGGGCCTGTCGGCGCCGAAGATCGGCGGCAAGCTGTCCTTGCGCGCCTCGATCACCGGCGAGGTCGTGATGGACGGCGTCGTGGTTCCGGAAGACGCCCTGCTGCCCAACGTCTCAGGCCTGAAGGGCCCGTTCGGCTGCCTCAACCGCGCCCGTTACGGCATCTCCTGGGGCGCGTTAGGGGCCGCCGAGGACTGCATGCATCGGGCCCGCCAGTACACGCTCGACCGCAAGCAGTTCGGCAAGCCGCTCGCCGCGACCCAGCTCGTGCAGAAGAAGCTCGCCGACATGGAGACCGAGATCGCGCTGGGCCTGCAAGCCTCGTTGCGCGTCGGCCGCCTGATGGACGAGGGCAAGTTCGCGCCCGAGATGATCTCGATCGTCAAGCGCAACAATTGCGGCAAGGCCCTCGATATCGCCCGCACCGCCCGCGACATGCACGGCGGCAACGGCATCTCGATCGAATATCACGTGATGCGCCACGTCCAAAACCTCGAGACGGTCAACACCTACGAGGGCACCCACGACGTCCACGCCCTGATCCTGGGCCGCGCGATCACGGGCATTCAGGCGTTTTTCTAGACGCCCAGGGGGCGAGGCGAGAAAACTCTCCTCCTCATGGCCGGGCTTGTCCCGGCCATCCACGTCTTGGGCCGCGCGAAGAGCGTGGATGCCCGGCACAAGGCCGGGCATGACGAAGTCAGCAAGGTATGAGCAAGCCATGTCCGACAATGACGACGTGCCGTTCAACCGCAACTTTCTGCTGAAGCCCGGCATCGTCGAGGAGGTCCGCCCCGGCGTGCGGCGCGTGCTCTGCAACAATCCGAGCCCGTTCACCTTCACCGGCACGGTCAGCTACATCGTCGGCAGGGGCAACGTTGCGATCATCGATCCCGGTCCGGACGATGAGGCGCATGCGGCTGCGCTGCTCGATGCCGTGCGCGGCGAGACGGTGAGCCATATCTTCGTCACCCACACCCATCGCGACCATTCGCCGAACACCGCGCGCATCAAGCAGGCGACAGGTGCGCCGGTCTATGCCGAAGGCCCGCATCGCGCCTCGCGCCCGCGTTTCGAGAGCGAGAAGCACAATCCGGAATCCGGCGCCGACCGCGATTTTGCGCCAGACGTCAACCTCGCACACGGCGACGTCGTTGAAGGCGACGGCTGGCGGCTCGAGGCCGTGGCGACGCCCGGCCACACGGCCAATCATCTGGCATTCGCCTGGCCCGAGCGAAAGTTCAACTTCGTCGGCGATCACGTGATGGGCTGGTCGACCTCTATCGTGGCGCCGCCCGACGGCTCGATGATCGACTACATGGACTCGCTGGACCGGCTCGCGGCACGCGAGGAGGATCTCTATTTCTCAGGCCACGGCCCCGAGATCTCCGAGGGCCAGCGCTTCGTGCGCTTCCTGATCCGTCACCGCAAGGCGCGTGAGGCCTCGATCCTGCACCGCCTCGCCAAAGGCGAGGCCGACATCCCGACCATGGTCCGCGCGATCTATATTGGTATCGATCCGAGGCTGACGACGGCCGCCGGCTACTCCGTGCTGGCGCACCTCGAAGACCTGGTTGCGCGAGGGGTGGTCGCCACGGATGGCGATCCCGTGATCGGCGGGACGTACCGGATGGCTTGAGAGCGAACAGTGAATGGCGAGTAGCGAATAGAGCGTCTTCCATTCGCCATTCGCTACTCCCTATTCGCCATTCTCACTTCTTCACCGTCTTCGCCGGCGCCTTGGGCGGCGCAACCGGCGTCTTCTTCACGGGCTTGAGCGCGTCGGCATCGGCGGCGGCGTTGAGATCGTCGATGAATTTCTTGATGCGCGCGGCGTTGCTGCCGAGATCGCTGTCGAAATTGCGCGAAGCAGAGCGCATATCGACCCGGGAATCATCGCCATCCGGCACGACCCTTATCGAAACGTCCTCGCGAAAACCCATGATCGGCGTGCGCGCCACCGCCTCGATGCGGCCGATGCGGCGCGGCGGCTGCGGCGCGCGCTCGTCGATGACGAGCCATTTGCGCTTGTGCACGAGCTGTAGCGCGATTGCGTAGGCGCGGTCGGCGGAAATCTCGAGCTCGACGGGCTCGATTTCGGGATAGAAGTGGCGCTGCTGCTCCGCCGAGTAGAGGCCGGCATAGACCGCGGGGTTGGTGCCCTCGCCGGTGCGCAGGCGCGCCAGCGCGTCGAAGCGCGGCGGATCGATCGGGTCGGTGGTGATGTCGTAGATCGACGGCAGCTTGCGATATTGCAGGCCGAGATAGGCGGGGTAGGCGAGGATCGCCCCGTCGATCAGGAAGGCGAGCAGGATGCGCGCCAAGCCCCGCGAGCCGTTCTGCCAGATCGCGGCAAAGCCCGCGAGCCCGAACAAGATCGACAGGCCGGTGATCGCGAGCCCGCCGAAGAAAGTCGCGAGTGCCGGCTTCGGCTCCAGGAAATCGAAGCGCACGACGATGACCGACACCACCACCGCCACCACCGCGAACACGGCCAGATTGCGCGCCCAGTTCGCGAGGCTGGACACGGGCTCCGATTGATAGGGAGCGGAAAACCTGCGGGCCATCGGGTGAGCTCTGCCGGATGTTGAGGGCGGCGCCGGCCGGTTTGGCGCGACGATGCGCCGTTGAGACCACGGCCTGAGAGCAAATTCAAGGGACTCACCCTCCCCTGGAGGGGGCCGGGACGAGCGTAGCTCGCCCGTGGTCGATCGCGCGGAGCGCGAGCGGGGTGACAGTCTCTCCGTCAAGGCGCTGCCCGTGTGGAGAGATCACCCCACCCCGTCTCACATTGCGCTTCGCTCCATGTGAGCCGACCCTCCCCCTCCAGGGGAGGGTGGCAGCCAGCCCGTTACGCGGCCGCGTTCGGGAAGCGATAATCCTTGAACTGGTCGCGCAGCGCCGTCTTCAGGATCTTGCCGGTGGCCGTATGCGGAATACCTTCGACGAAGGCGACGTCGTCGGGCATCCACCATTTGGCGATCTTGCCCTCCATGTATTTGAGGATGTCCTCGCGGGTGGCCTGCTGGCCCTGCTTGAGCTGCACGATCAAAAGCGGCCGCTCGTCCCATTTGGGGTGGAATACGCCGATCACGGCGGCCTCGGCCACGGCCGGATGGCCGACTGCGAGGTTTTCGAGGTCGATCGAGGAGATCCACTCGCCGCCGGACTTGATCACGTCCTTGGAGCGGTCGGTGATCCGCATGTAGCCGTCCTCGTCGATGGTCGAGACGTCGCCTGTGTCGAAGAAGCCTTCCTCGTCGAGGATGTTGGTGTCGACCCGGTAATAGGCCTTGGCCACGGCAGGGCCGGAGACCTTGAGGCGACCGAAGGTCTTGCCGTCCCAGGGCAGCTCCTTGCCGGCATCGTCGGTGATCTTCATCTGCACGGCGAAGGGCGCATAACCCTGCATCTGGAGCACGTCGAGCTTGGCATCGCCCGTCGCATTGTGGAACGGAGGCTTCAGCGCCGCGACGCTGCCGATCGGGCTCATCTCGGTCATGCCCCAGGCGTGACGGACGCTCGAGCCCATGTCGAGGAAGGCCTTGATCATCGAGCGCGGCATCGCCGATCCGCCGCAGATCACCATCTTCAGATCCGGCAGCTTGAGATTATTGGCAGCCATGTGCTGGAGCAGCATCAGCCACACGGTCGGCACGCCGGCGGTGTGCGTCACCTTCTCGGTCGAGAGCAGCTCATAGACCGAGGCGCCGTCGAGCTTGGCGCCGGGCATGACCAGCTTGGTGCCCTGCGAGGGCGCGGAAAAGGCGATGCCCCAGCTGTTGGCATGGAACAGCGGAACCACCGGCAGCATTGTCTCGGACGCGCTCGTGCCGAGCGCGTCGACATTGTTGGCCATCAGCGCGTGCAACACGTTGGAGCGATGCGAGTACAGCACACCCTTGGGATCGCCGGTCGTGCCGGAGGTGTAACACATTGCCGCTGCCGTGTTCTCGTCAAACTCCTTCCATTTGAATTTGCCGTCGGCCTCGGCGATCCAGTCCTCGTAGGCGACCACATTCTTCAGCGTGGTCTCAGGCATATGCGCCTTGTCGGTGAGCACGATGTAGCGCTCCACGCTTGGCAGCTTGTCGGCGATCTTCTCCAGGATCGGAACGAAGGTGATGTCGGTCATCACGATGCGATCCTGCGCATGATTGATGATCCAGGCGATCTGCTCCGGGAAAAGGCGCGGATTGACCGTGTGGCAGATGGCACCGATCCCCATGATGCCGTACCAGACCTCGAGATGGCGCCAGGTGTTCCAGGCGATCGTTGCGACACGGTCGCCGAACTTGATGCCGTCGCGTTCCAGCATCTGCGAGACCTTGAGGGCGCGCTTGTGGATCTCGGCGTAGTTGGTGCGGTGGATCGGTCCCTCGACCGAGCGTGTGACCACCTCCTGCTTGCCATGAATCCTGGCGGCGTGTTCGATGATCCGGTGGCAGAGCAGGGGCCAATCTTGCATCAAACCGAGCATTCCGACGTTCCTCCGAAAAGTCGCTGGGCGCGTTGTCGCTCTCAGCATTGGGCCAAAGACTTGTCATGACTATTAGCGTGCCGGACTTTCGCCGCAAATGGTCTTGTCGCGGCTATATGTCTGCTGGCGCGGCAATGGTTACCGCCGCGCTCGGGCTGTTGCTTGTGCCCGCCGAGAGGGCAGAGGCGCGAAAACATGCTCCGCCGCTGGACATCTTTGGCATTATCGCACCACGGCCGCGTGCGGTGGTTCATTCCGTCAAGATCCCATTACCGAGACCCCGTCCCGAGGAGGCGCCGACAGCTCCGGACGAGGCTCCGGCGGAGGCAGCGGGAAAGCCGTCTTCCGATCAGCCGAGCGCCGGAAAACCTGCCGAGGCTGCATCGCCCCCCCAGAAACAGGCCTCAGCCTGCCGCCTCGCGCTGACCGAGGACATTGCGATCGCGCCCTCGATCCCGGATATCAGCGGCCCCGGCGCCTGCGGCGGCGAGGATCTGGTGCGGCTGGAAGCCGTCGTGCTGCCGGACAAGCGCAAGGTGACGGTCAAGCCGGCGGCCATCCTTCGCTGCACCATGGCGTCTGCGATCGCCGATTGGCTGCGCAAGGACGTGGTGCCGCTGGCCACCAGCCTCGGCTCGCCCATCAGCGACCTCGACAATTTCGATTCCTTCGAGTGCCGCGGTCGCAACCGCGTCGCTGGCGCGCTGCTGTCCGAGCACGGCAAGGCCAATGCCATCGACATCCGCGCCATCAAGCTCGCCAATGGGCAGTCGATCGGCCTTACCGACCGCACCCTGTCGCGCGACGTTCGCGAGCGCGTGCTGCACTCGGTCTGCGCGCGCTTTTCCACCGTGCTCGGTCCTGGGTCGGACTGGTACCATGAGGACCACATCCATCTCGATCTGGCGCAGCGCCGCAACGACTACCGCATCTGCCAGTGGAACGTCTGGGATCCTCTGCCGCAGGTCGCCCCGCTGCTGCCGGCGGAACGTCCCGAGGAGGCGCCGCCGCGCGAGGTCGCGGCCAAGCCTGAGGCGAAGGAAGGTGCTGACGACGAGCCGGCGGAGAAATCGTCTTCACCTGAAGAGAAATCGCTCCCCGCCAAGAAGTCTCAATCGTCCAAGCAGGCAACAAAAAAGCGCCGGTAAAACCGGCGCCTTTTGTTGTCCAGAGGTCGGAGGCGATCAGTAGCTGGCCGCCTGGCCGGTTTGGCTGTTGCCGAGCGCCAACCGCGAATTGTACGGCGAGTCGCCGTGCTTGGGCTCGAGCACCACGACCAGGGTGCCAACCTTGACGCGATCATAGAGATCGATCGCGTCCTCGTTGGTCAGGCGGATGCAGCCTGACGAGATCGAGGCGCCGATATATTCCGGCTGGTTGGTGCCGTGGATGCGGAACAGCGTGTCCTTGCCGCCCGAATAGAGGTACAGCGCGCGGGAGCCCATCGGATTGTCCGGGCCGGGGGCGACATAGGTCGGCACGCCCAGACGCGAAATTTCACCGGGGGTGGGGTGCCAAGCCGGCCACTCGGTCTTGCTGCCCACCTTGGCAATGCCCGACCAGGCCATGGCCTCTTCGCCAACGGTGATGCCGTAGCGGATCGCCTTGCCGCCCTCGAGCACGTAATAGAGGTAATGGTTGTCGGAATCGACCACGATCGAGCCCGGCGATTCCTTGCGGTGGTATTCGACGATGGCGCGGCGGAACGGCTCTGCGACCGGGGTGTTCTCGTATTTGACCTTGGCGAGGAGTTCCTTGTCCTTCGGCTTGAAGGCCTTGGTGTCGGTCGCCTCATAGTGAGTGGCCTGCATGCAGCCCGACAGCATCAGGCCGGCGGCCAAAATCCCCAACATAACTTTCAGCGACGACATGGTTTGGTTCCAATCAAAACAATACCGCACGGAAGGCTTGGGCTTGGCGCTCAAGTTCCTCGAACCCGTTAATCCCATTATCGCTGAAATCCGCCACAATTCCAGCTCTGAAGGGCTTTTCCCGCGCTACGAGAGCCCAGCTGTGGCTTTTCTGCCGCAAATTTTGCGGTGTTGTGCGGGTTTTTCGGCTGGATACGCCGAACTGTCGATTCCGTGCCACAGTTGAGCCTCGGATCGCCACAAGTCCAAACGCTCCGTTATTGTTGTTGTCATCGTGAACCTGCCAGAATCGCGCTAAGGGGCTGGCTGTCGCAGGATCTCTGGAGCTTTTCATGTTTTCGGTGTTTGTTCCCTCCGAGTCCGCCCTCAAGAAGGCTGTCATCGAGGATCTTGCGGCCGTGCCGGAGAACGCCGTCTGGATCGACCTGGTCAATCCGAGCGCGGCTGAGGACAAGGCGGTGGAGCGGCTCGCGGGCATCGCCATCCCGACCCGGGAAGACATGCAGGAGATCGAGATCTCCAGCCGCCTCTATATGGAGAACGGCGCGCGCTACATGACTGCGACGCTGATGTGCCACTCCGATACCGACATGCCCAGGACCACGGCGGTGACGTTCATCCTCGGCGACCACCGCCTGGTGACGGTGCGGTATGACCAGCCGAAGCCGTTCGCGCTGGTCGAGGCCAAGCTCTCCCGCTCCTGCACGCCTTCCGTGACGGGCGAGATGGTGCTGATGGAGCTGCTGGATGCGGTGATCGACCGCTGCGCCGATATTCTGGAGCGTTGCGGCGCCGAGATCGATCAGGTCTCGCATGACATCTTCGAGCCCGAGAGCGAGCGCCATGGGCAGGCGAAGAGGTACTCCCAGATCCTGATCTCGATCGGCCGCAAAGGCGATTTGACCTCGAAGGTTCGCGAGAGTCTGGTGTCGATCGGTCGCGTCGTGACGTTCCTGTCCGCGGTGGTCGAGGGCGTGAAATGGTCGAAGGACATGCGCGAGCAGCTCAAGACCATGCAGCGCGACGTCGCCTCGCTGACCGACCATGCCTCCTATCTCTCCAACAAGATCACCTTCGTGCTCGACGCCATGCTCGGCGTCGTCAATCTCGAGCAGAACAACATCATCAAGCTGTTCTCGGTGATGGCCGTCGTCCTGATGCCGCCGACGCTGATCGCCTCGGTCTACGGCATGAACTTCAAGGCGATGCCGGAACTCGAATGGGTGCACGGCTATCCGATGGCGCTGGTGATGATGCTGATCGCCGCCATCGTCCCGTACTGGATCTTCAAGTGGAAGAAGTGGCTGTAGGAGTCGTGCTCGAGCAAAGATCCCTACCGAGACCTTACGCCGCTCGCAGAGACACGGTAGATCGTGTCGCAGAATAGATCGGGATTGAGGCGGCGCGGTGATGTCCGCATCGTGCCGCAATTCCTCCGGTAAAATTTGAGCGGTGGGCTGAACGTTTGCGCGAAATTTGTCTGCGATAAGCAGTGCGTAGCCGCGAGGAACAGCCATGGTTGAAAAACACATAACGTCGCCCCGCAACGTCATCGATCTGGCGAACTATCGTCAGGTCGTGGCGAGCGGCAAGGCGCCGTCGATGTCGGCACGCATGTGCCGGCACTGTGGTGCTCCGCTGCTCGATGGTGAGAACGACGACGACTGCTCGACTGCATTCAGCACGGCCGCTCCGCGGCCGCGCGAGAGGTCGCGTCGGATTCGACTCGATTGAGGAACGGAAGGTAAGGGCGATCCAGGCCTTGCGGCGGCGTTGTCTGGATCGCCTACTTCCGGCCGTAAGCTGCGACCAAGCTCAACTGTGCAATTGCGTTCGTCGTTCCGGGCGGTCCGCAATCGAACCCGAAGCTCGGGATTCCGGGCCCGATGCTTTGCGTCGCCCCGGAATGACCGGGCCGCTACACGTGCTGGCCGCCGTTGATGTGGATTTCGGCGCCGTTGACGTAAGAGCTGGTGTCCGTGCACAGCACGTAGATGATTTTTGCCACTTCGTCGGGCGTGCCGAGGCGGTGCATCGGGATCTGCTGCTCGACGATCTTCTCGGTGCCTGGCGACAGGATCGAGGTGTCGATCTCGCCCGGGGCGATTGCGTTGACTCGCACGCCGACGCGGCCGAAGTCGGAGGCCATCTCGCGCGTCAGCGAGGCGAGCGCCGCCTTCGAGGTGGCGTAGGCGGCGCCCGCGAAGGGGTGCACGCGCGAGCCGGCGATCGAGGTGACGTTGACGACCGAGCCCCTGGCCGCCTTCAATTCCTCGATCAGCCCGCGTGCCATCATGATCGGCGCGAAGAAGTTGACATGGAAGACATGCGTCCAGGTGTCGAGGTCGGTGTCGACGGAGCCGAGTCGGGAGCCGCCCGGGCCCTTCGGCGAGATCGCAGCGTTGTTGACCAGCGCATGCAGCGTGCCGCCCTCGAGCCGGTTGCGGATTTCGGAGATCGCGCGCGCAGTGTCCTGGGGATTGCCAAGGTCAACCTGGATGTGGTCCTCGGGCCCCGCGTCCCACGGGCAGTCCTCCGGGAAGGGATGCCGCGAGCAGGTGATGACGCGCCATCCCGCCGAGGAAAAGCGGATCACGGTGGCGTGGCCGATGCCGCGGCTTGCTCCGGTCAGGAGCAGCGTACGACGCGGCGCGTTGGACGAATGCGGCATGGACATCTTTCAGGTCGGCCCAAAGCTCGAGGCAAGATTCAAGATGGGGATCAAGGGTACATCCGCGTCTTGGACCATTTCTGGTCGGCGGCGTCACGGCGAAATTCGATGCGGTCGTGCAGACGGAAGGGGCGGTCGTGCCAGAATTCGATGCGCAGCGGCGTGATGCGCCAGCCGCTCCAGCCCGGCGGCCGCGGCACTTCGCCGATGACATATCTGGCCGCGACCTTGGCGATGGCCTGCTCGAAGGCGAAGCGGCTCTCCAGCTCCTGCGACTGCTTGCTCGCCCAGGCACCGATCTGGGCCTGCTTGGGGCGGGTGGCGAAATAGGCGTCGGCTTCAGCGTCGGTCACCGGCGTCACGTTGCCGCGGATGCGGACCTGACGGCGCAGCGACTTCCAGTGAAACAGTAACGCTGCCTTAGGATTTGCGGCGAGTTCGCGGCCCTTCTGGCTGGCGATGTGGCTGTAGAAGACGAAACCCTCGGTATCGAAGCCCTTCATCAGCACCATACGGACGTCAGGCAGCCCGTCAGGGTCGACGGTTGCGAGCGCCATGGCATTCGGATCGTTCGGCTCGCTCTTGATCGCTTCGTTCAACCAGGCCTCGAACAGCGCAAATGGCTCGTCGGCGGCGGTGAAATCACCGGATGTTAAGGGTGTCTGGTGTTTCATCGAGGTCGTGTCGGTCATGTCTGGAGTCCGAGTTGCGTCCCGCGGCCCAAAATACGTTGTTGTCCGCTACCGCCCTATATAGGGCATGGGAACGCGTTGGCCTATCGGCGATCCGGCCCTCCGGCCTCGTCATGACGATGATTCTGATCGGGCTCGGCACCGGCGGCTGCAGCTTCTCCCGCAACGACACGAGTGCCTACGCCAAGACTGACGACAGCGATCTCACCGGCTCGATCGCGGGGCCGGCGAGAGACGCGGCGCCCACCGAGACCGATCTCGCCTTCGCGCGCAATGCCGCCTCCGACGTCCTCAGCAAGGGCGACAAGGATTCCAGCCAGCACTGGGAGAATCCCGAGACCGGGGCGCGCGGCTCGGTGACGCCGATCGCCCAGTCCTATGCCGCCGAGGACGGACGCAGATGCCGCGACTTCCTGGCGAGCTACGTCAACGGCAGCACCGAAAGCTGGCTCCAGGGCGCCGGCTGCCAAAGCAGCCGTGGCCGTTGGCAGATTCATACGCTAAAGCCGTGGCGGAGCTAGGTTCACTGCGCTCCTAGTTGCAAAAATGCCACTCTCTTCCCACATGATCCGCAGGCGGGGCGGGGAGCCCTTTGAACAATTCGATTTCTTGAAGGAGACGTGACGAATGCGCGACCCCTATGAGGTCTTGGGGGTGCCGCGGGGCGCCAGCGCTGCCGCGATCAAGAGCGCCTATCGCAAGCTGGCCAAGAAGCACCATCCGGACAGCAACAAGGGTGATCCGAATGCTGCCGAGCGCTTCGCCGAGATCAACTCGGCCAACGAGATCCTCGGCGACGAGGACAAGCGCAAGCAGTTTGACCGCGGCGAGATCGATGCCGAGGGCAAGCCGCGCTTCCAGGGTTTTCCTGGCGGCGGGGGGCCGCGCGGCCGCGCGGGTCCCGGCGGGTTCGAAAGCTATACGTTCCGGAGCGGCGGGGCAGGTGGCGGCGCGGGCGCCGGCGCGTTCGAGGATATCCTCAACAGCATGTTCGGCGGCGGGGCGCGCGGCGCCCGCCCTGGGGCCGGCGGCGGAGCCCAGTTCGAATTCGATACCGGCGGCATCGGGCTCGATCTCGATGTGAATGTCGCCATGTCCGTCTCGCTCGAAGAGTCGGCCAAGGGTGGCGAGAAGCGCGTCCGGCTGCCGACGGGCAAGGAGCTCAACGTCAAGATTCCGGCCGGCGTCACCGAGGGCCAGCAGATTCGGCTCCGGGGGCAGGGCGAGAGCGCACAGGGCCATCCGCCCGGCGATCTCCTGATCACCATCAACATCGCGCCGCACCCGTTCTTCAAGGTCGAGGGCGCTGACCTCAGGATCGACCTGCCGGTGACGCTGTATGAGGCTGTGCTTGGCGGTAAGGTGCGCGTGCCCACCCTGGGCAATGCCGTGGAGCTTTCGGTTCCGAAGAACACCTCCAGCGGCCGGACCTTCCGCCTCAAGGGCAAGGGCTTGTCGAAAGCTGGTGGAACCGGAGATCTCTTCGTGACCATCAGGATTGTGCTACCGGACGGGAACGACGCCGAGCTCGAAGCATTGATGGAGAAGTGGCGGGACCACCACCCCTACAATCCGCGGAGCGGGCTCGGCTAGCGCGCTATCCGGGGCCACCTCGACGATCGGAGCATGAAGCGCGCATCGCGCGTCGATGCTGACTTCAAGGCGTATCGGCTGTCCGGCGGGCAGCCGAGAATAAGGTGCGGCCTCGAGAGGGGGACCAGCGCGGTACCAAAAGCCCCAATCGAGGCCGCCCGCGTCGATCGGCGGATCGAACGCTGCTCATTTTCGCGTGATCATCCGGTGCGATAATGAGACGCGCCGATGTCTTGATTCCAAATTTTCAATGTCGGAATCGAGGCATGCGTTTCGAGCACGCCCAAGGCGTAGCTTCGGCCATGGCGCTGCTGTCAGGTGCCGTTTTTCTCTGCCTGGTCGTACACGGCCTGCGCCACCTTGGTCAGCCGCTCGCGATCACCGCCGCCGCTGACGACGTAGCCAACGCCGCGTTCGGCCCAGAACAGCGCTCCATCCTTGTCCGTTTTGGCGTAGTGCATCTGCGTCGCGCCATTGTCGGTCTTGGCGGTGTAGATCGTGTACCGCTCACCCGAGGCGCCCTCATACATCAGGAACGACGCCGGACCGTTTGGCCCGGGCAGAAGCCGGCCGCCGACGAGCTTCAGACCGCTCGCCTCCAGGTTCGGAGCGAACACCGTCCAGCCGCAGCGCCGGGTCAGCCAGGCCTGAAGATGGTCACGCTCGTTGCCGCCGACTTCGACGGGATGGCGGACCTCGACGACATAGAGGCGGTGGGCATCGAGCGCGTCTGCCGTAAGGCTCTGGAACGTGGAGGGCGCGTTGGCGGCGCCATGTGCCACCCAGCCGGCCGTGCCGCCGGCGACGAAGGCCACCAACGCCGCCGCGGCGGCGCCATAGAGCCATTGCCGCGGGCGGCGTTCCAGCCGCTCCAGTTCCAGCCGCGCCGGCACCGGCTCCTGCGCGACGGAATCGTAGCGGGCGTGCAGCATCTCGGCCATGGTCCGCCAGGATTGGACCCGCTCGGCATCGTCAGGGTGGGCGGCGAGCCAGGCCTCGACGTCGGCGCGACGTTCCGCCGGCAGTTCGCCGTCGACATAGGCGTGCAGCTCGTCTTCGGTGATTGGAATGTTGCGGTCGTTCATATCGGTCGTCTCTGGCTCTGCGGCCCAAAAAATCGTTCGTGGCTCAACTTCGCTCGCGCCCTCGGCAGGCTGCGGGCGCACGATGTGAGATGCATCACGCTGTCCTCATTTCACCCGCCTGAGCGCCGGGCGCTCACCCTCCAGCGAGGCTTTAACGTGGGCCCTTGCGCGTGCCAGGCGCGACATCACGGTGCCGATCGGCACGCCCTGGATGTCGGCGACTTCGCGATAGCTCATGCCTTCCAGCATCACCAGGAGCAGCACCGAACGCTGTTCCTCGACGAGGGTGGCCAGCGCCCTCTCGATGTCACGTCCTTCGGCCTCGGTCCCGCTGGCATCCGGGTTGTTCTCCGTCAGCGGCATGAATTGCGGCCGCCTTGCCAGTGAGCGCCGCCGGTTCTTGTTGAGGTTGGTCAGGATCGTATAGAGCCAGCTCCTGACATCGCCTCCGAGAAACAGGCGTTCCGAACGCAGCGCGCGCACCAATGTATCCTGCACCAGATCGTCGGCCGCATCCGCATCGCGCGTGAGCCCGCGGGCGTAGCGGCGCAACGCCGGGATCATGACTTCCACACTCTGGCGAAACGCATTCATTGCGGTCTTGAAGTCCCAACGTTCGGCGCGAGCGCCTCAACGATCATAACACCCGAGCGGAACGGCTATTCCGGCACTTGAAACAGCGTTAACGCCGCGTATTAGGGCTGTACCGCAGGGGAGGGCTGGTGTACCTCCAGACCTCAACGAGAGTTCGACGGGACGTTCAAAAATGGCGCAGAATTCAGGTCTGATGCAAGGCAAGCGCGGGGTGATCCTCGGCGTTGCCAACAACCGCTCGATCGCCTGGGGCATCGCCAAGGCATGCCACGCGGCCGGTGCCGAGCTCGCCTTCACCTATCAGGGCGATGCGCTGAAGAAGCGCGTCGAGCCGCTTGCCGCCGAGATCGGTGGTCTCGTGCTCGGCCATTGCGACGTGACGGATGCCGCGACCATCGATGCCGCCTTTGCCGTGCTGAAGGAGAAGTGGGGCAAGATCGACTTCCTGGTGCACGCGATCGCCTATGGCGAGCAGCTCGACGGCCGCTACGTCGACACCACGCAGGAGAATTTCTCGAAGTCGATGTTGATCTCCTGCTACTCTTTCACGGCCGTGGCGCAGCGCGCCGAGAAGCTGATGACGGATGGCGGCTCGCTGATCACGCTCAGCTATTACGGCGCCGAGAAGTGGATGCCGCACTACAACGTCATGGGCGTGGCGAAGGCGGCGCTGGAGGCCAGCGTGCGCTATCTCGCCGCCGATCTCGGCGAGAAGAACATCCGCGTCAACGCCATCTCGGCAGGTCCGATCAAGACGCTCGCCGCGTCCGGCATTGGCGACTTCCGCTATATCCTGAAGTGGAACGAATACAACGCGCCGATGCGGCGCAACGTCTCCACTGAGGACGTCGGCAACAGCGCGCTGTATTTCCTCTCTGACCTCTCGCGCGGCGTCACCGGCGAGGTGCATCATGTCGATTCCGGTTATCACGTGCTCGGCATGAAGCGGCCCGACGCGCCGGACATCTCGCTGGGCGGGAAGGACTAGCCTCGAATTTGGAATGGCCGTGCCCACGATCTACTTCCTGCGCCATGGCGAGACCGAATGGAACGCGCTCGGGCGACTCCAGGGCACCAGGGACGTCCCGCTGAATGCGCGTGGCCGGGCCCAGGCCGCGCAGGCGGCCAGCATTCTGGCCGATCTGTTCAAGCGTGAGGGAAGGGACAGGGCGGCGCTGCCTTACGTATCGAGCCCGCTCGGCCGCGCGCGCCAAACCATGGAACTCGCGCGCGCCAAGCTCGAATTGCCTCCTTCGGACTATTCGCTCGATGATCGCCTGCGCGAGATCGGCTACGGCACCTGGGAAGGTCTGACGCTTGCCGAGAGCGAGGCCTCCGATCCCGATGTCTATGCGAGGCGTCTCGCCGACAAATGGACGGTCGCGCCCGCAGGTGGCGAGACCTACGCGGCGGTGCAGCTGCGCATGCTGGACTGGTACGAGTCGCTCCTGGTCGACACCGTTGCGGTCGCCCATGGTGGCACCTGCAGGGCATTGATGGTGGCCCTGGGCATCGAGACCCCTGCCAGCGCCGCCGAACTCTTTATCGAGCAGGGCGCCGTCTATGTGTTCCGCGATGGGCGACTCGAGAAGTTTAGCTAGTCCGACGGGTCACCATGCCCCTCCGCCGTCATGCCCGGGCGGCTATGGACTTGCTCGCAGCACCCAGGGACGTGGATGGCCGGGACAAGCCCGGCCATGACGATTGGGGGCCATTTGACCCCCCATTCAGATCGCGTTACGTCACGTTGACAATTTTCATAGGCGTTGCAAGTCAACATTAGGCGGCAGTTCGGCATGTCCTTCAACACCTTCGGCCACATGTTCCGCGTCACCACCTTCGGCGAGAGCCACGGGGTGGCGATCGGCTGCGTGGTCGACGGCTGCCCGCCCATGATCCCGCTCACCGAGGCCGACATCCAGAAGGACCTCGACCGCCGCCGGCCAGGACAGTCGCGCTTCACCACCCAACGCCAGGAGCCGGATCAGGTGAAAATCCTGTCCGGCGTGATGGCGCATCCGGAAACCGGCGCGCAGGTGACGACGGGCACGCCGATCGGGCTCCTGATCGAGAACACCGACCAGCGCTCCAAGGATTATTCCGAGATCAAGGACAAGTTTCGTCCGGGCCATGCCGACTTCACGTATGAAGCCAAATACGGCCTGCGCGACTATCGCGGCGGCGGTCGCTCCTCCGCGCGCGAGACCGCGATGCGCGTTGCCGCCGGCGCGATCGCGCGAAAAGTCCTGCCCGACGTGAAGGTGCGCGGCGCGCTGGTGCAGATCGGCCCGTACAAGATCGATCGCGGCAAGTGGGACTGGGACGAGGTCGCCAAGAATCCGTTCTTCTGTCCCGACAAGGACAAGGCCGCATTCTTCGAGACCTATCTCGACGGCATCCGCAAGAGCGGATCCTCCATCGGCGCGGTGATCGAGGTCGTCGCCGAAGGCGTGCCGGCAGGGCTAGGCGCGCCGATCTACGCCAAGCTCGATTCCGATCTCGCGGCCGCGATGATGAGTATCAACGCGGTGAAGGGCGTCGAGATCGGTGCCGGCTTTGGCGCGGCAGAACTCACCGGCGAGGAGAACGCGGACGAGATGCGCACCGGCAATGACGGCACGCGCTTCCTGTCCAACCATGCCGGCGGCGTGCTGGGCGGCATCTCCACCGGACAGCCGGTGGTGGTTCGCTTCGCGGTAAAGCCGACCTCGTCGATCCTGCAGCCGCGTCTCACTGTCGATCGCAGGGGCACTGATACCGAGATCTTCACCAAGGGCCGCCACGACCCCTGCGTGGGCATCCGCGCAGTTCCCGTGGGCGAAGCCATGATGGCCTGCGTGCTGGCCGATCACTTCCTGCGCGATCGCGGGCAGGTTGGACGCTGACGCCGCGGTACGAGCCCACCGCGCAGCTTGACGAGCCCATAACTTCATCCGCAAATGCGGCCATGAACAGCTCCGAGCTTCAGCGCGTCTCCAACTGGCTGATCGACGGCGCATGGGCGTCGATCGAGCCGGACGAAATGATCGCCGATTTCTGCGAGCGTCTGGTCGCGGCCGGCCTGCCGTTGTGGCGGTTCGGCATCTTCATTCGCACGCTGCATCCCGAGATATTCGGCCGCAATTTCATCTGGCGGCAAGGCGGGCAGGTCGAAATCGGCAGCGTCGATTTCGAAGTCCTCGACACGCCTGAATTCGCCAGAAGTCCGCTGCGAGTCGTTTTCGAGCAAGGGCTGGAGGTCAGGGGGCGCATGGACGATCCCGACAGCAGGCGGTTTCCGTTCCTCGACGACATGCGCGCCGAAGGCGTGACCGACTATGTCGCGATGCCGATGCCGTTTCTCGACGGCTCGACCCACGCGACGAGCTGGACCACGCGCCATCCCGGCGGCTTCGGCGACGACGACATCGCGGCGATCCGAACCATCACAGCGCCGCTCGCGCGCGTCAGCGAGATCATCAGCCTGCGTCGCACTGCCGAGATGCTGCTCGATACCTATGTCGGCAATCGCGCCGGCGCGCGTATCCTCGGCGGCCAGATCCGGCGCGGCCACAACGACACCATGCAGGCCGCAATCTGGCTCTCGGATCTACGCGGCTTCACCGCGCTGTCGGACCGGCTGCCGGCCGAGACCGTGGTCGAGATCCTCAATCACTATTTCGACTGTCAGGTCGCCGCGATCCGCAACCACGGCGGCGAGGTGCTGAAGTTCATGGGCGACGGACTGCTCGCGGTGTTTCCGATCGACGAGTATGTCGGCGATGCCACCCAAGTCTGCGCGCGCGTGCTGGAGGCTGCGCGCGAATCCCGCGCCAGCGTCGAGGCGCTCGCCTTTCCAGTCGGCGACGTCGTCGAACGCTTCCGCTTCGGCGTCGCGCTGCATGTCGGAAACATCCTCTACGGCAATATCGGCGGCGGCAACCGGCTCGACTTCACCTGCATCGGCCCGGCCGTCAACCTCGCCGCGCGGCTGGAGAAGATCACGGGCCGCCTGGGGCGCACCGTCGTCGCCTCGGAAGGTTTTGCCAATGTCTGCCAATACGATTGGCAGAAGCTCGGTGAATTCCCGATTGCGGGATTTTCCAAGGCGCAACGCGTGTACGGGCTCGCCGAAGAAACGCCGGCCGCAATCGCCTAGCGGAAGGTGCGGTCGGCGGCGCTAGCCGCCGCGAACATAGGACTGCTTCAGGCCCAGCGTTATGATCCTCAGGGTGATCCACAGCCGCAGCATGGCGAAGCTGAAGATGAACACGAAATAGATCAGGTTCTTGGTGAACTGCGTCGCCGACGAAGTCTGCCAGAAAGTCCAGATCGCGGTGCGCACCGCTTCCTGGCCATAGGCGAGGACGACGTTGATGGTGCCGAGTAGGATGACGGCGGCGCCGAGCCACAGCCCGCGTCGCGCGAATTCGCCGATCGCCGCAAACAGGGCGACCTTGCCGTCGTCGCGCGCGGCGCGGACGATCATGAGCAGCACGAGCGCGGCGATCCATGCGCTCCAGAATCGCCCGGGATGGGTGAACTGGTCGAACGCCATGCCGTCGAGGCCCGCCATCAGATGATACGAAGCCTCATAGCCGATCGCTGCGGCGCCGAGCGCCGCGACGATCATCACGAGCATGATCCGCCACAGGATCGAGAAGGAGAGCTTGAATTGCTCGCCCAGTTTCAACTCACCGAGAGAGGATTGGCCCCCGGCCGCCTCGATCGATTGGTGTGCGGTGGCAAAGAACGCCAGCAGCACCGAAATGTCGGCAACGACAATTGCCGGCAAGGCCACGGCGCCGCCGCCAAACGCGATCACCCGCATCGCGGCCGCCAGAATCAGCCAGGGCAGGGCGTGCAGGAGCCTGAACGGACCGAACGAGGTTTCGGGGCGGGCCGGCTTGAGCTCGAGCTGTTTGCGCAATGCGACTGTCATCGCATTGTGGTGACACAGGAGATTAAACCTGCGGTAGCGCGGATCGCTAAAATTGCCCCGAAGCCGGCAGGCGGCGCCTATTCCTCCGGCTCCGTCGTGAACAGCAACGGATAGCCCTTGGCGCGGCCGGCGTCGGTGGCGCGCGTGGCCTTGGTCTCGGCGACATCCTTGGTGAATACGGCGACGACGCAGGCGCCGAGCTTGTGGGCGGTAATCATCACCTTATAGGCCTGATCCTCGGTCATGCGGAATTCGGCCTTCAGCACCAAGGTGACGAACTCGCGCGGCGTGTAGTCGTCGTTGATCAGGATGACCTTGTGCAGCCGCGGCCGCTCGACCTTGGTCCTGGTCCTGGTTTTCGGCTTGGCGACGGTGTCGTTCATTCCGCCTCCTGGACACGGCGGGCTTGGGTTCCCTGCCCGAGTGATCAGCTCGTGGCCTTCGCACCATATTGCAGGACCCGCACCTTCTCCAAGGTGATCAGCCCGCTCGACATCATGCCATCGAGGATGGGCAGGAATGCATTGATGTTGTCCTCGCTGTCGACGATCTCGATCAGCAGCGGCAGGTCTTCCGACAGTCGCAGGATCTTCGAGGTGTGCAGCCGGCTCGACTTGCCGAAGCCCATCGGTCCGCGCAACACCGTGGCGCCGGCCAGATGTCGCTCGCGCGCCGTCATTACGATCGCCTCATAGAGCGGCTTGCCGTCGAAATGGTCGCTCTCGCCGATGAAGATCCGGAGCGATACTGCCTGATTGGGGATTTGCATGCTCAGCTCCTTGTCAACCGATTGTAGCGGCTCGCCATCATATGCCCTGCCCATACCGATACCAGCCAGCAGATGACGGACGCCGCGACATAGACGAGCGCCGTGTACTTCAGGCCGCCGTGGAGCAGGCGGAAGGTCTCCAGGCTGAAGGTCGAGAACGTAGTGTAGCCGCCGCAGAACCCCGTCATGACGAATTGTCGGTGCTCGGGCCGCGCCAGCATGCGGCCGTCGGGCCCTGTCAGGGTCGCGTAGAAGCCGATGATCAGCGAGCCCGTCGCATTGATGAACAGGGTTGCGAAGGGAAAGCCCGGCCCGGTGTCGAGCGCGAGCCCGACCAGATAGCGCGTCAGCCCGCCGACGACGCTGCCGGCGGCAACCCAGGCGTAGAGCATCGCGCTACGCCAGCGATCGGCGGAGGACGGAGCGTTCATTCGCCTCTACCCTCCAAAGCTGTCGGCGACGAGGAAGCCGCAGCTGACGGCAGCGAGGCCCAGCCCGACCGAGAATACGACATTGCCGAGCGCCGAGAGCGGCTCGCCGCTCCGCGCGAGTGTCAGCGTTTGCAGGCTGAACGAGGACACGGTGGTGTAGCAGCCGAGAAACCCGGTCACCGCGAACAGCCAGGGATTGGGTGAGGCGAAGACCGAGCCCGGATGGGTCGCCAGCGCGCCCAAAACGCCGATCAGGAAGGCGCCCGTGACGTTGATGGTCATGGTGCCCCACGGAAACGTCTCGCCCAGCCGCCGCGCGATCGCACCGGAGACAAAATAGCGCGCGCAGCCGCCCAGGGCACTGCCGATCACGATCGCAAGCACTCCGCTCAGCACGATGAACCGCCTCCCGTCATCGGTTGTCCTCCGTTGCCAGTCCGTTGCCGATGCCAAGCAGCCCCGCGAGCGACACAAGCGCGAAGCCGAGCCCAGCCAGGAACGTGCCTGTCGGGCCATAGGCGTCCCACAAGGCGCCCGCGATCACGCTCGCCGCCAGAAGGGCAAGCCCGGTGAACAGGTTGAAATAGCCGAATGCGGTGCCGCGCAGGCTCGGTGGCGCTGCGTCGGCGACGAGGGCGGAGAGCAGTCCTTGCGTTAATCCCATATGCAGCCCCCACAGCGCGACCCCGAGCGCGAGGCCAGCCAGATTCGGCAGCAGCGCCAGCGCGAGGTCGGCGCAGGCGAGGAAGACCAGACCAAGCGCGAGCAGGCCGGTCCGGTTGATGCGGTCCGACAGCACGCCGGCCGGATAGGCCGACAGGGCATAGACGATGTTCATCAGCACCAGCACCGCCGGCACCCACATCGCGTTGAGTCCGATGTTCTGTGCGCGCAGGATCAGGAAGGCCTCACTGAAGCGCGCGAGCGTGAAGACGATGCCGACCGCGACGACGCGCCAGTACACCGTTCCGAGTTGCCGCATTGCGGCAAGATTGAGCGGATTCTTCGCAGGCTCCCGGCTCGGGTCCGGCTCTGGCTCGTTCACAGCGAAGGCGATCAGTCCAAACGACAAGAACGCCGGCAGCACCGCCACCCAGAACACGATCGTAAAATTGTCCGCCGTCCACCACATCAGGCCGATCGCCGCGAGCGGCCCGACGAAGGCGCCGATGGTGTCGAGCGACTGCCGCAGGCCAAAGCTCGCGCCGCGCAGGCCGACCGGGGCGATATCGGCAATCAGCGCATCGCGCGGCGCGCCGCGAATCCCCTTGCCGACGCGGTCGATGAAGCGCGCGGCCACCAGCCATCCGACGCTGGGCGCGAGCGGAAACAGCGGCTTGGTGAAGGCGGCCAACCCATAGCCGAGCGCGGCGAGCAGCTTGCGGCGGCCGAGCCAGTCCGACAGTGCGCCGGAGAAGATCTTGGTGATCGAGGCGGTGGCCTCCGCAATGCCCTCGATGAATCCGACGGTGAGTGTGGAGGCGCCGAGCACGGTGACGAGATAGATCGGCAGCAGCGCATGGATCATCTCGGAAGAGACGTCCATCAGCATCGAGACGAATCCGAGCACCCAGATTCCTCTGGGCAGCGGCGTGCGCGCAGCATTCGGTGTCGGCATCGTCACGTCTTCGTCTTCTCCTGGCCTTCGCCGGCTGGCGTTCGTCACAAGGCAACAAAAAACCCGCCATCGGCGGGTATGTCCATGCTCCCGCCAAAGGCAGAGGCCTTGAGATTGCCTCTCCTCGAGCAGGAGTCATCAGCCCACCACGGTCATCGACCGCCGGGCGGTTGTCGGGGGACTCCATCCCCATCTCTGCGACCAACCTAGCATGGAAATCGTGCCGGACAAGTGGGCGGGGCGCTCTGTCCCGCGACCGGTCGTTTTCGGTTCTCGCGTCGCGAGCCCGAGGCTGCGCGGCATCGGCCGTGTTCCTGCGGCGCGGGCGCGGCAACACGGCGGCGGTTTCGCGCCGGCACGCAAATTCCTAACTCGAATGTGAAGCGCAAGCGATCTTCGGCCTTTGCGGCAAGGCAATTGCATGTCACCATCGCGTCATACGACGGGAGACCGCGATGCGTTTGCTGTTCTCGATCGGGGCTGTGCTGGTGGCCGGCATGTTTGCCGGAGGGGACGTCGCGGGCATCGCGGCACCAGGACCCAAATTCGAATCGCCCAAGAGTCGAGCTCAATCGCAGCGGCTTGCCGCCGACAAGGACGCGCAGACGGTCGATGTCGAGCTGATCCTCGCGGTCGACGTGTCCTACTCCATGGACATTGACGAGCTCGCGGTCCAGCGCGAGGGCTATGCGCAGGCAATCCAGTCGAAGGAGTTTCTGCAGGCGCTGAAGTTAGGCCCGAATGGCCGGATCGCGGTGACCTATTTCGAGTGGGCTGCCTCCAGCGACCAGAAGATCATCATCCCCTGGCGCCTGGTCGACGGACCGGAGACGGCGGACGCGGTCGCCGCCGAGATCATGAAAACGCCGATCCGGCGCGCCTCGCGGACCTCGATCTCCGGTGCAATCGCGTTCGCGATGCCGCTGTTCGACGAGGATCCCTATCGGGGCTTGCGCCGCGTCATCGACATTTCCGGCGACGGTCCCAACAACAATGGCGGTCCGGTCACGATCGCGCGCGATGCCGCCCTGGAGAAGGGCATCGTCATCAATGGCCTGCCGATCATGGTCAAGGAGCCGTCCTATTCGACCATGGATATCGATAATCTCGATTTCTACTACGAGGATTGCGTCATCGGAGGTCCCGGCTCCTTCGTCATCACGATCAAGGATCGCGACAAGTTCAAGGAAGCGATCCGCACCAAGCTGCTGATGGAGGTCGCCGGCCGCACGCCGGAGCGCCCCGTGATGCGCGTTGCCGACAAGGAGCCGCGCGTCAACTGCCTGATTGGCGAGAAGATCTGGTCCGACCGCTGGGGACGTTAACGTCTCCGCGCTGAGACCTTTTGCCCATCCCAACCGGCAGTTGAATTAACTGCTCGTTAACTGGTGCATGGCCCTAATCAGACTGTTTCCTTCCATTTCCAGCGAGCGTCCCGACATTGCTGGAACGAACGAAAGCGGGTTGTCCGACCTGCCTTTGAGCAAACCATGGCCATCGTCACCTCGAGCACCAACCAGATTTCGCCCGCCAACGAGCGGATGTATCGCCAGAGTGCTCTGGTCGGTGACTGGAAGGGCAATTGGGTGGGCAACAACCAGCCCGTCGGCTTCAAGGTCGTGAACATCCGCGGTGCCCGGGCGCAGGTCGAGTACACCCATAACGGTCGCACCGAGCGCGGCTTTGGCGAGGTCAATGGCACGCTTATCACCTTTGGCGGGGTCACTGTCGGCACCAAGGACGGGAAGAGTATGGTGCTGCTGTTCTCAGTAGGGGGCGCTGGCAAGCAGACCGCGAATCTCGAGAAGCAGGAGCCGCCGGCCTCCGACAGCCGCCTCATGGGAAGCTGGGGCGGCTATTCGAGCGACAACGGCAAGAGCGCGAGCTTCAAGGTGCTCTCGGTCAACGGCAAGGAAGCCCAGGTCAGCGTCACCACCGACGGCATCACCCGCCAGGGCACCGGCATCGTCTATAAGAACGTCATCATGTTCGGACAGACGCAGATCGCGACCGACGACGGCAAGAACGGCAAGGTCATCTACCAGGTCGGCACGAAATCATTCGCGGTGCCGGTGACGAAATATCCGCCAGCGGATTCGTCGTCCTCCCTCGACAAGACGGCATAGCCGTTCACAGCGGCGTCCCGCCGGATCGTGTCAGCGCCTTCAATTGCAGGTCGACCTGCCGCAGGATCGCGCAGGCCTGTGCCAAACCGCCATCCCCGATCAGCCGCCAGATTTCGTCGGACTGTTCCACCAGATGGGGAATCGTCAGGGGCAAGCGGGCCGTCTCCAGGAGTGCGCCCTTTTCGTTGATGAGATATCGACGGTTCAGTGCAAATAGCACCTGCGCGATGCACGCGAGCGCTCTGTAGACGCAGCCCGCGACGTGGGTTCGCTCGTTGCGAGCTGTCGCAAGTTCCGCATTTTCGATGCTGAACAGGATTTCCCACTGAAAGCGCCGCAACAAGGCGCGGCCCAGATCCTCCGGATAGGGGAGCGCGATTGTCTTGAGCCGCGCGATCAGGCCTTTCGGATCGTGCAGAGGCTGACAATATGCGATCTCGCCCATCCAGATTGCCGAGCAGAAGCCATGTGGATGGCCGGGCTGGTAGGCCATGAGGACTGTACCGTTTCGGCAGTCCATCATGACTCGCTCGACATCGTCGGCGTGACGGTAGAGCAGATCGACCTTCTGTCGCTCGACCGACAGCCATGCGCCGCCGACGATCCATGGACCCCATTCGCCATATCTCGTTACGGTCGCAGCGCCGGGATCGTCGGCGATTTCCTTCACGACGGTCAGGAGTCGATCCGTATCGAGCGGGCCCGCGCTCGAACTATACAGCCCGATGTCGTAGTCGGACGAGGGATGCGCGCTGCCCCGCGCGCGTGAGCCGCCGAGCGCGACGGCCTGAACGCCCGGTACCTCGGCAAGAACGGATATCAGGCGGGCGAGCAACGGATCGTGCGGCATCAGGTGCAGTTCCCCGGGAGGCCTGCAGCCGCGACATCCGGCGCCGTCACTCCGCTGGCATTGACGATGTTCGAGGAGTATAATTTGTAAGATTGTTGACGGTAATCTGAATGTTCAAGCTTGCACTTTCATGTGCTCTTGCAGCTCTCGCAGTGCTCTGCCTCGGCGGAGAGCCGGTTCATGCGCAAGTCGCGCCGCTGAGATACTGGATTCCCGGCGGACCTTTCGGCCTCAGTGGTGGTGCCGGCCAGAGTTCCGACACCTACGGCAACTTCGCGAGCTTCAACGCCGGCGATGCCGATTGGCGCAGCAGTTCTGCGAACGGTTTCTTCGTCGGCAGCCAACACGGCAATCTTGGTCTGAGCGGCTTCAGTCAGGCGGGCTCGATCGGCAATTTCAGCGCGCTCTCTTATGACAGCACGCAGTTCGGCTATAACATGAAGACTGCGGGTGGCATGCCCGTCACGTTCTTCGCCGGATTCAACACGCTGAAGTTCGGCAACGGTATCGGCAGCTCGCTGGCGCCGCTCACCTCCAGCGCTGCGCCCGGCTATGGCGGGTTTGCGGGTGTCGAATTCAAGCCGACCTCCAACCTCAGCCTGTCGTTCGGGGCCGGGTTCATCCAGCAGCAATCGGGACTCATGGACAGTGACATCAACTCGTCGATGCTGCCCGGCGAGTCTCCTGCGCTGGGCGGCCTTCGGCGCTAGGATTGCATCACCAGCTCCGGCGGACGCCGCAGCGATCTCGGCAGGTCTGGACCGGTTCCGAAACGCATCACGATATCGGGACGCCGTTCGCCGAGGCCGAGTGAGGCCCCGAATTGCTGCCTCAGCGCCGCCACCTCGACCGGCTGGTTGATGAAGGAATATTTGAGTCCCAGTGCGGTCGCCTGCAATCCGAAGCGCTGGCAGGCGCGGCCGACTGCGATCCAGTGCGACTTGTCGCTGCGATCGGCAGCGAGCACGACGACGCCCGCAGAGCTGTCGAGTTCTTCGCGGTATTTCTTGTTCTCCCCGCTCTCGGTGAAGAAGAGCTTGAGAAGCGGCCGCGCCGCCCACGAGGGCAGCGAGGGGTTTCCGGACGCGGGCGAGAACAGCCCGTCCATGGTCGCGAGTGCCTCCGCCTCGTTGAAGCGAATCCAGCTGACGAGCTCGCGCATGAACGCCTTGTCGCGCATTTGCGCCGAGTTTCCTTCGAGTACGTAGTCGGTAACCCTAGCGATCGCGGTGCGTTCGGTCATCAGGATCGCAGCGACGTTCGGTTCGCGACAGGCATCTTCGAGCCGACGCAATGTCTCCGGTGCGGCCGGCCTGCCGTCGAACGCAGCGCGGGTGCATTGCCTGATCGGAATCGCGGCCGCCAATGCCGATGTGTCCTGTGGGGCCTCGTCGAGCGTGATCACGATGCGGTCGCCGTCGACGGCCGCATCGGCGTGCCAGCCCAGCGTGGACGCGGCGAGGATGAGGTTTTCGGCGGCACAGCCGAGACTGACGAAGAGATGATGATCGTCCGGATCGACGGCCGGACAGCGGCGCTTGAAGTCAGGCGCAATCGCGATGACGTTGCTGCGGACCGAGAAGATCCACGGCTGGGTGTTGTGGCTGTTGGCTGCGAGGGTGGCAAAGCGCACGAGCTCGCGATCCCTCGGCACAGCTTGCAGCGGAACCCGTGACGACTTTACCGCTTCGTCATAGGTTTTTGCCGCCGCCGCGGCAGAAGGGCCTGTGACGGCCGTCGCGGAAAGCCCGAGCGCAGTCGCGATGAATTGTCGTCGGTCAAGCACGAACGTCCGCTCCGCATTCAATTGCACAGGACGCTTTTAGCGTCAGCGGACGGCAGAGCGATTGACTGGTATCAAGATTGCCGGCTCGATTGGGAGTTCGCGGCCTATCGCGCGAACCGCGCCACCAGCTCCACATGCGGCGTGTGGCGGAACTGATCGACCGGCACCACCGCCTCCAGCCGATAGCCGCCGTCGATCAGCAGCCGCGCGTCGCGGGCGAAGGTCGCGGCGTTGCAGGACACCGCGATCACGACGGGCACCTTGCTCGCGGCGAGCTTGAGTGCCTGAGCCTGCGCGCCCTGGCGCGGCGGGTCGAACACCACGGTGTCGAAGTCGCGCAGCTCCGGCGGCACCAGGGGGCGGCGGAACAGGTCGCGCGGCTCGGCCTTGATCGGTTTCAGGCCCGGTATGCGCGCGGCCTTCGCGAGGGCCGCGATGGCGCCGGCGTCGCTGTCATAGGCCGTGACGCGGGCCTTCTCGGCAAGCCGCAGGGCGAATGGGCCGACACCGCAGAAGAGATCGGCGACCTCCTTGGCCTTGCCGATGCGCTCGGCGACCAGTCTGGCGAGCGCTTCTTCGCCCGCCACCGTCGCCTGCAGGAACGAGCCGGGCGGCAGCGTCACCTCCGCGCGGCCCATCTTCACCGTCGGCGGCAGGCGCTGCAGCACCAATTCGCCGTGCCGCGTCAGCCGCGCCAGGCGGTGCTGCTCGGCGACACGCGACAGCACAGTCACCAGCGGCGTCGGCAGCGGGCCGGAGCCGCGCACGTCGACATCGAGGCCGTTGGCGGTCGCGGTGACCTGGATGTCCAATGGCTTCGTCACCGGCATCCTGGAAGTCAGCGGCTCGGCCAGCGCCCAGGCCGCATCGAGCGCACCCTCGAGCCCGGGATCAAGGATCGGGCAACGATGAATCGGGATGACGTCGTGCGAGCTCGTGGCGGCGAAACCGACCTTGAGGATGTCATGCGTGCCGAACCGGCCGTGCAGCGTGATGCGCCTGCGCCCGGCACCATGGGCGTCGACCAGCGGCGCCACCTTGCAATCAATGCCGGCCTGCGCCAGCGATTCCACCACGATGTTGCGTTTCCAGGCGCGATACGGCTCAGTCGCCCAATGCTGAATGGCGCAGCCGCCACAGACGCCGAAATGCGGACAGAACGGCTCGATCCGTTCGGAGCTTGCCACGTCCACCGCGAGCAGCTTGCGGCGGTCGGGATGGTGGCCCACGACATGATCGACCTCGACGGTCTCGCCGCCAAGCGTGTAGGGCACATAGATCGCCTCGCCTGTCGCGAGCGAGACACCGTCGCCGCGATGGCCGACATGGTCGATGGTCAGGCGCTCAACCACGGCGCGCGCCCAGAAAGAATTCGACATTGCCGTCGCCGCCGGTGATCGGCGAGGGGAATATCTCAATGTCGGTGCAGCCGAGCGAAGCGGCAAAGGCCGCGATGTCGTCGCAGATCTCCTGGTGCACGGCGGCGTCGCGGATGATCCCCTTCTTGTTGTGCTTCCGGTCCGCCTCGAATTGCGGCTTGATCAGCGCCAGCAGGTTCATCGGTGCGGCCGCCAGCGACAGCGCCACCGGCAGCACCGCCTTCAGCGAGATGAAGCTGACGTCGATCACGACGACGTCGGGCCGCGCCGGCAGGCGCTTGCCCTCATAGCTGCGGATATCGGTCTCTTCCATCGACACGATCCTGGGATGATCGCGCAGCGAGGGGTGCAGCTGGCTGCTGCCGACATCGATCGCGAACACCAGGCTCGCACCGTTCGCCAGCAGCACCTCGGTGAAGCCTCCGGTGGAGGCGCCGACGTCGAGGCAGACATGGTCCTCGATTTCGATCGGGTAACGCTCCAGCGCCCCGGCGAGCTTGACGCCGCCGCGGGAGACGTAGGGATGCGCAGGCTCGGCCTGGATCACCGCATCCTCGGCGATCGCCTCCGATGGCTTTGAAACCTGCTTGTCGTCGGCCGTGACGAGCCCGGCTTCGATGGCCGCGCGTGCCCTCGCCCGGCTCTCGAACAAGCCGCGCTCGACCAGCAGGACATCCGCGCGCTTGCGGGGAGGGGACATCGGATCTCCGAACGACGACTGAAGAGCTTATGTAGCGATCAATCGCGCGGCCGCCATCCGGACGCAAGCCTCGAACGCGGCGAGATCGTGCCAGACGTCGATCGGCATCGTGGCCGGTGTTACCAGCGGGCAGCCGCGCAGCTCCAGCGCATGGATCATCATCAGGTTGTCGACGAGGCCAAAGTCCTCCACGATCAGCCCCTGTGCATCGACCAGCTGTCCGTCCTCGGACGTCACGGCCATGAAGCGGCCGACGCGGTCGGAATAGACGGCACCGTCGTTGGAATAGGCGAGGCAGAATTTGTGGCGCCCGGCCATGTAGCCGAGCTCGTAGACGGTACCGGGATCGGCGCCGGCGCCCCGGAACGGCGTGAGATTGGCGATGATGGCGTCGGCCGCCTCCATCATTGCCTCGTTGCCGCAAAAGATCTGGCGTGAAACGTCGGGCGCGGAAAGGTCGATCTCATTGTCGAGGGGATAGAGGCCGGTGAGCCCGTGCGCGGCGCAGATCGCGACCTTCTGCCGGCCGATCTCGGCCGCGTCCGGCAGGAACACGTCGGGGCCTGCCAGGTAGATTTTCATGACGTGACTGCTCTGATGTAATCGGACGAGCTGCAAGCCGCGGCGAAGACTGCGCTGCCTCCCCGCCTGCGGGGGAGGGCGGGGAGAGGTGTCTCCGCAATCGAGAAACCCCGGAGGAAGAAGTCCTCACCGGGATCGCTTCGCGATCCGACCTCTCCCGCAAGCACAAGCGGGAGAGGTGAAGCCGATCAAGCCAGCTTGACCGTCTCGGCCTTGACGTCCTTGCCGAGCGCCTCGAACACCTTGGCGACGATGCCCTTGGCATCGAGACCGGCGCGGGCGTACATCGCGGCGGGCGTGTCGTGGTCCTGGAACACGTCGGGCAGCACCATCGCGCGGAACTTGAGCATGCCGGTGTCGAGCGCGCCCTGATCGGTCAGGTACTGCGCGACATGCGAGCCGAAGCCACCGATCGAGCCTTCCTCGATCGTGATCAGGATCTCATGGTCGCGCGCCAGCTTGAGCACCAGCTCGGTATCCAGCGGCTTCATGAATCGCGCATCCGCGATCGTGGTCGACAGCCCGAGGGCGGCAAGCTCGTCGGCGGCCTTCTCGCATTCGGCGAGACGCGTGCCGAAGGAGAGCAGGGCGATCTTGCTGCCCTGACGGATCATGCGGCCCTTGCCGATCTCGAGCGGAACGCCGACATCGGGCATCTCGACGCCGCGGCCTTCGCCGCGCGGATAGCGCAGCGAGCTCGGACGGTCGTCGATCGCGACCTGGGTCGCCACCATGTGCACGAGTTCGGCCTCATCCGCCGCCGCCATGATCACCATGTTGGGCAGGCAGCCGAGATAGGCGTTGTCGAACGAGCCGGCATGGGTCGCGCCGTCGGCGCCGACGAGGCCGGCGCGGTCGATCGCGAAGCGGACGGGCAGGCTCTGGATCGCGACGTCATGCACGATCTGGTCGTAGCCGCGTTGCAGGAAGGTCGAGTAGATCGCGCAGAACGGCTTGTAGCCTTCGGTCGCAAGACCGGCGGCAAAGGTCACCGCGTGCTGCTCGGCGATGCCAACGTCGAAGGTGCGGTCGGGGAAGGCCTTGTTGAAGATGTCGACGCCGGTGCCCGACGGCATCGCCGCGGTGATGGCGACGATCTTGTCGTCCTTCTGCGCTTCCTTGACGAGGCTCTGGCCGAACACGTTCTGGTAGGCCGGCGCATTCGGCTTGGCTTTGGCCTGGGTGCCGGTCGCGACGTCGAACTTGACGACGGCGTGGTACTTGTCGGCGGAAGCTTCCGCCGGGCCGTAGCCCTTGCCCTTCTGCGTCACGACGTGGACCAGGATGGGGCCTTCTTCCATGTCGCGGACGTTCTTGAGCACCGGCAGAAGATGGTCGAGGTTGTGGCCGTCGATCGGGCCGACATAGTAGAAGCCGAGCTCCTC
Source organism: Bradyrhizobium sp. PUT101 (assembly GCF_052043945.1). Taxonomy (NCBI): domain Bacteria; kingdom Pseudomonadati; phylum Pseudomonadota; class Alphaproteobacteria; order Hyphomicrobiales; family Nitrobacteraceae; genus Bradyrhizobium; species Bradyrhizobium sp. PUT101. Next base: position 6,086,159 of record NZ_CP197207.1, read on the forward strand.
GAACAGCGTGCCGCCGTCCATCATGAAGCCGCGGGAATATTCCTCGACGCGGTTGGCGCGATTGGCGAGGATCTTGGGCAGGCGCTTGTTGATCTGCTTGGCCGCATCGCGGAGCGTGCGATAGGTTTTGCCGGAGTAGAGGCGCGACAGATAGGCGCTCATGGCGCCGACCGGCGGCGCGATCGACATGTCGTTGTCGTTGAGGATGACGATCAGGCGCGAGTTCATCGCACCCGCATTGTTCATGGCCTCATAGGCCATGCCGGCCGACATCGCGCCGTCACCGATCACGGCGATAACGTTGTTGGTGCCGCCGGAGAGGTCGCGCGCCACTGCCATGCCGAGGCCGGCGGAGATCGAGGTTGAGGAATGCGCCGCCCCGAACGGATCGTAGTCGCTCTCGCTGCGCTTGGTGAAGCCGGACAGGCCGCCGCCGGTGCGCAGCGTGCGGATGCGGTCGCGCCGGCCGGTGAGGATCTTGTGCGGATAGGCCTGGTGGCCGACGTCCCAGATCAGCCGGTCGCGCGGCGTGTCAAAGACGTAGTGGATCGCGGTGGTGAGCTCGACCACGCCGAGGCCAGCGCCGAAATGACCGCCGGTCACCGAAACGGCATCGATGGTCTCCTGCCGCAGCTCGTCGGCGACCTGGCGAACCTGCTCGACCTTGAGCTTGCGCAGGTCTTCCGGCGTCCGGATGGTGTCGAGAAGCGGCGTCTTACTGTATGCGTTCACGGCGATTTCCAATTTGTCAGCGCCGGAAGGTCATTCCGGCGCGCGATGGGTTTGCACAATATCGGCGCAGCGCGAGTCCTCAAACCGTCGGAGCCACCTGCATGGGGCAAGGCCCCGTCTTCAAGCTTAGGTAAGCTTAGGTGCGCTCCGGTTCAGTCTCTGTGATCCCTGTCACTTAGATCGGCTTCGTCCGTCCCAGCCAATTTCATTAGCAGTTTGAAGCGCTTGTCGTCGGCAATCGGTGCCCCCGCAAGGCTTGCAAAAAGCCACACTCCGCGCAGCTTTACACCAAAGCTTGGGCCAAAGCCAACCCGGCGGACCGATGAGGGGTATGCAGGTGCAACTGGCGGGCCGGATTGGTTAACCTTGGCCCGGGAGGATGAGTTCCGGCCTCGCTCGGTCCGCGGCAGGCTTTTTTCGCCTGAATGAGAGCTTTTTCGCCCTTGGCGGCCGAAGCTGGGACGGGGATGGCATCGGCCCGCCCGCACAAAACCGCGGTGCTTGGTGGAACAGCCCCGTGCGATCATGAAAGCGATGCGGGCCCGTGCGTCGTCAGGGGACCGAGCGGGATAGTTCCCGGCTTAACTTACTGGACGTCGAGCGGCGCAGTGCCGGTGGCCTGGCCGCTGGCATCGGTGGTGATCTTGTCGACGCGCGCCTCGGCCTGGCGCAGCAACTCCTCGCAGCGCCGCTTCAGGGCCTCGCCGCGTTCATAGATCGTCACGGATTCCTCGAGCGGGACCTTGCCGTCTTCGAGCCGCTTCACGATCGTTTCGAGTTCCTCGATCGCGCGCTCGAAGGTGAGCCTGGAGACGTCGACTTGAGTATTTTCGGCCATATCCGTTTCCGATTGCCCGATTCGCTTGCTCTACAGTGAAGGCGGGTTTTGCGGGCTTAATGTGGCGGGCGCCATCAGGCGCCCATCAGGGCGCCGACATGCGCCGTAACAGATTCTTTCAGTCCTTGCAGGTCATAGCCGCCCTCGAGCACGGAAACAATGCGGCCACCGGCGGTCTTGTCGGCGAGGTCCATCAGCTTGCGCGTCACCCAGGCATAGTCCTCTGCGCGCAAGTTCAGTGAAGCCAGCGGATCGCGGTAATGCGCGTCGAAGCCGGCGGAGATGATCAGAAGCTCGGGGCCGAATGTCGTCAGCTGCGGCAGGATCAAGTTCTCGAACGCGGAGCGGAATTCCGGCCCGCCGTCTTCGGAAGCGAGAGGCGCATTGACGATGGTGTCGTGATCGCCGCGCTCGCTCGTCGCGCCGGTGCCTGGAAACAGCGGCATCTGGTGCGTCGAGCAGTACATCACGGTCGGGTCCGACCAGAAGATGTCCTGCGTGCCGTTGCCGTGATGCACGTCGAAATCGACGATGGCCGCGCGCTTGATGCCGTATTTACGCTGCGCGTGGCGCGCTGCGATCGCGACGTTATCGAAGAAGCAGAAGCCCATCGGCTTGCCGATCTCGGCGTGATGACCGGGCGGCCGGATCGCGACGAAGGCGTTGCGGTGCTCGCCCGCCATCACCGCCTCGGTCGCCGCGACTGCGCCGCCGACACCGCGCATCACCGCTTCCCACGTGCCCGGCGACATCGAGGTGTCGCCGTCGATATAGATCTGCCCGCTGGACGGGACGATGTGGCGCAGCTCGGTGACGTAATGCTCGTTGTGGCATAGCGTGACGAGGTCGAGATCGCCCTCCGGCGCCTCCTCGCGCACCAGGAACTGGAAACGCTCATGCGACAGGGCTTCTTCCACCGCGCGCAGACGATCCGGCCTCTCAGGGTGTCCCGGCGGCGTGACATGGTCGAGGCAGGCCTTGTGGGAAAGGAGAAGCGTGCTCATCAGGTCGGCCTCATCGGATGCGGACTTTTGACGTCGTTGGCGCATCCAGCGCCAAAACGCAATGCAAAACCAATCTAAGCGCTTGGCCGGGAATGGCAAAGTGCCGGCTGTTTGATCCGGATCAATTCACGCGCAGGATGCGGATGGGCGGCAGCGGACCGACCGGCCCGTGCGCCCGGAAGAACGCGAACAGCGCGTCCGCGTCGTAGCCGCCATATTGCGGCGCCGTGCCCTGTTTTGCGATGCTAAAGCCGTCTCCGCCGACGGCGAGGTAATCGTTGAGCGTGACGCGGTAGCCGTTTCCAGGTTCGATCAGCCTGCCATTGAGCGTCATCTTCGCGGGAACGACGCGCTCGCCGAATGGCTTTGATGCATCCCAAGTATAGCTGAACCCGTTCGAGACCTGGAGAATTCGCGGGCGCTTCGGATCGAGCCATTGCTGCTCGAGCATGTCCTTGAGCTGGCTGCCCGTCAGCGTCATCGTGACCAGCCGGTTGCGGAACGGCTGGCTGGCGAAGACATCGCCGAACGTGATCGCGCCGTTCTCCTTCGGAACGATGTCGGTGCGGATACCGCCGGGATTGGTGAGCGCGATGACAGCGCTGCCATCCTTCGCGGACCGGGTTGCGAGCAATTGCGCGTCGGCAATGACATTGCCCAGCGCGCTCTCGCCGGCCTCGTTCGGCACGCGCGACAGCGTCTGCGTCACCGAGCCGGCCGGCCGGTTGGCGATCGGCGCAGATAGCTTGTCGTAGGCGTCGATCAATGCGGTCTGCTCGGGATCCCTGGCCAGCGAAGCATTGGCGACGATCACATTCTCGGCTTTGGCACTGATGATGTCGCGCGTTGCGGGATCGAGCTTGAGGTCGATCGCGGTGACCAGCGTGCCGTATTTGTCGCCGCTGGTGACGAGCCGCCCGTCGATATCGCAGACATAGGCGCGGTGGGTGTGGCCGCTGACCACGACGTCGACGGCACGATCGAATTTGTTGACGATGTCGACGATTGGCCCTGCAATGCCCGGGCATTCATTGTAGTCGCCGGCGGGCTCGCCGCCCTGGTGGATCAACACCACGATCGCTTCGACGCCACGCGCCTTCAGCTGCGGCACGAGCGCGTTCACCGTCTCGGCCTCGTCGCGGAATTCGAGCCCGGCAATGCCCGATGGCGAGACGATGCCGGCGGTCTCCCTCAAGGTCAGGCCGATGAAGGCGACGGGAACGCCGTTGAATTCCCTGATCTCGTAGGGCGGCAGCACGCTCTTGCCGGTCGCGGTCTCGATTGTGGAGGCCGCGAGATAGCGGAATTTGGCGCCCGTGAAGGGATGCGGGCCCTGGCAGCCGTCGACGGGATGACAGCCGCCGTTCTGCATTCGCAGGAGCTCGGTTTTGCCCTCGTCGAATTCGTGATTGCCGACCGAGCTGATCGCAAGGCCCATCATCGAGAGCGACTCGATCGAGGGCTCGTCGTGGAACATCGCCGACAGGAAGGGGCTCGCGCCGATCAGATCGCCGGCGGCGACGAAGATGGTGTTCTTGCGCCCCTCCCGCAACTGCTTCACCAGCGTCGCCAAGTACTCGGCTCCACCGGCCGCCACCATCACCTTCTTGCTCTTGTCTTCAGGGTCATTGATGCGGATGCCGCCCGGTGGCGGCCGCAGATTGCCGTGGAAATCGTTGATCGCGAGCACGCGCAGTTCGACTGGAGCGGCGGTCTGGGCCGAGGCAGGGAGGGCACAGGTCAGCGCGAGTGCGGCAAGGATGGATCGGTATCGCATGGAACCAAGACTAGTCGCTCCCCGCGAAAATTTCACGAAAGTTCTCGCCGTCATTCCGCGGCGCCGGAGGCCATTCGTCCAAAGACTCTACGGCCTGATGAATTCACGGCTCGCGACTTCGTCGCGCCCGGAATGTCAGCGAATGGCTTGGCGCCGGCCAGCGCCTCACCGCCTCTTTCTCGCTCGACCATTTCGGCGCCGACTTCCCATAAGTGTGATGCATGGCACCCGATGCCGTCACGCGTCGCAACAATTAGCTACAATGTTTCATTTGAATTACCTTTGGTTGTGGTGCATGATCTCGCGCCGTTCCATGGCCGACCGCCCGATTGATGATTGCCGCAACCGCTATCGACGAATCCTCGCTGCATTATCGTGGCTGGCGTGTCGTGCTGGCCTGCTTCCTGATGGCCTTCTTCATGTTTGGCTTCGGTCTCTACGGCCAGAGCGTTTATCTCGCCGAGCTTCAGCGCGCCCACGGCTGGCCCGGCACGCTGGTCTCCGCGGCCAGTACCTTCTCGTTTCTCCTGACTTCCGTCCTCGTCATCTTCACCGATGATCTGCTTGCCCGTATCGGGCTGCGCTCGCTGATCCTGTGCGGGTTGACGGCGCTCGGCGCTTCGACCGTGCTGCTGGCGTTGATGCAGACGCCTTGGCAGCTTTATCTCGCCTATGCACTGATGTCGGTCGGCTGGACCGGCATGGGGACCGTGGTGATCGCGACCGTGCTGAATTCCTGGTTCGAGCGACGCCGCGGGCTCGCGCTCAGCCTTGCCTTCAACGGCGCGACCTGCGGCGGCATCATCCTCGTCCCGCTGCTGCTGTTGCTGACCGGCAGCATTGGCTTCCGTTCCGCCATGCTGGCGGCCACGCTCGCGATGATGGTGCTGGTGCTTCCGGTGGTCGTGACCTTCATCGGCTGGCCCGCCGGGATGTCACCGGCATCGGGCGGACGTCCGGCCGCTGGCGGTGCGGTCGCGCCAAGCCAGTCCCGCAAGGCGCTGCTCGCCAATGCGGCGTTCTGGACCATGGTGCTTCCGATCGCGATGGCGCTGCTGGCGCAGATGGGCTTCATCATCCACCAGGTGACGTTTCTCGAGCCGCTGGTCGGCCGCTCCGCGGCAGGGCTCGCGGTCACCATCATGGCGGCGATGGCTGTGGTCGGGCGCCTGTCGCTTGGCCTGTTCGTCGACCGGCTCGATCCGCGGCTCGCCTGCGCGGCGTCGATGACGAGCCAGGCGGCGGCGCTGTTCGTGCTTCTCCAAAGCACGAACCCGACGGTGCTGCTGGCATGCTGCGCCGTCTACGGCTTCTCGATCGGCAACATGATCACGTTTCCGCCCTTGATCATCCAGCGCGAGATTGGCCCTACCGCCTTCGCCGCCGCGATGGGGTTGGGCACATCGATCAGCGGCGTCGTCAGCGCCTTCGGCCCCGGCATCGTCGGGGTCGTGCGGAGCTTTACGGGCAATTACAGCACGGCGTTCGCGCTGTGCGTCGTGCTCGATCTCGTCGCGGCGGGCATCGTGCTGTGGCGGCCGGGGAAGAGCGTAGCCCGAATCTCCGCAAGCTAGGGAGAAAGCCCGCGCAAGATATTCGATATCTTGGCGAGCAGATCCGACTTATCCCAGCAGCACCGCATCCGCCGCCGCGACCGACTCTGCGCTTTCCGTGACCGTGCGTTCGAGTGCGGGCGCCTGCACCGTGATGTTCTCGGCAAAGAAGCGCGCTAGCGCGACGTAGCGCGCAGCGCCTGCATTGCCTTCGGTCTTGGCGGCGAGCGCCTCGGAGGCGAGCAGGCAGCCGCCGAGCGTGGCGCCGAACTGCTGCAGATAGGGCGTAGCGCCCGCAAGCGCCTCGTTCGGTGCGGAGGCAACGCGCTCCAGGAGCCATTTGCTGGTGCGCGTGAGCGACTCAATCGCCTCGCGCAGCTTTGCACCCGTGGTGCCGAAGCCGGGATCGTTGGAGGCCTCGACCTGGCTGACGGTTGCTGCGAGCTCGTTGAGCAGCGACCACACCGACGCGCCGCCATTGGCCGCGAGCTTGCGCGTGACGAGATCGATCGCCTGGATGCCGTTGGTGCCCTCGTAGATCGCGGTGATGCGGGCATCGCGGTAGTGCTGAGCCGCGCCGGTCTCCTCGATGAAGCCCATGCCGCCATGCACCTGCACGCCGAGATAGGCGACCTCGTTGCCGATATCGGTGGAATAGGCCTTGGCCATCGGCGTGAGCAGCGCCGCGCGTGCGGCCGCTTCAGTGCGCACCTTCGCGTCCTTGGCGCGCGTCGAGACGTCGATCGCGACGGCGGTCGCATAGCAGATGGTGCGCGCGGCCGCAGTCTGCGCCCGCATCCGCATCAGCATGCGCTTGACGTCGGGATGCACGAAGATCGCATCGGAGCCGTCGCCCTTCTTGCCGACCGCGCGGCCCTGCTTGCGCTCCTGCGCATACGACAAGGCCTGCTGGTAGGCGCGGTCGGCAACGCCGACGCCCTCCAGGCCGACGCCGAGGCGGGCCTGGTTCATCATCGTGAACATGCAGCGCATGCCCTGGTTCTCTTCGCCGATGAGGAAGCCGATCGCGCCGCCATGGTCGCCCATGGTCATGGTGCAGGTCGGGGAGGCGTGCATGCCGAGCTTGTGCTCGACGCCGGAGGCATAGATGTCGTTGCGCTCACCCAGCGAGCCGTCTGCATTGACCATGAACTTGGGAACGAGAAAGAGCGAGATGCCCTTGGTGCCGGCGGGCGCATCCGGCAGACGCGCCAGCACGAAATGCACGATGTTGTCGGTCATGTCGTGCTCGCCATAGGTGATGAAGATCTTCGTCCCCTTGATGCGATAGGTGCCGTCGGCCTGCCGGTCGGCCCGGGTGCGCAGCGCGCCGACGTCGGAGCCGGCCTGCGGCTCGGTCAGCTGCATCGTGCCGGTCCATTCGCCGGAGACGAGCTTTTCGAGATAGATCCTCTTCAGCTCGGCGCTGCCATGGGCGTCCAGCGCCTCGATCGCAGAGGCCGTCAGCAGCGGGCAGAGGCCGAAGGCGACGTTGGCGGCGCTCCAGATCTCGGTGCAGGCGGCGTTGATCGCGATCGGCAGGCCCTGGCCGCCGAAATCTTCCGGGCCGGACACCGCGTTCCAGCCGCCCTCGGTCCAGCGCTTGTAGGCGTCCGGCCAGCCCGGCGCGGTCGTGACCTTGCCGTCGTCGAGCTTGATGCCGTGCTCGTCGCCGACCTTGTTGAGCGGCGCCAGCACGTCGGCTGCGAACTTGCCGGCTTCCTCCAGCACGGCGGCCGCGAGGTCGGCGTCGAAATCGCCATAATGGCCAGCCTCGACGGCGGCCTTGAGGCCCGCGCCATGGTTGAGCGACAGCAGCATGTCAGAAATCGGCGCGCGGTAGGTCATGGCTCACTCCCGGGGGACAGATATTGGCGCCGTATTCTCACGAAACGGGGGCGGTCTCAACTGGGTGCGATTGGGAGCGTCCGAAACGGTGCGTTCGCCGGCGTCCAATGCCGGGCCTGATGGAGCGCGATGCCGCCCCAAGCCGGCACCCGTGGTATTTTGCCTCTGCAGGCGGTTGAAATGCCGCGCCTCTCCCTATAGACCGGCACCACCCGAGGGAATTTGCGGTAGCCCGTGCCTCCGCCGTTCCCCGAGGACCTGATGGGGCGTAGCCAAGCGGTAAGGCAGCGGATTTTGATTCCGCCATTCGGAGGTTCGATCCCTCCCGCCCCAGCCAGATTTGCCCGCTCCGCCTGAATTGCCTCACGAAACCGGCCTGGCTGCGGCGCTGCTGCACAGCGCTGCGACCTACTGCTGTTGCACAGGGTGTGCCTTGCAATGGCTGTCCACATTTTTCGCCGGGATGCCGTGTCCTACTGGCGCCCTCGACCGCCGCGTGCGCTTGCCAAGATGCCGATCTCGACGCCGTGCATCATCTGACGACGCTCCGCTTCCAGGACATTGTCCCGATCAATCAGCATATCCTCGGGCGGATGATCGGCGCAGTAGGCGCCGCCCCGACCGCGATGAACATTGACCTGGCGCAGGGAACGCATTTCCGGGAATCAAGCTTGCACTTGGCCGAGACCGACCGCTATGGCGGCAGCCGCGCCGTTGGAGCATCTCGAACGTGTTCATGAAGTTCATGCTGCAGGACCTGCATGTCGACGACTTGAACACGCTGGACCAGCACTATGTCGGCAACTTCGTCGATTTGATGCGATCGGAGCTCTCCAAAAACGACGGCAAGCTGCGCGCTAACGCTACGCGCGCGCGATCCGAAGGATCGCGGCATCGCCGGCGACACCCTCAATCGTCACCTTGCATCCGGGCGAGATCGACGGTGACGACTTGACTGCGATGGCAGCTTTGAGGAGCCGCCGTTGGCTACGCAGGTCCGCCGGTACGAGCTTCGAGGAGCGGCACCGACGCAAGGTCCAATGAGCGTCAACAATGATCGCCGACCTCGTGCCACCTGAAGGGAGCGATAGTGCAGAGGCACCGCGCCAAGGGCTTATCGCGCCCGAGCGTGCACAGGGCAGTCGCGAGGCCGCGGAACGCCAGATCGCAAGAGGCGGCCAAGCGACCATCCGCGCCGTGCTCGTCGTCCTGCCTTCTGACCTCCAGCAACCAGCGTGCTGGACGTTTGATCAGAGGATCAATAGTTTAGTATTGCATTTGGATCGAAAGTATTCTCCCAAAAGAAGGTCTCCATTGTGACTGCGATTGCTGTTGTCGGCATTGGCTGCAGACTACCGGGAGATATCGATTCGCCGGAAGCCTTGTGGGGCGCGCTGCTGGCAGGCATCGACTTCGTTACGGATATCCCGCAGCAGCGCTGGAATGCCGACGACTCCTACGTGCCCGTGGCGGGCGCGCCGGGCAGCTCGGTCTCACGCTGGGGCGCGTTCCTTAACGACCCATCGGGCTTCGACCACCGCTTTTTCGGCATCGGCGAACCCGAGGCCCGCGCCATGGACCCGCAGCACCGGCTGTTGCTCGAGGTCACTTGGGAAGCCGCCGAGCATTCCGGTCGCGATCCGCGATGCCTGTTCGGGTCCGACGCCGGCGTGTTCTTCGGCCTTTCGCATCAGGACTACATGCAGGTCACGCGTGACGCGGGCGCGATGAGCCAGGCCTACACTTTCACGGGAACGCCCTTCAGCATGGCGTCAGGGCGGGTTGCTCATGCGATGGGCCTCACGGGTCCAGCTATCACCATGGACACGGCCTGCTCGTCCAGCCTCGTCGCCGTGCATGCGGCTCGGCGAAGCCTGCTTGCGCGCGAGTGCAACATTGCATTCGCCGGCGGGGCAATGTTGATGTTCTCGCCCACGACATTCGCCTCGGCGTCGGGGCTCGGCATGCTGTCGCCTACGGGGCGGTGTCATGCGTTTGACGAGCGTGCCGATGGCTTCGTGCGGGCCGAAGGCTGCGGCGTAGTGATGCTCAAGCTGCTGAGCGACGCCCTGCGCGACGACGACCGAGTGCTCGCCGTTATCCGCGGTAGCGCCGTCAACCAGGACGGACGCACGCACAACATACTGGCACCTTCCCGCGCGGCGCAGATCGGGGTGATCGATCGTGCCCTTTCCGAAGCGCAGGTTGACCCCTCGTCCGTCGGCATGATCGAGGCGCACGGCACCGGTACGCCGGTGGGCGACACTGAGGAGTTCCACAGCCTCTCGACGCAGTATGGACGACGGTCGCCCTGCGCCCTCGGCTCGCTCAAAAGCAATTTAGGCCACGCGGAATCGGCGGCGGGCGTCCTTGGTCTGATCAAGGCGACGCTCGCACTCGCGCACGGCGTGGTACCGCGATCACTCCACTTCCATCGGCTGCCTGCGCATCTCCAGACAATCGAGACGCGACTCTTCGTCCCGACCGATACCTTGCCCTGGCCCTCGACCGGCGCGGACGGACTCCGCCGTGCAGCCGTATCGTCCTACGGCATGTCCGGCACGAACGCGCATGTCGTGCTCGAACAGGCTCCTCAGGCGCCTGCCCCACGTCTTCCGCGGGCGAGCACCGGAACACACGAACCGCCGTGGCTGTTTCCAGTTTCTTCCACCTCGCCAGAGGCGCTTCGCGCCTCGGCCGGGCGCCTTGCGTCCTGGCTGGACGCGACCGCCGGCAGTCATCGCCCGAGCGACGTAGCGCGGACCCTCGCCTGTAGACGCGGGCACCGGCCAGTCCGGCACGCGCTCATTGCGAAAACGCTCCAGGATTTGACTGCGCAATTGCGGGGGCTCGCAGCCGATGCGTCGATCGATGCAGATTGGGCCGACGACAATGGCCGCGGGCCCGTCTTCGTATTCTCTGGCCACGGTTCGCAGTGGGAGTCGATGGGAGCGGCGCTGCTCGACATCGACGCGGTCTTCGCCGAGGTGGTTGCCGCCATAGAGCCTCTGATTCAGACCCTCAGCGGCTTCTCGGTGACCGATACCCTGCGTCAGCCCGAACAGCTCAACGGCATCGAACGTGTCCAGCCCGCCATTTTCACCGTACAGGTCGCGTTGGCGGCGTCCCTGAAGGCCCAGGGTGTGGTGCCGTCGGCGGTGATCGGCCATTCGATGGGCGAAGTGTCGGCGGCGGTTGTGGCCGGCGCACTCTCGCTCGAAGATGGCGTACGGGTGATCTGTCATCGCGCCATGCTGTGCCAGACGCTCGCTGGTTCCGGTGCAATGGCAGTTGTCGGGATGGCGCCGGCGGCGCTCCGCGAAGATCTCACGCGCCGACTGATTGACGACGTGGAGATTGCCGTACTGGCGGCCCCGGCATCAACGGTCGTCGGGGGCCCTGTCGAGGCCGTGCAACGCCTCGTCGCGGCCTGGCAGGCTGAAGGTCTGTTCGCCCGCGAGGTCGCGGTCGATGTGGCCTCGCACACTTCCCAAGTCGAGCCGATCCTCGCGCAGCTGTCGGAGCGACTCGGAGGAGTGACTGCGCACACGCCGCACACGCCGATCTACTCCACCGTCCTGCTTGATCCGCGTGAATCTCCCGTTTGCGATGGCGCTTACTGGGTCGATAACCTTCGACACTCGGTTCGCTTCCGTCCCGCCGTGCAGGCGGCGCTCGAAGACGGGCACCGCGTATTTGTCGAGCTTTCGCCGCATCCGATCGTGACCCCCGCGGTGTTGCAGAATGCTGCAGCGATGGACTTTGGCGTCCGCGCGCTTCCGTCGATGACGCGCGGCGAGCCCATGCACAGCGGGCTTCTGGACTTGGTTGGCGCCATCTATGTCGCCGGCGCGGCGATCGATTTCAGTGTCCTGTATCCGGATGGCCCGCTGCTTGACCTCCCTTTGCCGGCCTGGACGCACTATCCCCTGTTCCTTGCGCCGGCTACGCCAGCCGCAGGTGCGCATCACGTTCTGTCGACGCACCCGCTCTTGAATGTCCACCGCGCACTGCACGAGGAGCCGGAACGCCACGTCTGGGCGTCGGAGGTTGGCCTCGACGCCCACCCGTGGCTTGCGGACCACCGGGTGAACGGAATGCCGCTTTTCCCGGGCGCCGGCTTCTGCGAAATGGCGCTTGCTGCCGCGCGCACGGCCCTTGGTACATCGCTCGTCGAAGTGCAGGCGATGACGTTCGACCATGCGCTCCGGTTGGAACCGACGATGCCGATCGTCTGCACCGCAGTGCTGGACCGACCGGGTGAGCTGAACTTCAGGCTCGAGAGCCAGGCAGAAAGCGAGGCGCAGGTCCATGCAAGCGCTCGGCTCTCTGCGGCTGCCTCTGCGAAGCCGCCTGCCGCGTACGACATAACCGCGCTACGCGCCGCTCACGCTACGCCTGTTGCCGCGGATGAGGTGTGGCGGTGGTTCGACTCGCAAGGCATCCAGTTCGGACAATCATTTCGCGCACTGGCCCCTACCTTGGCCTTGTCTAGTGACGGCGCCTCGCTCTTTGCAGATTTTCGGCTCCCGGCGTCGCTCCGAACGGGCGCGCGTGGCTATACAGTGCATCCCGTGCTGCTTGACGCGTGCTTCCAATCCGTTGGCGCTTTCGCCCAGGTCGTTTCGGGGACAAATGGGCGCCTGCTGCTGCCACTCTCGGTGAGAAGCCTCCGTCTTCACCGCGCAGACGCTGACGCCGCGCATTGCATTACCCGCTTTGTCGCGATGGACGCACTGCACGTTGAGGTGGACATTGATCTGCTCGACGCATCCGGCCGCGTGCTGCTCAGTGTCGATGGGTTGACGATGGGTAGCGGTGCGGCCGGACAGCATGCCGATGCCGTCGCGTGCAACGCGCGCCTGCTCGACGTAGCCTGGGAGGCATGGGACATCCCGCGTGCCACGGTCAAGCCGGGCGACGGCGCCTGGTTGCTGCTCGACGCCGATGATGCGGGGCACCGGCTGATGATGGAGTTGGAGGGAAGCCTGCGCGAGCAAGGGTTCAAGACGCGCATCCTCAGCAGCGCCGGGGCCGGAGAGGGGGGCGTATGGCGTGAACAGATCGAAGACGTTCTGCATCAGCAACGTCCCGGGGCTGTGGTGGTGGTATTGCCGCGCAGCAACGAGCCAGCGACCCCGGACGCAACTCGGGCGAACATAAATAGCCTGCTGCACGTGACCAACGCGCTGGCGGACTGCGAGCGGCGGCCCCGCCTCTTCGTCGTCACCTGCATGGCCCAATGCGTACTGCCGGACGACACCGTTCAGCTCGCGCACGCCGGTGTGCGCGGGTGGCTGCGCGCCATCGGCGCCGAGTTTCCCGCACTCCACCCCACCCAGATCGACGTGAACCCAAAGGCGGACGTGCCGTTGCTTCAGCGTCAGCTGCTGAGCGGCTCGGACGAAGACGAAACGGCGCTGCGCGGAGCGAACGCGTATGTCGCACGACTGCAGCGAAGCCCCCTTGGTCACGCAGATCGCCGTACGGTGGACCGCGACGTGGCGCGCGATGGTCTTCGCGTAGCAATCCGCGTGCCCGGTGACCTGCAGAGCCTGGAGATGGCGGCGTTCGAGCGGCGCGCGCCGGAGGCGGGCGAGGTGGAGGTGGCCGTCCATGCCACGAGTATCAATTTCGCCGACGTGCTCGTTGCCCTTGGCCGTTATCCCTCATTTGATGGCCGTGCGCAGGAGCTTGGCCTGGACTTTGCCGGCATTGTCACCGCGGTCGGGCCGGGCCTCTCGCCGTTTCGCGTCGGCGACCGCGTGGCCGGGCTCTGCTGTGGGGGCGCTTGGGGCACGTATCTCACTTGCGATGCACGCCTGCTTGTCGCGATACCCCGCACGCTCGCGGATACCGAAGCGGCCGCCATTCTCACGACGACTGCCACGGCGTGGTACAGCCTCGCGGATCTGGCGCGGATCGGCCCCGGCGACAAGGTGCTCATCCACTCGGCGACCGGCGGCGTCGGGCAGGCGGCTGTGGCCATTGCGCGCGCGGCCGGTGCAGAGATATTTGCAACAGCGGGCTCCGAGGCGCGGCGAGAGCTGCTGCGCGCCGACGGAATCAGCCACGTGTACGACTCTCGGAGCGTGGCATTCGCCGAGCAGATCCGGCGGGACACGGCGGGTTACGGCGTGGACATCATCCTCAACTCGCTCACGGGCGCGTCGCAGCGCGCCGGCCTGGGGCTCCTCGCGACGGGCGGGCGGTTCATTGAGATCGGCAAGAAAGACATCTATGGGGGCACGTGGCTGGGGCTGTCTCCGTTCAAGCGTAACCTTTCGTTCTTCGCCGTCGACCTGGCGCAGATGTGTGTTACCGCTCCGACGCGCGTGCAGGCGCTGCTGTCGCGCGTCATGCGCCTTGCCGATGAGGAGCGGCTGACCCTGCCAGACATCGCCAGCTATCCCCTCGACGACGCGGCTTGCGCCATCCGCGTTGTCAGCGGCGCCGGTCACACCGGCAAGCTCGTGCTCACCGTTCCGAGGACCGGCCAATACCGCGTGCCGGAGGCGCCGGAGCGCTTCACGCCGTTCAGGCGCGATGGCGCGTACATCGTCACCGGCGGCCTCGGCGGCCTCGGCCTGTTCCTCGCCGATGCGATGTCCGCCGCGGGGGCCGGCCGTGTGATCCTCAACGCGCGCTCCAAGCCCACCGACGCGGCCACGAGCATGCTGGTCGCGATGAGAGCGCGGGGCACAGAGGTCGAAGTGATAAGCGCGGATATCGCGGAGCCATCGACCGCGCGGCGCCTTGTCGAAGCGGCCACGGCGACGGGCCTTCCGTTGCGCGGTGTCCTGCACGGCGCAGCCGTCGTCGAGGACGGCATCCTCCCCTCGGTCACCGAGGAGAGGCTACATCGGAACTGGGCACCCAAGGCGGAAGGCGCCTGGCATTTGCATAGGGCGACGCTGAAGCAGCAACTCGACTGGTTCTGCTGTTTCTCTTCGGTCGCGGCGCTCTTTGGTTCGCCTGGGCAGTCCGCGTACGCCGCCGCCAACAGCTGGCTCGACACGTTCACGCAGTGGCGGCGCGCGCAGGGGCTGCCGTCCTCGGCAATCGCCTGGGCCGCGTGGGCGGACATCGGCGCCGGCGCGCATCTCTCGGCACGCGGCGATGCACGAATGATCGAGCCACGCGAGGGTGTCTACGCATTCGAGACGCTGCTGCGGCACGACCGCGGTTTTGCCGCATACGCCCATCTCGACGGCGCACCGTGGCTGACGGCGCTGTCCGCGCGGAGTCCGTTCGGAGCGGCCATGGCGCAGGCTCCGGAGGCCGCGGGCGACCCGGCGCGCCGCCTGCGGGTGGAGTTCAGACGCACGCCGCCCGACGAGCGGCCGGCCCTGTTGCGGCGTCTGATCATCGAGCATCTCGGTGTCATTTTGCGCCGCACAGTCAATCCAGACCGCTCATTTTTCGATTACGGCCTCGACTCACTCGGGACGCTCCAACTGCTGATCGCGCTCGAAGCCGAGACCGGCATCCGGCTCCGCGCCGTGGACGTGACGACTGTGCGTGCACTGGCCGACACACTGAGTGGGGCGATGCAGGAATTGCAGCCAGCCGGAGCAGATGCCCTTGACTGATCTGCGTCCGCTGCACGACTGGTCAGGGCCTCCCGCGACGCTGACTCTCTGGCGTCCATCCCCAGCGTCGATAGAAAGCGCGAAACGCGCACCGGTGTCGCCCGCGTTACCGAGCTACGAACAGGAACAGCACCTGCGCGCCTTCCGCGCGTGTGAGCAACGGCACGAGGCGATGGCGCGGCTGCTTGTCGTCGTGTGGGACGAACCCGGGCGGTGTGACCTCAGGGCCATGACTCATGTGGTGAACGCGCATTTACGCAGGCACGACACTTATCACAGCTGGTTCGAGGAGCGCGGCGAAGCAATCGTACGGCACGTACTTGCCGACCCTGCGGCCATCCAGATGGAGTCTTCGACGCTCGGCGAGGTGAGCGCGGAGGATTGGCAAGAACATGTCATGGCAACACCTACACCGTTCGCATGGGATTGCTTTCGGTTTGGCGTTCTCCAGCGCGCGACTGGGTTCACTTGCTTCGCAAGCATTGACCACTTGCACGCCGACGCGACCGTCATCGCGTTCCTGATGGCAGAGATCCGCTCAGCGTACCGCGCTGTGCTCGACGGCGAGACGCCGCTTCGACTCGGATGGCCGGGGAGCTATCTGGATTACTGCACCAGTCAGCGCCAGCGGGCAGCCGTGACAACGTTGGCGGATCCTGAGGTGAAGCAGTGGATCGGGTTCCTGCACCGCAACAACGGGAGGATACCCTCTTTCGCGCTGCCGCTCGGTGTGCTGGAGGATCGATATCACGCCGAGTATGTGCACGCGGATATCCTCGATGATGCCGTCATGGCCGCGTTCGAGTCCGCGTGCCATGCTTCCGGCGCGCGGGTCATCGGCGGCCTGCTGGCCTGCGCGGCCCTGACCGAACGGGAATTGGCCGGTCGCTCGCGCTACAGTGTCGTCACCCCCACGACGACGCGAGGATCGCCACAGGCTTTCAGGACGAGCGGCTGGTGCGTGGGAGTGGTGCCGATCGACTTCGACGTCCAAGAACGAACCTTTCCCGAGCTCGCCTTCACCGCCCAACGTAACTTTGACGAACGGCTATGCCTTGCCAACGTGCCAATCGAGCTCGTACTTGAACTGGCCGCCGGGCTGCCGACCATTCGATCCGTCGCCACGGGTGGCGTCATGCTATCCTATATGGACGTGAACGTTCCTCCGCTCAGTGCGCAGATCGCGCGCGAATGGCATCAGGGGAATGGGCGGGTCTATATCAACCAGGGCGTCGCTGCGCAGGTTGCGCTCTGGTTGTTCCGTACGCAACGCGGGCTCTCGGTTACGGCGGCTTATCCGGCAAACGGGACAGCCCGCGCCTCGATGCACCGCTATGTCAACGCGCTTGCGGGCGCATGCCGCCGCGCCGCCGACGCTTTGATGCCGATCTACTCCGATGTCGGTCGTTGACGATGACGCATGCGATGTCTCACCCGGAGAACGCGTCGAGCATGTCGCCGCCCTTCGTGTCCTTCGCCGATCAAAGCATATACCTTGCGCATACTTCACTTGGGCAGCATGCGGTCATTCAGGTGCTGTGGCGCTATCTGCGGCCTGTAGACCTGGACGCGCTGACACGGTTCCGTGACAATCTCGCGCACGGTCATCTGGCGCGGCTGATCCGGCCGGCGCTGCTTCCGTTCGGACGGCACCAATGGGTCAGCGCGCCACCCCCGACGGCGGCTCTAGCAGTCGCGGAGGCGCCGCTTGCTCCTGAGGCGATGCGGGCGTGGGCCGACGCTCAGGTGGAGCTTCCATTGGATCCTGTGCGCGGACCAGCATGGACCTTGACGGTCCAAACCTTCACCGACGGCTCCACGGTGGTCTCGCTCGTGGTGTCGCATTGCATCGCGGACGGACTGACGACCGCAATCGCCGTGAGGGAAGCCGTGCGTGGAGAGCGGCGGCCCCCAGTCTCTCCCGCATGGTCAGTCTGGTCAGCGCACCGCGCCGCGACGACGCTGAGGGCCGAGCTCCAATGCATTGTGCGGGACGCGCCAGCGACGCTCCGGGCGCTCGCCCAATTGGCCCGTACAGCATACGCCTCGCGCGCCAGGTGCAACACACCCGCCGCATCACCAGTCGCGACAATCGCAGATGACCGGACGGTCGTGTTTCCGTCGGCCTTCATACGCGTGCCCACGTCGGTCTGGGACGCCAGAGCACGGAGCCTCGGCGCAAGCCGTCTCACGCTCCTGACCGCGGTAACCGCGGCGTTTGCCGAGGCGCTCGGCCGCGTCCGTGACGATGATGTGACCTTGTTGATTCCCGTGAATCAGCGGGAGGGTCTGTCGCACACCGGCGGGAACGGCGTCGCGCTTACCACATTGAAGGTGCGTGTCGACGAACCGCGCGGGCGCCTGCATACGTTGCAGCGGCGTCTGCGGGCCACGCTGCTGCGGACGAGACGAGAACCCAATCGACTTGCCACACTGCTGCCCCTGGTACCCTTTGTGCCCAAGCGCGCATTTTCGGCTGCCGGCCATCTGGCGCTTGGTGCGCTCGCTGACCTGCCGGTCACCTGTTCGAGTTTGGGCGACTTGCCGAAGGACGTGCTCCAGATCGAAGGCGGCGCTGCTGATCGAATCTGCTTTCGCGGCATCGACCGCCCGGTCGCGCGTCGCGCGATCGAGGCGCGTCAAGGTGTGGCCACTCTCTTCGCCGGCGCCGTACCCGGTTTTCTGAACCTGAGCTTCGTGACCTATCAGCCTGGCGTGGTGACGGAGCCTCAGCATCTTCGCGCGCTCGTCGAACGGCTCTTGGCTGACTACGAACTCGTTGGCGAGTTTTTCGATGCCTGAGACGAGCACGCCCGGAGCCCCTGCATACGCGCGGCACCGCCTCGCCTGGCTGGACCAACTGGCTTACGAATTGTTCAGGGTCACGGGTCGGAGCCAGTTGATGCAATGCCTCTGGCTCTATGACCGTGACCTGAACCTCGCCGCGCTGGTGCAAACAAAGGAGCGATTCGCCGCGCTGTCCTTCAATCGGCTCATCGAGCCGTCGCCCCTGCCGTGGGGAAGGCCTCGTTGGGTGACGCCAGCCGTGACAGCCATTCCGCTTGAGCAGAGTGCGGACCTGCTGCCACGATCGCGGCTGCTGCACTGGGCTAACCAGCACGCGCGCGCGCCCGTCGACCCTGTCATCGGTCCGGCCGTGCGAATGGCCATCCAGCCGTTCGACGATGGCAGCACAGCCGTGAGCCTGGTTGGGTCGCATCTGCTGCTCGACGGGCTGGGAGCCGTGCGCGCCATCGCGGCGGCCGTAAACGGCACCGGCGTCCCGAGTCCATACGCGGTTAAAGGCGCCCGAGGGCGGCTGTCCGGGTGCGTGTCGGACGCGTGGCAGGTCCTCGCCGACGCTCCACGTACGGTCGCCGCGCTCGCCCGGATCGCGAACGCGAACTGGTACAAGCCCGCCGTCCCAGTGCCGAGGTCGGCCGCTACAGCCGCCGAAGCAGGCCACGAGCCATCAACGATCGTGGAGCTTCCGGCTGTTGCGGCCACTGTTGAATCGCATGCCTGGCTCGCCTGCCAGCAGCGGCTTGGTGGTGGCTCGAATACGCTGCTGCCAGGCTTCGTCGCGTCCCTCGCATCGCGCCTGGGCCGCCGCCGTCTCTCCGATGGCGCTATCAGCCTGCTTGTCCCAATAAACCGGAGGCGTGGGCTGGATGACGAACGGGCGCTGGCGATTGAATTCCACACGATGAATGTCGCGCCTGCAGGCTTGGACACGAACCTGCGCCCCGTGAATGCGTCGCTGGAGGCACTGGTTCGCGGTGCGAGGAAAAATCAGACCGGTCCACTGGCTTCGTTCCTGCCTGCCATCGCCTGGATGCCGCGCTCCGCCGCGAAGACGCTCGTGGACCGGCTGTTCAATTATGCCGGTGAGCTGCCAGCGAGTTGTTCCGACCTTGGTATGCTGCCGGATGGGTTCGCGCGCATTGACGGCGCGCCGTGCCGCCAGGTGCTGACACGAGCTGTGGATGTCAACGTCACGCGCCAGGACCTGGAGCGCTCCCACGGCCATCTCGTGGTCGTAGCCTCCCGCTACGGCCAGACGATTTCCCTCTGCATCGAGGCCTGCCAGCTGGGACCCACACCAACCACGCCTGACAATCTTCGCCTGTTGGTCTCGCGAACACTCGCCGACTTCGGACTGGACGCGATCATTGACGCCTGATCTCAACGGAACGGGCGACGCTCGCCGTCGTCCCCACATTCGTCTGCGGGTCGCGAGCGGCGATGGACGGCGGTCGCATCGCGTAGCAAAGATCCTGGGAGCTTGAGCGGTGAGCCCTTCGTCTGCCAACAAACTGCACCGACGCCGCGCCGGGGCGAGCGACCCCGGCGCAGACGACGTGTTGTGCTATCTGGACCAAGGCTCATTCGTCGGATTGCGCGCGCTCGGCCGGGGGCCAGCGCTGCATCTGACCTGGTTGTATCCGCACGCTCTCGATGAAGCCGCCGTGAGACAGTTCAGCGAGCGCCTAACAGGGGGATTGCTGGGACGTCTCTTGCAGCGTTCGCCGTTGCCATGGGGGCGGCACCGTTGGGTGGCCAATCCTGTGCCGGGGCCAGTGACGTGGTTTCGCGACCCGCTCCCGGATGAGTGTCTGCCCCAATTGCGACGTGAGCTGCTCGATCTACCTGTCGATCCCGAGCACGGACCAGGCTGGCGGCTGGCAGTCCAGCCGCTGGAGGGCGGCGGCTGCGCGCTGACGATGCTGGTCTCGCACACGATCGCTGACACGCAAGCCACAAGTCAGGCCATCGCTGACGCCGTGGCTGGTCGATGTCTTGACCATGGATTCCCGGCCCCATCCTGGCGATGGTCTCCAGTGATGCTGGCGCGCGACAGCGTCGAGAGCTGGCGCGCTCTGCCTGACGTGTGGCGCGCTCTGGTGGCTCTCGTGCGGCGGTCGCGCAAGGGGAGGGCGGGCGTGTCGCGTTCGAGTCCCCGCGCTCGAAGCAGCCGCGACCGGCTCGAGCCGGCAGTGGATGTGCCGCTCGTGCGGGTGGTCATGGACGCAGGAGCGTGCCAACGGCGTGCGTCGGATCTGGGTGTGGCAAGCAACACGCTGATCATGGCGTTCACAGCACGGCTCGCTCTCCGGATGGGCCGCGTGGACGCTTCGGGGCGCGTGAAGCTGGTGTTGCCGGTCAGCGATCGCCGTTCAGGCGACCGCCGCGGCAACGCGCTGCGGTCGATTGCGGTGATGGCGGATCCCGATGCCTGCCGCAACCATCCGCACGCTTTACAGCGAGATATCAAGGCTGCGCTGGCCTCGCTGATCCGTCACGGCGATGACTTGTCGCCGATGCTGCCGCTGATTCCGTATGTGCCGCTGTGGCTGGCGCGTCATCTGGAGCGGACGGCGCTCGGGGCGGACCTGCCCGTTGGATGCAGCCTCGCCGGCGAATTGCCGCTGGACGTGAACCGCCCTTGCGGCGAGGCGTCGCTTCTACAGATCTCCCCTCTGGAGCGCTATACAGCCGCAGAGCTCGAACGGTTGGACGGCCTGCTATTCATCTTGTGCTACCGTGTCGGCGAACGGCTGTTCGCTACTGTGTCCGGCTACGTGCCAGATCGCGTGACGACCCGCGCCGAGTTGACACCAATCGTGCGCGACGCACTCGTGGATATGGGTCTTTGCGGGGCGGTCAGTTGACGAGAACCGACCGGCACGGCGCACGGGGCGCCGGCCAAGACGGCTGTCGAACGCTCAAGCGACGCGTAGCGCGTCGACGATCTTCATGCGGGCAGCACGCACAGCAGGCAGAAAACCGCCGAGCAGGCCCATCACCAGCGCGAAGACGAGCGATTGCAGCATGATCCCGGGCGTCAGCACGAACCGGAATGCGAGCTCGGAGAGCGAGGTCCAGTTCAGCGTGGTGATCTTCACCTGCGTCATGAGCGATGCGAACAAAAGCCCGATGACCCAGCCGACGAGCGCGAGCAGCAGCGCCTCGACGAGGAAAGCACCGAGGATCCGCGAGCGCCGAAATCCGAGCGCGCGCAGGACCCCCACCTCCATCATGCGGCTGGCCACCGCCGCGTACATGGTTATCGTCGCGCCGATCACCGCGCCGAGCGAGAACATCACCGAGAGCGTGATGCCCAGGATCTGAATGAACCCGGAGAGCAGGCGCGATTGCTCCTCGTAGAAGACGCGCTCGCGCTTGGCCTCGATGGTAAGCCGGGGGTCCGCTTCGAGGCGCGCCTTGAGCGCGTCAAAGCCGGAGCGATCAGCGAGCCGCACCGTGACGGAAGAGAAAAAGTCTCGCCGGAACGACTGCATGAGCTGCTCGCTATCGGCCCAGATCTCGGAATCGAACCCGCTGCCGCCCGCGTCGAACCGGCCCACGATCTTCCACTCCCGGTGCGCAAACCTCAGGCTGGATCCAATCTCGATGTCTTCGAAACGCCCCGCGAGCGCTCGGCCGATGACGATCTCGTTCGATCCCGGGCGAAACATGCGCCCCTCGGCCAGCCGCACCCGCGGACGCACGGCCAGAGCGGCTGGACCAACGCCGCGGATCAAGAGGTTGCTCGCCTGCTTGGTCTTGCGTCTTGGCTGCGCGATGAGCACGGCCGCTTCCTTCGATACAAGCGGCGCGCCTTCCGCCCCAATAACGACCTCGGGCTGGCTTTCGATGATCCTGGCCTGCCGACGGTCGATCAGGCTCTGGATCTCGACTTCCGCAGAGCGGCGTACGAAGATGACGTTCGTTTCCTCGCCGGTTGCCACGAGCGTCTGCTTGAGTCCGGAGTCGAGCATGAGCACGGCAGCGTAGACGAACACCACGAGGGCCATGCCTGTCGCGGTGAGCAAATTGGTGAGTTTGCGCACGTACAGGTTACGCAGGCTGTAGGCGAGCAGCAACGGCATGGTCAGCCCAACGCCCGAAGACCATTGACGATGCTGACACGGGCGGCCTGGCGCATCGGCAAGACCGCGGCGAGGATCCCGACCGCCAACGCCGAAAGTGCCTGCAGCAACACAGTGTTGACGCTCACGATCAGCGACGGGAACAGCGTCGCGGAGAGCTCGGCAAGTCGCGCGGCAACCGGGGGGGTGAGCCCGATGGCGATGGCACCCCCGATCGATGCGATCGCGACGGACTCTCCCAGGATCAATCGTGCTACGTAGCCCGGGCTGAAGCCGATGGCCTTCAGCGTGGCATATTCGCGGAGTCGTTCGCGTGCCGTCATCGCCATGGTGTTGGCCATGACCGCCAGGATGATGAAGATGACCACAAACGAGACCACGCGAATGGAAATGAGGATCGCTTCGGTCTGCTTCACGAAACCGATCTGGAACGCGCGCTCAGTCTCGGTGAGTGTCTCGGCGCGCGAATTTCGGAACACCTCGTCGATTGCCTGACTGACTTCCGCGACCTGATTGATGCTGCCAACGTCCACGGCGTAGAAGCCAACCTGGTCAGCTTGTGCCTTGGAGCGCACACGCAATGTTTCGTTCAAGTAGTCCCAGCGGAAGAAAAGCTGCGAGGTATCGGTTTTGGCGTCGCGGCCGTCGAACACGCCGCAGATCACGAAGTCCCAGTTGCCCGGAAAAATTGTCCCGCGCAGTTGAACGACATCGCCTGGCTTGAAGCCAAAGCGTTTGGCGAGTCTGCGCCCGACTATCGCGCCGCGGCGGTCGCGCAGGAAGGCGCGCCGCACCTCGTCCGAAACGAGGATCTCGGGGAAGATGTCGAGATAGCTCGCGGCATCGATCGCGAACTGGGGAAAGAAATTCTTCGGATCCTTGTAGACTCCGCCGAACCACGTCATGTAGGTGACACGCCGCACGCCTTCGACAGCGCCGATGCGCTTGTAATATGCCTGCGGCAGCGGCAGCGTGAAAGAGACGGCGTTGCGGGTGAGCAGTCGCGAAGGTACGGCGCCATCCACCCCCGCGTACCACGTTTTGACCACGGTCTGGAGCACACCGAAGGCCAGGATTGAAACAACGAGGCCGACCAGCGTCAGAGACGTGCGGAGCCGTTGGCGTAAGACGTTGCGCGCCACGAGCGTCAGCCATTGGCTCATGACGGGCACTCACTCAGGGCGCTGCTCCACCAGATAGGAAAGATCGCCTTTCTCCAGATGCATGATGCGCTTCGCACGCGCCGCCGCGCGGCGATCATGTGTCACCATCACGATCGTCTTGCCCATGTCGCGGTTCAACCGCTGCATGATCTCGAGCACCTCCTCCGCGGACTGCCGGTCGAGGTCGCCCGTCGGCTCGTCGGCCACCAGCATCGTCGGGTCGGTGACGATCGCCCGCGCGATCGCCACGCGTTGCTGCTGTCCGCCGGAGAGCTCCGAAGGCAGGTGTTTGACGCGATCGCTCAGGCCAACGAGACTGAGCGCGAGTTGCGCGCGGTCCCGGCGTTCGCGGCGCTTGAGGCTCGTGAGCGTGAGAGGCAGCTCCACGTTCTCCAGCGCCGTGAGCACGGGCATCAGATTGTAGAACTGGAATATGAAGCCCACATTCGCTGCGCGCCAGTCGGCAAGATCGGCTTCCGTGAGGCGCGTGATGTCTTCGCCGCCCACCTTGATGGAGCCGTGATCTGGGCTATCGATGCCGGCGATCAGGTTGAGCAGGGTCGACTTGCCCGACCCCGACGGGCCCATCAGCGCGAGGAACTCCTTACGACGGATGTCGAAGGTGAGTTTGGAAAGGACTGGGACGATCTGCGCGCCGCGTCGGTAACTCTTGCTCACGTCGCTCAGCGCGATAAGCACGTCTTCCCCGGTCGGCGCGTCGGAGAGGCGAAGCACGGTCACTTCGCGGCCTGCTTGACAGCGTGCCCGTCAGCAAGATCTTCCGGCGGCCGGATCACCACGCGCGTGCCGGCTTTGAGGTCGCGTACCTCGATCTGGTCGCCCACCTTCGCGCCGAGATCCACTGGCCGCAGACGAGCTTTGCCATTCTCGACGACGTAGACGTGCTGCTGTCCACCCACGTCGAAGACGGCCGCCATCGGCACTGCAAGAACCGGCTTGCGCTCTGATTCAGCTACCTCACGCTCGAGGAAGGCCACCTTGGAGCTCATGTCCGGAAGCATCCGCGCGTCGCGTTGCGCGAACCGGATTTTCACGAGGGTAGACGCCTTGGCGCGATCCACGGTCGGTACCATTCGGCTAACCACACCCTCGAAGCGCTCGCCAGGGATCGCGTCCAGCTGGATCTCCACCGGTTGTCCCAGGTGGATGCTCAGGTACGACGACTCCGCCACGTCGGCTTCCACTTCCAGCGAGTCCATGTCGGCGATGGTGACGACCGCCCCCTTGGTGTCGACCGCCTGCGAGAACGGTGTGATCGTGTCGCCTACGTTGGCGTGCCGCGTGAGGACAACTCCGTCGAAGGGCGCTCGGATAAGTGTCTGGCCGACGGCAACTTCGGACACGCGGAGATTAGCCTGTGCAGCGGCGATTGCAGCCCCGTATCCAGCAAACGCCGCTCGCGCCTTGGCGAGGCGTGCCTCGGCAGATTCGCGCATCGAATCGCTTATGATGTTCTTCTCGCCGAGGGCCTCTGAGCGCCTGAACGCGATTTCCGCTTGCGTGAGCTCCGCCCGCCCCTGGGCGAGATTGGCTTCCGCAACCTGCACGTTAGCGGCAGCCTGGTCGCGCATTGCCTGCGTGTCGTTGCTCTCAAGCCGGGCGATCACCTCACCCTCATGCACCTTGCTGCCTTCGAGTACACCCAGCCATTCGAGACGGCCTGTCGCCTTCGAGGCAACGGACGCCTTGCGTTGCGCAACGACGTACCCGGTCGCATTCAGCAGTGTCAGCGCCTGAGACGGATAGACAGAGTAGACGACCGCCGTCTCGACGACGATCTGCGCATGCCGACGCCACACCCACGCTGCGCCTCCGATGCCGACGATCATGGTGAGCAAAAGGACCCGCACCAGGACGCGGCGCAATTGTCTACGACGCCGCGAGTCAGCGCTACGGTCGATCGCAAGCGCAGATAGATCGGAAGTGGCGGGTACGCCATCGCTCAGGGCTTGGGGCAGAGTCATAGTTTCATCATGAATTTCCGAGCAATGCAGCGCAAATCTTGAAGTAAATATCTCGTTGCGAAAGCCGTAAGCCATGCACTTGAGGACTGTCAATTAGCATTAAAGGCGACTCTTGACATCCACGATTTCGTATTCTCCAATCTTATCCAAACTCTGAAATAAAGCCGACGGCACCCACACCAAAGCGATTGCCATAGCTTTGAGGCCGCTAAAACCGGAGCGGGAGCATAAAGTTCACCGTCGCAGTGCACGGGACACGAGGAGGACATCGAACCTGCGGCTGCGCTGCACGCGAGTTGCCGCGCCGCGGTCTTGAAGCCGGTATGGCCGTGCCTCCCAATCTCGTCGGTTCGCCGAGTCGGCTAGTTTATTTCCCTTGAATTCTTACGGCCCGGACTCCCAGCAGCAACCGGAGGCGGAGGTTTTCCACGACTGGTTCAAGGTCCGAGCGACTGCTGCGGAGCGCGCCAGCCGCGTACTGGACGGAGGTACGGCGATCGTGCCCGGTCAGTTGCTCCTGACGCTCGGACCAGGGCTTTTGCGGGAGGCATATGTCGCAGCAGGTGTCGCGCAAAGCCGCGTGGCGGGCCTCCGTGCGGTCCGGTTTCGCTTACCCGGTACGTATGGCGTGAAAGTGCGCTTTGCATCATCAGCATGCGCGTCCACGGCGCGAAGCGCCGGGTCGAACGTTCGCATATGGCAGTCCCGATGCGAGGGGCCTGCTCGCCCGTAGGTGCGAAAGGAGCCCCAACGGCCGACCTCGAGCTGATCGTCCGCAAGCTCAGCGATTGACGCAAATCAAGATGATGATGTGAAAGCCGGTCAAGTTCCTCAAGCATTTGCTTACGAGGATGAGGTGCGAGAGTGATCCCTGGACCCCTTGGCGCGCGTGTTATGGCCGCTCGCGCCGGTAGAGCGATGGTCTTGGCCCTGTTCACCGCAATCATCGGAGCGTCGCTCGCGCCGGTGGGAACGAAGCGAGCGCTCGCCGCCGAGGTCGATGCGGTCGGCGCCAGCGCTCCGGTCGGATTTGCCGAGGTCATCGAACGGGTGAGGCCGGCCGTCGTCGGCATCCGTGTGAAGACCGATCAGAGGGGGCTTGATGTCGAGCGCCGGCAATCGATCCCGCCGGGATCGCTGCTGGATCGGTTCTTCAAGCAGTTCGGCGTACAAATTCCCGGAGATCCTGCTCCCGGGTCCGACGTGACCGTTGGGTCGGGCTTTCTCGTTTCCGGGGACGGCTATATCGTCACGAACGAGCATGTGATTGCGGGTGGCATCGACATCGAGGTGACGATGGACGATGGCAAGGTCCATTCCGCCAAGCTCATCGGCGGGGATCCGCAGACCGATCTCGCGCTCATCAGAATCTCCGCGCCGGACGATTTGCCTTACGTGCGTTTCGCCGCGGCGGAGCCCCGGATAGGCGAATGGGTGCTGGCGATCGGAAATCCATTCGGGCTGGGCGGCACGGTCACCGCCGGGATTGTCTCGGCACGCGGTCGCGACATCGGCGAAGAACCCTACAACGATTTCATTCAGATCGACGCTCCGGTCAACAAGGGCAATTCCGGCGGGCCAACGTTCAACGTGAGGGGGGAGGTCATCGGGGTCAACACCGCCATTTACTCGTCTTCGGGCGGCTCAATGGGGGTGGCGTTCGATGTTCCGGCGGAAACCGTGAGGTCCGTCGTTCACCAGCTTCGAGAGAAAGGTCACGTCACGCGAGGCTGGGTTGGCGTCTACCTCCAGGAGGTCACGCCAGGGATTGCTGACGCGCTGGATCTGAAGAACACCCGGGGTGCCCTCGTTGCGCAGCTGGACGAAGGACCGGCAGCCAGGCAGGGTGTCGAGGCTGGTGACGTGATCACATTCGTGAACGATCATGAGCTCAAGAATCCCCGCGATTTCGCCAGGACGGTGGCGGCGATCGCTCCCGGTACCGTCATCAATCTTCGCCTCCTGAGAAATGCGCAGGAGATGTCGATTGATGTGACCGTGGGTGAACAGTCACGCACCGCGAGCGCTCGCTCGGAAAAGCAGCCGGAGCCGGGAGAGAAGTCCGCGCTCGGGCTTACGCTTGCACCGGCACGCTCCATCTCAGGCGCCGGTGACGAAGGTGTGGTGATTCTCGACGTCAAACCGGGCCGCGGTGCGCTGGATGGCGGCCTTCAGGTCGGTGACATCATTCTCGCCGTCAGTGGTCGGGGCATCAGTACCGCAGCTGACCTGAACAGCATGGTTGACGAAGCGCGAGCGCGAGCCAAGCGCACGATCCTGGTCCGCATCAAGCGCGCCGGAACGATGAGCTTCGTGGCCGTTCCGATCACCTGATTGGTACGCGGGTCACTTCTGCAGGACACGCGCCCGACACCGCAATCGGCATAGCCGTTCGCCAGCCCGCCAGGCGCCATTCGCCCTCTAAGCGGCCGCTCGACCAATCGTTGCAGCTCTGATCGAACGCAACGAAGGCTGCTGTTCAATTGCTAACGTTTCCGTTCTGGGAAGGAAGACAGTCATGCGAATTGTAGGAAAATTGAGCACACTAGCGGCCGTTGCCGTGATTGCCGCGGCAGCGTTGATGCCGACCGGAGCAGAGGCAAGGAATGGACGGATCGCCGCGGGGGTGATCGGCGGGTTTGCCGCTGGCATTCTGGCTGGAGCCGCCGTGGGAGGGCCCTATTGGGGTCCATATCCATATCCGTATCCATACTATCCGGCTCCGGTCTACTATCCTCCAGGACCTTACTATGCACCATATGGGCCCATCTATTACGGACCGTGCGTTCGCCGCACCGTGTGGGATGGTCGGCGCTGGCGCCGCGTGCGCGTCTGCTACTGAGAATATGCAGATCGCATCTCAGGGAGATCGCCAAGCGGCGATCTTCCCGGCGGTCATCCATAGCGACTTCAGGAATTGTCCTGAAGCAACCGGCTTGTGGAAATGTGAGCGATCCTATAATTCTTCGGGAGCGACCGTTGAACAGTTCAATTGCATGATCCCCTTGCTTTTCATGCAGTCGCGATCGCAGGCGCGCGCTTGAAGCAATGCGACGCGTCCGCGACATCGCGGCAGGTGAAAAGCGGCACCTCACGTGTGATCAGTTGGTCCATCCTCAGAAAGCAAGCTGGTTCTCCAGGCTGTTGCTCTCGCCAGGCGAGGAAACCAGTCACGTCGCGCCTGTCGGAAAGCCCCCGGATGCTCTCCGCGTTTCGCTCGCGCTCTTCCTGATTTCGCTGGGCGTTATCGCCGTCGTGTGGTGGTGGTTGGGGACGCCGGTCCATCTGGTGCGCGCACCCATCGATCCGAATGACAAGGTGCAATGCATCTCATACGCTCCATTCCGCAACCATCAGACGTCACTTTCGCCTGCGACGCAGGTATCGCGTGAGCAGATCGCGGAGGATCTTGCCCAGCTGGCGGAGATAACCGACTGCATCCGTACCTATGCGAACGATCTTGGTCTCGACCAGATCCCCGAACTTGCGGCCAGAGCGGGGCTGAAGGTCATCCAGGGCATTTTCCTCGACAAGGACCAGCAGAAGAATCGAACTCAGATATCAACGGCGATACGCCTCGCCAGGGAATATCCCGGGACCGTGATCGCGCTCGTGGTCGGAAACGAGACGCTGCTGCGCAAGGACATAACTGTATCCGATCTCGCCGACACGATCCGCTCGGTGAAGGCGCAGGTCAGTGTCCCCGTGACCTATGCCGACGTCTGGGAATTCTGGCTGAGCAATCGTGAGCTCTATGACGTCGTCGATTTCGTCACGATTCATATCCTGCCATATTGGGAGAACGTGCCAATCCCGGCTGAGTCCGCTGTCAAGCACGCCGACGCAATACGCCGGCAGGTCGCGGCGGCCTTTCCGGGCAAGGAAATCCTGATCGGAGAAATAGGTTGGCCGAGCCAGGGACGGATGCGGGAATCGGCGTTGCCGTCCCCTGTCAATCAGGCCCGGGTGGTCTCGGAGGTCCTCGACCTTGCCCGACGCGAGCATTTTCGCGTCAACCTGTTCGAGGCCTATGACGAATCCTGGAAGCGGGAGATCGAGGGCACGGTCGGCGGATCATGGGGCCTGTTCGGAGGCGAGGAACGCGTGCTCAAATATCCTGCCGGCATCCCCGTCAGCAACTATCCGCTCTGGAAGCTGCAGATGTGCAGTGGAATTGCGCTCGCGACCCTGGTCTTCGGAGTGGCATGGTTGACCTTGCGTCGCAAGCCCGGCCGCCCTGGCCTGGCTTCATGGCTTGGGGTCGCAGTATCGGCGACGACAGCCGGAATCCTGTTTGGCGTGGCCGCCCAAAAGGTGTTCTTTGAAAGCGTCGGGTACGGCGGCTGGCTCATGTGGAGCTCTCTGCTGGTGGCCGCGACGGCTTCGCCGGTGTTTGGTGCCAACGCCCTGGTGTCGGGGCGCCCGCCGCCCAGTTTTCAGGAATTGCTCGGCCCGAAAGGCTATCGGACGGAATCGATGCTCGTGACCATGCACGGGGGGGCCTTGATCGTGATCGTCGTGATCGGCACGGCGACCGCACTCGGGCTTGTGTTTGACCCGCGCTTTATCGATTTTCCTTTTGCCCCACTCACCATGGCGGCGGTTCCTTTCGCGGCCATGACCCTGCTCAATCCGCCCGGAAAGGGAAGCCGTCCTGTGACGGAGCCGCTGTTTGCCGGTGTGTTTGTCGGAGCGGCGGTCTATGTGGGGTTCAACGAAGGGCCGGCGAACTGGCAGGCGATGTGGACCTGCGCCGCCTATCTCCTGCTTGCCGCAACGCTGTGGCGGGCGCGTGCCTCTTGATCGGTATCGAGGTCGCCTCGGAGCCGCAGCGATATGAACAACCATGTCTTCAGATCGCTCGATCAGTCAATCTACCACCGGCGCAGGCGATGCTCATTCGCCAAAGACGGACGCGGGGCGACCGCGCGGAGATGAACGGCCTACGCGGCAATTCCTCAGGCCTACGGTCTCCTGGTACGGCAAGCCTCTGATCGTGAGCGCTTGTTCGGATTGAACGATGTCGCGCTTGATCGCCTGCACAATTTCGCCCGTAGTCACCGATGTGTCGCGAGCTTCGCCGACACGGTCGCGTTGTTTCGGAAGCGTATCGCGTCGGTCGAGGAGTGGCGCGATCCGCAACGCTCGCCAACCTGAGATCGCGGATATCGCAGCGAAGTGTCGCCCGGCAAGCGCGACGAAGGCTCATCCGCACGTCGCAATCACCAGGACTACTCTCAGGAAGGGAAATCGGCCGGCCTCACGTCGATACGGTCGGCGTGCAACGACCAGTCCCGGATTGCGCGAAGTTCGCAGAATTCCTGCTTCGCCAATCGCGCCGCCTCCTTTTCGTCGTCGGCATCGATCTCGATGGTACGCTGACATGCCTCACAGACTTGTCCTTGGTCGCCGACGACCTTCTTCAGAAAGCTGACGACAAAGTGGGGCATGAAATCCTCGCTATGTGAGCACGCGATCCGGCCTGCATCAGTAAACGAAAGCCGGAGTTTCGAGCAAGTGGTCATTTACCAGCACGACTCCCGGGATCGCCTCGGCCGCGACGCGGATGGCTGTGCGTTCGGCCGCAGATGGCGCGAAGCCCCAGATGTCGATGATGCCGTTCTGGACGGTTGCGTTCAGGTTGAACGTATGCGCCCAAGGCTGCTTCTTGAGCTCTTCAAGGAACTTCCTTCTGATGGTCGCATCGGAAAGTGAAATCTCCAGCTTCGGCCGGGCGCTCGCGATGGCCTGCAGCAGATTGGCCCGGCTGACGATCCCGACGAGCTGACCCTGCTTGTTGACGATCGGCACGCGCTTGATCTGACGCTCCTCGAGCAGCATGGCGATGTCGCTCAGCGGCGTTTCGGGGGTGGCAGTCACGACCTCACGGGTCATGATATCCCCGACCTTGACCGCATGCGACTTGACGTAGTCAGTCGCCATTTGCGCGTCGCCGGTCAGGAGGCGAAGCCACCAGGCATAGTGGCGCTCGGTGCCGGATTCGGCTCGATGCATCAGGTCGCCTTCGGTCACGATCCCGAGGATCTTGTTGTCGGCATCGACGACCGGCACTGCGCTGATGCGGCGCTCGAGGAGGATCTTGGCGACTTCACGAACGGTTGCATTTCCGCCGACAGTCATCACCGGGGCGATCATCACGTCCTGTGCTTGCATGGCTGGCCTCCGTGTTGGCTTTCGGCATCTTGCCGCCTCTCGGGCCGGCCGGATTGATCGGGATCAAGGAGCGCGGCCGGACCGCTTGATTTGCGTCAACGGGACCATCGGGAAACGCGAGATAAGAGTCCCATTCGAGCAATGGAGCAACGACATGTCTCTTGCCAGCGTCATGGTCTACGTCGATTCCGAACAGCAGGACGAAGGGCAGATTGCCGTCGCCGAGACGGTCGCGAATGGCTTTGGAGCCGCCTTGCTCGGCGTCTCAGCCATCGCGATAGATCCCCCGTTCGTCGCCGAAGGCGTGATCATCGAACAGACGACTGAGGAGGATCTCAATCGCATACGCGCAACGCTCTCGGACAAGGAGGCGTGGTTCAGGCGCATCGTTCGCCTGCCGAGTGAAAAGGTGGAATGGCGCTGGACGATCGGCTTTCCGACCGAGTTCCTGGTCGAGCAGTCCAGGGCGGCGGATCTCGTCGTGGTGAGGCGCAGCCAGCTGAAGCCGAATTACTCACGCCACCTCGATGCGGCGGGAGCCATGTTGCGGCTGGGCCGTCCGATCCTCTCGGTGCCGGACGGCGTCACCCGATTGTCGGGCGATCGGATCGTGGTCGGCTGGAAGGACGCCCGGGAGGCGCGCTTGGCCGTTCGGGACGCGCTGCCATTTCTGACCCGGGCTTCACAGGTCACGGTCGCCGAAATCTGCACGTCGAGCGAACAGGATGCGGCGCGAGACCGGGTGCGGGACGTGACCAGATATCTTCAGCGTCATGGCGTGAGCTGCCAGCACGAGGTGCGTGTGCATACGGCCGAGCCTGACGCGGGCTACCTCGTTCGGCTGGCTGCCGACGTCGGCGCCGACCTCATCGTGACCGGAGGGTATGGGCACAGCCGGTTGGGCGAGTGGG
The DNA here is from genome assembly GCF_052043945.1 of Bradyrhizobium sp. PUT101. Lineage (NCBI taxonomy): Bacteria > Pseudomonadati > Pseudomonadota > Alphaproteobacteria > Hyphomicrobiales > Nitrobacteraceae > Bradyrhizobium > Bradyrhizobium sp. PUT101. The sequence continues at coordinate 6,118,629 of NZ_CP197207.1, forward strand.
TTTTCGGCGGCATGACGCAGAGCCTTCTGCAGCAAGCTCCGGTCTGCCTGTTGATGTCGCACTGACGTCACGTCACAGGAGAGTATGCAATGGACAAGGATGGTCAGGCGGCGAAGAAGAGCGTGGCGAGGCGAAAGGCGGGGGCGCCCGGACCTGATCGCGGCGCGCCGGTCGACGCACCGGTCCTTGAGACCATGCCGGCCGATCGCGCGATCAAGGATGCCCTCGAGGACGATGAGGTGCGTCAGGCGCTTGGCATACATCGCAGGGACAAGCGCTCCTGAACCATGATCCGGAGAAGCGCGCAGCGGTTTTCCCGCGAGACAAACGCGGAACGCGTTTGCGCGGAGATCATGCTTAAACAGTAGCCCAAAGCGCGATGACGACTCGTCCTGATCTCATCGCGCTTTAGCCCGCAGCCCGCCGGCTTTCCCCGCTGTCGCGCTCCGCGGCGCGGACGATCTCGATGGTCCGCAACACGCTCGACGGATTCACGCTGATCGAGTCGATCCCGAGCTCAGCCAGGTACTTCGCGATCTCCGGATAGTTGGCGGGAGCCTCGCCACAGATGCCGACGTGGCGTCGGTTGCGCTTGGCGCCGAGGACGGCCATCGACAGCATTTGCAGCATGCCGGGATCTCGCTCGTCGAAGTCGAAGGCGACGATCTCGGAGTCCCGGTCGACGCCGAGCGTCAGCTGGGTGAGATCATTGGAGCCGATGGAGAAACCGTCGAACAATTGCGCGAACTGGTCGATCAGGATGACGTTGTTCGGGATCTCGCACATCATGAATATCTCCAGGCCGTTCTCGCCCCGCTTGAGGCCATGAGTTGCCATGGCTGCAATGACCTTGCGCGCTTCCTCGACACGCCGGCAGAACGGAATCATGATCTTGAGATTGGTGAGGCCCATCGCCTCGCGCACCCGCTTCATTGCAGCGCATTCCAGCTCGAACCCCTGCGCATAGGCGGGGTGCGCGTAGCGCGCGGCGCCTCGAAAGCCGAGCATCGGGTTCTCCTCGCGAGGTTCGAAATCGGCGCCGCCGAGAAGGTTCGCATATTCATTGGTCTTGAAATCGGAGAGGCGCACGATCACCGGCCGGGGATAGAACGCGGCGGCGATGGTGCCGACGCCCTCCGAAAGCCGCTCGACGAAGAATTCGGACGGCTGCTTGTAGCGTGCGGTCAACAGCTTGATCTTCCGCCGGTCCCGCACTGAGGTCACCTTGTCGGGGCAGGCGAGCGCCATCGGATGGATTCCGATATGCTGGTTGATGATGAATTCCATACGGGCAAGGCCAACGCCATCGCTCGGCAGGGATGCGGTCTTGAACGCGATCTCGGGATTGCCGAGGTTCACCATGATTTCGGTGCGCGGCTTCTGGACACTTTCGGTCGCGGTCCGTTCGACCTCGTATGGCAGGGTCCCCTCGAAGACGTGACCGATGTCACCTTCCGCGCAGGACACCGTCACAGCCGTGCCGGTCTTCGCCCTCTTGCTGAAACTGCCCGTTCCGACCACTGCGGGCACTCCGAGCTCGCGCGCGATGATGGCGGCATGGCAGGTCCGGCCGCCATGATCGGTCACGATCGCGGCGGCGAGCTTCATGACGGGCTCCCAGTCCGGGCGCGTAGCCGTCGCGACAAGCACCTCGCCCGGGCGGAATTTCTGGAGATCCCGCTCGTTCCTGATCAGCCGGATGCGTCCTGCCGCGATCTTTTCCCCGACGGCGCGGCCTTCGGCCAGCGCCGTCCCGGGCGATTTCAGGACATAGCTCTCGAGCTCCTCCGGCTTTCGTTGCGAGGCGACCGTCTCGGGCCGGGCCTGAATGATGTAGAGCGAACCGTCCCTGCCGTCCTTGGCCCATTCCACATCCATCGGGGTCGGCTTGCCTGCTTTTTGCGAGTAGTGCTTCTCGACGAGCAGCGCGCATTCGGCCAGCGTCAAGACCTCGTTGTCATTGATGCAGAATTTCTGGCGCGCGTTCGCCGGCGTTGCCTCGTTCCGGGTCGTGTTGTGCCCGCGACCGTAGACCATCCGCTTTGCCTTCGATCCCAGGCGGCGCGACAGGACCGCGCGGAAGCCGGCGTTGAAGGTCGGCTTGTGGACGTAGAATTCATCGGGATCGACGACGCCCTGCACGATATTCTCGCCGAGCCCGTAGACCCCGGTCACGAATACGACGTCGCGAAACCCGGTCTCGGTATCGAGCGTGAAGGTGACGCCGCTTGCCGCGAGATCCGAGCGGACCATCTTCATCACGGCAACCGACAGCGCGACCTTGAAGTGATCGAAGCCATTGTCGATCCGATAGGAGATCGCACGATCCGTGAACAGTGAAGCAAAGCAGCGGCGGCAGGCCTCCATCAGCCCGTCTGCGCCCCGGATGTTGAGAAAGCTGTCGTGCTGGCCGGCAAAGCTTGCGGTCGGAAGGTCCTCGGCCGTGGCCGAGCTACGGACCGCGACCGCGACGTTGCGTCCGTATTCCTGCTCCAGCTGCCGATACGCCTGTCTGACCTGGTGGCGCAGATCCTCCCGGTCGGTCGCCGCGTAGACGATCGCGCGCGCGGCGGCGGCACGGCGGGCAAGATCGGCGATCCGCCGCTTGTCGAGGCCGGCGAGAAGGGAGCCGAGCCTGTCCCACGCGCCGGCTTCGGTCAGGGCGTCCCGATACGCGGCCGCGGTCAGCGCAAAGCCGTTCGGGATCTTGACGCCCTCCGGCGTCAGCGCCGAATACAACTCGCCCAGGGATGCGGTCTTGCCTCCAACCAGCGGCACGTCGGCAAGACGTATGTCCCTGAACCAGCGAATGTAGCTCGATGCGTCCATCGCGCATTCTCCCGCGCTGCAGAATGGGTCTGAATGGCGATAACTTTCGCGCATCTCGGCACCGTCGGCTTGCGAAAGATCAAGTGCGCAGCACATGCCGGCTCTAGCTGTGAACATTGATGACGATCGAACCAGACGAGAACGGCTCTTCGCGGGCGAGGTCGCGATTCTGGCAGAGCGCCTCCGGCTTCTGGCGGGGAGCATCGGCTTGGCGCGTATGGGTGCTATGCGTGCTATTGGTGGCGGTCGTCATCCTCCAGCTCTACGTGCAATTTCGCTTCAATTACTGGAACCGCGACTTCTTCGATGCGCTCGAGAGCCGCGATTCTGCGCGGCTGAGGGGGCAGGCGTTCCTGCTCGTCCCTTTGTGCATCGGGAGTATCACGCTCGCCGTGGCGTCGGTCTGGGGCCGCATGACCGTGCAGAGAAAATGGCGGGAATGGCTGACCGGCAAGGTGATCGACTATTGGGTCGAGGATGACCGTTATGCCCGCCTCGCGGCTGTGCAGAGCGAGCAGCAGATTCCCGAATACCGGATCGCCGAGGACGTCAGGATCGCAACGGATGCGCCGATCGACTTGGCGCTCGGACTGGTGTCCGCGCTGCTCAGCGCGGTCATTTTCATTCAGGTCCTCTGGACGGTCGGTGGCGACATCGCGCTGCCTGTGGGAAGTCATTCCGTCCGGATTCCGGGCTACCTTGTCGTCGGGGTGGCGCTCTATTCCAGCATCGTGACGATTGCGATGATGACGGTCGGGGCGCCGCTGACCCGGCTGGTTCAGATCAAGAACCAGGCGGAGGCGGAGTTGATCACGGCGGCACACCAGCTCCGCGATATCGGGGAGGGCATCGCGCCGCAAGGGCAACGGCCGGAAGTCTGCCGTGACCTTCGCAGCACTCTCAGGACCACCATGGACCAGTGGCGCCGCCTGTGCTGGCAGCTGATGCGGACGACGATCGTGTCGCATGGCAACTCGCTTCTGGCACCGATCATCGGGCTGGTGCTCTGCGCGCCGAAATTTCTCTCCGGGGCCATGACACTGGGCGAGCTCACACAAGCCGCCGCGGCTTTCACGCTGGTGCAGGCCTCGTTCAACTGGATTGTCGACAATTATGGGCGTATTGCCGATTGGATGTCGTCGCTGGGACGGGTCGGCAGTCTCCTGCTGTCGCTCGACCGTCTCAACCGGGAAACGCCGCCGCAGCAGGCAGAGTCCGCGACGCTTCCGACCGGCTCGGTCAAATTGCTGTCGAGAGAATGACTTGCTCGGCGAGACGTTTGATGTCGTCGGGCCGGCAGAGTTCTGTGCCGGGATTGAGCAGGGCCGCGGCGCCGGCGGCGACGGCCTGTCGAAAGCAGTGTTCGAGGCTGGCTCCAGATGCCAGCGCGTAGACCAGCGCGCCGAGAAAACTGTCACCTGCGCCAACGGCGCCGACGGGTACGATCGCGAGAGGTTTGGCGCGCCACACGCGGTCGCTCGTCACCAGCGCGGCGCCGAGATGTCCCATCGTAAGGGCGACCATCGCCGCTTTGCCGCTGCGCACCAGCGTTCCGGCAGCAGCTTCCCATTCGGCGGGATCAGACGGCTCGCGGCCGACCAGCTCGCGCATCTCCCGCAGGTTCGGCTTGACCAGTTCGACCCCTTCCGCCACCGCAGCAACGAGGGCCTGACCCGAGGTATCAAGGATCATCTTGGCGCCGCGCTGTTTGACGATCCTTGCGACCCTTGCATAGAAGTCGTCGGGCACCCCTGTCGGCAGGCTTCCGCTGGCAACCACGAAGCTGGGAAACGGCTGCAGCGCCGACAGCAGGGCAAGGCATCTCTGCCATTCGTGCTCTGCAAGAGGCGGCCCTGGCAGGATGAAGCGATAGGGCTGGCCCGTGCCGATCTCGCGGACGAAGAAGTCTTGCCGGGTCTCGCCGGCGATCGGAAAGGTCAGGCTTTCGACGCCCTCCTTGTCCAGCAATTGACGCAGCAGGTCTCCCGTGAGGCCGCCCACCGGATAGAGCGCGGTGGCATTGCCGCCGAGGCGCTTGACCACGCGCGCAACGTTGATGCCGCCGCCGCCGGGATCGCGGCGCTGCCCGATGCCGCGCAGCTTGGCGACAGGAACGATCCTGTCCACCGATGTCGACAAGTCGACCGCCGGATTGGGCGTGATTGTGAGGATCGCGCTCATCGGCTCAGCTGGACACCGTGGAGGCGGCCATCGCGCCGGGCGTTGCCGTCACGTTGTCGAGCGCCGCGCGGTCTGCGGCAACTTGCGACCGTCGCGACGACCGAATGAGATCCGAATACCAGTGCGCCGACGCCTTCGGGGTTCGCTTCTGCGTGGCAAAATCGACATTCACGAGACCGAAGCGTTGCGAATAGCCCGATGCCCACTCGAAATTGTCGAGCAGCGACCACACGAAATAGCCCCTGACGTCGGCTCCGGCCCGCATCGCTTCCTGCATTGCCCTCGTGTAGGCGTCGAGATAGGCAATTCGTGCGGTGTCCTGAACGCGGCCGCTATCGTCCGGCTTATCGTCCGCGGCGGTTCCGTTCTCCAGCACGTAGATCGGCAACCCGAAGCGCCGGTGGATGTCCAGCAGCGTATCGCGGAACGCGTCGGGAATGATGGGCCAGCCGATGGTGGTGCGGCGTACGCCATCCGGCGGTGCACCGAAGCCGGCGCCGATCGGATTGCTGTCGGCCTTGATGTAGTGCGGCGAATAGTGGTTGAGCCCGAACCAGTCGACCGGCCGTGCGATCTGCGCCATGTCACCGGGCTTGACGTAAGGCTCGATGGCCTCGGCAAGCTCCGGGGGATAGTAGGCAAAGTGCTGCGGATACGGGAACGCGTCATTCCAGTACGGCGCAAGGCGCTGCGTCGCCGCAACGTCCTCCTCTCGCGTAGTGGCGGGATAACAGGGCTGGCGGTTGTGAATGGCACCGAGCGATGCGTCGGTCACCGATTGCCGGAGGACGTCGATGGCACGGCCGTGACTCAGGTTGACGTGGTGAATGGCTCGGTGCAAGGCGCCCCTGTCGGCAATGCCGGGCGCGTTCCAGCCGAGACCGTATCCGAACAGCGTGAATACGCATGGCTCGTTGAAGGTGGCGAACCGCTTGACCCGATCGCCGAAGCGTCGGGCCGCCAGCGCAGCATAATCGGCGAACCATCCCGCGATGTCCCGGTTCTGCCAGCCGCCAAGATCCTGCAGCGCCTGCGGCAGATCCCAGTGATAGAGACAGATCCAGGGTTCTATGCCGGCAGTCAGAAGTGCATCGACGAGCCTGTCGTAGAAATCGAGGCCCGCCTCGTTCGCAGCCCCGCGACCGCGAGGCAGGATGCGCGGCCACGAGATCGAGAAGCGGTAAGCGCCGACGCCGATATCGTGCATCATCGCGATGTCTTCACGGTAGCGGTGATAGTGATCGCAGGCGATATCGCCGGTATCGCCATTCTTGATGCGGCCCTTCTGTTGGCAATAGCTGTCCCATATGCTGTCGCCGCGCCCATCCACATGGGAAGCGCCCTCGATCTGGAAGCTCGAGGTCGAGACGCCCCAAAGAAATGAATTCGCTGCCGGCACGCGCGTCTGAGGTGAGGGAGCGGCTCCGCCTGTCATTGTCATGTGCCTGCCTTGCGATGGCGCTGTTCAGATTGTGTTGGGTCCACAATGCTGCTCTTTGCCGATCACCGTTTGACCGAGATCAACCGCCGGGGCTTGCAACGGGCGAGTGGAGCGGGCCGGGTTTAGCGCAGCGGGCCGGCTCTCAACGTTTCGAGGTACGCCACGATCTCGTCGATCTGGTACTCCGCGAGCCGCGGGTTCGGCATGGCCTGGTCAGGTCCGAGCCTGCGGTGGCCCGATGCCAGGAACTGCCTGATGTCATCGGTGGAGAACGAGGGACGATTGACGATCTCCATGAGGCTCGGCGCCGGGGGGCGGGACGCGGGCGATTCCCTGGCGGCATCCTCGACGATATGGCAGGTTCCGCAGGAGGCGTGGGCCAGCGCCCGGCCTTCGGTGACCTGATCGACGAACAATTGGTTGGTGACAGGCGGGCGAACCGGTACCTGGATTGTGATCGAGGCGTAGCCGCTGGCCCGATGGCAGCTGTTGCATTCGTTCGTGAGGGCCGAATAGGCCTTGGTGAAGGCAGGCACGTTTTTCTGTCGGATCGCCTCGCGTGCGGCTTGCAGCTGAACCTTTGCAGGAGCGATCCGCGATGGGTCGGGCAAGAGCTTGCCCGCCGCTTCGAGACTGGCATCGATCCGTTGGATCTCGTAGCTCGCCAGACCCCAGTTGCTGAGCTTCCCCGCAAACCAGAGCTTGGCATGCTGGAGCTGAAGCCGGGTCATGAGATCGGAGAGCGCGGCAGAGACGTCGACCGACGTCGTTGCGGCCGGCGCTCCGGCGCTCGGCGCCGCGACTGCCGCAAGGATCGCGGCCATGAACAATGCTTGCAGGCGCATGCCCAATGTCCAGATTCGACGGCAGCATGGCCCTCGATCGCGGCCGGGCGGTTGATCTCGATCAAGCCCCTGTCAGGGGCGGCGACTACCTGTGAGTTCTCTCTGGAGTTGAAGACATGCGCGCGCACCAGATAATGTCCCGGCGAGTGATAGCTATTCGGCCCGAGGCTTCGATCGCCGATGCCATCAGGGTCATGCTCGGTCACCACATCAGTGGACTGCCGGTCACGGATGCGACGGGAAAGCTCGTTGGCATCATTTGCGAAAGCGACTTCCTCAGGCGGGCGGAGCTCGAAACGGAGCACACGCGCAACCGGCTGCTGACCGTCCTGCTCGGAACGGACCGAATCGCGCGCGAATTCGTCAAGGAGCACGGGCGCAAGGTCGAGCAGGTGATGACGCGTGATCCGGCGACGACCAGGGAAGAGACTCCCCTCGAGGAGATTGCCGACCTGATGGAGCGCCGAAACCTGAATCACGTTCCGGTCATGCGCAATGATCGCGTTGTCGGCATCATTACCCGGTCCGACTTCCTGTCCGCAGTTGCCGGCCCGTTGACCGGCGCACCCGGCTATTCGGAAAACGACAATCATATCCGCCGTTCGGTCCTCGCGGCGATGGCCGGGATGCCTTGGCAGCCCGTCGGCTTGAACGTGAGCGTCAGGGACGGCTTCGTGACGCTGCGGGGCGTCGTCAAAGGTGACAACGCCCGCCGGGCGGCTGTCGTGGCTTGCGAGAACGCTTCAGGCGTTCGCGGCGTCGATGACCGCCTGTGCCTTGAATCGATCAGTCCCGATCCGGAGGACGATTACGGCGGCGGTGACTTCGTCTCGCTGCAGGCAGAACCATCCACGGTCGATGACGAACCGTTGTAACGATCTTCACTGACGCTGCCGTCTCCCGACGGGCGACCGCGCGGATCGGCCTAGTTTTCCGTCCTCGGATGGGTGAGATCGGGATTCGCAGTCCGGCCGGGTGTCGAACGGACCGGCTGCTTGGCAGCTCTGGCGGTCGACGAAACATAGAGCGCGAGTTCGAGGATGCCATACATCGCGAGTAGCATCAGCGCCTTGATTGCCTCGTTGGTCATCTGAGTATCCTCCAACAGCCGATCTCGACTAGCGTTGGGCCATTTCGGTCAGTGCGTGCATTGGACGTGCCTGATGGACGGCCAGAGTCTTCGCCTTCTGCAAGCCTGATTCAGGCTGGGCCAAGTGCACGGTCAGCGTGGTCGCTGCGACGGCGATGCCGGCAAGCAATCCGCTGACGACCACTTTCAGATGCGTTGCCTTGTCCGCAGTGTAAATCGAGTGGTTCATTTGCAGGCCCCCGCGCCGGTGCGTGCTGACGAACCCTTACTAGCGGATAAATTGTCCGGCCGAAATTTGGGAGCTTCACCTAAGGTGATGTCCGTAGCCGCACGGAAAAGCGCGCAACGCCTGCACTCCCGGGGTACCGGCTCATCGCCATACCTTTGCTGTGCCGGCCGACGCCATCGGGCGGCTCCGCACCCAGGTTTGGCGGGCGAGCCGGTCGGCGGCGACTAGCGCGGTGCCTGTCGGTCCCGCCCGGTAAAGGCGGCAATCAGCCCGACCAGGACAGTCACGAGCAACATGGTCACGATGGTCTGGATCAAGCCGAAGTTCAGTGCGTCACGTGCCACGAACAGCGCCGTGATCGGCGCTGCTATGGCGAAGAGAATCCGAACGAACCATCCGAGCATGCTGACCTCGACCCGCGGGGAGCTCAGCCAGCGGCCTTCATGTCTTCGGGCGATTCCACATAGAGCCCGGTATAGGTATCGACGAAGCAGAGATGGTCGTGAACTTCCTTGACGCCGGCGGTGCTTTCGGCAGCGACGATCGCGGCCTGACGGGCCTCATCGGTGGTGACGAGGCCGTGCAGATGCACGACGCCTTTGCGGACATTCACCTCAAAGCCGATCGGACGCCAGTCCGTGCCGTTGACCGCGCGTGTGATGCGCTCGCGAATGTGCTCGTCATCGGCGGTCGGATCCGGAATTTCGTGCAGGAGGCTCGCCACGGCTTGCAGCAGGTTCGTCCTCGTGACGATCCCGACGGGCGTCTTGCCCCGCATCACGGGGACGCGCTTGATGTCGTTCTTCTCCATCAGGTCGACCAGTTCGGCCAGATCTGTGTCTTCCTGCACCGAGACGACCTGCTTTGTCATGACGTCCTCCACCTTGCGGCCGCGCTCGTGAACGAACTCGGCAGCCGCGCGTCCTGGTCCCATGAAGAACTTCAGCCAGGCGGCGTGCCTGCGGCCGGTTCCGATCTCGCTGCGGCGGAGGAAGTCGCTTTCCGAGACCACGCCGACGAGATTGCCGGCATCGTCGATGACGGGCAGGCCGCTGATGTGCATTCGGAGCATGATCTTGGCCGCTTCCTCGATCGTCGTGTGCGGTGTTACGGCAACGAGGTCCTTCGTCATGATATGATGTGCGCGCATGGTGTGTCCTCGAGTTCGCTGGCGAGTTTCCTGGGGGTGAGGCGAGGCTGCGGCCGTCGCAGCCTCGCATCGGGGGCCGTCAGGCGGCCTTCACACTGATGGTCTTGGCCGGCTTCTGAGCTTCTTCGGTCTTGGGAAGGACGACCTTGAGCACGCCGTTCTTGAACGTCGCCTCGATCTTGTCGGCGTTGACGCCGTCCGGGAGCGCGAAGTAGCGCTCGAACGAGCCGTAGCGGCGCTCGGAAACGTAGTAATCCTTCTTCTTCTCTTCGGTCTCTTCCTTCTTCTCGCCTCTGATGGTGAGACCTCCGTTGACGAGCTTGACGTCGATGTTCTTCTCGTCGAGGCCGGGAAGCTCAGCCGTGATCTCGTAGGCCTTGTCGCTTTCGGCGATGTCGACGGCCGGCGCATTGAAGTTCTTGGACAGGTCGCGCTCCAGCCGTGCGAGCGAGCGGAACGGCCGTTTCCAGAAGCCGCTGCCGAAATCGTCGAAGATCTGGTCGATTTCGTTTCTCAACGCCTGGAACGGCTGCCATGCCTCGCCGGCGGCTGCAGGTGCGGTGGACGTCTTGGTGACAGGAAGTTTGGTTTCGGTCGCCATGATCATGTTCTCCATCGAGTTTGACCATTCCGGTCGCAACGAAGGATAGTCTCTGCCATCGTGCACTGGTTGATTTCGCTCAAATTCAAGAGCTGCGCGCGCGAAATCGGATGCGTCGGAAGCGCATAGGACGATCATGTCACATGCGGGTGTGGAACTCGTCGTTCCGCATTCCTGCGTCGAGCAAAATGGGGCAGGTCCAGAGACGTTTCTCGGCTGTAGGGGCAGTCGAGAACATGTGGGCGTTTATGAAGCCGGTCTCCTTGGCAACCATTGGTCGCCAAGTTTCACGTAAGAGCGCTTCACGGCAGCCCAGGCCGTGCGGTGAGCGATCTCTTCCTGCCGGAGGTCCCCGGCATGCGAGGTGAAGGCGTGGTTGAATGCCTCCCGGTAGATGTCCAGGGCATGAGGTGGCAAGTGGTGCCGTACGCCAGGGGGAAGGTCCTTGTTCGAGCGATAGGGCATCGTTGCATCCTGTGCGGAATCTTTGCGCCTCTTGCGCCGACGGCTGATGGCTCTGCGTTCGCTGCAGGCCTGCGGCTGCTACATTGCCATGTCGGACTCGGGCAGCCGCTCGCGCTTCGGCTCCGGAATCTCCGTCATCGTCGCCTCCGTCAGAAGAAGCACGCTTGCGACGGACACCGCATTTTCGAGCGCGGTCCGTACGACCTTCACCGGATCGACGATGCCGGCTTCCACGAGGTCGACATAGACCTTCCGGGCGGCATCGAAGCCGGAATTGCCCTCGCTGGCCAGCATCCGGGCAACGACGACGCCGCCATCGGTTGCGGAATTTTCGGCGATCTGGCGCGCGGGAGCTTCGAGCGCGCGCTTCAGGATCTGCACGCCCGTTCTTTCGTCGCCCTCGCAGGTGGCCTCCTCCTTGGCCACCGCCGCGATCGTGCGGAGCAGCGCAAGCCCGCCGCCCGGCACGATGCCCTCGGCCACCGCAGCTTTGGTCGAGCTGATCGCATCGTCGAGCGCTTCCTTCTTCGCCTTCATCTCGGCTTCGGTCGGTGCTCCCACCCGGATGACGGCGACGCCGCCCGATAGCTTGGCGAGGCGCTCTTCGAGCTTCTCGCGGTCGTAGTCGCTGGTGGCTTTCTCGATCTCGACGCGGATCTGAGCGAGCCGTGCGTCGATACGGGCGCGATCGCCGCCACTCCCGATCAGGGTGGTATTCTCCTTGTCGGCGACCACCCGTGCGGCGCGACCGAGCTGTTGGAGGGTGGCACTTTCCAGTTTGAGCCCGATCTCCTCCGAGATCACCTGCGCGCCGGTAAGGATGGCAATATCTTCCAGCATGGCCTTGCGCCGGTCGCCGAATCCGGGCGCCTTGACTGCGCATGCCTTGAGCACGCCGCGAAGCTGATTGACGATGAGGGTCGCCAGCGCTTCGCCCTCGATGTCCTCGGCGATGATCAGAAGCGACCGGCCGCTCTTGGCGACCTGCTCGAGCAGGGGAACCAGATCGCGCAGGGCCCCGATCTTGTGATCACAGAGCAGCACGTAGGGATCCTGCAATACGGCTTCCATGCGGTCGGCATCCGTGACGAAGTAGGGCGACAGGAAGCCGCGATCGAACTTCATGCCTTCCACGACTTCCAGCAGCGTCTCGGTGGTCTTGGACTCCTCCACCGAGATCACGCCGTCACCGCCGACCTTCTCGATCGCATCCGCCACCAGCTCGCCGATGGAGATGTCGTTGTGCGCCGAGATCGTGGCGACCTGAACCTTTTCCGCCCTGGTCTTCACCGGCTTCGCCATGGCGTGCAGGGCGGCGATGGCGGCCTGTGTCCCGCGATCCAGGCCGCGTTTGAGGTCGATCGCGCTCGCGCCGGCGACGACGTTCCGGACGCCGTCCGCGAGGATGGCATGGGCCAGGATGGTCGACGTGCTGGTGCCGTCGCCGACGACATCGCCGGTCTTCTCGGCGGCCTGCCGCAGCACCTGGGCGCCCAGGTTCTCTTCCGCGTCCTTGAGATCGAATTCCTTGGCAATGGTGACCCCATCGTTGCACACGATGGGTGCGCCCCACGACTTCTGGATCAGGACGGATTTCGACTTCGGCCCGAGCGTGACGCGCACGGCATCGGCGAGAAGGGACGCGCCGCGCAAGATTTTTTCACGAGCCGCCGAGTGAAACAGGACCTGCTTGTGCGCCATTTTACATGTCCTCTGCTTTGCTGCCGCTGCCAGTGCGATTTTGCAGACCAGTTTGGACGAGTGAGCTGCAGCCGGATTGATCTTCGTCAACGTGAGCACATCAGCGTCGAAGCTCCCAAGCGGCGGTGCTTTCGACAGGCCGTCGATCGGTGCAAACGCGACAATGTTTTAAGACAGCGCGCATTTTGCCGGCAGCGCGTTGACTTGGCGCAATCTGGAACAGGGGCGGTGCGGTATTCAGTTCGGCGGAATTCGCAGCAGCGCAGAGTCATGGTAGAGCAAACACTATCCGTTTCGAAGCAGGAGCACACGACCCGGCTCTCCGCCGCGTCGGCGTGGTCAGGAGTCCTCGCCCACAAATGGTTTGTGCTCGCGATCCTTGTTCTGCTCGCCCTTGGTGCCTGGCAGGGCGTCCGCATCCTGTTCGGACCTGCCGTCGTGGTCGACCAGGTCGCGCGCGGGCGATTGATCGAGACCGTGGTGGCGAGCGGGCATGTCGAGACACCGTACCGCGTCGAGATCGGCAGCCAGATCACTGGCACGGTCGCGGACGTGCTGGTGCATGAAGGCCAGAAGGTCACCAAGGGGCAGCCGCTGATCTCGCTGGAGGCACGGGAACTCAAAGCGAGCGTGATCCAGGCGCAGGGGGCGGTAGCCCAGGCCGAAGCCCGGATCAGGCAGCTCGAAGAGCTGACGCTGCCCTCCGCGAAGGAGGCTCTGACACAAGCGCAAGCGACGCTTCTGAACGCCCAGCAGACCTATAACCGCACGGCGCAGCTCGAACACAATGGCTACGCGACCAAGGCAGCCCTGGATGACGCACAGAAGACGCTCGATGTCGCGCGCGCCGTGAAACGTGCGGCGGAGTTCCAGGTCTATACCGCAAGCCCGGGCGGCAGCGACTATGTCATGGCGCAGACGCAGCTCAACCAGGCACGAGCCAATCTGGACACGGCGGAATCCCGCTTGGGCTATGCCACGATCGTGGCCCCTCGCGACGGCGTTCTCATCACCCGGAACGTCGAGCGCGGCACCGTGGCGCAGGCGGGAAAGGCGCTACTCGTGCTCGCGCCGTCAGGTGACTTGCAGCTCGTCTTGCAGATCGACGAGCGCAATCTCGGGAAGCTCGCGCTCGGACAGAACGCGCTGGCTTCCGCGGATGCTTACCCGGACCGGCATTTTGCCGCCAGGGTCTCCTACATCAATCCGGGCATCGACATTTCCCGCGCGACCGTTCAGGTCAAGCTGACGGTGGTGAAACCATCCGACGAGCTGCGCCAGGACATGACCGTCTCGGTCGACATCGAGGTTGCCGCGAAAGACGATGCGAAGGTGCTGCCCGTTCGCTCGGTCCATGACGTCCTGTCCGGACAGCCCTGGGTCCTGACCATGGAGGGCGGTCGCGCGGTCAAGCGTCCGGTGAAGCTCGGCTTGCGCGGCAACAGCAACATCGAGATCGTCGAGGGGCTGGAAGCCGGTGACGTCGCGATTCCGCAAAGCTCGGGCGTGGTGACCGGGCAGCGCGTGCGGCCCGTCCTGCCATGAATCGCTGGCTTCCATTCGAGTGGATCGCTGCCGTGCGCTTCCTGCGTGAGGGCAGATTACAGACCGCTTTCATCATCGGCGGCATTTCGATCGGCGTTGGCGTCATTGTCTTCATGTCGGCGATGCTCGCGGGCATGGAGGCGAATTTCATCAAGCGCGTGCTGACATCGCAGCCGCAGATCCAGCTCCTCACGCCGGATCAGGTCGCGCGCCCCCTGCGCAACGCCGCCGGCGAGATCGAGGACGCGGTGGTGCAACGGCCGAGCCAGCGGGTGATCTCGATCGACCAGTGGCCGAAGATCAGAGCCCAGATGCTGGCGATGCCGGAAGTCACCGCAGTCTCACCCACCATTACCGGATCCGCGCTGGCCATCCGCGGCGACGCCAGCCGGGCGGTGACGCTGACCGGAATCGAGCCGGACACCTATTTCAACATCGTCAAGGTGCCGGACTACATCGTCGCCGGCACCGCGCGGCTGACCAGCGAAGACATCATCATCGGCACCGAGCTCGCCAAGAATCTCGGCGCCACTGTGGGTGACAAGCTGAACCTTCAGGCGGCAAGCTCTGCCAACCGGGTGCTGACGATCTCCGGCCTGGTCGATTTCGGCAACAAGGGGGCCAATCAGCGCGTGGCCTTCATCGCACTGCGGACCGGACAGTCTCTGCTCGGCATGATCGGCGGCGTCACCACCATCGACATGACGATCAAGGACATCTATGCGGCCGAAACCATCGCCAGGCGGATCCAGGCCGCGACGGCCGTCGAGGCCGATAGCTGGATCGCCACCAACGCGCAGTTCTACACCGCCGTCCAGGCGCAGATCTACACGAACACCTTGATCCGTGTGTTCGTGGGCCTGTCTGTGGCCTTTGGCATTGCCGCGGTGCTCATCGTCTCGGTGATCCAGCGCTCCAAGGAGATCGGCATCCTCAGGGCGATGGGCACCTCGCGCGGCCAGATCCTGCGGGTGTTCCTGCTCCAGGGTGGTCTGCTCGGCTTTATTGGCTCGCTGTTCGGCGCGACGATGGGCGCCCTTGCGCTGATCTATTGGCACGCTGTTGCCCGCCAGGCGGATGGAAGCGAGTTCTTTCCGTTGATCCTGGAGCGAAACCTCTTCATCTATACGGCGGTGCTCGCCACGGTCACCGGCCTGTTGGCTGCGACAGCGCCGGCGGTGCGCGCGGCGAAACTCGATCCGGTGGTAGCGATCCGTGGCTGACGAGATCCTGAGGCTCGAGCGCGTTTGCAAGGCCTACAATGTAGGCCTGCCGACGGAGGTCGAGGTATTGCACGACATCGATCTCGAACTCGCTCATGGCGAGTTCCTGGCCTTGATGGGTCCGTCCGGCTCCGGCAAGAGCACGCTGCTCAACATCGTCGGTCTGCTCGATCGGCCGACGTCAGGCCGGCTCCTCATCAAGGGACGCGACACCGGGCTGCTGGGTGACAACGAGCTCACGCATCTCAGGGGCCACACCATCGGCTTCGTGTTTCAGCATCATTTGCTCATCTCTGCCTTCACCGCGCGCGAAAACATCATGATGCCGATGCTCGCGGACCGCGGATTTCCGAGTGCCGAGATCGGGGCCCGGGCCGATCGCCTCCTTGCCGAGGTCGGTCTCGAGAGATTCGGAAACAATCTTGCCAACAACATGTCGGGCGGCCAGCAGCAGCGGGTGGCCGTGGCCAGGGCGCTCGCGATGAATCCGGATCTCGTGCTGGCGGACGAGCCGACCGGCAATCTCGATTCGAAGTCGGCCGATGCCGTCTTCGAACTGATGCGACGGGTCAATCGGGAGAGCGGCACCAGCTTCCTGCTCGTCACCCACAATCTGGACCTCGCGCGCCGCTGCGACCGCATCATCCAGGTGGTCGACGGCCGGATTGCGCAGCATTGAACGCTGGGAATCCAGCGCAAGCGTCATGTGCTGTCAGTCCTGTCGAGTTCATCGGCCCGGTCGT
The DNA here is from genome assembly GCF_052043945.1 of Bradyrhizobium sp. PUT101. NCBI lineage: Bacteria > Pseudomonadati > Pseudomonadota > Alphaproteobacteria > Hyphomicrobiales > Nitrobacteraceae > Bradyrhizobium > Bradyrhizobium sp. PUT101. The sequence goes on from NZ_CP197207.1 coordinate 6,134,672, forward strand.
GTGGGACCGCGGTGTTGACCTGAATCAAGCAGAGGTCGCCGTTCTCCATTACCATTTACAGCGCAGCCGACGGTGATGGGAGAAGCAGAGTGGAGTCCGATCAAGGTTCACGGAAGCAGACTATGGTCATGGCCGCTGTTTTGGCAGGCGGCCTGCTGCTCGTCATGCTGCAGTTCGGGCTCGCGACGTACAGTTCAATCGAAACCATTCCCTACAGCCAATTCGAGCAGCTACTTGCGCAGGACAAGATCGCCGAGGTGTCCGTCGGCTCGGATATGATTCAGGGGAAATTGAAAGAACCGCTTCCGAGTGGAAAGTCCGCATTCATCACGGCGCGGGTCGATATGGCTTTGGCCGAGAAGCTCGCGGCAAAAGGCGTGAGCGTGACCGGCGTTCCCAGTGGCGGTCTGCTGCAGAGCTTGCTGTCCTGGATCTTTCCGGTCATCGCCTTCTTCGTGATCTGGTTCTGGATCGGCCGCCGCATGGGAGGCGGCCAGGGCCTGGGCGGGCTGATGGCGATCGGCAAATCCCGCGCAAAGGTCTATGTCGAAAAGGACATCAAGGTCACCTTCGCGGATGTCGCCGGAGTGGACGAGGCGAAGTTCGAGCTCCAGGAAGTCGTTTCATTCCTCAAGGACCCCAAGAGCTATGGCCGATTGGGGGCGCATGTACCCAAGGGAATATTGCTGGTCGGACCGCCGGGAACGGGAAAGACGCTGCTGGCCCGCGCCGTGGCGGGAGAGGCCGGCGTTCCGTTCTTCTCGATCTCGGGCTCGGAATTCGTTGAGATGTTCGTTGGTGTCGGCGCAGCGCGCGTCCGGGATCTGTTCGAGCAGGCCCGAAAGGCGGCACCGTGCATCATCTTCGTCGACGAACTCGATGCGCTGGGACGCAGCCGCGGGCCGCTGTCGTTCGGAGGTTACGACGAGAAGGAGCAGACCCTCAACCAGCTCCTGTCCGAGCTTGACGGCTTCGACCCGAGCGCCGGCGTCATCCTGCTGGCGGCCACCAATCGCCCCGAGATCCTGGACCCCGCACTGCTGCGCGCGGGCCGCTTCGACCGGCAGGTTCTGGTTGACCGGCCGGACAAGAACGGGCGCGTCGCCATTCTCAAGGTCCATGTCCGCAAGATCCGTATGGGCAAAGACGTCGACCTCGACAAGGTGGCGGGACTCACGACCGGATTTACCGGCGCCGACCTCGCAAACCTCATCAACGAAGCCGCGATCGCCGCGACCAGACGGAGCGGTGAGGAGGTCACGTTCGATGATTTCGTCACGGCGATCGAGCGGATCGTGGCCGGCATCGAGAAGAAGAGCAGGGTACTCAGCAAGGACGAACGGCGCAGGGTCGCCTATCATGAGATGGGCCATGCCCTCGTTGCGGCCAGCCTGCCCGGCGTCGACCCGGTGCAGAAGGTCTCGATCATTCCGCGCGGGATCGGCGCATTGGGATACACCATCCAGCGTCCGACCGAGGACAGGTTCCTGCTGACGATCGAGGAGCTCAAGAACCGCATAGCGGTGCTGATGGGGGGACGCGCATCGGAGCGTCTGATCTTCGACGGCGCAATCTCCACCGGCGCCGCCGACGATCTTCAGCGTGCGACCGAGGTCGCGATTGAAATGGTGACCAAGTACGGCATGGACGAGACGGTGGGGCAACGCACCTATGCGCCCAAGCCGCAAGCGTTTCTCGGGGCGGCCCAGGACAAGATCGTCGGGGCTGCCGAGGCAACGGGCCGCGAGATCGATCTCGCCGTCCGCAACCTGATCGAGGAGGGGGACCGCCGCGCCCGGGATATCCTCCAGCGGCGGCGTGGTGACCTGGACGCCGGTGTGGAGCTGTTGATCGCGAACGAAACGGTGACGTCCGAGCAGTTCGCGCCGCTGCAAGGCAAGCGCAGCGAGGAGAGCAAGCCTGTCGCGGCGTGATTGCGCCACGCATGAACAGCCGCGGCTTGCTTTGCAGGAACTCGCATCAAGCCTGCCGAGGCCATCAAAGGCCGCGCGAGTTGATCTTCCTGCGCAGGCGATGACACGTATCTTCCAGGAGAGTTTGAAGATTCTCGATGTTCACCAGCAACTCCTCTGCGTGTCGCCGTTCTGGCGTTCCGAAAGCAAAACCGTCGCGCAGATGCGCGACGGTCTCCACGCGCTTGCGTCCGGTTGCGGCTCGATTCTCGAAGAACTCGAGTTGCTCCAGATCATGGCCGAGCCCGTCCACTTCGGAAATCAGCATCTTGGTGATCGCGCTTCGGCGGTCAGGCATGAGGTCGGCGCCGTTTAACAGCGCGATGTAATGATCGACATTCGCCCGAGCGATGTAGCTATGCATGGCGCACTTCCCGCAATGTAACCCTATATTACCACCGCAACGGCAGGCGGCGAAAGACGACGCCTTTGGGTAGGCAAGGTCATAGCGGTATTATAATAGCGAATATGAAGCAGGTCATCCAAAATGTACCTGATCTTCCCGAATGGCGATCCAAGTCGCGAAACAGATGTCGCGGCAGATCGGGCTTGATGCCGATCAAGCCCGGGATTCGCGGGCTCGTTAGTATTCGACTTGCGTAACCCGACCCCACGGTTACGTCCCCAAGTCGCCGCCGAGGTTCATCCCACCGCATCTCGGCGGCTCTTTTTTTCGATGATTATTTCAGCCAAGCTGTGTGGGGCCGCGGGAATGAGCCGATGCCCACCTACTATTTCGATATCAAGGACGGCGTGCCCGTCCGCGACAAGTCAGGATTGGAGCTTGTGAGTGACGGTGCCGCCATTGCACACAGCAAGATTCTCGCCGACAAGATGCGCAGAGAGAAACCTAAAGGCCATCCCGCGCTCCAGATCGTCGTCATCGACGAGAGCGGCCGGGAAGTTCACCGCGAACAGATCTATTCAAACGTGATCTGAGCACCGGTAAAGGGATGTAGTGCGACTCTCTCTCTGCCGGAGCCCATCGCCCCACATCGCGGAATTCGGCCGCCTCATTGATTTGGCGCAAAGCGGCAGGCCGATCGGCTTCTAGCTTAACCTAAAGCGCCGGGTTGGAGTGCTTGTGTCCTCGCCCAACAGGTGCTGACCGGAAGGTGCCTGGGAGGGGGGAAGCACTATGAAGCGGCAGCACGTCAAGCAGACCGTATCGTTTCAGGAGCGCCTTTCCGCGTGGGCCGAACAGCTTCGTGAGCGGGCCGCCAGGTTGAAGCCTGGCCGCGAGCAGGACGAGCTGCTGGCGAAGGTTCGTCAGGCCGATGTCGCAGCTCACCTCGACGAATGGGCCAACTCTCGGGGTCTTCAGCCTCCAAAGTAGGGTTGCTCTGCTTCCAGCTGAATGCGGCTCCGGTCGGTGCGCTGCCGCCTTCACGCGCGGCATCGGCCCAGATCGACTGCCTCAGGTGTCAGGCGCTGAGATTGCCAGGCGCTTGGCGACGTTCGCCGAGATCAGATAGACAGCTGCGATGGCAATTATCGCCGCAACTATTCCTCCTGAAAGCGCGGTAAAGCCAAACAGCCCGCGCCACGGACCGAGCGCAAGCGCCAGTCCGGCGAGAAGGGCGCCGACAGACGTCGCGATCAGGATGTTGTGGGGGCGGTTCGCGCGCCAGGGCATGCGGCGAGACCGGATGACGAAGATGACCAGGATCTGGGTGAGTATCGATTCCACGAACCACCCGGTTCGAAACAGTGCTGCATCCGCCTCGAACACCTCGAGGAGAACGACGAAGGTGATCGCATCGAACAGGGAGGACGCCATTCCCATGACGATGGAGAAGCGCAGGATGCCGGCCATGTTCCACGTTTCGGGCTGGGCCACGTCTTCGCGGTCGACCTCGTCGAACGGGATGCCGATTTCGGAGAGATCGTAGATCAGATTGTTCAGCAGGATCTGCAGCGGCAGCAACGGCAGGAATGGAAGAACGATCGACGCCAGGGCCATCGAAAGCATGTTGCCGAAATTCGAGCTCGTTCCCATTCGGACATATTTCAGGATGTTGGCAAAGGTTCTGCGGCCCTCGCGCACGCCGGCCGCAAGCACTGACAGGTCGGGAGTCACCAGGATCATGTCGGCGGCGGCGCGGGCAACCTCGGTCGCGCCCGTGACGGATATGCCGACATGGGCTGCGTGGATCGCCGGCGCGTCATTGACGCCGTCTCCCATGAAACCGACGACGTGATTGCGGTGGCGAAGTGCGGCAATGATCCGTCGCTTCTGATCGGGGTCGATTCGGGCAAACAGATCGACGTCATCGACCCGGGCGACGAGCGCGGCATCGGTGAGCCCGGAGATCTCGGCTCCGGTCATGACGCGCTCCGACGGAAGACCGACCGTTCGCGCGACATGCGAGACCACGGCGTCATGGTCACCCGAGAGGATCTTCATCGTCACACCGAGCGAGGTGAGCGCTTCAATCGCCGAGGCCGCATCCTGCTTCGGCGGATCGGCGAAGACACAGAAGCCGAGCATGGTCAGATTGGTCTCGTCCCCGACGGCAATCGTCCGTTGCCCGGCCGGAATGGACCTGATGGCGACGGCAAGAAGCCGGAAGCCGTCGCGCGCATATCGAGCCTGAATGTCCGCCATCTTCCGTTGCCATGCGGCGTCGAGCGGATGCGCCAGGCCATCGATCTCCACGGCGGCGCAGCGGGCCAGGATGGATTCCGGAGCTCCCTTTGCGATCAGCATGTGCTCGTCCTGCCTTGCGACGAGAACGGACAAGCACCTCCGCTCGAAGTCGAACGGAACTTCCGAAAGCCGGACCCAGCCGTCCGGGCCATCGCGGCTCGCTGACAGGATCGCGTCGTCGAGAGGGCTTCGGACACCAGCCTGGAACGTGCTGTTCAGGTGCGCGAAGCTCAGCACGCGATCGCTGGGCCGATCCTGCGGATCGATATGCGCCTCCAGCGTGATCCTGGCTTCCGTCAACGTGCCGGTCTTGTCGACGCAAAGCGTGTCCATCGCGCCCAGATCGTGAATGGCGGACAGTCGCTTGACGATGACTTTTCGCTTCGCCATGCGCAGTGCGCCACGAGCGAGGGTCACCGTCATCACCATGGGCAGCAGCTCGGGTGTCAGGCCGACGGCGAGTGCGACCGCGAAGAGGAAGGACTCCATTGCGGGACGATGCGCAACGAGATGAGTCATCAGCACGAAGAGGGTGAGAAAGAGTGTCAGTCGAAGGATCAGCACTCCGAGCCTTCGGACGCCCTCTTCGAGAGCGGTCGGCGGCGCGTTGGCGGCCATTGCGAGGCGATCGCGCCAAACCGCGTCCGGCTTCCGGTCCTCACGACCAACATGCTGCCGCTTCCGCCCACGGTGCTGGTCCCTGCGAACAGGGCGTTCGTGGCGTCCGCCGGCAATGCCGCCGAGCAGGGAGCGTCCGTCTTGAAGGCCGGAAACGGCTCACCCGTCATCAGGGCTTCATTGACATGTAGTTCCTGGGCATCGAGGACGATGCCATCGGCCGGTATCAGATCGCCGATGCGGAGTTTCACGACGTCCCCGGGGACGAGAGCCGTCACCGAAACGGTCATGTCCCTGCCGTCCCTGATGACGTCGGCCTGAATGGCGACAGATTCCCGCAGCGCGTCGGCCGTCCGCTCGGCGCGATGCTCCTGAACGATATCGAGCGTGATGGACAGGGACAGCACGGTCGCGATGATGGCAAAACTGCCGATGTCGCCGCTCAGCCCGGATACGAGCGCAGCCGCCAGCAGCATCGCAATCAACGGATTCCAGAGGCGTTGGCCGAGCTTGCGCAGGGCTGACCGGCTTTGGGAGGCGTCGGCGTGGTTTGCTCCGAAGACCGCCAGCCTTCGGTTCGCTTCGGTTTGTGTCAGGCCTTTCGGACCTGAGCCGAGCGCGCGGCAGAGCTCGTCCTTTGGCGCTTGCCAGAACTCGGCAGCCAACGCCTCGGCCGGAATGGATTGCGCGATCATTGGGAGGGCTCGCCGGTCACTGACATCTGGGCCAGGCGAAGCTAAGAGGCTACTCGATCCCCGGGTTGATGCAGCTCAACTCGGTTTCGGGTGAAACAGGTTGTGAACGGTAGACCCGATGCGCCGTGCCGCAGCGCCACAATGAGACGTACGGAGCCGAGAGTGGGATGAACTTTGGTTGAATCGATGCGCGTACAGGATTCCTAATAGACGGACACAGCACGACCTGCGTCTGGGTGAGCACCATCCTGATGCGGCCGCTCGATCGCGGCGAGGGCGGCCTGTTCATGCGACAGGCGCCATTCGATGTAGTTGCGCTCAACGTCGGTGAGATGCGTCTTCAGCAAGCGGTGATAGCGCTCGATATTCCTGCTGTGGGCGCGACTGAGCGCAAAGCTGACTGCCGGCATGTCACCTCCTCGTGCTGATGTTCCGAGCTGCGCGCTGCCTCAGCGCATCATTTTTTCCGGCTGTTCGCCGATGGTGAAAATATCTGGTTGGCAGGTGGTTGCCCGCCGGTCGGAACGGCGATGGTCACGAAGCCGCGGCCCATCGCGGTGTGGCAGGCGTTGCAGCCGTCGGTCAGCGCGCGCATGGAGGCGACGAACTTGCGATCATCTCCCGCCGTGATCGCGTCGGCGACCGAGAGCAGCGGCTCCCTCATCGTTGTGACATTGCTGACGGGCACCGCCGGATAGAAGATGGCTGCTTCGGCCAGGCTGTTCGTCAGCTGCCGCAGCTCATACGCGGCCAGGTCCCAGTTCTTCGCCTTGCCTGCATACCACAGCTTGAGATGCTCAACCTGCGCCATGCCCATGACCTCGACGAGGCGAGGCGCCTCTTGTTTCGCGCTCGCGGACGGCGGAAAGTCGGACTGAGCGATCGCGGATGTGACCGCACCCGCCGAAATCGCGAGAACCACGCACCAATGTTTTAGCGTCATCCGAGCATTCCCTGTCAATTTCGCCCTTTACTATCAGGCTCGCGTTCCATGCGCTTGAGCTGAATCAAGCTTTCGCGTTCCCGCCGCCCGCGGGCGGTCTCTCCAAAGCCGCCGACCGTCAATTCGAAATTGGTGCCTTGCCGCGAAGCGCCTGAGCGGGATCAATTCAGCCTTCCGAGAAGTCTTCGGATGATCTTCCTCAGATTGTCGGCGTACTCGTCGATGACCTGACGCCTCTCGGCTGATGGCGAAAGCTGACGATCATCGCCCTCGTCCGCCGACGGGCTATCCGTCCGCGATCCCCCGCGGATGATGGAGGCGGTCGGCTTTGTCAGTTTCACGGGAATCCTGGCCTCCGAAGAGGACTGCGCGCACTGTTCAGGATAGGGACCAGTTCCATCAGCCTGATCCGGTTCACTCGCGCCGGGCTGGATATCCCGAGGCCGCCGGATCGCATTTGGGGCAGCGGCCGTCCGCGGCTGCTCCGAGCTGACGGCCAAGCTCCATCCTGACAGCTTCTTTCTCCCAATTCGTGCCGTCACTTCTGACGATCCGCTTGACGCGCTCGAAGGCGTGACTCTCGGCAGCGTCATCTCCGATACGGATGGTCACGTCGCGGTGGAAGGGGCAAACAGTCGTCGCGCGGGTCGTCTCCAGTGCGTGGCGCACGACCGCGGTGAGATCGTCGGTGTGAATGTCGGCAAGCATGTCGGCTCTCCTGATTGGCGTACTCCCTTGCCCGGAGGATCCTATGGCTTCGACGAAAATCGGCCCCGGGCTCCATGGGAGCGCCGAGGCCGATTGTTCGCTTGGTTTTTCCATCTAGGGTCCGAGCTCGTCCAACAAACCCGCGTTGCCGACTTTCGTTCCATCGAACTCTCCGGCGGAGCCGCTCTCCGGCCTGCTCCATGCTCGCGGTCTTCTGCACCTGTGTATGAAGGCGGCGCCCGGAATGCCTAGGAATCCGAATTTCGCTCCTTCTGGCAGCGGTACCTCAGAAAGCGTTCCCGATGCCGATACAACGCTACAATCAGTGTCACCAACATGTCTTGATCCAGCTCAAGGGGCGTGATCAGGCGTTCATGTCCCTGAGGTGCTGACGATTGCGCAGCACGATCTGCCTGGCACCGGAAAAGCCGAGAATGCCTCCGCTGTGCAATTGGGACAGTGCGCGAGAAATCGTCTCCAGCGTCAGCCCGAGATAGTCGCCGATATCCCGGCGGCACATCGGGAGCGCCAGCATGCCCGCGCCCGCCAGCCGGCGATCCATTTCGAGAAGGAACGCCGCGACCTTCTCCATGGCGTTCTTGCGGCCCAGCAGCAGCATGTGATCCTCGGCGTGATTGAGCTCGGCGGCCGTCATGTCCCACAATTTACGCGCGACCTGAACGTCGGTGGTCGCGGCTTTTTCGAGCGCCGCGCGCTTCACGAGACGCACTGTCGTATCGACGATCGCTTCTGCCGCGAGGCGATGGCTGGCTCCGGATTCCAGGCCGAAGACATTGCCGGGCAGATGGAATGACCCGATCTGGCGCCGCCCGTCCGACAGCAGCTTGTACGTCCTGACGGAACCCGACACGACCTGGTAGACGTATTCGGCCGGCTCGTCTTCGCCAAAAATCTCTTCGTCCTTGTGGTAGGAGAACTCGCTCGCGACCAGTCCTGCCATGGCTGCGAATGGATCGGACACGCGGGACGCCTGGGTCGTTTTATGGCTAAGCGGCTGATTGACGTTGAGGGCGGTGGCCAGCATCGGAATCTCCTTTTGATGGAGCTCAAATACGCCAGCCGATCATGCCCGGATATTGAGGGAGGATTCGTAGGGCGATGTCCCTACGTATGTTTGCGTAAGTCGGCGTGGCCGGAAGCGCTCGACTGACCGCTCTCGATCGGCAGTTTGCGCGCGAGCGCTGCGCGATATCCTCGCCACTCCCGCATGGATCCGTTCAGGACAGTTGCCTAAGTATTGGCCCGCAATTTCAATGCCGGAGCGGCGGGCGCATATGGGCAGCATGGACCGCAACGTCATCTTCAAATGCCCCCGCACCGGCATGAACGTGCAGCACTGGCTTCCCGACGCAACGTCGGGAGCCGCGGACACGCACGTCTCCGTCCGATGTCCCTCTTGCGGCTCGTTGCACTTTGTCAACATCGCCAGCGGCAAGATGCTGAGCGAAGAAGGGGGCGGTCAGCGGCGTCGTCGATCATCCGACGAAGCCCCGTCGCGCATGCCGCGCCAAGCGCTCACGTCCACCGAAAGCTGAGAACGTCCGCGCCGTCCCTCGCGATGCCAGTATCATCCTGCGCAACGCCAAAGATGGCCATTGAGCCAGGATAGGACTTCTTTCCAGAAGCCACATGTTGACTTGGGTCAAGGCGAACCTGGTGAGGTTCGACACTGTTCCGCTACAACCCAAAGCCGGAGGAAACGCCATGCGAGGCCGAACCATTGCTGCAACGCTACTGTTTGCCGTCTTGGGCCACACAGCTTTGGCTCAATCGCCGGCGGACCATGAGGCCCATCATCCAGGACAGGACCAGGCGCCCGCGTCACCGCAGACGAACTCTCCCACAAGCCAATCCGCAGAGCGGCAGCGCACGATGCGGGGTGGGGATATGATGGGAATGATGGGGCACGGAATGATGGGGGCGGGAATGAAGGGGCACGGCACGACGGGCGGTGACAGGATGGGGCCGCCGATCGGGTTTCGCATCATCTTCGCGCTGATAGACGCAGATGGTGACCGGAACGTCTCCTTATTGGAGTTTCAGGTCGCTCACGAACGAATATTCAAGGCCATGGACAGCGACAAGGATGGGAAGCTCACCCGGGAAGAGATGATGGTGTTCATGCACGGGACCAAGAGCTCCGCTCCTCAACAATAGAGAGCGAAATCGAAGGACGGGCCGCCGCGCCAAATGAACTTTTACGTCGTTCCGGTCGCCTCGCGGCCGTCGCTTCCGGCCTCCATCGCGCCACGATCGCGTTGACCCGGCGCGACCGGCGAAGCTGGTTTCGGAAGAGATCATGTATGTCCAGTGTGGCCAGCGGTGGAAACCAAGCCGTGTCGTTTGATCGGGTCTTGCGATGGACGCTGGTTGCGATTGCAATCGCGGGACTGACCGCAGGCATTCTCGCGCGAGCCGCGGGCCGGCCTGATCTGGCCGACCTCGCATGGGCGCTCGGCACGGTGCCCGTGATTGCGGGACTGGCGGTCTCCATCGTCAGGGATCTTCTGCGGGGCCGCGTCGGAGTGGACGCGATCGCGCTGCTGTCGATGAGCGCGGCATTGGTGCTCGAACAGCCGCTCGCCGGGGCTGTGGTCGCGCTGATGTATTCCGGTGGCAACGTACTGGAAGAGATCGCGATCGCACGGGCAGAGCGTGACCTGCGGTCGCTGGTTGATCGCGCACCGCGGCAGGCACATCGCAAATCCAACGAGTGCATCGAGGATGTTCCGATCGAGGCGGTGTCGGTCGGCGAGGAGCTTCTGGTGCAGGCCGGCGAGATCGTGCCGGTCGACGGTGTCGTTGGTTCGGCCTCCGCCACAATCGACGAGTCCGCGGTTACAGGGGAACCGATCCCGGTGGAGAAGACGCGTGGAAGCGCCGTTCTTTCTGGTTCACTGAATGCGGGTGAGGCTTTCCAGTTGATCGTGACCGCGGCGGCCGGTGAGAGCACCTATGCCGGCATCGTCCGCATGGTGACCGCGGCGCAGACGGCGAAAGCCCCCTTCGTGCGGCTGGCCGACCGGTATGCGCTGATCTTCCTGCCGGTGACACTCGTCATCGCCTTTGTGGCATGGCACATCTCCGGCGACTTGACCCGCAGCCTTGCCGTGCTGGTGGCGGCGACGCCTTGCCCCTTGATTCTGGCCGCACCCGTCGCCTTCATCGCCGGGGTCGCGCAAGCGGCCCGCCGCGGCATCCTGGTCAAGGGCGGTGGAGCGCTGGAGGCGTTGGCCCGCGCGCACACCGTGCTATTCGACAAGACCGGTACCCTGACGGTGGGCGGGGCGCGGTTGCTTTCTGTAGAAGTCGCTCCGGGCGAGGACCCGGACGAAGTCCTCACGCTTGGCGCATCGCTCGAGCAAGCCTCGCATCATGTGCTTGCGAAGGCCGTGGTCGCTGCGGCCGTCGATCGGGGCCTCAAGCTGAAGCCGCCGGAACATGTCAAGGAGACCATGGGCTCCGGCCTGAGCGGCCTGATCGACGGACGCCAGGTCACGGTGGGCTCGCGAGAGATGCTTCTCTCACATGCCGGGCCATCGCCATGGGAGCTGCGGGCGATTCGACGTGCCTCGTGGCGCTCGGCGCTGATCGTCTTTGTCGCGGTGGACGGCCGTCCCATTGGCGCGGCGCTGCTGGCCGACGAACTGCGGGCCGACACGCCACGAGCGATCAGGCTGCTGCGCGATGCCGGCGTAGTGCGGATGGTGATGGTCACGGGTGATCGCGCCGCAGCGGCGCAGGCCATCGGAGCAGCGCTCGATCTCGATGCCGTGCTGGCCGACCGCGTTCCTTCGGACAAGGTCGAGGCGGTGCGTAGCGAACAGCGGCTGCATCCGACCATCATGGTTGGCGACGGCATCAACGACGCGCCTGCGCTGGCCGTGGCCGACATCGGGGTCGCGCTCGGCGCGCGCGGTGCGAGCGCCTCGTCCGAGGCGGCAGATGTGGTGATTCTCGCGGACCGGCTCGACCGGGTTGGCGAAGCGATCATCATTGCGCAGCAGGCGCGGCGCATTGCCCTGCAAAGCATCCTTGTCGGCATGGGATTGTCCCTGGTCGCAATGGTCGCTGCCACCGTGGGCTGGCTCAAGCCCGTGCCCGCTGCGATCGTTCAGGAGGTGATCGATGTCGCCGTCATTCTGAACGCGCTGCGGGCCCTCACTCCGTCCCTCGTCAGGAGCGGCCCGCGCATCAGCGCAGAGCAGGGGCGGACATTGCATCACGATCATCAGGCCCTCTTCAGGGATCTCGACCGCTTGCGCCAGATCGTCGATGCGCTGGACGATGTGATGCCCGAATCTGCCGCTGCCATGATCGGAGAAGCCAACCGGCTGGTCCAGAGCAGCGTCGTGGCTCACGAGCGCGAGGATGAAGACAGCATCTATCCGAAGCTTACGGAAGTGCTGCGCGACCGCCACGGGCTCTCTGCCATGAGCCGTGCGCATCGGGAGATACTGCATCTCGCGCGGTTACTCGCGCGGATCGCGGAGGATCTGCCGTCGGAGAAGATCGACCGCTATCTCGTTCGAGACGCTCAGCGAGTGATCGAGGCGATCGAGACGTTGGTACGCATGCACACTGCCCAGGAGGAGGACATTTACGAGGCCGTGGCCGCATAGGCGGCAGCCTCGTCGGCTCGCGCGACGATGTGCGGAGCTGGGCACGTCTTTCGCCGCAAGCCGGCAGTCGATCTGCGTTTGGATACGCAGCGCCAGAGCTTCGTAGATTGGCGGTGCAACTGACGGCGCGCAGCCTTGAGTCAGCTCAATGCGGCGCTGCGCAATCAGGGGCAATCTGGCACCCATATCATCACGAGAGAGCGCCACATGCAGAATCTCAAGCGGGCATTTTGGGGCAGTCTGGCGGTTTTGGTCCTGCTGTGGCTCGTTGTGGAGCCTCAGCCGTTCGGGCCGGGCCCCTTTTTCCCGCTTCGCGAGAGGATGGTGCAGCTAAGCGGCGTCCTGGCAATCGGATGCATGAGCATGGCGATGATTCTCGCACTGCGACCGCGCTGGCCGGAGGCATGGCTGGGCGGCCTCGACAAGATGTACCGCTTGCACAAATGGCTCGGCATCACGGCCCTTGTGGCTGCAATTGTCCATTGGCTCTGGGCCAGCGGCCCGAAATGGGCGGTCGGCTTGGGATGGCTGGCGCGTCCGGAGCGTGGGGCAAGGCCGACCATCGAAAATCCGATCGCGGCTTTCCTTGCAAGCCTGCGTGGACCGGCGGAGGGGCTCGGCGAGTGGGCCTTCTACGGCACTGTGGTGCTGATCGCTCTGGCGCTCATTCAAGTGTTCCCGTACCGGCTGTTCTACAAGACCCATCGGCTCCTCGCCGTTGCTTACCTGGTGCTGGTCTTTCACGCGGTCACGCTGATGAAGTTCAGTTACTGGATGTCGCCGCTCGGGTGGATCATGGGGGCCCTGCTTGCCTGCGGGACATGGGCGGCGGCTCTTGCGCTCTTGCGGCGCATTGGCGCCGGGCGCCGGGTCGAAGGGAGGATCACCGCGCTCAGATATTATCCCGGCGTCAGGGCAATCGAGACCGAAATCGAGGTGCCCCATGGCTGGCCGGGGCATAAGCCGGGCCAGTTCGCTTTCGCCACGTCGGATATGTCGGAAGGCGCGCATCCCTACACGATCGCCTCCTGCTGGCACGCCGAGTATCCCAGGATCACCTTCATCACCAAGGAGCTCGGGGACCACACCAGCCGGCTGCGGGAGACGCTCCGTGTCGGACAGGATGTGAGGGTAGAAGGGCCCTATGGCTGCTTTACTTTCGACGATGATTGCTCGCATCAGATCTGGATCGGCGGCGGCATCGGCATCACGCCCTTCGTCGCTCGCATGAAACAGATGACCATTCCGAAGGATGCTCCGAATTGCACTGTGGCGCAGCCGATCGACCTGTTTCACACCACGACTGATGTCGACGAGGAGGCTCTCGGAAAACTCGCAGCAGATGCGCGGTCAGCCGATGTCCGGCTCCACGTTCTTGTCGACGCACGTGATGGACGATTGACCGGCGAACGCATTCGCGAAGCCGTACCGGAATGGCGCGAGGCGAGCATCTGGTTCTGTGGTCCGCCCGCCTTCGGTGAAGCGCTCAGGCGAGACTTCGGCGCGCACGGCTTCCCTGTCGAGCAGCGGTTTCATCAGGAGCTGTTCGCGATGCGATAACCAAAGTCGCACGAGCTTCCCACTTCCGGAAACCGGCTCCGGACTGCGGCGATGCGGCATTGTCCAGCGTGGGATGAGATCAGGCTTGATCGCCATTCCGCTTGGCGTCACAGCAACTGCTTCAACGCCTTTGCATCGGCCGGCGCTGCGCTCTTCTGGTCGTTGTCGAAATAGACGTAGACGTCGCAGCCCTGCCGCTTCCACGACTTGATGCGCTTGGCCCATTGCTTCAGCGTGGCCTTGGTATAGTGCCCGTGATAGCGCCCGCCCGGTCCGTGTCCGCGCACATAGACGAAATCCGCCGTGCGCTTCCACGGCGCCGGCGCATCGTGATGGTCGGACAGGCACAGCGAAATATTCTCATCCGCCAGCATCCGCAGGATGCGCGGCTGATACCAGCTCGGATGGCGAAACTCGAAGCTGTAACGCCGTTTCCGCGACAACAGCTTGAAGAAGGAGGCGAGCCGGTCCGCGTTCGCCTCGAATTGCGGCGGCAGCTGGAACAGGATCGGGCCGGCCTTGCCCCCGAGCCTCGAGATGCGGTCCTCCAGCAGCTCGAGGCTGTTGACGGAGCGGTCCGACAGGCGCTTCCAGTGCGTGATGAATTTGGACGCCTTCCAGGCGAACACGAAGTCGCGGCCGGTCTGCTCCCGCCAGCCTTTCACCGCCTCCGGCGTCGGCGTGCGGTAGAACACCCCGTTCAGCTCCGTGGTGTCGAACTGCCCGGCATAGTAGCGAAGCTGCTCCTTCAGCGTCACGCCCTCGGGAAAGAACGGGCCTCGCCAGGAGGCGTAGTGCCAGCCGGAGGTTCCGATCAGAACGCGCGCCATGTCTCACGTTCCATCCGTTGCCATTTCCCGGAGGGAACGTCCGTGCGGCCGATACGTTGCTCGTGAGCTTGATCAACGCAGGACCGGAACCGATGTACGCGCTGTTCGAAGGCAACAAGCAGATCGGCAATCCCTTTCCAACTGAGAAGGAGGTGTGGGAAGCCGCCTTGATCGAGGGCCTCGTCACCGACGTTCCGGCCGCGGACGAGGAGGGCGGCCGGAGTCTGCCGGCAGGCTATCACGTCGAGCGCATCGAGGAGACGTTCGAGCCGAAGCCGGGCTGGAGGTTGCCGCGCGAGATCTCCTGAATATTCTAGTTGGACGCCAGCGCCGCCTTGGCGACCTCGGCCATCCAGCCGGACGCCACCGGCAGAATCGCGTCGTTGAAATCGTAGCGCGGGCCGTGCAGCTCCGCGCCGTCGCGCAAGGGCCCATTGCCGATCCAGACGAAGGCGCCCGGCCGCTGCTGCAGATAATGGGCAAAATCCTCGCCGGCCATGCTCGGCGCGAGGTCACGCCGCACGGGCGCCTGCACCTTCTCCGCGGCGATGCGGGCCAGGTCCGCTTCGGCCGGCGTGTTGATCACGACGCCGACACCCATGACGATCTCGGGCGTGACCTTGACGCCGAAGCTGGTCGCGATCCCGGCGCAGCTGCGCTCGATGCCGTCGAGGAGGGTGTCTTTGACCGCCTCGCGATGGTAGCGCAGCGTGCCGCGGATGGTGACGCGCCCGGCGATCTGGTTCGGCGCGGTGCCGCCTTCGATCGTGCACAGCGACAGCACGGCGGTGTCGAGCGGATCGACGCTGCGCGAGGTGACCGATTGCAGCGCCACGATCAGGTGCCCCGCCGCCACCACCGGATCGCGCGTCAGATGCGGCATGCCGGCATGTCCGGCATGGCCCTCGATGGTGATGGTGATGCGCCCGCCGGAGGCCATGACGACGCCGTCGTGGACCGCGATGGTGCCGGCGGCAAGGCCCGGCCAGTTGTGGAAGCCGAAAATCCGCTCCATCGGGAAACGATCGAACAGCCCGGCCGCGACCATCGCGCGCGAGCCGCCAAAGCCCTCCTCGGCCGGCTGGAAGATGAAATCGACCGTGCCGCTCCAGCTGCTGTCGGCGGCGAGCAGCGCGGCCGCGCCCAGCAGCGCGGCGGTGTGGCCGTCATGTCCGCAGGCATGCATCACGCCCGATGTTTCAGAGGCGTAGGCGAGGCCGGTGTCCTCGGTGATCGGCAGCGCATCCATGTCGGCGCGCAGCCCGACCCGGCTCCGTGCGTGGCCGCGCGTCAATGTCGCGACGATGCCGTGCCCGCCGATGCCGGCCTCGAACGGAATGCCGAGTTCAGTGAGCCGTTCCCGCACGAAGGCGGCGGTCTCCTTCTCCTGAAGCGACAGTTCGGGGTGCGCATGAAGGTGCTGGCGCCACCGTGTCAGTCTCTCGTGCAGTTCGGGTGTCAAAATGGGCGTCTTTCGCAAAGTGTCGGCTTGCGGCCACCATAGCGGATTATTCGTGCCCCGCATCAGGCGCCATGGAATGCCTCGCGTGCAGCCACATCGTCATGGCCGGGCTTGACCCGGCCATCCACGTCTTGCTTCACAGTACGCAGAACGTGGATGCCCGGGAACAAGCCCGGGCATGACGGACGTCGTTACAGTCCTACGCCGCCAGCTTCGCCAGTCCCTTCCAGTCAAAACCGATGCCGTGGCCGGGCCTATCAGGCGCCAGCGCAAGGCCGTCCTTCAGCACCAGCGGATGCTCGATGTACTTGTCGAGCCCGAAGCCATGCGCCTCCAGATAGGAGCGGTTCGGACAGGCCGCGAGCAGGTGCACGGTGATGTCGTGCGCGCCGTGGCTGGTGACGGGCAGGTTGAACGCTTCCGCGAGCCGCGCGATCTTCATGAAGGCGCTGACGCCGCCGCAATTGGTGACGTCGGGCTCGGGATAGGACACCGCGCCTGATGCGATGTAGTTCTTGAATTCCCACAGCGAGCGCAGATTCTCGCCCGCCGCGATCGGCACGCCGCCGGCCTGCATGATGCGGGCGTGCCCGGCGACGTCGTCGGGAATGATCGGCTCCTCGAGCCAGGTGAGGTCATAGGGAACGAACGCGCGGGCGGCCCGGATCGCTTCCTCGACCGTCCATTTCATGTTGGCGTCCGCCATCAGCGGAAAACCGTCGCCGAGATGCTGCCGCATCGCGGAGACGCGCGCGACGTCGGATTTCAGGTCGGGCCGGCCCACCTTCATCTTGATGGCGCGAAATCCCTTGGCAAGATTGCCGTCGGTCTGCGCGAGCAGCGCATCGACGGAGAGATCGAGGTCGATGCCGCCGGCGTAGCACGGCACGCCCGCATCGAAGCCGCCGAGCAGGCGGAACAGCGGCAGCTTCGCGCGCCGCGCCTTCAGATCCCACAGCGCGATGTCGAGCGCGGAGAGCGCCAGCACCACCGGGCCGCCGCGGCCGCCATAATGCAGCGCCCACCAGACGTGGTGCCAGATCGATTCGGTGTCGTCGGCCTCGCGCCCTTCGACCAGCGGCGCAATCTCGCGCGTGAGGATATCCGCAGTTGCCCCGCCATTGCGCCCGACGGTGTAGGTGTAGCCGACGCCCTCGGCACCGTCGGCATCGCGAATGCGACAGGTGATCAGCTCGAACGCCGCGATCTCGCCATGCGTGGAGTCGGACAGCGTGACGGGGAGGGGGATCCGGTAGAGGGCGGATTCGGTCGTTGCGATGCGCGCCATGGTTCCTTCCTGCTTTTTTCTTGCAGGCTAGGACGATGGGCGCGGCCCGGCAAGCGCCCACCGCGCAAGGCAGCTCACCGCATCGTCGCGAGTTGCAGCGCCAGCGCGCAGGCGCGGTCGTATTCGTCGAGGTTGATCCATTCGTCGATCGTGTGCGCCTCGTTCTGCCCCGCGCCGAAGGTCACGGTCGGAATGCCGTGGCGGACCATCCAGTTGGCATCGAGGCCGCCATTGGCGGTGCGGACGTTCGGCGTGCCGCCGACCGCGGACACGGCCTCGACAGCGCGCTTGATCACGGGCTGGCTGTCCTTCATGCGGAACGGATAATAGTCCGTCTCCGCCTTGAACTTGACCTTGCCGGACTTGCCTTGCGCGTTGGTGACCTTCTTGGCCGCCTTCTCGAACGCGGCCTTGTAGGCCCTGGTGATCTCCTTGAAGAACTTGCCGTCATGGCTGCGGCTTTCGCCGCGCACATGCACGTAATCGGTGACGACATTGGTGGCATCGCCCGCCGGGCGGCCCTCGCCGCCGGTAACCGGGCCGACATTGCTGGTGCCCTGCCGCTTGCCCTTCACCACCTTGCCGAACCAGCCGCCGGCCTTCACGTCCGCAAGCGCGAGCGCCATGATCATGGTCGAGGAGATGCCGCGCTCCGGCGCGACGCCGGCATGCGAGGCGCGGCCGAAGATCTCGACGCTCCAGCGATCGGCGCCGACCGCGCCGATGACGACGTTGGAGGCGGCGCCGCCGTCATAGTTGAAGGCCATCACCGGCGAGCCGAGCTCGTCCAGCCTGACGTGGCGCGCGCCATAGAGCCCGCTTTCCTCGCGCACGCAGAACAGCAGCGTGATCGGCGGGTGATCGAGCTTCTGCCTGGCAAGCTCGGCGGCCAGCGTCACCAGCACGCCGCAGCCGCAGCGGTTGTCGCCGCCGAGCGCGGTCCTGGCCTCGTTGACGATCTTGCGCCCCGATTTCTTCGGCTTCGCGCCGGCGCAGAGCGGCACGGTGTCCATGTGGGTCATGAACATGATGCGCGGCTGGTTGTGCAGCGCGCCGCGGCCGGGCAGGTCGACGATGAGGTTGCCGGTCTCGGTCGGCACGGGAATGCGGGTATTGGCATCGTCGAGCCGGATCGCCTTCGCCGGCACGCCGGCCTCCTTCAGCGCGGCGGCAAGTTCGCGCCCGATCGCCGCCTCCTGTCCGGTCACGCCCTCGACGGCGAGGAAGCGCATGAGGCGGTCGGTGGCGGCCTTGGTGTCGACGGGCATGAGTGATTCCTTTGGCGAGCGGGGCGCGTCATCCTATGAGTTCGGCGAGGTGTAAGCCAAGAAGATCAGCACGCCCAAGGCCAGCATGGCAGCCATGAACAGCAGCACGGCCGGCAAGCCCGCGAGCGCCGCCACCGCGCCGGTCACCGACTGCATGAGCGCCGCGCCGAGGAAGAAGGCGAGGTTGACGGCCGCGAGCGCCTTGCCCGCGGTTTGCGCATCGACGAGCTGCCTGGACATGCCGAACAGCAGCGGCTGGGCGGAGGTCGCAAGCCCGATCAGCACGAACAGCACGAGGTCGTATTGTGGCGGCATCACGGGCAGGCCGAACAGCACCGAGACCGCGTAATGCGGCGCGCCAAGAGCCATCAGCGCCAGCAGCACCGCTCCGGCCATATGCGAGCCCGCCACTAGCGCACGGCGGCGGCCGAGCCTGCGGTCGATCATGCCGATGCACAGGGGACCTGCGATCATCGCCAGCGTGAACGCGCCGAGCTGGTTGCCGGCCTCGACCCGCGAAAGTCCCTTGACGTCCATCAGCCACGGCCCGCCCCACAGACCGCGCAGCACCAGCGAGGTCGCCAGCGACACCAGCGCCAGCGCGATCAGCCCGCGCAGCGGGCGCGAGAGGCCGAGCCTGAGCACTTCGATCATCTGCGCCAGCGGCGAGGACTCGTCCTTGTGCTCGGCCGGCTGGTGTGGGACCAGCGCGAAGACCGCGAGCGCCACCGCGATTCCTCCAATCGCGGACATCCAGAATCCGGCGCGCCAGCCGTAGGCGTCCACCACGAAAGCGAGCGGGCTCGACGACAGCAGCATGCCGATATTGCCGATCGAGAGGATCGCGCCCGACCACAGCCCGAAGCGGGCCGCCGACAATTGCTTGGCCGCCAGCGTCATCGGGCACATCAGCATGCCCGAGGTGGCAACGCCCAGCAGCAGCTGCCCGACGGCAAAGCTTTCCGGCCCCGTCGCGAACCCCGACGCCACCGCGCCGAGCACGGTCCCCGCGAGCAGGCTGAGCGACACCGGCCGCACGCCAAACCGGTCCATCGCCGCCCCGACCGGGATCTGTGCGGCCGCAAAGGCGAAAGGATAGATCGACGTGAGGCTCGCCAGCGCCTGCGGCTCCATGTGGAAATCCGCGGCCATCAGATCGAGGCTGACCGCCGGAATCGTGCGCAGCAAGGTCGAGAGCATGTGCCCGCAGGCGAGCGCCACGAGCGCGAAGATCAGCGCGCGGGTGGCGGTGCCCGCGTCGTTGGCGGCTGTGGTCATGAGCGTCCCGTCCCGAGGAGGTTTGGGGTGGGGTTACATGATGGCGAGGCGGGCGCCAATGGTGGGAGCGGGACCCCCTCATTCCGAATTGTGGCCTCTCTGGATCGCCGCGCGAAAGACCAGATTCGGGCAGCCGGCAATCAGCTCGTGACGCGGCTCGCCGAGAGCGGACAAGGAGCATTCCTGCTTCTCTCCGGGATCGGCTCGGCCGGTGTCTGGTTGCGCCGCCATTTGAGCCGCGACGACAGGGAGGTGAGGCCTTCCGGCCGGCGGACGATAGGAACAAAAAGGACGTCATCGCGCTTGCCCCGGTCAGGAGGTCAGCTCATGCTGTGCTCGAGACCGCCACGGCCCATTCGCACGACGCTCGATCTTGCGAATGCGGAGCAGGTAAAGTCCGTCCGAAGACGGCTTCGCATCTCCGCTACCGATTTGGCCAGGATCGTTGACAAGATCGGTACCTCTCTGGCCGCCATAGAAAAGGAAGTGGAGCTCGAAAGGCTGGCCATTCAGCAGTGTAATGCCAAGAACGCGCCCGCGAGCCCCGAATAGATTCAACTCGTCCTCTTGGGAAGGAGAATTGCAATGAACGGCCTGATTTACCTCGTAGGACTAGTCGTTGTGATCGCGGCCGTTCTTTCGTTCTTTGGCTTGCGATGACCGTCTCCGTTCTGCACGCTGACGCATCGCCGATCCGGTGAAGCAGTCTGCGATTCGCGAGCCGCAAATGGTTGATGCGCACCAGGTCAACACCATCATCGCAACGACGGTTTGCGCCTTCTTCAAGGAACATCCCGACGCTCAGATCGGAATTGAAGAAGCGAAGCTGCTGGCGAAGCAGATCGCTGATGCGCTGAACGAGGCTGGGCTGCAGATTACCGCCCTCGATCCTGAGAGCTCGACACGCTAGCTCTGCCGCGGGCGATCGGATGATTCATCTCGATCAAGTCGCCGCGTTGCTTCTCCGCCGTCAGCCTGACTTGATCTCGGCCAACAGCTTCCGCGTCTCGCCCAGCAACTCGCGTATGGCCCGCCGTTCCGCAATCCCATCCTGGGCGAACGCGCCATGCTTCCGCGCATTCTGATTACCTATCGGCGCGCCTGATCTCCACGCGCCGCCGTGCATGCGGCAGCGGGGCTTGCCCTGCACCGCCGGCGCGCGGCAGGCGGTGCCGTTGCGCGTCGTGGCCCCGCAGCGTGGGCTTGCCATCATCGCGCCGGTGTTGCGGATGTGATTTCCGCTCACGGGAAGCCTCGGTTGGCGAGGGTCTGTTCGCGCTCGCCGGCTTGGGACGGGATCTGTCCCGCCTCCGTCGCGGTACCGGGCTCGCCTACGATCAGATGCGCATGCTGCGTGACGTTGCCCATGATTGCGCTACCGCCATCCTGCACCGACAAATTCTGCACCGTGATCGGACGCTCGCCGTTGCCGCGGTGGCGGTTGAGGGCCTCCATCTGGGCGGCGAAGGTGCGGGAGAGCCGAGTCAATGCGCGGGCGACGCTCTCCTGCTGCGCAAGATCGTCCGTGCAGGCGAGGCGGCAGGCGCAGCGCATCGCCGCCACGTGAACGGAGACCATCTGGGAGACCAGCATGGCCTCGATGGAATCCTTCGGCGCGATGCTCCTGATCGTCGAGATCATGAAGGCGAGGTTGGCCTCATCGGGCTTCTGCCCGATCGCGCTCGCCTTGACGAGCTGCCTCAGCATGCCGTGCAACGCGTCGCGGTCGGCGGCGCCCAGCGCCTCGGCCAGCAGCCGCTCGCCGGCCTGCGGGTCGGGATGGCTGATCGCGATGCGCCGCTTGTAGAGTCTTATGCGCGGGTTCACGGCGGGACCGCTGCGAGCGTTTGCCGCGAGTGGCGAGGCGACGTGGCGGCTTGGTGCTGTCGTCATGTGCTGTGTCCTTTGACAGCGCAGGCGCGAGCGACCGCTCGCCGCTGCGTGCGAATGCGAATTTCGGGATGTCCATGAGGGGTTTACGCGCAACCGCGTCGGGGCGGCTCTGGTCGAGCAGGCCGTGACGCTCACGATCGTTGCGATGATGCCATCATGCCACTGTTTTGCCCGACGAGTCAAAATGGATTTCGTAAATCCGAAAAAATTCTTCCCGCTGCCTAAGTCCTTGTTCTCGCAAGTGCCGGCTACTGTGCATGGGGTTGTTTTCGCATTTTTTGTTTGGAAGGGGTCGTACGTGCCGTGCGGCGGAATGCCGGCGCCCGAACGCGATTGCGAAATCCGGCGTGGCCGCTATTCATGATCTTCGAATGCGTCGCACGAACAAACATGCACAAGCGGCGCTGTGAGGCCTGGGAGAGAACGAATGCAACGAACGGTCCGCCTGCTGGCAGTCATCGCCGGATTGTGCGCTTCTGCGCTGTCGACGCAGGCCCTGGCGCAGAAATACCCGGTGCGTCCGGTCAAGGTCATGGTCGGCTTCAGTGCGGGCGGCCCGGTCGATGTGGTCGCGCGCATCATCGGCGATCGCCTCGGCAACAAGCTCGGGCACCCCTTCGTGGTCGAGAACCGCGCCGGCGCCAACGGCATGATCGCCGCCGAAGGCGTCGCGCGTGCTGACGCTGACGGCTACACCATGCTCGCCTGCAACTCGTCCACGATCACGCTGAACAAGACGCTGTTCAAGGACGCCCGCTATGACCCGCAAGGAGACTTTGCGCCGCTGACCACGGTCGTCTCGGCGCCGCTCGTGCTCGTCGTCAATCCCGAGAATCCCAAGACGGCCAATATCAAGACCGTCGCCGATCTCGTCGCCGCGGCCAAGGCCGCGCCCGGTGCGCTCGCCTACGGCTCGGGTGGCAACGGCAACCTCGCCCATCTCGCCATGGAGCTGCTCGGCCAGAAGGCCGGCATCAAGATGATCCACGTGCCCTATCGCGGCGGTTCGGCCGCCGAGGTCGGCATCCTCGCGCAGGAGGTGCTGGCGGTGTTCGATCCGCTCTCCGCCGTGCCGCTCGTGAAGGCCGGCAAGCTGCGCGCGCTCGCGGTGTCGTCGGCCGAACGCTTGCCCGCGCTGCCTGATGTGCCGACCGTCGCGGAAGCCGGCTATCCCGGCTTCGACATCT
Source organism: Bradyrhizobium sp. PUT101 (assembly GCF_052043945.1). Lineage (NCBI taxonomy): Bacteria > Pseudomonadati > Pseudomonadota > Alphaproteobacteria > Hyphomicrobiales > Nitrobacteraceae > Bradyrhizobium > Bradyrhizobium sp. PUT101. The sequence goes on from NZ_CP197207.1 coordinate 6,157,668, forward strand.
CGTTCTGGGTCGGCTTCTTCATGCCGAAGGCGACGCCCGCTCCGATCCTGGAGACGCTGCACCGGGAGATCGTCTCTGCTGCCAAGGATCCGGCGGTCGCGGAGAAGCTCGGCTCGCAGGGCGTCGTGAGCGTGCTCAGCCCGGCCGACTACGCCGCGAAGATCGCGAAGGAGACAAAGGATCTCGCCGAGGTCGTCGTGGCCGCGAACATCAAGGCGGAGTAGGGCTCCGCTCGAATTGGGGCATCGCGCCGCGGGCTCTCTATCCTCTCCGGCAAGTGTGAGCGGCGGATCGCGACAGCCTATCCGCTGCTGGCCAGCTGCGCCAGCTGGTCAAGCAGCGGACGTTGTCCTGCGTTGATCCTCCCCTGCGCCGCTTCGAGCGTGAACCATGCGGCGCGGTCGACCTCCGGGAACGTCTGCCGCTTGCCGCTGCGAGGCGGCCATTCCATCTCGAACGTGTTGCTGCGAATGCTGGCCGTGTCGATGTCGAGTTCGGCGGCGAACGCGGTGACGACCTTCCCGCCGCGTTGCTTGACCTGACCCAGCGCCGTCAGCGGCGCCGTCACCTCGAGGCCAAGCTCCTCGGAAAACTCCCGTCGTGCGGCGGCTTCCGCATCTTCTGCGTCCGCATACTCGCCCTTCGGAATCGACCACGCACCTAGATCCTTGTTGCGCCAGAACGGGCCCCCGGGATGAACGAGGAGAACCTCGATCTCTCCGCGCTTCCGATAGGCGATGATTCCGGCACTCTTCGATGGCATCTCAGGTTCCGCAGGAAAGTGGCGCGGCCTTCGCTCGGGAAATAGTGGAGCGGAGCGCTTTCGCCTAGGCAACGTTCATTTGACGAAAGGGAGTGAACCACGATCCGCCTGTTGGCAACCACCGTCTTTGCGCAATCGCCCGGCACGCCCGCGAAGTCTGAGCAGACACCGCCGTCCCGGTCCGCTGCCGTCCGTCGTCGTGGAAATCGTTCCGCAATATCGCGGCTGCGGTTCTGCCGCTCCATCGAGCGGCTTCTCCATCTTCGGATCAAATCGAAGAGCGTTCCCGAGCGGCCACGCGAACGGCCCGCGTCTTCGCCTTCTCCCCGGCGGCGCGTGTCGCGATCCGGCTGCGGGCCTTGCCGTGGGTCGTGGGATTCTTCCGCAGCAGGGTTGCGAGCCGCTTGCGTGAGCGGCTCGTCGCCACCCGCGTGGCGACCAGCTCGGCCTTGTGAATCATGCTCGCGACCGAAGGCGTCAGGTTGACCGGAACCCAGGCGACGTCCTTGGCCTTGGAGAGGCTGCCGATGCCTTCGCACGGTGCTTCGTGCGGCAGGTCGATGCGGATCGCCAGCGCCTCCGACCGTTCGATCCAGTCTTCGGCTTTGGTGCCGGTGATGATCCGGACATAGTCGCGCGTCTCGCGCGGCAGCTCGCTCTCTCTGGCAAGCCATTTCTGGACGCGGCCGGGGCCGGCATTGTACGCCGCCGCCGCAAGGCCGAGATTGCCGAAATCGTCGTGAAGCTTGCGCAGGAACTTCGCCGACGCAGGCAGGGCCTTCATCGGATCGAAGGGATCGTCGAGCCCGACCTCGGCGGCCGTCCCCGGCATGAACTGCGCGACGCCCTGCGCGCCGGCATGGCTGACCTCGTTGGACTTGAAGCGGCTCTCCTGCCAGATCAGGCGCGCGAAGAACGGCACCGGAATGCCACTGGACTCGGCGGCTTCACGAAGCGCGTGACAGAATTGGTCGGTTGGTGAAACCGGAGCTTGTACCGCCGGCTCGGTTGCGCGCGGTGCCTCGATCACCTGCTCATAGGCCGCGTGCGCGTTCGCGAACTCGATGGCCTGCACGCTGGCGACGAAGAGTTCGACCACCGGAACAAGTGGCGAGGCATGATTGTTCTGAACAATGGTGGTGTGGAACGGTGAAGCTTGCCGGGATGCCGACGGATCGAGGTCGCACATCAGAATCAGGAATGCGGCGCAAGCCGCGACGACAAATCGCATTTGCGGAGACAACCTCGAACTGTGGGATGAACGGCCAGCGATGCGCCGGCGACAAGGAGTTTTTAACCGTCCGATTACGGCAAAGCTGCGATCTCGTCGGTTCCTTCGGTTACTACGGTGTTCCCGAAGTGAAACCCTCCGCGGCCTTGCAGGCCGCTTGCGAGTGGGATGCGCGATGACGATGCGATCGATGCTGGGCGCGGTGGTTTCGCTGTGGTTCATCGGCCCGGCGCTTGCGGGCAATCTCGATCCGGGTGCCGTCAATGACGCTGTCCGTCCCGCGAAGCAGCCGGCCACCGACAAGCTCAATCCGGCGGTGGTGAAGCTCCAGGTCCTGCTCGATCGTGCGCAATTCTCGCCCGGCGAGATTGACGGCAAGCTCGGCGAGAACGCGCAGAAGGCACTCAAGGCATTCGCGGCGCAGAACGGCATCGCATCCGACAGGGCAATAGCGCCGGAGCTCTGGGACAAGCTGACGGCGGCGAGCGAGGGACCCATCGTCGCCGACTACGAGATCGCCGACGCTGACGTGAGAGGGCCGTTCCTGAAGGAGTTGCCGAGCAAGCTCGACGACATGACGTCGCTGAAGGCGCTGAGCTACACCAGCCCTCTCGAAGGGCTTGCCGAGAAATTCCACATGAGCGCGGATCTGCTCAGGGCGATCAACCCGGGCAAGGCCTTCGACAAGGTGGGAGAGACGATCGTCGTTGCAAACGTTCCGGCACGGCGAGAGCTGCCGCGCATGGCCCGGCTCGATGTCGACAAGAAGAACGGGACGTTGAAGGCGTTCGACGCAAGCGGCGCTCTGCTGGCGTTCTATCCGGCGTCAGTCGGCAGTCCGGATCGCCCGACGCCGACGGGGACGCTGAAGGTCACCGGCACACACGAGAATCCGACCTATCGCTACAATCCCGACTACAAGTTCAAGAGCGTCAGATCCAAACGGCCGTTCGACATCAAGCCGGGTCCGAACAATCCCGTCGGAGCGTACTGGATCGGCCTGTCGGCGCAGGGTTATGGCATCCACGGAACGGCAGAGCCCGACAAGGTCGGCAAGTCGGCGTCTCACGGCTGCGTCAGGCTGACCAATTGGGACGCTCGTGTGATCGGCGAAAACGTCAAGCGTGGCACGCCCGTCGTCTTCCTCGATGCGCCGACGGATACCTCCTCGGAGCAGCAGGGCGGGAACGCGGCGAAGCGTGCCTCGAACTAGTCCTTGGGGAAATCCTTGCGCATCGCGATCTCGGCGGCATCGCCGGGCGACAGCACGGTCTGGTCGAAGGCCGGTTGTGGCCTCGTCATGATATCGTAGAGTGAGATGCCTTTGATCGGCTTGCCCATGAGCTCGCGGACGCATTCGGCGAGCGTGCCGTTGTAGACGAGATAGGGCGGACCCCGATCGTTCTGCCTCTCGCCCTTCAGCGACGGCCACTTCTTCAATTCGGCCGGCGCGTCATAGGCGATCGGCGATCCCTCTTTGAACATGCGTATGGTTCCGGCGACTTGGATTGCGGGGAATCCTAGAGCGGCCGGGGTAAACACCCGTTAAAGAATTAGTTCAAATCAGCCGGCAACAAAGGCGAGCAGGGTGCCGTTGGCCTTGGCCGGCGGCACGCAGATCGCATCGCCGCTGCGGACAGCGGCTGAACCCAGCGCCTTCTCCGTCGCCGCCAGATTGCTGCTGACCAGCACCAGCGCGGCCCCGCCGCGCTCGGAGAGACCGGTCAGCGGCACGCCGGGATAGCGTTTGCCGAGCTGGTCCAGCGTCAGATAGACGAAGTCTGCGCGATCCCCGCCGGAAGGCACTGTGACCGCGCCGTCCGCCTCGGTTTTCGGCGCGCGGTCGATGAGCCGGCCGAGATGCGCGGCTTCCTGCGCCGGCTCGGGCGTTGCGATCAGCGCCTGCTTGATCCGCCTGGCCGCATTGGCGTGCTGCATCAGTTCGGGAATCCACACGGTCTCCCGCGTCCTGTGCTGGCACGCGAAGATGCGCACGCCGCCGGGCGCTTCCGCGGTCGGCCACATGAAGGTACGGAATTTCGCCGCCGAGACCGTGCCGTCAGGCAGCGTCACCGGCCGTTCGAAATCGGTCGGGCCGATCGGCGTCAGGCCCCGTGCGCGGATCTCCTCCGCGCCCGCGGCGGAATCGATGGCAGTGAAAGCGATGCGCTCGATGCCCTCACCCTGCTTGTCGAGGAACGCGCGCGCCGGCGCGTTCTGCTCGGTCGCAGCGAGCACGCCGAGCAGCTCCATATAGTCGGGGTCGAACATGATGGTGTAGTTGCCGGTGCCCATATGCGCGCTGTGGGTGCCGCGCGGCGACACGGTGAAGCCGAGCCGTCTGTAGTTCTCGGCGGCCTTGTCGAGGTCCTGAACCATGACCACGGCGTGGTCGATACCGATGACGTTCTTGAGGGCCACTGTTCTTTTCCCCGATTGCAAGCTGATTTTGGGCCGCGCCAGCGGCTGCCGGTCATGTCTACGCCGGTTAGGTGGTCAAGTCATTTTCAATTCAGCGGCAGATGCGGAATTTCATTCCGCGCGACGCACCCTCGTGCGAGGCGGGTCAGCGCGCCTGCGCGAGATAGGCGGCGAGGACGGCGCGCTCCTCGCTGGTCATTTCGGTGATGTTGCCCGGCGGCATGGCATTCGACCAGGCCGCGACACGGCCGATCAGGCGGATGTTGCGATGGATGTGCCCGGGCGCGTCGAGCAGGATGCCCTTCGGGGCGGTCGCGATGCCGGCCCAGACCGGCTCGGCCGCGTGGCACATGCTGCAGCGGGACATCACGATCTCCTCGACATTGGCGAGCGTCGGCTGTGCCGGCAGCGCGCTTGTCTTGACCTCGCGTGGGCCGGCGGCGGAGAGGAATAGGATCGCGACCACGCCGATTGCCGCCACGCCCCACACCCACCACGGCGATTTGCGCCCCGCGTGTCGTTCGTTGAAGAAGTGGCGGATCACCGGCCCCAGTGCCAGGATGATCGCGACGATAATCCAGTTGAAGCGCGTGGCGTAGAGCAGGGGATAGTGGTTGCTGATCATCAGCACGACGACGGGGAGCGTCAGATAGTTGTTGTGGACCGAACGCTCCTTGCTTGCCTTGCCGAGCTTTGGATCGGGGGCCTGGCCCGCGATCAGGCTGGCGACGATCCTCTTCTGGTTCGGGATGATCAGCGCGAAGACGTTGGCCACCATGATGGTGCCGATGATCGCGCCGATCTGGTTGAAGGCGCCGCGGCCGCTCAGCACGTGGGTGAAGGCGTAGGTCAGCGCGACCAGGAACAGGTAGCCGCCGATGGCAAAGGGCAGCTCGCGCTGCGCAAGCCCGGTGCGGCAGGCGGCTTCATAGAGCAGCCATGCCAGCGCGAGGCTGCAGAAGCTGAACAGGCCGGCCTGGAAGGGCGTGAGGTCGAGGATCGACCTGTCGACCAGGAACAGATCGGCCTCGAGATAATACACCACCACCATCAGCGCGAAGCCGGACAGCCAGGTGGTGTAAGCTTCCCATTTGAACCAGGTCAGCTCGTCCGGCATCTGGCTTGGGGCCACCAGATACTTCATGATCCGGTAGAAGCCGCCGCCATGAACCTGCCAGGCCTCGCCCTGCACGCCGTCAGGCAGGTCGCCCGTCAGGTTGCTCCTGGGCTTGAGGCTGAGGTCGAGGGCGATGAAATAGAAGGAACTTCCGATCCAGGCGATCGCCGCCACCACGTGCAGCCAGCGCAGCAGCAGGCTCGCCCATTCCGATATGACGGATCCCCACATGATCTTCCCATCAGTCGCGACAGCGATGTCGCAGCTTTGATGACCGCACCGTACCCTTACAATGTGTCGCATCTATCCGCGGTGTTTTCCAGTACGATGGGTGCACCTGATGCGCATCGTGCGGGCATGAGCTGACGTCGAATGCGACGGGTGCTTGACCTGCCGCAGAACGTTTGCGGACGAACGGCGTTGACGCCCGGTACGTACAGGTGGAGAGGAAGGCGACGTGAAGAACAGGATTTCGTCCGCGGCGATATCCGCGGGGCTGCTGGTTGCAGTTGCGGCCGGCGCGCAGGCCGAGCCGGTGTTGCAGGGCAAGGGCGCCTATGGCGACTGGCGGGCCGACAAGCCGGGCACCGTCAGGCTGATCCGGCAGCAGGATCTGGTCAGGCCCGGCGCTACGCGGTCGGTTGCGAGCTCGTCGCGCGTGGTGCCGCGTCCGCCGGAGGCCGCGCTTCAGGTGCCCGCAGGCTTCAAGGTCGAGCTGTTCGCCGAAGGCCTGCGCGCACCCCGCATCATACGCGTCGCGCCGAATGGCGACGTCTTCGTCGCGGAGACACGGGCCGGCAATGTCCGTGTGTTGCGCGCCGGAGAGGGCGGCAAGGTCGCGACCAACGAGGTGTTCGCCAGTGGACTGCGGCAGCCGTTCGGCATCGCGTTCTTTCCGAATGGCGACAATCCGCAATGGGTCTATATCGCCAACACCGACGGCGTCGTCCGCTTTCCCTATCAGGCCGGCGATCTCAAGGCGCGCGGCAAGGCGGAGACGATCGTGGCGAGCCTGCCGCATGACGGCGGCCACTCCACCCGCGATATCGTCTTCACGCCCGACAACAAGCGCATGCTGGTCTCGGTCGGCTCGCTCAGCAATGTCGCCGAGGGCATGGGCACGCCGCCGGGTGGATTGGAGGCGTGGTCGAGAACGCAGCCGCTCGGTGCGGCCTGGGCGAGCGAGACCGAGCGCGCCACCGTGCTGGCCTTCAATCCTGACGGCAAGGAGCGGAAGATCTACGCCACCGGCCTCCGCAACTGCGTCGGCCTCGCAATCCAGCCGCAGACCGGTCTGCTCTGGTGCTCGACCAACGAGCGTGACGGCCTCGGCGACGATCTCGTCCCCGATTACGTGACCAGCGTGAAGGAGGGCGCGTTCTACGGCTGGCCGTGGTTCTACATCGGCGGCAACGAGGACCCGCGCCACGCCGGCGCGCGCCCGGACCTGAAGGGCAAGGTGACGGTGCCGGACGTGCTGATCCAGCCGCACTCGGCCTCGCTCGGCATGACCTTCTATCAGGGCACGCAGTTTCCGTCCGAATACCAGGGCGACGCCTTCGCCGCCGAGCACGGCTCCTGGAACCGCTCGAAGCGCACCGGCTACAAGGTGATCCGCATCCGGATGAAAGACGGCAAGCCGACCGGAGAGTACGAGGATTTCGTCACGGGGTTCGTGGTGAGCGACTCGGAGGTGTGGGGGCGTCCGGTGGGCGTCGCCGTGGCGAAGGATGGTTCGCTGCTGATCTCGGAGGATGGCAACGGCACGATCTGGCGGGTGACGCATTCGCGGTGAGCGAGCATGCTTCGCCTCTCTCCGCGTGCGGCAGGGCTATCGCATATGGTGTGAATGATGCTTCGGCGTCGGGACTGGGCTCCCTCTCCCGCTTGCGGGCAGGACAATCGCATTTGAATTTTGCAGAGGTCGTCATGCCCGGGCTTGTCCCGGGCATCCACGTTCTTTGTGCTGGAAAGGCGTGGATGGCCGGGACAAGCCCGGCCATGACGCTGTGGAGACAGTCGGTGCCCATAGCCACATCTCATATGCGATAGCCCTGCCGCGTGCGGGGAGAGGGAGAAGAACGACCTACCCCCGTCGCACGCTGGCACCACCATCCACTGGCAGCGTTACGCCGGTGATGAAGTTCGCCTCGTCCGACGCCAGAAACAGCGCGGCGTTGGCGACGTCCCATCCGGTGCCCATCTTCCCGCGCAGCGGTACCTTGCTGTCGCGCTCGGCTTCGACCTCGGCGCGGGTCTTGTGCCATTCGCGGGCGCGGGTGTCGACGGCCATCGGCGTGTTCATCAGGCCGGGCAGGATGACGTTGGCACGAATGCCGTATTCCGCGTTTTGATAGGCGAGCTGTTCGGTGAAGGCGATCATCGCGGATTTCGTCGCCTTGTAGGCGACATAAGGATACGTCGTGATCGCGGCCATCGAGGAGATGTTGATGATGGCGCCGCTTCGTTGAGCGCGCATGATCGGGATCACCTCCTTCGCGGCGAGTATGCAGCTCTTCAAATTGATGGCGACGACGCGGTCGAACGCCTCCTCGGTCAGTTGCAGCAGCTCGGCGTCGCCGCCGGACAGGCTGACGCCGACATTGTTGTGCAGCACGTCGATCCGGCCCCAGCGCGATTGCGCGTCGGCCACCATCGCCTTGATGTCGGCAGCCTTGGTCACGTCGGCCTCGAAGGCCGCGGCGGTGCCGAGTTTCGCGGTGATCATCCCGACCGTTTCCTGCGCCGACTCCAGGTGATGGTCGACGCACAAGACCTTCGCGCCTTCGCGCGCGAAGGTGAGCGCGGTGGCGCGGCCGTTGCCCATGCCTTCGCCGGGACTTTGCCCGGCCCCGACGACGATCGCGACCTTGTCCTTCAAGCGCATCTCGGTTCACTCCCCGGCACGGGCACCATTCGTCCCATTGTTTATTTTCGTGCAGATTAGCAATCGCCCCGTCCGGAGAGAAGGGCGTGGCGCCTGCGTGCATGTCATTGACATCACATGGAATTGCATGTTGCGGCCGGCCTGTCGCGCATGACTGACCCTTGCAGTCCAGGAACCGTTCCGAGGTCGCAGCGTTTGCGGCCGGAGCCTTTCCCGCGCTAGGCTCGGTCCGGGGGCTCCCAACCGCCAGTGGCTTGCCGATGAATCTGCTCGATCCGCAAGGGCCCGTGGCTGCGGGCAACAGCACCATTCTGGTCGATTCCGTCTTCATCATGCTCGTGATCGTGGTGCCCACCATCATCGCGATCCTCGGCTTTGCTTTCTGGTTTCGCGCCTCGAATCCGAAAGCGCATTACCAGCCGCACTTCGTCTATTCCGGCCGCGTCGAAATGGTGGTGTGGTCGATCCCTGCACTCACGGTCATCCTGCTCGGCGGCGTCGCCTGGATCGGCTCGCACCAGCTCGATCCGGCCGCGCCCGTGCCGGGCACCGGAAGCCCGGTGCGGATCCAGGCCGTGTCGCTCGACTGGAAATGGCTGTTCATCTATCCGGACCAGCGCATCGCCACCATCAACACGTTGACGGTGCCTGCGGGCGCCGAGCTGAATTTCCAGCTGACATCGTCGAGCGTGATGAACACGTTCTTCATCCCGCAGCTTGGCAGCATGATCTACACCATGAACGGCATGGTGACGAAGCTGAACCTGCGCGCCGACACTGAAGGCAAGCTCCAGGGCCTGTCCGCGCATTTCTCCGGCGACGGCTTTCCCGACATGATGTTCGACGTCAACGTGGTCTCGCCGCTCGCCTTTCCGGAATGGGTCGCGACCACGGCGAAGGCGGATGCGGTGCTGAATGCGGACACCTACAAGAAGCTGATGCAGCAGGGCATCGAGAAGGGCCGACCTGTCTACCGCCTGGACGATCCGCGGCTGTTCGACCTGATCGCGAGCCAGCACATTCCGCCGGGGCCGGGGCCGGAGCTCGCATCCGAAGCAGGCCGGTCGCACAGTGGAGGCCATGATGCTCGGTAAGCTCGATTGGTCGGCCATTCCGCTAGATCAACCGATTCCGCTCGTCGCCGGCGCGATGGTGCTGGTCGCAATCCTCGGCGTCTTGACGTGGGTCGTGGCGAAGGGACATCTGCCCTATCTCTGGAGCGAATGGATCACCAGCGTCGATCACAAGCGCATTGGCGTCATGTACATCCTGCTCGCCTCGGTGATGCTGCTGCGCGGCGGCAGCGACGCCATCATGATGCGGATCCAGCAGGCGATCGCCTATCAGTCGCAGGGCTATCTGCCGCCGGAGCACTACAACCAGATCTTCTCGGCGCACGGCACCATCATGATCTTCTTCGTGGCGATGCCGTTCGTGATCGGGCTGATGAATCTCGTCGTGCCGCTCCAGCTCGGCGTGCGCGACGTGGCGTTTCCGACGCTCAATTCGGTCGGCTTCTGGCTGACTGCGACCGGCGCGCTGCTGGTCAACGTCTCGCTCGTGGTCGGGGAGTTTGCGCGCACCGGCTGGCTCGCCTTTCCGCCGCTGTCGGAGCTGGCCTACTCGCCCGGTGTCGGCGTCGACTATTACGCCTGGTCGCTGCAGATCTCCGGCGTCGGGACGCTGGTGGCCGGCATCAATCTCGTCACGACCGTGCTGAAGCTGCGCACGAGGGGCATGAACTATCTGCGCATGCCGATGTTCTGCTGGACCACGCTGGCCTCGAACCTTCTCATTGTCGCGGCCTTTCCGATCCTCACTGCAACGCTCGCGATGCTGCTGCTGGACCGCTACCTCGGCTTCCACTTCTTCACCAACGAGGCCGGCGGCAACGTCATGATGTTCATGAACCTGATCTGGGCCTGGGGCCATCCCGAGGTCTACATCCTGGTGCTGCCCGCCTTCGGCATCTTCTCCGAGGTGGTATCGACCTTCTCCGGCAAGGCGCTGTTCGGCTATCGTTCCATGGTGCTGGCGACCATGGCGATCTGCGTCATCTCCTTCATGGTCTGGCTGCACCATTTCTTCACGATGGGGGCGGGGCCCGACGTCAACGCCATCTTCGGCATCGCCAGCATGATCATTGCGATACCGACCGGCGTGAAGATCTACAATTGGCTGTTCACGATGTATGGCGGCCGCATCCGGTTTGCGACGCCGATGCTGTGGTCGGTCGGCTTCATGGTCACCTTCATCATCGGCGGATTGACGGGCGTCCTCGTCGCGGTGCCGCCGGCCGACTTCATGCTTCACAACAGCATGTTCCTGGTTGCGCACTTCCATAACGTCATCATCGGCGGCGTGCTGTTCGGCGCCTTCGCCGGCTTTGAATATTGGTTTCCGAAGGCGTTCGGCTTCCGCCTCGACGAGCGCTGGGGCAAGGCCGCGTTCTGGTTCACCTTCCTCGGCTTCTACGTCACCTTCATGCCGCTCTACATCGCCGGCATGCTCGGCATGACGCGCCGAATGCAACACTACGACGTCGCTGCGTGGCGACCCTGGATGATCGTTGCGGCGGTCGGCGTGGCCGTGCTGTCGATCGGCGTGATCTGCCAGATCGTGCAGCTCGTGGTCAGCATCCGCAATCGCGAGGCGTTGCGCGACCGCACCGGCGATCCCTGGGACGGGCGCTCGCTGGAATGGGCGACCTCGTCGCCGCCGCCGGTGTTCAATTTCGCCTTCAATCCCGATGTGCGCGGCGAGGACGCCTATTGGGAGATGAAGGCCCGTGCCCGGCAGCAATCGCTCGAGCACGAAGAGCCCGAGTATCAGGACATCGAGATGCCCCGCAATTCGCCGACCGGCTTCGTCTGCGCGTTCTTCGCCACCATCATGGGCTTCGCGCTGATCTGGCACATCTGGTGGATGGTGATCCTGGGCGGCATCGGCGCGTTCGCGACCTTCGTCGTGTTCGCCTGGCGCGACCATGATGAGTACGTCATCCCGGCCGACGAGGTCGCAGCGATAGACCGCGCCAATCTCGAAGAGCGGCGCAGCCTCGTCAGCATGGCGGGAGCGGTCTGATGGCGATGACCGCGACCGCCGACCACGCCCGCGCCGATCCCCATCACATCGGCGTCGTCATCGAGCATCCCGGGCCCGCGCCGAAGCGGATCGTGACCGCCTACGGCTTCTGGATCTTCCTGCTCTCCGACATCGTGATGTTCTCCTGCTTCTTCGCGGCCTATGCCGTGCTGTCCGGCCAGACTGCCGGCGGCCCCAAGGGCGCGGAGATCTTCGAGCAGAGGAATGTCGCGATCGAGACGGTCTGCCTGCTGCTCTCGAGCTTCACCTGTGGCATGGCCAGCATCGCCGCCGACGTCCGCAACCGGCTCTGGTTCTATCTCGGCATGACCGTGACCTGCGTGCTCGGGCTGATATTCCTCGTCCTCGAGTTCCGCGAATTCGCCGATCTCATCGCCCGCGGTTACGGTCCGTCGCGCAGCGCGTTCCTGACCGCGTTCTTCTCGCTGGTCGGCTGCCACGGCCTGCACGTCTCCGCCGGCGTCCTGTGGCTCCTCACCATGATGGCCCAGGTTTTCGCAAAGGGCTTTCGTGCCGACATATTGCGCCGGATGACGTGCTTTGCGCTGTTCTGGCATGCGCTCGACATCATCTGGGTCGCGGTGTTCTCGGTCGTTTACCTGCTCGGGAGTGCGCCATGAGTGAACAGACGCATGGGATGGTCAAACACGACCTCGCACCGGGCGAGGAAGAGCAGCACAGTGTCGGCGCAAGGATCCTCGGCTACGTCGTCGGGCTCGTGCTTGCGCTGCTGCTTACGGCGACCTCGTTCTTCATCGCCGGCACCGATCTGGTCTGGCAGCCCTCGATTCCCGTCGCGCTGATCGTGCTTGCGATCGCACAGATGGGTGTGCATCTCGTATTTTTCCTGCACATCACCACGGGCCCCGACAACACCAACAACGTGCTGGCGCTCGCCTTCGGGCTGCTGGTCGTCTTCCTGGTGGTGGGCGGGACGGTCTGGATCATGGCGCATCTCAACGCGAACATGCCGCCGATGGACCAGATCATGCGGATGCAGTGATAGCGCAACGATCGTATCAAGGCGTCTCGGGTGCATTTGGAGCGCTGATGTTCCCCAGGGCGTCAGGGCTTGTCCCCGGGCATGGCGCCTCGGCTTGCAGCGGCGCACAAAAAGAAGGGCCGCTTGCCTGTGACAAGCGGCCAAGTCTGGGAGGAAACGCCCGAGCAAAGGCAATCGGGCCGGAGCCGGATTGCTGCCAAGGAAACGCTCGCGCAAGGCGCTCGCGTACGCATACAAATGCAGCAACTTCCGATAAAGTTCAATTCCGGATCAATACGTAGCCGGAATACTACTCACGGGTGCTGGAACCGTTCGTTCACTTTGGCCGGCGGCAATTATAGGCCTTGCGGAAGCCGGCAGCCTGGGCGTCGTCCTCCGAGCAGAACCAGCGGTCGGGTTTGGTGGTCGCGGGATAGCTCGGGCAGCCGCGCAAATGATAGATGCCGATATTGCCGGTGACGCGGGCGCGCACTGCAAGCTTGCCCTTGATGCTGCAACTGGGCGGCATCGTCAGTTCCTCCGGAAACAGCACGGCGCGAATCTCTTTATCGCGGTCGGGCCGGCAGGCGGTGCCCAGGAGTGTGCCGTCCTTCTTGCCGGTGCGAAAATCTTGCGGTGCAACAAAACAGCCCTTCCAGATCCCGGCGGCGGCTGTCCTGGCTTCGGCCGCGGCGGGCTTGACGTTGGCCTTGATCGGCTCCCGGGCGACGGCAAAGCCGAGCCTGACCATCTGTTCGTTCAAAGTCGACTTGTCGCCCTCGGCCGTGCAGATCGCCCGGTGCCGCTTGCCAAAGCTCTTTTCCGGCCCGACATCGTCACAGCGCACCACGCGTCCCCTGATCAGCTTCGTCAGCTGATCGCGGGCCTCGATGCCGCAGGTCCAGGCATCGGCGTGATCGTCGATGCAGACCTGGTCCAGCTCGGGCGCATCGACGCCGTCCAGCCGATAGGTCACGTCGCCGAGCTGGATGGAGTTGCCGTCGCGGGCCGTCGCGGCGCCGGTCAGCGCCGAGGCAGGGCTGGAGGTGCCCAGAAATCCGGACAAGGCGAAAAACGAAACGAGCGCAAAAGCGCGGGCGCGGGCAATGAAATTTCGGAAGGACATACGGTCTCGCTATCGATGGCTCGTGCGTCTCGTTCCTAGCATCGGGATGTGGCGATACCAATGGTCTGCACCCTGCGAAGTGCGACATTCCGGCCTCGCGGCTTTACTCGGCCGTCGCTCTGACCCTATCGTTCGCCGGCCTCGCTGACCGCGAAAGGCCGAATCGCCCGGAAAGCGGCGAGGGGGGAGGAAAAGGTTGCGATGAAAGACCCCGTGGACGTCCTGATCATCGGCGCCGGCGCTTCAGGCGCGGCGGTGGCGTGGTCGCTGGCCGAGACCAAGATGCACATCCTCTGCCTGGAGCAGGGCGGCTGGATGAACCCGGCGGAATATCCCAGCACCGGCCGGGATTGGGAGGCCAAATTCTACGGCGAGTGGTCGTCGAGCCCCAATGTCCGCGGCCGGCCCGAGGACTACCCGATCAACGACGACAACTCCCCGATCAAGGTCGTCAACTACAATGCGGTCGGCGGCTCGACGGTCATGTACACCGCGCACTGGCCGCGGCTGCATCCCTCCGATTTCAAGGTGAAGACGCTCGACGGCGTCGCCGACGACTGGCCGATCGACTACGACGCGCTGACCCCGTTCTTCGAAGAGAACGACCGCATCATGGGCACGTCCGGCCTGTCAGGCGATCCGCTTTCGCCGCTGACGCATCCGCCGATGCCGCAGCAGCCGCTCGGATTGTCCGGCGCCATCATCGGCAAGGCCATGAACGAGCTCGGCTGGCACTGGTGGCCGTCGGATACGACGGTCGCGACCATGGACTATGAGGGCCGGGCGCGCTGCATCAATCTCGGTCATTGCACGCCGGCCTGCGCGCAAGGCGCAAAGTCCTCCACCGACATCACCTATTGGCCGCAAGCGATCCGCGCCGGCGTCGAGCTGCGCACCCATTGCCGCGTGCGGGAGATCACCACCGACGAGAACGGCATGGCCTCGGGCGTCGTCTACTACGACAAGGACGGCGTCGAGCAGTTTCAGCCCGCGCATGTCGTCATCATCGCTTGCAACGGGGTCGGCACGCCGCGGCTGCTGCTGAACTCCGCATCCGGCCGCTTCCCCGATGGCCTTGCCAATTCGTCAGGCCTCGTCGGCAAGAACCTGATGTTTCATCCCTATGCGCAGATCTACGGATTTGTGAAGGAGCCGACCGACAGCAATCGCGCGCCGCCGACCTGCCTGTGGAGCAAGGAGTTTTACGACACCGACCTGTCGCGCGGCTTCGTGCGCGGCTACGGCATCCAATTCGGCCGCGGCGCTGGACCGGTGTTCGAGGCGGTCGCGAGCGAGCAGAAGGGCATTCTGCCATGGGGCGCCGACCATCATCGCGTGTTCCGCAAGCTCAACGGTCATCGGCTCGCGGTGTCGGCGATCTGCGAGGATCTACCCGAGGAGCACAACCGCGTCACGCTCGATCCCGTGCTGAAGGACAGTCACGGCATCCCCGCGCCGAAGGTCGACTATGCGATCAGCGAGAACAGTCGGAAAATGATGGAGCACGGGTTGGCGCGCGGCCGGGAGATTCTCGAGACCGCCGGCGCGACCGACATCTGCATCAACAATCCGATTCCCTGGGGCGGCTGGCACCTGCTCGGCACCGCGCGAATGGGCACCGATCCCGAACGTTCCGTGGTCAACGAATGGGGCCGCTCGCACGACGTGAAGAACCTCTTCATCGTCGACGGCAGCATCTTCGTCACCTCGGGCGGCGTGAACCCGACGTCCACCATCCAGGCCCTCGCGCTCTACATCGCCGACCAGATGAAGCAGCGCCTCGCCAATTTGTTCGATTGAGAATGATGTGGATCCAAGCGAGCGACGACCTCGGTGCACCTCTCCCGCTTGCGGGAGAGGTCGGCGCAACGCGCCGGGTGAGGGTTTTCTCCTCTGGGGGATCCCCTCTGTGGAGACACCCTCTCCCCAACCTTCCCCCGCAAGCGGGGGAGGGAGCAGACCTTCATCGCCGCACGAGCCTTGGAAGAGGACACAATGTCTGATCAACTCTCCCTGACGCTGCGGCAGCGTGACGACCTCCGCACCATTGCGGCGATGATCATTCCTGCCAGCGACGAGTACAAGGTGCCCGGTGCCGATGACGACATCATCCAGGCCGACATAATCGCAACGCTCGGTCGCGACACCAAACAGGTCGTGGCGGCACTTGATCATCTGGCTCGGCTCGCCGGCATGCCGCTGGCCGATCTCGAGCCCGCCGCGCGCGACGGCGTTGCCCAGCAGTTCCGTATCTCCGGCGGCGTCGCCGCAGCAACGCTCGTCCGTGTCGTGCTGCAATGCTACTACCGCGACGACCGCGTGCTGCGCTCGCTCGGGCTGGAGCTGCGCGCGCCGTTCCCCAAAGGGCACGTGCTCCCGGATGGGGACTGGTCGCTGCTCGACCCGGTCAAGGCGAGAGGCGGCTCTCTGAAGCGGGCCCCCTAGCAGCCCTGCCCTCGCAGCCCCGCCTTGGGGCAGCCCAGCCCGGTCTTGGCAGCCCACCCTTGCGTCCCAAGCGGGCACTTGCGCGAGCAGGTGCAGGCCACCATCTGTGTGAGCCTCAAGGACTCTTGCCATGTTGGACTTCACCTCAGACATCGTCGATGACGCACCGTCATCGCGAGCGACAGCATTTGCCCCTGTCGACGACGGGGCCCTGCTGGACGCCTATTCCAATGCCGTGATCGACGTGACCGACCGTGTCGGTCCCGCGGTCGTGCGCGTCGAGACCGGGCCGAAGGTGCCGAACGGCCGCGAGCGCGGCGGGCTCGGCTCGGGCATCGTGATCTCGCCCGATGGGCTCGTCCTCACCAACAGCCATGTGGTCGGCAGTTCGAAGGAAATTCGGCTGCGCGACGTCGAGGGCCATGTCGGCGACGCGCAGGTGCTCGGCGTCGATCCCGACACCGATCTTGCGCTGCTGCGCGCCAATGGCGCGCGCCACTTGCCTTATGCCGCGTTAGGTAACTCCAAGAGCCTGCGCCGCGGCCAGCTGGTGATCGCGATCGGCAATCCGCTCGGCTTCGAATCGACCGTGACCGCCGGCGTCGTCTCGGCGCTCGATCCGCTCGGTGAGCGGGCGCACCATCGAGGACGTGATCCAGACCGATGCCGCACTCAATCCCGGCAATTCGGGTGGCCCGCTGGTGTCGTCGAATGCCGAGGTGATCGGCATCAACACCGCCATCATCAACGGCGCGCAAGGTATCTGCTTTGCGGTCGCCAGCAACACCGCGCAATTCGTGCTGTCGGAGATCATCCGCCACGGCTATGTCCGCCGCGCCTATATCGGTGTTGCCGGCCAGACCGCGCCGGTCCCGCGGCGGCACGCGGTGCTGGCCGGCGTCGAGAACAAGATGGGCGCGCTCTTGATGCAGATCGAGCCGGATGGACCCGCGGCCAAGGCGGGCCTGTTGCCCGGCGATGTCGTGATCAGGCTCGACGGCGTCGAGATCAATGGCGTCGATGATCTGATCCGCGTGCTCGACCGCGACCGGATCGGCCGGCGGCTCGCCATGGACGTGCTGCGGCTCGGCCGCCTGCGAGCGATCGATATCGATCCGATCGAGCGCAAGAAGGCGCGCTAGCGCCCGGGCGCCTGGGCGGGGTATGACACCGTCATGCCTCGCTCACGGAAGCTTGCCGCATGATGCCGGCGCACGAGACCTACGACGTCATTGTGATCGGCGCCGGTGCCGGTGGCATGACGGCCGCGGCCGTCGCCGCGGCTGAAGGCCTGCGCGTGCTGGTGATCGAGAAGACCGCCTTTGTCGGCGGCACCACCGCGTGGTCCGGCGGCATGGTCTGGATCCCCGCCAACCCCAAGATGAAAGAGGCGGGACTTTCCGACAGCGTCACCGATGCAGTCCGGTATCTGTCGAGCACGGTCCCCGAGCCCGGCAATGCCGGCCTGCGCGCCGCCTTCCTCGCGCGCGGGCCCGAGGCGATCGCCTATCTCGAAGCCAACACCGAGGTGCGCCTCCAGCCGGTGAAGGCCTGTCCGGACTATTATCCGGAACGGCTGGGGGCGACGCCCGGCGGCCGCGTGCTGGAGCCGGTTGTTTTCGACGGCGCCCGGCTGGGAAAAGGTTTCGCGCGATTGCGGCCACCGCTGCCGGAGTGCACGCGGTTCGGCGGGATGATGGTCAGCCGCCTCGACATTCCGCATCTGGGCCGGATCGGAACGTCGCTGCGCTCGACCTTGCGCGCGGCGCAGTTGGTTTCCGCATATGCGTGGCAGCGCCTGCGATCGCCGCGCGGGACGACATTGCATCTCGGCAATGCGCTCGCCGCGCGGCTGTATGCCACGCTGCTGGCGCGGCAGGTCGAGATCCTCTTCAGCGCTGATGTCGAGGGCTTACCGATGCGGGACGAGCGCGTCGCCGGCGTGGTGATCCGCCACGGCGCCCGCGACCGCCTGATCGCGGCGCGCCGCGGCGTCGTGCTCGCGACCGGAGGCTTCTCGCACGATGCGAGCTTGCGCAAACGCTTCTTCCCGGCCGGTGCAGGTTTTATCTCGGCGGCCGCTCCGTCTGCGACGGGCGACGGGCTTCGGCTTGCGACTACAGTCCGTGCAGCGCTCAACACGGACGCGACGAGCGCAGCCTATTGGGTCCCGGCCTCGCTGTTCCGCCGCACTGATGGCAGTCGCGGCGTGTTCCCGCACATGGTGACCGATCGCGCCAAGCCCGGCGTGATCGCCGTCAATGCGGCCGGCCGGCGCTTCGTCAACGAGGCGCTGTCCCACCACGAGTTCGTGCTGGCCATGCTGCGCGAGGCCAATGGTGAGCCGGACCAGCCGTTCCACCTGATCTGCGACCGCCTGTTCCTGTGGGCCTACGGCCTCGGCCGCATCAAGCCATTCACGTGCAATTACCGACGCTACGTAAGGAGCGGTGAGTTGATCGAGGCGGCGGATGTCGCGCAGCTCGCAGTCGAGATCGGCATCAAGCCATCCATGCTTGCAGCGACGATTGCCAATTACAACACCGGTGCGAAGGAGGGGCGCGATCCCGAATTCGGTCGCGGCAGCACCATCTATCAGCGCCATCTCGGCGATGCCGCTCACAAGCCCAATCCTTGCGTCGCGCCGATCGTCCACGCGCCGTTCTTCGCGCTGCGCATCCATCCGGCGGATCTCGGCACGGCCATCGGCATGACGGTGGATGCGCAAGCGCGTGTGCTGCGCAAGGACGGCACCCCGGTCGCCGGCCTCTACGCCTGCGGCAATGACATGGCTTCGATCACGAACGGCAACTATCCGGCTTCGGGCATCACGCTCGGGCCGGCGCTGACGTTCGGGTACATCGCGGGGCGGCATCTGGCGGAGGGGAGTGTTGCGATGGCGCTGCCACCAAGGATGACCACGACACCAGTCTAGCCGTCCCCACCGCTGTCATGCCCCGCGAAAGCGGGGCATCCAGTAAGCCGCGGCCCATCGAGGAATCACAGCCGTCTCGGAGTACGGGATCGCCCGGTCAAGCCGGGCGATGACACCGAGAGTGTGGCGAAACGCCTTCTCCTACTCCGCAGCGGCCGCAAAGCGGCTGTTCTCGAGCTCCGCTTCCAGCCGCGCCGTCTCGGCCGCCGCCAGCTTGATATTGGCTTCCTTGACGTGGCCGAAGCCGCGGATCGTCTCGGGCATCCGTGCAAGCCGGGCCAGCAGCGGGATCTGCGCCGCTTGCAGCCCGACGATCCGCTGATCGATGATCGCCAGATAATCCGCGATCAGCTTGCGCTCGGTCCGGCGCTCCTCGGTGCGGCCGAACGGATCGAGCAGGCCGCCGCGCAGGAACCTGAGCTTTGCGAGAACGCGGAAGGCGTGGATCATCCAGCCTCCGAACTCCTGCTTCTGGAGATGACCGGTTACCTTGTCGCGCTTCGCGAAGATCGGTGGGGCGAGGTGGTACTTCAGGGTGAAATCGCCATCGAACTTTTCCGACACCTTCCTGGCAAAGCTGCCGTCGGTGTAGAGCCGTGCGACCTCGTACTCATCCTTGTAGGACATCAGCTTGAACAGGTTCTTCGCGACGGCCTCGGTCAGCTCAGTCGACGCGGGCGAAACGGCGCTCTCCGCCTTGCGCACCTTTGCGACCGCCGCGACATAGCGGTCGGCGTAAGCCTTGTCCTGATAGCCGGTCAGGAACTCGGCGCGGGTTGCGATGATGTCGTCGAGCGACTTCGTTGGCGCGGATGCGCGGCTCTTGAACTGGAGCACGCTGCGCACCCGCGACATGTCGTGGGCGGCGAGACGGCCCCAGGTGAAGGCGAGCTTGTTCATCTCGATCGCGGCGCCGTTGATCTCGATGGCGCGGAGCAGGGCCTCCAGCGACAGCGGGATCGCGCCCTTCTGGAAGGCGAAGCCGAGCATGAAGGGATTGGTTGCGATGCTGTCGCCCATCAGCGCGGCGGCAATGCCCGTCGCATCGATGATGTCGAGATTCTTGTCGCCGATCGCGTCGCGCAGCACGGTCTGCATCGTGCCCATCTCGAAGTCGAGATCGGGGTTTTGCACGAAGCTCGCGGTCGGCTGCAGGTCGGCGTTGATGTAGGCCTTCGTCACGCCGCGCTCGGCGCGGCTGAGCGCGGAGGGACCTGCCGAGACGATCATGTCGCAGCCGAGGATGACGTCGGCGCCGCCCGTGGTGATGCGGACGGCGGAGATGTCTTCCGGCTTCGGAGCGATGCGCACATGGCTCATCACCGCGCCGTTCTTCTGCGACAGGCCGGTGAAATCCAGCGCCGAGCAGCCGCGGCCGTCGACATGGGCGGCCATGCCGAGCAGCGCGCCGATGGTGATGACGCCGGTGCCGCCGATGCCGGTGACGAGGATGTTGTAGGGGCCGTCGAGTTCTCGCGCCGGCGGCAGCGGCAGATCGGCGAACAGCTGCCCGGAATCGACCGCCGAGGTCTTCATGCGCTTCAACGTTCCGCCATGCACCGTGACAAAGCTCGGGCAGAAGCCCTCGACGCAGGAAAAGTCCTTGTTGCAGTTCGACTGGTCGATCTGGCGCTTGCGGCCGAATTCGGTCTCCAGCGGCTGCACCGAGACGCAATTGGAGGCCTGCGAGCAGTCGCCGCAGCCTTCGCAGACGAGCTCGTTGATGAACGCGCGCTTGGCGGGATCGGGATAGAGCCCGCGCTTGCGGCGGCGGCGCTTTTCGGCGGCGCAGGTCTGGTCGTAGACGATGACGGTGAGGCCCTTGATGTCGCGCAGCTCGCGCTGCACGGCATCGAGCTCGCGGCGGTGATGGATGGTTGCGCCTTGCGGAAAGTAGTTTCCTGGCGGGTACTTGCTCGGATCGTCGGAAACGATCGCGAGCCGCTTGACGCCTTCGGCCCAGACCTGATGCGCGATCTGCGCGACGTTGAAGGCGCCTTCGGCCGGCTGGCCGCCGGTCATGGCGACGGCATCGTTGTAGAGGATCTTGTAGGTGATGTTGATGCCGGCGGCAGACGCAGCGCGAAGGGCGAGAAGACCGGAATGGGTGTAGGTGCCGTCGCCGAGATTCTGGAAGATGTGCGTCTCGCTCGTGAAGGGCGATTGGCCGATCCAGTTCACGCCCTCGGCGCCCATATGCGAGATCAGGTCTGTCCGGCGGGTCGGCATGCTCAGGGCCATGCCGTGGCAGCCGATGCCGGCCATCGCGCGGCTGCCCTCCGGCACGCGCGTGGAGGTGTTGTGCGGGCAGCCCGAGCAGAAGAACGGCGTGCGCGCCAGCTTGATCTGCGTGCCGGTGGTGGCGGGATTGTCGAACGCCTCGAGCCGGGCGAGACGCTGCTCCAGCACCGGGCTGTGATGGCCGAGCTTGCGCAGTCGCGCCACCAGCGCGGAGGCAACGATGGTCGGCGTCAGTTCACCCTCGCCTGGCAGCAGCGGCGCGCCGCGCTCGTCGCGCTTGCCCGTGACGGTCGGGCGCTTCGATGCGTCAATATTGTAGAGGATGCGCATCAGCTGGTCTTCGATGAAGCCGCGCTTCTCCTCGACCACCAGCACGTCCTGAAGGCCTTCGGCGAAACGCTTGGCGCCGCTTTCCTCGAGAGGCCAGGTCAGGGCAACTTTGTAGATGCGAAGACCGAGATCCTGCGCATCCTTGTCCGTAATGCCTAAATCGGCGAGGGCCTGGCGCAAGTCCAGATAGGCTTTCCCGGTCGCAACGATACCGAGCCGCGCCGGCTTGGAATCGAGCACGATGCGGTCGAGCTGGTTGGCGCGGGCGAAGGCCTGCACCGCGGCCATCTTCGGGCCGAACAGGCGCTTCTCGGCGTCGAGCGGCGGATCGGGCCAGCGGATGTTGAGGCCGCCGGGCGGCATCTCGAAATCGTCGGGCAGCTTGATCTGGATGCGTTCGGGATCGCTGTAGATCGACGCGGAGCTTTCCACGGTCTCGCTGATCGCCTTGAAGCCGACCCAGCAGCCGGAGAAGCGCGACAGCGCGAAGCC
Organism: Bradyrhizobium sp. PUT101; assembly: GCF_052043945.1. Classification (NCBI taxonomy): domain Bacteria; kingdom Pseudomonadati; phylum Pseudomonadota; class Alphaproteobacteria; order Hyphomicrobiales; family Nitrobacteraceae; genus Bradyrhizobium; species Bradyrhizobium sp. PUT101. The sequence goes on from NZ_CP197207.1 coordinate 6,179,743, forward strand.
GTAGAGGCCGAGGTCGAGATAGTCCTGCAGCGTCGCGGGATTGATCACGGGGATCAGCGCCGCCGCGAATACCTGCTCGCTCTGATGAGCCAAGGTCGAGGACTGGCAGCCATGGTCGTCGCCGGCAAGCGCCAGCACGCCGCCATTGAGCGAGGTGCCGGCCGCGTTGGCATGCTTGAGCGCATCGACCGAGCGATCGACTCCGGGGCCCTTGCCATACCAGATGCCGAACACGCCATCGACCTTGGCGCCGGGAAACAGGCCGACTTGCTGGCTGCCCCACACGGCGGTTGCAGCTAAGTCCTCGTTCAGGCCGGGCACGAAGGCGATGTCGTGCTGCTGGAGGTGCGACTTCGCCCGCCACAGCGCGTGGTCGTACATGCCGAGCGGGGAACCGCGATAGCCCGAGATGAAGCCGCCGGTGTTGAGCCCCTGGAGCCGGTCGCGTTCGCGCTGCAACATGGGCAGCCGAACCAGAGCCTGCGTCCCGGACAGGAAGATCCGCCTCGATTCGAGCCGGTATTTATCGTCCAGCTCGACCTGCATCAGCGTCATTTCGGGAGTCCTTGTCTTTCGTTCGGCGTGGGGTTTGCGCTGCGGGAGGGATTGCGGCTGCGCGACGCGAATTGTGACAGTCAAAAGCATGGGCCGGCGAAGTCAATATCGCTGGCCGCATCCGTGGCGCTCCTGCTAGTCATGGCTTCCTGTGGAGAGCACCATGACCGCAAACGCATTCGATACCGAGATCACGGAGACGGCCGAGGCGCTGATCGGGCCGTGGCGCCAGCCGCGTCAGATGCTGCAAGCGCAAACCTACGACGCGCACGCCTCCATCCACGACGACGCCACCGCCCAGAAGCTCGGCTTCAAGGGCGGCACCATCGAAGGACCGACTCATTTCAGCCAGTTCGCACCGCTCGGCGAACGGCTATGGGGGCGTGCCTGGTTCGAGACGGGCTGCCTTTCCGCGCATTATCGCAGCGTCTGCTACGAAGGTGAGGAGGTGCAGGCGATCCTGTCGAAGCCATTGCCCGGCACGAGCCAGTGCCAGATTCAGATGGTCAAGCGCGACGGCATCGAGGTGCTGCGCGGTACGGCCTCGGCCGGCGATGCGCCGGTTGCGACCGCGCTCGAGACGCGCCTCGGCGAGCTCAAGCCGCTCACGGATCCGGTGATCCTGCGCGATGTGAAGGTGGCGCAGACCGGCAAGCGGCAGTCGGTGCGCATGGCCTTCGATCAGACCATGGGCGACCTCTACCCGTTCTCACTCAGACAGAAGCTCGCCGTCATCACCGAGAGTTCGCCCTACTACTCCGGCTCCGACAATCCCTGGGCCAAGCCCATCATCCCGATGGAGATGCTGAGCGTGCTGTTCCAGTACCGCTCCAAGGACGATCCGCTGCCGGCCAAGGGCCCGGCCGTCGGCCTGTTCGCCGACCAGGAGATCCGCCTCGTGAGGGGCCCGCTCTTCGTCGACGAGGCGTACGAAGTCGAGCGCGAGGTCGTTGCGCTCTCCGGCAGCCGACGTACCGAGAGCGCCTGGGTGAAGACACGCGTGTTCGACAAGACGGGCGCGATGGTGGCGACCATGCTGCTGAACATGGCGACGCTGAAGGACTCGTACGCACCGTACGAGGACGAGTACCGACGGCTGTACGGGCGGTAGTTTCTTGTCGTCATTCCGGGGCGACGCGAAGCGTCGAGCCCGGAATCCATTTTGCCTCATGTATTGCGGCCCGATGGATTCCGGGCTCGCGCTACGCGCGCCCCGGAATGACGGCGGAGGCCGCTCATCCTTTAAGCAATTGCACGTCGCAAAGCCGTCGCACAGGGAATAAGCAGCCGTCGACCCTGATCGTAACCGTCTGACTGCACAACGAATTCTCTCGTAACCGGCCCTTCTCCGCAATTGTACACAATGGCACGGCGCTTGCAGAACTCCTGGCCAGAGAGTTCTCGCGGGGCCTGCGTCATGTTGAACTCAGCCAAGCCGACAAAGGGCGTCGTCAGCGCCGAGCCCGAGCCGATCAAGCTCGACTGGCCCGCCACCGCGCTTCTCATCATCGACATGCAACGCGACTTCATGGAGCCCGGCGGCTTCGGTGAAACGCTCGGCAACGACGTCAGCCAGCTTGCACGCGCGGTGAAGCCGATCGGCGCGGTGCTGACGGCAGCGCGCGACACCGGCATGCTGGTCATCCACACGCGCGAGGGGCATCTGCCCGATCTCTCCGACGCGCCGCCGGCGAAGGTCGAACGCGGCGCGCCGAGCCTTCGCATCGGCGATCCCGGTCCGATGGGACGCATCCTCATTCGCGGTGAGGCCGGCCACGACATCATTCCCGAGCTCTATCCGCTCGACAGCGAAATCGTGATCGACAAGCCGGGAAAGGGCGCCTTCTACGCCACCGAGCTCGGCGATGTCCTGGAGAAATACGGTATCGAGAATCTCCTGGTGTGCGGCGTCACGACAGAAGTGTGCGTCAACACCACCGTACGCGAGGCCAATGACCGCGGCTATCGCTGCGTCGTCATCTCCGACGGCTGCGCATCCTACTTCCCCGAATTTCACGAGATGGGCCTGAAGATGATCAAGGCCCAGGGCGGCATCTTCGGCTGGGTCGCGGATTCAGCCGCAGTCTTGGAGGCGATGAAGAGTTCGACCACTTTAGGGGTAACATCATGAGCACATTGACGGGGACGGCCGGCAAACCTGATCTGAACACGTCCGAGTTCAAGCCGGCGCTATGGACATCGGGCGACTGGAACGCGCTTTTCGGCTTCGGCACCAACATCCTCGTCAACATGCTGGTGCTCACGGGCCTCCTGCGCTTCGTGCTGAAGATGCCTGATAGCCTCGTGTTCGGCCGCATCCTGCCCGCGCTTGGGCTGATGATGTGCCTGTCCACCTTCTATTATGCGTATCTCGCCTATCGCCTTGCCCAGAAGACCGGCCGCAACGACGTCTGCGCGCTCCCCTCCGGCGTCAGCGTGCCGCACATGTTCATCGTCACCTTCGTGATCATGCTGCCGATCACCCTGAAGACCGGCGACCCGCTCAAGGGCTGGTCGGCCGGCCTCGTCTGGGTGTTCTTCCAGAGTTTCATTCTCATGATTGGCGGCTTCATCGCGCCCTTCATCCGCAGGATCACGCCGCGCGCGGCGCTGCTCGGCACGCTTGCCGGCGTCTCCGTCACCTTCATCTCGATGCGGCCGGCGCTCGAAATGTACATGACGCCGCAGATCGGTCTCGTCTGCTTCGCCATCATCCTGGTGAGCTGGTTCGGCGGTGTGAAATATTGGCGCGGCATTCCCGCGGGCCTCGTCGCGATCGCAGCCGGCATGATTATCGCCTGGGGCTCGAACCTGTTCGGGCTCGACCTTGGCGGCTTGAGCCTCAAAGGCGTCGGCGCAGCCTTCGCCAATTTCGGCTTCTCGGTGCCGATCCCGGCCGTCGGCTACGTCTTCTCGGGCTTCGAATTCCTCGGCATCATCCTGGTCACCGCCATTCCGTTCGGGATCTACGACCTCGTCGAGGCCATGGACAATGTCGAGAGCGCGGAAGCGGCCGGCGACGAATATCCGACCACGCGCGTGCTCACCGCCGACGGCGTCGTCAGCCTGATCGGCTGCCTGATGGGCAATCCCTTCATCAACGCGGTCTATATCGGCCATCCCGGCTGGAAGGCGATGGGCGGTCGGATCGGTTACTCGGCAGCGACCGGCATCATGGTGGTCGTGCTGTCCTGGTTCGGCATCATCTCGGTGCTGCTGGCACTCGTGCCCGTCGTCGCGATCTCGCCGATCCTTCTCTACATCGGCATGCTGATCGGTGCGCAGGCGTTCCAGACCACGCCGGTCAAGCACGCGCCCGCGATCGTGCTGGCGCTGACGCCGCATCTGGCCGCCTGGGCCAAGCTTCAGATCGACACCATGCTGGGCTCCACCATGAACGCGGCGGCAACCGTCGGCGGCTTGGCGGCGGACAAGGCCGATGCGGTCAAGGCCGCCGCGATTGCCGCGCTGCCGCAGCAGGGCGTGTTCTATCATGGGCTTGAGGTGATGGGCGGCGGCTCCATCCTCGGCGGCCTGGTCCTCGGCGCGATCGGCGTCTTCATCATTGAGCGCGATTTCGAGAAGGCGTCCGCCTTTGCGCTGGTCGGGGCGATCCTGACCTATTTCGGCTTCATGCACGGCGAAGCCGTCGGCATCGGCGGCGGCTTTGGTGTGACGCCCGCTGTGGCGCTGGCCTATGCCGCGATGGCCGCCGGCCTGTTCGCCGCCGGCAAACTCGGCGCCAGCGAACACTATGCCGCGCATCCGGAGATGTCGGCCGCGCCGGCGGAGTAGGGCGGGCTCCAATTCGACGAAACGGCCGGGCGATCGCCCTGCCGCTCCCGTTTCAGGGCCGCACCGCCGGTGTCTCCATCGGCAGCCCACGCGCCCGCGACATCAGATAGAGCTCGAGCGCGACCAGCTCGGGCGAACCGTAGTCATAGGCCTGGGCGCGGACGCCGGTCATACAGCTGCGCAGCCGCCGCTCGAGCGATCCCAGCGTCTGCCATTCCAGCCGATAGAGCGGATAGCCGGTCGGCTGCGCTTGCGTGATCGGCGCGCCGGCGAGGCGCTTGTCGAAATTGTCGTCGTGGCAGTTGGTGCAGGCGAGGTTGAGCTGGCCCTCGCGCTGCATGAAGAGCGCGCGGCCCTGCTCGACAAAGGGCTTGAGCTTTGGATCGTCACCGGCCGTGATCGCGGTGCCGCGCGACTGGTGGGCGATGAAGGCGGACAATGCGAGCAGATCGCGAGCCTCGTAGGGCAACGGCGTCGCCTGCTGATGATCGGCGCGGCAGAGATTGATCCGCTGATCGAGCGTGACGGGACGGCCGAGTGCCTTGTCGAAGGCGGGATAGCGCGCGGCGACCCCCTTCATGCTGCTGCGCGCATCGCCATGACAATCCGCGCAGGCTTTGTTGGTGCTGCCGGTCTTCTTCGCCCAGAGCGCTTCGCCGTCGAGCACGAACAGCATGCCGGGATTGGTGGTGTCGTCGTCCTGCATGGCGCGCGTGTCCGGGCCCATGAAGGTGTAGCCGGAGCGGCGTGCATCGGGCGTGATTTCACCGGCGAGCAGGGCAGGGGCTGCGGCGAACAAGGTTGCCGCCGCTATCGCGCGCCAGGAGATCATTCGACCGTGATCGATGCCGACGCGGTCGTCGAATAGCCGTTGTCGCCGATCCATTCGAACTCGAACTTGCCACTGTCCTTCGCGACCGTGAAGAACGACAAATACGGGTTCGCCGCGATCGCCGGAAACAGATCGGCGCGAAAAATCTCAGTGCCGTTGTAACGACAGGCAAAGCTCGTGATGATGTCGCGCGGCACCAGCTTGCCGTCGGCGGTGTGGCGGAAACCGGTCTCCATGATGTGCGAGGTCAGCGTGCGGATCTCGATGATCTCGCCCCGTCTGGCCTTTGCTGGAACGTTGATGAGGGCGGCCATCAGTTCACCTCCTCGGTGCAGGCGGCCAGCGTCACGACGACGTCGGCGGCAATCTGCCAGAACGTGTCGTCGGAGAGACGCGCGATCGCGACCACGTTCTGGGTATCGGCAAGCCGAATCCGGGTCGAGACCTGGGCTCGCCCGGAGGAAGGGCCGAGATAAAAATTGCCGATGTTCGGCTGCGGGTTCTTCTCGTTGAAGACGTGGATGCTCTTGACGTGGTCGTCCGCCGTCATCGGGCTTGCGACGCTCACCGTCATCGGCACCGTGTTGCCGTTCTCGACCAGCGGTGGAATGTCGAGCTTCACCCTGCCGCTGCGAATCTGTGCTTCGCCGACGACGTTGCGGATTGCGGCGTTGAGCATCGCCGGTGTCGCCTCGAGCGGCCGCAGGGTGACGATCGGGATGGTGCCGGCGACCGTTACGCCTCCGGCGAGGCTCAGGAATTGTCGTCGCGTGGTTGGCATGAACCTAGTCCCGAAGCGTTGCAAGAAAGGCCACGATGTCCTCGATCTCCGCAGCCGACAATATCGGCTTGCCGGTGAAACTGCGTCCGACGCGGACGAGGCCGTCGGTGCGATAATAGGACGGCATGATGGTCTCCGGGTTGAAGCGCGAGGCATCGACCAGTCGAAGCCGCAACTGGCTCACCGACCACCGGTTCCCGGCGCCGGTGAGATCAGGCGCGAGGTCACCCTGGAACCGCGTTTCCGGGAATGGGCCGGAATGGCAGAGGATGCAGGTCGTCGTGCGCGCCAGCACCAGAGCGCGGCCGCGCGCGGCATCGCCGGGGGAGCCTGTGAGCGAGGCTGGAATGCGGTCGTCGACGATTGTGTAGGGCAAGAGTTCTTCGGCTCTCGCGCTGACAGAGAGTGCAAGGCTTAGCGTGACCACCGCAGCGATAAGCGACTGAATATGAGACGAGGGATCGAGCCGCGCATTCCACTTACCTCTCCCGCTTGCGGGAGAGGTCGAGCCGAAGGCGAGGGTGAGGGTTCTTTCCTCTTGGGGGTTCTCGCGGGTGGAGACACCCTCTCCCCAACCCTCCCCCGCAGGCGGGGGAGGGGGCGCACCTTGTTCGTGGTGACAGCCTGCTCTCATCTTGCCCTAGCCAAAGGTGTCCGCCGTGATGGTCTGAAACCAGCGCTCGGCTTCAGCCGCCTCGCGGGCGCGCAGCTCGCGCGGCGCATCGACCGGGCTGGTCGCGCCGCCCTCGACCTCGGCGAAGATGTCGCCCCTGGGCTGGTAGTTGCCGGCGAGCGAGAAGCCGTAGCCGGGCGCGACGGTACTGTAGCAGACGCCTGTCAACCGCGGCGCTTCGGGCGTGCGGCCGGCGAGCAGGCTAACGATCGCAGCGGCGCAGGCCTTGGCCTGTGCGCTTGCAGCGGCGGCCGATTTCGGAATGCCGCCGCCAAGGCAGGCGTCGCCAATGACGTGGATGTTCGGGACAAGTTTCGACTCGAACGTGACAGGATCGATCGGGCACCAGCCGGTCGCATCCGCAGCGCCCGCAATCCCGGCAATGCGGCCGGCGCGTTGCGGTGGGATGACGTTGGCGACATCAGGGGTGTAGTTGCCGAATTCGGTGACGATGGTCTTGGTCGCGGCATCGATTGAGGTCACGCGGCCGCCTTGCGACAATGCGATGCGTTCGATCATGTCGCCGTAGAGCTCCTTCCACGCCTTCTCGAACAGCCGCTGCTGGGAGAAAGTGTCCTTGGCATCGAGGATCAGAACCTTCGAGCGCGGCTTCTTCGTCTTCAGGTAATGCGCAATCAGCCCTGCGCGCTCGTAAGGCGCGGGCGGGCAACGAGAGGGATTGGCCGGGATGGCAATGGCGACCATGCCGCCGTCCGCCATCGCCTCCAATTGCCTGCGCAGCAGAAGCGTTTGCGCGCCGGCCTTCCAGGCGTGCGGCATCGTCTCCGACGCGGCCTCGTCGTAGCCGGGCAGGGCATCGAGATGGAAGTCGATGCCGGGCGAGAGCACGAGCCGGTCATAGCCAAGCGCGGTGCCATCGCCCGTGGTCACACTACGCTTTTGCCTGTCGATGGCCGTCGCAGCCTGGGCGACGACGGTGATGCCGGCTGCGGCGAGCCTGTCGTAGCCGAACTGCTGCGCCTCGATCTCGCGCAGGCCCGCGATCACCTCGTTGCTGAAGGGGCAGGAGATGTAGGTCTCGTTCGGCTCGATCAGGGTGACCTTCAATGTCGCGTCGGCACGCTTGAGCGCCCGGGCGCAAGCTGCGCCGCCAAAGCCGCCGCCGACCACGACGACGCGGCCCGCCGATTGCGCGCGCAGGATCGAAGGTGCGGCGAGCGATGTGACCGCGACGGCGATGCCGAATATGGCATTCCGCCGCGTCACCGGCGCATTCATGAGGCTTGTCCGGAAAATGCTGCGGCGGCCGCCGTGGCCGCCGCGAGTCGTTGTTTGAGCATGATCTTTTTCGGAAAACCGCTTCGCACTTTTCCGGATCATGCTTTACGCGAAGGTGATGTTCTGGTCGCGCAGCGGCACCGAACGGATGCGCTTGCCGGTCGCGGCGAAGTACGCATTGAGCACCGCCGGCGCCGCGACGCCGATGGTCGGCTCGCCGACCCCGCCCCAGAATCCGCCGCTCGGCACCATCACCGATTCCACCTTCGGCATCTCGTTGATGCGCATCGAGTTGTAGGTGTCGAAGTTGGTCTGCTCGATCTTGCCGTCCTTGACGGTGCAGCCGCCATAGAACAGCGCGGAGAGGCCATAGACGAAAGAGCCCGCGATCTGCCGCTCCACCTGCGCCGGATTGACGATGTAGCCGGGATCGGTGGAGGCGACGATGCGATGCACCTTGATCTTGCTGCCGTCGGTCACCGAGATTTCCGCGGCGCCGGCGACATAGCTGCCGTAGCCCATGACCTGCGCGATGCCGCGATAGACGCCCTGCGGCGCCGGCGTGTCCCAGCCGATCTTCTCGGCCACGGCATTGAGCACCGCGAGGTGCTTGGGGTGATGGCCCATCAGCTTGCGGCGGAATTCGAGCGGGTCCTGGCCTGCGGCCTGGGCCAGCTCGTCCATGAAGCATTCCATGTAGATCGCATTGTGATTGACGTTGACGCCGCGCCAGAAGCCCGGCGGAACGTGCGGGTTGCGCATCGCATGCTCGATCAGCAGGTTCGGCACCGAATAGCCGAACGCGGCGTCTCCGGACTGGGCGACGCCCTGGAACGCGACGGGATCCATGCCGTTCTGCAGCGCTTCGGGGCGAAGCGAGAACAGGATCGACTGGCCGGACAGGCGATAGTGCAGCGCGATCAGATTGTTGTCGGCGTCGAACGCGCCGGTCATCTTGCACTGGGTGATCGGGTGATACCTGCCCTGCGCCATGTCCTCTTCGCGCGACCACAACAGCTTGATCGGCGTGCCCGGCATCTGCTTGGCGATCATGACCGCCTGGCGGACATAGTCGGTTTGGCCGCGCCGGCCGAAGCCGCCGCCTGGCATCACCTTGTGCACATCGCACTTCTCGGCCGGCAGGCCGGAAGCCTCCAGCACGGCAGCAAAGGCCGCCTCGCCATTCTGCGTGCCGCACCAGACCTCGCATTTGTCCGCCGTGTAGAGCGCGGTGGCGTTCATCGGCTCCATCGTGGCGTGGTTCTGGTAGGGATAGCTGTAGACGGCCTCGACCTTTTTCGCGGCGCTGGCGATCGCGGCCTTGGCATCGCCGTTCTTGTTGCCGACATAGGCCGGCTGCGCGTCGTCGAGTCCCTGGGCCAGCCACTTCGCAATCGACGCGCTGGAGACCTTCGCGTTGTCGCCCTCGTCCCAGACGATCGGCAGCGCTTCCAGCGCGGTCTTGGCGTGCCACCAGGTATCGGCGACGACGGCGACCGCGGTATCGCCGACCTTGACCACCTTCTTGACGCCCTTCAAGCCGGCGATCTTGGCTTCGTCAAAACTCTTGAGCTTGCCGCCGAACACCGGGCAGTCCTTGATCGCGGCATTCAGCATGCCCGGCAGCTTGATGTCGGCGCCGTAGATCATGGCGCCGGTGGTCTTGTCGACGGTGTCGAGCCGCCTCACGCCCTTGCCGATCAGCTTCCAGTCCTTCGGATCCTTCAACTTGACGTCCGCCGGAGGCGTCAGCTTGGCTGCGGCCTCGGCGACCTTGCCGTAGGTCGTGGTCCGGCCCGAGAGCGTATGGGTGATGACGCTGTTTGCGGCCGTGCATTCGGAGGCCGGCACTTTCCAGGCATCGGCGGCGGCCTGGATCAGCATCACGCGCGCGGTGGCGCCGCCCTTGCGGACATAGTCCTGCGAAGAGCGGATGCCGCGGCTGCCGCCGGTGGAAAAATCACCCCAGACGCGCTTGCGCGCGACACTCTGGCCCGGGGTCGGATATTCGGTCGTGACCTTGGTCCAGTCGCATTCGAGCTCCTCGGCGACGAGTTGGGCGAGACCGGTCAGCGACCCCTGGCCCATCTCGGAACGGGCGATGCGGATCACCACGGTGTCGTCGGGCCTGACCACGACCCAGGCGCCGATCTCGGGCGAGCCGTCGGCGGCGCGCACCACGGCGGGGCCACCGAAGGGAATGTCGAGGCCGATTGCGAGGCCAGCGCCGACAGCAGCGCTGCCGATGACGAAGGCACGACGGTTCATCTTGAGAGAGACGTGCTTGTTCATGGGGCGGCTCCTTACGCGCTTGCGATCGTGTGGATCGCCTCGCGCACCTGCTGGAAGGTGCCGCAGCGGCAGATGTTGGTGATGGCCTCGTCGATGTCGGCGTCGGTCGGCTTCGGCTTCTCGTTCAGCAGCGCCGCCACCGCCATGATCATGCCGCTCTGGCAATAGCCGCATTGCGGCACGTCCTGGGCAATCCAGGCGTCCTGCACCTTGTGCAGCGCATCGCCCGAGGCGAGCCCCTCGATCGTGGTGATCTTCTTGCCCTCGGCCTCGCTGACCGAGATCCCGCAGGAGCGCATCGCCACGCCGTCCATATGAACCGTGCAGGCGCCGCATTGTGCAATGCCGCAGCCGTATTTGGTGCCGGTCAGGCCGGCATTCTCGCGGATCGCCCAGAGCAGCGGCGTATCCGGCTCGACATCGAGAGTGAAAGTTTTTCCGTTGATCGTAAGGTTTGCCATCGCAAGTCCCCTGATTGACACAATCCACCGATTGAACTCAGGGGGCGCAATCTGTCCGGCAAATTGGAACTGTTCAAATCAACACTCCGAGGGCTAACTGGGATGCATTGCTCGGCCGCGCGAGAGTATGGACCGGAGCGCTGTTTTGGCTCATCCCTTCGCCAGTCGATTCGGGTTGACGTCTGTTCCATGGGCGCCAATCCGCGGCTTTACGCGACGTCCGGCCGTGAAGGCCGGTTCCAGGCCCGATCGCGCCCTGCGCAGCGGCGACAGTTTGTCCTTTTTGCCGGGATGCAAGACGCCGGCGCTTTGGTACACTGAGCCGACACAAAAGGAGTTCCATGAACGTGCCGAGTCCCTGCAACGTGCTCATGCTCTACCCGCTGTTCTCGGCAGAGTCCTTCTGGAGCTTTGGCGAATCCTGCAAAGTGATGGGCGTCAAGCGCCCTGCCGCCCCCTTGGGCCTGATCACCGTTGCCGCGATGTTGCCCGAGAGCTGGACGGTCCGGCTGGTCGATTGCAATACGGCGTCCTTCGGCGAGGAGGATCTCGCCTGGGCCGACGTCGTGTTCACCGGCGGAATGATGCCGCAGCAGGCCGACACGCTGCGCCTGATCGAGCTCTGCCGCGCCGCTGGCAAGCCGGTGGTCGTCGGCGGTCCCGATCCCACCTCGAGCCCCCACATCTATGAGCGCGCCGACTTCCGGGTGCTCGGCGAGGCCGAGAGCGTCATCGACGAATTCATCGCGGCGTGGGAGAGCGGCGCGCGGTCCGGCGTCTTCACCGCGCCGAAATTCCAGGCCGACGTCACCAAGACGCCGGTGCCGCGTTTCGACCTGCTCAAGTTCGAGGACTATCTCTATCTCGGTGTGCAGTATTCGCGCGGCTGTCCGTTCACCTGCGAATTCTGCGACATCATCGAGCTCTACGGGCGCGTGCCGCGAACCAAGACGATCGAGCAGATGTTCGTCGAGCTCGAGACGCTCTACCGGATGGGCTACCGCGGCCATCTCGACTTCGTCGACGACAATTTCATCGGCAACAAGAAGTCGCTGCGGCAATTCCTGCCGAAGCTCGCAGAATGGCAGCGTACGCACGGCTATCCCTTCGAATTTTCGACGGAAGCCTCGGTCAACCTCGCCGACGATCCGGAGCTGCTGGAGCTGATGGGAGCGGCCAATTTCTTCGGCATCTTCGTCGGCATCGAAAGCCCGGATCCGGCAACGCTGGTCGCGATGCGGAAGAAACAGAACACGCGGCGCAACATTGCGGAAAGCATCCACAAGATCTACGCCGCCGGCATGCTCGTCACCGCGGGCTTCATCGTCGGCTTCGACAATGAGAAGGTCTCGATGGCGGATGCCATGATCGATTTCATCGAGGAGGCGGGGATTCCCGTCGCCATGGTCGGCCTGCTCTATGCCTTGCCGAACACGCAGCTCACGCGCCGGTTGGAGCGCGAAGGCCGGCTGCATCCGGGCCACGATGTGGCGCCGACCATCGGCGCCGATCAGTGCACGGCCGGCATCAACTTCGATCCGGCCCGCCCGTTGCGCGACATCCTGATGGACTACAAGCGGGTGCTGGAGCACATCTACAGCCCGGCGGCCTATGCGGGACGCATCGACCGCCTGATGACGCTGCTCGACCGATCCAGGCAGCGCCCCGAACTCGCCGAAGGAGATATCCGCGCCAGGCTCGGGGCGATGGAGACGGTGCACAAGGTGGTCACCGCCCTTCCCGAGGCACGCGGGCCGCTCTGGCAAACCTTCATGAATTGCGCCAAGCGCGATACGTCGTCCGCGCGCATCGCCGTGCAGATGATCGCGGCCTACGCGCATCTCGGACCGTTCTCGCGCAAGGTGATCGCGGCCATCGATGAGCGCCTGGCCGCACTCGACGAGCACATGCACAATCCCGTCGTGGCTGCGGACGCGACCGAGGTTCGACATCTGGCCTGACATCCGGAGAGCCGATGGGGACCGCCGGGCGCTTCGATGCGCCGCCGGGCTGTCCTTCCGGCAATCAAAGTGGCTGTCATGTGTGAGATCCCGGCTTGACAGCCGAACAACCTCAAGCTGATCGTCATCAGGACGACACCGGGCCTGCCATGATTTCGGTGCGCCGCTGCGTCATTGCCGGATTGGCTTTAACGGGGTTGAGCCATGTTCAGGAAGGTGATCCGCTGGTCGATTGCATTGATTGCCGTGGCGGTTCTGGCCTTCGTGTATCTGCCTTCCTTCATCGCCGATTCCATTTACAAGAACGTCGACGACATCACCGACGGCGAGATGCCCGCCACGGTCACCGCCTTTCAATCGGGGCCGGACGTCGTCAGTACCATCGGTGGCAGCGGCGAGGGCTTGAACTGCAGCCTGCCGCCCTGGGCCAACATATTGTTCGACGGCGGGACGGATTCCAACCAGAAGCGCCATCTCGTCCTGCAGCGCTTCAGGCAGGCCTGCGTCTTTCACGACCTGTGCTATCGCCACGGCCTTGCGACCTACGGCTATAACCAGAACGATTGCGACCGCATTCTGCAAAACGCGGCTTTTCGGCTGTGCGTCTACATACGAAACAGCAGTCAGGAGAGCAGCGCGGCGCGCTGTCAGACCGATTCCAAGATGGTTCTGGCCGGCGTGAGTCTCGGAGGATACGACGCCTATCGCGGCTGGGACCGATCGACCTATTTCGAATTCGACTCGGATCCGTCGCGGTCGAACGGGTTTCAGGTCAGCCGCGTGGTCGATCATCCATTCAAGGCGATCGCACCGGCCAAATACGCCGGTGACCCCGATCAGGTCATTCTCATGTTCGAGAACCTTCGGTCCAATCTGGCCGTGACCTGCATCACCTGCGCGACGGTTCCCGTTCTCGAGTGGACCACCGATCCCAACGCCGTCAGCGCCGAACTGCGCTCGGTCGGGGTGACGCGGTTGCCGGACGTGCTGCTCAGGCGCGTGCCCATGCTGACCGAAACCATGCCGGTCTGGTTGCCGCCACGCCGGCGGCACGCGGCGCCGCATCTATTGGTCGATGGAGCGGGCAAGAACCATCTGATCTGGATGAGCCGGAACAACTCGGAGAACAGCATATCCTGTGTCGTCAGCGCCGATGCGGCGCGACTCCTCACCAATACCTTGCCGACCCGGGATCTCTGCTCGGTCGATGCGGGCCCATCGCTGACCCGCGTGGAAGTCGACATGTTCGCGACCTCTCCGCTTCCGATGGAAGTACCCGGAAGTTCGGATCTCTATGCGATCTCGGCCAGCCCACAGAAAGCGACAGAGCACCATCTGAGCTTCTGTTCGCGCTCTGCGTCCCGGAAGGTCGAGGAGACCGACCATGACGACCAGTCCAAATGCGTCACCTTCCCCGAAACGGAGGTCCGCAAGGGCGCGGCGCTCGGCGCATTTCAGAACTTTCCGCTGGTTCGTCCCGGGCAGCAGATCTATTTCGCGCGGGACATCGCCCAGCAGACGGACTCGCTGCTGACCGCCGCCTGGCAGCGCGCCTTTGGCAATACCTTTTCGCCCGAAGGCGCCCTGCTTGTGATCGACGTTGCACCGCCGCTCGCCGCAAGAGGGCCTCTCCCGGCCAAGCTGAAGAAGATCGTCCGGTTCAACATCGACGATCGCTTCGATCCGATGATGCCGATCACGCGCAAGGTGGACGACCTGCGCTTCCTGAGCCTCGAGGCGGCGAAGTCGAGCGTGCACCTTCGCATGATCGATTTCGCCAAGGACAAGCCCTCCGTCGCCAATGTGCAGCTGATGATGGGCAACGGCGAGGTGGACCTGGATCGCTCCTGGGCGGAGAGGCCCATGCTGGTGCTGGAGACCAGGGATGCGCGACCCAGAACCAAGCTGGTGTTCTCGCGCGGAGAAATTGCGGTCCAACCGGGCAAGCCCGTCACGTCCGGCGCGACGACGGAAGCGTTGACGCTGCAGACATTGGTTTTCGAACGCGATGCCGCGGCGCCTTCGAATATGCCCTTCGTGAAATCGGCCGGAGCGGCGTGCCAGGTCGTGTACGAGTTCGCACCGAACCACACCGATTGGCCGTGCTACCGCGCGTTCGATCCCGAGCGTACGATGCGGGCGTCGCCGGCGACGCGGATGCAGGCCTCCCAGATGCTGGTCGGGCGATTCACCCAAGCCGGCGGCCATGGCATCGCATTTCCCGATCTCTGCCTGAAGTCGGAGCCGATCATCCTGGCGCCGGAAGGGAGCACGTTTGTGCCCGTGAGCGAGACCGCGGGTTGGACAGGGCCGCCAAGGCTGACGCGGACGATCAAATGCGAGCCGCTCGATGCGGCGGCAGTCGCGAGCCGTCCGATCGCGGACAAGGCTCCGTGACAGCCGGCTGCTGATGAAGCGCGCGAAAGTGTCCGGTCTACTTCACTGCCAGTCGCAAAAAGCTCATCACGCTGCCGAGCGCGGCGAAGCCTGCGCCGAGCGCCAGCGCCAATGTCGCACCGTCATGACCCGCGAGCGCGAAGCAGGCTGCGGCGAGCGCCGCGCCGGTCGTCTGCCCTGTCAGGCGCGCAGTGGCGACGATGCCCGAGGCGCTGCCGCTGCGGTGCGGTGGCGCGCTTGACATCACCGCCTTCATGTTCGGCGCCTGGAAGAAGCCGAACCCCATGCCGCAGATCACCATGCGCCAGATGATGTCGGGGATCGCAGGATTGGCCGGCAGCATGGCGAGCAGCGCCATGCCGAGGCCGAGCAGCACGAGGCCGATGCCGCCGAGCAGGCCGACGGCATAGCGGTCGGAGAGGCGCCCCGCGATCGGCGCCATGATGCCGACCACCAGCGGCCAGGGCGTCATGAAGAAACCGGTCTCGACCTGTGAGCGGCCGAGCACGTCCTCGAAGTAGAACGGCAGTGAGACGAAGGCGAGGCCCTGCACGGCGAAGGAGCACACCGCGGTCGCCGCCGACAGCGCGAACATCGGCCGGCTGAACAGGTCGATCGGCAGCATCGGCGCGGGATGGTCGGCATGGCGGCGCGTCAGGATGAAGCCGAGCGCGAGGGCGGTGACCAGTTCGATGCCCACGACCACCGGCGACAAATTGTGCGCGGCGCTGCCGATGCCGGTGATGAACAGGCCAAGGCAGGCGACGGCGAGGATCGCGCCGAGAAAGTCGAAGCCGTGATCGGCGCGCGGGGTCTTCGGCAGCATCGCAAAGCCGATGCCGATCGCGACGAGGCCGAACGGGATGTTGACGGCGAACAGCCAGGGCCACGGGCCGACCGCCAGGATCGCCGACGCAATGGACGGCCCGAAAGTAAAGGCGGTCGCGACCACCAGCGCGTTGTGGCCGAAACCCCGGCCCTGCATCTTGCCGGGATAGACGAAGCGCACCAGCGCCGTGTTGACGCTCATGATCCCGCTCGCGCCGAGCCCTTGCAGGGTGCGCGCGACGAGCAGGCTGTCCAGCGACCACGCCACCGCGCAGAACAGCGAGGCGATGGTGAACAGGATGAGGCCGCCGAGATAGATGCGCTGGTGCCCGACGATCTCGCCGAGCGCTCCGAGCGGCAGCAGCGTCGCGACCAGCGCGATCTGGTAGACGTTGACGACCCAGACCGACTGCTCCGGGCTCACATGCAGATCGGCGGCGATGGCGGGCAGGGCGATGTTGGCGATCGCGGTGTCGAGCGAGGCCATTGCCAGCGCGGTGAAGATCGCAACGATGGCCCAGCGCCGCTGGCCGGCCGGCAGGCCATCGGACATGGTGTGATCGGGCTCGCGCGTGGCGGCAGGTAACGTGATTGTCATTGCCTGGTTGTCATTGCGTTCGCGCGTTGCTCCGGCGGCGGGACTTTAGGGTCTCCCGGCATGTACTACGGCCGGGCTGCCTGCCACAGGTACAAGCGCGCATGCTGTGTATGCGCGCAGGTTGGGCGCTGATGCCATCCACCGGCGTATGATCGCGGCGGCTGTTGCAATCTCAGGAGAGCGCCATGCACATCGTCGTGTTGCCCGGTGACGGCATCGGGCCGGAGATCACGACTGCGACATCGGGCGTGCTGCGGGCGGCGTCGGAGCGCTTCCAGCTCAATCTGCGCCTGGAGGAGCACGCGGTCGGTCACGCGAGCCTGAAGCTATCAGGCACCACCGTGCGTCCCGAACTGCTCGACATCGTCCGCGCCGCCGATGGCCTGATCCTGGGGCCGACCGCGACCTTCGACTTCAAGGACGAGGCGCATGGCGAGATCAATCCGTCGCGGCACTTCCGCAAGAGCCTCGATCTCTACGCCAATGTCAGGCCCGCGCGCACCTATGCCGGGCGGCCCGGCCGCCTCGGCGAGTTCGACCTCGTCGTGGTGCGCGAGAACACCGAAGGATTCTACGCCGACCGCAACATGGAGCAGGGCAATGGCGAGATGCTGGTCACGCCTGACGTCGTGATCTCGCTGCGAAGGATCACGCGGGCGTGCTGCGAGCGCATCGCGCACGCCGCCTGCCGGCTGGCGATGAAGCGGCGCAAGCATCTGACCGTCGTGCACAAGGCCAATGTGCTCAGGATCGGGGACGGCATGTTCCTCGACCTCTGCCGCGCGGCGGCAAAGACCTATCCCGGCCTCGAGGTCGACGACATCCTCATCGATGCCATGATGGCGCATGTGGTGCGCAACCCCGACCGCTTCGACGTGATCGTCGCGACCAACATGTTCGGCGACATCCTGTCAGATCTCACGGCGGAGCTCTCCGGCAGCCTGGGCCTCGGCGGCTCGCTCAATGTCGGCGACCGCTATGCGATGGCGCAGGCCGCGCACGGCTCGGCGCCCGACATTGCGGGGCAGGACGTCGCAAATCCGGTGTCGCTGATCCTGTCGTCGGCCTTGCTGCTGGCCTGGCACGGCGAGAACAGCGGCGCCGTGCGTTATGAGGAGGCTGCGCGCGCGATCGAGGCAGCGGTGGCGAAGGCGATCGGCGAGGGCAGGGCCACGCGCGACGTCGGCGGCAAGCTCGGGACGATCGCGGCGGGGGCCGCGATCGCGGAGATCCTGCAGGCGGGGTGAGTGCCGCCGAGTGCATTTTTTGCGGGCTCAAGACAAAAGTCGAAAAACAACCCCATGCACAGTAGGCGAGTCCCTGATCGACAAGGGTTTTTCGAATCGTCGTTGCGGCGACAGTCGCTGTTGCGACCAAGTTGACCCGTCGGGCAAAACGCTGGCAGCGCTTGCCGCAAGAGGACACGGCTGCAACCGTCCCCCGTTTGGCTCAGGCGGAAGTCATCCCCCGCCTTCACCGCCCGAGGCGTTGCAGCACGAGCTCGTTCGATTGGGCGGGCAGGGAGGGCAGGCGCCGCTTCAGTTCGGCGAAGGCTCTATCCGTGATGTCGAGCGTGTTGTCGATGTCGTCCGTCGTCAGGGCGGCGTTGAAGAACATGTTGTGATAGGGGTGAAGGTAGGCCCCGGATCGAACTGCAAAGCCGGCCCAGAAGTAACCCTTCCGCATGTCCGGATCGTCGTCGAACAGGATTTGTGGCATCTGCGACGGTCCGGTTTGGCGAACCGCAATGCCGTGCGCGGAGGCCTGCGCCGCGATCCCGGCGCGCAGCCGCGTGGAATTGGCGACGATCCGTTCGAGATAATCGGTTGTCCGGATCTCCCGCAGGGTCGCGATCGCCGCCGCCATCGGCACGGCGGAGAACCAGAAGGATCCCGTGACGTAGATGCCGGACGCTGCGCTGCGCGCCTTCTCCGAGCCGAGAAGGGCCGAGATCGGATAGCCGTTGGCGAGCACCTTGCCCCATGCGCTGAGATCGGGCTGAACGCCGTGCACCGACCAGCTGCAGTCGCGCGAGAGGCGAAAGCCGGTGCGTACCTCGTCGAGGATCAGCAACGCATCCGCATCATCGCAGAGCTTCCTCAGTCCAAGCGCGTATTCGGCCGAGGGCGCGTACTGGTCGTTGAACGTCTCATGACGGAATGGCGTCGCGAAGACGCCGGCGACGTCGCCGGCGGCCTTGCGAAACGCCTCCGTCGCACTGTCGAGGTCGTTGTAGTTGAAATAGATGATGTGGGCCCGGTCCTCCGCCGTGATGCCCTTCATGTTGGGAGTGTTCCAGGGGGCGGCGCCGTGATAGGTGCCCTTCGCGACGAGAATTTTGCGGCGATCCCGATAAGCCCGTGCCGTCACCATCGCCATCGAGGTCGCATCGCTTCCGTTCTTGCAGAACATGGCCCAGGCCGCATGCCCGATCATCGATACGAGGTCTTCCGCAAGCACGACCATGGCCTCGGAGGGACCGGTCATGGTGTCTCCCATCGCGGCCTGAGCCCGTGCGGCTTCCTCGATGCCGCGGTGCCGGTAGCCGAGCAGATTGGGACCGAACGCACACATGTAGTCGACGTAACGGTTGTGATCGCAGTCCCAGAGATAGGCTCCCTCGGCTCGCGAGAAGAACTGCGGAAAGTCCTCTGAAAGAAGGGCGACAGATTCGTGACCATACATGCCCTTCGGGATCACCTGCCGTGCGCGTTCGCGCAGTTCGGAGTCCTTCGAATTTCTCATCATGGATTGTCCTGTCGGATTTGGGGCCGCGCGTCAGCTCGGCATCGCGATGTCGGGACGACGCTGTCCCCACGGCATTGCAGCCTCGAAGGCGGCGGCTGCCTGCAGGACGCCAAGATCGTCGAAGCGACGGCTGACGATCTGCAGGCCCACGGGCAGGCCGGCGCGGGTCATGCCGCAAGGCACGCTCGCCGCCGGGTGGCTCGACATGTTGAAAGGGTAGAGGAATTCCGACCATTCGAGCCAATCCCAATCGTGCTCGGGCCAATGTTCCGGCCTGACCCGCTCGACGGGAAAGGCCGCAACCGAGGCGACCGGCGTGACGAGATAATCCCAATCCTCGAGAAAGCTCGATATCTCCGCGACGTACGCGAATTTGCGCTCGCGCATGTTCATGTACTCGGTCGCGGAATAGTTGGCTCCCTCGCGAATGCAGGCGACGAGGTCGCTGCCCATGCTGCCCTCCCATTCCGGCAGCAGTCCGGCCCGGCGCCCCCAGAGAGCCGCCCAGAAGAAGCGCCCGAGCTCCGGTCCCTGCGACCCCCACGGCGGCGTCACGACCTCCACTTCGGCCTGAAGCTCTCCGGCAAAGACCTTGGCCGCCGATGCAACGATCGCTGCGATCTCGTCATCGACGCGGGCGTGACCGAGATCCGGGCTGAAGGCGATGCGCTTGCCCTTCATCGAGGCCTTCAGCTTCGCGAGGTAGGCATCGGGCGCCGCTTCGCAGGATGTGTGGTCGAGCGGATGCGGGCCGGCCATTGTCTCCAGCATCAGCGCGGCATCGGCAACGGTTCGCGTCATCGGGCCGATATAGGTGGCGTAGTCGTTGTTGGAGACGGGCGCGTAGGGAACCCGGCCAAAGGTCGGCTTCAAGCCGAAGACGCCACAGAAATGGGACGGCATCCGGATCGAGCCGGCTCCATCCGAGCCGAGGTGCAGCGGTCCGTAGCCGGCCGCTGCACCTGCGCCTGCGCCTGCAGACGAGGCGCCGGCATTGAAGCCGCGCTTCCATGGGTTGTGCGTCACGCCCGTCACCGGATTGCGGCTGATGCCGGACCAGCCGAATTCGGACATCGTGGTCTTGCCGAGGATGATCGCGCCGGCATCGCGCAGTCGCGCCACGACGACATTGTCCTCGCGGGCAACAGGACCCTTCAGCGCATGCGTGCAGGTCGCCGTTTCGTAGCCGGCGACACCGAAGGCGTCCTTGATCGTGACGGGAATTCCTTCGAGAGGCCGAGCCTCTCCGCTGCGCAGGCGCCGCTCGGAGTCCCGTGCTGCCACCAATGCGTCGTCTCTCATCACCACGGAAAACGCGTTGATCGCCGGCTCGAGCGCCGCGATCCGGTCGAGGACGCCCGATACGGCTTCCACCGGCGAGAGCTCGCGGCGTTCAAAGCGCGCCTTCAGTTCCAGCGCGGTTGCGTAACCCAATTCGGCGTGCAAGTCGTTCATGTTTTCGGCCATCCCACCGAGGCGTTGATTGCATGGGTCGAGGTGTGATCGACGGGCTCTGGGGATCAGGCCTTCTTCACACCGTAGAACTGGGAGAAGCCCACGGGAATGTCGCTGAGCTTCTGGGAGTATGCGGCCGGTTGCGCGAAATAGCCAAGCGGCAGGTAGGGGGTGTCCTGCATGGCCTGCGCCTGGATGTCCCGAACCAGACGCTGTCTCTCCTTGTCGTCCTGGGCCGACAGAAACGCGAGGCGCAGGGCCTCGATCTTCTCGCTGCTCGGCCAGCCAAAGGTGCCGGCCTTGCCGATGCCCCTGAGATAGGAGTGAGCGGCGGGATTGATCGCAGACGCGCCGGGGACGTAATTGCACCATGCGCTCCAGCCGCCCTGGTCGAGCGGGCGCTGCGACGCAATGCGCTGCAACACGGTGCCCCAATCGGACACCTGGTAGTCGACCTCGAGGCCGATCTTCTTGAACATGTCGGCGGCGACCAGGCTCATGGAATTGAGGGCGTGGAGGTCGGCCGGGACGACGAAGACGATACGCTCGCCCTTGTAGCCCGCCGCCTGCAGATCACGCTTGGCCTTGGCGTAGTCCGGCGCCCCCGCGAAGACGTCCATGCCGGCATCGTTTGCGAAGGGGGAGGCGGGCAGGAAGAAGCCGACATTGTCCTTCCAGAAATTGCCATTGGTGCCCATGACGGCCGTCATGAATTCCGTCTGGCTGATGGCCGACAGGATGGCGCGACGGATTGCGGGATTGTCAAAGGGGGGAACGAGATGATTGAGCCTGATCATCGCGAGATAGCCGCCGGTGTCCTTGACCTCGACCTTGATGTTGCCTCGCTTGGCGAGCAGCGGCAACAAGTCCGGAGTCGGTTGCTCCCACCAGTCGACTTCGCCGACCTGAAGGGCGGCGGCGGCCGTCGCCGCATCCGGCAGAACGCGCCAGATCACGCGGTCGAGGTGGACGGTCTTGGGGCCGGCCATGAAGCTGGCGGTGCCTGACGGTCGCGGTACGTAGCCGTCAAACCGCTTGTAGACGACCTGGGATCCGACGATGCGTTCGTCCGGCACGAACTGGAACGGTCCGCTGCCGATCATCTCCTTGACCTGCTCCGTGCCCGGCGTGAGCGCGAAGCGCTCGGGCATGACGGGGCACACGCTCGATGGCTTGCCCAGCGCATAGGCCAGCAAGGGAAAAGGCTTCTTCAGGTCGAAGACGATTGTATTGTCGGACGTTGCGGAGAGTTCAGCGGTGGCGCTGCGAAGATCTCCACCGAAGACGTCGCGGCTCCACCAGCGCTTGATGCTGGCCACGGCATCCCGCGCCAGGACCCGTTCTCCGTCGTGAAACTTCAATCCCTCCCGCAGCGTCAAGGTCCAGCGCAGGCCGTCGCGGTCGATCTCGTGACCAGCTACCATCTGCGGCTGTGCTTCGAAACGTTCATCGACGCCGTAGAGCGTGTCGAACACCAGCAGTGCATGGTTGCGGGTCACAAGCCCCGTCGTCTGCACAGGATCGAGCAAAGTGAGATCGGATTGCGGAACGAAGGTCAGGACCTTCTCACCCGCCGCCGAGGCGAGGCGAGGCGCTGCAACTGTGGCCGTTGCCGTGGCGGTTGCGGCTTTCAAGAAGTCTCGGCGGTTCATGGCACTCCTTTCAGGGGAAACGGAGATCGGGCGCGGACCTCACCATGCGCGGAATGATATTGATATTAATTTCGATTATAAAGCGGAGTCTTTGGGCGCATTCTCCAAGGAAAGATCCCTGCATTTTCACGATCATAGGGAAATATGAGCACAAAGTGGTCACAGAGCCGCCCACTGCGGAAGCAGGGGTGCGTCGGCGTCCCAAAGATAGTAGAATTTTATATGACTAAAGGCAGGTTCAGGGGGCGCGCCGTTCGACGATTTCCGGCAGGTAGCATCGCAAATAAGCGATGGAGCATCTGATCGATTCCTCGAGATATTCCGGGGTGATGGATCGATGGAGGCTGTAGGATAGCGCCCAGATTCCATCCACGAGCGCGATCGACACCGCGACCCATTTCTCCAGATCCGGTACCTTGGGCATGTCGAACGTCGCGCGCAGATAGGCGGTACGCTGCTTTGCGAGATGGGCGTTGCCGCTGAGATCCGTGTTTCTCACCTCGACACTGACACCTGCGCCCATGAAAAGGCGCAGCGCTGCAGGATTGCGGTTCAGATGCGCTGCGCCGGCCTTCTGGCTGTTGGCGATGTAGTGCTGCCAGGTCTGGGGACGAGGATGAACCGGGCCCGCGGCGCGTGCCGCGATCTCGGCGTGGTAGCGTTGCGCCAGGGCTACAAAGGCGGCGCCTCGGTTCGGAAAGAAGTGATAGACCGAGGCGAGAGGCACATCTGCTCTCTCGGCGATTTGAGCGAGACTGATATCCTCGTCCAGCCGTTCGGCGAGCAGGTCTGCGGTGGCATCGAGCAGAAGCTGAAGCCGCTCGCGACCGCGCTTGCGCATCGGCGAACGACGTCCAGCACTCAATTCTTTGCCGTTCCCCAAACTGTTCGCCATCACGCACAGAGATTCAGACGAAGCACGGCGCGAAACACTGAAATGAACTGCGCTCTTCGACAGCCGGGCGTGTACCGGTCACCGTAGTTACCATCAACCACTTGGCCAGATCAACCGGCGCAGCCGACGTGAAGCCGTCGCATCGCATCGGTCGCGGATCGTCGCGGTCGTCTGTCACCCGCCCTAGAACTGGTATCTCCGCAATCCCCCATCCACCGGGATCACCGTGCCCGTGATGTAGCGCGCCACCGGCGAGGCCAGGAACACCGCGAGGGCCGCCAGGTCCTCCGGCTCGCCCCAATAGCCGACCGGGATTTCCTCTTCCGCAAAGCGCTCGCGATAATCCGGTGCGTAGTTGCGGCGGATCTGTTCGCTCATGATGCGGCCGGGCGGGATGCAGTTGATGGTGATGCCGTGCGCACCGATCTCACGCGACAGGCCCTTGGCCCAGGCGTGCACGGCGGCCTTGGCGGCGAAGGCGGCGTTGAGGCCTTCCGGTTCGGACTTGCCGGTGATGTTGATGATGCGGCCCCATTTGCGTTCGATCATCCGCGGCAGCAGCGCATGCGCGATGCGGCGATAGCTGGTGAAGTTCAGCGCGATCGCCTCGTCCCATTTGCTGTCGGGCGCATCGACGGGGAGGGGACGGCTGCCGCCGGCATTGTTGACGAGGATGTCGACATGGCCGAGCTCCTTCAGCGCAAAGGCCGCAATGTTCTCGGCGGCGTCCTTGGCCATCACATCCTGCTCGAACGGCGTGATCAATCCGCCGCCGACTTCTTTCGCCAGCTCCGCCAGCAGGTCGGTGCGGCGTGCCACGCCGATGACGCGCACGCCTTCCGCCGCCAGGCCCTTGGCGATGGCGCGGCCGATGCCGATGCTCGCGCCAGTGACGACAGCGGTTTTCGATTTTAGCCCGAGGTCCATGGTCGCACGCTCTCTTGGTTGCCTTGCGCTTTGCTGTTCGTTTCCTGCCCCGTCCCGCGTGCGGCGATTTGCCGAACCGAGACGAGCAGTGGTAACCAAGCGCTTCGGCGAAGGAAACACGAAAAAGAAAAGGCTGACACGATGGTCTGGGACCCGCAGCAATATCTGAAGTTCTCCGGCCATCGGCTCCGGCCCGCCGTCGACCTCCTGATGCGGATTCCGGATTTTGCCCCGCGCGCGATCGCCGATCTCGGCGCCGGCGCCGGCAACGTGACGAAGCTGATCAAGGAGCGCTGGCCGGATGCGCGCGTGACCGGTGTCGAGAGCTCGGCGGAGATGGTCGCTGCGGGGCGGAAGGCCGCGCCGGACGTGGAATGGTCACATGAGGATCTCGGCCATTGGAGTCCCGCCGGGCAGTACGACTTGATCTATTCCAATGCCGCACTGCACTGGCTGCCCAATCATGCGGCACTGTTTCCGTCGCTGATGGAGAAGGTGACGCGTGGGGGTATCTTAGCGGTGCAGATGCCGCGCAACTTCACCGCGCCTTCGCATGTGCTGATCGGCGAGACCGCGCTGGATGGTCCGTGGCGGTCCAAGCTGGAGCATCTCGTCACCCCGCCGCCGGTCGAGGGGCCCGCCTTCTATCACGATCTGCTTGCGCCGATGTCAGCCAGCATCGACATCTGGGAGACCGAATATCTCCAGGTGCTCGAGGGCGAGAACCCCGTGAGGGAGTGGACCAAGGGGACCTGGCTGACGCGCTACCTCGACGTCTTGCAAGGCGAGGAGAAGATCGCGTTCGAAGCCGCCTATGGGATGCGCGTCGCAAAGGCCTATCCGAAGAATGCGGCGGGGCAGACGCTGTTCCCGTTCCGGCGCCTCTTCATGGTCGCCCAGCGCAAAGGCTGATTGCACTCCCGCATTGCGGCATAAGCGCTCGTTCCCTTGGACGCGCGCAGGCGCCGGGTTGCGCATGCAGCGGTCGTCGCGTTAGCTTGGCTGCGGCAAATTGGGCTTAGGTCTAGTTGTTCGGGTAGCGGATTGCTGCCAGGAGTGACCTGAAAAACAAGAAAAACCCGGTTTCAGAGTTGTTGGGAGGTACGTTCATGCGCAAGCTGCTTACCGCGGTCGCCGCCGCGGCTGTTCTCGTGGCTCCCGCCATCGCCCACGCCCAGAGTCCTATCGTCATCAAGTTCAGCCACGTGGTCGCCAACGAGACCCCGAAGGGCAAGGGCGCGCTGAAATTCAAGGAGCTCGCCGAGAAATACACCGACGGCAAGGTCAAGGTCGAAGTGTACCCGAACTCCACGCTCTTCAAGGACAAGGAGGAGATCGAGGCGCTTCAGCTCGGTTCGGTGCAGATGCTTGCGCCCTCGACGGCCAAATTCGCGCCACTCGGCATCAAGGAGTTCGAGGCGCTCGACCTGCCCTGGCTGTTCAAGGACGACCAGACCTATTCCAACGCGATGAAGGGCACGATCGGCAAGTGGCTGTTCCAGAAGCTCGAGGCCAAGGGCATCACCGGCCTCGCTTATTGGGACAACGGCTTCCACATGCTCTCCGCCAACCGTCCCCTGATGAAGCCGACCGATTTTCAGGGCCTTAAGTTCCGTATCTCCGGATCGAAGGTCACCGACCAATATCTCCGCATCATGGGCTCGATCCCTCAGATCATGGCGTTCTCGGAAGTCTACCAGGCCTTGCAGACGGGCGTGGTCGACGGCTGCGAGAACACCGCGTCCAACTACCTGACGCAGAAGTTCTACGAGGTGCAGAAGGACATCACTGTATCTTATCACGCGCATCTGCAATATGCCGTCATCGTCAATTCGAAGTTCTGGTCAGGTCTTCCGCCCGATATCCGCGCCAAGCTGGACAAGGCGATGGCGGAGGCGACCGACTACACCAACTCGATCGCGCGCCAGGAGAACGAGGACGCGCTGGCCGAGATCAAGAAGACGGGCAAGACCAATCTGCATTATCTCACCGACGCCGACCGCAAGGCCTGGCAGGAGGCGATGCAGCCGACGTATAAATGGGCAAAGGGGCGGGTTGGGCAGGAGGTGCTCGATCTCGTTGCCAAGGAACTCGACGTCAAGATGAACTGACGGGCTGCGCCCTAATAAGAACAATACCAACGGTCGGGAGTGATCGCACTTCCGGCCGTTGCGCTTGAATGATCCAATCTGGGGGGGACCAAGTTGCTGCGCGCGCTGAATCGTTTTCTCGATCATCTCGAGGAGTGGCTGATCGCGACGATGATCGCGGCTGCGACCTCGCTCATCTTCGTCGCCGTGCTGCACCGCTACGGTGCCGGGCTGTCGATCGACATCGCCAAATGGGCGGAAGCCCGCAACCTGGCCTTCCTCGCCGTCCCCGCGCGCGCGGCGTTCGTCTGGCTTGCCGCGCTCGACCTGTCCTGGGCGCAGGAACTCTGCATCTACATGTTCATCTGGATGGCGAAGTTCGGTGCCGCCTATGGTGTGCGCACGGGCATTCATGTCGGCGTCGACGTGCTGGTCAATATCCTTCCCGGCGGCTCGCGCCGGCGCATCATCACTTTCGGTCTGTTATGCGGCGCTCTTTTCACCGCCATCGTGGGCTATTTCGGGGCCGCGTTCGTCGGTCACATGTGGCAGAGCGGCCAGCAATCCAACGATCTCGAAGCGCCGATGTGGATGGTTTATCTCACGATCCCGCTCGGCTCCGGCTTGATGTGCTTCCGCTTCCTGCAGGTCGCCTGGTCGTTCTATCGCACCGGCGAGCTGCCGCATCACGACATGGCAGGCGTCGAGGGGGTCGAGGTAGACCCGGTGCATCCGGCCCCGGTCACGCCAAGCCAGGTCGTCCGGGACGAGCGCAGCCCGCTCGGCTGGATTCTGATGCTGCTGCCGGTCCTGATCGTCGCCCTGTGCTTCGCGCATGCCGGCCACCTCATCACGCTGCCGCAGGGCCTGCGCGTCTTCATCGTGTTCGCGCTTCTGCTCTCCTTGATGCTCACGGGCATGCCGATCTCGATTGCGCTTGGTCTCACCGTGCTCAGCTTCATGTTCACGCTGACCGACGTGCGAACGGAATCGGTGGCGCTGAAGCTGTTCACAGGCATCGAGAATTTCGAGATCATGGCGATCCCGTTCTTCATCCTCGCCGGCAACTTCCTGACCCATGGCGGCGTGGCGCGACGGATGATCACCTTCGCAACCTCGCTGGTCGGCCATTGGTACGGCGGTCTGGCGCTGTCGGGCGTGGTCGCCTGCGCGTTGTTTGCCGCGATCTCCGGCTCCTCGCCGGCAACCGTGGTGGCGATCGGCTCGGTGATCCTTCCCGCCATGGTCGCGCAGGGCTTTCCGAAGCGGTTCGGCGCGGGCGTGATCACGACGTCAGGCTCGCTCGGCATTCTCATCCCGCCGTCGATCCCGATGGTGCTCTATGCCGTGTCCACCAACAGCTCGGTCGGCAAGCTCTTCATCGCCGGCATCGTGCCGGGATTCATCCTTGCCTCGCTGCTCGGCGCGACGACGTTCTATCGGGCGTGGCGCAACGACTATCCGCGGATGCGGAAAGCCACCTTCCTCGAGCGGCTCGATGCGTTCCGCAAGTCGATCTGGGGCATCCTGCTGATCGTGATCGTGATCGGCGGCATCTACAGCGGCCTGTTCACGCCGACTGAAGCGGCCGCCGTCAGCGCGGTCTACGCCTTCATCGTCGCCGTGTTCATCTACAAGGATCTGAAGCTGCGCGACGTGCCGCGCGTGCTGCTGTCATCGGCGAACCTCTCCGCGATGCTGCTCTACATCATCACCAACGCCGTGCTGTTCTCGTTCCTGATGACCTACGAGAACGTGCCACAGGCGCTGGCGCAATGGATGATCGACCAGGGCCTGGGGTGGATCGGCTTCCTGCTGCTCGTCAACCTGCTTTTGCTGGTGGCGGGCAACGTGATGGAGCCGTCCTCGATCATCCTGATCATGGCCCCGATCCTGTTTCCGGTCGCGATCAAGCTCGGCATCGATCCGATTCATTTCGGCATCCTGATGACGGTCAACATGGAGGTCGGACTGTGCCATCCGCCGGTCGGTCTCAACCTCTACGTCGCCTCGGGCATCGCCAAGATGGGTATCACCGAGCTTACGGTCGCGGTGTGGCCGTGGCTCCTGACCATGCTGGGATTCCTCGTGGTGGTGACGTACTGGCCCGGCCTGTCGCTCTGGCTGCCTCGCTTGCTGGGCATGTAGCCGCCGCGTGGCGGGGACGGAGACGATGAGCATGCGTCTCCGTCCGCCCTGGGGCGAGACATGGCTAATGCGCGGTAAATCCGCGCGCTCAAATGCGATCCTTGAGTAGCGAACGCATCTTTACGGGTCTTCGGTAGATAAATGCCAGTGGATGGGAGCTGGCATGTTCTTCAACAGAATGGAATCCGGACCGGCGTCGATTTCGGACGCCGTCCATCTGGAAGTCATCACGGGCCTTCACGGCACGATGATGCCCACCATTCTCGTGGCCGCCTGCCAGGCGATGGTCGGCGCCATCACGACCTACGAGACCGGTGACATGATGACGGCCGGCCTGGCGGTCGCCGGCGTGGTGGTGGCGGTTGTCCGTCTCGCCGAGATATTTGCATTCCGCCGCCGCCTCGCGGCTCCGCCACGGCTCGGCAGGGCCGAGGCCGTGCACTGGGAACGGCGCTACATTGCCGGCACCGTGGTAACGGCCCTCGTGCTCGGCGTGTTTGCCGCGCGCAGCATCGTGCTGGGCGATGCGCTCTGCTGCGTGATGGCGATCGGCATCGGTTTCGGCTTCGGCGCCGGCGTGGTGGCGCGGCTGGCGCTGCGTCCCGTCGCGGCGCTGCTCGATCTCGCCGCGATCGCCGCGCCTGCCGCGATCGTGAGCTTCATGCAACCCGATCTCCGCCATGTCGGGCTCGGTCTCCTCATTCTGATGTACGTGGTCGCGAGCTTCGAGATGGTTCGGCTCAGCTTCAACGCCTCGATCAGCCAGATCACGCTCAAGCGCCAGTTCGAGCAACTTGCGCGCTCCGACCCGATGACCGGCGTGTCCAATCGTTCGGTGCTGGCGAGGGATTTGCCCGTGATGCTGTCGGCCGGGATGGTTGCCGTCCATACGCTGGATCTCGACCGCTTCAAGGAAGCCAACGACCGGTTCGGCCACCCCGCCGGCGATGCGCTGCTGAAGCAGGTCGCCGGACGGCTCAAGGCGCTGGCCGCGCCTGACGACCTCGTGATCCGCATGGGCGGCGACGAGTTCGTCCTGGTGCAGCGCGCCGCGTCCGACGCGGAGGCGATGGCACGGCGGATCGTGCAATCGATCGGCAGGCCGTACGAGGTTGACGGACAGGTGATCGATCTCGGTGCGAGCGTCGGCGTCGCCGTCGCGCCGGACGACGGCCGAACCGCAGAGGCGCTGTTGTCGCGCTCGGACAAGGCGCTGTACCGGGCCAAGCAGAATCGTGGCGGCTACGTGCTGGCCAGCGAGCTGCGGATGCCGGACAACGCCACGGCATCGCGCCAGGCCGTTGAAGGCGTAGCTGCTTAGACGGTGCACCCTCTCCTCATGGGGAAGCGAGAAGGCATCTCGCTCCATTTCCTTCGTCTCCTCCAATGGCAATCGACCGCAAGATGCGGTTAGATGCCGTGCATCAGGCGGGGAGGAGCAACATGACGGAATCCAGCAGCGAGCCGAAGGACGCATCGCCGTCTGTCATCGCGCAGCACGATGCGATGCTGAACGCACTGCCGTTTTCCGACACACGGGATTTCGACGACGCCGCGCGCGGCTTTCTCGGCACCGTCGAGGACGCGGCGATCACGAATCCGCAAGGGCGGACGGTCTGGAGCCTCGAACCTTACGGCTTTCTCGCCGCTGAGCAGGCACCGCCCACGGTCAATCCGAGCCTGTGGCGGCAGTCGCGCCTCAACATGCATCATGGCCTGTTCGAGGTCGTGCCCGGCGTCTACCAGGTGCGCGGGCTCGACATCGCCAACATGACGCTGATCGAGGGCGACAGCGGCGTCATCGTCGTGGACACCCTGACCTCGATCGAAGGTGCCCGCGCCGCGCTCGATCTCTACTTCAAGCACCGCGGCATGCGGCCGGTCGCGGCGATCGTCTTCACCCATACCCACACCGACCATTGGGGCGGCGCGCGCGGCGTGCTGGAGGACGATGCGCTCGCAACGGGCAGCGTGCCGATCATCGCGCCGAACCTGTTCATGGAGCATGCGGTCTCCGAGAACATCATCGCAGGACCTGCGATGCTGCGCCGGGCGCAGTACCAGTTCGGACCCCTTCTCGCCAAGGGCGTGCGCGGGCAGGTCGATTGCGGCCTCGGCAAGTCGATGGCGGCAGGTTCGGTCGCGCTGCTGCGCCCCACGGATCTGATCATGGCGACCGGCGATACGCGCGTGATCGACGGCGTCGCATTCGAATTCCAGATGGCGCCGAACAGCGAAGCGCCGGCGGAGATGCACTTCTTCGTCCCGCGCTACAAGCTGTTGAACCTCGCCGAGAACTGCACGCACAATTTCCACAATCTGCTGCCGTTCCGCGGCGCCGACGTGCGTGACGCGCTGGCCTGGTCGAAATATCTGGGCGAGGCCTTGCAGCTCTGGGACGGCAAGGCCGAGGCGATGTGCGGGCAGCATCACTGGCCGGTGTGGGAACGCGAGCGCATCGGCACGATGATCCGGCAGCAGCGCGACCTCTACAAGTTCGCGCATGACCAGACCATCCGCCTGATGAACCACGGCCTGACCGCAGCCGAAATCGCCGAAACGATCCAGCTGCCGAAGAGCCTGGAAGGCGCCTGGCACGGCCGCGGCTACTACGGCCACATCCGGCACAATGTGAAGGCGATCTACCAGAAATATCTCGGCTGGTACGATGCCAATCCGGTCAATCTCGATCCGCTGCCGCCGGTCGAGTCGGGCAGGAAGTATGTCGAGTACATGGGCGGGGCTGACGCCATCCTCGCGCGGGCGGCGGCGGATTTCGACAGGGGTGAATTCCGCTTCGTCGCGCAGGCGCTCGGCCATCTCGTCTTTGCCGAGCCGGACAATGCGGCGGCGCGCGCACTCTTGGCCGATACGCTGGAGCAGCTCGGCTATGCCGCCGAGAGCGCGACCTGGCGCAATGCCTACCTGTTCGGCGCGCAGGAATTGCGCCAGGGCATGCCGAAGGTGCCGGCGCGCCCGCCGATGCCGCGCGAAACACTGGCCGCGCTGCGCACCTCCCAGCTCTGGGACGTGCTCGGCATCCGCCTCAACGGTCCCAGGGCGGAAGGCAAGCACATCGTCTTGAACTGGCGCTTTTCCGACACCGGCGAGACCTTCGTGCTCAATCTGGAGAATTGCGCGCTCACTTACACCGAGGGCGTGCAGGCGGACAATGCAGACGCCAGCTTCACGCTCGCGCGCTCAACGCTCGACGAGGTGATCGCGAAGCTGACGAGCTTTCCGGAAGCGGTCGCCGCCGGCAAGATCGAGCTATCGGGCAATCCGATGCGGCTAGCCGAGCTGATGGGCCTGATGGACGAATTCCCGCGCATGTTCGAGATCGTCGAGCCGAAGCGTACTGGATGCCCCGGTCAAGCCGGGGCATGACAGTGTGCCTTGCGGTGAGGACCGCCCTTACTCCGCGCTGCTCACCAGCTTGATCCGCGGCGCCTGTGCCTCGGTCAGGCTGCGATAGGCCGCAAGATAATCCAGCGCCATGCGCCGTGCCGTGAAGCGCGTCTCGAACTGCTTGCGGATCGCGGTGCGGTCGAGTTGCGCCAGGCGTTTCACCACACCGGCGGCGCTGATGACGTCCTCGACGATGAAGCCGGTCAGCCCATCGTCGACGATCTCCGGAACCGAGCCGCGGTTGAAGGCGACCACCGGCGTCCCACAGGCCATGGCCTCGATCATGACGAGACCAAACGGCTCCGGCCAGTCGATCGGCAGCAGGAGGCCGAGCGCGCCGCTCAGGAAGTCCGACTTCTCGTGATCGCTGATCTCGCCGATGAACTCGACCAGCGGATTGTTCTCGATCATCGGCCGGATCAGCTCGTCGTAATAATCTTGGTCGGCGCGATCGACCTTGGCCGCGATCTTGAGCGGAATGCCGCAATGAGTCGCGATCTTGATGGCGCGGTCGACGCCTTTTTCCGGCGCGATGCGGCCGAGCACGGCGAGATATTCCTGTTTCGCCGGCTTCGGCGTCAGCAGATTCTCCGGCAGGCCGTGATGGATGGTCGTCACCCAGTTCGCCTGCGGCACCGGCCGCCGCTGCGCGTTGGAGATCGAGATGACGGGAATCTTGGAGAAGGTGTTGAAGACCGGCTGATGCTCCGGCAAGTCGAGCCGGCCGTGCAGCGTGGTCACGAATGGCGTCGGCTGGCGGTGGAACAGCGACCACGGATAATAGTCGAGATGGAAGTGGAGGAAGTCGAACTCCTCGTCGTCACACTTCTGCCGCACCCGCTCCAGCAGCACCATGTGCAGCGCATTGGGATCGCGCACGGAACCGTCGAGACGGAGCGCCTTCGGCCACAACGCATCCAGCTTTGCCGACGTCTGCGAGTCGCCGCTGGCGAACAATGTTACGTCGTGTCCAAGGGCTACCAGCTCCTCCGTCAACCAATGCACCACCCGCTCGGTGCCGCCATACAGCTTGGGTGGAACAGCCTCCGTCAACGGAGCTACCTGCGCGATGCGCATCTCACCATCTCCTCTGCGATCATGAACGTTGGAAAGCCCCCGTACATCGGCACCGGCTATGCCCAGCCAAGGGAACGTTCCCGCACCTGCGAAGTTCCTTCCTCCGAACGTTACATATTCGACACGTCGGGGGACCGTCGCGATGCTGCCACTAGTTCTTCGCACATCGCCCGCATCCGCATGTCGTGATGGCGTTGCCCGGGAACCGAGGCGAAGCGGTCGATGTTCACTCGACCAGTAACGAAACGAAAATCAGCATAACGGGGCGATAGCCATATGGATCAGCTTTCTGGATACGCGCGCAGGCCATTTGCCTTTGTCTTGCGCTATCTCCGGCGTCGTCTCGCTTCGCATTCGGTGATCCTGGCCGCCGTCGTGGCGGCCGTTGCCTGCTCCGTGGGCACCCAGTACGGCGTCAAATCCCTGGTCGACAGCCTGTCCGCCGGACCGGGGCATGGCGGCAGCGTATGGCTGGCATTCATTCTTCTCATGTCGCTGATCGCGGCCGACAACTTCCTGTGGCGGATCGCGAGCTGGACGGCGAGCTTCACTTTCGTCCGTGTCACGGGTGATTTGCGCCGTGACATATTTCGTCATCTGACCGGGCATGCGCCGAGCTACTTCTCGGACCGGATGCCCGGCATGCTGACCAGCCGCATCACGGCGACGTCGAACGCGGTGTTCACCGTCGAGAACATGTTCGTCTGGAACGTGTTGCCGCCGTGCATCGCCACAATTGCGGCAATTGCGCTGATTGGAACCGTCAGTCCTTACATGGCCCTCGGCCTGGTTGTCGTTGCCGGCGGCATGGTGGTTGCGATGTTCCATCTGGCAGCCGCCGGCAAGCCGCTGCATGACGATTTCGCCGACAAGGCCGCGGTGGTTGACGGCGAGATGATCGACGTGATCAGCAACATGCCGCTGGTCCGTGCCTTCTGCGGCATCGGCCACGAGCATGAGCGGTTCGACGCGACGGTGAACCGGGAGCTCGCCGCGCGAAGCCGCAGCCTGCGTTATCTGGAAAAGCTGCGGCTGTTGCATGCCGCTATCACCGTGCTTTTGACGATCGCACTGATGGCCTGGGCCATCACGCTGTGGCAGAAGGGCCAGGCGACGACCGGCGATGTCGTGCTCGTCTGTACGCTTGGCATCTCCATCCTGAGCGCCACGCGCGATCTTGCGGTGGCGCTGGTCGACGTCACCCAGCACGTCGCACGCCTGACCGAGGCGATCGCCACGCTGCTGGTGCCGCACGAATTGCGCGACCACCCCGAGGCCGAGCCGCTGGTGAAGAGCGGCGCTGCAATCGCGTTCAACAACGTCACCTTCGGCTATCCCGGCGGCGATAAGATCTTCGAGCGGTTCAGCCTGCGCCTCCAGCCGGGCCAGCGCGTCGGCCTCGTCGGGCAGTCCGGCGGCGGCAAGTCGACCCTGTTCACGCTGCTCCAGCGCTTCTACGACGTCGACGAGGGCAGCATCACCG
Source organism: Bradyrhizobium sp. PUT101 (assembly GCF_052043945.1). Taxonomy (NCBI): domain Bacteria; kingdom Pseudomonadati; phylum Pseudomonadota; class Alphaproteobacteria; order Hyphomicrobiales; family Nitrobacteraceae; genus Bradyrhizobium; species Bradyrhizobium sp. PUT101. Next base: position 6,214,038 of record NZ_CP197207.1, read on the forward strand.
TCGACGGCCAGGACATCTCCAAGGTGACGCAGCTGAGCCTGCGCGAGGCGATTTCCGTCGTGCCGCAGGACATTTCCTTGTTTCATCGCTCCATTCGCGAGAACATCCGCTATGGCCGGCCGAGCGCGACCGACGACGAGGTGCTGCGTGCGGCGATCGCGGCGCGCTGCGACTTCGTCGAGAGCCTGCCTGACGGCCTCGACACCATGGTCGGCGACCGCGGTGTCAAGATGTCCGGCGGCCAGCGCCAGCGCATCGCCATCGCGCGTGCCTTCCTGAAGGATGCACCGATCCTGCTGCTGGACGAGGCGACTGCCGCGCTCGACAGCGAATCCGAGGAGGCCATCCGCGAGGCGCTGTCGCGCCTGATGCGCGGCCGCACCGTGATCGCGATCGCGCATCGGCTGGCGACGCTGCGCAATTTCGATCGCGTGGTCGTCTTGCGAAATGGTAAGATCATCGAGGACGGCTCGCCCGAGCGTCTGATGCAGGGCCACGGGCCTTATCGTGAGCTGGTCACGCAGGAAATGAGTCGGCTCGCGCAAGCTGCCGCGTAAACCAACAGTCGCGTTTGTCGAGTCGGTTGCGTTTTGAAACAGGCGCAGGGGAGCAGCTCATGTCGGCCGAAGCCGTCACCCAATTCGTCTCCGTGACGCGGACCTCGGAACAGGTCGCGGAACAGCCGTTCTATATCCCGATGACGGGGCCGTCGGCACGGCCACGGCGTTCGCTCAAGCACGACGACACTTTCATCGTGCTCGACAGCCATGGCGACATCGGCGCATCCGCCGGCGGGCCGGACGGCCTGTTCCATCACGATACGCGCTACCTCGCGCGGCTCGAGCTCGTGCTCGACGATCTCCAGCCGCTGCTGCTCGGCTCGAACCTGCGCGACGACAATTCCGCGTTGACCGTCGACCTCACCAATCCGGACATCTACCGGCAGGGCAGCCTCGTTCTGCAAAAGGACCTGCTGCACATCGTGCGCACGATCTTCCTGTGGCGCGGCACGGCCTATCAGCGCATCGGCGTGCAGAACCATGGCGACCGGCGCGCCAGCGTCGACCTGACGCTGCTGTTCGGCAACGACTTCGCCGACTTGTTCGAGGTCCGCGGGGAGCGGCGGCCGCGCCGCGGGATCGGAACCAGCCGGCTGCTCGGGCCGACCGACGTCCTGTTCGAATATCGCGGCCTCGACGAGGCCGAACGGGCCACCGGACTGCATTTCGACCCGCGTCCGACGCGGCTCTCGGCAAATGCCGCGACCTGGGAGCTCGACCTGGAGCCGCATCAGGCCAAATCGCTGTTCGTGGCCGTGTCCTGCAACCGGCCGGTGACGGAAAAGCCGGTGCGGTTCTTCCCAGGGCTGCTGGCGCACCGCCGCGAGATGCGGCAGTTGACCATGGGCGCGGCCAGCATCGAGACCTCCAACAACATCTTCAACGAGGTGCTGTGCCAGGCCATGGCCGACCTCAACATGCTGATGACCGAGACGCCGCAGGGGCGATACCCCTATGCCGGCATCCCCTGGTACTCGACGACGTTCGGTCGCGACGGCCTCATCACGGCGCTCCAGATGCTCTGGGTCGATCCGCGCGTCGCCAAGGGCGTCCTGCGCCGGCTCGCGCATTTCCAGGCCAGGGCGATCGACCCGCTCGCGGACGCTGCTCCGGGAAAGATCCTGCACGAGATGCGCGGAGGCGAGATGGCGGCACTCGGGGAGGTGCCGTTCGCGCATTATTACGGCAGCGTCGATTCGACCGCGCTGTTCGTGCTGCTCGCGGGAAGCTATTTCGAGCGCACCGGCGACGAGGCCACGTTGATCGAGCTGTGGCCGGCGATCGAGGCGGGGCTGGCCTGGATCGACGGCCCTGGTGATCCCGACCAGGACGGCTTCGTCGAATACCAGCGCGCGACCGAGAAGGGGCTGGCCAACCAGGGCTGGAAGGATTCCTACGACGCGATCTTCCATGCCGACGGCCAGCTTGCAGAGGGCAATATCGCGCTTGCGGAAGTCCAGGGCTACGTCTTTGCGGCCAAGCAGCTCGCCGCGCGTTGCGCGCTTCGGCTCGGCAAGCCGGACTGGGGACGCAAGCTCGAGACCGAAGCCAGGGCACTCGCCGAGCGCTTCGAGGAGGCGTTCTGGTGCGAGGAACTCGGCACCTATGCACTTGCGCTCGACGGCGAGAAGCGGCCCTGCAAGGTGCGGACCTCGAACGCCGGGCAGGTCCTGTTCAGCGGCATAATCCGCGAGGATCGCGCCCGCCTCGTCGCCGCCGATCTGATGCGGCCGCATTTCTTCTCCGGCTGGGGCATCCGCACCGTCGCGCAAGGCGAGGTGCGCTATAATCCGATGTCCTATCACGACGGGTCGATCTGGCCGCACGACAATGCGCTGATTGCGCTCGGGCTCGCGCGCTACGGCCTCAAGCATTCGGTGGCCCATGTCTTCAAGGGGCTGTTCGATGCGGCGACCTATATGGATCTGCGCCGGTTGCCTGAATTGTTCTGTGGCTTCCGGCGCGAGAAGCGGCGCGGCCCGACGCTCTATCCGGTCGCCTGCGCGCCGCAGGCCTGGGCCAGCGCGACGCCGTTCACGCTGCTGGAGGCGGCGCTCGGCCTCGAGTTCGACGTGGCGCGCGGCGAGATTCGCCTGCGCAATCCGCATCTGCCGGCGTTCCTCAACGAGGTGATCCTGCGCGATCTGCGCCTCGGCGAATCAAGCGTCGATCTTCGTGTCAGCCGCCACGACGACGACGTGGCGCTGGAGGTGATGCGCACACGCGGCCAGATCCAGGTCTCGATCGTGCTGGCGCGCTAGCGTTGCATCGTGAGGAGGGTGTCATGCGTGCGATCGGAGCGTTGATCCTGAGCGTGGCGATCGTGGTTGCCCTGACGGTCGCACCGTCGCGTGCCGCGGAGAATCAGCCCGCAGGCCCGAATGAAGCGAATGCGCCGCCGACGGCACAGCCGCCGGTCTCGACCGTTCCGGTGACGCCCAAGGACGCCGCGCCGCCGCCCTCGGTGACCATCATCGGTGCGAGCGAGGCCCACGGGGTGCTCGGCCGCGACGTTCGCAGCGCCGCCGGCGAGGACATGGGCCGTATCGTCGACGTCATCGTCGATCGCGCCGGCCATGTGCGCGCTGCGGCGATCGATTTCGGCGGCTTCCTCGGCGTCGGCAGCCGCAAGATCGTGGTGGACTGGAACGCGCTGCGCTTCGGCAAGATCGCCAACAAGAAGGACAGCATCACGCTGGAATTGACCAAGGCGCAGGTCGCGGCCGCGCCGGAATACAAGGAAGACACGCCGATCGTCGTGCTCGGCGCGTCCGGCAGCCTTCAGCCGCTGCAAGCGATCCAGTGAGGTGCCGGGAGGGCCCACCGCCTGTGCTGTTGTCAAGGAAGCCGAACCATGCGGATCGCAGCGCCCGCGCCGAACGGGACAACGTCGCTGCGCCGTCGGCCGCGGGTATTCCGGCGCCCTCGCGCCAGAGCCTGCGCGGCCTCGACTGGTTCATCTTCTTCCTCGCCGACGTGCAGACCGGCTTCGGTCCCTTCATCGCGGTCTATCTGACGACGCAGAAATGGACCCAGGTCGAGATCGGCCTCGTGCTGTCGATCGGCGGCATCGTCGCCTTGATCGGGCAGATGCCGGGCGGCGCGATCATCGATGCCGCGAAGTCGGAGCGTCTGGTCGCCGGCCTCGCGATTGCGACCATCGGCGCTTGCGCGCTTGCCTATGCCGCCATGCCGATCTTCCCCGTTGTGGTCGCCGCGGCCACCCTGCACGCGGCGGCGAGCTGCGTGCTCGGGCCGGCGATCGCCGCGATCAGCCTTGGGCTCGTCGGCCCGCTCGCGATCGGCGAGCGGCTCGGCCGCAACGCACGCTTCGCCTCGCTGGGCAATGGCGTCGCGGCGGCGGTGATGGGCACCGCGGGCTATCTCCTGTCGAGCCGCTCGGTCTTCCTGGTCACTTTCCTGCTCGCGATTCCGACCCTGATCGCGCTGTCGCGCATCCGCGAGAACGAAGTCGACATCAGGCGCTGTCACGGCGAGATGCCGCCTGAAGCCGCCGACCGCGGCGACACCAATATCTGGCACCTGATCCGGCAGCGTCCGCTCATCGTCTTCGCGCTCAGCGTGCTGTTGTTGCAGCTCGCGAACGCCGCGATGATGCCGCTGATCGCGAGCGCGGTGACGGCGCGGTCGAGCCAATGGGCGACCGTGCTCGTCGCCGCCTGCATCATCGTTCCGCAGGCGATCGTGGCGCTGTTGTCGCCGATGGTCGGGCGCCAGGCGCAAGTGTGGGGCCGGCGGCCCTTGCTGTTGATCGGATTCGGCGCCCTGACGATTCGCGGACTGCTGTTTGCGACCGTGCGCGATCCCTACCTGCTGGTGCTGGTGCAGGTGTTCGACGGCTTCACCGCCGCGGTGTTCGCCGTCATGATTCCGTTGATCGTGGCCGACGTCGCCTTCGGCAGCGGCCATTTCAACCTGGCGCAGGGGATCGTGGGGACTGCGACCGGCATCGGCGCATCGCTGAGCACGGTGCTCGGCGGCTATGTCAGCGACAAGTTCGGCAATGCCACTGCCTTTATCGGACTGTCCGGCGTCGCCGCAACGGGGCTCCTTCTGATCCTGCTGATGATGCCGGAAACCCGGCGCACGGCATGACCGCGGCAAAAGAAAAGGCCGGCCGAAGCGGGTTCGGCCGGCCAAGTCACGGGGGGAGAAAACCGATCAGGCGTCAAGATTGTGCAGGCGCTGGCGGTTGCGCAGCACGATCTGGCGGGCGCCGGAGAAGCCGAGAATGCCCTGGGCGTGAAGCTGCGACAGTGCGCGCGAGACGGTTTCGAGGGTGAGGCCGAGATAGTCGCCGATGTCGCGGCGGCACATCGGCAGCGCCATCATGCCGGCAACGGCGAGGCGGCGGTCCATCTCGAGCAGGAAGGTCGCAACGCGCTCCATCGCGGTCTTGCGGCCCAGCAGCAGCATGTGGTCCTCGGCATGACGAAGCTCACCGGCGGTCATCGCCCAGAGCTTGCGGGCAACCTGCACGTCGGTGCCGGCGGCCTTCTCGAGGCTCGCGCGCTTCACGAGGCGCACGGTGGTATCGATGATGGCTTCTGCGGCGAGGCGGTGAGTGGGACCGGATTCGAGGCCGAACACGTCGCCGGGAAGATGGAAGGCGCCGATCTGGCGACGGCCGTCGGAAAGGAGCTTGTAGCTGCTCACTGCGCCCGAGACGACCTGGTAGACATATTCGGACGGCTCGTCCTCGCCATAGATCTCCTCGTCCTTGCGATAGGAGAATTCCGTGGCGACAAGGCCGACATGGCCGGTGATTGCGCCGAACTGGTCGGTGACAGGATGGGCAGGAGCAATCTTGCCGACAATGTGGGTGTTGATCGCCTGGGTGTTGAGCGTCTGGGTCAGCATCTGCGCCATCTCCGTTGTGATGACGCTTTCGTACGCGGTATCGGAGGCTTCGAAAATTTCGAGCGATATCTTAAGGGGGGGGCCTTACGTAGAATCCCGTAGGTCAGGCGCGGGGGCGGTCCTGGATGGCGTGGCGGATGCACTTGACCAGGTTTTCTTCGAGAAGCGGCTTCAAAACCACGTCTTTGATGCCCGCCGTCGCCGCCCGGGCCGAGATGTTCTCGTCGGGATAGCCGGTGATCAGGACCACAGGCGCGTCGCGGTCGGATTTGCGCAAGCGCCCGGTCAGCTCGATGCCATTGATGTCCGGCATCTTGTAGTCGATGACGTAACAGTCCGGCCCGGGCGCGCCGCCGACGTTGAGCAGCGCCGTGCCGGTCCTGAAGGTCCGCACGGCGAAGCCGTCGGTCTCCAACAGGAACCGCAGGGATCCCAGAACGGCGGCATCATCGTCGACCACAAAGACGGTGAGTTGTGGGGAGGACGGCAGCCGCGCACGATGTGAGCTGACCTCGATCATGCTGGCTGGTTAGCACGGCGCCGGGAAGGCGCCTTGACCTGCCTCAATCGTTGAGCATGCCGGCCCGCATCGCCAGCCGGACCAGTTCCGAGAGGCTGCTCGCCTGCATCTTGGTCATGACGTTGGCCCGATAGACCTCGATGGTGCGCGGGCTGATGTCGTATTCGCGGGCGATCAGCTTGTTGGAAAGGCCCGCGACCAGCCCTTCCATGACCTGACGCTCCCGGGGGCTCAAGGACGCGACGCGGGCGGCGATGTCCTGCGCGACGGCTTCGTTCTTGGCGGCGGGCTCGGCCTGGCGGATCGCCGAATCGATCATGGCGGTGAGGCGGTCGTCATCGAACGGTTTTTCCAGGAAATCGACTGCCCCGAGCTTCATGGCTTCGACCGCGAGCGGCACGTCGCCATGACCGGTCATGATCACGATCGGGAAGGGGCTTTGCTGCGCCTTCATCCGCTTCAGCAGCTCGATCCCATCGAGGCCGGGCATGCGCACGTCGGAGACGACGCAGCCGAAGTCGAGGCCGGGCAGGGCTTCGAGAAAGGCGAGCGCGTCGTCGAACAGGGTGACGTCGAAGCCGGCGGAATCCAGCAGGAAGTTCAGCGAGTCCCGCATCGCTGCGTCGTCGTCGATGACGTAGACATTTCCCTTGGTCGCCATGATTCAACTCTCGTCGGTTGCCGGCAAGGTGAAGCGGAATGTCGCTCCGCCCGCCGCGTTGCTCTCGGCCCACATGCGGCCGCCATGAGCCTCGATGATCGAGCGACTGATGGACAGTCCCACGCCCATGCCGGTGTCTTTGGTGGTGAAGAAGGTCTGGAACAGGTTTGGAATGACGTCGTCCCGGAAGCCGATGCCGGTGTCTGAGACCTCCACCTCGATCATGTCGTCGCCGACACGGGTGTTGGCAACGACGAGCTCGCGATGCGGCGACTGCGCCATCGCTTCGAGCGCGTTGCGGAACAGGTTCACCAGCACCTGCTGAATCTGCACGCGGTCGGCGAGGACGAGATCGGCGTCGGGATCGAGGCTGAAGCGGAGCTGCACGTTCTGCTCGCGCGCGCCGGCGAGCCCGAGCGCGCCGGCTTCCTCGATCAGCTTGGACAGGCTCTCGACCCGCTTCTCCGACTCGCCGCGGGACACGAAGTCGCGCAGCCGGCGGATGATCTGGCCGGCGCGCAAGGCCTGCTCCGCCGCCCGATCCAGCGCACTCTCGATTTTCGGCGTGTTGGGATCGCTGCTGCCCGCGAGGAGGCGCCGCGATCCCTTCATGTAATTGCTGATCGCCGCCAGCGGCTGGTTGAGCTCGTGGGCGAGAGCGGAGGCCATTTCGCCCATTGCGGTCAACCGCGACACGTGCACAAGCTCGGCTTGCAGTTCCTGCAGCCGCGCCTGGGTCTGCTGGTGCTCGGTGAGGTCCCGTACGAAGCCGGTGAAATGGGGCTCGCCCGCGCGTTGCGTCTGCCCGACCGAGAGGTGCATCGGGAAAGTCGTGCCGTTGCGGCGCTTGCCCGTCACAATCCGGCCGATGCCGATAATGTGCGGATCGTTCGTCCTGAGATAGCGCGCAAGATAGCTGTCGTGACGCGACTGATCGGGCTCAGGCATGAGAATGCTCACGTTCCGACCAATGGCTTCCTGCCTGCTGTAGCCGAACAGCCGCTCCGCGGCGCTACTGAAGAGCTGCATGATGCCGCGTGAATCGATGACGATCATGGCGTCGGGCACCGTTTCGAGAATCGAGCGAAGATGACTCTCCTGGGAGCGCAGGGCCTCCTCGAGCTGCTTTTCCTCGTTGATGTCGAGGAATATTCCGCTGAGGTGGCGCGGCGTGCCCGAATCGTCCCGGATCACGCCGGCCCTGGCTCGGATCCATTGGCCGTTTCCGGACGCGCCGCCGACCTTGAAGGACAGGTCAAGTCCCCCGCCGCCTTCCGAGGCGCGCCCGATCTCCTTCAGGAGGTGGTCCCGATCGCCCGGTTCCAGCAGCGAAAGAAAGAGGTCGTAGCTGACGGCCTGGTCCCGCTCGAGGCCAAACAGCCGCTTGGCCATCTCCGACCATTCAAGCTCGCGCGTCCGCAGGTCAAAGTCCCAGGTGCCCACCCCGAATCCCTCGATGCGGCCCCGGAAATGCTCGCCCCGACCGTCGTCTGTTGGATGGGTCACACGGGTCGGCGTCAAGCTCTGCTCCTATCCTCGGCGGGAGGCAGGATACCTTTACCGCTCCCGCAATTTCGCCCAAGGCTCGCTCCGAGGCAAGCGCAGACGTTGAATTCGCTGGCGGATTTCCTACTGAACGACGAGGGAGCCAGAAGCGCTTGTTTTGATCTATCTCAGCCTGTCGCGCGGCAGCAGGTTTAGGATTCGATCAAATTTGGTGATGCTGGAGATACCCGATGACATACGCGACCGTCATGGTCAGCTTGGCTCTCGATCAGCCTAACGAGGCGCGTCTTCAGGTCGCGGGGGAGCTCGCCGAGCGATTCGAGGCTGCCATCATCGGAGTCGCCGCGGCGCAGTTCGCGCCGCCGCTCTATTTCGCCGACGGCACCGAGGCGCAGGCGCTGATCGATGAGGGCGAAGCTTCGGTCAAGCGACGGCTGGCCGACCTGGAAGCACAATTCCGCGCAGCGACGAAGAATCGCGGCGGGCACGTCGAGTGGCGCAACGCGATGGATTTTCCGACGCGATTCGTCCTGGCGCAGGCGCGTTGCGCCGACATCGTCGTCAGCGGAGGGCGGAGCCCGGCCTTCTCCGATGCTTTCTCGCTCGCGAGCCCCAAGGATCTGGTGCTGCAGGCCGGCCGTCCGCTTCTCGTCGTCCCCGATCGGGTCAACTGGCTCGACCTGCGCAACGTGCTGGTGGCGTGGAAGGACGCGCCGGAGGCGCGGCGGGCGGTGGCCGACGCGCTGCCGATGCTGCGCAAGGCGAGGGACGTCACCATCGTTGAAATTCCAGAGCAGGGCAACGACCGTTCGGCCGTGATGGCCGGCGTCATCGACGTTGCCGCCTGGCTCGGCCGTCACGGCGTTACCGCGACCGCACGCGTCTCGGAGGCCGCAAGAGACGAAAGCCCCGCGGCGCATCTGGAGAAGGTCGCCGGCGACGTCGGCGCCGGCCTGATCGTCGCGGGCGCTTATGGTCATTCGAGGTTTCGCGAACTGATTCTCGGGGGCGTCACCCAGCATCTGGTCACGCAAACCGCCCGCAGCGTGCTGCTGTCGCACTGACCGTCGGCCGGTCGGTATCGAATCGAGGAGGACGCGTCGTGTATAAATTTCTTGAACAGACTGTCGACGGCTACATGACGCGCAACGTCAAAACGGTGCAGCGCGGCCTCGACTTGTTTCAGCTCAGCGAGATGTTCGAGGCCGACGATTTCAACTCCTATCCGGTCGAAGACGACGGGCAGGTGGTCGGTATCGTCACCAAGTTCGACATCTTGAAGTGCTTCGCCTTCACGCCGAGCCAGATGTTGCCGCGCTACGATGACCTGATGAGACGCAAGATCGGCGACGTCATGACTCCCGAGTTCATCTATGTCAGCCCCGACACGCGGCTGACACGTGTGCTCCAGATCATGGTCGAGCACCGCATCAGGAGCATCATCGTGCTCGACGGTGCACAGAAGCTGGTCGGCATCATTGCCCGCGAGGACGTCATCGCGGCGCTCAAGGCGACGGCGCGGGAGTGAGGAGGATCTCCGTGATTTTACGGAGAGGTTTCTCTTCTTCCCTTCTACCCTTGTGGGAGCTGGTGGCACAGGCTGCCTTCGGCCGCCCGTCCTCGAGAACGCCGGCTATGGCCGAATGAGCGGCCTGTCTCCACGGAGACATTTTCACTGCGGAGCTGACTCCTCACCCAAACGAGTTCGCCGCGCCTTTCTCGCTGCCTTCTACCACAAGGGGGAAAGGGCACTTCAACTGCCGGCGTGGCTCACATTAACAGAAATCCATCCAGCTTGATTTCAATCAATTCCCCGCGAGGGTGAATGTGATTTCTGGCAGCGAGTTCTTTCAGAGAGAATCCGCATGAGCCAGCCCTCCATCTCCAAATCCATGACCATCGGTGAAAGCGGCTTGGCTGTCGTATTCGCAGTCACCGCTTTCCTTTGCGTGATCGCCTCGGCCAAGGCGCTCGATGCGCCCTTCGCCTTCCATGCCGCGCTCGGCGCGGCGGCGAGCCTGGCTGCGGTGTTCTTCATCGTCAACCGCTACTTCGAACGGCCGGCGGCGCTGCCGCCCCAGGAAATCAACGGCCGCCCGAACTACAACATGGGGCCCATCAAGTTCTCCGCCTTCATGGCGATGTTCTGGGGCATTGCCGGATTCCTCGTCGGCCTCATCATCGCCTCGCAGCTGGCCTGGCCCGCGCTGAACTTCGATCTGCCCTGGACCAGCTTCGGCCGCCTGCGGCCGCTGCACACCTCCGCCGTGATCTTCGCCTTCGGCGGCAACGTGTTGATCTCGACCTCCTTCTACGTGGTGCAGAAGTCCTGCCGAGCGCGCCTTGCCGGCGACCTCGCGCCGTGGTTCGTCGTGGTGGGCTACAACTTCTTCATTCTGATCGCCGGCACCGGCTATCTGCTCGGCGTCACCCAGTCGAAGGAATATGCCGAGCCGGAATGGTACGCCGATCTGTGGCTGACCATCGTCTGGGTCGCCTATCTGCTCGTGTTCCTTGCCACCATCTTCAAGCGCAAGGAGCCGCACATCTTCGTCGCGAACTGGTTCTATCTCGCCTTCATCGTGACGATCGCGGTCCTGCATCTCGGCAACAATCCGGCGCTCCCCGTCTCGGTGTTCGGCTCGAAGTCCTACGTCGCCTGGGGCGGCATCCAGGACGCCATGTTCCAGTGGTGGTACGGCCACAACGCGGTCGGCTTCTTCCTGACCGCCGGCTTCCTCGCCATCATGTACTACTTCATCCCGAAGCGCGCCGAGCGGCCGATCTATTCCTACCGGCTCTCGATCATCCACTTCTGGGCGCTGATCTTCCTCTACATCTGGGCCGGCCCGCACCATCTGCACTATACGGCGCTGCCGGACTGGACGCAGACGCTGGGCATGACCTTCTCGATCATGCTGTGGATGCCCTCCTGGGGCGGCATGATCAACGGCCTGATGACGCTGTCGGGCGCGTGGGACAAGCTGCGCACCGATCCCGTGCTGCGCATGCTCGTGGTCTCCGTCGCCTTCTACGGCATGTCGACCTTCGAAGGCCCGATGATGTCGATCAAGGTGGTCAACTCGCTCAGCCACTACACCGACTGGACCATCGGCCACGTGCACTCCGGCGCGCTCGGCTGGGTCGGCTTCGTCTCCTTCGGCGCGCTCTACTGCCTGGTGCCGTGGGCCTGGAATCGCAAGGGCCTCTACAGCCTGAAGCTCGTCAACTGGCACTTCTGGATCGCCACCCTCGGCATCGTTCTCTACATCTCGGCGATGTGGGTGTCCGGCATCCTCCAGGGCCTGATGTGGCGCGCCTACACCTCGCTCGGCTTCCTCGAATATTCCTTCATCGAGACCGTCGAGGCGATGCATCCCTTCTACATCATCCGCGCCGCCGGCGGTGGGCTGTTCCTGATCGGCGCGCTGATCATGGCCTACAATCTCTGGATGACGGTTCGCGTTGGCGAGGCGGAAGTCCAGATGCCCGTCGCTCTTCAGCCGGCGGAATGAGGAGCTAAAGAAATGTCGTTCTGGACACGCCACCAAATCTTCGAAAAGAACTCGATCATCCTGGTCGTCGGCATCCTGCTGGTGATCGCGATCGGCGGTCTCGTCGAGATCACGCCGCTGTTCTACCTCAAGAGCACGATCGAGAAGGTCGACGGGGTTAGGCCCTACACGCCGCTGGAGCTCGCCGGACGGAACATCTATGTCCGCGAGGGCTGCTATCTCTGCCATTCGCAGATGGTCCGGCCCTTGCGCGACGAGGTCGAGCGCTACGGTCACTTCTCGCTCGCCGCCGAGAGCATGTTCGACCACCCGTTCCAGTGGGGCTCCAAGCGCACCGGTCCGGATCTCGCCCGCGTCGGCGCCAAATATTCCGACGACTGGCACGTCACCCATCTGACCAACCCGCGCGCGATCGTGCCGCAGTCGGTGATGCCGGGCTATCCGTTCCTCAGCAAGACCGAGATCGACCCGGATGCGATCTCAGGCGACATGCGCACGCTCAGGACCGTCGGCGTACCCTATAGCGACGAGCAGATCGCCAACGCAGCCGCCGACCTGAAGGCCCAGGCCGATCCGGACAATGCCGGCACCGATGCCTTCGGCAAGCGCTATGCCAAGGCCGTCGTGCGCAATTTCGACGGCAAGGTCGGCACGCCGACGGAGATGGACGCGCTGATCGCGTACCTGCAGATGCTCGGCACGCTGGTCGACTTCAAGATCTACAACGAGAAAGCCAATCTTCGCTGAGAAGGCATGAACGATGAAAGCCATCCTGACCGTCCATAATCTTGCGTCCGATCTCGTGACGACGATCTGGACACCGGTGTTCGTCGCGATCTTTCTCGCGATCGTCGCCTACGCTTTTTGGCCCCGTAACAAGGCTGTGTTCGATAAAGCAGCGCACCTGCCGTTGCGGGAGGAGTAGAGAACCATGACCGATCATTCTAGCGACATCGATTCCGTCTCCGGCACGTCCACGACCGGACACGAGTGGGACGGCATCAAGGAGCTCAACACGCCGCTGCCGCGCTGGTGGGTGATCACCTTCTATCTCACCATCGTCTGGTCGATCGGCTACTGGATCGTCTATCCGGCCTGGCCGCTGATCTCCAGCAACACCATCGGCGTGTTCGGCTACTCCTCGCGCGCAGACGTCGCGGTCGAGCTCGCCAACCTCGAGAGGATCCGCGGTGACAAGATGGTGGCACTGGGTGCGGCCTCGCTCGCCGACATCGAGAAGGATCCGGCTCTGCTGGCGCTCGCCCGCGCCAAGGGCAAGACCGTGTTCGGCGACAATTGCGCGCCGTGCCACGGCTCCGGCGCCGCCGGCGCCAAGGGCTATCCGAACCTGAACGACGACGACTGGCTGTGGGGCGGCTCGCTCGACCAGATCATGCAGACCATCCAGTTCGGCGCGCGTTCCGGTCATGCCAAGACGCATGAGGGCCAGATGCTCGCCTTCGGCAAGGACGGCGTGCTGAAGCCGGACGAGATCGTCACGGTCGCCAATTACGTGCGCTCGCTGTCTGGCCTTTCGACCCGCAACGGCTACGACGCCGCCAAGGGCGAGAAGATCTTTGCGGAGAATTGCGCCGCCTGTCACGGCGATGCCGGCAAGGGTAACCAGGAGCTCGGCGCACCGAACCTGACCGACAAGATCTGGCTGTACGGCTCCGACGAGGCGAGCCTGATCGAAACCATCGGCCAGGGCCGCGCCGGTGTGATGCCGGCCTGGGAAGGCCGGCTCGATCCCGCCACCATCAAGGCGATGGCGGTCTATGTCCACTCGCTCGGCGGCGGCAAATAGCCGATCCATGACCGACGACTTCCGGCGGGGGCGAAGAAAAGCGCCCCCGTTTGCGTTGGATCAAGGGACTTTCCGGCGTCGGGTCTAGGTTTAATCGCACCTCTTGAAAGATTCAGCGATGAACAAGGCCGTCAATCCGAACGAACTGAAGCCTGCGGACGACAGCGGGCCGCTCTACGCGGCGCGCAAGAAGGTGTACCCCCAGAGCGTCTCGGGCACGTTTCGGCGGATCAAATGGGCCCTGATGGCGATCTGCCTCGGCGTCTACTATTTCCTGCCGTTCGTCCGCTGGAACCGGGGCCTCGGCGCCCCCAGCCAAGCGGTCCTGATCGATCTTCCCAACAGCCGTTTCTATTTCTTCTTCATCGAGCTGTGGCCGCAGGAGGTCTACTACTTCACCGGCCTGCTGATCGTGGCCGCGGTGGCGCTGTTCCTGATGAACTCGGTCGGCGGCCGCATCTGGTGCGGCTATCTCTGTCCGCAGACGGTGTGGACCGACCTGTTCTATGCCGTCGAACGTCTGGTCGAGGGGGACCGGCGCGAGCGGATGAAGAAGGATAAATCGTCCGATCCGCTGAAGCTGGAGCGCATCTCCGAGATCGTGCTCAAGCATTCGATCTGGCTCATGATCGCCTGGTGGACAGGCGGCGCCTGGGTGCTCTATTTCAACGATGCACCGACCCTGGTGAAGGAGCTCGTCACCTTCCAGGCGCCGATGATCGCCTATATCTGGATCGGCATCCTCACCGCGACGACCTACCTCCTCGCCGGCTTCATGCGCGAGCAGGTCTGCACCTATATGTGCCCGTGGCCGCGGATCCAGGCGGCGCTCACGGACGAATGGGCGCTCAACGTCACGTATCGCTACGACCGCGGCGAGAAGCGCACGTCGGTCAAGAAGGCGGCCGAGCTGCGCGCGCTCGGCCAGCAGGTCGGCGATTGCGTCGACTGCTACCAATGCGTCGCGGTCTGCCCGACCGGCATCGACATCCGCAACGGACCACAGCTCGAATGCATCCAGTGCGGGCTCTGCATCGACGCCTGCGACAACGTGATGGCGAAGATCGGCCGGCCGACGCGCCTGATCGGCTACGACAACGACATCAACATCCACCGCCGCCAGGAAGGCAAGGCGCCGATCTACCGCATCGTCCGCGCCCGCACCATCGTCTACAGCGCGATCATCGCGGCGGTCGGCGGCATCATGATCTACACGCTCGCGACCCGCAGTCTGCTCGACGTCAACGTGCTGCACGACCGCAATCCGGTTGCGGTCAAGCTCAGCGACGGCTCGATCCGCAACGCCTACACGGTGCGGCTGCTCAACAAGAGCGGCTATGACCGCGTCGTCGCGATCGACGCCGACGGGCCGGTCAATTCGACCATTCACGTCGTCGGCGTCGATTCGGTGACCCCGGATCGGCCGATGATCGTGATCCCGCGCGACTCGACGAGCGAGTTCCGCCTTCTCGTCACCGCGCCGGTCGACAACAATCCGGAGAAGTCGATTCCGGTCCACTTCCACGTCACGGACATCGGACTCGGCGTCGTCGCTTCCGCCACCGACAATTTCGTCTCGCCTTAAAGGATCAGGAGACTGCCATGGCTTCCAAGCCTCTGACCGGAACCAAGGTCCTGCTGATGCTGGTCGCATTCTTCGGCGTCGTGATCGGCGTCAACGCGACCATGATGAAGCTCGCGATCGCGACGCTGCCCGGCACCGACGTCGACAGCCCCTACGCCGCGGGCCTCGTCTATGACCGCGAGATCTCAGCGGCGCAGGACCAGGCCGCGCGCAAATGGAAGGTCAACGCCCATATCGAGCGCCGCAACGACGGCGGCGCATCGGTCCAGGTCGAAGCCCGCGATGCCGGCGGCCAGCCGATCTCCGGGCTGAAGTTCGGCGGCCGGCTGGAGCGGCCGACCGACAAGCGCGCCGATCTCGCCGTCGAGCTGACCGAATCCGGCATCGGCCTCTATCGCGGCAGTGCCGCGTCCGTCGCGCCGGGCCAATGGGACCTGGTGATCGAGGGCGAGTCGCGGGGAGCGCGCGTGTTCCTGTCGCGCAACCGCGTAATCCTGAACTGAAGGGCTTCGTCATGCACGTCACGCGGGATTTCTCGCACTACATCCGGAGCGCGGGCGAGGGCATCCAGCACATCGATCTCGCGGTCGAAGGCGTTCACTGCGCCGGGTGCATGGCCAAGATCGAACGCGGCCTGTCCGCCATCCCCGACGTCACGCTGGCGCGCGTGAACCTCACCGACCGCCGCGTCGCGCTGGAATGGAAGGCGGGCACGCTCGACCCTGGCCGTTTCATCGATCGCCTCCAGGAGCTCGGCTACAAGGCCTATCCGTTCGAGACCGAGAGCGCGGAGGAGGCCGAGGTCGCCGAATCGCGTTTCCTGCTGCGGTGTCTCGGCGTCGCGGCGTTCGCCACCATGAACGTGATGATGCTGTCGATCCCGGTGTGGTCGGGCAACGTCTCGGACATGCTGCCCGAGCAGCGCGACTTCTTCCACTGGCTGTCGGCGCTGATCGCGCTGCCGGCGGCGGCCTATGCCGGCCAGCCGTTCTTCCGCTCGGCCTGGCGCGCGCTGTCCGCCAAGTCCACCAACATGGACGTGCCGATTTCGCTCGGCGTGATCCTGGCGCTCGGCATGTCCGTGGTCGAGACCATCAATCACGCCGAGCACGCCTATTTCGATGCCGCGATCATGCTGCTGACCTTCCTGCTGGTCGGCCGCTTCCTCGACCAGAACATGCGGCGGCGGACCCGCGCGGTCGCCGGCAATCTCGCAGCGCTGAAAGCGGAGACGGCTGCGAAGTTCGTGGGTCCCGGCGAAATCTCGCAAGTGCCGGTGGCGGCCATCCACCCCGGCGACATCGTGCTGCTGCGGCCCGGCGAGCGCTGCGCGGTCGACGGCACCGTGATCGAGGGGCGTTCCGAGATCGACCAGAGCCTGATCACCGGCGAGACGCTCTATGTCACGGCGGAACAGGGCACGCCGGTCTATGCGGGATCGATGAACATCTCGGGCACGCTGCGGGTGCGGGTCTCGGCCGCCTCGGAGGCGACGCTGCTCGCCGAGATCACGCGGCTATTGGACAACGCGCTGCAGGCGCGCTCGCGCTACATGCGGCTCGCCGACCGCGCCTCGCGGCTGTACGCGCCGGTGGTGCATGCGACCGCGCTTCTGACCATCCTCGGCTGGGTCATCGCCGGCGCGAGCTGGCATGATGCGATCGTCACCGGCGTTGCCGTCCTCATCATTACCTGCCCCTGTGCGCTGGGCCTTGCCATTCCGACCGTGCAGACGATCGCTTCCGGCGCGATGTTCAAGTCCGGGGTGCTGCTGAATTCCGGCGACGCGATCGAGCGGCTGGCAGAAGCCGACCATGTCATCTTCGACAAGACCGGTACGCTGACGCTGCCCGATCTCGAAGTGATGAATGCGGCCGAGATCCCCGCCGACATCTTCGAACTCGCCGGCCGGCTCGCGCTGTCGAGCCATCATCCGGTCGCTGCCGCCGTCGCTCAGGCTGCCGATGCGAAGTCTCCGATCGTCGGCGCGGTCGAGGAGCCCGGGCAGGGCGTCCGCGCGACCGTGGACGGCGTCGAGCTTCGCCTCGGCCGTCCGTCCTTCTGCGGTGCCGAGGCGCTGGTCGGCGGCGCCACGCTCGATCCCGAAGCCTCCATCGTCGCCTTCAGCAAGGGCAGCGACAAATTCGTCCTCTCGGTACGCCAGGGTCTGCGTCCGGATGCGCAGGCCGTGGTCGCGGCCCTGAAGGCGCGCAACATCGGCATCGAGATCCTGTCAGGCGACCGCGAGCCGGCGGTGAAGGCGGCGGCGCACGCGCTCGCCATTCCCGAGTGGCGCGCCGGCGTCACGCCGGCCGACAAGATCGCGCGGATCGAAGAGCTGAAGCAGCGCGGCGCCAAGGTGCTGATGGTCGGCGACGGCATGAACGATGCGCCGTCATTGGCGGCTGCCCATGTGTCGATGTCGCCGATCTCGGCCGCGCATCTCAGCCAGGCCACCGCCGATCTCGTCTTCCTCGGCCGGCCGCTCGCCCCCGTGGTTGCCGCGATCGATGCTTCGCGCAAGGCGCTGCACCTGATGCGGCAGAACCTCTGGCTTGCGATCGGCTACAACGTGCTTGCCGTTCCGGTCGCGATCAGCGGCATCGTGACGCCCCTGATCGCGGCAGCGGCCATGAGCGGATCCTCGATCCTGGTCATGCTGAATTCGCTGCGTGCCCGCAGCGCCTCGCGGGAGATCGTGTGATGGAGATCCTGGTCATCCTGGTCCCGCTGGCTTTGATGCTCGGAGGTGCCGGTCTCGTCGCCTTCCTCTGGTCGCTGCGCAGCGGCCAATACGACGATCTCGACGGCGCCGCCTGGCGCGCGATCGCCGACGACGAGCCGCCGCAGGAGGCCCCGGTCAAACGCTAGGGTTTCAGGGCGAAGCTCAACAAGGCCGCTAGCGCGAGCGCCACGCCCACACCGGCGACGCAGGACTGCCAGCCGAAAGCATCGAACAGCCGGCCGAGCACGGCTGTGCCGACGAGCCCGCCGCAGAAGTAACACGCAAGGTAGGTCCCGCTGGCGATGCCGCGGTTGTCGGTTGCGGCCTGTCCGACGAAGCCCGTCGCGGCGGCCTGCGCGAAGAATGTGCCGACGCCGACCAGAACCATGCCGGCAAGCACCGCGCCCAGATGCGGCGCCAGCATCAAGGGCAGGCCCAGCCCGGCGACAGCGAGCGCGCTCCAGATCGTGGGCGGCGTTCCCAGCCGTGCGGCCACCCTGCCGGCCAGAAGCGTGGTGACGATGGACGGCAGGAAGACGAAGTAGACGAGGCCCAAATCCATCATGCCGAGCGACAGCGGCGGCCGCACCAGCACGAAATTGACGAAGGTGAAGGTGCCGATGAACGCGAACAGGATGCAGAAGCCGATGCCGAAAGCGGCGCGCAGCCGCTGATCGCGCCAATGCGCGATGGTGGCGGAGAAGGGCGACGCCGCCGGCATCATCGCATGCATCGGCTGCACGCGCTGGATGGTGAAATAGACCAGCGCCGCGCCGGCCAGATTGAGCCCCGCGAAGAAATAGAAGTTCCAGGCAAGGCCGAGGCCATCGGCAACGGCCGCCGAGATCAGTCGGCCGATGAGATTGCTGGCGACATTGCCGGTGATGTAGGCGGCAAATGCGCTGCCGGCGTCCATGGCGCTGCATTGCTCGCCGAGATGGGCGAGGGTGAGCGCAAAGGCGGACGCCATGCAGAGACCCTGTGCCACGCGCAGAGCGGTGAAGACGACAAGATCTGGCGCGGACGCCAGCAGGCTGGTGGGAATCGCAAGGAGCGTCAGGCTGAGCAGGATGCCGGTCCGCCGGTCGATATGCGGGCTGAAGAAGCCGACGACGAGGCCGGCGACCGCCATGCCGAAGGTGCTGGCATTGACGGCAAAGCCCATCGCTGCGGGGGTGACGCCGTAGTGCCGCGTCAGCGAGGGCAGGATCGCCTGCGTCGCGAAGAGATCGACGACGGTCAGGAAGGCGGTGAGGCCGATCACGAGCGAGCGAAGCGCAAGACCGGGGGAATGCGCCTCCAAGGTCATTACGTCCTGTTTGATGGGAGCGGAAAGTTCGGTCATTGAGATGGCTTCTCCTCCAACGATAGTGGTCATTCCGGGCTGGTGCGGACGGGACGCGCACAGCGCGGGCCGGAGCACCAGACCCGGAATCTCGAGGTTCCGGGTTCGCTCCGCGCCCCGGAACGACGGCACACTCGGCGCTCGTTACATGTGATGATCGTTGGGATCCTTGCGGACGTCGCCGACGTAGAGAATGACGGTGTCCTTGCCGAGATTCTTCCACCAATGCGAGGTGCCGTAGACTTCGGGGCGAATGTCGCCGGCCTTGTGCACGATCGGATCGACGCAATTGGAGGCGTATTCGACGATCTCGCCCTGCTGCACGAAGATCAGGGCGGGGCGGTCGTCATGGCTGTGCCAGGGCACGATGCCGCCGGGCTCGATTGTCAGCTTGCGGAAGCGCAGCTCGCGGCCCTCGATATGCGCCGGCTGCTTGCCGAGATCGATCGCCCCGAGCGTGACGTCGGTAACACCGACGGCTTTGTGGTCGACCATCTGCTGCGCGTTCGGCTTGATCTTGCCAGCCGGGCATTCGCCGGCGAATACCGGCTGCGCCGAGAGGATCAGCGCGCCGACGATTGCAAGGCCTGGCCAGGTCAGGCGCGACAGAGCGTAGCTCGTGAACATGGGGAGGTCTCCTGTGTTGGCCGCAACCTCGCTGGTCGCCGGCTGCGGCAGGAGTTTCTTTGAGCCACGGCTCGTCCTGAAATGCCCTTTCGCTCTCGGTGCAATAGCTCAGCGCTATGCCGATACGCCGCGGCTATCGAACCGATTGTGGATCGGCATTTCCGCTTGCGCAGCTTCCGCCGTTCGATGGCAAAGCGCCCGATTGGCGGGCGTTCACGTCAATCCGGAGGAGCATCCCGTGACAAGACTGTCCAAGACCCTGATCGCCACCGCCGCGTTTGCGGTCATCGCCACATCGGCCCTCTCGGAGGCTGCCTGGGATTTCAAGGCCGGCATGGCCTATGTCTATGGCGGGCCCGGCAAGATGTCGGCGATGGCGATGGCACCGGCCGAGAAGAACCACGAGGCCATGATGAAGCACGCGAAGAAGGTACCCGAGAACACGGTCTTCTTCACGGACAACGGCACGCTGTACTCTGCCTCGGGGCGGCTCGATCCCACCGGCAACTTCTACGTGAACTGAACCGATCCTGGCATCGCGGCCGCCTCTTGCGGGCGGCCGAACCGGGAAACTAGTATTCGCCCCAGGAATGCCGGAGCAGAAAGATGACGTCTCTCTCGCCAGCCGACGCCGAACAGCTCAGGCTCGCCTTCCAGCGCTGCCGCGACATGGACGGCACGCTGAACGAACAGCTCCGCGCCTATGCCGATGCCAGCCGCGAAGTCTTCCCGGCCTATGGCGAGGCGGTCGATCGCCTGGTGGCGCGGTTGGACGGAAACGGCGGTGGCGCGGCGGCGCCGCGCCCGGGCGACGCAATGCCGTCGTTCATGCTGCCTGACGAGGGCGGGCGTCTCGTCGCGCTGCCCTCGCTGCTGGCGCGCGGTCCGCTCGCCGTGATGTTCTTCCGCGGCCATTGGTGCCCCTATTGCCGGCTCAATGTGCGCGCCGTGGTCCAGGCGCTCGACCGCATCAGGGTGATGGGGGCGCAGGTCGTCGCGATCATGCCGGAGACGCAGGAATATACCGGGCAGCTCAAGGCCGAATCCGGCGCGCCGTTTCCGATCCTGACCGATCTCGACAACGGCTACGCGCTGTCGCTCAATCTCGCGATCTGGCTCGGCGCCGAGATCCAGCAGCTGCTGTCCTATCAGGACATGGCGAAATTCCACGGCAATGACGGCTGGATACTGCCGATCCCGGCCGTGTTCGTCGTCGGCCGCGACGGCATCGTGAAAGCCCGTTTCGTCGATCCAGATTTTCGCAAGCGCATGGAGATCGACGACCTGATCGAAGCGCTGGAGAGCGCGAGCCGGGAGCGCTGAGGCGCGCACTTTCTTACTTCTCGCCTACGAGAGCGAAAAGGAAAGCAGCGTCCGCGCTACCCCGCGATCTCCCGCCAGTCGGCGCCGCGCAGCATGCGCATCACGGCATTGCCTACGGCCGTGCGTTGCCGGCCCGCGACCCCATAAAGGTTGACGGTACGGCGGGCGTCCAGCCCCGCGACTGCGGCGCGCGTCAGCCGCTCCGGCACGGGCGAGGTGTGCGGCACCATGGCGACGCCCATGTCGGCCTCGACCAGCTCGATCAAATCGCGCTCGTTCGAGACCTCGTGGCCAAGTTCGATGTCGAGGCCGCGCTCGCGCAGGCTCGCGGAGATGCGGCCCGAGTGCTCGCAGAAGGTTCGGCTCAGCAGCTGCTCTGATCGCAAATCGTCCAGATCGACGCTGACGCGGCCGGCCAGCCGGTGTCCATCGCCGACGACGAGCTCGAAATGTTCGGTGAACAGCGGCCAGACGTCGAGGCGGTCCCAGGCCTCATCAATCTCGGCGGCGATGCCGAGCTCCGCTTCGCCCTTCTTCAGGAAATCGCCGACCTCCCGGCTCGTGCCGCGCAGGAAGCGGAACTCGAGCCGGTTGAACTGCCGCTTGATCTCGTTCAGATGCGGAATGAGCAGGGCGAGGTCGATCGAATGCGTCAGCGCAATGCGGAGCGCGCCGATCTCGCCGCTTTTGAACGAGGAGGCGAGCGAGCGTGCGCCGGCGGCGGCGTCATAGCACTGCTTCAGAAGCGGATGCATGCGCTGGCCGAGCTCGGTCAATTGCGCCGCCGGCCGTTCGCGGCGGAACAGGTCGCCGCCGAGCTCGGCCTCGAGCTGCTTGATCGCGCGCGTCAGCGACGGCTGCGTGACGTTGCACTCCTCGGCCGCGCGCGTGAAATTCAAGAGCTGCGCCACCGCGAGGAAATAGCGGACCTGGTGCATTTCCATGGATCGGCTCCCAGCAGGATCGGCTTCAAATCTAGCCGATCGGGGCGGGAAATGACATGCTCGGCGCGATAGCGCGGACGTATGGACTCGGAAGCCAACCGGCATTCCAAAAAGCCCCGCGATCTCCTAAAATGATCGCGCGTAACAACACCGCCGCGTCAGACGAAAATTCGACCGGTGCGGGCTCACCAGGAGCGTAGCATGAACGGCATCAAGGGCACAGCTGCGGAGATCCCAGGTCAGATCGTGCTGGTGCTCCAGGGCGGCGGTGCTCTCGGCTCCTATCAGGCGGGCGTCTACCAGGCGCTGCATGAGTCCGGCATAGAGCCGGACTGGGTCATCGGCACCTCGATCGGCGCCATCAATGCGAGCCTGATCGCGGGCAACGCGCCGGAGCAACGGCTCGCGCGCTTGAGGGAGTTCTGGAAGCGGATGGAGCAGACGCCGGTCTGGGACTGGCGCACCGCGTTTCCCGGCTTCAACGAGAAGCTGGCCTATTGGTCGACCGTCACCCACGGCATTCCAGGTTTCTTCCGGCCCAATGCGCTGGCGCATGTCGGAGATTCCTATCCACTGGGTGCCGATCACGCGGGCTATTATTCGACCTCTCCGCTGGAGAAGACTCTGAGGGAGCTCGTCGATTTCGACCTGGCCAATCGCTGCGCGCCGCGCCTGACGGTCGGTGCGGCTCATGTCGGCACCAGCGAAATGCGTTATTTCGACAGCCGGGACGGCGAGCTGACGGTGAAGCATGTGATGGCTTCGGGCGCACTGCCGCCGGCTTTCCCCGCCGTGCGCATCGACGGTGAACTCTATTGGGACGGAGGCATCCTGTCGAACACGCCGACGGAAGCGGTGTTCGACGACAATCCCCGCAAGGATTCGCTCATCTTCTCCGTGCATCTGTGGAATCCCGTCGGGCCCGAGCCGACCACGATGGCCGAGGTGCTGAACCGGCACAAGGACGTGCAATATTCCAGCCGCATCGCGAGCCAGATCGTGCGACAGCAGCAGGCGCATCGCCTGCGCCATGTGATCAACCAGCTTGCGGAGCGGCTTCCGGAGAGCGAGCGCAACGATCCCGCCGTGCGTGAGCTGACGAGCTACGGTTGCCCGACCCGCATGCATGTGGTGCGGCTGCTGGCGCCGCAGCTCGAGCGCGAGACCCATACCAAGGATATCGATTTCAGTCCGTCCGGGATCACGCGGCGGTGGCACGCTGGCTATGCTCATACGAAGTCGGTTCTGGCGCGCAAGCCCTGGATCGGCGAATTCGATCCGCTCGCCGGCGTGGTGCTGCACGAGCATATGGACGAGATGCCGATGGCGGCGGAATAGGGGCCGCATCCCCCTTCATCGAATTGCCACGGGCCTTGCGGATCGTCGGTGTTTGGCCCGCAGTCGAAGGTTCTCGCAATTGGTTTCCGGGAAAGATCTGGAACTGTCCCTCGAACAGGTCCGCGCTCACGCGGCGGGCCCGGTTGCGGGCGTGTTCGGCCCGGACTCCGTCACTTGGCGGATCGATCGTGAGGCCGTGATCTTCCTCGGCGCCGGCCGCGCGCTGTTGCTGCAGCTCGCCCATCCCTGGGTCGCAGCCGCCATCGCCGAGCATTCCAACACCTTTGCCGATCCGATCGGCCGCTTCCATCGCACCTTCGACATCGTCTTCGCCATGGTGTTCGGCTCGCTCGACCGGGCGCTGTTGGCGTCGCGGCAGCTGCACCGGCGTCATGGCATGATCGTCGGCGAGATGCCCGAGACCGTCGGCCCGTTCGCGGCAGGCTCGCGCTACTGCGCCAATGACATTCCGGCGCTGCGCTGGGTTCACGCCACGCTGGTCGAGACCGCGTTGATGGCGCATGACCTCGTTCTGCCGCCGCTCTCGGCGGAAGAGCGCGAGCGCTATTGGGCCGAGAGCCGGATATTCGGTGCCCTGTTCGGGCTGACAGGGAATGACCTGCCCGCGGACTGGGCGGGATTCGCCGCTTACACTGCGGCGATGGCGCAGTCGGACACGCTGACCGTCAGCACGGCGGCACGCGAGATCGCCACGCAGATCTTCACGGGCGCGCGTCCGTGGTTGCGGCCACCGCCATGGTATCGCGCGCTCACGGCGAGGATGCTGCCCGAGCGCTTGCGCGCCGGGTTTGGTTTCGAGCTTGACGAGCGGGAGATCCGATCCGCCGACAATGCCCTGCGATGGATCAGGCGCGTCTATCCGAAATTGCCTGACAGGCTGCGCTATGTCGGCCCCTACCAGGAGGCGCAGGCGCGGCTGCGGGGCGAGACGCAGCCCGACTGGATGACCCGCTGTCTCAACCGCGCCTGGATCGGACGGCCGCAGATGGACGTACGCGGGAAGTAGGGTCTTGGAAGTCGGTTATCCGTGCAGTTCACGGCCCGCCGTCATTCCTCGGTCATTCCGGAGCGCGAGCCCGGAATCCATTTCTCAGAGCATTCCGGCCGCACGATGGATTCCGGGCTCGCGCCAAGCGGCGCGCCCCGGAATGACAGCGGCGCCTCACACCGACGCCAGCTTCCGGTACAATGCGCTGTAGCTGCCGGCCGAGATGCTCCAGGAGAACGATCGTCCCATGGCGCTGCGGCGCATGGTATCGAGCTGGTCCTGCGTCATGAAGGCGGAGAAGGCCCGGCGGACGCCGCCCAGGAAGGATTCGCGCGAGGGCTTCGAGAACAGGAATCCGGTCTCGCCGTCGGTGATGGTCTCGGCGAGACCGCCGGTCTGGTGCCCGATCGGCAGCGAGCCGAAGCGCTGGGCATACATCTGGCTGAGGCCGCACGGCTCGAAGCGAGACGGCATCAGCGTGAAGTCGCTGCCGGCGAAGATGCGGCGAGCCTGGGCGTCGTTGAAGCCGATCACGACGCCGATGGCGTCGGGGCGGCGGCGATGCGCGTCGATCAGGGCCTGCTCGAGTGCCGGCTCGCCGGAGCCGATGACCACGATCTGCCCGCCGGCGTCGACGATCTCGTCTGCCGCCGACAGCACGAGGTCGATGCCCTTCTGGTGCACGAGCCGCGCGACGATGCCGAACATCGGGCCGCGCGAGACCGCAAGCCCGAACTGCTTGCGCACGTAATCCGCGTTGGCCTTCTTACCGGCCCAGTCGCCGGCGCCGAACTGCTGGGCGAGCTGGGCGCAGGAGCGCGGATCCCAGCTCTCGTCGATGCCGTTGAGAATGCCGGTGAGCTCGGCCGCATCGGAGCGGATGCGAAGCAGGCCCTCCAGGCCGCAGCCGAATTCGGCCGTGGTGATCTCCCGCGCATAGGTGCCGCTGACGGTGGTGAGGTGCGAGGCGTAGACCAGCCCGGCCTTGAGGAAGGAGACCTGGTCGTAGAACTCGACGCCGTCGATGTGGAAGGAGCTCTCCGGTGCGCCGATCCGCCGCAGCGAGTCCTTCGGGAAGAGGCCCTGATAAGCGAGGTTATGAATGGTCAGGATCGACGGCAGCTTTGCGCCGCGCCAGGTAAGGTACGCCGGTACGAGCGAGGCCTGCCAGTCATTGGCATGGATCAGATCTGCTGCCCAATTCTTGTCCAGCTTGCCCATGGCGAGCTCAGCCGCTGCCGAGGCAAAGCGCGCGAAGCGGATGTCGTTGTCGGGCCAGTCGCGTCCGGACTCGTCGCCATAGGGATTACCGGGCCGGTCGTAGAGCTGTGAGCACAACAGCACATAGACCGGCAGCCCGTCCTTGGTCGCGGCCCGGCCGAGCGAGCAGGCCGGCATCTCCGCGAATGCAGGACAGCGGCCAACGATCTGAATATGCGTGAGTTGCTCGATGATGTCGCGATAGCCGGGCAGCATGATCCGGATATCGGCGAAGGAGCGAAGCGCACGGGGAAGGGCGGCGGAAACGGCGCCCAGTCCGCCAACGCGGACGAAGTCATCCAACTCTGTGGTGACGAACAAGACCCTCAAGAACAGCTGCCCTCTTCCGATCCCGCTTGCTGCTATGCAAGAACGGGTCCAGTTGTCCTGGAATTCCCAAGCCCGCCCACGCGACGCGTCCGTCCGCTAAACACTTTCCTACTCGGCCGCCGCCCTCTAGGGTCGCCGCATCAACAACAAAGCACTTCGTTGGTTCCTACGAGACCCAAGGCGTGAGCAGACATGCAGCTATCAGATAAGCATGAGGGGACGTTGACAAAAGTCATGGCGGGCTTGCGGGTCCTGGACTTCTCGACCACCATCGCCGGCCCCCATTGCACGCGGATGCTCGCCGACATGGGTGCCGAGGTCATCAAGATCGAGACCGACGGCGGAGAGACGATGCGGACCCGGCCGCCGCTGCGCAAGGGGTGCAGCACCGTGTTCGGCCAGCTCAATGTCGGCAAGAAGAGCGTGGTCCTCGACCTCAAGTCCGAGGACGGCAGGGAGGCGGTGAGCCGGCTGGCCGCGACGGCCGACATTCTGGTGGAGAATTTCCGCCCTGGCGTGATGCACCGACTGCGGCTCGACTACGACAGGCTGTATCAGGTCAACCCGAGGCTGATCTACTGCTCGATCTCCGGCTACGGCCAGACCGGCCCCTCGGCCGAACTGCCGGCCTACGCTCCCGTGATCCATGCGGCTTCCGGTTACGACATGGCGCATCTGGCCTACCAGCCAGGCCGCAGCCGTCCCGATTATTGCGGTATCTACCATGCCGACGTCGTCACCGGCATCTACGGCTTTGGCGCGATCGCCTCGGCGCTCTATCAGCGCACGGTCACCGGGCTCGGCCAGCACATCGATGTCTCCATGCTGGAATCGATGCTGACCTTGACCGTGATCGAACTGCAGAGCGCGCAATTCGCGGTGAAGCCGCCGCCGCGCCCGATGTTCGGCCCGACCGAAACGGGAAATGGTTATGTCATGATCACGGTCGCCAGCGAGAAGACGTTTCAGGGATTGATGGGCGTGATCGGACACCTCGAATGGATATCCGATCCGCGCTTTGCCACCTACGCCGCGCGCCGCGAGAACTGGGCGGACTTGATGGATGGCGTCGAAGTCTGGTCGCGTCGGCTCACGACCGATGCATGCCTGCTCGCGCTTGGTGCTGCCGGCGTGCCGGCCTCGGCCTATCGCACCGTGTCCGAGGCGCTGGCCGATCCGCAGCTCGCGCATCGGCAGGCGCTTTCCGAGGTGCAGGACGGGGGTGGCTCGTTCCGGGTGCTCAATTTACCGTTCCGGATGTCCGGCGCCGATACCACACCGGGCAAGACGATGGCCACGCTTGGCGAGCACACGGATGCGCTGCGCGACGAGATCGGCCTCGCGGGCGATGCGCCAATTCCGCCAGGCAAAACAGCCAAGACATATTGAGCAACATCGCCGCCGCATGCGGCGCTTGAAGTCCTGTGCGTTCCTCTTGCCGTGGCGAGCATTTGTCGCCAATCTCGCCCTCAAGTCGACGATCCGAAACATCGGACGAGGGATCCCGGGAGGAACCATGACGAACATTGCTGCCGCGACGCGTAAGCACGTGCCGATTCTCCTCGTTGCGGCGTTTGCGCTGGCCGTGCCCGCCCAGGCGCAGAAGCCGGGCGGCAGCATCACGGTCGGCCAGGAGCTGGATATCCCGGGCTTCGATCCCCTCAAGGTCGGTGTCTACGACACGTCCACCAACACCGCTGCCGCCGCGATTTTCGACACGTTGACCACGCTCAACGACAAGGGCGAGCCCGTACCCAAGCTCGCAGTCTCCTGGACCCACTCCGACGACTACAAGACCTGGACCTTCAAGCTGCGCCAGGGCGTGAAATTCCACGACGGCACGCCGTTCAATGCGCAAGCCTTCAAGGAGAACTTCGACCGGCAGAAGGACCCCGCCAACAAGTGCCGCTGCGCCTTCTACATCACCAACGTCAAGGAGGTGCTGGCGCCGGACGAGTATACCGTCGTCTACAAACTCACCGACCCCTCCGTGAACCTGCCGGCGGTGATCACCATCCAGAGCCAGAACAATGTGGTGCATTCTCCGACCGCCTGGAAGACCAAGGGTGACGACTACAATCGCAATCCCGTCGGCACCGGTCCCTACATCCTGAAATCCTGGACGGCTGGCGACCGCATGGTGCTGGAGAAGAATCCCAACTACTGGGACAAGAGCCGTCCCTATCTCGATCGCATCATCCTGAAGCCGCTGCCTGACGCGCAGTCGCGCTTCGCCTCGCTGCAATCGGGCGAGGCCGACATCATCTGGGACGACGAGAACGACGCCGACAACATCATGAAGGCGCAGAAGGACCCCAAGCTCACCGTGCACACCTACAAGGGCTCGGGTGCGGCGGTCTACGCCTTCAATACCAAGGTCGCGCCGTTCGACGACGTCCGCGTGCGCCAGGCACTGGTGATGGCGATCGATCGTCCGAAGATGTCGCAGGCGATCAGCAACGGCCTGAGCCGGCCCGCGAGCAATCCTTACGGCGACGGCTCCTGGGTCAAGTGCAAGGACGACGGCGCGCTGCCGTTCGACGTCGAGAAGGCCAAGGCGCTGATCAAGGATTACGGCAAGCCGGTCGAGTTCAAGATGCTGGTGACGGCGACGCCCCGCGGCCGCATGATCGGCCAGGTGCTCCAGCAGTTCTGGAAGCGCGTCGGCGCCAACATGGAGATCGAGCAGGTCGACCAGGCCACCATTCCGTCGCGTGCCTTCACGCGGCAGTTCCAGCTGACACCGTGGCGCATCGTCGATCTCGCCGATCCCGATCCGCAGATGTACGCGAACTTCCGCAGCGGCAGCCCGCTGGCGCTCTCCGGCTTCTCGAATCCCGAGCTCGACAAGCTTCTGGACCACGCGCGCGTCACCGCCGACCTCGGCCAGCGTACCGAGGACTACTGCGCCATCAGCCGCCTGATCAACAAGGAGGCGATCTGGTTCTGGACCTTCCAGAACACCTATTACGCGCTGTCGAGCGCCAAGCTGAAGGGCTTTCCGAAGATCTACAACGGCGTGATCGACGTCTCGAACACCTGGCTGGAATGACCACGCGATGCTGAACTTCGTCGTTCGGCGGCTCCTTGCCATCCTGCCGGTTCTGCTAGCCGTCTCGCTGCTCACCTTCCTGATCGCCGCGCTGCTGCCGGGCGATCTCGCCTTGGTCATCCTCGGCGACCAGGCGACGCCGGAGAATGTCGCGGCGCTGCGGCGTGACATGGGGCTGGATCAGCCGCTGTGGTGGCGTTACCTGAGCTGGCTTGGCCACGTGTTGCAGGGCGATCTCGGCCGTTCGTTCCGGACCGGGCAGACGGTGTTGCAGGCAGTAGCCGAGCGCATCCCGGTCTCGCTGCAACTGATGCTGATGGCCGAATTCATCGGGCTCCTGATCGGCGTTCCCGTTGCGATCGCCTGTGCCGCGCGCGCCGGCGGCGCCTTCGACCGCTTCATGACCGGCAGCGCCTTCGCCATGCTGTCGATGCCTTCTTTTCTCACCGCGATCCTGCTGATCTATCTGTTCGCGGTCGAGCTGCACTGGCTGCCCGCGACCGGCTATGTGCCGTTCACCGAGGAGCCGCTGGCGAATTTGCGCTTCTTCGTGCTGCCGGCGCTGACGCTGGCGCTCGCGGAATGGCCGGGCATCATGCGGGTGCTGCGCTCCGACATGATCGCGACCTTGCAGGAGGATTATATCGCGCTAGCGAAAGCAAAAGGCCTCAAGCCATCCCGTATCCTGTTCGTGCATGCGCTCAAGCCTTCGTCGCTGACCCTGGTGACGGTGACAGGCATCAATATCGGCCGCCTGCTCGGCGGCACGCTGATCGTGGAATCGATCTTCGCGCTGCCCGGCATCGGCCGGCTGCTGGTCGGCGCGATCTACACCCGCGACCTCGTCATCCTCCAGGGCGTGGTGCTGCTGGTCGCCTGCGGCTTCGTCATCGTCAATTTCATCGTCGACATGCTCTACGCCGTGCTCGACCCGAGGATCCGCCATGGCCACGCTTGAGCTGTCAATTCAGGACGAGGCAGCGTCCGCGCCCGTTCGCGGCAGGCGCAAGCTCGGCTTCCTGTTCTGGCTCGCGAGCGGCTGGGTCGCGATCATTCTTGCGCTCGCAATCCTCGCGCCGGTGCTGCCGCTGCAGAACCCTATAGACATGGACATGCTGGAGCGCCGCGCCGCGTTCTCTGCGGAGCACTGGCTCGGCACCGACGGGCTCGGCCGCGACGAGCTCGCCCGCCTGATCTTTGGTGCGCGGGTGTCGCTAACGGTGGGGCTGATTGCGCCGATGATCGGCCTCATTGTCGGTGGTGCGCTCGGGCTGCTGGCCGGCTATTTCCGCGGCAGGTTCGAGACGCTGGTGGTCGGCAGCATGGACGTGCTGCTCGCCTTTCCGCCGCTGATCTTCGCGCTCGCCGTGACGGCCTATCTCGGCCAGTCCATTCCCAATCTCACCTTGATCCTTGGCGTGCTCGGCATTCCCGCCTTCATGCGGGTGGCGCGCGCGGCGACGCTGACCCTGGCGCGGCGCGAGTTCGTGATCGCCGCCGAGGCGTTAGGCGCCAGCCATGCGCGCATCCTGCTCCGCGAGCTGCTGCCGAACGTGATCCTGCCGCTGCTCGCCTTTTTCCTGCTCGGCGTCGCCGTCACCATCGTGGTCGAGGGCGCGCTGTCCTTCCTCGGTCTCGGCGTGCCGCCGCCGATGGCGAGCTGGGGCAGCATGATCGGCGAGGGGCGCGAGAGTCTCGATGTCGCGCCGCGACTCGCCTTCCTGCCGGCGGCGGCCCTGTTTGTGACAGTGCTGGCATTCAATCTCGTCGGCGATACCTTGCGGGCACTGACCGATCCGCGTCAGGGGGCGCTGTGAACGCGCCGCTGCTGACGATCGAGGACGTCGCGGTCGAGCTGCCGACCCCGCGCGGCAATTTGCGCGCGGTGGATCATGTCGATCTGTCGCTGGAGGCCGGCCGCACGCTCGGAATCGTCGGCGAGTCCGGCTGCGGCAAGACCATGCTGTCGCGCGCGGTGCTTCAGCTGCTGCCGAAGAAGGCGAAGCTGACGGGGCGCGTGATGTTCGATGGCCAGGACCTAGTGCGGCTCGCGCCTGAAAGACTGCGTCGCCTGCGCGGGCGCGATCTCGCGGTCGTGTTCCAGGACCCCATGACCTCGCTCAATCCGGTGCTGACCATCGGCACGCAATTGATTGAGACGATTCAGGAGCATCTCGAGCTGGACGCCCCGGCGGCGCGCAAGCGCAGCATCGAGCTGCTCGCGGCCGTCGGCATTCCCGCGCCGGAGCAGCGGCTTGCGCAATATCCGCACCAATGTTCCGGCGGCATGCGCCAGCGCATCGCCATCGCGATCGCATTGTCCTGCGAGCCGAAACTGCTGATCGCGGACGAGCCCACCACCGCCCTCGACGTCACCATCCAGGCGCAGATTCTCGATCTGCTGGCGCGCGAGCAGCGCCGCCGGCATATGGCCATGATCATCATCACCCATGATCTCGGTGTCGTCGCCGGCCGTGCCGACGAGGTCGCCGTGATGTATGCGGGCCGGGTGGTGGAGCGTGCGCCGACACAGGCCTTGTTCAAGCGCATGCACATGCCCTACACCGAGGCGCTGCTGGCCGCGATCCCGAAGCTGGAGACCGCGCCGCATACGCCGCTGCCTGCCATCTCCGGTCGCCCGCCCGATCCGACACGGCCGATGAAAGGCTGCTCCTTTGCGCCGCGCTGCCGCTATGTCGGGGAGCGCTGCCGTGAGATCAAGCCCGAGCTGAAGAGTGCCGAGATGCCCGGGCACCTCTATGCCTGCTTCCATCCGATCCGAATGACGGAAAGAATCGGCGCATGATGCAGCTTGCCGTGCGCCCCGAGCCGCTTCTGAATGTCGACAATCTCGTCGTCGAATATGGTCTCGGCAACAAGACGGTGCACGCCGTCTCCGGTGTCAGCCTCGAGGTCGCACGCGGCGAGACGCTGGGCTTGGTCGGCGAATCCGGCTGCGGCAAGTCGACGCTGGGACGCGCGGTGCTGCAGTTGCGCCGCGCCAAATCTGGTCGCGTGCTGTTCGACGGCGAGGACCTCACGGCCATGGAGGGCGAGGCGCTGCGCAGGATGCGCCGCCGCGCGCAGCTCATCTTCCAGGATCCGATCGCCTCCCTCAATCCGCGCCGTCGCATCGGCGACATCGTGGCCGAGCCGCTGATCATCTCCGGCGTCAAGGATGCCGCCGAGCGCAAGCGGCGGGTTCACGAAGTGCTCTCCGCGGTCGGGCTCGATCCTGATATGGTGGCGGGCCGCCTGCCGCACGAGTTCTCCGGCGGTCAGTGCCAGCGCATCTGCATCGCGCGAGCGCTGGTGCTCAACCCGGAGTTCATCGTCTGCGACGAGCCGGTCTCGGCGCTCGACGTTTCCATCCGCGCGCAGATCCTCAACCTGCTCGAGGAGATGAAGGCGCGCTTCGGTCTGACGCTGCTGTTCATCGCACACGACCTCGCGGTGGTCAAAGCGGTCAGCGATCGCGTCGCGGTGATGTATCTCGGCCGGCTCTGCGAGGTCGGGCCGTCAGAGCAATTGTTCGCAAGGCCGGCGCATCCCTACACCGGCCTGTTGCTGCAGGCGATCCCGGTGCCCGATCCGGACGTTCGTCCCGCCGAGAGCGTGGCGACCGGCGAGCCGCCATCACCGATTGCGCCGCCGTCCGGCTGCCGCTTCCGCACCCGCTGCCCGCGGGCCGATCAGCGATGCAGCGCGGAGATACCGGAGTTGCGCGAGATCGTACCCGGCCAGTTCGCCGCTTGCCATCATCCGCTGGCCTGAACTAAGACCGCTCCCGGGTTTGTCTCGTCTCGCCGGCCATGGCATGCTGCGCAGCGAACGAGAAGCATTCCGGGAGGACGCCAATGAAGAGTTTCAAGGTTGCCGATTTCAAGGCGCCGCTGCAGGAGGTAGACGAGGCGACGCCGCAGCCATCGGGCACGCAGGTGCTGATCAAGGTGAAGGCGGCCGGCGTTTGCCACAGCGATCTCCACATCTGGGAAGGCGGCTACGATCTCGGCCATGGCCGCAAGCCGTTGTCACTGAAGGACCGCGGCATCAACCTGCCGCTCACGATGGGCCACGAGACCGTCGGCGAAGTCCTTGCCTTCGGTCCCGACGTGAAGCCGACCGACCAGGGCGATCTGAAGGTCGGCGATGTCGGCCTGGTCTATCCCTGGATCGGATGCGGCAAATGCGCCACGTGCCTGGCCGGCGACGAGAACATGTGCCTGACGCCGCGCTCGCTCGGCGTCTATTGCGACGGAGGCTATGCAGACCACATGCTGGTGCCGCATCCGCGCTACCTGCTCAACCTCCGGGGGCTCGATCCCGCGACGACCGCGCCCTATGCCTGCTCGGGCGTCACCACCTACAGCGCGCTGAAGAAGGTCGAGCAGCATTTCGACACGCCGATCGTGATGTTCGGCGCCGGCGGCCTCGGCCTGATGGCGCTGTCGCTGCTGAAGGCCATGGGTGGCAAGGGCGCGATCATGGTCGATATCGACGCGAAGAAGCGTGAGGCCGCCGAGAAGGCCGGCGCGCTGGCGACCGTCGATCCCAAGGCGCCGGATGCGCTCGAGCAGCTCGCCAAGAAGGCGGGCGGTCCGATCCGCGCCGTGATCGATCTGGTCGGCAATGCCGCGACGACGCAGCTCGGCTTCGACTGCCTCACCAAGGGCGGCAAGCTCGTCATCGTCGGCCTGTTCGGCGGCGGTGCGACCTGGGCGCTGCCGCTGATTCCGATCAAGGCCGTGACGATCCAGGGCAGCTATGTCGGCAATCTGCGCGAGACGCAGGAATTGCTGGAGCTCGTGCGAACGAAGAAGGTGCCGCCGATCCCGGTGACGCGGCAACCGCTCGCCAAAGCCAATGACGCGCTGGTGCAGTTGCAGCAGGGCGCGGTGGTCGGGCGCACGGTGCTGACGCCGTAATTTCATCGTTGGTTTGTCGTCATGGCCGGGCTTGACCCGGCCATCCACGCCTGGCCACAGAGACAGCATCGAGACGTGGATGCCCGGGTCAAGCCCGGGCATGACGGTGGAGAGAGTAAAAATCCCATGTCCGCAAACAACGCCTTCCACATTGCCGTGCTCGCCGGTGACGGCATCGGTCCCGAGGTCATGGCGCCGGCGCTCGAGGTGCTGCGCAAGGTCGGCGAGAAGTCCGGCCTGCGCTTCCGTTTCACCGAGGCGCCGGCCGGCGCCAACCATTATCTCGCGACCGGCAAATCGATGCCTGACTCGACTATCAGGCTGTGCGAGGAGGCGGATGCGATTCTGCTCGGGGCCTGCGGGCTGCCGTCGGTGCGCTACCCTGACAACACCGAAATCGCGCCGCAGATCGAGCTGCGCTTCATCTTCGATCTCTATGCCGGCGTGCGTCCGGCGCGGCTCATTCCGGGCGTGCCGAGCCCGATCGTCGGCGCCGACCAGCGCGGCATCGATCTCGTCGTCATCCGGGAATCGACCGAAGGCCTGTTCGCCTCGATGGGCAAGGGCGTCGTCACCCATGAGGACGCCCGCGAGACCATGGTGATCACCCGCAAGACGTCCGAGCGCCTGTTCGAGTTCTCGTTTCGCCTGGCCGAACGGCGCAGGGCGCGCGGCAAGCCGGGAATGCTCACCTGCGTCGACAAGGCGAATGTGTTCAAGGCGTTTGCCTTCTTCCGCGGCATCTTCGACGAGATCGCCAGGAAGCATCCAGAGGTAAAGACCGACCGCCTCTATGTCGATGCCTGCTCGGCGATGCTGGTGAAGCGTCCCTGGGATTTCGACGTGATGGTGATGGAGAACATGTTCGGCGACATCGTCTCCGACATCACCGCCAGCCTGATCGGCGGCCTCGGCATGGCGCCCTCGGCCGACATCGGCGACAAGTACGCGGTGTTCCAGCCGTGCCACGGCACCGCGCCCGACATCATGGGGCAGGGCAAGGCCAATCCGACCGGCATGATCCTGTCTGCGGCGATGATGCTGGACTGGCTCGCCGACAAGCACGGCGTGGAGAGCGCGGCCGAGGCGGGCGAGACCATCGAGCGCGCGGTGGACCAGGTCTATGCCGGCGGCATCAAGCCGATGGAGTTCGGCGGCAGCAACGGCACGGCGGATATTACGAAGGCGTTGCTCGCGGCCCTGTAATCAAAGGAAAGGGGCCCGAGGGCCCCTTTGTCGTTCACCAGCGGCGCCAGTGATGGTGATGACGCCAGCCCCACGGACGCGGGCCGTAGAAGCGCGGGCCGCCGTAATAGCCGTAGGCGCGATAATAGTTCGGGCGCCACCAGCAGCGGCCCCAGGGGTTACACACCCACCGCACCTGATCGACGTCAGCGGCCGGTCCGCTTGCAATCTTGTCGGCCTGTGGGATGCCGTTCGGCATTGCCGCGAGGGCCGGTCCCGACGCGAAGGCCACACCGCCGACGGCAGCCAGACCAAGAACAGCAAATCTCAGTGTCATCGTAATCTCCCTTGTTGGTGGCGGGAGAACTTTCGCGACATCAAGTGGTTGCGGCTGTGTTGAGTTGCACGAGGAATTTAATCTACCTGAACGCGGGTTCAGCTTCAGCGACCCCGGAACTTCGGTTTGCGCTTCTCCATGAAGGCCTGCCGACCCTCGCGGAAATCCTCCGAGTCCATGCAGGCGTTGCCGATCGCCTTGATCGCCTCCATGTCACGCGCGCTTTCGTCCTTCAGCACCTGCGCAATGGTGATCTTGGCGGCCTTGATCGCGAGCGGGGCGTTTTGCGCGATCGACTCGGCGATCGCCATGGTCTCGCCCCAGAGCTCGTCGACCGGGAACAGGCGCTCGACAAGACCGATGCGCAGCGCCTCGGCGGAATCGATCCGCATGCCCGTGTACATCAGAAGCCGCGCCCAGGCCGGGCCGACCAGCGACACCAGATGCCGCAAGCCGTCATAGCCGTAGGCGATGCCGAGCCTGGCCGCGGGAATGCCGAACTGGCTGTCGTGCGAGGCGAGGCGGATGTCGGCGAGCATCGCGACCTGCATGCCGCCGCCGAGGCAATAGCCGTCGATGCAGGCGATGGTCGGCTTGGGATAGTCGGCGAGCAGCGCGCGCTGGGCGGCGCTGCGTCTGGCGTACTCCTCCGACGCCGCTGCATTGTGCCTGACTTTCTCGAACTGGCTGATGTCGGCGCCCGAGACGAACGCCTTGCCCCCGGCGCCGCGCAGGATCACGACGCGCACCTTCTCGTCGTCGCGCAGGCTGGTCAGTGCCTCGCCAAATCCCTCCCACATCTCCAGCGACATCGCGTTGCGCTTGTCGGGATTGTTGAAGGTGATCACGCCGACGCCGCTGGCTGTGTGCTTGAGGATCTTGCCGTCGGCGTAAGGTGTTTCGGTCGTGCTGGAAATGTCGGGCATCGCGCGCTCGCTTGTCGGTGGCCGAGCGCAATGTGCGGCGCCGCCGCCGCCGCGGTCAACCGGCGCAGGGGAGGAGAGCTTGCATCCGCCTGTGCTGCGATTGCATGGCGCGCCATGTTCGACGAATGGCGGCAAACCGCCAAAGGGCGGCCAGGCCGCTCCGAAACAGACCGCGCGCGTGCGCGCGGGCGCGAGACATATCTCGTCGGATCTCGTTCAATCCAGCCGCGCCCCCGTGACGCGGCGGATTGAACGTCGGCCGTAAAGGCCAGACCGCCGATCTCAGGCTTCGTTCGCTGCGATCGATTCCATCAGCGAGACGAGCTGACGCTGTACCGTCTGGTCCTTGATCTTGCTGTAGGCGCGCAGCAGGCGGAGGCTGAAGGCGGAGTCGAGGAAGAGCAGGCTCTCGACTTCGCGGGCCTTGTTGTCGCCGTCGTAGAAGAAGGTCACGGGCACATCGAGGGCGGTGGCGATCTGCTGAAGCCGAGCCGCGCCGACGCGATTGACGCCCTTCTCGTATTTCTGAACCTGCTGGAAGCTGACACCCAGCTTCTCGCCGAGCTCGGCCTGCGAGATCTTCATCTCGACGCGCCGCAGACGGATCCGCTTGCCAAGCTCAATGTCCGGCTTGCCGGCACTGCGCTGCTTCATTCTTTTTGCCGCTGCTTTCATCTCTGTTCTCACCTTTGTTCTTCGGTTGAAAATCCCCCGAAGAGCTGGGTCAGGGGTTCGCCCATATACGAGTCCTTGAATTCATGCGGGTGCACGAACTCTTCCTTAAACCACGGGAAGCGAGCCGGATTGAAAGCCTCGATCAGCCAGTCAATCATGTGCCGCACGCGCGGAATACGGCCGCTACCGGGATGGTAGGACAGCCAGATATCGAGCGGTCGGTTCAGCTCGACCTCCAGTGGAATCAACTTCCCGCCAAGCGCAATGGCATAGCTCGGGAATACGCCTATGCCGGCGCCGTTCGCGACCGCCCAGTAGTTGGCGCTCGAGACATTGGTCTTCATGACCAGAAGGTCACGTTCCGGAACGCCAGGGAAAAAGCTTTCGAAGGATTCCTTGGCGGCGAGCTGGTCGGCGAATTGCAGGACCAGGCGATGCTTGATCAATTCCGCCGCCGAACGCGGCGCGCCATGCTTTGCGATGTATTTCTCGGAGGCCCAGAACATCAGATGCATGCGGCCGAGTCGCACCAGCTTGACGTCGAGCGCCGAGGGACGCGACAGATGGATGGCGACGTCGGCCTCATGGCGCGAGACGTCGGCCGAGCGCATCGCGCAATGCAGGTCCACCAGGATCTTCGGATAGGCCTGCTGGAATTCGACCAGGCGCGGGGCCAGCCAGAACGTGCCGAGCCCTTCGGTGACGGCAACACGGACTTCGCCGGACAAGGCGTTGGCCATCGAATCGCTGGCGCGCAGCACGTCGAACGTGGCCGCCTCCATGCGCTCGACGGCGGAGACCACCAGGGCGCCCTCGTCGGTCAGATGGGTGCCGTGGACGTCGCGGGTGAACAGGGTGGTGCCGGTCTGGCGTTCGAAATCGTCGATCCGCCGGCGCACGGCGTTGATCGACAGCGACAAGCGCTCGGCCGCCGAGCGGAAACTTCCGCATCGGACGACCTCCAGGAATATGCGGGCCGCATCCCAATCCGAGAGGCCGCTGAGGTTTGTTTTTGGGCGTTCCGCCAGCGGAACGCCCCTTGCCGCCAAGGAGTGCATACAATTTCCTTCAGATAGCTAAAGTGGCAGAATCTGACGCAAACCACAACCACGGCGGGTTGGGGAATGACGAGTTTTGAACGTCATCCTTATCAACTTGTGGGCGGTATTGGAGTGCTGTCTTCGGTTGGGATCGGGCAGGCTTTCGCCCGGCTGGGGGGTGTGGCGTGAGTTCCGTTGCGAGCCGTGAAATGGCTGCGGGATTGCCGGCGCTGTCCGCGATGGAAATTCTCGTGGGAAGGCAGATGCCATCTCCCGCGATGGATCGATCGCACCGCGCAAGGCGTTTGCTCCCGGACCAGTTCGGTGATGACCAATGGTGCTGCAGGGCGGTTGCGACCGGAACCGCGGTCCCACGGCAGAAACACAGTGAAATCAGGTTCGGAGGCGCAGTAGCCTCGTGCTATCTTTGGTCTCTCATGCGGGCCAAAGGGGGCGCCACAGACACGCCTCGCAGGCCGAGTTAACGGAAAGAACGCAAGTGTCGCATTCAGACGAACAGTTGCAGTCAGTGCTGGAAAGGCTCGAGGAGTGCCGCAGGGCTCTCCATGAGTGCAACAGCCGTGAGTCGGCCGAGATGCTGTCCATTGTCATCCTCGACGTGCGGATGAAACTGAAAGGAATTGACAGTGCCGATCTCAAGGCGCTGTGCGACGAAATGCTGCGGAACGCCATGAGCGAGCCGCCGACCCCTTCCAAGCAGACGCAGGACCAGCCCCGGCGTCCGCTGCTCCGCGTGGTGAAGTAGCCGCGCCGCCGAATCTCGCTTTTTGGCGAGGTTTGTGCGCGTCCCGATGCCGCATCTGTGATCACGGACGGCATCGGGAGGAGCCTTGGTTTTCGTGCGCCTCTGTTGCGCATTCTCCGGCATCCGCTACACCAGAGCCGGTGCTCCGGGCTGCGCGCATCCCCGCGTGCCGCGCCGGCACCAGAGATGGCTCCGACTGCGTCATGCAAAATGTTTCGATCCCGGCGGCGATGATTGCCGGCCTCGTCAGCTTCCTCTCGCCTTGCGTCCTGCCTCTGGTTCCGCCCTATCTGGTTTACCTGACGGGCGCCACGATCGAGCATGTCGAGAGCGACGAGCCGGTCGCAACCTCCAAGCGCGCGATCATGATGTCGGCGCTTCTGTTCGTGCTCGGCTTTTCCACGGTGTTCGTGGCGCTCGGCGCCAGCGCTTCGCTGGTCGGCGGGCTGATCCGTGCCTGGTCGGCAGAGCTGTCGATTCTCGCCGGCATCGTCATCATCATCATGGGCCTGCACTTCCTCGGCCTGACGCGCATCGGCCTCTTGATGCGCGAGGGACGGCTGCCGATCCCCAAACCGGTCGGCCTCTGGGGTGCCTATATCATGGGCCTTGCTTTCGCCTTCGGCTGGACGCCCTGCATCGGGCCGATCCTCGCCGCGATCCTCTCGATCGCCGCGGCGGAAGCCACGGTGACCAAGGGCGCCGGTCTGCTCGCGGTCTATTCTTTGGGGCTAGGTATTCCCTTCCTGCTCGCCGCGCTGATGATCGAGCAGTTCTCAGCGCTGTTCGCGCGCATGAAGGGCCACCTCGTCAATGTCGAGCGCGCCATGGGCGTCTTGATGGTGATCACCGGCATCGGCTTTCTCACCGGCGCGGTCTCGAATGTGAGCATCTGGCTGCTCGAGACGTTTCCGGCGCTGCAGACGATCGGTTAGATCGCGCTTCGGAGAACCGCGCAGCGGTTCTCCGAAAGGCCGTGATCGAACAATAATCCAGTGGCGAGACCGGCGCACTGAACGCACCGGTCTCGATATGCGCGGCCGGCTCAGGGCTTGAACACATAGCCCGGCGTGATCGCCGCCGTCTCCGGGATGGGCGGCAGGTCGGCGAACAGCTCGGGACGATCCTTCATGACCTTGAGAATGTGCTTCGGCTCGATATGCGCATTGACGTCGAAGGTCGATTTCAGGATGCCGAGCCGGGAGAGCCGGTCCTCGGCGCTCCACAGCGCGCGGTAATTGTTCGCCGACAGCCGGCGGTCGGCCTGCTGGATGTTGAACTGCATCGCCGCCTCGGCGACTTCCTGCTTGAGTCCCGGAATCCAGCGTGTGGCGACTTGCGCCGCCTGTTTCGGGTTCTTGCGCATCCATTGGTCGGCCTCGGAGACCGCTGCGAGGAATTTCTCGATGGTCTCGCCATTGGCCTGCACCCAGGGGCGAAGCGCGACGTTGAAGCCGATATAGGAGATCACGTCGCCGCCGCGGATGATCTCGACCGCACCCGGCACATCCTTGCCGGCGACGATCGGCCAGGGGTCCCAGCCCGAGAATGCATCGATGCCCTTGGCGAGCAGGGCGACGGTCATGTCCGGCGGCGGCGTGTTGACCAGCGTCACGTCGTCGGGCTTCAGCCCGGCCTTCTCGAGCGTCGCCAGGATGTAGAGATGGTTGATCGTGCCGAAGGACGCCGCGATCTTCTTGCCCTTCAGCGTCGACAGGTCGCCCTTGACGATGCCTGAGCCTTCGCGCGCGATGATCGCCATGGTCGCGTCGGAGCCGGCCTTGGTGGCGTTGCCGCTGTAATTGCCGAGCGCGACGAGGTCCATGCCGCGCAGCACGGCGCCGATCATGGGCACGCCGACCTGCACGATCTCGCTCTCGCCGGCCTGCAATGCGTTCAGCGCGTCGACGCCGGTGGCGTAGGGGCGCGCGATCGTGACGTCGAGCCCGCGCTTCTCGAAGAAGCCGCGCTCGAGCGCGATCGGCAGGCCGATCTGGTCGATGCCGGTGACCATGCCGGCCTTCAGTTTCGTCAGGTTCTGGGCGCTCGCCGGCACCATGCCGGCTAGAAGCGCGATCGCAAGCAGCAAGAGTCGTTTCATATCCTCAGCCTCCCTCTTTTATCGGCCCCACCGCCGTGACCCAGTAAGGTCGGGCCACGGCGTTGAGGTCCGTTCTTTTGACACCGCGCAGTTCGATCGAATGCTCGTCCGTGCCCGAGACGCGTCCGTATTGCTGGAACGCGAGCACGTGGAAGCGCTCCGGCATGAACGGCAGCTCGATCTGCACGTTGACCTTTTCCGACGTGCCGGTGAGCTCCGGCGAAATCTTTCCCGGCGCCGCGATCGTCAGCCAGAGCTGAAACAGCGCCCATGCGGCGATCGCGCCGAGAACGATGCGGCCCTTGGGCGAGCGCAAGACCTCGGAGGCGATGCTCATGCTGCGCGCACCATCTGCAGCACGCGCGCCGAGAGCTGCTTGAAGCGGTCGTCCTTGACGAGGTCGTCCCAGACCCGGGGCCGCGGCAGGTCGACCGCGATCTGGTCGAGCACGCGTCCCTTCGACAGCACGACGACGCGGTTGGCGAGAAACACCGCTTCCGCCACGTCGTGGGTGATGAAGATCACCGTCGGCTTCCGCTCCTGCCAGATGCGGGTCAATTCCTCCTGGAGCGTCATGCGCGTCTGCGCGTCGACGCTGGCGAACGGCTCGTCCATCAGCAGGACGTCGGGATTGTTGGCGAGTGCGCGTACCACGCCTACGCGCTGCTGCATGCCGCCGGAGAGCTCGTTGGGATAGCGGTGCGCGGCGTGCGAGAGCCCGGCAAGCGCGAGATATTCGCGCGCGATGCGGTCGCACTCGGCCTTCGGCACGCCGCGCATCTTCGGGCCGAAGCCGACATTGTCGAGCACCGTCTTCCAGGGAAACAGTGCGAAGGACTGGAACACGACGCCGCGCTCGGGGCCGGGCCCGTGCACCGGCTTGCCGTCGAGCAGGATGTCGCCCTTCGAATAGGGGATGAAGCCGGCGATCATGTTCAGGATCGTCGTCTTGCCGCAGCCGGAGGGGCCGACCACCGAGATGAACTCGCCGGGCTCGACGTCGAGCGAGACGTCGTGGACGGCGGTGACATGCGCGCCCGCATAGGGATCGAAATAGGTCTTGCCGAGATTGCGCAGCGAGAGCGTCTTCATGATGTCACCAATCCCCAACGCTGGCCGGTCGCGCGCTCGATCGGCGCGAGGATCCAGGCGTCCACGATGTACCAGAGCAATCCGAGAATGATCATGCCGAGCAGGATCTCGACGGTCGAGCCGGCGCGGCGGGCATCGAACATCATGAAGCCGATGCCCGAGGTGCCGACGATCATCTCGACCGCGATCAGCGCGCGCCAGCCGTAGCCGAGCCCGTTGCGCAGGCCCGTGATGATGTTGGGCAGCGCGCCCGGCAGCGTCACCTCCCAAAGCACACGCGCGCGCGAGGCGCCGAGGCTCAAGGCGGCGCGCGCGAGGTCCCGCGGCACGGATTCGACGCCGAGCACGGTGTTGAGCACGACCGGGAACAGCACGGTGTAGACGATGACGAAAGTCATCGTCGTCAATCCGAAGCCGAACCAGATCAAGAGAATCGGCAGCCAGGCGATGTCGCCAATGGCCTGGAAGAACAGCAGCACCGGCCAGCAGATTCGGTGCGCCCAGCGGCTTGTACCGATCAGGATGCCCAAGGGAATGCCGAGCGCCATGCCGACGGCGGCGCCGGTCGCGAGCCGGATCAGGCTGTCCTGAAGATAATCCGGTAGGATGCCCTTGTAGGTGAGCGTGAAGAACGCGCGCGTCACGTCACCCGGTCCCGGAAAGAACGCGCGAGGAAACAATCCGGACTCGCTGACCGCCGCCCACAGCGCCAGCACCGGGATGAAGGGAATGATGGCGGAGATGCCCGGCCAGCGTTGGGTCAGGCGGGTATAGCCGGCCCAGATTTGCAGCATCAGATTCATGCGCGCCTCACCATGCCCCAGCGCTCGATGGTCGCGCGTTCCAGCGGGACCAGCAGCAGACGGTCGATCAGAAGCCAGAGCACGCCGATCACGATCATGCCGAACACGATCACCTCGGTGCGGTAGAAGTCGCGCGCGACGAACAGCATGTAGCCGAGCCCGACATTGGTCGCGATCATCTCGGCGGCGATCAACCCGCGCCAGGCGAAGCCAAGGCCCGTCCGAATGCCGGTGACGATGTTGGGGAGCGCGCCCGGCAGCAGCACTTCGGTCAGCAGCGCCCAGCGGCCGGCGCCGAGCGAGGCGGCAGCATTGCGCAGCGTGTGTGGAATAGTCCTGACGCCGAGCAGGGTGTTGTAGGCGACGACGAAGAACACGGCGTTGAAGATCACGAAGACGATGGCGCCAAAACCGTAGCCGAACCACAGCGTCGCGATCGGAATCCAGGCAATGCCGGCGAGCACCGAGAAGAAGCGGAACAGCGGCGTCAGGAAGGCCGCGACCGTCGGGCTGACGCCCATGGCGATGCCGAGCGGCACGGCGGTGGCGATCCCGATCAGTGTACCCAGGCCGACACGCAAGAGGCTCGCGCCGACATGGGCGAACAACGTGCCGTCGCGGATCGAGTCCAGCGCGGCCGCGCCGACCGCAGCGACCGGGGGAAACACGCGCGGATTGACGTTGAACAGCGGGACGACGATCGCCCATATCGCGACCAGCGCAAGCAGCGGCGCGACGAACATCGCAGCGCCCGCCAGCGAATTGACGCTGCGGATCAGCCGCGACGATCGACCCTTCAGACTGCCCGTCACCTGCATTTGACCTCCCTGACGCTCAGCTATGCCTGTGCCGGCATTTCACGCTGATCATTCCCGACATCGTAACCACGTCTCGCGCAATCGCATATCTCCGTCGGTGGCGCCTCTCGCGATCCCGGGCGGAGCTAGGATCTGTGCCGAGCCCTTCGTGTCACGGTCCATGGCGTTTTCTCGTGTTCCTGAGGTTCGTTTTCTTGGGCGAGCGCACGGCCGATCCGACCGTTTTACGGGTCGCCGCGGCGATGGCCGTCTTCCGGTTCGAAAGCTTCAATCGGGTGTAGCCCAGCAGGCGTTCCATCGCGGCGCGCGCCTTCTCCGGGCTGCCGCTCTCGATGGCTCGCGCCGCCGCCACGTGGTTCGGCAGATTATCCCTGAACCAGCCGCCGGTGCTGACGACGGCGACGGTGAAGACGGTACTCAGGATGGTATCGATCGCGCCGCGAAAGCCCTGGAGGACCGGGTTGTGGGTCGCGTCCAGGATGGCGAGATGGAATGCCTTGTCAGCGGCGAGGGCACTGGCCTGGTCCTTTGCAGTCTGCATCGCGGCCAAGGCCGTGTCGATCCGCCAGCGGTCGTTCCTGGTGGCGCGTTCGGCGGCGAGAGCTGCGGCTGCAGGTTCGATGATCGAGCGCACCTCCTGGATCGCCAGCAGAAGGTCGCGATCCGGTTCGTCCTGGCCGACGAGCCAGCTCAGCACGTCGCGGTCGAGCAGGCTCCATTCGTGGCGCGGCAGCACGTGCGTGCCGTGGCGCGGCCGCACGCTGACGAGGCCTTTCGCGGCAAGCGTCTTGATGGCCTCGCGCACCACGCCGCGCCCGACGCCGAATCGGGTTTCGAGTTCAGGCTCTGGCGGCAGGGTCGTTCCGACGGGAATGAGATCCTGGGCGATCTCGCGGCCGAGCGTCGTCAGCACGGCGCGAATGCGGCCGGGCTTGATCAGTTTGTCGACGGGGCTCGGGCGCGCTCCTGCCACTCGTACGTTTCTCCCGTCCGGCCTGTCGCGGCCGGTTCATTTGTCGTTGGCTGCCACGCACGGCAGCTTCACAATCATCCGATGTTTAACATCGGATGATTGGGG
Source organism: Bradyrhizobium sp. PUT101 (assembly GCF_052043945.1). Classification (NCBI taxonomy): domain Bacteria; kingdom Pseudomonadati; phylum Pseudomonadota; class Alphaproteobacteria; order Hyphomicrobiales; family Nitrobacteraceae; genus Bradyrhizobium; species Bradyrhizobium sp. PUT101. The sequence goes on from NZ_CP197207.1 coordinate 6,258,772, forward strand.
GCGGGCAAGCGCAATTGTCGCAGCGTGACTGTGCTGCGCTGCGATATGCGCTTGGGGACGCCTGCATCACGGCGACTAGTCCAGCGTGCATATCACCGTGCAGACCACGCCGCGCGGCAGGAAGTCGACGGTTGCCTCACCATCGAGCTGGTCGCGCGCGCTGCGCTCGATCAGGCGCGAGCCGAAGCCGCGTTGTATCGGCGCCGTCACCGGCGGCCCGCCGGTTTCGGTCCAGATCAGCCGCAGTCGCGGTTTCGGCACATCAGCGACGACCTCCCAGTCCAGCGTCACTCGGCCGGTCTCGTTGGACAGCGCGCCGTATTTCGCGGCGTTGGTGGCGATCTCGTGCACGATCATCGACAGCACCACGGCGAGCCGCGGCGACAGCGGTACGACCGGGCCGGCCATGCGGATGCGGTCGGAATTGCTCAGCAGGAACGGCTGGAGCACGCGGACGATCACGTCCCTTAGCTCCGAGCCCGCCCATTTCTCCTGGCTCAGGAGATTGTGCGCTTCGGCCAGCGCGCCGAGCCGGCCCTCGAACTTGGTCCGCTCGTCCCGGCTGGCGCTGCGGAAGGTCTGCACCGCGATCGCCTGCATCAGGGCGAGCGTGTTCTTGACGCGATGGTTGAGCTCCTCGATCAGGAGATTGTGCAGCATCTCTCCGCGCGCGATCGTGGTCGCCATCCGCACCGCGAAGGTGAGGCCGACCAGCAGCAGGATGCCGCCGATCAGGCTTGTGATCGCGATGTCGCGCCAGAGCGGCGCGATCAGCGAGCTTTCGGTGACGCCGGCCACGACCGTCCAGCCGGTCAGCTGCGATCTGGTGAAGGCGGAGGACAGCGCGACGCCGTCGAGCGAGACGGTCGAAAGCGCGGCCTCCGGCGTCCGGGACATCGCATCGTAGAGTGCGCCGGAAGCCTGCTTGCCGAACGTCTCGGCAGGGTTGGGTGTGCGCGCGAACACGCGAGCCTTGGTGTCCAGCAGCGACACCGTCCATTGATCGTTCGGCCGCTGCTGTTCGACCAATCTCTGGAATATCGCGACCGGCGGGCTGAAGGAGAGTGCATAGGCGACCTCGCCATTGCGCAGTACGGGAACTTCCACGGTCACGATCAGCCGTTTCTTCGTCGAACCGAGGAACAGGTCGGAATATTGCGGCGCCTTGCTTGCAAATACGCGCTCGACGATCTCGCGATTGTTGCGCGGGGGCAAGTCCGCTGTTTGCGTCGTGGCCGTCGAAAACAGCTGATGGCCGGATCTGTCGGCCAACAGCAGGACGCTGTCGATGCCATACTGGCTCGTGAACTCGGCAGCCAGCCGACGGAAGCCCTCGAAATCGCCGCCCTGCAAGGAATTGCTGAGCGCGAGCACCTGCAAGCCGCCCGTCATCCGCTGTACCTCGGAGTCGAGCACGAGGCGCATGCTTCGCACCGTCTCCAGCACCCGGCGCGTTGCCTCGCTGCGATCCTGGCGATAGTTGGAATAGGCAAGGCCGACCGCAAAGACGATCAGCGGCAACATCGTTCCCGCGACTAGGAGGGCGAGCCGGACCGGCAGGGTGAGCTTTGACAAGCGTGGGCGTCCCGGTTCCAGCGCAGCGGCGCCGGACTATGGTTTTGCGCAGACCATACGGTCGCGAGTTGCGCTGCGCCACGATTTTCGCGACCGCCTCGCGATGGCCGGACGCAAGCCGCCCTTCGAATTGCCACGCGCCAGCAGGAGCGCAAGTTGCAGTGCAACAGGTCGTGAAGGAGTAGCCCCGCGACGAAGAGCACCGCCAGCCCAAGCGAAATGACTTCCGTCGCGCTGCGGTTTTTCATAGGCTCGCCTCTCGCAAGCCGCATTGCGGCTGCGCTCACGGCCCGGCGACAGGGCTGGAGCATCAAAGGGAGGGGAGACGATGAAGCGAAGGTCATTTCTCGCTGGTATCGGTGCAACCACTGCGGCGGCCACGCTTGGCATGCCGTCGATCCTCAGGGCGCAATCTCCGATCACGCTGAACGGCGCGGTCCAGTTCAATGACGACCATGCCTTCAACCGGGCGCTGATCCGGTTCGAGGAGCTGGTGAAGAAGAACTACGGAAAGCCGGTCAACTTCACCCTGCACAAGAACTCCTCGCTCGGGCTCGAGAAGCAGTATTTCGAGTACATGTCGCAGGGCAAGGCGGTCGATTACGGCATCGTCTCGCCGGCTCACATGTCGACCTTCGCCAAGGCGGCCCCGTTCATCGATGCGCCTTTCGTGTTCAAGGGCATCGAGCACATGAACAAGGTCGTCGAAGCCAACATCCTGGCGCCGATTGCCGACGAGGTCGCGGCCAAGGCCGAGGTCGTTCTGATCGGTTATGCCGGCGGGGGTATCCGCAACATCTTCGCCAACAAGCCGCTCAAGAATCTCGCCGATCTCAAGGGGCTCAAGGTCCGCGTGCAGGGGGCGCCGATCTGGTCGAAGACGTTTGCGGCCGTCGGCATGAGCCCGACCGTGATCGCCTATAACGAGATCTACAACGCGATTCAGAACGGGGTGATATCGGCCGGCGAGAACGAGGCGGCCGGTGTCGAGGCGATGAAGTTCTACGAAGTGGCCCCGCATCTCAACCTGACCCAGCACGCCGTGTCGATCCGGCCGATCTGCTTCTCGGTGAAGACGCTGAAGACCTTGCCGAAGGATCTGCAGGACGCGATCATGAAGGCCGGCAAGGAGGCCGGCGACTACGGCCGCCAGCTGGAGTCGAGCGAAGAGGTCGTCAAGCTCGACACGCTCGAAAAGGCCGGCAAGCTCAAGCGCGTTCCGTTCGAAGAGCGGGACGCCATGAAGAAGCTCGCCGACCCCGTGATGGCCACCTACGCCAAGGAGATTGGCGCGGAAGGCATCTTCGAGAAGATCAACGTCGTCTGAGGTCGCTCTGTCCGCCGGCGATCGTCCGGGCAGGCCCCGCTTCCTGCCCGGACCTGGCGGATGAGCGCCGTACGGAGCCCCAATGTCCGACATGCCCGTCCCGTCCACACCGTCGCTGTGGCGTCGCGTCACCGCGGCCTATGCGAAATTGCTGGAATTCCTGCTGGCCGCCTGCGTCGGCATCCTCGTTATTCCGGTCACGCTGCAGATCATCTCACGCTACACGCCCTTCATTCCGTCCTACATCTGGACGGAGGAAATGGCGCGCTTCCTGTTCATCTGGACGATCATGATCGGGGCCATGGTCGGTGTGAGGGAAGCGCAGCATTTCGAGGTGGACGTGTGGCCCGACCTGTCGCGGCGGTCGGAGGCCGCGGTGCGGATTCTCGCACGGCTCGGCGTGCTGGCGCTGGCCTTCGTGTTTGTCTGGGCCGGGATTGAATTCACACGCTTCGCCTGGAACAGAACGTCGGAATTGGCCGATCTGCCGCTCTGGCTGATCCACGTCGCCTGGCCCGTGGCCGGACTGACGTGGATCGTCTTTGCCGGTGAACAGATCATCAATGAAATGCGCGTTCTGGTCGGGGCACAGAGATGAGCGGCACGGTACTTTCTGCCGGACAGGCCGCGATGGTGCTGTTCGGGGGCTTCATCGGCCTGCTCATCGTGCGCGTGCCGGTCGCCTTCGCGCTCGGCCTTGCCTGCGTGCCGATTCTGCTGATCGAGCCGCGCCTGTCGCCGATGATGCTCGCCCAGGAGACCTTCAATGCGTACAATTCATTCATCCTGCTCGCGGTGCCGTTCTTCCTGCTGACGGCGAACCTGATGAGCATCGGTGGCATCACCGATCGTCTCGTGGCGCTGTCGCGCTCGATGGTCGGGCACTGGCCGGGATCCCTGGCGCAGATCAACGTCGTGCTGTCGGTGTTCTTTGCCGGCATCTCGGGCTCCTCCACCGCCGATGCGGCGAGCCAATCCAAGATCTTCATCGATGCGCAGAACAAGGAGGGCTACGACCTTTCGTTCTCCATCGCCATCACCGCGGTGTCGGCGGTGCTTGCAGTCATCATTCCGCCGTCGATCCTGATGATCGTGTGGGGTGGGCTGATCTCGACCTCGATTGCGGCGATGTATCTGGCCGGCATCGTGCCGGGCCTGCTGATCGCGGGCGCGCAGATGGTGACGGTGCACATCTATGCCGTGCGCCGGGGCTACCCCACCTATCCGAAATCGACCTGGGTCGAGATGGGATCCGCCATCTGGCGGTCGATACCGGCGCTGATGACGCCGTTCATCGTCGTAGGCGGCATTCTGCTCGGCTGGTTCACCGCGACCGAGTCCGCCTGCGTCGCGGTGCTCTATTCCGTCGCGCTCTCGACGTTCTTCTACCGCGAGACGGGTCCACGCGAGTTGTACAAGGCCTTGCTCGACACCGGCCGCCTTGCCGGCGTGGCGCTGTTTTGTGTCGGCACTGCGAGCGCGTTCGGCTGGCTGCTCGCCTACTACAAGATCCCGCAAGAGCTGCTGGCCAACGTCTCGACATGGGGCATGGGCGCCGTTGCGGCGGGCTTCTTCATCTCCTTCTGTTTTCTGGTCGTGGGCTGCTTCCTCGACGCCATCCCGGCGATCATCATCGTCGGGACCGTGCTGGAGCCGCTCGCCAAGTCCGTGGATCTCCATCCGGTCCAGTTCGCGATCATTTCCATCGTATCGCTGGCCTTCGGGCTGGTGACGCCACCCTATGGTCTATGTCTGATGATCGCCTGCTCGATCGCCGGCGTGCGGCTGCGCTATGCCCTGAAGGACACGGTGATCATGCTGATCCCGATGCTGCTCGTGCTGGCCGCTGTCATCGTTTGGCCCAGCGTGTCACTGTTCCTGCCGCGTCTGATCGTGCCGGAGATGCTGAAATGAGCGCCGGCAAATGAGCTTCTGAGAGTGCGATCCCGCGGCGGACGGCCGCGGGATCGATTCCACCGGTTACAGATTGCTCTCGGTGATGGCCGCGTAGACCACGCTGCGCAGTTCGCGGCGGATCGGATAGGCGCTCGACGGCAGCACCTGCGTCATGAAAATCGTGATCAGCTCCTCGGCCGGATCGATCCAGAACGAGGTCGTGGCCGCGCCGCCCCAATTGTACTCGCCTGGGCTGCCGGCGATCAGCGTCTCGGCCGGGCGCATGGTGACGGCGAAGCCGAGGCCGAAGCCGATGCCGTTATAGGTGGCTTCCGAGAACAGCGAGCGCGACACCTCCGGCAGCGCGCGTCCGCCCGGGATGTGGTTCATCGTCATCAGCGCCAGCGTCTTCGGCCCGATCAGCCTGACACCACCGAGCTCACCACCATTGAGCAGGGCGCGGCAGAAGGTGAGATAGTCGGCGACCGTCGAGCACAGCCCGCCGCCGCCGGAGATGAAGGAGGGCGGTGACAGGAACGAGCTCGTCGTCGGATCGTCCTGCAGCGTGAGGCCCTCGCGACGCTGGCCGGCGTGGAAGGTCATGCCGCCGCCGGGGTCCGCCGAGTAGCAGGCGGCGAAGCGATGCGCCTTCGAGGCCGGCACGTGGAAACCGGTGTCGGTCATGCCGAGCGGATCGAGAATCCGCTGCTTGAGAAACTGCTCGAAAGGCATCCCCGAGATCTTCCCGACGAGGTAGCCGATCACGTCGGTTGAGACGGAGTAGTTCCAGGCCTCGCCCGGCGAGAATTCCAGTGGGATCTTTGCGAGGCCCTCGATCATGGTCTGGAGCGTGCCTGATTTCTCGACCTCGCCGATCTTCTCACTGCGATAGGCGGCATCGACATTGGAGCGCTGCTGGAAACCGTAGGTCAGGCCGGAGGTGTGGCGCAGGAGGTCGACGATCAGCATCGGCCGGGACGGCGGCCGGGTCAGGAAGGCCGGGTAGGTGCCGGCGACGAATACGCCGAGATCCTTCCATTCCGGAATGTACTTGGCGACGGGCTCGTCGATCGCGACGAGGCCTTCCTCGACCAGCATCATGAAGGCGACGCTGGTGAGCGGCTTGGTCATGGAATAGATGCGGTAGATGGTGTCGTCCTTCACCGGCACCTTGCGCTCGACATCGGCAAAGCCCTGCACCGAGCTGTGAGCGATCTTGCCGCGGCGGTAGACGAGAAGCTGGGTCCCCGGGAAACGGCCGGCATCGATGTACCGGTTCTTCAGATGCGCGTCGACGCGGTCAAGCGCGGCCTTGGACATGCCGACGGATTCGGGCGAGGCGGGGGTGGGGGCGAGCATCAGTTCCTCCGGGACGTTTTGTCGGAAAGTTGATACCGAAATGGCGGCCCCATTCCAAGTCGGTTGCGCTTAACGCGGTCGGGCCGACTGGTGTAGGCTCGGCCTCGGAACGCCTCCAGGGAGCCCGCCCGGGCCAACGAGAAAAACGCGAGGGCAACGCATCATGACCCAGTTCAACGAGACCGAACTCACCGAAGCCGTCGTCAAGAGCTTCGACCAGACGCCTGATACGCGGGCAAAATTCCTGCTGCAGGAATTGGTGAAGTCGCTGCACGATTACGTGAGCAAGACCGGCCTGACCTTCGAGGAATGGGAATACGCCATCGATTTCCTGACCCGGACGGGGCAGAAATGCACCGACACGCGCCAGGAGTTCATCCTGTTGTCCGACGTGCTGGGCGTCTCCATGCTGGTCGACGCGGTCAACCACCGCGACCGCGAGGGCGCCACACAGACCACGGTGCTCGGCCCGTTCTATGTCGGCGAGCACAAGGTGACCGCGCACGGCACCGACATCTCGCCGCACAATCTCACCGGCGAGAAGATGTTCGTGCAGAGCCGCGTGACCGATCTCAAGGGCAAGCCGCTCGCGAACGTTCCCGTGGACGTCTGGCATGCCGACGATGACGGCTTCTACGATTCCCAGAAGCCGAACTATGATGAGATCGGCGCCTCGGCGCGGGCGCGCTTCATCACGGATAGCGACGGGCGCTTCTTCTTCCGGACGATTTTGCCTTGCAGCTACCCGATCCCGACCGACGGCCCGGTCGGCGAGATGATCGTGCAGACCAATCGCCACCCGATGCGCCCCGCGCATGTGCATTTCCTGGTCAATGCGAAGGGTTATGAGCCGTTGATCACCCACGTCTTCATCGGTGGCGACAAATATCTGGACTCGGACGTGGTGTTCGGCGTCAAGGACGATCTCATCGCCAAAGTCGAGCCGCGCAACGACCTCGACATGCCCGACGGCACCAAGGCGAACGGGCAATGGCACCTGATGAGCTACGAATTCCACCTCAAGCCGGGCGGCGGCATGGCGCCGAAGCCGCTGGGGACGAAAGCGGCAGAGCCGGCGTGAGGGGGCGGCGCTGAGGCGTACATCACCGTGCGACGGTCAGGGCGTGTGTACGACGCCCGCAGTGCTTCCGATAGCAGCGCAATAGTGCGCCTCGATATCCGAGTTGGGCCAGAAGCGACCCTCGTACCTAGGGCAGGCCTACCGGCAGTTTCTGTTCTGCAACTACCCGCACGGGTGGAAAAACGACGCAGTCCGTAGCGTCAAACAACACCGAGATACTTCGGTTGAACGAGCCGGCGAAGGCGATGGCGTCATGGCGCCTTCCATCAATGATGCGGGTGCCAAGCGTACAATGAGGTGTCCATTGTCCCGGCCGATAATGGAGCCGGCAATAGGCTGGATCGATAGCTGCGCTGACCGAAGCGTGCCACCTCCTGAGGGCTGAATCGTCCACAGGCTCCATCCAAAGAACAAGGGGCGGTCCTACAAACCATCGAACGCGCCTAAACTCGATGCGGAGTTGCACTTCGCTCGCCGCTGCGCGCAGCATTGCTTGCCGTGCGGTCTCCTCCTCAATTGCAGGCGAGTCATAGATCGCGAACGTAAAATGTGGCCGGTAGCCGAGAGTGCGCATCGAGGGCTCGTCCTCGAATGCCGCAACCTGATCCCATAGCTGTTCGACCTCGCTAGAGGAGTCGCCATCGGCTCGTACGTTGATCGCTATCGCCATCGATCGCTCTGACTGTAGGAGTTCTTACGACTTTAGCTGCGCGTCTGAGGTCTGCAATGGGTCATCAGCGCTATGATTCTGACCGGCCTTCGTATGTCCGTTTGCCTGCCAGAAGCTGATGTCTACGTCTCCATCGACAGCGCTCCTATCGCGCGTGCAGCAGCGCCAGCAGCACGATGACCGCGCAGGCGAGCGCCGCCGACGTCACCTTCCAGAACATCAGCGGGTTGCGCTCCAAGAGGGGTGTGATCCGCGTGTCGAGATAGGCCGGGTTGGGCGTGCGAAGCTCGTGGACGAATTCGGACAGGTCCTCGTGCCGCTTGTAGGGATCGGGATGGAGCGCGCGCCTGAGCGCGCCATCGACCCAGGCCGGCACATTGCGGTCCTCGTCCGCCGGGCGATACCGGAGCCTGCGCACGTCCGCCTTGCGCCGGATCCTGGCAACCTGTGTGCCATAAGGCAGCTTTCCCGTCAGCATCTGGTAACAGATCACGGCGAGTGAGAACATGTCGGAGCGCGGTGAGCCGCCCTGTCCAAGAAAATATTCCGGTGCCGTATACTGGACCGTTCCCAGGATTTCGTCGACCTCCTCGCGAGGCGCGGCCTCCGCGACGCCGGCCACCCTGACCGATCCGAAGTCGATGATCTTGGCGGTGCCGGTCTTGTCGATCAGGATGTTGTCGGGCCTGAGGTCCTGATGCAGCATCTCCATGCGGTGGAAGGCGCGCAGGCCCGCGGCGATCTGCTCGACAAGCCCGCGGACGGTTTCGAGATCGGGGCGCGGATTGTCGATCATCCACTGCTTCAGGGTCTGCCCCTCGACGAATTCGGTCGCGACGTAGAGATAGCTGCGCCGCCTCGACTGCAACAGCGGCTTCAGCACGTGCGGGCTGTCGATGCGGCGCGCGATCCACTCCTCCATCAGAAAGCGCTTCAAGTACGCGGCATTGTCGCGTAGGTCGACCGACGGCAGCTTGAGTGCCACCGGTTCCCCGGTCTCCACATCGACGGCAAGATAGATGTGGCTGCGGCTGCTGCCGTGAATCTCGCGAACGATCCGGTAGCCGTCGAACATCGCGCGCGGTTCCGGCAGCGTAGGCACCGGCAATTGTGCGGTCTGATTGAAGATGCCGGCCGGCTCGCGCTGCGGCACCGCATCGATGCGCAGGATCTGGACGGTGATGTTGTCGTCGCTGCCGCGCCGGTAGGCTTCCCCGACGATGGCCTTCGCGGCCGCGTCGAGATCGCCCGCATGCTCGTTCAGCGCGCTCGTGACGAAGCGTGCGTCGACGAATTCGTAAGCGCCGTCGGTCGCCAGCAGAAAGGTGTCGCCGGCCTCGACCTCGAACGCCTGATAGTCGATCTCGAGCTGCGGATTGATGCCGAGCGCGCGGCCGAGATAGGTCTGCTCCGACGACACGATGATGCGGTGATCGTCGGTCAGCTGCTCGAGCGTCTTGCCGGCGACGCGGTAGACGCGGCAGTCGCCGACATGGAAGATGTGCGCGGTGGTCGCCTTGATGACCATGGCGCTGAGGGTGCAGACATAGCCTTTGTCGCGGTCATAGGCATATTGGCTCTTGCGCGTCTGCGTATGCAGCCAGGAATTGGTCGCGTCCAGCACGCGGCGGGCGGAGGTCTTCACCGTCCAGGATTCCGACGTGCAGTAATAGTCCATCAGGAAGCTCTTGACCGCCGACTCGCTGGCGATCTGGCTCACCGTGCTGGAAGAGATGCCGTCGGCGAGGACGGCCGCGATGCCCTTCAGGCTGAGCAGCGGCTCTTCCGGAATCAGGACGCCGTGAAAGTCCTGGTTGATGGGCTTGCGACCCTTGTCGGAATGCTGGCCGACCGAGATCTGGAGTCCGCGGGTCATCGTCATCACCGGCAAAGGGGAGCTTCACCGTGCTCGGGCGAGGCTCCCCTGTCGAGACGGATTCGATCAGGCCGCAACGCGGGGCTTCGCAGCCTTGCCGGCCTGGCGCTTCGGCAGGGTCATGACATGCGTGGCATAGAGGGTCATGCCGGTGAAGGCGAGGCCGCCGACGAGGTTGCCGAGCACGGTCGGGATCTCGTTCCAGATCAGATAGTCCATGATCGAGAACTTGGCGTGCAGCATCAGGCCCGACGGGAACAGGAACATGTTCACGACGGAATGCTCGAACACCATGTAGAAGAACACCAGGATCGGCATCCACATCGCGATGACCTTGCCGGGGACCGAGGTCGAGATCATGGCGCCGACGACGCCGGTCGAGACCATCCAGTTGCAGAGCATGCCGCGCATGAACAGAGTCGCCATGCCTGCCGCGCCGTGCGCGGCATAGCCCAGCGTGCGCCCTTCGCCGATGTTGCCGATGGCGGCGCCGACCTTGTCGGGCCCCTGGGTGAAGCCGAACGTCGTGACGAAAGCCATCATGAAGGCCACCGTAAAGGCGCCGGCGAAGTTGCCGACGAACACGAGCCCCCAATTGCGCAGCACGCCGCCGATGGTGACGCCCGGGCGCTTGTCGATCAAGGCGAGCGGGGAGAGCACGAAGACGCCGGTGAGGAGATCGAAGCCAAGCAGATAGAGCATGACGAAGCCGACCGGAAACAGCAGTGCGCCGATCAGCGGCTGGCCCGTGTTGACGTTGATCGTCACGGCGAACCAGGCCGCCAGCGCCAGGATAGCGCCCGCCATATAGGCTCGGATGATGGTATCCCGGGTGGACATGAAGATCTTGGACTCGCCCGTATCCACCATCTTGGTGACGAATTCCGAAGGCGCGAGATACGACATCAATGGTTCCTTTTGCTTCGTAAGTGAGATCGACACGCTCCGGAGAGCGCGGCTGAACGTCATCGGCGGGGCTGGCCTGCCGCGCACGAGGGCTATGGAAAATCTGGAAGCTTCGGGAATCGCGTCACGAGGACTTTGAGCCGGGAGGGCCGCGAAGCAGGTGAGCTTCCGGGATGCTGCCGCCAGAGGCTGCATCAATGCGGCGAGCCGCAGTCTTCGTTGACGGCGAAAGAAATGCAAATTGCGTGCCGGCGCGGCACACCAGAAACATCAAGCAATTTCAATGCGATACCGCTCTGCTCAATCTGATTCTGACGCCGCGCCGGCCTTTTACTTAAGCTTTTGCACAAGCTTTGTGCGCCGCACAAGGCTTGTGCAGGTCGCAAATTTCGGATGCGGAACTGGCGTGCGACAGTTTGGCTCGGTCGGCATAAGGCACTGATTTATAACTGACTTTGACAGCGTTGAGCTTGGCATGAAGCTTGAATGGTTCCAGGCTGACGCCATTGAAGCCGTCCCGCGAGAATTCTCATCCGATTTGCTGACGCCACCAGACGGGGGTTCCCCCGTCGCGCGTTCGCATGCGCCAAAGTCGGCGCCACCGGACGGACGGGCCGCTCGCGCGCACAGTCGCAAATCATTCCGCACAGACGCAAAGGACGACACAGCCTATGATCAAGCGCACCCGCCGGCCCTCGGAAATGACCGGCCTCAGCCGCCGTCAATTGTTGAAGGCCACCGGCTCGACCGCCGCACTTCTCGCGGCCGCAAAACTGAATTTCCCTGCCGGCGCCTTCGCGCAGGACGCGGGCCCCGAGGTCAAGGGCGCCAAGCTCGGCTTCATTGCGCTCAGCGATGCCGGCCCGCTCTTCGTCGCCAAGGACAAGGGGCTGTTCGCCAAATACGGCATGCCCGACACCGACGTGCAGAAGCAGGCGTCCTGGGGCACGACGCGCGACAACCTCGTGCTCGGCTCCGAGGGCAACGGCATCGACGGCGCGCATATCCTCACCCCGATGCCGTATCTGATCTCGGCCGGCAAGGTGACGCAGAACAACCAGCCGACGCCGATGTACATCCTGGCGCGGCTCAACCTCGACAGCCAGTGCATCTCCGTCGCGAACGAATATGCCGACCTGAAGCTCGGCGTCGATGCCGCGCCGTTCAAGGCCGCGCTGGAGAAGAAGAAGGCCTCCGGCAAGGCCGTGAAGGCCGCGATGACCTTCCCCGGCGGCACCCACGATCTCTGGATCCGCTATTGGCTCGCCGCCGGCGGCATCGATCCCGACAAGGACATCGAGACCATCGTGGTGCCGCCGCCGCAGATGGTGGCCAACATGAAGGTCGGCACCATGGACTGCTTCTGCGTCGGCGAGCCCTGGAACCTGCAGCTGATCCATCAGAAGATCGGCTATACCGCGGTCAATACCGGCGAGCTCTGGAACAAGCATCCGGAGAAGTCCTTCGGCATGCGGGCCGCCTTCGTCGACAAATATCCAAAGGCGGCGAAGGCGCTGCTGATGGCGGTGATGGAAGCCCAGCAATGGGCCGACAAGGCCGAGAACAAGGCCGAGCTCGCCGCCATCATGGGCAAGCGGCAGTGGATGAACTGCCCGGTCGAGGACGTGCTCGACCGCAGCGCCGGCAAGTTCGACTACGGCATCCCCGGCAAGGTGGTCGAGAACTCCCCGCACATCATGAAGTACTGGCGCGACCATGCCTCCTATCCGTTCCAGAGCCACGATCTCTGGTTCCTCACCGAGGACATCCGCTGGGGCAAGTACGAGCCGAACTTCGACACCAAGGCGCTGATTGCCAAGGTCAACCGCGAGGACCTCTGGAAGGACGCGGCCAAGACCCTCGGCGTCGCGGCTGCCGACATTCCGACCTCCACCTCGCGCGGCAAGGAGACCTTCTTCGACGGCAAGGTGTTCGATCCGGAAAATCCGGCCGCCTATCTGAAGTCGCTTGCGATCAAGCGCGTCGAAGTCTGATGGAGCCAGCGGCCGCCTTCGGGTGGCCGCATCGTTTTTTGGAGCCGGAGAGATATTGCGATGAATATGCCTGCCGCCAAGATCGAAATTGAGACCGCGATGCCTGCGGTCGGTGCCGCGCCGGTCGTTACGATGACGCCGAAGCGTCCGCCTCGCAGTGAAGCTTACGCACGCATGGCACGGGAGACGGCCGCGCGCGTGATCCCGCCGCTGGTCGTGATCGCGCTGCTCACGCTGGTGTGGGAGCTGGTCTGCCGCCGCGCCGGCTCGGCGCTGCCGCCGCCGTCAAAGGTGTTCACGGACACCAAGGAGCTGATCCTCGATCCGTTCTTCGACCATGGCGGCATCGACAAGGGCCTGTTCTGGCATCTTTCCGCCAGTCTCCAGCGCGTTGCCTTCGGCTACTCGCTCTCGGCGATCGCGGGCATCGCGCTCGGCGTGCTGGTCGGGCAGTCGGTCTGGGCGATGCGCGGGCTCGATCCGTTGTTCCAGGTGCTGCGCACCATTCCGCCGCTCGCCTGGCTGCCGTTGTCGCTCGCGGCGTTCCGCGACGGCCAGCCCTCGGCGATCTTCGTCATCTTCATCACCTCGATCTGGCCGATCATCATCAACACCGCGGTCGGCATCCGCAACATCCCGCAGGACTACCGCAACGTCGCGGCCGTGGTGCAGCTCAATCCGCTCGAGTTCTTCGCAAAGATCATGATCCCGGCGGCGGCGCCCTACATCTTCACGGGCCTTCGCATCGGCATCGGCCTGTCGTGGCTTGCGATCGTCGCGGCGGAAATGCTGATCGGCGGCGTCGGCATCGGCTTCTTCATCTGGGACGCCTGGAACTCCTCGCATATCAGCGAGATCATCCTGGCGCTGTTCTATGTCGGCATCGTCGGCTTCGTGCTGGACCGCCTGATCGCGGGCCTCGGCAAGTTCGTCACCCGCGGCACCGCGCAGAACTGAGAGGAGAGGGGACATGACCGCTTATCTGAAGCTCGACCACATCGACAAGGTCTTCACCCGCGGCGCCGCCACCACGGAGGTGCTGAAGGACATCAATCTCACGATCGAGAAGGGCGAGTACGTCTCGATCATCGGCCATTCCGGCTGCGGCAAGTCGACCCTGCTCAACATCATCGCAGGGCTGACCGGCGCCACCACGGGCGGCGTGCTGCTGGAAAACCGCGAGGTGAACTCGCCGGGGCCCGATCGTGCCGTGGTGTTCCAGAATCACAGCCTGCTGCCCTGGCTGACCGTTTACGAGAACGTCAGGCTCGGCGTCGACAAGGTCTTCGCCAAGACGAAGTCCCGCGCCGAGCGAGACGCCTGGGTGATGCACAATCTCAACCTCGTGCAGATGGCTCATGCCAGGGACAAGCGTCCTGCCGAAATCTCCGGCGGCATGAAGCAGCGCGTCGGCATCGCGCGGGCGCTCGCCATGGAGCCGAAGGTGCTGTTGCTGGATGAGCCCTTCGGCGCGCTCGACGCGCTGACCCGCGCCCACTTGCAGGACTCGGTCATGGCGCTGCATCAGAAGCTCGGCAACACCATTCTGATGATCACCCACGACGTCGACGAGGCCGTGCTGTTGTCCGACCGCATCGTGATGATGACGAACGGGCCGAGCGCGCGCATCGGCGAGGTGCTGGAGGTGCCGCTGGCGCGGCCGCGCAAGCGGCTCGATCTCGCGACCAACACCACCTATCTGAAGTGCCGCCAGCGCGTGCTCGAATTCCTCTACGAGCGTCACCGCTTCGTCGAGGCCGCGTAAGCGAAGAGTTTAGCGCAACGACATGCACGCGCCCAAATAATCGACACCCCGCTCAATCCTTGTGCGTCGCACAAGGATTGAGCGAATCGCAAATTTGGCGTGCGAGAAAGCCCTGCGAACATTTCGGGCGACACGAACAACATCCTGAAATCCCTGCGCTTCCAGGATGCGCGCAACTGGCACGGAAATTGAAACGCCTTTGCGCGACGCCAACGACGACGTCCCTCAACATCATCAATCAGCATCGTGAACTCGCCACCGGGGTGAAGCCTCGGAGCGCGCCTCCGTGGCCGGAGGCTGAGCCTGCAACGACGCAGCGGTGAGACTGGAAGGGATATGCAATGACGAAGAGTCCCACTTGGATTTCTGACTGGCGCCCCGAAGATGAGGCGTTCTGGAACGCGACTGGCAAGACGATCGCGCGGCGCAACCTGATCTGGTCGATCGTGGCCGAACATATCGGCTTCTCGGTCTGGCTGATCTGGAGCATCGTCACCACCAAGCTGCCGCAGGCGGGCTTCCACTACACCACCGACCAGCTGTTCCAGCTCGTCGCCGTGCCGGGCCTGATCGGCGCCTTGATGCGCTTTCCCTACACCTTCGCAGTGACGACGTTCGGCGGCCGCAACTGGACCATCTTCAGCGCGGCGATCCTGTTCATTCCGACCTTGTCGCTCGCCTATTTCGTGAGCCAGCCCGACACACCGTTCTGGCTGATGCTGCTGATCGCCTCGACCGCGGGTCTCGGCGGCGGCAATTTCGCCTCCAGCATGACCAACATCTCCTTCTTCTTCCCCGACCGGATGAAGGGATGGGCGCTCGGCCTCAACGCCGCCGGCGGCAATATCGGTGTCTCCAGCGTGCAGCTCCTGACCCCGATCCTGATGACGCTCGCCGTCTTCAACCTGTTCCAGGCCACGCCGGTCGACGGCATCTTCCTGCAGAATGCCGGCCTGATGTGGGTGCTGCCGATCGCGATCGCGGTGTTCGGCGCGGTGTTCTTCATGAACAATCTCACCACGGCGAAATCGTCGGTGAAGAACCAGCTTGCGATCGTCAAGCGCAAGCACACCTGGATCATGGCGTATCTCTACATCGGCACGTTCGGGTCTTTCATCGGCTACTCCGCGGCGTTTCCGCTTCTGATCAAGACGCAATTCCCCACCGTGACGATCTCGATCGCCTTCCTGGGTCCGCTGGTCGGCTCGCTGTCGCGTCCGCTCGGCGGCTGGCTCGCAGACCGGGTCGGCGGCTCCATCATCACCTTCTGGAATTTCATCGTGATGGCGGGCGCCACGGTCGGCGTGCTCTACTACGCCGGGCAGAAGGATTTCGTCGGCTTCCTGTCGATGTTCCTGATCCTGTTCGTGACGACGGGCATCGGCAACGGCTCGACCTACCGCATGATCCCCTCGATCTTCCGCGAGGAGAACCTGTTCAAGGTGCGCGGCAAGGGCGACGCGGCGCGGGCGCCGGCCCTGAAGACCGCGAGCATCGAGAGCGGCGCAGCAGTCGGCTTCATCGGCGCGATCGGTGCCGTCGGCGGCTATCTGATCCCGAGCGGCTTCGGCAAGTCGATCGCCATGACCGGCGGGCCGCAGCTCGCGCTCGCGATCTATCTCGCCTTCTACGCCTCCTGCCTCGCTCTGACCTGGTGGTTCTACCTGCGTCGCAGCCCGCAGGGTGAAGGCGCGCCAAGCCTCGCCGGAGCGCGTGTGTGAGCGTGACCACTTGGCACGAATGTCGCTTCCCTCCGTACGCGGGGAGAAGTCTCTCTGATGACGTTTGATCCATGAACTTTTTCCGCAATGGCGCGGACGAAGGCAGACCGAAACAGACAGGAGAACATCATGACGCCAGCACAGATCGCCCTCATTCAGCAGAGCTTCTCCAAGGTCGCGCCGATATCGGAGCAGGCCGCGGTGCTGTTCTACGATCGCCTGTTCGAGGTGGCGCCGTCGGTGCGCGCGATGTTTCCCGAGGATATGACCGAGCAGCGCAAGAAGCTGATGGGCATGCTCGCTGCCGTGGTCGGCGGCCTGTCGAGCCTGGAGTCGATTCTTCCCGCGGCCTCCGCGCTCGCCAAGCGCCACGTCGCCTACGGCGCCAAGGCCGAGCACTACCCTGTGGTCGGCGCGACCTTGCTGTGGACCCTGGAGAAGGGTCTTGGCGAAGCCTGGACGCCCGAACTCGCCAAGGCCTGGACCGACGCCTACGGCGTGTTGTCCGGCTACATGATGTCCGAGGCCTATGGCGCACAAGCGCAGGCCGCCGAATAGGAGATGCCTTGTGAGTGAACCGCTCGTCATCGTCGGTAACGGTATGGCGGCCGCGCGTCTGGTCGACGAGCTCGCCAAGACCGCGCTCGGCCGCTACGCGGTCGCCGTGATCGGCGAAGAACCGCGGCTCGCTTACAACCGCGTGCTGCTCTCCTCCGTGCTGGCCGGCGAGACCGGCTCGCACGAGATCGAACTGCGGCCGGCCGACTGGTGGCGCCATCGCGGCGTCACGGTGCGCTACGGCTATCGCGTCACCGAGATCGATGTCGGCCGCCGCGAGCTGAAGATCGAAGGCGAGGAGAGCATGGAATATTCCAGGCTCGTCCTCGCCACCGGCTCGACGCCGCTGCGGCTCAACGTGCCGGGTGCCGATCTCTCCGGCGTGCACACCTTTCGCGACACCCGCGACGTCGACCTGCTGCTGACGCTGGCCGCGGCGAAGAAGCGCGTCGTCGTGGTCGGAGGCGGCTTGCTCGGGCTGGAGGCGGCCTACGGTCTCGCCAAGGCCGGCGCCCCCGTGACGCTGCTGCATCTGATGGACCGGCTGATGGAGCGTCAGCTCGATGCGCCCGCGGCCGACCTGCTCAAGACGCTGGTCGAGCGCAAGGGCATCCGCATCCTGCTCAACGCGTCGACGGCCCGCATCCACGGCGAGAGCCATGTCGAAGCCGTGGAACTCGCCGACGGCAGCCGCATCGAGGCCGACGCCGTGATCTTCGCAGCCGGCATCAAGCCGAACGTCGTCCTGGCGAAAGATGCGGGCATCGCGGTTAATCGCGGCATCGTCGTCAACGACGCCATGCAGACCTCCTCGCCCGACATCTTCGCGCTCGGCGAATGCGCCGAGCATCGCGGTAGCTGCTATGGCCTGGTCGAGCCCGCCTATGAGCAGGCTCGCGTGCTGGCGCGGCATCTTGCCGGCCGCCCCGCCGCCTATCAGGGCAGCGTGGTCTCGACCAATCTGAAGGTTTCCGGCGTCAGCGTATTCTCCGCCGGCGACTTCATGGGCGGGGAGGGCAGCGAGAGCCTCGTGCTGTCGGACCGCAGCCGCGGCACCTACAAGAAGCTCGTGATTGCCGACGGCCGGCTCACCGGCGCCGTGCTGATCGGCGATACCGTCGATGCGCTCTGGTATCTCGAACTGATCCGCGACCGCGACAAGGTCGCTACGATCCGCACCGACATGATGTTCGGCCGCGCGCTCGCGCGTCCCTCCAAGGCTGCTTGACAAGGTTGTTTGACGATGACGGCGATCGATCCCGCGCTCCGCACCACCAAGACGACGTGCCCCTATTGCGGTGTCGGCTGCGGCGTGCTGGCGACGCCCGACGGCAAGGGCGGGGCGGCTATCGCCGGTGATCCCGACCACCCCGCCAATTTCGGCCGGTTGTGCTCCAAGGGCTCCGCGCTCGGCGAGACCGTCGGGCTCGAAAGCCGGCTGCTCTACCCGATGATCCGCTGCAAGGGCGTGCTGGAGCGCGTCGCCTGGAGCGATGCGCTCGATCATGTCGCCCATCGCATGCAGCACATCGTGGCGCGGGACGGCGCCGACGCGGTCGCCTTCTATCTCTCCGGCCAGCTCCTCACCGAGGACTATTACGTCGCCAACAAGCTGATGAAGGGGTTTGTCGGCACGGCGAACGTCGACACCAATTCGCGGCTCTGCATGTCCTCTTCAGTCGCGGGCCATCGCCGCGCCTTCGGCGCCGACACCGTGCCTGGCTGCTACGAGGATCTCGACCAGGCCGATCTGCTCGTTTTCGTCGGCTCGAATGCGGCCTGGTGCCATCCCGTGCTGTTCCAGCGCATGCTGAAGAACCGGCAGGAGCGTGGCGCGCGCATGATCGTGATCGACCCACGCCGTACCGACACCGCCGGCGATGTCGACCTGTTCCTCGGCCTCAAGCCCGGCACCGACACGGCGCTGTTCTCGGGCCTGTTCGTACATCTCGCCGATAGCGGCGCGCTCGATCGGGCTTACATCGCGCAGAACACCAGCGGATACGACGACGCGCTGGCGCGTGCGCGCAACATCGCCGGCGGCGTCACGGCGACCGCGCTTGCCACGGGCCTTTCCGAGCAAGATGTCGCTACCTTCTTCAGGATGTTCCGTGACACCGAGAAGGTGGTCACGCTCTATTCGCAAGGGGTCAACCAGTCGGCGCAGGGCACCGACAAGGTCAACGCCATCCTGAACTGCCATCTTGCGACGGGGCGCATCGGCAAGCCCGGTGCCTCGCCGTTCTCGCTCACCGGCCAGCCCAATGCGATGGGCGGCCGCGAGGTCGGCGGGCTCGCCAACCAGCTCGCCGCCCATATGGGTTTCACGCCGCCCGACATCGATCGTGTCAGGCGGTTCTGGAAGGCACCGCGCATCGCCACCCATGAGGGACTGAAGGCGGTGCAATTGTTCGAGGCCATCAACCGCGGCGAGGTCAAGGCGCTGTGGGTGATGGGCACCAACCCGGCGGTGTCGCTGCCGGATGCCGACATGGTTCGCGATGCCCTGAAGAAGCTCGAACTGTTCGTGGTCTCCGAGAACGTGCTCTCCAACGACACGATCGAGGCCGGTCCGCATGTGCTGCTGCCGGCGCTGGCCTGGGGCGAGAAGTCTGGCACGGTGACCAATTCCGAGCGGCGTATCTCGCGCCAGCGCGCCTTCCTGCCGGCGCCGGGCGAGGCGCGCCCCGATTGGTGGATTCTCAGCGAGATCGCAAAACGTTTCGGTTTCGGCGGCAGCTTCAACTACAAATCCGCCGCCGATATTTTCCGCGAGCACGCCGCACTCTCGGCCTTCGAGAACAATGGCAGCCGCGATTTCGATATCGGCGCGCTGAGCTCGGTCTCCGACGAAGCGTTCGACGCCTTGAAGCCGGTGCAATGGCCCGCGCGCGAGGGGCAGACGCCCGGCGAGCGCTTCTTTGCGAGCGGCGGGTTCTTCACCAATGACGGCAAGGGCCGCTTCGTCGCGCCGGAGGTGCCGGCGCTACGCAGCGAGACCGGTCCGTCGCGTCCCCTGAGGCTCAACACCGGGCGCATCCGCGACCAGTGGCACACCATGACGCGCACGGGTCTCAGCCAGCGCCTGGGCGCGCATCTGCCGGAGCCCTTCGTCGAGATTCATCCCGATGACGCCAGCAAATACGGCATCGCCCATGACGGCTATGCCCGCATCACCACCGACTACGGCCAGTGCATCCTGAAGGCCGTCGTCAGTGAACGGCAGCAGCGCGGCGCACTGTTCGCGCCGATCCACTGGAGCGCGACGAACACCTCGCACGGCCGCGTCGGCGCGCTGGTGCAGTCGTTCACCGATCCGTTCTCGGGCCAGCCGGAGGCCAAGGCGACGCCGGCTGCGATCGCGTCTTACGAATTCGTCTTCCGCGGCTTCGCGCTGTCGCGCAAGCCGCTGGATCTGCCGCAGAACCTGTTGTGGACGCGCGTCACGGTCGCCGGCGGCTTCGGTTATCTCTTTGCCGACAATGCGGATCTCGCCCGCTGGCCGGCCTGGCTCGATGGTGTTGCCGGCGAGGACGTTGCCGAGTACCGCGACTTCGGTGGCGGCGTCTATCGTGCGGCCTCGTTCGCAGGCGACCGTATCGAGACCTGCCTGTTCGTCGGACCCGCGCACGACGCCGGCGATTGGGAGGTGGTGAAAAGCGCATTCGCCGCCGATCGCGTGACCGACGAGCAGCGTCGCATGCTGCTGTCCGGCAAGTCGATAGAGGGCGCCGCCTCGACCGGCCCGATCGTCTGCGCCTGCTTCGGCGTCGGCCGCGGCACCATCTGCGACGCCATAGCTGGCGGCGCGCGCACGGCCGCCGAGATCGGTGCCAGGCTCAAGGCCGGCACCAATTGCGGCTCCTGCATCCCCGAGCTGAAGCGCCTGATCGCGACGACCGAGGCGGTGCCGGCGAAGCAGGTGAAGGTCGCTGGCGCGGCGGGGTAGGGCTGCTTTTCTGGGGCGTCGCCGAATATTCGATGTCATCGCCCGGCTTGACCGGGCGATCCAGTACGCCGAGACACTTTTGATCAAGCGGTGAGGCCGCGGTGTACTGGATTCCCCGCTTTCGCGGGGAATGACAATGAGGGCGAGGCGCCATGCCGCCCACGCCAATCGACGCGCCGTCGATTGTGCCCTATGCTGCCGCGCTCCCCCTCTGCAATCACAACAACGATGATGTACCTGGAAACGCCGCCCCGCCTGATCGAGACGAAAGTCTTCTCCGCAATGCCCGACAAGTTCCGCCGCAAGGGCGTGCGGACGGATTGGGCCGATGCCAACCGGCCGGGCATTGCCACCGACAGCTTCATCGAAGGGCCGTCGTTCGATGCCGACGGCAACCTCTACATCGTCGACATTCCCTTCGGCCGCATCTTTCGTATCGCGCGTGACGGCGAGTGGTCGCAGGTCGCCGAATATGAGGGTTGGCCGAACGGGCTGAAGATCGCATCCGACGGCCGCATCCTGGTCGCCGATTACATGCACGGCATCATGGAGCTCGATGCGAAGTCCGGGCGGATCAAACCGGTGCTGACTGCGCGCAATTCGGAATCGTTCCGCGGCTGCAACGATCTCCACCTCGCCACCAATGGCGACGTCTATTTCACCGATCAGGGCCAGACCGGCCTGCACGACCCCAGCGGCCGGGTCTATCGTCTCGCCTCGAGCGGCAGGCTCGATTGCCTGATCGACACCGGCATCAGCCCGAATGGACTCGTGCTCGACCCGACCGAAACCGTGCTGTTCGTCGCAATGACGCGCGACAACGCGGTGTGGCGGTTGCCCTTCATGAAGGACGGCAGCGTGTCCAAGGTCGGCCGCTTCTGCTCGCTGTTCGGCACGAGCGGTCCTGACGGAATGACCATGGATGCCATGGGCCGCCTGTTCGTCGGCCACGCCTCGCTCGGCCACGTCTTCGTGTTCGCGCCCAACGGCGAACTGATCGCGCGGATCAAATCCTGCGCGGGGCCGAACTGCACCAATGTCGCGATCGGTGGCGCGAACAAGGATCGGCTTTATATCACGGAGTCGGCGACGGGCAGCGTGCTGGTTGCCGACATCAGCGATCTCTAGAGCCTCTGAAGAAATAGCATGAACACACATCCCTTCGGCCAGACCGGCGCCAACGTCTCCGTCATCGGGCAGGGCACCTGGTATCTCGACCACGGCGACCGCAAGCGCGCGATCGCGGCGCTTCAGCGCGGGCTCGATCTCGGCATGACCCATATCGACACCGCCGAAATGTATGGCGATGCCGAGCTCGTCATCGCGGATGCGGTCGCGAGCCGGCGCGACGAGGTGTTCCTCGTTTCAAAAGTGCTGCCCAGCAACGCCTCGCGCCGCGGAACCATCACCGCCTGCGAGCGCTCGCTGAAGCGGCTCAAGACCGACCGGCTCGACTGCTATCTCTTGCACTGGCGCGGCTCCTATCCACTCGAGGACATCGTCGCTGCGTTCGAGGAGCTGGTGAAATCAGGCAAGATCAAGTCCTGGGGCGTCTCCAATTTCGACGCCGACGATCTCGATGAGATCCTCGAGGTCGCCGGCGAAGGCAGGATCGCCTGCAACCAGGTGCTCTATCATCTGAAGGAGCGCGCGATCGAGCATGCGGTGATCCCGTGGTGCGAGCGGCACGGCGTCGCCGTCGTTGCCTACTCGCCGTTCGGTCACGATGATTTCCCCGCAAGCGGCAGCAAGGGCGGCGCGGTGCTGGCGCGCATCGCGGAGGCGCGTCGCGCGACGCCGCGTCAGGTCGCGCTGAGCTTCCTCACCCGTGCGACTACGGTGTTCGCGATCCCGAAGGCCTCGTCGGCGGAACATGCCGGCGAAAATGCGGCCGCAGGCGATCTCGTGCTGACGAAAGACGAGATTGCGGCGCTTGACGCGGCGTTTCCGCGCGGGCCGAAGCCGCGCAGCCTGCCCATGCTGTAGTGCACAACGGGCAATATTAACGGAGCATTGACGCGCGCGGCGGCCTGCGCATATCGGCATCCTGTTTTCGGAAGTTGTGAACGCGGCGCTTTTGTCGTTTTTTAGGCTGCTCGATTCGCATTTTTCCCGAGTTCCAGCCGTGACCCCGCCGCCAGCCGCAGCCGCAAGGCTCGACAGTATTTCCATGTCCATGCCCGAGAGGAAGCATGTCGGTCGCCGCGCACCCGCGCGCGTCGATCATCCCTTCAGAGGCATCGCACTGATCCTGCTCTCGACGGTGTTCCTCGGCTGCTCCGACGTCACCGCGAAATATCTGTCGACGAGCTTGCCCTCGATCGAGATCACCTGGATCCGCTTCCTCACCTTCACGCTGTTGTTCACGCCGGTGATGCTGCCCGCCTCGCCGCTCTATGCGATGCGCACCAAGCGTCCCGGCCTTCACGTGATGCGCGGGGCGGCGCTGCTTGGCTCCTCGCTGTTCTTCATCACGGGTCTCGGCTTCCTGCCGATCGCGGAGGCATCCGCCACCGGCTTCGTTGCGCCGCTGTTCGTCACCGCGCTCTCGATCGTCTTCCTCGGCGAGAAGGTCGGCATGCGGCGCTGGCTCGCGACCGCGCTCGGCCTGATCGGCGTGCTGATCATCCTGCGCCCGGGCACCAGCGCGTTTCACCCCGCCGCATTCTTTCCGTTGGTCTCGGCGGCATGCTGGGCCGGCACCTTGATCCTGACGCGCATGATGAGCGGGCGCGAAGCCGTCGTCACCACCATGGCCTATTCCTCGCTGACGGGCCTTGCGATCCTGACCGCGCTGGTGCCGTTCGTCTGGGTCACGCCATCCTGGACCGCGGTCGCGCTCGGCATCTTCATCGGCGTCGCCTCGACCGCGGGCCAATGGATCGTCGTCCTCGCCTATCGCTACGGCGATGCCTCGGTGCTGGCGCCCTTCTCCTACACGCAGCTGCTCTGGGTCAGCATTTTGGGCTTCTTCATCTTCGGCGAAGTGCCCGATGTCTGGACCATTACCGGCGCGGCCTTCATCGTCGCCAGCGGCCTCTACATCGCCCATCGCGAGCGCGTCCGCCGCGCCCAGCTCCTGGTGCTGGAAGAGCGTTCCCCGAACGCCTGACGCAAGTTCGCCGCTCGTGCGTCGTGGTATCAGCGCTCCAAACAATACGGGAGGAGCCGGATGCGGGCCGCGATTTTCAGGAACGGAGAGATCGTCGTCGACCGGATCGCCGAGCCGAAGCCGGGCCCCGGCCAGGTGCTGGTCAGGACGCTCGCCTGCGGCATCTGCGGCTCCGACCTGCACGCGCGCCAGCATGCCCATCGCATGGTGGAGATGGCGCGGAAGACCGGCCGCAAGCCGATGGACCTCTCTCGTGACGTCGTGTTCGGCCACGAGTTCTGCTGCGAGGTCGTCGACTACGGTCCCGGCACCGAACGCAAGCTCAAGCCCGGCACCCGCGTCTGCTCGCTGCCTGCGCTGCTGACGGCCGAGGGTATCCAGGGCATCGGCTATTCCAATGACAATATCGGCGGCTACGCCGAGGCGATGCTGCTCAGCGAAGCGCTGCTGCTCGAAGTCCCCAACGGTCTTGCGCCGGAGCATGCCGCGCTGACCGAGCCGCTGGCGGTCGGTGTTCACGCCGTCGCCAAGGCCCACATAAGCGGCGGCGAGGTGCCGCTCGTGATCGGCTGCGGCCCGGTCGGGCTGGCGGTGATCGCCGCGCTCAGGCTCAAGGGCCTGCATCCGATCGTCGCCGCGGACTATTCGCCGGCCCGGCGCGCGCTCGCGGCGAAGCTGGGCGCGGACGTCGTGGTCGATCCCAGGGTGTCGCAGCCCTATGCGACCTGGGCCGAGCACGCGCAGATGTCGGAGGCCGAGAAGGCGGCGCGGCCGCCGTTACAGGCCATGCTGCCGGCGCTGAAGCCCGCGATCATCTTCGAATGCGTCGGCGTGCCCGGGCTGTTGCAACAGGTGTTCGAAGGCGCGCCGCGCGATGCCAGGATCGTGGTGGTCGGCGTCTGCATGGAGACCGACAGAAGCGAGCCCATGCTCGGCATCATGAAGGAGCTGAGCGTCCAGTACGTGCTCGGCTACACGCCGGACGAATTCGCGAGCTCACTGCGCCTGATCGCGGAAGGGCAGGTGGATGCCGCCGCGATGGTGACGGCCGAAGTCGGCATCGACGGAGTCGCCAAGGCGTTCGCCGATCTCGCCAATCCCGAGATGCACACCAAGATCATCGTGCAGCCATGGCGGTAGGAGTGTCGTCGTCTTGTGAGGCGGGCAAAGGCGCTCTTGCGCCGTGCCCACCTTCAGACGCCGCGCTCGCATGGTGGGCACGCTGGGCTTTGCCCATCTTATGAGACTTCGTCAATATTTCGCCGGCACGTACATCTCCGGCGGGACCGGGCCTCGCTGATAGTCGGGGTTGCGCACGCGCGCCGGCAGCATCACCGGAGCCCGCGCGACCTCCTGGTACGGAATCTGAGTCAATAGATGCGCGATGCAGTTGAGCCGGGCGCGCTTCTTGTCCACGGCATCGACGATCCACCATGGGCTATCCGGGAGATGCGTGTGCTCGAGCATCGTCTCCTTGGCCTTGGTGTACGCCTCCCAGCGACTGCGGGACTCGACGTCCATCGGGCTCAGCTTCCACTGCTTCAAGGGATCCTTGATCCGCATGGTGAAGCGGAACTGCTGTTCGTCGTCGGTGATCGAGAACCAGTACTTGACCAGGATGATGCCGGAGCGGATCAGCATGCGCTCGAATTCCGGCACTGACTTGAAGAACTCCTGATATTCGTCCTCCGAGCAGAAGCCCATCACGCGCTCGACGCCGGCGCGGTTGTACCAGCTACGGTCGAACAGCACGATCTCGCCGCCGGCCGGCAGGTGCGCGACGTAGCGCTGGAAGTACCATTGCGTGCGCTCGCGCTCGTTCGGCGCCGGAAGCGCCGCGACGCGGCAGATGCGGGGATTGAGTCGCTGGGTGATGCGCTTGATCACGCCGCCCTTGCCGGCGGAGTCGCGGCCCTCGAACAGCACCACGACCTTCTTCTTCTCGCTCTGCACCCAGTCCTGGAGCTTGACGAGCTCGCCCTGGAGGCGAAGCAGTTCCCGGAAATAGAGCCTGCGATCGACCGTCGGCTTCAGCGTTCCGGCCTCGTCTAGGAGCTCGTCGAGACGGGTATCATCCAGCTCCATCTCCAGTTCCTCGTCGAGATCGTCGGCCATTTCCTGGATGATGCGCTCGCGCTTGGATATCTCGGATTTTCGATCGGATGCGGTCATGGTCCTTCTCTCGGCTCGGATACCAGTCACAACGACCATCGGCGGGGTTTGTTGCGTCCATGTGACATGCGATCCCGCCGACGGAGGTCACACCGGCAGCGCGATCGAGTACTTCACCTGGCTCAGCGCAAAGCTCGACTCGATCGAGGCGATGCCGTCGAGCCGGGTTAGCTTGGTCTTGAGGAACGTCTCGTAGGAGGCGAGGTCGGCGGCGACGACGCGGAGCAGATAGTCGCGATTGCCGGTCATCAGATAGCACTCCAGGACCTCGTCCCATTTCGAGATCGCGCGGGCGAAGCGATTGAGGTCCTCTTCCTTCTGCCGCGCCAGCTTGATCGAGATGAAGACACTGACATGCAGCCCGAGCGCCTTCTGGTCGACGGTCGCGATATAGCGCGAGATCACGCCGCGCTCCTCCAAGAGCTTGACCCGGCGATGGCAGGGCGAGACCGAGAGTCCGACCTTGTCGGCGAGCTCCTGCATGGTCATCCGGCTGTCGTTCTGGAGGTGGCTGAGGATTTTCCGGTCGATGACATCAAGGTCGGGCATTGGGATGAAACCTGGGTTAGAAGGCGTCTTATTGGCAAAATATCCCAATATCCGCGGGTGCGGCGCGAAAAATTGAGAAATCTGGCGCGTCTCCAAGGCGTATGATCGGTGCTTATTTCCCGGAGCATCGCCATGCCCGTTGACCCCGCTCGCCTCGATACCCTGACCGCGCTCGCCGGCAAGGCACTGTGGCTGTCGTCCTGGACCATCCACCACGCCAACCACATCCGTTCCAATGCGGATGGCCTCAAGGTCGGCGGACACCAGGCCTCCTCCGCCTCGCTCGCGACCATCATGTCCGCGCTGTACTTCCACGTGCTGCGCCCCGAAGATCGCGTCGCGGTGAAGCCGCATGCGAGCCCGGTGTTCCACGCCATCCAGTATCTGTTCGGCCGCCAGAGCCGCGAGAAGCTGGAGAACTTTCGCGGCTTCAAGGGCGCGCAGTCCTATCCGTCACGCACCAAGGACGTCGACGACGTCGATTTCTCCACCGGCTCGGTCGGCCTCGGCGTCGCGCAGACACTGTTCTCTTCGCTGGTGCAGGACTACGTCAAGGCGCATGGCTGGATGAAGGACCGCCGCGAAGGGCGGATGATCGCCCTCGTCGGCGACGCCGAGATGGACGAGGGCAACATCTTCGAGGCTCTGGCAGAGGGCTGGAAGCACGGCCTGCGCAACACCTGGTGGGTGGTCGACTATAACAGGCAGTCGCTCGACGCCGTCGTCCGCGAGGGGCTCTGGGAAAAGTTCGAGACCATGTTCCGCAATTTCGGCTGGGACGTGGTGATCGTGAAGTACGGCCGCCTGATGCGCGAGGCCTTCGCCGAGCCCGGCGGCGAAGCCTTGAAGCGCTGGATCGACAACTGCCCGAACGCGCTCTATGCGGCGCTGTGCTTCCAGGGCGGCGCGGCCTTCCGCAAGCATCTGCACGACGAGATCGGCGACCAGGGTCCGATCACGAAGCTGATCGACAAGCGCAGCGACGAGGAGCTGCTCGCGCTGATGTCGAATCTGGGTGGCCACGACATGGCGAGCATGCTCGAGGCGTTCGACTCCATCGATCACGACCGCCCGGTCTGCTTCATCGCCTACACCATCAAGGGCGTCGGCCTGCCGTTCCAGGGCCACAAGGACAACCACGCCGGCCTGATGACGGTCGCGCAGATGGAGAAGTACCGCGACAGCCAGAACATCCGGCCCGGGCATGAATGGGACAAGTTCGAGGGGCTGGCGCAGGATGCGGCCGAACTCGAAGCTTTCCTCGCGCGGGTGCCGTTCAACCAGGACGGTCGCCGGCTGACGGCTCCCGTCGTCGAGGTGCCCCAGCAGCTCGCCTTCAAGCCATCGCCGCAGATGTCGACCCAGCAGGGCTTTGGCCTCGTGCTCAACGAGATCGCGCGCAGCGACAGCGAGCTGGCGAGGCGCATCGTCACAACCTCGCCCGACGTCACCGTCTCGACCAATCTCGGTCCCTGGGTCAACCGCCGCGGGCTGTTCGCGCGCGCCGAGAAGGCGGATTTATTCCGCAGCGAGAAAATTCCCTCGACCTACAATTGGGACGCCTCGCCCAAGGGCCAGCATCTCGAGCTCGGCATTGCCGAGATGAACCTGTTCATCATGCTCTCCGCGCTCGGCCTGTCGCACCAGATCAACGGCGAGCGGCTGCTGCCGGTCGGCACGCTCTACGATCCCTTCATCGAGCGCGGCCTCGATGCCCTGAACTATGCCTGCTACCAGGATGCCCGCTTCATGGTGGCGGCGACGCCGTCCGGCATCACGCTCGCGCCGGAGGGCGGCGCGCACCAGTCGATCGCGACGCCGCTGATCGGCATGGCACAGGATGGCCTGGCTTCATTCGAGCCGGCCTTCGTCGACGAACTCGCCGTCATCATGGCCTTCGGCTTTGATCACATGCAGCGCGATCCCGGCGAGGGCGGCTCCGTCTACTTGCGCCTCTCCACGCGCAGCATCGAGCAGGTGCAGCGGATCATGACGCCGGAGCTGAGGCAGGGCATCACCGACGGCGCCTATTGGCTGCGCAAGCCGGGCCCGAATGCCGAAGTCGTGATCGCCTATACCGGCGCAGTCGCGCCCGAGGCGATCGAGGCCACAGGCTTCATCGGCGAGAGCCGCCGCGACGTCGGCCTGCTCGCGGTCACCTCGGCGGACCGCCTGCATGCCGGTTGGACCGCCGCGCGGAAATTGCGGCGCGACCGCCGCGGCGTGCAGCATCTCAGCCACATCGAAAAGCTGTTGGCGCCGTTGCCGCGCGACTGCGGCATCGTGAGCGTGATCGACGGCCACCCTGCCGCGCTCGGCTGGCTCGGCAGCGTCCGTGGCCACCGCGTCGAGGCGCTCGGTGTCGAGCAGTTCGGCCAGACCGGCAGCATCGCCGATCTGTATCGGCACTATGGCATCGATGCCAACGCCATCATCGATGCGGCCGAAAGCCTCACCACCGGTGCGCCGGTGCTGCACCGGAAGATGGCGGTGTAGTCGAGGTAGCCACGGTGTCATTCCGGGGCGGCTCGGAGAGCCGAACCCGGAATCTCGAGATTCCGGGTTCGATGCTTCGCATCGCCCCGGAATGACTGCTGAGAGAATCTTGCCACGTTCCCGCCATCGGCTCATATAGCCTCCGCTCGCCGCAACGCTGGCCCCGCATATGGCGGGTTCAATTGCCGGCGCTTTCGTGCAAGGATGCCTGCCGAAACGCCCCCTCCAAGCCCCAAGAAGAGGTTAATGATGGTCAATCGCATGCAATTCTACATCGACGGCGCCTGGGTCGATCCCGCCGTCAAGAAGTCCACCGCCGTGGTCAATCCGGCGACGGAAGAGGCGATGTACGAGGTTGCGCTGGGCTCCAAGGCCGACGTGGACAAGGCCGTCGCCGCCGCCAAGCGCGCCTTTGCCACCTTCTCCCAGACCAGCCGCGAGGAGCGCGTTGCGCTGCTGTCGAAGGTCATCGAGGTCTACAAGGGCCGTCTCAAGGAGATCGGCGCTGCTGTCTCCGACGAGATGGGCGCGCCGCTGCCGATGGCGGAAAAGCTCCAGGCCGGCGCCGGCCTCGGCCATCTCATGACCACGCTCGACGTGCTCAAGAACTATCATTTCGAGGAGCCGGTCGGCACCGCCATGGTGCTGCGCGAGCCGATCGGCGTGGTCGGCATGATCACGCCCTGGAACTGGCCGCTGAACCAGATCGCCTGCAAGGTCGCGCCCGCGCTCGCCGCCGGCTGCACCATGATCCTGAAGCCCAGCGAGTTCACGCCGACCTCGGCGCTGATCTTCGCGGAAATCCTCCATGAAGCCGGTGTGCCCAAAGGCGTGTTCAACCTCGTCAACGGTCTCGGCCCCGAGGTCGGCGCCGCCATGAGCGAGCATCCCGACATCGACATGATCTCCTTCACCGGCTCGACCCGCGCCGGCATCGACGTCGCCAAGCGCGCGGCGCCGACCGTGAAGCGCGTCAGCCAGGAGCTCGGCGGCAAGTCGCCGAACGTCATCCTCGAAGGCGCCGACCTTCAGAAGGCGGTGACCGGCGGCGTGATGCACATGTTCAACAACTCCGGCCAGTCCTGCAACGCGCCCTCGCGCATGATCGTGCCGCTGTCGAAGATGAAGGAAGTCGCCGCGATCGCGAAGGCCGTCGCCGACAAGACCAAGGCCGGCGATCCCCGCGGCGAAGGCACCACCATCGGACCCGTGGTCAATCGCGGCCAGTGGGACAAGATCCAGGGGCTGATCAAGAAGGGCATCGACGAGGGCGCAACGCTCGTCGCCGGCGGCCCGGGCCTGCCCGAGGGCGTCAACAAGGGCTTCTATGTCCGCCCGACCATCTTCGCCGACGTCACCCCTGACATGACGATCGCCCGCGAAGAGATCTTCGGACCGGTGCTGACCATCATCGGCGCCAAGGACGAAGCCGATGCCGTGCAGATCGCCAACGACACGCCCTATGGCCTCGCCGGCTACGTCACGGGTGCGACCGTCGAGGACGCCAAACGTGTCGGCCGTCAGATCCGCGCCGGCAACGTCAACCTCCAGGGCGTGCCCAACGACCGCACCGCGCCGTTCGGCGGCTACAAGCAGTCGGGCAACGGCCGCGAGTGGGGCAAGTACGGCCTCGAGGACTTCCTCGAGGTGAAGGCCGTCGCCGGCTTCAACGCGGCGTAAGCTTTATCGCCTGATCAAAACATGACGCCGGAGCGGGAAACCGCTCCGGCGTTTTTGTTGATCTCTCTCCTTTCGTCATTCCGGGGCGTCGCGTCAGCGACGAACTCGGAATCCATTTGTCCGCCGCCTCTGCTGCACAATGGATTCTCAGGTGCGCAATCGCGCACCACAGCTCGCGCCGAAGAGGCGCGCCCCGGAATGACGCCAGAGAGAGAAGCGCCTATCCCCCCAGCGCCCCCTGCGTGTTCACATACAGCGCGTAGATCGACTGGCTCGCCGCCATGAACAGGCGGTTGCGCTTGACGCCGCCGAAGCAGAGATTGGCGCAGCGCTCGGGCAGCGCGATGCGGCCGATCATGACGCCGTCGGGCGCGAACACCACGACGCCGTCGAGTTCGGGATCGCCCATGCCCCAGCCGCACCAGAGATTGCCGTCGATGTCGCAGCGCATGCCGTCGGGCGTGCCGGGACCGGCATCGATGTGGACGCGCTTGTTGGAAATCGTGGTGCCGTCAGGCGAGACGTCATAGGCGAGGATCTTGCGGTTCGGCACGCCGCGCGATTCCACGACATACAAAATCTTCTCGTCCGGCGAGAAGCACAGCCCATTCGGACCGAGCGCGCCTTCGGTGACGATCGTCGCCTTGCCGGTCGCGGGATCGAGCCGGTAGACGTTCGGCTCGATCTCGGGTTCTGCCGTGTAGCCCTCGTAATTGCCGAGCAAGCCGAAGGTCGGATCGGTGAACCAGATCGAGCCGTCCGATTTGACGACGACATCGTTCGGCGAGTTCAACCGCTTGCCGTTGAATTGATCCATCAGCACGGTGATGCTGCCGTCATATTCGGTGCGCACCACGCGCCGCCCGCCATGCTCGCAGGTGACGAGCCGGCCCTGGCGGTCGCGCGTGTTGCCATTGGCGAAATTGGAGGGCTTGCGGAACACGCTGACCGCACCGGTCTCCTCCTCCCATTTGATGATGCGCTGGTTCGGGATGTCGCTGCACAGGAGATAGCGCCCGTCGCCGAACCACACCGGCCCCTCGGCCCAGCGCAGCCCGGTCGCGAGCCGCTCCACCGCCGACAATTTCAGCCAGTATTTTTCGAAGCGAGGATCGAGTGCGTGAATGGCTGGATCGGGATAGTAGCTGGCCGGCCGCCAGCCTGGCCGTTCCTGGGTGTGGGACGATGCCTCATTCATGTCGGTTCTCTCGTTTCGTTCCCTCTGGACAAACCTGCTATCATTAGAGACATGTGACCGCAAATCGGTCAGCACAGGCGAGGGAAGACATGCCGCGCATCTTGATGACGGGAGCTTCGGGCGGAATCGGCACCAGCCTGCGGAAACTGCTGCCGCCGATCTATCCGGATCTGCTGCTCTCCGACATCAAGCCGCCGGCCGATCTCGGCGCGAACGAGAAATTTAAGGCCGCCGACCTCGCCGATCTCGCGCAATGCGAAGCGATTTGCGAGGGCGTCGACGGCATCCTCCATTTCGGCGGCTATTCGGTCGAAGGCAGCTGGGATCAAATCCTCCAGGCCAACATCATCGGCGGCTACAATCTGTTCGAGGCGGCCTACCGCAAGGGCGTCAAGCGCGTGGTGTTCGCCTCGTCGAATCACGCCGTCGGCTTCTATCCGCGCCACCACAGGATCGGCACCGACGTCACTGCGCGGCCCGACAGCCGCTACGGCGTCAGCAAGGTGTTCGGCGAGGCCGTCGGCGCGCTCTATGCCGACAAGCATGGCCTGAAGGTGACTTGCCTGCGCATCGGCAATTTCGGCGACATGCCGCTCGACCAGCGCCGGCTCTCGATCTGGCTCAAGCCCGACGACCTCGTGCAGCTCTGCCGCATCGGGCTCGAGCATCCCGACATCCATTTCGAGGTTTTCTACGGTGCCTCTTTCAACGAGCGTGCCTGGTGGGACAATCACCGCGCCTACGAGCTCGGCTATCGCCCGACCGGCCGCGCCGAAGATTTCCGTGAGCACGCGATGGCGGAGCAGGCCAAGCTGAAGCCGGACCCGGTCGGCGATTATTTCCAGGGCGGCACGTTCTGCAGCATGGAGTTCGATGCCGACCCAGGCGGCGTGATCGACTGGACCAAGCGTTAGAAGCGGCTCACCTGCCGAGCGTCAACAGCGGCTTGCCCGTCTCGACAATGTAGGTCGCAAGCTCCGCCGCGTTGCTGCTGCCGACGTTCTTCACCGCGTGATGTACTCCGTGAGGAATGAGCAGCACGTCGCCGGCCTTCAGGATCACCGGCGGCCTGCCGTCGAACCGATACTCCAGCTCGCCTTCGATCATATAGACGAGCTCTTCGCCCGGGTGACTGTGCCTGACGGCGACGACGCCCGGAGGAAAGTCGACGCGGACCTGGACGACCTCGCGTCCGGGGACGCTCAGAGCTTCCTTCATGAGATGGGTGCGCTTGATGTCTCCCAGCCGTGGCTCCTCGGATCGTGCGGCGAGCGAAGTCAGGCTGGTTGCGGCGATCAGCGCCGCCGCAACGATGATTCCATATCTCTTCATGTGAATGGCCTTTCGGTTGTGCGCGATGTTGCGCGGGTGTCGATCAGGCGGCGGCGGCAGCCGCCGGCGTTGCGCGAAAGCTGATGGCCATGCGGTTGTAGGCATTCATCAGGCTGATGGCGATCGTGAGGTCCACAAGCTCACGCTCCTCGAACACGGCGCGTGCGGCCTGGTATGCCTCGTCGGGCACGCCCGTCTCGGCAACCCGTGTCACCGTTTCCGCCCATGCCAGGGCAGCCTGTTCGCGTTCGTCGAAGAGATTGCCGGCCTCGCGCCAGGCCTGCAGCAACGCGATCTTCTCGACCTTCTCTTCCTTCTTGAGCAGGTCGCGCGTGTGCATGTCGAGACAGTAGGCGCAATTGTTGATCTGCGAGATCCGCAGATAAACCAGCTCGATCAGCGTGGCGGAGAGCCGGCTCTGCAGGACGTAGCCGTAGACGCCGCCGAGCGCCTTGATGCCGGCCGGCGCGATCTGGTTGTAGTCGAGACGCTTACTCATGTTTCTCTCCTTGATGATGATTCTGCTGGACGGCAGTGGTCAGATCCTTCTCGCTGCTGTCGACGACGAACACTGCGAGCAGGCTTGCGGGTTTGGACCGGCTCGCATTGCGGCTGACGGGATGACGGGAGCCCGGCGGCTCGTAAAAGCTCTCACCGGTGCGGTAGACCCGTCTGGGTCCGTCGTTCACCTGAGATTCGATTGCGCCTGACAGCACGTAGCCGAAGATGAAGGCCGACTTGGCGTGGATGTGCGAAGGCGACGCTCCGCCGGGTGCGTAGTTCACAACCAGGGCGACGACTGACTTGCCCGGGATATTGGGGATCGATTGCTCGAAGTGCGGCGTGACCGTTTCGCCGATGCCGTGGGCGGCGCTGGGTGCCGCACCCGCAATGGCAATTGCAGCGAAAGCCGCCCCGAAGATGAATGGCACTTTCATGGAGGGTCTCCTGTTTTCGAATTCGTGTCTGTTGCGCTGTGGGGTGAGTTCTCACCTGCGGATGACGGCCTTCAGCGAGTCCGTGAATACCCAGAAGGAAGCGGCGAGTA
This sequence comes from Bradyrhizobium sp. PUT101, assembly GCF_052043945.1. Classification (NCBI taxonomy): domain Bacteria; kingdom Pseudomonadati; phylum Pseudomonadota; class Alphaproteobacteria; order Hyphomicrobiales; family Nitrobacteraceae; genus Bradyrhizobium; species Bradyrhizobium sp. PUT101. Next base: position 6,293,036 of record NZ_CP197207.1, read on the forward strand.
GGCCGACGTCCTTCAGCAGGAACTGGCCCGGAGCGACCGTGATCGCGGGCGCCCCGAGCTCCGGCACGACGACGCCAGGCGTCGAGATCATGAAGCTCAGCGTCGTGACGAACAGTCCGGCCGAGAGAAGGCCGCCGGCTGTGGAATAGATCGGGCTTGCCAGCCGAAGCGCGATCAAAGACCCGATGCTCAGTTCGACGAAGCCGAGAAAGGTGGAGAAGCCGCGGACCGAAAACAGCGCGTAGAACCAGCGCAACAGTGGGCTGTTCTCTACCAGAGGAACCAGCCCCTGTGCTTCGTAGTCGGTGAACTTCATCCCGCCGAACCAGGCATAGATGATTGCAAGCGATGCATAGAGACCGATCCGGCTGACCGGTTCGGCGTAGGCGAGCAGGCGTTCAGACTGGTCGCGCCAGCTGATGGTGCGGCTCAGCGCGATGGGTGAGGTGGGCGCGTGGCTGATGATGCGTGACATGGTTGTCTCCGTTTTGATGCTGGGTTTCGCTCACGCATTCACGTGCGTGTGCAGGTTGTAGCGAGGGGCGGGAATGGCGCTCGAGAGCTTGTTCATCATGGCGAGCCGCGTGCTCTCGTGGCGATCCCACGCGGACTTGTCGGCCAGCGCCGGGATCGTCACGACCTCGCCGAGGTCGAGACCCGCGAGCGCCGCGTCGACCATGTCGTCGGCCGACATGACGATCCCGGCAGGCAGTTGGTGAACCGGCGTCCCGGCGACATCCCAAAACTCGGTCGCGGTGGCGCCCGGCAGCACGGCCTGCACGCGGATGCCCTTGCCGGCGAGCTCGTGAACGAGCGACTGGGTGAAGGCGAGCACGAAGGCTTTCGAGCCGCCGTAGACGCCGTTGAGCAGCTCCGGCGCGATCGCGGCGATGGAGGCGATGTTGATGATGGTGCCATGGCCGCGGTCGATGAATCCGGGGACCGCCGCGTAGGTCAGGCGCGTCAGCGCGCCGACGTTGAGGCGGATCATGTCCTCCATCTTCTCGACGTCGGAAGCGATCAGCGGAGCTGAGGCACCGACGCCGGCGTTGTTGACCAGCACCGAGATGCCGGGCTCGGTTCTGAGCAGTTGCTGGACATGGCGCAGGTCGGCAGGGGATGTGAGATCGGCTTCCACCGTCTCCACCCTGCGGCCGCTTTCATTGGCGAGCCTGCGCGCCAGCGATGCGAGCCGCTGCCTGTTGCGCGCAACGAGGATGAGGTCGTGGCCGCGCTTCGCCAGGCGATCGGCGTAGATCGCCCCGATTCCGGTCGAAGCACCGGTGATGAGGGCAGTGCCTTTTCTGGTCTGGGTCATTTTCGTCTCCTCTCCGTTTCGATGCGGAGAGGAATAGGTGCTTCCGGAAATGACGGGTATCTGGCAAAATCGGGATCTATCCTTCCAGAATATGGAAGTACCCAGATGGATCGTCTCGAAAGCATGTCGGTGGTCTTGGCGGTGGCGGAGGCCGGCAGCCTGTCCTCCGCCGCACGCCGTCAGAAAATGCCGCTGGCAACGGTGAGCCGGAAGGTGTCGGAACTCGAGGAGCACCTGCGCACCAAGCTGTTTCACCGATCGAGCCGCGTCCTCGTTCCCACCGATGCCGGGCGCTCCTACATCGCCGCGGCCAAGCGAATTCTTGCCGATCTCGCCGAGGCCGAGCGCGTTGCCTCGGGCGAATACACCACGCCGCGCGGAGATCTGAGTGTCACGACACTCGTCGCACTCGGTCGCCTGTGCCTGCAGCCAATTCTAGCCGAGTTTCTTGCGGCATTCCCGGAAGTGGACGTTCAGCTCAACTTGCAGGACCGGACGCTCAATCTCCTGGACGAGCACATTGACGTCGCGCTTCGCGTCGGGGATCTCGCCGACAGCGGCCTGATCGCCGTGCGAGCGGGAGAAATTCGCCGCGTGGCCTGCGCCAGTCCGGCCTATCTGGAATTGCGCGGGATACCGAAGTCTCCCGACGATCTCTCTGCGCATGACTGCATCAGCTATCCTCCGCTTCAGTCGCCGAACATCTGGAGGTTCAAACGGGGGCAGACCGAGTATGCGGTGCCCGTGCGGTCACGCTTCATCGCGAGCAGTCTCGAATCGGCCTTCGATGCGGCACGCGCAGGCATTGGGGTCACCGTCGCGTTCTCGTACCTCGTCGCGGAGCCGCTGCGGTCCGGAGATCTCGTCGCGCTTCTGCAGGACTTTCAGCCCCCGCCACAACCGGTCAACTTCGTCTATTCGCCCAACCGCTTCATGCCGGCCAAGCTGCGAGCCTTTCTCGATTTTGCAGTACCGCGCCTGAGGGCGCGCCTGGCCGACATGCCCCGGGACGTGGCGTCGCGGAAGCAACGGGCGTAGCTGTGTCGGGCGCGGACATCAGAAATGCAGGTTGAGACGCAGTAGCGCCTGGTGCCGCTCGAACTGCTCCAGGTTGAGGCTGCGGTTGTCGCCGACCGCGCTGCCTGCAACCTGCATCTGCCAGGTGCCGGAGATGCCGACTTCCTTCGAGATGGTGTAGGAGAAGGTCGGGCCAGCGAAGACTGCATCGCCTACGAAGCGGTCGAGTGCGCCGCCGTCATAGGCCCGCGCGTAGCGAACGCCGAGGCCGAGCACGAGTTCGGGCTGCACTGCGTACGAGATCGCTGCCTGGAGCTGCATCTCGGAATCGTGTCGCCAAAGATTGGTCGCGATCTCGCGGGTTCCGCCAGTCCCGTACCAGACGTTGAAGGCCGCAAACAGCCTGTCCTTGACCAGTTCGCGATCGAACAGCGCGGCAAACTCTGCGCCATATTGCGCGATGTGCATGCCGCTGGCGTCGTCGATCCGGCTCCAACCGGGCTGCGCATGGAGGGTCAGTCCGAAGGGGGCGACGGCACGATCGACCAGCTTGTAGCGCAGTTCGAGCGCGGCGCCGCTGAAAGCGACATCCGAATGATCGGCAAGGCCCGGAACGCCGTTGATGCGCTGTCCGCTCAGTGCAAATCCGGGGGCGATCCGGAAATTGTCCGAGACCGTGTATTTGACCTGGTTGAGATTGGCCCAGGCTGCGTAGGTGCCGGAGCGCTTGCCGAACGCGCCGACATTCTCGAACTCGACCTCGATTTCGCCGGGCTTGCCGATGTCGGAGCCCATGCTGAAGCCGAAGATGTGCTCGGTGTCGATGTCCGCATGGGTCGACGGCAACCCGCCCGCCAGCTTGTTGACGCCGAGGCCTGGTGTGGAGCCGGGCCAGGGAGCGGCATATGCGAGGCCGCGTGCGCCCTCGTCAGCGGAGGCGGAGACGCAGCTCGCCAGATGACCGGCGACGATGGCTACCGCCGCTATTGCGCCCGGGAAGCTCGATTTTCTCACCACGACAAACCACCAACCTACGCAAACCAGGGCACTGATCGACGCAGGGGGCTTTGGGTTCGCGCGCAACCCCCTGCGACTGCAAGTCATTCGCAACAAGATTTCACAGTTTCGCGAGGGATGCAACTACTTGCTAATCATTCTTAGTTGCGTTCAATCTGTTCCCCCCAGCTGGCCCGAAGTGCGAGGGAAGTCTGCTGATGACGCACCGGTGCTGGCGGTCGGCGAAGTTCAGCTGCTTGCACCATGAGAATTGGAGTTGCGCCGAGTTCCACCCAATCCGCGCCGGAGAAGCTGGAAAACCGGAGCGCTCCGCACTCGTTCGGGGGCCGTCGAGATCGGACGCAGGATCAATTTCGGGAGTTGAACCTGCGACGAGCCGTGCTGTGAGATGCTCGCTTGAGGAGGGGCCCGGCCACCAAGCGTCAGGCCTGCAACTCGGCTTATTGACAATTAGGGGGCTGGCCTTACCACGACGACAAAGCTGAAGGGAGCGACCTGATGACGAGTGGCTTGCGCAAGGGTTTGACCAGCTACGGCGATGCCGGCTTCTCGCTGTTCCTGCGCAAGGCGTTCATCAAGGCGATGGGCTACTCCGACGACGCGCTGGAGCGCCCGATCGTCGGCATCACCAACACGTATAGCGACTACAATCCGTGCCATGGCAACGTCCCGCAGATCATCGAAGCCGCCAAGCGCGGCGTGATGCTGTCTGGCGCGATGCCGTTCGTATTCCCGACCATCTCGATCGCCGAAAGCTTTGCGCATCCGACCTCGATGTACCTGCGCAACCTGATGGCGATGGACACCGAGGAGATGATCCGCGCCCAGCCGATGGATTCGGTGATCGTGATCGGCGGCTGCGACAAGACGCTGCCGGCGCAGGTGATGGCGGCGATCAGCGCGGATCTGCCGACGGTGGTTATTCCGGTCGGTCCCATGGTGGTCGGCCATCACAAGGGCGAGGTGCTGGGGGCCTGCACCGATTGCCGTCGGCTGTGGGCCAAATATCGCGCCGGCGACATGGACGATGCCGAAATCGAGGCGGTGAACGGGCGCCTCGCGCCGTCGGTCGGCACTTGCATGGTGATGGGCACGGCCTCGACCATGGCCTGCATGATCGAAGCCATGGGCCTGTCGCTGCCGATGAGCGCGACGATCCCGGCGCCGCATGCCGAGCGTTTCCGTCTCGCCGAGGCGAGCGGCAAGGTGGCCGCCGAGATGGCGAAGACGAAGGGGCCGAAGCCCAGCGAGTTGCTGACACCTGCGTCTTTCAGGAATGCGCAGGTCGTTCTCCAGGCGATCGGCGGGTCGACCAATGGCCTGATCCATCTGACCGCGATGGCGCATCGCTCGCCGCACCGGCTCGATCTCGAAGTGTTCGATCAGATCGGCCGCGAGGTGCCGGTGCTGGTCGATCTCAAGCCGTCCGGCGAGCATTACATGGAGCATTTCCATCACGCCGGCGGCATGCCGAAGCTGCTGGCGCAACTCGGCGATCTCATCGATCTCGATGCCAGGACCATCTCGGGCCAGACGCTGCGCGATGTCGTGGCGAATGCGGAGGACGTGCCTGGGCAGGACGCCATCCGTTCGCGTGACAATCCGATCAAGAAGGAGGGCGGCCTCGCCATCCTGCACGGCAATCTCGCGCCGCGCGGCGCCGTCATCAAGCAGTCGGCCGCGAGCCCGAAACTGTTGCAGCACACCGGGCGGGCAGTCGTTTTCGAATCCGTCGAGGACATGACCTTGCGGGTCGACGATCCCGATCTCGACGTCACTGCCGACGACGTGCTGGTGCTGCGCAACGCCGGCCCCAAGGGCGCGCCGGGCATGCCCGAGGCGGGCTATCTGCCGATCCCGAAGAAGCTTGCGCGCGGCGGCACCAAGGACATGGTGCGCATCTCGGATGCGCGCATGAGCGGCACCGCGTTCGGCACCATCGTGCTCCATATCACGCCGGAATCCGCCGTCGGCGGGCCGCTGGCGCTGGTGCAGAACGGCGACATGATCCGCCTCGACGTCGGAAGGCGCAGCATCGAGCTGCTGGTCGATGCCGCCGAGCTGGAGCGGCGCCGCGCCGCGCTGAAGCCGGCCGCCGTGCCTGAGGAAACGCGGCGCGGCTACGCCTGGCTGTTCAACGAGACCATCATGCAGGCCGACGAGGGCTGCGACTTCGACTTCATGCAGAGGACCGGGAAGCAGACGGAGAAGCGTTGATCGGCCGCGCGAACGAACGCTCGGATCGGCTGCTTCAAATTGCCGGCGGAGACAGGCTGCATCTGTCCTAGGTAACGACCTGCTCGATCCGCCACAGCGCGTCTTCGTGCAGGTAGCGGAACGGCGTGCCGTGGCTGTTCTTGAAATAGCTGCCACATAATGCGTTTGCCATGGCTTGCATCACGGCGTCGTGGCAGACGAACAGGAGATTATCGTCGGGATGGCGCGCGAGCCACCCCGAGACGCAGGCCAGCGACCGTCCGGCCATGGCGTCCCAGCTTTCGCCGTCGGCCGGCAGGATCGACACGAGACCCGTCGCGGATTTGACGCCGTGCTTGATCATAAGGTCGCGGACGGGGAGGCCTTCAAAGCTGCCGAAATCGAACTCGATGATGCCGTCGTCGATCGCGAGCGGCACCGCGATCACGTCCGCGATGATCTCGGCCGTCCGCGCCGCGCGTACCAGGGGGCTTGCGACGATGCGGCTGATGCCGACGCCGCGCAGCACGTGCGCGGCCTCGCGCGCTTGTCGCAGGCCATCGTCGTTCAGCGGATTGTCGGTGCGGCCCTGGAATCGCCCCTCGCGATTCCAGTCGGTCGCACCGTGACGGAGGCCGTAGAACGTGCGCGCGGGCCTCGTCACTTCGACTTGCTCGTGAACTTCTTCACGGCGGTGCGGAACGCCTCCGTGTTCATCGCCATGATGATCTTGTGCTCCTCGGCATCGAGCTGCTGCTTCACCGGCGTGGTCGCGGCCTGGTAGACCAGCTGCTTGGTGCCGGCAATCGCGGCCGGCGGATTCTGCGCCAGCCGTTCGGCAAGCTGCCGTGTCGCCGCCTTCAGCTCGGTTGCGGGAACGGTCTTGGCGACAAGGCCCCATTCATAGGCCTGCTGCGCGGTGAAATTGTCCTCGGCGAGAAAAATCTGCAGCGCGCGGCGCGAGCCCACCGTGCCGACGATGCCGACCGTCGAGCCGCCATCCGGCGACACCCCGATCTTGGCATAGGCCGGGGTGAACTTGGCGTCCTCCGCGGCGATGCAGAGGTCGGTGACGAAGGCGAGGCCCATGCCGGCGCCGGCGGCCGAGCCGTGCACGCTGGACAGCGAGATCTTCGGCATGCGCCTGATGATCTCGATGAAGGCATGATAGTGCCTGAGCAGCTCGCCGACGACGGGCGTCACCGTGCCGGCTTCGGCGGCGGCTCCGATCGTCTGCAGATCGCCGCCGGCGCAGAACGCGCGTCCCTCGCCTTCGAGGACGACGACGCGGATGTCGTCCGCGGCTTCGATATAGGCCGCGAGCTGTTCGAGCTTCTGGGCAATTGCAAGGTTGATCGCGTTGAACGCAGCAGGGCGGTTCAGCGTGATGGTCGCGATCGGGCCGTCGACCCGCAGCAGGGCGGGATCATCGGGCTTTGAGACGGGAGCGGTCATCTGGAAAATCCCCGGCAGGAGGTCGAGACTCGAACTAAATCGCAGAAGGCGAGGGGTGACAATCCCCAGCCGCCGCCCTTGCGCCGGGCGGAACGATAGGCTCAAATGGGCTCGCCTTCGCCAGGGAACGGACACGAGCGCCGGCTCCTCCTAAGGCCAGCAAACCAAAATCAGCGAGAGAGGAGACGGCATGGGTTACGCTCGTGTCTTCCGGAAATGGGCTGTCCAATGACGGGCGGTCCGGTGATCATCGTCGGCGCAGGCCATGGCGGCTATCAGGTCGCGGCATCGCTGCGCCAAGCCGGCTTTTCGGAGCGCATCTGCCTGGTCAACGACGAGGCGCATCTGCCCTATCAGCGCCCGCCACTGTCGAAGGCCTACATCAAGGGCTCTGCCGGACCGGAGAGCCTGATGTTCCGGCCGGAGAAATTTTATCAGGACCAGAAGATCGAGCTGATCGCGGGCCGCGCCGCCTCGATCGACCGCGCGGGGCACAAGGTGCATCTCGAATCCGGCGAGACGCTGGCCTACGGCCACCTCGTGCTGGCGACCGGCGCGCGCAATCGCCTGCTCGACCTGCCCAATGCCAATCTGCCCGACGTGAGATATTTGCGCATCCTCGACGACAGCGAGGCGCTGCGCAAGATCATGCCGTCGAAGACACGTGCGGTGATCATCGGCGCCGGCTTCATCGGACTCGAATTCGCCTCCACCGCGCGGATCAAGGGCCTCGAGGTCGACGTGCTCGAGCTCGCCCCGCGCGTGATGGCGCGCGCGGTGACATCAGAGGTCTCGGAGTATTTCCAAGAACGCCATCGCGAGGCCGGTATCCGCATTCACTTGGGTGTGCAGGCCACCGCGATCGAGGCGGAGGGCGGCAAGGTCACCGGCGTTTCCTTGAGCGACGGACGGCATCTGCCGGCCGATCTCGTCGTGGTCGGCGTCGGCGTGCTGCCGAACATCGAGCTCGCGGCCGAGGCGGGGCTGCAGGTCGCGGCCGGCATCATCGTCGACGAATATCTTGCGACGGCCGATCCAGACATCTCCGCGATCGGCGATTGCGCGCTGTTCGCGAGCCCGCGCTTCGGCGGATCGCTGCGGCTGGAATCGGTGCAGAACGCCACCGATCACGCCCGTTGCCTCGCGGCACGGCTGACTGGCGACAAGAAGCCTTACGTTGGTCATCCCTGGTTCTGGAGCGACCAGGGCGATGACAAGCTCCAGATCGCTGGGCTCACCACCGGCTACGACCGCGTCGTGCTGCGCGGAGACCCCGCCAGGAAGGCGTTCTCTGCTTTCTGCTACAAGGGCGACAAGCTGCTCGGCATCGAATCGATCAACCGCGCCGGCGATCACATGTTCGGCCGCCGCCTGCAGGCGATGGACCGCTCGATCACGCCAGAGCAGGCCGCGGACGAGAGCTTCGACCTGAAGAGCGCACTGGCGTGAGCGCTTAGCGCGGCAAAACCGCCGCCACCTCCGCGGCCGTCGGCATCGATGGCCCGGCGCCCATCCGCTGCACGCTGATCGAGGCGGCGGCGTTGGCGAAGGCGAGGGCGGCGCGCAAGGGCACATCGTCGGCGAGTTGCGCGGCCAGCGCGCCGACAAAGCAATCGCCGGCGCCTGTGGTGTCGACCGCCTTCACCGCGCGGCCGGGCACGGCAATCTCCTCGCGCCCCGCCAGCGCGAGCACGCCGCGCTTGCCGAGCGTGACGCAGATGGTCTGGTCCTCGCGCGCTTGAAGCTGCCGCGCCACGGCAATGATCCTTCCCGCCTCGTCGCTCTCGGAGAGCCCGCTCCCTGCGAGGAAGCCGAGCTCGGTCTCGTTCAGCACGAGGATGTCGACGAGCGCGAGCAGCTCGCGGGACATGGCCTGCGCCGGTGCGGGGTTGAGCAGCGTCGTCGCTCCGGCGGCACGGGCGCGCCTGAAGAACGCGGCGATGGCCGGCAGCGGAATCTCGAACTGGCTGACGGCGACGTCGCCGGCCAGCAGCGGGACGACGTCGACGTCGTCAGTGGCGACAAGCCCGTTCGCCCCGGGAATGACGACGATGGTGTTGTCGGCCTCCGCCACCGTGATGATGGCCGTGCCGGTGTGGGCCTCCGCCGTCTCCACGACATAGCCGAGATCGATGCCCTGCTCGCCGAGGAAGGCCTTCAGCTCGCCTCCGAATGGATCCTTCCCCAGCCGTCCGATCAGCGTGGTCCGCGCGCCAAGCCGTGATGCCGCGACCGCCTGGTTCGCGCCCTTGCCGCCCGGAAAATACAGCACCTGGCGGCCGGCGACGGTCTCGCCGACCCTGGGATGGCGATCGGCGGTCGCCACCACATCCATGTTGATGCTGCCGGCGACGAAGACACGTCCCATCTTGATCCCTGTGACCGCTAGACCCTGACCTCGAACTCGTGCCTGACCTTGGCGATGTCGACGAGCGTCGGCAGGCCGGCCTCGTTGCCGAGGCGCTGGATCTTGAAGGTCGAGGCGGCGCGTGCGAAATCAAAATGCTCGCGCCAGCTTTTTCCGGGATGGGCGAGGTAGGAATAGACATAGGCGCCGTGGAAGACGTCGCCGGCGCCGTTGGTGTCGATGACGCGCTCGCGCGGGATCGGCATCGCCGGCATCACCTGCACCGTTCCTGTCTCGTCGTACCAGAGCAGGCCCTTCTCGCCCATGGTGACGCCGCCGATCTTGCAGCCGCGGCCCTTGAGGTAGTCGAGCATCTTCTCCGGCGTCAGGTCCATCTGCTCGCACAGCCGCTCGGCGACGATCGCGACGTCGATGAATTCGAGCAGCTCATGCGTGTTGGTGCGCAGGCCGCCGCCGTCGAGCGAGGTCAGGATGCCGGCCTCGCGGCAGACTTTTGCGTAGTAGATCGCGGCATCCGGCTGATGGCCGTCGACATGCAGCGCGCGGCAGCCGCCGAGATTGAGCATCGGGAACGGATGGATGTGCTCGTCGTCGCGGCAGCGGACGATTGCGCGCTTGCCATCCTTGGGCATGATGAAGGAGAGCGAGGACTGGTTGACCTTGCGCCCATGCAGCGAGATGCCGTACTTCGCGCACATGTCCTGGAACATGCGCCCCAGCCAGTCATTGGCTGCGGTGGCGATGAGATCCGGTACGATGCCGAGCTTGGCGCAGCAGAAGGCCGCCGTCACAGCGTTGCCGCCGAAGGAAACCGCGTAGTCCGAGGCCACGTGCTTCTCGTCGCCGGTCGGCATGTGGTCGGTGATGAAGACGACGTCGATATAGGTCTGTCCGATGAAGAGAGCCTGCATTGCTTGTCCGTGATGCGCTTGTGGTCCCGGCCGGCGGGATTACTCTAGCACCGGTTCCGCTCCGGAGGGACGCTGAAATTATTCGCAAAACTGCCGCCCGAAGCGCTTGAGGTCAGCATGGTGCCGGAATACGACCATGTCGGGCCAATGCCAAGCCCGGACAAAGGCCGTCTGTCGGTCCATGGGTTCCAAGTCGATCAAAAGGGTGCAGGATGATCACCGGCCTCGATCACATCGTCGCTCTGGTGAGCGATATCGGTGCGGCCAAGGCGGCCTATCAGACGCTGCTCGCCCGCGCGCCGGCCTGGCAGAACTCCGGCGAGGGCGCTGACCGGGTGCTGTTCACCCTCGACAACATGACGATCGAATTGATGGCGCCGAGCGGCTTCAGCGTCACCGCCGACCGCATGCGCGCACTGCTCGAGGACCAGGAGGGCGTGCTCGCCAGCCTGTGCTTTCGCGTCGCAGACATCGGCAAGATGCACCGGCGGCTGGAGCGGGTGGCCCTGAGGCCGGACCCCGTTGCGGAGGTCGAAAGCAGCGACGCCGTCAGCGATGCCGTTCTGCACTGGAAGCGCACGCGTGCCGCCACGGAGCTCACGCGCGGCGTGCGCATGTTCTTCCTCGAACTGGCCGACGAGCGTCCGAAGTCGGTCGCGACCGACATCGCGCCGATCGACGCGCTCGACCACGTCGTCATCACCACCGAGGATTCCGAGCGCGCCGCCGCGCTCTACGGCGCGCGGCTCGGGCTTGATCTCGCGCTCGACCGCTCGCACCAGGACTGGGGCCAGCTGATGTTCTTCCGCTGCGGCGACCTCATCGTCGAGGTGGTGCGCCGGCCCGTGGCCGGCAGTGACCTCGCGCATGACCGACTCTGGGGCCTGAGCTGGCGGGTCGCCGACATCGACGCCACCCGCGCCCGGCTGATCGCTGCCGGCCTCGACGTCAGCGAAGTCCGCAATGGCCGCAAGCCGGGCACGCGGATCATGACGGTGCGGAATGGCACTTGCGGGATTCAGACGGTGCTCTTGGAGCGCTCGCCGAAGCCGGTGGATTGATCCTGTCATTCCGGGGCGTCGCGAAGCGACGAGCCCGGAATCCATTCATCCACCGACTCTGCCGCATGATGGATTCCGGGCTCGCGCCCAAGAGGGCGCGCCCCGGAATGACGGAGGCAACCAGCAACCCTTGCGTTCTCAAACGCCCGCTCCCGTGTTACACGCGTAGCCCGACCACCCAGCGAGCACCCGGTTTGGCAAAGGCGAAGGCAAAGCGAACTCTGAAATGGCAGCGCGACCCCGAGGGGATGCGGCTGCGCATTCTCGAAGCCGCCAAGCAGGAGTTTTCCGCCCATGGGCTCGCCGGCGCGCGCGTCGACCGCATCGCGGCGAAGGCCGGCGCGAACAAGCGCATGCTGTACTATCACGTCGGCAACAAGGACGAGCTCTATCTCGCGGTTCTCGAAGGCGCCTATGACAAGATTCGCAGCGAGGAGCGCGGGCTCGATCTCGAGCATCTCGATCCGCCCGAGGCGATCAGGCGCTTGATCGAGTTCACCTGGAATTACTTCCTGCGCAATCCCGAGTTCCTGTCTTTGCTCCAGACCGAGAACCTCGCGCGGGCCAAGCACCTGAAGCGCTCGACCAAGGTCAAGTCGATGCACTCGCCCTTCGTCGAGATGATCCGCACCGTGGTGCGGCGCGGCGTCGACAGCGGCGACTTCCAGGTCGCGGTCGATCCGGTGCAGCTCTACATCTCGATCGCGGCCCTGAGCTTCTTCTATCTTTCCAATTCGGCGACGCTCAGCGTGATCTTCGGCCGCGACCTCTTGGACAAGAAGGCCAAGGACGAGCGGCTGGCCCATATGGTCGGCCTCGTGCTCGCCGCGCTGACAGGGCAGTCCGTGGCACTGTTCGAGATCGCGAAAGCGCCGACGTCTAGTGCGCGTGTGGCGCAGACGGCGTAGTCGCTGTTTTTCCCAATCTCCTCTGTCATCGCCCGACTTGATCGGGCGATCCAGTATTCCAGAGACGTTGGTAGGATGCGGACAAGCCGCGGCGTACTGGATTCCCCGCTTTCGCGGGGAATGACACCGGAGATCGGGCGCACGATCCTGCTGCCATTCCCTCACATCCCTCGCGTGGCTTCCGCTGCCGGAACCCCAGCGCAAAACGTCACAGGGAAAGCTCTGGACAGTATTTATCCAACGGGTTAATTTCTGCCCGCAACGAAGAAAATGCCGGGAGCGGGAATTGGCCGAGCTGAAGCCGCAAGGTGCGGTGTCCAAGATGCTGAATGCGGCCTGGATTCGGCCGTTTTTGTTCCTCGTCTTCATCGTCGTCGCCTGGGATCTGGCGATCCGCCTGTTCAAGATCCCCGCCTACCAGATCCCGTCGCCGCTCGATGTCGTCGCAGTGCTTCGCACCGAATGGCCGGAGCTGTTGCGCCAGTCCTGGCCGACCACCTATGCGACCGTCTGCGGCTTCCTGCTGTCGGCGCTGTTCGGCATTCCCGTCGCGATGCTGATCGCGGGCTCGAAGACGGTGGAGAGCTACGTCTATCCGCTGCTGGTGTTCTCGCAATCCGTGCCCAAGATCGCGATCGCGCCGCTGTTCGTGGTCTGGTTCGGCTTCGGCATCATTCCAAAGGTCATTTCGGCGTTCCTGCTCGGCTTCTTCCCCGTGGTGGTCTCGGCCGTGCAGGGCTTCAAGTCGGTCGATCCTGACATGGTCGATCTCGCCCGCGCGATGCAGGGCAGCCGCCTGCAGGTGTTCCGCGCGGTGAACCTGCCGCACGCACTGCCGGCGATCTTCTCCGGCCTCAAGGTCTCGGTGACGCTGGCCGTGGTCGGCGCCGTCGTCGGCGAGTTTGTCGGCTCCAATTCCGGCATCGGCTATGTGCTGCAGCGCTCGATCGGTACGTTCGACCTGCCGACGATGTTCGCGGCACTCGTGATCCTGGCACTGCTCGGCGTGATCCTGTTCTGGATCGTGGACCAGATCGAGAAGCTGGTCATTCCCTGGCATGTCAGCCAGCGCGAGGACGTGATCTTTGCGTCCTAGATAGCAACGAGCGGCCACCAACGGCCGACGCAACAACGGCAAGGGAGAGTGACGATGAAGCGGTGGATTGGGGCTGCATCAGTGGCGCTGATGGCGTTCGCGGCGATGCCGGCGCAGGCGGCCGACAAGGTCGTGCTGATGCTGAACTGGTACGTCTATGGCGAGCACGCGCCGTTCTATTACGGCAAGGCCAAGGGCATTTATGCTGCCGAAGGCATCGACCTCGAGATCCAGGAAGGCCGCGGCTCGGCTGCGACCACGCAGGCCGTCGCCGCCAAGACCGCGGACTTCGGCTATGTCGACGTCCCCACCATGATGCGCGCTGCGATCAAGGGTGCGCCCGTGGTTGCGACCGGCGTTCTGCTGCAGACCAGTCCGATGTCCGCGATGGGTTTCGTCGACAAGAACATCAGGAAGCCCGAGGACATCAAGGGCAAGACGGTGGCGATCACGCCGGCCGACTCCATGACGCAGATCTGGCCGCTGTTCCTGAAGAAGACCGGCCTGAAGGAAAGCGATTTCAAGACCGTTGCAGGCGACGGCCAGACCAAGCTCAACGCCGTCATCAATGGCCAGGCCGATCTGCTGCTCGGCTACGTCATGGACCAGTCGATGAAGATCAAGGATGCCACCGGCAAGGACGTCTACCCGATCAAGTTCGCCGACTATGGCATCAACATGGTGTCGTCGGGCATCATTGCCAATTCCGACTATGTGAAGGCCAATGCCGATCTCGTCCGCCGCTTCATGTCGGCGACGACGAAGGCGGTGGAAGCCGCCGAGAAGGAGCCGAAGGCAGCGGCACAGGCGATCCTCGATGCCAACCCGAAGGGCGGCAAGATCGACACCCTGACGCAGGGCTTCGAGCTGACCATTCCGCTCTACCGGACCGCGGAAACCAAGAGCAAGCGGCCGTTCCAGGTCACCGACCAGAACATGATTGATACGGTCAACCTGATGGTCGAATATGGCGGCCTCGATGCCAAGGCCAAGGAGAACCCGAAGGCCTTCTACACCAACGATTATCTGCCGAAGAGCGGCTCGTGAATGCAGTCATCGTCATTCCGGGGCGCCCGAAGGGCGAACTCTGGTGCGCCCTTGCGCACCAGAGAATCTCGAGATTCCGGGTCTGGTCCTTCGGACCATCCCGGAATGACGGTTCGGATCGTCGAGCGGACTTGATCGAATGAAAGCAGCAGAAGCGATATTTCCCATGCAGCCGGCCGCCCATCTGAGACTGGTGAGCGACCGGGCGGGCGATGCCTCGGGCATCAAGCTGTCAGGCGTGTCGAAGACATATCGGACGCGCGACGGCGACGTGCCGTCGCTGCGGCCGCTCGACTTCCACATCAACGACGGCGAGTTCTTCGTCGTGGTCGGCCCAAGCGGCTGCGGCAAGTCCACGCTGCTCAAGCTGATCTCGGGATTGTTGGCGCCGACATCGGGCGAGATCCACGTCGAGGGCGAGAAGGTGACGGCGCCGCATGGCAACGTCGGCATCGTCTTCCAGAACGCGCTGCTGCTGCCATGGCGCAACATCCTGTCCAACGTGATGCTGCCGATCGACATGAAGCGGCTGCCCCGGCAAAAATATCTCGAACGCGCCAAGGCGCTTCTGAAGCTGGTCGGGCTCGAAGGTTTCGAGAAGAAGCTGCCCTGGCAGCTCTCCGGCGGCATGCAGCAGCGCGCCTCGATCTGCCGCGCGCTGGTCCACGATCCCCGGATCATGCTGATGGACGAGCCGTTCGGCGCACTCGATGCGCTGACGCGCGAGCGCATGAATGTCGAATTGATGCGGATTCAGCGCGAGACCAGGAAGACCGTGCTGCTGATCACGCATTCGATTCCCGAGGCCGTATTCCTTGCCGACCGCGTCCTGGTCATGACAGAGCGCCCAGGCGCGGTCGCCGCGATCTACGACGTGCCGCTTCCGCGCCCGCGCTCGCTCGACGTGATGGCCGATCCTGTCTTCACCGAGCTCGTGCAGCGCATCCGCAAGCACTTCTTCTCGCAAGGTGCATTGGACTAGGTGCGAGTGATGTTCTCTGGAGCCACCACAAGCACGGTGCGCTCCCTCCCCCGCTTGCGGGGGAGGGTTGGGGAGAGGGTGTCTCCGCTGGAAAGACTCCCCAAGAGGATAGAACCCTCACCCGCCGCGCTCAGGCGCGCAAGTGCGCTGCCGAGCGCGTCGGCCTCTCCCGCAAGCGGGAGAGGCGAGTCGCCCGCGGCCATGCCGGTCGTATCAAACTCAGCTCGCATTGTTTTAAAGCCATGTCACCCCGCCTGAAGCTGCGAGACATCGCCTTCTTCGAACGTCCCGTGCAGTTCGCGCGGCCGTTCCGCTTCGGTGCGATCACGATCAACGCGACGCCGCAGTTGTTCGTGCGGGTGGAGATCGAGGTCGAGGGCAGGGGAGGTGCCGTCGGCGCCAGCGCCGAGCTTCTGGTGCCGAAATGGTTCGACAAGCGGCCGGAGTTGTCGCCGGCGCAGACGGTGGATGGGCTGAGACAATCGCTGGAGATCGCGCGCGGCCTTTATCTGGCGCGGACCGGATATCTGACCGCGTTCGATCTGCATGCCTCGTGCATGGGCGCCCAGGTCGCGATTTGCGCGAAGAAGAACATTCCGCCGCTCGCGGCAGCCTATGGCCCCGCGGAGATCGACAAGGCGATCCTCGATGCGCTCCTGCGCGCGGTGGGGACGAACTTCTTCGACGGCATGGCCGGCAACATTGCCGGCATCGATGCGCGGCTGTCGCCCGACCTGAAGGATGCGGAGATTGCCGCATTTCTTTCCAGTCGCAAGGCGCTGCCGCGCGTTGCGATCAGGCATACCGTCGGCCTCGATGATCCCGTCGAGGGCGAGGGCGGCGTTGCCGATCCAAGCGAGAACGCCGGTGCCAATTACTTCAAGCTGAAGCTGTCGGGCGATCCCGTGGCCGATGTGGCGCGGCTGGCGCGCATCGGAAAAGAACTCGAAACGCTTGGCCGTGACACCAAAGTGACTCTCGATGCGAACGAGCAGTACAGCGATCTCACGGTGCTGCACGCGCTGATGGATCGGCTCGATCGTGACGCTGCCCTTCGACCGATCGCGTCGCGTTTGCTTTATGTCGAACAGCCGATGCCACGGGACGTCACCAGGCAGTCGCCGCTCGGCCAACTCGCTGCGCATGGCTTCATCATCGACGAGGCCGACGATTCCTACGATGCGTTCCCGGCAGCGCGCGCACTTGGCTATCGCGGTATTTCGTCGAAATCCTGCAAGGGGCTCTACAAATCCATCGTCAACGCGACGCGCGCGGCGAAATGGAGCGCGGAAGGCGAAACGTTCTTCGTGACCGGCGAGGACCTCACCTGCCAGGCTGGCCTCGCCGTACAGCAAGACCTCGCGCTCGGTGCCTTCCTCGGCATCACTCACGCCGAACGTAACGGCCATCACTATGTCGACGGCTTCGGCGAAACGCCGGCAGCCGAAGTTGCGGCCTTCGCGGCTGCGCATCCCGATCTCTACGCCGATGCCGGGCACGGCATCCGGCTCTCCATTCACGACGGCGATCTCCTGACGGGATCGCTTCACGCGACGGGCTTTGCGACGTCGGTCCATCCGGACTGGTCGGCGCTCCGCCCGCTCGAACAGCCAAAATCACTCTTGGAGAAATCGGCATGACCACCCAACGCCTCGGCCTCATCATGAACGGCGTCACCGGCCGCATGGGGCTCAACCAGCATCTGATCCGCTCGATCGTCGCGATCCGCGACCAGGGTGGCGTCCGCCTGAAGAACGGCGACCGCGTCATGCCCGATCCGATCCTGGTCGGCCGCAGCGCCGAGAAGGTCGAGGCGCTTGCCAAGCGCTTCAACATCACACGCTGGACCACCGACCTCGATGCGGCGCTCGCCGACAAGAACGACACCATGTTCTTCGATGCGGCGACCACGCAGGCGCGGCCCGGCCTCCTGACCCAGGCCATCAATGCCGGCAAGCATGTCTATTGCGAGAAGCCGATCGCGACGAATTTTGAAGAGGCGCTCGAAGTCGTCAAGCTCGCCAATTCCAAGGGCGTCAAGCACGGCACGGTGCAGGACAAGCTGTTCCTGCCGGGGCTGAAGAAGATCGCCTTCCTGCGCGACTCCGGCTTTTTCGGCCGCATCCTCTCCGTGCGCGGCGAGTTCGGCTATTGGGTGTTCGAAGGTGGTTGGCAGGAGGCGCAGCGACCGTCGTGGAATTACCGCGACGAGGACGGCGGCGGCATCATCCTGGACATGGTCTGCCACTGGCGCTACGTGCTCGACAACCTCTTCGGCAGCGTCCAGAGCGTGGTCTGCATCGGCAATACCGACATTCCCGAGCGTTTCGACGAGCAGGGCAAGAAGTACAAGGCGACTGCCGACGATTCCGCCTACGCGACGTTCCAGCTCGAGGGCGGCGTGATCGCCCATATCAACATGTCCTGGGTGACGCGCGTCTATCGCGACGACCTCGTCACCTTCCAGGTCGACGGCACGCTGGGTTCGGCGGTCGCGGGTCTCTCCGACTGCATGATCCAGGCCCGGCAGGCGACGCCCCGGCCGGTGTGGAATCCCGACGAGAAGCGGCTGCACGATTTCTACGGTGACTGGCAGAAGCTGCCCGACAACGTCACCTACGACAACGGTTTCAAGGAGCAGTGGGAGATGTTCATCCGCCACGTCTACGAGGATGCGCCCTACAAGTTCACGCTGCTCGAAGGCGCCAAGGGCGTGCAACTCGCCGAATGCGCACTGAAGAGCTGGAAGGAGCGGCGCTGGATCGACGTCGCCCCGATCAAGGCCTGAGGGGGATCAATGAACAAACCCGTCCTGCCAATGTCGTCATTGTCGTTGAAGCTGCCGAAGGCCGATCGCTCGATCGAGACCTACCGGCTCGCCGCCTCGCGCACGTTTCCCGCAAGGCTCGAGGGACCGCTGAACCGCATCGCCTTCTCCGCCGTGCACACCGTCGCCGATCCCTTCGCCGACAACGATCCCTGGCTCTCGGTCGCCGTCGACTGGGACAAGACCATCGCCTTCCGCGAGCACGTCTGGGATCTCGGTCTCGGCGTCGCCGAAGCCATGGACACCGCGCAGCGCGGCATGGGCCTGGACTGGCCGACGTCGCTGGAGCTGATCACGCGCTCGGTCGCCGCCGCCAAGCGCCGCAATGCGCTGGTGTTCTCCGGCGCCGGCACCGATCACCTCGCGGTGGAGGATGCGAAAAGCCTCGACGATGTGATCCGTGCCTACGAAGAGCAGATCGCGGCAGTCGAGAAGGTCGGCGGTCGCATCATCCTGATGGCGTCGCGGGCTCTGGCCAAGCTTGGCCGCAATGCGGACGATTATGCCAAGGTCTATGATCGCGTGCTGTCGCAGGTTCGCGAGCCCGTGATCATTCACTGGCTCGGGGACATGTTCGATCCCGCGCTGACCGGCTATTGGGGCACCAGGGATCTCGACAAGGCGATGGACACGGCGGTCGCCATCATCAACGGCAACGCAGCCAAGGTCGACGGCGTCAAGGTCTCGCTGCTCGACAAGCAGCGCGAGATCGACATGCGCCGGCGCCTCGACAAGCGCATCAAGATGTACACCGGCGACGACTTCAATTACGCCGAGCTGATCGCCGGCGACAGCCAAGGCTTTTCGCACGCGCTGCTTGGCATCTTCGACGCGATCGCGCCGGCGGCGTCCTACGCGCTGTCGCGGCTGGCGGCCGGCGACGAGACCGGCTTCCACGACGTGCTCGGGCCGACCGTGCCGCTGTCGCGCCACATTTTCAAGGCGCCAACGCGCTTCTACAAGACGGGCGTCGTGTTCATGGCGTATCTCAACGGCCACCAGGACCATTTCACCATGGTCGGGGGCCAGGAAAGCGCGCGTTCGATGCTGCATCTGGCCGAGCTGTTTCGTCTGGCCGATCAGGCCGGTTTGCTTTCCAATCCGGAACTGGCGACGCGGCGGATGAAGACGGTGCTCGCCTCGCACGGACTGGAGTCCTGATGCGCGATTTCTCGTCCGACCACCGCTGGCTGTCGCTGAACACCGCAACGGTCCGCAAGCAGGGTGACCTCGTCGCGATCATCGATGCTTGTGCGAAGCACGGTATCCGCGCCATCGATCCCTGGCGCGACCAGGTCGCTGCCGTCGGTCTCGAGCGCGCCGCGCGCGCCGTGCGCGAGGCCGGCCTCAAGTTGTCAGGCTATTGCCGCGGCGGCATGTTCACCTCGGACGCCTCGCGTCGGGGCGAGGTGCGGGACGACAACAGACGCTGCGTCGACGAGGCCAAGGCGCTGGGCGCACCCTGCATCGTCCTCGTGGTCGGCGGCCTTCCGCAATATTCGCGGCCGGGCAGCGAAGCCTCGAAGGACATCGCGGTGGCGCGCGGGCAGGTCGAGGAAGCGCTCGCCGAGATGCTCGACTACGCCCGGCAGGCGAGGCTGCCGCTGGCGATCGAGCCCTTGCATCCGGCCTATGCAGCCGACCGCGCCTGCGTGAACACCACGAAGCAGGCGCTCGACATTTGCGACCGGCTCGACCCTGATCGCAGCGGCATGCTCGGCGTCGCGCTCGACGTCTATCACATCTGGTGGGATCCGGAGCTGATGGGCCAGATCGCGCGTGCCGGCCAGGATCGCCTGCTCGCGTTCCATGTCTGCGACTGGCTGGTGCCGACGAAAGACATCCTCAACGACCGCGGCATGATGGGCGACGGTGTCATCGACATCAAGTCGGTGCGTCAAGCGGTCGAAGCGCAGGGCTTTGCCGGCTATTCCGAGATCGAGATCTTCTCCAACGACTGGTGGAGCAAGCCGATCGACGAGGTGCTGCGCACCTGCATCGCGCGGCACAAGACGGTGGTCTAATGCGGTATGAGTTTGGGTTGAATCGATGCTAGCTAGCGGCGCGTTCACCTCTCCCGTAGGGAGAGGTCGGATCGCATCGAAAGATGCGATCCGGGTGAGGGGATCAGGTCTCACCGATCGCTGCGGCCCCTCACCCGGATTGCTGCGCAATCCGACCTCTCCCCGCTGGGGAGAGGTGAACCTGGAACAACCGACCGAGCCAAATTTCATCGTGCTCTAAAGCGCGATGCGATTGGGATGAATCGTCATCGCGCTTTAGTTTGTTGTTTAAGCATAATCTTTTCGGAAAACCGCTGCGCACTTTTCCGGATCATGCCTTAGGTCAGGCGCGCGTTGCCCTCACGGGCTTGCGACCTGTTGTAAGGTGTTGAAACGCGCCTTCTGCTCGCTGCTCAGCGTGGCGTAGAACTCGTCCAGCGCAGGTTCGACCAGCTTGGCAGCCGTCAGCATGGCCTCGAGCCGGTGCTGCATCGCCTCCAGGCGTCCGACCGGCGTCAGGGGCACATCGTTCGGACAGGCCGCCTGCAGGTCCTGAACGCCCTTCGCCGTTGCTTCGCCGAGGCGGTCGAGCGCCTCCTTCTGCTTGCCTGCAGGGTGCAGCACAGCCTCGATCCTCTGGATCGGCAACTGGGTCAGGCCGGACTTCGGATCGTCGCAGCTCTCGCTACTCGCTTCCTGCTGCTGGGACGAGCGGTCGCCGACATTGGGGCCAAGCGCGTTGAAGCGGGCCTGCTGTTCGTCACTGAGCGAGTTGTAGAAATTCTCCAGTGCCGGTCGCACGATCTTGACGGCCTCCAGGGTCGCGCTGATGCGGTTCATCATCGCGCGCAGGCGGCCAGGCGGAGTCAGTGCATAGGTCTCCGCGCAGGAGTCCTTGAACACGCCGGCAGCGTTGGCCGCCGCGGTCTTCAACTCGTCGAGCAGTGCGCGTTGCTCCGGCGTCGGCTGCACCGCGCGCGCGATATCGGCAAGCGGCCAGGCGGTTACGCCCTTGTCCGGTGTGCCGCATAATTGGCGTAGCGTCTGCGGGCTCACGTTGGCGCGCGGACGCGCGCGGCTGCCGCCGGCTTGCGGATAGTCATACGGGGTGGTGCTGGCAAAGGCGGAATAGGGGCCGTCACCGCCCCAGAACACGGTATCGACGAAATCGTCATAGGCGTAGGCCCAATAGCCGGGCTCGTACGCATAGGACCAGAACGTATAGTTGAAAATGTCAGAATAAGCGTAAGGCCAGAACACCGGCCCAAGCCATGCCACGAACACCGCGGGATGACGGTGACGCCAGGCTTGCCGGGGCGCCCAGCCGCTCTGGCGAGCGACGAGGGCCGCCTGGGTCTGCGGAGTGGCATGCTCGCGGAAGCGCGCCGCGAACCGCCCGCGCTCGGCAGCCTGCACGGCGGCCACAGTCGCCGCGGCGCGCCCGGCCGGAGCCTGCAGTCCGAGCCGCTGCTGGCGCGCCAGGTCAAGTTGCTGCGCGCGCTGCTCACGGCCGAGCAGGCGGTTCTGGGTCTGGAGCATCCGTTGCTGCTCGCGTTGCGCTCGCGCGCCTTCCACCTTTTGCGATTGCAATTGCTGCACCCGCTGCTGGAGGCGTTCGATGCGGGTCTGACGCTCCGTGGTCTGGCGCGACAGCGTCTCGCGCTGCCGCTGCTGCACCATCTGCTGGCGCTGCTGAATTTGCTGCTGGTGCTGTTGCGCGCGCTGTTCAGTCTGATTGCGCTGCGACAGCCGCTCGCTCGCGGCCGGCGGTGCGCTGGGCCGCGAGGGGGCTGCGATGTGCGGCGTCGGCCGCGGTGCCATGGCCGGACGTTGCGGTGCTGCCGGCGCGCGATGGAATTCGGGCCGCGGCGCTGCCACGCGCGGGGCCGCTCGCGGTGGCGGTGCAGCGAAATGTGGTGTCGGGCGGGGGGGCGGTGAGGCAATACGCGGCGCCGGACGTGGCGCCATGGCTGGCGGCGCCACCGGGCGAGCCATGGCCGGTGGTGCTGCTGGCCGTGCCGCCGGCGCTGCGGCTGGACCCGCTGGCCCGCCCCTTCCATGTCCCTGGCCGAACGCGCCGACGCTCACCGCCAGCATCGAGACACCAACTGAAACAGCCACAAGGCAAACGCCACGCGGAAGCATGATTGTGGCTCCCAGCTCGTAATCGCCCACGACGTTCAACGCACGGCTGGCGGAATCGTTCGTTGTTGGCCACGGCCGGCATTGCGATCTTCCGACGCAGGCAGTCTCAAGAGAAGTCCTGCGTCAGGGTGGTGGCGAGCCGCTCCAGCGCCCAGTCGACCTGATCGCTTGTGATCACCAGCGGCGGAGCGATGCGGATCGTTTGCTCGTGGGTATCCTTGGCGAGGATGCCTTTGCCCTGAAGCGCCTCGCAGTAGCGGCGAGCGCGGCCGGCCTCGGGGTGCAGCTCGACCGCCAGCATCAAGCCGCGTCCGCGTACCTCGCGGATCGTATTGGCACGAATGTCTTTCAAGCCTTCCAGGAAGCGCGCGCCCTGCCGGGCCGCGTTCTCGATCATGCCTTCCTCGACCAGCACGCGCATTGCCGCGCGCGCCACCGCGCAGGCAAGCGGGTTGCCGCCGAAGGTCGAACCATGCTGCCCGGGTCTCAAAGTCCCGAGCACGTCGTTGTTCGAGAGCACGGCCGACACTGGATAGAAGCCGCCGGACAGGGCCTTGCCGAGCAGCGTCACATCCGCTTCGATTCCCTCGTGCTGTTCGGCGAGTAGCTTGCCGGTGCGGCCGAGCCCGGTCTGGATCTCGTCGAGCACCAGCATCACGTTGTTGGCGGTGCAGAGCTCCCGCACCTTCGTGAAATAGCCGGCTGGAGGAATGACGACACCGGCCTCGCCCTGGATCGGCTCGACCAGAAAGGCGACCGTGTTTGGGGTGATTGCCTCCTCCAGCGCCGCGGCGTCGCCGAACGGGATGATTTTGAAGCCCGGCGCGAACGGCCCGAAATGTGTGCGTGTCTCGGGGTCGGTTGAAAAGCCGACGATGCCCAGCGTGCGTCCGTGGAAATTGTTGGCGCAGACGATGATCTCGGCCGCACCGTCCGGCACACCCTTCACCTCATAGCCCCATTTGCGGACCGACTTGATCGCGCTTTCGACCGCCTCTGCGCCGCTGTTCATCGGCAGCACTTTGTGGGAACCGGTGAGCGCTGCGATCTCCTCGTAGAACAAGGCGAGCTGGTCGTTGTGGAAGGCCCTCGAGGTGAGCGTCAACCTGTGCGCCTGTTCGACCATCGCCGCCAGGATCTTGGGGTGGCAGTGGCCCTGGCTGACCGCCGAATAAGCCGAGAGGCAATCGAGATACCGGTTGCCTTCGGTATCCCAGACCCAGACACCTTCGCCGCGCGACAGGACGACCCCGATCGGCTCGTAATTATGGGCGCCAAACCGTGCTTCTGTTGCGATGAAATCAATGACCGACGAGCTCATCTGTCGTCACTCCATTGCTGCGCGCGGGGGTCCTCAACTGACTGCACCGGCGGTCTTCAGCTTGATTTGGGTATTCGCCGGCCGGCTTGGAAGCCTTCATGCGCCGATGGCGTGGCGCAGCCCGATTTGCCTGAAACGTCCGATAGTTCTGCGGAACCACAAGGTGTCGTTCGTCGGCCCAGCCTCTACTGTGCATGGGGTTGTTTTCGTCATTTTTGTTTGGAGGCCTCAGCCGATCGCGCAGGGCACGCTCAAGAACCCGCGGAACCGCACCCGTCCGCCCCGCACCGGCTGCCCGCTCACGGCATAGTTCGGGAAGCGTGCCAGGAAGCGCGAGATCGCGATGGCGCCTTCCAGCCGCGCCAGCGCCATGCCGGCACATTGATGCGCGCCGGTGGCGAAGGCGAGGTGCCTGTTTGGCGCGCGTGCGATGTCGAAGCGCTCTGGGTCCGCAAACTGCGCGGGATCGCGGTTGGCCGCGCCGATGCACAGCGTCACCGACGTGCCGGCATCGAGCACGACGCCGCCGAGCTCGACACGCTCCGTGGTCATGCGGTTGCCGAGCTGGTTCGAGCTCTCGTAGCGCAGCATCTCCTCGACGGCGGTCTTGATCATGTCGGGATTGTCGATCAGCCGCTGCTTCTGGTCGGGATGACGGTCCAGCGCCACGAGGCCGTTGCCGATCAGATTGGTGGTGGTCTCGTGTCCGGCATTGAGCAGGAAGATGCAATTGTGCAGCAGCTCCTTCTCGGTGAGCCGCTCGCCGTTCTCCTCGCCGTTACCTTCTCCCTGGATCAGCCGCGTCAGCACGTCGCGCTCGGGATTGCCCGGCTTGGCGCGCCGCCGCGCCACCAGCGTTTCGAGATAGGCGAGGAAATCCGTCACCGCCTTGTTGCCGCGCGCTGCCGCTTCGGGCGACACCACGGGTTCGAGGGCGCCCAGGATCGCGAGCGACCAGTCGCGCAGCGGCGTGCGTTCCTCGTGAGGCACGTCGAGTAGATTGCCGATCACCTCGATGGGAATTGAAGCAGCGAAATCCTCGATCAGCTCGCAAGCGCCCTTGGCTTCGATAGCGTCGAGCAGGCCGTCCACCAGCTTGATGAGGTCGCCCTCCATGCTCGCGATCGCGCGCGGCGACAGCGCGCCCATGATCAGGCGGCGCACGCGGGTGTGGGAGGGCGGGTCGTTGAAGACGAGACTGGTGGTGTGGTGCTCGTAGAGCGGGGTGTCGCCGTATTTCGGCGCGAACTCGCGCTTCTTGTCCGAGCTGAAGGACTTTGTGTTCTTGTAGGCAGTGACGAGATCGTCGTAGCGGGTCAGGAACACGGTGCCGTTCGGCAGGCGCTTGACCGGCTCGTTCTCCCGCAGTGCACGATAGGTCGGGTAGGGGTTGTCGTAAAACTCCGGCGTCAGCTTCTCGAGGTCGAAGCTGGCCGCCAGCGCCTTCGCATCTGCGTTCATCCCGTTATACTCGCCGGTTAAAGCCGTTATGCCGTTTTTGTTGTTCTGGTCGGTGCGTGCATGCGTCTACAGTCTTTCCACCTTGCTAGCCGACCGGACAGGAAAATGCACGCACGCACTGACGCTGCCGACACGGCCCCGAACTGGCCCGACGATATCTTCGCGACATTGCAGCGCTTCGACGTCCGGCAGGTGCCGTATGTGCCCGACGCCGGCCATTCCAGGCTGATCCAGCGCGTGCTGGACTCCGCCACCATGCGCGGCATTCCGCTGACGACGGAGGAGGAGGGCGTGGCGCTGCTCGCCGGCGCCTGGGCCGGCGGACAGCGTGGCGTTTTGCTGATGCAGTCGAGCGGCGTCGGCAATTGCATCAATATGCTGTCGCTGATCCCGATCCTGCGCTTTCCGTTCCTCACCCTGGTGACCATGCGCGGCGAGTGGGGCGAGTTCAATCCGTGGCAGGTGCCGATGGGATCGACCACGCAGGGCGTGTTCGAGCTCTCCGGCGTCAAGGTGCTGCGCGCCTCGAACGCAGCCGAGGTGCCCGCCGTGCTCGAAGCCGCCGCGGCGCAGGCCTACAACGCGCTCACCCCGACCGCCGTCCTTCTGTCGCAGCGCCTGATCGGCGCCAAGGTTTTCACCAAATGAGCAAGGCCAATCTCCTCGACCGCCGCCGGGTGGTGTCCACGCTGCTCGCGGACCGCAAGGACGTCGTCGCGATCGGCGGCCTGGGTGCCTCCACCAACGACATGTGCGCGGCCGGCGACCATGCGCGCAACTTCTACCTGTGGGGTGGCATGGGCGGCGCCGCGATGATCGGGCTCGGCCTCGCGCTGGCGCAGCCGAAGCTGCCCGTGCTGGTCATCACCGGCGACGGCGAGATGCTGATGGGCATGGGCAGCCTCGCCACCATCGGCCTGCAAAAGCCGCCCAACCTGTCGATCGCAGTGCTCGACAATGAGGCCTATGGCGAGACCGGCGGGCAGACCAGCCACACCTCGGCCGCTGCCGACCTTGTCGGCGTCGCCAAGGCATGCGGCATTGCGGACAGCCGGGCCGTCACGACCATTGCCGAGGTCGAGGCCTTTGCCAAAGCCGTCCACGACGTCTCGGCCGGGCCGCGCTTTGCCAATGTGAAGATCGATAGCGCCAGCCTGGAGCGGATCCTGCCGAGCCGGGATGGGACCTACATCCTCAACCGGATCCGCGGCGACCTCGGCTTCCAGCCGATCTAGCCGGCGCTGCTGTCGGAGGGGTGGTTCACTCTGCAAGCAGCCCGAGTAGTGGTGGGAATTTCCCGTGAATTTGCAGCGCACTCAGGTTGCGATGCAACATAGTGCTTGACTTCTGCGTGGGTGAGTGTTTACTCACCCACCATGAGCTCATTGCGTATGACGAGCGACCTGAGGCGTCAATTGATCCTCGGTGCCGCGAAGCGCTGCTTTGCCCGACATGGCTACACCGGCACCACGACGAAGAGCGTGGCGGCCGCCGCTGCCATTTCCGAGGCGCTGCTGTTCAAGCATTTCCCGTCTAAGGCGGCGCTCTATGCAGAAATTCTCAGCGACGAATGCGAAGCGGATCCGGCATTCATCGAGCTTCTCGAGCGGGAGCCATCGACCGCCACGCTGGTCGAGGTGATCCGCAGGATGGTCGGGCATTTCCTGCACATTGCCGATGGTCCCGATCAGGAAGAGGCCCAGCGCCTGCGACTGATGGCCACGAGCCATCTGGATGACGGCGAATTCGCGCGTTTGCTATATGCCAAGATCCAGACACTGATTGGGGCGGCTTTTGTCGGCTCGCTCGAGCGCGCCGTGGCCGCCGGGGATGCGCGGCCCTACGCTGGCGATCCGCTCAACCTGTTCTGGTTTGCGCATCATGCGGTGATGACCGCGGCGCTGACCAGGCTGCCGGCCACGCCTTGTCTCGCTTACGGCAAGGCGAACCACCTGGAGCGGCAGCTCTGTGAGTTTCTCCTGAGGGGTATAGGACTTAACGACGCCGCAATTGCTTCGCATCTGGGCCGCGATCAGGCCGCGGATGCCGGCAAGGCGGCGATTGCAGAAAGTGCATGACATGAACATCGTAACCGAACACAAGATTTCGGGCGAACCGATCGACAGCAAGGCTCCCAAGCGTCCGGTCCGGCCGGTGCTCTGGTTCATCATCGTCGGCACGCTTCTGGCCGCGCTCGTCGGTGGCCTCGTCTGGTTCAATTATTTCCGCGGCCAGATGATCCAGCAGTTCTTCGCCAACAACAAGCCGCCGCCGACCGCCGTCAGCGCAGCCGAGGCGAAGTCCGAGGTGGTGCCGAACCTGCTCACCGCGGTTGGCAGCCTTGTCGCCGTGCATCAGGTCGACGTCAGCGCCGACGTCAACGGGCGCGTCACGGAGATCAAGTTCGTGCCGGGTACGCGCGTCGAGGCCGGCACGCCGCTGGTGCAGCTGTTCGACGCGCCGGAGCAGGGCGACCTCGCCAATTTCAAGGCGCAGGCCACCGTCGCGCAGCTGTCGCTCGACCGCGCCAAGCAACTGGCCTCGCGCCAGTTTGGTCCGCAGGCGACCGTCGATAGCGCGCAGGCCGCCTACGACCAGGCGCAGGCGGGCATCGCCAAGACCGAAGCGTTGATCTCGCAGAAGCTGGTGCGCGCGCCGTTCTCCGGCGATCTCGGCGTGCGCAAGGTCGAGGTCGGCCAATATCTGACGGCAGGTACGGCGATCGTGTCGCTGACCGATCTGTCCGAGCTGTGGGCCAACTTCACGGTGACGGAAAAGGACTCCGGCAACCTCAAGGTCGGCCAGGCCGTTCGGCTCAAGGTCGACGCCTATCCGGGCCGCACCTTCGAGGGCAAGATCACCACGATCGAGCCGCAGATCTCGACCGACACCCGCAACATCCGCGTGCAGGCCACGATCGCCAATCCGGAGAAGATCCTGAAGCCCGGCATGTTCGTGACCACGACCGTGGTGCTGCCGGACAAGCCGGCCGTGATCACCGTGCCTGAGACGGCGGTCGACTACACCCTGTACGGCGACTCGGTGTTCGTGGTCGCCGAGAAAAAGGAAGCGGACGGCAAGACCAGCCTCTCGGCGGTGCGCACCTTCGTGCAGACCGGCAACCGGGTCGAGGGTCGTGTCGAAATCCTCAAGGGCCTGAAGGCGGGCGACAAGGTCGTCGCCGTCGGCCAGCTCAAGCTGCAATCGGGCGCGCCGGTATCGATCTCGACCGACCCGACTCCGCCGATCCCGGCGCAGCCGCCGCGCTACTGACAACATCCTCGCGTGATCCGGCTCGGCCGGATCACGTCTCTTGAGACAAAGAAATCGAGATCGCCGCGATGGCCCTTACCGATATTTTCATCAAGCGCCCGGTTCTGTCGGTCGTCGTCAGCCTGCTGATCCTGCTGATCGGCCTGCGCGCGGCGATGGTGCTGCCGATTCGGCAATATCCGAAGCTGTCGAACACGGTCATCAACATCACGACCGTCTATCCCGGCGCGTCCGCGGACCTGATCCAGGGCTTCATCACCACGCCGATCGAGCAGGCAGTCGCCTCCGCCGAGGGCGTCGACTACATCACCTCGTCCTCTGTGCTCGGCACTTCCACGATTCAGGTCTACATCAAGCTGAATTTCGATCCGAACCAGGCACTCACCGAGGTGCTGGCGAAGACGAATTCGGTGAAGTACCTGATCCCGAAGGAATCTAACGACCCGATCGTTACCAAGACCACCGGCCAGACCACGGCCGTGATGTATCTCGGTTTCTCGTCCGAGGAACTGTCCGGTTCGGCGATCTCCGATTATCTGACGCGCGTGGTGCAGCCGGTGCTGTCGACCGTCGACGGCGTCGCCTCGGCCGACATTCTCGGCGGCCAGACCTTCGCGATGCGTCTTTGGCTCGATCCCGTGAAGATGGCCGGCCGCAACGTGTCGCCGGCGGACGTTGCCGCGGCAATCACCGCCAACAACTTCCAGTCTGCGGCGGGCCAGACCAAGGGCTATCTCATCGTCTCGAACGTCTCGACGAATACCGGCCTCACCGACGTCAACCAGTTCAAGAAGATGATCGTCAAGGCCAAGGACGGCGGCTTCGTGCGGATGGAGGATATCGCCACCGTCGAGCTTGCCGCCCAGAGCACGGACGCCAGTGTTGCCTTCAACGGCGAGCACGCGATTTTCATCGGCGTGCAGGCAACGCCGCAGGGCAACCCGCTGACGCTGGTCAAGGGTGTGCGCGCGCTGTTCCCTGAACTCGAGCGGAATTTGCCGCCTTCGATGAAGATGAAGGTCGCCTACGACTCGACCAAGTTCATCCAGTCCTCGATCGACGAGGTGGAGAAGACGCTGGGCGAAGCCGTGATCATCGTGATCGTGGTCATCTTCCTGTTCCTGGCCTCGCTGCGCTCGGTCATCATCCCCGTCGTCACCATTCCGCTGTCGATGATCGGCGTCTGCACCCTGATGCTGGCGTTGGGCTTCAGCTTCAATCTCCTGACCCTGCTCGCGATGGTGCTGGCGATCGGCCTCGTCGTCGACGACGCCATCGTCGTGGTGGAGAACATCCATCGCCACCTTGAGGAGGGCAAGACACCGGTTCAGGCCTCGCTGCAAGGTGCGCGCGAGATCGTGGGTCCCGTCATCTCCATGACGATCACGCTCGCGGCGGTGTACGCGCCGATCGGCTTCCTCGGCGGCCTCACCGGCTCGTTGTTCCGCGAATTCGCCTTCACCCTCGCGGGCTCGGTGATCGTGTCGGGCGTGATCGCGCTGACGCTGTCGCCGATGATGTGCTCGATGCTGCTGAAGAACACCGAGGAGGGCCGCTTCGCCAAGCTCGTCAACCGGGTGTTCGGCGCGATGACGCGCTGGTATGGCCGCAGGCTCGATCGTTCGCTCGACTACAAGGCCATCACCGGCCTGTTTGCGGTGACGATCCTCGGGCTGGTCGGCTTCCTCTACATGCATACTTCGAAGGAGCT
Organism: Bradyrhizobium sp. PUT101; assembly: GCF_052043945.1. Taxonomy (NCBI): domain Bacteria; kingdom Pseudomonadati; phylum Pseudomonadota; class Alphaproteobacteria; order Hyphomicrobiales; family Nitrobacteraceae; genus Bradyrhizobium; species Bradyrhizobium sp. PUT101. The sequence goes on from NZ_CP197207.1 coordinate 6,323,153, forward strand.
GGCGCCCGAAGAAGACCAGGGCATCGTGTTCGCGGTGACCAAGGCGCCGAAATACGCCAACATCGATTATGTCGATTTCTACGGCGAGAAGCTCGACAAGGAGTTCCAGAAATTCCCCGAGACCGATCTGCGCTTCGTGCTGAACGGCATCAACGGTCCGCAGGGCGGCATTGCCGGCATGCTTCTCAAGCCCTGGGACGAGCGCAAGCGCTCGTCGATCGAACTGAAGCCGCTGGTGCAGGCCGAGCTCTCCAAGATCGAGGGCGTGCAGGCGTTCGCGTTCAACCTGCCGCCGCTGCCAGGCGGTCCGGGCGGCCTGCCGATCCAGATGGTGATCAACTCCACCGCCGGGTTCCAGACCGTCTATGAGCAGATGGAGAAGCTGAAGGAGGCCGCGCGCAAGAGCGGCATGTTCATCGTCTCCGACAGCGACCTCGCCTACAACCAGCCCAACGTGAAGGTCACGATCGACCGCATCAAGGCGCAGGACCTCGGCGTCAACATGCAGAACCTCGGCGCTACGCTCGCGGTCCTGCTTGGCGGCAACTACATCAATCGCTTCAATCTGGAAGGTCGGTCCTACCAGGTGATCCCGCAGGTGCCTCGCGCAAAGCGGCTGTCGCCGGAATCGCTCGGGGGCTTCTATGTGACGACCAACACCGGCCAGCAGCTTCCGCTGTCGACGTTGGTGTCGATCGAGACCAAGACCGACCCGAATTCGCTGACCCACTTCAACCAGCTCAATTCGGCGACGTTCTCGGCCGTGCCGATGCCGGGCGTGACTGTCGGCGCGGCGGTCGACTTCCTCGAAGGCGAGGCCAAGAAGCTGCCGCAGGGTTTCAGCCACGACTATCTGGCCGACAGCAGGCAATACGTACAGGAAGGCAATCAGCTCGCGATCACCTTCGGCTTCGCGCTGATCATCATCTTCCTGGTGCTGGCCGCGCAGTTCGAGAGCCTGCGGGACCCGCTGGTCATCATGATCTCGGTGCCGATGGCGATCGTCGGCGCGCTGATCCCGCTGTTCTTCGGCGTGGCGACCATGAACATCTACACCCAGGTCGGTCTGCTCACCCTGGTTGGCCTGATCACCAAGCACGGCATCCTGATGGTGGAGTTCGCCAACGAGCTCCAGGTCAAAGAGCGGCTCGACCGCCGCTCCGCCATCGAAATGTCGGCCCGCATCCGCTTGCGGCCGATCCTGATGACGACGGCCGCGATGGTCACCGGCCTGATCCCGCTCCTGACCGCGACCGGCGCGGGCGCGGCCAGCCGTTTCTCGATCGGTCTGGTCGTCGTGGCGGGCATGTCGATCGGCACGCTGTTCACGCTGTTCGTGCTGCCGGCGGTCTATGTGGTGCTGGCGACCGACCATCGCGCGGCGGCCGATTCGGAGCGGAACAAGCAGGTCAACGAGCTTGACCTCGGTTCCAAGGCGCTGCGGCCGACCTGAGGCCGCGAGGCAAGCCAGTCCAGGGGCGGCAGCGGTTATCCGCTGCCGCCCTTTTCGTTTGTCGCTCGCAAACCCTTTGCCGCGCTTGCGAGAGACAAGGTCCGGTCTTCTTGCTAGGTTTCGCGGGATGAGCCTTTCCCTCCACCCCGACACAGCCCGAGCCGGGACGCTGCCGAGCGTGGCCCCAGGCGAAGTCGCGTTCGGCGAAACGGCGGGCCGCGGAATCAGGATGCGGCTGTTCACCAAATACGTCGCGCTGTTCGTGGCCGTCGTCGCCATCGCTCTGCTCGCCAATGGCTTGTTCGAGGTCTTCTTCTATTATCGCGAGCACAAGGCTTCGCTGATCCGGGTCCAGCATGAGCAGGCCGAGGCGGCTGCGGCCAAGATCGGCCAGTTCGTCAAGGAGATCGAGAGCCAGCTCGGCTGGACTACGCAACTGCCCTGGTCGGGTGGTTCGATCGAGCAGCGCCGGTTCGACGCGCTACGCCTCCTGCGCCAGGTGCCTGCGATTACCGAGCTTGCCCAGGTGGATTCGACCGGCAAGGAGCGGCTGCGGGTCTCACGTCTGGCGATGGACGCGCTCGACAGCGGGATCGACCTGTCGAGCGATCCGAAGTTCACCGAGGCGGTCGCGCACAAGGTCTACTACGGCCCGGTCTATTTCCGCCGGGAATCCGAGCCCTACATGACGCTGGCGCTGGCGGGAGTGCGCAGGGATGCCGGCGTCAGCATCGCGGAGGTCAATCTCAAGCTGATCTGGGACGTTGTGTCCCAGATCAAGGTCGGCGAGCACGGACACGCCTACGTGGTCGGTCCGGAGGGACGACTGATCGCGCATCCCGACATCAGCCTCGTCCTGCGCAATACCGACATGTCCGGACTCCCGCAGGTGCGGGCCGCGCTGGCCGGGAGCGGTACCGTCACCGAGGCGCTTTCCGAAGCGCGCAACATCCAGGGCCAGAAGGTGCTGACCGCATCGGCCCCGATCGAGCCGTTGCACTGGACCATGTTCGTCGAGTTGCCGGTCGAGGAGGCCTATGCCGCGCTCTATGCGTCGCTGCAGCGGCTTGCGGTCGTGTTGCTCGCGGCGTCGATCTTTGCCGTGCTTGCGGGGATATTTCTCGCGCGCCGCATGGTGGGGCCGATCCAGGCACTGCGCAGCGGCGCCGAACGGATCGGGGGCGGTGACTTCTCGCAGCGCATCTCGATCAAAACCGGCGACGAGCTTGAAGAGCTCGCCGACCAGTTCAACGACATGGGTGTGCGCTTGCAGGAATCCTATGCCGATCTCGAGAACAAGGTCGAGCAGCGGACGGCGGAACTCCGCGAGTCGTTGCAGCAGCAGACCGCGACCGCCGACGTGCTCAAAGTCATCAGCCGTTCGGCGTTCGACCTGCAAACCGTATTGAACACCCTTGTCGGGTCGGCGGCCCGCTTGTGTGACGCGGACGAAGGAACGATCTTTCGCCCCAGTGCTGGCGTCTTCCACCTGGCGGCAAGCTGCGGGCTTGACGCGGAGCAGGAAAACAAGCTTCGCACATTTGCTTCGGTACCCGAACGAGGAAGTGTGGTCGGGCGGACGCTGCTCGACGCGAAGACGGTTCATGTCCCGGATGTGCAGGCCGATCCGGAATATGCACCCTCGTCCGTGCGAAGGCGTTCAAACGTACGTACGATGCTGGGTGTGCCTTTGCTTCGGGAGGGAACCCCAATCGGCGTGTTCGTCCTGACGCGGCATATGGTGCGGCCCTTCAGCGACAAGCAAATCGAACTCGCCACTACATTCGCCGACCAGGCCCTTATCGCGATCGAGAATGTCCGATTGTTCGAAGAGGTCCAGGAACGCACCCGGGAGCTGTCGCAGTCGCTCGATGAACTGCGCGCCGCCCAGGATCGCCTGATCCAGACCGAGAAGCTCGCGTCTCTCGGCCAGCTCACGGCGGGCATTGCCCACGAGATCAAGAACCCGCTCAACTTCATCAACAATTTCTCCGCGGTCTCGACGGAGCTGATCGACGAGCTCAACGAGATCCTGCAATCGGCCTCGCTCGACGGCAAGACGAGGGAGGAGGTCGAGGAGCTGACCGGGATGCTCAGGGGCAACCTCGAGAAGGTCGTGCAGCACGGCAAGCGCGCCGATTCCATCGTCAGGAACATGCTGTTGCATTCGCGCGAGGGCTCCGGCGAGCATCGCGCCGTCGACATCAATGCCGTCGTGGAGGAAAGCCTCAATCTGGCCTATCACGGCGCGCGCGCCGAGAGACCGGCCTTCCACGTCACGCTCCAGCGCGCGTTCGATCCCGCTGCCGGCATGGTCGATATCTATCCGCAGGAGATCACGCGTGTCTTCCTCAACCTGATCTCGAACGGCTTCTACGCAGCGGCCAAGCGCAAGGAGAGCGAGGGGGACAGCTTCGCGCCCACCTTGAGCGCGACAACGAAGAATCTCGGCGGCAGCGTCGAAATCCGGATCCGCGACAACGGCACGGGCATCCCGCCGGAGGTGAAGGAGAAGATGTTCAATCCCTTTTTCACCACCAAGCCGGCCGGCGAGGGCACGGGGCTCGGACTGTCCATGACTCATGACATCGTCGTGAAGCAACACGGCGGCACGATCGACGTGAACACCGAGCCTGGTGTATTCACCGAATTCATCATCACCCTGCCGCGGACGATGGCAACAGGCAGCACGGCTGGCAGTACACCTGGCAGTACACTTGGAGGCAAGTCTTGAACGTCTACATCCTGGTCGTCGATGACGAGCCCGACGTCGAGGCGCTGTTTCGGCAGCAGTTCCGGCGCGACCTGCGCTCCGGTCGCTTCCAGATGGAGTTCGCGCTCTCGGCCCCCGAGGCGCTCGAGCGCGCTGCCGAGGTTCGCGATCCCTCGCTGATCCTGATCCTGTCGGATATCAACATGCCCGGCATGAGCGGGCTGGACATGCTGCCGAAGGTGCGTGCCGCGCATCCGGACGTTCCCGTCATCATGATCACGGCCTATGGCGACGCAGAGACGCGCCGAAAGGCGATCGAGCACGGTGCCGTCGGGCTTCTCACCAAGCCGATCGACTTCGCGCTGCTGCGGCAGGAGATCGACACGAGGCTTGAGCAAGCCGCATGACTGCGACCATCCTCTTCGTCGACGACGAGCCTGATCTCGAGGCGCTGATCCTGCAGAAATTCCGCAGGCAGATTCGCGATGGGCAGCTCGCTCTCATATTCGCGCGCGACGGCCTGGAAGCGCTGGAGTCGCTCGAGCAGAACCCGCATGTCGACATGGTGGTTTCCGACATCAACATGCCGCGGATGGACGGGTTGTCGCTGCTGGCGAAGCTCCAGGAGACCGAGGACAAGAAGTCGACCATCATCGTCTCGGCTTATGGCGACATGAGCAACATCCGCATCGCCATGAACCGTGGCGCGTTCGACTTCCTGACCAAGCCGATCGACTTCGCCGATCTGGAGACCACGATCGAGAAGACCATTCGTCATGTGGAGATGCTGCGCGAAGTGCGGCGACGCCAGATGGAAGCCGAGCGCGCCCATGCCTCGCTGTCGCGTTTCTTCTCGCCGGAGATCGCAAGGCGCTTGGCGGCGGATGTCGACGGCATGGAGGTGCAGTGGCGCGATGTGGCCATCCTCTTCACCGACATCACCGGATTCACCTCGCTGGTCGAGACCGCGGCCCCGCAGACGCTGGGCGAGCTTCTCAACGAATATGTCGGCGGCATGACCGAGATTGTCTTTGCTCATGAGGGGACGGTCGCCAAGATCATCGGCGACGCGATCCAGGTGCTGTTCAACGCACCCGGCGACCAGCCGGACTATGCGACGCGTGCAGTCGCCTGCGCCCATGACCTCGACGCCTGGGCGGAGGACTTTTCGGCGCGCTGGAAGGCGAGAGGCGTGAATTTCGGGACCACCCGCATCGGTGTCCATGCTGGCCCCGCGCTGGTCGGAAATTTCGGCGGCAACCGCTTCTTCGACTACACGGCCTATGGCGACACCATCAATACGGCGTCGCGGCTGGAGGCCGCCAACAAGCATCTGGGAACGCGCATCTGCGTCAGTGCCAGCGTGGCCAAGGGGGCTGCGAACTTCCATGGTCGTCCCGTGGGCGACCTGATGCTGCGCGGACGCAGCGAGCCGCTGCGCGCGTTCGAACCGCTGCCCCAGGCGAAATTCGAAGCCCTGGCGACGGCGCAATATTCCGAAGCTTTTGCCAAGATGGAGGCCGGCGATGCCGCCGCCATGCCGGCCTTTGCCGCGCTGGTCGGGATGCATGCCGACGATCCGCTGGCCGGTCTTCACCTGAAGCGCCTGCTAAACGGCGCCAAGGGCATTCGCATGCAATTGGAATAGGAGTCCATCATGACGCGCGAATTCTCCGCCGGCAACTATCGTTTCATTCCATCCGTGTTCCAGTATTCCGCCGGCGCCGCTGCGGATGAGGGCTATGAGATCGAGCGCGTCCGGTTCGATCGCGTGGTGCCGCTCGCGGAAGGCTTTGCGCTGGCCGCAAAGTTCATCCAGGAGGCGGGGCGTCCGTTGACGGCATTCTGCGCCTGCGAGTTGCGTTCACCGGCGGCCTTCAGCGAGGAAGGCTTTCGTACGTTCAACTTGCACTATGTGAAGACGCTCGCCGAGTGGGGTATCTTCGACGGCACCACCAATCCGGTGGCGCGCAGCAATGTCTGTCCGGAGATCGATCCGCCGTCCGAGCCGTCCTTCTACGCGTTCTCCTTCACGCGCCCGACACAGTCAAACGCGCCCAGCTTCGTCATCGCCGGCGGCGCAGAGGCCCGTGAGGGCAGCGGCACCTATGTCGAGCGCACCGTGCGTTACCGCGACCTCAGTCCGGAAGGCCTGCGGGAGAAGGTTCGCTTCACCACGACCTCGCAAATGGAGAGTCGGATGGCGGCCTTCGGCTTCGGGTGGAAGGACACGACCGGCGTGCAGGCCTATTCCGTGCACGACTTTCACCACGCGCTGGTCGACGAGTTGGTCCGCCGCGGCGCATTGCGCTCCGGCCTGACCTGGCATTTTGCCCGGCCGCCGGTGGTCGATCTCGAATACGAGATGGATTGCCGGCGAGTGATGCGGGAAATGGTGATTTGATCCGCCGAAGGGAGTCCCGATCCAGCCTCAACGCTGCCGCGGATCGAGCGCGTCGCGCAAGCCGTCGCCGAGCAGGTTCAGCGACAGCACCACGAGAAAGATCGCAAGCCCGGGCCAGATCGCCATCCAGGGCGCCTGGGTCAGGAAGCGTTGCGCGGCGTTGAGCATGCTGCCCCATGACGGCGCGGGCGGCTGCTGGCCGAGGCCGAGGAAGGACAGAGCGGCTTCCGCGATGATGGCGGCGGCGATCGACAGCGTCGCTTGCACCAGCAGCGCGGGCAGGATGTTCGGCAGGATATGGGAGAACGCGATCCGCCACGGCGGATTGCCGAGCGCCCGCGCAGCCTCGACATAGTCCTCGGCCTTGACGACGAGCACCTGGCCGCGGGTCAGGCGGATGAAGATCGGGGTGGCCGAGATGCCGATCGCGATCATGGCATTGCCGAGGCTCGGCCCGAGGAATGCCGCGAGCGCGATCGCCAGAATCAGGAACGGGCAGGCCAGCATCGCATCGGTGATCCGGCTGATCAGCGCATCGGTGAAGCCTCCGCGATAGCCGGCGAGAAGGCCGAGCGGCACGCCGATGCCGAGCGCGATCGCGACCGAGATGAGGCCCGCGAGCAAGGAGGCACGCGCGCCGTAGACAACGCGGCTGAGGATGTCGCGGCCGAGCTCGTCGGTGCCGAACCAGTGCGCCGCGGTCGGCGGCTTGCGCACCAGCCCCCAGCTCGTCGCGATGGGGTCGTAGGGCACGACGAGTGGCGCGAGGACTGCGAGAAGAATGAATGTTGTGATCACGACAAGCCCGAACACCGCTGCCTTGCGCTTGAACAGCCGCCGACGTGCGCGGAGGGCCGGGCTATCCAGTTCGTAGGCTTGGGTGACGGGACCGGGCAGGGCGGCGTCAGTCATGGGTTAGCCTCGCAGCCGCGGATTGACGAGGATATAGGCGACGTCGGCAACAAGGTTCAGCGTGATGTAGACGGTGGCGGTCACCAGCACCACGCCCTGCACCACCGCATAGTCGCGGTTGAAGACGGCGTCGACGATCAGCTTTCCGAAGCCGGGAATGGAGAAGATCTGCTCGGTCAGCACCGCGCCCGACAGCAGCGTGCCGAGCTCGAGCGCGCCGAGCGTGATGATCGGCGTCAGTGCATTGCGCATGGCGTGCTTGAGGATGACCGAGCGCTCGGAAAGGCCCTTCGCGCGAGCGGTGCGGACATAGTCGCTCTCCAGCACCTGGAGCATGGCGCTGCGGGTGTGTCGCATCAGGATCGCGGAAATCGCATTGCCGAGCACGAAGGCCGGCATGATGGTGGCGGCGAGACTCGCGCGCCAGTCCTCTGTCAGCGGCACGTAGCCCGAGGCCGGCAGCCAGCCGAGCTTGATCGAGAACAGGAAGATCAAGAGGATTCCGAGCCAGAAGTTCGGCGTCGAGATGCCCCACAGCGCGAACAGATTGGCGCCGTAGTCCCAGGCCGTGCCTTTCTTCACCGCGGAGATGATGCCGGCGGGAATGCCGATGAAGAACGCGATCAGGATCGCCATCGAGCCGAGTTGGAGCGTGACCGGCAGCTTCTGCGCGATCAGTTCGCGCACCGGCATCTTGTTGCGCAGCGACTCGCCGAAATTACCCGTCAGCACGCCCCTGAGCCAGTAGACGTATTGCACCGGGATCGGCTGATCGAGCTTGTATTGCTGGCGGATCTGCTCGATCACGGCGGGGTCGCGTTCCTCGCCGGCCATCACCAGCGCGGGATCGCCCGGCAGCAATTGCTGCAACGAGAAGATCAGCACCGACACGAAGAACAGTGTCGGCACGATCTGCGCGATGCGGCGGGCGAGGAAGTTCAGCATGGTGCCGGTCGCCTCAGGGGCGCTGTCGCGATCACTTGAACTTCAGCCCGACCACGCGAACGAGGCCATCGGGCATCTGCCGGTAACCCTCGAGCTTCTTGGTGTGCGCGATCAGGAGCGTGCGGTGATAGATGTAGATGATCGGCAGGTCGTCGAGCAGGATCTTGGTCAGCTTGGCGTAGATCGCCTTGCGCTCGTCGACGTTCGCTGTCGCTCGCCCCTCTTCCAAAAGCTTGTCGGCCTCGGGGTTGGAATAACCTCCATCATTCTGAGGCGCCTTGCTGCGCATGAAGATGTAGGAATTTCCGTCGGGATCGATCCGGCCGCTCCAGTTGATCTGGAAGACCTGGAACTCGCCGGCCTGGGCCTGCTTGAAGGTGGTCGCAAATTCGACCGCGCGGATCTTGATGTCGAAGCCGGCTTCCGCCGCCATCGACTGGACGACCTGGGCGACGGCCTCGTTCTCCGCGCCCTTCGGAATCATGTAGTCCACCGTCACCGGCAAAGTGACGCCCGCTTCCTTCAGGAGCGCCTTGGCCTTGGCAACGTCGCGGCCGCGAACCGGGAATGCCTTCTGGTAATAGGGATGCGTCGGGCTGACCCATTGGTTACCCGGAGTGAACTCGCCGTTGAACACGACCTGGTTGAGAGCCTCGCGATCGATGGACAGATCCAGCGCTTGCCGGACTTTTGCCGACTGGCTCAGCGGGCCCTTGTTCTTGTCGTTGCCGATGTTGATGGTCAGGCCGAGATAGCCAAGCTCCGGCGCGGTCGACAATACGAGCCGGGAATCGGCGCGGACGTCCTTGATGTCAGTGGCGAGCACGCGTTCGATCAGGTCGAGCGCGCCGGACTTCAGATTGGCGAGGCGCACGGTGGCGTCGACGATCGGCTGGAACACGACGCGGTCGATGTGGATGTTGTCCTTGTTCCAGTAATCAGCGAATTTCTCGAACACCATGCGGTCCTGCTGGACGCGCTCGACGAATTTGTAGGGACCAGCGCAGACCGGATGCAGGCCGAACTTGTCACCGGCCTCCTTCGCAGCCTTGGGTGAGACCATCATGCCGGAGCGGTCGGTGAGCTGAGCGATCAGCGGCGAGTAGGGCGTCTTCAGCACCAGCTTGATGGTGAGGGGATCGACCACCTCGACATGGTCGACGCTGGCGAGCTCGGACTTGCGGAACGAGGTCGGCAACGTCATGTGACGCTCGATCGAGAATTTTGCGGCTTCCGCGTCGAGCGGCTCGCCATCGTGGAACTTCACGTTGGGCCGAAGCTTGATCGTCATGGCCTTGCCGTCGGCCGATGTCTCGTAGGACAACGCCAGCTGCGGCACGATGTTGAGCTTCTCGTCGATGTCGAACAGCTTGTCACAGAACGCAGAGAAGACGATGCGGCCGACATAGGTGCGGCCGATGCTGGGATCGAGGATGTCGGGGTCTTCGGCGATGCCGATGCGAAGCGTAGTCTGCGCCTGGGCTGTGCCCGCGAGCGACGTCAGCAATGCCGACGCCAGGATTGTCAAACGCACAAGGCTCATCGTTCTCAACCTCTGTTTCACGGCGATGTGGGGCCCGCTCCCAATGAACTAACCCCGCCGCCGCGTGCTGCTTCCGGCCCGCCGCTGAAGGCTGCGACCAGTTTTTCCAGGACCGGCGAGAAGCCGCCGTCCATGGGGACGATCGCCTCCGAGGAGGGCAGTTCCGGTGTTCGGTGGCAGGCCGTTGCATGTCCGATGCCATCCGCGACGAGCTGAGGCATTTCGCTGCGGCAGCGATCGACCACATAGGGGCAGCGGGTGTGGAAGCGGCATCCCGGCGGCGGATTGATCGCGCTGGGGATCTCTCCCTGCAGCACAATCCGGCTGCTCTTTGCCCGCGGTTTAGGCACAGGGATCGCGGACAGCAGCGCCCGGCTGTAGGGGTGGCGCGGCGCGGCGAACAGCGCGTCCGCCTCCGCGGTCTCGACGATCTGGCCGAGATTCATCACCGCGACGTGGTCGGCGATGTGCTTGACCACGGCGAGGTCATGCGAAACGAAGATGTAGGCGAGACCGAGCCTGTCCTGCAGCTCGCGCAGCAGGTTCAGGATCTGCGAGCGGATCGAGACGTCGAGCGCCGAGACCGGCTCGTCGCAGATGATCAGCTTCGGCTCGACCGCGAGCGCGCGCGCGATGGCGATGCGCTGGCGCTGACCGCCGGAGAATTCATGCGGATAGCGCCGCGCCAGCCGCGGCTCGAGCCCGACCAGCCGCAGCAGCTCGGCGACGCGCTCGGATCGTCGCGGCGCCGGAACGAGATCGTGCAGCGCCAGCGGCTCGGTCAGGATCTGGCCGACCGTCATGCGCGGATTGAGCGAGGCGTAAGGATCCTGGAAGATGATCTGCGCCTCGCGGCGGAAGGCGCGCAAGCCGCCGGCATCGAGCGAGAGCAGATCGCGGCCCTCGAAGCGAACCGTGCCGGCGTCCGGCTCGATCAGCCGCAAGACCAGGCGGCTGACAGTGGACTTGCCGCAACCGGACTCGCCGACCAGCGCCAGCGTCTTGCCGGCTTCCAGCGAGAAGCTGACGCCATCGACCGCTTTGACATGCGCCAGCGCCCGGCCGAACAGTGATCGCTCGGCGACGAAATGCTTGACCAGGCCTTCGACCTCGAGGAGGGCCATCACGACACCAGGAGTTCGAGCGGCGCGCGGATGCAGCGCGAGAGGTGCCTGGGGCCGACTTCCAGCAGCGGCGGCGGCGCCTTCGTACAGGCATCCAGCACGAAGGGACAGCGCGCAGAGAAGCGGCAACCGGCGGGCGGCTGCGCCATGTTCGGGACCATGCCTTCGATCGTCGCAAGCTGCTCGGCCCGATGGTCGAGCCGGGGGATCGAGCCGAGCAGACCGACGGTGTAGGGATGCTGAGGCGCCGAGAACAGCTCGTCCACCGGCGCGCGCTCGACGATCTCGCCGGCATACATCACCGCGACCTCGTCGCAGACCTCGGCGACGACGCCGAGATCGTGGGTGATCAGGATGATCGCGGCGCCGCTCGCGGCTTTCAGCTCGCGCATCAGCTCCAGGATCTGGGCCTGCAGGGTGACGTCGAGCGCGGTCGTCGGCTCGTCGGCGATGAGCAGGCGCGGATCGCAGGCCAGCGCCATCGCGATCATCACGCGTTGGCGCATGCCGCCGGAGAGCTTGTGCGGATACTCGTCGATGCGCCGCTCGGGCGATGGGATGTGGACGCGGCGCAGCAGCTCGATCGCCCGCTCGCGCGCACTTCGTTGCGAGCCGCCGCGATGGCGCAGGATCGTCTCGATGATCTGGTCGCCGATGGTGAAACTCGGGTTGAGCGAGGTCATCGGCTCCTGGAAGATCATCGCCAGCCGGTTGCCGCGGAGGTCGCGCAGCGTCTGGTCCGGGGTCTTCAGCAGGTCGAAACCGTCGAAGCGGATCGCGCCCGATATTTCCGCGCTCTGCTTCGGCAAGAGGCCCATGATTGCAAGAGAGGTCACGCTCTTGCCGCAGCCGGATTCGCCGACGAGGCCGAGCGTGGCGCCATTGGCGACGCTGAGATCGACGCCGTCGACGGCGTGGGTGATGCGGCCGTCGTCGCCGTGAAAACGGATGCGCAGATCCCTGATCTCGATGAGGGGGCTCGTGCTCATGACTGCCTTGCCCGGGCGGCGGCAATGCTGGCGTCGATGACGCTGCGATCAGTGTTGCCGGCCGGATTCTGCCGCGTCGGCATGGAGGCGCGGAAGTGCACCCAGAGCTCGTGGCTGACATCTTCGAGCCGCTCGAGCTCGCCGAGGGGATCGGGATGGTCGTCGGCGCGAATGTCGAGCGTCGGCCATTCCTCCTCGCCGTGGATCAGCAGCGCGGCGGACTGCTTGCCGCGTTTGTCCCCGCCGGCGGCTTCGCCTGCGCGCATCGCGGCGAGCAGGCGGCGCGGAAAGGGGAGGCTGTCATTGGCGATGTAGGTCTTTGCCGTCTCGTCGAGCACGTCGGCGCAGGCGAGCATGTTGCCCGCGATCGAGAAGCCGCTGCCTGCGATGTGGCCGCACCAGTCGACACAATCGCGCCCTGTATGCGCGGCGATGGCGCCGCTGGCATCCATGATGTGGATCTGGCGGCTTTCGCGGCCGTCGTCGCTCGCGAGCAGGGTGGCGAGCACGTCGTGCGCGTTCAAACCTTTCCGCAGCAGCTTGACGCCGTCGATGCCGTAATAGGGGTTGACGAAGGCCTGCGTTGCGAGGGCGCCGAGGCCGGCGGCAATGTACGGAACCCGCGCGCCGACGGCGAAGAAGCGGGTCGCGACCGCAATGCCAAACTGGCCGGTGGCAGGGTCTCGCGCGATGATCGACCAGGTCATGTGCTGCCTTCTATCGTCCTGCGGCGTAGCCCTGCATGCCGCGCGGATTGGCGGCGGCGCGGCGGCGCACGCCGACGCGCGAGGCCGCGGTGAGGCGGCCTTCCGACCAGTCGGGACCGACCTCGACGATATGACCGCGCTCGCGCAGGTTCTCGATCGTCGCCTTCGGCACGCGGTTCTCGACCACGAGCACGCCGGGGCGCGCGGTGCGCGGCCAGAAGGAGATCGGGAAGTGCTCGGAGTGCCAGGCCGGCGCGTCGATTGCCTCCTGGAGATTCAGATTGCAATGAACGTGGCGCAGGAAGAACTGCGTGATCCACTGGTCCTGCTGGTCGCCGCCGGGCGAGCCCCAGGCGAGGTACGGCTCGCCATCGCGCAATGCCATGGTCGGCGACAGCGTCGTGCGTGGCCGCTTGCCCGGAGCGAGCGCGGCGGGATGCCCTTCCTCCAGCCAGAACATCTGGGCGCGGCTGCCGAGGCAGAAGCCGAGCTCCGGAATGATTGGCGAGGATTGCAGCCATCCGCCCGATGGTGTCGAGGACACCATGTTGCCGGCCTTGTCGATGATGTCGAAATGCACGGTGTCACCGCGCACCTCGCCGAAGCGCCCGACCGTCGGTTCGCCGGCACCGAGCGCACCGACGGCCTCGCGCTGGCCCTCGGCGCGGCGCAGCTTGACCTCGCCGCCAAAGCCTTGGACCGAGCCGGGGAGGAGATCGAGCGAAGCCCTGTCGGTGATGAGCTTGCGCCGCTCGTCATTGTAGGCATCCGACAACAGCGTCCCGATCGGAATCTCGTTGAACTTGGGATCGCCATAGAATTTCTCGCGGTCGGCGAAGGCGAGCTTGGCGCATTCGATCTGGAGATGGATGAACTCCGGTCCGGTCGGATCGAGCCCGTCGAGCGCAAAGCCCTTGAGTAGCGCAAGTTGCTGGAGCGTGACGGGGCCCTGGCTCCAGACACCGGCCTTGCAGACGGTGTACCGGCCATAGTCGTAAGTGAGCGGTGCCTCGACCGTCGGCTGCCAGCGCGCCATGTCGTCGGCGGAAAGGACGCCGCGGTGCGGGGAGCCGCTGACGTCCATCACCTCCTGCGTCCGGCAGAATTTGTCGATGGCCTCCGCGACGAAGCCTTGCGACCAGGCTTTGCGCGCGCGCTCGATTTCGGCGTCGCGGCCGCCCCCGCCGCTCTCGGCTTCGCCGAGGATGCGGGCGTAGGTTGCGGCCAGCGTCTTGTTGGTGAAGAGCGTGCCGGGCTTCGGCACTTCGCCGTTGGGAAGATACACCGCGGCCGAGGTCGGCCAATGCTTGCGGAACAACTGCTCGACGGTCTGGATCGTCGCGCAGGCGCGTTCGACCAACGGATAGCCGTCGCGGGCGTAGGAGATCGCGGGCTCCAGCACGTCGCGCACGCGCATCGTGCCGTAGTCGCGCAGCAGCATCATCCAGGATTCGAAAGTGCCGGGAACGCAGGCCGCGAGCAGGCCGGTGCCGGGCACCATGTCGAGACCTTCGCTCTTGTAATGTGCGATGGTGGCGCGCGCGGGGGCAGGGCCCTGACCGCAGATCACCTCGGTGCGGCCGCGCTTCACGTCATGGACGATGACGGGTACGTCGCCGCCGGGACCGTTCAGATGAGGTTCGACCACCTGGAGCGTGAAGGCGGTCGCAACGCCGGCATCGAAGGCATTCCCGCCCTTTTCCAGGATAGCCATGCCCACGGCGGTCGCAATCCAGTGCGTGGTGGCGACGACCCCGAATGTGCCTTCGATCTCGGGCCTCGTCGTGAATGGATCGGGATTGATCTTGCTGGTCATAGGCTACCCCATTTGCGGCGCGCGCAATTGATCACAGGGCCACGCCGTCGCCAAATGCACAGGCTGCATGGCACGCGCGCGTCACGCCGGGACCGGCGCGGTGTTGACGGCGTGGCAGGCGACGCCGTCGATCAGTTCCGGGGTCTCCTTGCGGCAGAGATCGAACGCGAGTGGACAGCGTGGATTGAAGGCGCATCCGGGGGGCGGATTGATCGGGTTCGGGATCTCGCCCTTGACCGGAATGCGCTGGCGGCCGCTCATGGCAAGATCGGGCACCGCGCCCAGCAGCATCTTGGTGTAGGGCATGCGCGGGCGGGTAAACAACTCGCGTCCTTCCGCGATCTCGACGATGCGGCCGAGATACATCACGCCGACGCGGCTCGCCATGTGGCGGACCACGGCGAGGTTGTGGCTGATGAACATGTAGGTCAGGCCGAACTTGTCCTGGAGGTCTCGCATCAGGTTCAGGATCTGCGCCTGCACCGAGACGTCGAGCGCGGAGGTCGGCTCGTCGCACACGATGAACTCGGCATCGGAGGCGAGCGCGCGCGCGATCGCGATACGCTGGCGCTGGCCGCCGGAAAACTCATGCGGAAACTTCAGGCGGTCGTCGGGATGCAGGCCGACGAGGCTGAGCAACTCGCCGACGCGGGCCTGGATGTCACGCTCGCCCTGGATCAGGTCGAAGGCACGGATCGGCTCGGAAATGATGGCATCCACGCGGAAGCGCGGGTTCAGGCTTGCATAGGGATCCTGGAAGATCATCTGGATGCGGCGGCGCAGCTTGCGCCGCGCCGGCGCCTGCCGCGGATCGGTCATCGAGACGCCGTCGATCAGGACGTCGCCGGAACTCGGCGGCAGGAGGCCGACGACCATCCGAGCCACCGTGGTCTTGCCGGAGCCGGACTCGCCGACCAGAGCGAACGTCTCGCCCTTCTTGATGTCGAAAGTGACGCCATCCACCGCCTTGAGATATTCGAGGTGGCCACCTTCGAGCACGCGGTTGAGCCAGGGCTTTGAGACGTCGAAAACGCGGCGCAGATTTGTGGCCTGGACGAAGGGAACGCTCATGCCGCGCTCTCCGCCGGCACATTGTCATAGAGATGGCAGGCGACCGATTGCGCGCCGCGCGGCAGCGGCTCCGGCCGCTCGACGCGGCAGCGATCGAAGGCGAAGGCGCAGCGCGGATTGAACGAGCAGCCGCGCGGGATCGCCGACAGCCGCGGCATAGAGCCGGGAATCTGCACGAGGCGCTTGTCCTCGCCCGCAAGCGTCGGGATCGCGCCCATCAGGCCCCTTGCGTAGGGATGCAGCGGGTTCCTCACGACATCCTGCACCGGGCCGATCTCCGCGATGCGGCCGGCATACATCACCGCGACGCGGTCCGAGGTCTCCGCGATCACGCCCATGTCGTGAGTCACCAGCATTACTGCGGTGCCATGGTCACGCCCGAGCCGCTTGATCAGCGAGATGATCTGGGCCTGCACGGAAACGTCGAGCGCGGTGGTCGGCTCGTCCGCGATGATCAACTCCGGCTCGGCGCAGATCGCGAGCGCAATCACCACGCGCTGGCGCATGCCGCCGGAGAATTCGTGGGGATAGCCGTCGATCCGCTTTTCGGGTGCGGGAATGCCGACCTCGGCGAGCAGGTCGATGGCGCGGCGCCGCGCCGACCGCTCCGACAGATTGAGGTGAGTCCGGATCGTCTCCACGATCTGGTCGCCGACCTTGTACAGCGGATTGAGCGAGGTGAGCGGGTCCTGGAAGATCATCCCGATGCGCTTGCCCCTGATACGGCGCATCTGCTCCGGCGGCAGATTGTCGATGCGCAGGCCCGCGAGACGAATCTCGCCGCCGGCAATGCGGCCAGGCGGATCGATCAGGCCGATCACCGAGAGGCCGGTGACGGACTTGCCGGCGCCGGATTCGCCGACGACGCCGAGCACCTCGCCCTTGGCGATATCGAAGGAGACGTCGTCGATGGCGCGCAGCGTGCCGCGGCGGGAGGCGAACTCCACCTGGAGGTTGCGCACGGAGAGAACGGGTTCGATCATGGGCGAGGCGTACTCATCGAAGCTTCGGGTTGAGCGCGTCGCGCAGCCAGTCGCCGAGCAGGTTGATCGAGAGGATCAATGCGGCGAGCGCAAGACCGGGGAAGGCGACGATCCACCATTCGCCGGCGAACAGGTAATTGTTGCCGATGCGGATCAGCGTGCCGAGAGATGGCATGGTGTCGGGCAGGCCGACGCCGAGGAAGGAGAGCGTCGCCTCGGTGATGATGGCGAGTGCGAGGTTGATCGTGGCAATGACCAGGATCGGACCCATCGTGTTCGGCAGCACATGCCGCAGCATGATCTTCGGCGCAGGCAGGCCGATCAGCTGCGCGGCAGCCACGTAGTCCTTGCTTTTCTCGACCATCACGGAGCCGCGCACCGTCCGCGCGTACCCCACCCAGAAGCTCAGGCCGATCGAGATCACCAGCACGACAAGCATGCTGGTGGCATCGAGCCGGTTGCCGAGGATCGATTTCGCGATGCCGTTGACCAGCAGCGCGATGAGGATGGCGGGGAAGGTGAGTTGCACGTCGGCGATCCGCATGATCACGCTGTCGATTGCGCCGCCGAAATAGCCGGCGATCAGGCCGAGCCCGATGCCGAGCGCGCCGGCGAAGATCACGCCGGCGACGCCGACGGCGAGCGAGATGCGCATGCCATAGAGTATGGCAGAGAACACATCGCGGCCCTGCTCGTCGGTGCCGAGCAGGAACGGGCTCTGACCGTCGGTGGTCCACAGTGGCGAGATCCGCGAATTCATCAATTGCAGTTGCGCCGGATCGAACGGGTTCTGCACCGCAAGCACGGATGCAAAGATCGCCAGCAGAAAGAACACGACCGTGATGGTCGCCGCCACCATGGTGAGCTTGGAGCGCCGGAACGAATAGAAGAGATCGCTATCGAGCGCGCGGGTGAGCCAGCTCTGGGCGGCATGCGTCGGCTGCGCGCCCTGCTTGTCGGAATTGGAGACGACTGCGTCGGACATGCAGGCTGCCTTATGCGGCGCGACCGACGGTCGAGCGCAGGCGCGGATCGACCACGGTATAGAGAATGTCGACCACCAGATTGATGGTGACGAAGATCAGCGAGACCATCAGCAGGTAGGCGGCCATGATCGGGATATCGACATTTTGCACGGCCTGGACGAATAGAAGTCCCATGCCCGGCCACTGGAACACGGTTTCGGTGATGATGGAAAATGCAATAACCGAGCCAAACTGAAGTCCGGCCACCGTGATCACCGGAATCAGCGTGTTCTTCAGCGCATGGCCAAAATGGATGGCACGGGTGGTCAGCCCCCTCGCGCGGGCGAAGCGGATATAGTCGGTCCGCAGCACTTCCAGCATCTCCGCGCGTACCAGCCGCATGATCAGGGTCATCTGGAACAGGCCGAGTGTGATCGAGGGCATGATCAGTGCCTTCAGTCCGGACAGCGTCAGCAGGCCCGTCGTCCACCAGCCGAGCTTGACCACCTCGCCGCGGCCGAACGAGGGCAACCAGCCCAATGTCACCGCGAACAGATAGATCAGGAGAATGCCGATCAGGAAAGTCGGCAGCGAGATGCCGATCAGCGAAACGGCCTGGAATAGTTTTGCCAGAACAGTGTCGCGTTTGAGCGCCGAATAGACGCCCATCAGGATGCCGAACACCATCGCGAAGATCGTCGCGCAGATCGCAAGCTCCAGTGTCGCGGGCATGCGCTCCATCAACAGCGCCGAGACTGGCTGGCGGAACTGGTAGGAGACGCCGAACTTGAACTGCGCGGCATCGGCGAAATAGCGCACGAACTGCACCGGCACGGGATCGTCGAGGCCGAGCGATTTGCGCACGATCGCCCGCTCGGCCGCCGAAGTGTCGATCGAGACGATCTGGTTGACCGGGTCGCCGGCGAAGCGGAACATCGAGAACGCGATGATGCCGACGGCGAACATGACGCCGATGGCCTGAACGGCGCGGCGAAGAGTGAAAGCGAGCATGCCTTCCACCGTCCTTGGGTGTGCGTGCGGCCGACATCTTTGTCAGCCGGAAAAGGAATGGTCCCGGACGCCTCACGCGGCCGGGACCTTGTGTTCGACTGACGCTATTCCTTCTTGGTCGCCCAGTGGAACATGACCAGATTGTCGGCGCGCTGCGGCAGGTTGACCTTCTTCGATACGCCCCAGGCCAGCGCCTGCTGGTGCAGCGGAATGTAGGCCCAGTCCTTGATGCCGATTTCGTAGGCCTGCTTGATCAGCTGGTTGCGCTTGGCGGTGTCGGTTTCGATCAGCACCTTGTCGGTGATGGCGTCGAACTCTTTGTTGCAATAGCCGCCGAGATTCGCCTCGCCCCGCGAGGATTTCGCATCGTTACGGCACCCCATGATGTCGTAGAGCACGTTATGGGAATCCATGGTGCTCGGCGTCCAGCCCAGCAGGTAGAACGAGGTCTGGTAGCCGCCTTGCTTCAGGACCTTGGCGAAGTATTGCGCCTTCGGCTGCGCCAGCAGGTTGATCTTGACGCCGATGCGGGCAAGCATGCCGACGACGGCCTGGCAGATCGCGGCGTCGTTGACGTAACGATCGTTCGGGCAATCCATGGTGACCTCGAATCCGTCGGGGTAACCGGCTTCGGTCAGGAGCTTCTTTGCGCCCTCAGGATCGAATTTCGGCCGCGTGAACTCCTTGGACAGTGCGAACAGTTCCGGCGCGATCATCAGCGCCGACGGCGTCGACAGGCCGCGCATCACGCGCGTCTTGATCAGCTCGATGTCGATTGCCTTGTAGAAGGCTTCGCGGACGCGGGCGTCCTTGAATGGGTTCTTGCCCTTGATGTTGGAGTAGAGCAACTCGTCGCGGGTCTGGTCGAAGCCGATGAAGATCGTGCGGAGCTCCGGCCCCTTCAGCACCTGGGCATTCGGGCTGGAATCGACGCGGGAGATGTCCTGGATCGGCACCGGCTCGATGACGTCGACTTCGCCCGAGAGCAGCGCGGCGACGCGGGTGGCGTCGGAAGCAATCGGGGTGAAGATGATCTCCTTCAAGTTCCCTTCGACCTTGCCCCAGTAATTGGGATTGGCCTTGAACACCGTCTTTACGCCTGGTTGATGGCTTTCGATGATGAAGGGGCCAGTGCCGTTCTCGTGCAGCGAGGCGTAGCTCGGCGTGGTCGCCGCCACCGGCGTCGGATCGACGACGTTGTTCTGCTCGGCCCATTTCTTGTCCATGATGTACCAGACATCCCACGACGAATGCAGGATGGGATTGGGCGAGGGCAGGATGAAATCGACGGTGTAGTCGTCGACCTTGACCACCTTGACGTCGGGCGCAAGTCGGGTCTGCATGTTTGACCCCTTCTTGCGGACGCGGTCGGCCGAGAACAGCACGTCGTCGGCGGTGAAGGGATCGCCGTTGTGGAATTTCACGCCCTTGCGCAAATGGAAGCGCCAGCGGGTCGGCTCCGGCGTTTCCCAGCTTTCCGCCAGTGCCGGAATGATCTTGAGGTCCTTGTCGCGCGCGGTGAGGCCCTGATAGACGTGGCCAAGATGGGCGTGGGTGGTGCTCTCGTTCAGGGTATAGGGATCGAGCGACTTCAGGTCGCCCTGGTTGGCATAACGTAGCGTCTGGCTTGACGCCGGCGAGATTGCCAACGCAAGCGTACCGGCGAGCGTCGCCGCAAACAGACTTTGACCGATTGACATTCTTGACCCTCTCCGCACTGCCACGCCGGTGATTTTTGATTGTTCGGCGGGGTTGACTAATCCATGTTGCCCAGAGTTCTCGACCCGTGCAAGCGCCATTCCAGCAAGGAACGCGCCAAGTTGCACCGCTGTGCAGCAATGCTGACCGTGTCGCCAGGCATGGAGGACCGTGCCTTCCGACTTTGGTTGACCATACCGGCTGATTGCAGGACGGGGCATGTCGCGCCGGCATCAGGTCGCTTGCGTTGCACCACAACTCGCGGCGATACTCCGACAGGCCGCTCGAATCTCATCTGGAGGGGACATGAAGGTTAACATCGAAATCGACTGCACCCCCCTCGAGGCCCGCCAGTTTTTCGGTCTGCCGGACGTGGCGCCGATGCAGACGGCGGTGATGGACAAGTTGCAGCAGCAGGTCCTCAGCAACATCGACAAGGTGTCGCCTGAATCCCTGATCCAGAGCTGGTTCACCTTCGATCCCAAGATCGCCGAGCGGTTTCAGGACATGTTCGTCACGATGGCCGGCCTCGGCGGCTCTCGCAGCGGCGACAAGAAGAAATAATGTCGCCCGGGCCGGACGGGCCGCTGGAGTCGGGCCGGCTTCGTCCGCCAGGTCTCGGCCTGCTGCTGGCCGAAGCCCGTGGACTGTTCGAATTGAATGCGAGCCTGCTGCTGTCGCCGCTCCTTATGCGCGCGCCGAGGGGCGACGGCCATCCGGTGCTGGCGCTGCCGGGCTTTCTCGCCAGCGACCTCTCGATGGTGCCGATGCGGCGCTATCTCAGCGAGCTCGGTTATGAGGCACATGCCTGGCGGATGGGCCGCAATCTCGGCGGGCTCGGGCGGATGCGGGATTCGCTGCGCACCCGCCTGACCGAAATCCATGCCGCGAGCGGACGCAAGGTCAGCCTGGTCGGGTGGAGCCTCGGCGGCGTCTATGCCCGCGATCTCGCGCTTTGGGCACCCGACAAGGTCCGCTACGTCATCACGCTCGGCAGCCCTTTTGCGAACGACGTGCGGGCGACCAACGCGACGCGGCTTTACGAAGCGCTGTCCGGCGAGCGGGTCGAGGATTTTGCCGAAGCGCGCGAGGCGATTGCAGGCGACCTGCCGGTGCCGACGACGTCGATCTATTCGCGCGCCGATGGTGTGGTGAACTGGCGGACCTGTCTGCTTCGTCCCTCCGCGCGTGCCGAGAACATCGAGGTGCACCTGGCGAGCCATATCGGGCTCGGGGTCAACCCCGCGGCGCTGTGGGCCGTGGCGGATCGCCTGGCGCAACCGGAGGGGGAATTCCGGCCATTTGACCGGGCAGGGCCGTTTGCCATTGCATATGCCCCGCCGGAACAGGCAGTATCCGCCTGATGAGAAGCGCCGCCTAAGGCGCCCGTCAAATCTTGCGGGAGGGAACCATGGCAGACGGGAAGAAGCTGTCGTCGCTGGACGCGTCGTTTCTCTATCTGGAAACGCCTGAAATGCCGATGCATGTCGGCAGCATGGCGATCTTTCGCCTGCCCGACGACTACAAGGGCGACTTCTTCGAAGACTTCAAGGCGATGATCCTCTCGCGCCTGCACATCGCGCCGATCCTCAAGGCACGGCTGGAGAAGGCGCCGCTCGACATCGATCATCCATCCTGGGTCGAGGATGATCAGTTCGACATCGATCGTCACATTTTTCGCGCCAGCCTGCCGCAACCGCGCGACCGCGCCACGCTCGAACGCATCGTCGGCTGGATGCACGCCAAGCTCTTGAACCGCGCCCGCCCGCTCTGGGAGTTCTACGTGTTCGAAGGCATGAAGGACAATGAGGTCGGACTTTATTCCAAGATGCATCATGCCGCGATCGATGGCGGCGCGGGCGCTGCGCTGACCAACATGATCTACGATATCTCGCCGATCCCGCGGAAGGTCGATCCGCCGACGGCAGGAGCGAAACCCGGACAGGAGCCGCGCGACATCGCCGCGAACCTGCTCGATTCCTATCAGCAGTTGTTCAGCCAGCCGCTCGATGCCTCGGCGGCGGCGAAGAACCTGCAATTGCCGCGCACTGGCAAGAGTGACATCGGCTCGATCCTGTTCGACAATGCGATGTACCAGATCGAGAGTGCGGTGCGCTTCGCCGGCAACATCCCGGCCGTGCTCAAGAGCGTCTCCGACGTGCTCGGCAAGGTCGCCGATCCCAAGTCGCGCGAGAGCCTCGCCAGCATGGTGTCGCCGCCGACCATGCTCAACAAGACGATCTCATCCGAGCGCAGCTTTGCCGGCGTTTCGATCTCGCTGTCGCGGGCGAAGGCGCTGGCCAAACAGGCCGGCGGCAAGCTCAACGACGTCGTGCTGGCGCTCGCCTCCGGCGTGGTCCGCCGCTATCTCCGGCAATACGGCACGCTGCCTACGAAATCGCTGACCGCCGCCGTCCCGATCTCGTTGCGCGAGGAGGGCAACACCGAGGCCAACAACCAGGTGTTCGGCATGATCTGCGCGATCGCGACCAATATCGAGGATCCCAAGGCGCGGCTGGAGGCGATCATCGCGCAATCGACCAAGTCCAAGGAGATGTCGCATCCCTTGCGCGCGCTGATGCCCCAGGTCTCCAACGTCTCGATGCTCGGGGCGCCGATCATGGTGCAGATCCTGGCGCTGCTCTACAGCCGATCGAATCTCTCCGACGTGCTTCCGCCGGCCGCCAACATCACGGTGTCCAACGTGCCCGGGCCGCGGCAGACGCTCTATGCGGCCGGCGCCGAGCTATTGCACATCTTCCCGGTCTCGATCTCGACGCACGGGCAGGCGCTCAACATCACCGTGCAGAGCTATCGCGACCAACTGGATTTCGGTTTCATCGTCGGCGCCAACATCATTCCGCATGTGCAGGTGATGTGCGATATGCTGCCTGAGGAGTTTGCCGCGCTGGAGGCGGCGTATGCGCCGCCGGCCGCCGACATCAAGGGCGCGGCGGAATAGGGAAGTCATGATGATTGAAATGCCGCCGCTCAAGTTCGCGCAGACGAACGGAATCCGCATGGGCTATTACGAGGCAGGCCCGGCCGATGACAAACCGCCGCTCGTGCTCTGTCACGGCTGGCCGGAGCTCGCCTTCTCCTGGCGTCATCAGATCAAGGCGCTGAGCGAGGCCGGCATCCGCGTGATCGCGCCGGACCAGCGCGGCTATGGCGCGACCGAGCGGCCCGAACCGGTCGAAGCCTATGACATGGAGCATCTGACCGGCGATCTCGTCGGTCTGCTCGATCACCTGAACATCGACAAGGCGATCTTCGTCGGCCATGACTGGGGTGGCTTCGTGGTCTGGCAGATGCCGCTGCGTCACCCCTCGCGCGTCGCCGGCGTCGTCGGCGTCAACACGCCGCACTGGGACCGCGCGCCGATCGACCCCATTGCCCTGTTTCGCCAGCGCTTCGGCGATCAGATGTACATCGTCCAGTTCCAGGACCCCGCCCGCGAGCCGGACAGGATCTTTGGCAGCCGTGTCGAGCAGACGTTCGATGCCTTCATGCGCAAGCCGCTGCCGCGGCCCGCGGCGAAACCGGAGGAGCCGCCGATCGGCGGCGTCGGCGCCTCGTCAAAGACCAATCTGGCATTTCCGCAGATGATCGCAGCCTATGATGCCAAGCTCGATCCGCGCACCCCGATCCTGTCGGCGGAGGAGAAGAAAGTGTTCGTCGACACGTTCACGAAAACCGGCTTCACCGGCGGCATCAACTGGTATCGCAATTTCACGCGCAATTGGGAGCGCGCGAAGGGATTGGATCATCACATCCACCTCCCGTCATTGATGATCATGGCCGAGAACGATGCCGTGCTGCCGCCCTCGGCGGCCGATGGTATGGAGCAGCTGATCGCCGATCTCGAGAAGTATCTCGTGAAGGACAGCGGCCATTGGACGCAGCAGGAGAAGCCGGAAGAGGTCAGCGCCAAGCTGATCGAATGGCGTAGAAGGCGGTTTGGGTGACGACGCAGTCGTCATCCCGGGGCGATGCATAGCATCGAACCCGGGATCTCGAGATTCCGGGCCTGGTCCTTCGGACCATCCCGGAATGACGCAGGGCGAGGGGGAAGCACTTTTCATGTCATCCAAGAACCGTCTGGACCCGATCCCGCATCCGCCGACCAAGCCGGTGGTCGGCAACATGCTGTCGCTGGATTCGTCTGCGCCCGTGCAGCACCTGACGCGGCTTGCGAAGGAGCTGGGGTCGATCTTCTGGCTGGACATGATGGGCTCGCCGATCGTCGTCGTCTCCGGCCACGATCTCGTCGACGAGCTCTCCGACGAGAAGCGGTTCGACAAGACGGTGCGCGGTGCGCTGCGGCGCGTGCGCGCGGTCGGCGGCGACGGCCTTTTCACGGCTGATACCAACGAGCCGAATTGGAGCAAGGCGCACAACATCCTGCTTCAGCCGTTCGGCAACCGCGCCATGCAGTCCTACCACGGCAGCATGGTCGATATCGCCGAGCAGCTGGTCCAGAAATGGGAGCGGCTCAACGCCGATGACGAGATCGACGTCGTCCACGACATGACCGCGCTGACGCTGGACACGATCGGCCTGTGCGGCTTCGACTATCGCTTCAATTCGTTCTACCGGCGTGACTACCATCCCTTCGTCGAATCGCTGGTGCGCTCGCTCGAAACCATCATGATGACGCGCGGCCTGCCGTTCGAGCAGCTCTGGATGCAGAAGCGCCGCAAGACGCTCGCCGAAGACGTCGCCTTCATGAACAAGATGGTCGACGAGATCATCGCCGAGCGTCGCAAGATCGCGGAGGGCATCGACGACAAGAAGGACATGCTCGCCGCGATGATGACCGGCGTCGACCGCGCGACCGGCGAGCAGCTCGACGACGTCAACATCCGCTACCAGATCAACACGTTCCTGATCGCGGGCCACGAGACCACCAGCGGCCTGTTGTCCTACACGCTCTATGCGCTGCTCAAGCACCCCGACATTCTCAAGAAGGCCTATGACGAGGTCGATCGCGTCTTCGGCCCCGATGTCAATGCGAAGCCGACCTATCAGCAAGTGACGCAGCTCACCTATATCACGCAGATCCTGAAAGAGGCGCTGCGGCTGTGGCCGCCGGCGCCGGCCTACGGCATCTCGCCGCTCAAGGACGAGACCATCGGTGGCGGCAAGTACAAGCTCAGGAAGGGCACCTTCACCACCATCCTGGTGACCGCGCTGCATCGCGATCCCTCTGTCTGGGGGCCGAATCCGGACGCGTTCGATCCCGAGAATTTCAGCCGCGAGGCGGAGGCCAAGCGGCCGATCAATGCGTGGAAGCCGTTCGGCAACGGCCAGCGCGCCTGCATCGGCCGTGGCTTTGCCATGCACGAGGCTGCGCTCGCACTCGGCATGATCCTGCAGCGCTTCAGGCTGATCGACCACCAGCGCTACCAGATGCATCTGAAGGAAACGCTGACGATGAAGCCGGAAGGCTTCAAGATCAAGGTGCGTCCGCGTGCCGATCGCGAGCGCGGCGCCTATGGCGGTCCTGTCGCCGCGGCCCCGGCGCCAAAGGCCCCGCGGCAGCCGACGACGCGGCCCGGCCATAACACGCCGATGCTGGTGCTCTACGGCTCCAATCTCGGCACCGCCGAGGAGCTTGCCACGCGCATGGCCGACCTTGCGGAGATCAACGGTTTCGCCGTGCATCTCGGCCCGCTCGACGACTATGTCGGCAGGTTGCCGCAAGAGGGCGGCGTGCTAGTCATCTGCGCCTCCTACAACGGCGCGCCGCCTGACAATGCGACGCAGTTCGTCAAATGGCTTGGCAGCGACTTGCCGAAGGATGCCTTTGCCGGCGTGCGCTACGCCGTGTTCGGCTGCGGCAACAGCGATTGGGCCGCGACCTACCAGTCGGTGCCGCGCTTCATCGACGAGCAATTGTCGGCCCATGGTGCGCGCGCGGTCTATCCGCGCGGCGAGGGCGATGCGCGTAGCGATCTCGACGGCCAGTTTCGGAAATGGTTCCCGGCGGCGGCCCAGGTCGCGACCAAGGAGTTCGGTATCGACTGGAATTTCACCCGCACGGCGGAGGATGATCCGCTCTACGCGATCGAGCCGGTGGCCGTGACCGCCGTCAACGCCATCGTCGCCCAGGGCGGCGCTGCGGCGATGAAGGTGCTGGTCAATGACGAGCTCCAGAACAAGAGTGGCCCCAATCCCTCGGAGCGCTCGACACGCCACATCGAGGTGCAGTTGCCGTCCAACGTCACCTACCGCGTCGGAGATCATTTGAGTGTGGTTCCGCGCAACGATCCGACGCTGGTGGATTCGGTGGCCCGCCGCTTCGGTTTCCTGCCGGCCGACCAGATCAGATTGCAGGTCGCCGAAGGCCGTCGTGCGCAATTGCCGGTCGGCGAAGCGGTGTCGGTCGGCCGCCTGCTCAGCGAGTTTGTCGAGCTGCAGCAGGTCGCGACGCGCAAGCAGATCCAGATCATGGCCGAGCACACCCGCTGCCCTGTCACCAAGCCGAAGCTATTGGCCTTCGTCGGCGAGGAGGCTGAGCCGCTCGAGCGCTACCGCAGCGAGATATTGGCCAAACGCAAATCGGTGTTCGACCTGCTGCTGGACTATCCAGCCTGCGAGCTGCCGTTCCACGTCTATCTCGAGATGCTTTCGCTGCTGGCGCCGCGCTACTACTCGATCTCCTCCTCGCCGTCGGTCGATCCGGCGCGTTGCAGCATCACGGTCGGCGTGGTCGAGGGGCCGGCCGCCTCTGGCCGTGGTGTCTACAAAGGCATCTGCTCGAACTACCTCGGCAACCGACGTGCGGGCGATGTGATCTACGCGACGGTGCGCGAGACCAAGGCGGGCTTCCGGCTGCCCGATGATTCATCCGTGCCGATCATCATGATCGGCCCAGGTACGGGGCTTGCGCCGTTCCGCGGCTTCCTTCAGGAGCGCGCCGCGTGCAAGGCGAAGGGTGCCGTCCTCGGGCCGGCCATGCTGTTCTTCGGCTGTCGCCATCCCGACCAGGATTTTCTCTATGCCGACGAGCTGAAGGCACTGGCGGTAGGTGGCATCGCCGAGCTCTTCACGGCATTCTCGCGCGCGGACGGGCCGAAGACCTATGTGCAGCATGTGCTCGCCGCGCAGAAGGACAGGGTCTGGCCGCTGATCGAGCAGGGCGCCATCATCTATGTCTGCGGCGATGGTGGCAGGATGGAGCCCGACGTGAAGGCAGCGCTGGTCGCGATCCATCGCGAGAAGAGCGGGAGCGACGCGGCCGCGAGTGCCCGGTGGATCGAGGAGATGGGCGCTAAGAATCGGTATGTGCTGGACGTCTGGGCGGGCGGGTAGGCGGAGTTCATCCGGGCTACGAGCCTGCGCAGCAAATCATGTTAAACGTCTCCCATGATTCCCTGGGAAAAGATCGACACCGCAGAAATCCCCGGCTCCGACGAAAAGCTCCGCCTGATGAGGCGGGGCAAGGAGTTTTCGATCAAGCTCGGCACCAATGAGCTGATGAACAATCGCCTGTCGGGCTCCGAGGCCGCGCTGGCGACGCTCGCGGCGAAGCAGATCGAGAAGGTTGCAAAGCCCGTCGTCCTCATCGGCGGCCTCGGCATGGGTTTTACGCTGCGGGCGGCGCTGGCCGTGCTTGGAGCTAAGGCGAAGATCGTGGTCTCCGAACTCGTGCCCGCGGTCGTCGCCTGGGCGCGGGGCCCGATGGCGGAGGTCTTCGGCGACAGTCTCGATGATGCCAGGGTCAGCATCCTGGAGACCGACGTCGGCGAAATTATCCGGGCAAAGCGGTCCGCCTTCGATGCCATCCTCCTCGACGTCGACAACGGGCCGGAAGGGCTGACGCGGAAAGGCAACGATGCGCTCTATGATGCGAGCGGGTTGAAGACGGCCAAGACAGCGCTGCGTCCTGGCGGCGTGCTCGCCGTGTGGTCGTCGGGCCCGAACC
Source organism: Bradyrhizobium sp. PUT101 (assembly GCF_052043945.1). Lineage (NCBI taxonomy): Bacteria > Pseudomonadati > Pseudomonadota > Alphaproteobacteria > Hyphomicrobiales > Nitrobacteraceae > Bradyrhizobium > Bradyrhizobium sp. PUT101. The sequence goes on from NZ_CP197207.1 coordinate 6,351,417, forward strand.
CGGCCTTCACCAAGCGGCTCCGTACCGCCGGCTTCGACGTCAACGAGGTGAACGTCCGCGCCACTGGCAGAGGCGGCGGCGCGCGCCACGTGATCTGGATCGCGCGGAAGAACTAAAGCGTGATCCGGAAAAGTGCGCAGCGGTTTTCCGAAAAGATCATGCTTAAACAACAACCTGAAGCGCGATGACGATCATTCTAAACGCATCGCGCTTCAGGCGGCCTGCGCCGCCGCGCCGTGCGCATGCTTGTCGATGGCGCCGATGATCTCGGGCCAGAAGCGCATCGGCAGGGCGTGACCCATGCCTTCGATCATCAACAGCTTGGCATTCGGGATTGACGCTGCCGTGTCCTTGCCGCCTTCGGGATGAACCAGCGGATCGACCGTGCCATGGATCACCAGCGTCGGTGTCTTCACGCTATGCAGGCGACCCTTGCGGCTGCCGGAGGCCAGCACGGCGCGGAGCTGCCGACCAACGCCGGCCGGATTGAGCCCGCGCGCGAATACGCGCTCGGCACGGTCAAGGTCGAGTGCTTCCTCTTCCGGAAAGGACCCGGCGCGCAAGACTTTCCAGGTCTGGCCGAAGCGAGCGATGAATTCCTCCTTGCTCCGTGGCGGCGGCGCCATCAGCATCGCGGCGGCCTCGCGTGTCGGCGGCGGCACGCGCGGATTGCCCGTGGTCGACATGATGGAGGTCAGCGAGCGCAGGCGATGCGGAAACGACAGCGCCACCTCCTGCGCGATCATGCCGCCCATGGAGGCGCCGACCAGATGCGCCGACTTGACGCCGAGCGCTTCCATCAAGCCGACCGTGTCCTTGGCCATGTCGATCAGCTTGTAGGTTGCGGCCACGGGAATCCTGAGGAAACGCAGCTTCAGCAGCTCGAGCGGGGTCAGGCGCTTGCCGCCCGTGAGATGGCTCGACTTGCCGATGTCCCTGTTGTCGAAGCGGATCACGCGGAAGCCGCGCGCGGCGAGCTGCTCGCAGAACCCGTCGTCCCAATGGATCATCTGCGCTCCGAGCCCCATGATCAGCAGCAGCGGCTCGGCATTGTCATTGCCGAAGATCTCGTAGCAGATGTCGATGCCATTGGCGCGGACGGTGTGGGGCGGCTGATGGGCGGTCACGGGCGCGGTCCCTCCTGCTGGTCGTTGCTGTATCGCACGGTTTCGTTCCGCAAAGAAGCCGCGAGCGCGACACTGCGCCCGCTGCCTGCCGGTTGACCGGCATCTCGTGACGGTGTGGTATGGCGAGAAGAGAAGGGTGCGAAGCCCTCCGCATGGGAGGACGCTGATGACCGACAAGATCACCGATCCGGTCGCCTTGTGGCAGAAGATGGTCGGCGAGATGGAGAAGGGTTTCAACTCTTTCGCGACCAAGGCGATGGAGACGCCCGAGTTCTCGCAAGCCGTGAACCGCGCCGGCGGCGTTGCTGCAGGTGCTCAGAAGCAATTTGGCGATCTCATGGAGAAATACCTGCTCTCCATGAACCTGCCGAGCCGCGAGCAGATGACCGGTATCGCGGAGCGGCTTCAGTCGATTGAAGGCCAACTCGGCGAGATCAAGTCGATGCTGAGCCAGATGTCGGCCAGCTCGGGTGCGCAGCAGGGCGGCGCCGCTCCGCGACCGCCGCGCACGAAACGTCCGCCGTCCGAAGGCGGAGACCAAAAATGAATGCGCCGGCGGGACTTGATTTCGCGTCCATCCCGGAGCGCATCCAGTCCGAGGTGCAGCGCGCGATCCAGCGCAGCATCAAGGGCGTCGAGTATTTCTCGACCTCGGGCCCTTCGCTCGGCTCGACACCGAAGGATGTGCTGCATTCGCGCGGAACCATGAGCCTCTACCACTACCGGCCGATGTCGGACGAGATCTACCGCGTGCCGGTGCTGATCGTGATGGCGACGACCAACCGCGGCTACATCCTCGACCTCGTGCCCGGCCAGAGCTTCATCGAGTTCCTGCTGAGGCGCGGCTACGACGTCTACATGCTGGACTGGACCGCGCCGCGGCCGGAGGAGAAGAACCTGCGGATGGAGGACTATGTCCTCGATTTCATCCCGGACTGCATCCGCCGCGTGCAAGCCGATTCCGGCGAGCAGGACGTCTCGGTCGTCGGCTATTGCTTCGGCGGCGTGCTGTCGCTGCTCTACGGCTCGATCCATAATGATGGGCCGATGAAGAACCTGATCTGCTTCACCACGCCGATCGACTTCCGCGAGATGAAGCTGTTCTCGAATTTCTCCGACCGCCGCTATTTCGACGTCGACCAACTCGTCGACAGCGTGGGAAACGTGCCGCCGGAGATGATCCTGTCCTCGTTCGAGATGCTGCGCCCGGCCTCGCGCACGGTGAGCCAGATCCAGCTTTGGGAGAACATCTGGAACGACGAGTTCGTCAAGTCCTACCGCATGTTCGACCGCTGGGCGACCGACACGCTGCCGCTGGCGGGCGAATATTTCCGCGCCATCACCAAGGACCTGATGTGGGAAAACAAGCTGTTCAACGACACCATGTCGGTTGGTGGCCGGCCGGCGAAGCTGGAAGACATCACGGTGCCGATCCTGCATGCGGTCGCTGAGCACGACCACATCGTGCCGTATGAGGCCGCCAAACATCTGATCGCCAAGGTCGGCTCCGCCGACAAGGAGGAGGTGATCCTGAAGGGTGGTCACGTCTCTCTCGTGGCGGGTGCCAACGCGGTGAAGCGGCTGTGGCCGAAACTGGATTCCTGGCTGGGAAAGAGATCGACATGAGTGAGCAGCGTTCCTATCCGCGTCAGGTCGAGACCGAGGCCGGCGATATCGAGATCCGCTTGATGTCGCCTGCGGACGAGGCCGCGGTGCTGGCCTTCGGCAAGGGCCTGCCGACCCACGATCTGCTGTTCCTCCCCCGCAACATCAGCGAGCCGAAGGTGCTGTCGGCATGGGTCAAGGAGATCGAGCGCGGCGCGATTCAGAGCCTGCTCGCGGTGAGAGAGGGCAGGGTGGTCGGTTGCGGCACGCTGGTGCGCGATCCGCATTCCTGGTCGCCGCATGTCGGCGAGATACGGATGGTGGTCTCGCCCGATGTCCGCGGCAAGGGAGTGGGCAAGGCGCTCTCGCAGGAGACCTTTGCACTCGCGCTCGGCGCCGGCCTGGAGAAGCTCTCGGTCCAGATGACCGTCGATCAGCAGGCGGCGATCGCCCTGTTCGAAAGCCTCGGCTTCAAGGCCGAGGCTTTGCTGCGCGACCATGTCCGGGATGTCGATGGCAAAACCCACGACATCGTCGTGCTCGGTCACAACATCGCGCAGGTCCAGGCCCAGATGGAGGCGTATGGGGTGCCGGGCGCTGTTCAGCACTAAGAGCGCCCGCTCAGCATTCAAATCGGGCCGATCGCTTGAACGTTTGGCTAGAGAGGCATCATGATGCCTTTTGCTGAGGCTCATCACATTTTCGTGATGTTGCGTTGCAACAAGTATGTTGCAACGCACAATTAGCTATGTCATACAGATGGTGCCCCGGGCCCATGAGGACGGGGTGAGCCATAGCTCAGATCAATGAGGATGGAGAGAACCCCATGACCACTGAAACCAACACCGCTTTCGAGGGCTTCAAGGACGCTTTCAAGAACATCCAGAATCTGGAGGTTCCCGAGGCCGCCCGCGAATTCGTCAAGAAGACTGCCAACACTGCCAAGGACCGTGCCGCCGAGGCCTTCGCCGGCTCCGAGCGGGTGACCGCCGCTGTCGAGAACGCAGTGGCCGAATCCGTCGCCGAGGCTGGCAAAATCAGCCGCAATATCCAGCAGGCGATCTACGAGGACGCCGAGGCGTTCTTCTCGGGCATCGACAAGCTCGCGTCGGCAAAGTCGATCAGCGAAGCCGTCGAGATCCAGTCGAGCCTGCTCCGCTCCCGCGGCGAAGTGTTCGTCTCGCGTGCCAAGGCGACCGCCGACTATCTCGGCAAGCTCGCCGCCAACGGTGCGAAGTCCGCTCAGGACAATTTCGCCAAAGTCTACAACAAGACCGCCTGATTTGGCGCCTGAGTAGAAACTGAATTTGAGGCCCGCTTCGGCGGGCCTTTGTTTTTGCGCTATCGTCATTGCGAGCCACCGGAGTGACTCGCAATGACGAATAGTGTGATGCAATGATGACTCCACCCGCCACCTTCTCCTTCGATACCCCCGGCGATGCCGAACGCGCGGCCGAGCTGCGCCGCGTGAAAACCTTGGCGACGCTGGTGCTGGCCGCGACGCTTCTGCTCTTCATTGTCGCGAAATGGCTTCTTCCGGTGCATCCCGTGTTCGGCTTCGTCGCAGCCTTCGCGGAAGCCGCGACCATCGGTGGCCTCGCCGATTGGTATGCGGTGGTCGCGCTGTTCAAGCGGCCGCTCGGCCTGCCGATCCCGCACACTGCGATCATCCAGAGCAATCAGGCCCGCATCGCCGACAAGCTCGGCGAATTCATCCAGGTGCATTTCCTCGAGGCCGGCCCCGTCGAGGCCAAGCTGAAGGAAATCGATTTCGGCTCCTTCGTCGCGGACTGGCTGCGTGACCGCAAGCGCAGTGACGATCTGGCGCGCTTCGCGCTGCGCCTGTTGCCGGAGGCCGTTTCCGCCACGGAAAGCTCCGGCCTGATGACCTTCATCATCCGCCGCCTGTCCTCGCAGCTCCAGGCGATTGACCTTGCGCCGCTCGCCGCCGGCACGCTGCGCGGCTTCGTGGCGGAGGGGCGGCACCAGATCCTGTTCGACGATCTCCTGCGCATGATGCATGAGACGCTGAACCAGAAGGAAACGATGGCGATGATCCGCGAGAAAGTGCGCGCGGAGTTGCCGACCCTGCTCAGGCTCTATCGCGCCGACAAGTTTCTGGTGAACAAGATCGTGGCCTCAGCCACCGCTTTCTTCAATGAGGTGCGCAGCGATCCCAAGCATCCGTTCCGCGGCGAGTTCGATCGCATGGTGCTGAGCTTCGTCGATCGGCTCGGCACCGATCAAGCCTATATCGATCGCATCGACGGCTTGAAGCGCGATCTGCTCGCGCGTCCCGAGCTTGTCGAACTCGCCCGCACCGTCTGGGCCAACACGCGCTCCTTCATCGAGCGCAGCGCGAGCGGCGAGACGCAGGTGCTGCAGCATCATCTCGCCGGCATGTTCGTCGCGGCCGGCGAGGCGCTCGCCGGCGATGCCGAACTGCGTGGCGAGATCAACAATGGCCTGGTGAGGGTGCTGCGCAGCTTCGTTGCCGACCAGAAGAGCGGCGTCTCCACCTTCATCTCCGATCAGGTCAAGGCGTGGAACATGACGCAGCTGATTGCGCTGATCGAAATCAACATCGGGCGCGACCTGCAATACATCCGCTTCAATGGTTCGCTGATCGGCGGTCTCGCCGGTCTCGCGCTCTACTCCGCGGAATTCCTGCTTCGATTGTTGTGACTTTTGCGTCATAGCCGTTAGCATTACCGCGTGGGCCTATTGCCGCCCCGCATCTCTCCCGCTTGAATGTCGGGAACCGGCCGCCTAGCTGATTCATGTTGCGCTGCGGAACGTTCGACAAGCCGGTGCATTGGAATTTCATGCCCATTTGCCGGCTTCGCAGCCGGCGTCCTTTCCAGGAAGTTTTCCCAGGGGAAACATCGATGACCGCTACCGCCCAGACGCTGCGTCCGCCGTCCCGTACCCTGATGTTTCTGGAGGGGCGCGCGCTTCACGAGTTCGGCGCATTCCTCGGCGCGCTGCCGCTCCTCAGCCTCGCGCCACGCGGTGATGGGCATCCGGTGCTGGTGCTGCCGGGCCTCGTGGCTTCCGATGCGTCGACGGGCGCGCTGCGCGCGTTTATGACAAGCAAGGGTTATGCGGTGAGCGGTTGGCGCCAGGGGCGCAATTACGGCCTGCGCGAGGGCGTGCAGGACGCCATGGTCGACCTGGTCCAGGAGCTCAGCGACAAGCACGGCCGCCGGATCAGCCTGGTCGGCTGGAGCCTCGGCGGCCTCTATGCGCGCCAGCTCGCCAAGATGATGCCGGAGCGCGTGCGCCAGGTGATCACGCTCGGCAGTCCCTTCGCCGGCGATCCGCGCTCGACCAACGCCTGGCGCGTCTACGAATGGGCGAGCGGACGGAAGTCCGACGAGGTCGATCCGCGGTTCGGCGGCGAGCTCGCCGCTCCACCGCCGGTGCCGACCACCGCCATCTTCAGCCGTACCGACGGCATTTGCGCCTGGCGCGGCTGCGTGGAGAAGACGGGCGCGCAGACCGAGAGCATCGAGGTGGAGAGCAGCCATTGCGGAATGGGCCATCATCCCGCCGTCGTCTATGCCGTAGCCGACCGGCTCGCGCAGAAAGAGGGCCAGTGGCGCCCATTCGATCGCAGCGGTTGGCGCAGCGTGGTTTATCCCGACCCGCACAGGTAAGCGTGCTTGCATGGTTCGAGACGCGCGGCTGTGCCGCGCTTCGCACCATGAGGGGTGAGAGCTGCTGACGCCGCGCAAAAGAGGTAGACCTCATCCTGAGGAGGCGCGAAGCGCCGTCTCGAAGGACGAGCCCGGTTCTCGCATTTGGTGCTCGCGTCCATTGTCGGGCTCGCATCAAACGCGCTATGCCTCGCGCATGGCGCATCCGCTCTCCCGCATCATCGACCAGCTCAAGCGCGAGCCGTCGCGCACCGGCTCCATCGTCATCACCGTATTCGGCGACGCCATCGTGCCGCGCGGCGGCTCCGTGTGGCTGGGGACGCTGCTGGAATTCTTCGAAAGCCTGGATATCGACAGCGGTGTCGTCCGCACCGCGATGTCGCGGCTTGCTGCCGACGGCTGGCTGACGCGCGAAAAGGTCGGGCGCAACAGTTTTTATCGCCTGGCCGACAAGGGTCGGCAGACCTTCGAAGCTGCCACGCGCCACATCTACGATCCGCCGCCATCGGACTGGACCGGCCGTTTCGAGCTGCTGCTGATCGGCAATGGCGAGGACCGCGACGCCTCGCGTGAGGCGCTGCGCAATGCCGGCTTCGGCAGTCCGCTGCCAGGCGTCTGGGTCGCGCCGTCGGGCGTGCCGGTGCCGGACGAGGCTGCTGGCGCCATCCGTCTCGAAGTCTCGGCGGAGGATGACAGCGGGCGGCGTCTGCTCAGCGCGAGCTGGCCGCTCGATCGCACCGCGGATGCCTATCTGAAATTCATGAAGACGTTCGAGCCGCTCCGTGCCGCGATCGCGCGCGGTACGGAATTGTCCGATGCCGATGCCTTCACCGCACGGATTCTGTTGATCCACTACTATCGCCGTGTCGTGCTGCGTGACCCGCTGCTGCCCGAGAGCCTGCTGCCGGCGGATTGGCCGGGAAGGGCGGCCCGCGCGCTCTGCGGCGAGATCTATCGCGCGCTCCTCGCTCCATCGGAACAATGGCTCGACAGCCATGCAATCAACCAGAAGGGGCCGTTGCCGGCGGCCCTGAAGCTGCTGAAACGGAGGTTCGATGCTTGATTGTTGTGTTACAGAAATATCTTGCATGAGATAATTTCTGTTATATATTGCCTCCCAATAAATCGGGAGGATGCGCATGTATACCCAGGCGCTGAACACGGCCGAGACCGACGATCGCGGTCTCGAGGACGCGGCCAAGGCTGCTCAGTTCCAGGCCCGCATCGATGCCGAGGAACGCATCGAGCCGAACGACTGGATGCCGGCGGCCTACCGCAAGACGCTCACCCGCCAGATCTCCCAGCACGCCCATTCCGAGATCGTCGGCATGCTGCCCGAAGGCAACTGGATCACCCGTGCGCCGACGTTGCGCCGCAAGGCCGCGCTGCTCGCCAAGGTGCAGGACGAGTGCGGCCACGGGCTCTATCTTTACGCCGCAGCCGAGACGCTCGGCTCCTCGCGCGAAGAGCTGGTCGACGCGATGCTCGCCGGCAAGGCAAAATATTCCTCGATCTTCAATTATCCGACGCTGACCTGGGCCGATATCGGCACGATCGGCTGGCTGGTCGACGGCGCGGCGATCATGAACCAGATTCCGCTGTGCCGCTGCTCCTATGGCCCGTATGCGCGCGCGATGATCCGCGTTTGCAAAGAGGAGTCGTTCCATCAGCGCCAGGGCTACGAAATCATGGTGACGCTGTGCCGCGGCTCGGACGAGCAGAAGGCGATGGCGCAGGACGCGCTGAACCGCTGGTGGTGGCCGGTGCTGATGATGTTCGGCCCGCCGGATGTCGCGAGCCAGCACAGCGACACCTCGACGAGGTGGAAGATCAAGCGCTTCTCCAATGACGAGCTGCGCCAGAAATTTGTCGATGCCACCGTACCGCAAGCGCAATATCTCGGCCTCACCATTCCCGATCCCGGCATGACGCAGGATGCGGACGGACACTGGCGCTACAGCGAGATCGACTGGACCGAATTCAAGCAGGTGCTCGCCGGCAATGGCCCCTGCAACCGCGACCGCATGGCCGCGCGCCGCAAGGCGCACGAGGAGGGCGCCTGGGTGCGCGAGGCGGCAGCCGCCTATGCCGCCAAGCGCGCGCGGCGTCAGACCGCGCAAGCTGCCGAATAGGGAGATCAATATGACCACGCCGAATACCCCGCTGTGGGAGGTCTTCATTCGCAGCCGCAACGGGCTCGCGCACAAGCATGTGGGATCGCTGCACGCCAGCGACGCGACCATGGCGCTGCAAGCCGCCCGCGACATCTACACCCGCCGCGGCGAGGGCCTGTCGATCTGGGTCGTGCCATCGAGCGCGATCACCGCGAGCGATCCCGCCGAGAAGGGCATGATGTTCGAGCCGGCGGAGTCGAAGATCTACCGGCATCCGACCTTCTACGAGGTGCCGGAAGAAGTAGGGCACATGTGATGGCCGTGGCCAACATCCAGGTCTCCGAAACACCGCTGGTGCTCTATACTCTGCGCCGCGCCGACGATGCGCTGATCCTCGGCCACCGGCTGTCGGAATGGTGCGGGCACGCGCCGATGCTGGAAGAGGACATGGCGCTCTCCAACATTGCGCTCGACCTCATTGGTCAGGCACGCGAGCTCTACACCTACGCCGCGAAGGTCGAAGGCAAGGAGAACGACGAGGACAAGTTCGCATATCTCCGCGACGTCAGGCAGTACCGCAATCTGTTGCTGGTTGAGCAGCCGAACGGCGACTTTGCCCAGACGCTGGTGAGGCAGTTCTTCTATTCCGCCTTCGCCGACCTTTACTGGCGTGCCATGATGAGCTCGCGCGACACGACGCTTGCCGCCATTGCCGCGAAGTCGGAGAAGGAGAGCGCATATCACCTGCGCCACGCCTCGGAATGGATCATCAGGCTCGGGGACGGCACGGATGAAAGCCATCGACGGGCGCAGGCCGCGATCGATCATCTCTGGGCCTTCACCGGCGAGATGTTCTCGGTCGACGACGGCGAGCGCGCCCTGATCCAGGCCGGCATCGCCATTGATCCGGCGAGCTTGCGCGGTCGTTGGTTGACGACGCTGTCCGACGTCGTCGGCGAAGCGACACTTGAGCTGCCCCGGAATGACTGGATGCAGCAGGGTGGTCGGTCCGGCCGGCACAGCGAGCATCTCGGCCACCTCCTGTCGGAGCTGCAGTCGATGCAGCGCACCTTCCCGGGGCTGACATGGTGACTGCAGTAGAGCGCGATAGCGATCTGCGCCGGCGGGCCTGGGACGCTGCGGCAAGCGTGGTCGATCCCGAAATCCCGGTGCTGACCATCGCCGATCTCGGGGTGCTGCGCGAGGTTGCGCTCGACGGTGATCATGTCGAGGTCGCGATCACGCCGACCTATTCGGGCTGTCCCGCCATGAACATGATCGCGCTCGAAATCGAGATCGCGCTGGAGCGCGCCGGCTTTCATCATCCCAAGGTGCGCACCGTGCTGTCGCCGGCCTGGACGACGGACTGGATGAGCGAGGAGGGCCGCCGCAAGCTGCGCGCCTACGGCATTGCGCCGCCGCAGGCCTCGAGCTCGCGCCGCACGTTGTTCGGCGAGCAGGCCATCGCGTGCCCGCAATGCGGCTCCGACAAGACCGAGCTTTTGTCCGAATTCGGCTCGACCTCCTGCAAGGCGCTGTGGCGCTGCAAGGCCTGCCGTGAACCCTTCGATTATTTCAAGTGTCATTGACCATGTCCGCAGCCGCACCGCGCTTCCATCGCCTGGCTGTCAACGACCTCCGCCGCGAGGCGTCCGACGCCGTCTCGATGACCTTCGCCATCCCCGGCGAACTCGCCGGCGATTACGCCTTTGCGCCCGGCCAGTATCTCACGCTCCGCACCATGCTGGATGGCGAAGAGGTACGCCGTTCCTATTCGATCTGCTCCGGCCCCGACGACGGCGAGATCCGCATCGCCGTGAAGAAGGTTGACGGCGGCGCGTTCTCGAGCTGGGCGGCGGACGAGCTGAAAAGCGGCGATGAGCTCGACGTGATGACGCCGACCGGCCGCTTCGGCGTGGTCCCCGCGGCAGATAGCCCGCGCATCCATGTCGGCTTCGCCGCCGGCTCCGGCATCACTCCGATCCTGTCGATCGTGAAGGGTGTGCTTGCCCGCGAGCCGGACAGCCGCTTCTTCCTGTTCTACGGCAACCGCACCACCGACAACATCATGTTCCTCGAAGCGCTCGAGGAGCTGAAGGATCGCTTCATCGATCGCCTCTCGCTCTTCCACGTCATTTCCGGCGAGGAGCAGGACATCCCGATCCTGCATGGCCGGCTCGACGGCGACAAGGTGAGGGTGCTGCTGCGCTCGCTGGTGCCGGCGGGGAGCGTCGATCACGTCTTCATCTGCGGCCCCCTCGGCATGAGCGAGGAGATCGAGGTGACCTGCCGCGATCTCGGCATCGCGGACGAACGCATCCACGTCGAGCGCTTCGTCTCCGAATTCGGCGGCAAGCCGCGCCCGAAGAAGGCTGTGGCGCCAGGCGCGCCGCCGAAGGCGATCGCATCGCTGATCATCGACGGCAAGCGTCGCGACGTGCCGGTTGCAGAGGACGAAGCGATCCTCGATGCCGCATTGCGCGCCGGGGTCGATCTGCCCTTCGCCTGCAAGGGCGGGATGTGCTCGACCTGCCGCGCAAAGCTGGTCGAGGGCGAAGCGCCGATGGACATCAACTATTCGCTGGAACCGTGGGAGTTGAAGGCCGGCTTCGTCCTGACTTGCCAGGCGAAGCCATCGTCCGACCGGGTCGTTGTCGACTATGACCATGTCTGATCGGGTGGATCAGACCCCGTGGATGCAAATGCGTCGCATTATTTGACAGCTTGAGCCAACCAGCAGAACATCATGTGCAAGCATCTGGCCCGGAGAAGCGCGTGAACGTCAAAGCCGCCCTGTCGCCTGAGGATATTGCCCGCGCCTGCGCTGACGCGATGTGGGTGGAGGACGATGCCTCCAAGGGTCTCGGCATGGAGATCGTCGAGATCGGCCCGGGCTTCGCGACGCTCGCCATGACGGTGCGGCCGGATATGGTCAACGGCCAGCGCATCGCCCATGGCGGTTTCATCTTCACGCTCGCCGATTCCGCCTTCGCGTTTGCCTGCAACTCGCGCAATGAGCGCGTGGTGGCGGCGCAGGGGCAGATCACCTTCATCAAGCCGGGCAAGCTCGGCGACCGCCTCGTCGCCAACGCGCGGGAGGTCACCCGTGGTGGCCGCTCCGGCATCTACGATGTGCGTGTCACCGTAGGTGACGCCGTCATTGCGGAATTCCGCGGGCATTCGCGTGTCATTCCCGGCACGTGGCTGCCTCCGCAAGAAGAATAAGAGACCAATAAGCAAAAGAACAAACCAATGTGGGGAAACGAGGATGGCTCTGACGAGGCTCAAGGAAGGTGCCAGTACCTATAGCGCCGAGATGGACGCACATGAGCGCGCCTCGCGCGACGAGATCATGGCGCTGCAGAAGCAGCGGCTGGCCTGGTCGCTGAAGCACGCCTACGACAACGTGGCGCACTATCGCAAGGTCTTCGACAAGGCCGGCGTGCATCCGTCCGACTTCCGCGAGCTGTCGGATCTTGCAAGATTTCCGTTCACCGCGAAGACGGACCTGCGCGACAATTATCCTTTCAACATGTTTGCCGTGCCGCGCGAACAGCTGGTGCGCGTGCATGCCTCGTCGGGCACGACGGGCAAGCCGATCGTCGTCGGCTATACCCAGCGCGACATCGATACCTGGTCGGAGGTGATGGCGCGCTCGATCCGCGCCGCCGGCGGGCGCACCGGGATGATCATCCACAACGCCTATGGCTACGGGCTCTTCACTGGCGGGTTAGGAGTGCACTACGGCGCCGAAAAACTCGGCTGCACGGTGGTGCCGATCTCCGGCGGCATGACCGAGCGGCAGGTGCAGCTCATCAACGACTTCCGCCCTGACATCATCACGGTGACGCCGAGCTACATGCTCGCGATCCTCGACGAGTTCAAGCGCCAGAAGCTCGACCCGCGCCAGTGCTCGCTCAAGGTCGGCATCTTCGGGGCCGAGCCCTGGACCAATGCGATGCGCGGCGAGATCGAGGACGCCTTCGACATGGACGCGACCGACATCTACGGTCTCTCCGAGGTGATCGGCCCCGGCGTCGCGCAGGAATGCATTGAGACCAAGGACGGCCTGCACATCTGGGAGGACCATTTCTACCCCGAGGTGATCGACCCCGAGACCGGCGCGGTGCTGCCGGATGGGGAGAAGGGCGAGCTCGTCTTCACCTCGCTCACCAAGGAGGCCTTTCCGGTGATCCGCTATCGCACCCGTGATTTGACGCGACTGCTGCCGGGCACGGCCCGGCCCGGCATGCGGCGGATGGAGAAGGTGACGGGCCGCTCGGACGACATGATCATCCTGCGCGGCGTCAACCTGTTTCCGACCCAGATCGAGGAGGTGTTGCTTGCGACCGATTGGTGTGGCGGGCACTTCATCCTGGAACTCACCCGGGAAGGCCGCATGGACCAACTGACCATCATCGCGGAGGCGCGGCCCGAAAGCTGGGATGGCCGAGGTCTGCTCGACCATGCCGACCGGATCTCGACCCACATCAAGAACACGATCGGGATCAGCTCCAGAGTGCAGGTGGTTGCGCCCGCCACGCTGGAACGTTCGCTCGGCAAGGCCAAGCGGCTCTACGACAAGCGCCCGAAGGATTGACTTGACCCGTCCCAAAGGCGACAAGGCCCGCGAGAAATCGCGGGTCTTTCGATGTCACCAGCCGGTACCAAAGCCGTCGAGGCGCGCTGCGTGCGCCTTGACGCCAAAGCTGAAAACGCCTCGGCGCTTGCGCCGGTCGTCGAGCGCCGGACGCTCACGCGCGGTCTGAACGATGTTTTGATCGAGGTGAGAGCCGCAGCCGTCAATCCATCCGACGTCAAGGCTGCGACCGGGCTGATGCCCTATGCCGTGTTTCCCAGGACCCCCGGCCGCGACTACGCCGGCGTGGTGATCGATGGGCCGTCCGGAACTGTCGGCCGCGACGTGTTCGGCTCGTCCGGCGATCTCGGCATCCGCCGCGACGGCACCCATGCTAGCCATCTCGTCGTCGAAGCCGATGCTGTCGTGGAGAAGCCCAGGTCCGTGTCCTGGGAGGAGGCCGCCGGCATCGGCGTGCCCTTCGTCACCGCGATGGAGGGCTTTCGCCGCGTAGGCGTGCCGAAGAGCGGCGAGACCGTGCTGGTGATGGGCGTCAATGGCAAGGTCGGCCAGGCGGCAGTGCAGATCGCGACCTGGCAGGGCGCGCGCGTCATCGGCGTGGTGCGCAGGGCGGAAGCCTATGAAGGGCACAGCAACGCGCCGGTCGAGGTGATCGACGCCTCCGCCCTTGACGCTGCCGCGCGCGTGCGCGAATTGACCGGCGGCAAGGGCGCCGACATCGTCTTCAACACGGTCGGCGATCCCTACTTCCAGGCTGCGCACAAATCGCTTGCGTTGCGTGGCCGCCAGATCCTGATCGCCGCGATCGACCGCATCGTGCAGTTCAACATCCTCGAATTCTATCGCGGCCAGCACACCTATGTCGGCATCGACACGCTGGGACTGTCGTCGGCCGCCACAGGCGCGGTGCTGCGCGACCTCGGCCCGGGCTTTGCAAGCGGACATCTGAAACCGTTCCCCATCCAGCCAAATGCCATCTATCCGCTCGAGCGCGCCAAGGAGGCCTTTGTCGCCGTCGCGGGCTCCTCGCGCGACCGGGTCATCCTGAAGCCATAACGCACCGTCGCAATGACGGAGAACGTCGAGAGGCCCGAGAACAATCGATGGAATCTGCGCAGCTCGTCATACTTGCCGGCCTCGTCATCGGGCTCGTTTACGGCGCTGTCGGCTTGCTCAGCGGTTTCTGCCTGATGAGCAGCATGCGAGGCTTTCTGGCGGAGGGTGACGGGCGGCTGGCGCGGAGCTATGCGCTGGCGATCGCCGTTGCGATCGCTGCGAGCCAGTTTCTTGCCGGTAACGGCATGGTCGATCTCGGCAAGTCGATCTATCTGCAGCAGTCATTCTCAGTGCCTGTGCTTTTCCTCGGCGGCCTGCTGTTCGGCTACGGCATGGTGCTGTCGAACGGCTGCGGCTCGCGGGCGCTGGTACTGCTCGGCCGCGGCAATCTCCGTTCTTTCGTCGTCGTGATCGTACTCGCCATTGCCGCGCAGATGACGCTGAAGGGCCTGATCGCGCCGGCGCGTATCGCGCTGGTGCAGGCCTCGCAAACGACCGTCAGCGCAAATTCGCTGCCGTCCGTGCTGGTGATGCTCGGTCTCACGGAATCGCTTTCGCGCGCGCTTGCCGCCGCCGCGACCGTTGTCGCGCTGATCCTGTTCGCTTTCGCGCACTCGGCGTTTCGTCGTTCGCCGGGGCAGATCGCGGCAGGTGTCATTGTGGGCCTGCTCGTCGCCGGCGGTTGGTACGTCACCGGCTATCTCGGCGCTGACGACTTCAACCCCGTCCCGGTGACCTCGCTCACCTTCATCGCGCCGATTGCGGATGCGCTGCAGTACGCCATGCTTTCCACCGGGCTGACGCTCAATTTTGGCATCGCGACGGTGGCCGGTGTCTTCGCCGGTAGCTTGGCGACGGCGCTTGCTACGGGCCGCTTCAAGCTTGAGGGCTATTCCTCACCGCGCCACATGCTGCGCTCAGGCGGCGGCGCGGCGCTGATGGGCATCGGCGGCGTGATGGCGTTCGGCTGCTCGATCGGGCAGGGGCTCACCGGCGTGTCGACGCTCGCGCTGGGGTCGTTCGTGGCGCTCGCCGGCATCCTGCTCGGCACGACGGCGGGCCTGCGCGGTGCGCTGCGGGTTCAACCCCTCGCAGTGGCCTGACCACGCAGCAGTCGATCGCCTAGCGTCGCAAGGCCGATGCCCGTGACGATCAGTCCGGCCGCGATGGCAAGGCTCGTGTCGATCGGCTCACTCAGCAGGATCGCGGCACTGGCGATGCCGACAAGCGGCGTCGCAGTCGTCCCGAGCGACGTCGTCAGCGCCGAGATGCTCTTGTTGACCATTGACATCGCCCAATAGGCCAGCGCCGTCCCGATCAGGCCCGAATACAGGAAGAGCGACACAAGCCTCCATGACCACTCGACGTGCGGCAGCCCGTCGATGATCATCGCCAGTGTCGATAGCACGGCCGTGGCCACGAGCACCTGCCAGAGCAGGAGCTGGAGCGGAGACGCGATCCAGCGATGCGCGCGGATATAGATGATGTTCGCGGCCCAGGAGATCGCGGCGAGGATGACCATCCCGGCGCCGAGCAGGACTCCTGCATTGGTCCAGTCAATCGAGGACGGATTCAGGATGACGGCAAGCCCGATCAGTCCGAGCAGAGCGCCGGCAAGCTTGGGCGCGGTCAGCGCTTCCTTTCCGAGCATGGGCGCGGCGAGTGCGACCCAGAGCGGCGTGGTGTAGCCGAGCACGACGCCCTTGCTCGCGGGCAGGAAGCGCAGGCCCGCGGCGACGAGGGTTGAGAACAGCGTCATGTGCAGCAGCGCGACGCTGAGGATCACGGGAATATCGCGTCGTTCCGGGATCACCAGATTCTTGCTCAATCCGAGGATCGTGATGAGGCCGACCAGCGCGATCCAACTTCGGATCGCGGCGGTCCATAGCGGTGAAACGAATTGCACGAGTTGCTTCGTCACCGACCAGTTCACACCCCAGGCCAGCACGACGATGAGGAAGAGGCCGACGGCCGCGCGGGATGAGAGTGAGTTCATCTCGGAGTCCTTGAAGCAGTTCAGTTCGCCGGATAGCATTGCGCTGGTACCTGAAAAAGTACCAGATCGGAGAATAGCAAGATGCCAGTTCTGGAAGACGTGATCTCCGCTCTGGTCGAATTGAAACGGACGGACGACGCGGGGCTGGTGACGCAGTTGACGAGCCAGCTTAGAGACCTGATCGCGAGCGGCCGTCTCGGCAAGGGCCGGGCGCTGCCGTCGAGCCGTCGGCTCGCGGGCGATCTCGGCGTCTCCCGCAACACCGTCACTTATGCGTACGAGCAGCTTGCCGCCGAGGGATATATTGAGGCGTCGCGCGGCCGCCGTCCGGTGGTCACGGTCGACGGAGGCGGACGTAGGATAGGAGCGGGTGCTGCTGCGGCGCGCGAACGCTCCGGTAAGCCGCGACTGTCGCCCTGGGCCTCGAATCTCAAGCAGACCGACTGGCCGATGTCCTATCAGGCATCACTAAGGCCGTTGCGTCCGGGGCACGGCGATTTCAGAGAGTTTCCGGACGAGGTCTGGGCGCGTTGCTTGCGCCGCAATGCCGTGCGTGCAGCCAGGCGCGAACTCGGCCCGATTAACCGGACGCGCCTGCGCGAGGTGCTCGCGGATTATCTGGCGACCAGCCGGGGTGTCCGGGCCACCGCAGACCAGATCATGATCCTGCCGAGCGCGCAGGCTGCGTTGACCTTGATTGCCGCGACCGTCGTCACGCCCGGCGATGACGTCTGGGTCGAGGATCCCGGTTATCCCGGTGCTGCGGCTGCCTTCCGGGCGTCCGGTGCACGCGTGACCGGTATCAGACTGGACGAGCAGGGTATGCAACGGATGCCGGGGCTTGCGGCACCAAAGCTGATCTTCATGACGCCCTCGCATCAGCATCCGACCGGGCGGCTGATGTCGCTGGCCCGCCGCGCCGAGTTTCTCAGCCTGAGCAGGCCCGGCAAGACCTGGATCGTAGAGGACGACTACGACGGCGAATTCCACTATGACAGCAGGCCGGTGCCGGCCTTGCAGGGACTCGATGCCCATGGCCGCGTATTCTATGTCGGCACTTTCTCGAAGGCGATGACGTCGGATATCCGGCTCGGCTATCTCGTCGCGCCGCCGGCACTGGCCAGCACCCTGGAGATCGCGCAGAGGCATATCGGGCTGATCGCTTCAAGTCACATCCAGGAGGCACTCGCCGAGTTCATTGCTGACGGCTATTTTCTCGCGCATCTGCGCCGGATGCGCCGGCTCTATCACGCGCGCCGCGATCACCTCGTCGAGGAACTGGAGCGACAGCTGGGCGGGATGCTCTCGATCGAAGTGCCCCCTGGAGGCATCCAACTTGTCGCCCGCTTCAAGCGCGGTCGCACTGATCAGGCGGCGGTGAAGCGGCTGGTTGCGGCGGGGGTCGAGATGCGCGCCTTGTCCAGCCTGGCGCTTGGCCGGCCCCGCGATCACGGCCTGCTGCTCGGCTTTGCGGCCTGGCACGAGAGCGAGATCAGCGCGGCCGTGCGGACGATGGCATCGTGCTTCTAAAGCATGATCCGGAAAAGTGCGCAGCGGTTTTCCGAAAAGATCATGCTTAAACAACGACCTAAAAGCGCGATGACGATTCATCCTCATCGCATCGCGCTTTAGACGGCCGCGTCAATCAATCGCCTTCGTCACGATGCGGATCTCCGACGTCAGCGTCCGGTGCACCGGGCACTTGTCGGCGATCTCCATCAGCTTCTTGCGTTGCTCGGCATCGAGGGCGCCGTCCATCGTGATGTCACGCTCGATCTGGTCGAGCATGCCCTCGCGGGTTTCACACTCCGCGCAGTCCTTGGCGTAGATCTTGGAGTGCTTCAGCGTGACCGTGACGCGGTCGAGCGGCATTGACTTGCGATCGGCATAGAGGCGCATGGTCATAGAGGTGCAGGCGCCGAGGCCGGCGAGCAGGAAATCATAGGGACCGGGACCCGTATCCTCGCCGCCGGCCGCCACCGGCTCATCCGCGACGAGACGATGCGGCCCGACTGTGATGATCTGGTTGAATTTGCTCTTGCGGGTCTCCTGCACCACGACCTCGCGCGGCGCCTTAGGGAGATCTACCACCTTCGCGGGCTTTGCGGTGTCGATGTAACGGCTCGCCCAGGCCGCGATCACGTCGGCCGCGTAAAGCGCGTCAGTGGGCTTCGTCAGCAGATGATCGGCATGATCGAGCGAGACGAAGCTCTTGGGATGCTTCGCCGCAACGAAGATCTTTGTCGCGTTGTCGATGCCGACGGTGTCATCGACAGGCGAATGCATCACCAGCAGCGCCTTGTGCAGGCCGGTGACGTCCTTCATCAGCTCGCGCTCGGCGATGTCATCGAGGAATTCACGCCTGATCCGAAACGGACGTCCCGCGAGCGAGACTTCGACCTCGCCCTGGATGCGGATATTGTCGATATGCTCCTTGAACAGACCGGTGACGTGGGCGGGATCGGAAGGCGCCGCGATGGCCACAACCGCCTTGGCTTCGGGGATCTGTCCTGCCGCCGCGAGGATCGCGGCACCGCCGAGGCTGTGGCCGATCAGGACGGACGGCGCCTTGCGGACGCTGCGCAGATGATCGGCCGCGCGCACGAGATCGGCGACGTTGGAGGAGAACGTCGTATTGGCGAAATCGCCCTCGCTGGAGCCGAGTCCGGTGAAGTCGAATCGCAGCACCGCAATGCCTTTGGCGGCGAGCGCGACCGCAATGCGCTTGGCCGCCAGCGTGTCCTTGCCGCAGGTGAAGCAATGAGCGAACAGCGCGAAAGCCGCGGGCTCGCCGTCAGGCAGCTCCAGCGCGGCCGAGAGCTGATGGCCGCCTTCTCCAGTGAATTGAAAGCGTTCCGTCGGCATGGGCTTCCCCCGTCCTTGCTTGAACCTAATCGCCCGAATAGCGCTGTTCGGCCCAGGGATCGCCGCGGTTATGATAACCGCGGACTTCCCAGAAGCCCGGCGCGTCCTCGGTCAGGAATTCGATGGCCTGGAGCCATTTGGCGCTCTTCCAGAAATAGAGGTGCGGCACGACCAGCCGCACCGGACCGCCATGCTCCTCGCTCAGGGGCTTGCCCGACCAGCTATGGGCGAGCAGCGCGTCCTCGGCGGCAAAGTCTTCCAGCGCGAGATTGGTGGTGTAGCCGTCATAGGAATGCAGCACGACAAAGCGCGCATCCTCGCGCGGCTGGCAGGCCGCGAGCAGCTCACACGTCGCAAGCCCTTCCCACTCGTTGTCATAGCGCGACCAGGTCGTCACGCAGTGGATGTCGGAGGTGAACTGCGCCTGCTTCTGTGCGATGAACTCGTCGAAGGTCCAGAACACGGGAGTTTCGATCGCGCCGTAGACGTCGAGCCGCCAGCGCTCGCGCGAGACCGGCGGCACGACGCCGAGATCGAGCACCGGCCAGTCTTTGGTGAGGTGCTGGCCGGGTGGCAGCCTTTGATCCTCCGGCCGCGCGATCTTCCCTGTGAGAAAGCGGCCCTCGCGCGCCCACTTCTCCTTGGTGCGCGTCAGCTTGCTGTCGGACGGCGTCTCGTCGGTCATGGCCTACTCGTGGCGATGCATTGCGGAGGCGTTCTTGGTGTCGCGCATGGTAGCATAGATGATCAGCGACAGGCAGATGATGCCACTGAGATAGAAATAGAACCATTCCTCGTGCCCGATGCTCTTGAAATAGAGCGCGATCGCCGGCGCCGTTCCGCCGAAAATCGAGACTGTGATGGCATAGGGCAGGCCGACGCCGAGCGCGCGGACATTGGTCGGGAACAACTCGGCCTTGACCACCGCATTGATGGAAGTGTAGCCGGCCACGAACAGCCAGGCGGCACAGATCAGGATGAACGCCATGAAAGGCGACTTGGTCTCCTTCAGGGTCATCAAGAGCGGTACGGTCGCGAGGGTGCCGGCGACACCGAAGAAGATCAGCAGCGGCTTGCGGCCGATCTTGTCGGAGATCGCGCCGTAGATCGGCTGGAGGATGGTCGCGAAGATCAGCGTGCCGAAGATCACGAAAGTGGTCTGGTCCTCGGTCAGCCCGACCGAAAGCTTGACGAAGGTCTGCATGTAGGTGGTGAAGGTGTAGAACGCCGCAGTGCCGCCGGCGGTGAGGCCGACGACCAGCAAGAGCTCGCGCGGATATCGCAAGAGGTTGGCGAGCGAACCGGTCGGCTTCACCACCTTCCTGGCCTCCTCGAACGCCTCGGTCTCGTGCAGGCCGCGCCGCATGACCGCGGCAAAGATCGCGAGCGCTGCGCCTATCGCGAAGGGGATACGCCAACCCCAGTCCTTCAACTGCTCCGGGGTGAGGAAGACCTTTTGCAGGAGCAGCAGCACAATGATCGCAGTGAGCTGGCCACCGATCAGCGTCACGTACTGGAAGCTGGAATAGAAGCCTCGGTGCTTGGGGTCGGCGACTTCGCTGAGGTAGGTGGCGCTGGCGCCATATTCGCCGCCGAGGCTGAGGCCCTCGATGACGCGAGCGAGCGCCAGGATCACCGGTGCGGCGAAGCCAATCGTGGCATAGGTCGGCGTCAGCGCGATGATCAGCGAGCCGAAGCACATGAAGACGACGGACAGGGTAAGCGAAATGCGGCGGCCGAAATGATCAGCGAGATAGCCAAAGAACCAGCCGCCCAGGGGCCGCATCAGGAAGGTCGCCGCGAATACGACGGCGACGTTCAATTGCTGGACGACGGGATCGTGACCAGGGAAGAACGCGGGGGCGAAGTAGAGCGCGAATGCCGTATAGGCGTAGAAATCGTACCACTCGACGAGATTGCCGATGGAGCCGATGAAGATCGCCTTGATCCGCCGCTCGGCGTCGGCAACGTCAAAATGCTCGGAGGCCGGTTTGATTGCTTGCTCTGTCACGTCCGGCCTTCCGCTTCCTTCGTCTGGGGAAGGCCTACATCGCCTTTCCGAGCAAAAATGGCAACTGCCGGGGGCCTCTCACCGTGCCCTGCGACCAGGTCACTGTGCCCGCCGGATCGAGGCGGAAATCCGGAATCCGCTTCAGCCATTCCTCCAGCGCAACCTGCATCTCCATTCGCGCAAGGTTGGAACCGACGCAGCGATGGATGCCGAGACCGAACGCGGCGTGGCGGTTCTCGCGTCGGTCAATCACGACTTTGTCAGCATCCGGAAACATCTTGGGGTCACGGTTGGCGGCCGGGAACGACAGCAGCACCATGTTGCCGGGCTTCACCGGACAACCCGAGACCGTGGTTTCCTTGACCACCTCACGCGCCATCGTCACCGGCGAATAGGCGCGCAGCAGCTCCTCGACCGCGGTCGGGATCAGCCCGGGCTCGGCGATCAGCCGCGCGCGGTCGGCCGGCGTCCTGGCGAGATGCCAGAGCGAGGAGCCGATCGCGCTCCATGTGGTGTCGATGCCGGCGATCAGCAGCAGGCGCAGCGAGCCCAGCACATGGGAGTCTTCGAGCGGATTGCCTTCCTTGTCCCGGGCGTTCATCAGATAGGAGATCAGGTCGTCGGTGGGCTTGTTCTTGCGCGCTTCGATGTGGCCGCCGAAATAGGCCGTCATCTCCTGCACGGCCTGGAGCAGCTTGCTCTCGTCCTTGATGCCGAGCTCAAGGATCATGTGAATCCAATTGATGAAAAAGTCACTGTCGCTCTCGGGGATGCCGAGCATGTGCGCGATCGCCCGAACCGGGATGTATTTGCTGTAGCGTGCGGCAGCGTCGACCTTGCCGTCGGCGATGAAGTCGTCGATCAGCTCGTTGCAGATGGCGCGGACCCGCGGCTCGAGCTTCTTCATCGCGTCCGGCGTGAAAGGCGGCAGCAGCAATTGCTTGGCCGGCTTGTGCTCGGGCGGATCCGAGGTGATCGGCGGGGCCGCGTTCCTGGCGACCTCGGGACGCACATCGCGGACGATGATGCGGCGTGAGGAGAAGTGCTCGGTGTCGTTGGCGATCTCGCGTACGGCTTCATAGGTCGTCGGCAGGTAGCAGCCGAGGAAGCGTTCCGTGTGCACCACGGGACTCGCGGCGCGCAGCTCGTCCCAGATCGGGAAGGGGTCCTCCGTCCATTGCGGATCGGTGTGGTCGAAATCATGGACCCAGTCGGTCACGGGCGGATGGGCGGCGGGCTGGTTGACGTCGGACATGGCAGGAATCCCTTGGCTCGTGTTCGCTGAAAGCACGCGGGGCGGCCGCGGCCGCGCTACTCCTCGATCACGTCGATTGCGATTTCCGGGCAGTTGGATTTCGCAAGCCAGGCCTTGTCCTCGAGCCCCGGCGGGACGGTGCCGTCGCCGGCTTCGTGCGCGTTGCCATATTCGTCGAGCTCGAAAAGCTCCGGCGCGAGTGCCTTGCAGCGGGCATGGCCCTGACACTTCTCCGGATCGACGTGAACCTTCAGTCGCTCTGACATTGCGGCTTCCTTGGACGTGTGCGCGCAGGGCCCGAAGGGCGGCGCGTTTCCTCATCTGAGTTCTATTTAAGTTATATGCTATTACATTCGCGGCGGGCTTCCCCTGTCAAGCGCAAACTTATAGGCTCCGCCTCAACATGCGTTCACAACTCGCCCGCAAGCCCGAGAAGACCTACCACCATGGCGATCTCCGCGATGCCTTGATCAGGGCCGCGCTGCACGAGGCGGAGCAGGGCGGCGCCGAGGCGATCAGCATCAAGGCGCTTGCCAAGCAGCTCGGCGTCTCGCAGCCGGCGCCATACCGGCATTTTGCCGACCGCGAGGCGTTGCTCGCGGCAGTCACGGCGGAGGCATTCCGGCAACTCTCGGCGCTTCTGCGCGAGGCGATGGCAAAGCCGTCGAAGCAGTCGAAACTCTCGCGCCTCGCGCTGGCGACGCTCGATTTCGGTCTGCGCCGCAATGGGATCTACCGCTTGATGTTCGCTTCGCGCACCGTGTCCTGCGCGGCCAAGGGCAGCGAGCTGCACGAGGCGACGCGGGAGACCTTCGCGCTCGTGATCGAAGCTTTGGAAGCTCCCGCTGTCGGCTACTTGCGCGAACGGCAGGCGCTCAAGATCTGGGCGGCGCTGCACGGCGTCGTGATGCTGGCCGAGCAGGGCCTGTTCACCGGCGAGGCGGCGCATGCCACGCGCGAGGATCTGGTCGAGGATTTTGTGAACGAGACGAAAGCTGCGCTCGCGGTGGCGATCAAGGATGCGCAGCGCCGGACAAAGGCCGGCGCCTAAGCCTTCGCCCTCAGCAGCCTCATCAGCTTGTCGACGGCACTGTCCGGCGTCGTCACGACCGGGCGGCCAGTGGCCTCCGCAACCAGCGGCGCAGTCGCGGCGATGCTGAATTGCGCGAGCGCGATGACGTCGCAATGGCGTAGATCGCGCGAGGCTTCCGCGATCAGACAATCATGTGCGGCACGGTCGCCCCGGTCGAGCGCGGCCAGCGCGCCCTCGGCCAGTTTCGGCACGATCTGGACGGAGGCAGGGAACTCGGGCGGCATCGACACCAGCGTCGGCGGAAAGGTCGAGAGCAGGCCGATGCGCTGACCCATGGTCACGGCGCGTTCGATCATGGCTTCGTTCGGCTTCAGCACCGGCATCGACGCATGTGCGCGCGCGACCGCCTCGATGCAGGGGCCGAACGCGGAACAAGTGAACAAGATGCCATCCGCTCCCGTCGCCGCTGCGTAATCGCCGAGCGCGAGGAAGCGCTCGGTCATGGCATCGGTGAGCGCGCCGTCGCGCGCCAGATCCGCAGACAGGCTGTCGTCGAGCAGGTTCATCAGCCGTGCCTCGGGCCACGCCTTCGCGAATGCCGCTTCGATCGGCGCGATGGAGTGCTTGAGCGCATGGATGAGGGCGACGCGAGGCGGTTTCGTCATCAGGTATATGTCAGTTCTTCACCTTCGGATCGATCGGCGTCGTGCCGCGCAGGCCCAGAATGTCTTCCAGCACCTTCGCGCCGGCGATCACCTGTGCGTCGGCCCGCGGTGCGCCGACGACTTGCACACCGACCGGCAGGCCCGACGCCGTGAAGCCGCACGGCAGCGAGAGCGCAGGACAGCAGGCGAGCGTGATAGCGTAGACGATGCCGAGCCACTCGACGTAATTGTCGAACCTCTTGCCGGCGCATTCGGCGACATAGCGGTGTTCGATCGGGAAGGGCGGCACGATCGTCGTCGGCACCAGCAGGAGATCGTAGGTCTTGAAGAACTCGACCGCCCGCGCAGTCATGCCGACGCGCTGCGCCTCGGCGCGCGCGAGCTGATCGACGGTGAGCTTAAGGCCTTCCTCGATGTTCCAGATCACCTCGGGCTTGAGCATGTCGCGCTTGGTGCGCAGCAGGTTGGCCTTGGTGATCGCGAAATCGAACGCGCGCAGCACGTGGAAGCATTCATGCGCCTCGCGCCAGTCCGGATGCGCCTCCTCCACGATGGCTCCGGCTTCCGCGAAGCGCTCCGCGGCCTTGCGCGTGATCGCCTTCACTTCTGGATCGACCGGCGTGATGCCAAGGTCGGGTGAATAGGCAATGCGCTTAGGCTTCTTGCCCGCCTGTGCCGCCGACAGGAACGAGGTTGCAGGGGTGGGCAGCGACAACGGATCGTCCGCATAGTCGCCGCTCATGGCATCCAGCAGCAGCGCGAGATCCTCGACGTTGCGTGCCATGGGGCCAACCACGCCGAGATTGCGATCGATACCTGATTTTGGGGTATGGGCGACGCGGCCGATGCTCGGCCGCATGCCGACGACGCCGCAGAAGGCGGCAGGGTTGCGCAAGGAGCCGCCCATGTCGGAGCCCTGTGCGAGCCAAGCCATGCCGGTTGCGAGCGCCACGGCCGCGCCGCCGGAGGAGCCCGCTGCCGATTTCGTCGTATCCCACGGATTGAGCGTCGCGCCGAACACCTCGTTGAAGGTGTTGGCGCCGGCGCCGAATTCCGGCGTGTTGGACTTGGCGTAGACCACCGCGCCGTTCGCCTCGAGGTTCTCGACCATGAGGTCGGATTTCGCGGGAATGTTGTCCTTGAAGATCGGCGAGCCCTGCGTGTTCAACACGCCCGCGACGTCGGTGAGATCCTTGATCGGCACCGGCAGGCCCGCGAGCAGCCCGCGCGCGCCCGCCGGCTTCTGCATCAGCGCTTTCGCGTTGGTCCTCGCGCGATCGAAGCACAGTATCGGCAGCGCGTTGACCTTGCCGTCGACCTCCTTGATGCGCTTCTCCAGCACATCCAGGAGCTCGAGCGGCGAGACGTCGCCGGACCGCAGCTTGTCGACGACGGCGCATGCGGTTTCGCGGATCAGGTCTTGAGACAATTATCGTACTCCTATCGCTTGATTGTCATTTCGGGTTCGATGCTTTGCATCGCCCCGGAACGATGGTGCCTAAAATTTCGGAGCAATTATCCCCACCCCGCGCTGATGCCGCCGTCCACCGTATATATCACGCCCGACGTGTAGCCAGAGCGATCCGACGCCAGGAACGCCATGAGGTCGCCGATCTCGCGCGCATGCGCAGGGCGGCCGAGCGGCAGGCTCTTCTGGAATTCCTTGTAGCGGCTCTCGTCGCCGAACTGGTGCTTTGCCCGCGTCTTGAGCAGGGTGACGTGGCGATCGGTGCCGACGGGACCGGGATTGATGCCGACGACGCGGATGTTGTCGGCGAGGCTCTTGCCGCCGAGCGCGCGCGTGAAGGCCATCAGCGCGGCGTTGCCGGCGCTGCCGCAGATGTAGTCGGCGTCGAATTTTTCGCCGGCCGCGCCGATGTCATTGACGATGACGCCGCCGCCCTTCGCCTTCATCCGCGCATAGATGTGCCGCGTCAGGTTGATGTAGCCGAACACTTTCAATTCCCAGGCGTGCCGCCAGGCTGCCTCGTCGATCTTGTCGATCGAGCCGCCGGGGATGTCGCCGGCATTGTTGACGAGCACGTCGATGTCGGCGGCTTCTTTCGCCAGCCGCGCCACGTCATCTTCCTTGCGCAGATCGACGATGCTCGTTGCGGCGTCGATCTGGTGTGCGGTGCGCAGACGGTCGGCCAGCGCCGTCAGCGCCTCGCCACTGCGGGCGGCGAGCAGGAGATGCGCGCCTTCCTCGGCAAACGCCTCGGCGGCCGCTGCGCCAATGCCCTTGGACGCGCCGGTGATCAGGACGCGCTTGCCACGCAGATGCAGATCCATGGGGGTACTCGCAGGATAGGAAAAGGAGCAAATCAGTAGGCGTTCGGCCGCGCCATGGTCAACATTGCAGTGCAGCGTTGCACCGCACGCGACTTTGGTCCATTGCATTGCGATCAAAACGCGGCGGCTGCCGGACCAACCAAGGACGTTCTCGATGAGCAGGAAGCAATACCGGATCGCAGTCATTCCCGGCGACGGCATCGGCAAGGAAGTCATGCCGGAGGGTCTGCGCGTTCTGGAGGTGGCCGCGAAGAAGCACGGCGTCTCCGTGCATTTCGACCATTTCGACTTCTCGTCCTGGGACTATTACGAGAAGCACGGCCAGATGATGCCCGATGACTGGAAGGAGAAGATCGGCAAGCACGATGCGATCTATTTCGGCGCGGTCGGCTGGCCGGCCAAGATCCCGGACCACGTCTCGCTGTGGGGTTCGCTGATCAAATTCCGCCGCGAATTCGACCAGTACGTGAACCTTCGCCCGGTGCGGCTGATGCCCGGCGTGCCATCGCCGCTGGCGGGCCGTAAGCCCGGCGATATCGATTTCTGGGTGGTGCGCGAGAACACGGAAGGCGAATATTCCTCCGTCGGCGGCCGCATGTTCCCCGACACCGACCGCGAGTTCGTGACCCAGCAGACTGTGATGACCCGCATCGGCGTCGATCGCATCCTGAAATTCGCCTTCGAGCTCGCGCAGTCGCGGCCGAAGAAACATTTGACCTCGGCGACCAAGTCCAACGGCATCTCGATCACCATGCCCTATTGGGACGAGCGCGTGGAGGCGATGGCCAAGAAGTTTCCGGGCGTGAAGTGGGACAAGTACCACATCGACATTCTGACGGCGAACTTCGTGCTGCATCCGGACTGGTTCGACGTCGTGGTCGGCTCCAATCTGTTCGGCGACATCCTCTCCGATCTCGGCCCGGCCTGCACCGGCACGATCGGCATCGCACCATCAGGCAACATCAATCCCGAGGGCGATTTCCCCTCAGTGTTCGAGCCGGTGCACGGCTCGGCGCCCGATATCGCCGGCCAGGGCATCGCCAACCCGATCGGCATGATCTGGTCGGGCGCCATGATGTTCGAGCATCTCGGCGAGAAGGAAGCAGGAAAATCGATCGTCGATGCGATCGAGCGCACGCTGGCCGAACGCACGCTCCGCACCAAGGATCTCGGCGGCAACGCCGATACCACCGCCTGCGGCAAGGCGGTCGCGGAGATGGTGGACTGAGGCAATACTTCACCCTCTTCCAGAAGGGGGAGGGAGCGCAGCGCGGGAAATGGCTTTTCCATTCCCGCGCTGCAGACAGCGACTAGCCCGCGATCCTCTCGATCGCCGCCTGGTCCAGTCCGAACCTCTTGCCGGCCTCCAGGATCTCCTGCCAGGTGTTGGGGTCGACCGGAATTCCTTCAGCGAGGCGCTTCTTCTTGGTCTCGCGTTCGGGCTCGCCGGCGATCTTCACCTTGTCGACGCCGGCAGCGGGCGGCGAGCCGGTGTGCCAGGCGACGAAGCTCTCGACTTCGCGCGCGAGGTTCTCGCCGGTGCCGAGCTTGCCCGGGTCGATGACGATCGAGAGCATGCCGTTGAGGACGTTGTACTTGCCGTCGGACGGGCCCTTGACCACTTGCCCGCCTGAGAGCGCACCGCCAAGGATTTCGCACACCAGCGCGAGCCCCGAGCCCTTGTGCTCGCCGAACGGCAGGATCGCGCCGTGCGGCGGGATCACGGTGTAGCGCGGATTGACCGTGGGTTTGCCTTCATTGTCGATGATGGTGCCGGGCTCAAGCTCGGCGCCCTTGTTGTGGGCCACACGGGTCTTGCCTTGTGCGATCCTGCTGGTGGCGAAGTCGAGCACGATCGGCTCCTTGCCCCTGCGCGGGATGCCGACGCAGAACGGGTTGGTGCCGTGACGGGCATCGCTGCCGCCCCAGGGCGCCACGATCGGCCGCGAGATCACGTTGACGAAATGGATCGAGACCAGCCCATGGTCGATGCACTGCTCGGCCCAGTGACCGATGCGGCCGATGTGGTGCGCGTTGGAAAGGCCGACAAGGCACACGCCATTGCGCTTGGCGCGCTCGGCGGCCAGCTCCATCGCTTCATGGCCGATCACCTGGCCATAGCCCGTGAGGCCGTCGAGGGTGAGAAGCGGACCGGTGTCGAGCACGATCTTGACGTGCTGGTTCACGGCGAGGCCGCCCGTCGTGACGCTCTGGACGTAGCGCGGGATCATGCCGACGCCGTGCGAGTCGTGGCCTTTGAGATTGGCCTCGACCAGATTGGTCGACACGAGCTCGGCCTCTCGGTCCGAGGAGCCGCCGGCCTGGACGATGGCGCGGACGACGTTGGTGAGCGCTTCGGCCTTGATGGTGCGATAGTCAGCCATTTGTTGTTGCTCTTATCCCTTCACGATCCGGCGGCAGTGGACCCAGGCCGCTTCAATCAGGTTCTCGCTCGCCTCCGGCGTGCGGAAGGCCGAATGCGCCGACAGCGTCACGTTCGGCAGTTTCGTCAGCGGATGATCGCCGGGGAGAGGCTCCGTATTGAAGACGTCGAGGCCGGCATGGCGGATGTGGCCGGACTTCAGCGCGTCGATCATGGCGGCTTCGTCGACGATCGCAGCGCGGGCGGTGTTGACGAGGATGACACCACGTTTCATCGCGAAGATCTTGTCGCGCGTGATCATGCCGCGGGTTTCGTCGTTGAGCAGCAGATGCAGCGAGACGACGTCGCTCTTCGCCAGCACTGTATCGAGATCGGTGAATTCGACACCAGGATAGCTCTTGGGCGAGCGGTTCCAGGCGATCACCTTCATGCCTGAGCCGGTCGCGATGCGTGCGACTTCGGCGGCAATGCCGCCGAACCCAATCAGGCCGAGCGTCTTGCCGGTGAGCTGCATGCCGTCTTCGCGCAGCCAGTTGCCGGCCCGCATCTCGCGGTCCATCATCGCGATGACGCGGGCGGAGGCCCACATCAGCGCGATCGCGCATTCGGCCACTGCCGTGTCGCCATAGCCCTTGATCAGATGCACGGAGATGCCGAGCTCGGCGAGCTCCTCCGGGTTCATGTAGCTGCGTGCGCCGGTGCCGAGGAACACGACGTGCTTCAGCTCCGTGCATTTCCTCGCCACGTCGGTGGGAAGCGCGGTGTGGTCGACGATCGCGATCTCGGCGCCGTCGAGGATTTCCGGGTATTGTTCCGGCCTGATATCGGGATCCCTGTGGATCCGCACCTTGGGATCGCCGGGCTTCTCCAGCCGCTCCATGATCACGGCGAGGGCTTCATTGGCGTCGACGAAAACTCCGCGCATGGCTCTCTCCGATCAGGACGCGACGCCGGCAATCGCCAGCACGGTATGCATCAGGACGTTGGTGCCCGCAGCGCAGTCGGTTTGTGTGGCGTCCTCCAGCTCGTTGTGACTGATGCCATCCTTGCAGGGTACGAACACCATCGCCGCAGGCATGACGGTGTTGAGATTGCAGGCATCGTGGCCGGCGCCGGAGGTGATGCGGCGAGAGGAATAGCCCAGCGTCTTCGCGGCGTTCTCGACCGCCGCGATCAGCTTGGGATCGAAATGGGTCGGCGGCTTGCGCCAGACCAGGTCGATCTTGACCTCGACCTTGCGGCGTGCCGCGATCTCGGCGATAGCCGCACGAAGATCGCGATCGAGCGCATCCATGATGGCGCCGTCGGCACTGCGGCAGTCCATGGTGAAGGCGATCTCGCCGGGAATGACGTTGCGCGAGGGATTTGCGATCACGGCCTCGCCGATGGTGCCGACCGCGTTCGGCCCGTGCTTCTTCGCGATCGCCTCCATCGCCAGCACGATTTCCGACAGCGTAGCCAGCGCGTCGCGCCGCAGCGGCATCGGGGTCGAACCCGCATGGCTCTCGAAGCCGGAAATCTTGCCGTCGTACCAGAGCACGCCCTGGCCGGAATCGACCACGCCGATGGTCTTGCCTTCCGCCTCCAGAATGGGACCCTGCTCGATGTGCAGCTCGACGAAGCATCCGAGCTTCTGGAAGCCGACCGGCTTGTCGCCGCGGTAGCCGATGCCGTCGAGCGCCTGGCCGACGGTTATGCCTTCGGCGTCCTTGCGCGACAGAATGTCGTCGGTGGTGAAGTCGCCGACATAGGCGGCGGAGGCCATCATCGCAGGTGCGAAGCGCGAGCCTTCCTCGTTGGTCCAGTTGACGACGCAGATCGGCGCCTCGGTCTCGATGCCGGCGTCGTTCAGCGTCCGGATCACTTCCAGCGCGCCGAGCGTCCCCAGGATGCCGTCATACTTGCCGCCCGTCGGCTGGGTATCGAGATGCGAGCCGATGCCGACGGGCGGCTTCGACATGTCACGTCCCTTGCGCAGGCCGAACATCGAGCCGAGCGCGTCGACGTGGACTTCCAGTCCCGCGTCCTCGCAGGCCTTGCGGAACCAGTCGCGGACCTGCTTGTCTTCGGTGCTGAGCGTCAGCCGCCGCACGCCGCCCTTGGCGGTCGCGCCGAATTGCGCGGTGTCGTGGATGGAGCCCCATAGGCGGGCGGAATCGATTTGCAGATTGGTGGCGGCTCGGCTCATGCGTCTCTTCCATTGATCGCTGTCATTCCGGGGCGCCCAAAGGGCGAACCCGGAATCTCGAGATTCCGGGTTCTCGCTGCGCGAGCCCCGGAATGACGGTAGAAAACCCGGCGCTGTTTCAATGACGCGCCTGCGCGGGCGCGTCAACCGCGAGGCTGCTCTGCGCAATCTGCCGTGCAAGCTCGGCGACGCGCTCCACAGCGACGATGTCGGGCGAGGCGAGCCAGCTTGCGGTGAAGGTCAGCGGCGCGATCGCGAGATCGGTGTCGAGCAGTTGCAACCGTCCGTCGGCGAGCTCGTTTTCGACGATGGCGTCGGGGATCACGGCGATGCCGAGTCCCTCGACCGCCATGTGGATGACCGTCGCGAGCGAGGCGGAGGCGTGCAGCCGGATCGGCGGCAGCTCCGGCCGGTCGAACACCTCGCGCACGACCTCGTAAGGCTTGGTCTTGCGCGGGAAGGTGATGATCGGAAAGCGCGCCAGCTCCAACGGGGTCACAGGGCCCGCGCCGAGCCCGAGTGAAGGGCTTGCGAGAAAGCCGATCGGATAATCGGCGAGCACGCGGTTGTGCACGCCCGAGGCGGACAGCGGTCCGACGACGAAAGCAAGCTCGATTTCCTGCGCAAGCAGGCGCGCGGTGAGGTTCGGCGTGATGTCGACCTCGATCTCCAGCGAGAGGTTCGGATAGACCTGGTTCACGCTCTTCACGAGACGAGGCAGCCAGGTGTGCACGATGGTCTCGGCGACACCGAGGCGCATCACGCCGCGCATCGCCGACCGGTCGCCGATCTCCGCCATCATGGCGGCGCGCAGACCGATCAGCTTCTCGGCATAGATCATCATCTGTCGCCCGCTGGGGGTCGGCGAGGCCACGCGATGATCGCGGTTCAGGAGCTTCACGCCCATCTCGCGCTCGAGCTGGGCGATGCGCTGCGAGATCGCCGGCTGGGTGGTGTTGAGCCTTTGTGCGGCCCCACGGAAGCTGCCGAGCTTCACAACCCATAGGAACGTCTCGATCGACTTGAAGTCCAGCATTGGAAGGAATACCTCAGTCGATAAATGGGATTTATCGATATTGATTAGAAACGACGATTAGACTTTATAGCACGCTTGGTGTTGGCTTGTCTTTGTCGAGTTTATAGGCAGGTCGATCACATGACTGTTTTGGTGGCAGCGCAGCAAACTGAAACGCCCGACGCCCTTCCGAGCCGCAAGGCCCGGCTCGCCTACCGCGAGGGGTTGGTCGCCTCCACCGCCGGAGTCGCTCCGGGTTTTGTCCAGGGCAATCTCGCGATCCTGCCTGCCGAATATGCCGGCGCCTTTCACCGCTTCTGCCAGCTCAATCCGAAGCCGTGCCCGATCATCGGCATGTCCGATGTCGGCAGTCCGCATATCCCCTCGCTCGGCGCCGATCTCGACATCCGCACCGACGTCCCGCGCTACCGCGTCTGGCGCGATGGCGAAGTCGTGGACGAGCCGACCGACGTGAAGAAGCATTGGCGTGACGATCTCGTCACCTTCGTGCTCGGTTGCTCGTTCTCGTTCGAAGAGGCCCTGCTCGAGGAGGGCATGCCGATCCGGCACATCGAGCACAATGTGCGCGTGCCGATGTATCGCACCAACATTCCTTGCGGCGAGGCCGGTCCGTTCGCCGGTCCGATGGTGGTGTCGATGCGCCCGTTCAAGCCGGCCGATGCGATCCGCGCGGTGCAGATCACCTCACGCTATCCCGCCGTGCACGGTGCGCCCGTGCATCTCGGCCATCCGCACCTGATCGGGATCAAGGATATTGCGAAGCCCGACTACGGCGATCCGGTGCCGGTCGCCGACGACGAGATTCCGGTGTTCTGGGCCTGCGGGGTGACGCCGCAATCGGTGATCAACGCCGCGAAGCTCCCGTTCGCGATCACGCATTCGCCCGGCCTGATGCTGGTGACGGATCTGAAGAACAGAAACATGGCCGTGATTTAGTAGGCAGCGTTTGCTGCTTCTTCAGGCTTTACCGCATCCATCAATCGCTTCATTCGATCAGCCGAAATTCGACAACAGGGGACTTTGCCATGACGATCACTCGCCGCGACGTGTTGTTGGGAGCCACCGCCACTGCCGCTCTCGTGCCGCTGGCAGCGCGCGCACAGGCCTCGGAAGTCGTGATCGGCGTGATCTATCCGTTCTCCGGCGGCAGCGCACAGCAGGGCGTCGACGCGCAGAAGGCCTATGAGACCGCGCTCGAAGTCATCAACAAGGACTCCGCTTTCGATCTGCCGCTGGCCAAGGGCGAAGGGCTGCCGGGCCTCGGCGGTGCGAAGGTCCGTCTCGTGTTCGCCGACCACCAGGCCGATCCGCAGAAGGGCCGAGCCGAGGCCGAGCGCCTGATTACGCAGGAGAAGGTCTGCGCGATCATCGGCACTTATCAGAGCGCCGTTGCCGTCACCGTCAGCCAGATCTGCGAACGCTACCAGGTCCCGTTCGTGTCCGCCGACAATTCATCGCCCAGCCTGCATCGCCGCGGCCTGAAATATTACTTCCGCGCTGCGCCGCATGACGAGATGTACTCGGCCGCGATGTTCGACTTCTTCGATGCCATGAAGAAGAAGGGCACCAAGATCGAGACGCTGTCGCTGTTCCACGAGGACACCATCTTCGGCACCGACTCCGGCAATGCCCAGGCCAAGATCGCCGGTGAGCGCGGCTACAAGATCGTCACCGACATCAAGTATCGCGCCAACTCGCCCTCGCTCTCGGCCGAGGTGCAGCAGCTCAAGACCGCCAATGCCGACGTGCTGATGCCTTCGAGCTACACCACGGACGGTATCCTCCTGGTCAAGACCATGGCCGAGCTCGGCTACAAGCCGAATGCGATCGTGGCGCAGGACGCCGGCTTCTCCGAGAAGGCGCTCTATGATGCCGTCGGCGACAAGCTCGAAGGCGTGATCTCGCGCGGCACCTTTTCGCTCGACCTCGCGCAGAAGCGCCCGATGGTCGGCAAGATCAACGACATGTTCAAGGCGAAGTCGGGCAAGGATTTCAACGACCTCACCTCGCGCCAGTTCATGGGCCTGATCATCCTCGCCGATGCCATCAACCGCGCCAAGTCGACCGACGGCGAGAAGATCCGCGACGCGCTGGCCGCGACCGACATTCCGGGCGAGCAGACCATCATGCCCTGGAAGCGCGTCAAGTTCGACGAGATGGGCCAGAACAACGATGCCAATCCGGTGCTGCTGCAATATGTCGGCGGCAAGTTCGTCACCATCTTCCCGCCGCAAGCCGCGATCGCCGAGGCGATCTGGCCGATGAAGTAAGAGTGGGAAGCGGGAGCTCAGACGTAGCTCCCGCCCTCATCCTGAGGAGCGGGCGTAGCCCGCGTCTCGAAGGACGAGGGCTGGGCCATCCTTCGAGACGCGCGCTGATGCGCGCTCCTCAGGATGAGGATCTATTTCGGGGGACAGACTTTTGACAGCCCAAGCCATTATCCAGAGTCTCGCGAGCGGCCTCCTCATGGGCCTGCTCTACGGACTGATCGCGGTCGGTCTCGCGCTGATCTTCGGCCTGATGGACGTCACGAACTTCGCCCATGGCGAGTTCCTGATGCTCGCGATGTATCTGTCCTTCTTTCTGTTCGCGTTCTTCGCCATCGACCCCTTGCTGTCGGCGCCATTGGTCGCCGCGGCGCTCTTCGTTTTCGGAGCGGTGATCTACCTGCTCATTGTCCGCTTCGCCATGCGGGCCAAGGCCAATGCCGGCATGGTGCAGATCTTCTCCACCTTCGGTCTCGCCATCGTGATGCGCGGCCTCGCGCAGTTCTTCTTCACCCCGGACTATCGCAGCATTCCGCAGTCCTGGCTCGGCGGTAAAACCATCTCGGTTGCCGGCATCTTCCTGCCGGAGCCTCAGCTGGTCGGCGCGCTGGTCTCGGTTCTCGCCTTTGCCGGTCTCTACTTCTTCATCCACCGCACCGATTTCGGCCGCGCGATCGAAGCCACCCGCGAAGATCCCGGTGCGGTGGCTCTCGTCGGGATCGACAAGAACCGCGTGTTCGCGTTCGGCTGGGGCCTCGGCGCCGCGCTGGTCGGTCTCGCCGGCGCGATTATGGCGGTGTTCTTCTACATCTACCCCGACGTCGGCGCGTCCTTCGCGCTGATCGCCTATGTCACGGTGGCACTCGGCGGCTTCGGCAGCGTGTTCGGTGCATTTGCCGGTGGCATCATCGTCGGCCTCGTCGAGGCGGTCACCGCCTTGGTGCTGCCGCCCTCGCTGAAGTCGGTTGGCATCTACGCCGTCTATCTCCTCGTCGTCTTCATCCGGCCGCGCGGCCTGTTCGGGTCGATGTGATGGACAAGAATTTTGCAGGGCGGCGCCGCCGCGACCTCATCATCGCCGCAGGACTGGCCGGGATCGCCGCACTGGCGCCGCTGTTCGTCAAGGACGTCTACGTCCAGAATATCCTGATCCTGACGCTGATGTATGCGGCGCTGTCGCAGAGCTGGAACATCCTGTCCGGCTATTGCGGACAGATCTCGCTCGGACACGCGCTCTATTTCGGCATCGGCGCCTACACCACCGAGCTGCTGTTCACCAAGTTCGGCGTGCTGCCCTGGTTCGGCATGCTCGGCGGCGGCGTGATTGCCGCCCTGATCGCGATGGGACTCGGTTATCCCTTCTTCCGCCTGCGCGGCCATTACTTCGTGATCGCGACCATCGTCATCGCCGAGATCGGTCTGCTCCTGTTCCAGAATTGGGAGTGGGCGGGAGCCGCGATGGGCATCACCATTCCGATCCGCGGCGACAGCTGGCTGAAATTCCAGTTCCTGCGCACCAAGCTGCCGTACTTCTATTTCGCGCTGGGCCTGTGCTGCCTCGCCTGGTTCGTCACCTGGTGGCTGGAAGATTCCAAATGGGGCTTCTGGTGGCGCGCGGTGAAGGACAATCCGGAAGCGGCCGAGAGCCTTGGCGTCGTCGTCTTCACCTCCAAGATGGGCGCGGCCGCCGTCTCGGCCTTCCTCGTCGCCATTGGCGGTGCCTTCTACGCGCAGTTTCTCGCCTATATCGATCCTGAAAGCGTGATGGGCTTCCAGTTCTCGCTGCTGATGGCGCTGCCGGCCGTGCTCGGCGGCATCGGCACCCTCTGGGGTCCCGTGCTTGGCGCCGCCATCCTGATCCCGATGACGGAGCTGACGCGCTCCTATATCGGCGGCTCCGGGCGCGGCGTCGATCTCATCGTCTACGGTACGCTGATCGTGCTGATCTCGCTGGCCCTGCCGCAGGGATTGGTGAGCCTGTTCTCCCGTTCGAAAGCAAAGGGAGCCACGCGATGAGTGCGCTCCTTGAAACCCGCGGCGTCTGGCAGCGCTTTGGCGGGCTCATCGCCAACAGCGACGTCTCGATCTCGGTCGGCCGCGGCGAGATCGTCGGTCTGATCGGCCCGAACGGTGCCGGCAAGTCGACGCTGTTCAATCTCATCGCAGGCGTGCTGCCGCCGACCCAAGGCTCGATTCTATTCGATGGCGAGGACGTCACCCGCATGCCGGCGGCCGAGCGCTGTCAGCGCGGGATCGGCCGGACCTT
Source organism: Bradyrhizobium sp. PUT101 (assembly GCF_052043945.1). NCBI lineage: Bacteria > Pseudomonadati > Pseudomonadota > Alphaproteobacteria > Hyphomicrobiales > Nitrobacteraceae > Bradyrhizobium > Bradyrhizobium sp. PUT101. The sequence goes on from NZ_CP197207.1 coordinate 6,387,835, forward strand.
CCAGGTCGTCAAGAGCTTCGAGACCATGACGGTGATCGACAACGTGATCGTCGGTGCTCTCGTGCGCAACACCGTGATGCGCGAGGCGCGCCGCAAGGCGCATGAGGTGCTGGAATTCACCGGCCTTGCCGCGCGCGCCGACGTGCTCGCGAGCGATCTCGTGCCGGCCGAGAAGCGCCGTCTCGAAGTTGCCCGTGCGCTGGCGACCGAACCGAAGCTGCTGCTGCTCGACGAAGTCCTCACCGGCCTCACGCCCACGGAGGCGCAGACCGGTGTCGCGCTCGTGCGCAAGGTGCGCGATGCCGGCATCACCGTGCTGATGGTCGAGCATGTCATGGAGATCGTGATGCCGCTGGTCGACCGCGCCATCGTGCTCGACCTGGGCAAGGTGCTGGTCGAGGGCAAGCCCGCAGACGTCGTCCGCGATCCCAAGGTGATCAGCGCATATCTGGGAGATCGTCATGCTGTCGGTGCGTGAAGTCACGACGGCCTATCAGGGCCTGGTCGCGATCTCCGCAGTCTCGATCGAGGTCCAGAAGGGCGAGATCGTCTGCGTCGCCGGGGCCAACGGCGCGGGCAAGTCGACGCTGCTGAAATCCATCGCCGGTGCCGAGCGTCCGCGCTCGGGCACGGTGACGTTCGACGACAAGCGCCTCGACGGCATGGCGCAGCATCACATTACGGCCACTGGCATCGCCTATGTGCCGGAGAACCGCCGCCTGTTCCCGCGCCTGTCGGTGCGCGACAATCTGCGTCTCGGCAGTTATCTCTACCGTGGCGAAACCAACCGTGAGGAGCCGCTCGATCTCGTCTTCAAGCTGTTCCCGCGTCTTCAGGAACGTTTGGAGCAGCGCGCCGAGACGCTCTCCGGCGGCGAGCAGCAGATGCTCGCGATCGGCCGCGCGCTGATGACGCGTCCGCGGCTCCTCATGCTGGACGAGCCCTCGCAGGGCATTATGCCGAAGTTGGTGGATGAGATCTTCCAGGCGGTGAAGCGCATCCGCGACGCCGGCATGACCGTGCTGATCGTCGAGCAGCGCATGGCCGAATGCCTCGAGATCGCCGACCGCGCCTACATCCTGCAAACCGGCCGCGTGCTGATGCAGGGCGCAGCAAGCGAGATCAAGGGCAATCCGGATGTGCGAAAGGCGTATCTCGGGCTGTAACTGGATTGCTGCCGCAATCGAAGTCATCATCCTGAGGTGCGCGCCCTTCGCGCGCCTCGAAGAATGGGCCGCGAGCGCCTGTAGTCCATCCTTCGAGGCTTCACCTTGCGATGCAATTGCATCGCAAGGCTCGCACCTCAGGATGACGGCGGTGTGTGTGGCGCGCAGCGGGCCAGGATCACGATCGAGATCGCGACTTCGATGCAGCGATCAGCATCTGTTCCACAATCCCTTCAAACTCGCTTTTGGCGATTGGGTCGGTGTACGGTTTTACCGACTTGTCCCACCAACGATGATGGCGCCCCGCCTTATCAAGGATGTCGGCCGCAGCTTCCACCTCCGCGTCTGACGGTGTGGCCACAGACCGTCGCTCGTGTTCGTGTACGCCATGCTCCGGCAGCGTCACCCCGAACACCTTCACCAGATCCGTCACCTGCTCCTGCGAGAGGTACCGCGGATTCATCCCGCGCAGCAGCAGGTACAGCTTCGCCGTCTCTTCCAGCTCCTCGGTCGCGAACACCGCGGCCTCCAGCGTGTCGCCGGCGACCACCGGCCCGTGATTGGCGAGCAGCACCGATGAATATTTCCCCGCCAGCCCCTTGATTGCATCCGCAACCGCGGGATCGCCCGGGCGGTAATAGGGCACGAGCGCGGTGGCGCCGCATTTCATCAGATAGTAGGCTGTCATCGGCGGCAGCGCGGCGCGCGGGTCGATCTCGGGCAGCATCGAGAGCGCGACCGAATGGGTGGAGTGCAGGTGCACGATCGCTCGCGCGCTTCCGCGTGTGTCGTAGAGCGCGGTGTGCAGCGGAACTTCCTTGGTCGGCGCATCGCCCGAAATCAGCTGTCCCGTTCTATCCAGCCGCGACAGCCGCGCCGGATCGAGGAAGCCGAGCGAGGCGTTGGTCGGCGTAACCAGCCAGCCGCCGTCGTCCATCCTGACGCTGATATTGCCGGAGGAGCCCGGCGTCAGTCCGCGTTCGAACAGGGACCGTCCGAAGCGGCAGATATCCTCGCGCAGCCGTGTTTCGTTGCTCATGGCCGTCATGCCCGCTTGTCTCACGCTTTGGCAGCGCGGCCAAGCCGTGATATCGGTTCGCTGAGCCGCCGCAAAGGGCAGCCATCCGGGAAACGTTCGCAAGGGTCAGTTGCATGTCCGCCTCCACCTCTCAAAATCAGCGCATTGCTGTCATCGGGCTCGGCTCGATGGGATACGGCATGGCGACCTCGCTGAAGCGCGTCGGCCATGCCGTTACCGGCTGCGACGTTTCGGCTGAGGCCGTCGCGCGCTTCGTGAAGGATGGCGGTGCGGGGGCCAGGACGCCGGCCGAAGCGGCCAAGGAGGCCGATATCGTCGTCAGCGTCGTCGTGAATGCCGCCCAGACCGAGGCGATCCTGTTCGGCAAGGATGGTGCCGCCGAGACCATGCCGAAGGACAGCGTCTTCGTATCCTCGGCTACCATGGATCCCGACGTGGCGCGGCGCCTTGCCAAGCAGCTTGAGGCGACCGGCCGACACTATCTCGATGCGCCGATCTCCGGCGGGGCGCAACGCGCCGCGCAAGGCGAGCTGACGATCCTCGCCTCCGGCAGTCCCGCCGCTTTTGCGAAAGCGCGGCCCGCGCTCGACGCCATGGCGGCAAAACTCTACGAGCTCGGCGATGCCGCCGGGCAAGGGGCTGCGTTCAAGATGATCAATCAATTGCTCGCCGGCGTGCACATCGCCGCCGCCAGCGAAGCCATGGCGTTCGCGGCAAAGCAGGGCCTCGACATCCGCAAGGTCTATGAGGTGATCACGGCATCGGCCGGTAATTCCTGGATGTTCGAGAACCGCATGCCGCACGTGCTCGACGGCGATTACACGCCGCGCAGCGCGGTCGAGATCTTCGTCAAGGACCTCGGCATCATTCAGGACATGGCACGCACTGCCCGATTCCCTGTGCCGGTCTCCGCCGCCGCGCTCCAGATGTTTCTGATGACATCAGCCGCCGGCATGGGCCGCGACGACGACGCGTCGGTGGCGCGCATGTACGCGCAGGTCACCGGCGTCAAGCTGCCCGGCGACAAATAAGCAAGAGGAACTCCGATGCCCCGTTTTGCCGCCAATCTCTCGATGATGTTCACCGAGGTGCCGTTCCTCGACCGCTTTGACGCCGCGGCGCAAGCCGGCTTCACCGCGGTCGAGTTCCTGTTTCCCTATGAGCATCCGGCCGAGGCGATCGGTGAGAGGCTCAGGCGCAATGGCCTCACACAGGCGCTGTTCAACCTGCCGCCGGGCGACTGGAACGCCGGCGAGAAGGGCTTTGCGGCGCTGCCCTTGCGGTTCAACGATCTCAAGGCGAGCCTGGAGACGGCGCTGCCTTATGCCAAGGAGACCGGCGTCAAGCGCCTGCACCTGATGGCCGGCATCGCCAACCGCGGCGAGCGCGTCGCGATCGAGGCGTTCTACAAATCGGTGGCCTGGGCCGCGGAATTCTTCGCGCCGCACGGCATCGACGTCGTGATCGAGCCGATCAATGCGCGCAACGTGCCCGGCTACTTCCTCAACGATTTCGGCTTCGCGCGGGACCTGATCCAGGAGCTGAGGCTTGCGAACCTGAAACTCCAGTTCGACATCTATCACTGCCAGATCATCCATGGCGACGTCACCATGCGGCTGCGCGAGATGATGCCGATCATCGGCCACGTCCAGATCGCCAGCATCCCTTCGCGCAACGAGCCCGACGGCGAGGAACTGAACTATCCGTTCCTGTTCGAAGAGCTCGACCGGCTCGGCTATACCGGCTTCGTCGGCTGCGAATACAATCCCCGCGGCAAGACCACCGATGGGCTCGCCTGGTTCAGGCCTTACGCTGGAGCGAAGTCGTGACACTTGCGTTGGGCTGCATCGCCGACGACTACACCGGCGCGTCCGATCTCGCCAACACGCTGACGCGCGCCGGCCTGCGCACCATGCAGACCATCGGCGTGCCCGCGGACGATCTCGCGCTGCCCGAGGTCGATGCCGTCGTGGTGTCGCTGAAGAGCCGCTCGATCGAAGCCGGCCTCGCGGTGTCGCGCTCGCGCGCCGCTGAAACATGGCTGCGCGGCCGCGGCGCGGGCCACGTGTTGTTCAAGATCTGCTCGACCTTCGATTCCACCGATGCCGGCAATATCGGCCCGGTGATGGACGCGTTGCGCGCCGATTGCGGCGAAGCTGTCGTGCTGGTGACGCCGGCGTTCCCGGAAACAGGCCGTACCGTCTACCAGGGCAACCTCTTCGTCGGTGCCGTGCCGCTCAACGAGAGCCCGCTGAAGGACCATCCGCTCAACCCGATGCACGATTCGAACCTGGTGCGCGTGCTGGCGCGCCAGAGCAGGACGCAGATCGGCCTCGTCGATCTCGCCACCGTGACGCGCGGCGCGAAGGCCGTGCGGGCGCGATTGGCCGAGCTCGCGGCCAAGGGCATCGGCGCCGCGATCATTGACGCCGTCTTCGACCGCGACCTCGAGACCATCGGTCTCGTCGCCGCCGAACATCGGCTGTCGGTCGGCGCCTCCGGGATCGGCCTCGGACTCGCGCGGGCGCTGGTATCGACCGGAAAGGTCAGGGCAACGGCGACCAGTGATGCAGGCGCGCCGGTCGGCGGATCGGCGGCATGCCTTGCCGGGAGTTGTTCGCAGGCGACGCTTCAGCAGATCGCCAATGCCGAACGCATCATGCCGGTGCTTCATCTCGATCCGGACCGTATCATTACGGGGGCCGGCGAAGCACAGCGCGCGCTGGACTGGGCGAAGCCGCGGCTTGCGGAAGGTCCGGTGCTGATCGCATCGAGCTCGACACCCGATCAGGTCGCCGCGCTACAGGCGCGCCACGGTCGCGACGCCGCCGGCGATGCGATCGAGCAGGCCATGGCCGATATGGCAGAAGGCCTCGTAAAATCAGGCGTGCGGCGACTGATCGTTGCCGGCGGCGAGACGTCCGGGGCCGTTGTCGATCGGTTGAAGATTCCCGGATTTCTCGTGGGAGTGGAAATCGCCGCGGGCGTGCCAGTGCTGCGCGCGGTCGGCGCCGAAAGCGACATGCTGCTCGCTCTGAAGTCCGGAAATTTCGGCGGAGCAGAGTTTTTCTCCGACGCACTTGGGCTCATGCGCTGAGCGCAGGACATTTTTAGCTGCCTGTTCATTTCTTTCGGGCTCCGTACTCGCACGGAGTCGTAGTTAACATCTGCACAAGTGCTCTGGTGTTGGATGTCGGCGCTGCTCCCTTTGGTTGATTCGTAAAACTCCGGACGCGCGCCCGCGCCAGTACAACGAGACCCGATTATGTTTGCCAGACTCTCCATCCGCACCAAAATCATCAGTGTCGTGGCATTCCTGCTGGTCGCGATGACCGGCATGGGCCTGCTCGCCGTCATGAAGATGCGGTCGATGAATGCCAATACCGTCGACATCACCACAAACTGGCTGCCCAGCGTGCGGGTGATCGGCGACCTTCGCGCCAGCGTCATCACGTATCGTAACGTGGTGCGCCAGCACATGCTGGCTGAAGCCTTGGAGGACAAGCTTGCGGTGGAGAAGACCGCCGCCACCGTGACGGAGGCGCTCGCCAAGGTGCGCAGCAGGTACGAGGCAATGATCAGCTCTCCGGAAGAGCGCGTTCTCTATAACCAATGGTCCAAGCTCTGGGACGAGTACAAGAAAGGAACCGAGGAGGTGATGGCGTTGTCGCGCAAGGAGGCCGGCAAGCTCCCGCGCGAGGCCCAGGAACTCAACTCCAAGACGGTCAACAAGATCGGGCTTCAGGCGGATGAGATCCTGACCAAGGACATCGAGCTGAATACCAAGAGCGGCGAACAGGCGGCGCAGAATGCGGCCGACAGCTATTCCTTCGCGCTCATGCTGGTTTCGATCATTCTCGGCACCGCCGTCGTCGTTGGTATCGGCGTCAGCTTCTATCTCGTCCGAGACGTCTCCAGCGGCATAAACTCGATCATCGAGCCGATGCAGGCGCTGGGTAAGGGCGACCTCTCCGCCGAAGTCCCGCATCGCGGCGAGAAGACGGAGATCGGCGCCATGGCCGACGTGCTCCAAATCTTCAAGGAAGCCCTGATCGCCAAGAAGGCCGCCGACGAAGCCGCCGCGGTCGACGCAGAAGCCAAGATCGAGCGCGGCCGCCGTGTCGACAACATCACCCGCGAATTCGAAACGATGATCGGCGAGATCGTCCAGACCGTGTCGTCGGCCTCGACCCAGCTCGAAGCCTCCGCCTCGACGCTGACTGCGACCGCTGACCGCTCGCAGCGGCTGGCAACCACGGTGGCCGGCGCTTCGGAGGAAGCCTCGACCAACGTGCAATCGGTAGCCTCGGCGACGGAGGAGATGGCTTCGTCGGTCGGCGAGATCAGCCGTCAGGTGCAGGAATCGGCGCGGATGGCGGGCGATGCCGTCGGTCAGGCCCGCGCCACCACCGAACGCGTCAGCGAGCTCTCCAAGGCTGCCGCGCGCATCGGCGACGTCGTCGAGCTGATCAACACCATCGCCGGCCAGACCAATCTGCTCGCGCTGAATGCCACCATCGAAGCCGCACGTGCCGGCGAAGCCGGCCGCGGCTTCGCCGTGGTCGCCTCCGAGGTGAAGGCGCTCGCCGAGCAGACCGCGAAGGCGACCGGCGAGATCGGCCAGCAGATTTCCGGTATCCAGGCGGCGACCAACGACTCGGTGGGCGCGATCAAGGAGATCTCCTCGACCATTGAGCGTCTGTCGGAGATCTCGTCGGCGATTGCAGCGGCGGTGGAAGAGCAGGGCGCGGCGACGCAGGAAATCGCCCGCAACGTGCAGCAGGCGGCGCAGGGCACGCAGCAGGTGTCGTCGAACATCACCGACGTGCAGCGCGGCGCGACCGAAACCGGCACGGCCTCCTCGCAGGTATTGTCGGCGGCGCAGATGCTGTCGAACGACTCGAACCGGCTGAAGACCGAGGTTAGCAAGTTCCTCACCAACGTCCGCGCGGCCTGACTGGTCGTGATTCAGCCGCCAAAAGAGCGGCGCGGCTCATTCGGCGGCCGCTGATAGCTTGGCTCGGAGCCGCACATGGGCCCCGAGCCTGCAGTCGAGTGGCCCACCTTCCATTTTCCGATAGTCCAGTAAGAATGCGGAGCCTTGCTCCGCAATAGCTCCGTAGGAATGCGGAGTATGACTAATGGTTTCATCACATGTCGCGCGCATAAAGACAGGGCCGAACTTCGTGCGCAACTCGGGGGAGCTGTGCGCTCGACGAGCAATTGGTGCACCGGCAAGCTTGGGGTATCTGATGTCCTGGATCAATAATCTGCGCATTTCCATCAAGGTTTCTGCGGTGTTTGTTGCGATCTGCCTGGTCGTCGCCGGCAGCACCGGGGCGATCTACAATTCGCTGAGCGTGATGAACTCGACGGCGAAAATGACCGTTCATACCTACGAGGTGCTTGAGCAGCTTTCCGGCCTTGTCAGCGCCATGGTCAATCAGGAAACCGGTGTTCGCGGCTATCTCGTGTCGGGCGATACCGGCTTTCTCGCCCCCTATGAGGCCGGGCAAAAGCAGTTTCAGGCGGCGGCGGCCAAGGTCGGCAGCCTGACCTCGGATAACGCGACGCAGCAGAAGCGCCTTGATCAAGTCAAGGCGTTCGCCAGTGACTGGGCGACCAACATCGCGCAGCGCGAAATCGCGCTGATGAAGGATCCGGCAACTCAGGCAAAGGCCCGCGAGCTCGAAGCATCCGGCGCCGGCAAGAAAGCGATGGATGGCTTGCGCGCCGTGGTGCAGGAGATGGACAAGGAAGAGCGATCGTTGTTGTCGGTGCGGGCCGCGGCTGCCGACGCTGCGTCCGGCAACGCAACTCTGTCCATGCTGATCGGGGGCCTCGTCACCCTTCTGCTATCGCTTGTGGGCGCCTTCGGCGTTGCGTTCGCGGTTACCCGCCCAATCCAGCGCATCACCACGGAGATGGGCCTTCTTGCGAAGGGTGACACATCGGTGGTCGTGTCGGGCACCGAACGCAAGGACGAGATCGGCGCGATGGCCCAGGCGGTTCAGGTGTTCAAGACCAATGCGATCGAGGTCGAGCGCTTGAAGGCGGAACAGATCGAAGCCGAGCGACGGAATGCGGAGCAACGCAAGCAAGACATGATCAGGCTCGCAGACGATTTCGAAGGCGCTGTCGGTCAGATCATCGGAACGGTCTCGTCCGCCTCGACCCAGCTCGAGGCGTCGGCCACCAGCCTTACGGGTACGGCCGAACGCTCGCAGCGGCTGGCAACCACGGTGGCCGGCGCTTCGGAGGAAGCCTCGACCAACGTGCAATCGGTGGCCTCGGCGACGGAGGAGATGGCTTCGTCGGTCGGCGAGATCAGCCGTCAGGTGCAGGAATCGGCGCGGATGGCGGGCGATGCCGTCGGTCAGGCCCGCGCCACCACCGAACGCGTCAGCGAGCTCTCCAAGGCTGCCGCGCGCATCGGCGACGTCGTCGAGCTGATCAACACCATCGCCGGCCAGACCAATCTGCTCGCGCTGAATGCCACCATCGAAGCCGCACGTGCCGGCGAGGCCGGCCGCGGCTTCGCCGTGGTCGCCTCCGAGGTGAAGGCGCTCGCCGAGCAGACCGCGAAGGCGACCGGCGAGATCGGCCAGCAGATTTCCGGTATCCAGGCGGCGACCAACGACTCGGTGGGCGCGATCAAGGAGATCTCCTCGACCATCGAGCGTCTGTCGGAGATCTCGTCGGCGATTGCAGCGGCGGTGGAAGAGCAGGGCGCGGCGACGCAGGAAATCGCCCGCAACGTGCAGCAGGCGGCGCAGGGCACGCAGCAGGTGTCGTCGAACATCACCGACGTGCAGCGCGGCGCGACCGAGACCGGCACGGCCTCCTCGCAGGTATTGTCGGCGGCGCAGATGCTGTCGAACGACTCGAACCGGCTGAAGACCGAGGTTAGCAAGTTCCTGACCAACGTCCGCGCTGCGTAAAGCACGGTCCATCGATCAAACCCCCGAGCGGCGCCGAAAGCGCCGCTCTTTTTTTCGATGGTATGATGTCGCTTGAAGCAAGCATTCGGAGGCTTTGCCAGTAATCTTACGGGCGCGCCGTTTCATGGAAGGTTAAACCGGATTTACGAGTGTTGGGCGGGGGCAGCCCCGCAAGGGGCGGGTTCCCATTGATTTCACACTGAATCGGTATTTTGGGGGGACCCCGATGCGCAAGAATTTTCCGGTCACGGCCGTCGAATATCCCGTCAGTGACGAGACGCTGATCGTTTCGCGGACCGATCTCAAGGGCAAGCTCACCTACTTCAATGAGGATTTCATTGCCGCTGCCGGCTTCACGTCGGCGGAACTCATGGGGCAGCCGCACAACATCGTCCGCCACCCCGACATGCCGCCGGAGGCGTTCGATAATCTCTGGGATACGCTGAAGGGCGGCAAGCCCTGGCTCGGCGCAGTGAAGAACCGCCGCAAGAACGGCGACTTCTACTGGGTGCTGGCGACGGCCTCACCGATCCGAGAGAACGGCCAGGTCAAGGGCTATACCTCGATCCGCACCAAGCTGCCGGCCGACCAGCGCAAGCTCGCCGAAGAGGTCTACGCTGCAATCCGCGAGAAGAAGCCGCATGGTTATCGCATCGACGCCGGCATCATCCGCCGCCGCTCGCTGTTCGACCGCTTCAGCATCTTCACCGGGACGCTGAAGGCGCGCCTGGTCACGATGATGTTGCTCCAGGCGCTGTTCATGCTCGCGCTCGGCATCGGCGGTGCGCTCTCCACCGGCGGCTCGACCGGTCTGATCCTGTCGCTGCTGGCTGTCGTCGGTGCCGCCATCGGCGGCTTCGCCGGCCTTGCAACCATGCGGGCGATCCAGGGGCCGATGCGGCAGCTCAATGACACTTTGATCAACCTGGTGCAGGACAAGTTCGACAACCGCATCGTCATCGAGCGCGACGACGAGATCGGCGAGGCGCTGCGCAACCTTCAGACCGTGCAAACCATCATCCGTTTCAGCCGCGACGAGGTGCAGGCGGTGCAGCGCCGGGCCGAGGGACAGCGCAAGGCCGACATGACGAAGCTTGCCGACGGTTTCGAGGCCGCGATCGGCGAGATCGTCGAGACCGTGTCGTCGGCCGCAACGGAGCTCGAGGCTTCGGCCTCGACGCTGTCCTCGACCGCGGGCCGGGCGCAGGAATTGGCGACGGCGGTCGCAACCGGCTCGGAAGCAGCCTCGACCAATGTCCATTCGGTAGCTTCGGCCGCCGAAGAGATGTCGTCCTCGGTGCGCGAGATCGGCCGGCAGGTGCAGGATTCCTCCCGGATCGCGAACGAGGCGGTCAGTCAGGCCCACGCTACCACCGAACGTGTCAGCGAATTGTCGCGGGCCGCATCGCGGATCGGCGACGTCGTCGAGCTCATCAATGCGATTGCCGGCCAGACCAACCTGCTGGCGCTCAATGCCACGATCGAGGCGGCGCGGGCGGGCGAGGCCGGTCGGGGCTTCGCGGTGGTCGCCTCCGAGGTCAAGGCGCTCGCCGAGCAGACGGCCAAGGCCACCGGCGAGATCGGCCAGCAGGTCGGCGGCATTCAGGCGGCGACGCAGGATTCAGTCGGCGCCATCGGCGAGATCAGCGGCACCATCGCGCGTCTGTCGGAGATCGCCTCGGCGATCGCAGCGGCCGTGGAGCAGCAGGGCGCGGCGACGCAGGAGATCGCGCGCAACGTTCAGGAGGCGGCCCGGGGAACGCAGCAGGTCTCGTCCAACGTCGGCGACGTCCAGCGCGGCGCCTCCGAAACCGGCTCGGCGTCCTCGCAGGTGCTGACTGCGGCGCAGATGCTGTCGCGCGACTCCAACCGCCTCAAGCTCGAAGTCGGCAAGTTCCTGGACTCGGTCCGTGCTGCCTAAGGCGCGCGGCCGCATGGCTGCGATGTCGGTTTCGCAGTGCGGTAGCAGGGAAGTGAATGCAGGATAGTTCTGGTTGTTAGCGTTTCCGGCGGTGCTCAGGTAAAGGGGGAAAGGGGATCGCCGTGGGGGCGGATTCCTCATTTCGCTTGACCTGGAATTGCCTGGCGCATGATTGCTCTGGTCCGTATTGCCCTGAGCCGGCCTTATACGTTCGTCGTGCTCGCGCTGCTGCTGCTGATCATCGGACCGCTCGCGGCGCTGCGAACCCCGACCGACATCTTCCCGGATATCCGTATTCCCGTCATCGGCGTGGTCTGGCAGTACACCGGGCTGCCGCCGGACCAGATGTCCGGCCGCATCACCACGCCCTTCCAGCGCGCGCTGACGACCACGGTCAATGATATCGAGCACATCGTCGCCAACTCCTACAACGGCTTTGGCATCATCAAGATCTTCTTCCAGCCCAACGTCGACATCCGCACCGCCAACGCCCAGGTGACCGCGATCTCGCAAACGCTGCTCAAGCAGATGCCGCCGGGCGCGACGCCCCCCTTGATCCTGAACTACTCGGCTTCCACCGTCCCGATCATTCAGGTGGCCCTGTCGGGCGACGGGCTCACCGAGCAAAATCTCGCCGATATCGGCATCAACCAGCTTCGTACGCCCTTGGTCACGGTGCCGGGCGCGGCGATTCCCTATCCGTTCGGCGGCAAGCAGCGCCAGGTCCAGATCGACCTCAACCCCACCGCGCTCCAGGCCCGCAGCCTCTCGGGCCAGGATGTCGCCAATGCGCTGGCCGCCCAGAACCTGATCACACCGGTCGGCACCCAGAAGATCGGCCAGTTCGAGTACAACATCCAGCTCAACAACTCGCCGCTCCGGATCGACGAACTCGGCAATCTGCCGATCAAGACCGTCAACGGCGCCATGGTCTATGTGCGCGACGTCGCCACAGTGCGCGACGGCAATCCGCCGCAGACCAACATCGTCCATGTCGACGGCAACCGCTCGGTGCTGATGATGGTGCTGAAAGCGGGCGCGACCTCGACGCTCGATATCATCTCCGGCATCAAGCAGAAGGTGATCGACGTCAAGGACCAGCTGCCCGACGCACTGAAGATCGGTTTCATCGGTGATCAGTCGGTGTTCGTCCGCGGCGCGATTCAAGGCGTCGCCCTCGAGGGCGTGATCGCGGCGCTCCTCACCAGCGTCATGATCCTGCTGTTCCTCGGCAGCTGGCGCTCGACCATCATCATTGCGGTCTCGATCCCGCTGTCGGTGCTGGGCGCCATCATCATGCTGTCGGCGATCGGCGAGACGTTGAACATCATGACGCTCGGCGGCCTCGCGCTCGCGGTCGGCATCCTCGTCGACGATGCCACGGTCACGATCGAGAACATCAACTACCATCTGGAGCAGGGCAAGCCGGTCGAGCAGTCCATCCTCGACGGCGCCAACCAGATCGTGACGCCGGCCTTCGTCTCGCTGCTCTGCATCTGCATCGTGTTCGTGCCGATGTTCTTCCTCACCGGCGTCGCGCGCTTCCTGTTCGTGCCGATGGCCGAAGCGGTGATGTTCGCGATGATCTGGTCGTTCATCCTGTCGCGCACGCTGGTGCCGACCATGGCGAACTATCTGCTGCAGGCGCACGTCCATCACGAGGGTGGACCGCCGAAGTCGCGCAATCCTCTGGTCTGGTTCCAGCGCGGCTTCGAGGCGCGGTTCGAGCGCATCCGCGGCTTCTATCACGGCCTGCTCGGCCTTGCGCTGGCGCACCGGGCGGTGTTCGTCATCGGTTTCCTCTGCATCGTCGGCGCGTCCTTCGCGCTGGTGCCTTTCCTGGGGCGCAACTTCTTCCCCGCCGTCGATGCCGGCAACATCCTGATGCATGTCCGCACCCAGGTCGGCACCCGCGTCGAGGAGACCGCCAATCAGCTCGCCGACGTGCAGAAGGCGGTGCGCAAGCTGATTCCGGGCGAGATCGAGACCATGACCGACAATATCGGCATGCCGATCTCCGGCATCAACATGACCTACAACAACACCGGCTTGATCGGCCCGCAGGATGGCGACATTCAGATCAAGCTGAAGAAAGGCCATAGGCCGACCGAGGAGCATGTCCGCGTGCTGCGCGAGCAGCTGCCGCGGCTGTTCCCCGGCGTCAGCTTCGCGTTCCTGCCGGCCGACATCGTCAGCCAGATCCTGAATTTCGGCGCGCCGGCGCCGATCGACCTGCAAATCCGTGGCGCCAATGTCAGCGCGAATTTCGCTTATGCCAACAGCCTGCTGGCGAAGGTCCGCAAGATTCCCGGCGTTGCCGATGCGCGCATCCAGCAGTCGCCGAACAATCCGACCTTCAACATCGATGTCGACCGCACCCGCGCGCAATATGTCGGCCTGACCGAACGCGACGTGACCAACAGCCTCGTGGTCAATCTCGCCGGCTCCTCGCAGGTGGCGCCGACCTACTACCTCAATCCCGACAACGGCGTGTCCTACTCGATCGTGATGCAGACGCCGCAATACCAGATCGACTCGCTCAGTGCGCTGCAGACGCTGCCGATCACCGCCGCCGGCAATGCGCAATCGCCGATCCTCGGCGGCATCGCCGACATCAAGCGCTCGGCGTCGAGCGCGGTCGTCTCGCAATACGACATCCAGTCGATGGTGCAGATCTTTGCGACGACCTCCGGCCGCGATCTCGGTGCAGTCGCCGCCGACATCCGCCAGCTGATCGCCGACACCGCCAAGGATGTGCCGAAAGGCTCTTCCGTGGTGCTGCTCGGCCAGGTGCAGACCATGAACAGCGCCTTCACCGGCCTGCTGTTCGGCCTGCTCGGGGCCGTCGTGCTGATCTACTTCCTGATCGTCGTGAACTTCCAGTCCTGGTCCGACCCGTTCGTGATCATCACCGCCTTGCCGGCCGCGCTCGCCGGCATCGTCTGGATGCTGTTCATGACCGAAACCACGCTGTCGGTGCCGGCGCTGACCGGCGCCATCATGTGCATGGGCGTTGCCACCGCCAACAGCGTGCTCGTGATCTCCTTCGCCCGCGAGCGTTACGAGGAACTCGGCGATCCCGTCGCCGCCGCGCTCGAAGCCGGTTTCGTCCGGTTCCGCCCCGTGCTGATGACCGCACTCGCCATGATCATCGGCATGGCGCCTATGGCGCTGGGGCTAGGTGAGGGCGGCGAGCAGAATGCGCCGCTGGGCCGCGCCGTGATCGGCGGCCTGATCTTTGCAACATTCGCCACGCTGATGTTTGTTCCCGTGGTGTTCAGCATGGTTCACAAGAAACAAGGCGCCAAAGCCGCCGCCTCATTGGAGACTCCGCATGTCGCCCACTGAACCTCGCTCCCCGGTGTCGCACCGGAAACTGGGCATCTTCGGCGTGGTGGCGCTGATTGCGGCAGGCCTTGTCGTCGGCACCGGCATCCGTGCCCGCGAGGAGCAGGGCTCCAAGCTGAAAGAATGGACCGACGATCAGGCCGTTCCCAGCGTGGCGGTGACGCTGCCCAATGCCAAGGACCTCAACGCGACCATCGATCTGCCGGGCCGGCTGGAAGCCTACTATCGCGCGCCGATCTTCGCGCGCGTGTCGGGCTACCTGAAGAGCTGGAGTGCCGACATCGGCGCCCGCGTCAAGGCCGGCCAGGTGATTGCCGAGATCGAGGCGCCCGACCTCGATCAGCAGTTGCTGCAAGCCCGCGCCGACCTCACCAGCCAGCAGGCCAGCGCCCGGTTGTCGGAAGCAACGCTGAACCGGCGCAAGACGCTGGTCGCCTCCAACTTCGTTTCCGCGCAGGAGATCGACGAGCGCACCGCCGACCTCTCCAACAAGAAGGCCGCCGTCAATTCGGGGCAGGCCAATGTCGAGCGCCTGGAAGCGCTCGCCGGCTACAAGAAGATCACAGCGCCGTTCGACGGCGTCGTCACCGCGCGCGACACCGACGTCGGCGCGCTGATCAATGCCGGCGGCGGCTCGGGCCCGGCGATGTTCGTGATCTCTGACATCACCAAGCTGCGCGTCTACGTCAACGTGCCCCAGAACTACGTGCCGGCGATCAAGATCGGGGCCAAGGCGATCATCACGCTGCCGGAATATCCCAGCCGGACTTTTCAGGCGACGGTGGAGGCTTCATCGCAGGCCGTCGACGTCGCCTCCGGCACCACGCGCATGCAGCTCGGGCTCGACAATTCCAGAGGCGAGTTGATGCCCGGCGGCTATGCCAGCGTGAAGCTCAGCCTCCAGCGTGGCTCCGCGCCGCTCAGCATCCCCGCCAGCGCGCTGATCTTCAACGGTAGCGGCCTGCGTGTGGCGACGGTCGGGTCCGACGACAAGGTGCTGTTCAAGCCGGTCACCATCGCGCGCGATCTCGGCCGCGAAATCGAGCTCGCGTCGGGCATCGCGCCTGATGACCGCGTCATCACCGCGCCGCCGGATGGTCTGTCGGATGGCGATGCGGTGCGTGTGGCTGGCGCCAAGGCCAAGCCGGCCACGGCTTCGGAGAAGCAGGCGCCGCGGAGCTGAGACGATCTCGTGACCGGACGCAGCGCAGTACGAGGTGGTGCGCTGCCGAGCCGGGGCCCATCTCTCCTTGCGGTGCCGTGTCGCTTTCTGGGGCCCGGCTCTGCGGAGCGGCACTTCGCGCGGCACCGCGTCCGGGACACGAGGGCTAACTACGCCGCCCGCCACTCCGGCACGCCATCCGCGGCCATCGCGATCTCGCCGAGTGAGCCGACCGGCGTGCGATCCATATCGAGCAGATGCGCCAGCGTCACGCCGTCGGTCGCCGGAATCCGCGCCAGCGAGCGCCGGTCATCTTCGGTGCGCAGCATCACCACGCCATGCTCGACATCGCCGCTGCGGCCATAGAGCACCGTAAAGCTCTCGACCTTGCCCTTGCCCGAGGCCTCGGTGACGAACTCCGGCACCGCGCGCTTGTTGCGGTCGGCCTCCGTTTGAACGCTCGTCTCCTGCACCAGCGCCTCGCGCGGCGGGGTCTTCGACACCACCAAGGCGTGGTGCTTGGTGACGAAGCCGCCCTGGCCGTAGAGCAGGCCGAGCTTGGCGCCGTCGCGCAGGCGCCGTACCATCGCACAGGCCGCATGCGTCATGTAGGTGTTGAGCGGCGCGCCGAAGAAGGTGAGCCCGCCGGTCACGGTCGGCTGCACGTCCGCGCCCAGGCCAAGCGTCCGCCGCGCCATCTTGGGCACACAGGGGAAGCAGCTGTAGAGCTCGATCGCGTCGAACTTTCTGCCGTCGCCGCCGGCGAGGTCCATCATGGCTTTCAGCACCGCGTTCTGCGGATGGCTCTCGTAGAACTGGTCGCGCAGGAGATAATCGCGCGGTTCTTCGGCCGAGGCGCCACCGAGCGGGTAGACCAGTCTGTCCTCGGGGATCCCGGCCGCACGCGCCTTGGCAAGGCTGGTGAGCAGCAGCGCGCCGCCCATATTGACGCTCGGGTTGGCAACCATGAGCTTGTTGTAGGGCCACGCGATCAGGCGGTTGTCGGCGGTCGGCGTCGTGATCTCCTCGGGCGCATAGCGCCGCTTCAGCCAGGCATTCGGATTTTGCGCGGCGGCTTCCGAATAGCGCGACCACAGCACACCGGACTCCGCCATCGCCTCGCGCGGCGTCTGGCCCCAATGCGCGGAGGAGGCCGCCTCATAGAACGGATAGACCGTGACGGGGCGGAATACGCCGAGCTTGACCGCCAGCGGCTTCTGGAACGCCGCGCCGCGCTTGGGCTCTTCGACGTCATGCGCGAACGGGGTCCATGGCAGCTTGACGCTCGCACGTTCCGCCTTGGTCGCGGTCGACTGCGCCTCCGCCCCGCAGACTGCCGCGACGCTGCATTCGCCCCGTGCGATGCGCTTTGCCGCCTCGTGGATGTAGCGGATCGGGCTCTCGCCGCCGACCGGGCCGTAATAGCAATGCGCGGGCTCGATCCCGAGCCGTTGCGCCAAGAGCTTCTCCGGGTCGCGATAGCGCCAGCTCAGAAAATTGACGACGTCGAGCGACTGCACCTCGCCGAGCAGTTTTGCGCCCGCATCGGCCTCGGCGCGCCGGAGGGCCTGTTCGAGCAGATCGAGCGGCTCGAGGCCCTCGGTGATCTCCTTGGGTCGGTCGACGATCTCGCCGATGCCGACGATGACGGGGATGCGGTCTGGGGAAATTGTCATTGTTCTTGCTTCTTCTCTCTCAGATATATTCGACCTCATCCTGAGGAGCCTGCGAAGCAGGCGTCTCGAAGGATGGGCCGCGGGCTCTCATGGTTCGAGACGGCGCTTGCGCGCCTCCTCACCATGAGGGTCTGCACCTACTCCGCCACCAGCGCATTCATGCGCTCGACGGCATCCGCAAACTCTTCCTTGAATTCCTGCACCACGGCGCCGGCCGATTTCACGCTGTCGATCAGGCCGACGCCCTGGCCGACGAAATAGCTGACGAGATCGCGAGCTTTCGCATTCCCGCTCGCCGCCGCGCGGTCGATGGAGTTGAAGGCGTCGCGGCTGATGATGCTTTGCAGCGGCATCGGCAGCGCGCCGGGGCTTTCGGGCGCACGGTCCCAGGCATCGGTCCAGACCGAGCGGAGCTGCCGGGCCGGCTTGCCGGTGCGGCCCTTCGAGCGCACGGCGTCGCGCGAGGAGGCCGCGATCATCTTCTCGCGAAAGATCTCCGTGGTCTCCGCCTCGACGGTCGCAAGCCACACCGAGCCTGTCCAGGCGCCGGCCGCGCCCATCGCCATGCAGGCGGCCATCTGCCGTCCCGTCATGATGCCGCCGGCCGCCAGCACCGGCACCGCGCGGATCGTCTTGATCGCCTTGATCACCTCAGGCACCAGCACCATGGTCGAGACCTCGCCGCAATGGCCGCCGGCCTCGGTGCCCTGCACCACGAGGATGTCGACGCCGGCCGCGACCTGGCGCAGCGCGTGCTCCTTGGCGCCGACAAGCGCTGCGACCGGGACTCCGTGTCTCTTGCCCATCTCGATCATCGCTTTCGGCGGCACGCCCAGCGCGTTGGCGATCAGGCGGATCGGATGACGAAAAGAGACTTCGAGCAGCTCAAGCGCGGTCTTCGCATCGAACGGCTGCGGCTGGTCGTCCGCGACCTCCGTGGTGGTGAGTTCGATGTCGTACTTCTTCAGGAGATCGCGCGTATAGTTGCGATGCTCTTGCGGTACCCGCGCTTCCAGGCTCTTCCAGGTGACGTCCTTCTCGCCCGCGGTCGAGATGTTTTCGGGGATCAGCACGTCGATGCCGTAGGGCTTGCCGTCGACATGCGCGTCGATCCATGTCAGCTCGCGTTCGAGCGTCTCCGGCGTGTGCACGGTCGCGCCCAGCACGCCAAAGCCGCCGGCGCGGCTGACGGCGGCAACGACGTCGCGGCAATGGCTGAAAGCGAGCAGCGGGAACTCGATGCCCAGCATGTCGCAGATCGGCGATTTCATGACCCTCTCCCGGCAGCAGCCTTCGCGTTGCTGTTCTTGCTTTGCATGCGAAGCCGCTCGACGCTAGCGCATCGCCATCCGCGATGCCAAGCAGGATTTGGTCGCGCATCTTGCGTGCAGGCGCCGCGAAGCGGACGAGCCATTCCGCTGCATAAAATAAGCAGCCCAGAGCCGCCCGATTTGCCTCTTGCGCTTTCGAGAGCGACAGCAAATGCTGGCTCGCAAACAACAGAAAAATCAGGGAGCGCCAACCGATGTCGTCAGCGCAATCGAACCCGGCCCGCGCCGCCGAAGCTTATGACGTGGTCGTCGTCGGCGCCGGCTTTGCCGGCCTGTACATGCTGCATCGCCTGCGTAGGCTCGGCTTCTCCGCACGCGTCTACGAGCAGGGCGGCGGCGTCGGCGGCACCTGGTACTGGAATCGCTATCCCGGCGCGCGCTGCGACGTCGAGAGCATGCAGTATTCCTATTCGTTCTCCGAAGAGCTCCAGCAGGAATGGGACTGGAGCGAACGCTTTGCGCCGCAACCAGAGATCCTGAAATATGCCAACCACGTCGCCGACCGCTTTGATCTGCGCCGCGACATCCAGTTCAACACGCGCGTCGAGCGTGCCGCGTTCGACGAGTGCGCGACATGCTGGTCGGTGACGACCTCGGACGGCAAGACGGTCGAAGCCAAATTCGTCGTGCTCGCCACGGGTTGTCTCTCCAACGCGCGCAAGCCGGACATCAAGGGCCTGGAGAACTTCAAGGGGCCCGTCTACCACACCGGCAACTGGCCGCACGAAGAGGTCGACTTCACGGGCCTGCGCGTCGGCCTGATCGGCACGGGATCATCGGGCATCCAGTCGGCCCCCGTCGTCGCCGAGCAGGCGAAGCATCTCACGGTGTTCCAGCGCACCGCGAATTTCTCCGTTCCCGCCCGCAACGCCGCGCTCACCGATGAGGAACGCCACGCGTTCCGCAAGAGCTATCCGGAGATCCGTCGCTTCGCCCGCGAGGTCGCCCGCAATGGCATCTATACCGAGCAGCCAGATCGTGGCGCGCTCGATGACAATGACGATATCAGGCGCGCAGAGTATTCGGCGCGCTGGGAGCGCGGCGGGCTCACCTTCATGTATGCCTATAACAATCTCGGCCTCGACCGGGCCGCGAACGACACCGCGGCGGATTTCGTGCGCGGCAAGATCGCCGAGATCGTGAAGGATCCTGACACCGCGAAGCTGCTTCAGCCGAGCAGCCACCCGATCGGCACCAAGCGCATCTGCGTCGACACCGACTATTTCGCGACCTTCAACCGGCCCAACGTTTCGCTGGTGGACATCAAGACCAATCCGATTCAAGAGATCGCGGCAAATGCCGTGCGCGTCGAGGGGAAGGACCATGAGGTCGATGCGCTGGTGCTGGCGACCGGCTTCGACGCCATGACCGGCTCGGTCGCCAGGATCGACATTCTGGGCCGTGGCGGGCAAACGCTGAACCAGAAATGGGCCGAGGGACCCAAAACCTATCTCGGCCTGATGAGCGCGGGTTTTCCAAACCTCTTCATCATCACCGGGCCCGGCAGCCCGTCGGTGCTCTCGAACATGATCGTGTCGATCGAGCAGCATGTCGACTGGATCGCCGAGTGCCTGACCCACATGCGCATGCGCGGCCTCACGACGATCGAGGCGAGCGGGGAGGCCGAGGACAAATGGGTCGCGCACGTCAACGAGGTCGCCGAGGGCACGCTCTATCCGCAGGCCAATTCCTGGTACATGGGCGCCAACATCCCGGGCAAGCCGCGCATCTTCATGCCCTATATCGGCGGCGTCGGCGTCTACCGCCGGATTTGCGACGAGGTGGCGGCGAAGGGATATGAAGGATTCGTGATGAAGCACGAGGAGCAGCCACAGGCCGCGGCATCCTAGGTGACGTCGTCATTCCGGGGCTCGCGGAAGCGAGAACCCGGAGTCCATTTCTCAAGGCATTCCAGGCGGTGCGATGGATTCCGGGTTCGCCCTGGGCGCCCCCGGAATGACGTCGGCGAGGGGGTGCCATGACGAAACGTAGAGTTGCCCCGCCGGGCAATGCATTTCCGGGGCCTTGTCATCGGCCATTCGCAAGCTAATTAATGCAGACGCATCTTTCTCCCGGAGCCCTCGCATGACCGACGCCCCCGCCTACGTGCCGCCCAAAGTCTGGACCTGGAACAAGGAGAATGGCGGGCAGTTCGCCAGCATCAATCGCCCGATCGCCGGCCCCACCCACGACAAGGAGCTGCCGGTCGGCAAGCATCCCTTGCAGCTCTATTCGCTGGCGACGCCGAACGGGGTGAAGGTGACGGTGATGCTGGAGGAGCTTCTCGCGCTCGGCCACAAGGGCGCTGAATACGACGCCTGGCTGATCAAGATCGGCAACGGCGATCAGTTCGGCAGCGGCTTCGTCGACATCAATCCGAACTCGAAAATCCCGGCGCTGATGGATCGCTCCGGTCCGGAGCCGATCCGCGTGTTCGAGTCCGGCTCGATCCTGTTTTACTTGGCCGAGAAATTCGGCGCCTTCCTGCCGAAGGACATCAAGACACGCACCGAGGCGATGTCCTGGCTGTTCTGGCAGATGGGCAGCGCGCCCTATCTCGGCGGCGGCTTCGGCCATTTCTACGCCTATGCGCCGTTCAAGATCGAATACGCCATCGATCGTTTCGCCATGGAGGTCAAGCGCCAGCTCGACGTGCTGGACCGCCGCCTCGCCGACAACGAATATCTCGCGGGCAAGGAATACACCATCGCCGACATGGCGGTGTGGCCCTGGTATGGGGCGCTCGCCAAGGGGCTGGTCTATGGCGCCGGCGAATTCCTCTCGGTGCAGGACTACAAGAACGTGCAGCGCTGGACCGACGAGATCGCCAAGCGTCCGGCCGTGAAGCGCGGCCGCATGGTCAACCGCGTCTCGGGCGATCCCGCCAGCCAGCTCCACGAACGCCACGACGTCAGCGATTTCGAGACCAAGACCCAGGACAAGCTCGCGCTCGCGACGTGAGGCGGTGGCTTACTTCACCTTCTCTGCTTGCTGCAGGGCCATTCAGAGTATTTCGTGCGGCCATCCTTCGAGACGCCCGCCTTCGGCGGACTCTTCAGGATGAGGTAAAGAGTGCGCGGATGCACTTTGCGGAGACGCTGATTGGCCTCATCCTGAGGAGGTAAGCGCCGTCTCGAAGGACGAGGCGCGCGCACAGGCCGCGCCGCAGCGGGTCTATGCGATAGCTCTGCCAATGCGGGGCGAGCCTGCAGAGCGCTCGCGCAGCGAGCCTCGCGCCTCAATCCGGCAGCATTTCGCCGGAGCCGCCGAGCTCCGCCGGCAAGTCGGCATATTTCGGCAAGCCATCCCTGACCGACACCATCTTGCTCGCGTAGTTCGCATGCAGGGTCGGCTGGTGCTGGTAGCCTTTCAGCAGATTGGCGTAGACGTCGACCAGCCGCATCCGTGGATGCTCGGTCATGACGTGGCCGCCACAGCGCTTGCAGAATTTTCGGTAGGAATGCTCGGTCTTGTTGAATGTTCCGAGCTCTGCCTCGCCCCTGGTAATGCGCACACTGTCCGACTTCCACAGGCTGAACGCATTGATCGGCGCCGCCGACCACGTCTGGCAGTCGGTGCAATGGCAATAGCCTGAAAACATCGACTTGCCGGTGACCTCGACCTCGACGGCTCCGCAGAAGCAGCCGGCGCGATAGCTCGCCTGCGGCTCCGCATGGACGTGCTCACCCTCGGCGAGGAGGTCGTTGAATTCGGAGTTCTTGCGCATGAAATTGCGGATGAAATCGCACTCGACCGAAAGCCTGCGCCCCTGCGCCCGCACTGCATCCAGCGTGGCGCGGCCGAGCTTCGAGCCGATGCCGCGGCCGCCGAGCTCCGGCGGCACCTCAGTGTGCACCAGCGAGATGGCCCCCTCGCTCTTGCGGTAGGTGATGTAGGCGATCGGCCCGTCGACTTCGAGTTCGAACCGGCGGCGTTCTTCGTTGTCCCGAAAGGCTTCCGGCATCATCTCGCTCCTGGGTTCGCTATTCGGTCCTCACACCCTCCGCCGCCGGGAACACCACGCGGTCATCGGTGCGACAATAGCGGTCGGCGAACATGCGGCCGATCGGGTGATAGCGGTCCATGTGCACCCGCATCGCCGCGGGATCCCACAGTTCGTCGCGGATGTGGAAGTGGATGCCTTCGCCCATGATGAGGCGGCGGTCGTCATTGACGTCGATCAGTTTCCAGAGCTTGCATTCCATCGCCCAGGGTGCGTCGGCGAGCCGCGGGACCGCGATCCTTGTCGACGGTGCAAGCTTCAGCCCGAGATAGTCGGGCTCGCCGATGTCAGGTGGAAAATCGCCGCTGCTCTCGTGCATCGCTCTTGCCAGCGGCTCGTCGGCGAGGTTGACCACGAACTCGCCGGTCCGCTGGATGTTGAGGAACGTGTCCTTGTCCTGACCGTTCGGCTTGCGGTTGGCCGCGAACATGCAGAGCGGCGGATCCTCGCAGAAGGCGTTGAAGAAGCTGAACGGGGCGGCGTTGACCACGCCGGTCGGCCCGAGCGAGGTCACCCACGCGATCGGCCGCGGCAAAATGAAGGAGGTCAGCACCTTGTAGCGCTCGCGTGGCGTCAGGTCGCTGGCGGCGTAGTCCATGATGGCTCCTGTTTGGGATCTTCGCCTTTCCCCGCAAGCGGCAGGGCTATCGCATATGAATTACACGGGGACTGTCTGCAGGCTTGCTCCGCCTCTCCCGCTTGCGGGAGAGGCCGACGCGCTCGCAGAGCGCGGCGGGTGAGGGCTCTCGCCGCATAGGGACGTCCTCAGTTAATCTCAATAATCCCAGCGCGGAGACACCCTCTCCCCAACCCTCCCCCGCAAGCGGGGGAGGGAGCCCACTGCCGATGCCGCTGCATTCTGCACATCATATGCGATGGCCCTGTCGCAAGCGGGGAGAGGGGGAAGAAGAGCTCACGCCATGCTCAGCTCGTGCCGGCCGACCACCATCCAGTGCACCTCGTCCGGACCGTCGGCGAAGCGCAGGTGACGCACGTCCTGGTACATTTCGGCGAGCGGGGTCCAGTGCGAGATGCCGGTGGCGCCGTGCATCTGGATCGCCTGATCGATGATCTTGCAGGCGCGCTCCGGCACCATGGCCTTGACCATGGAGACCCAGACGCGGGCTTCCTTGTTGCCGAGCACGTCCATCGCCTTGGCGGCCTTCAGCACCATCAGCCGCATCGCCTCGATCTCGCAGCGGGCCTGCGCGATGATCTGCATGTTGCCGCCGAGATGGGCGATCTTCTTGCCGAAGGCTTCGCGGGTGAGGCCACGCTGCACCATGAGGTCGAGGGCCTTCTCGGCCTTGCCGATGGTGCGCATGCAATGATGAATGCGGCCCGGCCCAAGGCGGAGTTGCGAGATCTCGAAACCGCGGCCTTCGCCGAGCAGCATGTTCTCCTTCGGCACGCGCACGTTGTTGAAGCGCATGTGCATGTGGCCGCGCGGGGCGTGGTCCTGGCCGAACACGTACATGGGGCCGAGCACCTCGACGCCGGGCGTGTCGCGCGGCACCAGGATCTGCGACTGCTGCTTGCTCGGCGCCGCGTCCGGATTGGTCTTCACCATCACGATCAGGATCTTGCAGCGGGGATCGCCCACGCCGGAGATGTAATATTTCTCGCCGTTGATGACCCATTCGTCGCCGACGAGCTTGGCCGTGGTCGAGATGTTCTTGGCATCGGAGGAGGCGACGTTCGGCTCCGTCATGACATAGGCCGAGCGGATCTCGCCATTGAGCAGCGGCTTCAGCCACTTCTCCTTCTGCTCCTTGGTGCCGACGCGCTCCAGCACCTCCATGTTGCCGGTGTCGGGCGCCGAGCAGTTCATGGTCTCGGAGGCCAGCGGGCTCTTGCCGAGCTCGGCCGCGATATAGGCATAGTCGAGATTCTTCAGGCCCTGGCCGGTCTCGTCGTCGGGCAGAAAGAAGTTCCACAAGCCCTCCTGCTTGGCCTTGTTCTTGGCCTTCTCCAGCACCTCGAGCTGCTTTGGCGTGAAGCTCCAGCGATCCTCCTTGCCTTCGCCCGCCTTGGCGAACTCGACCGACATCGGCTCGACGGTGTCGCGGATGAACTTCTTGACGTGGTCATAGAGCGGACGGACCTGGTCCGACATGCGGAGGTCGTTGAGCTCGTCGCCGGGACTGAGGGTGTAGTTGGTGGTGCGGGGAATGTAGGTGTGTTTTGTCATTGTTCCTCCCGGGTCTCTGAGATCATGCTGGGCGCGAGAATAGTCGCAGCGCGCTCAAAGTGCGAGCGCGCTTTTGTCACGCGAGCCATGCCACGCGACTGCAATATCGCGAGGTCGTTTGAAATGTTGTTTGAATGTTGCCGAAGGCTGGATGTGCCCGCGCCGCGATCCCAGCTGTCATCGCCCGACCTGATCGGGCGATCCAGTATTCCAGAGACGGTCGTGACTGAACCGAGAGGCCGCGGCGTACTGGATGCCCCGGTCAAGCCGGGGCATGACAGCGGTGGCTTAGCTAGCTCGGCATCCGGTGCATGGCGCAGATCTTGTTGCCGTCGAGGTCGCGCAGGTAAGCCAGATAAAGCTTGCCGCCCGGCCCCTGGCGAATGCCGGGCGGATCCTCGATCGATGTCGCACCGGCGGCGACCCCGGCCTCATGCCATTGGTCGACCTGCTCGGGTGAGTTGCAGGCAAAGCCGATCGTGCCGCCATTCGCGCAGGTCGCCGGTTCGCCGTTGATCGGCTTCGAGACCGAGAACACGCCGGTCTTGGTGATGTAGAAGATGCGATGGCCGTCGACCCTGGCCGGCCGCACTTCGAGCGTGCCGAGCAGCTTGTCGTAGAACGCCTTGGCCTTGTCGAGGTCGTTGGTACCTATCATGACGTGTGAAAACATTTGCCCGTTCCCTCTGCGCTCACAAACAGAAACCGCAGGGTGGGCAAAGCGCAGCGTGCCCACCACCACACTCGCAGGGCTTGTGGTGGGCACGGCGCAAGAGCGCCTTTGCCCACCCTGCGAGATCTCAAAACGCCGTATAGCCGCCGTCGATCACGAACGTATCGGCGGTGTGATACGACGACGCCTTGCTCATCAGATACACCGCGATGCCGCCGAAATCGGATGCCTCGCCGAAGCGCCGCGTCGGAATGCGCGGCATGACGTTGGCGACGAACTTGTCGTTGGCCATGAGCCCTGCGGTCATGTCGCTCTTGATCCATCCTGGCAGGATCGCATTCGCGGTGACTCCGTGGCGCGCCAGCTCGACGCCGAGCGCGCGCACCAGCGCGTTGATCGCCGCCTTGGTTGCCGCATAATGCTCGTTGCGCGCAGTGCCGAAGATCGAGGCGAGGCTCGAGGTCGCGACGAGGCGGCCAAAGGGATCGCCGGCATTGGCGCGCTCGGTCATGTGCTTCGCCGCGGCCTGGAACGCGTGGAATACGCCGTCGAGATTGGTCGCAAACATCGTGCGCCATTCCTCCTCGGTACGCTCGATGAAGGAGCGCCGGCCGCCTCCGCCGATGCCGGCATTGGCGAAGCAGCCGTCGACCCGGCCGAAGGTGTCGAGTGTCGCCTTCATCGCGGAATTGACCGAGGCCGGGTCGGTGACGTCGCAGACGCGGGTGTCGACCTTGCCGGCAAGGCCGGCCATGCTCGCGGCAGCGGTCTTGTTCTTGTCGGCATTTCGGCCCCAGATCGAGACGTTGCAGCCTTGCGCCGCGAGCGCCTGCGCAATGCCGAGCCCGATGCCGCCATTGCCGCCGGTGATCACGGCCACGCGGCCGGTGAGGTCGAAAAGGTTCATGGCGCGTTTCCTGTTCTTGGCAAGACTTCCTGGCATGAGGCGTATCAGCCGCTGCGCACAAGATTGCTTGCTATGCTCCGATCACCATGGACAAGGTCGCGACAAAAATCAAATATGCGCCCCGGCAAGAGTAATTCCGGTCTGCGAAACTATCGCGGGCCGCAACTGACGAGGAAACCATGCAGTTCAAACACGTCACGCTCGATTTCGATGGCGCCGTCGCGATCCTCAAGCTCGACCATCAGGAGGTGATGAACGCGGTCTCCGTGGACATGCTGGGAGGTCTCGCCGAGGCGCTCGATGCGATCGAGGAGAAGAAGGACGAGGTGCGCTGCGTGGTGCTGACCGGCGCGGGTCGCGCATTCTGCACCGGTGCGAATCTCCAGGGCCGCAACAATCAGTCGAAGAAGACCAAGGCCGGCCTGACGCTGGAAACCGGCTTTCACCCTTTCCTGCGCCGCATCCGCAATCTGCACTGCCCGATCGTCACCGCGGTCAATGGCCCCGCCGCGGGCGCCGGCATGAGCTTCGCGCTGCTCGGCGACATGATCCTGTGCGCGCGCTCGTCCTATTTCCTGCAAGCGTTCCGCCGCATCGGCCTCGTGCCGGATTGCGGCTCGACCTGGCTCCTGCCGCGTCTCGTCGGCCGGGCGCGCTCGATCGAATTGTCGCTGATGGGCGAGCGCCTGCCGGCCGAGAAGGCGCTGGAATGGGGCCTCGTCAACCGCGTCTACGACGACGGCGTGCTGATGGAGGAGGCGATGAAGCTCGCGCGCGATCTCGCCAGCGGCCCGACGGTCGCGCTGTCGCTGATCCGCAAGCTCTATTGGGACAGCCCGGAAAATTCCTTCGAGGATCAGCTCAATCTCGAGTTCCAGTGCCAGCTCCGCGCCGGCGACACCCAGGATTTTCGCGAAGGCGTCGGCGCGTTTCTTGAGAAGCGTCCCGCGCAGTTCAAGGGCAAATGATCGAGGCCGAACTCTCCCGCAGCGTCGTGCGCTGGTGCAGCGGGGCGACCGGCGTCACCGGGGCCGCAAAGCTGTCAGGCGGCGCCAGCCAGGAAACCTGGCGCTTCGACATCGTGCATCCCGATGGTGTGATCGGCGCGATCCTGCGCCGCTCGCCGAAGGGCTATGGCGCGGCGCCAACGCGCGCGGCGGGCCTTGCCGCTGAAGCGCGGCTGATGCAGCTCGCCTTCGAGGCCGGCGTTCCGTCGCCGCGCGTGCTGCATGTGTTGACCGTCGAGGACGATCTCGGCACCGGCTTCATCATGCAGCGGGTCGAGGGCGAGACCATCGCGCGCAAGATCTTGCGCGACGACGAGTTCGCCACGGCGCGGCCGCTTCTGGCGCGGCAGATCGGCGGCATTCTCGCGGGGCTGCACAGGTTGCCGCAGAACAGGCTGCCCGAATTGCGGCATATGACGGCGGCAAAGGAGATCGGCGAGTTCGAGCGCGACTATCGCAGCCTGAACTGGCCCAAGCCCGTGTTCGAGCTGGCGCTGCGCTGGCTGCGCGACCACGATCCCGGTCCCGCGACCGAGACCACGCTGGTGCACGGCGATTTCCGCAACGGCAATCTCATCATCGGCGCCGACGGTGTGCGTGCCGTGCTCGACTGGGAGCTCGCCCATCTCGGCGATCCCATGGAGGATCTCGGCTGGGTCTGTGTGAACTCCTGGCGCTTCGGGGAGATCGACAAGCCGGTCGGCGGTTTTGGCGCACGCGAGGAGCTGTTCGCCGGCTACGAAGCGGCAGGCCGAAAAGTCGATCCCGAGCGCGTCAAGTTCTGGGAAGTGATGGGCACGCTGCGCTGGGGGATTATGTGCGGCGGCATGATGCAGCGATTCCGCGAAGGGCCTGACCATTCGATGGAACGGGCCATGATCGGCCGCCGGGCCTCCGAGACCGAGATCGATCTGTTGCGGCTCTTGGCGCCGCGCGGGAGTTGACGGATGCAGGACGAACCGACACCGATCGAGCTGACGAAAGCGGTCGCCGATTTCCTTCGCAACGACCTCACGCCGCTGATCTCAGGCCACCAGGCCTTCAAGCTGCGCGTCGCCGTCAACATCCTCGATCTCGTGACGCGGCAGCTGACGCGGGAAGAGGGGAGCGATGCTGCGGAAGTGGAGCGCCTACGCGCGCTGCTCGGCATGGACGGACCGGTGACAGAGCTCAACCGCGTGCTCGCCGAGCGTATCGCCAAAGGCGAGGTTGATCTGGCAACGCCGGGGCTGGCGGAGCATCTGTGGGCCACCACGATGGACAAGCTCGCGGTCGATCAGCCGAACTACGCCTCGTACAAGCGCGAGTTGTCGAGGGGGGCGTAGGCTCCGCGGCATTCTCCGTCATTGCGAGGAGCCCTTGCGACGAAGCAATCGCCGCGCTCGCAATGACGATGTCGAGACGGTTGCGCCGCTCTCCGCTTCGTCATGCCCGGGCTTGTCCCGGGCATCCACGTTCTTCGTACCGCGCCTCAAGACGTGGATGGCCGGGACAAGCCCGGCCATGACGCGGAGACCGAGGATACCTACTTCCCCACCCATTTCGGCGGCCGCTTCTCCGAGAACGCCTTCGGGCCCTCGATGTAGTCCTGCGAGGCGACCATCGCCTTCACCGCAGGGTACTCGCGCTGCTCCTCGATCGCTTGCTCCAGCGACACGCCAAGTCCCTTCTGGATCGCCTGCTTCGAGGCCCGGATCGACATCGGCGAGTTCTTGCTGATCATCTCGGCCCAGCGAAGCGCGGCCGTCAGGGCCTCGCCCTGCGGCACCACCTCGTTGACGAAGCCAAGCTCGAGCCCTTCCTTGGCGCTGACATGGCGCGCGGTGAGGATCATGCCCATGGCGCGCTTGAGCCCGATCTGGCGCGGCAGGCGGTGCAGGCCGCCGGCGAGGGCGGCGAGGCCGACGCGCGGCTCGGGCAGGGCGAAGGTCGCGTTCTCCGACGCAATGATCAGGTCGCACGCCAGCGCGATCTCGAAGCCGCCGCCCATCGCGACGCCATTGACCGCAGCGATGATCGGCTTGTCGCAGTCGAACCGCGAGGTCAGGCCGGCAAAGCCGCCCTTGTCCCAGCCGCGCTTGCCGCCCGCCGCCTGCCACTTCAGGTCGTTGCCGGCGCAGAACGCCTTGTCGCCGCTGCCTGTGACGATCGCGATCCACTGCTCGGGATCGCCAGAGAAATCGTCAAACACCTTCTGAAGCTCGAAATGCGCATCGGTGTGCAGCGCGTTGTAGACCTCGGGCCGCGACAGCGTGACGATCGTGATCGGCCCCTTGCGTTCCACCTTTGAGAATTTCAGCTCCATCGCGCGCTCCCGCATTTTCTCGTGAAGGAATATTTGACGACATACTACCGCGCGCTGGCGGCAGAGCACCATCGAATTGCGCAATGCGCCTTGCGCGCGCCACACGCCTCGGCTTGCTTGACTTGCACGCGCTCTTCTCACCTTAATTGTGCGAAGCATGAGTGCGCCTAGCGCCTTAACACAAAACGACAAAATCAATCCGGGAGAGAAGCTTTGGATTTCTCATTGCCTGCCGATCTCGTCGCCTATCTCGGAGAGCTCGACCGTTTCATCGAACGCGAGATCAAGCCGCTGGAAGAGGCCGACGACAACATCCGTTTCTTCGACCACCGCCGCGAATGGGCGCGCACCGATTTCGAGAATGGCGGCCTGCCGCGTCACGAATGGGAAGCGCTGCTGCGCAAGGCCAAGGATCTCGCCGACGCGGCCGGTCACCTGCGTTTTCCGGTGCCGAAGCAATATGGCGGCAAGGACGGCTCCAACCTCTGGATGGCCGTGATCCGCGAGCACTTTGCCGCCAAGGGCCTCGGCCTGCACAACGATCTCCAGAACGAGCACTCGATCGTCGGCAATTTCCCCGTCGTCACCATGCTCGACCGCTACGGCCGCGATGACCAGAAGGCGATGATCGACGGCTCGATCAGGGGCAAGTACCGCATCACGTTTGGCTTGACCGAGCCGCATCACGGCTCGGACGCGACCCATATGGAGACGCGCGCTGTGCCGGCAACCCGCGACAACGTCAAGGGCTGGATCATCAACGGCGAGAAGATGTGGACCACCGGCATGCACGTCGCGACGCACTGCGCGCTGTTCGCGCGCACGAGCGGCAACGGCGGCGATGCCCGCGGCATCACCTGCTTCCTGGTGCCCGCGAAGAGCCATGGCGTGAAGGTCGAAGAGTACATGTGGACCTTCAACATGCCGACCGACCATCCGCGCGTCAGTTTCACCGACGTTTTCGTTCCGGAGGATGCGCTGTTCGGCGAAGTCGGCCGCGGCCTGTCGCTGGCACAGTGCTTCGTGCACCAGAACCGCATCCGCCAGGCGGCGAGCTCGCTGGGCGCTGCGGTCTACTGCATCAACGAGAGCGTCAAATACGCGCGCGAGCGAAAACCGTTCGGCAGGGCGCTCGCCGAGAACCAGGCGATCCAGTTCCCGCTGGTCGAGCTCGCCACCCAAGCCGAGATGCTGCGCCTGTTGATCCGCAAGACCGCCTGGGAGATGGACCAGCTCACCGAGGAGCAGATCGAGCGCACGCTCTCCGACCGCGTCTCCATGTGCAACTACTGGGCAAACCGTCTCTGCTGCGAATCCGCCGATCGTGCCATGCAGGTCCACGGCGGTATGGGCTATTCACGCCACAAGCCGTTCGAGCACATCTATCGCCACCACCGGCGCTACCGCATCACCGAAGGCAGCGAGGAGATCCAGATGCGCAAGGTTGCGGGATTCCTGTTCGGCTATATGGGGCCGGGGAAGCATTGAGACTTGCGCGGATCTCTCCGCACGGTCGTCCCCGCCTAGTGCGCAATTGCGCACAGGGGCGGGGACCCATACCCCAGGGAGCGGTTTGGGGCGAGCCGGGCATTCCAAGTCTTCGCAAAACCACTTCCTGTGATTATGGGTCCCGGGCTCGCGCTGCGCGCGCCCCGGGACGACGTCGTGGATAGAGCGCGATCAATTCACCCTTCGATCTTTCCCCGCCCAATAGGGCTCGCGCAATTGCCGTCGCAGGATCTTGCCCGAAGGATTGCGCGGCAGCGCCGGCAGGAACTCCACGCTCTTCGGCGTCTTGTAGCCGGCGATGCGCTCGCGGGTGAAGTTGATGATGTCGGTGGCGGTCGCCTCCTTGCCCGGTTTCATCACCACCACGGCCTTCACCGCCTCGCCCCATTTGTCGTCGGGCACGCCGATCACGGCGGCCTCGGCGACATCGGGGTGATCGCACAGCGCGCTCTCGACCTCGGCGGGGTAGATGTTCTCGCCGCCGGAGATGATCATGTCCTTGATGCGGTCGTGAATGTAGAGAAAGCCGTCCTCGTCCATGTAGCCGGCATCACCGGTGCGCAGCCAGCCGTCACTGCGCAGCGTCGCGGCGGTCGCTTCAGGCAGGTTCCAGTAGCCCGCCATGTTCGAGCCCGAGCGCGTTGCGATCTCGCCGACCTGGCGCGGCGGCAGCGGCTTGCCGTCCGCGTCCAGGATGGCGATCTCGACGCCAGGCAGCGCCTTGCCGGCCGAGCGCATCCGCTCAAGCCCCTCGACGTGATCCTCCGGCGGCAGCGCGACGATCGTGCCCGTCGTTTCCGTCATGCCGTACATCTGCACGAAGCCGCATTTGAAGACCTCGATGCATTCCTTCAGCAGCGCCGCCGGGATCGGCGAGGCGCCGTAGAGCATGTACTTCAGTCGCGAGAAATCGACGGTTTTCGCGCGCGGCTGCCGCACCACGAACTGCATCGCCGCCGGCACCATGAACAGCTTCGTGATCCCGGACTGCTCGAAGAAATCCAGCACCTTGCTCGGATCGAACTCGCGCGCGATCACGCCGCGCGCGCCATGATAGAGCCCCATCACGCCCCAGCCGGAGCCGCCAATGTGGAAGATCGGCATCGCGACCAGCGAGACGTCGTCGGTCGACCACCGGTTCCACTCCGGCTTGTCCTCGGCATTGCCTGTCTGCACCAGGTTCAGGAAGTTCGCGTGGCTCAGCATCGCGCCCTTCGGCTTGCCTGTCGTGCCCGAGGTGTAGAGCTGGATGGCGATGTCTTTGCTGTCGATCGGCACCTTCGGGTCGTCGCCGCTCTGCGCATCGCGCCAGGCCGTAAAATCCTGCCATTCCGGCGCGCCGCCTTCGGTGGTGATGATGGTGCGCACGGCGGGGAGCTGGTCCCTGATCTGGCGGACCAGCGTGATGAACTCCGGTCCCACGAACAGCACCGGCGCCTTGCAATCCGCAACGATGAAGGCGACCTCGGGGCCTGCGAGCCGCCAGTTCACCGGCGCCATGACGACGTCGGCTTTCATCGCGCCCATCAGGAGCTCGAAATAGAGGTCGCTGTTCTTGCCGAGATAGGCGATGCGCTCGCCCTTCCTCACGCCCATCGCGAGAAGCGCGTTGGCGACCTTGTTGGTCTTGATATCGAACTCTGCAAAGCTGGTGGTGCGGCCTTCGAATTCATAGGCGATGGCGTTGCCGCGGCTCTTCGCGCGCTCGCGCACCATGTCGGCGAGATTCGCCAATGGCTGTGTGGACATGTTTCTCCCGTGACGTCTTGTTTTTTGTGCCTGGGAGTTTGGCGTCATCCACAGTTGAAGACAAGATGGTAGAGCGGACCGGCGCTCTCGAGTCCCGGACGCGCTGCAGCGCCCTTGCGCTGCTGCGCAGAGCCGGGACCCATTCTATCCATGTGCAAGAAATCTGGGCCCCGGCTCTGCAGCGCACCACGCCGAAGGTGGCACGCTGCGCTGCGTCCGGGGCACGAGATCACCCCCGCTTCGCCCGGTCCTTCTCGTTCTGCGCCATGATGCTCTCGCGCGCGGTTTTCCAGTCGTCTTCGCTCCAGTCGCGAAGCTGGTAGAAATTGCCGCCCATGGCGAGCGCCTGCGCGCCGTCCATGGCGATGGTCTCGCCGTTGATCCAGTCGCAGCCGCCGGAGATCAGGAACACCGCGAGGTTCTGCAGCTCCTCCATGGTGCCGACGCGGCCCATCGGGTTCATCGCCTTGGTGCGCGCGCCGGCTTCGTCGCCCGGCTTGATGCGCTTGCTCATGCCCTCGGTCGGGATTTCGCCCGGCGCGATGGTGTTGAGGCGGATGCCGTAGCGGCCCCATTCGGTCGCCAGCGACATCGTCATGGCGTGGATCGCCGACTTGCTCATCGCCGACGGCACCACATAGGGCGAGCCGTTGCGCACCCAGGTCACGGTGATGGAGACGACGTTGCCGGGCTGCTTCAAAGCGATCCAGCGTTTGCCCACGGCATGCGTCACGTAGAACGTGCCGTGCATGACGATGTTGGCGACCGCGTCGAAACCGCGCGGCGACAGCTCCTCGGTGCGCGAGATGAAATTTCCGGCGGCGTTGTTGATGAGGTCGGTCAGCGGAGCTTCGCGAAAGATGTTCTCGACCATCTCCTCGACTGCGAGCGCGTTGCGGATGTCGACGCCGTGGCTGGTAACGCGGCCGCCATGGAGATCCATCAGCTCGGTTGCGGTCTCGTCGCAGACGATCTTGCGCCGGCCGCAAATGTGCACGTCGGCGCCGAGCTGGAGGAAGCGCGCCGCCATCGACTTGCCGAGGCCCGTGCCGCCGCCGGTCACCAGAATGCGCCGGCCGGCCAGAAGATTTTCCTTGAACATGGCTGTTTCCCCCGTAGGGATTGTCAGTTAATTGGTCGATTGACTAAATCCGGGCGCCGGCGTCCTGTAAAGCGGCAACCGGTCAAGAACAGGGGAGAATTCGTCCATGGAAGAGCGCGTCTCGATCTCGATCTCGGAAGGCGTCGCCGACGTGCGCCTGGTGCGCGCCGACAAGATGAACGCGCTGGATCAGGCCATGTTCGAGGCCCTCGTCGCCGCAACTGACCGGCTTTCGAAGGAAAGAGGCGTGCGTGTCGTCGTGCTCTCAGGTGAAGGCCGCGCTTTCTGCGCCGGGCTCGACATGGGACGTTTTGCCGCCATGAAAGAGAAGGGCGGCAACGGAATTCCGGGTGGCGAAAATCGCGATCTCACGGCGCGCACGCATGGCAAGGCCAACTTCCCGCAACAGGCGGTCTGGGGCTGGCGCCAGCTTCCCGTGCCCGTGATCGCGGCCGTGCATGGCGTCGCCTTCGGCGGCGGTTTCCAGCTCTCGCTCGGCGCCGACATGCGCTTTCTCTCCCCCGATGCGCGGATGTCGGTGATGGAAATCAAATGGGGTCTCGTGCCTGATATGGCGGGCACGCCGATCCTGGCCTCGCTCGTGCGCGACGACATCCTGCGCGATCTCACCTACACCGGCCGCATCTTCTCGGCGCAGGAGGCTATCACCTACGGCCTTGCCACGCGCATCTGCGACGATCCGCGCGCGGCCGCGCTCGAAGTCGCGCGCGAGATCGCCGGCAAGAGTCCCGATGCGATCCGCGCGGCCAAGCGGATGCTGAACAATCTTGCGGTCGATCCAGGCCCGGCGCTGCTGGCCGAATCGGTCGAGCAGCAGAAGCTGATCGGCAGCGCCAACCAGACCGAGGCGGTCCGCGCCAATCTGGAGAAGCGCGCGCCGAAGTTCGCGGATTAGTTTCTCCGTCATTCCGGGATGCGCCGTAGGCGCAGGCCCGGAATCCATCGAGCCGCATGCTCTGCCGTAAAATGGATTCCGGGTTCGATGCTTCGCATCGCTCCGGAATGACGGCCTGAGTGGTAGCCACGTTTCAACCCGACGAAAGATCGGAAAACAACAATGAGCGAAACGCCCCAATTCCTCGGCATCGTCTCCGGCGAGCGCCGCCGTGCCCACGCCGAGGTCGCTGACCGTAGTGACCGCCTCGCCTCCGGCCTCGCCAAGCTCGGCGTACGCCAAGGCGATTGCGTCTGCATGTTGATGCGCAACGACATCGCCTTCCTCGAGACCGCCTACGCCGCAATGCGGCTCGGCGCCTATGGCGTGCCGATCAACTGGCACTTCAAGCCCGAAGAGATCAACTACGTCCTCACGGATTCCGGCACCGCAGTCCTGATCGCGCATGCCGACATGCTGCACGGCTTACGCGATGCGATTCCGGGTGGCGTCACCGTGCTCAGCGTGCCGACGCCGCCGGAAATCCAGTCCAACTACAGAATCGATCCGGATCATCGGACGACGCCTGATTTCGCGACCGATTTCGAGACATGGCTCGTGCAGCACCAGCCTTATGACGGCCCGGCCGTGCCGCAGCCCATGAACATGATCTACACCTCGGGGACGACGGGCCACCCCAAGGGCGTGCGGCGCAACGCACCGACGCCGGAGCAGCAAGCCGCCGGCGAGCGCATGCGCGCGATGATCTATGGGCTCAAGCCCGGCGCCCGCGCGCTGCTGCCGGGCCCGCTCTATCATTCCGCGCCGAACTCTTTCGGCATCCGC
This sequence comes from Bradyrhizobium sp. PUT101, assembly GCF_052043945.1. Classification (NCBI taxonomy): domain Bacteria; kingdom Pseudomonadati; phylum Pseudomonadota; class Alphaproteobacteria; order Hyphomicrobiales; family Nitrobacteraceae; genus Bradyrhizobium; species Bradyrhizobium sp. PUT101. Next base: position 6,423,606 of record NZ_CP197207.1, read on the forward strand.
GCCGGCAAGCTCGGCGGGGTACTGGTGCTGATGCCGCGCTTCGAGGCGGAGGAATTCCTGGAAGCGATCGAGCGATACAGGATCGACACCATCTTCATGGTGCCGACCATGTTCATCCGCCTGATGAAGCTGCCGGAGAAGGTGCGCAAGCAGTACGACGTCTCCTCGCTGCGCCACGTCATCCATGCCGCCGCGCCGTGTCCGGCCGACGTCAAGCGCGCCATGATCGAGTGGTGGGGTCCGGTGATCTACGAATTCTACGGCTCGACCGAATCCAGCGCCGTGACCTTCGCGACGTCGGAGGATGCGCTCAAGAAGCCCGGCACCGTCGGCAAGATCTCGCCCGGCGCCGAGCTGCGCTTCATCGGCGAGGACGGACGCGTGCTTGGCGTCGGCGAAATCGGCGAGATCTATTCGCGCATGGCCGGGATGGCCGATTTCACCTATCACAACAAGCCGGAGAAGCGTGCCGAGATCGATCGCGACGGCTTCATCACCTCCGGCGACGTCGGCTACATCGACGAGGATGGCTACGTCTTCATCTGCGATCGCAAGCGCGATATGGTGATCTCAGGCGGTGTCAACATCTATCCGGCCGAGATCGAGTCGGTGCTGCATGCCGTGCCCGGTGTGCATGATTGCGCGGTGTTCGGCATCCCCGACGCCGAATTCGGCGAGGCGCTGATGGCGGTGGTGGAGCCGCAGGCGGGCGTCACGCTCGATGCTTTCGATGTTCGTGCGCGATTGAAGACTTCGCTCGCTGACTACAAGGTGCCCAAGCACATCGAGATCCGCAGCAGCTTGCCGCGCGAAGACTCCGGCAAGATCTTCAAACGCCGCCTGCGCGATCCCTATTGGGAGCAGGCGGGCCGGAAGATTTGACATATCGTAGCCCGGGTGAGCGAAGCGATACCCGGGACGATGACAGTAAAGTCTCGGATGCCGCTTCGCTCATCCGGGCTACAATGGAGGGGGCTGCCATGAGCGATGCGAGAAGCGAGACCAAGGAAGTCCTCTATGAGGTCGCAGACCACATCGCGACCATCACGCTAAACGCGCCGGAGCGCATGAACACGATCTCCGGCCCGATGCTGAACGATCTCGCGCGGCTCCTGACCGAGGCCAATGAAGATCGCAACGTCCGCGTCGTGATCCTCACCGGCAAGGGCAGGGCGTTCTGTGCCGGCCTCGACCTGCGAAAGGAGCGCGACGGCAACGGCCTCAGCGCGGCGTCATCGCCGACCACGATCAATCTCCGCAACACGCCGCCCACGGTGCTCCAGGCGATGGACAAGCCGACGATCTGCGCCGTGAACGGCGGCGCTGCCGGTTATGGCATGGACACCGCGCTCGGCTGCGACATCCGCGTCATGGCGGAATCCGCCAAGCTTGCCGCTGCCTTCGTCAAGCGTGGCGTCGTGCCGGAATCCGGCGGCACCTGGCTGTTGCCGCGCATGCTGGGCTGGGCGAAGGCTTCCGAGCTGATCTTTACCGGCCGCACGCTGAGCGCGCGCGAGTGCGTCGAATGGGGTCTCGCCAACGAGGTCGTGCCTGATGCCGAATTGATGAACCGCGCCACTGCCATTGCCCGCGAAATCGCGGCCAACGCGCCGCTGGCGGTCCAGGCCTCGAAGCGTATGATGCGGATGGGCCTCAACGAGACCTTCTCCGATCACGTCCACCATGTCTATCTCCAGCTCCTGCCGCTGTTCAAAACCCAGGACATGGCCGAGGGCATGAAGGCCTTCATGGAGAAGCGCGAACCGAAATTCGAGGGGCGGTAGCTGAACCCGGCTTGCATCCAGCGGATGCTGTCTTCGCACGGACAGATTTTAAGCCTATACAAACGGGATCACTGACCGCGGAATGATCCCATGGCACCCGTTTCCATTCTCCTCAACATCCTCTGGATCCTGATCGGTGGCGCCTGGATGGCGTTCGGCTGGCTGGTCGCCGCGATCATCATGGCCATCACCATCATCGGCCTGCCCTGGGCGCGGGCGGCGTTCAACATCGCGGTCTACACGCTGCTGCCATTTGGCTCGCGGGCGGTGCGGCGCGACGAGGTCACCGGGATGAGCGATATCGGCACCGGTCCGCTCGGCGTGATCGGCAATATCATCTGGTTCGTGCTCGCGGGCTGGTGGCTGGCGCTCGGCCACGTTCTGACCGCGCTGGTCCTCGCGATCACAATCATCGGCATCCCCTTCGCCTGGGCGCATCTGAAGCTCGCGGGCATCGCACTCTGGCCGATCGGCAAGGTGATCGTGCCGGCTTAGGCGTGTGCCCATCAAGGTCGGCGTCCGGCGGCACAGCGGAAGTCGCCCACCCGGAGCCGATTTGCCTTCTCCACTCACGCCGAGATATTTCCAGAAACGGCGGAACGCCGCTCCCTGGCGGATGTTGGCTCGACGGAGACAGAATCTTCGCGAGCAGCGGGACAGTCACGGTCGCGGCCGGAGCGTCGTTAGCAGGTCTGGAAGTTCGATCTCGGCCATCATCAAGGAAGCCCCTGCTTTGAAGCAACGAACCGCCGGCCGCCGTTGCCAATACGAATCATCTGCGCTGCCAATTCGAGTCAAAGCATGAAAATACGTGTTGGCTTCGAAATGATCTACGACTTCCAGCAAGTCACACCATTGATTGCCGTGGTCGGCGTTCATTTCACCCGGGCGTCCGACATCATTGTGCCGGATTACCTCACCACCGAGCCTGCCGTGCCGATCACCCCCTACCGCGACGGTTTCGGAAACTGGTGCAGTCGGTTCGTTGCACCCGCCGGCCGCATGCGCCTTTCCACCAACGGTATTGTGCGCGATAGCGGGCTACCCGACGTGATCGCGCCTTCCGCCACGCAGTACGCGGTGGAGGATCTCCCACCCGATACCATCGTCTATCTGCTTGGCAGCCGCTACTGCGAAACCGATCGCCTTTCCGACATCGCATGGAAGCTGTTCGAGAAAGCGGCGCCGGGTTGGCCGCGGGTCCAGGCGATCTGCGATTTCGTGCACAATCACATCGCGTTCGGCTACGAGCACGCGCGGCCCACCATGACGGCTTGGGAAGCATTCAACGAGGGCAAGGGCGTTTGCCGCGACTATGCGCATCTTGCCATTGCATTCTGTCGTTGCATGAACATTCCAGCGCGCTATTGCACCGGCTATCTCGGCGATATCGGCATCCCGCCGCCTCATGCCTCCGGCGACTTTGCAGGCTGGTTCGAAGCTTATCTTGGCGGCCGGTGGTACACTTTCGATGCGCGCAACAACACTCCGCGAATTGGCCGCGTCCTGATCGCTCAAGGCCGCGATGCGGCGGATGTTCCGATCGTCCACACTTTCGGACCCAACACGCTCGTCAGCTTCAAGGTGTGGACTGATGAACTTGTGTAAGGCGCTCGCACCGGGCGATTGCGTACCAGTCGGCTGAGATTGATCTCGCTAATTGGTCGGAGGACTGCTACACAGTTGGCATCACCGCGCGCTACGTGGCTGTTATCGGTGACTGAGAGCTTCGCGCTCCCGCCTCAACCCGAGAGAAGGCGGTCAGATGTCAAATTCCGAGAGATTCGATATCCGTGAGTGGCTCGTACCACCTTTGTTGGTGCCGGTCTTCCTCGTACTGCTGATTGCGGTGACGGCTATTCTATAGCGGCAAGTCCGTTCAATCACCCTGCGTCAGAACTGCGAACCGCGCGCTGGAGCCAGTTCAAGCCAAACGGGAGCCCAAAATGGCAAACACGGCCATCATCCGGGATGCCTACGGGGTTCCGGCAATCTTCGTTGGTTCGAAGACTGGCCGGGACGATGCGCCCTTTGTTTTCGTGAGGGTCGGAGGTGAGGAGCGCCGGATGCGTTGGGCCGAGTGGGATGCTCTTCCGGCCTGGACTGGCGAGCATCCGTCTTGGGCCAGCAAAAGCAAATAGCGATGGGATGTTCAGCATGAGGATAGCCCGACCAGGCGCATGGACGGCGGCGCTCCTTCTGGCATCGGCACTGGGCGCACCTGCGTTGGCCGCTTCCGCCGCGGAACCGAATTGCCGTGCGATCGAGAGCACCAGTGCACGCCTCTCCTGCTACGATGCGGCATTTCCACCAAAAACCAGGAAACCTGCCGAATCCGGCATTGCCTCGTCGTCAGGATACGAGGACCCATTCCTTGCGGAAGAGGCCCGGACCGCCGCAAAGCTGAAGAATATTTGTCGCGGTTGCTGAGTTTCGCGATCGCGCGAGCGTGCCCGATCACGTGCGCTCCAATTCAGAGGCCCAATCAAATGACGAAAGAGGATTGAGCGACTTACGGGTTGATCCGACGCAGAGTAACGATGGCGCACGAATATCAGGGTGTTGAATACACAGTAATCCAGACGATCAATCCGTCGGGCTGGAAATGGTCGTTTGAGCGAGATGGTCGGTCTCCCAGAACGGGAATCGCCTTCGATCGAGCGGAGGCTGTCAGCGCAGCCCAACGTGCGATCAGCAAATTGCTCAGAGGTCAGCTGCACCAATAGACACGCTAAACTGCAAGAGAGTTACTCCCAGTCAGCACCGCCGGACAGATCAGTCAGCCAGCGACCGGCGACCGGCGCCCGGCAATTCGCAAATAGTTCCTGCCAGGAACCGAAACAAGGCGCTCGCTATTCGGCGGATAAGGGCGCACTGTCCCGCTACCATCGAGCGGCCCCTCGGCATCTATCGGTGGTGTGAACGCAAGTTGCGCTCCCGCTCAACTCCGCAGCGGAGCGTCAAACATGCCGGCTCAACGGTCCCCTAGACAATCATTGACATTCGAATACCGCCTTGCGCAAGAGGCGAGCAATCTCCGCCTACAGGCCAAGGGGATGCCCGTTGGCGTCCGCCGCACGGAGCTTCTGCAAAAGGCCAGGCAGATCGATGTTGCCGGAGAGCTCAACAAATGGTTGACCTCGCCGGGACTACAGCCGCCATCTTGAATTCCGGCCTCGTTCTTGTCCGACGTGATCGACTTCAGGATTGAAGGGAGCGATCCGGCACCTGAGGAGAGCGAGCGGAAGTGAACGTCAGCTGCTGGGCCCAAAGCCGAACTACACGGATATGCAGCAGATATCGTTCGACAATGCCGGCGAAAAGGCCATCGGCGGCAGCGCGGCCTATGGCTTTGCCGCCTTCGGATGAAGACCCGGTATTCGAATCTCTGGCAACAAGGGAAGTGCACACAGCGCCGCGACAGCGGCTTCCATGATGCAAGCCGACAAGGTCACGTCATGCTGACGATGGCAGCCTTCGATCCAGAAGAGACTTTGGCGGCTCAACTATTCAGCCGCCGCCAGTCGGCTAATCCGCAGCTCTCCGATGGCATGCCGGACGACGACCATCGCCCCTTGAAGCGCGAGCAACGACATGACTGTCGCCACGATGATGTCAGGCCAACCCGTGCCGGTCCCGAACACGCCAGCCGCGGCTAGCAGCACAGCGAGGTTGCCCAGCACGTCGTTACGCGTGCAGATCCATGCGGATCGCATGTTCGCATCACCCTGGCGATAAGCCCAAAGCAGTCCGAACGAAGCTGCGTTTGCGGCGAGAGCGGCAGCTCCGACGGTGCCCATCGCAAAAGCACTCGGAAGCGTTCCGTGTAGAATATGCCAGATGACAGTCGCCACGACCCATACGCCAAACAAGCCCATCGTGGCGCTCTTCGCAAGGGCGGCGCCCGCACGATGACGGAGCGCCATGCCGACAACGAGCAAGCTGATGGCGTAGTTGGCGGCGTCCCCGAGGAAGTCGAGAGAGTCGGCTTGCAGCGAAGCCGAACCGGCAGCGAGACCCGCAACCGCTTCGACGGCAAACATTGCGCTGTTGATCGCAAGCACAGTCCAGAGCACCCGCCGGTAGGCGGCATCCCGCGTCTTGTTCGCGCCCAGGTTCAAGGGCGGTGGAGCGCAACAGCAGTCATTCATGGCTCGAAGATAAGATGGATCGAGGCGTGTTGCTAGTCCACTGCGCGCTCGGTCGGGCTGCGCACGCAATTCCTCGCGCTGCCCGACGGGCAAATCACACCACATGCAGGTCAAGGGGAGGGACTGGAAAACATTCTGATTGACCGAATTCGCGACTTCGGTTAAACCGCAGGATATCCCGGCCCGTCAAAGGGGCGTTTCGCGATCGTCACGATACGTCGGCCGGGATGCGATGGACGCGGCGGCGCCGGCGCGTGACGGGGTGACAGGGCGGGCGAGGCCCGTGAGTCATCGCGATCCGCGGGATCGACACGGCGCCGTCACAGCGTCTCTTCCGGCGTCGGGGGCGAGCACGCGCGAGCTTTCGAATGGTTTGGGAGGGACGTCCGCGGACGGCAAAAGCGTGTGGTCCTGACACCCGGGGTCTGTGTGTCAAGGCTTGCGGTGGTGAAGCGCCCCGACCGGGCGCGCGCATCAGTCATCCGCAAGACGACGGGGGCAATAGTGCATCGCTCCCCGGGGAGAGCACGCCATAAGCCGTAAAACCATTGCGCAGGGAAGGCCGGGATGTCCCGGCAACACCTGTGGTCACCCCGCGTGCGCTTTGTCGCGTGCGGACCCTGGGTGCCAGCCGGCGCCCGGCCTTCCCTGCGCCCTTTCATCTCGATGAGGGCGAAACGGACAGCAAAGCTCGGGCGAAACCGGCCGCGAGACCGCGAGACTATGTCCATTGGTGAGATTGCAGCAATCTCTCGTGCCCCGGACGCAGCGCAGCGCGCCGCTTCTTCGCGGCGTGATGCGCTGCAGAGCCGGGGCCCATGTTGCGGCAATGTGCTCTGTGGCTTCTGGGTCCCGGCTCGGCGCAGCAACGCTTGCGGCGTTGCTGCTTGTCCGGGACACGCGATCATCACCCCAGCCCTGCCGCGACGCCACCAAGTTCATCTTGCACTGCGGCAGAAAAATATCGCACACTCGCCGTTGCCGGGCATCCAAGCGAGCTCGAACCAAGGAGCGAGCCATGTCCCTCCAGACCGTACCATCCGACAGCACTGAACCCCGCCCCAACCGCCCTGAGGACGTCCAGGCGCTGGAGGCCGACGCGCGGCTGCGGGACGACATCCGCCTGCTCGGGCGCATTCTCGGCGACACCGTGCGCGACCAGGAGGGCGCCGAATTGTTCGACCTGGTCGAGCGCATCCGGCAGACCTCGATCCGGTTCCACCGCGACGAGGACCGGCTCGCCCGCCGTGAGCTCGAGCAGATCCTCGACAGCATGTCGATCTCCGAGACGGTGCGGATCGTCCGTGCCTTCAGCTATTTCTCGCACCTCGCCAACATCGCCGAGGACCAGAACAACATCCGCCAGATGCGCGCGCGCAGCGCCGCCAAGAACGGCGGCGCCGGGGTGCTGGCCGAGACGTTGGCGCATGCCAAGGCGGCGGGCATTGGTCCCGATCAGCTCCGCAACTTCTTCAAGACCGCGCTGGTCAGCCCGGTGCTGACCGCGCATCCGACCGAAGTCCGCCGCAAGAGCACCATGGACCGCGAGATGGAGGTCGCTGGCCTGCTCGACCGCCGCGAGCGGGTCGCGTTGACCGCGGAGGAGGCTGATGCCAGCGACGAGCAGCTTCGCCGCGAGGTGCTGACGCTGTGGCAGACCAATCTCTTGCGTCGGACCAAGCTGACCGTGCTCGACGAGGTCGCCAACGGCCTGTCCTTCTACGACTACACCTTCCTGCGCGAGGTGCCGCGGCTGGTGAACGCGCTCGAAGACAAGCTGGAGGAGGGCGGCGAAGCGGCCGCCAGCGAGCTCGCCTCGTTCCTGCGCATGGGCAGCTGGATCGGCGGCGACCGCGACGGCAACCCCTTCGTCACCGCCGACGTCATGCGCGGCACGCTGCGGCTGCAGTCGAGCCGGGTGATGCAGTTCTATCTGAACGAGCTGCACGTGCTCGGCTCCGAGCTGTCGATCGCGGCCCATCTCGCCGATGTCTCCGAGGAACTGCGCAACCTGGCGGAGCGCTCGCCGGACACCTCGCCGCACCGGAGCGGCGAGCCCTATCGTCTCGCGGTGTCCGGCATCTATGCCCGGCTCACCGCAACCGCCGAAATGCTCGAGGTCGAGATCACACGCCGGCCGGTCGGCAAAGCGGCGCCTTACGCCAGCGTCAAGGAGCTGCAGGCCGATCTCGACGTGCTGCACCGCTCGCTGATCTCCAACAACGCCCGCGTCATCGCCCGCGGCCGGCTGCGGCTGCTGCGCCGCGCGGTGGACTGCTTCGGCTTCCATCTCGCCCGGCTCGACATCCGCCAGAACTCGGCGGTGCACGAACGCACCATCGCCGAGCTGATGGACGCCGCCAATCCCGGCATGTCCTATCTTGCGCTCGGCGAGGACGCGCGCATTTCGCTGCTCACCAACGAATTGCGCTCGACGCGCGCGCTGGTCTCGCCATTCGTCAAGTACAGCGACGAGACCATGGGCGAGCTCAACGTGTTCCATGCCGCCGCGGAAGCGCATGCGAAGTTCGGCTCGGACGCCATCCCCCAATGCATCATCTCGATGTGCAAGGGCATGTCGGACATGCTCGAGGTCGCCGTGCTCTTGAAGGAGGTCGGCCTCGTCCATCCCTCCGGCCGAAGTGCCATCAACATCGTGCCGCTGTTCGAGACCATCGAGGATCTGCAGGCCTCATCCGGCATCATGGACCGCATGCTGTCGCTGCACGATTACCGCCGGCTGGTCGACAGCCGCGGTAGCGTGCAGGAGGTCATGCTCGGCTATTCCGATTCGAACAAGGACGGCGGCTTCGTCACCTCAGGCTGGGAGCTCTACAAGGCCGAGATCGGCCTCGTCGAGGTGTTCGAGCGACACCACGTGCGGCTGCGCCTGTTCCACGGCCGTGGCGGTTCGGTCGGCCGCGGCGGCGGCCCGAGCTATGACGCCATCATCGCGCAGCCCGGCGGCGCCGTGAACGGCCAGATCCGCATCACCGAGCAGGGCGAGATCATCTCGTCGAAATATTCCAATGCCGAGGTCGGCCGCAACAATCTGGAGATCCTCGCCGCCGCGACGCTGGAAACGAGTCTCCTGCACCCGCGCCAGAGCGCGCCGCGCCGCGAATATCTGGTCGCGATGGACGAATTGTCGAACCTCGCGTTCAAGGCCTATCGCGGCCTGGTCTACGAGACCGACGGCTTCGTCGATTATTTCTGGGCTTCCACCGTCATCAACGAGATCGCGACGCTCAACATCGGCAGCCGCCCGGCCTCGCGCAAGAAGACCCGCGCCATCGAGGACCTTCGCGCCATCCCCTGGGTGTTCTCCTGGGCGCAATGCCGCCTGATGTTGCCGGGCTGGTACGGCTTCGGCAGCGCAGTCGAGCAGTGGATCGCCGAGCATCCCGACAAGGGCATGCCGTTCCTGAAAGAACTCTACCAGGAATGGCCGTTCTTCCGCATGCTGCTGTCGAACATGGACATGGTGCTGGCGAAAAGCTCGATCGCGATCGCATCGCGCTATGCCGAGCTCGTGCCCGATGAAGCCTTGCGCGAAAAGATCTTCGGCCGCATCCGCCGCGAATGGCATTCCTGCATCGAGACGCTGTTGGACATCATGGGCCAGGACCGCCTGCTCCAGGGCAACCCGCTCCTGGAACGCTCCGTGCGCCACCGCTTCCCCTATCTCGACCCGCTCAACCACGTGCAGGTCGAGCTCTTGAAGGAACACCGCGCGCAGAACCCGGACGAGCAGGTGCTGCGCGGCATTCAGCTGACCATCAACGGCATCTCGGCGGGGTTGCGGAATACGGGGTAGGGGCGAGTAGCGAATGGCGAGTAGAAGGTAGGCAAGCATGCTGCCAACTAATCGCTACTCCCAACTCGCCATTCGCTTTTCTTACGGCTTCATTGCGCCCTGCACACTGGTGTAGACGGCATAGAGTGACGTCGAGCCACAGATGTAGAGCCTGTTTCGCTGCTGACCGCCGAAGCACAGGTTGGCCACGGTCTCCGGAACATGGATCTTGCCGAGCAGCTCGCCCGATGGCGTGTAGCAGCGCACACCGTCTTCGTTGGGATCGCCCCAGCCGACCGAACACCAGACCCGCCCTTCGGTGTCACAGCGGACGCCGTCGGTGATGCCCGGTTTTGGCATCTCGGCAAAGACCTTGCTGTTCGAGACTTTGCCTGCGGCCACGTCGAGGTCGAACACGCGGATATGCGAAGGGTTGTCCGGCCCGTCGGTGAAGCCGGTATCGCAGATATAGAGCTTCTTCTCGTCGGGCGAGATCGTGAGGCCGTTGGGCTCCACGAAATCATCGACGACGACCTTGACGTCTCCCGACTTCGGGTCAACCCGGTAGACGTTCTTCTTCTCCTGCTCGGGCGCGGCCTTGATTCCCTCGTAAAAGCCGCCGATGCCGTAAACGGGGTCCGTGAACCAGATCGCGCCATCGGCCGTGACGACCGCATCGTTCGGCGAGTTCAGTCGCTTGCCGTTGAACTTGTCGGCGATGACGGTGATCGAGCCGTCGAGTTCGGTCCGCGTCACGCGCCGGCCGCTGTGCTCGCACGTGATCAGGCGTCCTTCGCGGTCGATGGTGTTGCCGTTCGAGTTCATCGATGGCTGCCGGTAGACGCTGAGATGGCCGTCGTCCTCCGAGAAGCGCATGATGCGGTTGTTCGGAATGTCGCTGAACAACAGGTATCGCCCTGCTGCGAAATACACCGGTCCCTCGGCCCAGCGGAAACCGGTCGCGACCCGCTCGACGGCCATCGTGCCGGCGAAGGCCGGAAAACCGGAGGGCCCGAACGTTGGCGGCCCCTTCTTGGCGGATTCCAGGTGAGCGTCCGGGTAGCGGCTGCCCGGCAACGGTCCCAGGGGCAGTGGCGTCGTCGAAATCGTCGGCGCGCCTGTCTGGCCGAAGGGCGCCACGGACGTTGCGCCGGCGGCGCTGATGGTCATGCCCGTCGCCGCGACCGCGGCGGCGCCCTTCAACAGGGTGCGGCGGGCGAGGACGGGCTCGCCGGCATCGTTGGTGATGGGCAGGGGTATCGTCATGGTCGACTCCCGATTTTTTTCGTTGGGAGCAAACCATCGGCCCGCAATCGGGCGTAAAGCGGGCGATCTCCGGCCGGGCAACCGGAGATCGCAATGCAGCAATAGCCGGAATCCGTCTAGACCGGATCCCAGGTGAAGATGTCGGCGGAGCGGTCGAGCTTGTAGAACGAACCCTTGAGTGCCGGCATGCCGTGCTCGGCGATCGACTGCGGCGTCCAGCCTTCACTCCGCTGCACCGAGCGGATCGGACGGTTCTGGCTGAACAGGAAGATCTCGTTCATGCGCACGCCGAAGATCTGGCCGGTGACGTCCTTGGCGGAATCGCCGAGCAGATAGCCGCAGAGCGGGGCGATCTTCTCCGGCCCCATCTGCTTGATCTTCTCGACGCGCGCCTTCTCGGCCTCGGTCTCTGTCGGGATGGTCCCGATCATGCGGGTCCAGGCGAAGGGCGAGACGCAGTTGGAGCGGACGTTGAAGCGGCCCATGTCGAGCGCGATCGACTTGGAGAGGCCGACGATGCCGAGCTTGGCGGCGGCGTAATTGGCTTGGCCAAAGTTGCCGATCAGGCCGGAGGTCGAGGTGAAGTGCACGAAGGAGCCCGACTCCTGCTCGCGGAAGATGCGGGCCGCGGCGTGCGAGACGTAGAACGAGCCCATCAAATGCACCTTGATGACGGCCTCGAACGCTTCCACGCTCATCTTGTGGAAGATCATGTCGCGCAGGATGCCGGCATTGTTGACGACGCCGTCGAGCCGGCCGAAATGATCGGTTGCCGTCTTCACGATCTTGCTGGCGGGGATCGCCTCGGCCACCGACTCGAAATTGGCGACCGCCGTGCCGCCGCGCTTCTTGATCTCCTCGACCACTTCTTCGGCCGGAGCAGCGTTCGAGCCGGCACCGTCGGCGGCGGCGCCGGGGTCGTTGACCACGACCTTGGCGCCCTCCGCCGCGCACAGCAGTGCGATCTCGCGCCCGATGCCGCGGCCTGCGCCGGTGACGATGATGACCTTGTCTTGCAGTGATTTGCTCATGTGGGGGCCTCCTGTTGTCTCTGTCATTCCGGGGCGTGCGAAGCACGAACCCGGAATCTCGAGGTTCCGGGTCTGGTCCTTCGGACCATCCCGGAACGACGAGAAATTACCTCTCGTTCGTAAACACGATCGTGCCACTTGCGGCGAACATGCCGCCGACGCCGTGGCACACCGAAATCTTCGCGTTCGGCACCTGTGCCGGCGCGATGCCGCGCATCTGGCGCACGCTCTCCTGGAGCGCGTACATGCCGTACATGCCCGAATGCATGTAGGACAGGCCGCCGCCATTGGTGTTGAGCGGCAGCTTAGCCCCAGGCCGCGTGTTGCCGTCCGCGATGAACCGGCCGGTTTCTTCGTACGGCATGAAGCCGAGATCGCCGAGGCCGAACAGGGGCAGATGCGCGAACGCATCGTAGATCATGAGATGATCGACGTCCTTGTGGGCAATGCCGGCCTCCTTGAACGCCAGCGGCCCTGCAGTCTTGAACGCGCGCGAGGAATTGAAGGTCTCCATCTGGCTGACCATCGGCGTCTCCACGCTCTCGCCGGTGCCCATGATATAGACGGGCTTGCGCGGAAAGTCCCTGGCGCGGACCGCGGAGGTCAGGATCAGCGCACCGCCGCCGTCGGTGACGAGGCAGCACTGGAGCAGGCGGAACGGATAGGCGATCATGCGCGAGTTGAGCACGTCGGCGACCGTGATCGGGTCCTTCATCATCGCGCGCGGATTCTTCGCCGCCCACTCCCGCTGCATTACCGCAACCGAGGCGAGCTGCTCGTGGGTGATGCCCCAGGTCTTCATGAAGCGCAGCACGGGAATCGGAAACATGCTGGGCGGACCGTAGACGCCATAGGGCGCCTCGAACTGGCCGTTGAGGCTGTCCGGCGGCGTCGAGCGCGGCAATTTGCCGATCATCGACTTGCCGCTCTCGGCGTGCGTGATCAGCACGGTCTTGCACAGGCCGGCCTCGATCGCCGCGGCGGCATGGCGGACGTGGAGCATGAACGAGCAGCCGCCGACCGAGGTGCCGTCCACCCAGGTCGGCTTGATGCCGAGATAGTGGCAGACCTGCTGCGGCGTCTCGACCGCGGTGGCAAAGCCGTCGATGTCGGACAGCTTCAGCCCGGCGTCGGCAATGGCGTTGAGCGCGGCGTCCGCATGGAGCTGGAGCTGCGAGGCGTTGGGGATGACGCCGAGCTCGGTGGTCTCGGCCGCGCCGACGACGGCAACCTGGTTCTTGCGCATGGCTTATCCCTTCGCCGGACGGAAGACGGGGAGGGTGATCTTGTCGTCGAGCTCCTGGAACGCGACCTCGAGCTTCATGTCGAGCTCGAGCGCCTCCGGCGTCTGCGGGCAGTCGATGATGTTGCTCATCATTCGCGGGCCCTCGTCGAGCTCGACCACGGCGATGGCGTAAGGCGGCGTGAAGCCCGGCGCGGCGGGACGATGGTTGATCACGTAGCTGTAGAGAAAGCCCTTGCCGCTCGCCTTGAAGATGCTGACCTTGCGCGAGGCGCAGGAGGGGCAGAACGGGCGCGGCGGAAAGTAGACATGCGCGCAGGCATCGCAACGCTGCAGGCGCAATTCGCCCGCTTTCGTCCCCTCCCAGAAATGCTGGGTCTCCGGCGTCGGTTTCGGTCGCGCGCGCTGCGGTTCGGCCATATTGGCGGCTCCTCCCAAAAGACAGGCTTCGCGCCCGCCTGTTTCGATCTTGATGCGACAATCGACTATAGTGCGTCAACGGTCCAGCAATGCGCATGCATGCCATCATGCGCACAATGCTTGTGTCGAACTGAGCCGGCGCTATAGATTGCGCGCGTCAATATTCCGTGAGACAGACATGCCCAATTTTCCGACACTGGCGAAGCTCGCCGAAGACCTCGAAAGCGGCCGCACGACCTCCCGCAAGCTGGTCGAGGCGTGCATTGCCAGGATCGCCGATCCCGCCGGCGAGGGCCAGCGCGCCTTCATCCATGTCGACAACGACGCCGCGCTGGCGGCGGCCGATGCAATGGACGGCTTGCGCAAGGCCAAGGCGGCGCCGTCGCGCTTTGCCGGCATCCCGATCTCGATCAAGGACCTCTTCGACATCAAGGGCCAGGTGACGCGCGCCGGCTCGCGCGCGCTGGACGATTCGCCGCCGGCCGAGCAGGATGCCGCAACGGTGGCGCGGCTGCGCAGGGCCGGGTTCGTCGTGATCGGCCGAACCAACATGACAGAGTTCGCCTATTCCGGCATCGGCATCAATCCGCATTACGGTACGCCGAAGGGCGCTTGGAACCGGGCCGAAGGCCACGTGCCCGGCGGCTCGTCCTCGGGCGCGGCGGTGTCCGTGCTCGACGGCATGGCGCATGGCGCGCTCGGCACCGACACCGGCGGCTCCTGCCGGATTCCGGCCGCCTTCAACGGCATCGTCGGCTACAAGCCGACGCAGCGCCGCGTGCCGCTCGACGGCTCCGTGCCGCTGTCGTTCTCGCTCGACAGCATCGGCCCGCTGGCGCGATCGGTCAGCTGCTGTGCCATACTCGACGCCGTGCTGGCGAACGAGCCGATCGTCCCGCTGAAGCCGCGCCCTGTAAAGGGCATGCGGCTCGCGGTGCCCACCACGATCGCGCTCGATGATCTCGACGCAGAAGTGGCCCAAACCTTCGAGCGCGCGCTGAAGACGCTGGCCGATCACGGCGCCATCATCGAGCGCATCGAGATGGCGGAGTTCCACGATGTCGGCCCGATGAACGCCAAAGGCGGTTTTGCGGCCTCTGAAAGCTATGCCTGGCATCGCTATCTGATCACGTCCAAGGGCGACGTCTATGATCCCCGCGTGTCCGTGCGCATCATGCGCGGCGAGGCACAGAGCGCGGCCGACTATATCGATCTCCTCAACGAGCGCCGCTCGCTGATCGCCCGCGTCAATGCGCGCATTGCACCCTATGACGCGCTGGTGCTGCCGACCACGGCCAACACGCCGCCGAAGATCGCGGATCTCGCCGACGACAAGGCGTTCACCACTCAAAACCTGCGCGCGCTGCGCAACTGCACCCTGATCAACATGATCGACGGCTGCGCCATCTCGATCCCTGCGCATCGTGAGGGCGACGTCCCGGTCGGCCTGATGCTGGCAGGCGCGGGCGGATCAGACCGCCGCATTTTCGAACTGGCTGCCGGCATGGAGGCCGTGATCCGTGTTTGACCTGACCTTCACCGTCGATGCCCAGGACACCACCACGCCGCTGACGCTGGCGATCGACCAGATGGTCATCGCCGGCTGGACCGGCCGCGACACGGTCGCACGCGACAAGCACATCGCCGAGCTGGAAGCCATGGGGATTGCCCGGCCGGCCTCGACGCCGATCTACTATCGCGCCTCGGCGCGGCGGCTGACCCAGGAAGACCGCATCGAATGCTGCGGCGGCGACTCGTCCGGTGAGGTCGAATTCGTGCTGATCGGCTGGCAGGGCCGCATGTTCGTCGGCTGCGGCTCAGACCACACCGACCGCAAGGTCGAGGCCTACAACGTCACTGTCTCAAAACAGATGTGCGACAAGCCGATCGCCTCGACGTTGTGGGAGCTGGAGGACGTCATCGGCCACTGGGACAAGATGATCCTGCGCTCCTTCGCCACGATCAAGGGCGAGCGCGTGCTCTACCAGGAGGGCACGCTGGATGCGATGTTGCCGGTCACGGAGCTCATCGCACGCGGCTTTCCGGGTGGGAAGCTTCCCGACGGCTGCGCCATGTTCGGCGGCACCTTCGCCGCCAAGGGCGGCATCCGCCCGGCGGAGCGCTTCGACTTCGAGTTGGAGGACCCCGTGCTGAAGCGCACGATCAAGCACGGCTACGATGTCGTGACGCTGCCGGTGAGAGGCTGACGTCTCCGCTGTCATTGCGAGGAGCCCTTGCGACGCAGCAATCCAGACTGGTTCCGCCGAGGGATTCTGGATTGCATTGCTTCGCGGCGTAATGACGGGGAGAGAGTCGGAAATCGGGTGGCGGGGTGAACGTTGGGCTGCAAAGGTGATTGCTATGACAATGACCGCGCGAAAATCAGCCCAATCCTTCGCTCCCGACCTCGCCGCCCATGTCGACGCCCTCGACTGGCCGCAAATCACCGCCGAGCTCGACTCCCAGGGCTGCGCCGTTCTGAAGGGCCTGCTCACGCCCGATCAATGCCGCGCCGTCGCCGCGCTTTATCCCGACGACACGCACTTCCGCAGCCGCATCGTCATGGGCCGCCACGGCTTTGGCCGCGGCGAGTACAAGTACTTCTCCTATCCGCTGCCCGACGTGATCGCGCAGCTCCGCCCGGCGCTCTACGCGCATCTGCAAGGCGTCGCCAATCGCTGGAACGAGGCGATGGGGATCGACATCCGCTATCCCGGAGATCACGCCGCCTTCCTGAAGCGCTGCCACGAGGCGGGACAGGCGCGTCCGACACCGCTGCTGCTGCAATACAGGGACGGCGACTACAATTGCCTGCATCAGGACCTCTATGGCGAGCACGTGTTCCCGCTCCAGGTCGCGATCCTGCTCTCTGAGCCCGGCCGCGATTTCACCGGCGGCGAGTTCGTGCTGACCGAGCAGCGCCCGCGCATGCAGTCCCGTGCCGAGGTCGTGCCGCTCGCGCAGGGCGACGCCGTCGCCTTCGCTGTGCATCACCGCCCGGTGCAGGGGACACGCGGCATCTACCGCGTTAACCTGCGCCATGGCGTCAGCCGTATCCGGTCCGGCCAGCGCCATACGCTGGGCGTGATCTTTCATGATGCCAAATGAGCGCTGCGATTGACGGGTGATCTGTTCGACAGTGTTGCCGAGGCGCAGCCGTCGCGTGAGGAGATCGCGGACGGCGCCGTGCTGCTGCGCGGTTTCGTCAAGCCGATCGAGAGCGAGCTGATCGAAGCGGTGCGCGCCATCGTGGCGCAATCTCCATTCCGGCGGATGACCACGCCCGGCGGCTACCAGATGTCGGTGGCGATGACCAATTGCGGCGAGCGCGGCTGGATCACCGATCACACCGGCTACCGCTACGATCCGGTCGATCCGCGCACCGGCGCGCCATGGCCGGCGATGCCGCCCGTGTTCCGCGATCTGGCGCGCCGCGCTGCGGAGCAGGGCGGTTTCGCGGGCTTTGCGCCCGACGCCTGCCTCGTCAACCGCTACGAGCCGGGCACGCGGCTGTCGCTGCATCAGGACAAGGACGAGCTGGACTATGCGGCGCCGATCGTCTCGGTCTCGCTCGGGCTGCCAGCGACCTTCCTGTTCGGCGGCATGGCGCGCAGCGACAAGCCGCGCCGCTTCCGGCTCGTCCATGGCGACGTCGTGGTCTGGGGCGGGACTAGCAGGCTCGCCTATCACGGTGTGGCGCCGCTTGCCGACGGCGAGCATCCGCTGCTCGGACGGCGGCGCATCAACCTGACCTTCCGCAAGGTGCTCTGAGGCATTCCCAAGAGGCACCGCCGTCGTCTAAACTGCTGCGAGGGGGGCGGCGACATGACTACTGCACAGGTCTCGACCGGCGCGAGCACGGGCGCATCGCGCACGGGGCTCTATCTGGCCGTGCTCCAACTCGTGTTCACGCTGGGCTGGACGACCTATGTCGTCTACCTGCCGAAGCTCGCAGCGGATGTCGGCCTTGCGCCGGCGGCCGTGATCCTCATCCTGATGCTGGACCAGGCGATCTTCACCATCGCCGATACCGCGATGGGGATCGCGGCCGACAAGCTCGCGCCCGTCGTCGGAAGGCTCGGCCTGTTCGTCGGCGTGCTGGCGGCGATCTCCTGCGCCGCCTTCGTCGCGCTGCCTTTCGTGGCCGGCATCGGCGCGGGCGCGCAGGTATGGTTGATCGTGCTGATCGTGGTCTGGTCGATCACGTCATCGGCCCTGCGCGCGCCGCCGCTGACCTTGCTCGGCAAGTACCGCGCCATGCCGAAGGTGCCGTTCCTCGCGGCGCTGGCCATGCTGGGCTATGGCGTCGCCGGCGCCGTCTCGCCCTATCTCGGCGTAGTGCTGCGCGATCACGATGCGCGGCTGCCATTCGTGATATCGAGTGCGGTGCTGCTGCTGACGGCGCTGGGGTTGTCACGGATCGAACACGACGTGGCGCGCGACACCGCGCGGCCGGCGCCGGCCGAGGCGGCGAAGCCGCTGGGCCTCGTCCCGATCGCCTTCATCGTCGCGATGGTGGCGCTCGCGCTCGGCTATCAGCTGCATTTCGCCATGAACAGCGCGCCGTTCTATCTGCGATTCGCCGAGCCGGACGAGCTGCAATGGCTGATGCCGGTGTTCTGGATCGGCTTCAACATCGCAATGTTTCCGGCGAGCCTGGTCGTCAAGCACCGGGGCGGCCTGATCGTGATGGGCGCCGCCGGACTGTTCGGTGCGGTGGCGATTGTCGTGGCGGAGCTTGCCGGCAGCCTCAATACGCTGATCGTCGCCCAGTTCCTCGCCGGCGCTGCGTGGGGCTGCATGCTGATGAGCGCGGTCTCGGCCGCGCTTGCGATCGGCTCGACCGGCGCGGAGGGAAAGGTCACGGGCCTCGTGTTCTCGGCGCTCGCGCTCGGCGCCTTCGCGCGCATGGCGGCGGTCGCGGGCGGCCTGCAGAAGATGCCGGAATACGCGCCGCTGCTGCACTGGGCGCCGGTCGCCTGCTGGTCGGTCGCAGGCGCAGGCCTGTTGGTGATTGCGGCCGCGCGGCTCCAGGGCGGTGTTCAGCTCAAGGCTTCGGCGGGTGGATGAACGCCCAGGGGCTTACTTCCGAATCCCTGGTCACCTCGACCGAGACCAGATACGGCCCACCATGGGCCAGTGCCTTCTCCAGCACTGCCCTGAACTGATCCGGCGCGGTGACGCGCGCAGCCGCGACGCCAAAGGACTCCGCGAGCTTGACGAAATCCGGATTGACGAGGTCCGATGCCACCACGCGGCCGTCGAAACGTTCGCGCTGGTCGCGGCGGACGTTGCCATAGGCGTTGTTGTTGAACACCAGCGTGACCACGCCAATGTTGAACTGCACGGCGGTCGAAAGCTCCTGCACGCCGAACATGAAGCCGCCGTCGCCGGTGATGGCGACCACCGGCTTGTCGGGATTGGCGACTTTCGCGCCGAGCGCAGTCGGAAAGCCCGAGCCGAGCGTGCCCTGGTAGCCCGAGGTGATGAAGGTGCGCGGCTGGTAGACCGGGAAGCCGTACCAGGAGGCGAAGCCGACCTGCGACAATTCATCCGTGACGATCGCGTTGGCCGGCAGCACCTCGCGCAGGATGTTGAGATAGGCCATCTGCGGCTGGATGCGCTGGATCTCAGCTTGCGCTGACGCCGTGGCCTCGCGGATCTCTCCGCGCCGGCTGCTGCTCTTGGCATAGCCGGCCTTCTTCACGGCGGCGACGAGATCGGCCGTCCCGGCCTTGGCATCGGCGACAATAGCCGCATCGAAGACGATCCGGCGCATCTCAGCCGGGTCGATATCGATCCGAATGGATTTCAACCCCTGCGGCTGATACGGCCAGCGAAAGCCCGAGGCCGGCAGCTCCGCGCGGGTGCCGATCGCGATCATCAGATCAGTCGTCGGCCACAGTCTGTAGGCAGCCGCCATGGTGAGACCGAGCTCATGCGCGTTCGAGACGATGCCGCGGCCGCTGCGGAAGGCGACCACGGGCGCATCGATCATCTCGGCGAGCTCGAGGATCTCCTCGCCCGCCTCGATCGCGCCGCTGCCGACGAAGATCATCGGCGCCTTGCTCGCCTTGATCAGCGCGGCTGCCTGCTTGACCAGGTCGGGGTCGGGCCGCGGTGCGGGCAGCGGCTCCAGCACTTGAGCTGCCGCCGTATCCGCGCGCTGGGTGAAGACGTCCCAGGGCATCTCGACCGAGGCGGGGCCGCGCCGTCCCGACATCATCTCCTGGAACGCGCGCGCCACGATCGTCGGCGCGTTGCCGGGATATTCGATCCGGTCGGCCCATTTCACATAGGTGCGCAAGGTCGCGAGCTGATCCGGCATCTCGTGCAGATGGCCGCGGCCCTTGCCGAGGAACTGCGTCGGCACCTGGCCGGTGACGCACAGCACCGGCTCGTTGCAGCCGAACGCAGTGAGCAGTGCCGCGCTGGCATTGAGCACGCCCGGGCCGGGCACCACGCTGAACACGCCGGGCCTGCCGCTGGAGCGCGCGTAGCCGAACGCCATGTAGCCGCAGGCCTGCTCGTGCCGCGCGCCGATCACCTTGAGCTGGGCCTGGTGGAAGGCGTCGAACAAGCCGTAGACCTGCGCGCCGGGCAGGCCAAACACGGTGTCGACGCCATGGGCGACCAGGCCGCTTACGATCGCTTCGCCGCCGGTGAGGGTGGTCATCTGGTTATTCCACTTCGATGATTGTTCAGGCTTCGTCGACGACGCCGTTGCGCAGGCGTCCGATGCCCTCGGCCTCGACCTCGACGACGTCGCCGGGCTTCAGGTACCGCGGCGGATCGAACCGCGCACCCGCGCCGGTCGGCGTGCCCGTGACGATGATATCGCCGGGGACGAGGGTTGCGAAGGTTGAGATATAGTTCACGAGATAGCGGAACGGAAACATCAACCGGCTGGTGCGATCGTCCTGCCTGAGCTCGCCGTTGACATGCGTGGTGAGACGAATGTCCGCAATCTGCGATTCCGATGTGTAGGGCACGAGCCACGGGCCGAGGCTGCCGCTGGAGTCAAAGTTCTTGCCCTGGGTGACGTTGAACTTGGCGTGGCGCAGCCAGTCGCGTACCGAGCCCTCGTTGCACAGCGTAAGCGCGGCGATGTGTTCGAGCGCGGCGCTCTCCGGAATATGCCGGCCTTGCTTGCCGATCACGATCACGATCTCGCCTTCATAGTCGAGCTGCGCGGACGCGCGCGGCCGCACCAGCGGCGTGTCGTGCCCGACGAAGGAGCGCGGTGAGCGCATGAACATGCTCGGATATTTCGGCGCGTCCTGGCCGTCCTTGTACTCGGCGTTGCGGTCGGGATAGTTGACGCCGATGCAGATGATTTTTTCCGGCGCGGGCACCGGTGGCAGCCAGGTGATTTCGCTGAGCGCGTGATCGGGTGCGCGGCCGGCAGCCTCTTCGGCAAGGCTCAAGAGCTTTCCGGCCGCGATCACCTCGCGCAGCGTCGGATAGTCCTTGCCGTAACGCGCGGAGAGATCGACGATGCCGCCGTCCACGACGGCGCCGTAGCGGCTTGCACCCTTGACGGAATAGGTCGCGAGGCGGGGGCGGGTCATCAATCCGCCACCAGCACGTCGGCCACGAATTTCGGCTCGCGCACAGCCTGGCCTGTGAACGGCGAGCCCTGCTCGAACCAGGAGCGGGGGGCGGGCGCGCCCCACAATGTCTGGCGGCGCGGATCGCGCAGCGACCAGCGCAGCGGTTCGTGGTCGTGATCCCCCGTGAAATAGTCGCTGGTGTAGAGCTCGAGCCGGTGCCCATCGGGATCGCGCACATAGAGGAAGAACGCGTTCGAGATGCCGTGGCGTCCCGGCCCGCGCTCGATGTTCTTCACGAAACCTTGCGAAGCCATGACATCGCAGAGATGGATGATGTTCATCGCCGTCGGCGTCCAGTAGGCGAAGTGGTGCAGGCGCGGACCCTTGCCGTTGGTGATGGCGAAATCGTGGACGTTGCCCTTGCGATGCATCCAGGCGGCGGCGATGCGCCCGTTCGGGCCGTCCTCCTCGGCATATTCGGTGAGACGGAAGCCGAGCCGGGCGTAGAACTCCATCGTGTCCTGCACCTCGGCGGCGAAGACGTTGAAATGGTCGAGCCGCTGCGGATGGCAGCCCCTGTAGAGATCGTAGCGACGAAGCAGATGGGGCCGCCGGGCCATCGACGCGTAGAGCTCGATCTGGAAGCCGAAGGGATCGGTGAATTGCAGCGTGCGGCCCTGGAACGGCTGGTCGACGAAGGCGCAGGCAAGGCCGTTCTCGGAGAGAAAGGCGGCGGCCTTGTCGAGATCCTTGTCGTTGCCGACCTTGAAGCCGAGCCGCGCGCAGGCCGGCGCTGCCGCCTTGCGCAGCACCAGCGAGTGATGCTGGTGTTCCTCGGCCGCGCGCAGGTAAACGACATTGTCGTCGGCATCCTCGACATGCAGGCCGACGATGGTCTCGTAGAACTCCCGGCTCAGCTTCAGGTCGGTGACGTCGAGCACGATGTGGCTGGAGCGGATGATGTTGAACGGCGGCTCGAAGACGTGTTGCGGTACGGGCATGTGCGTTTCCCCTCGGCTCGGTCATTCCGGGGCGGCTCGAAGAGCCGAACCCGGAATCCATCGTGCAGCAGTGTTGGTGGATGAATGGATTCCGGGTTCGTGCTGCGCACGCCCCGGAATGACGATCACATTCCCAGCTTCTGAATCTTGTGCGTGCCCCGGGCCAGCGAGACGTGCTTGGTTTCCATGTAGAAGTCGAACGAGTAATCCCCGCCGTCGCGGCCGATGCCTGAGGCCTTCATGCCGCCGAACGGCGTCGGCAGATGGCGGACGTTTTCCGAGTTCAACCAGATCATGCCGGCTTCCAGCGCATCGGCCACGCGTAGCGCCCGGCCCATGTCGTTGGTCCAGACATAGCCGGTCAGGCCATAGCGGATGTCGTTGGCGATCTCGATCGCGTCAGTCTCGTCGCGGAACGGCAGTACGGTGAGGAATGGCCCGAACACCTCCTCCTGCGCCACGCGCATCTTGCCATGCGCGCCGGTCACCAGCGTCGGCTCGACATAGTGTCCGCCGCCGGGGCCGTCATAGGCCTTGCCGCCGACCGCGATCGTCGCGCCGTCCTGGCGCGCGACGTCGAAATAGGAGCAGACCTTTGCGAGGTGCCGCTCGTGGATCAGCGGTCCGATCTCGGTCGAGGGATCGAGGGGATGGCCGACCTTCAACGCCTTCACGCGCGCGGTCAGCTTCTCCACGAATTTTTCCGCGATGCTCTGCTGGATCAGCAGGCGGCTCGACGAGGTGCAGCGCTCGCCATTGAGCGAGTAGATCATGAACACGACGGCGTCGAGCGCGCGGTCGAGATCGGCATCGTCGAACACGATCACCGGGTTCTTGCCGCCGAGCTCGAAATGCACGCGCTTCAGGGTCGGCGCGCCCTGCATCATGATGGCCGAGCCCGTCGCGCTTTCGCCGACGAAGCCGATCGCCTTGATGGCGGGATGCTCGGTCAGCGCCTTGCCGGCGTCTTCACCGAAGCCGTGGACGGTGTTGAGCACGCCATCGGGCACGCCGGCTTCCTTCACGAGCTTCGCCAGAATGGAAGCCGTCACCGGCGACCATTCGGCCGGCTTGTGCACGACGGTGCAGCCCGCAGCGAGGGCAGGAGCGATCTTCCAGGTCGAGAGCATGAACGGCGTATTCCAGGGCGTGATCACGCCGACCGGGCCGATCGGCACGCGGGTCGAGACGTTCCAGTGCTCGTCGCTCGGCGTGTTGAGGCCGTCGCGCGCCTCCGCGCATTTGTCGGCGAAGAAGCGGAAATTCTCCGCGGCGCGGATCGCGGCCTTGGCCATGAAGCGATAGGCCTGGCCGGTGTCGATGCATTCGAGCACCGCGATGTCCTCGGCATTGTCCTCGATCGCATCGGCTACGCGATGCAGCAGCTTGCGCCGCATCGCGGGCCCCATGTCGCGCCAGGCCTTGAACGCAAGCGCAGCGGCCGTGGCCGCAGCGTCGATGTCCTCCGCATTGCCGCGGGCGACGCTTGCGAGCACGGCGCCATCGACCGGCGATTTCGCCTCGAACGTTTCGCCCGAGATCGAGGCGACGACCTTGCCGTCGATCATGTGGCCGATGCCGTCCGCGCGCAGCGTCTTCAAGAGCGGCGCGGCGCGGTCGCGGTTGGCCTGGAATACATCGGCTTTCGGCGTGGGCTTATCCATGGGCGGCCTCCGCTTTCAGGGCGTCGTGGATGTTGTTGCGCTTCCAGCTGGTGTCCTTGTCGTTGATCTGCATGTCGAACGACAGAGCGAACTTGCTGGCGGCAAAGACGGGATCGAGATGTCTTGAGAGCGCCTGGAAGATTTGCTCGCCGGCGTTCTGACGTGTCTTGAGATCGCGGCCCTCGCCGATGCGCAGCACCATGTCGAGAAAGCCGTAGTCCTGCCTTGCGTCGGCGATCGCATAGTGCTCGCAGCGGATGGCGCGAACGCGGATGCCGCCGAGCGGGAAGATGCCGGTCTCGACCGCCGCATTGCGCACGACCTCGCAGACGGCGCCGATGTCGAGGCGGTCATCGAGATTGGCCGAATATTCGATCGTGAAATGCGGCATCGCGGTTTCACTCCCTGTCTTCTTGTTCGCCTAGGCGAAGTAGCAGCTCACCGAGCCGTAGGCGCCATAATCGGCCTGAATTGTGTCGCCCTTGCGGGTCTCGATCGGACGGATGAAGGAGCCGGCGAGCACGACCTGGCCGGGCTCCAGCGCAAGGCCGAGCGGCGCGATCTTGTTGGCGAGCCAGGCCACGGCCGTGGCGGGATGATTGAGCACGCCGGCGGCAAGGCCCGTCTCTTCCAACTGGCCGTTCTTGAAACAGAGCGCGCCGATCCAGCGCAGGTCCGCGTCCAGCGGCCGGATCGGCCGTCCTCCGAGCACGATGCCGGCATTTGCCGCGTTGTCGGCGATGGTGTCGAAAATCTTTCGCGTCGTTTTCGTGGTGGGATCGACACGTTCGATCCGCGTGTCCAGGATCTCCAGCGCCGGCACGACGAAGTCGGTGGCGTTGAGGACGTCGAACATCGTGCAATTGGGTCCCGAGAGTCGCTTGCTCATGACGAAGGCAAGCTCGGCCTCGACGCGCGTCGCGATGAAGCGCTCGGTCGGAACGATCCCGCCATCGGCGAAGAACATGTCGTCGAGCAGCACGCCGGAATCCGGCTCGTCGATATTGAGCGCGCTCTGCATCGCCTTCGAGGTCAGGCCGATCTTGTGGCCCTTGACGATGCGCCCTTCGGCGATCTTGACCTCGACCCAGGCCTTCTGAATCGCGTAGGCATCGGCGATGGTGATCTCGGGAAAATCCAGTGACAGCTGCCGGATCTGCGTGCGGGTCTTCTCCGCCTGGTGCAGACGCCTCGCGCAAGCTCGGATATCGTCGTCGGAAAGCGCCATCTTTAGTCTGACAAATCGTGGTGCCGGGAGATACTTAACATGTTAAGTGAATACGTCAAGCACAATTCAGGCTTGCTGCGCTGCAAACATTCTGCGGCTTGAAGGGGCGTCATGACGAAGAAATCCGCCGATCCCGCCAACGGAGGCGCGCCTGCCGCAGGACCTGCCGCAAGACAGGTGCCGATGCGCGACTTCTCGCGCTCGCTGCCGATGTCGCTGCTGCGGGCGCGCGAGGCGGTGATGCGGCAGTTTCGTCCCTCGCTGCGCGAACACGGCTTGACCGAGCAGCAATGGCGCATCCTGCGCGCGCTCGCTTCCATCGAGGCGGCGGAGGTCACGGAACTCGCGCGCACCGCCTTCCTGCTCGGGCCGAGCCTGTCGCGCATCCTGCGCGATCTCGAGGCCCGCAACCTGATCGAGCGCAAGACCGCCAAGGCGGATCAGCGCCGCAGCATGGTCTCGATCTCGAAAGACGGCGTGAAGCTGATGGCCTCGGTGGCACCGAATTCGGAAGCGATCTACGCGGAGATCACGCGACGCTTTGGCACACGTAAGCTTGCCGAATTGCAGGAGATGCTCGGCGAGCTCGAACGGAGTCTTGCGGGACTCGGCGCCAGCGAGGAAGCAAGTCCCGAGGAGTGAAAGCAGATATGCGCTCCCATGCGGCAACGGCCATGGACATGGTCGCGTTTTTTCGCTCAAGTGCCGCCCAAGCCGATCGCTGCAAAGTCGGCGTCGGGGAGAGGCAGACAGGCCGTCATGGTCACCATTCAGGTCCAGAAGCTGATCGACTTCGTCGCCGAAGTCTTCGCGCATGCGCAGTCCTCGCCGGAGGAGGCCAGGCGTATCGCCACCTATCTGACCACGGCGAACCTGACCGGCCATGACAGCCACGGCGTGATCCGCGTTCCCGTCTATATCCGCTGGCAGAAGACCGGATCGGTCGTCCCAAATCAGAACGCGGAGGTCGTGCTCGACACGCCCTCGCTCGCGGTGGTCGACGGCAAGTTCGGATATGGCCAGACCGTGACGCCGCAGGCGGTCCAGATCGGCATCGAGAAGTGCAGGAAGGCTGGGCTTGCCGCGGTCGCGCTGCGCAACGCCGGTCATATCGGCCGCGTCGGCGACTGGGCCGAGATGGCGGCCGCCGAAGGTCTCATCTCGGTGCATTTCGTCAATGCCGCGGGCTCGCTGCTGGTCGCCCCGTTCGGCGGCGTCGAGAAGCGGCTGTCGACCGCGCCGTATTGCGTCGGCATCCCGCGTGAGGGCCAGGATCCGATCGTGCTGGATTTTGCGACCTCGGTCGTCGCCGAGGGCAAGGTGCTGGTCGCGAGCCGCGGCGGCAAGAAGCTGCCGAAGGGCGCACTGGTCGATTCCGACGGGACCTTGGGCGAGGATCCGGCCGTGCTCTACGGCCCCTACACGCCGGACGGGCCGCGCGATCACACCAAGGGAACGGGCGCGATCCGCGCCTTCGGCGAGCACAAGGGATCGGGGCTCGCCTTCATGTGTGAGCTCTTGGGCGGCGCGCTGACCGGAACCGGCGCCACCTCGGGCGGGCGGCGCTTTGCCAACGGCATGCTGGCGTTCTATGTCGATCCGAAGGTGGTCGACACCTCGAACATTTTCGACGCCGAAGTCTCGCGCTACGTCGATTTCATCCGCGCCACCAAGCCGATGGCCGGGGTCGATCAGGTGCTGATTCCGGGCGATCCGGAGCGAAAGACCCGCGCTGAGCGGACCCGGAACGGCATCCCCTTGCCGGATGACACCTGGGCGGCAATAGTGAACACCGCCCGTGAGGTCGGCGTCAGCGAAGTCAGCATCCAGAGGGCGACGGCTTAGACGTGTATCGTCATTGCGAGGCGCGCCAGTGACGGAGCAATCCAGAGTGCCATCGCGGAGAAATTCCGGACTGCTTCGCGGAGCCCGTCATCGGGCCGCGCTTCGCGCGGACCCGGTGGCTCGCAACGACAGTGAGTGAGATCAACAAAGAAGGAAGGCAACGTGGCGAATAAAGTCAAAGAGATCTGGAAGTCGGGCAAGGCGGTCGTCAACGCGTGGCTTGCCATACCCTCCGGCTTCTCGGCCGAGATGGTCGCGCAATGCGGCTTCGACAGCGTCACCGTCGACATGCAGCATGGCGTACAGGACTATCTGTCGATGGTGCAGTGCTTCCAGGCCATGGACAAGCATCCGATCACGCCGATGGTCCGCGTGCCCTGGAACGAGCCCGGCATCATCGGCAAGGTGCTAGATGGCGGCGCCTATGGCGTGATCTGCCCGATGGTCAACACGCCGCAGGAAGCCCGGAACCTCGTCTCCTATTCCAAATATCCGCCGAAGGGCGTGCGCTCCAACGGCCCGATCCGCGCCGGCATGTACGGCACCGCCGGCTCCTACCAGAAGACGGCCAACGACGAGATCGTGCTGCTGCCGATGATGGAGACCCGGACCGCGGTCGAGAACATGGAAGCGATCCTCGATGTCGAAGGCATCGACGGGGTCTATATCGGCCCGTCCGATCTCGGCTTCTCCTACGGCCTCGAGCCAAAGCTCGACCGCAGCGAGCCGGAGATCCTCGCGATCTACGAGAAGATCATCAAGGAGTGCGGCAAGCGCGGTCTGAACCCGGGCATCCACTGTAGCGG
Source organism: Bradyrhizobium sp. PUT101 (assembly GCF_052043945.1). Classification (NCBI taxonomy): domain Bacteria; kingdom Pseudomonadati; phylum Pseudomonadota; class Alphaproteobacteria; order Hyphomicrobiales; family Nitrobacteraceae; genus Bradyrhizobium; species Bradyrhizobium sp. PUT101. The sequence goes on from NZ_CP197207.1 coordinate 6,451,394, forward strand.
CGCGGAGGGCGCGGCGCGCGCCATCAACATGGGCTTCAAGCTGGTGACGCTGTCCAACGAGGTCGGCCTGATGACGACCTACGCCAAGATGCAGGTCAACGCGACCCGCAAGGATTCAGGCGGCAAGGCCTGAGCTCCGGGCGAATGGCGAATAGGGAGTGGCGAATGGCGCCGCTCTCTTTTCCATTCGCTACTCACCGTTCGCTATTCGCCTCCGAAGGAGACACCCATGACCATCAGCCCCGTCATCCGCCTGCATCCCGATGATGGCGTGGTGATCGCGCGCGCGAGCCTGCCGCCTGGAACAAGCGTGGCTGACGGCGTGACCACGGTCGATCGCATTCCCTCCGGCCACAAGGTCGCGATCAAGCCGATCGCCGAGGGCGAGCCGATCAGGCGCTACGGTCAGATCATCGGCTTTGCCACGGCGCCGATCGCGCCGGGCCAGCACGTGCATACGCACAACTGCGGCATGGGTGATTTCGCCAAGGACTACGCCTATTGCGCCGACGTGAAGCCGACGCCGAACTTCGACCTGCCGGCGACCTTCGAGGGCATCCGCCGCCCGGACGGCCGCATCGCCACGCGCAACTATATCGGCATCCTCACCTCGGTGAATTGCAGTGCGCATGTCGCGAGCCTCGTCGCCGACGTCTTCAAGAAGAATCCCTTCACCGGCGACAACCCGCTGTCCGACTTCCCCAACGTCGACGGCGTGGTCGCGCTGACCCACAAGACCGGCTGCGGCATGACGCAGAACGAGCCCCTGGCGCTGCTCCGCCGCACGCTCGGCGGCTATGCGCGGCACGTCAATTTCTCCCACGTGATCGTGCTCGGCCTCGGCTGCGAGGTGAACCAGATCGGCGGCCTGATGGAAGAGCAGAAGCTCGCCGGCCGCCTCCGAGCGATGGACATCCAGGAGGTCGGCGGCACCCGGAAGACGGTGGAGGCGGGCATTGCCTTCGTGCGCGAGGCGCTCGCCGACGCCAACAAGGTCAAGCGCGAAACGGTGCCGGCAAGCGAACTCACCGTGGCGCTGCAATGCGGCGGCTCGGACGGCTATTCCGGCGTATCCGCCAATCCGGCGCTCGGCGCGGCGAGCGATCTCATCGTGCGCCACGGCGGCACCGTGATCCTGTCGGAGACGCCGGAGACCTACGGCGCCGAGCACCTGCTCACGCGCCGCGCCGTCAGCCGCGAGGTCGGCGAGAAGCTGGTCGATCTCATGTGCTGGTGGGACGAGTACACGACGCGCGAAGGCGCGGAGATGAACGCCAACCCCAGTCCGGGCAACAAGGCCGGCGGTCTCACCACCATCCTGGAAAAGTCGCTCGGCGCGATGGCCAAGGCCGGCACCACCAACCTCGTGGAGGTACTGCGCTACGCCGAGCCCGTCACCAAGAAGGGCTTCGTCTTCATGGACACGCCCGGCTACGATCCGGTGGCTGCGACCGGGCAGGTCGCCGGCGGGGCCAACCTGGTCTGCTTCACCACGGGCCGCGGCAGCGTGTTCGGCTGCAAGCCGGCGCCCTCGATCAAGCTCGCCACCAACACGCCCATGTACAAGCGTATGGAAGAGGACATGGACGTCAATTGCGGTACCATCCTCGAGGGCGAGGAGAGCGTCGCGCAGTGCGGCCAGCGCGTCTTCGATCTCATCCTCAAGACGGCCTCGGGCCAGCCGACCAAAAGCGAGAGCTTCGATTTCGGCGGCGCCGAGTTCGCGCCTTGGGTGCTCGGCGCGACAATGTAGTTGCGCCCAGTGCGCCTTGCTGCGCAATTCTGCAGGACGAGCAGGGCCAGTCCGTAAATCTACGGAGGCGCTACGCGGCCTCGCGGCTTCCAGCGCTCATCTATGATTAATGTTTCCTGTCGTAATCCTAGAGCGATGCGGGCCGCTCCTTCGAGGAGTGCTGCCCTTCGTGAGGATTCGTCAACGATGACGCGTGCGATACGGCCGACTGGCGTGGAAAATCTCCTCGGTGAAGAGGAGCTGATTGTATCGAAGACCGATCTCAAAGGTCGCATCACCTACGCCAATGATGTCTTCATCCGGATGGCGAAGTACTCGTGGAAGGAGCTGATGGGCGCTCCCCACAGCATGATCCGCCATCCCGACATGCCGCGCGCCGTCTTCAAGCTGCTGTGGGACACGCTCCAGTCCAAGCAGGAGATCTTCGCCTACGTCGTCAATCTGGCGAAGGACGGCAGCCATTACTGGGTGTTCGCCCACGTCACGCCGACATTCGACGAGCGTGGCAATATCGTCGGCTATCACTCCAACCGCCGCAAGCCCGATCCTGCGCAGATCGAGCGCATCAAGCCGATCTACAAGACGTTGTGCGCGGAAGAGGCGCGGCATGCCAATGCCAAGGACGGCATGCATGCGAGCTTCGAGGCGATGGTCGGGCTGCTCAAGCAACAGGGTGTCGGTTACGATGAATTTGTGCTCTCTCTCTAAGGCGCAGGGAGCGACCGCGCTCGCGTGTGTTCTTGCCGTCGTTGCGTTCGTTCTCTCGCTTCTCGGTGTAACCGGAATCAGCAGTGCTGTCTTGCTCGGCGCGACGGTCGTGCTGCTCGGCTATGCCGTATGGTGCCAGCATCGGACGGCGGTGGCCGTCGATGAGGTGGCTGATGTGTGCCGCAAGGCGGCTCATGGCGATCTCGAAGCGCGCATCATGAGTGAGCGGCAGGCCGGGCGGATCGGAGCGATCCAGAAATCCGTCAACGACATGCTCGACATCACCGACGCCTTCGTCCGCGAGACCTCGGCGTCGATGGACTATGCGAGCCGCGGCAAGTATTTCCGCAAGATCCTCGCGCGGGGGCTGCCCGGCTCGTTCCGCCGCTCGGCGGTCGTCATCAATGCCGGCACCGACAGCCTCGGCCGCCGCGTTGTGGAGATCGCCGGCCTCGCGCGGGAGTTCGGCACGCATCTCGACGCGGTTGCGGGCGGCCTCATGGGCGCCGCGACCGATCTCGAATCCGACGCCGGCCAGATGGCGGCAGCGGCGGAGAAGACCAGCCGGCAGACCTCCGGCGTGCTCACTGCGTCCGACCAGGCTTCGCGCAACGTCGCCACCGTCGCCGGCGCCGCGGAGCAGCTCGCCTCATCGATCGCTGAGATCAACCGGCAGGTCGCTGGCTCGACCGCGAGCACCGGGCGGGCGGTGAACGAAGCCAATCGTGCCGGCAGCGAGATCCGCACGCTGGCGGGCGCTGCGATGCAGATCGGCGACGTCGTCAAGCTGATCAGCGAGATCGCCGAGCAGACCAACCTCCTGGCGCTCAACGCCACGATCGAAGCGGCTCGTGCCGGGGAGGCCGGCCGCGGCTTCGCGGTGGTGGCCTCCGAGGTCAAGAGCCTCGCCAACCAGACCGCGAAGGCAACCGAGGAGATCAGCGCCAAAGTCGGCGAGATGCAGCAATCGACGACCACTTCGGTTGCGGCCGTCGAGGCGATCGCGCAGACCATCGCCGAGATCAACGGCATCACGGCCTCGATTGCCGCCTCGATCGAGCAGCAGGGGGCCGCGACGCGCGAGATCGCCCGCAACGTTCACGAAGCCTCCGTCGGCACCTCGCAGGTCTCCTCCAACGTCACCGGCATCAGCGAAGCCGCCGCCGATACGGGCCGCGTGGCCGGCCGCGTCAACAGCGCCTCCGAACGCGTCCATGGCGAGGTCGAGACGCTCCGGCGCGAGGTGACGCAGTTCTTGCAGCGGCTGACGTCCGCGGCGTAACGTTCTACAAGATGAGGTCGTCATGCCCGGGCTTGTCCCGGGCATCCACGTTCTTTGACGCCACAAACGATGGCCGTGGATGGCCGGGACGGCCCGGCCATGACGCTGTGGATGCTTTGGTGCGCCAAACTCTCATGTCATAAGCGATCGCCCCCCGGGGCTACGGGGCTAGGAGGCGGATACTTCCTAGGCACGGCCTGCCCGTTGTTAGTGCTTGATCGCGCTGAGCTCAGGTGTTCTGCTCAAAAAAGCTGCTGGAGCATCGTACCCCGTGTCGATCTACGTCGCATTACATCACGTCACGCACTACAAATACGACCGCCCGATCGACCTTGGCCCGCAGACCATCCGCCTGCGGCCGGCGCCGCATACGCGCACGCCGATCCTGAGCTATTCGCTCAAGGTCACGCCCTCCAATCATTTCGTGAACTGGCAGCAGGACCCGCAAGGCAACTGGCTCGCGCGCTACGTCTTTCCGGAGAAGGCCACCGAGCTGAAATTCGAGGTCGACTTCACGGCGCAGATGACCGTGGTCAACCCGTTCGACTTCTTCGTCGAGCCCTATGCCGACAGTTTTCCGTTCGAGTACCCGAAAGATCTCAAGACGGAGCTGGCGCCGTATCTCGAGACCGTCAAGCCCGATCGCCTGTTCGCGCAATATCTCGACTCGATCCCGACTGAAGCCCCCAACACCGTCAACTTCCTGGTCGACCTCAACAGGGAGCTCCAGAAGAAGATCCGCTACATCATTCGGATGGAGCCGGGCGTGCAGACGCCTGAGGACACGCTGTCGTCCTGCGCCGGATCGTGCCGCGACTCTGCCTGGCTGCTGATCCAAACGTTCCGCCATCTCGGCCTCGCCGCGCGTTTCGTTTCCGGCTATCTCATCCAGATCCGTCCCGACATCGATCCGATCGAGGGACCGCCCGAAGTCGAGAACGACTTTACCGATCTGCACGCCTGGGCCGAAGTCTATCTGCCGGGTGCGGGCTGGATCGGGTTCGACGCGACCTCCGGGATGCTCGCCGGCGAGGGGCACATCCCCGTCGCCGCCACGCCGCACTATCGCTCCGCGGCGCCGATCTCGGGCGGTGCCGGCTTTGCCGAGGTCGAATTCGCCTTCGATATGAGCGTGCGGCGCATCCGCGAGGCGCCGCGCATCACAAAGCCCTTTTCCGATGAGGCGTGGGCGCGGCTCGACGATCTCGGCGAGCAGGTCGACGGCGATCTGGCCGCGCAGGATGTTCGGCTCACCATGGGCGGCGAACCGACGTTCGTCTCGGTCGACGATCTCGAGGCGGCGGAATGGAACACCGACGCCGTCGGCCCGACCAAGCGCGCGCTCGGTGACGATCTGATCCGCCGCTTGCGCACGCGCTTCGCGCCGGGCGGGCTTTTGCATTACGGCCAGGGCAAATGGTATCCGGGCGAGAGTCTGCCGCGTTGGGCCTTCGGCCTTTACTGGCGCAAGGACGGCGTGCCGATCTGGAAGAACGCCGACCTCATTGCCAAGTTCGAAAATCCGCGCCGTGCCGAGGTGAAGGACGCCGAGGCCTTCATGGAAGGCGCGGCGGCCCGGCTCGGCCTCGATGCCGGCTACATCATCCCGGCTTACGAAGATACGGCGTACTGGCTCCAGAAGGAGGCCGAGCTTCCCGTCAATGTCGATCCCTCCGATTCCAAATTGTCGGATCCGGAAGCCCGCGCGCGGATGGCGCGGGTGTTCGACGAGGGCCTCAACACACCGCGCGGCTTCGTGCTGCCGGTGCAGCGCTGGAACGCGCCGCCGCGCTGGCGCAGCGAGCGCTGGCAACTCCGGCGCAATCACCTGTTCCTGATGCCGGGCGATTCGCCTCTCGGTTTGCGCCTGCCGATCGGCTCGCTCGGTCACGTCCCGCCGAACCAATATCCCTACATCGTCGAGCAGGACCCGATGGAAGCGCGCGACAAGCTGCCGGTGTTCACGCTCGCCGCGCGTCCGGAATCCCCGCCGCGGGCCGCGCCCGAGCATCTCAACACCTCCGTCCCGGTGCGCACCGCGATGTCGGTCGAAGTCCGCGACGGCGTGCTCTGCGCCTTCATGCCGCCGGTCGAGCGCATCGAGGACTATCTCGAACTGGTCGCCGCGCTCGAAGCCACCGCGGAGGAGATGCAGCTGCAGGTCCATGTCGAGGGCTATCCGCCGCCATTCGATCCGCGCATCGAGGTCATCAAGGTGACGCCCGACCCTGGTGTCATCGAGATCAACATCCAGCCGGCGAAGAGCTGGCGCGACGCGGTGGAGATCACCTCCGGACTCTACGAGGATGCAGCGAAGATCCGACTCGGCGCCAACCGCTTCCTGGTCGATGGCCGTCACACCGGCACCGGCGGCGGCAATCACGTCGTGGTCGGCGGTTCGAGCCCGCAGGACTCGCCGTTCCTTCGCCGTCCTGATCTCCTGAAGAGCCTCGTGCTGTACTGGCAGCGGCATCCCTCGCTGTCCTATTTCTTCTCCGGCCTCTTCATCGGCCCGACCAGTCAGGCGCCGCGCATCGACGAAGCCCGCCACGACAGCATCTATGAGCTCGAGATCGCGCTCTCGCATGTGCCGCCGCCGGGCACCCAGGCGCCGCTGTGGCTGGTCGACCGCCTGTTCCGGCATCTGCTCGTCGACATCACCGGCAATACCCACCGCGCCGAGATCTGCATCGACAAGCTCTATTCGCCGGAGGGCCCGACCGGGCGGCTCGGCCTCGTCGAATTCCGCGCGCTCGAAATGCCGCCCGATCCGCGCATGTCGCTGGCGCAGCAGCTCCTGATCCGCGCGCTGATCGCAAGATTCTGGCGCGAGCCGCAGGCCGGCAAGTTCGTGCGCTGGGGTACCGCGCTGCATGATCGCTTCATGCTGCCGCACTTCATCTGGAACGATTTTCTGGAGGTGCTCACCGAGCTGAAGCAGTTCGGCTACCCGTTCGATCCGGAATGGTATCTGGCCCAGCTCGAATTCCGCTTCCCCGCCTTCGGCCGCATCCATCATGGCGGCGTGACGCTGGAGCTGCGCCAGGCGCTGGAGCCCTGGCATGTGCTGGGCGAGGAGGGCTCGGCCGGCGGTACCGTGCGCTATGTCGACTCGTCGGTCGAGCGGCTTCAGGTCAAGGCGGAGGGCTTCGTCGAGGGCCGTCACATCGTCACCTGCAACGGCCGCCGCCTGCCGATGACCCCCACGGGCCGCTCGACCGAAGCCGTGGCCGGCGTCCGCTTCAAGGCCTGGCAGCCGGCCTCCGGCCTGCACCCGACCATCCCCGTTCACGCGCCCCTGACCTTCGATCTGATTGACACCTGGAACGGCCGCTCGCTCGGCGGCTGCGTCTATCACGTCGCCCATCCCGGCGGGCGCAGCTATGACACCAAGCCGGTCAACACCTACGAGGCGGAGGCGCGGCGGCTGGCGCGCTTCCAGGACCACGGCCACACCCCGGGTCCGATGCAACCGCCGCCCGAGGAACGCACAAATGAGTTTCCGCTGACCCTCGACTTGCGGACCCCGCTCCTGCAATGAGTATGATGCGGGGGCAGGGAGACGCGCATGGGCGAGGGCGCAGCCGAACAGGACGACAAGGCGAAGACGCAAGGCCAGCGTGAAGGCCAGCGCCGCCTCGCGCAATGGGTCCGCGACTATAGCCGGCTGCCCGGTATCCCCGACGAGTTCCTAGGCCCGGACGGCGCCCCGCGCGCGGTCTGGAGCCGCTTCTTCGACGCCTTCGGCGCGCTGGCGCCCGACGAGATCGAACGGCGCTTCGGCATGGCCGACCGCCATCTCCGCGAGGCCGGCGTCACCTACCGCGCGCCCGGCGACGGCGCCGACCGGCCGTGGTCGATCAGCCATCTGCCGCTTTTGATCGACGAGGCCGACTGGCAGCAGCTTTGCGCCGGCATCACCCAGCGCGCCGAGCTGCTGGAGCGTGTGCTGCGCGACATCTATGGCGAGGGCCGGCTCGTTGCCGAAGGCGCGCTGCCGGCGGCCGCGATCGCCGGCAGCCCCGAATATCTTCGTCCCGTCTGCGGCGTGCCGCCGCCCGGCGGGCGCTATCTCTCGATCTATGCCGCCGACGTCGGCCGCGGCCCCGACGGCCGCTGGTGGGTGCTCGGCGACCGCACCCAGGCGCCATCGGGCGCGGGCTACGCGCTGGAGAACCGCCTGGTGCTCTCGCGTGCCTTCTCCGACCTCTACAAGTCGATGAACGTGCCGCGCGTCGCGCCGTTCTTCGAGGCGTTCCGCGACAGCCTTCGTGCGCGCGCCGACCGCGACGAGCCGCGGATCGGCGTGCTCACCCCCGGCAGCTTCAGCGAGACCTATTTCGAGCATGCGACGCTGGCGCGCTATCTCGGCTTCCTGCTGGTCGAGGGCGACGACCTCGCGGTCAGCGACAACCGCGTCCACATCCGCACCGTTGCCGGCCTGAAGCGGCTCGACGTGCTGTTGCGCCGGGTCGATTCCAACTCGCTCGATCCGCTCGAGCTCGATGCCTCCTCGCGGCTCGGGGTCCCCGGCCTGATCGACGTGCTGCGCAAGGACGGCGTCGTCGTCGCCAACATGCCGGGCTCGGGCGTCCTGGAGGCGCGGGCGCTGCTCGGCTTCCTGCCGGCGCTAAGCCGACGCCTGCTCGGGGAAGACCTGAAGATGCCGCACATCGCGACCTGGTGGTGCGGCCAGCGCGCGGCGCGCGACGAGGTGCTGGCGCGGCTCGACGAGGTCGCGATCGAGGGCGCCTACCGGCGCGGTGTGCCCGGGTTCGACAGCAACGGTCCGGTGCTCGCGAGCGAGCTGGATGCCGCCGACCGCCGGCGCCTGGTCGACGCCATCACCGCGCGCGGCATGGACTATGTCGGCCAGGAAGTGGTGCGGCTCTCGACCATGCCGGTGTGGGAGCAGGGCCAGCTCACGCCGCGTCCGTTCGTGCTGCGCGTGTTCGCGGCCGCCACGCCCGACGGTTGGGCCATCATGCCCGGTGGGTTCTGCCGGATCGCCGAGCAGGCCGATGCGCGCGCGGTCTCGATGGGCGACGGCGCGCGCGCCGCCGACGTCTGGGTGGTCTCCGACAAGCAGGTCCCGACCGCGACGCTGCTGCCGGCGACCGACAAGGTGCGCATCCGCCGTATCGCCGGCGTGCTGCCGAGCCGCGCCGCCGACAATCTGTTCTGGCTCGGCCGCTACCTCGAACGCGCCGAAGCGACGCTGCGGCTGGTGCGCGCTTTGGGCTCGCCGAGCGGGCCCAACAAGGGGACCGCGGCCTCGCTGCAATCGGCCGAACGCATCCAGCGCCTGCTGGTGGCCTGGGGCGCGATCTCGCAGACATCGCGGGCGACTCCCGGGCGCATCACTGCCGAAGCGTTGCAGAGCGCGGAGCGTTTCGGCTCGGCACTGTCGCTGGTGCGCGCGGCACAGCGCACGGCAACCTCCTTGCGCGAGCGCTTGTCGCCCGATGCCTGGCAGGTCATCACCGAGATGGCCGAGCGTCTTGCCTACGAGGTCGAGGACGAGGACAGCGTGTTGAGCGCAGCCGAGCTGACCTTGCAGGAGCTTGCGAGCTTCGCGGGCCTCGCGCAGGAGAACATGAACCGCGCCGCCGGCTGGCGTTTCCTCGACATCGGACGCCGCACTGAACGCGCCATCAACACCACGCGCTTCACGCGCCAGTTCGCCTATGACGAGGCCGGCGACGAGGAGCTCGACATCCTGCTGACGCTGGTGGATTGCCAGATCACCTACCGCTCGCGTTATCTGCTGGCGCCGATCCTGGCGCCGGTGCGCGACCTCGCCGTGCTCGACGGCTACAATCCGCGGTCGGTGGCATTCCAGGTGACGACGCTGAACGAGCACATTGCCGCGCTGCCGAGCCTGAAGGAGCACGGCCTGATCGAGAAGCCGCAGCGGCTCGCCGTGGCGATGCAGGCGATGCTCGCGACCGCGGAGGCCGAGAAGCTCGAGGTGAAGACCCTGTTCGCGCTGGAGCAGGATCTGCTCAGCCTTGCCGACGCGATCGGGCAGCATTACTTCCCGCACGGTCCCAATGCCAGCCGGCCGGAAAAGCTGACGGGGCTGGCGTGATCTACGACATCCGTCACGTCACCACCTACGAGTATGAGAATCCCGTCAGCTTCGCCCGCTGCACGCTGCGGCTGGAGCCCAGAAGCGGCGGCGGCCAGGAGCTGATCTCGCACCATCTCGAGATCCATCCGCGCCCGGCCGAGCGCAATGTGCGGCGCGACTTCTTCGGCACGCTCACCGAGAGCGTCGTGATCGAAGCCGCGCATCGCAATTTGCGCATCGACTCTCGCGCGCGCGTGTCGGTGTCGCGCCAGCCGCCGCCACGTGTTGCGTCGAGCCCGTCCTGGGAGAGCATTCGCGACCTTGCCTTCGAGGCGACGAGCCTCGGGCCGGCTTCACCCGTCGGCTATGTCTTTGCGAGCCCCTTGGTGCCGGTGCTGCGCCCGGTCAGCGCCTATGCCGCGGAAAGCTTTGCGCCCGGCGCGGGCATCCTCAAAGGCGCGGTCGATCTGATGCATCGCATCCGCAGCGAGTTCCGCTACGACCCCAAGGCCACGGTGATCTCGACGCCGCTGGACGAGGTCTTCGACAAGCGTCACGGCGTCTGCCAGGACTTTGCCCATGTGATGATTGCGGGGCTGCGCGGGCTCGGCCTGCCGGCGGCCTATGTCAGCGGATATCTGCGCACCATTCCGCCGCCGGGCCGGCCGCGTCTGCAGGGCGCCGACGCCACCCATGCCTGGGTGTCGCTGTGGTGCGGGGTGGAGCTTGGCTGGGTCGATCTCGATCCGACCAACGATGTCCTCGTTGGCAACGATCACATCGTGCTTGCAATGGGGCGCGATTTTTCCGACGTCTCGCCGGTCGACGGCATCATCGTCGGCTCGCACAAGCAGAAGCTCGGCGTCGCCGTCGACGTGCTGCAGGTGGAGTAGGGCGTGTACTCATAAGCATCGGCTTACCAACGCAAAGCGGAAGTCTGCCATCTTGAATGTCATCGGCAGCTTGTGACCCGAAGCGGACAAGAGGATGGGAGCAATGTCCCGGTTGGAACATTAGTGACTCATTGATCTGCATCACGGCGCTCGCCGATTTCTGTGATGTTATTTTTCTGCCTTCGCAATGGCAGCGAAGGAGGCCGCACGGTTATAGCGGCGGCCCGCAAACAGTCGTGCCGCGTTCTTATTGAGGCAGGTGTCCGCCAATGCCGCAGCTCTCCACGTCAACCGAGCATCTTCACGCCTACGACGTATGGGATGCCCCGACGCGGTGGTTCCATTGGATCAACGCGCTCACCGCGCTCGGTCTGATGATCGTTGGAGTCATCCTGCTGAACGACGACGCGCTGGGGCTCGCCGCCAACGGCAAGATCCTGCTCAAAGAAATCCATGTCGTGCTCGGCTACGTCATGGGGCTGAATTTGATCTGGCGCTTCGTTTGGGCATTCTTCGGCAACCGCTATGCCAGATGGAGCGCAATCCTGCCTTATGGTTCCAGCTTTTGGGGCAAGCTGCGCGCTTACGGCAGTGCCTTTCTTAGCGGAGAGCCGCAAGAATATGTCGGGCATAATCCCGCGGCACGCCTCGCAATCGCAGTTCTCCTGCTGCTGCTCGTGCTGCAAGCCGCGACCGGTGTGATCCTGGCGGGCACCGATCTATTCTGGCCGCCATTCGGAAGATGGTTCGCCGGTTGGGTCGCCGCAGGCGGGATTGATCCGGCAATGGTCTCGCCCCTCGCCGCGGAGACGTTGGATCAAACCGCCTACAAGGCCATGCGTGCGTTTCGAGGCCCCGTCGTGACGATCCATCTTTATGCGTTCTATGTGCTCGCGGGCGTCATCCTGCTGCATCTGATAGCGGTGATCGTGACCGAAATTCACGAGGGTGGAAGCATCACGTCGGCGATGTTTACTGGCCGAAAGATTCTCAACCGCCCACCGCAAGACGTTTAAGCTCGAAGGAAGTCCGGCGCTTTGGGTATTTGAATTATGCCCGTTCGCGCCGCCCGTCAGTCCGGCAGGAAGGCCCAACGCCAGTACCAGTAGATGAGGACTCGCCATGATCAGATACGCCGTCGCATTGCTATCCGTCAGTTGCCTCTTTGCATCCTCCGCTCTGGCACAGGACGATCTGCTGGCGAAGGCGAAGCAGCAGTTCGAGCCGATCCCGACTGCTCCGCCAGATCTGCCGGGTAACGTGGCGACCCCCGGTAAGGTCGAACTCGGCAAGATGCTGTACTTCGACCCCCGGCTCTCCGCGAGTCATGCCATCAGTTGCAGCTCATGTCATAGCATCGGGCTCGGCGGTGCTGACGCCGAACCCACCTCAATCGGCCATCGCTGGCAGCGTGGCGGGCGCAATGCTCCCACGGTCTTGAATGCGGTATTCAACAAAGTGCAGTTTTGGGACGGCCGGGCCAAAGATCTCGAACAGCAGGCCGGCGGGCCAATGGCCAACCCGGTCGAGATGGCGTCGCCAACGACGCATGTGGCCGAGCAGCTGAAAGGCATTCCGGGCTATGGCGACCTATTCGCCAAGGCTTTCCCGGGCGAGTCGGACCCCATCACGCTTGCCAATGCGCAAAAGGCCATCGCCGTATTCGAGGCGACGCTGATCACGCCAAACGGGCCGTTCGACCGCTTCCTGAGGGGCGAGCAGGACGCGCTTTCGCCGACGCAGAAAGCGGGCCTAGCGGTCTTCATGGATAAGGGATGCTCGGCCTGCCACAACGGCATCAACGTCGGCGGCGGCATGTACGCCCCGTTCGGCGTGGTTGAGAAGCCGGGTGCCGAGTTCCTGCCACCCGCCGATAAGGGCCGTTTCCTGGTCAGCAAAACTCCGAGTGATGAGTACGTCTTCAAGGTTCCAACGCTCCGGAACGTCGCTCTGACGGCGCCTTATTTCCACACCGGGAAAGCCTGGGATCTACGCCAGGCGGTCGCGGTGATGGGAACCAGTCAGTTAGGCACTCAGCTGACGGACGATGAAATTAACAAGATCACCACCTTCCTCGACAGCTTGACCGGTGAACAACCGAAGGTGACGTACCCCATCCTTCCGCCAAGCGTGGCGAGCACGCCCCGACCGCAGCCGTGATCGGGGTTATCGGTTCTTCCCCGCTCTATTCCTCAGGGCGATTTCACGAAGCCCGGCTCCCGTGGCTGGGCTTTCATTCGCTCTGGCAGGTCGCACCACGCCCGCTTAGGCGGCCTTTCGGTTTGCGCCACAGATCAAAAAATGAAACTTGGCTGATGTCTCTTCCTGGCCCATCTCCGACCTAGGGTGAGGGACGCCAACGCGCCGCTATAGAGGTGGAGCGGACTCTACAAGAAGTGCCGCGCGGGAGTACACGCCCTGGAAAATGGTCGGCGCCCGTCGGTCATCGAACCATGGTCTCGCGATCCCAGGCCTGATAGTCGGGTGAACCCTCGATGCGGATGGGACCGTCGTAGCCGTATTCCACCATGTGCACGGTCACATAGTCCCCGCCGAAAAAGACGACTCCATAGGATTGCGGCAGGTCGCACGCGCTCAACAGCGTGGTCTCGGAGAACAGCGGAAAGCTCGCATGGTTGGTGCCGCGCAGCGACGAGGCGGGGATTCCTGCCACCGAACCGGCAAGAGGCAAGTGACAATGCCCGAAGAAGACGTGGCGGATCTTTGCCCGGTGGCGGCCAATGAGACGCCGGAACGGCGCTTCGTCGAGCAGGCGGATCTGGTCGAGGGGACCGAGATGCACCGGCATGGGGTTGTGGTGCATGAAGAGCAGGAATGGTCCGTCATGCTCGGCAAGCCGTGCCTCGAGCCAGCCAAGACGATCTTCGCAATAGCGGCCGGCGTGCGTTTCAGGATGGGCGGTGTCGAGGAACAGGCAGCGGCCGGCGGCGGTATCGTGGATGCCCTGGACGAAGCCGTTGTCGTCAGCGAGGTCGGGGAAGACGCTCAGGAAGGCGGCGCGCCGGTCGTGGTTGCCGATGCACAGCCGGATCGGCAGCGGATATTCGTCGATGCGCTGCTTGAGCCAATGATAGTCGGCGAGATCGCCCCAATCCGAGAGGTCGCCGGTGATCACCATCAGTTCAGCGTCATGATGATCGTTCAGCGCATGCGCCAGCGCCCGTTCGAAATTGACCCGCGGATCGCGGCCGCCGATGGTCGAGCCGGGCGCCGTCAGGTGAATGTCGCTCAGATGAAGCAGTTTCATCGCTATCTCCAGTCATTGAGGCGGCACGGGGTGCCGGAGCACCCCGTGCCGGCGGATGTCGGGACGCTCAGCGCGCCGCGCCGGTGGTCTTGGGCAGCAGCTTCTGCACGTCCGCGGTCATGTCGGCGAGGACGGCCTCGGGCTCCTTGGCGCGCGCGCCGGAGATGATCGAGTTGAGATGGTCCTTGATCACATCGGTGATCTTCAGGCCGTTGTCGCCGGGGAAGGCGTACCATTTGGTGAGCAGCGGGAGCTGGCTGACCGCGGTGTAGTTGTTGGGGTTCTTGACGTAGAAGTCCTTCAGATAGACGTCGTTGGCGACTTTGTTCGGCGGCATGTAACCGGTGGTCTCCGCCATGATCGCGGCGCCCTTGGGGCCGGTCCAGAACTTCACCGCTTCCCAGGCGGCGTCGCGCTTGGCCTTGTCCTTGGCGAGGATCAGCACGACATTGCCGCCGGCCGGCAGCCTGCCGCTCGGAGAGACGACATCCGGGAACGGAATCGTCTTCAGCGCGAACTTGCCGCCGGTCATCTGCGTGACCTTGTTGAGGTCCGAGGTCGAGGTGATGTGAAAGCCGGTTTTGCCGGCCGCGAACGCAGCGCGCATCGACGGCTGGTCGAGATTGGGCATGCCGCCCTCGTTGACGAGCCGCGCAATCATGTTGATGGCGAACTTGCCTTCCGCTCCGTCGAACGCGACCTTGGTCTCGTCTGCATTGAGCATGGTGCCGCCGCGCGCGAAGACCGGCGCCTGCCAGAGCCAGTTGCCGGTGATGTCCCAGGCATAGGTGACGCCGTTGGTGTCGTTGCCGAGCGCCTTGACCTTCTTGGCGAGCGCGATCAGCTCGTCCCAGCTCTTCGGCAGGTGGTTCACGTCGCCGCCGGCCTGCTTCACCAGGTCGAGATTGACGTAGACGATCGGCAGGGAGATCGCAAAGGGAAGGGCGTAGACCTTGCCGCCGGCGGTGCCGATGTCATACATCGCCTGGTGGAAGCCCTGCTTGTCGAAGTCCTTTTCGGCCGCGATGTAGCCGCCGAGCTCGGCCGGGATGTTCTTGTCGACCAGGACGCGGATGCGGTTCAGTCCCTGGAAGGACACGTCGGGCATCTGGTTGGTGACGGCTTCGCGCAGCACCTTCTGGGTGGCGTCCTCGTAGGATTCGTAAGGCGCCCGCATCGTAACCTTGATCTCCGGGTGCACCTTGGCGAACTCCTCGGCGATGCGCTTGTGCGTCTCCGTGAACAGCTCCGGATAGGGATACTGCATCACGATCTCGGTTTTTGTCTGCGCGAGGGCAGAGCCGGCCACTAGCGACAGAGCCGCCGCGGCGATGATGGACTTCAGCATGGATAGACTCCTGTTTGAGGTGAGGTGGTTACTTGATCCCGGTGAGGGTGATGCCCTCGATGAAACGGCGCTGGGCGAAGAGGAAAGCGATGACGAGCGGCGCGATGATCACCATTGCCGCGGCCATCAGCGGGCCGTAGCTGGTGCCGGCTTCGCTGTTGCGGAAATGCGCGACCGCAAGCGGTGGCGTACGCAGTTGCTCGCTGTTGAGCACGATCAGCGGCCAGAAGTAATCGTTCCAGTGCGCGACCACGGAGAAGATGCCGAAGGCGGTGACGGCCGGGATCGCGGCCGGCAGCATCACCCGCCAGACGATGCCGAATTCGGAGATGCCGTCCATGCGCGCGGCATCGACGAGATCGTCCGGCACGGTCTTGAAGAACTGGCGCATCAGGAAGATGCCGAAGACCGAGATCGTGAAGGGCAGGACGAGCGCGGCATAGCTGTCGAGCAGGCCGGCCTTGTGCAGCATCAGGAAGACGGGGACCGCGGTCGCCTGCGGGGGGATCAGGATCCCGAACAGCACGAGCGCAAACAGCGTCTCGCGGCCGAGGAAGCGAAGTTTCGCGAGCGCGTAGGCCGCCGGCAGCGCCACCATGATCTGCAGCACGAAGATCGAGACCGTGACGATGACGCCGTTGATCAGGAAGCGCAGGAGATTGGCCTTGGCGAAGGCTTCGCGCAGGTTCTCCGCCAGTGCGAACTGGTGCGGGATCAGGTGCAGCTCGCTGGAAAAGATCTCGGTCTGCGGCTTGGACGCGGTCGAGATCATCCAGATGAAGGGTGCCAGCATGAGCGCGGCGCCCGCGATCAGGAGCACGTGGCGGAGGATCGCCCGGAACGGGATGGGATGCGCGTAGCTCATGTGTAATGCACGCCGCGATCGGCGAGCCACGATTTGACCAGGGTGAGCAGGAGGACGAAGACCAGGAAGACGACGGTGATCGCGGCGGCATAGCCTGAACGGAAGAACTCGAAGCCTTCCGTGTACATGGTGTGGATCAGGACCTCGGTGGATTTCGACGGGCCGCCCTTGGTCAATACGTGCACGGTGTCGAACACCTGGAAGGAGCGGATGCCGGAGATCACGACCACGAAGGTCGTGACCGGCCCCAGCATCGGCCAGGTCACGAGGCGGAAGCGGGCCCAGCCGCTCGACGCACCGTCGATTTCGGCCGCCTCGTAGAGCTGCTTGGGGATCGAGACGAGGCCGGCGAGGAACAGCACCATGTTGAAGCCGACCGCCTGCCAGATGCCGATCGCGCACAGCGCATAGAGCGCCGTGCTGCTGTCCTGCAGCCAGGCAAAGGCCGGCAGGCCCGCGCCGCGCAACATCCCGTTCACCAGGCCGAATTGCGGGTGCAGCATGAATTCCCACACGACGGCCATCGCGATCAGGGTCGCCATGACGGGCAGGAAATAGATCGTCCGGTAGAGGCTGCGCAGGCTGGTGCCGCTCTGGATCAGGAGCGCGATCGCAAGGCCTGCGATCACGGCGCCGGGCACCACGATCACGACGTAAGCCAGCGTGTTGCGCAGTGCGATCCAGAACACCTTGTCGGCGAACAGGTCCTGGTAGTTGGCCAGCCCGATCCAGGAGAAATGCGGCGCGCCGAGCTGATAGTCGGTGAAGGAGAGGGCGATCACGCCGGCGAGCGGACCAAGCAGCATGATCAGCATCAGCGCCGCGGCCGGCGTCACCAGGGCGTAAGCGGAGTATGTACGTCGGCTGCCGTGGGCCGACAATGTGCGCCGTGTCGCGCCTGCGGGAACGGCGACCGCGCCAATCGTCATGGAGCCGTCAGACATGGGCGGGCTCACGGATGCGCTCGGGCTGCTCCACTCTGAGCTCGATCCGCTTGCCGGCCGGATCGAAAATCCGCACCGCGTCGGGGGCGAAACCGAAGGCGACGGAGCTGGCCATCGCAGGCAAGTGCCTGACGTCCGCGAGCCGCGCGATCAGGCGCAATCCGGGGCCTTCGATCGCAAGGTGCACGAATGCCTCGGCGCCGAGATTCTCCAGATGGACGACGGTTCCGGAGAACGGCCCCGTGCCGAGGTCGATCCGCTCCGGGCGGACGCCGACACGGCATTCGCCGGCCGCCGCACTGCACGCAAGCTTCAGGGCAGTCCCCAGCACGTCGATGCCGCCGTCCTTCCGGATCCGGCCGGGAAGGACGTTGATCTTGGGGCTGCCGATGAATTCGGCAACACGGATGTCGTCGGGATCGTTGTAGATCTCCGCGGGCGTCCCGGCCTGAATCAATTCGCCGCCCATCATGACGGCGATCCGGCTCGACATCGTCATCGCCTCGGCCTGGTCGTGCGTGACGTAGACGAACGTCGCCTTGAGGCGGCGATGCAGCTCGGCGAGCTCTGCGCGCATATGGACGCGCAGCTTTGCGTCGAGATTGGAGAGCGGTTCATCGAACAGGAAAGCCAGCGGCTCGCGCACCATGGCGCGTCCGACCGCGACGCGTTGCCGCTGTCCACCCGACAATTGCCCGGGCTTGCGCCGCAGCAATGGAGCGATGTCGAGTTGCTCGGCGATCCCCTCGACGTCGGCGCGAATGTGCCGTTCCTTGGCGCGTCGGCCCGGCAGCAGCGTTCCGAGCAGCGGCAGCCGTTCGAGCGCCGAGAGGCGCCGCATCCGCAACGGCACTGCAATGTTGTCGAAGGTACTCAGATGCGGATAGAGCGCGTAGGATTGGAACACCATCGCGAGGTTGCGCGCGCTCGGGCGGATGGCATCCACGGCGCGGCCGTCGATGTGGACCTGGCCGGAATTCTGCGGTTCGAGCCCGGCAATGATGCGGAGCAGGGTCGATTTGCCGCAGCCGGAAGGACCGACCAGCGAGATGAACTCGCCGTCCTCAATTCGGAAATCAATGCCCTTCAGGACGTCGGTGCCGTCAAAGGATTTGCGGATCGCGGAAAGTTCGATTTGCGCCATGCGCGCTGGTCCCCTGCTGGCCTGTTGCGGCGCACAAGGAGTAGGGAGCGCATCTGACATTCACATTACGGTCAATGGCAGTCCCTATGGTCATCCCAGGTTTTGGTTTTGCCGGGTCCAGGGGACGGGGAGTATCGATTTTGGGGGTGTTGTGGTGGCGTTGACCTCGTCGCGTGTCCGGGCGGTCAATGCGGTGTTCGAGACCGGCAGCTTTGCGGCCGGCGCAAGGCGATTGAGGGTGTCGCAACCGTCAGTTGCGCAGCTCGTGCGCGATCTGGAGGCCGAGTTCGCGGTTGCACTGTTCGACCGGCACGGCCAGAGTCTGATCGCGACACCGCTGTGCCGGCGGCTCTACGCAGCGACGAGCCGCATGCAGGCGATCGAGGCGGACGCACTGGCCATCCTGCAGCAGCGCGATGAGCTCACGGGGGGTGAGCTTCGCATCGGGCTCGGCAATGCCATGCCGGGCATGGCGCTGATCGCGGCGTTCCGCAATCTGTATCCGAAGATCCAGATCAACATCGAGATCGGCAGCTGGTCGGCGATCATGGCCGCGGTGGTCGACCAGCGTGTCGACGTCGCCGTGTTGCCGGAGGTGCCGCAGGACAACCGCTTCCGGCGCGAGCCCTGCGTGCAGCAGCGCGTCGTGGCGATCTGTCATCCCGTTCACGAGCTCAGTCGCCAATCGCGCGTGTCGATCGCCGGCCTCGTGCAATATCCGCTGGTCTTTCGCACCCGGGATTCCGCGACCCAGCGCGCCGTGGACAGGGCGTTTCGCGTCGTCAACCTGCGCGCCACTCCGGCGATCATCGTCAATACGCGCGAGGGGATGCTGGAGGCGGTTGCCAACCGGCTCGGTGTCGGCTTCGTCTGGGAGCACGGCTCGAGCCGCATCGATCGGATCGCGAAGGTGGCGATCGCGGAGATCGAGGCGGATTCGCCCGAATACATCTTCTCGCTGGCCGGCAAACGCGGCAAGCTGGTCGAGCTGTTCTATCTCGCCAGAAGTCTCTCGCGCACGACCGACGGCGCCGACATCCTGGCCGCGCCTTGACGCGGCCGTCAGGTCCGGGGCTTTCCAGCCACCTTTGGTTGTTGTTGACTGTGACGACAGCCGTGATGTTGCGCAGCGGGACGACAAGATATTTACGTATTTTTGCTCCGGAAGTTGGTTACCCTGGCCCAAGATGAGCTATGCTCCCCGCCGCGTCGAAGACAAGAACGAGACGTCGGGAGTGGCATGGGACACGAGCGGCGGACGGGGCTGCATCCATGATAACCTTACCGAGACTGGCGGCTGAATCCCTGGAGCAGTTCCTCGGTAAGTTCATGCGTCGCCGGTACGATGAGACTTCTGCAAATATCGTCGAGAGCGCGACCCGTACCGCGATGGAATGCATCGGCAACAGCGATGCGCTCTACCACAACATCGAGCATACGATGCTGGTGACGCTGGCAGCCCAGGCGATCCTCCGCGGCCGGAGTCTTCATACGCATCTGTCGGCCGAGGATTACGTCCATGTCCTGATCGCCTGCCTCGCCCATGACATCGGCTATGTGCGCGGGCTGTTCGAGGAGGACGACGTCGACGGCTTCGTGATCGATGCGGCCGACACCAAGGTCTCGTTGCCGCGTGGCGCGTCGGACGCGAGCTTGATGATGTATCACGTTGACCGGTCGAAGCTCTATGTGACGCGGCGGCTCCGACACATTCCCGGCCTCGACCCGGACCGCATCGCCCGTGCCATCGAGGGGACGCGCTTTCCGGCCCGCGAAGGGCAGGAATATGACGACGAAGCCTCGATCCTGCGCGCGGCCGATTTCATCGGCCAGCTCGGCGATCCCAACTATCTGCGCAAGGCCAACGCGCTCTACTACGAGTTCGAGGAGGTCGGCATCAACCG
Organism: Bradyrhizobium sp. PUT101; assembly: GCF_052043945.1. NCBI lineage: Bacteria > Pseudomonadati > Pseudomonadota > Alphaproteobacteria > Hyphomicrobiales > Nitrobacteraceae > Bradyrhizobium > Bradyrhizobium sp. PUT101. Next base: position 6,471,576 of record NZ_CP197207.1, read on the forward strand.
TCAGCTCGGCTACGACTCGCCCGCCGACATCGTGAACCGCTACCCGCAATTCTATTGGAACAGCGTCGCACCGCACATCCAGACCGAGATCGGCTATCTCAATAAGACCGAGATCGGCCGGCAATGGATCGCCAACCTCTACAGCAATGTGTTCCGCGCCGAACGCGACATCTCGCTGTCCGGTCCGCAGAGATAGGCCGGGCTACGATCGCGATCGCTCCGCGAGACATGCATGCAACAGAAGACCATCGCCACTGACGTCCTCGACATCGCCTATCGCGAATACGGCGTGCCGGACGGCTGGCCTTGCATCCTCGGGCACGGTTTTCCCTATGACGTGAACGCCTACGCCGACGCCGCGCCGATCATTGCCGAGGCAGGCGCGCGCGTGCTGGTGCCCTGGCTGCGCGGCTACGGCCCGACGCGGTTTCGTTCCGCCGGGACGCTGCGCTCCGGCGAGCAGGCAGCCCTTGGCGCCGATCTTCTTGCCTTCATTGATGCGCTCGGCATCGAGCGCGCCATCGTCGGTGGCTATGACTGGGGCGGGCGTGCGGCTTGCGTTGTCTCGGCGCTCTATCCGGAGCGCGTGATCGGGCTCGTCTCCGGCAATTCCTACAACATCCAGAACATCGCCCGCGCCATGGAGCCGGCCTCGCCGCCGGAGGAGGCGGCGCTCTGGTATCAATATCTCTTCCACAACGAACGCGGCCGCCGCGCGCTGGAGCGCAACCGCCGCGGCTTTGCCCGCCAGCTCTGGACGATGTGGTCGCCGAAATGGGCGTTCGACGACGCGACGTTCGAGACGAGCGCTGTGTCCTTCGACAATCCTGATTTCGTCGATGTCGTGATCCACTCCTACCGCCATCGCTATGCGCTGGTGGCGGGCGACCCCGCCTATGCTGCGATCGAGGCCCGGCTTGCCGCGCAGCCGCCGATCCGCGTCCCGACGATTGCAATCGATGGCGACAGCGACGGCGTCAATCCGGGCACCGCCCACCACGCGCGCAAGTTCGAGGGATTCTTCGAGCGGCGCGTCTTCAAGGATGCAGGCCATAACTTGCCGCAGGAGCGGCCCGCCGAATGGGCCCAGGCCGTGCTCGACATTCGCAACGCTGCCGAGCGCGCCTGATCATTGCAGGACATGGCAGACGGATTCGCTGCATTCGATCTTGATTTGCGTCAATGTTGCTGCCGGTGAGGAGTGTTCTGCTGGCTGTCGCCCCGGTCCGGTTCGTGCTATCTTGAATTGTGCCTCCGGGCTTTGCAACAGGAGTGGCGGCCATGACGAGTGCTTCGGATACGTCTCACCATGCGAGCCTCGGCTCGGGTATCGCCGCGCTTCATGCCAAATGGGGCTGGATCGTCGCGCTCGGCGTCGTTTATCTGATCGCCGGCTTCGTCGCGCTCGGCAGCGTCGTGATGGCGACGGTGGCGAGCGTGATCGTGGTTGGCGCGATGATGATCGTGGCCGGTGTCGCCGAGGTGATCGGCGCATTCCAGGTGAAGAGCTGGGGCAAATTCCTGATCTGGGCGCTGCTCGGCGTGCTCTATATAGTCGCCGGCTTCCTGACCTTCACGAATCCGCTGTTCGCGGCAGTCCTGCTGACGCTGTTTTTGGGGGCATCGCTGATCGCCTCGGGCGCCGTCAGGCTGTTTCTCGCCTTCAGCATGAAACGAGAGAGTCCGTGGGTGTGGGTCGCGCTCTCCGGCGCGATCACGTTGCTGCTCGGCCTGCTCATCGTGGCGCGCTGGCCCGTGAACAGCGTCTACATCCTCGGCCTGTTTCTCGGTATCGACCTGATCATGGCCGGTGCCGGCTGGATCAGCCTCGGCTTTGGCTTGAAGCGGCGAGGCTAGGCGCAGGCGCGCGCAGGCTTCTGATCGCCTCTCCGATGGGGAGGTGAAGTTCTGACTCATGCGCTAAGCCGACGCCGAGCCATCAGCAACTCGACGCAAGACCGTCTTGTGGAACTCCGCTGATCTGACGCGCTGACGAAAAGCAGCACGCCGCGTGACTGCCTCGCGCGGCGATAATCAGTGGGAGAAACTATGAAAGCCGCTTTGGCCCTGGCCGCAGCGCTGGCTGCCGCCTGCGTGTCCGCCCCTGTCTGCGCGCAGAAATCCTACGGTCCTGGCGTCAGCGACACCGAGATCAAGATCGGCAACACCATGCCCTATAGCGGCCCGGCCTCGCCGCTCAGCATCACCGGCCGGGTGATCTCCGCCTATTTCGACGAGATCAACGAGAAAGGCGGCGTCAACGGCCGCAAGCTCAATCTGATCTCGCTGGACGACGCCTTCTCCCCGCCCAAGACCATGGAAGCGGCACGGCGCCTCGTCGAGGGTGAAGGCGTCGCCTTCATCTTCGCGACCATGGGCACCGCGCCGAGCTCGGCGATCGCGAAGTATCTCAACGGCAACAAGGTGCCGCAGCTCTTCTTGATCAGCTCGGCCTCGAAGTGGAACGATCCCACCAACATGCCCTGGTCGATGGCGCTGCCCTGGGCGCCGAACTACACCAGCGAGGCCGCGATCGACGTCGCCTATGCCCGCGCCAAGAACCCGAATGCGCGCTTCGCGGTGCTCTATCAGAACGACGATGCCGGCAAGGAATATCTGCGCGGCGTCAAGGAGGCGCTCGGCGCCGACGCCGACAAGGCGATCGCGATGGCCTCGAGCTTCGAGGTCGCCGACCCGACCGTCGATTCCCAGGTGCTGACGCTGGCCAACACCAAGGCCGACGTCTTCCTGATCTATTCGGTGACGCCGCGCGCCTGCGCGCAGGCGATCCGAAAAGCCCATGAGGTCGGCTGGCAGCCGACGCGCTTCCTCGCCAGCGGCTGTGCCAACAAGGCCACCGTGATGGTGCCGGCCGGTCTCGACGCCGGCAAGGGCGTGCTGTCGCTCGGTTCGCTCAAGCCGTTCGTCGCCGAGCCCAAGGACGATCCGGCGATGACGGCCTATATCGATTTCATGAAGCGCCGCCTGCCCAATGCCGACGTCAACAACGTCGCCGGCCTCTATGGCTACACCGTCGCCGAGGCGCTGGTGGTCCTGTTGAGGCAGTGCAAGGACAACCTGACACGCGAGAGCATCATGGCGCAGGCCGCCAACCTGAAGAACGTGCCGCTGTCGCTGCTGATGCCCGGCATCACCCTCAACACCACGCCGCAGGATTTCCGCCCGATCAAGGACGGCTATATGCTCCAGTTCAACGGCAACGACTGGGTCGTGGCGAGCGAGCTCCTGCGCGGGACGTGATGGGAATGTGCCGCTATCGCCGTCGATGACGGCGCGCATCCTTCGAGACGCCCGCTTCGCGGGCTCCTCAGGATGAGGGCGGAGTGCGCGGCGGCGGCTTCAACGGGTCAGGTTCAACAGGCGCGAACGCCGCTGAGCCTCACCCTGAGGAGACCGCGAAGCGGGCGTCTCGAAGGGCGAGGCGTGCGCTCCGTCGACCGCCACGTGCGATTTCCTTCGGCTCCAACAGGAGACCACCATGGACTTTCAACACTCTCCCCGTTCGCTCGAGCTGCAGGACCGCGTGCGCCAGTTCATGCGGACGCATGTCGAGCCGGTCGAGGAGCTCTATTACGAGCAGGTGAAGCCGGAAGGATCGCGCTACAAGACGCCGCCTGTCTTGCAGGACCTGAAGCGGCTGGCGCGGGAGCAGGGGCTCTGGAACCTGTTCCTGTCAGGCGAGCATGGCCAAGACCTTAACAACACGGGCCTGACCAATCTCGAATATGCGCCCGTGAAGGAGATCATGGGCCGCATCCTCTGGGCGCCCGAGGTGTTCAATTGCTCGGCGCCCGACGTCGGCAACATGGAGGTGCTGGCGAACTACGGCACGCCGGCGCAGCAGGAGCGCTGGCTGAAGCCGCTCTTGGAGGGACGCATCCGCTCCGGCTTCTCGATGACGGAGCCGCAGGTTGCCTCCAGCGACGCCACCAACATCCAGTGCGAGATCCGCCGCGACGGCGGCGACTATCTCGTCAACGGCCGCAAATGGTTCACGCCTGGCGCGATGAACGAGGATTGCGAGATCCTGATCGTGATGGGCAAGACCGCGCCGGATCATCCCGACCGCCATCGCCAGCAATCCATGATCCTGGTGCCGAAGAATACGCCCGGCGTGCGCATCGTCCGCGACATGCTCACTTACGGCTATGACGACGCGCCGGTCGGCCACCCCGAGATCGTCTACGAGAATGTCCGCGTGCCCGCCGAGAACATCCTGCTCGGCGAGGGCCGCGGCTTCGAGATCGCGCAAGGCCGGCTCGGCCCCGGCCGCATCCACCACTGCATGCGGCTGATCGGCTGCGCCCAACGCGCGCTGGAATTGATGTGCCAGCGCGCGGTCTCGCGCACGGCTTTCGGCAAGCCGCTCGCCGAGCAGGGCTCGGTGCGAGAGGACATCGCAAACTCCTTCTGCGAGATCGCGCAGGCGCGCTTGTTGACGCTGCAGGCCGCGGACAAAATGGACCGCGACGGCAACAAGGCTGCGCGCGACCTGATCGCCGCCGCCAAGATCGTGGTCCCCAGCATGGCCGCGCGCGTCATCGACCGCGCCATCCAGATCCACGGCGCCGCCGGCGTCTCGCAGGATACGTTCCTCGCGCGTGCCTACGTCTACGCCCGCTTCATCCGCATCGGCGACGGGCCGGATCAGGTGCATCTGGCTGCGGTGGGCAAGGAGCTGATCAAGCGGGGCGGGTTGATGGGGTAGGCAGACAGCTTCCCAGGGGCTCGCGTAAAAATGACTGCCCCATCTGGTCAGCAGGTAGCATGGTATGCTTTGATGGACCGGATTATTTGGTGCGTCACTGCCGACGTTGTTGCGCTCGGCACATAAGCGAGCAGATCAATAATGTACAGTTCCGCCCCGAGCAGCCGGACGTCCGGCGCGCGATCCATCGCGGCCATTTTCGCCTCCATCCTGACCATCCTGATCATCTGTAGCGGCCCATCCGTGCTTGCAGCGGTCGAGCCTTTTCCCGCGAATTTCAGAATCGAGCGTATTTCGGTCAACGGCGTCACCCTGCATGTCCGCGTTGGCGGACGGGGACCGGCTGTCGTACTCCTGCACGGCTTCGCCGACACGGGCGACATGTGGGCGCCGCTCGCCAAGGCGCTTTACAAGGACCACACCGTGATCGTTCCAGACCTGCGCGGTATGGGGCTGTCGTCCCACCCCGCAGGGGGCTACGACAAGAAAAATCAGGGTGTCGACATCGCCATGGTGATGGACAAGCTCAACGTCCAGAAAGCCGATCTAGTGACGCACGACATCGGCAACATGGTGGGCTATGCGCTCGCGGCGCAATATCCCGATCGCATCACCAAATGGGTCGTCATCGACGCGCCGCTGCCCGGCATCGGTCCCTGGGACGAAATCCTGAAAAGCCCCATGCTATGGCATTTTAATTTCCGCGGCCCTGACGTCGATCGCTTGGTCAAGGGCCGCGAGCGCATCTATCTCGACCGGTTCTACAACGAGCTGTCGGCTGATCCCAAGGCAATCGACGAAGCGACGCGCAACCATTATGCGAAACTATACGCCCGGCCGGGTAACATGCATTACGCCTTCGAGCAGTTCGCGGCGTTCGGGAAGGACGCTACCGACAACAAGGTTTTTGCCGGGAACAAGTTGATTATGCCGATCCTTGCCCTTGGCGCCGAAAAGTCCTTTGGCAATCAGCAAGCGGCGATCATGCGTGAAGTCGGCACCAAGGTCGACGGCGGCATCATCACCGGCTCCGGACATTGGATCATGGAAGAGCAGCCCACGCAGACCGTGAGCAAGGTGCGCGCTTTCCTCGACGGGAAATGACGGGCAAGCGGCTTCAGCCGTATCGGCGACGGTCCGGACCAGATGCATCTGGCCGCGGTGGGCAAGGAGCTGATCCGGCGGGGCGGGGTGATGGGGTAGGGATATTGTGGGATCGACGGCGAGCGGTACGTGGCGGTCAAGCCAGTGTCTCCAACTGAGTCATATCTTCGATACTTTCGCGATCGTCCCGTGTCCTTCGTGGGGGCGCGGCCGCCGCCCGCCCATCAATCGCAGTATTCGGCGGTGGAGAATTTGAGCATTGTACGGCGCCGGAAGCGGCCCTCCGTCGCACAGCGATGCCGCAACATCGACGGCTCGTTTGGTGGTGCCGGTGAGGCGCAATTCGAGATCGGACCGATGATCCCTGAGCCATTTCGCGATTCCGAACTCGTCACCAGCCAGCTCGATGCTGCTGATCACGACGTGTGTCGGGATGCCGCTGTCTTCGAGCAACCGGATCGCCTCGTCAGCGGATCGCGCCTCCAGCACCTTGTACCCGCACCCTCGCAGATAGTCGGCGAGCGACATGCGCACCAGGACGTCCTGTTCTGCGAGTACAATCGTGCGGGTAGCGGTGGTTCGATCGATCTGCATGCCCAACAACCGGCAAGCGGTCGTCTTCGTTCCTATGCGCCGACGATCGATTTGATGTGCCGGATAACGTTGGGAATATCCCACGGCTTCGCGACGAAATGATCGAACTTGGCGCCATCGGGCGGCCGTTCGGATGACGTCATTATGACCTTCAGCTCGGGATATTCACGCTTGATGACGCTCGCGAGGCCGACCCCGTTCATCGATCCCGGCATCTGTATGTCAGTGACAATGAGTGAAACCTGGGTTCTCGATCGAAGAACCTCCAGAGCTTCATCCGCGTCGCCGCACTCGATCACGGAAATCCCGTTCGCTCTCAGCTCGTCCGACACCATGGTGCGGACCAGAACGTCGTCCTCTACGAGCAGGACAGGAGCTTTCGAAAGGGGATTGGTGTCGGTATCCAGCATCCTGCCCGTGGTCACTTTTGACACCCATTCAACAGCTTGGCCGGAAACAACCGTTCGCGGGAGGGTTCGTTCCAGGCAGCGATTTTTGTCATTCAAGCTGGTGCTGCCACCGGGAGCCATAGCGTATGTTAAAGCCCAACAACTGCGGGCCCCCAGCCGCATCGATCATTGCAACGCGGTCGATCGGCTGTACCCAGCGCGCTCGAAGATGTGCCAGCGGTCAGCGTCGCGCGCAGCCTTCGGCAAGCCGCTGGCCGAGCAGGGCTCGGTACGTGAGAATATCGCGCACTCCGCCCGCGAGATCGCACAGGCGCACTTCGCCTTTTGACCCTGCAGCAGACATCACACTCATGACAGGCTACGCAGCTCTTCCACACCGATTGGTGGCTTTGCTCGCCACCCGACGATGAAGGCGCGTTTTGCGAGCCCGTTCCGAACGCGAGCGATCTGCGTTCGCTCTCGATCGAGCCGAAGCCGCAGCAGGGGATCGCGAGTTCCCGAGACGGCGAGGCTCTTGTTGATGACCCAGCCGTATGGTTCGACGCCGGCACGCCGCAAGTCATCCTGAAGGGAGGCGGCCTCGGAAACCGGCGTCGTCTCCGGCAGCGCCACGAGGATAACCTTTGTGTGGTTCGGGTCCTGCAGCCTCATCAACGGGGTAACGATACGTCCTGCACCGGTCGGTGCAACCTGGCTTGTCATCTGGCGGTGATAGGCGCCGGTCGCGTCCAGCAGAAGGAGCGTGTGGCCCGTCGGCGCCGTATCGAGCACGACGAAAGCGCTCCGGCCCTCCGCAACAATGTGTGAGAAGGCGTGGAACACGGCGACCTCTTCCGTGCACGGCGAAGCGAGGTCTTCGAGCAGCAGAGCCTTGGCCTGCTCGTCCAGGTCCCGGCCCCGGCTCGCCAGTATCTTTGCGACATACCGCTCCGTTTCAACCCGGGGATCGATCCGATCGACCGTCAGACCGGGCATGACGCCATCGACGACGAAGCTGACGTGAGCTGCGGGATCGGTCGTGCTGAGATGAACGGCATGACCGCGCTTGGCCAATCCCGCGGCGATGGCCGCGGCGATCGTCGTCTTTCCGACGCCCCCCTTACCCATGACCATGATGAGGCCATGCTTGCCCTGCGCGATATCATCGACCAACCGATCCAGGCCCGGCAGGTCGACCGGTTCAGTGCCGGGCTCGGTGGATACAAGCGGTGGCTGATGGGTCGGCGACAAAAGTGCCCGCAGAGCCACCAGGCCGACGATGTCGAACCCAAGCAGAGGTATTTCGTCGCGCTGCAGTTTCGTGAGCGATGCAGGCATTGCGGCCAGTGCCTCGTCCTGATCCCGCTCGATGGCAACTGCAACGACATCGGTCGTGTCCGTGGCATGGAAGCGCCCGTTCACCACGAGAAGCTGGTTCGAGAGATTGAGCGCGTCAAGTTCGGCCGCCGTTCTGGCCGCCTCGCGGATCGCACCCCGGTCGGCGCGGGTGACCAGAATGATGGTGGTCTGCTTGGAATTGCCCAAGGCTTGGAGCGCCTTGCGAAAGCGGTCTTCCTGCATCTTCAGACCTGAATGCGGCCCGAGGCAGGATGCTCCCCGATCGTTGTCCTTGAGAAAGCCGGTCCATGCCTTTGGCAGGCTCAGGAGCCGCAACGTGTGACCGGTCGGGGCGGTGTCGAATATGATGTGATCGAACCCCGCGATATCGCCGTCCAGCAGTCCCACGAACTCGTCAAAGGCAGCTATTTCGGTGGTGCAGGCGCCGGAGAGCTGCTCGCGCACAGTCGATCGCTCGTCAGGAGAAACCTCCGGTCCGAGCTGTTCAAGCACTTTGCTGCGATAGTTTTCGGCCGCAGCCTCGGGATCGATATTCATCGCCGAAAGTCCGGTCGCGTTTGGCACCGGGGTAGGGCGATCGGTCAAAGTGACCTCGAGCATCTCGTCGAGATTCGACGCAGGGTCGGTGCTGACGATAAGGACGCGCAGTCCGCGGTCGGCCAGGCTAACGGCCGTGGCGCACGCAAGGGAGGTCTTGCCGACTCCGCCCTTGCCGGTAAAGAACAGATATGGGGTCGGGGCGGTCAGCGCGCGAAAGTGGGGCAATATAGGCAGTCCTCATGCCGCAGAGATCACGCGACATGATCCGATCGGTCCGGATGTCGCGTGAGTATTGCTCAATTGATCGATTCAAGCGCAAGCGCAATGCCCTGGCCGCCGCCGATGCAAAGAGTGACGATACCCTTTTTGATACCGTCGCGTTTCATCGAATGCAGCAATCGAGTGGTCAGGACCGCGCCGCTGGCCCCGATCGGATGACCATGCGCGATCGCACCGCCTTCCACATTGACGATACTGGCGTCGAGACCCAGGTCCTTCACAACCGCAATTGCGATGGCCGCGAAGGCTTCGTTGATCTCGATGCGCTGGACATCCGATACCTTCCAGCCGGCCCGTTCGAGCGCCTGCTTCACTGCCGGCACCGGCCCCAAGCCGAACATGCCTGGTTCGACAGCGCCTATCCCGTAGGCAACCAGACGCGCCATCGGCAGCAAACCCTTCTTGTCGGCCCAGGCGCGATCGGCGACGATCATCGCCGACGCGCCGGTATTGAGCCCGGGCGCGTTGCCGGCCGTAATGGTGCCGTCCTTGCGGAACGCTGGCTTCAGCTTGCCGAGGCTTTCCATCGTTGTATCGGGCCGGTTGTGCTCATCCTTGTCGAAATGTGTTGGACCCTTGCGGGAGGCAATTTCGACTGCAGCGATTTCCGCGGCGAACTTGCCGGCAGCCTGGGCCGCGGAAAATCGCTTCTGCGAGCGTTCGGCCCAACGGTCTTGCTCTTCGCGGGTGATCTGATGCGAGGCTGCGAGATCCTCGGTATGCCATCCGGAATGTTGCCCGGAGAAGGCGTCATTCAGGCCGTCCATCAGCATCGCATCGAAGATCTTCGCATCGCCCATGCGATAGCCCCAGCGCCCGGAACCCATGAGATACGGCGCGCGGTCCATGTTCTCCATGCCGCCGGCAACCGCGCTGTCAACGAACCCGAGCATCACCTCCTGGGCAGCGCTTGCAATCGCCTGCGCACCCGAGCCACAGACCCGGTTGACTGTCAGCGCCGGAACAGCGACGGGGACGCCGCCATTGATGGCCGCTTGCCGGGCTGGATTCATCTTGTTGCCGGCCTGGATCACGTTGCCCATGACGATAGTGCCGACATCGCCGGGCGACAGCTTCGCGCGCTCGAGCGTTGCACGGATCGCCACGGCGCCGAGATCGGCGGCCGGAAAATCCTTCAGCGTGCCGCCATACGTGCCGATGGCGGTGCGCACGGGTGAACAGATCACGACTTCCTTATTGGCCATTGGTCATCTCTCGCTCTCGCTGCATCGCTCTGCGATGGGGCATCTTGCGAAGTTTATGAACGACCTGGCCGAGGCTCTGTTGAGATGGATCAACGGACCGGAGGAACCAATCCGATCAATGGTCCGATCTCGGCTTCAGGCGGGCTAGCGCTTCATCCGCATCGGCGACAGGCCGGATCGGATGCATCTTGCCGCCGTGCGCAAGGAGCTGATCAAGCGCGGCGGGATAGGGCCATAGGCCTCGGCTGCGCGACGATCGGCGCGCCGTCGAGCAGAAGCCCGAGCGGACAGGTCAACCCGGCATGATCTCGTCGAGCGGCCAGATGGGACGGCGGACTCTTCGGTAGGAAAGCTTGGTGTGGTCATTGGTGGCAAGGCCGCCGCTATCGGCCAGGATCACCTCCTTGGCCATGGGTCCGAAGGCAGCTCGGAAGTGGTGCGCAGACTTGACCGCGACGATCCGGAATTGAGCCGGTTCTGCTCCGAGAATTCGGAACATTTCCTGATCGTAGGTCTGCAGCGTGTTGGTCGAAATTGCGACGGAGATGCCGTTGACCTCGAGCAAGGCCGCGGGCCCGAGCGACATGGGCTGACCGGCATTCATCGGCCCCTCGCATACGAAGGCGCCGTCCGACAGGCCGGTCACCCGCCCGGTCAGCTTGAGCGGGGGTCCGTAGCTGGCGGGATGGCGCTTGGCACCGACAACGACATCCAGGCTGGCTCCAAGGCCCGCGGCGTGGCAGCGAGCCGCGGTTTCGGGGTCGCCGAGGACACCGAAGAGCACGCTTCCGACCTCCGCCTGCAGCAGCGCCTCCAATAGACGGACACCATCGCCGTAGGCGCCAGAACCCGGGTTGTCGCTGCAGTCAGCCATCACGAGGGGACGGGTGTCCGCGACATCCGCTGCGGCTGCGACGGCAAGCTTCGTCGCGGTCGGCAAGTCGAGCACCGCGACGGTGACCTCGGCGCGCCGGTGGTACATCTCGTCGTTGAGCGCGGCCGCGGCCTGCCGCGCGGCCGCCTCGGCGGCGTTGTGGGAGGCATCGTAGGTGACCTGAACGCTGGGGCCGACCTCGGCAATGTCTGCGAGGCTGAAGCCCGCGCAGACATCGACGGACAAGAGGCCGGGCGTTTGCGCCTGCATGTCCGCGGCGCGCGCCAGCAGGTCGCTCATCACGCCGCCCTGGGTCCGGCCGTGATTGCATCCTTCGAGCAGAGGTCCCTGCAGGCGGAAGACTTTCGGGCGGATCGTGCCGTCCATCGCCGACTGCAGCAGTTCAGCGGCGCGGAACGCCGTCTCATACTGGTCGATATGCGGGTAGGTTCGGTAGGGCAGCATGATGTTGGCGAGCCGGCCCATGCGTTCGGTGACGTTGGCATGCAAGTCGAGCGTCACCGCAATCGGGATCGTTTCGCCCAGACGCTTGCGCAATCCTTCGAGCAGCGCACCCTCGGCGTCGTCGTCGGTCTCGGTCACCATCGCGCCGTGCAATGCGAGGATGATGGCGTCGAGCGGGCCCGTTTCGCAGGCCTCGTAGATCAGGCGCTGCAGTTCGGCCCAGCACTCGGCCGTCACCTTCCCGGATGGGGTGGCCGCGGCGGCGACCGGCTGGACCAGGGTCCAGCCGTAACGTTTGGCTGCGGCCAGATGCGCGGCGATCTCCATCCTGGTGTCGGTCAGCGCCGCGGCGATCTCGGCATCCAGGAGAAACAGCCGCTTGCGATAGTCCTCGATCGTCGTGGGAACGATCGAAAAGGTGTTGGTCTCGTGCGCGATTTGCGCCGAGAGAACGCGTCGCGTCTGGCTCATGGGTTTCCTTCTTGGTCTTGCTTATGCCGTGGCCGGAGATGGCACTCGACGCGCCCATGGTCGTCGCGCAGCGGTTCCGGGCGCTGATGCCGGCAAACGTCCATCATGGCGGGACAGCGAGGATGGAAAGCGCAGCCGCTGGGCGGGTCCATGGGATTCGGATAGGAGATGCCGAGATGTGTGTCCGGGATGCCGAGGCCGGGCTCCGGGGTCAGAACCGATTGCAGCAGGGCGGTCGTGTAAGGGTGACGAGCCTCGGCGAAGAGGCGCGTAGTCGAGGACACCTCGACGATGCGGCCGAGATACATGACCGCGACCCGGTTGGCGATATGCTCGACCACTGCGAGGTTGTGGCTGATCAGCAGGTAGGTGAGGCCCAGCTCCTTCTGCAGATCAAGCAGCAGGTTGAGGATCTGGGATTGGACCGAGACGTCGAGGGCCGAGGTGGGCTCGTCGCAGATGATCACCTCGGGTGCCATGACAAGGGCGCGCGCAATGGCCACCCGCTGCCGCTGGCCGCCCGACATTTGGCCCGGATAGCTGTCGGCAACGCGGCGTGGCAGTCCCACGAGGTCGAGTGTCCTGGCGACCGTCCGCTCTCGTTCGGCGGAGGTGCCGATGGCGTGGACGTCCAGCGGCGCGGCGACGATCTGCGACACGGTCTTGCGCGGGTTCAGAGACGAGTAGGGGTCCTGGAACACCGGTTGGATGCGGCGGGCCCGCGCTTTCGGATCGGCTGCGGCGAGCGTCTGGCCGTCGATCAGCACTTCGCCGGACGACGGCGCCAGCAGTCCGAGCAGGATGCGCGACAGTGTCGTTTTCCCGCAGCCGGATTCGCCGACCAGGCCCAGCGCCTCGCCGCGGCGCAGGCTCAGCGACACGTCGTCGACGGCTTTCAGCGTCGCCGTCCCGCGCATCAGTCCGCGGCTGACCCGGAAATTGCGAGTGACACCGCGCAGCTCGAGGATGGGTGACTGTTCGTTCATGCCGGGACCGCTGCGCCGTCATGGGCCAGAACGCAACGCACCGCGTGCTCCGGACCGAGGGGATGGAGCGGCACGGTCCGCCGGCAAGGATCGTGCGCCTGGCTGCAGCGCTCGCGGAAGCCGCATTCCAGCAGGGGACCGATGAGCGAGGGCACGATGCCCGGTATGCTGCCGAGATGCTTGCCGGGTTGCGTGCGCCCCGGAACCGGAATGCAGCTGAGCAGCCCCTTGGTATAGGGATGCCGGGGCGCGCCGAAGATCTCCTGCGCAGTGCCAGTCTCGACGATCTCGCCGGCATACATCACGGCGACACGATCGGCGACGCGGGCGACGACGCCGAGATCGTGGGTGATCAGGACCAGCGCGAGACCCATCTCGCGCTTCAACTCCAGCAGCAGGTGCAGGATCTGCGCCTGCGTGGTAACGTCGAGCGCAGTGGTCGGTTCGTCGGCGATGATCAGCTCCGGTCCGCACATCAGCGTCATGGCGATCATCACGCGCTGACGAAGGCCGCCGGAAAGCTGGTGGGGGTATTGGGCAAGTCTCCGTTCTGACGCCGTGATGCCAACCCGCTCCAGCAGATGCATGGCGCGCTCGCGCGCCTCTCGGCGGCCGGCGCGGCGATGACACAGCAGCGCCTCCATCAACTGGTCGCCGACGCTGTAGGCCGGATTCAGCGAGGTCATGGGCTCCTGGAAGATCATCGCCATGCGGTTGCCGCGCAACGCCGCCATGCGTCGGTCCGACATCCGCTCCAGGTTCTGCCCGTCGAAGGTCAGCTGCGCCGCGCTACGTTGGGCCTTGCGTGGCAGGAGGCCCATCACGGCCAACGAGGTCATGGACTTGCCGCAACCGGACTCGCCGACGATGCAAAGCGTTTCGCCGCGCTTGACGTCGAAGGAGATGCCGCGCACGGCGTGCAGCATGCCGTGCTCCAGCGGCAAGTCGACATGCAAATCCTTGACCACGAGGAGCGGCGCGTTGATCGCAGTCCCGGTCGTCGCCATGCTTTCGCTCATGACCGCCCCTCCGGTGCCATGACGTCGCGCAGGCCGTCGCCCAGGAGGTTGATGGCCAGGACCAGCAGGAACAACGCGGCCCCCGGAATGGTGATGAGCCAGGACTTGACGAACATCACCCTGCGCCCCTCTGAAACCATGAGGCCCCAGGATGGAGTCGGAGGCTGTACCCCGAGGCCGAGAAAGGACAGGGCAGCTTCCAGCAGGATGGCGTGTGCCATTTCCAGGGTGGCAACGACGATCAAGGCGCCGAGCACGTTGGGTAATATCTCCGAGCAGATGATGCGCCAGACCGACATGCCCACGGCTTGCGCGGCAATCACATACTCCAGATCGCGTACCTGACGGGTGGCGCTTCGCATGACGACCGCAAAGCGGTCCCAGAGCAGGAGGCCGAGCACCAGCACCACGATGAGCAGGGAGCTGCCCGCGATGGCGACGACCGCCAGTGCGACCAGGATCACCGGCATCGACAGACGTGTCGTGACGACGAAGTTCACCACGTGGTCGACGCGACCGCCGAAATAGCCGGCCGCGATGCCGATCGCGGTGCCGATGAGGCCGGAAATCACCATCGTCACCAGGCCGATGATCAGCGATACGCGCGAGCCGTAGATCATGCGGCTGAGATAGTCGCGGCCGAGCTGGTCGGTGCCCAGCGGATGCGCCCAGCTACCCTTGGCGGCCCACACCGGGTCGATCAATCGCCGGGTCAGGTCCTGGGCATAGGGATCGTGGGGTGCCAGCCAGGGCGCAGCCAGGGCGACGACGATGCAGGAGATCAGCAGGCCGCCGCCCAACATGACGCCTCCGTGGCGGAGGGCCCGGCGGCGCATCCGCGCCCAGGGAGTGAGCGGTACGAATGTCTCGCGGGTCAGGGGTGTCGCAGTTGCATCGCTCATGGCGTCAGGCCACCCTGATCCTGGGGTCGAGCCAGGCATTGAAGAGGTCGGCGAGCAGCGCGAGGAAGATGTAGATGACGGAGAGCATCAGCACGATGCCTTGCACGACGGTGTAATCGGAGCGCTGCAGGGAGATCCAGGCAAGTTCGCCCACGCCGGGCATCGCAAAGACAGATTCGATCACGATCGAACCGCTCAGCATGAAGCCGAACTGCACTGCAGCCAGGGCAACGACCGGGATGACGGCGTTGCGCAGGGCGTGCTTGAACAGCACCTTGCCAGTCCTCAGGCCTTTGGCGCGAGCGGTGCGGATATAGTCGGAATCCAGTACCTCGACCATGCCGGCACGGGTCAGCCGCATGATCGCCGGCGCCGCATAGTAGCCGAGCGCGATGGCCGGCATGATGTAGTGCGCCACACTTCCGGTCCCCGAAATCGGCAACAGCCGCCACCACACGCCGAATACCAGGATCAGCATCAATGCAAACCAGAAGCTGGGCATGGCTTGGCCGAAAACCGCAATCCACAGACACGCGCGGTCGAGCAGGCTGTTCGGCCTGAGCGCGGCGATCACACCGAGCGGGATCGACAGCAGGATCGCGAAGGCGAGGGCGAGCCCGCCAAGCGCCAGTGTCACCGGGAGCCGTTCGGCGATCAGTTCGAGCACGGGAACGTGGAAATACACCGAGCGACCAAGATCGCCCGACAGCACCTTGGCGGCCCAATCGAGGTACTGGACTGGTAGCGGGCGGTCGAAGCCGAACTGACGACGCACGGTCGCGATGTCGGCTGGTGTCGCCCCTTCGCCAGCCACTGCCACAGCAATGTCGCCCGAGGCGCGCAGCAGGCCGAACGCCACCACCGAAACAGTGATGGCGACCAGCAGGGCCAATCCCAGGCGTTTGACGAGAAAGCCGAACATGTCTGCCCTTCAGATGCTTGCGGCCCCGGCGGAGGCGACCGCGTGTCCCCACGAGCCCCGCGCTTCGTTACTTCCAGCTGGCCTGGGCGAAATGCGGAATCTCGTCCGAGGTGGGCGTGAAGTTGAGCTCTGAAGTGTAGGCGTAGGTGTAGGGATAGGACCACAGCGGCAGCCAGTAGGCCTGGTCGGCGATGCGGCGCAGGGCCTTGGAATAGGCCGCCTTGCGCGCGGCCGGATCCGTCTGCGTGTCGCCGTTCGTCAGGTCGGCTTTCACCTCGGCGTCGTTGTAGGTGTCTTCTGCATCACCTTTGAAGAACACGCCTGTCGAGGCCGAGACGTCGCCGATCGAGTTCGAGCCCCAGGTCATGAAGGCCATCTGCGACTTGCCACTGCGGATCGCATCGCGGACCGCGGCGTATTTGCCGAAGTTCAGGTTCGTCTTGATGCCGACACGCGCCAGGTCGCTGACCATTGCTTCCGCCAACTCGCGGTCCCGATAGCCATCGAGCGTGATGGAAAAGCCGTTCGGGTAGCCTGCCGCCTTCAGCAGCTCCTTCGCCCTGGCCACGTCGAAGTCATAGCGCTTGATCGTCTGGTCGCAGCCGAACTGCTCGGGGAAGCAGGCGCTGTGAACGACGCGCGCGCCGCCGGCGATCAGGTTGTCGACGATGGCCTTGCGGTTGATCGCATAGGAAATCGCCTGGCGCACCTCGATCTTGTTGAGCGGGCTGGCGCCGGCTTTGCCGGCCGCGTCGAAGGTCAGATAGCCGATGCGCATCGTCTCGGCGTCCTTGACCGTTATGTTCGGTGCGGAACGTAGGGCGTCGGATTGGTCTTTTTCGACTTTCCAGATCCAGTCGATGCCGCCGGTCATCAGTTCGGCGAGTTGGGTATTCTTGTCGGGTATCGTGCGCATCACGAGCTTGGCGATCTGCGGCTGCCCCTTGGGGCTTTCCTTCCAGTAGTGATCGTTACGCGCGAAGGATATGGACTGCCCCTTGACGATCTCGGTCACCTTGTAGGGGCCGGTGCCGATGGGATGCGCTTCCATGCCCTCCTGGCCGACCTTCTTGGTATATTCGTTCGGATAGATCGGCAGCGGGCTGGAGAGATATTCCAGCGCGGCCGGGAAGGGCTTCTTGAGGACCAGGCGAACCTGATAGTCGCCCAGCTTCTCGGCGTGGTCGATCCACGAGATGACCGACGCGTTCTTCAGCTTGGCCTCGGGGCTGGAGAAGTAGTTGATCGTGAAGACGACGTCGTCGGCGTCGAACGGCTCGCCGTTCTGGAAGGTCACGCCCTTGCGTAGGTCGAGATCCAGGATGGTTGGATTGACCCATTTCCACGATGTCGCGAGCGCGGGTTTGTATTCGCCGTGGACGGGATCACGGTAGATCAGGGTGTCCCAGATCAATCGGCTGAGGATCAGGGCGTCACGGCTGGTGCTCTGATAGAAATTGACTGCTTCGACCTCCTGATCCAGTGCAAAGGTCAAGGTGTTGTTGGCTTTGCCGGCCATGGCGGGCGATGGGCTGAGTGCCGCGGCACCGACGGCGAGCGCGAGTGCCACTCCGGTCGCGAGAGGCGGCAGGCGCCGCGAAAGTCGGAAATCCTGAAGCATCCTGTCTGCCTTTCCGTTCGGTCATGCCCACCACAAATCCCGCAGCATCGGGCTGTTGTATCGATAGGCGATATTTGATAGCGTCGCAGCGATACCAAAGCTTCCACATTTGCTGGAACACGTCAAACATTTGTTGCAGTGCGCTACTTTGGGTCGCAAGCACACGAGGCGGGAGGAATTAATGGGACGGCCGGCAGGGAGCAGGCAGGACGATAAGGGCGATGGTCTCTACGTCGCCGCCGTCGAGCGGGCGATGCGAGTCCTGGACGTCGTGGCCGGTCGCATGGCGCCGATGAGTCTCAGCGAGATCGGCACTGCCACGGGCTTCGGCAAGAGTTCAGCGCAGCGGCTCACGCACACGCTGACGGCGCTCGGCTATCTGGAGAAGAATCCGGAGTCGCGGCGCTACCGCTTGACGGTGCGCGCCCTCGACCTGGCGCATGGCTTTCTCATCACCGACCCGCTGATCAACGACGGTCTGCTGCATCTGATCGATGCCAGCGAGCGTACCGGCGAGACATTCAACATGGGCAAGCTCGACGGCAGCGAGATCATCTACATCGCTCGCCTGCCGGCGCATCGCATGAACGTCGCCGCCGCACTGGTCGGGCGGCGGCAACCTGCCTATTGCGCCTCTGGCGGGCGCGCCATCATGTCCCAGATGCCCGTGTCCGAGGTTGAATCGTTGCTGGACTCGCGGGCGCTGCATGCTCTTACGCCAATGACGATCACCGACCGGATGCGCATTCTGGAGATCATCGAACAGGCGCGCCTCGATGGTTTTTGCGTGTCCAACCAGGAAGTGCTGCTCGGCGAGATCGGCGTCGCCTCAGCGATCACGGACGAATGGGGGCGCCCATTGGGCGCAGTACACAGTTCAGTCTCCACCGCGACATGGACGCTGGACGCAGTGCGCGAGAAGCTGGCGCCACAGGTCATGGAAGCCGCGCGCCTGATCTCACGTCCTCGCAAGGCGCTGGGCTGACAACGTTTGTCCTGAGCGGAGATCGGCAGGCCTCATCGCCGGGCCAGGCCACGGAGGCGCTCGGGCCGGGAGAGTGCAAAGCGGCACGCCATCACCATGATGAGATCATGCCGGTGTTTTGCCCGACGAGTTCAAATCGATTCGTAAAATCCGTAATCGTTAAACCCGGTCGCCAAGCCATTGATAAAGCTGCGCCCGTATACTGTGCATGGGGTTGTTTTTCAGTCTTTTGTTTGGAGCGTGCCCACCGCCGCTTCGCGGGCGGGCACGCCCTGTCATCCCGCCCTGGCGAGGCGGCTGTCCGCCGCCCCCGAACGCAAGTTCTGGAAGAACTTCTCCACCTCGCGCGACAGCGTGTCCGCCGTCGCCGTCAGGCTGCTCGCCGCCGTCAGCACCGAGGATGCCGCCGTGTCGGTCTCGCCGATGGCGTCGCGGAGCGAGGAGATGTTCGCCACAAGCGTCTCGTTGCCCTGCGCGGCCGATTGCGCATTGGACGAGATCTCGCGCGTGGCGGCGTCCTGCTGGCCGATCGCGCCGGCGATCGCCGAGGTGACCTCGTTGATCTCGCGGACGGCGCCGCCGATCTCGCGGACGGCATCGACGGCGTTGCGGGTCGAGGCCTGGATCATCGAGACGTTCTCGCTGATTTCGGCCGTGGCCTTGGCGGTCTGGCCCGCGAGCGCCTTCACCTCATGGGCGACGACGGCGAAGCCGCGGCCGGCATCGCCGGCGCGCGCGGCCTCGATGGTGGCGTTCAGCGCGAGCAGATTGGTCTGCTCGGCGATCGCCTGGATCAGGCTGAGCACGCCGTCGATGCGCTGCGTGGCCGCGGCGAGGCTCTCGATCTCGGAGATCGACTTCTCGGTGCGCTGGCCGGTCTGCTCGACCGCGCCGGCGCTCTGGCGCACCTGGCGGCCGATCTCCACCACCGAGGCCGACAGTTCTTCGGCCGCGCCCGCCACCGCCGTGACGTTGTGGGAGGCCTGCTCTGTGGCGTTCGCCGCCGTGCCGGCGCGGCTGTTCGCGTCCGCGGTGACGCGGGTGATGGTCTGCGCGGTCTCGCGCATCACCGAGGCGTTGTCGCTGAGGCCGCGCATGATCGCGCCGATCGCCTCGCGAAATTGCTCGACGGATCGTTCGATGTGGCGGGCGCGCTCCTCGCGCGCGGCGGCGTCGTGCGACACTTGCGAGGCGAGGTTGCGGTTACGGCCCATGGCGTCCTGGAACACCTGGATGGCGCGGGCCAGTGCGCCGATCTCGTCGGTGCGGTCGGAGTGCGGCACCACGACGTTTTCGGCGCCGTCGGCGACCTGCTTGATGGTGGCGGTGATCGAGGCGAGCGGCCGGGCGATCGAACGGGCGATGATGACGATGCCGATCGCGACGAGAGCCAGCGCCACGCCGCCGAGGCAGGTCAGCACGAACGACAATTCGCGATTGGTCTCGGTCTGCTGCGCGATCTGCCTGGCGCGCTCGGCATAGACCTTGGAGAGCGCCTCGAGATCCTTGTTCAGCGCCGAGCGCACCGCGCGGTTGGCGTCGTTGTCACCCCATTCGCGGCCGGCGGCTGCATTGATCTCGACGCCGCGGCGCACCAGCTCCTTGCGGAACTCGACGAACTGCTCGATGCGCTTCTTGAAGGTGGCAAACTGTTCGGCATCGTCGGCCTTGACGATCGTCTCCCAACGCTTCACGACGTCGAGGATCCGCGCGTTGAACTTGAGCAGGCCCTCGCCGTATTTCTTCACCACGGCCGGCTCGGTCGACATGTAGACGCCGCGCGATTCCATCACGACCGCATAGACCAGCGAGTTGACCCGCTCGACGTTCAGCGCGGCGGCATTCGCCGTCTCGATCGCGCTGGTCAGGTCGGCGCTGCGGCGGCTGTTGTAGTCGGACAGCATCGCGATCGCGGCCGTGAGCAGCGCGAACAGCGCGAAGATCGCGTAGAGCTTGGCGGCAAGCGTGAAACGGCCTGCCAGCTTGGTGGCATTCCCAGATCGGTCTAATGTCATGGTGTTCAGGAGCCCGGAATGGCCTGAAGCGGCCGGTGAGCGGGGTCGTGTAGAATTGATGCATAAGTCTGCAGGAGGAAGGTGGATGCGGCGTTAACGCGCCCGTCGGCGCCCTTCGTCCTTGGTCGAACGAAAGGCAAGAAATTTCAGCGTCTTGATCCCAAGCTATAGTTTCAGGATAGTCCTGGAGTCGGCCGTTGGCCGACCAACCCCGGAGAGGCCCCTTGGTCTACCGTCACAGCATCGACGCCACGACCTACACCTTCCCAGATCTGCGCGACCTGCTCGCCAAGGCGACACCGCCGCGCTCCGGCGACCGGCTGGCCGGAATCGCCGCTGCCAGCTCCGAGCAGATGATCGCGGCACGGATGGCGCTCGCGGATGTGCCGCTCGGCCAGTTCCTGCAGGAAGCCGTCATTCCCTATGAGACCGACGAGGTCACCCGCCTCGTCATCGACAGCCATGACGCCAGGGCCTTCGCGCCGGTGGCATCGCTCACCGTCGGGGCCTTCCGCGACTGGTTGCTGTCCGATGCTGCAACGCCCGACATCCTGCGCCGGCTGGCGCCCGGCATGACGCCGGAGATGGCGGCCGCAGTGTCAAAGCTGATGCGCAATCAGGATCTGATCCTGGCGGCGCGGAAATGCGAGGTCACCACCGCTTTCCGCAACACCATCGGGCTGAAGGGGCGGATGAGCACGCGGCTCCAGCCGAACCATCCGTTCGACGATGCCAGGGGCATCACCGCCTCGATCCTCGACGGCATTCTGTTGGGTGCCGGCGATGCCTGCATCGGGATCAATCCCGCGAGCGACGATCCCGCCGTCATCGCGCAATTGCTGCGGCTGCTCGACGAGGTCATCGCGCGGCTGCAAATCCCAACGCAAGGCTGCGTCCTGACCCATGTCACGACGACGCTGTCGCTGATCGGGCAGGGCGTGCCCGTCGACCTCGTCTTCCAGTCGGTCGCCGGCACAGAGGCGGCCAACCGCAGTTTCGGCATCGACCTCGCGCTCCTGAAAGAGGCCCAGCAGGCCGGGCTGTCGCTGCGACGGGGCACGGTCGGGCAGAACGTGATGTATTTCGAGACCGGCCAGGGGTCGGCGCTGTCGGCGGGCGCCCATCACGGGGTCGACCAGCAGACCTGCGAGGCGCGCGCCTATGCGGTCGCCCGCGCTTTTGCCCCGCTGCTCGTCAACAGCGTTGTCGGCTTCATCGGCCCGGAATATCTCTATGACGGCAAGGAAATCATCCGGGCGGGACTGGAAGATCATTTCTGCGGCAAGCTGCTCGGGCTACCGCTCGGGGTCGACATCTGCTACACCAACCATGCCGAGGCGGACCAGGACGACATGGACAATCTCCTGACGCTGCTCGCCGCCGCCGGCGTAACCTTCATCATGGGCGTCCCCGGCGCCGACGACGTCATGCTGAACTACCAGTCGACGTCTTTTCACGACGCGCTCTATGTCCGCGACGTCTTCGGCTTGCGCCGCGCGCCGGAATTCGACGACTGGCTGGCGCGCTCGGGAATGACAGGCGCCGATTTCCGTCTGGCCGGCGATGCAGGCCTGCTGCCGGATTTTGCCTCGCGGCTGATCGCGTGAGGCGGCCGGCCAGCTCTCCCTCCGATGAAACCATCGGCGCTCCCCGGAATTATGCTTGTGCCACAATATTGAGAAATTCCGGCGACAGCATTACCCTGTGTCTGGCTGGCAATTTCCGCACTATCGGTCGAGCGTGGCGGGGGAGCTTTGATGCGAGCTGAAAGTAACGGAACGTCCCGGCGGATTCTCTGCGTGTTTCCGCGCTACACCTCGTCCTTCGGCACGTTCGAGCATTCCTATCCCTTGACCGACGGCGTCCGCGCCTTCATGCCGCCGCAGGGGCTGCTGCTGATCTCCGCCTACCTTCCGAAAGAGTGGCAGGTCAAATTCGTCGACGAGAACCTGCGCCGCACGACGAAGGAGGAATTCGAATGGGCGGAAGCGGTCTTCGTCAGCGGCATGCACATCCAGCGCCAGCAGATGAACGACATCTGCCGCCGCGCCCATGAATTCGATCTGCCGGTTGCGCTTGGCGGGCCCTCGGTCAGCGCCTGCCCGGACTATTATCCGTCCTTCGACTATCTGCATGTCGGCGAGCTCGGCGACGCCACCAATCAGCTGATCGAGATCCTGTCGCGCGACACCTCACGTCCCGAGGCCCAGGTGGTGCTGACCACCAGGGATCGCGTGCCGATGACGGAGTTTCCGATCCCGGCCTACGAGCTCGCGGACGTGAAGAAGTACTTCCTCGGCAGCATCCAATATTCCAGCGGCTGTCCCTATCAGTGCGAGTTCTGCGACATCCCCGGCCTCTACGGCCGCAATCCGCGCATCAAGTCGCCGCAGCAGATCATCGCCGAACTCGACCGACTGCGCGAATGCGGCATGACCGACACGGTCTATTTCGTCGACGACAATTTCATCGGCAACCGCAAGGCGGCGCTGGACCTGTTGCCGCATCTGATCGAATGGCAGAAGCGGACCGGCTACGTGGTGCGGCTCGCCTGTGAGGCGACGCTCAACATCGCCAAGAGGCCCGAGATCCTCGAGAAGATGCGCGAGGCCTATTTCGTCACCATCTTCTGCGGCATCGAGACGCCCGACCCTGATGCGCTGAAGGCGATGCAGAAGGACCACAACATGATGGTCCCGATCCTGGAGGGTGTGCGCACCATCAACTCCTACGGCATGGAGGTCGTGTCCGGCATCATCATGGGACTCGACACCGACAAGCCGAACACGTCGGAGGCGCTCCTCTCTTTCGTCGAGGAGTCCCGGATTCCGCTGCTCACCATCAACCTGCTCCAGGCGCTGCCGAAGACGCCGCTATGGGATCGTCTGGAGCGCGAGGGCCGCCTGGTCGACGACGACGGTCGCGATTCCAACGTCGACTTCCTGTTGCCTTATGACGAGGTCGTCGCATCCTGGAAGCATGCGATGGCGGTCGCCTACGCGCCCGAGAAGGTTTACGCGCGCTATCAGTATCAATGCGACAATGTTTACGCGCGCCGACTCAAGATGCCGGTGCCGGACGAGATGAAGACCTGGCCGAACATCCGGCGCGGTCTCATCATGTTGCGCAACATTTTCTGGAAGGTCGGCGTGCTCGGAGACTACAGGCGCGTGTTCTGGAAGTTCGCGCTGGGACGCATCAAGCGCGGCGACATCGAAGGCCTGATCGGCTGCACGCTGATCGCGCACCATCTCATCACCTTTGCGCGCGCGGCCTCCAGCGGCAAGCAGAACGCCTCGAACTATTCGATCCGCCTGCGCGAAGCCGCCGTTCCCGCCGAATGATGCGATATGTCTGATCCGGCTCCGCCGCGCCGCCCGACCCTCGATTTGCGGGCGTTCACGCCCGCGCGCGTCGCGCTCGGGCGCAGCGGCGCGAGCATGCCGACGAGGGCGCTGCTTGATTTCACGCTGGACCATGCCCGCGCGCGCGATGCCGTGCATGCCGCCTTCAATGTGCCGCGTCTGGTCGCCGATCTCGGCGCGCTTGGGCTTGCCGTGACCGAAGTGAGGAGCCAGGCGGTCGACCGCAGCGATTATCTGCGGCGGCCGGATCTGGGGCGACAGCTTGAACCCGGCTCGGTGCAACTTCTGGCACGAAGCGCCTCGGCGCCGTGCCAGCTCGCGCTTGTGATCGCAGACGGCCTGTCCGCGGCGGCGGTTGACGCCCATGCGGCGATCGTGGTGGGGCGTCTGCTGCCATTGCTTGCGCAAGGGAATGACGTCGCGATCGGCCACGTCGTTGTCGCATCGGGCGCGCGCGTCGCGCTCGGCGACGAGATTGGCGCCATTCTCGGTGCGCGCATGGTCGCGATGCTGATCGGCGAACGCCCCGGCCTGTCCGCGCCCGACAGTCTCGGCGCCTATCTGACCTTCGCCCCGAAGCCCGGCCGCACCGATGCCGAACGCAATTGCGTGTCCAACATCCATCACGCCGGGTTGAGCTACGACGAGGCCGCCTTCAAAATCGCCTGGCTCGTCCGTGAGGGGCTCGCCCGGGAGACCACCGGCGTGGCTCTGAAGGACGAGAGCGCGGACCGGGTGCCGCGCCAGATTGGCACAGCGTCGCCGGGATGATAGGCGGTCGGGACCCGAAATCGCCGCTTCTTGATCGATTCGGCCACGCTTCGCCTGCTTGCGAGAAGACCTGTTGACCTGCTAAACCCCTCGCGGCGATTTTCCGCGCATTTTCAAAGGGCAAGCCTCCCATTGGTATGGCGTTTTCAAGCCGTTCGCGGGGCGCAACAAGCTCTCAAGACCGAGCCGATTTAGGAACTGGACAAGGCATGCTCGAAAAGCACAGCGAGAATGAGGTTCATGTCGACAAGGTCGAGCAGGGACCTGCGTCCTCGATCGCCTTCGGGCTGGAGCGCCTCGGGCTGATCGCCGTCCGGGCGCCGATCGTCTCCTGCATCGTCCTGCTGGCGCTGATCGTCGGCGCCGTGTTCGGCATCCACCGGATCAAGATCGACGATTCGCTGTCGCAGCTCTTCCGTTCCGACACCCGCGAATTCAAGCAGTATGAAGAGGTGACGAAGAAGTTCCCGGCCGAGGAGTTCGACGTCCTCGTCGTGGTCGAAGGCAAGACCCTCCTGGAGCGCAGCAACCTCGAGAAGCTGCGTGACTTCGTCACCGACCTGCAACTGGTCGATGGCACGCGCGGACTGGTCTCGCTGTTCTCGGCGCGTCAGGCGCCGGCCCCGGGCAAGCTGCCGGCGGCACTGTTCCCGCCCGAGTTGCCGGAGGGCGACGCGTACAACAAGTTCATCGAGACCGTCAAAAACAACGAGATCATCCGCGGCAAGCTGCTGTCGGAGGACGGTACGCTGGCGCTGATCGTGCTCTCGCTCGATCCTGAGGTGGTCGCCTCCAACAAGCTGACCAAGACCGTCGCCGACATCCGCGCGCTGATGAAGGAGGACCTCGGCGACACCGGGCTCAACGTGCAGCTCTCCGGCGTTCCGGTGATGCAGCTCGAGATCCGCAACGCGGTCGAGCGCGACGGGCTGACCTACAACATCCTCGGCATTCTCGCCGGCTGCATCATCGCCATCATCTTCTTCCGCAAGATCTCGTTCATGGTCGCGGCGGCATTCCCGCCGATGATCGCGATCCTGCTGGCGCTCGGCGCGCTCGGCTGGGCCAATTTCAACCTCAACATGTTCCTGAACGTGATGACGCCGCTCATCATGGTCATCAGCTTCTCGGACTCGATGCAGCTCACCTTCGCCGCGCGCGACCGGCTGATCGCAGGACAGGACAAGTTCACCGCGTTCAAGAACGCGGTGCTGGTGGTGGGACCCGCCTGCGTGCTGACGCACGGCACGGCTGGCATTTCCTTCATCGCGCTACAATTCTCCGACTCCGACCTGATCCGCAAGTTCGGCGAGGCCGGGCTCGCCGCCACCATCATCGCGCTGGTCGCGGTGCTGTCGCTGGTGCCGGTGTTCGGCGTGCTGCTCGTGCGCAACGAGAAGGTGTTCGCCGTCAAGTTCCAGAGCGCAGATGCCGGTGTCCAGGCCCTGCGCAATTTCTGCTACTGGATTGCGGTGCGTATGGTGGGCCGTCCCGGCCTGTTCAGCCTGATTGCGGTGCTGTTCGTCGGCGGCCTCGGCGTCATCTATGCCAATCTGGAGCCGCGCTACCGGCTCGCCGACCAGGTGCCGGACAAGCGTCAGGCGGTCGCCGCCAGCGACCGGCTCGATGCCAAGCTCACCGGCGCCAACCCGGTCAACGTGCTGATCCAATTCCCCAAGGGCGAAACGCTCTATTCGCCGGAGACGCTCCAGACCATCGCCGACGTGCATGCGACCGTGGAGAAGACGGCCGGTGTCGGCAACGTCTGGTCGCTCGAGACGCTGCGCCGCTGGCTGGCCGAGAAGGCGGGCAGCGCCGACGTCGCGACGTTGAAGGAATATGTCAACGTCATCCCCGAGCACCTGGTGCGGCGGTTCATCGATGCCAAGCAGGACGCCGTCGTGGTCGCCGGCCGCGTACCGGACAAGGATTCCAGCCAGCTCCTGCCGATCGTCGACAAGCTCGACCACGAGCTCGACGCCGTCCGCAAGAAGCATCCCGGCTACGAGATTGCGGTGACGGGTCTTGCCGCTATCGCTGCGCGCAACTCGGCCAGCATGATCGAGAAGTTGAACCACGGCCTCACCATCGAATTCGCGCTGGTCGCGATCTTCATCGGCCTCGCCTTCCGCTCCTGGGTGGTGATGTTCGCCTGTATCCTGCCGGGCATCTTCCCAGTGGTGATGTCGGGAACGGTGCTGTGGGCGATGGGCGAGGGCCTGCAATTCGCCAGCGTCGTCGCGCTCACCGTCTCGTTCGGCCTGGGCTTGAGCGCCACCATCCACTTCCTCAACCGTCTGAGGCTCGAGAGCAAGCCGGGCGTCGGCTCGGCGCTCGCGGTGGAACGGGCGACGGTGCTGGTCGGTCCGGCGCTGATCCTGACCACGGTGGTGCTGGCCTGCGGACTCGTCGTCACCGTGTTCTCGGACCTGCCGTCGCTGCGGCTGTTCGGCTGGCTCAGCGCCTTCTCGATGGTCATGGCCCTCGTCGCCGACCTCTTCATCCTGCGGCCGACTGCGATGTGGCTGATCAATCTGCACGCGAAGTTGCAGGGGGCCGACAAGCGGGCGATCTGAGCGGCATTCGCGTCCCTGCGTCGGAAGCCCTTCCGGACCCCGGGCCTGCGTCAGCACCGCACTGGCCCCATTCATCGCGTCTTCAGCAAAAAGCCCCCGGCTCGTGAGAACCGGAGGCTCATTCCTCAACGTCGGAAGGGCGTCAGCCCTTCGTCATGGTGATGTTGACGCCGCGGATCTCGCCCTTGGAGCTGATCTGCACCGTCTGCTTGCTGCCGTTGGTGCGCAGCGAGAGGTTGGCGGCAAAGCCGTTGGCCTCGACGAACACGTCGATCTGGCCGCCGCCGGCGGTGCCCTGCAGATTGCCGAAGATGTTGCGGCTGGACTCGCTCCAATTGCCGGAAATGCGCTCGCCCTGGCTCGTCACGTCGCTGGTGAGGTTGAACTTGTAGCTGTCGGACGCGCAGTGCAGCGCCTGCTTCAGGTTGAGGCCGCTGCCGCCGACCTTGTAGTCCGCCTTGCAGCGAATGCGCTCGGTGGAGCCGTCGGACAACGACACCGTGCCGGTGCCGGTCCATGCGCCATCGAAACCGGCAAACGGTCCGGACGACTGAGCATGGCTCGCCGAAATCGAGAAGAGCAGCGCCGCCCCGATGCCGGCCGCCTTGATTGCCAGTCCAGTTCGCCCAATGAATTTCATCGCAAATATCCCGTTTTGGAACGACGCTCGCTTACGATCGAGAACGTCTCGCCACATCGAAAGTTTAGTGCTTCGAGCCAGTGTCAGGTTCAAAGCCTAGCCGCCAGAGATGGCGGCTCACGACGTCCAGCGCTAGCCTTGATCCGCCGATTTGCCTTGTTTCGGCATCTTTCTGGCGGGAAAAGCACGGCGGACAGATGCAGCGCTGCAACAGGTGTGCAGTAAAACGCAGATTCTCTGAATTATGACGTAGTATCAACCTCTTACATCTGCGAATGAAGGCGCGGGGAAGGCCGGATTCGGCGGCTGCGGTGCCAATTTGGCCGCATTTGCCGGTGCTTGTGCCTTCTCCGGGCCGCCACTCCTGCGGCGACTTGCCATCAGAACAATCCGCTCCGGTCGTCCGCCCTGTGCAGTCCGGGTCCGGTGCGATTCTGCCGTCAGAATGAAGGAATACAATGCGTAATCTTCTCGTCGCTCTCACCCTGCTGTCGGCATCCCTTTCGACCGCGGCGTTTGCCCAGCCAGGGCGTGGCACGGACGCCGAGCAGAAGGCCTGCACGCGCGACGTGCAGAAATTCTGCCGCCCGGTCATCGATCAGGGCGATTTCACCATCCTGGCCTGCCTCAAGGAGAACCGGGCCAAGATCTCGCAGGCCTGCGACCAGGTGCTGAAGAACAACAACCAGTAAGCTTGGCTAGTGGCTCCCAAAGGCGGATCCCGGACCCGTCTTTGGGGTCCGATCCGCAGAGGGCGGCCATCGACAGACAGGATTGGTTTTGCGGCCGTATTCCCCTATATGGGGGCCGCGGCGGCATTGCCGGCATGAGCCCGCGCGAGCGAAAAGCCTTCCTGTCCAAACGATTGTAAACCAGCCCTCGATGACCTCTGCGAGCGAATTGCGATCCGGCAAGGGTGACCGCGACGAGAATTTTCCCGTCGCGTCCTGGATCATTCATCCGCGTCATCGCGCCCTGATCCTGGCCTATTACAATTTCGTCCGCACCGCCGACGACATCGCCGACCACGCGACGCTGCCGCCCGACCAGAAGCTTAGCTTTCTCGATCTGCTCGAGGCGGAACTGCTCGGCAAGGGCGACACCCAGGCCGAAGCCGTCACCCTGCGCCGCGCGCTGGCCGAACGCGGCATGGCGCCGCGGCATGCACTCGACGTGCTCATCGCCTTCCGCATGGACGTGACCAAGCTGCGCTATGAGAATTGGGACGAGGTCATCCACTATTGCCGTTACTCGGCGATGCCCGTTGGCCGGTTCATGCTCGACGTCCACGGCGAGAGCACCGCGACCTGGGCCGCATCGGACGCGCTCTGCGCGGCGCTCCAGATCAACAATCACCTGCAGGATTGCGGCAAGGATTTCCGCGAGCTCAACCGCGTCTATCTGCCGCGCGATGCGCTGGCCG
Organism: Bradyrhizobium sp. PUT101; assembly: GCF_052043945.1. NCBI lineage: Bacteria > Pseudomonadati > Pseudomonadota > Alphaproteobacteria > Hyphomicrobiales > Nitrobacteraceae > Bradyrhizobium > Bradyrhizobium sp. PUT101. The sequence continues at coordinate 6,500,810 of NZ_CP197207.1, forward strand.
CGAGCGGCGCCTCCGTCGAGCAGCTCGGGCTTGAGCAGTCACCGCCGGCGATGCTGGCCTGCCTTCAGGCGCTTGCCGCGCGCAATGAAGCGCTCCTCAAGCAGAGCAAGTCGCTGAGCGCGGAGGTGAGGGATTTTCGCCTCGGCGTCGACATTTCGGTGATCCAGGCCTATGCCGACCGCATCGTGCGCCTCTTGAAGGTGCGCGATCCCCTGCGCGAGCGCGTGCATCTGAACAAGTTCGAGCTGCTCGCCTTCAGCCTCGCCGGGATGATCGGCGAAGTCGGCCGCCGCGCGATCGGACGCAAGGCCATTTCCAGACCGGGGACTGCACATGACGCTTGAGGCGACCACGCCCGGCGCCAATTACGGCTCGGCCGCATCCGGCAGCTCGTTCTATGCCGCGATGCGCATCCTGCCGCGTGACCAGCGCGAAGCGATGTTCCAGATCTACAGCTTCTGCCGCCAGGTCGACGACATCGCCGATTCCGACGGCCCGCGGGAGGAACGGCTCGCCGCACTTCAGCAATGGCGCAACGACATCGATGCGCTCTATCAGGGCCATCCGCCGCCGCGGCTGAAGGACTACGTCGCCTCGGTGAAGACCTTCGGGCTCAAGCGCGAGGATTTCCTCGCCATCGTCGACGGCATGGAAATGGATGTGCCGCACGACATCCGCGCGCCCGACATGGCAACGCTTGATCTGTACTGCGACCGTGTCGCCAGCGCCGTGGGGCGGCTGTCGGTGCGCGTGTTCGGAATGCCCGAGGAAGACGGCATCCTGCTCGCGTATCATCTCGGCCGCGCACTGCAGCTCACCAACATCCTGCGCGACATCGACGAGGATGCGGGCCTCGGCCGGCTCTATCTGCCGCGCGAAGCGCTGCTGCATGCCGGCATCACCTCCAATGATCCGGACCGCGTGATCGCCGAGCGCGCGCTGCCGAAGGTCTGCCTGCCGCTGGCGCAGCGTGCGAAGGTGCATTTCGAGAAGTCGGACGAGATCATGAACCGCAACAAGCGCCGCGCGGTGCGCGCGCCGCGGATCATGTCGAAATACTATCATTCCATTCTGGACCTGCTGATCGCGCGCGGCTTCACCGCGCCGCGCGAGCCGGTGCGTGTATCGAAGATCACACGCATCCTGATCCTGCTCCGCTACGCTCTCATCTGATGCAAAAGACAGCTCATATCATCGGTGCTGGAATTTCCGGCCTCTCCGCCGCTGTGCGGCTCGCCAATGCCGGCTTCAAGGTCGCCGTGCACGAGGCGACACACCAGGCCGGCGGCCGCTGCCGTTCCTATTTCGACGGCGCCACCAATCTCACCATCGACAACGGCAATCATCTGCTGCTGTCCGGCAACAGTCATGCGCGTGCCTATGCGCGCGCGATCGGCACCGAGGCGGGCCTCGTCGGCCCTGAAAGCGCGCAGTTTCCCTTCGTCGACATCAAGACGGGGCAGCGCTGGCAGATCGATCTCGGCGCTGGCCGGCTGCCGACCTGGGTGCTCGACGAGAGCCGCCGCGTGCCCGACACGGGCCTCACCGATTATCTGAAGCTGGCGCCGCTGATCTGGGCGTCGGAGGAGACGCTGGTCGGCAAGTCCATTCCTTGCGAAGGCATCCTCTATCAGCGTCTGGTGCAGCCGCTGCTGCTCGCGGCGCTCAACGTCGATCCGCCCGAGGGCTCGGCGGGGCTTGCGGGCGCGATCGTGCGCGAGACGCTGCTCGCGGGCGGGCAGGCCTGCCGTCCCTTGATCGCGCGCGACGGTCTCAGCGCGGTGCTGATCGAGCCTGCGGTGAAGTTCTTGCAGGAGCGCGGCCACTCGGTTCAGCTGGGCCATGAGCTGCGCTCGTTTGCGACCACCGACGGCAAGATCGGCGCGCTGAATTTCGGCGGCGAGGATGTGATCCAGATCGGTGAGGGCGATGTCGTCGTGATGGCGGTGCCGCCGCGCGCCGCCGCGAGCCTGCTGCCCGGCCTGAAGACTCCGACCGAATTCCGCGCCATCGTGAATGCGCATTTCCGTTTTGAGCCGCCGCCGGGTTCGGCGCCGATCCTCGGCGTGATCGGCGGCGTGGTGGAATGGCTGTTCGCGTTCCCCAACCGGCTATCCGTGACCATCAGCAATGGCGACCGTCTGGTCGACATGCCGCGCGAGGAACTCGCGCAGGCGATCTGGAGCGACGTCTGCAAGGCTGGCGGCGTGTCCGGTGAGCTGCCGCCGCAATTGCCCCCCTGGCAGATCGTGCGCGAGCGCCGCGCCACTTTTGCCGCCACGCCGGCGCAGAATGCCCTGCGCCCGGGGCCGGTCACTGCGCTGAAAAACCTGTTCCTTGCCGGCGACTGGACTGCTACGGGATTGCCGGCAACCATCGAGGGATCGGTCCGGTCCGGCGATCGCGCTGCCGATCTGGTTCTGGCCGCACAGCGGCCCTGACGGGCAAATGTCCCGGCCAATTTTCAATCGACTATCGGAGCAATCGAGCGACATGGATTCCGTGAACGCGACCAGCCGCGAGACCCTGGAATCGAGCATTGCGTCGGCCACCCAAGGCGTCCTCGGCTTCCAGCAGTCCGACGGCCATTGGGTGTTCGAGCTCGAGGCTGACTGCACGATTCCGGCCGAGTATGTCCTGCTGCGCCACTATCTCGCAGAGCCGGTCGACACCGTGCTCGAGGCCAAGATCGGCAATTACCTGCGCCGCGTTCAAGGCGCCCATGGCGGCTGGCCCCTCGTGCATGACGGCGAGTTCGACATGAGCGCGAGCGTGAAGGCTTACTTCGCGCTGAAGATGATCGGAGATTCTGTCGACGCGCCGCACATGGTGCGTGCGCGCGAGGCGATCCATGCCCGCGGCGGCGCGATCAACAGCAACGTCTTCACGCGCTTCCTGCTGGCGACGTTCGGCGTCGTGACCTGGCGCGCGGTGCCGGTGCTGCCGATCGAGATCGTGCTGCTGCCGTTCTGGTCGCCGTTCCACCTCAACAAGATTTCGTACTGGGCGCGCACCACCATGGTGCCGCTGATGGTGATCGCCGCGCTGAAGCCGCGCGCGAAGAATCCGAAGGGCGTCGGCATCGACGAGCTGTTCCTCCAGGACCCGCGCTCGATCGGCATAACAGCGAAGGCGCCGCACCAGAGCATGGCCTGGTTCCTGCTGTTCCGCTCGCTCGATGCCATCTTGCGCGTGATCGAGCCGCTGTTTCCGAAGAGCCTGCGCAAGCGCGCGATCGATGCCGCGCTCGCCTTCATCGAGGAGCGGCTCAACGGCGAGGACGGCATGGGCGCGATCTATCCGCCCATGGCCAACATCGTCATGATGTATGATGCGCTCGGCAAGGACGAGAACTTTCCGCCGCGCGCGATCACGCGGCGGGGCATCGACAAGCTGCTCGTGATCAACGACGACGAGGCCTATTGCCAGCCCTGCGTCTCGCCGGTGTGGGATACGACCCTGACCGCCCACGCGCTGCTGGAGGCCGGTGGAGACAAGGCGGTGCCCGCCGCCAAGCAGGGCCTCGACTGGCTGATCCCGAAGCAGGAGCTCGAGGTGAAGGGCGACTGGGCCGCGAAGCGGCCCGACGTCCGCCCCGGCGGCTGGGCCTTCCAGTACAACAACGCCCATTATCCTGACCTCGACGACACCGCGGTCGTGGTGATGTCGATGGACCGCATGCGCCGGGAGCACGGCGCGACCGGTTATGACGACGCGATCGCCCGTGGCCGCGAGTGGATCGCGGGCATGCAGAGCGACGACGGCGGCTGGGCCGCCTTCGACGTCAACAATCTCGAATATTACCTGAACAACATCCCGTTCTCCGACCATGGCGCGCTGCTGGATCCGCCCACCGAGGACGTCACCGCGCGCTGCGTCTCGATGCTGGCGCAGCTCGGCGAGACCGAAAAGACCAGCAAGCACGTGGCCGACGGGATCGCGTACTTGCGGAAGACCCAGCACCCGGAGGGGTCCTGGTACGGCCGCTGGGGCATGAACTTCATCTATGGGACCTGGTCGGTGCTGTGCGCTCTCAACATGGCCGGCGTCGACCACAAGGACCCGATGATCCGGAAGGCCGCCGACTGGCTGACCTCGATCCAGAACCAGGATGGCGGCTGGGGCGAGGACGCCGTCAGCTACCGGCTGGACTACAAGGGATGGGAGGCTGCCCCCTCGACAGCCTCGCAAACGGCATGGGCCTTGCTTGCCCTGATGGCGGCAGGCGAGGTTGATCACCCCGCCGTCGCCCGCGGGGTGGAGTACCTGATTGCAACACAAAACAAAAAAGGACTGTGGGACGAGCAGCGGTACACCGCCACAGGCTTTCCCCGTGTATTCTATCTCCGTTATCATGGTTACCCAAAGTTCTTTCCGCTGTGGGCGTTGGCGCGGTATCGGAACTTGCGGAACACCAACAGCAGGGTGGTAGGGGTCGGAATGTGACTTTGGGGACGGGGGACTATTTCACCGCGGGTAATGCCATCGACCCGCGGCCGATACTGATCGTGACCGGACTGGTTCAGGAGGCCCGCATTGCGGCCGGGCCCGGAATGGCGGTCATCTGTTCATCCAGCAGCCCGACCCAGTTGCGGGCGCTGCTGACGGTGGTGGATCCTGATACGATTCGCGGCGTGATCTCCTTCGGCGTGGCCGGCGGGCTCGACCCGACGCTGCGGTCCGGGGACGTCGTGCTGGCGACCGAGGTGCTGTCCGGCGATGCCCGCTGGGCCGCCGGCCTGTCGCTCGGCGACGACCTGATCGAGCGCCTGACCTCGGGCCGCCGCCGCGTCGTGCGCGGCAGCCTCGCCGGCGCCGAGGAGGTGGTCACGAAGCGGTCCTGCAAAGCGGCGCTGCATTCGGAGACGGGGGCATTCGCCGTCGACATGGAGAGCCACATCGCGGCCGCCTATGCCGCGGAAGCCGGGTTGCCCTTCGCCGCGGTCCGCGTCATCAGCGACCCCGCCCATCGCGCGCTGCCGGCGCTCGCCCGCGCCGCGATCAAGCCGAACGGCCAGATCGATCTCGCTGCCGTGCTGCGCGGCATCGTGCGCAACCCGACCACGTTGCATGCGCTGGTCTCGACCGGCATCGACTTCAATCGGGCGCTGCGCAGCTTGCGCGGCTGCCGCGACTATCTGATCGGGACGGAGTTTGCCGAGAGCGAGGCCCTGGTCTCCAAGGCGGCCTGAGCGGTGTCTTCCAGCTGAAGAGAACAAGCGACGACGGAACAGGCGAAAGCTCCGATCTCCATTGGAGGTCGGAGCTTTTTGCATTGACTGCCAAGTGTGCGTGCAGGCCAGGCGCCGCGCCCTCGTCGCTCTGAAGCGCTCAGTCGGCCTTCAGGACCGTAGCAACTGCGCCCTTCGGCTTCACGTCGATGACCAGGAGCTTGACCGTTCGCTCCCGATATTCTCTGCCTTGTGCCATTGATCGACAGCTTCGAGAATGAAGCTGCCGGCACTGTAAGTCTCGGTCTTGTTGATGTCGAGATTGGTTACCCGCAGCGTACCCGATTGCATGTAGCCATAGCGGGGATGCGGGTGCTTGTGCTCAGGCAATTTCGCGCCCGCCGGGATGTCATAGGTTGAAACGGAGATCTGCACGTCCTTCTGCGGCATCACGATTGGCTGTCCGCTCGATGTGTTCAAAGTCGTGAGTATCGGAGTCACCTTCACAGCCTTCGCGCTATCGGCTGCCTGAACATTTTCCGCCAGGGTCGGCGAAACAAGCAGAACAAGACCCGCTGCAATTCCTGGCAGTCCGCGGTAATTCAACTTTGACACATTGCGTCTCCTTTGTAGTCGTCGCAGATAGCCGATGCGCCAAAGGCGCTGACGGCGGCGACCATCCCGTGGGAGTGGATGCATGTCGCCCGCTACAAAAGTATCTCTGTCTCCTTCAGTGTCGTTACCAATGCAACGATGTTGCGGATACATGTCGTCTTGAACAGCACTGTCACCGCAATTCCTTCTCTTGATGGTTGACGACGAAGGTCCCGGCGTTCCGGTCGGTCAACGCGATATCTTGCTCGAGCCCTTCGTGCGCCTGGAGCAGTCTCGCAATCGGTGCACCGGCGGGGCGGGCCTCGGCCTCGCTGTTGTGCGCAGCCTGGTCGAGGTCTGTGGAGGACCATTGCCATCGACGATGCGCCATCTGGCGGCGCGCGCTTCTCCGTCCGGCTGCCGGTGTTCGCTGCAAGCTGAACGCTTGTATTGCCGCGGGCGATTGTCGGGGCGAGACAAGCGAATTGTCAGGCCAGGTTCCTACAGCGCGTTACACGTCGTGACCAAAATCCAACAAACGATGGTTCGTGATCATAAGGGGCTGACATAGTTCCCGCATTCTCCCCGAAACGGACCTGCCGCAGCGCATGGCCGTCAACTCGTTCACGGAGAATGCCATGATGAAGAAGCTCCTGACCATGTCCGTCCTCGCAGGCGTGCTGTCGGTGGCCGTCGTCGCCGACGCCAATGCCTGGACCCGCAGCCGCTCGGTATCGGGATGGCGTGGAACAGCGTCCGTCAACGCCTCGGGCAGCTGCGCCAACGGAACCTGCTCACGGCAGATCACGCGCACCGGTCCGTACGGCAACAGCGTAAGCCGCCAGGGGGCAGTTTCCTGTGGCGGCGGCGTCTGCACGGGTAGCCGCACCACCACCGGGCCGAACGGCAACTCCGTCACCCGTGAGGGCACGGTGTCGCGCTGGGGAGCGGGCGGCGCTCCGTACTATTATGGCCCGGGTGCTGCCGGGGCGGCCGCAGCCGGACTAGCGGTGGGGACTGCCGTCGGCGCGGCTGCCGCCGCCCCCGCCTACGTAGCGCCGGCAGCAGCCTACCCGCCAGCGCCGGTCGTCTATGCGGCCCGCCCCATCGTCTACGGCCCGCGCGCTTATTACTACGTGCCTTGGTACCATGCACGATGGGCCTACTATCACGCCCCACGAGCCTACTATTGGCGCTAATCCCGCGCCGCGAAGCATGACGTCGATGAAATCTTCGCGCCTGCAAAGTCAATTCGGAAGCACGGCCGTTCAGAGATGCCTGCGAAAGCGTAAGGCGGAATGTCTTGCGTGCTACGGGCAAACTGTTGCGGGACTTCCGATTGGAAGCGCAGCCAATTTGCTTCAGGAAGCTCACGAATTTCGCCAGCAGAAAGGGCTCGACCGCGGCAGCGGTCGAGCCCTCGCTTTATGACTTGGGGGTGCGCGCTTACGCGGCCGTCGAAGCCTTCTGCGCCGCCTTCTCCTGCGCGGCGGCGGCCTCGTCCTTGCGGATCTCCGACAGGCGCTTCTGCACTTCCGCCGAGAAGATGTACTGCGCCGGACGCTGCTTGCTCATGTCGATCTCGGGCGCCATCGGACCCGTGGTCCTGATGCCGCGCAGCGACACCCACATCGCCTTCAGCGGGTTGTTGAGGGCTGCGGTCGCGGCCGTCGGCTCGTAGCCGCAATGGGCCATGCAGTCGGCGCACTTCTCGTAACGGCCGGTGCCGTAGGAATCCCAGTCGGTGGTTTCCATCAGCTCCTTGAAGGTCTTGGCGTAGCCTTCACCGAGCAGGTAGCAGGGCTTCTGCCAGCCGAAGATGTTGCGCGCGGGCATGCCCCAGGGCGTGCACTCGTATTCCTGGTTGCCGGCGAGGAAGTCCAGGAACAGGCCGGAATGCATGAAGTTCCACTTCTTGCCCTTGCCCATCGCGAAGACGTCGCGGAACAGCTTCTTGGTCTTGGTGCGGTTGAGGAAGTGCTCCTGGTCCGGCGCGCGCTCATAGGCGTAGCCTGGCGACATCGAGACGCCGACGCCGAGCTCGACGGTGAGGTCGAGGAATTTCGCGATCTCCTCGGCCGGATGGCCGTCGAAGATGGTGGCGTTGACGTTGACGGTGAAGCCGCGCGCCTTGGCCGCCTTGATCGCGGACACCGCGCGGTCGAACACGCCCTTCTGCGACACGGCCTTGTCGTGGTGGTCGCGCAGGCCGTCGAGATGCACCGAGAAGAACAGGTAAGGGGAGGGCTCGAAGAGATCGAGCTTCTTCTCGAGCAGCAGCGCGTTGGTGCAGAGCGAGACGAACTTCTTGCGCGCGACGAGGCCGCGCACGATCTCGCCGATCTCCTTGTGGATCAGCGGCTCGCCGCCGGGAATGGCGACCATCGGCGCGCCGCACTCGTCGGCGGCGTCCCAGCACTCCTGCGCCGTCATGCGACGGTTGAGGATCGCGTCGGGATAGTCGATCTTGCCGCAGCCGACGCAGGCGAGGTTGCAGCGAAACAGCGGCTCCAGCATCAGCACGAGCGGATAGCGTTTGCGGCCAAGCAGTTTCTGCTTGAGCAAATAGCCGCCGATACGCATTTCCTTGAAGAACGGGATAGCCATTACAGGTTTCTTTCTGGGCTTTGAATTCGGGTGGGTCAGCTCGCAGCCAGTTGGGCCGGAAGCCGGAATTCGATGTTTTCCTCGCGGCCCGGCAGCACTGAGACCTTGACCGGTCCGATCCGCCGCATCGCTTCGATCACGTCATCCACGAGTACCTCGGGCGCCGAAGCGCCGGCCGTGACGCCGACGGTCCTGGCATCCTTCAACCATTCCGGATTGAGCTCGCTGCCGTCGGCAATCAAATAACTCGCGACGCCGGCCTCAGTGCCGATTTCGCGGAGCCGGTTCGAGTTCGAACTGTTGGCAGCGCCCACCACCAGGATCACGTCGACCAGCTTGCTCAAATCCCTTACCGCAGTTTGGCGGTTCTGTGTCGCATAGCAGATATCCCGGATATCCGGGCCTTGAATATCTGTAAAGCGGGCCTTAAGGGCCGCGATGATGTCCTTGGTGTCGTCGACCGACAGGGTGGTCTGGGTGATGTAGGCCACTGGCGTATCCGACGGCAATGTGAGCGCCTTAACCTCCTCGACGCTCTGGACAAGCTGCACCGGCCCCGGGACCTGGCCCATCGTGCCCTCGACCTCGGGGTGGCCGGCATGGCCGATCAGGATCAGCGTCCGGCCCTTGCCGATGTAGCGCTTCCCCTGATTGTGAACTTTCGTGACCAGGGGACAGGTGGCATTGAGCACCGGAAGGTCGCGCGCGGCAGCCTCTTCCTCGACACTGCGGGCGACGCCGTGGGCGCTGAAGACCGTCACTGCCTTCGGCGGAACCTCGGAGAGTTCCTCGACGAAGATTGCACCTTTGCTTTTCAGGCTCTCGACGACGTATTTGTTATGCACGATCTCATGGCGCACGTAGACGGGCGGGCCGTACTTCTCCAGCGCCCGTTCCACGATTTCGATCGCACGCACCACGCCCGCGCAGAAGCCGCGCGGTTGCGCCAGATAAACTTCCATTGGACGCCCATCACGCAAGTTGCACCAAATCCGCTCTCGTAAGTCCCCGGCGGCACCCCGCTACTGACCAATGAGTTGCAATATCCGCACCATTGGTTCGCGCATGCGGTAGCCACCCACCCTCAACGGCTCCCGGCGCATGGAGGCGCAATACTTTGTGTCAAAAAATCGGCAAAAAGGAAAGACGGGAACGCCGACAGCTCACTTTTTAGGTATTATGGTAGGATGCGCCCTGTGCGCAGATGCGCGACATAGGTGCATCGTTCTTCGTCACTTTCCCGCCTCAAGTCCCCGGCTATACCGACCGCCCGCATGATTTTGCCACGGTCTCCCGCCGTTTACCTCGAACCTTCGCGCGGCGAGAACCACTCAAAACAGCAATAGGTTTCGCCCGGGAACTCCGATAAACAGCGGGCGTTTCCGGCAAGCTGTTTAACCGCAGAAAGAAAAGAAGTGCTGCAAAGCGTAGTCGTTGCCATCGTCAGGGCCTGCACCCGGTTTGCCTCCCTCGTCGTCGTTCTCGGGCTCCTGCTGTCGGTGGGGGCGGGCTATTACACTGCGCGCCACTTCGCCATCAACACCGACATCAATTCGCTGATTTCCCAGAATCTCGACTGGCGCAAACGTGACCAGCAATTCGACCAGGCGTTTGACCAGAACGAAACGATCCTCGCTGTGATCGAGGCCCGGACGCCGGAGATGACGAGCGCCGCAGCAGACGCGCTCTATGCCAGGCTGAAGGACGACAAGACCAACTTCCAGTCGATGCAGCAACTCGGTAGCGGCGAGTTCTTCGAGAAGAATGGACTGCTGTTCCTGCCGACGGAAGAAGTCGCCAAGACCACCGGCCAGTTCGAATCCGCCGCGCCCCTGATCGAGATCATGGCCGGCGATCCCTCGATCCGCGGCCTCACCGGGGCGCTGGAAACCGGCCTTGCCGGCGTCAAGCGAGGCCAGGTCAAGCTCGACAACACCGAGCGACCATTCAACCTGATCGCGCAGACCGTCGAGACCGTGCTCAACAAGGGCAATGCCAGCTTCTCCTGGCGCGAGCTCGTCAGCGACGAGCCGTTGAAGGATTCGGACAAGCGCGCCTTCATCGAGTTCAAGCCGGTCCTCGACTACAACGCGCTGGAGCCGGGCAAGGACGCGACCAACGCGATCCGGAAAGCGGCGGCCGATCTGGACTTTCCCACCAAATACCAGGCGCGGGTGCGCCTGACCGGCCCGGTCCCGATCGCCAACGAGGAATACGCGACCGTCCAGGAGGGAGCCGTCGTCAACGGCGTCGGTACCGTCCTCGTCGTGCTGCTCATCCTGTGGCTGGCGCTGCATTCGGCGAAGATCATCTTTGCGGTGTTCGTCAATCTCTTCGTGGGCCTCGCGATCACAACCGCGGCCGGCCTGATGATGGTCGGCTCGCTCAACCTGCTGTCGATCGCGTTCGCGGTGTTGTTCGTCGGCCTCGGCGTCGATTTCGGCATCCAGTACAGCGTCCGCTATCGCTCCGAGCGCTACAAGCACAATGACCTCTCGGGCGCGCTGGTGCTGGCCGCCAAGCGCTCGGCGGTGCCGCTGTCGCTCGCGGCGATGGCCACCGCGGCGGGCTTCCTCTGCTTCATGCCGACCGACTACAAGGGCATCTCGGAGCTCGGACAGATCGCCGGTGTCGGCATGCTGGTGGCGTTCGTGTCCAGCATCACCGTGCTGCCGGCGCTGCTCAAGCTTCTGAACCCGCCCGGCGAGCCGGAGCCCGTCGGCTACGCCTTCCTGGCGCCGCTCGATCACTTCCTGGAGAAGCATCGCGTGCTGATCGTCGGCGGCACGCTGCTGCTCGCGCTGGGCGGCCTGCCGCTGCTCTACTTCATGAAGTTCGACTTCAACCCGATGAACCTGCGCAACCCGAAGGCCGAATCGATCGCCACCTTCCTCGATTTGCGCAAGGATCCCAACACCGGCGCCAATGCCATCAACGTGATGACGACGTCGGAGGAGCAGGCGAGGCAGGTCGAGGCGAGGCTCGAGAAAGTGCCCGAAGTGCTGCGGGTGATGTCACTCAACAGTTTCGTGCCGCAGGATCAGCCGCCGAAGCTGAAGCTGATCGCGCAAGGCGCCAAGGTGCTCAACCCTGCGCTGAACCCCGATCAGATCGATGCGGCGCCGTCGGATCAGGAAAATGTCGAGTCGCTGAAATCTTCAGTCGACAATCTGCGCCGGACCGCGGGTGACGCGAAGGGGCCGGGTGCGGTCGCCTCGCGCCGTCTTGCAGACGCGCTCGAAAAGCTCGCCGATAGCGACGAGGCCACGCGCAACAAGGCGCAGGACGTGTTCGTCACGCCGATGAAGATCGTGTTCGACCAGCTCAGGAACGCCATGCAGGCCGAGCCGGTCACCCTGAAGTCGCTGCCGCCCGAGCTCGTGAACGCCTGGAAGAGCAAGGACGGCATCATCCGCGTCGAGGCGCTGCCCAAGGGCGATCCCAACGACAACGATACGCTGCGCAAATTCGCGGCGGCGGTGCTCGCGGCCGAGCCGACCGCGATCGGCGGACCGGTCTCGATCCTGAAGTCCGGCGACACCGTGGTGAAGGCGTTCATCCACGCCGGCATCTACGCGCTGGTGGTGATCGGGCTCCTGCTGTGGATCACGCTACGCCGGTTCGTCGACGTGCTGATGACGCTGGTGCCGCTTCTGGTTGCCGGCGCAGTGACGCTCGAGATCTGCGTGTTGATCGGCCTGCCGCTGAACTTCGCCAATATCGTTGCATTCCCGCTGCTGCTCGGCGTCGGTGTCGCCTTCAAGATCTATTATGTCGTCGCGTGGCGCTCGGGCAGAACAAACCTGCTCCAGACCAGCCTCACGCGCGCGATCTTTTTCAGCGCGCTGACGACGGCAACAGCGTTCGGCAGCCTGTGGCTGTCGAGCCATCCCGGCACGTCCAGCATGGGCAAGCTGCTGGCACTCTCGCTGGTCACGACGCTGGCCGCCGTGCTGCTGTTTCAGCCGGCCCTAATGGGCAAACCCCGCAATCTCAGGGAGTAGGCAGATGTCGCCGACGGGGTCGGCGGCGCTCTTCTGACCGGGCTTGGCGGCGCCAGCAGCCTTCGGAGCTGCAGGCGCAGGCGCCGTGGCGCCTGTCGTCGCTTGAGCTGCCTGCGCCCCCTGAGGCTTCGGCGCCGCGCCGCTGGATTTCGGCGCGCCCTTGGCCATGGCGTTGGCAGGACTCGAGGGGATTGGCGGGCCGACCCGGGTCCAGGTCTCGCCGCCGCAGAGGAAGCCCATCACGCAGCCCTTGATTTCGAGTTGGTCGGGACCAGCCGGCGTGATGGTCGCGCTGTAGAGCTGTCCATCCTTGGCGTTGTAGACCTGTCCTTCCCACTGATCGATACCGGGCTTCTTCTTCATGTCGATCAGGGTTGCCATGCCCAGCGTCGGCCTGTTCTTTTTCGAGACATCCGGATTGTTCTCGTCGCGCCCGCCGGGTTGCTTTTCCCAGGAGACCGCGCCCCACATGCTGCCATAACATTGGGCGACACGAATGTTGGCAACGCTGTCGGCCACCCGCCAGTCGCCGGTCGGGTCTGCAGCGAGCGCGGGTGTCAGGCAGGTGTAACCGCCAGCCAGTATTAGTCCGGTGTAAAGGGCCAAACGCATGATAGTTCCTTGGCAGTGCAACATGATCTAAAAGCTGTGCTTGCGAAGATGGTCCGAAAAAGGGCAAAAGGCCGCACAGAGCGTTTTCAGTGGCGGTCCGTTTTCAGTTGACGAGTCGGCCTCCAATCGAAGTATGTAGCGGATGCACAGCCCAAATCCAGACATGTCTCAGCTATTCGCGGACCGTCAGGCCCAGCGCAGCACCCTGCATAACCGGTATCTGAACGAGCAGTTCGTCCGAGTTCTCAAGACCATCGGCTATGATGTCGGCTTCCAGAAGGGGCAGGGGCAGTACCTCTACGATCGCGAGGGCGCTCGCTACCTTGACCTGTTGTCCGGCTTTGGCGTGTTTGCGATCGGACGCAATCATCCTGTGATGCGCGATGCGCTCAAGAGCGTGCTCGATGCCGATCTGCCCAACCTCGTCCAGTTCGACGTCTCGACGCTCGCCGGCGTGCTGGCCGAACGGCTGCTGAAATACGTTCCCTATCTCGACAAGGTGTTCTTTGCCAATTCCGGCGCGGAATGCGTCGAAGCCGCGATCAAATTCGCGCGTGGCGCGACCGGCCGTCCCGGCATCGTCTATTGCGCCCACGGCTACCACGGCCTGACCTATGGCGCGCTGTCGCTGACCGGCGACTCGAATTTCCGCACCGGATTCGAGCCGCTGTTGCCGGGCTGCACGCCGGTCCCGTTCAACGATCTGGCTGCGCTGGAAAAGGCCCTGGCCTCGCGCGAGGTTGCCGCTTTCGTCGTCGAGCCGATCCAGGGCAAGGGCGTCAACATGCCCACCGACGAGTTCCTGCCCGGCGCGGCCGCGCTCTGCAAGAAGTACGGCACGCTGTTCGTCGCCGACGAGATCCAGACCGGCATGGGCCGGACCGGCCGCTTCCTTGCGGTCGAGCACTGGAACGTCGAGCCCGACATGGTGCTGCTGTCGAAGTCGCTATCGGGCGGCCACGTGCCGGTCGGCGCCGTGCTGACGCGCAAGAGCATCTTCGACAAGATCTTCAACCAGATGGACCGGGCGGTGGTGCACGGCTCCACCTTCTCCAAGAACGACCTTGCCATGGCCGCGGGCATTGCCACGCTCGACGTCATGGAGTCCGAGAAGCTGATCGAGTCCGCCGCCAAGCGCGGCGCCGAGCTGCGCCTCGCGTTGACGCGCATGGTGCCCGGCTACGAGCTGATGAAGGAAGTGCGCGGCAAGGGCCTGATGATCGGCGTCGAGTTCGGCCCGCCGAAGTCGCTGCGCCTGCGCGCCTCCTGGAACGTGCTGGAGACCGCCAACAAGGGCCTGTTCTGCCAGCTCATCACCGTGCCGCTGTTCAAGGACCACAAGATCCTCACGCAAGTCGCCGGCCACGGCAGCCACACCATCAAGCTGTTGCCTCCGCTGACCATCACTGAGGAAGACTGCCGCTGGATCGAGCGTGCCTTCGACGACGTCATCGCGGGCAGCCACAAGGTCCCCGGCGCGATCTGGTCGCTCGGCAAGACGCTGGTGGACAACGCGGTGAGAAGGTCGGCGTAGGCCGAGTCTCACGCCGCCTTTGGCTTGTTCACTGTCTCGATGCGGTCGAGAGCTTTGCCCAGATCGCGTTTGGCGATCTGGATGTCGTAAGCATTCTGGAGATTGAGCCACAATTCGGCGGTCGTGCCGAGCGCCTTGGCCAGACGAAGTGCTGTGTCAGCGGTGATTCCGGTCTGCTCACTCGCAATCCGCTCGATACGCGTGCGTGGCAGGCCACATGTCCTGGCAAGCGCACCGGCGGACATGCTCAACGGGATCAGAAATTCCTCACGCAGAACCTCGCCAGGATGTATGGGTTTGAGTTTCTTGGCCATCGTCACGTTTCCTTTAGTGATAATCCATGATCTCGACGTCAACTGGGCCCTGTGCGGTCCAGATGAAGCACACTCGGAACTGATCGTTGATCCGGATCGAACGCTGTCCCTTGCGATCACCCGCGAGAGCCTCGAGGCGATTGCCGGGCGGGGCGCGCAAGTCACCAAGTCGCCCGCAGCGTGCAGATAACGCAATTTCCGGTGCGCGTAAGCGCGCTTATGGTGCTGCGCCGCGTCCGGGGCGCGAGATCTATTTCGAAAAATCCCTCAGGGCCTCGACCACGCGCCCCGGCACTTCCTGCGCCACGCAATGCCCGGCGCCCTCAAAGACCAGCGTGCTGACGCTTGGGATCAGTGACACGGCGCGCGATGCCATCTCCTTGTAGATCGGGTCCGACTTCGCCGCGGTCGTGACGCGCGCGGGACAGCCGATCTCGACGAGCGAGGCAAACGGATTGCCGCGGGCGTCGCCAACATAGACCTGCTCCATCGCCTCATAGATCGGAAGCAGGATAGCGGATTCGATTTCGGGCATGCAGCAGAGCCGGACGCGGCCGTCGTCGAGCCGCGTGAAGCCGTGGCGTACATAAGCCCATAGCGACGTCTCGGTCCAATCCGCAAACGCTGGCGCTTCGCGGTAGCGCGCGAACACGGCGTCGGCGCTGTCGAATTCAGCCCGCCGGCGCAGCGTGCCCTGCACGCGGGCGAGGGATTCCCCGCTCAAATCCGCGGAGCGCGCCGTGCGCGGATCCATGACCGTCGGCTCCATCACGAACAGGCGTGTGAAGGATCCCGGTCGCATTTTTGCTGCCAGCAGCAGGTCGGTCGCGCCCGCGCTGTGGCCAATGCCGTAGACGTCTCGGAGATCGAGCGCATCGATCACCCGGCAGACGTCGTCGGCGTAATCCAGGAAGTGATAAGCACCGGGCTTGTGGCTGGCGCCGTGGCCGCGGCGGTCGAGCGCGTAGACGGTGTAGGTCGATGCAAGCTCTCGCGCGACCTCGTCCCAGACATCGGCCACGAAGCCGGTGCCATGCAGGAGGAGGGCGGGCGGCCTTCCGCGCGCGCCCCATTGCAACATGGCGATCTCTGCGTCGGCCGGGCCGATGGAAAAACGGTGCGGATTGATCATGGGTGAAGCAGTGATGCGCTGAGGGTTGGTTTACTTCGCGTCCTCCAGGATCATCGTGGCCCCTTTCTCCGCAATCATGGCCGTCGGCGTGTTGGTGTTGCCCGAGGTTATCGTCGGCATGATCGAGGCATCGACGATGCGCAAGCCTCCGAGGCCGTAGAAGCGCAGGCGCTCGTCGACCACCGCCATCGGATCGTTCGCCGCACCCATCTTCGCCGTGCCGACGGGGTGGAAAATGGTGGTGCCGATATCGCCGGCGGCCTTGGCCAGCGAGGCGTCGTCGTCACCGACGGAGGGACCGGGCAGATATTCGCTTGGTTGGTACTTTGCGAGCGCCTTCTGCTGCATCAGGCGCCGCGTGGTGCGAATGGCGTCGGCGGCGACCTGGCGGTCGTCATCGGTCGACAGATAGTTCGGCGCGATGATCGGCTTCTCATCTAGTGTCGCCGCGCGCAAGCGAACGATGCCGCGCGAGGTCGGCTGCAGATTGCAGGCGCTGACGGTGATGGCGGGAAAGCGGTGCAGGGGATCGCCGAACTTGTCGAGCGACAGCGGCTGCACGTGAAACTGAATGTTGGCGCGGGCGCGAGTCGCATCCGAGCGCGTGAAGATGCCGAGCTGCGACGGTGCCATGGTCAGAGGACCGCGGCGGCGGAAGGCGTAATCGAGTCCCATCAGGCCGCGGCGGAAGAGGTTGTAATAGGTCTCGTTCAGCGTACGGACGCCCTCGACCCTGTAGATCGCGCGCTGCTGGAGGTGGTCCTGGAGATTGCGCCCTACACCCGGCTTGTCCATGACAATGTCGATGCCGAGCGGCGACAGCCAGTCGGCCGGTCCGATGCCGGAGCGATGCAGCACCTGCACCGAGCCGATCGAGCCTGCAGAGAGGATGACCTCGCGTTTCGCACGCGCCTCGACGATCTCGCCGTTCCGGATGAAGCGGACGCCGACGGCGCGGCCCTGCTCGATGATGAGGCGGTCGACCAGCACATGCTTCTCGAGCCGCAGATTGGGGCGGTTCAGTGCGGGCTTGAGGAAGCCGCGCGCCGAAGACCAGCGCCGGCCGCGCTTCTGGTTGACGTGGAAATAGCTCGTGCCTTCGTTGTCGCCGGTGTTGAAATCCGGGATGCGCTTGATGCCCATCTCCTCGGCGGCATCGCCGACGGCGTCGAGAATGGCCCAGGACAGCCGCGGTGCCTCGATGCGCCAGCCGCCGCCGGCGCCGTGATGCTCGCTGGCGCCGAGGAAGTGGTCTTCCAGCCGCCTGAACAGCGGCAGCACGTCGTCATAGCCCCAGCCGGTCAGCCCAAGCTGGCGCCAATGATCGTAGTCGGCGGCCTGTCCGCGCATCGAGATCATGGCGTTGATCGCCGAGCAGCCGCCGATCACCTTGCCGCGGGGATAGGCGAGCGAACGGCCGTTCAGGCCAGGCTCGGCCTCGGTCTTGAACATCCAGTCCGAGCGGGGATTGCCGATGGCGAAGAGATAGCCGACCGGGATGTGGAACCAGATCCAATTGTCGTCGCCGCCGGCTTCCAGGATGAGGACGCGGTTGTTGCGATCGGCCGAGAGCCGGTTGGCGACGATGCAGCCGGCCGTACCGGCCCCGACGACGATGTAGTCAAACTCACCTTCGAGCCGCCTTGGCATTCTGCTTCCACCCGGATGGTCACTTTGCGTTCCGTCTAATAGGCAGACGCAGCGGATTGGGACAAGCCCGGCCATGACGAGAGAACAGAGCTACCCCGGACCCTCCGCCGGTTGGGTGGACCGGCGCTTGCATGGTAGAGAGGTCTTTATTCCAACAAAGCTCGAGACCCTCCATGCCTATCGTGAACCGCGTCGCCGACCTTCAGCCCGACATCCAGGCCTGGCGGCGGGACATCCACCAGCACCCCGAGCTGCTGTACGACGTCCACCGCACCGCAGCATTCGTCGCGGATCGCCTGCGGGAGTTCGGCTGCGATGAGGTCGTGACCGGCCTCGGCCAGACCGGCGTGGTCGGAGTGATCAAGGGCAACAAGCCGGCCGGCGAGGGGCTCAAGGTGATCGGCATGCGTGCCGACATGGACGCGCTGCCGGTCGAGGAGCAGACCAATCTGCCTTACGCCTCCAAGAACCCTGGCAAGATGCACGCCTGCGGCCATGACGGCCATACTGCGATGCTGCTAGGTGCCGCCCGCTATCTCGCCGAAACCCGCAACTTCGCCGGCGATGCCGTGGTGATCTTCCAGCCGGCCGAGGAGGGCGGCGCCGGCGGCGCGGCCATGGTCAAGGACGGCCTGATGGAGCGCTTCGGCATCGACCAGGTCTACGGCATGCACAACGGGCCGGGCATCCCGATCGGCTCGTTCGCGATCCGGCCGGGTCCGATCATGGCAGCGACCGACGAGGTCGACATCATGATCGAGGGCGTCGGCGGCCACGCCGCGCGTCCGCACAAATGCGTCGATTCCGTGCTGGTCGGTGCGCAGGTAATCACGGCACTGCAGTCGATCGTTGCGCGCAGCGTCGATCCGCTTGAATCGGCCGTGATCTCGATCTGTGAATTCCACGCCGGCAACGCCCGCAACGTCATTCCGCAGACCGCGACGCTGAAAGGCACGATCCGCACCCTATCGCCGGAGGTGCGCAAGCTGGTCGAGAAGCGCGTGCGTGAAGTCGTGGCAGGCGTGGCGCAGATCACCGGCGCCAAGATCGACCTGCGCTACAAGCGCAATTATCCCGTCGTGAACAATCATGCGGCGGAGACCGAAGTGGCGCGGCGCATCGCCGAGCAGGTTGCGGGCGAAGCCAATGTGCACGACATGGCACCGCTGATGGGTGGCGAGGATTTCGCCTACATGCTCGAAGCGCGGCCCGGCGCCTTCATCTTCTGCGGCAACGGCGACAGCGCCGGCTTGCATCACCCCGCCTACAATTTCAACGACGCGGCGATCGTCTACGGCACGTCCTACTGGGTCAAACTGGTCGAGGAATCGCTGGCGGCCTGACTACCGACGTCAGGATATCGAGATTCCGGGTTCGGTCCTGCGGCCGCCCCGGAATGACGACTTGAATGCAAAGGGCCGGGACATCAGGCAGCCCGGGCGGCCTTCTTCTGCAAGGCAGCGGCGATCTTCAGATCCTCGACAAAGCGCTGATACTCCAGCACCTTGGCTTCAGGATCGGGCAGCCGCAGCAGATAGGACGGATGCACCGTCACGAGTGCTTTGCGTCCGTCGGGAAGGTCTATGAGCCGGCCGCGGTTCTTGCCGATCGGGGTGATCTTGCCGAACACGCTTTGCGCGGCGGTCGCGCCCATCGCCACGATGAGATCGGGCTGGATTGCCGCAACTTCCCGCTCGTACCATTGCCGGCAGGCCCGGATCTCAGGTGTGTTCGGCTTCTGGTGCAGGCGGATCTTTCCACGCGGCACGAATTTGAAGTGCTTGACCGCGTTGGTGACATAGACCTTCTTGCGGTCGACGCGGGCTTCCTCCAGCGCGCGGTCGAGCATCTGACCGGCGGGACCGACAAAGGGATGGCCGGCGAGGTCTTCCTTGTCGCCGGGCTGTTCGCCGACCAGCATGATGTTGGCGGACTTCGGGCCTTCGCCGAACACGGTCTGGGTCGCGTCCTTATAGAGATGGCAGGCGCGGCAATGCGCGGCCTCCTCGCGGAGCGTTTCGAGATCGTCGGCAGCTGGCTTGCGTTTCATCGGAGCCTCCGGCCGCTTCTGAGGCTTGCGCGGATCGGTTGCGGCATTGGCGATCATGGCACCGGTCATGCGTTCGGCGTCCTCGATCAGAGGCTTAATGATCGAAGCCTCGGGCAGGTTCCTCCAATATTTCTTCGGCATTTCGGCCTGCATCGCCTTCACCTTGAGCCGGGCCGGATTGAAGATGCTGGCGTAGTAGCGCCGCCAGGTTTCTTCCAGCCGGTCTTCGCTCGGTGCTTCGCTCCTGCTGACGCCGGATGCGAACGAAAGTGCGTGGCCATCCCAATGCGCGCAGAGGTCCGGTGTCAGGATCGACCAGGGCATGTCGGCAAAGCGCTTGGCGAAGAACGGCGCGGCGAGCTCGACGATGTGATGCTCCGGCTCGAACCAGGCGACGTAATGCGCCTGGCGTTCCCGGCCGATCTCGCGGAAGCGGACGAAGGCGTGCATCTTGTGCTCGTCGCGATGGACCGCCTTTGCCATGGCCGTGACTTGCGCGACGTCAGGATCGGTCGCAACCTCGATGAGGTCGTGATTGTCCTTCAATCGCCAGAGCAGGCGATAGAGGATCGCAAAACGCTTGATATCGCGGTGCAGGATTGCGGTCTTGGCCAGCTCGACGAATTTTGCTGATACGTTGAAGGTGCCGTCATTCACCTCGAGGATCGGAGACGGCGAGGGTGGCGCGAACAACTCCGCTTCGCCGCCTCGCACGGCCCAGGTGACATCGCGCGGCTCCACATGATGTAGAACGAGCGTGCGGGCGGCTTTGCGCCAGCCGTCGAAATCGGTTTCGGTATCGAGGGTGATATACTGCATCAGAAGCCAAATCCGAGTTGCATTGCCTTCGGCTTGAACCGTTCGATCAGCCGCGCCCCGTCGAGCCGATGTGGCGAGGGGCGGTGATCGCTGAGGACGATGAACGGCAGCGCCTTGTTGCGGGGCACGTGCAGCCGCGCGAGATCGGAGACACGGATCGTGGTGGTGCGCCGCGTCGCAATGATGCGTTCGACCGCCTTGGTGCCGAAGCCCGGCACGCGCAGCAGCTCCTCGCGGCTGGCGCGGTTGACGTCGAGCGGGAAGCGGTCGCGATGGCGCAGCGCCCAGGCCAGCTTGGGATCGATGTCGAGCGGCAGCATCGCGTTGTCGTCGACGATCTCGCCGACGTCGAAGCCGTAGAACCGCATCAGCCAGTCGGCCTGGTAGAGCCGGTGCTCGCGCAGCAAGGGCGGCGCCCGCAGGGGCAAGGCGCGGCTGGCATCGGGAATCGGACTGAAGGCGGAATAATAAACGCGCCGCAGCCGGTAGGCGCCGTAGAGATTGGCGCTGGTGTGGAGAATGGTGTGATCGGAGGCCGCGTCGGCGCCGACGATCATCTGCGTGCTCTGGCCGGCTGGCGCGAAGCGTTGCGCCTTGGCCTTCGTCTTCGTGCTGCGATCTTCCTCGGCCTCGTCCAGCTTCAGCCGCAACCGGCCCATGGTGCGGCGGATCGCTCGGACGTCCTTCTCCGGCGCGAATTGCTGCAGGCTGGTCTCCTGCGGCATCTCGATATTGATGGAGAGGCGGTCGGCATATTTGCCGGCCTCCGCGATCAGCGCGTCGTCGGCTTCGGGAATGGTCTTCAGGTGAATGTAGCCGCGGAAGTGATGCTCCTCGCGCAGCTTTCGCGCGACGCTGACGACCTGCTCCATGGTGTAGTCGGGGCTGCGGATGATGCCGGAGGAGAGAAACAGGCCCTCGATGTAATTGCGCCGGTAGAAGTCGAGCGTCAGCTTCACGACCTCGTCGATGGTGAAGCGGGCGCGCGGCACGTTGGAGGAGGCGCGGTTGACGCAATAGAGGCAATCGTAATTGCAGGCGTTGGTCAGCAGCACCTTGAGCAGCGAGATGCAGCGTCCGTCCGGCGCGTAGGAATGGCAGATCCCCATGCTGGGCGCGGTCGAGCCCATCCCCTTGCCGTCGCTGGAATCCCGCTTCTCGGTGCCGCTGGAGGCACAGGACGCGTCGTATTTGGCGGCGTCCGCCAGGATTTCCAGCTTGCGTTGTACGTCCATCCTTGAATCCCTTTGATTCAGCTCACGAATCCGATCGAGCGCCAATTCGATTGACTCTTCTGGCCCCGTTAGCTTTATATTAGAACATATCATGAACAAATGAGCCAGCCGTTGGTTCTTCTTTTGAAGGCCACGGCACCAATTCCTGAAGGAGCGGCGAGCATGAGCGGCGCACGCAACAGCGCGCTTGCGACCTTGCGCGGCCAGATCGAACGCATCGAGACGGCGGAAATCGTGCATCAGCACGATCGCGTCGCGCTCGGCCATGGCGAGGCCGACAGCGCGCTGAAGGGGGGGCTCGCGCGCGCGGCGATCCACGAGGTGTTTTGCGAGGGGCGTCAGGGCGCTGCCGCGACCGGCTTCGCCATGGGCCTTGCGGGACGCGTGAGCGCGCGTCGGCCGCTGCTGTGGGTGCGGCAGGATTTTTCGGAGATAGAGACGGGCGCGCTGTCGATGAGCGGGCTAGCCGAGCTCGGCCTCGATCCGGGCCGCGTGGTGATGGTGCGTGCCGCCGATGTCGAGAGCGCGCTGCGCACCTCGGCCGATGCGCTCGCCTGCGATGCGCTGGGCGCCGTCGTGCTCGAGCTCTGGGGCGAGATCAGACAGTTCGATCTCGTGGCGAGCCGCAAATTGACGCTCGCCGCGCAATCTTCCGGCGTTACCGGCCTCTTGCTGCGGATGGCCGCGCAGCCACTGCCTTCGACCGCGGAGACGCGATGGATGCTGCGTGCGGCGCATTCGCCGCCGGGGCCGGCTTGGAGTGTTTGGGGCGCGCCGGTGTTCGATGCCGAACTCTTGCGCAATCGTCATGGCCCATGCGGCCGGTGGATCATGGAATGGAATTGTGATGAGTGCCAGTTCAGTGAACCGTCGACGTATCCTCAGCCTGTGGCTGCCGCGCCTGCCCATCGACAGGATCCAGCGGTTCTTCAGCAGCGCCGGGCTGGGTGAAGCCAATCATGAGCCGAGCATCGTCGTCATCAAGGACAACAATGCGCTGGTGATCCATGCGCTGGACGAGGCCGCCGAGCGCCTCGGCCTGTATATCGGCCACCCCTTGGCCAATGCGCGGGCGATGTGTCCTGACCTGAAGGTGTTCGATGCCGATATCGTGGCCGATGCGAAGACGCTCAGCGATATCGCCGACTGGTGCGACCGCTTCACGCCGTTGGTGGCGCTCGATGCGCCGCACGGGCTGTTCCTCGACATCACCGGCTGCGCGCATCTGTTCGGCGGCGAAGCCGCGCTGCTAAAAACGCTAGTCCGGGCGCTGGCGCGCCAGGGCTTTGCCGTCAGCGCTGCGATTGCCGGGACCTCGGTCTGCGCGCGCACGCTGACGCGGCAGGCCACGGGAACCATCGTTGCAGATGGTGGGGAGGCGGCTGCGATCGACCAGTTTCCGGTGTCCGCACTCGGGGCGGGCGAGGCGATCACGACCGGCCTGCGGCGCGCCGGGCTGAAGACCATCGGCGATGTCGCCTCGCGCAGTTCCCACGAGATCACGGCGCGGTTTGGCGCGCGGTTCTCCACGCTGCTCGCGCATGCGCTGGGGCAGGGCGATGCGCCGATCAACCCGCGCAAGCCGCTGCCCGATTACATCGTGGAGAAGCGCTTCGCCGAGCCGATCGCGACCGACACCATGATCGCGATGACGCTGTCGCGGCTGGCGGACACGCTGATCGCATCCATGGAGAAGCAGGGCAAAGGCGCACGACGACTTGAGGCCGCCTTCTTCCGCACCGACGGCGTGGTGCGCGCGATCACGGTCGAGACCGGACGCCCCGTGACGCGAAGCGCCGTGATCGACCGGCTGTTCCGCGAACGCCTCGATGCGCTCGCCGATCCCCTCGATCCCGGCTTCGGCTTCGACATGGTGCGGCTGTCGGCGAGCCGCACCGAGATCGTGGTGCAGGAGCAGCGCGATCTCGATGCGCATGTCCACGACAATGACGAGATTGCTGCGCTGATCGACCGCATCGCCGCGCGCATCGGCGGAAAGCGCGTCGTCGTGCACCTGCCGAAGGACACCCATATCCCTGAAAGCGCGGTGCTGGCCGCGCCGGCGCAGCATCATCTCACGGCTGCCATGCAAGCCGAATGGCCGGCGCGTGCCGAGAGCGAGCCGCCGCTGCGCCCCTTGCGGCTGTTCGACAAGCCGGAGCCGATCAAGGTGCCGTTCGCGACTGTGCCGGATGGTCCGCCGCATCAATTCACCTGGCGCCGCGCGCTGCATGCGGTGGTGCGGGTGGAGGGGCCCGAGCGCATCGCCATGGAATGGTGGCGGCAGGACGGCAAGCAACTGACGCGGGACTATTTCCGCATCGAGGATGCCGAAGGCCTGCGTTTCTGGATCTTTCGCGACGGTCTCTACGAGGGGGAGACGTTCGACGGCGAAGGCAAGCCCGTTTCCCCCAACTGGTATGTGCACGGTCTCTTCGCATGACCACGCCCGCTTATGCCGAGATCGGCATCACCACCAACTTCTCCTTCCTGCGCGGCGGCTCGGATCCGCGCGCCTATGTGCATCAGGCCAGCATCCTCGGCATCCCCGCGATCGGCATTGCCGACCACAACACGCTCGCCGGCGTGGTGCGGGCCTACAAGGAGCTCGACAATGCCGAAGTGCTGCACAAGCCGAAATTGCTGATCGGCGCGCGCATCGTCTTCATCGACGGCACGCCCGATATCCTGGTCTATCCGCGCGACCGCGCCGCCTATGGCAGGCTGTGCCAGCTTCTCACCCGGGGCAAGCGCGGCGACGACATCACGCGGATCGAGAAGGGCGAATGCCATCTCGCCTTCGCCGATCTCCTGGAGTTTTCGGAAGGCCAGCTGCTGGTCCTGACGTTGCCGCATCGCTTCGAGCCCGCTCAGGCGCTGAATGTTCTTTCAAAGCTCAGGGATAGCCGCGCCGAGGGCGTGTGGCTGGCGGCGAGCCTGATCTATCGCGGCGACGACAGGCGTCGCCTGGCGCGGCTCGATGATCTCGCGGCAAAAGCTCGGGTGCCGCTGCTTGCGACCAACGAGGTGCTCTATCACCATCCCGTGCGCCGTCCTCTCCAGGACGTGCTGACCTGCATCCGGGAAAAGACCACGATCGATGCGATCGGACGGAAGCTGGAGGCCAATGCCGAGCGGTTCCTGAAGACGCCGCGAGAAATGGCGCGGCTGTTTCGCGATTTCCCCGATGCGATCGCGGAGACCATGCACTTTGCGGACAAGATCGACTTCTCTCTCGACCAGCTCAAATACCAATATCCCGACGAGCCGGTGCCGCCGGGAAAGACCGCGCAGGGGCATCTGGAGGATCTGACCTGGGCCGGTGTCGACAAATATTTCGGCGGCAAGATCGACGACAAGCTGCGCGCGACGCTGAAGAAGGAGCTCGCGCTGATTGCCGAGCTGAAATACGCGCATTACTTTCTCACCGTGCACGACATCGTGCACTATGCACGCAGCCAGAACATCCTGTGCCAGGGGCGGGGATCGGCGGCGAATTCGGCCGTCTGCTACGTGCTCGGCATCACCTCGGTCGATCCGACCAAGGTCGATCTGTTGTTCGAGCGCTTCATCTCCAAGGAGCGACTGGAGCCGCCCGACATCGACGTCGATTTCGAGCATTCGCGGCGCGAGGAGGTGATGCAATATGTCTATCGCCGCTATGGCCGCCATCGTGCCGCGATCATCGCTACCGTCATCCATTATCGCCCGCGCAGCGCCATCCGCGACGTCGGCAAGGCGCTGGGCCTGACCGAGGACGTCACCGCCGCGCTCGCCGACACCGTCTGGGGCAGCTGGGGCAAGGGCCTCAACGACATGCAGGTCAGGCAGGCCGGGCTCGATCCCAACAATCCCATGATCAACCTCGCGGTCGAGCTTGCGACCGAGCTGATCGAATTCCCGCGCCATCTCTCCCAGCATGTCGGCGGCTATGTGCTCACCCAGGACCGGCTCGACACCTATGTTCCGATCGGCAACGCCGCGATGGACGACCGCACCTTCATCGAATGGGACAAGGACGACGTCGACGCGCTCAGCATGATGAAGGTCGACGTGCTGGCGCTCGGCATGCTGACCTGCATCCGCAAGTGCCTTGACTTGATCGATCGGCACAAGGGCGAGCGTTTTGTGCTGGCGAGTGTTCCGCAGGACGATCCCAGGGTTTACGACATGCTGTGCGCCGGGGAGTCGCTCGGCGTGTTCCAGGTCGAGAGCCGCGCGCAGATGAACATGCTGCCGCGCCTGAAGCCACGGACCTTCTACGATCTCGTCATCGAAGTCGCGATCGTGCGCCCCGGGCCCATCCAGGGCGACATGGTGCATCCCTATTTGCGGCGGCGAAACGGGCTTGAGAAGGTGAGCTATCCCTCGCCGTCACCGGAGCATGGCGACAAGGACGAGCTCTACAAGGTGCTGCACAAGACGCTCGGCGTCCCGCTGTTCCAGGAACAGGCGATGCGCATTGCGATCGAGGCTGCACATTTTACGTCCGAGGAAGCCAACGGCCTGCGCCGCTCGATGGCGACCTTCCGCAATGTCGGCACCATCGGCCAATACGAGGAGAAGCTGATCGGCAACATGGTGGCGCGCGGCTACGACCCCAACTTCGCCAGAAGCTGCTTTGACCAGATCAAGGGATTTGGCTCCTACGGTTTTCCTGAGAGTCATGCCGCGAGCTTTGCGCAACTGGTCTACATTTCGTCGTGGCTGAAGCACTACCATCCCGACGCCTTCTGCTGCGGCTTGTTGAACTCGCAACCGATGGGCTTTTATGCGCCGGCGCAGATCGTCGGCGATGCCCGCAAGAACGGCGTCGAGATTCGCGACATCGACGTGTCCTACAGCTTTGCGCAGAACACGCTGGAGGAAGGGAGCGGCAAACATTGCGCCGTGCGCCTCGGCTTTCGCCAGATCGACGGCTTTCACTGGCTCGATGAGGATGAGGAGAGGCTGAAGCGCTCCCAGTCGTCATTCCGGGGCGACGCGTCAGCGTCGAGCCCGGAATCCATAACCCCGATCGGGAGTATGGATTCCGGGCTCGCGCCAAGAGGCGCGTCCCGGAATGACAACATGGAAAGAGTGCCCGACTGGGCCGACCGCATCGTCGCGGCACGCAGCCGCCGTCCCTTCACCTCGCTCGAAGACTTCGCCCGCGACACCGGCCTGCCCAAGCGGGCGTTGATCCTGCTGGCGGATGCCGATGCGTTCCGCTCGCTCGGGCTCGATCGCCGCGAAGCGCTGTGGCAGGTGCGACGGTTGCCCGACGACGTGCCGCTGCCGCTGTTCGAGGCGGCGACCGCGCGCGAGCAGCCGGACGAAGGCGCAAAGCCGCTGCCGGCGATGCCGCGTTCCGAGCAGGTGGTCGCGGACTACCAGACCATCCGGCTGTCGCTGAAGGGCCACCCGATGGAATTCTTGCGCGAGATGTTTTCGCGCGAGCGCATCGTCGCCTGCAAGGACATCAGTCACGAGAACGAGCGGCGCCGCGTCCGCTGCGCCGGCGTGGTCCTGGTGCGGCAGCGGCCGGGCAGCGCCAGCGGCGTCGTGTTCATGACGCTGGAGGACGAAACCGGCATCGCCAATGTCGTGGTCTGGCCCAAGATCATGGAGCAGTACCGCAAAGAGGTGATGGGCGCGCGCCTCATCCTGGTCGAGGGCTATATCCAGAGCAGCCCCGAAAAGGTGACGCATCTCATCGCCCAGCGCATGGTCGACCGCTCGCACGATCTGGTCGGCCTCGCAAACGATGCACTCGGCGGCAAGCATCCGGTGCCGGCAGGCGCCACCGTGGTCGAGCCGCTCAACGACGACCCTCGCGCCCTCACGGACATGCCCGCGCAAAAAATCCGCCACCCCCGCGACGTCCGCATCCTGCCGCCCTCGCGGGATTTTCATTGAGGGATTATGAACAACCGCAGGAATCGGCCGATCCTGCCCAACGATCAATACGATTTGAATCGAGTCTCTAAGCAACCTGAAAGCGAGGCGTGCCTATCATTCGTAGTGCCCATTTTGACACGGCGGGAGTCAATATTTGCAGCTGGAAGCGCCGCAACGATCGCGCGGCCTCGCCGTCGCCGTAAAGCAGGATCGAAGACCCTCCCGCATCGACAGGCTGGGCCTCTGGTTCTCCAAGAGCAGCATGATCGACGGGCTTTGGATCGGGACAACCGAAAGCAAGCCTTACCCGGCGTTGCGCCGCGTGGAAGAGGCGCTCCAACTCATCAAGCGTCACGACACACTCAACTACTCACGTATCTCCCGCAATCTCGATCGAATATGGGTACATCTGCTCCCCAGCGCCCAGGCGCACTATGATCGGTCACTAAACGCCTGCGCCCTCGATGAACGTTACGTTCTCAACGAGACAATGACGCCTGAGCGGATCGCCTCTACCATCGTCCATGAAGCGACCCATGCACGGTTAGACGGATGGGGGATCATCTATGAGGAATCGAGCCGCTATCGAATCGAGGCGGCCTGTCTTCGGCGCGAGCTCAGCTTTCTCAAGAAGCTGCCCGACACCGGGCTCATGCTGGAGGAAATCGTTCGTACATTGGAGTGGTGTGAAAGCGACGAGACCTACCTTTCCGACGCCAGCTTTCGGAGCCGCGAAGACCAGGGCCAGATTGATACATTGCGCTATTTGAACGTACCGGATTGGCTCATACAATTTGCAATGTGGCTCATTCGCAGGCGGCGTTCGCGCGTATCCACCCAATAAGCCTCTGTGCTTCTGCGAAGAGCGAAGCGGCGAAGCAATCCAGACTGTTCCCCGGAAAGACTCTGGATTTCTTCGCTGAGCCCGTCATCGGGCCGCGCTACGCGATCCGTTGGCCCGCAAATGCCGAGTTTGTCGAGAGATCGCGCGCCACACTCTCAGTCGTCATTCCCCGCAAAGGCGGGGAATCCAGTACGCCGCGGCTTCTCGACTGAACCACAACTGTCTCGGAGTACTGGATCGCCCGGTCAAAGCCGGGCGATGACAGTGTGCCCCCTCAAAAATTCACGCGGTTCGAGATCGCGCCATCCACGACGAGATTCGATCCCGTCGTGAATCCCGACACCGGGCTTGCCAGAAACACCGCCGCGCTCGCGATCTCCTGGGGCGTTGCCATGCGTCCCGTCGGGTTGCGGCTCATCGCATCCTTGTAGCGCTCGGGCATGTTCTGCTCGATCATCTCCCAGACACCGCCCTTGAAATAGACCGTGCCGGGCGAGACCACGTTGACCCGGATCTTCTTCTTCGCATATTGCCGGGCCAGCCCCTTGGCCATGTGGATCAGCGCGGCCTTGATCGGGCCGTAGGAACTGGCCGTGTCCGCCTGAGCCGCCGCGATCGACGAGATGATCACGAAGGCCGCATCGCCGCGGCTCGCGCCGCTGGCTTCGAGGAACGGTCGTGCGGCATCGAACGCATGCACGGCGCCGAGCACGTCGAGCCGAAAATTCTGCTCCCAAGACGCGGGATCGCTGCCTTGCGCCATCGCGCCCGCATTGGAGAACAGCAAGTCGACGCCGCCGAGCTCCTTCGCTGCATTCTCGATCCAGGATTGCAGCGCCGCGCCGTCGGTGACGTCGACCGGGCTGCCGGTAGCCTTGATGCCGCTCGCCTTCAGCTCTGCGACAGTGGCCGCAACCTGATCGGCGTTACGCGCGCACACCGCGACATTGGCGCCTTCACCGGCCAGCGTCGCCGCAATCGCCCGCCCGATGCCGCGCGTGCCGCCGAGGACGATGGCGTTCTTGCCTTTGAGACCGAGATCCATTGTTGGTTTTCCTTGTGTTGGTCGCAGTGAGTGTAACCGTTTCAGACGATACGCAGAAGCCTCGACATCGTCATTGCGAGGGGCTCTTGCGACGAAGTAATCCAGCTGCCTTGGATCGATTCCGGATTGCTTCTGCCTTCGCCGAGGGCCTCGGCGGACAAGTTGCTGCGCTCGCAACGACGGCGCCGCAGCGCTCGCCTACTCCGGTGCCGCCCCCACCGGCGGACCGCCGGGCGGGCGATGCAGGAAGGTCAGCGACGCATAGGCGCCGGCCCAGGAGCCGATCGCCGCGAACGCGACATAGAACGCGTTATCGGTGTAGCTGATCACCGCGTAGGAGGAGAGCAGGTACCAGACCGCGCTCCAGTTCGCCGCCGGCACGCGCTTGCGCGCGATCACCGCCGAGGTGAACATCACATAGACCGCGTCGGTGGCCGCCGTTGCGACGAACACGGCGCCTGCGGTGAGGGGATCGATGGCGGCCATTGCATTCCTTCTTGTGCTGATGAATGGTCGCGAAAATTAGAGCATGATCCGGAAAGGTGTGCAGCCGTTTTCCATCGCGACAAACGTGGACCGCGTTTGCGCGGAGATCATGCTCAAGCTTCAAGGGAGGACACCGGCCATGCAAAGCCCCGCCGACATTCTGAAGGGTATCTGGACCTCCGCCGGCGGTGATGCGGCTGCGCTCGATCGCGTGCGGCTGACCGGCACCGAGCCACAAATCCCATCCTCGTTTCGCGTCGCCGTCGCCGGCCAGACGACGATAGCTGCCGCCGGGCTCGCCGCCGCCGAAATCTGGCGACTGCGCAGCGGCGAGGCGCAGGACGTCTCCGTCGACATGCGCCACGCCGTCGCCGAATGTCGTTCCGAGCGCTATTTGCGCGTCGACGACAAGCCGCCCCCGCCGGCCTGGGACGCGATCGCCGGCGTTTACAGGACCGGCGATGGCCGCTTCGTCCGCTGCCACACCAATTTCCCGCATCACCGCGACGCCGTCTGCGAGGTACTCGGCTGCGAGGCGGAGCGCGAGAAGGTGCAGGCGGCGTTGATGCGATGGAAGGGGGAGGATTTCGAGACTGCAGCTTACGCCGCAGGCGGTGTCGTCGCCCTGATGCGATCGTACGACGAATGGTCCGCCTTACCGCAGGCGCGTGCGCTCGCGCAATTGCCGCTAGTCTCGATCGAGAGGATCGGCGAGGCCCCGCCGAAGCCGTGGCCAAAAGGCGATCGTCCGCTCTCAGGTCTTCGTGTGCTCGATCTCTCCCGCGTCATCGCGGGCCCCGTCGCCGGTCGCACGCTCGCCGCGCACGGCGCGGACGTGCTGCTGGTGTCAGGGCCGGAGCTGCCCGCCATTCCCTGGCTCACCATCGACACCGGCTGCGGCAAGCTCACCACTTTCATCGAATTGAAGAGCGAGTTCGGGCGCGCGCAGCTGTGCGAGCTGCTCAAGGACGCCGACATCTTCTCGCAAGGCTATCGCCCGCGTGCGCTTGCCGCCCTCGGCTTCGCGCCGGAGGACGCAGCGCAAATCAATCCCGGCATCGTCTATGTCACGTTGTCGGCGTATGGCCACGCCGGCCCCTGGGCCGAGCGGCGCGGCTTCGACTCGCTGGTGCAGACGACGACCGGCTTCAATCACGCCGAGGGGCAGGCTTCCGGCATCGACGGTCCGAAGGAATTGCCGGCGCAAATCCTCGACCACGCCACCGGCTATCTGATGGCGTTCGGCGCGATGATGGCCAGGTCGCGCCAGGCCCGCGAAGGCGGCAGCTGGCACGTGCGCGTCTCGCTGGCGCAGACCGGACGATGGTTGTGGAATCTCGGTCGGCTCGACAGCGGACTGAATACCCCGGATCTTACGGGCGAGGCCGTACATGCTGCGTTCATCGAAAGCATGCCATCTGGCTTCGGCACGTTGAAAGCGGTGCGTCATTCGGCAGTGCTGTCGAAGACGCCGGCACAATGGAGCCGTCCCGCGATGCCACTCGGCAGTCATCCTGCACAATGGCCTGCGCGAAGCTGACATGAAGCTGACACGTCGCAAAACTTTAACGCAAACCGCAAGGGACCCAGCGTTTTTAAGGTTGTTTGAAATCCCAATTCGGCACTATTAGCGCGACCGATGCGGCAGTCATTTGCCGAGATCGTCGCAGACACGACCGGGCCCCATGGTAGTTGAGAATACCAAGCGATTGCATGCGATTACAAAACAACGGGTGATCGCATCCGTAGTTTTACTCGCTCTTGCCGGTGCGGGCGCCTACGGCTTCCTTTCTTCGGGGTCAAAGCAAAAAAAGCACTCCGAGATCTCCAGCCAGTCGCGCAGGAATGCGCAGGCCTTCACGCCCACGCCGTCCGAATGGGCGACGCTGACGATCGAGCCGGTCAAGGCCAAGAGCTTCCGAGCCGAGTACGTCACCGAGGGCAAGGTCGCGGTCGACGAGGACCGCTCGACGCCGGTGTTCTCGCCCTATGCGGGCCGGGTCACCAAGCTGCTGGCCAAGCCGGGTGAGATGCTGAAGCAAGGTCAACCGCTGTTTACGATAGAGGCCGCCGACACCGTGCAGGCCCAGAACGATTTCATCGCGGCGATGACCTCGCAGAACAAGGCGAAATCGTCGCTCGAGCTTTCCGACATCCAGTTCAAGCGCGCCAAGGACCTCTATGAGGGCCATGCCATTCCGCTGAAGGACTATCAGCAGGCGGAAGCAACCCAGGTCCAGACGCAGAACGACATGCGCTCGTCGGTGACGGCGCTGGAAGCCGCGCGCAACAAGCTGCGTATCCTCGGCTTCACCGACGAGACAATCAAGGCGTTCCAGGACAAGGGCACGATCAATCGGGAGATCACGATCTACTCGCCGATCTCCGGCACGGTCGTGCAGCGCAAGATCGGGCCCGGGCAGTACGTCAATTCCGGCGCCAGCGATCCGGTCTTCGTGATCGGCGATCTCTCCACGGTCTGGCTCACCGCCTTCGTGCGCGAGAGCGACGCAGCCGCGGTGTGCATCGGCCAGGACATCACCGTCAACGTGATGGCGCTGCCGGGCCGTCCGTTCACCGCCAAGATCAACTACGTCGCCGCCGCGATCGACCCCGGCACCCGCCGCCTTATGGTTCGCGCGACCATCGACAACAAGGACGGCCTGCTGAAGCCGGAGATGTTTGCCAACGTCACGATCTATTCGGCCGGCGACCGCGCCGCGCCGGCAGTGCCGAAGCAGGCGTTGATCTATGAAGCCGAGAACGTCCGTATCTGGGTCGCGCGCGAGGACAAGGCGGTCGAGCTGCGCCAGATCAAGATCGGTCGCATCAACGGCAACCTCGTCGAGGTCACCAGCAATCTCAAGCCCGGCGAGCAGATCATCACCAAAGGCAGCCTGTTCATCGACCGCGCGGCCTCCGGCAGCTGATCGACGACCCCAAGAAGTTGAAGACCTGAATGGATCGTCTCGTTGCCCTTGCCGTCAATCGGCGCTTGCTGATGGTCGGCATGTTTGCAGCCGTTCTGATCGGCGGCCTGATCGCGTTCAACCAGCTCAACATCGAGGCCTATCCCGATCCGACCCCGCCGATGGTCGACATCGTGACGCAGAGTTCGGGCTTGTCGGCCGAGGAGATCGAGCGCTACATCACGATCCCGATCGAGACCCAGGTCGCGGGTCTGAAGAACCTCACCACCATCCGCACCATCTCGCTGTACGGCCTCTCCGACGTCAAACTCCAGTTCTCCTTCGCCTACACCTATGACGAGGCGTTGCAGCAGGTGTTGAACCGCCTGGCGCAACTCGCGCCGCTGCCGGGCAACGTGCAGCCGCAAATCTCCCCGCTCAGTCCGATCGGAGAAATCTTCCGTTATCGCCTGGTCGGCCCGCCCAATTACAGCGTGCTCGACCTCAAGACCATCCAGGACTGGATTCTCCAGCGCCGCTTCCGCGCCGTGCCCGGCGTCATCGACGTCACCGGCTGGGGCGGCAGGAGCAAGACCTACGAGCTCCAGGTCGACTTCAACAAACTGGTTGCCAACGGCCTGACCCTGCCGCAATTGCTCCAGGCGGTCGGCAATTCCAACGTCAATGTCGGCGGCAACACCGTCGATATCGGCCAGCAATCGGCCGTGGTGCGCGGCGTCGGCCTGATCCGCTCGATCGACGACCTCGCCAACACCATGGTGGCGCAGACCGGCGGCAATCCGGTGCTGGTCAAGGACGTCGCAACGGTCACCGTCGGCAACAAGCCACGTCTCGGCATCGCCGGCCTCGACGAAACCGACGACATCGTGCAAGGCATCGTCCTGATGCGCCGCGGCGAGCAGAGCTCGCCAACGATCAAGCGCGTCCACCAGCTCGTGCAAACCATCAACAACTCCAGCATCCTGCCGCCCGGCGTGCGCATCGAGCGAATCTACGACCGCGGCGACCTGATCGAGCTCACCACCCACACCGTGCTGCACAACATGGTTGTCGGCATTTTGCTGATCGTGCTGTTGCAGTGGATATTCCTCGGCAATCTCCGCAGCGCGCTGATCGTCGGCGCCACGATTCCGTTCGCGCTGTTCTTCGCCGTGATCATCCTGGTGCTGCGCGGGGAATCGGCAAACCTGTTGTCGGTCGGCGCCATCGATTTCGGCCTGATCGTCGATGCCACCGTCATCATGGTGGAGGCGATCTTCCGTCGCCTGACGCAGACGACGCCGGTCTCGGGATCCGAGCACATGTCGCCCGAGACGCTGTTCGGCATGAGGAGCCATGCCATCCTCAGCGCGGCCGCCGACGTCTCACGCTCGATCTTCTTCGCCGCGGCGATCATCATCGCGGCGTTCCTGCCGCTGTTCACGCTGTCCGGGGTCGAGGGCAACATCTTCGGGCCGATGGCCCGCACCTATGCCTATGCGCTCGCCGGTGGGCTCCTTGCGACCTTCACCGTCACGCCGGCGCTGTCCGCGATCATCCTGCCCGCGCATGTCGAGGAAACCGAGACCAAGCTGATGCTGATCCTGCACCGGTTGTACTCGCCGTTGCTGCATTGGGCGGTCGCCAATCGCAACATCGTCCTCGGCGGTGCGGCCGGCCTCGTGCTGATGACGGTGGCGCTCAGCCGGCTGCTCGGCCTCGAATTCCTGCCGAAGCTGGAGGAGGGCAATCTCTGGATCCGTGCCACGTTGCCGCCGACCATTTCGCTCCAGGAGGGCAACAGCTACGTCAACGAGATGCGCAAGGTGATCCGCGCCCGGCCCGAGGTCGAGTCCGTCGTGTCGCAGCACGGCCGTCCCGATGACGGCACCGACGCTGCCGGCTTCTTCAATGCCGAGTTCTTCGCGCCGCTCAAGCCCGTGAGCCAGTGGCCCGGCACGCGCGACAAGGAAGAGCTGACCGCGCAGCTGCTCAAGCAGCTCGACGACCGCTTTCCCGGCGTCGAGTTCAACTTCTCGCAATATCTCCAGGACAACGTCTCCGAAGCCGTCTCAGGCGTGAAGGGGGAGAACTCGATCAAGCTGTTCGGCAGCGACCTCCAGGCGCTGACCGACACCGCCAACAAGATCAAATCGGTGTTGGCCACCGTACAGGGCGTCACCGACCTCGGCGTGTTCACCTCGCTCGGGCAGCCGACCATCCAGATCGACATCGACCGCGCCAAGGCCGCGCGCTACGGCCTTGCCCCGGGCGACATCAACGCCACCATCAAGGTCGCAATCGGCGGCGACACCGCCGGCGACCTCTATGAGCCCGGAAGCGACCGCCACTTCCCGATCATCGTTCGCCTCGCGCCGGAATACCGCCGGAGTGCCGAGGCGATCCAGAACTTGCGGATCGGCGCGCCGGGGCCGAACGGCATCGTCACGCAGATTCCCCTGAGCGAGGTCGCCACCATCAGCCTCGTTTCCGGCGCGGCCTATATCTATCGCGAGCAGCAGGAGCGCTATCTGCCGATCAAGTTCTCGGTGCGCGAGCGCGATCTCGGCAGCGCCATTCGCGAGGCGCAGGACAAGATCGCCGAGCAGGTGCAGCTGCCGCCGGGCTCGCACATGGAGTGGGTCGGCGAATTCGGCAATCTCCAGGACGCGATCCGGCGGCTTTCGATCGTGGTGCCGATCTCGCTGGCGCTGATCGGCGTGCTGCTCTGGTTCAATTTCGGCTCGATGACCGACACGCTGCTCGCGATGAGCGTGATTCCGATGGCGATCTTCGGCGGCGTGCTGGGGCTCTTGATCACCGGCACCGCTTTCAGCGTCTCCGCCGCGATCGGCTTCATTGCGCTGTTCGGCATCGCCGTGATGGACGGCATCATCATCCTGTCGCAGTTCAACCAGCTCATCGAAGAGGGCATGGACCGCATGAGCGCGGTGGTGCGTACCGGCGAGCTTCAGCTCCGGCCCGTGCTGATGACGTGCGTGGTCGCGGGCGTCGGCCTGTTGCCGGCGGCCCTGTCGGAGGGCATCGGCTCGCAGGTGCAGAAGCCGCTCGCGGTCGTGGTCGTCACCGGCATGATGCTGGCGCCGGTCGTGATCCTGGTGACCCTGCCGGTCCTGATCTCGTTCTTCTCCCGCCGCGCGCGCTGACTGTCAGAACCCGTAGAGCCGCGCCGGATTGTCGACCAGGATCTTCTTGCGCACATCGGCATCCGGCGCCCACACCGGAAGCTGGTTGAGCAGGCGGCCGTCGTCGATCTGATAGAGAGGCGCGATGTCGGTGGGCTTGCGTCCCTCGACGCGGCTGGAATCCGGATGCGGCCAGTCGGTGCCCCAGACGATGCGGTCCGCATTGGCCGCGATCAGCGCGCGAGCATAGGGCACCATGTCCTGATAGTCGGGTGCGAGCTTCGACGAGCGATAGGCGCCGGAGACCTTCACATAGGCCTTGCCGGACTCGACGAGGGCGATCAGGTCGGAAAATCCCGGCTGCTCCAGCCCAAGTGGGGCCTCGAGCCCGCCGAAATGGTCGAACACGGCGGGCACGGGCGACGCGAGCACGAGATCCCTGATCGCGGAGATCATGGCCAGCGTCGTGTAGAGCTGCACATGCCAGCCGCGCGCCTTCACGCGCTCGACGGCTGTGGTGAAGCGAGCGCGGCCAACATTGGGATCATTCATGCTCCCGGTCGCCAGATTGATGCGGATTCCGCGGAAGCCTTCCGCCTGCATCGTGTCGAGCTCTGCTTCCGTGGTCTTGTCGTCGATCACGGCGACCCCGCGCGCGGTCGCACCACGCGCCTTCATGCCGAACAAGGTGGAGGAATTGTCGGTGCCGTAGACGCTCGGCGTCACGATCACCACGCGCTCGATATGCAGCGCCTTGTGCAGCGCCGCCATTTCTTCGGGGCTCGCCGGCTCCGGCGTATAGACGCGCCCCGCGAAGAACGGAAATCTTTCGGGATCGCCGTGAATGTGGGTGTGGCAGTCGCAGGCATGCGCCGGGACGTCGAAATTGATCGGCGTTGCGGGCTGCGCCGCACGGGCGCGGGCTTTGCTGTTCATGGCTACTCCGGCGGCAAGAGAGGCAAGCAGGACGCGCGTCGGCTGTGCATGCCTCTGCCTGTTTCGTTCTTTGGAAATGCTGTTGGGACAGTATCAGATCGGCCGGGTCAGCTGCTGAGCTTGGCTGCATAGCTGCTCAACAAGGTCCGCAAGCGGATGTGAGTCGTCAACGCGCCCGACCGGACGCCGTCAAGACGGCGAGGGAGCAGAGCGCAGGGGACGCTGCGCGTCGGCTGCTATTGCCCCGATGGCGTGCGCAGGCCATGCCAGGCGTCGCGGACCTGGTGGTAATGCACCTCGGGCAGATAGTCCGGCGTGTTCAGGTGCAGCGTCTTGACGTCGAGATGGCCGATGGCGCTGAGCAGCGTGTACGAGGCGATCACGCGGTCGCGTTGCGCGCCGATGAGGCGGGCCTTGGCCTGGATCAAATCGGCTTGCGAGTTCAAGACGTCCACGGTCGTGCGCTGTCCGCCGGCCGCCTCACGCTGCACGCCCTGGAGCGCGACGGTCGCCGCCTTCACCTCGGACTCCGAGGCCGAGACCGCGACCTTCGCGCCTTCATTGGCAACCCAGGCGCTGACCGCCGCCGTGCGCGCCTGGTTGCGCACCTGATCGAGCACGAGCCGGCTCTGTGCCGTGATCTCCTTGGCCTGCCGGGTCTGCGCCGCGGCCTGACCGCCATCATAGATCGGAGCGGTGACGTTGGCGACGATCGAGGCCTGGTCTTCGGCAAGGGTGCCTAGCGTCGGGTCGTTGTTGCGGCTCTTGCTTGCGCTGCCCTGGATGGTGGCGCTCGGCAGCAGCGTGCCTTCGGCGATGCGGATGTTGGTGGAGGCGACATCGACGTCGAAACTTGCGGCCATCACCGCCGGATGCTGGCGGATCGCCATCGTCATGGCGTCCTCGCGGCTCTTCGGCAGATAGCGGTCGACGGCCTCGGCGGCCCGAAGCTGCGACGGCGCATTGCCGACCACCTGCGCATAGATCGCCTGGCTGACGGCGAGCGCGATCTCGGCCGCGTTGAGATCGGCAAGGCCGCGGTTGAGGCGGGCCTCGGCCTGCGCGGTGTCGGTCGGCGTGACATCGCCGGCGTTGAGGCGGCGCTGGGTGACCGACAGTGTTTCGCGCAGGAAGGCGACGTTGGAGCGCTGTGCCTCGACCAGCGACTGGTTGGCGAGCACGTTGGTGTAGGCGGTGACCGCATCGAGCAGGACGCCCTGGCCGACATTGCGCAGCGCCTCGCGTCCCGACTGCACCTGGAGTTCGGCGGCCCGCACGCTGTTGGCGGTGCGGAAACCGTTGAACAGGGTCTGCGTCACAGTGACGCCGATGATCCAGGGTTTCAGGTTGGCGGTCTGGATGGTGTTGTCGGGCAACAGATTGCGCACCGATTGAAGGCCGGCGCTGAGGCTGGCCAGGATCTGCGGCCGGTAGCCGGCAAGCGCCTGCGGCACGTTCTCGTCGGTCGCGCGCTGGCGCGCGCGCTCGGCATTGAGCTGCGGGTTGGTCTGGTAGGCCTTGGCCAGCGCTTCCGGCAGAGCTTCGGCCCAGGCGGCGGAGGGCAGGGCGCACGAGAGCGCCAGCGTGGTCCATGTCGCAAACGCGGGACCCACGCCCGATCGATGCCGCGTCACCCCGCGACCAGCTCTGGCGATACGCCCAATCATATGTTCCCGCGAAATTCCCGGCTGTCCGCCCCCGCCGACGGCGGTCCTCTTAACTGTTAAACCAGCCGAGGTCCCGCAGGCAAACTGCCGCGGGGAAAACCCCCATGAAATCCGTGCTTGTTGCAGCTCCGTCACAGGGTTCCCGCGGGAACGCGGCAGGGCCTTACACCAGCCTTACCGGTTTGCCTTACCGGTTCTTGTTCACCGGCTTGCGCTTCTCGATGAACGCAGCCATGCCCTCGGAGCGGTCCTCGAGCGCAAACGTCGAGTGGAACAGGTTGCGCTCGACGCTCATGCCCTCGGCGAGCGTGGTCTCGAAGGCGCGGTTTACCGCTTCCTTGGCCATCGCGGCCGCAGGGCGCGACATCGCGGCGATCTTCTCGGCTGCCGCCATCACTTCGTCCATCAGCTTGTCAGCGGGTACGATGCGGCTGACGAGGCCCGAGCGCTCGGCTTCCGCCGCATCCATCATCCGGCCGGTGAGGCAGAGATCCATTGCCTTGGACTTGCCGATCGCGCGCGTCAGGCGCTGGGTACCGCCGATACCGGGAATAGTGCCCAGCGTGATCTCGGGCTGGCCGAACTTTGCGGTGTCGGCGGCGATGATGAAATCGCACATCATGGCGAGCTCGCAGCCGCCGCCCAGCGCATAGCCGGCAACCGCCGCGATCGTGGGCTTGCGGCAACGCGCGATGCGATCGCCGCCGATTGCGGCGAAATCCTCGGAGAACATGTCGATGAAGCCCTTGGGCTGCATCTCCTTGATGTCGGCGCCGGCGGCAAAGGCCTTCTCGTTGCCGGTCACGACGATGCAGCCGATGGCGTCAGCGGCCTCGAGATCGTCGACCGCCGCGGCAATCTCGCGGAAGACGCCGAAAGAGAGCGCGTTGAGCATCTTCGGCCGGTTCAGCTTGACGATGCCGACCGCGCCTTTGCTTTCGACGATGATGTGTTCGAACGTGCTCATGCTCCACCCACGCTTTTGATTGGGCAGGCAATGTGCCCGCTGGCGCGGTGGGCTTCAAGGGGCTACAGGCCGCCGGAACGCGACGAAAGGCGCGTTCCGGACGAGGTCCGTCAGGCCGGTACTCGGGCCGGAAATCGGCCGGCAATCACGCCATGAACATCCGCGCGGCGGACGCCAGCGTCAGCAGCGTGCCGACGCCGATGAAGATCTTGCCGATCAGCGAGCTCTGGTCCCAGGCCGAACTCTGCTGGCTGCTTGCCATCACCGGCGCGGGGCGCGGCTGCGCCTCGGTTGCGGCAATCACCGCCTTCTGCGCCGGCGGGTTCTCCTGTTGCACGGCGCGATCGATGTCGTTGAGCTGATCGGGCGCGACGACTTGGCTTTCGGGGGGCGCGACGTTGGTATTGTCGGCTGCAGCCTGGACATTGTCGTTGGCGCGGTTCGTCATCGCCGAGGCGGCCGCAGCAGTCGGCGTATCGGTGGCGAGCTGCGCGTTGGCATTGGCGACCTCCGGCGGCATCTGGCTCGACGTCGGCACCCCATTGCCGGTTTTGTTGTCGTTCTTGCTGTCGTTCCTGGCCTCGTCCGTCCTTGCCGCGGCGCCCTTCCTGTCGGCCTTGTCGTCGGATTTCTGCGCCGTCTTGCTGCTGCCGGTGCGGCGCGAATCATGGCGCCGGTGCTTGGCCGTGTCGGCCTGCTTCTCCGCGCTGTCCGGTTTATTGCCTGCGGCCGAACTCGACGCCGCCTGTGCAATGCCGCCGAACAGCAGGAAAAGCCCGGCCGAGACAATCAGGGCCGCGCGTGCGCTGGCTTTCATCATCTTGACGATCTCCCCAATTCCGCCCGTCCCGGCGACGAACAGAGACCCTGGGGCGTGACGACAGCGGGGCAAAAAATAGGAATCTTCGGGTTAGACCCGGCAAAAACGGGGCAAACTGCTTTGCATTGTTGCCGCCGGATGCGGTACGGGCTGATCGGTGTTATGAGCCGTCGGAGATCTCTGCGGCCGCATTGATCGCGTGGCTTGGCCAGTCATCACGAATTCGTGATCTGATGGATGTCCGCGTAACAAATTGAAAGAGCGGCCGAATTGCATGATGAGGGGCGCGCGTGCGCGGACGTGAGGACGAATGGACCGGCCTGATGCGGTCGGCCATAGCTGGCGATGACGCGGCGTATCGTCGCTTGTTGAAGGCAATCACGCCGGTGCTGCGCGCTGCCGCGAGGCGCGGGTTGGCGCGGGCAGGTCAGCCTCCCGACCAGGCCGAGGATATCGTGCAGGAGATTCTGTTGGCGGTGCATCTGAAGCGGCACACCTGGGACAGCGAAGCCCCCTTCGCGCCCTGGCTGTTTGCGATCGGCCGCAACAAGCTGATCGACACGCTCCGCCGGCGCGGCAAGCGCGTGTTCGTCAACATCGACGACTTTGCCGAGGCGCTGCCGGGCGAGGTGCCGCAGGAGATCGCGTCGGCCGGCGAGGTCGCCGCTCAACTGGGCACGCTGCCGCAGCGTCAGCGCGACGTGCTGCAATCGATCGCGGTCGAGGCCGCCTCGATCAAGGATACGGCGGCAAAGTTATCGATGAGCGAGGGTGCGGTGCGGGTCGCGCTGCATCGCGGACTTGCCGCGCTGACGGCCAAACTGCGGGACCATTAGTCATGGACACCGATCAACTCATTCGCTCGCTCGCAGCCGACAACGCGCACCGCGCTCCACGCGTCGGCGCCGTGCTGACCATGGCGCTGCTGGTGGCCGCGCCCTTTCCGATCCTGTTTTTTGCGACATTCCTCGGCGTGCGCGCCGACGTGATGAGCGCCATGCACAACCCGTTCTTCGACATGAAGTTCGCGGTGACGCTGTCGCTCGCAATCCCCGCGATCATCATCAGCCTGCATTTGTCGCGTCCCGAAGCCCTGTTGCGCGGCTGGGCCTGGCTGCTGCTGCTGCCGGTCGGGCTGCTGGCGGTTGCGATCGGCAGCGAGGCGATGATGGCCCCGGCCATGCCGATGACGATGCGCTTGATGGGCAAGAACTCCAGGATGTGCCTGGTCGCGATCCCTGCGATGTCGCTGCCGCTGCTTGCGGGGGCGCTGTTCGGCCTGCGCCACGGCGCGCCGTCACGCCCCGCGCTCGCCGGAGCGCTCGCCGGGCTGGTGTCGGCCGGCCTCGCCGCGACCCTCTATGCCTCGCACTGCACCGACGACTCGCCCCTGTTCGTCGCGACCTGGTACACGCTCGCGACCGCGGTGGTGACCG
Source organism: Bradyrhizobium sp. PUT101 (assembly GCF_052043945.1). Lineage (NCBI taxonomy): Bacteria > Pseudomonadati > Pseudomonadota > Alphaproteobacteria > Hyphomicrobiales > Nitrobacteraceae > Bradyrhizobium > Bradyrhizobium sp. PUT101. The sequence continues at coordinate 6,542,668 of NZ_CP197207.1, forward strand.
CGATCGGCGCGCTGGTGGGATCGAAGGTCCTGCGCTATTAGAGAATGATCGGGAAAAGTGTGCAGCGGTTTTCCGAAAGGGTCATGCCCAAACAATAATCTGAAGCGATGACGATTCATCCTGATCTCATCGCGCTTGAGCGTGCCGGCTTCACGCCGCCGGCGTTGCGCCCAGCTGCATGCGGTGGAAGCGCAGCACCTGCTGCGCTGTCGATGGGCGCAGCGCCTCATAGGTGTCGCGTAGCGTCAGAATGTCGGTCTGCGACCCGCCGGATAGCTTCTCGCGCATGGCGATGATGGCACGCACGCTCGACCATTGCATGCCAGCGACCTTGGCGAGGATCATCACGCCCTCGGTGCGGCTCTCGATCATCATGGTCTCGGCGGTCTCGACCGCGACGCCCGCGAGTGCAGCCAGCCCCGCATTGGTCTCGTCGAACTTGCCCTGCTCGGCGAAGGCGGTGACCTGGAGCTCGTTGAGGCGGCCGTCGTCGTGCAGCGATTTCACCAGCGCGCGGGCCATCTCGGTCTGCTTCGTCATGGCGGCGGCGCGAACCCGCTGGGCCGCTTGCTGGACTACGCTCGACACTTCGTCCGCAAGCTCGGGATGCGCGGCCGCAAGCTTCCTGCGCACGCTCGAGGATGCCTTGGCGACCAGCCTCAAATAGTGATGGCGCGGCAGGTCGGACCGCAGGCCGATGCAGCTGGCGAGGTCGTCGTCGCGTTCGGCGCGGATGACGAGCTCGGTGAGACCTCCCTCGGAAAGCCGCGCGCCCGGATTGCTGACGGTCGACTGCACCACGTCCTCATTGCCCCGCATCACCAGCACGTCGGTCAGCGCTTCCGACAGCATCCGCCGCAGCGAGATCGCCTTGAGATGCGCCTGGCCCCTGGTGCGCGCGATCTCGATCAGCGTCGCCTCGTCCAGCCGTTCCGATCTTGACAGCACCGGGCCGGAGACCTCGATGACCTCGTCGAGTGCGAGCGTGCGGATGGTTTTCGGCGGCGCAGCCGCGATCGGTGCGAGGCGTTCGGCGAGCAGCGCCCTGGCCGACGTCTCGATCTGCCCTATCAGGCACTGGAACACGTCGTCGAACACGCGGATGTGGTCGTCGGAATAGTCCACTGCGTTGCCCGCGAAGAGATCGGTGACACGGCGCAGCGTCTCGACCCGGCGCGCAACGGTGCCGTGCGAGAGGGCGGCCTGCAATTCCTCGAGCAGGTTTTCGGATGGTATTGCGGATCTGGATCTCATTGCCCTGTCCTGGAGCGTTCGACCCGGCAGCGGCTTCTGTCGCACCGGGAAAAAATGGATTGGTCAGTTCGTTAAAATGCAGTTGCGCCCTTGCGCCTTGGCGGAATAGAGCGCGCGGTCGGCGCGCGCGAGAAGAGTGTCGGCAGTATCAATGTCGCGCAGCGTCGCGACGCCCGCGGAAATGGTCACCCTCATACCCGGAGAAAATGCGTTCCAGTCGAGATCGGCAACGATGCCGCGCAAGCGCTCGAGCATCCGATGTGCGACGTCGCCCGACGTGTCCGGCAGCAGCAGCAGGAATTCCTCACCGCCGTAGCGGCCGAAACTGTCGGCCGGGCGGAGATTGGCGAAAATTGTGATCGCGAAGGTACGCAGCACCTCGTCGCCGATGGGATGGCCGTGGGTGTCGTTGATGCGCTTGAACCAGTTGATATCGATCAGCGCGATCGCGCAAGGCGTGGATGCCTGACGCGACTTTTCGATCTCGGCATCTAGAAGCCGCATGATGCAGCGGCGGTTGTAGGCGCCGGTGAGTTCGTCGAGCTCGGCCAGCTCCTCGATACGCTGATAGGCGGCCTTCAGTTCGATGCTGCGCCGGTACAGGATCTTGCGCAGGGTGGCGCCGAACAGGCCGAGGAAGGCGCACTGGCCGATCACCAGCACGAAGCAGAGCATCGAGGCGGCTCGCTGCAGCCGGGTCGTGACCGGCAGCCCGATCGGCAGGTCCGAGCCCAGGAAAACCATGGCGAGCCCGCAGGTGGCAAGGCCCCAGGTGAGCATCGCCTGGCTCGACGTCATACGCAGCGTGCCGAAGGCGAAGATCAGGAACAACACTGCGAGGAACGCGACCCCGACCGTCGGCACCGCGAGCAGGAACACCAGCTGCAGCGCCATGTGCGCCGAGATCTGATAGACGGTGAGGTAATGATCCTCGAACCGGTCGCCGAAACCGGCTTCTGACAGCACCGTGAACGTACCGATGATCAGGACGCCGCCGAGCCAGAACAGCGACGGAACTCCCATGGAGATCGTGCCGTCATAAGCGTAGAGCAGCAGGACCGAGGCTCCCAGCGAGTAGCTCGCGACCTGGCCGACATACATCTGGCGGCGTTGCCGGGCTCGGCGCGCCCTGACTTCGGGAGCGGCCGTCTCGGGCGCGAGGACGAGGTCCGCGACCTCTGCGGCATTCCTCTCGGGAAAGGACGTCGCGGCCGTGCTCATGGTCCCGCCAATGGTGGATGTCAGCGCAAAATCTACGTGGCAAGCCTTTAGGTTTGGTATCCTTTGGAACCGAATCCGAACCGTGCAGCACGGAACAAGATGATCAGCCCTCGTGCGATTCTTGCCGGCGATCATGCATCGTGTGCGATACGATCGAGCCAAAGCAGGGCTTGGTGCGACAAACCTGGGCAGGGCTGCTATGGAACCGGACTAGGCCGGTGCCTGTGCCTTCCGCAGGGAAAGTATCTCAGTATTATGTTACCGATCTGGATTGACGCCGCTGATCGCCGCGGATGGGACGGCAAAAATGCGCCTATGTGGGGTAGCTCACACTCGCTCCCGCACGATTGCGGTAACTTGAACAATTTTGCCCCCCCCGTCGAACCGTCCGCCGCATCGACCCGACCAACTTTGCGAGACGGCCATTGAGCGCGACACAGGCGGCTTCCGACGAGGTCCTGATCGCCAGGATCGCTCAAGGTGACCGGCTCGCCATGCAAGTGCTGTACGGGCGGCACCATGTAAGGGTTTACAGGTTCGGACTGCGGCTCGTGCGGGACGAGCAGGCGGCGGAAGACCTCATCAGCGAGGTGTTTCTCGACGTCTGGCGTCAAGCCGGCAAGTTCGAAGGCCGATCAGCGGTTTCCACCTGGCTGCTGGCAATCACCCGATTCAAGGCCCTGTCTGCGCTCCGGCGCAGGAAGGATTTTGAGTTGGACGAAGAAGCCGCCAACGCGATCGAGGATACGTCCGACGATCCGGAAACGGTGGTGCAGAAGAAGGATACCAGTGAGGCGTTGCGGGAGTGTCTGACGGGCCTCTCGCCGGAACACCGGGAAATCGTCGATCTCGTCTACTACCACGAGAAGTCCGTGGAAGAGGTGGCCGAAATCGTCGGAATTCCGGAGAACACTGTGAAGACGCGCTTGTTCTATGCGCGCAAGAAACTGGCCGAACTGCTGAAGGCAGCCGGCGTTGAGCGAGGCTGGCCATGATGGCATTGAGCAAGAAGATGCTGGAGCAAGAGCCCAGTGAAATTGAACTGCTGCTGCCGTGGCACGCCGCCGGCACGCTGAGCGCGCGCGATGCGCGCCGCGTCGAGGAAGCGCTGGCGCGCGATCCCGAGCTTGCCAGGCAATATGCCGCGGTCCGCGGCGAGTACGCAGAGACCATCCATCTGAACGAGAGCCTGGGTGCTCCGTCGGCGCGCGCGATGCAGAAGCTGTTCGCCGCGATGGACGCTGAGCCGGCGCGGGCGAGCGGCTCGCTGCCGCTGTCGACGCGCATCTCGACGTTCTTCGCGAGCCTGTCGCCGCGCACGCTGGCGTGGTCGGCGAGCCTCGGCGCCATCGCACTCGTGCTGCAAGCCGGAATCATCGGCGCCGTGCTGATGAAGAACCAGCCGGCGACCTTCCAGACGGCTTCGATCTCGACCAGCGCGCCGATCACGCGCGAACTTGGTAGCACGGCCGCGCCGGCGCGCGCGCTGGTGCGATTCACGCCCGAGGCACGCGTCGCCGACATCACCGCGCTGCTCGACAGCTACCAGGCTTCGATCATCGGCGACGCCAAGGGCGGCATGTTCCGCCTCCAGTTCGACAAGGCGATGAGCCAGGACGAGCTCGCCTCGCTGCTCGGCAGGATGCAGCGCGAGAAGTTTGTCAACCTCGCCGTCGCGGCGCCCTAGGCGCGCCGCCGAGCCGATGACGGGCCAGTCCGAGAGCAGGGTGCGTGCCGGGGCCTACGCCTCATCCATCGGGGCCGTCCTTCTGGTCGCATCTTGTTTCGGCGTCGAGGTTGCGCAGGCGCAGGCGATCATGCGTACGCCTACGATCAGCGTTCCCTCGCGCACCCCGACGATCTCCCCGAACATCGCCCCGCGGGTCAGCCCGACCCTATCCGCCAGGGCGGTGTCGGTCGATCGCGCCCCGCGTCCGATCACGACCGCCCGGATTCCTTCGGCGCGGATCGGACCGACGCCGGTGCTGCCTTATGCGCGCTACTCCCCAAACCTCTACCCGGCCTGCTCGGCGCCCCATCGGGCTGCCGACGGCGAATGCCTGGCACAGCCGAACGCGGGCGGCGAGGGCAGTGGAAAATCGGGCAAGAAGACCGCTCGCAAGGGGCGCGGCAACAACACGTCGGTCGCGGTGAACCAGCGCAGCTTCGCCAACGAATTCGTCGCCGAGATCGACGGCACTCTGTCGGTGACGGAGGCCGACGAGCTTGCGCGTCGCCACGGCCTTGCGCGCGTCGCATCCGAGAACTTTCCGCTGATCGGGGCGACGTTCGGTCTGTTCCGCATCACCGACGGCCGGCCTGCCGAAACGGTGCGGCGTGAGTTCGCAGCCGACGGCAGCGTGCGCTCGGTCCAACCGAACTTCCGCTACGTGCTCCAGGACCAGAAATCGTCCGTGCCGGTCGAGGGCGATCCCGCGCAATATGCGCTGGCGAAACTCCGCCTGCCGCAGGCGCATACGCTGGCGCACGGAGCCAACGTTACGGTTGCCGTGATCGACTCCGGCATCGATGCCAAGCATCCCGAACTCGCCAATTCTGTCGCCGACAATTTCGACGCGCTCGGCAGTAGCGAGGGGCCGCACGTCCATGGCACCGGCATCGCCGGCGCCATCGTGGCGCATGCCCGCCTGATGGGCAGCGCGCCCCAGGCGCGCATCATCGCCATCCGGGCTTTCGGCGGCGCCAATGGCGGCTCCGAGAGCTCGTCCTACATCATCCTGCGCTCGCTGAACTACGCCGCCGAGCACGGCGCGCAGATCGTCAACATGAGCTTTGCCGGCCCGAAGGACGCGGTCATCGAGCGCGCGATCGCGGCGACGGCCGCGCGCGGCCTCGTGCTGATCGCGGCAGCCGGCAATGCCGGCGCGAAATCGCCGCCGCTCTATCCGGCTGCCAATCCCAACGTGATCGCGGTCAGCGCGACGGATCAGCAGGACAGGCTGTTCTCCGCCTCCAACCGCGGCAACTACATCGCGGTCGCAGCCCCCGGCGTCGACATCTTCCTGCCGGCACCCGCCGGTAAATACCAGATGACCTCGGGAACCTCGTTCTCGGCCGCCTATGTCTCCGGCGTGGCGGCGCTGCTCCTCGAGCGCAACCACGCCTTGAAGCCGGAGGCTCTGCGCATGACGCTGGCAAAGACCGCGCGCGACCTCGGCTCACCCGGACGTGACGACCTTTTCGGAGACGGGCAGACTGACGCCTTTGCCGCGGTCATGGCCGTTCCCGCCGACAGCGCGACGCCGGTTGCGGCTGCGTCCGGTACAACAAAACGTGAAGATGCGGAGAAGCGTCGCGACGAGCCCGGCAGCCGTGCGATCGAGCAACCATCGCTGTCCGGCGGGGACAATAAATCCGCGGTTTCTCAGGCAGATAGACCGGCGGCGCGATAGCGGCTGCGACGAGGATGCGCGCAGGCCGACGGCCAAAAAAGCGCACCCTCGCATTGAACGTTCAGCCAGCTGCCACGACCAACTGATGTGGGAGCGGTCATCCCTCCCCATCAGTCATATCAGGCGCGAGCGCCCATCCACCCCAAGCGCCCATATGGCTCGACCCGTCCGGTTGTCCCCCCGGACGGGTCTTTTCTTTTCAGAGCGCTTTTGAGCGAAGTGGACGCCGGTTCGCGTGACGAAAACGCGTCAAAACAAGAATCTGGAGCGTCGGTTCAGATTCAAATCGGAACCGACGCTCTAAAGCATGATCCGGAAAAGTGCGCAGCGGTTTTCCGAAAAGATCACGCTTAAACAACGACCTAAAGCGCGATGACGATTCATCCTCATCGCATCGCGCTTTAGGCATCCGGTCTTCTGACGCTCCGCATTCGTTCAGCTTGCGGTTGAGGATCGCCCGGGCGTCCGCGGGCCGTCGCACGTGCAACGCGCCGCAACTCGGTTATGCTTGTGCGAAGCTTGACTCGAAAATGCAGAAAATTCCCGGATGAGTACGGTATTTGATGACGAAAGCCGTGTCGCTGCTGGACAAGTCAAATCTTTTCCACAAAATATTCATGTCGCGTCCAAATTGATTCGTGTGCGTTGCGTCCCCGCGTCCGTATTTTATCCTGACGGGCTGGTTCATGACACATCGCCAAGAGTTCGTTCGCGACGCGGCCGCGGGCCGCGCCATCGCGGCGCGCTGGTGCGCTCTCGCCGAACAGCGCCTGCAACATCTCTCCGAGATGTTCGAGACCGGCCGCTGGCGCCGGTATCATTCAGAGATCGCGTTCCTTGAAAACATCCAGGAAGCCAAGCGCGCCGTCCAGACCTGGCGCGCGCTCGCAACCGGCGGGGACGTCGCCGAGGCGGCTGCAAGCGTGACCCCTGCATTCGGTTGGTCGCCGGCGACGATGCCCCGCATGGCACCGCGCGAGCAGCAGGCGCAGACCGTCCAGCCCAAGGCCGTTCATATCGCTCACGCGACCGCAATGCCGCTCAGGCTCGATCAGAAACCGGACGTGCTCGCGGAGATCACCGAGGCGCCGATCGCGCCGGTGTTGCCACCCGTCGCGATGCCGCCGCCCGCTGCACCTGCCGCGGTGGCTTCGTTTACCGCCCCCGCCGAGATGCCGCCCCTCAATGCTCCCGTTGCGAGGGTGCCGATAAGCGGACCTGCCGTGAGACGGCAGGTCCCCACGCCGGCCGCCATGGCAACGCTTCTGCCGCAGTTCGCTCCGCCCGCCACCGAAATCGTCGCAGCCCCCGAGCGCGTCGTCGAATTCACCTTCAGCCTCGACGGGCTGGAAGCGAAGTACCCGCTGCTGCGGAACGCGTTCTAACGTCGCACCGCATTGCCGCCGACCATTACCTGCGCAAAGCGTTGCGCGCCGTCGGCCGACAGATCCGACGTCACCGCCCGCGCGTGGTCGAGCCCGACCACGGCGCCTCGTGGCGTTTCCGAGATCATGTTGTTGTTGACGAGCGCGGTGCCGGCCCCCGGCATCACCGACACCCCGACGCCGGCCAGCGCCTTGCGGATCACGTTGCCCGTGATCGCGACGTCGCGCAGATATTTGCCCCAGCCGGCGACGATGCCGTAGGACGGCGCGTTCTCGATCACGTTGCCGGTGACCGATGTGTCAGCCTCGATGTAGATGCCGACGCCGGCATCGTCGTCCGGTGCGGTGCCGATTGGCCGCTTCGGGATCAGATTGCGGATGATGTTGCCCTGGACCACCGCGATGCGGCCGCCCTCGTTGAAATTGCAGACGGAGACGCCGACGGCTGCGCCATCCACCGTGTTGTTGGCGATCACCGCGGCTTCGAACGCAAACTCCGAATAGAGCGCGACCTCGCGCACGTCACTGACGCTGTTGCCGGTGATGTGGATGTTCGAGGCCGAGTTGCCGCGCACCGCCGAATAGTCGCAATTCCTGATGCGGTTGCCGCGCACGATCACGTTGCCGGCGCGAAACGCGTTGATGGCATTGCCGTACTGGCCCGAGCCGCCGGGTCCGGCCTTGATGTCCTCGATGCGGTTGTCGGCGACCAGCGTGCCGTCATCGCCGATCGCGGTGCGCAGGATCTCGATGCCATTGTCGTTGGTGCCGATGATGGTGTTGCGGGAAACGCTGAGGCCCCTGGCGTCGAACGAGACCACCGCGGTCACCGCGATGTTGGTGAAGATGTTGCCGGAGACGTCGCCCGCGACCTGCTCGAGCCAGATGCCGCTGCCGCCGGATCCGGTAACCGCACAATCGGCGACGCGAATGTCCCGACCGCCGAGAACATGGATCAGCCCCCGCCGGGGCGGCAGGGGAATGTTGCCGCCGTCGAAGGTGATGCCGGTGAGGCCGATCGCATCGGAGCCGTCGCTCTGGATCATCGAGGTTCCGCCCGTGAAGACCAGCTTGGTCGCACCGCGCACGCCGATCAGTTGCGCGCCATTCGGAAGCCGCAACAGCCCGGTCCGATAGACGCCCGGCGGCAGCGCCAGCGGCATTTGTGCCCGTGCGGCCTCGTCGATCGCGCGCTGGAGCGCACGCGTCTGATCCTCGCTGCTGCCGGGGCGCACGCCATATTGCGTGGCGTCGCGGCCGAGCAGGGACGTCAGCGGCGCCGCGCGCGCAGCGTCGGCCGGCATGGCGAGCGCGCCGGCGATGCCCGCGGTCGAGGCTCCGATCAGATAGCGGCGATTGAGGTCCATGAGGGCGTCCTCCGGCGGACGCGGGGTCCGCCATGGTTAGGTAGCGCAGGGCAGCGGAGGTCGCGGGGATTGTTCGTGGTAGGGTTAAATGTTTACCCAAAGACGGTGCCCTGGGGCGGGCAAAGCGAGCTGTCCGCCGTAGCTCGGCGAGCGAAGGCAGGAAGCGTGCCCACCATCATTGCTACGACTGCGGATGCATGGTGGGCACGGCCCAGGGGCCTTTGCCAAGCCTACGAAGCCGGCGTGTTCCGCCGCTTCCGCGCCAATTGCACCATCTCCATCAGCATCGCTTCCCCCGCATCCACCAGCTCCTCCAGCGTGATCCGGGCTGCGCCCTTGCGCCGCGCCGCGCCGTTGCGTGCCAGCAGGGGGATGTGGATGAACGCCGCAAGCCGCGGACCGCCGGCCTTCACGTTCTCGATCGCGCGCCAGCTCAGGTAATTGCAGAGATAAGCGCCGGCATCGCGCGAGGGACGCGCGTCGATGCCGGTGAGGCGCGCGGCGCGCAGCAGCCTTGCGGTGTGCGGGCCGAACGTCATCGCATCGGCATGGCCGGCAATGCCGCGCTTGCTCGACCGGGTGTTGGCGGCATCCGGCCACAGCATGGTGACGGCGTTGCGCGCGCGGGTCTCGATACGCAAATAGGGCGTGCGCGCCGCGAGGCCGAACATCAAGAGCGCATCCGGCTTCGCCGTCGCGAGCACTTCAGGCAATTGCCGGTCGACGGCAGCATAGGTGACCGGGAAGATGTGGCTCGACAGCTCGACATCGTCGAGCGCCGGCCGGCGCAGCTGCGTCAGCCGCGCGACCAGCGGCTGAGTCGGATTGTAGGGCGCGCCGGGAAATGGCCCGAAGCCGGTGAGGAGGATGCGGAGCTTGTCGCTCATTGCAGCAACTCCAGAATGCGCTCGGCGGCGAGCGCCGGCGTGAGATGGCCCTCGGCGACTTCGGCCTCGATCTTCCGGACCTTGGTCCGCACCGAAGCCTCGCTGCGCAATCTTGCCAGCATGCGCTGCTCCAGCATCGACCACATCCATTTCACCTGCTGCTCGCGCCGCCGTGCGGCGAAGTCACCGGACGCATTCATCGCCTTGCGGTGGTCCAAAACCTTCTGCCAAAGCTCGGCGATGCCGGTGCCGGCCAGCGCCGAATAGGTGATAACGGGCGGATGCCAATGCTCGGACCGGGGGCTGAGAATATGCAGCGCGCCGCGATAGTCGGCGGCGGTGATGTTGGCGCGCTTGAGATTGTCGCCATCGGCCTTGTTGATGGCGATCATGTCGGCGAGCTCGACCAGGCCCTTCTTGATGCCTTGCAGCTCGTCGCCGCCGCCCGGCAGCATCAGGGCCAGGAAGAAATCCGTCATGTCGCACACCGCGGTCTCGGACTGGCCGATGCCGACGGTCTCGACCAGCACGACGTCGAAGCCGGCCGCCTCGCACAGCAGCATCGCCTCGCGCGTCTTCGCCGCGACGCCGCCGAGCGTGCCGGAGGATGGCGAGGGGCGGATGAAGGCATCGCTCGAGGCCGACAGCCGCGCCATCCGCGTCTTGTCGCCGAGGATCGAGCCGCCGCTGCGTGCCGAGGACGGATCGACCGCGAGCACCGCGACCTTGTGGCCCTGCTCGATCAGATATATCCCGAGCGCGTCGATGGTAGTGGATTTGCCGACGCCGGGCGAGCCGGTGATGCCGACGCGAAACGCCTTGCCGGTGTCGGGCAGGAGCATCTGCACCAGCTCGCGCGCCAGCGCCTGATGGTCGCCGCGCCGGCTCTCGACCAGCGTAATGGCGCGGGCGAGCGCCGCGCGGCTGCCCGCGCGGAGCTCCTCGGCGAGGGTCTTGATGTCGAGATTGGCCTTCTGAATCATGCCCTGATGTACAACGGTCGGCCGACGCAGGCGAGAGGTTCGCGCGCGCTCCGATTGCCCCATCAGGGTGCCGGGGCTACTTGGCTCACAGTTGCAGGTCTTCCCTTGATCCCGCGCCACAGCATGGTGCCCCAGATCAGCAGTGTCACGACTCCCAGGGTGGCGGCGATCGGCCGCTCGAAGAACATGATGAACGCCCCGTCTGCCTTGATCATCGACGTCATGAAGTTTTGTTCCAGCATCTCGCCCAGGACGAGACCCAGGATGGCGGGCGCGATCGGGAAGCCGTGCTCTTCCATCAGCCAGCCGATCAGGCCCATGACCAGCATCATGATAACGCCATAGACCGAGTTGGTCATGGCGTAGGATCCGACCAGGCAGAACATCAGGATCACCGGCAGGAGCACGTTCCGCGGCACCCGCAACAGCTGTTTGCCGCCCTTGATCGCAATCCACCCCAGCGGCAGCATCAGAATGTTGGCGAGAATGAATATGATGAACACGGCGTAGATGAACTGCGGGTTTTGCAGGAACACGGTCGGCCCCGGATTCATCCCTTTCATGTAGAGAACGCCGATCACGATCGCCGTGATGGAATCGCCGGGAATGCCGAAAACCAGCGCCGGGATCCAGGCGCCCCCGAGTGCGGAATTGTTGGCCGAGGTCGCATCGACGATACCTTCGATATGGCCGGTACCGAACTTTTCCGGCTCTTTCGAAAAGCGCTTCGAGATCGCGAACGAGATCCAGGCCGCGATGTCGGCGCCGGCTCCGGGGAGTGCACCGATCAGGACGCCGATGGCCGACCCGCGCAGGAAGTTGAACCAGTAGCGCTTGAAGACGCCGAAGACGCCGCTGAATATATTGCCGATCTTTTGCGCGATGACGGCTCCCGTCGCATCGGAGTGGACCATGCCGCGGAGCAGTTCGGACAGCGCGAACATGCCGATCATCGCGGGAATGAAGCTGATGCCTTGCAGAAGTTCGACGCTGCCGAAGGTGAAGCGCGGATAGCCTGCTGCGGGATCGATGCCGATGCAATTGACGGCGAGTCCGAACAGCAGGGAGGTAATTCCCTTCAGTGGCACGTCACTGGTCATGAAGACGGCACAGGTCAGGCCGAGCAGGGCCAGCCAGAAATATTCGAACGAGGAGAAATTGATCGCGACCTCGGCCAGCGCCGGCGCGCACACGATCAGGATGGCGACGCCGACGAAGCCGCCCAGAACCGAGAACACCAGATTGACGCCGAGATTGAGGTCGAGCTGTCCGTTCCTGGACATCGCGTAGCTCTCGTCCGTGTAGGCGGCCGACGCCGGCGTACCTGGAATGCGGAGCAGCGCCGCCGGAATGTCGCCGGCGAAGATGGCCATGGCGGTTGCGGTGACGATCGCCCCGAGCGCCGGCACTGGGTCCATGAAGAACGTCACCGGTACGAGCAGCGCCGTCGCCATCGTGGCGGTGAGACCCGGCATTGCGCCGACGAACATGCCAAACCCCGCCGATGCGGCGATCACCCAGAGAACATAGGGGTCGAAGATCAGGCGGCTCGCTTCGAGCAGGGCGTTCATGGCGACCTCAGAGAATCAAATTCAGCCAGCCACGCGGCAGCGGCACGCGAAGCAGCGTGGCGAAGAACCAATAGATCGCGAAGGTGCCGACCAGCGCAGTGACCGCGGCGATCCACGGCCGCACGCCGAGCCAGAGGAACAGTGTCACGAGAAACAGCAGGGCGAGCGGAATGAAGCCGACCGTTTCGGCCGCGAAGATGTAGAGCAGCAACAGAACAAGCACGAGAAAAAACGTGGCAAGGCGGCGTGGTTCCTTGACCCATGGCGCGAGCTCGACCCACGGTGCGCCCATGCGCCGCGCGGTCAATCCATTCCATATCAAGATCCCGCCGCAGACGATCAATCCGGCACTCAGGATGCGCGGAAACAGCGATGGGCCGTACTTTTGTCCGGGAAAGTCGGGGAAGCTGGCGGTCAGGGCGATCATCACGATGGAGAGAATGATGAGCACCACGCCGGCGATAGCATCGTTGGCGCGCAATGGCGGCTCCCTGGGATCGAAGCGAGACGCGCCGCGGACGGCGCGGTCTCGAAGTCTGGGCGGTTAGGGTCTTTCAGCCGGGCTTCAGGTCTTTGCGATACCGGCGGCCTTCATGGCTTCGCCCATCTGCGCGTCCGACTTGTCCATGAAAGCGGCGTAGCCGGAGGCGTCGTTCCATACGACGCCGAAGCCGCGCGACGACATGAACTCGTTGTATTCCTTGGACTCGAAGATCTTCTTCAGCGAAGCCGTCAGTTTGGTTGCGATCGGCTGCGGAAGTCCCTTCGGCCCGGCGAAGCCACGCCAGGCCCCGGTCGTATAGTCGACGGCCATCGCCTCCTTGAGGGTCGGCACATCAGGGAACGTCGCTGCGCGCTTCGGGGCCATGATGGCGAGGCTGCGTGCCTTGCCAGCGTCGATCATCGCGCGGGCCTCCGGGATGGAGCAGGTGGTGAAATCAATGCCGCCCGCGGCAAGATCTTGCATCGCCGGAGCAGCGCCATTGGAGGGCACCCATGCCACCTGGTTCGGCGGCAGGCCCATGGCCTTCAGCCAGCCCACCAGAGCAAGATGCCAAATGCCGCCCTGGCCGGTGCCGGAGGCCTTGAACTTGCCGGGCGCGGAGGCCTTGATCGCGTCCGCAAGGTCCTTCACGGTCTTGTACGCTGAATCCGCCTTGACCTGGATCCCCGGAGGATCCTCGTTCATCAGAGCCAACGGTGTGAAATCTTTAGGCGTGAGCTGGGTCAGGCCGGCCCAGTGCATCATCGCGATTTCCACGGTGATGATGCCGAGCGTGTAGCCGTCCGGTGCGGCGGTCGAGATCGCGGAATGGCCCACCACGCCGGAGCCGCCCGTGCGGTTGACGACGTTCACCGGCTGGCCAAATTCCTTTTCGAGGAGCACGCCGACGATGCGCGCGGTGGCATCGGTTCCCCCGCCGGCACCCCAAGGGCAGATCAGCTGGATTGGCCGGGTGGGATAGGCGTCATCGGCGAGCGCAGGCTTGAAGCCGAAAGCGGCGGATGCCGCGACGGCGGCAGACGAAGCCGCAAAGGTGCGGCGCGAAATCTTGGACATGAATGCCTCCCAGCGGCGCCCGTGACGCCGGGCGCTCTTGTCAATGGCGACATTCTAGTCGGCTTTGCAGAGCCGCCGCAAGATAGCGCTACCAACGAGATCGCCGCATTGTGCGTGAAAGTTGGACGGCCAGCGGATGGGCAGTCGGAAATCGGGTGGGTTTCGCCCGCGCGAACGGCCAACCTCAGCGCGTAGCGAAAGCCAAGGCAAGCCACCGATGACCCGAGCCTATTACAGCGCCGTGCTGGATCACCCGCTGGACGAAGTCTGGTCGCTAATCCGCGACTTCAACAACTATCCCGCCTATATCGACGGGGTGAGCGAGAGCGTGATCGAAGACGACAAGCGCGGCGATGAAGTTGGCGCCGTCAGGCGCTTCTGCTACCTCGGAAACTGGATCCGTCAGCGCCTGGTCGATCACTCGGACCGGCAGCACACCCTAACTTATGCCGGCCTCGAAGCGCTGCCATATCCGCAAGATGACGGCGGCCGGAGCCCGGCGCCGGCGCGCTACGAAGGCACCATGCATCTGCGTCCGATCATCGCGGGCGATCGCACCCTCATCGAATGGTCGGTCACCCTCGAGACGGAGCCTGCGGATGCCGATCGCTGGCAGGCCCTGTTTGCCTCCTGGATTCCTGATTGGACGGATTCACTGGCGCGGGCATTGGCTCGGGCCCGTCCGCGATCGAGTTAGCGACCACTCACGGCCTGTCCGCGTCGCCCTTCGGCCGCGCACCGCCGAAGATGCGGGTGCCTTCCGCGGTCAGGTAGGGTTTCAGCGTCTCCCACGGCACGAAGGCGACATACTCGCCCTCGGCGTAGGGACCGACGGCGTAGGGCGGATAGTGGAAGGTGAGGCCGGAACTCTTGCCCGCCTCGGTCGAGGGCGCGAGCGTCACCGCGCCGATCCGGAGCAGGCTCGGCGCGAGTTCCTTGAACCACTCGTCAGTCGCGGTCTCGCTGGTGCCGCGCTTTGTCTTCTCGGCCTTGAGTGAGGCGATCACGGCCTTCACCATCGCCTTCATGGTCGCCCCGTTGTCGGCGGTCTCGGTGAAGAACGGGCGGATCGAGATGCGCTTGTTGTCGGCCTTGTCCCACAGGATCGTGTTCACGTCCGAATTGGGATGCGCGCCGCGGGTGTTCATGTAGTCGTTGCGGAGGATGCTGATGTAGCGGTCGGCAACGACGGAGCGGATTTCATATTTGCGTTCGAAGTCCCAGCCACCGTCCTTGAAGAACTGCGGATCCTGCTTGCGTGAGGCCGCGGCCTCGGCCGCATTCTTATCGAGCCATTTCCTGCCTTCGGCCAGGCAATCCGCCGCCAGCGCCGCATCCGCCTTGATCCTGTCGTCGAGGAAAACGCGCGCCTCGATGCTCTTGGTCTTGACGACGGCGTCGGGTTTGGGGTCGGCGGCGAGGGCGGAAAACGCGCACGTTGCGCTCAGCGCCAGGGCGACGCTCAAACCAGCGATGAACTTCAAGGATAGTGCTCCTGCGTGAGCGTCAGAATATTTCGACAATGTCGTCTGTGCTGTGCGGCGCAAAGCGGGGAGACGTCGAGCGGCGAACGGTTGCCTGCGTTTGCAAGCCGGTCGCATCTTCGATGATATTTTCGATATCGATCAGCTTGAGCAGTGAAAAAGAAGTATCCGGTTCGATCTCGAGCAGAATGTCGATGTCGCTGTCGTAATCTTCGCCGGCCCGCGAGCCAACAATGGCAAGCTTCGAGACGCCCTTGCCTTTGATGGCGTCCGCATTCTCGCGTATCGCAGCGATGATCTCGTCACGTGTCATGGACACACCTGGCCGGTTGCGGCCAGTCTATCATCTACTCGGCCGCCTCGCTATGGCCGAGCCGGGCATTCAGCTTGCGGATCAGCTCCTCGGCCGCTTCCGCAATCACGGTGCCCGGCGGGAAGATCGCTTCCGCGCCGGCGGCGTAGAGCGCGTCGTAGTCCTGCGGCGGCACCACGCCGCCGACGATGATCATGATGTCGTCGCGGCCCTGCTTCTTCAGCGCGGCCTTCAATTCGGGCACGGCGGTGAGGTGGGCGGCGGCGAGCGAGGAGACGCCGAGAATGTGGACGTCGTTCTCGACCGCCTGCCGCGCGGCTTCGTCGGCGGTGGCAAACAGCGGCCCAATGTCGACGTCGAAGCCGATATCGGCAAAGGCAGACGCAATCACCTTCTGGCCGCGATCGTGGCCGTCCTGGCCGATCTTGGCGACCAGGATGCGCGGGCGACGGCCTTCCGCCTCCTCGAACGCGTCGATCAGCGCCTGAACCTTCTCGACCTGGTTACCCATGCTGGACGCCTCCCGCTTGTAGACGCCGGTAATGGACTTGATCTCGGCGCGGTGCCGGCCGAACACCTTCTCCATCGCGTCCGAAATCTCGCCGACGGTCGCCTTCGCCCGTGCCGCGTCGATGGCGAGCGCGAGCAGATTGCCGTTGCCTTCGCCAGCCGAGCGCGTCAGCGCGGCAAGCGCGGCATCGACGTCCTTCTGGTTGCGCTCGGCTTTCAGCCGCTTGAGCTTGTCGATCTGAAGCCGGCGGACATTGGTGTTGTCGACCTTCAGGATCTCGATTCTGTCCTCGTCGGTCGGCTTGTACTTGTTGACGCCGATCACCGCCTGCTTGCCGGCATCGATCCGCGCCTGGGTCTTGGCCGAAGCTTCCTCGATGCGCAGCTTCGGCAAGCCGGCCTCGATCGCTTTCGCCATGCCGCCGAGTTCCTCGACCTCCTGAATGTGGCTCCACGCCTTCGCCGCGAGGTCGCGCGTGAGCCGCTCGACGTAATACGAGCCGCCCCAGGGATCGATGATGCGGGTGGTGCCGCTCTCCTGCTGCAGGAAGAGCTGGGTGTTGCGGGCGATCCGCGCCGAAAAATCCGTCGGCAAGGCGAGCGCCTCGTCGAGCGCGTTGGTGTGCAGCGACTGGGTGTGGCCCTGCGTCGCGGCCATTGCCTCGACCGTGGTGCGCATCACGTTGTTGAACACGTCCTGCGCGGTCAGCGACCAGCCCGAGGTCTGGCTGTGCGTGCGCAGCGAGAGCGAGCGCGGGTCCTTCGGGTTGAACGGTTTCAGCAGCTTCGCCCAGAGCAGGCGGGCGGCGCGCATCTTGGCGACTTCCATGAAGAAGTTCATGCCGATCGCCCAGAAGAACGACAGGCGGGGAGCGAAACGATCGACGTCGAGCCCTGCGGCAAGGCCGGCGCGCAGATATTCGACGCCGTCGGCGAGCGTGTAGGCGAGCTCGAGGTCCTGCGTCGCACCGGCCTCCTGCATGTGATAGCCGGAGATCGAGATCGAATTGTACTTCGGCATCCTCGTGGAGGTGTAGGCGAAGATGTCCGAGATGATCCGCATCGAGGGCGCCGGCGGATAGATGTAGGTGTTGCGCACCATGAACTCTTTCAGAATGTCATTCTGAATGGTGCCCGAGAGCTTTTCCGGAGGAACGCCCTGTTCCTCGGCGGCGGCGACGTAGAGCGCGAGGATCGGCAGCACCGCGCCGTTCATGGTCATGGACACGCTCATCTGGTCGAGCGGAATGCCCGCGAACAGCGTGCGCATGTCGTAGATGGAATCGATGGCCACACCGGCCATGCCGACGTCGCCGCCGACGCGCGGGTGATCGGAGTCGTAGCCGCGATGGGTGGCGAGGTCGAAGGCGACCGAGAGGCCCTTCTGCCCGGCCGCCAGGTTGCGGCGGTAGAACGCGTTGGAATCCTCCGCCGTGGAGAAGCCGGCATATTGCCGGACCGTCCAGGGCTGGTTGACATACATGGTCGGGTAGGGGCCGCGCAGGAACGGCGCGATGCCCGGATAGGTCTCGAGGAAATCGAGCCCGGCCAGATCAGTCTCGCCATAGGCGGGCTTCACCAGAATGCCCTCGGGTGTCAGCCACGGTTCGGCGCTGCCTGACGGCGCGGCAATGGCGGCCCGCTGGAAAGCGACATCGGCAAAATTGGGAATGCGGCTCATGGTTTCAACCATATCATAGACGCTCAATCATGATCCGGATGCTGATGGCTGACGATGGTCGCCATCTTCTCCGGTCCGTAATTCTGCTGCGTGGTCTGGCTCGGCAGGTTGGCGATGCCGACCACCCAGCCGAGGCGGGATTCAGTGCCGAACTGCCGCGTCGGGATCACCCGGTCGGGGCGGTCGAAGGTGCCGGTCATGATCTCGATGCGGTCGCCGTCGATGCGGCCGAAGCTCAGCGGCGTGCCGCAGGCGGCGCAAAAGCCGCGCTCGGCGATGGTGGAGGAACGGAAGAACGAGGGCTGTCCCTTGGTCCAGGCGAAGTCCGTCTTGTTGATGTCGGCAAAGGAGGCGAATGGCGCACCGGCGGCCTTCTGGCACATGCGGCAGTGGCAGATCGAGATCCTGGTCGGCGCCGTCATGACGGCAAAGCGCACCGCGCCGCATTGGCAGCCGCCGGTGAGAACGGGTTTGCTGGTGTCGGTCATGGCTGCTCCATCCGTCGATAGGCGTCTTGCAGTGTCGCAAGCGCATCGCCTCCGGCGAAGACAAAACCCGTGACGCCGGCGGCCCGCAGCGCCGCCTCCGCATCAGTCGGGCGGCCCGCCAGATAGATAAGTCTGCTGCCTGCCGTTTGCAGGGCCCGTGCGGCGGGTTCCGCCTGGCTCGCATACACCTTGTCGCTGGAACAGATGCAGGCAAGCTCCGCGCCTGAAGCCTTGAACGCGGCTGCCAATTTGGCCGGATCGGCAAAGCCCTCGCTATCCAGGGCCTCGATGCCGCCGGCCTCGAAGAAGCTCTTTGCGAAGGTGGCGCGCGCCGTGAAATCGGCGGGCGTGCCGAGATTGGCCAGGAACACCTTTGGTCGCGCGCCACGTGCCTTCAACGCCGCGTCGGATTTGTCGCGCAGCGCCTCGAACGGTTCCGCCAGACGGATCGGCGGCAGCGCATCGAACTTGTATTTTGGCTCGCCGTAGGGAGCGAGTGCGACCGGTGTCGCTTTCAACACGGTGGCTTCGCTCTCATGCAGGTTCGGAAACTCGCTGGCGCCGGTCAGCACGTCGCGGCGCTTTGCGATGTTGGCATCGCGCGCCTTTCGCGCGGCCGCCACCTTGCTCTGGAACACGCCCTGCTGAAGCGCGGTAAAGGCGCCGCCGGTTTTCTCGCTCTCCTGGAACAGCGCCCAGGCGGCATCGCAAAGCTGCGCCGTCAGCGTCTCGATTCCGCCTGCGCCCGCCGCGGGATCGCTGACCCTGGCGAGGTTGCTTTCTTCCAGCAAGAGAAGCTGCGTGTTGCGCGCCACGCGCCGCGCGAACGGATCGGGCAGGCCGAGCGCCAGCGTATGCGGCAGCACGGTGATCGCATTGGCGCCGGCCAGCCCGGCCGCGAACGTTGCCATCGTCGCGCGCAGCATGTTCACGTAAGGGTCGCGCTGCGTCAGCATGCGCCAGGCCGTATCGGCGGCGATGAACAGCGGCTTTGGCGTCAGCCCGCAGGCCGTTTCAATGCGCGCCCACAGCAGCCGCAGCGCGCGGAATTTGGCCATGGTCAGAAACTGGTCGGCATCTGCTGCAAGCCGCGCATAGACCATGCCCTGCGCCTGCTCGAGGGGAATGCCGGCGCCTTCGATCGCGCGCAGATAAGCGATGCCGCAGGCGAGCACGAAGGCAAGCTCCTGCACCTCCGAGCCACCGGCATCATGGATCACGCGCCCGTCGGCGGACGCAAACGGTCCCTTGAAGCCGAGCGCGACGAGGCCTTTGATGGCCTCGGCAATGGCAGGAACGATCTCGTCCCAGGTATAGGGGCTGTGGCCCCACATTGCGGCGGCCGCGAGCGGATCGAGCCCGAAGCGGATGTTGCAGGCTGCGGGATCGAGTCCCTTGCTCTTGACATATTCCGCGACATGGATCGCGGCCATCCGCGATTGCGGGCCGATCTGAAGCTCGAGGCCGATGCCGGCGTCGAGATGAATGTCTTTCAAAGCCTTTGCGACCGCGTCCGCCGAAGGTTCCAGGCCGAAGCCATGTGCGCCGCTGCCGCCGGCGAACACCAGCGCGAGCCCCGTCGCGCCGTTCTCGAGGTCGGCCAGGGCCTGTGCATTCGCGAGCGCCGCGTCGGGATGGTCGATCCGCTGTACGATCTGCCACGGCGCAGCCGGCGGCCGTCCCAGCACGGGTGCAACGCCCTTGGCGCGCGGATAGAGCGGATCGATCTTGATGCCGTCATAGGTCTTGCCGACCAGCTTCTCGAACGGCGCGCCCTTCAGCACGCCGTCGACCAGCTTGCGCCAGTCCTCGACGGTCGCCTTGGGAAAATCCGCCGCCAGCGGCAGGTCGTCAGTCACGGAGGTCATGCGGCGAGGGGCTCCCAAACGTCTCGTTATTCGCAGGCGAAATTGCCACGGCAGACCGTCCCTGCAAACGGTTGTTTTTGGTTAACCGGTATCCGGAAGCCGCTCAATGCCTTGCGTCGAGACGCTGGCGAGGCCGTCACGCACACGAATGCCTGAGATCACGCGCTCGGGCGCAATTTCGGCCAGCGGCACCAGCACGAAGGCGCGCTCGAACAGGCGGGGATGCGGCAGCGTCAGGTCGGGCTTCTGCAAGCTGACGTCGTCATAGGCGATCATGTCGAGATCGAGCGTGCGCGGGCCCCAACGTCGCTCCTTGGTTCGCACGCGGCCGAATTTCTGCTCGACCTTCTGCAGCACGAACAACAGCGCGTGCGGATCGAGACCGGTCTCGATCTCGATGCAGGCGTTGATGAAGGGATCCTGGTCCTCGTCGCCCCAGGGTGGGGTGGCATAGTCCGAGGAGCGGGCGATCAGCGCGCCTTGCGCCATGCCGCAGATATGGGCGATCGCCTTGCCGAACGTCGCGCGGACATCGCCGACATTGCCGCCGAGTGCGATCAGCACGCTCGCCATCTCAGGGGTGCCGCGAGCGTGTCAGCATGATACCGACATCGTCGAAGATCGCGGCGATCGGCGCATGCGGCTTGTGCACCGTGATCTTCACGGCGCGGACGCGCGGGAAGTTCGACAGGATGGCGTCGGCCACCGCGCCGGCCGCGCGCTCCAGCAGCTTGTAATTGGTGTTCTTGAACGCCGCCGTCGTCGTCGCCACGACGTCGGCGTAGGACACCGTGTCCGCGAGCCGGTCGCTGCGCGACGGCTCGGACAGGTCGGTATAGAGTTCGAGATCGATGACGAAACGCTGGCCGACTTCGGTTTCGTGATCCATCACGCCGTGGCGGGCATGGATCGACAAGCCGGTGACGAAGATCGTATCGGTCATTGCTTGCTCTCGATTGCATGCGCCACCCGCAGGGCCTGCAGGGTTTCGCCGACATCATGGGTCCGGATGATCTTCGCGCCGCGCTGCGCGGCGATCAGATGGGCCGCGATCGAACCGGCGAGCCGCTCCGATGGTTCCGACGGCGACACCGAGGCGATGAAGCGCTTGCGCGAGGCGCCGACCAGGATCGGCAAGCCGAACACGTCCAGTTCGCGCAGCCGCGCCAGCGCGGTCATGCTCTGCTCGGCCGTCTTGCCGAAGCCGATGCCGGGATCGAGCACGATCTTGCCGCGCACGATGCCGGCCTGCGCGGCGATATCGAGCGAGTGCCGGAAGAACGCCTTCATGTCCGCAATGATGTCGATCGCGGGATCGACGCTGTCGCGGTTGTGCATGACGATGACGGGAGCGCCTCTTGCGGCGATCAGCGGCGCCATGTCGGCATCGCGTTGCAGGCCCCAGACGTCGTTGGCGATCGCCGCGCCCTGGTCGAGCGCGAAGGCCACCACCTGCGCCTTCATGCTGTCGATCGAGACGGGCACGCCGAGCGCCACCACGTCGGCCAGCACCGGCTTCAGCCGCGCCAATTCGTCTTCCGCGGTGACCGGCCGGGCACCCTTGTAGGGCCGGGTGGATTCGGCGCCGATATCGATGATGTCGACGCCATTGGCGATCATCGCCCGCGCCCGCTCCAGCGCCCGCGCCGGTGCGATGAACGCGCCGCCGTCGGAGAAGGAATCCGGGGTGATGTTGAGCACGCCCATCACCGCAGGAAGAGGCCGCTCCAGCAGCGTCCGAAGCGCGTCGATCCCGGCCGAGCCGGCCGGCGGGACGGAAGGGGAAAGCGAGGCGTTCATGCGGCCCGCTTTGCGCGGTCGGGCAGGGGGAGTCAAGACGGGATTGGAGGGGCGTTGCAGCGCGTCCGGGACACGAGAGCGAGCGTAACGCTCGCTGGACGAAACAGGGTGCGGAAAGAACCGCCCTAATACGTAATCTTCGGCGGCAGCTTCTTGGCCTTGGCGATGATGTCGCCGACCGACTTCTCGGAAGGCAGGATGCGGACGAGCTTCTTCTTCTCGTTGGCTTCGCGCATGCTCTGGGCGAGCCTCGCCGGATTTCGATAGGCGAGTTCGCGCACGGTGGTGACGCCCGCGGCGCGGACCAGGCCGACCTTGGCCCTGCCCATGCCGGGAATGCGCATGTAGTCGGAGACGTTGGCCCATTCCAGCAGCGACTGCTCGCTGATGCCCGTCTTGGCGGAAAGCGCCTTGCGGCCCTTCACGGTCGAGGCCGCCTCGAGCAGCGCGTCGGTGGTGCGGATTCCTTGCGCCTTCAACTTGTTGGCTGCAAAGGTCGACAGGCCCTCAATCTCGGAGATTGGATATGTCATGACACTCGGTGTGAAATGCGTGGCTTCAGGCGAATTGGCTGAGGCCCGGAGTCCCAGCGATGATCTTGCCCATCTGATCCGCTCCGATTTTGTCTCGCCCGTAGCGGAAAAGTTCACGGGCGACCTTTTGAATATCGGACATGCCGAGTCCCAGGCCCATCAGGCGCGTGCCGACCGCCATCAAGCCGCCACCCATCAGCCGCGACAGGCCGCCGCCGCTCCTGGACGCCTCGATTGCAGCTTCCGCTCCTGGGATCTGGTCGATCAGAGCCTGCACGCTCTCGGAAGGACCCTCGCTGCGGAGGAAGCCCAGGATAATGCCGACGGTTTTTTCAGCGACAGCACCATCTATGCTGGCGTTTGCCGCCAGCCGTCCGATCAGCTCGTCCATAAGGCCCCTCAGCCGGTTGCACGCCGGAGTATTGCTTTCGAAAATTGATCTTGAGCCGGTGTGATGTGAAATTCAAGCGATGAACGCACGCGCGGTCGCGATTCATCCTCGAACGCGCGAAAAGTGTTGCAGCCGTGCAAGAGCCGAGATCGAATCGGCAAAAAATTGCCGCGCTGCGAATACCCCGTTCCTACTTTCGGCTGATGTTGCCCATTCGTGTCCGACAATGTCGCATGCTCGGGGCGCGTTGAACGGTTTTAATCGGTGTGCGACATGCGTTAAACTACGGAACTGGCGCATTCGAGTTTCAATACGCGAAACTCGGCAGAGAGATCAGAGAGAATAATGACCGCACAGGACAGCAAGCTCGGCGATACCGACGACAAGATTTTCGTCGGCAAGGGAAGCGAGCAGGCATGGCTGACGCTGGCGCTCGCCAATCGCCACGGCCTCGTCACGGGCGCGACCGGAACCGGCAAGACCGTGTCGCTTCAAGTGTTGGCGGAAGGATTTGCGCGCGCCGGTGTGCCGGTCTTTGCGGCGGACATCAAGGGCGACCTCTCCGGCATCTCCGAGCTGGGAGAGGCCAAGGACTTCATCCTCAAGCGCGCCACCGGAATGGGGCTGACATTCCAGCCCGATCAGTTCTCGACGGTGTTCTGGGATGTGTTCGGCGAGCAGGGCCACCCCGTGCGCGCGACTGTCACGGAAATGGGGCCGCTCCTGCTCGCGCGCATGCTCGACCTGAACGACGTGCAGGAAGGCGTGCTCAACGTTGCCTTCCGTGTTGCGGACGAGAGTCTTCTGCCATTGTTGGATATGAAGGATCTGCGGTCGCTGTTGGATGCGATCGTTCCCGCCAGCGGCAAGAAGGCAGCGGATGCCGAGGAAGATCCCTTTGCCGAGATCCGCAAGGCCGCGCAGAGCTTCGGCAATGTCAGCAAGGCGACGGTTGGAACCATTCAACGCCAGCTCCTGGTGCTGGAAAACCAGGGCGGAACGAAATTCTTCGGTGAGCCGGCACTGGAGCTGAAGGATTTCATGAAGACCGATAGCGACGGTCGCGGCATCGTCAACATTCTGGTTGCCGACAAGCTGATGGAGAGCCCCAGGCTCTACGCTACCTTCCTGTTGTGGTTGCTGTCGGAGTTGTTCGAGGAACTGCCCGAGGCCGGCGACCTGCCCAAGCCGAAGCTCGTGTTCTTCTTCGACGAAGCGCATCTGTTGTTCAACGATGCGCCCAAGGCGCTGTTGGACAAGATCGAGCAGGTGGTCCGCCTGATCCGTTCCAAGGGCGTCGGCGTCTACTTCGTGACGCAGAACCCGATCGATGTGCCCGACCGCGTGCTCGGACAGTTGGGCAACCGGGTGCAGCACGCGTTGCGTGCCTTCACCCCGCGCGACCAGAAGGCGGTCGCCGCTGCGGCGCAGACCTTCCGGCCCAACCCGAAGCTCGACACCATCAAGGCGATCACGGAGCTCGGCAAGGGCGAGGCGCTGGTGTCCTTCCTCGAGGGCAACGGCACGCCGTCGATGGTGGAGCGGGTGATGATCCGGCCGCCGTCGGCCCGCATCGGACCGATCACGCCGGACGAGCGCAAGGCGATCATGGCGGCAAGCCCGATGAAGGGCAAATATGACACCGCCGTCGATTCCGAATCCGCCTACGAGATGCTCCAGAAGCGCATCGCCGACACGGCGGCCACAGCGGACAGTCCAGCGGGTGGAAGCGGCGGCGGCATCCTGGGCCAGATCGGCTCGATCGTCGGCACCATCTTCGGCACCAACGTCAAGCGAGGCCGTCTGTCGACCGGCCAGGTCATTGCGCGGGACGTGACGCGATCGGTCACCAATCAGGTGATCGGCGGGATGGCCGCCAATATCGGCAAGTCGGTCGGTGGCCAGCTCGGCGGCTCGATCGGCCGCACGCTGGTCCGCGGCGCGCTCGGCGGATTGCTGCGGCGGTAGGCAGAACGCCTGACGGGAAGGCAATTCGTCCACCGAGCCCATCGACCTCTCCCCTGATCTGGGAGGGGCCGAACGTTCACACATTCAGGTGAGGGGGCTCTCCAAGCCTCCGCCGGTCTGCTACGTCCTGTTTCGTCGCCGCACCGGACCGCACCTTGACCCCGCCTGCCCCCTTAGCCAAGCCTGAAGCGCCCAGACGTCTGTCGCCGCGTGCGCCGCTGGATGTGCTTTTTCTGTTCTGCTGCGTCGTCCTTACGGCCGACGTGCTCGTCCCCGAGATTTTCGGCCACGGCAAGACCAAGGACTACCTGCTCTGGTACTGGGCCGGACAGCAGGTCTTGCAGGGTGGGCCGCTCTATCCTGCCACGGCCCGCGACTATTTCGACTTCATCTATCCGCCGCTGCCGGCGATCCTGCTGGCGATCCCGACCTGGTTCGGCAAGATTCCGCTCTATGTCGTCCTGTCGATCTTGAATGCTGTGGCGTGGTGGTACACCGGGACGTTCTCCCAAGTCATGGCCGGTTCGGACCGCAAGCCTGGCCGCTGGCTGGAAGCGCTGCCGGTCTTGGTTACTGTGGCCTTCGTGTTCGACATGTTCGATCTCGGCCAGCCGAATCTCGTCCTGCTGGCGATGATGCTCTATGGGTTCTGGAGCCTGCGGCATCAGCGGTCGTGGCTCGCTGGCTTCATGTTCGCGCTCGCCGCCGCCATCAAGGTGTTTCCGATCGCCGTGCTGCCCTATCTGCTCTGGCGGCGCAGGTGGGCGGCTTTTGTCAGCACCATCGTCTTCACCGGCATTCTTCTCTATGTCGTGCCGGCGCCGATCCGCGGCTTCGAGCGCAACGCGGCCGAACTCGCGACCTGGTACCAGGGCATGGTCGGGACGAACTCGGAAAAAGGCTTTGGCCAGCGTGACGAGCAGAACTGGTCGTGGGTCAACCAGTCCCTCATCGCCGTCACGCATCGCCTGGTCCGGCCGATCAACTACAATCAGGACGATCCCAGCAAGCCGCCGCGCACGATGAATGTGGTCGAGGTCGACTACAGGACGGCGAACTGGATCGTGCTTGCGATTTCGGCGTTGCTCGGGCTCGGCTTCATCGCGATCATGCCAGGGCAGGCGCGGCGAACGGCGCGCTCGGATGCCGAGGAGCTCGGCATTCTGTTCTGCCTGATCACGGTGGCCTCGCCTCTGGCCCGGCAATACTACTTCATGTGGCTGTTCTTCCCGATCACGGTATTGATCCATCGCGCCGCCTTCGACGAGCGAGCGCCTGTGCGCCTGGGAACCTGGCTCGCCTTGGGGGCTGCCGGCATCCTGATGCTGCTGTCGCTGCCGTGGTTTCCCAAAGTCATCCAGGCCTGGGGCAACAATCTCGCCGCGACGGCCGTCCTCGCAGGTAGTCTCGCCTGGCACATCCGGCATCCGCCGGTTGCGGCTAGCTCCGGCGCCGCGCCGGCGTTAAAAGCGCAGACAGCTTGAGACCCCCAATCAGGAACACGACAATGTCCAACACGCAGCTTCAATCCGTGCTCGACCACATCGACAAGGATTTCGACAACAGCCTGGAGCGCCTGTTCTCGTTGTTGCGGATCAAGTCGATCTCGGCCGATCCGGCTTTTGCGGATGATTGCAGGGCTGCGGCCGAGCATCTCGCCAGGGACATCGCCAGCTTCGGTGTCGCGACCGAGGTGAGGCCGACCGCGGGCCATCCCGCCGTCGTCGGCAGGACCGGAGCGGGCGGACGGCCGCACGTGCTGTTCTACGGCCATTACGACGTGCAGCCGGTCGACCCGCTCGATCTCTGGCACCGTCCGCCGTTCGAGCCCGTTGTCGCGGATCACGCCGACGGCCGCAAGATCATCGTTGCGCGCGGCGCCGAGGACGACAAGGGGCAGGTGATGACCTTCGTCGAGGCCTGCCGCGCCTGGAAGAAGGTGACGGGCTCGCTGCCGGTCGACGTCACCTTCCTGATCGAGGGCGAGGAGGAGGTCGGCTCGAAGAATTTCGTGCCCTTCATCGAGGCGAACAAGCACGAGTTCAAGGCAGACTACGTGCTGGTCTGCGACACCGGCATGTGGGACAGCAACACGCCGGCGATCACGACCTCGCTGCGTGGCCTGCTCTATGAAGAGCTGAAGATCACCGCGGCCAATCGCGATTTGCATTCCGGCGTGTTCGGCGGCACCGCGATGAACCCGATCCGGGTGCTCACGAAAATTCTGGGCGGCCTGTTCGACGACGACAACCGCATCACCATTCCCGGCTTCTATGATGGCGTGAAGGATACGCCGCCCGACATCCTGGAGCAGTGGAAGAAGCTCGAATTCACGCCCGAGACCTTCCTCAAGCCGGTCGGGCTGTCGCTCCCGGCTGGCGAGAAGGGCAGGCTGCTGGTCGAGCAGGCCTCGACGCGTCCGACCTGCGACGTCAATGGCATCTGGGGCGGCTATATCGGCGAAGGCTCCAAGACCGTGATCCCGTCACATGCTTCGGCCAAGGTGTCGTTCCGCCTTGTGCAGGGCCAGGATCCCGCGAGAATCCGCAAGGCCTTCCGCGACTACGTATCGGCGCGCATTCCCGGCGACTGCAAGGTCGAGTTCGGCGACCATTCCGCCGCGCCTGCGGTCGCGCTCGACTGGACCATGAAGCCGCTCGCCGCCGCCAGCAAGGCGCTGGCCGAGGAGTGGGGCAAGGAGACCGTGCTGATGGGCTCGGGCGCCTCGATCCCGATCGTCGCCGACTTCAAGCGCACGTTGGGCCTCGACTCGCTGCTGGTGGGTTTTGGCCTCGACGACGACAACATCCACTCACCGAACGAGAAATACGACCTGCGGAGCTTCCAGAAGGGCATCCGCTCCTGGGCCCGCATCCTCGCCGCGCTGGCGGAGGTGAAGTAGCGGTACGGTGCCGGAGGGTGGGCAAAGGCGCAAAGCGCCGTGCCCACGATCTCTCCTTGGATCGATAGAAGTGTCGCGCACGCTTCCGCCGTCGCTCGTCGAGCTATGGCGGACAAGTCGCTTTGCCCAGACTGCGAAACTTGCAACGACCGAACTGCGCCTCCCGTCATCCTGAGGTGCGAGCCGTGGAGCGCAACGCGCTTCACGGTGAGCCTCGAAGGATGTACGGCCCTGATGCAGCCGGGCCGTCGCCTTTCGAGGCTCGCCGAAGAGGCGAGCACCTCAGGGTGACGGTGATGTATTGTGACGAACGGTCCAAATAAAAACGCCGCCCGGGATTGGGCGGCGTTTCATTCCAAAAGGCGTAGAGGTTCGTTGGGCGCTACTCTACACCAGATCCAAAATATCTCAAGACTTGTAGCCGGGATTGACGCGATCGAGCTTGCGCAGCAAAGGCGGCCACACGAGGTTGGTCGCGCGCAGCTCGGCGCGGTCGCGGTTCGACAGCAGCTCGGCGTTCTTGTCGATCGCGACATCGTCGACCGGATAGACCGGCGTGCCTAGCGCGCGCGTGCGCACCTGCATCGAGCAGGCGCGCTCGAGATGATACATGCGCTCGAAGGCGGAGGCGACCGAGCGGCCGACCGTGAGCGTGCCGTGGTTGCGCAGGAGCATGTGGTTGTGGTCGCCGAGATCCTTCTGCAGCCGCGGCCGCTCGTCGTGGTCGAGCGCAATGCCTTCGTAGTCGTGATAGGCGAGGTCGTGGGTGACGAGCTGGGCGGTCTGGTTCAGCGGCAGCAGGCCTTCCGCGCTGCTCGACACCGCAGTGCCGTCGAGCGTGTGGAGATGCAGCACGCAGATCGCGTCCTCGCGCACCTCGTGGATCGCCGAATGGATGGTGAAGCCGGCCGGGTTGATGCTGTATTCGCTCTCGGAGAGCTGGTTGCCGTGCAGGTCGACCTTGACGAGGCTGGAAGCGGTGATCTCGTCGAACATCAGCCCGTAGGGATTGATGAGGAAGTGATGCTCGGGGCCGGGCACGCGCGCGGAGATATGGGTGTCGACCAGATCGTCCCAGCCGTACAGCGCGACCAGGCGATAGCAGGCGGCCAGATTGACCCGTTGTTGCCACTCCGCCTCCGTCATGTTCGACGGCACTTCCCTAAGGCGCGCTTCCGCTGGCGACATGGCTGATCTCTCCGAAACATCGTTGTTGCGGGGAGGGAGCCTAGTCTTGGCGGTGATCGGCAGCAAGGCGATCAAAGCGCGGCAGTCAAGCGTAGCCCGCATGGAGCGCAGGCGGAATGCGGGGAGCCCGGCCAAAGACTCCGCGATTGCGCCACGAGATCCGGGCTACGCCGAGGAGGAAATCGTTACGGCGCCGGGATCGACAGCAGGCTGGAAATGCCGCGGCCGCGGATGTCGTAGACGCGGGCAAACACCACGTCGTCGCGCTTGATCTCGACCATGACGGGCGCGGTGAGGCCCTTGCAGTAGAACTCGCCGAGCGTCATGGCGAAGTCGGCCGCGTTGGAATCCCAACCGATGGTGAAGTCGGGCCCGAGCGCGACCTGGGCCGGGCGCTGCGGACCGCAGACCGCAACCTTCCATTTACGATTGCTGGGCGGCACTTCCTGGCGCTCGACGAGCTGCTCGCGCAATCCGTCGGAGGCCTGCTTCAAGGCGAGGCCCCAATAGTCCAGCATGAAGCGGTCGTCGGCGCCGCGAACGGTCCCGGCGATGTGGTTGAAATGCGTGTATTGATAGGGATGCAGCCGGATCATCTCGGCGAGCGACAGGGCGAGGCCGAAGCAGAAGGTGGCGAGCACGACCGGCTGCCAGGTGCGGTGATTGGCGCGCAGGCGCTCCATGGCCCAGGCGAACGCGACGCCGCCGAGCACCGCCATCGGCGGGATCACGAAGACGAAATGACGGATGCCGTTGTACAACGCCGGGCGCTTCACCATCGCGATCGCGAGCGGCAGGGTCGCAGCCAGCGTCAGCATCAAGAGGATGGTCTTGCGGCGGGCCGGAACCCCGCGCCGCGGCAGCATGGCGAAGGTGCTGAACACGGCGCCGGCCGTCAGCACCAGCATGACCTCGGGTAGCTGCAGTGCGAACAGCGTCGGCAGATAGGACCAGGGCATGTCGGGCACCGACACGATCGCGCCGTCGAACATCTCCTTCCACGGCTTCTCGAAGAAATGCGAGAAGTAGGTCAGCGCCTCGAAGGGATTGCCGGGCTCCATGATCGACCACGGCCAGATCAGGCCCATCACGAGGTAGCCGAGCACGAGGCCGGGCAGCAGCACATAGACGACATGGGCGAAGCGGCGGACCGACTCGCGCAAACCTTCAGTGCGCAATTCCTCCAGGAACAGCGGTATGAAGCCGAGCACGGCGTAGACCAGTGCGAGCCCGCCGAGAATGCGGCAGCCCAGCGAAAGGCCGGCACCCAGGCCGACGATGAGGACCGTGCGCGGCGACGGCTGCGGATATTCCTCGGCGAGACGGACGAGGCCGAGCATCAGGATGATCATGGCCACCGCGAAGGGCGCATCCTTCGGGTTCATGAACATGTGCCCGTAGAAGATCGGGCAGAGCGCGAGCAGCAGGAGCGAGGCAAGGCCCGCAAGAGGTCCACCGACGCGGCGGCCGAGCCGCCACGTCACGGCAAGGCCGATCACGCCGACGATGGCGCCAAGCAGGCGGCGCGTCTCGAACAGCTCGAGCGGAATGACCTTGTGCAGGAGGGCCGCGACCATGTCGAAGCCGCCGCCATACATGTAGAGATTGGCGAAGGAGAGCGCCGCGGTGTCCTTGAAGCCGGAACCGAACATGCGCAGCAGCAGGTCGGCATATTCAGCGTGGGTGTAGTCGTCCCAGCCGAGCCCGTAGTCGCGGAAGGTCAAGCCTGCGATGACGGCGACTGCAGCCAGCACCAGCATGGCGAGATCGTCGCAGGTCCGTTCGACCGAGCGCCGCAGAGGCGTGTCGATCACCGAAGTCGTGATGGATGTCATGGCTATCGGTGCCCCGGAATCCCCTCTTGGCCCTGCTGGTGCGCGCGGGCCTGCTCCCCGGTTCCCCTATAGCGCAGTTCCATTACCAAGTAATTGGGCATTATGGCTAAAATCCTGATGCGACGCAGTAATTCCGGTTGCTTCAGAGCGCTCCGAGCAGTACCGAGCCGGAGCTGAAGGGAATGTGAATAAGTCCCTGATTTCCTTCCCTTTAGGAACACCGCCTACAATTGGCCGTTGGCGTGGAACATCGTATGACGGTATCGTGGCGTAGCGGTTGTCGCGTGTGGATGCGCGGCCGGGGGTGAGTTCGATGAACTTGGCATTGTTGATCGTGGGGATTTGCGCCTTCCTGGCGGGTCTCCTTGCGATCATTTTCGGCCTGACGATCAGGGAATTCAGCCTCGGAGGAACTCTCATAATCTCCGGCGCCATCGGCGTCTGCTCCGGAATGTTACTGGTCGGCCTGTATCTCGTGGTGCTCGAGCTCAAGGGCATCGCGCGCCGGCTGGCCGCTGCGGTCGCGCCGTCCGAGGTTCGGGTCAGGCCCGTGCTGCCGGGCCTCGCCGTATCAGGCACGACCGCGCCCGAGCCGGCGCCACCGTCCGCAGGGCCGCCGCCGTGGCAGAGCGAAGCTGCTGCGCGCGAGCGTCCGCGCGTCGAGGGCGCGCAGGAGGCTGAAGCTCCTGCGCCGCCACCTGCCCCGGAAGCGCCGCGCCGGCGCAACCTGCTGTTCACCTCGACCTCGCGCAAGGAACGCGAGCGCGCGGAGGCGAAGGCCACTGAAGGTGCGCCCCAGCCGCCTGCGGAGCCCAGTGAGGCCCTGGACTATCCGCCTGCGAGCTTTGACGTTGCCTGGCCGAAGCCGGACCGTATGCGCCCGCAGGAGCCGCCGGTGGCCCCGCGCCGTCCGCCGCCGCGCTCCCCGTCGACCTTTGCGGAAGCCGCCCCGCCGCCTGCACCCGAACCGCCGCCACCTGTCGAGCCGGCACCCGTGACCGTGCTCAAATCCGGCGTCGTCGACGGCATGGCCTATTCGCTCTATTCCGACGGCTCGATCGAGGCGCAGATGCCGGAAGGCATGATGCGCTTTGGCTCGATCGACGAGCTCCGCGCCCATCTTGACCAGCGCGCTTGAGACCGCTGCGCATAAATAAAGCGGCGCTGTTCACCAGTGATCAGCGCCTCGTCGTCAGTTGTCCTGTTTCTGCCGAACGTGTTGTTGACATGGAATACTCTGGCGTCGTCAATCCCGTGAGACGCAAGGCGAGGGAGGGCGGCAGATGTCGGACGCGGGGGCCAAGAATTTCATCGAGCTGACAGCGAGCATCGTGTCGGCCTATCTCAGCAACAATCCGACGCCGGCAGCGGAGATTCCGAACCTGATCAGCCAGGTGCATGGCGCCCTGGTGCGGGTGTCGTCCGGCCGCACCGAGACGGCGCCGCTCGAGCCCGCAAAGCCGGCCGTGTCGCTGAAGAAGTCGATCGCGCCCGATTATCTGGTCTGTCTGGAAGACGGCAAGCGTTTCAAGTCGCTGAAGCGCCATCTGCGCACGCAGTACAACATGACGCCGGAGCAATACCGGGAGAAATGGGGCTTGCCGGCCGACTATCCCATGGTCGCCCCGAACTATGCGGTGGCACGCTCGCAGCTGGCCAAGCAGATGGGCCTCGGACAGCAGCAGCGGAAGCGGAAGTAATTTCCTACGACGCCGCCGCGAGCGCCGCTTTTGCGTCGGTCTTGATGCGCTCGACCATCGAGCGCAGGCCATTGGAGCGCTGCGGCGTCAGATGATCGCGGAAGCCGAACTCGTTGAACACGGCGATCGCGTCGGTAGCGAGGATCTGCTGCGGCGTGCGGCCCGAATAGAGCGCAAGCACGATCGCGACCAGCCCGCGCACGATATGCGCGTCGCTGTCGCCGCGGTATCTCAGGATCGGTTCGCCATTGCCGCGGTCGACCAGCTTCTGGAGCCAGACCTGGCTGACGCAGCCCTGCACCTTGTTGGAGGCGGAGTGTTCCGCCTCCGGCATCGGTTCCAGGGTGCGGCCGAGCTCGATGACATACCGGTAGCGGTCGTCCCAGTCGTCCAGAAGCTCGAAATTGTCCCTGATTTCGTCGATCGTCGTCATGCTGGCCCGTGTTCGCGTTCAGGCCAATATAAGGTCGCGAAGCCGTGAAATCGATAGGGCTTGGCCGCTAATTCGAGACCTCAGGTCCGCGCCATTCCAGCGCGAGGTCGTCCTGAGTCAGGGTGTCGCGCGGCGCCTCGCTTGCGGCATTGTCGCCTTCGCCGGCCATGGCGATCGAGCCGGTATGGTCGGGCGCCTTCTTGTGGTCGGTCTTCTCGTTCTTGTCGTTGGTGATCTGCTCTTTCTTGTCGTTGATGATCTGGTAGAGCTTCTTCGCGCCGTCCTGGGCCCGCTGGCCGATGATGGTCGCGGCCTGTCCGCCGACCTCGCAGGCGGCCGGCTGGCGCTTGCAGAACTGGGTCATGTCGGAGACGGCCGCAGTCGCAGCCTGCACCGCGTCGGCGGCGCCGATCTGCGGCAGCTTCTCCGATTCGGGCGTCTTGTCCCGCGGCAGGAGCACCAGCACCAGCCCGAGCCAGAATGTGATGCGAAGCAGAAAGCGCATCTTGCGACCTGTCCGTTGGATTCCGCCCGCGGCGATCTCCGCGGAAGTCGGGCCTAGCAACTCTCGATAAATCGCAAGTGATTGCCTTGAGCTTAATTCGCGGAAAATTTACGCAGGATTCTTCGAGGGCGACGGTGTCGTAAATTTTCGATTGACGCCCGCGCCCGCGATGCTGCCGGCCGCCCGCATCCACCAATTCGAAACCATGCGGTGGAAGGTGAAACCCTGTGTTCACCATCCTGACCGAAGACGTCGCCAAATCGTCTAAAAAGCTTCGCGATCGCGCGGTGTCCGGCCGCACGCGGCACCGCCTTAGCACTCGTTTAAGGTCGCTCTGACACGGTGGCTCAACGACAAGGAGGCGTTCCGGCGCGTCTTCCAAGAGACGATTGAGCCGAAGCGCGAGACCCGTGACAGTTTTGAGTATCATCCGCGATTGTCTCGATGCGCTGCTGCATCCCTCCGCGCGCTACGATGCGCTGATGCGAGCGCGCCATCGTGCCTTCATGGCGCCGCGGCTGCTCGGCAGCCTGGCCGCCTTTGCCGCATTCCCGGTATATCTCGCCATGCGTGGTGCGCCGAGCGCGGTCGAGGTCGCGGCCTTTGCCTGGCTGATCGCGCCCATCATGCTGTCCTGGTTCCTTTCGCGCACCGGACGCTACGAAGGCGCGCATGTGCTGTCGTCGCTGGCGCTCGTCGGCCTGATCATGGCGGTCGCGGTCACGACGGGCGGCATCCAATCATTCGCCGCGGTCTGGCTGGTCGTGGTTCCCCTCGAAGCTGCGCTGTCGGCCTCGCGCCGCGTCGTGGCTTTCGCTTCGCTGCTCGCGCTGTCTTGCGCCGGGATGCTGATCCTGATCGGCCAGCTCGGCTGGCTGCCGGTGGAGGAGCCGAGCGCGGCCGAGCGCGGCGTGCTGATGGCCCTCGGCGTTGCGTCCGCGACTCTCTATGCCGCAGGCCTCGCCTTCGGCGCGGAATCGCTGGCGCGCACCAGCGTTGCGCTCTTGTCGCGCGAGGAGGAGCGTTACCGCCTGCTCGCGCGCAACATGAGCGACGTCATTTCGCGTCATCAGCCCAACGGTGCGGTGCAGTTCATCTCGCCGGCGGTGGAGGCCATGCTCGGCGTGCAAGTGGCGCAACTGCTCGGCCACGGCCTGTTCGACCGCGTCCATGTCGCCGACCGGCCGGCCTATCTCACCGCTCTGTCGGATGCGGCGCGCGGCGACGTCGGCAGCGTCGAGTTCCGGCTGCGGCGTGAGCCTGTTGGTTCCGAGCGCGGTGAGGTCGATTTCATCTGGGTCGAGATGCGCTGCCGCCCGCTCGACCCGGATCTCGGCCGCCAGCATACGGATCGTGATTCCACCCGCGAGGTCGAAGTCGTCGCGGTGATGCGCGACGTCACCGACCGCAAGCTTTTCGAGCAGGCGCTGGATCAGGCGCGCAGCGCCGCCGAGGCGGCCGATGCCGCCAAGACCGGCTTTCTCGCCACCATGAGCCACGAACTGCGCACGCCGCTCAACGCCATCATCGGCTTCTCCGAGATGATCGCGCAGGAGCAGAGCCTGATGCTGGGGGCGGCCCAGCGCAAGGAATACGCCCAGCTCATCAACGATTCCGGCCAGCATCTGCTGTCGGTCGTCAACGGCATCCTGGACATGTCGAAGATGGAGTCGGGCAATTTCGAGATTGCGTCCGAGCCGTTCGCGCCGCGCGCCTCGCTGCTCCATTGCTGCAATCTGCTGGCGCTGAAGGCGCGGGAGAACGGCATCGACCTGATCACCGACGCGCCGCAGGACCTGCCCGTCATGACCGGCGATCCCAGGGCCTTCAAGCAGATCGTGCTCAACCTCGTCGCCAATGCCATCAAGTTCACCGAGCGCGGCGGTCAGGTCTCCGTATCAGCCGCGGTGTCGGGTTCGCAGTTGACGCTGCGCATCAGCGACACCGGCGTCGGCATCGCACCCGACGACCTCAAGCGCATCGGCGCGCGGTTCTTCCAGGCCGGCAGGACCTATCAGCGCCGTCACGAAGGCACCGGTCTTGGGCTTTCGATCGTGAAGAGTCTCGTGGCGTTGCATCTCGGCGAATTGACGGTACAAAGCAGGTTGGGAGAGGGCACCGCCGTCACCGTCAAGCTGCCGCTCGTCTACACGCCGCCCCAGGTCAGGCCGGCCGAGAGCAAGATCGCGACGTTGACGCCGGTGCTGCGCCAGGACCTTCAGGACCAAACTCACGACCAGTCTCAGGACCAACCCGCTCTGGTGAAGAAAAGTGCCTAGGAAGTCTGCCAAGGATGAAGCCGCTCCGCGCCGCCGTGGCGCGAAGGCCGCGGTCGTCGATGTCGAGACCGAGCGCAACCTCGTGATGCGCGTGCTGCTGCATAGCCCCAAGGATACGCTGGCCGGCCTCGTCGCCGCCGCCGCGATCAGTGCGATCGTTGCCAATGCGCTGTTCCTGCAGACCGGCCGGCACCCCGCGCCGATGTTCGGCACGGTGATCAATCTTCCCGCGCCGTCGTCCGTGCCGCTGTCGAACCCGTTGCCGCGTCCGCGCCCCGTCGGCGCCGATACCTCGCCGCTCGAGCCGCGAGCGACGGAGTTCCGCGTCGAGCCCAAACCTGCCGAGCGTGCCGCCGAAAAGGCGCCCGAAAAGCCCGTCGAGGCGACCGCCTCGACGCGCTCGAACGATCCGATGACCAGCCTGGTCAAGGCGACGACCTCGACGCCGCCCGCGGCCCTGCGTCCGCCGGCGCCGATTCCGGCGCAAAGCCCGGCCGCGCGACGTATCGCCGGCGTGCAGCGCGCGCTGTCCGAATATGGCTACGGCAATTTGAAGATCACGGGCACGATGGGCGGAGAGACCCAGTCCGCGATCCAGAAGTTCGAGCGCGAGCACAAGATGCCCGTCACCGGCCAGGTGTCCGATCGGCTGCTGCGCGAACTCGCTGCTGCGATCGGACATCCCGTTGAATAGCCGCACGTCAAACCGGCATTGATGCAAATCAATTCCGGCGTCTGACGCCTGCACAACAGACCAGATCCGCAAGAGCGCGATTTGCGTGGGATCAATGACGCCCGGCGACTTCGGGGAACATGATAGCTCATCCTCATCAACGAAGAGAGGTCGTCATGTTCAAGGTTTCGATTCTCGTCTGGATCATGCTCGGCACGACGCTGGCGGGCATCAGCCTGATCGTGGTGCTGATGGTGCCGAGCTTTGCCGCCGATGCCATCAGGAACATCCCTTATGCCGTGGCCGTGGGGTTCGCGCTCGCGATACCGTTGTCATATTTCATCGCGACCCAGATTCGCGGCGGCCAGGGCGGCGCGCGCAAGGCGTGAGACGGACGACGTGAGGCTGGCGTGAGACCTCGTGCTGGCCTATCGTCGAATTCATGCGTTTGAAATCCAACATTTGGGTGGCGGCTTACTTGCGCCGCTGCCAGACCGAGGGCGTGTACGGCGCCGTGCGACGCCGCGGCGCCGAGGAAGCGGGCGCGGTGTTCGTCAAGGTGTCGCTGCTCGACGGCAATGCGATGCTGTATGCGCCGGCGCCGCAGACCGTCTATGACGACGGCCGGCCCATCGATCGCTTCTTCGTGCCCATGTCGCCGCAGCCTCTGCCGGAGCACACGATCGAGGAGCGGCTGATCAAGGAAATCCGCTTCGATCCCGATGCGTGGATCGTCGAGACCGAGGATCGCGCGGGGCGGCATTTTCTGGAATTGGCGAAGACGTAACTGCTGCTGTGTCCCGGACAAGCGGCAACGCGTCAGCGTTGCCGTGCAGAGCCGGGACCCAGAAAGCAGCATGAATCGACGCGGCGAAATGGGCCCCGGCTCTGCAGCGCACCGCCGAAGAGGCGCTGCGCTGCGTCCGGGGCACAAGGGAAAACGTGTCGCTTGCTGCATTGGCAATGACGAGCTTGGGAGACATCATGCGCCTCACACATACGGTCAGCGCCTGAGCGCGAGCAGTCAGCGGTCCGACGACCCGCCGGTGCCCTTCCGCACAGTTGGCGCGGAGCCCGGCTGCGCGCCCGGCCGCGTCTGGCTCGCGCCTGCACGCGCGCGCTGGCGTTCGCCGTCATGCAGCGTTGCCTGGTACTTTGCGCGCGTGACGGCGAGCGTCGAGCCGCGCCAGGCCGCCAGCATCACCAGCGCCGAGCGCTCGGCGAGGCGGTCGTAGAGCCGCGACAGCCGGTACACGGCGTTCACGGACGTACCGATCTCCGGCTTGAAGAACAGCAGGATGCGCTGGAAGACCGGGCTCGGCATGTCGAGCGCGCGCGCGGCGACCGCGAGCGCCTCGCCGCCGGCATCGTCGACGATCTGGGCTGCGACGCGCGAGGGCAGGATCAGGCTGTCGCCGAGCTCGAAGGTGAAGTTCTCGACGTCGCCCGCGATCGCCGCCATCTCCAGGATCTGGATCGCGCGCTTGGCGCGCACGGTCGGGATGCGAGGGGCGGCCTTCAGCGGGGTCTGCGCCAGATTGTGCAGGATCAGCGCGCGCTGGGGGGCGCCGGCGCGGAAGAACATGTCGTGGATCTCGGCCGCCTCCTTCGGCTGCATCGCCATGTCGGCGGCCATGCGCTGCTCGGCCTCGGTCGGCGCGCGCGCCGGAGAGGGAATCTCCCTTGGCAATGGAACCCTGCGGCCTTCCTGCGTCGCGACCAGCCCGAGCTTCTGCAGGACCGGGACCGGCGTCTGCGGATAGACCGCGAGCCGCGCCTTGACGGCCGCGCGCGTCGCATCGTCGACCTGGTCGATCAGCCGCGTGGCGAGCTCGACGAACTGCCGCTGCTCGTCGTCGCTGTGGGTGCCGGTCTGGACATACAGGTCGGTCAGCACGCGCAGCAGCGTCGGACGGACATCGACACCTTCGCGACGGGACAGGGTCATCAGCCCGTCGAATCCGGGAAACAGCGACTTGGTCATGGAGGCGTACGCAACTCGGAAAAGATACTCGCGAGCGAGTCTAGCGCAGGTTCTTTTAAAGCCTCGTTAAGGAAAACGAGGCGTGAAGCCGACTCTGGAATTCAAGGGGTCGTCGTGCCGCAGCGGGACGCCGCGCCCGACCCGTGTGGTTACGGTCCGAAGGCCGCGTTTACACCCCGTTAACCATGAACTGATCTTAATGAACGAATGTTGCTGGGGCGCGTTCGGTCGCGCGGCAATTGAGAGAGCTGACATGGGGACCATCATCGAATTTCCGGCCGGTCGCCGGGTGGGCTCGTCGGGGGATCTCGCTCCGCGCGCGGACATGGGAACGGTGCTGATCCTTCCCGTGATCCGGATCGAGCGCGAGGCGGACGAAACCAGCGGCGATCGCGGGCCGGAACAGGGCACAGCGCCGAGACGCCGTCGTCGTCGTCGCTGACATCCCGGCTTCATGCGATGCCGGAATCCATCCGCCAGATCCGGCCTGTCCTCTCGGCCGTCCTGCTCGCCCTGCTAGGCGCGGGGCTCTGCGCCTGCAGCGGCGGCGATTTCGGCCGCACCCGCGCCGACATGCGCAGCGACGACATGCATCGCTGGCTGGGGGCGGAGGTCACCTCCAGCGTCGGCCTGCAGCCCTCGCAATTCCAGCTCACCGACGAGGAGCGCCAGCTTCGCGACCTCGCCTATCCCATGATCGAGCCGCCGCTGTCGCGGCCGGCCTGGAAGAGCGTGTTCGGCGACTACAAGGCGCTGCCGTCGCCCTGGCGGCAGAAGGTCGTGTTCGACCGCACCATGTACGGACGCACGCTGATCGACGAGCCGCACCGCTCGCATTCCTCGCGCTATGCGCAGCTGATCGAGGACGTCCGCAACGACATCACCCGGTTCGAGCCGTTTTTCGCCAGCGCGATCCGCGTCATCGATCTCGACAGGAAGCGCGATGCCAGCATGGCGCGCGTCTCCGCGCTCTCGCCGAGGGAAAGGGAGGACGCGGTCGCGCGCATGCAGGAGAACTCGCTGATCGTGCAGTGGGTGCAGCAGTGCCTGGAGCAGCGCGTCTCGTCCTACCGCTGGGCGCTGGAGCGCCTGGTGATCCAGGCTCCCGACGGCATGGCCGCTGACGCCGATCGCCTGATCGGCGAGCTCGCCGCCCAGACCGCCAATCCCCCGGTCGCGGCACAGCCGCCCTACGGCCGGGCGGTCATCTCGAAGGGCTGACCGCGCCAGCACGAAAAGCTGATCTTCGCGAGAGGTCACGAGCTTCTGCGCGCCGGGCAATCGGCTGGCGCGAGGAGGCGCTGCAAGCCTATCGCGCTTCGACCACTTCGCCGTCTTCCTTCACGAAGCGGCCGACGGGATTGTCCAGGAGATCAATCACGGCTTCCGACGGTCGGCACAACCGCGTGCCCTTCGGCGTCACAACGACCGGACGGTTGATGAGAATGGGATGGGCGATCATGAAATCGAGGAGTTGGTCGTCGGTCCATTTGGGATCGTCCAGGCCGAGCTCCTTGTACGGTGTTCCCTTCTCGCGCAGCAGCGCACGGACCGGAACGTCCATCGCCGCGATCAGCTCCTTGAGCTTGTCCCGCGACGGCGGCGTCTTGAGATACTCGATGACGACAGGCTCGACACCGCTCTGCCGGATCATCGCCAGGGTGTTGCGTGAGGTGCCGCAAGCCGGGTTGTGATAGATCGTGACGCTCATCGACCTGTCTCCGTGACTGGCAGACCGGCATCCGTCGCTGCCGCACCGCCGCCGGCAAATGATGAGTTCATTGGCGGGCCTCGGCAGCCGTCTGGACTTTACCCGCGCCCGCTTCGTACCAGCCCCGCGTGGCCTTGACGATGCGGACGACGGACAGCATCACCGGGACCTCGACGAGGACGCCGACCACGGTCGCCAGCGCCGCGCCGGAGTCCAGGCCGAACAGGCTGATCGCGGCGGCGACCGCCAGCTCGAAGAAGTTGCTCGCGCCGATGAGGGCAGCTGGAGCCGCGACGCACCAGGCCACGCCGAACCGCCGGCTCAGCCAATAGGCCAGGCCCGCATTGAGATAGACTTGCACAAGAATCGGGACGGCAAGGATCGCAATGACGCCGGGCTGTCTGACGATCTGCTCTCCCTGGAAGCCGAAGAGCAGCACCAACGTCGCGAGGAGGGCGACAAGCGAGAGAGGCTGCAGCATCCGCATGACGCGGTTGAAGCTGGCATCGCCGCCTCGGAGCAGCACCTTGCGCCACAGCTGAGCGACAATCACGGGAACCACGATGTAAAGCACGACGGACAGAAGCAGTGTGTCCCAGGGGACGCTGATCGAGGCCACTCCGAGCAGCAATCCCACGAGTGGCGCGAACAGGAAAACCATGATCACGTCGTTGAGTGCGACCTGGCTCAGAGTGTAGTGGGGCTCCCCTTCGCACAGATTGGACCATACGAACACCATCGCAGTACAGGGTGCAGCCGCAAGCAGGATCAAGCCGGCGATGTAGGACGGGATCTGGTCGGACGGCAGCCACGGTGCGAAGAGGTGACCGATGAAAAAGGAGCCCAGCAGCGCCATCGAGAACGGCTTCACGGCCCAATTGATGAAGAGGGTGACGCCGACGCCGCGCCAATGCTCCCGGACCTGGCCCAGTGAGCCGAAGTCAATCTTCAACAACATCGGCACGATCATGAGCCAGATCAGCATCGCGACCGGCAGGTTGACCCTGGCGACCTCGGCGGCTGCAACCGCGCCGAAGAAGCCGGGCATGACGTGTCCCAGTGCCACGCCGACCACGATGCAAAGCGCGACCCACAAAGTGAGGTATCGTTCGAAGATGCCCATCGTCACGCCACGTCGCTTTTGCCGGACGTTGCCCCCTCGGAGCGGCCGATTTCCCGAAGCTTGGTCCCCAGCGAAAGCCGGTCGATGCCGCTGAGGGGCAGGTTCACGAACGCGCCGATCCGGTTCTTTAAGTAGCGGAAGGCCCGCGAGAAGGCCGCAAGTCTTTCGATCTCGGTGCCTTCGACGGCCGCAGGATCTTCGATGCCCCAATGCGCAGTCGTCGGTTGACCCGGCCAGACGGGACATGCTTCTCCGGCTGCGTTGTCGCAGACGGTAAAAACGAAATCCATCACCGGCGCATCGGCGGCTGCGAATTCCAGCCAGCTCTTCGAGCGCATCCCGTCGATCGGGTAGTCCATGCTCTGCAGCGTGCGCAGCGCCAGCGGATGCACTGCGCCTTTCGGCGTGCTCCCTGCGGAGAAGGACCGAAAGCGCCCGGCACCGTCCTTGCGAAGGATCGATTCCGCGAGCACGGATCGGGCTGAATTGCCCGTACAGAGGAACAGCACATTGTAGACGCGATCAGGCACGGGCCTTCTCCTTTCGCTTGGGAGCGCAGCACGATTGCAAAGACTCGACGACGGGTTGGCAGACTTCCGGCCGTCCGCCGCAGCAATCGCGCAGCAGGAAGACTGCAATGTCGCGAAATTCTCCGAGGTTGGCGCGGTAGATGATCGAGCGGCTATGCCGCTCGGAAGACACGAGGCGGGCGCGGCTCAGGATCGACAGATGCGCCGAGAGCGTGTTCTGGGGGACTTCCAGCAGGCGCGCGAGGTCGCCGGCCGCAAGACCGTCAGGCTCGTGCCTGACCAGCATCCGGAACGCCTCAAGGCGGGTCGGTTGAGACAGCGCGGCGAGCGCCAGGACGGCTTCTTCTGTTTCCATATATCCAGATTTATGGAATTATGTGGACCGCGTCAACCCGAAATCCCGTCACCCCGCGAGTTCTTATTTCGAATGTTCTAGAAATAGCGTTTGACAGTCGATGTGCGCGTGTGCATCGTGGCCGCCCATGAAGATCGATGACGCAGCAGCACGTTTGGAAGCCCTGGGGAATCGGACCCGGCTTCAGATCTACCGCGCATTGGTCCGGGCCGGGCACGCGGGCATGCCGGTTGGCCGCTTGCAGGACAAGCTGAAGATCCCGGCGTCAACGCTGTCGCACCACATCAAGACCTTGGTCTCGGTCGGACTGGTCAGTCAGATCAGGGAATCGACGACCCTGATCTGCCACGCCAACTTCGACGCCATGCGGGGCCTGGTCGACTTCCTGGTCGCGGAGTGCTGTGCGGACGAAGCCGGGTGTAAGGACGCTCAGACGGCAGCCTGATTCATTTGGCTATTTATTCCATAATTCTAGAAGAATGGAGTGTTCGCAATGGAGAAGAAGACGGTAGCGATCATCGGGGCGGGGCCGGTCGGCCTCGCAGCCGCCGCGCATGTGCTCGAACGCGACATGTCCCCCGTGGTGCTCGAAGCCGGACCCGAGGCCGCGCATGCGGTGCGGCAGTGGCAGCACGTCCAACTCTTCTCGCCATGGGAATTCAATGTCGACAAGGCGGCGGCGCGCCTGCTCGCGCCGACCGGCTGGAATTCGCCCGATCCTCAATCCTATCCGACCGGCGGCGAGCTGATCGAGCGCTACCTCGCGCCGCTCGCAACGCGAACGCCGCTGCGCGAGACGATCCGGACGTCGAGCCGCGTCACGGCCATCAGCCGCGTCGGCTTCGACAAGGCGAAGACCAGGGGCCGCGAGCAGGCGCCTTTCGAACTCCGCTATCAGAACGGCAAGGGCCCCGAGGTGCTGCGCGCCGACGCCGTCATCGACGTGTCGGGCACGTGGTTCTCGCCCAATCCGGCGGGCAGCAACGGTCTGCCTGCGATCGGCGAACGCGAGCGCACGGATCGCATCGCCTATGGCATGCCGGATGTGCGGGGCACAGATCGCGGCAGATATGCCGGCAAGACCGTGGCCGTGCTCGGTGCCGGCCATTCCGCGCTGGGCACGCTGATCGACCTCGCGCGGCTCGCCGAGGAAGTGCCCGGCACGCAGCCCGTTTGGCTGCTGCGCGGCGACGATCCTGCAAAGGCCTTCGGCGGCGGCAGCAACGACAAGCTTGCCGCGCGCGGCGAGCTGGGATCCAGCTTCGCGGCGCTCGTGGCTGCCGGAAGGATTCGAGTCGAGGCCAACTTCGGTGTCACCCATCTTTCGGAGGCCGAAGGACGTCTCAGGATTTCGGCAGGTGCCTGCTGCGGCGCGCGGAGTGTGGTTGCAGATGAGCTGGTGGTGTCGACCGGCTTCCGTCCCGATCTCTCGTTTCTGTCCGAGCTGCGGATTCGGCTCGACCCGGCGATCGAGGCGCCCGTCGCGCTCGCGCCGCTCATCGATCCCAACGAGCATAGCTGCGGAACGGTGCGGCCTCACGGCGCTCGCGAGCTCGCGCATGACGAGCCGGGCTTCTATCTCGCCGGCATGAAATCCTACGGCCGGGCGCCGACTTTCCTGATGACGACCGGATACGAGCAGGTCCGGTCGATCGTCGCCGACATCGCGGGCGACAAGGAGGCTGCCGCACGGGTCGAGCTCGTGCTGCCCGAGACCGGCGTCTGCACACGTGGTGGCGTCGAGTCCGCCGGCGCAGCGGGATGCTGCGGCGGCCCGGCCAAGGCCGAGCCCTCAGCCTGCTGTGCGGCCGATGAATCGGCCAGGAAGGCAGGCGGCGCGGGATGCGGTTGCTCATGACGGGAGGCACTGCGAGCCCGCTCGCTGTCGTCGTCGCGCTCGGCAGCGCCCAGACCATTGCCTGGGCGTCGAGTTACTATCTCCCGGCGATCCTGGCTGCGCCGATTGCGCACGATCTCGGTCTTGCGCCGACTTACCTGTTCGGCGCGCTGTCGGGAGCGCTCGTCATCTCCGGCCTGCTCGGCCCGAGAGTCGGGCATGCCATCGACACGTTCGGAGGGCGCAGCCTGCTTGCCGTCTCGAACCTCGTCTTCGCGGCGGGCCTGCTCCTGCTGTCCGTGTCCCATGGTGTGGCGCTGCTGATCACGGCCTGGATCCTGCTCGGGATCGGCATGGGCATGGGCATCTATGAAGCGGCGTTCGCGACGCTTGCGCGCATCTACGGCGCCAATGCGCGAGGAACGATCACCGGCATCACCCTGATCGCCGGCTTCGCCAGCACCCTCGGCTGGCCTCTCACGACGTGGCTCGCTTCGGAGTACGGCTGGCGCGTTGCCTGCCAGG
Organism: Bradyrhizobium sp. PUT101; assembly: GCF_052043945.1. Classification (NCBI taxonomy): domain Bacteria; kingdom Pseudomonadati; phylum Pseudomonadota; class Alphaproteobacteria; order Hyphomicrobiales; family Nitrobacteraceae; genus Bradyrhizobium; species Bradyrhizobium sp. PUT101. The sequence goes on from NZ_CP197207.1 coordinate 6,586,926, forward strand.
TTTGGGCGGCGATCCATATCGGCGTTGCATTGCCGCTCAACCTTTCTCTGCCCCGTGCCGCTCCATTGGACCAGGACTCCCGGCCGGGCACCGGCGCGACCCAACAATCCGGCGGCCAGAGCGAGACCTTCGCAATGATGCTGCTGGCGTACATCTTTGCGGCGGCAAGCTTCGTCAGCTCCGGAGTCTCGGCCATTCTGCCGACCATGCTGGTTGCGTTCGGCGCCACGCCGGCACAGGCCCTGTTCGCAGGAGCATTGGTCGGGCCTGCGCAAGTCGGCGCCCGCCTTCTGGAGGCAGGATGGCTCAGCCGGTTTCATCCGCTGCTCTCGGCAAGGCTTGCCATGCTCATGAATCCGATCGGCGTGCTTGCACTGGTCGCGGGCGGCCCTTGGCTCGCGCCGGCCTTCACGGTGCTATATGGCGCTGGTAACGGCATCATCACCATTGCCCGTGGTACGCTGCCATTGGCGCTGTTCGGGCCGGTGGGGTTCGGCAGGCGTGTCGGTGTGATCTCGCTGCCTTCGCGGGCAACAGGCGCCTTCGCGCCGCTTGCGCTGGGACTGATGGTGGAGCATTTCGGCAGCAGCGCACTCTGGATCAGCGCACTGGCCTCGGTCTCCGCCTTCGTCGCGCTGCTGCTGCTTCGTGCAGATCGGACGACGTGAATCCCTTGCATCCAACGGTCGGCTTCGGCCTGTCGGCGGTTGAGGCGGGGACCTGCTCGCGGCCGGGATTGCAACGCGTCCGCTCGGGGTGATCGGAGCCCCGGTCACGAATGCTTGACCCGGATCAAAGAATGCTTTCGACCGCAGGATATGTTACAAATGCTGCGGTTCCAGAAAGTGTCCCAACAGTAAAAGCAGATTTGATGCGGATCGTCCGTACCATCCTGGCATTCGCCATCGCCATATCCTTGGCGATGCTGCCGGCTGGCGCGTCCGCTTCTGGCCTCGCCATGTCGTCGCACGACATGCAGCCGGCCATGGTCATGAGCGGCGACGGCGATATGTCGATGGACGATTGTTGTCCCGACATGAAGGGAACGGGCTCCGACACCGGCGCGTACAAATGCGGGATGGGCTTCTGCTGCGTCGGCGGCACCGTCGCGCTTGCAGACATCCGTCCGCTGGCCTTCGAATTTCTTGCCGTAGCGGCGGGGAAAACCGCCATTCCCGCCGACCAGGTCGTCTCCTTGCTCGGCGGCAGCCCTCCCTTCCGGCCTCCTCGAATCTGATCTCGCCAAGCCAACGACGCGTGCAGCACGCCTGCGCGCGACGATGACTGACGTGCTCGCTTCATGCGTCACGGTCGAGATCAATTCATGAGGACAAGACAATGCTTTCCAGGTTCAGCACCGCGGCTGTTGCCGCCACCCTTTCGCTCGCCGCTTCGGTCGCGATGGCGGGCGCAGGCGATTACGCTTTCGAGCCGGTCAATCCCGAGATGAAGAAGGGCGACGACGTCACGCTCGCCATTCGCCTGACCAACAGGCAGACCGGCAAGCCGGTTGCGGATGCCGTCATCTTCAGGACGCGCGTGGACATGGCGCCGGACGGCATGGCCGAGATGGAGTCGGCCGTCGCACCGCTGCCGTCCAGGGAGCCAGGCGTCTACGCCTTCAAGACGGACCTGCCGATGGCCGGCCGCTACCAGGTCACGCTCGCGGCGAAGGTGCAGGGCGAGCCTGACACGGTCACCGGCAAGGTCATCGTCAAGGCGACGAAGTGAGCCTTCGGGCGCCGCCGGACGGCGCCCGAACTTCTCTTTCCCACTCACATGGACGCGCGCCCTGGGCGCGCGGTTATCTGGCGATGAACACGCAAGGTCTTCTCACCGCACTCGCGCTCTCCAGCAGCCTGGCCCTGGGCGCGTCCTGGTTCATGAACGACGGACGCTGGTCCGTCCATGCCGAGGTCGCCTCGGCCACAGCAGGCGGCGCCCGAACTGCGCTCTACTACCGCGATCCGAGCGGTGCACCGCTTTGGTCGGCCGGGCCAAGGAAGGACGAGCGGGGGCGGGACTATCTGCCGGTCTACGACGACGATCAGGCCGCCCCGGCGGAGCCGAAGCCGCAGCAGCAGGCGGGGTCGCGCAAGATCCTCTACTACCGCAATCCCATGGGGCTGCCCGACACCTCGCCGGTGCCGAAGAAGGACCCGATGGGGATGAACTATGTCCCCGTTTACGAAGGCGACGATGTCGACGATGGAACGGTGAAGCTGTCACCCGGCAAGATCCAGCGCAGCGGCGTGAAGTCCGAGCCGGTGGCGCGGCGGTCGATCCGGGTTCTGGTGAAGGCGCCCGGCACGATCCAGCTGGACGAGCGCCGCGTGTCGGTGATCGCGATGCGCGCCGAAAGCTTCGTGCAGAAGGTCGCGGACGTCACCACCGGCACCCGCGTGAAGGCGGGCCAGCCCTTGATGGAAATCTACAGTTCTGCGGTCGCCTCTGCCGCCGCCGAATATCTCTCGACGATCAATTCCAAAACAATTGGCGGGATCGAGGTCTACGGCCGCGGCTCGCGGCAACGGCTGGTCAATCTCGACGTTCCCGATCAGGTCATCGTCGGGATGGAGAGAACGCGCGTCGCGCCCGTCACCATCCACTGGTCGGCGCCGCGCGACGGGGTCATTCTCGAGCGCAACGCGATCGAAGGCATGCGTGCCAATCCAGGCGACGTGTTGTTCCGCATCGCGGACATCTCGCTGGTCTGGGCGCTTGTCGACGTCGCCGAGCGCGATCTCGGCAATATCGCGGTCGGGCAGTCCGTTGCGGTGCGCGCGCGAAGCTTTCCCGGCCGGGCGTTCACCGGAAAGATCGCCGTGATCTATCCGCAGGTGAACCGCGAGACCCGGACGGTTCGCGTCCGGATCGAGCTCGCCAATCCCGACGCGGTGCTGCTGCCGGACATGTATGTCGATGCCGACATCGACACGGCAGATGGCGCGCCCGTCCTGGCGATCCAGGATAGCTCGGTGCTCGACACCGGCACGCGCCAGGCCGTTCTCGTCGACAAGGGGGACGGGCGTTTCGAGCCGCGGGAAGTGAAGCTTGGCCGGCGCGGCGGCGGCTACATCGAGGTGCGGGACGGTCTTGCGGACGGCGAGGCGGTGGTCACTTCGGCCAACTTCCTGATCGATGCGGAGAGCAATCTGAAGGCCGCGCTCAAAGGCTTTGCCGAGGCTGCTCCTCAAGCCTCCGACGCGGGCCATGCGATGGGAGAGCACAAATGATCGCCCGCATCATCGCCTGGTCGGCGCGCAACCTGCTGCTGGTGCTGTTCGGCACCGGCTTTGCGGCCGCCGCCGGCTTCTACGCGCTGCTTCACCTGCCCCTGGATGCGATCCCCGACCTCTCGGACACGCAGGTCATCGTCTACACCGAATATCCCGGACAGGCGCCGCAGGTGATCGAGGACCAGGTCACCTATCCCCTGACGACGGCGATGCTGACCGTGCCGAAATCGAAGGTGGTGCGCGGCTTCTCCTTCTTCGGCGTGTCGTTCGTCTACGTGATCTTCGAGGACGGCACCGATATCTACTGGGCACGCTCGCGCGTCATGGAGTTCCTGAACGGCGCGTCGTCCAGGCTTCCCGCCGGCGTCACCCCGACCATCGGGCCCGACGCGACCGGCGTCGGCTGGGTCTACCAATACGCCGTGATGTCGAGGGAGTTGAACCTCGCCGACACGCGTACGATCCAGGACTGGAATCTGAAGTTCGCGCTGGCCAAGGCCGAAGGCGTCGCCGAGGTCGCCAGCATCGGCGGCTTCGTCAAGCAATACAACGTGGTGCTCGATCCGCAGCGGATGCGCGATCGCGGCATCAGCATGCAGAAGATCCGGGAGGCGATCCGCGCCAGCAACGCCGATGTCGGCGGGCGCACGGTCGAGCTGTCGGAGTTCGAATACGTCATTCGCGGCAAGGGCTACGTCAAGAGCATCAACGATCTCGGCAACATCGTCCTGAAGACGAGCAATGGCACGCCGGTGCTGCTTCGGGACGTCGCCAATGTCGAGCTCGGACCGGACGAGCGGCGCGGCATCGCCGAGCTGAACGGCGAGGGCGAGGTCGCAAGCGGCATCGTGCTGCAGCGCTTCGGCGTCAACGCCCTCGACGTGATCGAGAATGTCAAGAAGCGCTTCGAGGAGATCGCGAGCAGCCTGCCGAAGTCGATCGAGATCGTCCCGGTCTACGATCGCTCCAACCTGATCTACGCGGCCATCGATACGCTCAAGCACACGCTGGTCGAGGAGAGCATCGTCGTCGCGCTCGTCTGCGTTGTGTTCCTGCTTCATGTCCGCAGCGCGCTGGTCGCGATCCTGATGCTGCCGGTCGGCGTGCTGATGGCGTTCGGCGCCATGAAGCTGCTGGGCCTGGGATCGAACATCATGAGCCTGGGGGGCATCGCGATCGCGATCGGCGCCATGGTGGATGCCGCGATCGTCATGATCGAGAACGCCCACAAGCACCTCGAGCGCGCCGAGCCCGGTCAGTCGCGCGTCCAGATCCTGATGGACGCGGCGTCCGAGGTCGGTCCTGCGCTGTTCTTCAGCCTGCTGATCATCACCGTGTCGTTCATGCCGATCTTCACGCTGGAATCGCAGGAGGGGCGGCTGTTCAGCCCGCTGGCGTTCACGAAGACCTTCGCGATGGCTGCTGCGGCCCTGCTGTCCGTCACCCTGGTGCCGGCGCTGATGGTGATCTTCGTCCGCGGCAGGATCGTGCCGGAGCACAGGAATTTCATCAACCGCTTCCTGATCTGGATCTACCGGCCGGTCATCAAGGGCGTGCTGCGTGCCAAGACGCTAGTGATCCTGGCCTCGCTCGTCGTGCTCGCCGTCACGATCTGGCCGGCCCGGCAGCTCGGCACCGAGTTCATGCCGACGCTGAACGAGGGCACGCTGCTCTACATGCCGACGACGCTACCCGGCATCTCGGTCACCAAGGCGGCCGAACTGATGCAGACGCAGGACCGCATCATCAAGTCGTTCCCGGAGGTCGCGTCCGTCTACGGCAAGGCGGGACGGGCGGCGACCGCGACCGATCCGGCGCCGACCGAGATGTTCGAGACCATCGTCAACCTGAAGCCGAAGGAGCAATGGCGTCCCGGCGTCACGATCGACAGCCTGGTCGCGGAGATGGACAAGGCGCTGCAGTTTCCGGGCGTCTCCAACGCCTGGACCATGCCGATCAAGGCCCGTATCGACATGCTGTCCACCGGCATCCGCACGCCAGTCGGCGTCAAGGTGATGGGCACCGACCTCGTCGAGATCGACCGGCTGGCGAAGCAGGTCGAACGGGTGATCAAGGCCGTCCCGGGCACGTCCTCGGCTTACGCCGAGCGCGGCATCGGCGGGTACTATCTCGAGATCGTCCCGGACCGCGAGGCGCTTGCCCGCTATGGCATCCTGATCCAGGACGTTCAGGACACCATCGCGGCCGCTCTCGGCGGTCAGACGGTCACGACGACGGTTGAAGGCCGGCAGCGGTTCACGGTGAACATGCGCTATCCGCGCGATCTGCGCGACAACCCGAAGGCCATCGCCAGCGATATCCTGGTGCCGATGCCGGCGGGCGGCGCGGTGCCGCTCGGTGAGGTCGCGAAGGTCGAGCCGGCGCGGGGGCCGACCTCGATCCGGACCGAGAACGGCCAGCTCGCGACCTACGTCTACGTCGACATCCGCGATCGCGACATCGGCAGCTACGTCGCCGACGCGCAACGCGCGGTGACGGACAGCATCCAGTTTCCGCCAGGATACTATGTCGTCTGGAGCGGTCAGTACGAATATTTGCAACGCGCCGCCGCCCGCCTGAAGATCGTGGTACCGGTGACGCTCACGATCATCTTCCTGCTGCTGTACCTGAACTTCAGGGCCATGGCCGAGACGCTCATCGTCATGCTGTCGCTGCCCTTCGCGCTGGTCGGCGGCATCTGGATGATGTGGTGGCTCGGCTTCAACCTGTCGGTCGCCGTCGCGGTCGGCTTCATCGCGCTCGCCGGTGTCGCCGCCGAGACCGGCGTGGTGATGCTGATCTACCTCGAGCACGCGCTGGCCGGGCTGAAGGCGAAGCGCAGCGCCGAGGGCAGGGTCTTCACCCGGCGGGATCTCCACGAGGCCATCATGGAGGGCGCCGTCGAGCGCGTCCGTCCCAAGATGATGACGGTGGTCGCCATCATGGCGGGCCTGCTGCCGATCATGTGGAGCACAGGCACAGGCTCGGAGATCATGCAGCGCATCGCGGTGCCGATGATCGGCGGGATGACGTCGTCGACGCTGCTGACGTTGATCGTGATCCCGGCGCTCTTCGGGCTGGTCAAGGGCTTCCACCTGCCTCCTGAGGCCGAGGACAAGGGACAACCGACCGAAATGTCAAAGCCGATCGGTGCGAGATTGCGGGTGCTGGAGTCTGCCGAATGAGGTGAGCCATGATAACGACATCGTGGCGGGAACGTTGGGACGATGGAATTGATCACCGCATTGATCGTCATCGTTCTAGTATTGGGGGCGGCGATGCCAGGAGATGCGCGCATGGGCTTCTACAACGACGTCATTCTTCCGCGGCTTTGCGACCTTGCGATGCGCAACAAGGAACTTGCGCCCTACCGGCAACGCGCGACCCGTGCGGCTCAGGGCCGGGTCCTCGAGATCGGCGTCGGCTCCGGCCGCAACCTGCCGTTCTACGGGCCTACGGTGACGCAGCTTGTGGGGCTCGAACCCGCTCCAAAGCTTCTCGAGATGGCGCGGCACGCGCCACATCCGGAAACTCCAGTCGATCTCGTTGAAGCTTCGGCCGAGGCGATTCCGATCGAGGACCGCAGCATCGACACGGTCCTGACGACGTGGACCATGTGCAGCATTCCGGACGTCGATCGCGCGATGACAGAGGCGCGGCGCGTGCTGAAACCGGGAGGGAAGCTGGTCTTCGTCGAGCATGGCCGCGCGCCCGAACCGGGCGTGCGCTGGTGGCAAGATCGCCTGACCCCCGCGTGGACGCGCATCTCGGGCGGTTGTCATCTCAATCGGGACATTGCCGACGTCTTGACCCGGAACGGCTTTCGCATCGACGAGATGCGCACCGGATATATGAACGGGCTGAAGCCCATGACGTTTATGTACGAGGGCCAGGCGAGCCCTCGTTGATGCCTGCGACGCTCCGACCTTGAGATCCAACGATGAAGCGAAAGGAAGCCGAAGATGAAGGAACGCGCACATGTGATGACCCGTCGGTCGCTTGTAGGGCTGATGGCGGCGGCAGTTCTTGCCGGGCCTGCGGTGGCGGCGCAGGCCGAAGAAACCACCGTCACGGTGCATAAGGATCCGAGCTGCGGCTGCTGCGCCGGCTGGGTGAAACATCTCCGGGACGCGGGATTTACCGTCCAGGTGGAGGAGACTGCCGATCTCGACGCGGTTCGGAGTCGTCTCGGCATTCCCTCGGACCTGGTCGCGTGTCACACGGCAGAGGTCGCGGGTTATCTCGTCGAGGGGCACGTGCCGGCCGCAGCCGTGCGGCGCCTCCTCTCGGAGCGTCCCATTGCGAAGGGGCTCGCCGTGCCGGGCATGCCGGTCGGATCGCCCGGGATGGAAGGCGGCACGCCGCAGCCTTACACGGTCGTGCTGTTCGGTGCCGGTGGTCAAAGGGCATTCATGCGCTTCATCGGCTCGCAGGCGATCGGTTGAGGTCCCTTGACGAACGAGCGCTCCCGGCCTCCGGCGTCATGGAAACCGAGATCGCAGCCCGCCGAAGGTCCCGCGTAGATCACCGGCCGGGCTTCGATACCGACGGCCGTGGGGGCTTCGAAGACGATGCGGCCGTTTACGCCATCGCCGAGTCATGATTGGTTGATGTCCTGCAACAGGGGTGGAAAGTCATGAAGATCGTCGTTTTGATCATCGCCTTGCTCGCGCCGGCTGCCGCTTGGGCGCAGACACCGTATGCCGGTATGAAGTCCCGCCACATCAAGGCGCTCTCGGACCAGCAAATTGGCGATCTGCAGGCGGGACGCGGCATGGGGCTCGCACTCGCGGCCCGACTGGAATTGAACCCGGAGCAACGGAGCAAGGTCGAGGAGATGTTCTCCGAGATGAAGGCCGAGACCACTCCCATCGGCGGCAGATTGATCGAGAAGGAGGCGGATCTGGATCGGCAGTTCGCCAGCCGTACGATCACGGTCGAGAGTCTGGAATCTGCCACCGCGGCGATCGCCAGGACGCAGGGCGAACTGCGGCAGGCCCATCTCAAATATCACCTGCGCGCCGCGGCGGTTCTCGACCAGGCACAATTGGCAAGATACGCCGAGCTGCGCGGGTACACGTCCGACGGTGCTACGCAGCGCCACCGCCACCATCAATGAGCCGGCGCACGAGCCGAGCGTCGCCAATCCCCGGATGACGCCAAGAGAGCCGGTGTCATCTGCCGCCGCTACGGCTGTGGAGGATAGCGGTCGAACGCCGGCAGCTCGTGCGCATGCTCCATCCAGCGAAGACGCTCAGCGACCTGGATCTGCATCGTCGCCGGCACGGCCTCGGGATCGTCGTAAGTCGCGCTCTGGATGTCGATGATTCCGGGCAACATGCTGGCATTGAAATAGAACAGACCGGTGCCGCAGTCGCCGCAGAAGTGCCTCCGGCCATGTTCCGAGGAGTGGTACACCTTCGGCTCGCCCTTGGTCACCTTGACGGCATCGTCCGCGTACATCGTCCAGCCGACGACCGGCGCGCCGGCGTGAAGTCTGCAATCTCGGCAGTGGCACAGCGCATGCACGATCGCGTCGCCCTCGACCTCATAACGGATTGCGCCGCAGTGACAGCCGCCGGTGATAGTGCTCATGCGTTCCTCCGATCGAGTTTTTTGAATCGATAGCCATCGCGCCGGGCGGCTTCAACAGCGCAAGCGACTTGAAGTTGCGTCCTACTGTCGCGTGACAGCTGCTGCCATCGTGCGTTGGGCGAGATCGGTTCCGGAGAATGGGCACGGCCGGTTCCGCGCGAGAGCGCCGACGCCGCGCTTCCGAGGATCGTCAGCCGTCACGACCAGGTCGAGGACGAGGACCGCGCTAGCGCTGCCTGGCCGCCACGTTGAACCACAGCGTCGCATTGTAGAGGTCGGCTGTCGCCTGATCCGGCGTGATGGACGGCGCCGCACGATGATCGATCACCAGCAGATGGGGACCCGGCTTGGCGATGGGAACGGTCGCCACGCCTTCGGCGTCCGTCCTGAATTTCGGAACGTCGTTCTCCGCAACGACCGTTTTGCCGTCGCCACGTTCGACCTCCGCCTCAGTGAGAGGCTTGCCGCGAAACAGCACCTTGACCTTGAGCGTCTCGCCTGGCCTCGCCTTGGCTGGATCGGTGAGCGGCACGAGCTCGAGGTCGTGTCCGAGCACCTCCTGCCACGGTGAGTCAGCCCCTGTGATCGCCTTTGCGAACTTTCCGGACCAGAAGCTTTCGGTGGCGTCAGGCACCAGCCGCCGGGTGGCGTTGCGATAGAGGCCGTCTGTCGTCTTGACCCAGAATCCGTTGTCGTAACGCGCCGCGAGCAGCGTATGCCCGGCATCGTCGAACGGTTTTGTTCGTGCGATCTGGATGCCGTTGTCCGATGCGCCCGCAAGTCCGTCGAGCAGCGAGCTGCGGCCTTTCGGCGTCACCATGAAGAGGTCGACGACCTTGTCCGCGAAAGCCGGCGGCCGGTCGTCCGGATGACCGTAGTTGACGATGGCGCGGCGTGCGGTGACCGGCCCTGAGAACGTGAGCCAGACATCATGCGCGGAAGCGGAGGCTATCGGACCGAGAACGAGTCCGGTCGCGAGCAGCGTGTGGGCGAGACGAGGGAAGATACGGTTCATTTGGTCACCAGCTTTGGAGTTATCGCGGCCATCACGGTCGGAAAACGATACGAAACGCCCGCGAGCACGGCGATTGTCGGCTGCGCGCTGACGAAAATGTCGGACGTTTTTGCGCCGACGGGATCGCCGAAATTGATGGCGATTTCGCTGAGGCGATCACCGGGATACCAGGTCGCCTGCGTGAACGCGGTCCACCCCTCGGGCCAGGAATAGGCGAGCTTGCCGGTCACGCGGGAGTAGGGCGAGGTCGTGATGAGGCCGTCCTGCGTCAGGTTCTTCCTGCCGACGAAGGTCACATAGGCCGAACCGGACAGGACTTGCGCATTAACCGTCGCGACGTTGAAGTCAACGCCGACATTGGCGACGTAGCTCGGCACGTTCGGGACGAAGTAGGAGGGCGCCGCGTCGATGAGGTAAGCCGAGACGCCGCCATAGTTGGCGAATAGCGAGACGTTGTCGACGGGATCCTTGATCGCGAACCAGCGGGCATCGACGTCGTATCCGTTGCGCTGGGCTTTACCCAGGAACGTCACGGGCAGACCGGGCGCCGCCTGAAACGCTTCGTTGGCCGAGTCCGTCGTCCAATAGCTCGCGAGCAGTCTGAAGCGATCGAACGTCAACTGGACGCCGCCCTCGCGGCTGACGATCTTGAATGGCTGAATGCCGGGATTGCCGATCAGCTCCGCGGGCACGTCGATGCTGCGGAAACCCTCGCCGTAATTGGCGAACAGCTCCAGCCATTTGAATGGCGTGATGGCGACGCCGGCCTTTGGGCTTGCGATGCCGTTCGAAATGTTCGGCGTGCCGCCGGGCGTGATGCGGTCGTTGATGTCGTAGTAGAACTGGTCGTAACGCCCGCCGGCCGTGAACTTGAGCCATGGCAGCGGCTTGACCTGGACCTGACCGAAGCCGGCGATGTTCGTCTCGGTCAATCCGACATTGACTGCGGCCGGGCCGGAGACCGCGCGTGCGATGGTCGGCGCCTGGAACGCCTCGATGAAATCGGTGCGCCAGTTGCTCCCGAGCAGGACCTGCACGGGGATGTCGTCGCCGATGGCCCCGCTCCAGACCTTGCTGACGCGGCCGCCAACCATCGTGCGGTCCTCGTGCTGCACGCGCTGGCCGCCGCCGAAATCCGCGAACCGGTTCGAGAACTGGTGGCTGACGAACAGGGTGCCTTTCAGCTCCTGGTCCTGTGCGCCGGAGCTGTAATTGGTGACGAGGTTTTCGAGCTGCTTGTTGCCGCCGTCGGTCGGATTGGTCGCCGTGCGTTCGGAGACCGTTCCGGCGGCAATGGCGTCGCGACTGGCATAGCCGGGCGAGCCGTATTCGGTGCCGTAGGCCTGTGCACGGAACGACACGGTGGCGCCGTCCGGAAGCGTCGTCGTGACCTTGTTGAACGAGTTGTAGCGATTGATGAAGCTGTTATCGCGATAGCCGTCGGTGTGATACCCTTCGAACGCCAGATAGGGCAGCCACGCGCCCTGGGTCGTGCTGTAGGTCGCAACGCCCCGCGCCGTGCCTTGCGTGCCTCCGGAGACGCCGACGCCGGCAAAGGGTTCGGCCTGCTTGGTCGTGATGCTGACCGAGCCGCCCATATTGGAGTCGCCGTACTCGACGGAAAACGGCCCGCGCACGATCTCGATGCTCTTGACGGTTTCCGGAAACAGCACGTTGAGGTCGGCATAGTTCGGCGTGTGCAGCGAGGAGACCTCGTTGAGCGGAACGCCGTCGATATAATAGGCGATGTCGCGGCCGTGCTCGGATTCGGTATAGCCTCGCAGCGAAAGCCCGTAGCCGATCCCGCCCTGGCCATAGTTGGACACATTGAAGCCGGGGAGCGAGCGGAACAGGTCGCCATAGGTTGCAACCGCCAGCCGGCTGATTGCCGGTGCGTCCATCACCGTCACCGCCGCCGGCAGCGCGGTCACCGCGCTCGATACGTCGGCCCGTCCCGGCGTCGCGCCAGCGGAGAGGCCCGCGCTCGATTGCTGCTGCGATGAAGGCTGCGACTGCTGCGCCCGGCGCGCGGCGCTTGTCCTTGCCGGAGGCTCTGCACGCCGTCTGCGTCTCGGGGCCGCCTCGGGCGCCGCGACCGTAACCGGCGGCAAGGACCCGGCCACAGATCCCGCCGGTGCCGTCTGGGCGTGAACTGAGTCTGAGGCCGAAGCGCCTGATAACGCGATGCCGGCCAGAACCAGGCGCCAGGAAATTCTACGCAACTTAGCCCCCCGCTATCACATCGACGCCGTGCGACGGTCTCCGGCAGGCGATGTGATGTTTCGTGTAGGTGGTCATACATTAGTATGACGACTTGAGTCGATCATCATACTTGCATGAGCAAGTTGCGGGCCAATCACAGCGGGCTTGGACGCGTGCGGTGGGAAAGCTGACGGGATTCAGGGTGTTGCGTGTTTGGACGTCGGGTGTTCGCAGCCGCATCGGCACCTCGCGATAGCGGTGCCTGTGGAAAGACGCTGTCCACCCCTGGAAACCACCGGTGACACCGTGACCGGTTCATGGCCGACCACATGGCGTTTGTCCCCAGGGCTTTCTGCAGAAGTCCGCGTTGCTCCAGATTCCCGATCAGTCGGCGCAGTCGGCAGCGGCAGTGACAGCGCATGGGCGGTTTCCGCGACTGGACGGTGGCTTCGCGCAACGGACGTTCGGGAGCCCCGGTCCGCCACGCGGCGATTGCGAATATATCGTCGCGTGGCATCTGGTCCGGTCAGAAGCTGACGCTGAGCCGCGCGTTGAACGAGCGGCCGGGTCCCTTCACGTTGTAGCCGTAAGCGGCCGAAGACCCCATCATCGAGACGACCTTGTAGTCGACCAGATCGGCGCCCCCCAATGGCAGGTAGTAGTTCTGGTTGAACAGATTATCGATGCCGAGGTCCAGCCGGACGTGCTGCCACTGGTAACCCGTACGCAAATTGAGCAGCGCATACGCCGGTGTCGTGAGCTCGTTGTGAACCTGGCTGACCTGATCCTTCGAGCCGACGAGTTGCAGTTCGATGCTGTTGGTCCAGCCGCCAAGGAGATGGTCGAGCGCGAGTTTCGCGTTGATCGGCATCATGTGATAGAGGTCAACGCCATCGGTTCGTTGACCTCGAACATAGCCGATCAGGCCGCGCACCTGCCCCTGACCATGGATTGGATTGTCCCATACGGTCAGCCGCCCCTCGACATTGATGCCATAGAGCGTCGCGTCGTGATTGGCGAACTGCAGGTACACAAAGCCGGTGTTCGCCGTCAGGTTCGCGGGGTTGCTCGCGAGGCAGCTCGCAGTCGAGCAGCGATCGACATCGATGTAATCGTGCACATAGCTGGCATAGGGCGTGAGCTTCACGCCCCAGACCCGTTGCGCAGGATCGTGCCAGCCCGCAGTGAAGCTGACGGTGTGAGCTTTCTCCGGCCTGAGGTCCAGATTTCCGACATAGCCGTTGCCGTCGCCGAACCAGCCGATCATCTTCATCGCCATCGCATTGGTGGACCAGGCGTAGCGTTCGTAGAGATTGGGCGAGCGCGTCTTGCGGGCGAAGCCGAATTCGTACTGGCTCATGTCGTTCGGATCGTAGCGGAGGAGGGCGGAGCCGTCGACATGAACGTCGGTGCGGGCACGGTCGAGCGCGTTGAAGGCAGCCGCATCCGCGCCGTAGCTCATCGCATTGTAGCCCTGCACGTTGCCGGTGTTCATCCACACCACGTCGTTGCGCAGGCCGACGATCGAGGTCCACTGCCGGTCCCAATGGCGTTCCCATTCGACGAACGCGCCGACGCGGTCGCGCGTGCCGCCGTTGATGTTGATGAACGTGTTCGGGCTCATCATCATCGATCCCGCCACCGGATTCCACCAGTCGTCGAGCCGGTTCAGCGCCAATTCGTTGCCGACCCGCAGCAGGTCATGGCCGGAGAGCGCAACGGTCGCCTTCAGCGCATAGCCGATGTCGAGGCTCTTGGTGTCCATCGGCATGTCGCCGATCTTGTCGGGGGCGATGAATCCCATGGTGTGCCGGATCTGGTGCACGAAGGCGCTGGCTTCAAACTTGCCCCAGTCGAACACGCCTTCGTAACGGCCGTTTGCATACAGGCCGCGGTTATAGACCATGTCCATGTACTGGTTGACATAGCCCTGGTACGGAATGAATTGGCCGCCAATCTGGAAGGTAAAGAGATTGCCGAACGTCTGCTTCGAGATGCTGATGGCATGGTTCTGCGTCTCGTAGAGCGTTGACTTGACCGTCGTTCCGTCGCCGGCCTTGTAATTGCCCGAGCGGACCCAGCCACCCGTGTAGGTGACGCTCGTGTCGTGGTTGGCCAGGGTTGCAGTTGCATCGACGCCATAGGCGTTGCCGTTGCTGCGGAAGAAGCTCGAAAGCCGGGTGCTGGCCACCCAGCCGGCCTGTGCCGGCGTGAAAGCCGGCGGTGCAGTGGTGACGTCGATACGGCTGCCGATGTAGTCGCCGCCGACCGATACAGGTCCGACGCCGAGATAGGCCCGCATCTTCGCAATCATCGCCGGATTGACGAACGACAGGGGCGGATTCATCTCGTTCGGACAGGCGGGGCTGATCAGCATCGAGTTGACGGCGACTTGCAGCCGGTCGGCCCCAAATCCGTTGATGGCGGGCAGGCTCGAGACGCCGCCGGCACCCCATGCCGCACCGCCGGGCAGGTCAGTGACGAGAGAGGCGGAGTCGCTCGACGACAGGCCGCGATCGAAACCCGCCTTTGGCGGCAGGCTGGCGGATGCGGGCACTGAACTCGGACTCTGATCTGGCGCAGAGATGTCTCCGCTCCGTGCTGCCGCGGGCGGGGCGGCCGTGACGACGCCTCGCGGCTTTCGTTTGCGTTGTTGCGGAGAATTGACCGTCACGGGTGGCAGCCGCTCCGCCGATTGCGCGGAGGCCGTTGTGGCGAAAGGCGGAAGCAGCGAAGTCGCACAAAGCAGGGCAGGTGAGATGAGCGCCGTCGTCGCGGCCAGGATGGACCGGCGCAGGCTGGTTGATGTGTTGGACATGAGCGCTTCTATGTGAGGCCAGCGATCACGCTGGCGCATGACGGAAGCGGGGCGCGCGCTGGCGGCCCTGCCGATGATGTCGGAAATGAGCGATGGCCGAGCCCGCTCGAGCTCTGCGCGCACGCCCCGCCGCTGGAGGCAGGCATGCGATCAGAGCCGGGAGCGCGAATGTTCGCGCCGGCCTGGGGGCAACATCAGGTCAGTGCGGGTGGTCCACGCGACAAATGGTCGAAAGATCGCGCGTAGGCGACGATCCGCTGCCGAAACGAGTAGACCGCACTCGCCGTGAGCGGGATGCGATCGGTCAACGTGGGTTGAGGCGGCGGCAGAGCGCCGGACACGTGGTGTCCCACGCAGAGCGGGCAGTGTACGTTCGTCTTTTTGCCGTGCTTGTCCGCATCGGTCCGAGCGGCATCTCCGTTGTCGCTGCTGATGCAGAGCTCTTGAGCCGCCGCATCGGCGAGAGGGGAGATGCTGGCGACCAGCATGCTGGACAGGATGACATTCAAGACCAGGGCATAGGCTGCAACAAAAGCAGCGCCCCGGCCGATCCGTCGCTTGTGAGCGAACCCTGTCATTCACCTGCCCCCTGCGGCACAGGTATCACAGCGCAAGACCGAGTCAAACGCGCAGAGGCCGGATCGTGCCCAGCATCTCGTTGTGTGGCTCGGCTACCACGTCGAGTGGCGGTGATATCCTGCCGCTGTGTGGTCGCGGGAAAACGACGGGATGCGGGTCGGCTTTCGCACGCTTGCTGGATCGACGTACGAGATCGCAGTTTCGGCCGCTGGGTCCGCCGGCACTCGAGCATGAAAAAACCCGCGGCGGATTGCTCCGCGCGGGTGTGACGAACTTTCGATGATGCCAGTATGCCGGTGTTTTGCCCGACGAGTCAAAGGAGCGTACGCGTCGCCCGGTAGCTTCGGCGTCGCTGACCGAAGAGCATAATGATTTCAATGCTCCGGCTACTGTGCATGGGGTTGTTTTCGCAGTTTTCGTTTTGCGTTGCCGCTATGGCCGCGCTCACCGCCGGCGGCGCGGCGCCTCGGCCTTGGCCGGCGGCTCGGTCTGCGGCGCACAGGTCGCGGCCGCGAGCGAGCCTTGCGCCTGCGGCATCAGGCCGGGCTCGGGCGCGAGCGCCTTCATCAGGATCAGTCCGGTCGTGCTCGGGGAATCGATGATCAGCCGGTCGGCCGCGGTGACCTCTTCGTCCTCGGGCAGCTCGCTGTGCTGCGCTTCCGTCATCAGGTCGAGCTCGATCACCTTCTTGCCGGCCGAGCGGTCGTTGATGGCGTAATAGGCGATCTCGTTGCGGGTGTAGAACGTCACCGAGGTGTAGGCCTGGCTGACGGGCACCGTCAGCTTGATGGGTCCGCCCGACAGATCGTAGCGGCAGATCGCCAGCGCAAAGGCCGGATCCATGAACGGCATCGGCGAAGTGTTGGGGTCGGCGAGCGGAAGCTGGGTGACGGCGTTCACCTTCGTCATCGGCGTCAGCCGCGAATAGGCATCCTGCGTCGCGATCCGCGGCAGCGCCAGCACGCTGACGAGATGGACCACGAGGCCCAGCACCACGCCGGCAACGATCGTGAACATGAGCCGGATCATGAGCAGCCCGCCGTCGTGATGCTGGGCATCGGCGCATCGCGCTGGGTGCGCATTGCGACCCCGACCGGGGTGTCGTAGAGGCGCAGCATCAAGGCGTAGCGCTCGATGCCGCCGGTCGGCAGCCAGTTGCCGGCACGGGAGCGCGAGGCGATGCGGATCTCGAACGAGCCGTCGGACTGCCGGACGATCTCCTGGCTGGTGAAGCCGTAGCGCTGCAGCGAATTGGCGACGAGATGGCCCTTGCGATCGTACAGCGTCAGCGTCCAGAATCGCGCAGGCGGCGTCACGCCGGAGATGACGACATCGCAGCGGCCGTCGAGCGCCTTCTTCTTGTCGTCGGTGGTGGCGGTGAAAGCGACGCCGTCGCCGGTGCCGATCGGCAGCTCGCCGTTGCGCACGATGGTGGCGCGCGAATAGGGATCGACGTCGGCAGTGCCGGTGCGCGGCCGCGCGGTCCAGGCGCCGATGGTCAGCGCACCGATCTCGGTGCCGCGCGTCGTCGTCATCCAGGTCGCGCCGACGCCAACCACCGTCGCGAGAAGCAGCGCCGTCAATGTGATCAGGATCAGCCGCACGGGGTTTCGATCAGTTCTTGCGCGGGGCGGACGGGTTGACGTTCTCTTCCGCATAGTTCTGCGGGAAGGCGAGCGCGCTCGTCGCCGAGGACGGCTTGGCCGACTTGCTGTCGTCGGCCGCGGATTTATTCGCGGTCTTGGCCGCATCATCGAGCAGCCTCTCGACGCGCACCAGGACGTCGGCGCCGCGCTTGGTCAGCACCGGCGGCGGCCCCGGCTTGGTCTCCAGCACTTTCGGTGCCGCATTGGCCTGCGCGTTGCTTATGTGCTGCGGCGGCAGCTTCTGGCCCATGCCGACGCCGGGGATCTCCCGGACCTCGACGCCCTGATGCGCCGCGAGCATGATGTCGTGCCAGGTCTGCGCCGGCAGCGAGCCGCCGGTCATGCGGTTGGTCGGCGAATAGTCGTCGTTGCCGTACCAGACCGCGCAGGTGAAGTTGCCGGTGTAGCCGACGAACCAGGCGTCGCGATACGCATTGGTCGTGCCCGTCTTGCCCGCGGTCGGAATGCCGTCGAGCGCGGCGCGGCGTGCGGTGCCTTCGCTGACGACGTGGCTCATCATGCCGGCCATGTCGGCGGCAACGGAAGCGGGGATCGCCTGCCGCGGCTTCGGGCCGTCGCGGTCCCAGCGCCAGACGAGGTCGCCGGTGCCGGTGCGCACTTCGAGCACCGCATGCGGCGTCACTGCCTTGCCGCGGTTGGGGAAGGTCGCGTAGGCGACGGCATGCTCGAGCACGGTGACTTCGTCCGAACCGATCGGCAGCGACGGCGTATCGGGCAGCGGCGCCTTGAGACCGAAGCGGCGCGCGACCTCGACGATCTTGGCGCGGCCGATCTTGGCCGGGTTCGGCGCCTTCGGCTGATCCCGCCGGCCGATCTCGATCGACAGCTTCACCGGCACGACGTTGATCGAGCGCGTGATCGCCTGCGTCAGCGTCACCGAGCCGGAATAGGAATGGCCATAATTCTGCGGGCACCAATTGCCGATGCAGACGGGGCCGTCGACCACGATCGAGTTCGGCGTGTAACCGTTCAGTAGCGCCGTGGTGTAGACGTAGGGCTTGAACGAGGAGCCGGGCTGCCGATAGGCGTCGGTGGCGCGGTTGAACTGGCTGGCGCCATAGTCGCGGCCGCCGACCATGGCGCGGATGCCGCCGTCGAGATCGGCGACGACGGTCGCCGCCTGCGTCGCGTGATAGTCGCGGCCGAACTGGCGCAGCTGGTTCTCGACCGCGTCTTCGGCGGCCTTCTGCACGTTGGCGTCGATGGCGAGGCGCACGACGAAGACGCGCTCGGTATAGGACTTCGGGAACGTGTCGACCAGCTTGCGCATCTCGTCGAAAGCGTAGTCGAGATAATAGTTCGGCGAAGCTTCGTCGCGGCGGTCGACGGCGAAGGCCGGATTGCGGCGGGCGCCGAACACCTGACCCTCGGTCATGAAGCCGGCATCGACGAGGTTGTCGAGCACGACGTTGGCGCGGGCGCGCGCGGCGGGCAGGTTGATGTGGGGGGCGTATTTCGTCGGTGCCTTGAACAGGCCGGCGAGCATCGCAGCTTCCGCCAGCGTCACGTCGCGCGCCGACTTGTTGAAGTAGAAATGCGCGGCGCCGTCGACGCCGAACGTGCCGCCGCCCATATAGGCGCGGTCGAGATACAGCTTGAGGATCTCGTTCTTGGTCAGGCGCCATTCCAGCCAGATCGCGAGGAAGGCCTCGTTGACCTTGCGCTCGATGGTGCGCTCGTTGCTCAAAAACAGATTCTTGGCGAGCTGCTGGGTGATCGAGGAGCCGCCCTGGCGCACGCCGCCGGCCTGGGCGTTGGTGACGAGCGCGCGCGCGGTGCCGGCGATGTCGATGCCGAAATGTTCGTAGAAGCGGCGGTCCTCGGTCGCCAGCGTCGCCTTGATCAGGACATCCGGAAAATCCTCCAGCGGGATCGAGTCGTTGTGCTTGATGCCGCGGCTGCCGATCGGATTGCCGTAGCGGTCGAGGAAGGTCACCGCGAGATCGGATTTCTTCAGCCAGTCCTCGTCCGCGGTCTCGCGGAAGGCGGGGATGGCGAGGGTGAGCATCACGACCAGGCCGCCGAGCCCGAGCGTCGCGGCCTCCGACAGCGGCTCGATGAACACCCAGCGCTTCCAGCGCCCGACATAGAACCGGTCCATGAAGGTCGAGTAGCGCTCGTAGAGCTCGCGGATGCCCTTGGCCGAGGAGAACAGCGAGGAGTCGATGCGCGCATCGAGGTCGAGGAAGAAATTCCGGACCCTCTGCTTCCAATGCGGTGGTATGATCTGGCGCACCTAGAACCCTTGAGGCTTGCTTCGAAAGCGTTCAAGCACCCGGCCGGGGCGGCATCGAGACGTCTTGAGGGAATGTTGCGGCAAACCCAAGCAAGGCGCCCGGCCAGCATCCGAGGGACTTGCTGTTCCTTCTAGCCGAGCGGGGCCCATAAACCAATGGTCACGCTCGCGATTTTGAACAACAGGCCTAATTGACCCGGTTCATTACGGGCTTCAAAGAGGCCTCGCTTGCACCCTTGCGGCCGCGCCGCCTAGATGGCGTCGCCGTAGCTTTTTCGAATTTTTGTTGAGGCGCATGACCGCAGCTCCCAAACGACCTTCGGGCCAGGAAGAATTCTTTTGGAAAACCAAGACGTTGGAAGAGATGTCGGGGTCCGAATGGGAAAGCCTGTGCGACGGCTGCGGCCGCTGCTGCCTGAACAAGCTCGAAGACGAGGACACCGGCCGGATCTACTTCACCCATGTCGGCTGCAAGCTGCTCGACGGGGGGAGCTGCGCCTGCAAGGACTATCCGAATCGCTCCGACAAGGTTCCGGATTGCGTCCGCCTGACCCCGGCCAATGTCCGCACCCTGAACTGGCTGCCGCCGAGCTGCGGCTACAAGCTCGTCGCCGAGGGGCGCGACCTCTATTGGTGGCATCCGCTGGTTTCGGGCGACCCCAACACCGTCCATGAAGCCGGCGTTTCCGTCCGCGGCCGCGTAGAGGGTAGCGAGGAAGAGATCCCGGATGAGGATCTCGAGAACCACATCGTGCAATGGCCCGCCGTGCTGCCGAAACGGGCCCGTTTGAAGCGGCGCCCCAGGGACTGATCCTCCGCCCTTTGAGATCACGTGTTCGGGATGACCCCGGGGCGGGATGCACCCATGCGCCATGGTGCCTGCCTGGGAAGAACTTTGCTGTCTACATTGGATTGCATAGAACGAATCCTTCGCGGCGTTGCGCCGCCACATGACATCCGATCGAGATGAACAAGTTCGAACGGCAGAGCGCTGCCGACGTCAAGACATTGCCTGACGACATTGCCGACGAGCTGTCCCGCCTCCCCGGCGAGGTGTTGAGCGTCGATGACGCTCCGTCCATCGCACCGCCGGTGCCGCTGACCTCCGACGAGGTCCGCACCATCGTCATCAGCCTGATGCTGACGATGTTCCTGGCAGCGCTCGACCAGACCATCGTGGCGACCGCGCTGCCGACCATCGGGCGACAGTTCCAGGACGTCTCCAATCTCTCCTGGGTGATCACAGCCTATCTGCTCGCCTCGACTGCGGTCGCGCCGGTGTTCGGCACGCTCAGCGACATCTATGGTCGTCGCGTCATGATCATCATCTCGCTCAGCCTGTTCGTTGCGGGCTCGGTGCTGTGCGCGATCGCCCCGAACATGCCGATGCTGATCCTGGCGCGCGGCCTTCAGGGCCTCGGTGGCGGCGGCATCATGCCCGTGGTGCAGACCGTGATCTCCGACGTGGTGAGCCCACGCGAGCGCGGGCAATACCAGGCCTATTTCTCCAGCGTCTGGATGGTCGGCGGCATTCTTGGCCCGGTCATCGGCGGCGTGTTCGCCGAGCATCTGCACTGGTCGATGATCTTCTGGATCAACCTGCCGCTCTCGGCCGCCGCGATCGCGCTTCTGCTGCCGAAGATGAAGAAGATCCCGGTGTTCCACCGCAAGCGCAAGGTCGACTGGCTCGGCGGCGTCTTGCTGATGGCCTCCGCCGTCGTCTTCATGCTGGTGCTGACCTGGGGCGGCACGCGCTATCCGTGGCTGTCGCCGACCGTGCTCGCGATGGTGGGTGGCGCGGTTGCACTCGTCGTCACCTTCGTCTGGCACGCGCGGCGGGCGGACGAGCCGTTCCTGCCGCTGCCGCTGCTCGGCGGAAGTGTCGTACCGTTCGGGCTGATGGCAGGAGGCTGTGCGCTTGGCGCGATCACGGGCCTCACGGTCCAGCTCCCGCTCTACTACGAGTCCGTCTATCACCTCAGCGCCAGCGAGGCTGGCCTTGCGCTGATTCCGCTGGCTGCCGTCTCGACCTGCGGCGCGGCCATTGCCGGGCGTACGATGGCGCGGGCCAAGCACTACAAGCGCGTCGCCATCATCGGCACGTCCTGGGCCGCGCTGTGCGGCCTTGGTCTCACGCTGACGACGCTGCCGCTATGGGGCCTGCTGACGCTGATGGCCGCGTTCGCGCTCGGCCTCGGCACCACCTTTCCGGTCTGCGTGGTCTCGGTGCAGAATTCTGTCGCGCGGCCCCAGGTCGGCACCATCACCGGCGCGTTGAACTTCTTCCGCTCGCTGATGTCCTCGTTCACGGTCGCGGCTTTCGCAGCCATCCTGCTGATCGCGCTCGGCACCGACATCCCGCTCGCTGGCGAGCATCATGCCGCCGTCGCCGTGGTGATACCTGCCGACGACATGCGGCACGCGTTCCGCTACGTGTTCGGCGCCGCCACCGCGCTGATGACCGCAGCCGCGCTGTGCCTGATCATGATGGAAGAGCGGCCGCTGGCCGGGCCCGCCGTCACCAAGCACGTCGAGATGGCGGAGTAGAGACGGCTCAGCCGCCGCTTCCATCCGGGAACCTGCTCTTCCGCGGCAGCAGGATCGTAAATTCGGTGAACACGCCAGGTTCCGTCGCGACGTCGATCGTGCCGCCGTGCTGCTTCACCACGATGTCGTGGCTCATCGACAGCCCGAGGCCGGTGCCTTCGCCGGCCGGCTTGGTGGTGAAGAACGGATTGAACATCTTCTCCTTCACCTCGTCCGGAATTCCGGTGCCGTTGTCGCGGATGCGGATCTCCACGCTGTCGCCGCGGTCGCGCGTCGCGGCAAGCACCACCGGGGCGTAGTCGGCGGTGCCGTCCGCCCTGCGTTTTGCGACCGCATGGAAGCCGTTCGAGATCAGGTTCAGCAGCACCCGGGTGATCTCCTGGGGAAACACTTCCGCTTGTCCGGCAGCGGGATCGAGCTCGCGCTCCAGCGTCACGTTGAACCCCGGCTTCTCGGCGCGCGCGCCGTGATAGGCGAGGTTGAGGCTTTCCTCGACCAGCGCGTTGATGTCGCTCAGCCCATGCTCGCCCCCGCCCTCGCGCGAATGCAGCAGCATGTTCTTGACGATGGAATCGGCGCGGCGGCCGTGCTGCACGATCTTTGCCAGATTGTCCTTCAGGAGGCCCGTCAGCTCCTCGACGTCCGCGCGCGCGTCCTCGGCGAGCGATATCGGCGCGAGCACATCGTTCAGCTCCTCGGTCAGCTCGGCAGACAGCGAGGCGAAATTGTTGACGAAGTTGAGCGGGTTCTTGATCTCGTGCGCGATGCCCGCGGTGAGCTGGCCGAGGGATGCGAGCTTCTCGGTCTGGATCAGCCGGTCCTGCGCGGCGCGCAAATCGTCCAGCGATCTGGCGAGCTCGCTTGTGCGGTCCTGCACCTCGTTGAACAGGCGCGTGTTCTCGACCGCGATCACGGCCTGGTCGGCGAAGGTCTTGAGCAGGTTGACCGCCTTCTCCGGAAATTGACCGGGCTCCCGCCGCGTGACGGCGATGGTGCCGATCGCAACGCCATCGCGCAGCATCGGCACCACGAGGATGCTGCGATAGCCTCGGGTCCGCGCCAGTTCCTTCATGGCCTCGGTGAGGCCGGGCTCGTTCTGCATGTCGCTACGGAATGCATACTCTCCACTCGTTGCCACCCGGCTGTGAATGCCTGACGCCGACAGCGGAGCCGGGAAGGAGCCGAGCAGATCGGCGTTGCCGGCCTCGACGTCGGTGGTGAAGGCCGCCAGATGCAGCATGCCGTCGATGACGCGGGTGACGGTGGAGGAGTGCCCGCCGATCAGCGCCTTGGCGCTGTCGGAGATGGCCTGGAACACCGGCGTGACGTCCGATGGTGAGGCCGCGATCACCTTGAGGATATCGGCGGTCGCGGTCTGACGTTCCAGCGCTTCCCCGATCGCGTTGAACAGGCTGACATTCTTGATCGCGATCACCGCCTGGTCGGCGAAGGTCTGAAGCAGCCGCACATGATGCTCGGCGAAGCTGCCTGTCGCACGGCGCGTGGCAATGATGATGCCGATGGCTTCGCCCTCGCTCATCAGCGGGGTGAACAGCATGCTGCGATAGCCCCGCGCACGCGCGATGTCGCGTGCGGCCGGCTCGAGCTCGGTGTCGGGCAGTTGCGCGGCGACACCATTGGCAACGAGCTGATAGGGTGGGAATTGTGCGAACGGCACGGGGAACGAGGCCTGGAGCACGCGGTCGCCAGCCGGATCGGTCGGCGTGAACGCCGCAAGGTGGGCGGCGCCATCGATGTAACGCAGCACCGCGGTGGAGAAGCCTCCGATCAGCCGGTTGGCGTTGACGGCGATCGCTTCGAATACCGGCTGCATGTCGGACGGCGAGGCCGCCATCACCTTCAGGATGTCCGCGGTGGCGGTCTGGCGTTCGAGTGTCTCTTTCGTCTCATTGAACAGTCGCGCATTCTCGATCGCGATCACCGCCTGGTCTGCAAAGGTCTGGAGCAACTGCACGAGGTCGGGCGCGAACGCGCCGGGCTCAGCGCGCGTGACGCTGATCATGCCGACCGGCGCGCCCCGGTTCATCAGCGGCATGAACAGCACGCTGCGAAAGCCGCGCAGCCGCGCCAACTCCCGGTTCAGCTCCGGAACGTCGGCGGCCTCGCTGTCCGGAAACTGGATCGTCTCGCCGTCGCGCACCAGGGCAAAGGTCGGGAAGTCCGCGATCTTGCGCGGGAACGCGGCCCTCAGCCCTTCGTCCGCCTCCGGGCTGGTCGGTGTAAACGCCACGAGGTGCAGCTCGTCGCCGATGAACTGGAGCACGGTGGCGGAGAAGCCGCCGAGCAGGCGCTTCGAGCTGGAGGCGATCGCCGCGAAGACTGGTCGCGCGTCGGAGGGCGAGGCCGCGATGGTGCGCAGGATCTCGGCGCTAGCGCTCTGGCGATCCCGTGCAATCGCAAGCTCGCCGCGCAGCCGCGCGTTCTCGGCTGCAAGTTCATCGGCGATATTCTTCGGAGGGTTCGTCATTCGCAATCCGGCTTGATGCCGCGACATGCGCGGCACCGGGCCGGATTATCACATCCCCTGCGGCCGGAGCCAGCGTCGACGACAGCGGCACCGAACCGAGATGAACTCGATTGAAGTGTCAAAGCCAGCAGCCGGGAACACCTCTCCCCGTCGGGATGCGGCCTAACCAGTTGGGCTCAATGCCACCATGCTCAAGGGCGCTCACGTGCCCGGCCGCGAGACCTCGGTCTCCTTGCTGGTGATGAACTCCAGCAGAACCGGGATGCCTTCCTGCGTCTTCTGGATGCCCCGCCTGATCGCGGGCACGATGTTCTCCGGCTTGGTCACCCGCTCGCCGTAGCCGCCGAAGGCGCGCGCCATCGCGGCGTAGTCGCCGGAAATGTCGGTCGAGCGATATTTTTCGGTCGAGACCGGCATCACCTTCAATTCGATCGCCATCGAGAAATTGTTGAGCAGGATCGACATGATCGGGATGCGCTCGCGCACCGCCGTCTCGAAATCCATGCCGGTGAAGCCGATGGCCGCATCGCCCCAGACGTTGATGCAGAGTTTGTCGGGCTTTGCGAGCTTGGCGCCCATCGCCAGCCCAAGGCCGTAGCCGAGCTGCGTCGTCTTGCCCCAGCCGAGATAGGTGAGGGGCTCGACCGCCTTCCAGAACGGAGAGAGCTGGTCGCGCGGACTGCCGGCATCGTGGGTGATGATGGTGTTCCTGATGTCGACGGTGTGCTGGAGGTCCCACAACACGCGATACGGGCTCAAGGGTGCGTCGTTGCTGGTCAGCTTCGGCATCCATTTCGCCAGCCATTCCTTGTGCGAGGCCGCGATCTCGGCTGCGACCGCCGAGGCGTCGCGATCCGTGGTGACGGTCTTGCCGATCTCCTCCAGCAGCGCGTCGAGCACGAGGGAGGCGTCGCCGACGAGGCCGATTTTCGCTTCCACGTCCTTGTTGAGATGATTGGGATCGAGCGTGGAGTGAATGATGGCTTTGCCCTTCGGCATCGCGATGCCGAAATTGGTCTCGGTAAAGGAGCAGCCGATGCCGAAGATGACGTCGGCCTCGCTCAGAAACTTCGGGACCGCGCGCGGCACCGCAAGGCCGCCGGAGCCGAGCGAGAGCGGATGCGTTTCCGGAAACGACGATTTGCCACCGAGGCTGGTGGTGACGGGGATCGCCAGCCGTTCGGCGAGCCGTTTCAGTTGCGGCCAGGCCTGCGCGTAGTGCACGCCCTGGCCGGCATAGATGACCGGCCGCTTCGCGTTGACGAGAAGGTTGGCCGCTTCCTTCGCATGCACGGGGTCGGCGCCGTAGCGGGTGCGCAGCACCGGCGTGTAGTCGAGCGGTTCCGGCACCTCCTCGTTCCACATGTCGGAGGGGATTTCGACGATCACCGGCCCGCCGCGGCCGTTCTTCAGTTTGGTGAAGGCGCGACGGAAGATGTTGGCGACTTCCGCGGCCAGAATGATCGGCTCGGACGATTTCGCGAACGGCTTCATCGCCTCGCTGGAATTGAAGTTCGGCTCGATATGGGCGAGCCGCCGCTGATAGCCCATCGGCAGCACCAGCACCGGCACGGACTCGCCGAAGCATTGCGCGACGCCGCCCATCGCGTTCTCCGCGCCGGGCCCATGCTGCATGCAGAACGCGCCGATGCTGCGCCCCGACGTCACCCGCGAGATCGCATCCGCCATGTGGATGCCGACACGCTCCTGTCGCACCATGACGGGGCGGATCTCGGCTTTCGCCGCGTGCTCGATCAGATGGTTGACCGGATAGCCGCAGAGGATCTCGATCCCCTCGCGCCTCATGATTTCCGCGATCGCGGTCCCGAGCTTCATGGCGTCTCTCTCCCTGGGGCATGGCCGGTTGGTCCCGGCCGATTGGAGAGAGAGGATCAGGAAATTGGAGAGGCGTAAAGCGCGGCTGATCGCACCCGCAGGTAGGTCAGCCATGCAGGACGCGTGCGGAGGAGGGGTTCTCCATCGCTGCTCTGCAATTCGCCGTGTCGGCTCGACGTTGATCAAGATGTCGCGCGACGGCAAGGCGCACTCATGCGCTGCTATCGAAATAGGCAGCTCACCGCATCCATTTGCCTCCGAGTTCACATCCGCAATCGTTGTCGTGCGAATTCGAAATTGTGCGCGGGTGCAGTCGGAATTCGGTTTGACAGCCTTCAAGCTTCGAAGGCACGCTATCGTTGATATTGCGGAGGACGGATCGACATGATCGAGCTCACCGTCAACGGCATCAAGCACAGGGTCGACGTCGTTCCCGAGATGCCTCTGCTCTGGGTGCTGCGTGACGAGTTCGGCATCACCAGTCCCAAATACGGCTGCGGGGTCGCACAGTGTGGCGCCTGCACGGTCCAGATCGATGGAATGGCGGTCCGATCCTGTCAGTCGCATATCGGCGAGGTCGCGGGCAAGTCGGTCGTGACGCTCGAAGGGTTGGCGAACAGAGATCAGCACGCGGTCCTTCAGGCCTGGATCGAACATCAGGTCCCGCAATGCGGCTACTGTCAGACCGGCCAGATCATGCAGGCCATCTCGCTTCTCGAACTGATCTCCCAGCCGACGGACGAGGAGATCAATCAGGTGATGTCCGGCAATCTCTGCCGCTGCGGCACCTATCCGCGCATCCGGGCGGCGATCCATGCGGCGGCCGCAAGGAAGATGGCGGAGAAGTGAGATGGGCCACATGCAGAGCCTCTCCCGCCGCGCTTTCGTTTTTGGCTCCGCCGCAATCGCCGGCAGCATCGCCTTCGGCGCCTACGCCGGTGCTGAAGCTGCCACCGGCGTCGCCGGCGACAATCCGCTGACCGCCGGCCTGGGGCCGAACTCGGTGACCTTCAATCCCTGGGTCGAGATTAGCCCGAACAAGATCACGCTCATCGCGCAGCATGCCGACATCGGCCAAGGCGTCGGGTCGGTGCAGCCGATCATGATCGCCGAAGAGATGGACCTCGATCCCGGCCAGTTCGAAATCCGGTTCGCGGGGCCCAGCCCGGCCTACTTCAACACCGGCTTCGCCGACGAGTTCGCGCCGTTCGTGGCGGCGGATCAAAGTCCGGCCGCAGAGGAGGCGCGTGCCAAGACGCTCGAATGGCTGAGACAATCCGGCCTGCAGATGACCGGCGGGTCGAGCACGCTGCCGGACACCTATGACAAGCTGCGTGTTGCCGGTGCGGTCGCGCGCGAGACGCTCAAGGCCGCTGCGGCCAAACGTTCGGGCGTCGCGGTGGCCGACCTTCGCACTGAATCAGGCCATGTGATCCTGCCCAACGGAACCAAGATCCCCTATGTCGCCCTCGCGGCGGAGGCGTCGAAAATTCCGCCGGTGCTCGATGCGCAGCCGCGCGACCCGTCCAAATGGCGCATGCTCGGCAAGCCGATGATGCGGCTCGACGTCCGCTCGAAAGTGATGGGCGAGCTGAAGTTCGGCATCGACCTGAAAACGGAGGGCATGCTGTATGCCTCCGTCAAGCTGAACCCCAACAAGGGGCAGCCGCTGAAGTCATACGACGCCGGCAAGGCGCAATCGATGCCGGGTGTCAGGAAGATCCTCGAAATCAGGAATGGCGTCGCGGTGATCGCCACGAACAGCTGGTACGCGATGAAGGCGGTCGACGCCATCGCTTGCGAGTGGGCGCCCTCGGCCTATCCGGCCGAGCAGGCCGACCATTGGAAGGTGCTGGAATCCTCTTTCAAGCCGGAATTTTTGGGCAAGGAGTGGCGAAAAACCGGCGACATCGAAGCCGGCCTGAAGAAGGGCAAGCTCGTCGAGGCCGAATATCGCGCACCCTATGTGGCGCATCAGCCGCTCGAGCCACTGAACGGTATCGGCCTCGTTACCGACAAGGGCATGGAGATCTGGGTTGGCCATCAGAGCCCGCGCTTCGTGCAATATGTCGCGGCGACCGCGATCGGCCTCAAGCCGGAACAGATCACCTTCCACAACCAGTGGACCGGCGGAAGTTTTGGCCATCGTCTCGAGTATGAGAACGTCCGCGTTCTCGCCGAGATCGCCAATCAGATGAAGGGCACGCCGATCAAGCTCGTCTTTTCGCGCGAGGAGGATTTCCTTCAGGACATTCCGCGGCAGATTGCGATCGCGCGGCATCGCGGCAGCGTCGACAAGAGCAAAATTGTCGCCGCCGATCTGCAGCTGGCCTCGACGACGCCGCTCAAGGGACTGCTCGAGCGTTCGGGCACGCCCTCGAAGGATCCCGATGGGCAATTGGCGGCCGGCCTGTGGAACGTCTACTACGACATCCCCAATTTCCGGGCCACGAGCTACGAGGCGCAGGGACTGTCGCCAAGCACCACATGGCGTTCGGTCGGCGCTTCGACATCCGGCTTCTTCACGGAAAGCTTCATCGACGAACTGATCCATGCGGCTGGTCTCGATCCGATGAAGGCGCGCATCGCGATGTGCACCGTGCCGCACTATCGCAAGGTGCTGGAGACGGTCGCGGAGATGTCGGATTGGAAGGGACCGCTCGGCAACGGCCGAGGACGGGGCGTTGCCTTCGTGGAATCGTTTGGCACACCGACCGCTGAAGTCGTCGAGGTGACGGCCACGGACCGGGGCATCAGGATCGACAAGGTCTGGGTCGCGGCCGATGTCGGCAAGGTCGTCGATCCCGTCAATTTCGAGAGCCAGGTGCAGGGTGGCGTCGTCTGGGGACTCGGCCATGCGATCAATTGCGAGCTCACTTACGCAAAGGGCGCGGTGCAGCAGACCAATTACAACCACCATGAAGCCATGCGGATCTATCAATGTCCGGTCATCGAAGTTCGCGGGCTGGAGAACGATCCGAAGGTGAGGGGCATCGGAGAGCCGCCGGTTCCGCCCGCCGCGCCTGCGCTCGCCAATGCGATCTTCGCGGCCACCGGAAAGCGCATCCGCGAAATGCCCTTCAACAAGTTCATCGACTTCGTGTGAGGCGAGCCATGAGGAGATCTCCGATTGCGGTCGTCTTCGCAGCCTCTGCCATCGCGGCGCTCACCGGGATTGTTGCAGCCAAGGACGAGGCCGGCAAGGACGTGCTGCCGCCCGGCAGCGTCAGCCGCGCCGAGGGGCTGGAGGCCTGGAAGCGGATTGAGGCCGTCGTGACCCATCCCCGGTGTGCAAACTGCCATGTCGATGCCAAGGCCATACCCATCTGGACGCCGGCCGGCGAAACCAGGCCCCGCCCGCATGGCATGAACATCCATGGCGGCGAGAGCCGCATCGGCGCGGAGGCGATCCCGTGCTCGACCTGTCACATGACCTCCACCCAGGCGAACGAGCCGGCACCGTCGCCTCCGCGCGCCGGTATCGACTGGCAGCTCGCCCCGGTGGCTTTCATCTGGTTCGGCAAGAGTGGTGCCGAGATATGCGCGCAGATGAAGGACCCCAAGCGCAATGGCGGCCGTGACGCCGCTGGCCTTGTTGAACATTTGCGGCACGATGCATCCTTGAACGGCTTCATCCCGCGGGGCTGGGCGCCCGGAGCGGGCCGCTCGACGCCGCCGGGCACCTTCGAGGATCACGTCAAGGACATGGCGATGTGGGGAGCAGCCGGACAACCCTGTCCGAACTGACGACTGCGCGGGCAGTGCCGCGTTTACGCCTTCTCCTCCAACGCGCGGCGCAGCCTTCGGATGATGACGCCGCGGGCGCGGTCGTCGGCGGCGGCTGCGACGCGATCGTTGATGTCGAGCACGAGCTCGGACATCTCGTTGTGCCAGTCGAGACGGGTCACGGCCTCCGGCGCGAGCCGCCGGCGATGATCCGCGTCGAGCACGCGCGGTTCGGGTGCGGCGAGCTCATAGATGTCGTCCAGCATCGGCTGGTAGACCTTGGCTGCGGGAATGATGCGTTCGGCCACGCGCTCGGCGAGCCCCGCAATCGCCCCTTCCTCGCCGTGGACCAGGAACAGCCCGCGGGCGATCGGCCGGCGCGCCGCGATCCAGCTGGCCATGCCGGCGCCGTCGGCATGACCCGAATATTCGTCGATCATGCGGATGCGGGCCGCGACCTTGATCTCCTCGCCCTGGATCCGCACGGCCTTGGTCCCGTTCTGGAGGAAACGGCCGAGCGTGCCGTTGGCCTGGAAACCGGCGAGAAGCACGGTCGCGCGCTGGTTCCACAGCCAGCGCTTCAGATGATGGCGGATACGGCCGGCATCGCACATGCCGCTCGCGGCGATGATGATGTGGAATCCGCTGAGACGCATGATCGCCTTGCTCTCGTCCACGGTTTCGGTGAACTTGAGATGCGGCGAGTTGAGCAGGCGGGTGGCATCGACGGATGGGTCGAGACTATCGGCATGCCGGCGGAACACTTCGGTCGCGCGGATCGCGAGCGGCGAGTCGAGGAAGATCGGTGCGGTCGGAATCCCGCCGTGCTCCATCAGATCGACGAGATCGACGATCAGCTCCTGGGTGCGCTCGACCGCGAAGGCGGGAATCAGCAGCGCGCCGCCGGCCACCGCAGCATCGCGTACCTCGGCGGCGAGGTGCTTGCGGCGGAGTGCAGGTGTCGTGGCCTCACGCACCCGGTCACCATAGGTCGATTCCGAGATGACGTAATCGAAATCGGTCGGTGCTTCGGGATCGGGCTGGAGCAGCTTGGCCTCCGGTCCGACGTCGCCCGAGAGCAGCACGCGCAGCGGACGCGCCGAACCTTGTTCGGCGATTTCGAGCTCGATCGAGGCGGAGCCGAGCAAATGGCCGGCGTTCCAGTAGCGCGCGCGGACGCCCGGGATCACGTCGGTCCAGCGTTCATAGTCGACCGGGCGAAACGATTGGAGCGATGCAATCGCATCCGCCTGCGTGTAGATCGGTTGCACCTCCTTGCGCCCGCGCGAGGCGTTGCGCCGGTTGAGCTGGGTGACTTCGGATTCCTGGATGCTGCCGGCGTCGGGCAGCATGTAGGAGCAGAGGTCGATCGTGCCGCGCGTCGCCAGGATCGGTCCCTCGAATCCTGCGCGCACGAGTTTCGGCAGCAATCCGCTGTGATCGATGTGAGCATGCGTGAGCAGCACGGCATCGATATCGGCGGGGCGAAACGGAAAGGCGCCGTAGTTGAGCTCCTTCAGCGTCTTCTGGCCCTGGAACAGCCCGCAATCGACCAGGAAGCGGCCGGTCGCGGTCTGGAACAGGTAGCTCGAGCCGGTCACGGTGCGGGCGGCGCCGCAAAATCGAACGGTGATGCTCATGTCGTCGTCTCCGGAAGCTGTGTCATGGCCAGTTCGGACCGCAACGCGGCCGCGAGAATCTCGTCGAGCGCAATCGCATTGGTCGGATGCGGCACGCTGTCGGTCGAGCGGATCGACCGTATGCCGGCCTCAGTGAATACCGCGATCATCGCGGGTGGAAACAGCGCATGCGTCACGACCGCATCGACGGCGGTCGCGCCCATTGCTGTCAGCGCCTTCGCTGCGGCCGTCAACGTCGTCCCGGAGGAGACGATGTCGTCCACCAGGAGCGCCGGTCGTCCCGAGAGCAGGGCGGGATCGGCAAAGCTGACAGCCACGGAATGATCGCCGTGCCGCGTCTTTCGCGCCACCGTATGCTGCAGTCGCAACCGGTTCGCGACATCGTTCACCCAGGGCTCGGACTCCATGTCGGGCCCGATCACGACGGTCGCTGGATCGATGCTGCCCGCCGCCAGCGCGTTCGCGATGGCCGGCATGGCGGACAGATTCTCCGCTTCGATACCAGGAAATACGGACCTGATATCGGGAGTGCGATGCAAATGCGCATCCACGGTGACGACGCGGTCCACGGTCGCTGCAAGCAGGCGGCCCATGGCGCGCTGGCTGATGGCCTCGCCCGCATGAAATGCAGCATCCTGCCGCATGTAGCAGAGATAGGGCGCGACCAGGACCAGCCGCTTCGTGCCGTTACGGCGCAGGGCTTCCGCGGCGAAGAGCAGGGTGATCAGCTTGTCGTTGGGGTGATCGAGCGAGGCGTAGAGAATCGCAGTGTCGGTCGCCGGCGCGACTGCGACGCGCAGTTCTCCGTCCGGAAAGCGATGCACGGCGATCTCGCCGCAGGCAAGCCCAAGCCGCGCCGCGAGGCGCTTCGCCGCATCGACGCCGCACGGCAATGTCTGGAGCGCGATCGTGCTCACGGCGTCGTCGTGCCCTGCAGGGCTTCGTGACCGTTGACGAGGTAACCGGTCTCTTCGGCGGCGGCGTCGGCAACCAGATCATGCTCGGGGTGGTCGAAAGTGTAGACGCGATAGAGTGGCTCGCCCTGCTCGACGCGGTCGCCGATCTTCTTGAGCAGGCGGATGCCTGCGCCCTTGTCGAGCGGCGCGCCGGCGGTGCGGGCGAGGCGGTTCAGGCGCAGGCAGTCGATGGCGGACACGATGCCGTCATGCATCGCCTTGACGTCGAAGCTGAGCGGTCCCAGCTCGTTGCTGCAGGTCGAGGGGCCCTGTGCATCGATGATCTTCTGCATCTGCTTCAGCGCCGCGCCGCTGTCGAGCAGTTCGCGCGCCCGGGCATAGCCGGCGCCACCGCGCAGCTTCGGATCGTATTCCAGGAGATGGGCGGCGAGCCGGAGCGACTTCTCGCGCAGATCACGCGGCGCCGCCGGTTCGTTGCCGAGCACCGCCATGACGTCGTTGGCTTCGAGCACCGGCCCGATGCCGTTGCCGATCGGCTGGCTTCCGTCGGTCGTGATCACCTCGACCGAGCGGCCGAAGCGGTCGCCTACGAATTCGAACAGCTTTCGCAGCCGCATGGCTTCGACGCCGCCGCTGACCTTCGCGGTCGGCCCGACCGGAATGTCGATCAACAGATGGGTCGAGCCTGCCGCGATCTTCTTGGACATGATGGAGGCGACCATCTGCTCGCGGGTATCGAGGCTCAGGGGGCGCTCGACCGAGATCAGGACGTCGTCGGCCGGCGACAGGTTCACGTGCCCACCCCAGATCAGGCAGCCGTTGCAGGCCGCGACGATCGCCTTCATCTCCTCGACGCCGACATTCACCCGTGCCAGCACCTCCATCGTGTCGGCGGTGCCGGCGGGCGAGGTAATGGCGCGCGAGGAGGTCTTCGGGATCGGCAGGCCATGGGCGGCGACGATCGGCACCACGACCATCGAGGTGCGATTGCCGGGGATGCCTCCGATGCAATGCTTGTCGACGACAATAGGGTTCGGCCAGACCAATTGCGTGCCGGCCTGGGCCATTGCCCCGGTGAGGGCGAGAAGCTCGTCGCTGGTGATGAAGCTGGCCGAACCGATCAGGAAGGCGGCGATCTCCATGTCGGAGTAGCGGTAATGTGCGAGGTCGTTGATGATCGCGCCGATCTCGGCCTGGCTCAAGGTCCGTCCGCGGATCTTCGCGCGCACGGCTTCCAGGCTCTCGGGAGGCGTGGCGGGCCTGACCGTGACCGGCGTGCCGACGGCTTCCGCAAAGCGCCGGAATGCAGGTTCGGAGAGGCCGATCTCGTCCGAAGCCGCCAGCGTATCGTCATCCGTGATCAGCAGCGTCGCCAGCAGAACCTTGTCGCCCCGACGAAGCTCGACGCGGCTGAAGCCGCGGAAGATCTCCGCGCGCAGCGCCTTCGAGTGCCGGGAGACGACGACGACGTTCTCGCGGCCGGTATCGAGGCGGACGCGGCGGATCTTCAGTTGGGAGTGCGGAAGGTCTGGATGCATGGACAGGCCGGCAGCAGGGAGTTGGGCCTCCATGCTTAAGCGTCCCACTCCTGATGCTGTTGACCCAGATCATGGCCCGCGGGCCCGGCGGACATGGGCGAGGAGCGCGGCGCGCCGTTACGCAGGCCGGGGCGGCCGTTACTTCATCGCCGAGCTGATCGAGTTGAACTTGTTGTTGAGCAGCGCGCCACCCGTGTTGTTCACGACGGTCACGATTGCCAGAGCGATCCCGGCGGCGATCAGGCCATACTCGATTGCGGTTGCGCCATTCTCATCGGCAAGGAAAGACCTCAGCAAACGCATTGCCAACTCCTGTTCATCCGATCCAATGTATGGTCGCGCCCGTATTGGACTCGCAAATCGATCGACTATGTCTTTGTGCACGCCGGAAGAATTAAGCCGGAGCCATCGCGCTTTCGCTCATACGACGGCATTCATTAAATTAAGGTTCCTTCGATCCCTCCAAGTGGATCCTAACGGCAGCCCCCGGGTTGCGCCGACGCAGTGCCCGTCAAGGCCTGATCGTGCGGCCGCTTAACCGATTGTTGAGGACATTTCCATCGCGCTTCATCCGCTCCGGCCGTCCGCATTCAGCGCCCGCAACATGGCGATGCGGGCGAACATCACCCAGCCGCCGCCCATCTCGGCGGCATTGATCAAGGTTTCGATGGCGGTCTGCCAGTGCTCCGCGTGCTGGGTGTCCTCAGGCAGCTGCATGATGTAGTCCGCCGCATCCTGAAGCGTGAGCAACTTGCGCTTGTTGCCCATGCGAACGGGATCGTCGAACGCCGTCGACCAGGGCATATGTCAGGCCGCCTGATCGACGAGGAGAGACATCACGGCGCGATCGCGGGGGGATGCCGCTAGCCGGCCTTCTTCGCCCGCGCCGGCTTGTCGGCCTTCTTCGAAGTGTCCTTGGTCGCTTCCCTGGTCGCTGTCTTCGCCGCGGCGTCCTTGCCGCCCTTGCCGGCGATCGGCAGCAGCATCTCGCGCTGGCCCTCGACGCGCTTCTTCGGCCTCTTGCCCTTGGTGGTCTCCTTGGCGAGCTTTGCCGTGGGAGCAGCGTCCTTCTCGTTCGCGATGCTCTTCTTCAGCGCGTCCATCAGATTGATGACATTGCCGCCGGTCTTCGGTGCGGCCTTCGCGGTGATCGGCGTCCCGCTGCGCTTCTTGTTGATGAGATCGATCAGGGCGGTCTCGTAATGATCCTCGAACAGCTCTGGCTCGAACGCGCCGGACTTCTTCTCGACGATGTGTTTCGCGAGGTCGAGCATGTCCTTGGTGAGCTTCACGTCCTGGATGTCGTCGAAATATTCCTTTTCGCTGCGGACCTCGTAGGGGTAACGCAGCAGCGTGCCCATCAGCCCGCTGTCGAGCGGCTCCAGCGCGATGATATGCTCACGGTTGGTCAGCACCACGCGGCCGATCGCGACCTTGTCCATGCTGCGGATGGTTTCGCGGATCACCGCATAGGCGTCGTGGCCGACCTTGCCGTCCGGCACGAGGTAATAGGGGCGGATCAGATAGCGGTTGTCGATGTCGGCCTTCGGCACGAACTCGTCGATCTCGATCGTGTGGGTGGAGTCGAGCGCGATCTCGTCCAGCTCGTCTTTGGTGACCTCGATGTAGGTGTCGGTGTCGACCTTGTAGCCCTTGACGATGTCCTCGGAGGTCACCTCGTCGCCGGTCTCGGCGTCGACCTTGAGGTACTTGATCCGGTGGCCGGTCTTGCGGTTGATCTGGTTGAACGAGACCTTCTCGGTGTCCGAGGTGGCCGGATAGAGCGCGACCGGGCAGGTCACGAGCGACAGACGCAGAAAACCCTTCCAATTGGCGCGGGGGGCCATGGGCTACTCCAGACGCAACAGAGGACAAGCGCCAAGGATAACATCGCCCAGGTGCGAATCATAGCAACCGCCGGCCCGGAATCTTGCAACGGCGTTAATCGCCGCCTGCGCCGTGTTGCCGGGCGGGCCCATGATCCGGAACATCGCCCGGGATCACGCGTTGCCCCGGCACTTCATAGCCGCGAGGAAAGTCGCGGCCATCGCAAGCGACAGCCACAGATCGAGGTCACCATGGCAACCACGCGAGAGCAGAAGCGCATCGTGGAAACTCCGACCGAGGCGCGCCAGGGCGAGCCCGGGCCTTCGGTGGCGGCGCTGCTCGCCATCTCGACCGGGCTTGCGATCCTGATCCTCGCCGTCGTCTGGTTCGTGTTCTTCCGGACCTGACGACGGCCGGATCCGGACGCCGGGGCCCCCCGGCTCGCCGCGCAACGCGGCACATTGCGCCCGCCATGCCGCCGGCTCGTCCCGCGGCATGGCGGGCGCAGTCGCATTGGCTTGCGACAGGTTCTATATGACCAAAAAGTAACGTAGGCCGGTTCCCCGCGTTCATATTCAGTTCACGCCGGAATTGTTCATCTCTGGCGGTGTTCATGCAGCCTGTTCTTGCAGTCGATCTTTGGAGAGAAGCGTGCGCCTGCTCGTTGTTGAGGACGACCCAGATCTCAATCGCCAGCTCACCAAAGCGCTGACCGACGCCGGCTATGTCGTCGATCGGGCCTTCGATGGGGAGGAGGGGCATTATCTCGGCGACAACGAGCCGTATGACGCCGTGGTGCTCGACATCGGCCTGCCGAAGAAGGACGGCATCTCGGTGCTGGAGGCCTGGCGCCGCAACGGCCGCACCATGCCGGTCCTGATCCTCACCGCACGCGATCGCTGGAGCGACAAGGTGCAGGGGTTCGATGCCGGCGCCGACGACTATGTCGCCAAGCCGTTCCACCTGGAGGAGGTGCTGGCGCGCATCCGCGCCCTGCTGCGCCGTTCGACCGGCCACGCCCAGAGCGAACTCAGCTGCGGTCCCGTCACCCTCGACACCAGGACCGGCCGGGTCAGCGTGTCGGGCAATCCCGTCAAGATGACCTCGCACGAATATCGGCTTCTGGCCTATCTGATGCACCATTCCGGGCGGGTAGTCTCGCGCACCGAGCTGGTCGAGCATCTCTACGACCAGGATTTCGACCGCGACTCCAATACCATCGAGGTCTTTGTCGGCCGTATCCGCAAGAAGCTCGACGTCGACATCATCCAGACCGTTCGGGGCCTCGGCTACCTGCTGACCCCGCCGCCTGCGCCGGGCGCTTGAGGCCTGGACTTCGCGCCGTCCGGGCTTGACGGCCGCCCTGACACGGGCCTTGGTCGGCCCATGACCTCCGACGACCTGACTTCCAGCCCGTCCCGGGACCGTTCCGATGGCCGCTAGCTCGCTTGCGAACCGACTGTTCCTGTCGGCGACCGCCTGGCTCGTGGTGATCCTGGCCATCACTGGCGTGGTGCTGTCGTCGGTCTACAAGAACGCCACCGAGCGCGCGTTCGATCGCCGGCTCAATCTTTATCTGCGCACCCTCATCGCCGAGGTCGCGACCCCCGACGAGCCGCCGGACCGCCAGTTCCAGTCGCTCGGCGAGCCCCTGTTCGATCTGCCGCTGTCCGGCTGGTATTGGCAGATCACGCGCACCGATACCGAAAAGCCGGAGGTGCGCTCCTCGCGCTCGCTCTGGGACAAGAAGCTGCCGAAGCTGGAAGATCAGGGCGCCGAGCTCACCGCCGCCGGCATCCGCCTCGCCTATGTCGACGGCCCGGAGGGGCAGAATTTGCGCATGGTGGAACGGCCGGTCGATCTCGGTGCCGACGGCAAATTTCTCGTCAGCGTCGCTGGCGACGACACCGAGATCTTCGACGAGACGCGAAGCTTCGACTATTATCTCGGCGGCACCTTCACCGCGCTCGGCATCGTGCTGCTGCTGACGACCGTGTTCCAGGTCCGCTTCGGCCTGGCACCGCTCAAGCGCATCTCGGAGTCGATCGCCGACATTCGCTCCGGCCGGGCGGAACGGCTCGAGGGTGAATTCCCGGTCGAGATCGCACCGCTGGCGCGCGAGACCAACGCGCTGATCGATGCCAATCGCGAGATCGTCGAGCGCGCGCGCACCCACGTCGGCAATCTCGCCCACGCGATCAAGACGCCGCTCTCGGTCATCGTCAACGAGGCCGGCGCCCACCTGGCCGATCCGTTCGCGGCCAAGGTGATGGAGCAGGCGGACCTGATGCGCGACCAGGTCGCCCATCATCTCGAGCGTGCGCGCATTGCGGCGCGGGTCTCCGTGGTCGCGACCGTGACGGAGGTGGCGCCTGCCATCGAGGCGCTGCGGCGGACCATGGAGAAGATCTATCGCGATCGTGGCATCGTCGTCGAAGCCAAGGCCGATCCGTCGGCAAAATTTCGCGGCGAACGACAGGATCTGGAAGAGATGGTCGGCAATCTCGTCGACAATGCCTGCAAATGGGCGGCCTCGCGCGTCCTCATCGAGGTGTTGGTCGAGGCGCCGCTCCAGGCGGGTGCGGGTCCGCGCCTGCGGATCATCGTCGATGACGACGGCCGTGGCCTGTCGGAAGCGGAGCGCGCGCAGGTCTCCAGGCGCGGCCAGCGGCTCGATGAGTCCAAGCCCGGATCGGGACTGGGCCTCTCCATCGTGGTCGATCTCGCCGCGCTCTATGGCGGCAGCCTTTCGCTCGGTGCTGCGCCGACCGGCGGCCTGCGCGCCGAATTGGTCCTTCCGGGACTGTAGTTCATTGTTTCGACGTCATTTTTCGTCTTCGTCGATCTCCGGCCGGAGGAAACCAGGGGCATTCGGACACACTTCCTAAACGGCTTCTTAAGTGGGGCGTCCTATGATCGCGCCCGGACGCATCGCATGTCCGCCATTTTACCGTGCATTACCCGGGCGCATGAGCCAGACATCGATCGAGCGGCTGAGGGAATATCTCGCGCAGCTCCCGCCGCAGGCGCAGGCCCTGCTGATGCGGGAATTCGAGCGCGCGCTGGAGCGCGGCCAGGACACGGCTGTCGCGACCCTGGTGCTCGAGCAACTGCGCAAGATCGTCCGCAAGACCGAAGTCGACGAGGCTCCGCCGCCGCGCACCGACGATCTATCCCGGCTGCTGTTCCAGGTGTTGGAACCGTTCCTGGTCGAGGCGGGCACTCCGCTCCGGGTCGGCCAGATTCGCCGCTCCTCGCTACAGCCGATCTGGCAGTGGCTCGGCCGTGACGGCGCGCCGGACAAGGTGAACGAATTCGAGGCGCTGCTGTCGCGCATGCCGTCGGACGATGCAGGGCAGGTCGAAGCCCTGGCGCAGAAGCTCCAGACGGTGGCCGCGGATGCCATCTTCGAGCTGACCGGGCCGGGCGGGGGCGACAAATCGCGCGCGCTGGCCCGTGTCGGCCCGCCGAACGTGATCGAGGATCTCTATTCGGTGGGTGCGGTACTCCAGGTCCGCGAGGCCGTCGCCACCGTGAACGAGAGGCTGCCGCGCTTCCTGCGCACCTTCGGCGATCCCCAGATCGCCTCGGTGACGTCAGCGCTCAACATTCCCGCGCTTCAGACGCCGCAGATGCTGCCCTTCGCGCTCTCGATGGTCGTGCAGCGCATGACCGCCCCCTGGCAGATCATCCGCCTCGCCATCAAGATTGCCGCGTCCGACGACGAGATCCGCGTGGCGGCAACGCCTTATGGCGTCGCCGTCACGATCGCGCTGCATGATTTGTCCTGCGTGGCCGCGATCCTTCGCATGGACATCAAGCGCGGCCATTTCGACAACGTCGCCGACAATCTCAAGACGCTGCACGACGGCGTGCGCGGCCTGCGCACCGAGCTCGACCTGCGCAACGATTCCGCCTGGGGCAAGCAGTTGACGTCGATCCGCGCCGACATCTCCAATGCGCTGCAATCCGAGATCGACAGCGTTCCCGGTCGCGTTCGCCGCATCCTGCGCCAGCGCCCCGAGAAAGACATTCCGCCGGGCGCGCGGGTCGACAGCACGGAGGTGGAGGAAGCGGTGGCGCTGATCGACTTCGTCGCGACATGCCGCAACTATGCGAGCGAGCTTGCGATCAACGAGGTGACGCTGCGCACCTATTCCGATCTCCAGCAATATGTGGAACGCTCGACCGAGCAGCTGGTGCAGTCGCTGCGCGCCGCCGATCACAAGGTCCGCGCCTATCGCCAGCAGCAGGTGCAGGCCGCGATCCGCTTCTGCCAGGTGCTGTTCGGCGACGACTACGCCTCGTTGATGAGCCGGGCCGCGGAAAACGCACTCACAGGCGAGCGCAAATCGTCGCGCGCGGGCTGATTAAGCGCAAATCTCGTCGTCACAATTTATAGTTGACCATGCCGATGGCGCGCCGTACGGTCCCCGAGCGAGTCCGGGGAATTTCTATCTGTGGGCGCATGAAACCTATTATCAGCTCCATCGAGATTGAGAACCGCGTCATCGTTGCCAAATATCAAAGGCTGATGGTTGGCGCCAAGGTCGTGTTGGTCGAGAAGGCAAGCGATCGGCAACTGCCGGAGACAATCACGAGGGTTGCATCTCGGGTTCCGGTGGGAGCGTTGCGCATCAGATTGCCCGATGCAATCAAGCCGGGAACATACTTCCTGAGGGCCTTCAACGGGCACGGCGAGGACGCGGCGCGAAGTTCGGACTTCGAGATCGGCTAAGCTGTTGGATTTTCACCATTTCGGGACTGTATGCGGCCGCACGCATTGACAATTGTCAATTGCCGCATCGTCCGCCCGTGGTGTAAAGGCACCTATAGGCGCGGTTCGTGCGCTGCCGGAAGCTTGCCAGATGACGCTATGGTTCGTGTTCGCGCTGATGACGGTCTCGGCGATTTTCGCCGTGCTCTGGCCGCTTGGTCGCAGTAGCGGCGCGCAAGATCAGGGCAGCGAGGTCGCGGTCTACAAGGACCAGTTGGCCGAGATCGAGCGTGATCTCGCCGCAGGGCTGATCCCGGCGCCGGAGGCCGAGGCTGCGCGCGTCGAGATCAGCCGCAGGCTGCTCGCGGCGGCAGCCAGCGAGCCCGCAATGGCGCCGAAGTCGAACCTCAAATGGCGCCGTGCGGCGGCCGTGCTGGCGCTCGCCGGCCTGCCGCTCGTTGCGGTCGGCGTCTACATGCCGCTCGGCTCACCGCGGCTTCAGGACTTTCCCCTGGCGCAGCGGGAGCGTGGGTCCGGCGTGGCGCAATCGCTCGAGAGCCTCGTCGTTCAGGTCGAGCAACATCTGGAAAAGAATCCGACCGACGGGCGCGGCTGGAACGTGCTCGCGCCGGTTCTGGAGCGGCTCGGCCGCTTCGACGACGCAGTGCGCGCCTATCGCAACTCGCTCACCTACAATGGCGAGAGCGCGGAGCGCCGGTCCGATCTCGGCGAAGCGATCTCGGCTGCTGCCGGCGGCGTGGTGACCGCCGAGGCCAAGGCCGAATTCGAGCGGGCACATGCCTTGAACGCCGACGATCCCAAGGCGAACTACTTCCTGGGTCTTGCCGCCGAGCAGGACGGCCGCAAGGGCGATGCAGCCACGATCTGGCGCGCGCTGCTTGCGAAGGCGCCCGCGGATGCGCCATGGCGTGCGCTGGTGCAGTCATCGCTCGCGCGCGTCGGCCGGGGCGGCACGATGCCCGCGCTGTCAGATGAGACGGTTGCTGCTTCCAAGGATATGGCCGAAGGCGATCGCAACGCGATGGTGCGCGGCATGGTCGATCGTCTGGCCACGCGGCTGAAGCAGAACGGTGACGATGTCGAGGGGTGGCTGCGTCTGGTGCGCGCCTATCTCGTGATGGGCGAGCGAGACAAGGCTATGGGGGCATCGGCCGATGCCCGGCAGGCGGTTGCCAGCGACGCCGAGCGGCTGCGCCAGCTCAACGACGGCCTGAGGACTCTCGGGCTCGGCGGATGACGATTTCGGGACGAGAGATGCGGAGAACGGATACGCCATGACGCGCAAGCAGCGACGTATGACCATCATCGGCGGCTCGCTCGCCGTGCTCGCGCTCGCGGCCGCGCTGGTGCTCAACGCACTTCGCGACTCCATCGTGTTCTTCTCGACGCCAACCATGGTCGCCGAGAAGCACGTCGAGCCGGGCAAGCGATTTCGCCTCGGTGGGCTGGTCCAGCCGGGCTCGCTGCAGCGCGGCGACAATCTCGCGGTGACCTTCGAGGTCGCCGACGGCAACGCAAAGCTGCCGGTCGCCTACAAAGGCATCCTGCCCGACCTGTTCCGCGAAGGGCAGGGCGTGGTCGCCGAAGGCGCACTCGACGCCAACGGTGTGTTCAAGGCCGATACGGTCCTTGCCAAGCACGACGAGACCTACATGCCCAAGGACGTCGCCGATGCCCTGAAGAAGCAGGGGCACTGGAAGGACGATTACGGCGGCAAGGCTTCTGACGGCATCAAGGCTCCTGAGGGAGCCAAGCCTGCGGCCACGACCGCACAGGGCAATCCGCAAGGAGCGATGCGGTGATCGCAGAATCCGGACATTACGCGCTGGTGCTGGCGCTTGGGCTCGCACTGATTCAGTCCATCGTGCCGCTGGTCGGCGCGCGCCTGCGCGATGCCGCCCTGATGAATGTGGCGCGCTCCACGGCGCTGGCGCAGCTCCTGTTCGTCGGTGTGTCGTTCGCAGCGCTCGTGATGCTGCACGTGAATTCGGATTTCTCCGTCGCCAACGTGTACG
This sequence comes from Bradyrhizobium sp. PUT101, assembly GCF_052043945.1. NCBI lineage: Bacteria > Pseudomonadati > Pseudomonadota > Alphaproteobacteria > Hyphomicrobiales > Nitrobacteraceae > Bradyrhizobium > Bradyrhizobium sp. PUT101. Next base: position 6,629,549 of record NZ_CP197207.1, read on the forward strand.
AGAACTCCCACTCGACGAAGCCGCTGCTCTACAAGATCACGGGCGTGTGGGGGAACCATGAAGGCTCGATGCTGCTGTGGGTGTCGATTCTCGCGCTGTTCGGCGGGCTGGTTGCTGCTTTTGGAAACAATCTGCCGCTGTCGCTGCGCGCGCATGTGCTGGCCGTGCAGGCCTGGATCGCCAGCGCCTTCTATCTCTTCATCCTGGTGACATCGAATCCGTTCCTGCGCATCGCGAACCCGCCGGTCGAGGGCCGCGATCTCAATCCGGTGCTCCAGGACATCGGTCTCGCCGTGCATCCGCCGATGCTCTATCTCGGCTATGTCGGCTTTTCGATCTCGTTCTCCTTTGCCATTGCGGCGCTGATGGAGGGACGGATCGACGCGGCCTGGGCGCGCTGGGTGCGGCCGTGGACGCTGGTCGCCTGGATCTTCCTGACGCTCGGCATCGCCATGGGCTCCTACTGGGCCTATTACGAGCTCGGCTGGGGCGGCTGGTGGTTCTGGGATCCGGTCGAGAACGCCTCGCTGATGCCCTGGCTCGCCGGCACCGCGCTATTGCATTCGGCGCTGGTGATGGAGAAGCGCAATGCGCTGAAGGTCTGGACCATCCTGTTGTCGATCCTGACCTTCTCGCTGTCGCTGCTCGGCACCTTCCTGGTGCGCTCGGGCGTCATCACCTCCGTGCATGCCTTCGCCACTGATCCCACCCGCGGCGTGTTCATTCTGCTGATCCTCTGCCTGTTCATCGGCGGCAGCCTTTCGCTGTTCGCTGGCCGCGCAACGTCGTTGAAGCAGGGCGGCCTGTTCGCGCCGGTTTCGCGCGAGGGCGCGTTGGTGCTGAACAATCTGCTGCTCACCGTGGCCTGCGCGGTGGTGCTGTTCGGCACGCTCTATCCGCTGGCGATGGAGATGCTCGCCGACTTCAAGATGTCGGTCGGCGCCCCCTTTTACAACCTCACCTTCGCTCCGCTGTTTACGCTGTTGCTGCTTGCCGTGCCGTTCGGGCCGATGCTGGCGTGGAAGCGCGGCGATCTGCTCGGCGTGACGCAGCGCCTGCTCGCGGCCGGCGTTGCCGGGCTTGTCGCCGTCGCCATCGCCTGGGGCTGGGCGACTGGCGGCAGCACGCTGGCGCCGCTCGCGATCGGGCTCGGTGTCTTCGTCATCGCCGGTGCGGTCACGGACATCGTCGAGCGGACGGGGCTGGTTCGTCTGCCGTTCGCAACGGTGCTGCAGCGGGCGCGCGGCCTGCCGCGATCGGCCTGGGGCACGGCGTTTGCGCATGCCGGCCTCGGCGTCGCGCTGATCGGGATCGTCTGCGAGACCACCTGGAACAGCGAACACATCGCGACCATGAAGCCGAACGACGTCGCCCATGTCGCCGGCTATGACCTGAAGCTCGACGGGCTGCTTCAGCGGCAGGGCCCGAACTACCGCGAGATGATCGCCGAGTTCAAGATCAGCCGTGATGGCGAGGCGCTCACGGTCATGACGCCGTCGAAGCGCAGCTTCACCACGCGCGGGTCGTCGACGACCGAGGCCGCGCTGCTGACCCGCGGCGCGAGCCAGCTCTACGTCTCGCTCGGTGATGCCACCGCCGAAGGCGCCATCGCTGTGCGCATCTATTACAAGCCGATGGTGCTGCTGATCTGGTGGGGGCCGGTGTTGATGGCGTTCGGCGGCGTGCTCTCGCTCTCCGACCGCCGCCTGCGGGTCGGCGCGCCGAAGCCGGCGCGGGCCAAGCAGCGCCTCCAGCCTGCAGAGTGATCCGATGCACCGGATGATGGCCGCGTTCGTCGCGTTGATGCTGCTGGCGTTGCCTGCGGTCCACGCTGTCCAGCCCGACGAGATCATGTCGGACCCCGCCAAGGAATCGCGCGCGCGGGAGCTGTCGCGCGAGCTGCGCTGCATGGTCTGCCAGAACCAGTCGATCGACGATTCCGACGCCCCGCTCGCTCGCGACCTGCGGCTCCTGGTGCGGGAGCGCATCGCCGCCGGAGACAGCAATTCTCAGGTGCTTGATTTCCTGGTGGCGCGCTACGGCGAGTTCGTGCTGCTGAAACCGCGCTTCGAACGACAGAATCTTCTGCTGTGGCTGCTCGGGCCGGTGCTGCTGCTCGGCGGGGCCCTGGCGCTGTGGCTGCAGATCCGGCGCCGCGCGCGAAGCGGTGCAGACGTACCGGCGGCGCCGCTCACGCCCGAGGAGGAGGCGCGGCTCGCTGCGTTGATGTCGGACGATGCCAAATCTTCCTGACGTCCAACCACAAAATGGAACGGAGGCTGCGGCCGCTGCCGCGCGCTTCATGCTATTTTGACCTTTGTCTGGAAGCTTGTCGCGAGATCGATTCCAGCCTCCGAGTCCTCCCGATGTTCGCGAACAGCAATCTGACGATCCGCTTCCTGGTCGGCGCCGTCGTCGCTGCGTTATTGTTCCTGCTGGGCATCGGCGGCGGCACCGGCTTCATCGCGGTGCTCTATCTCAACAACGAGATCACCAGCCTGTCCTCCGACTTCGCCACACTGAGCGGCCCCGTGCGCGACCATGCCATGCAGATCTATCAGCAGGCGCAGACCGCGTTCTCCTATTTCCTGGTCGCCTGCGGCATAATTGCTGTCGTCGCCGCCGCGATCTGCCTCACCACCTGGTTCGCCGTGCGCAACGGCATTCTCAGTCCCCTGGCGGCGATCGTGCATGCCATGCGCGAGGTCGCCGACCAGAAGTTCGAGACGCCCGTTCCCGGGCTCGGTCGCACCAACGAGATCGGCCTGCTCGCCGGTGCGCTGGAGGTGTTCAAGACCAACGGCCTCGAGCGGCGCCGCCTCTCCGAGCAGCAGCTGCGCGAAGCGCAGCATCAGGCCGAGCGGTCGAAATTCCTGGACGATCGGATCAAGCGCTTCGACGATCTCGTCGCCAGCGTCGTCGCCAGCGTGGCGTCATCGGCCGTGCATCTGAAGACCAACGCCGAGACGCTGTCGCGGACGGCCAACGACACCAGCACCAAGGCCAATGTGGTCGCGAGCGCCGCGAGCCAGGCCAGCGCCAGCGTGCAGACGGTCGCGGGTTCTGCCGAGGAGATGACGAATTCGATCGGCACGATCAGCCGCCGCGTCACGGATGCGACCCAGCGCGCCGAGGGTGCGGCGTCCCAGGCGGAGAAGAGCCGCGATACCATCCACACGCTGTCGGATGCCGCCGACAAGATCGGCGAGGTCGTCCAGCTCGTGCAGGCGATCGCATCGCAGACAAATCTCCTGGCGCTCAACGCCACCATCGAGGCGGCCCGAGCCGGGGAGGCGGGCAAGGGGTTTGCCGTGGTCGCCTCCGAGGTGAAGAATCTGGCGCATCAGACCAGCAAGGCGACGGAGGAGATCACCTCCCATGTCGCCAGCATTCAGGGCATCACCGCGGAGACCCGCGGCGCGATCGACGGTATTTCCAGGACGCTGTCGGAGATTTCGTCGATCATGTCCGGCATCGAGATCGACACCGCCCAGCAGCGCAACGCCACGCAGGAGATCACGCGCAGTGCCCAGGACGCCGCGCGCGGCACCCTCGACGTCTCCAACCATATCGTCCAGATCACCTCGACCTCCGCGGAGACCGGCCGCATGGCCGACGAGGCGCGGGATTCGGCGGTTGACCTGTCGCAGCAGGCCGAGACCCTGAAGCGCGAAGTCGACGAGTTCATCGTCAGTGTCAGGGCGAGCTGAGCGCGCCAGAAATTGCGCTCATGCGCCGTTCCGGGAACTCGGTTAAGTTCCTGGAAGACCACGATTTTCGGTATGCGCTAAACTGCCGCATCCGCCTTATCCCCTTCATTACGAAAGTTTAACCGCCCAGCCAGCGCACGGTAAGGCGCGAGCCCCCATCTTCAGGTCCGTAAGGTGCTGGCATCCGGTACCAAAAGAATTCAAGGCCCTGGAGATTTCTGCATGACCGAACGTCCCGACCTTTCGAATCTTCCGTCGTACCGGCAGCCGCGCCGGTCGGTGTTCTCTGCGCGCAAGCTCGCGCTGATGGCCTCGGTCGTCGCCGGCCTCGGCGCGGCTGTCTACGGCTTCAGCCCCTCGACCTCGCCGGCCGACCTGTTCTCCAGCCCGGCGCATGCGCAGGTCAACAACGAGGTTCGTAAGGTCGAGCGTCCCGTCGGTTTTGCGGACATCGTCGAACGCGTGAAGCCGTCGGTGATCTCGGTGAAGGTCAACATCAAGGAGAAGATCGCGAGCAACGATGACGGCGATGATTCCTCCTCGCCGTTCCAGCCGGGCTCGCCGATGGAGCGCTTCTTCCGCCGTTTCGGCGGTCCTGATGGCTTCCCGGGCCTGAAGGGCGGCCGCGGCCGCGTCGTGCAGGGCCAGGGCTCCGGTTTCTTCATCTCGGCCGACGGCTATGCCGTGACCAACAACCACGTGGTCGACGGCGCCGACAAGGTCGAGGTCACCACCGATGACGGCAAGACCTACACCGCCAAGGTGATCGGCACCGACCAGCGCACTGACCTCGCCTTGATCAAGGTCGAGGGCGGCTCGAACTTCCCGTTCGCCAAGCTTGCCGACAGCAAGCCGCGGATCGGCGACTGGGTGCTTGCGGTCGGCAACCCCTTCGGCCTCGGCGGCACCGTGACCGCGGGCATCGTTTCGGCCAGCGGCCGCGACATCGGCAACGGCCCCTATGACGACTTCATCCAGATCGACGCGCCCGTGAACAAGGGCAATTCCGGCGGTCCCGCCTTCGATACCAACGGCGAGGTGATGGGCGTCAACACCGCGATCTACTCGCCCTCCGGCGGCAGCGTCGGCATCGCGTTCTCGATTCCGGCCAATACCGTCAAGAGCGTGGTCGCGCAGCTGAAGGACAAGGGCTCGGTCAGCCGCGGTTGGATCGGCGTTCAGATCCAGCCCGTGACCTCGGACATCGCCGACAGCCTCGGCATGAAGAAGGCCGAAGGCGCTCTGGTGGCTGAGCCGCAGACCAACGGTCCGGCCGCCAAGGCGGGCATCGAGTCCGGCGACGTGATCACGGCGGTCAACGGCGAATCCGTCAAGGACGCCCGTGAGCTCGCCCGCACCATCGGCGGCATGGCGCCAGGCGCGACCGTGAAGCTCAACGTGCTGCACAAGGGCCAGGACAAGGTCGTGAACCTCACCCTCGGCCAGCTGCCGAACACGGTCGAGGCCAAGGCCGATACCGACAATGACGGCGGCAAGCATGCCAATCGCGGCACCGACGTGCCCAAGCTCGGCATGACCGTTGCGCCCGCAAACTCCGTTGCCGGCGCCGGCAAGGAAGGCGTCGTCGTCACCGAAGTCGATCCGAAGAGCGCCGCGGCCGAACGCGGCTTCAAGGAAGGCGACGTGATTCTCGAGGTCGGCGGCAAGAGCGTGGCCACCGCGGGCGAAGTCCGCGACGCCATCAACGCGGCGCGGACCGACAACAAGAACAGCGTCCTGATGCGCGTGAAGAGCGGCGGCCAGTCGCGCTTCGTCGCGGTGCCGCTCGCCAAAGGCTGAGGCCTTAAGGAGGCCTACGAGATGAAGGGTATCGCCGGCATCAGTCGCCCCCGCCGCCGGTGCCCTTCGGGGAAGCAGCGCAACGCTGGCTTCCCCTGTCTACCTTCCGGTGGAATTACGCCCCCCTCCGTCGGAAGGCCTAGGGCGGTGAGGTCCCCCCAGCTTCACCGCCCGCCTTTTTCCTGCTTCGAGACCCTCCCGCTCGGCTTGCATGCCGTTGCCGCTCGCGCCATGTTTAGAGAAGGTTGACCTCCTTGACCGCCGCCGAACGCACGATGCGCCTCCTCATCATCGAAGACGACCGCGAATCCGCCGACTACCTCGCCAAGGCGTTTCGCGAAGTCGGACACATTGCCGACCACGCCGCTGACGGCGAGGAAGGCCTCGCCATGGCCGAGAACGGCGAATACGACGTGCTGGTGGTCGATCGCATGCTGCCCAAGCGCGACGGCCTCTCGCTGATCGGCGCACTGCGCGACAAGGGCAACACGACGCCGGTGCTCATTCTCTCCGCGCTCGGGCAGGTCGACGACCGCATCAAGGGCCTGCGTGCCGGCGGCGACGATTATCTGCCAAAGCCCTATTCTTTCGCCGAACTTCTGGCCCGTGTCGAAGTGCTGTCGCGCCGCCGCGGCGGCCCGGCCGAGGACACGCTCTACCGTGTCGGCGATCTCGAGCTCGACCGGCTGTCGCATCGCGTCGCCCGCGGCAAGGACGAGCTGACGCTCCAGCCGCGCGAATTCCGCCTGCTCGAATATCTCATGAAGCACGCCGGCCAGGTGGTGACACGCACCATGCTGCTCGAGAACGTCTGGGATTATCATTTCGATCCGCAGACCAACGTGATCGACGTGCACATTTCGCGGCTCCGCTCCAAGATCGACAAAGGTTTCGAGCGCCCGCTGCTGCACACGATCCGCGGCGCCGGATACATGATCCGTGACGGCATTCGGTAAACTCGTCCGCACCACGGCGTTCCGGCTGACGCTGGTCTATCTGCTGCTGTTCGCGATGTTCGCGGCCTCGCTGCTGGCCTATTTCGCCTGGAACACGCGGCGGCTGATCACCGAGGAGATCACGCAGACGGTCAATGCCGAAACCTCGGAGATCAACGAGATCTACGGGCGCCGCGGCCTGTTTGGCCTCGTGCGGACGATCGAATATCGGGCGCTGCGCCCGGGCGCGAACCTCTATCTCGTGACCACCCCGACCGGGCAGGCGGTTGCCGGCAATGTCGGCTCGCTCGCGCCCGGCGTGATGGCGACCCGTGGCTGGTCCGAGACCGCCTACCGGCGCATCGAGGATACGGATGATCGCGACCATCGCGCGCTCGTTCGCGTCACCGAATTGGAGAACGGCTTCCGCCTGCTGATCGGCCGCGATCTCGCCGAGCGGCGGCGCCTGTTCGGCATCGTCGCCAAGGCGGCGCAATGGTCGGTCCTTATCGTGGTCGTGCTTGGCCTCGCCGGCGGCATTTTCGTCGCGCGGAGGGTGCTGAGGCGCATCGACGCGATGACCGGCACGGCGCAGCGGATCATGACCGGAGATCTCAGCGAGCGCCTGCCCGTGGGTCGCAGCGGCGACGAGATCGATCGCCTCGCCGAAAACCTCAACGCCATGCTCGAGCGGATCGAGGCGCTGATGGCGGGCCTGAAGGAGGTTTCCGACAACATCGCCCACGACCTCAAGACGCCGTTGACGCGGCTGCGCAACCGGGCCGAGGAGGCGCTGGCGAGATCAGGCTGCGAGGCCGATTACCGCGCCGCGCTGGAGCGGACCATCGAGGAATCCGACGGGCTGATCCGCACTTTCAACGCGCTTCTGATGATCGCGCGCGCCGAGTCCGGACAGGCGCGCGGCAACATGGATGATTTCGACGCCGCCGAGGTCGCCAATGGCATCCACGAGCTCTACGAGCCCCTGGCTGAGGACGACGGCATGACCTTGAAGGTGAAGGCAGATCCGACGCCGGTTCATGCCAACCGCGAGTTGATCAGCCAGGCGCTCGCCAATCTGGTCGAGAATGCCATCAAATACGGCCAGCCTGCTTCGCAGCCCCCGGGAACCGTGGTCAGCATGGATAGCCGGCAGATCACGATCGAGGCCCGGCGTGAAGGCGATCAGGTGCTGCTTAGCGTCACCGATCGCGGCCCCGGCATTCCCGAAGGCGACCGCAAGCATGCCGTCGAGCGATTCGTCCGGCTGGAGGCGAGCCGCACGCTGCCGGGCTCCGGCCTCGGTCTCAGCCTCGCCTCGGCTGTTGCCACGCTGCATGGCGGAGAATTGCGGCTGGGCGATGCCCATCCCGGTCTTGTCGCCACGCTGGTGCTGCCGGCGCGCGCGGGCGACAGGGTTGCTCCGCCAATGCCGGATGTGCCACAGAAGGTGGCATGAACCATTCCGCGCCGGGAAACGCGGACAAGCATGGTGAGAGGCTGGCCGCACGCTTCGCGGAGGCTCCCCATATTGCCGCTTCCACAACTGACGAACGACGTTTGGAAAGCTGGCTGGCCGAGCTCGAGCCGGCCCAATCAGCCCGTCTGGACGTGCTCCTGGGCCATCCCTTCGCCCGCAACATCCTGGCCGGGATCGCAGAATTCTCGCCCTATCTGTTCGATCTGGCGCGCGCCGATGCCCTGCGCCTGATCCGGCTGCTCGAATGCGATCCGGATACGCATCTCGCCGCACTGATCGCTGAGGCAAGGGGCGCGGTGCTCGCGGCACCTGACGAGGCCGAGGTGATGCGGCTGCTTCGCCGGATGAAGGCGGAGGCCGCGCTGCTGATCGCGCTGTGCGACATCGGCGGTGTCTGGCCGGTGATGCGGGTGACGGCGGCGCTCACCGATGTTGCTGTGTCCTCCGTGCAGGCGGCGCTGCAATATCTGCTGCGGCAGGAAGCCGCACGCGGCAAGCTCTCGCCGCCCAATCCGGAGGCGCCCGAAGAGGGCTGCGGGCTGATCGTGCTCGCGATGGGCAAGATGGGCGCCGGCGAGCTGAACTATTCCAGCGACATCGATCTGATCGTGTTCTTCGATCCCGATGCGACGACGCTCGGGGCGGACATCGAGCCGCAGCCGTTCTTCGTCCGTGTGACGCAGGGGATGGCGCGCATCCTCCAGCAGCGCACCTATGACGGTTACGTCTTCCGGGTCGATCTGCGCCTGCGGCCCGATCCGTCCTCGACACAGGTGGCGATCTCGCGGGACGCCGCGTTGCATTATTACGAGCGGGAAGGGCGCACCTGGGAACGCGCCGCGATGATCAAGGCGCGGGCCTGTGCCGGCGACGCCAGGGCCGGCGAGGCGCTGCTTGCGGAGATCGCGCCATTCGTCTGGCGCAAGCATCTCGACTTCGCCGCGCTTGCCGACGTTCACGACATGAAGCGGCAGATGCAAACCTATCGCGGCCAGAGCGAGGTCGCGGTCGAGGGACATAACGTCAAGGTCGGGCGCGGCGGAATCCGCGAGATCGAGTTCTTCGCGCAGACTCAGCAGCTGATTGCGGGCGGCCGCCATCCGGAATTGCGGGTGCGGCCGACGCTTAGGGCGCTCGACGTCCTCGCCTCCAGCAACTGGATCACCTTGGCGGCGCGCGACGAACTGACGACGGCCTATGAATTCCTGCGCCGGGTCGAGCATCGCCTCCAGATGATCGCCGACGAGCAGACCCATACGCTGCCTGAGGACAAGCAAGCGGTCGAGCGCTTCGCGTGGTTCTTCGGCTATCAGGATCGCGACGCCTTTGCGCGCGACCTGTTGCACCAGCTCCAGATCGTCCAGGGTCACTACGAGAAACTGTTCGAGGGCGACGATCCGACCGGGACGGCCAGGCTGCCGGCGCTCGACTACAGTGCGGGTCCCGACGATCCGCGTCTGCTCCAGCACCTGGCGACGCTCGGCTTCAAGAAGCCCGCCGCCGTCGCGCAGACGGTGCGCGACTGGATCACCGGCGACTATCGCGTATTCCGCAATGAGGCGACGCGAAGCGCCTTCGTCGAATTCGTGCCGGCTCTGATCGACGGCCTTGCCCATGCCGAGGAGCCGGATCGCGCCGTCGTGGCGTTCGATCATTTCCTCGGGGCGCTCCAGCGCGGTGGCCGGCTGATCACGCTGCTCGGCCAGAACCGCGATCTCGTCGCGCTGGTGGCACTGGTGCTGGGTGCGGCGCCCCGGCTTGGCGAGATGCTGGCGCGGCAGCCGCAGCTCATGGATGGCCTGATCGATCCGCGCTTCTTCGGCGCCATGCCCGACAGGCAGGAATTGTCGGGCCGGCTCGCGACCACCGTGCGAGACGCGGACTCCTACGAAGAGTTTCTCGATCGCCTGCGCCTGTTCGGGCAGGAGAGCCTGTTCCTGATCGGCACGCGAATCCTGTCCGGCACGGTTTCGGCGCAGCAGGCGAGCACGGCCTTTGCCGATGTCGCCGAAGGAATCGTGCACACCGTGCATGGCCTCGTCGCCGATCGCTTTGCCGCCCAGCACGGCCGGATCAAGGGGCAGGAGACCGCGATCATCGCGATGGGCCGGCTCGGCAGCCGCGAAATGACGGCCTCGTCCGATCTCGACCTGATCCTGCTCTACGATTTCGATAGCGACAATCCGGACTCCGATGGGCCGAAATCGCTTCAGGGCGCGCATTATTTCGCGCGCTTCACCCAGCGCCTGATCAGCGCCTTCACGACGCGCACCAATTACGGCGTGCTCTACGAGATCGACATGCGGCTGCGGCCGTCTGGGCGCGCCGGCCCGGTGGCCTCGAGCCTCGTTTCATTCGCGGACTACCAGGCCAACGAGGCCTGGACCTGGGAGCACATGGCGTTGACTCGCGCGCGCGTGGTGTCGGCGTCGCCCGAATTCCGGGAGCGGATCGAGCGCGTCATCCGCGATGTCCTGATCCGCCGCCGCGATCCCGCGATCACCGCCAACGACGTCGCCGACATGCGGCGCGCGATCGCGCAGGAGAAGGGCGAGGCCGATTGCTGGGATATCAAACATGCCGCCGGCGGCATGGTCGACATCGACTTCATCGCGCAATATCTCCAGCTCGTGCATGCCCACGAGAAGCCGGACATTCTCGACGTCAGCACCATGCAGGTGCTGGAAAATGCGTGCAGGCTCGGTGTGCTCGCACAGTCCGAGACCGAGATCCTGCGTGCCGCGGCGCGGCTCTATCACGACCTGACGCAGATCCTGCGGCTTTGCGTCAGCGAGCGCTTCAAGCCGGAGACCGCCGGCACCGACCTCCTGCGCGTGATGGCGCGCGCGGGCGACGCGCCGGACTTCTCGTCGCTGGAGGCGCGTGTGAAGGAAACGCAAAGCGAGGTGCGGCGCGTGTTCAGGGCGCTGCTGGAAGGGACGTCGCCTGCTTCAACGAGGTGAGGGCCTCGCGCACATCGGGCGCCAGGCCCGCACCGCCCGCATCGAGATGGGCGAAGATCGCGCGCTTCATCCGGGGATCCCAGAATTTCTTGATGTGCTCGGCAATCCCCGGCACGGCCTTGTCATGGCCCTGGCTCTGGAAGAATTTGCCGATCTGGTTGGCCATGTAGATCAGGCGGTCAGGCGACATCGGCAACCTCCGTGGCATGGCGCGCGACGATCCGGCTGCCATGCGAAAATATTTCGAACCCGTCCTGCCGCGCGATCGCGATCAGCGTGATGCCGGCGGATTCCGCCGTACGTACCGCGAGCGCGGTCGGTGCGGACACGGCGATCATCACGGGGGCGCCGATTGCGGCCGTCTTCTGCACCATCTCCACCGAGACCCGGCTCGTCAGCAGCACCATGCCGCCGCGCGCATCCGCGCGGCTGCGCGCCAGGGCCCCGGCGAGCTTGTCGAGCGCGTTGTGACGGCCGACATCCTCGCGCAGCGCGACGATGCCGCCTGCAGAGGCCCAGAACGCGGCGGCGTGAACGGCGCGGGTTTGCATATTGATAGATTGCAAGGGCGCGATGGCCTGCATCGCCGTCATAATTTGCTCCGGCGTGAAGGTCTGCCCCTGCGGCACCACGGCCGCCGGCCGCACCGCCTCGGCAATGGACTCGATGCCGCAGATGCCGCAGCCGGTGGGTCCGGCGATGTGACGACGGCGATCGCTGATGCGGGCTGCATCCTCCGATGCCAACCACATCCGCAGCTCGATGCCGTCGTCGAGACGGACCACGTCGAGAGAGCGAATGTCGTCGACCGATCCGACGATGCCTTCGTTCACGCTAAAGCCGACCGCAAAATCCTCCAGGTTCTGCGGCGTCCCCATCATGACGGCGTAGGTGCCGCCATTATAGGTCAGCGCCAGCGGCGTCTCCTCGGGGATCAGCCTTGTTCCCTCCGATGCGATGCCATCACGCCAGATCTCGCGGTCGATGGCCTGAACCGGCACGTGCATGCGGTTACTCCGCGGCTTCGGCCGGCACGATGCGGCGTGACTGCCGCGCCTGTGCGTCATAGGCCTTCTGCCAGTCGGACGGGCCGTTCGAGGGCGAGACCTGCACCGCGGTGACCTTGTATTCGGGACAATTGGTCGCCCAATCCGAATAGTCGGTCGTGATGACGTTGGCCTGCGTGTCCGGATGGTGGAAGGTGGTGTAGACGACGCCGGGCGCGACGCGGTCGGTGATCTCCGCGCGCAACGTGGTCTCGCCGGCACGGCTCTTCAGCCGCACCCAGTCGCCGTCGCGCACGCCGCGCTGCTCGGCGTCGTGCGGATGGATCTCGAGGCGGTCCTCGGAATGCCAGACGACGTTCTCGGTGCGCCTCGTCTGCGCGCCGACATTGTACTGGCTGAGGATGCGACCCGTCGTGAGCAGCAGGGGATAGCGCGGGCCGGTGCGCTCGTCGGTCGCGACATATTCGGTGACGACGAACTTGCCCTTGCCGCGGACGAAGCCATCGATATGCATCACCGGCGTGCCCTCGGGCGCCTTCTCGTTGCAGGGCCATTGCACCGAGCCGAGCTCGTCGAGCTTGGCGTAGGAGACGCCGGCAAAGGTCGGGGTCAGCGCCGCGATCTCGTCCATGATCTCGGAGGGGTGATTGTACTTCATCTCGAAGCCCATGGCCTTGGCAAGGCCGATGGTGACCTCCCAGTCGGCCATGCCGTTCTTCGGCGTCATCACCTTGCGCACGCGCTGGATGCGGCGCTCGGCGTTGGTGAAGGTGCCGTCCTTCTCGAGGAAGCTCGAGCCGGGCAGGAAGACGTGGGCGTAGTTCGCGGTCTCGTTCAGGAAGAGATCGTGGACGATGACGCATTCCATCGCCGACAGCGCCGCCACCACGTGCGAGGTGTTGGGATCGGATTGCAGGATGTCCTCGCCCTGCACGTAGATGCCCATGAAGGTGCCTTCGACCGCGGCATCGAACATGTTGGGAATGCGCAGGCCGGGCTCCGGGTTGAGCTTGACGTTCCACAGCGCCTCGAACTGCTCGCGCACCGTATCGCCCGAGATGTGGCGGTAGCCGGGCAGCTCGTGCGGGAACGAGCCCATGTCGCAGGAGCCTTGAACGTTATTTTGGCCGCGCAGCGGATTCACGCCGACGCCGGGGCGGCCGATATTGCCTGTTACCATCGCGAGATTGGCGATCGCGATCACGGTGGTGGAGCCCTGGCTGTGCTCGGTGACGCCGAGGCCGTAATAGATCGCGCCGTTGCCGCCGGTCGCGTAGGTGCGGGCTGCCTCGCGCAGATCCCTGGGATCGACGCCGGTGAGGATGGCGGTTGCTTCAGGGCTGTTCTTCGGCTGGGCGACGAAGGCGGCCCATTCCTCGAACTCGCTCCAGTCGCAGCGCTCGCGCACGAAGGCTTCGTTGACGAGCCCTTCGGTGACGATGACGTGCGCCAGCGCCGTCATGACCGCGACGTTGGTGCCGGGCAGCAGGGGCAGATGCAGCGCCTTCACATGCGGAGACTCCACCATCTCGGTGCGGCGCGGATCGATCACGATCAGCTTTGCGCCCTGCCGCAGCCGCTTCTTCAGGCGCGAGGCGAAGACGGGGTGAGCCGAGGCAGGGTTGGCGCCGATGATGACCACGACATCGGTGTCTTCCACGGAGTCGAAGTCCTGCGTCCCTGCCGAGGTGCCGAAGGTGGTGGCAAGGCCGTAACCGGTGGGCGAATGGCAGACGCGGGCACAGGTGTCGACGTTGTTGTTGCCGAAGCCGGCGCGGATCAGCTTCTGCACCAGATAGGTCTCTTCATTGGTGCAGCGGGAGGAGGTGATGCCGCCGATGGCGTCGCGGCCGTATTTCGTCTGGATGCCGCGCATCCTGGTGGCGGCAAAGGAGAACGCCTCGTCCCATGACACCTCCCGCCAGGGATCCTCGATGCGCTCGCGGATCATCGGCTTGAGGATGCGTTCCTTGTGGTTGGTGTAGCCCCAGGCGAAGCGGCCCTTGACGCAGGAATGGCCGCGATTGGCCTTGCCGTCCTTGTACGGCACCATGCGTACCACTTCCTCGCCGCGCATCTCGGCCTTGAAGGCGCAGCCGACGCCGCAATAGGCGCAGGTGGTGACGACGGAATGCTCGGGCTGGCCGATCTCGATCACGGATTTTTCCGTCAGCGTCGCGGTCGGGCAGGCCTGCACGCAGGCGCCGCAGGAGACGCATTCGGAGCCGAGGAAGCTTTCGCTCATGCCGGGCGAGACGCGGCTGTCGAAGCCGCGGCCGGAGATGGTCAGCGCGAAAGTGCCCTGCACCTCCTCGCAGGCGCGGACGCAGCGCGAGCAGACGATGCACTTGGAGGGATCATAGGTGAAGTACGGATTGGACTCGTCCTTCGGCATCCAGTTGTCGTTGGTGCAGCCGTCCGTCTTGGCGAAGACGTGGTTCTCGCCCTCATAGCCATAGCGCACGTCGCGCAGGCCCACTGCGCCGGCCATGTCCTGCAACTCGCAATCGCCGTTGGCACCGCAGGTGAGGCAGTCGAGCGGATGGTCGGAGATGTAGAGTTCCATCACACCCTTGCGCAGCTGCTTCAGCCGCTCGGTCTGGGTGTGCACGACCAGGCCCGGCATCACAGGCGTAGTGCAGGAGGCCGGGGTTCCGGCGCGGCCCTCGACCTCGACGAGGCAGAGACGGCAGGAGCCGAACGCGTCGACCATGTCAGTCGCACAGAGTTTTGGAATCTGGTGGCCAGCATCCATCGCGGCACGCATGATGGAGGTGCCCTCGGGCACCGTAACCTCCTTGCCGTCGATGGTCAGCGTCACCATCGTTTCCGATTTCGAGCGCGGCGTGCCGAAGTCGAGTTCTTCGATCAGAGACATTGTCGTTCTCCTATTCCGCGGCCTGAAGCGTGGTCGGTACCGGTGCGAAATCCTCCCGGAAATGCTTCAATGCGCTGAGCACGGGGTAGGGCGTGAAGCCGCCGAGCGCGCAGAGCGAGCCAAATTTCATGGTGTTGCAGAGGTCCTCGACGAGCGCGAGGTTCTCGCTGACGCGCTCGCCCTTGATGATCTTCTCGATGGTCTCGACGCCTCGGGTCGAGCCGATCCGGCAGGGCGTGCACTTGCCGCAGGATTCGATGGCGCAGAACTCCATCGCAAAGCGCGCCTGCCTGCGCATGTCGACGCTGTCGTCGAACACGACGATGCCGCCATGGCCGATCAGGCCGTCGCGCGCAGCGAAGGCCTCGTAGTCGAACGGGGTGTCGAACAGCGTACGCGGGAAATAGGCGCCGAGCGGGCCGCCGACCTGGACCGCACGGACTGGACGGCCCGTGAACGTGCCGCCGCCGATATCGTCGACGAGTTCGCCGAGCGTCACGCCGAAGGCGGTCTCGAACAGTCCGCCGTGACGGATGTTGCCGGCGAGCTGGATCGGCATCGTGCCGCGCGAGCGGCCCATGCCGAAATCGGCATAGGCCTTGGCACCTTCAGCGAGAATGAAGGGGATGGCTGCGAACGACAGCACGTTGTTGATCACGGTCGGCTTGCCGAACAGGCCGTGATGCGCCGGCAGCGGCGGCTTGGCGCGCACGATGCCGCGGCGGCCTTCGAGGCTTTCCAGCAGCGAGGTCTCCTCGCCGCAGACGTAGGCGCCGGCACCGACGCGCACTTCGAGATCGAAGGCTTGCTTCGAGCCGCCGATATTTGTGCCGAGGTAGCCGCCGCGCCTGGCCGCGACGATGGCCGCGTTCATCGCCTCGACCGCGTGCGGATATTCGCTGCGGATGTAGATGTAGCCCTTGGACGCGCCGACGGTGATGCCGGCGATGGTCATGCCCTCGATCACCAGGAACGGATCGCCTTCCATGATCATGCGGTCGGCGAAGGTGCCGCTGTCGCCTTCGTCGGCGTTGCAGACGATGAACTTGCGGTCGGCCCTGGCCTGGGCAACCGTCTTCCACTTGATGCCGGTCGGGAAGCCTGCGCCGCCGCGGCCGCGCAGGCCCGATGCGGTGACTTCGTCGAGGATTGCGTCCGAGCCAAGCGAGAGCGCGCGCGCGAGGCCCTTGTAGCCGCCATGGGCGCGGTAGTCGTCGAGCGAGCGCGGGTCGATCACGCCGCAACGGGCGAAGGTGAGGCGGGTCTGCCGCTTGAGCCAGGGGATCTCGTCGGTTGCGCCCAGCCGCAGGAGATGCGGCGTGTTGCCGGCGAGCGCGTCGAGCAGCGAGGGCACGTCGGTCTCGGTGACAGGCCCGAAGGCGATGCGGCCCTGGGGCGTTGCGACCTCGACCAGCGGCTCCAGCCAGTACATGCCGCGCGAGCCGGTCCTGACGATCTCCACTGCAACGCCGCGCTTGGCTGCGGCCTGTTCCAGCGCCAGCGCAACTTCATCGGCACCGACGGCGACCGCGCCTGCGTCGCGAGAGACGTATAGACGGATGCTCATCGCTGCGCCTCCGCAACCAGCGCATCGAGGCGCTTCTGATCGAGCCGGCCGACGAGGCGGCCATCGAGCATCGCGGACGGCGCAGTCGCGCACAGGCCAAGGCAGTAGATCGGCTCCAGCGTGACGCGATCGTCGGCCGTGGTGTTGCCGAGCGAGACGCCGAGCTTGGCCTCGGCGCGCGCAGCCAGCGCGTCGCCGCCCGCCGCCTGGCAGGCTTCCGCACGGCACAGCTTCAGCACATGGCGGCCGGCCGGCTTGTGGCGGAAATCATGGTAGAACGTGAACACGCCATGGACTTCGGCGCGCGACAGATTGAGTGCTTTCGCCACCATGGGAATCGCCGCCTCCGGCACGTAGCCGAACGCCTCTTGAAGCGCATGCAGGATGACGAGCGTCGCGCCTTCCTGCCCGGCATGTTTGGCGATGATCCCGGCGGCGCGCGTCTCGTCCCAATCATAAACCGCTGTCATTCTTCATTCTCAACCGGAGCGTTTCCTGCTCCCAAACTATTTGGAATCATTCGAAGATCAATAAAGCTGTCCCGTGCTGCGATTGCGAATTCGGATCGATTGGCAAGCGTGATCGCCCGATTTCAAATGGCTATCGAAGCCGTTCCCGCAGGCGGTTTTTGCGTGTTGCGAAGGGGCGGGCGTGCTAGCTTGCATGCCACCACAGAAGCCGAAGGGATAACCGGTTGATCGACAAGCTTGAACTGCTGCTGGCGCTGGCGAAGGAGCGGCATTTCGGACGCGCGGCGGAGGTCTGCGGCGTGACGCAACCGACGATGTCGACCGGGCTCAAGCAGCTCGAGGAGATACTCGGCGTGATGCTGGTCCAGCGCGGGTCTCGCTTCCAGGGATTTACCCCGGAAGGCGAGCGGGCGCTCGACTGGGCGCGGCGGATCGTGGGTGATGCCCGCGCGATGCGCGACGAGATCAACGGGCTGAAGCATCAGCTCTCCGGCGAGATCCGCATCGCCGCGATCCCGACCGTGCTCGGTATGGTCGCCTCGCTGACGACGCCGTTTCGCGCCAAGCATCCCGATGTGCGCTTCCGCATCCAGTCCACCACCTCGTCCGAGGTGCTGGGGCTGCTCGAAAATCTCGAGGTCGATGCGGGGCTCACCTACATCGAGAACGAGCCGATCGGCAAGGTGCGCACCATTCCGCTCTACAACGAGAGCTATCGTCTGTTGACCGCGCCGGATGCGATGTTCGGCGACCGCGAGACGGTGACCTGGAAGGAGGTCGGCCAGGTGCCGCTATGCCTGCTGACGCCCGACATGCAGAACCGCCGCATCATCGACCGCGCATTGCGCTCGGTCGGCGCGGAGGCGACGCCGACGCTGACCTCGAACTCGCTGCTGGTGCTGTTCACGCATGTGAAGACGGGGCGTTGGGCGAGCGTGATGCCGGCCAAGCTCGCCGAGACGCTCGGCCTTTCCGACACCGTCCGTTCGATCCCGATCGTCGATCCCGATGTCAATTACAGCATCGGCATGGTGATCCCGCAGCGCGATCCGATGACGCCGCTGATCGCGGCGCTGGTCAATGTCGCGCGGGAAGTGGCGCCGAAGCTGCAATTGTAGAGATCTATAGCGTGATGTGATCAGATCTGATTGCTGCACCGGCGGTGCGCTCCCTCGCCCGCTTGCGGGAGAGGGTTGGGGAGAGGGTGTTTCCGCAATGGGATAATCCCCTAGAGGAGAAAGCCCTCACCCGCGCCTTCGGCGCGACCTCTCCCGCAAGCGGGCGAGGTGTCCGAGCCGCGGCAACCGATTCAACCTAAAGCCACTCGAAGTTACAGGAAGTGCTACGCGGCAGCCGGTATCCCGGACGCCGCCTTGATCGCGTCGCGCGGCAGGGTCACGCGCACGACGGTGCCGACCTCGAGTCTGGAGCGCAGCCGCATCGAGCCGCCGTGGAGCTGCGCCAACGAGCGGGCGATCGCGAGGCCAAGGCCCGAACCGTGATAGGTCTTGGTGAGCTGGCTCTCGACCTGCTCGAACGGGCGGCCGAGCCGCGCCAGCGAATGCGGCGCGATCCCGATGCCGGTGTCGGCGATCATCAGCACGATCCTGTCGTCGAACTGCCGGCTGCGCACCACGACGCGCCCGCCGTCGGGCGTGAACTTCACGGCGTTGGAGAGCAGGTTGACGATGATCTGCTTGGTGGCGCGGCGGTCGGCGACGACGGAGATGGATTTTCCGATGTCGGCGTCGAGCGTCAGGTGCTTGTCCTGAGCACGGCCGGTGACGACACGCAGGGATTCCGCAAGCGTCTTCGAGAGGTCGAGCTCTTCCATGTCGAGCTTCATGCGACCGGCTTCGATCTTGGACATGTCGAGGATGTCGTTGATGACCTCTAGCAGATAGTGGCCGCTGGTCAGGATGTCCTGGCAGTATTCCTGGTACCTTTCGCTTCCGAGCTCGCCGAACATGCCCGAGCCCATGATCTCGGAGAAGCCGATGATGGCATTGAGCGGCGTGCGCAGCTCGTGGCTCATATTGGCCAGGAACTTCGACTTGGTCTGGTTGGCTTCCTCGGCGCGTGTCTTCTCGCGCTGGTACTTCTCGGCGAGGTCGGCGAGCTCGACCGCCTGGCGCTCCAGTGCGGCCTGCGAGCGCTTCAGGTCGATGACGGTGGCACGCAGGCGCAGATCGTTGTCGACCAGCTTCTGCTCGTGCTCCTTGATGCGGGTGATGTCGGTGCCGACCGAGACGTAGCCGCCGTCCTTGGTGCGGCGCTCGCTGATGTGCAGCCAGCTGCCGTCGTCGAGCTGCGCCTCGAAGGTGCGCGCGCCCGGGCCTTGGGCAGCGGTCTCGTTGTGGCGCGTGCGCACCTCCGGCATGCGGCCGACCTCGAGCACGGTCTCGTAGGAAGTGCCGGGAATGACGGCCGTGTCGGGCAGCCTGTGCAGACGCTGGAAGTGCGAGTTGCAGAGCACGAGGCGATCGCTCGCATCCCACAGCACGAAGGCTTCCGGAATGGTCTCGATCGCGTCGCGCAGTCGGAGGTCGGCTTCCACGGTCTTTTCCGCGAGGCTCTTCTGCTCGGTGATGTCGACCGCGATCCCGATCAGGTGCACGCTGTCATCGGTCGCTCCGCGCGTTTTCTCGCAGCGCACGCGGAGCCAGATCCAGTGGCCGTCGACATGCTGCATGCGGAAGGTCTGGTCGATGTGGTCGATCTCGTCGGAGATGAGCTGGTCGGCGATCGCGAACAGGTCGATGTCGTCGGACTTCACCAGCGCGTTGACCTCGCCGAAGGTGAGGAGCTCGTTGCGGCCGTCGAGGCCGAGCATCGAGAACATCGACTGCGACCAGAAGATCCGGCCGCGCGATAGATCCCAGTCCCACAGCCCGCAGCGGCCGCGGTTGAGCGCGGTGTCGATGCGGCCGCGCACGGCGTCGTTGATGAGGTCGCCCTCGCGGGCGCGGGTCGACTGCCAGTGGAAGGCGAAGCCGAGGATCAGGACGACGAAGCCGGTGGTCGCCGACAGCGTCACCGAGAGCGCGGCGTCCGAGCCCCAGATCGGCTCGTTGCGCTCCTGGATCACGGTGACGAAGCCGGGCAGCGACTTGATCTGCCGCGAGGTCGCCATCGCGGCGTTGCCGCTCGGCAGCGTCAGGTCGGAGACGTTGCCGTCGCGTAGCGGCGCCGCCATCAATTGTGCGGTCGTGATCGTATCGAGCAGGCGGTCGTTGCCGACGGAGTCGCTGTCGGCCGGGATGCGGGCGAGGATACGGCGGTCGACGCCGGCCGAGGTGACGATGACATGGCGGCCCGAGGCCGTGCCCCAGGACGGGATCAGATCCGGCAACAGCGCCGGCAGGCTCTCGACGTTCTTCAGCCGCTCCTGCCGTACCGCGGTGAGGCGGTCGATGCGCTCGGCGAGCAGGTCGGCGAGCGCCGAAATGTCGTGGCGGATCACCAGCCGCTTCTGGCGCGTCTGGTCGACCACCTGCACGAATGCACCGAGGCAGATCGTGATCAGAAATGCGATGATGAGTGTCGGCACGGCGCGGCGCAGCGCCGGCTCCGCGATCAAGAGCCGATGATAGGCAGGTTTCGCGATCGATTGCGCCAATCCCTTGATCGAATCGGATTGGACGCATGCGTTCGCGGCGTCTGCACGCGACATGCCTTCGGCCCCCTGAAAACCTGCTTGCAACTGAAGCTCGGAAGCAGCCCCACGTCGCTTCCGAATCACACTGATTTGAATCCAGTTTTCGCGGGCTGTCGAGAGTCAACGAATCGTTAACGCGAAATTATTCTTATCCAACGCGCAGTTTGCGCATCGGCTGTCCGCAAACGCGCGTGCGCGAGGAGTCCGAAACGAGAACGTGTGACTCCGCGTGCGCTCTGCGTCACGCGCGCGGCGGTTCGGCGTGACTGATTACGCGCTTCACGCTCGGGAACGCACGCCGCAACGCGCGCTCGATCGCGTCGACCTGTTCGTGCACCTTGATCACGCTCATCGACGGTGCCGCGCGGCAGTGGAAGTTGACGATTTCGCCGGCGTCGGTGTCGCGGACTCGCACGTTATGGATGTCGTGGATCTCGCCGCCGGCAGCATATTCCGTCAGAGCGGCGGCGATGGTCTGCACCCGTTCCGGTGCGGCATCGACGCCGAACGGCAGCTCCGGTTCCAATGGCTCGATGTGAACGTCGACCTCGACGTCCTCGCCGAACTCCTCCTGGATGTTGCGCTCCAGCGTGTTGGCGACGTCATGGGCGGCCTCGAGCTGCATG
Organism: Bradyrhizobium sp. PUT101; assembly: GCF_052043945.1. Lineage (NCBI taxonomy): Bacteria > Pseudomonadati > Pseudomonadota > Alphaproteobacteria > Hyphomicrobiales > Nitrobacteraceae > Bradyrhizobium > Bradyrhizobium sp. PUT101. The sequence goes on from NZ_CP197207.1 coordinate 6,650,643, forward strand.
TCGGCGTCGACCTCGAGGTCGATGCTGACGGTCAGCTTGGCGCCGAGATCGTGGACCGTGACATGGTGAACGGCGAGGCCCGAATTGTGCGCGATCACCATGATGCGGTCGCGCACGGTCTCGTTGTTGCGTGCGACGGGGACGGCGGTGAAGGTGAGGTCGGCGTCGCCGAACGCCTTGTCCACGGCGATTTGCGCGCTGCGCTTGATCTCCTCGACGCGGTCGATCGGATAGGTCCGCGGCACCTGCGCGATGGTGTCGATGAATGTGGTCGCTCCGACCATGCGCACGCGCAGCCGGTCGACGTCGATCACGCCCGGCACGCCGCGGATCGCGGCGGTGGCCTTCTCCTGCGCGCCTTCCGGGGCGCGGTCGACCAGCGTCTGCACGGTGGAGCCGGCCAGGCGCAGTCCGAGCAGGGCGATCATCACGGCGACCGCCGCGGCTGCTGCCGCGTCGCCCCACCAGAAGCCGAGGGCGGCGAGGACAAGGCCCACGATCACGGCGAACGAGCCCATCACGTCGGAGGCGAAATGCAGCGCATCCGCCGCCAGCGCCTGGCTCCTGGTCTCCAGCGCGGCGCGGTGCAGGGCGCGGGCGCGCCAGAGGTTGACGGCGATGTCGATCACTAGCACCACGAACGGAACGGCCGAAATGGTCGGCGGCGGGGTTCCCTCGCTCAGCCGGCTATAGGCCTCGACCAGGATGCCGCCGGCGAGCACGTAGAGCAGGGCGGTGACGCCAAGCGCGGAGACGCTTTCCAGCTTGCCGTGGCCGTAATGGTGCTCGTCGTCCGCGGGCTTGTCGGACACCCGCACCACCGCCCAGGTGATGATGGTCGCGACCAGGTCGATCGAGGAATGCAGGGCCTCGGAGATCAGCGCCAGCGAGCCGATCGCGATCCCGACCGCGAACTTCGCCGCCGCCATGCCGCCACTGGCGAAGATCGAGATCGCGGCGACCGAGGTCTTGTTGTGCTGGGAGGTCATGGCGGGGATTTAGCAGCCCATGGGTGAACATCAAGCGACGATCCACAGCCGTTGTCGCAAGTGACTTGCAGGAGCGTATCCCCCAACGTCGTCGTGCCTGGGCTTCCACGTTCTTCTGCACAAGAGGGAAAGGCGTGGATGGCCGGGTCAAGCCCGGCCATGACGAGAGGAGAGAGCGTCGCTCCGCTCTTGTCTCACTGCCGCAACCTTCACAGCGTCACGACGATTTTCCCCAGATGCTTGTTCGCCTCCATGTGCTCGAACGCCTGATCGATATCGTCGAACGCGAACACCTTGTCGATCGGCAGCTGCAGCTTGCGCGATTCCACCGCGCCCCAGATGTCCTTGCGGACCTCCTCGAAGATCTCGCGGACCTCCTCGATGGTGCGGGTGCGGAAGGTGACGCCGACATAGTCGATGCGGCGGGCCGCATGCAGGTCGAAATTGAAATCGGCGTGGGTGCCGCCGAGCCGGCCGACGTTGACGATGCGCCCCTTGATCTTCGTCGCGGCGAGGTTCTGGCTCGCGATCTTGCCCGAGACCTGGTCGACGATGAGATCGACGCCTTCCCCGTTCGTCGCCTTCAGCACCTCGTCGACCCATTTGGGATCGGAGCTATCGATGGCGAGATCGGCGCCGTATTCCTTCAGCCGGCCGCGGCGAGTGGCATCGGTCGACGAGCCGATCACGAGCTTTGCGCCCTTGAGCCTGGCGATCTGCATCGCCATCAGGCCGACCCCGGAGCTCGCGCCCTGGATCAGCACGCTCTGGCCAGCCTGCACCCCGCCGACGGTGACGACGGCGTTGTGCATGGTCGCGAGCGCGACGGGGAGAGTGGTGGCCTCCTCGAAATTCATGTTTGAGGGCGCGTGGAATAACCGGCCGTGATCGGCCAGCGTATATTCGGCAAACGCCGCGCTGCCCGAGCCCATGATGCGGTCGCCGATCTTGACGCCTTTGGCATTCGGCCCAAGCTCGGCGACTTCGCCGGCCCATTCCATGCCGAGCACGGCGCCGACCCCGCCGGCCGCCCCATGGGCGTGCCCCTTGCGCATGCCGGTGTCGGCTCGGTTCAGGGCGCAGGCGCGGACGCGGACCAGCACCTGCGTGCCCTTAGGTTTTGGTTGAACGACATCGGAAATCGTAGCGCCACCAGGGCCGTAGACGTAAGCCTTCATGAATCACTCTCGCTTCTTGCCGTGACTATTCCGCCGCTTCACGTTGCGGCTGAACGATCATGCCGTCCAGCCTGCCGCGGATGATCGCTTCCGCCTCGCGCACGATGCGGGAGACGAGTTCGGCGCAACTCGGGATGTCCTGGATCAGGCCCTGCACCTGGCCGGCCGACCAGATGCCTTCGTCGGAATCGCCGGTGGCATAGACCATCTTGCCGCGGGCGCCGGCGACGAGCTCGCGGATGTCCTCGAACTTCGCGCCCTCCTTCTCCATCGCGACGACCTTGGTCGAGATCGCGTTCTTCGCCACGCGCGAGGTGTTGCGCATGGTGCGGAAGATCAGCTCGGTCTCGCGCTCGTCATTGGCGACGATCTTCTCCTTGATGAGCTGGTGGATCGGGCTTTCCTTGGTGGCCATGAAGCGCGTGCCCATGTTGATGCCGTCGGCGCCCAGTGCCAGCGCCGCGACGAGGCCGCGGGCGTCGGCAAAGCCGCCCGAGGCGATCATCGGGATCTTGACCTTGTTGGCGGCGGCCGGGATCAGGATCAGGCCGGGGGTGTCGTCCTCGCCGGGGTGGCCGGCGCATTCGAATCCGTCGATCGAGATGGCATCGACCCCCATCCGTTCGGCCGAGAGCGCGTGGCGCACGCTGGTGCATTTGTGCACGACCTTGACGCCGTGCTTCTTGAACTCGCCGACATGCTCCTGCGGCTTGTTGCCGGCGGTCTCGACCACCTTGATGCCGCTCTCGATGATGGCGGCGCGGTATTCGGCATAGGGCGGCGGCTTGATCGCGGGCAGGATGGTCAGGTTGACGCCGAACGGCTTGTCGGTGAGGTCGCGACAGCGCGCGATCTCCCTGGTCAGATCCTCCGGCGTCGGCTGGGTCAGTGCCGTGATGAAGCCGAGCGCGCCGGCATTGGCAACGGCTGCGACCAGCTCGGCGCGGCCGACCCACTGCATGCCGCCCTGGACGATCGGGTGCTCGACCCCGACGAGTTTGGTGAACCGTGTCTGCAACATGATATGTTTCCCCCTGCGTGCCGCGCTGTTATCGGTTGATGGCTGGAGGATGCCGCCCGGGTCGGCAAATGTCTATCAGCGGGGCCTGCGGTGGGCACGGGATGGCATGCGAGGGGCGGGGGGATTCCGTGGGGCGGATAATTCGAATGCGCCGCTCCTGATGGCGCAAGCTCTTTCCTCAAACTCCATCGTCATGCCCCGGCTTGCCGTCTTCGCTGAAGCTTTGCCGGCCGAGCGCCGTTGTGGGCCCGGCGTAGCCTTGGCGGAGACGGGACCGGGGCATCCAGTACGCCGTGGCCTCTCGGCCCTAGCCTCGCAGTCTCTGGAATACTGGATTGCCCGCTTTCGCGGGCAATGACAACGAGTATGGAGCAAAGAGCTACTCCGCCGACAGCCGCACCATTTGCCGGCCGCCGTTCATTTCCTTGAGGCGGTTGACGAAGTTTTCCGGGCGTTGCCAGCGGTTGGGGACCTGCAATCCCATGAACTCGGCGATGTCGCCGATGAAGCCGGTGCAGTTGGCGGTCTCCGCGTTCCACACGGGTGAGTTCGCCTGCAATTTCTTGATGTAGGCGAACACGCGCTTGGCGTCGGCTTCGTTCAGATAGACGCGATAGCTCGCGGTCAGATATTCCGGATCGAGATCGCCGTAGCTCGCGCCGGTCTCGGACGGCACAAAGGTGATGTGGCCAAGCACGTAAGCAAGCGTGTCGCCGGCCGGTGTGAGCCCTGCGACCTCCACGGCACGCTCGCTGGTCTTGCCGTACCAGACGAAGGCATGGCCCCAGCTCGCGGCGGTACGCGCGCGGAAGTCGACGTAATAGGGGCCTTTCTCCGCGCGCGCGACCGAGCGCCGCGTCGATTGCGGCTGAGGTCGCGAGGCGCCGTCGGTCATGGCAAGCGCGTTCGCATCGGCAGCACGCCTGTTTGCCTCGTGGGCCGAGGCCGAGGGCGTCGTGCATGAGAGCATAGCCGCAACAGCGAAGCCCGCGAGGATGCAGGATCCCGATCGATTAGCTTTGTTCGTCACGACATACCCCTCGACTGTCGGCCGCTACGCAGATTCGGCGCGTATTCCGCTGCGCGTCAGTAGCGCGCCGCGACCGGGCCGGGCGCCTTGCCGATCGGGGCCTTTCCAACCGGGCTCTTGCCAATCGGCATCTTGCCAATCGGCGCCTGTTCTGCCGGATAGGCCGGCACGGGCTGCCGGCGAGGCAGATCCGCAGCGTTTGCAGCCGTCACCAGAACGAGCGTAGCACCGAGAGCAAATACAATCTTCTTCACAGTCATATACCCCTGAAGGTTTGGTCCAAACACGGCACCGCCGTGCCCCCAGACACACCTCACAGAAGGGCGGCCGAATGCGTCCAAGTTGCGGCAGGCGCGGGACATGTTGGCGGCATATGTCGGGCGCGCGTAGATGTGATGTGTCCGAATGTTTCGGAGATGAAGACGCGCCTCGGCTTATCGTTTCCCGAGGATGCTCGAGCGTATCTTCTCGGCGAACCAAACCACGAAAATCGCAGCGAACGAGAGAGCGAAGTAAAGGGCCGTCCACAAAAGTGCATTGCCGGCATTCGTCATGGCGTCCTCCCTTGCATCAGAGATTGATTTCTTACGGGAAGGATAGGGGTGGTCGCGACGGGCGACTTGCGGCGGATCAATTTTGCTGCGCTGCGGGGGCAATTAGCCGGCGAGCCCTTCATTCCGGGCTCGGCTTTGCGTCGCCCCGGAATGACGGAGAGAGTGGTTACAGCCGAAACTCGTTGGTCAGCTCACCGATGCCGTCGATCGCGACGGTGACCGTGTTCACCGGCTCCTTCATCACGCCGACGCCGACGGAGGTCCCCACCGCGATGAGGTCGCCGGGGAGCAGGGTCATGTCGTGGGAGATTCTGCTGACCAACTCCTGCGCGCTGAAGATCATGTCCGAGATCGGATAGTTCTGCCGTTCCGCGCCGTTAAGGATGGTGCGGACGGTGAGCCTGGCCGGATCGAGGCCAGTCGCGATGACGGGGCCGAACGGGCCGTAATCGTCGATGCCCTTGGCGCGGGCCCATTGCGGGAAGGTGGGGTCGCGCGTCAGGATGTCGTTGGCGGTGATGTCGTTGACGCAGGTGTAGCCGAAGATGAAGCTATCCGCTTCCGCCGGCGACACACGCGCGCAAGCCTTGCCGATGACGATGCCGAGCTCGCCCTCATAGGTCGTCTTGCCGTCGTAGGAGGAGGGGCGGCGGATCACCGCACCGGGGGCGGCGATGCTGGTGGTGGCCTTCAGCAGATAGAGCGGCTCCGGCGGCTCGGGTTGGTTGAGCTTTGCCGCGAGCGCATGGAAATTATTCCAGAGCGCGACGATCTTGCTGGGCGCGCAGGGGGCGAGCAGCTCGACCTGCGACAGCGTCAGCGTCTTGCCGGTAGCGGTGTTGCGGCCGAACATCTCGCCCTCATGCACGCTGATGCCCGATGGGCTCAGCGTGCCGAAGCCGGTCGCACCATTGCTCCGGAAGCGGAGCCACTTCTTCATCTCGCTCGCCATCATGCCACCGCCAGTGCGCGCGGATCCGATGGCGTCGAGACCGCGTCATAGAGGCCGGCGATGCGGGCGCGCTGGGTCACCATCGCCAGCACCGAGTCGAGCGCGGGCGTTGCGATGCCGGTGAGACGGCCCATCTCCTGCACCACTGTGACGAGCGGGTCGATCTCCATGGGCCGGCCGCGCTCGAGATCCTGGAGCATCGAGGTCTTGTGCGCGCCGACCTTGCGGGCGCCCTCGATGCGGCGCTCGACGTCGACGCGGAATTTGACGCCGAAGTTCTCAGCGATGGCTTGCGTCTCCACCATGATCGCCCGTGACAGCGCGCGCGTCGCCGGATCGGTGCAGATCACGTCGAGCGTGGCGTGGGTCAGCGCGCTGATCGGGTTGAAGCAGACATTGCCCCACAGCTTCAGCCAGATCTCGTCCCGGATGCGGTCGAGCACGGGCGCCTTCAGCCCGGCGGCGACGAGCAGGCCGGCGAGACGCTGCACGTCATCAGTGATCTCGCCGGAAGGCTCGCCGAGCGGAAAGTTGTTGCCGCAAACGTGGCGGATCACGCCGGGCGCTTCGATCTCGGTGGCGGGATAGACGATGCAGCCGATGGCGCGCTCGGCGCCGATTTCGCGCCACTGCCGTCCGCCGGGGTCGATGCTCTCCAGCGTCGAGTTCTCGTATTGCCCGCCGTGCTTGTAGAAGTACCAATAGGGAATGCCGTTGACGGCCGTGACGATGCGGGTGTGAGGTCCCAGCAGCGGCCGCATCTTCTCGATCACGCCGGTGATCGAATGCGCCTTCAGCGTAATGATGATGAAATCCTGCACGTCGAGCTCGGCGGGATCGTCGGTGCAGCGCGGATGCACGGTGTGCTGCTCCTCGCCCGCGAGCAGCGTCAGGCCGCGCTCGCGCATCGCGGCAAGGTGCGCGCCGCGTGCGACCAGGCTGACATCGGCGCCCGCGCGTGCGAGCTGAACCCCGAGATATCCGCCGATCGCGCCGGCGCCGTAGATGCAGATCTTCATGAAATCCTCGCGGGACCAAGATTGGCAGTCAGTTGGATCGATCAGGCAACAGGCTCCCTGCACCTCTCCCGCTTGCGGGAGAGGTCGGCGCGTTCGGAGAGCGCGGCGGGCGAAGACTCCATCCTCTTGGGGAGTCTCCCCAGCGGAGGCAGCCCTCTCCCCCACCCTCTCCCGCAAGCGGGAGAGGGGGCGCAGCTCTTCCGTGGCTGGACGTGAGGCTCCGCTTTAGGCTGCGGCTTGCGGCGTGCCGTTGAGGGCCTCGTCAACCGCCGCGGCGATGTCGCGCATGCTGATGACGGAGATGAGGCTGTATTCGTCGATCACGGGAAGATGGCGGATGTGATGACGGTTCATCAGATGGCGGACGTGCTCGATCGGATCCGAGGAGGTGCAGGACACGAGCTGCTGCACCGAGACGAGCTGCGAGACCTTGACATTGACGGCGTTCGCGCCGTGCTCGGCGACGGCGCGCACCACGTCGCGCTCGGTGAACATGCCGACTGCGGTGTTGCCCTCGGAGCGGACCACGTCCTTCACCACCAGCGCGCTGATGTTGTTGGCGCGCATCAGCTTGGCCGCGATACCCACCGTCTCGTTCATACGCACCGTGACAACGCGCGGCGTCTTCTTGCGCAGAATGTCTCCGACCAGCATTGCAACCTCCCTGGGTGAGTGACGAGGGAAGTGTGGTATACATAATGCCAATCGTCAAGCGCTGGATTTGGCTGATCCGAAAAATCTTGCGACAGCCATGCTGACGTTTGTCGTGGACCAAAAAGAAAGGGGGCGCATCGCTGCACCCCCTTCTCAATCACGCAGAGCGTGTGGTGGCTTACGCCGTTTCAGTCTTCGCAGTGCCGGTGGCGGCGTCGGTGCTCTCGGCTTCCTTGCCGAGGATGAAGGCGCGGCGCAGCGGCTTGATCACGAGCAGCGCCATCAGCGCGGCCATTGCGTTCAGCGCCACCGCCACCACGAACACGGCCTTCCAGCCATAGGCGGAGGAGATCACGCTTGTGAGCGGGACGAGCAGCGAGGCCGTGCCCTTCGCGGTGTAGAGCATGCCGTTGTTGGTGGTTGCGAACTTCGCACCGAAGGTGTCGCCGCAGGTCGCGGGGAACAGCGAGTAGATTTCGCCGAACACGCCGAAATAGACTGCGGTCGCGAGCACGAACACAACAGGCACGTGGCCGTAGGCCGACAGCGTCAGCAACATCAAAGCAGCGGTGCCGAAGGCGATGAACATGGTGGGCTCGCGGCCGATCGTGTCGGAGACCCAGCCGAAGAAGGGGCGCCCGAACCCGTCGAAGATGCGGTCGAGCGAGATTGCGAAGGTCAATGCCGCCATCTGGAAGCCGGCAAGCGTCACCGGCGTATTCGCGATCTTGTAGTCGTGCGCGATCGGGCCGATCTGCGCGGCGGTCATCAGCCCGCCCGAAGCGACCATCACGAAGACGAGATACATCACCCAGAAAACAGGGCTGCGCAGCACCTGCGGCGGGGTGAAGTCGATCTTGGTCTGCGGCAGATTGAGCTGTTTCTTCTTCGGCGGAATCGAGACCCGCGGCGGCTGGATGAAGAAGGCGAGCACGAACACGACGACGCCCTGGCCGATGCCGAAGGTGAGGAACGCGTGCTGGTAGCCGCTAGCGACGATCATGCTCGCGATCGGCACGATCGTGAGCGCGGCGCCCGCGCCGAAGCCGGCGGCGGTCGCACCTGCCGCGAGGCCGCGACGATCGGGAAACCATTTCAGCGCGTTGCCGACGCAGGTGCCGTACACTGCGCCCGCGCCCATGCCGCCGACGATCGCGGCCGCGTAGAGCAGGGTGAGGCTGTCGGCGTAGGAGTTGAGAATCCAGGACAGTGCGATCATCGCGCCGCCGAACATGACGATGATACGCGGGCCGTATTTATCGACGAACCAGGCCTCGATCGGCACCAGCCAGGTCTCGGTGACCACGAAGATGGTGAAAGCGAGCTGGATCGCGGCGCGCCCCCAATGATGGGCGGCGTCGATCGGATCGACGAACAGCGTCCAGCCATATTGCAGATTGGCGATCATCGCCATGCAGACGATGCCCATGCCGAGCTGGAGCCAACGGAAACCTGTGCGAAGCGGCGCGGCGGTGACGGCGCCATCCGGGCTGGAAATCATCAGAACCTCCCAACGCGCCTGTCTGTCGTACATCAGCTTGCCAAGGTGACCTGATGTCGCAAATGTTGTGTCTTATCGTCGCAGGCGTCATCCGGAGATTGGTATACCATATTCCAGTTTGCAAGCCCAATCTTGGCTCCTCGGTCACAAAATGCGGCGCGTTCCGAGGTCGGAGAATCGCGGCGGTCTTCGGGCCAAACGAAAACGCCCGGCCGTGAGGCCGGGCGTCGTGCTCGCGTGAGCTGTGGTGGAGCGGTCAGATGGTCGATTTCGCGACCACGATCTTGCGCCAGGGTTTCAGCACCGCGATCGCCAGCAGCGAAGCCAGGATGTTGGCGCCGGCCGCGATGATGAACACGCTGTCCCAGGTGCCGGACGATTGCTGCATGTAGTTGGCGATCGGCACCAGCAGCGCGGCGGTGCCCTTCGCGGTGTAGAGCAGGCCGGCATTGGTGGTCGCGAACTTGGCGCCGAACGTGTCGGTGCAGGTCGAGGGGAACAGCGAGTAGATCTCACCCCAGGCGAAGAACACGAAGCCCGAGAGCAGCACGAACCAGATCGGATCCTGGCCCCAGAGGTAGAGCATCCAGATGCCGAACCCTTCCATGCCGAAGGCGATGAACATCGTGTTCTCGCGGCCGATCATGTCGGAGATCCAGCCGAAGAACGGACGCGTCAGGCCGTTGAGCACGCGGTCGATCGTGGCCGCGAAGGTCACCGCCGTCATCGTCACCGCCATCAGCGTGACCGGCACGTTGTCGACCTTCCAGTCGGCTGCGATCGGCTTCAGGTTTGCGGTCACCATCAACCCGCCGGCGCCGACGATCACGAACATGAAGTACATCAGCCAGAATATCGGCTGACGCAGCACCTCGGTCGGCTGATAGTTGCGCCGGGTCTGCAGCAGATTGGCGTTCGCCACCACGTTCGGCACCTGGCCCGCTTTCGGGGCGAGCAGGAAGAAGGCGAGGATGCAGATGATGATGCCTTGCCCGAGGCCGAAATAGAGGAAGGTGGTCTGGAAGCCGCTGTCCTTGATCATGGCCTGGATCGGCGCGACTGTGAGCGCAGAGCCTGCACCGAAGCCCGCGGCAGTGATGCCGGCGGCAAGTCCGCGCTTGTCCGGAAACCATTTCAGCGCATTGCCGACACAGGTGCCGTAGACGCCGCCGGCGCCGATGCCTGCGACGATCATGCCGAGATAGTAGCCGTTGAGCGAGGTGGCCTGCGCGTTGATCGCCCAGCCGATGGCGCAGAGCACACCGCCGACCAGCACGACGATCCGCGGGCCGTATTTGTCGACGAACCATCCTTCGATCGGCACCAGCCAGGTCTCGAACAAGACGAAAAGGGTGAACGCCCACTGGATCGACGCGCGATCCCAGCCGAATTTTTTCTGGATGTCGGGGACGAAGAACGTCCAGCCATATTGGTAGTTGGCGATCATCACCATCGCCGCCACACCGATCGCCAATTGCGCCCAGCGATAGGCATCGCTTACGCGTGCGGCACTAGGGGCCGCAGCCGACTGCACCATGTCCGTCATTAAAAACCCTCCCGAATGCGCCGATCATTTTTATGCATGCGCTGCCCGCATCCTGGTATTCATTATGCCAAGATTCAAGCGAAGGACGGGAGGTGCGGCGAAATAACGCGGGTTCGTTCACATGCGCAATCACTGGGGGATTGTAAAGCCCCAATCGCTGCCGGCGTGTCGGCGGAAATGGCGGCTGATCCTGATCAACCGATTGATTCTGCGATTACTTTTGTGTCGTCGCGACGCCGCAAGACCGCTGTTGAAAAGGCCGCGCGTCTGGGGATTTTCCACGCATGCGCTGCTCGCGCCCGCCGACGCGCGGTCGGTCGGCGACCGCACAATTCCTTGGAATTCTATATTCCAGAAGTCCGACCTGCGGCAATTTGGCGTGGGCGGCCCTGATCGCGCAGATCGCGCCTCACGCCATCGACATGCGCAGCCGGCTATAGCCTTCCTGGATCGCGGACCAGAACAAGGCGACCAGACCGAGCGCCATGATCGTGCTGACGAGGCCGTTGGAGAAGAACACCCCGAGCGATCCCTGCGATCCCAGCAGCGATTGGCGGAAGGCTTCCTCGGCCTTGTCGCCGAGCACGATGGCGAGCACCAGCGGGGCGAGCGGGTAGTTGCACTTCTTCAGGAGATAGCCGAGCACGCCGAACACCAGCATCAGCATCACGTCGAAGGTGCTGTTGTGCACCGAATAGGCGCCGATCGCGCAGAGCACCAGGATGAGCGGCGCGATGATGCCGAAGGGCACGCGGAGGATCGCGGCGAAGATCGGCACGCAGGTGAGCACGACGATGAGGCCGGCGAGGTTGCCGAGATACATCGATGCGATCAGGCCCCAGACGAACTCCTTCTGCTCGACGAACAGCATGGGGCCGGGCTGCAGGCCCCAGATCAACAATCCGCCGAGCAGGACGGCGGCGGTCGGGGAGCCCGGCACGCCGAGCGAGAGCATCGGCAGCAGGGCGGCGGTGCCCGCGGCATGCGCCGCCGTCTCCGGCGCGATCACGCCTTCGATCTCGCCCTTGCCGAAATTGTTGCCGCGTCGCGACAGGCGCTTGGCGATGCCGTAGCTCATGAAGGAGGCCGGCGTTGCGCCGGCGGGCGTGACGCCCATCCAGCAGCCGATCAGGCAGGAGCGCAGCGAGGTCATCCAATAGGCGGGCAGCTCGCGCCAGGTGTGAAGCACGACCCGCAGGTTGATCTTCGCATTGCCGCCGCGGAACGCCAGTCCTTCCTCCATGGTCAGCAGGATCTCGCCGATGCCGAACAGGCCGATCACGGCGATGAGGAAGTCGAATCCGTTGAGCAACTCCGTGACGCCGAAGGTCAGCCGCAACTGTCCGGTGATCGAATCCAGGCCGACCGCCGCGAGTGCGAAGCCCATCATCATCGCCGCGATTGTCTTGAACGGCGGCTCCTTGCTCAGGCCCACGAAGCTGCAAAAGGCGAGGAAGTACACCGCGAACTTCTCCGCCGGACCAAATCGCAGTGCGAAGCCCGCGACGAGGGGCGCGACGAGCGTGATCATGATGACGGCAAACAGCGCGCCCACGAAGGAGGAGGTGAAGGCGGCGGTCAGGGCTTCGCCGGGCCTGCCCTGTTGCGCCATCGGATAGCCGTCGAAGGTGGTCGCCACGGACCATGGCTCGCCGGGGATGTTGAACAGGATCGAGGTGATGGCGCCGCCGAACAACGCGCCCCAATAGATGCAGGACAGCATGATGATCGCCGATGTGGGCGGCATGCTGAAGGTCAGGGGCAGGAGGATCGCGACGCCGTTGGCGCCCCCTAACCCCGGCAGCACGCCGATGATGACCCCGAGCGTGATGCCGATGATCATCAGCATGATGTTGTAGGGCTGCAGGGCGACCGCGAAGCCGTGAAACAGATTGGCCAACTCTTCCATGTCGATACGTCCTGCAGCAGTGACGGAAATGACGACGCGGCCCTTACAGGTCGAGCCATTCCTCGAACGGGCCCTTGGGAAGCGGGACCAGGAACCAGCGCTCGAAAACGAGATAGGTCAGGACCGGCATGCCGACCGCGACCGCGATGGTCGTCAGCCAGCGATAGCCGCCGAGCCGGCGCATGAACCAGGCGATGAAGACCATCGAGGCGACGTAGAGGCCGATGAACGGCATCGAGCCGACATAGATCGCGGTCGGCACGACGACGCTCATGACCTGGCGCAGCTGTCCCCATTCTGCGAACAGTCGGCCGTCGTCGTCGCGTTGCGCATGCCAGAGGTTGATGGCGCTCGCTCCGACGATCGTGGCGCCGATATAGAAGGGGAAGAACCCGGCACGCGGGCCCTCCGCGCCCCAATTGATGCCGGCCTTCAGGCTCCCGAAGATCACGACCAGGCCGAACGCGCCGATCAGCAGCGCCATGCCGATTTCCAGCGTCTTGTGTGCCGGGCCAGATTCGGATCCGGATCGTTCAGTCATGGGACCTCCAGGCGGAAACGCGGTCTTTCGCGGTCGCGGCGGGCGTGAGGACGAGCAGCATCCTCAGCCGTCGTCGATGTCGCGGCTCAATTCGCCGATGCGAGGAAGCCGGCTTCCTTCATCAAGCCTTGGTGGCGCTTCTCCTCCGCCTCGACCCACTTGGCGTAGTCGGCGCCAGTCATGAAGGTCGTGTTGAAGGCGCCGCTCTTCATGAAATCCTGCCATTCCGGCGTGGCGCGGACCTTCTTGAACAGCTCGACATAGTATTCGACCTGGTCCTTCGTGGCCTTGGGCGACATGAAGATGCCGCGCAGCATGAGATATTCCATCGCGAGGCCCTGCGACTTGCAGGTCGGAATATCCTTCCAGGCCTTGCCCTCGGCGATCGGCTCGTCATAGGCCATCGGCTGGGCGTCGAAGACGCAGAGCGGACGAAGCTTGCCGCCGCGCCATTGCGCAACCGCCTCGATCGGATTGTTGACGGTTGAATCGACGTGATTGCCGACGAGCTGGACGGCGACTTCGCCGCCGCCCTTGTAGGGGATGTAGGTGAACTTCGTGTCGACCGCTTTCTCGATGCCGACCGTAATGATCTGGTCTTCCTGCTTGGAGCCGGTGCCGCCCATCTTGAACGAGCCGCTTGGTGCCTTCTTCGCGGCGTCGACGTAGTCCTTGACGCTGTTGTACGGCTTTTCGGCGTTGACCCAGAGCACGAATTCGTCGAGCGCGAGCATGGCGACCGGCGTCAGGTCCTTCCAGTTGAACGGAATTCCCGTCGCCAGCGGGGTCGTAAACAGGTTCGACAGCGTGATGATGATCTTGTGCGGATTGCCCGACGACGTCTTCACATCGAGGAAGCCTTCACCGCCCGCGCCGCCGGCCTTGTTGATGACGACCAGCGGTTGCTTCATCAGATTGTGCTTGGTGACGATGCCCTGAATGGTGCGTGCCATCTGATCGGCGCCGCCGCCGGTGCCCGCGGGCACGATGAACTCGACCGGACGGACCGGCTCCCAGGCCGCACGGCTTGCGGTGCTGGCGCACGACATCGCGATTGCCGCCAAAGCGACATTCAGAACGGATGGCTTCATTTGTTTCTCTCCCTGTCGAACCTCAACGCAGCCGCTCTTTGTCGACTTGCGTAAGCCCATCTCGATTCAGATGCCTGGTGTCACCCTTGCGGTCGATCTCCCATGGCAGTGCCGATAGAAACTGTATGAGCAGGGACAACGCGCGGCATCCGCTGCTTTCGGCTAAGGTTCCGCCAGGGCTCGCGGCACGCGTGCCCATTGGCCGTTCCCGTCTTGCGTTATATTTCCCCGCCTTACACCCTGGGGTGTGCAATCGTTCTTGCTTGTCCAATGGTATGCGCGATGCCAGTGACCTAACAATCGGATCGGCGGTCGGCCCGGCGGACCAATTGTCGCAGTTATGGTCGCAAGCCAGGCAAGGAGGCAAAAGAAAATGGCCCCGACATGCGGGGCCATTGGATCGAGCTTGGAGGTCGGCGGGGACGTGAGCCCGCCGTTTAGCGGGCGGACAAGGCCTTCTTACAGACCGAAACGCGGCAGGTCGCCGTTGTGATTGGAGATCTCGGCGCTCGCCATCAGGAAGCTGTCGATCGCGGCCATCAGGCGAGCAAACAGCGAGGAGGAGGGGGCGAGGGCAACGGAAGCGGTCTTGGACATCGGAAATCCCTTTCTTGAGACAGTCACTCTCGCTGTCTCATTTCGAAGGGCAGTTTATGTATACCAGATGCCAGCTTCCATACTCTTGTTTGCATAGCAGCATTTATTCTTCCGCATTGCGGCATGGTCGGTGAGCCCTGGGGCGGGCAGGCCACCCTTGACACGCTCTATCGAACAGAGAATGTTATGTTATAACATAACATAGTGAGATGCCGTGTCTCGCCGTCCTCGACCTATCCCGCTCAAAAGGCTGTTCGATCTCCATGCGCAAACTCCCCGTCACCGTCTTGTCCGGCTTCCTAGGGGCTGGAAAGACCACTTTGCTGAACCACGTCCTGAACAACCGGCACGGCCTGAAAGTGGCGGTGATCGTGAACGACATGAGCGAGGTGAACATCGATGCGGACCTGGTCCGCGATGGTGGTGCCAACCTCTCGCGGACTGATGAGAAACTGGTGGAGATGACCAACGGCTGCATCTGCTGCACTCTGCGCGACGATCTCCTGAGGGAAGTACGTGCGCTCGCCGAAAGCGGGCGCTTCGATTATCTGCTGATCGAATCGACGGGCATTTCGGAGCCGCTGCCGGTCGCAGCGACGTTCGATTTCCGCTCGGAAGAGGGCGAAAGCCTCTCCGACATCGCCCACCTGGACACGATGGTGACGGTGGTCGACGCCGCCAACCTGCTGAAGGACTATTCCTCGACCGAGTTCCTCGGCGAGCGCGGCGAGGCGCTGGACGGCGACAAGCGGACGCTGGTCGATCTCCTCGTGGAGCAGATCGAGTTCGCCGACGTGATCGTGCTCAACAAGGTGGACGATGCCTCGCCGCAACAGCGCGAGGTGGCACGGCAGATCATCCGCTCGTTGAATCCCGAAGCCGACATCATCGAGGCCAACCACAGCCGCGTGCCCTTCGACCGCGTGCTCAACACCGGCCGTTTCGACTTCGAGAAGGCCCAGCAGCATCCGCTCTGGTACAAGGAGCTCTACGGTTTCGCCGACCACGTGCCTGAAACGCAGGAATATGGCGTGAAGAACTTCGTCTATCGCGCCCGCCGGCCGTTCGATCCGTCGAAGTTCGACAAGTTCGTCAAGGGGGCCTGGCCGGGCGTGATCCGGGCGAAGGGTCATTTCTGGCTGGCGACGAGGCCGCAATGGCTCGGCGAGATCAGCCAGGCGGGAGCGATCGTGCGGACCGAAGCGCTGGGTTTCTGGTGGGCGAGCGTTCCAAAGGAGCGGTGGCCGAACGATGAGGGCTGGCGCAAGCGGCTCGGCCAGTATTGGGACAAGGTGTATGGCGATCGCCGCCAGGAGATCGTGTTCATCGGCCCCGGCATGGACGAAGCCGAGCTCCGCCGCAGGCTGGACGCATGTCTTGTCCCGGAAACGTCCACCATGGACATCGCCGCATGGTCCGCTCTCGCCGATCCTTTTCCGGCCTGGCGTCGAGGCGATCAGTCCAACTGATCGACGTGAATACCAGAGTCTCGCCGTGAGGTTCGGGCGCGACCATCTCCGGCCAGGTCTTGCAAGGGGGCGGCAAAGCCGTTAGTGCTCTGCCCCCTTTCCAATCATCTGTCAGAGTGTTCATGTCGAGCGCCTCGCCCGCCGTCTCGATCGGCATCGATTTTGGGACCAGCAACACGGTCGTCGCGCTTGCGGCGGACGACCGCCGGGTCGAGGCCATCCGCTTCGATCATGGCGGACAGCGCCACAGCGTCTACGTGTCGGCCCTGTGCTTCTGGGAGGACCGGCCGGGCGCCGGCGCCCAGGCCGAGGGCGGCCCGTGGGCGATCGAGCAGTTCCTCGAAGGCCGCCACGTCTACCGCTTCCTTCAGTCGTTCAAGACGTTTGCGGCGAGCAGCAGCTTCAACACCACCCAGGTGTTCCGGCAACGCTACAAGTTCGAGGATATTCTGGCGGCGTTCCTGCGGACGCTGGCGCGCCATGGCGGTGGGAAGTTCGGCTTCGAGGCGGCCAATATCACGGTCGGTCGCCCGGTGCGCTTCGCCGGCGGCAATCCCGACGAGGCGCTGGCGATGCAGCGCTACCGGGCCGCGTTCGAGCGGCTCGGCGCCGGTCACGCGCGCTATGTCTACGAGCCCGTGGGCGCGGCGTTCTCCTTCGCGCGCCGGCTGGAGCGGGATGCCACCGTGCTGGTTGCCGATTTCGGCGGCGGCACCAGCGATTTCTCCGTGATGCGTTTCTCGCGTGCGGGCGGCAGCCTTCGCGCCGAGCCGCTCGGCCATGCCGGCATCGGTATTGCCGGCGACACCTTCGACTATCGCATCGTCGACCACGTCGTCTCGCCGCGGCTCGGCAAAGGTTCCAGCTTTCGCTCGTTCGACAAGGTGCTGCCGGTCCCGAGCGGCCACTACACCAACCTCGCGCGCTGGCATCAGCTCGCGATGATGAAGAGCAACGGCGATCTGCGCGAGCTCCGCGAGCTTGCGCGCACTGCGTTGAAGCCTGATCTGCTCGAGGATTTCATCACCATCGTCGATCTCGACCTCGGCTTTTCGCTCTACCGCGCCGTGTCCGACGCCAAGGTCGCGCTGTCGGCGCAGGACGAGGTGGACTTCCGCTTCAAAGGCGGCGGCGTCGATATCGGCGCGGCCATCACACGGAAGAATTTCGAAGCCTGGATCGCCGACGATATCGCCCGGTTGGGGGCGACCGTCGACAAGGTGCTGGGCGAGGCCGGCATCACCGCGCGCGAGATCGAGAAGGTGTTCCTGACCGGCGGCACGTCTTTTGTGCCGGCCGTCCGGAAACTTTTCGCCGAGCGGTTCGGCAACGAACGGCTGATGTCAGGCGACCAGTTCGAGTCGATCGCCTACGGGCTTGCGCTGATCGGACATAGTCCCGATTCGGATCGCTGGGTGGCAAATCAGGTCGCGTAGCAGGCGGCGAGCAGCGTCCCTGCGGCGACGATGTCGGTCGCTATTTCTGCTGAATTCGATTCAGGTAATCGATCACGGCGAGAATGCGAGTCCGCACGACGACCTCCGGGTTTTGCTGCGGCCCGGCCTTTTGCCAATAAGTGGGATCGACGGCGTGAGGCAGGCTGACGATGGGGTTGAACCGTTCTCCCCAGATCGGCATTTCACGCGTGCCGTGAGCCGGGACTGATTTCGACCCATATATGGTCTCGTAAACGGCGTTGGTGGGAAACACCCCGTTGTTGTTCTTGGCCAACATGGTCAGGTCGGAAGGCGGTGTCTTGAGCTGGCCGCCGACCGGTCCTTTGCCCTTTGCGTCGGCGCCATGACAACTCGCGCATGAAGACTGAAACTCCGCCTTCCCGATGTCGACTTCTTCGGCCTTGGCGGCAGCAGCGAAACCAGCGGCAAGACCGGCAATGATCAACCATTCGATAGCAGATCTCATCATCTCGCCTCCGAGGCCGGCAGGGAAGACTCCTGCTCCTAGCCGTTTTGCCCTTTAGACAGTTTGACGCACATCAAGACCGCACAGCCAGAACTGAAGCGCGCACATGGCCTTGCGCGGTCGCTCGCTCGCCGACGTGACGTCGTCAGTTCTCCATGGCCTCATAAATCAGCTGCTTGACGGTCCTTTGGATGCGCTGGCGCTCCGAGGGAGTCTGCTCGAGCAAGACGAAGAACATGTCCTGCTTGGGGTCGATCACGAAATAGCAGCCGCTGGCGCCGTCCCATTTCAGTTCGCCCAGATTGCCCGGCGGCGGCGGTTTGGCGTTGCCCGGATCGGTGCGTACGGCGAGGCCGAGCCCAAAGCCGAAGCCGTCTCCCGGAAAGTAGAAGAAGTCCCGCTCGACGCCCGACCCGGGCCCGACCTGATCCGTCGTCAGCAGCTTGAACGCCTTGGGGCTGAGAATGGTCTTGCCCTCGTAGGTGCCGCCATTGAGCAGCATCTGAGCGAAGCGGGCGTAGTCCGCCATCGTCGAGACCATGCCGCCACTGGCGTACATCATCTTCTTCGGCTTGGTCGGGTCGTTTTCGCGTCCCACCCGGAAATCGCTGTCGTTCGGCATCGGCTTGGCGAGCAGCTTCTGCTTTTCGGGGTCGCCGACGAAGAAGCCCGTGTCCTTCATACCGAGCGGATCGAGCAGCTTTTCCCTCTCGACCTCCATCAGGGACTTCCCGGACGCGATTTCCATGATCCGCGCCAGGATGTCGGTGGAATGGCCATACTGCCAGAGCGCGCCGGGTTGATTGTGCAGCGGCAGTTTTGCGATCCGCTCGGCGAACTCGGCGAGGTCGAAATCACCGGCATAGATGTCGGCAGCCTTGTAGGCCTTGCGGACCAGGCTGTCGCCGTAGAAGCCGTAGGTGACGCCGGAGGTCTGACGCATCAGGTCGAGCACCGTCGGCGGCCGGTTCGGCGGCACCAGTTCGAGCGTCTTGGTACCGTCGCTGGCTGCCTTCTCGACGCCGACCTTCACATTTGCGAACGACGGAATGTATTTTGCGATCGGGTCGTCGAGGGAGAACTTGCCCTCATCGATCATCTGCACGGCAACCACGCTGGTGATGGCCTTGGTCATCGAGAACAGGCGGAAGATGGTGTGGTCGGTGATCGGAGCCTTCGAACTCCACGTCCTGCACGCCGAAGGATTGGTGATAGACCGGCTTGCCGTGCTGTTGGATGAGCAGGATCGCTCCGGGAATTTTCCCCGTCGCCACTTCGTTGCGGAAGAACTCGTCGAGTTTTGCCAGCTTGTCCTTGTTGAAATGTGCTCCCGCGGGAATCTCAAAAGTCCCTTCGGCCCGGGCCGAAGCTGCTGCGGCCGCAACGAGCAGCGCGCCACAGGCCATCATCCGCAACGCCTGGAATGGTTTCATCAACCCCCTCCCGATTCCTCCCGAGTGTAGCCTCCCGCTCAACCGGCACAAGGGGCATCAATTTGCAGGGAGCGCCAGCACGCAGGCGGGAAGGCGCCTGCCGCGCCGCCGTCGGATACCGTTTTGCACTCACCCGATGGCGGTCTCTCAGGACGAGGCTAAGGACGGCCACAGGGAAGTCGCGTTCGAATGCGATAGCCCTGCCCAAGCGGGGGAGGCTCGTCGAGCCCGCGGCTCACATCAACCCGGCTCAAAGCCATTGCGTCCAGCCTATTGATTGATCTCGGGCTCGACGAGCTTGGCCAGATTCCGCAGCGATTCCTGCCAGCCGAGATAGCAGGCCTCCGGCGGGATGACATCCGGAATGCCCGACTGCGTGATGTCGATTTCGGTTCCGACCGAGACCTTCTTCAGGATCACGGTCACCTCGATCAGGCCGGGCAGATTGGGATCGTCGAACTTGTCGGTATAGCGGATGCGTTCGCCGGGGACGAGCTCGACATATTCGCCACCGAACGAATGGCCGTTGCCCGTGGTGAAATTCCGGAATGACATTCTGAACGTGCCCCCGACCTTGGGCTCGAAATGATGCACGGCGCAGGTGAAGCCGTTTGGCGGAAGCCATTTCGCCATCGCATCGGCCTCCAGGAAGGCGCGATAGACTTTCTCCGGGCTGGTGGCCAGGACGCGGTGCAGGCGGATGGTATTGGGCATGTTTCTTGTTCCTCACGAATTGATGGCTCCGGCGCGCGCGTCCGTTGCCCATTCATGTCCCGAGGACGAACGAGGCTCGGCCGGCCCGACATGGTAGCTTGGATTTTTTGATGGCTTTTGTCGGGAGCGCTGGCGGCAGATGGTCTGGCGCGAGCCGGCTAGACAGCCGCCACTCGACCGGCGTCATCGTGAACGCCCGTCACTTCGTGATGACGTGCTTCGTCGGCGTCACTGCCCGCGGCGGTGCGGCCGGCGAGATCGCAAAGGTCACCCACGCGTTCCAGCCTTCGGGGCGATTTTCGGCGGCAAATTCCTTGTATCCCTTAAAGTTGAGATAGCCCTGTTTGTCGCCGATTGGAAAGATGAATCCGATCTGTGGGCCGACCCCGCCCACCCTCGAGCGGAAACAGCCGACGCGATCGCCGGATCCGCTGTCGCACCCGAGTTGCTGGTAGAAATACCCGACGAGCCCCACCTGCACCTGCTTGCTCAGGAACTGGGAGGCGCCCCAGTCGAAGTGCATGTCGACACCGCTTTGGTACTGCGTGTCGGTGTTCTTGAAATTGTAGGTGAAGCCAAGCACGCCGGACAGTTCATGTCCGGTCTGCGGATTGAAATAGGTGTAGCCGCCGCCCGCGTCGATCGCGCCATGCCCGAGCCCGATGTTGGCGAGCCGGGACGACTGGTAGGCTCCGACCGGGATGTCACCGGTGATGTAGGTCATGTAGTTGTGGACACCGGCATTCCAGCGCAGCGCGAATTGCGGGATCAGGTCGCCAAAGCCGGTCACGGAATCGCTGATGGAATCGGAGCGCGAGAAGGGAATAGAGCCCAGCGGCGTTGCGAGCGTACCCGTCACCAATCCGTTGAGCGTGGTGGTGTTTGCACCGTAGATTCCCATCAGGGTGGCCGAGGCCTGGCCGCCCAGCACCGGTGTTGCAAAGACGTAGGTCGCGTTCAACAGGCCTAGATCCACATTCGCGTTGAGGTTCGCGTTCAACGTGGCCGTCAAGTTTGCGGGGATGCGGCCGATCTGGATTTCGCGTGCGCGCGCCACGTCGCCGCCGGCGGACACCGAGGTGTGATAGTAGATCGCAGCCGTCGTCCAGCCCGGTTGCTGAGGTGTCGCGGCAAGGCTGCCGAACATGCCGGGAATCCAGAAGCTGATGCCGCTTTCATCGGCCAAGGCTATCGCCGGTATCGATGCAAAGGCCGCAAATGCAATGCCGGCAAACGCCTTCGTCACTCGCATGGTGACCCCTCCCGAAACACCAGATCAGCTTCCTGGGCGCGCCTGATTTGCTGCTGATAGTATGATCCAGGCGAGGGGCAGGCCATAGCTTCCGTTGCGCCGGGAATATTCGGCAGTCAGATGTGGTAACGGAACAACACTGCAGCGTTATGATACCAACGGGCATTGAGATGCGCTCCCGGGAATTTTCGGACGCCGCTCCTCTGTCTCCAACATCTCCGCTTCTGATCCGTCATCTTGATCTGTTGATCCATATCAAGCCTTTTTCTGGCCGTTGGAAAATGATGGCGCCTCATTTGAAGGGAGGAATTGCGATGAGCACTGCCCGATCCTTTTTTCTTGTCGCATTTTCACTGACCTTTGCGATTTCGGCGCCAGCATTGGCACAACAAGTCCAACAAGCTGCGCCGCCGCCCGGATCGCCTGCGGCGACCATCACTATTCCCGGCGATCAGCTGCCGCCGCCTCCGCAGAAATTCGGCGGTAAGATCGAGCGCGATGCGCGCAATTCGACACCTTTCTGGCCCTCGCGCGTGGTGCCGCCGAAGGGCGCACCAAACGTGCTGCTCATCATCACCGATGATGCCGGCTACGGCGTGCCAAGCACGTTCGGCGGCGTCATTCCAACGCCTGCACTCGACCGCATCGCGCAAGGCGGATTGCGCTATACCAATTTCCATTCAACGGCGCTGTGCTCGCCGACGCGCGCCGCGCTGATCACCGGACGCAATCATCATTCCGCCGGCTACGGCGTGATTGCCGAGCAGGCAACCGGTTACCCCGGTTACGACAGCATCATCACCAGGGACAAGGCCACGATCGGCCGCATCCTGACCGACAACGGCTATCATACGGCATGGTTCGGCAAGAACCACAACACGCCGGAATACCAGGCGAGCCAGGCCGGCCCATTCGACCAGTGGCCGACCGGCATGGGCTTTCAATATTTCTACGGCTTCATGGGTGGCGATACCAATCAGTGGGAGCCCGGCAATCTCGTTCGCAACACCACGGCAATCTATCCCTACCAAGGAAATCCCGGCTGGAATCTGGTGACGGCGATGGCGGACGACGCCATTGACTATGTGAACCGCATGAACGCGCTGTCGCCCGACACCCCGTTCTTCATCAAGTTCGCGCCCGGCGCGACGCATGCGCCGCATCATCCGACCAAGGAGTGGGTGAAGAAGATCGGCGACATGCACCTGTTCGACCAGGGCTGGAACAAGCTGCGCGAGACAATCTTCGACAACCAGAAGAAGCTCGGCGTCATCCCGCAGAACGCCAAGCTCACGCCGTGGCCGAAGGACCTGATCAAGGAGTGGGACCAGCTTTCCGCCGACGAGAAGAAGCTGTTTATCCGTCAGGCGGAGGTGTTCGCCGCTTTTGCCGCCTACGCCGACGACGAAATCGGCCGGGTGATCCAGTCGATCGACGATCTCGGCAAGCTCGACAACACCCTGATCATCTACATTGAAGGCGACAACGGCACCAGCGCCGAAGGGCAGCCGAACGGCACGCCCAACGAAGTGGCGATGTTCAACCAGATCAACCCGTCGGTCGAGGAGCAGCTCAAGTACTTCTACGACGTCTGGGGCACCGAGCGTACCTACAACCACATGTCGATCGGCTGGGCCTGGGCCTTTGACACGCCGTTCTCCTGGACCAAGCAGATTGTCTCCCATTTCGGCGGCACGCGCCAGGGTATGGCGATCTCCTGGCCGGCGGTGATCAAGGACAAGGGCGGCATCCGCAGCCAGTTCCACCACGTCATCGACGTCGTGCCGACCGTCCTCGAGGCCGCGAAGATCAAGCAGCCGGACATCGTCGACGGTATCAAGCAGAGTCCGATCGAGGGCGTCAGCATGATTTATACGTTCGACGCCAACAATGAGAACGCGCCGTCGACCCACAAGATCCAGTACTTCGAAATGTTTGCGGATCGCGCGATCTACAATGACGGCTGGATCGCCTCGACCAAGGTGTTGCGGCCGCCGTGGGTGACTGGAGGCGTCAAGCTGCCAAGCCCTGCCGATTACCCTTGGGAGCTTTATGACCTGAAGAACGACTGGACGCAGGCCGAGGACGTCGCCGCCAGGTATCCTGACAAGTTGAAGGAGCTGCAGGCGCTGTTCTGGAAGGAAGCCGAGAAGTATCAGGTGCTGCCGCTCGACAGCTCAATGGCTACCAGGATCATTACGCCGCGCCCGAGCCTCAGCGCCGGCCGGACAAGCTTCGTCTGGACGCGACCGCTCACCGGCACGCCGAACGGCGACGCGCCGAGCCTGCTCAATGCGTCCTATGTCTTCAAGGCGGACGTCGAGATTCCGCAGGGCGGTGCCGAGGGCATGCTGATCACCCAGGGCGGCCGTTTCGGCGGGTATGGGTTCTATGTCCTCAAGAACAAGCCCGTCTTTACCTGGAACCTCGTTGACCTCAAGCGCGTGCGCTGGGAGGGGGCGGAGCTCACGCCGGGCAAGCACGTGATCGAGTTTGCCTTCACGTATGACGGTCTCGGCACAGCGACCATGCTGTTCGGCGACTACAGCGGCATCGGAAAGGGCGGCACCGGCACATTGAAGGTCGACGGCAATGTGGTGGCGACGGAGAAGATGGAGCACACGCTTCCCTTCATCCTGCAATGGGACGAAGCACTGGACATCGGTTCAGACACCGGCACGACGGTCGACGACAACGACTACCAGGCACCGTTTGCCTTCACCGGCAAGATCAACAGGATCGCCCTGGACATCGACCGACCCAAGCTGAGCCCGGCTGATATCAAGCGGATGGAGGAAGCCGCGCGTGCGGCAGGCGACGGCCCGTCTGCGGATGCCGGAAAAGTTGCCTCGGCGGTACCCCAGGTCTCCAGTAGTATCGGCCTCAATCTGGTCGAGAAGATCCAGTTGCGGATCGACAAGCGCGAGGGTTGCCGCAAGAATGCCGAGGCAAAGGGACTTGGCATGGTGGACCGGGTCAAGTTCGTTCAGGAATGTGTTCGCCGATAGTTCGGCGCGACACCGACGGGAAGCCAACCGGCTTCCCGTCGGCCAAATGCACGCGATGCGCGATCGGAGAAGCTCATGACAAACGGCCGTTGGATCTTCCTTTCAGCGCTTGCACTGATCGACGCCCTGACTGTCGGCCGCGCTGCGGCGCAGGGCGCGGAGACGGTGCAGGACATGCTCGCCGCACAGATCCGGTCGCAGGGGTTTACGTGTGACAAGGCGCTCGGCGCGACGAAGGACACCGCGCGCTCGAGGGCCGATCATGCGGTCTGGGTGCTCAGATGCAGCAATGCAAGCTATCGGGTGAGCCGCGCGCCGGACATGGCCGCCAAGGTCGAACCGCTGCGGTGACGCCGCGCGCGGTACCGCATCGAACGGCGGCAACATGCAAAGCGTAACCGATCTGATCCCAATCACACCTTCGATCGACGAACTTGGCCGCATCATCGCCAATGTCGCTGCTCCGGCATTTCTGCTCGGCGCGGTCGGTGCGTTCATCTCGGTCGTGATCTCACGGGTTAACCGAGCGATCGACCGCTCGCAGTTCATCAACGGCATTCCCGCAGGCGATTCTGCAAGAGTCTTCCTGAAAGGCGATCTGCCGCGGCTTCGGGAAAGGGCGCGGCTTCTGAACCGGTCGCTGGTCTGCTCCGTCGTCGCAGCGATCCTCACGGCGCTCATCATCTTCGTTGCATTCATCTGCGCGCTCCTGCAAATCGCACACGAACACGGCGTGGCGATCCTGTTCATGGTGGCCATGCTGATGTTCAGCGCCGCCCTCGTCGATCTGGCGTGCGAAACCAGAATTGCGCTTCACGATAATGACCTTCACGTGTAAGCCGAGTGGCGGAACGGCTGGAGCGGTAAGCAGACGTGACACGAGGCTCGCGAAAGAACCGCAAGGGCGACAAGCTCGGCAAGGCGCCAGCGCCCGAACCAGTGCAGTCCGGGCCGCGGCCGCTGCAAGTCCCTCACGGCGCTACGAGGCGCTGGATCCTCGGCGCGAGCGCAGTTGTTGCCGCGATCGCCGGCGGACTGCTGTGGTTCGAACCATCGAAGGCTCCCGTCCAGACGTCAGCGCCTGCCGAACGGGCCTTCGTCGGGAGCGAATCCTGTGCTGGCTGTCACGAAGCGGAAGCAAGGCTCTGGCGGACCTCGCAGCACCGCCGCGCCATGGATCACGCGACGGCGCAGTCCGTGCGCGGCGATTTTAACGACGCGACTTTCGACTACGCCGGCACCCGCTCGCGCTTCTTTCGCAAGAAAGACAAGTTCCTGGTCGAGACCGATGGGCCTGACGGCAAGCTCGCAACCTTCGAGGTGAAATACACATTCGGCATCGACCCGCTGCAGCAATATCTGATCCAATTCCCGGATGGCCGCGTCCAGGCTCTGTCCATCGCCTGGGACACGCGGCCGAAACAGCAGGGCGGTCAGCGCTGGTTTCATCTCTACCCGGACAACGCCGTCACCAGCAGCGATTCCCTGCACTGGACGAAGTTGAACCAGAACTGGAATTTCATGTGTGCGGAGTGCCATTCGACGAACGTGAACAAGGGCTACAATGCCGACCGGGACAGCTTCGCGACCACCTTTTCCGAGATCAGCGTCGGCTGTGAGGCGTGCCACGGTGCTGGCTCGCGCCACGTCACCTGGGCTCGTACCATCCCGGCGGCGCGCGGCCCTGACGATGGCCTGCAGGTGCGCTTCGACGAGCGCACCGGCATCACCTGGGCCGCATCCGCGGGCAAATTGACGCCGGTACGCAGCGCGCCGCCACCTGGCTTGCGCAAGGAGGTCGAGACCTGCGGGCGCTGCCACGCGCGCCGCGGGCAGCTATCGGAAAACTGGATACCGGGCCGACCGCTCTCTGACACACACCGCGTATCGCTGCTCGACCGACACCGCTTTTATGCCGACGGCCAGATGCGCGACGACGAGGAGACCTACAATTATGCGCCGTTCAAACAGAGCAGGATGTTCGCCAAGGGCGTGACCTGCAGCGACTGCCACGACCCGCACAGCGCAACGTTGAAGGCGCCCGGAGACGGCGTTTGTTCGCAGTGCCATACGCCCGCCAAATATGAGTCCGCGGCGCACCGGCACCACGCCCATGTCTCGCCGCCGCTGGGCTGTCCGGCCTGCCATATGCCGGAGCGCCGCTACATGATCCTCGATCGCCGCCACGACCACGGCTTCCGCGTTCCGCGTCCCGATCTCTCGGAGCAGACGGGCGCACCGAATGCGTGCAACGACTGTCATCGCGACAAGCCAGCGGCCTGGGCAGCGCATCAGATCGAGGGTTGGTTCGGGCCGGAGCGGCGGGGCCACCAGACCTATGCGCGTGCGTTTCATGCTGCGTGGAGCGAGGCTGCCGACGCGCATGCGCAGCTCGCCGCAATCGCCGAATCGGCCAGCGTTCCCGGGATCGTCCGGGCCAGCGCGCTGGCGGAGCTTCCCGAACCAATTCTTGATCTGATCCGGCATGGGCTTTCCGATTCCGATCCGCTCGTGAGGCTCGGTGTGCTCGATCGGCTCGAAGGAGCGCCCGCCGATCAGCTCTGGCCGCTCGCCTCGCCGCGGCTGGGCGATGCCGTGCGTGGTGTGCGCATTCGCGCCGCCGAACTTCTGGCCGCCGTGCCTCCAGCGCGCCAGCCAGCGGCCGATCGTGACCAGTTCGCGCGCGCGGCTGCCGAATTCGTCGATGCGCAGAAGCTGAATGCTGATCGGCCGGATTCGCGAACGGCGCTTGCCAACTTCTTCCTGCGCCAGGCCAATCCCGGCGCGGCGGAAGCCGAATACCGCGCCGCCCTCAGGCTCGATCCCTCGTTTGCGGCGGCCGCCGTCAACTTGTCCGACCTGTACCGGCAACTCGGACGCGACAGTGACGGCGAGAAAATCCTGCGAGAAGCGCTTTCCGCGTCGGGGCAGGACGCATCTCTCCACCACGCGCTTGGTCTGACACTCGTGCGCCAGAAGCGCAGCGAGGAGGCCCTCGACGAGCTGCGTCGGGCTGCCTCTCTTGACCCCGGCCAAATGCGGTACGCCTACGTCTATGCTGTAGGACTGAACGGGATCGGTCGGCGTGACGATGCACTTTCTGTGCTGAACCAGAGCCTGCGGGGTCATCCGAACAATCTGGAGCTGCTTTCAGCCGCTTTGAACGTCAGCAGGGAGAAGGGAGACATCGCGGCCGCGCTGGGTTATGCCGAGCGACTGGCGCTCCTCCGGCCTGACGATCCACGGTTGGCGAACCTCATCAGAGAGCTCAAGCGTTAAAGCATGATCCGGAAAAGTGCGCAGCGGTTTTCCGAAAAGATCATGCTTAAACAACGACCTAAAGCGCGATGACGATTCATCCTCATCGCATCGCGCTTTAGTTGTGCCAGGAAGAGCCGCCCGCGCTGTCGGGCTTTCGCCGAAGGCAGGCGGCGGCTGGCCTTACTTCGATGTCAAATCGCCGCCACGTCCTGTGGCGTCATCGTGAACGCCAGCCGGTAGCGGCCCTCCGTCGGATGATTCTGAGCGCCCGCCGCATGAAGCACCGATGACGCCAACTGCGCGATCACGGCACGCTCGACGGCATCGGCGTCGTAACCCGACAGCAGCACGATCCAGTCGGCGGCGCCGTCCTTTCCCCGGGTCTGCTGTTCCGTGGTGGGCGAACTCGTCTTCGGTGTATCGGTCAGGAGGAGGTGAGCGCCCGTCAGTCCCGGTTTCGACGCAAGGGCGCCGAGCGTATCGAGGAGGTACGCCTGCAGCTCTGCATCGCGTCCAGCTTGCGGCGAAAGCCTGATGGTGGCCAGCGAGCTTGCGATGCCACCGCCAAAGCTCTTGACGATCCGGCACTGGCTGCGGACCATGCCGAGATGATGCGGCATCATCGTCCTCGACCACGGCGTCGGCGCGTTGAGCCGGTCGAGATATTCCTGCGACGTGAGCACCTCGTATTGCTCGAGCTCGTAGAGCACGAAGAAGCCCTCGGCATCCGTCGTGCTGCTCCAGCGCGATCCCCGCCGGAAGCCGGGAATGCTCATCCGCTCCGGAAAGTGCTCATGCGAGTGCCAATCGCCGAACTCGTCGCGCTGATCGGCGCGAACGCTCCACCACATCGCGACGGCGGCCTTGCCGAGCAGTGACATGCTGACCTCCTTTTTTGCGGGCAGTTTGCCTCAACGCCAACAGCGGCGGCAAGGTGTTTGCGCTCGACGAGCTGAGCCACAATTCCGCTATTGTTCTCGTCCAACTCACGAGCGAAAGCGGCCTTGCGGCTGGCGCAAACTCGCGGTCGAGCGATGGTCCCGCCGCATTGTCAGGAGATGTGTGATGCTCGGCGCGAAAGAAGGGGAGATCAAATCAATCCCCTCACAAGAAAAATCCTCGGCTTGCGCGGCAACGCAGGAATGGACCAGCCAGGATGCCTGGGCGGTCTATCAGCTTCCCTTCAACGATCTGCTGTTCCGTTCACAATCCGTGCATCGCGAGCATTTTGACCCAAATCGCGTGCAGTTGAGTCGGCTGCTGAACATCAAGACCGGCGGTTGCCCGGAAGACTGCGGCTATTGCAGCCAGTCGTCGCATCATTCAACAGCTGTTGCGGCCTCCAAGCTGATGGAGGTCGAGAAGATCGTCGCCGAGGCGCGCAAAGCCAAGGAGAGTGGCGCGACGCGCTATTGCATGGGAGCGGCCTGGCGTAATCCGAAGCCGCGCGATATGGATGCCATCGTCGAGGTCGTCGGTGCCGTGAAGCAGCTTGGGCTCGAGACCTGCATGACGCTCGGCATGCTCGACCGCGGGCAGGCCGACCGGCTGAGCGCGGCCGGGCTCGACTACTACAATCACAATATCGATACATCGGAGCGCTACTATCCGAGCGTCATCTCCACCCGCACATTCGCCGATCGTCTCGATACGCTTTCGCATGTCCACGAGGCCGGCATGAAAGTGTGCTGCGGCGGCATCCTCGGCATGGGTGAGAGCGAACAGGACCGCGTCGACATGCTGGTCACGCTCGCCAACCTCCCGAAAGCGCCGGAGAGCGTGCCGATCAACATGCTGATCCCAATTGCGGGAACGCCGATGGCGAAGGCGCCGCCGATCGGTCCGATCGAGTTCGTGCGCATCGTCGCCCTGGCGCGCATCATGATGCCGGCCTCATTCGTGCGGCTCTCGGCAGGACGCTCGGCCATGACCGACGAGATGCAGGCGCTGTGCTTCTTTGCCGGCGCAAACTCGATCTTCGTCGGCGACACGCTGCTGACGGCGGGCAATCCGCAGGACGAGACCGATCGAAAGCTGTTCCGCCGGCTCGGGCTGGAAGCTCTTTGAGGCATCGTCCTTGTGGAAAGGCCCGGAGCGCCATTCTCGATTGCGCGTGGCCGTTGTCCGTTCGAGATCGACGCCAGACAAAGGAACGACAGCCGAAGCCTCTTTTGGATCAGTTCATACTACCCCTGTTTTGCCCGACGCGTCGAAGATATTTCTGTTAAAAAGAAATGTCTTTGCGACCAAGGGGTTGGCTACTGTGCATGGGGTTGTTTTTCCTTGTTTTCGTTGATGCGTCTGTCAGCGCCGCCTTCCCAAGCAAAAAGGGCCGCCCCTTCGGGCGGCCCTTTCGTCTCGTTCAATGCGAGCACGCTTACTCCGCGGCCTGCTTCTGCGGCGGGTCGAGCGCACCGGACTTGTGGATCTCGGCGACCTGGTGGTCGCTGAAGCCCAGCACCGAACGCAGGATCTCGTCGGTGTGCTCGCCGAGCAGCGGGGAGCGCTGCACGTCGCTCGGGCTATCCGACAGCTTGATCGGATTGCCGACCGAAACGTACTTGCCGCGGGTGGGGTGGTCGACCTCGACCACCGTGCCGGTCGCGCGCAGCGACTGGTCCTCGGCGATCTCCTTCATCGACAGGATCGGGCCGCAGGGGATGTCGTCCTTGTTGAGGATCTCCATCGCCTCGAACTTGGACTTGGTCATCGTCCACTGCTCGATCCGGCCGAAGATCTCGTTCAGGCGCGGCAGGCGGGCTGCCGGCTTGGCGTAATTCGGATCGGTCTTCCAGGTGGGCTCACCGATCACGTCGCAGATCTTCTCCCAGACCGGAGCCTGGGTGATGAAGTAGATGTAGGCGTTGGGATCGGTCTCCCAGCCCTTGCACTTCAGGATGCGGCCGGGCTGACCGCCGCCGGAATCGTTGCCGGCGCGCGGCACGGCATCGCCGAACGGCACGCCTTCACCGAACTGGCTGTACTCCCTGAGCGGCCCGTGGGCGAGGCGCTGCTGGTCGCGCAGCTTGACGCGGCAGAGGTTGAGCACGCCGTCCTGCATCGCGGCGGTGACGCGCTGGCCCTTGCCGGTGTGGGTGCGATGATAGAGCGCGGTGACGATGCCGAGCGCCAGATGCAGGCCGGTGCCGGAATCGCCGATCTGCGCGCCGGTGACGAGCGGCACGCCGTCGCGGAAGCCGGTGGTGGAGGCGGCGCCGCCGGTGCACTGCGCGACGTTCTCATAGACCTTGCAGTCTTCGTACGGTCCGGGGCCAAAGCCCTTGATCGAGGCGACGATCATCTTCGGGTTGATCGCTTGAATCTTCTCCCAGGGGAAGCCCATGCGGTCGAGCACGCCGGGGCCGAAGTTCTCGACCAGCACGTCGCACTGCTTGATCAACTCGGTGAGGACTTCCTTGCCCTTGGGGTTCTTGGTGTCGAGCGTGATCGAGCGCTTGTTGTGGTTGAGCATGGTGAAATACAGGCTGTCCACGTTCGGGATGTCCTGCAGCTGGCCGCGGGTGATGTCACCCACGCCCGGACGCTCCACCTTGATCACGTCGGCGCCGAACCAGGCCAGCAGCTGCGTGCAGGTCGGTCCTGATTGAACGTGGGTGAAGTCGAGAATGCGAACGCCCGTGAGCGCTTTGGTCATCGTGTTGCTCCGTACTCTTTGTCTGCCCCTGCACCCGGCAGGGAGTAAAGGGTTGAGGGGTGGACTTACTTCTTCTTCTGCAGAACGCTCTGGGGATTGAGGTTGCCGATACGGCCGCTCTCCGAGCCTGCGGCCGGATCGATCACCGCGTTGATGAGCGTCGGCTTGCCGGACTTCATCGCCTCGTTCACGGCGCGCTTGAGCTCGTCCGGCGAGGTCGCGTTGACGCCGACGCCGCCGAAGGCTTCCATCATCTTGTCGTAGCGCGCGCCCTTGACGAACACCGTGGTCGCCGGGTCGGCGTTGGCGCTGTTGACGTCGGTGCCGCGATAGATGCCGTCATTGTTGAAGATGACGACGCAGATCGGAAGGTTGTAGCGGCAGATGGTCTCGATCTCCATGCCGGAGAAGCCGAAGGCCGAGTCGCCTTCCACTGCGAGCACGGGATGGCCGGTCTCGAGCGCGGCCGCGATCGCCTGGCCCATGCCGATGCCCATCACGCCCCAGGTGCCGACGTCGAGCCGCTTGCGCGGGCGGTACATGTCGATGACGCCGCGGGCGAGGTCGAGCGTGTTGGCGCCTTCGTTGACCAGGATCGCCTCGGGGTTCTCCTTGATGACGTTCTTCAGCACGCCGAGCGCACCGTGATAGTCCATCGGCGATTTGTTGTTCATGAGCTTCGGCGCCATCTTGGCGACGTTCTCTTCGCGCTTGGCCGACACGGCCTTGGTCCATTCGGCGGGCGGGGCGGTCCAGCCCGACGCAAGCGCCTGGTTGAACGCGGAGACGACCGAGCCGATGTCGCCGACGACGGGCGCGACGATCTCGACGTTGGAGTCCATCTCCTTCGGCTCGATGTCGACCTGGATGAACTTCTTCGGCGCTTCGCCCCAGCTCTTGCCCTTGCCGTGCGACAACAGCCAGTTCAGCCGCGCGCCGATCAGCATCACGACGTCGGAGTCCTTCAGCACCGTCGAGCGGGCCGCGCCGGCGCACTGCGGATGGGTGTCGGGGA
This sequence comes from Bradyrhizobium sp. PUT101, assembly GCF_052043945.1. NCBI lineage: Bacteria > Pseudomonadati > Pseudomonadota > Alphaproteobacteria > Hyphomicrobiales > Nitrobacteraceae > Bradyrhizobium > Bradyrhizobium sp. PUT101. Next base: position 6,682,955 of record NZ_CP197207.1, read on the forward strand.
GGAGGCCCTTGGCCATGCTCATGGGCAGGAACGGCACGCCGCTCTTCTCGACGAAAGTCTTGATCTCCTCGTCGGCCTGCGCGTAGGCCGCGCCCTTGCCGAGGATGATGAGCGGGCGCTTCGCGCTCTTGAGCACGTCGAGCGCGCGCTTCACCGAAGCAGGCGAGGGGATCTGCGCGGGCGCCGCGTCGATCACCTTGACCAGCGACTTCTGGCCAGCCTCGGCGTTCATCACCTGGCCGAACAGTTTTGCCGGCAGGTCGAGATAGACACCGCCCGGACGGCCCGAGACCGCGGCGCGGATGGCGCGCGCGAAACCGATGCCGATGTCCTGGGCGTGCAGCACGCGATAGGCCGCCTTGCACAGCGGCTTTGCGATCGCGAGCTGGTCCATCTCCTCGTAGTCGCCCTGCTGCAGGTCGACGATCTCGCGCTCGGAGGAGCCCGAGACCAGGATCATCGGGTAGCAGTTGGTGGTGGCATGTGCGAGCGCGGTGAGACCGTTGAGGAAGCCGGGCGCCGACACCGTGAGGCAGACGCCGGGCTTTTTGGTGAGATAGCCGGCAATGCCTGCGGCATAGCCGGCGTTCTGCTCGTGGCGGAAGGAGATCACGCGAATGCCGGCGGCCTGCGCCATGCGGCCCAAATCCGTGATCGGGATGCCCGGCACATTATAGATGGTGTTGATGCCGTTCAGCTTGAGCGCGTCGATGACGAGATGAAAACCATCCGTCAGTTCCTGCTCGGTGCCCGGTGCTTCGGACTTGGTCGCGGTATTCAGCATGGGCCTTGTCTCCCTGGTCTCAGTACTGGGGCGAGTGCTTCGCCCTTCTGGTGAACGTTTGCTAGGTCAATTGCTACGTGAACAGTTCCTGGCCGTGCGCTTCGACGTAAGCGGCGAGGCCGAGGGTGTGATCGCGGGCGCGCTTCTCGGCAAGCTCGGTGTCGCGCGCTTCCAGCGCTTCGATGATGCCGAGATGCTCGGGCAGCGACGTCGCGGTGCGGTCCTTGCGTCCGATGGTCAGCTGGCGATAGCCGCGCACGTGCAGCAGGAGGTCGTTGGTGAGGTCGACCAGCACGGGCGATTCCGACAGCGAGATCAGCGCCTGGTGGAAGGCGATGTTGGCGCGCGAATACTCCTCGACGTGATCCTCGGGCATGCGGTCCTTGCCGAAATCCTTGAAGAAGTCGCGCAGCGCCGTGATGTCCTTCTTGCGTGCGGTGGTGGTGATGAGGCGCGCGGCCATGCTCTCCAGCGCCGCCCAGGCGCGGATCATGTCGACGATCTCGCTCTTGGTCCTTCGCACCACCATGATGCCGCGGCGCGGTACCGTCTTTACGAATCCGTCCTGCTCGAGCATCGCGATCGCTTCGCGGATCGGCGTGCGGCTGACGCCGAGCCGTTCGGACAGCGCGCGCTCGTCGAGCATCACCGGCTCGGGCGTCGAGTAGATGTCCATCTTGAGGATGGCTTCCTTCAAGGCGTCATACGCCTTGTTCTTGAAGCTGCTCTCCGGGGCAATACGAACGATTGCGATGTCTGCCTCGGCCATGTTCGGCAACGCCTTGGTTGGTTTGCGTAGTGACACGACGAATCTCCTCCAGTGGGAGTCGTCTTTTACAGGAATATTAACGGGAAAGTTTTTGGCATACCACATGCCAGAATGTCAAGCTGACGATTTTTTGCGGCGTTCTAAGACATCCGCCAGCTTGACAAGTTGGCTTCTGGCATACCAAATGCCATCGCCAGCCATTTTTGATCCAAGCCGGCGGAGTAACCTCGGGCTTATGCCACTCCGTTCCGCCGCATGGAACAGAGCGCGGCGAATGGCAAGCATCACGGGCAGCCGCTAACCACGCGCGCGCTTTGAAAAGAACGAACTCAGGTCAAGGGAGATGCCACATGTCCAATTCCAAAGAAGCCGTCCGTAAGGTGCTTGACCAGGTCAAGGCGGACAACCGCACCAGCCTGACGGCGCCGGAGGGCAAGCTGGTCTGCGACGCCTACGGCATTCCGGTGCCGAAGGAGGGCGTGGCAAAGTCGGCAGGCGAGGCCGGCAAGATGGCTTCGTCCATGGGCTTCCCGGTCGTGATGAAGATCGTCTCGCCGGACATTCTCCACAAGACCGAAGCCGGCGGCGTCATCGTCGGTCTCAAGACCACCGAAGAGGCCGAGAAGGCCTACGAGACCATTCTTTCCAACGCCAAGAAATATAAGTCCGATGCCAAGATCGAGGGCGTCCAGGTGCAGCAGATGCTGGCGGGCGGCACCGAGGTCATCGTCGGCTCGATCACCGACGGCTCGTTCGGCAAGCTGGTCGCCTTCGGCCTCGGCGGCGTGCTGGTCGAGGTGTTGAAAGACATCACCTTCCGCCTCGCGCCCGCGACCAAGGAAGACGCGCTCTCGATGCTCGACGGCATCCAGGCGCATGAGATTTTGAAGGGCGTGCGCGGCGGCGAGCCGGTGAACCGCAACGCCCTCGCCGACGTCATCGTCAAGGTCTCGCAGCTCGTCACCGATTTCCCCGAAATCGTCGAGCTCGACCTCAACCCGGTGTTCGCGACGCCGAAGGACGCGACCGCCGCGGATGTGCGCATCGTCGTCGACTTCGCCTACAAGCCGAAGCCCAAGCCGCGTCCGACCGAAGAGATCGTCGCAGCGATGAACCGCATCATGCAGCCGAAGGCGGTCGCCGTGGTCGGCGCCTCCGCCGAGGACGGCAAGATCGGCAACTCCGTGATGAAGAACCTCATCAACGGCGGCTACAAGGGCGAGATCTATCCGATCCATCCCAAGGCCGCCGAGATCCTCGGCTACAAGGCGTACAAGAGCGTCAAGGACGTGCCCGGCGTGATCGACGTCGCGGTGTTCGCGATCCCCGCCAAGTTCGTGGCTGCGGCGCTCACCGAGTGCGGCGAGAAGAAGATCCCGGGCGCGGTGCTGATCCCGTCGGGCTTCGCCGAAGCCGGCGCGCCGGAGCTGCAGGCCGAGATCGTCGAGGTCGGCAAGAAGTACGACATCCGCCTGATGGGGCCGAACATCTACGGCTTCTACTATACGCCCGCCAATCTCTGCGCGACCTTCTGTACCGCTTACGACGTCAAGGGCCACGCAGCGCTGTCGTCGCAGTCGGGCGGCATCGGCATGGCCATCATCGGCTTCTCGCGCTCAGCGAAGATGGGCGTCTCGGCGATCGTCGGCCTCGGCAACAAGTCCGATATCGACGAGGACGATCTGCTCGCCTTCTTCGAGCAGGATCCCAACACCAACCTGATCGCGCAGCACTGCGAAGACCTCAAGGACGGCCGCGCCTTTGCAGAAGCCGCAAAGCGCGTCTCCAAGAAGAAGCCGGTGGTCGTGCTTAAGGCCGGTCGCACCTCGGCCGGTGCCAAGGCTGCATCCTCGCACACCGGCGCGCTCGCCGGTAACGATCGCATCTATGAGGACGTGTTCAAGCAGTCCGGCGTGATCCGCGCTCGCTCCCTGCGCCAGCTGCTCGAATTCGCCCGTGGCGTGCCGGTGCTGCCGACGCCGAAGGGCGAGAACGTGCTGATCATCACCGGGGCCGGCGGCTCGGGTGTGCTGCTCTCGGACTCCTGCGTCGACAACGGCCTGTCGCTGATGTCGATGCCGCCGGATCTCGATGCGGCCTTCCGCAAGTTCATCCCGCCGTTCGGTGCGGCCGGAAATCCTGTGGACATCACCGGCGGCGAGCCGCCGATCACCTACGTCAACACGGTGAAGCTCGGCCTATCCGACGAGCGCATCCACGCGCTGATCCTCGGCTACTGGCACACCATCGTCACCCCGCCGATGGTGTTCGCCCGCAACATGGTCGAGGTGAAGAAGGAGATGGAGGCCAAGGGCTTCGTGAAACCCATGGTCGCCTCGCTCGCCGGCGACGTCGAGGTCGAGGAAGCCGCGGAATATCTCTACCAGAACGGAATCCCAGCCTACGCCTACTCGACCGAGCTGCCGGTCGAGGTCCTCGGCGCCAAGTACAAGTGGGCGCGCGGGGCAGGGCTGCTCTGAGGCGTTGACGCCGCTTCGGCAGTCCGAAGCGGCGCCTTGCAGGGTAAGTCGTTCCGGGGCGATGCGCAGCATCGAACCCGGAACCTCGAGATTCCGGGTCTGGTCCTTCGGACCATCCCGGAATGACGAATTCCAAAGCGGCAGGTCGCGATGAGCAAGAACGTGATCCGGCGCAAATCGCTTGAGCCCAAGTCGGTCGCGGAAGCCGATCACGAGGGCCGCGACGGTGGCGTGCAGTCCGTTGACCGCGCGCTGTCGATCATCGAGACGCTGGCCGAGGACGACGAAGGTTATCGCCTCAGCGATCTCGCGATCCGCACCGGCCTGTCGGCGTCCACCGTGCACCGACTGCTCGCAACGCTCGAAAGCCGCCGCTTCGTGCAATTCGACCGTGCCGAATCCAAATGGCATGTCGGCGTGCGCAGCTTCACCGTCGGCGCCAGCTTCGCGCGGCGGCGCAATTTCTCCGCGCAGGCGATTCCATACCTCCGCAAGCTGCGCGATCTCACCCGCGAGACGGCCAATCTCGCCGTGGTCGACGATGAGTTCATCATCGTGCTGACCCGCATGGAAAGCCGCGAGATCATGCGCTCGCTGACCAAGGTCGGCGGCCGCGTTCCCATGGTGACCTCCGGCGTCGGCAAGGCCGTGCTCGCGACTTATTCGGACGAGGAAGTCGGCGCCGTCATCCGCCATCACGGCATGCCTCGCCTGACCGAGAAGTCGATCGTTCGGCCGAGCGACCTGTTCAAGGAACTCGAAAAGATCCGCAAGCAGGGCTACGCCCTCGACGATGAAGAGGCCTGCATGGGCCTGCGCTGCGTTGCGGCGGTCGTCTATGACGACCGCGCCGAGCCGCTCGCGGCGATTTCAGTCTCAGGCATGACCGGCCGGCTGACCGATCAGCGGTTGCCGGAGATCGGGCAAATCATCCGGGATGTCGCTGCCGAACTGACGGCCGCGCTTGGCGGGGCGATCCCGGAGCCTCGCTGACCAAAAGAAGCCCTGGGGGATGTCACTGGACAGCCTCGGCCGTTTTGGCTGATATGCGACCAAACGACACAATGCGGCAAACGTCCGCATGAGCCTGGAGATGCCCCCATGTTTCGATTTCCCTCGCGCCTTTTCGGCGCGGCCGTCGCGCTGACCCTGGCGGCAGCCAATCCGGCCTTTGCCCAGCAGCTCGAGCTCAAGCTGATGGCGCCGGCAGCTCCGGGCGGGGGCTGGGACCAGACCGCGCGCTCGATGCAGCAGGCGCTGGTGGCTTCTGGCGTCGCGCGCAGTGTGCAGGTCACCAATGTTCCCGGTGCAGGCGGCAGCGTCGGCATCGCGCAGTTCGTCAATGGTGCCAAGGGCGACGGCAATCAGATGATGGTCAGCGGCTTCGTCATGGTGGGCGCGCTCGCCATGAACAAGTCGCCGGTGACGCTGGAGCAGGTGACGCCGATTGCCCGCCTCACCGAGGAGATCCAGGTGATCGTGGTTCCCGCGAATTCGCCGATCAAGAATGCGCAGGATCTCGCCGCCGCGGTGAAGGCTGATATCGCCAAGGTCACCTTCGCCGGCGGCTCGGCCGGCGGTGTGGACCATGTGATGGCAGCGCTGTTCGCCGGCGCCGTCGGCGCCGATGCGAGGAAGATCAACTACATCCCGTTCTCCGGCGGCGGCGAGTCGCTGGCTGCGATCCTCGGCGGCAAGGTTACCGCGGGCATTTCGGGGCTGAGCGAATATGAAGGGCAGATCAAGTCCGGCAAGCTGCGCGCGATCGGCGTGACCTCGGAGAAGCGCATCGCCGGCAGCGACATTCCGACCTTCAAGGAGCAGGGCATTGACCTCGTGATTGCCAACTGGCGCTCGGTGGTCGCGCCTCCCGGCATCACGCCGGAGCAGCGCAAGACCTTGAGCGATGCTGTCGAGAAGATGGTGAAGTCCGACGCCTGGAAGGAGATCCTCAAGCAGAAAGGCTGGGCGGACGCCTATCTCGGCGGCGGCGCTTTCGCCGATTTCCTGAAGAAGGAAACGGTGCGCGTTACCGACGTGCTGAAATCGGTCGGCCTCGTCAAGTCATGACCTCCGGCGATCCTGCGCAGCCGCCGCGGCGCGTCGACCGCGCCGGCCTCGTTATCGCTGCGTTGCTCGCAGGTCTCGCCGCGGTGCTGGTCTGGGATGCACGCGGCCTGCAATCCGCCGCGATGTACGGGATGGGGCCCGAGGCGATGCCGGTTGTGGTCGCCTCCGGCCTTGCGTTGCTCGCAATCGGCAATTTCATCGACGCGCTACGCGGCAACCTGCCGGCGCGCGAGAGCGCCGATCCCGTGCCGGTGGTCTTGATCCTCATTGGTCTTGCGCTGCTGATTGCGATCATCGGCTTCGGCGGCGGCTTCATCCTGGCGACGTCCACGCTGTTCGTGACGACGTCGGCGGCGTTTGGGCGCCGTGCCATCCTGGTCGACAGCATCATCGCCCTCGTGATGTCGACCCTCATCTATCTCGCGTTCGACCGCCTGTTGACGCTGAGCCTTCCGGCCGGGCCCCTGGAGCGACTGCTGTGATGGACACTTTTGCCGCGCTGGCCCACGGCATGGCGGTCGCCGTCCAGCCGATGAACCTGCTTTATGCGCTGATCGGCGTGTTCCTCGGCACGGCCGTCGGCGTGCTGCCCGGCATCGGCCCGGCACTGACGGTCGCGCTGCTGCTGCCGGTGACCTACAAGCTCGATCCCGGCGGCTCGCTGATCATGTTCGCCGGCATCTATTATGGCGGCATGTATGGCGGCTCGACGACCGCGATCCTGATCAACACGCCCGGCGAGAGCGCCTCGATGGCGACCGCGCTCGAAGGCAACAAGATGGCCAAGGCCGGCCGGGGCGGGCCGGCGCTTGCGACCTCCGCGATCGGCTCTTTCGTCGCCGGCACCATCGCCACCATCGGACTCGCCTTCCTTGCGCCGTGGCTGGTCGATTTCGCCGTGCGCTTTGGCCCGGAGGATTACTTCGCGCTGATGTGCGTTGCCTTCGTCACGGTCTCGGCGACCTTCGGAGATTCGCCGGTTCGTGGCCTGACCAGCCTGTTCATCGGCCTGACGCTGGGCCTCGTCGGCATCGACAAGCTGACCGGCCAGGCGCGGCTTGCGTTCGGCATCCCCGAGCTGCTCGACGGCGTCGAGGTGACGACGCTCGCGGTCGGCCTGTTCGCGGTGGGCGAGGCGCTCTATGTCGCATCGCGCCGCCACCATACCGAGGAGAAGCTCGAGCCGGTGCGCGGCTCGCTGTGGATGACAAAAGAAGACTGGAAGCGATCGTGGAAACCGTGGCTGCGCGGCACCATGTTCGGCTTTCCGATCGGCGCCCTGCCTGCGGGTGGCGCCGAGATTCCGACCTTCCTGTCCTATTCGACCGAGAAGCGCCTGACCAAACACCCCGAAGAATTTGGCAAGGGCGCGATCGAAGGTGTGGCGGGACCGGAAGCGGCCAACAACGCCTCCGCCGCCGGCACGCTGGTGCCACTCCTCACGCTCGGGCTGCCGACCTCGGCGACCGCCGCGATGATGCTGGCGGGTTTCCAGCAATACGGCCTCAATCCGGGGCCGCTGCTGTTCGCCGAGCGGCCTGATCTCGTGTGGGGTCTGATCGCGAGCCTCTTCATCGCCAACTGCATGCTGCTGGTGCTCAACCTGCCGCTGGTTGGACTGTGGGTGCGCCTGCTCGCGATTCCGCAGCCCTGGCTCTATGCCGGCATCCTCGTCTTCGCGACCATGGGCACCATCGCCGCCAAGCCGTCGGTAGTGGAGCTATCGATGCTGGCCGGCTTCGGCGTGCTCGGCTTTTTGATGCGCCGGTTCGATTTTCCGATCGCTCCCGTGGTCGTCGGCCTGATCCTCGGCCCGATCGCCGAAAGCCAGTTGCGTCGCGCACTTGCGATCAGCCTCGGCGATCCCATGACACTGGTCCAAAGCCCGATCTCGGCGACGCTGCTGGCGCTGGCGTTGATCGCGCTGCTGGCGCCCTTCGTGCTGAAGGGGCTCGGGCGATTCAAGGCGAACGAGGATTAGCCGTTCCGCCGCACGCATGTTCTAATGCTGCGTTCATCCCGTGGAGAAATGCCATGCCGTCGGAACTTCGCTCGCCTCGTCTGGCCGTCCTGATCGACGCCGACAATGCCTCGGCCAAGATCGCGGATGGACTTTTCGAGGAGATTGCCAAGATCGGCGAGGCCAGCGTCCGACGCATCTACGGCGACTTCTCCAATGCGCGTTCCAGGGGCTGGGCCGACATTCTGTCGAAGCACGCCATCATCCCGCAGCAGCAATTCGCTTATACGACCGGAAAGAATGCGTCCGACATAACCCTGGTCATCGACGCGATGGACCTGCTTCACAGCGGCCGGTTCGACGGCTTCTGCCTGGTGTCTTCCGACAGCGACTTTACCCGTCTGGCCGCCCGCATCCGTGAGCAGGGTGTCGACGTCTTCGGGTTCGGCGAGCAGAAGACGCCGGAAAGCTTCAGGCAGGCCTGCCGGAGATTCGTCTACACGGAGAACCTGCTTGCCGCCCCGGCGAACACCCAGGATGCCGCCGCGAGGTCGCCGTTACTTCAACCCCCCGAGGCAGCCATCCCCATGATCAAGAAAGTCATCGCCCAGATGGAAAGCGAAGACGGATGGGTTTCTCTCGGGGAAGTCGGAAAAGGGCTTACCAACCTCGCCCCCGATTTCGATTCGAGAACCTACGGCTCCCGCAAGTTGAGCGACCTCGTGCGAAAGACGAATGCGTTCGAGATCGATGAGCCAAAAGGCCGGTCGATGCGCATTCGGGTCAAGCCCGCTGCCGCACCGCCGAGGCGAAGGCGGAACCCGCGCAGGGCTTCGGGCGCGGGGGCAGCAGGCGTCTCGGCGCCGAAGACGTAAACGGGTCCTGCCGCTATATTTGAGCTTGCCCGGGGTGGGGCCGGGCGTAACCATGGCTGGGCCGTAACGTCACCCGGGAGCCCAGATGACCAGACTCACCCGTTTCTCCGTTGCGCCGCTGCACAGCATGACGCGGCGCCTCGCCGACGTCGCCTCGGCGCGCGTTGCGCCCGATCTCGTCGTCACGGGCGCGCGGGTACTCTCGACCTATTCGGAGCGCATCCACGCGAACCGCGAGGTCTGGATTACTGGCGGGCGTATTGCCGCGGTGAAGCCAGCCGGCACGGCGAAGAAGGTCTGGAGCGGCGTGCCGCTCTATGATGCGGCCGACGGCATCATCGCGCCGGGGCTGGTCGATCCGCACATCCACGTCGAATCCTCGATGGTGACGGCCTGTGCCTACGCGGAAGCCGCGCTGCTCAACGGAACCACCACGATCTTCTGCGACAGCCACGAGATCGGCAACGTCATGGATATCGCCGGCGTCGAGGCGATGCTGGAGGACGCACGCGAGGCGCCGCTCTCGATCTTCTTGACGGTGCCGTCGACGGTTCCTGCGACCTCGGCAGAACTGGAGACGGCGGGCGGTGACCTCACGCCGGACAAGATCGCGGGCCTGTTCGATCGCTGGCCTGAGGCGGTCGCACTCGGCGAAAAGATGGATTTCGTGCCAGTCACCATGGGCGACGAGCGCAGCCATGCCATCCTGGCGGCCGCGTTGAAGCGTGGACGGCCGGTGTCCGGCCATGTCTACGGCCGCGAGTTCGTCGCCGCCTATGCGGCGAGCGGCGTCACCGATACCCATGAGGCGATCGACCGCGACATCGCTGACGATCTGCTCGACGCCGGCGTCTGGGTGTTCCTGCGCGGCGGCCCGCCGACGACGCCCTGGCATTCGCTGCCGCAGGCGATCCGCACGATCACCGAACTCGGGGCCTCGCACAAGCGCACGGCGGTCTGCACAGATGATCGCGATGCCGACGATCTGCTGCTGTTCGGTCTCGACTGGGTGGTGCGCGAGGCGGTGAAGGCGGGGATGTCGCCGGAGCAGGCCTGGTCGATGGGCTCGCTGCATGGCGCGACCCGCTTCGGCATGGATGGCGATATCGGCGGGCTCGGTGGCGGCCGCCGCGCCGATCTCGTGCTGATGGACGACCAGCTCAAGCCGCAATGTACCTGGTACGGCGGCGAGCTCGTGGTCGAGAACCGCAAGATCACCGGGCTTCTCGATCAGGCCTTGTCGCAACGCTATCAATATCCGAGAGCCGCCTACGCCACGGTGAAGCTTCCGGAGAAGCTGAAGCTGACGCCGGAGCTGCCGGCGAAGGCCTGCACCGTCAATGCGATCAAGACCGCGTTGCCCGGCATCATGCTGATCCATGAGAAGGTCGCGATCGAACCTGCAAAGGATTGGCCATCCCTGTTCGCCCGCTACGGACTTTGCTTCGTCACGGTCGTCGAGCGCCACGGCAAGTCGGCCGGCAATGTCGCCCATGGCCTTCTCAAGGATTTCGGCCTGAAGCGCGGCGCGGTCGCCTCCAGCGTCGGTCACGACAGCCACAACATCATCGTCGCCGGCACCAACGAGCCGGACATGCAGGTGGCAATCGCTGCGATCAAGGAGCATCAGGGCGGCGTTTGCGTCGTCGCCGACGGCAAGGTGAGGGCGCTGGTTCCGCTGCCCATTGCCGGGCTGCTCTCCGACAAGCGCGTCACCGAAGTGTCGGAAGAAATGAAGGTGCTGAAGAAGGAATGGGCGGAGGCCGGCTGCACCATCCCCTACATGGGCTTCAATCTGATTCCCCTATCGGTTATTCCGGAAATTCGCATCACGGACAAGGGGCTCGTGCTGGTGCCGCAGATGGAGCTGGCACCGCTGTTCGAGTGATCCGATTTCACGCATTCCTCGATCTAACCGATTGAGACCGCCGTGATTTCTCCGCGGTTGCCGCATCGTGGAAAATAAAACCGATCTCGTTGAGATTGCATCTTGCCCGCCTGATGATCTCGCTCGCTGACGCAACTGAAGCGAGGTCCGATATGGCGAAGATGCGAGCTATCGATGCTGCCGTGCGTATCCTGGAGAAGGAAGGCATCTCGACTGCCTTCGGGGTCCCCGGGGCCGCGATCAACCCGCTTTACTCGGCGCTCAGGAAGCGCGGTTCGATCCGCCACATCCTGGCGCGGCATGTCGAGGGTGCCTCGCACATGGCGGAAGGGTATACGCGGGCCAAGGCCGGCAATATCGGCGTCTGCATCGGCACCTCGGGGCCGGCCGGCACCGACATGATCACCGGGCTCTATTCCGCGATCGCCGATTCCATCCCGATCCTCTGCATTACCGGACAGGCGCCCCGGGCGCGGCTGTACAAGGAAGATTTCCAGGCGGTCGATATCGAGTCGATCGCAAAGCCCGTGACCAAATGGGCGGTGACGGTGCGCGAACCCGCGCTAGTGCCGCGCGTATTTAGCCAGGCTTTTCACGTGATGCGCTCGGGCCGGCCGGGGCCGGTGTTGATCGACATGCCGCTCGACGTGCAACTGGCCGAGATCGAGTTCGACGACGAGACCTATGAACCGCTGCCGGTCTACAAGCCCACTGCCACGCGCAAGCAGGTCGAGAAGGCACTTGAGATGCTCAATGCGGCCGAGCGCCCACTGATCGTCGCGGGTGGCGGAATCATCAACGCCGACGCCGCGGATCTGCTGGTCGAGTTTGCCGAGATTGCCAATGTGCCTGTCGTGCCGACGCTGATGGGATGGGGTGCGATCCCCGACGACCATGTGCTGATGGCCGGCATGGTCGGGCTTCAGACCAGCCACCGCTACGGCAACGCCACGCTGCTGGAATCCGATTTCGTGCTCGGTATCGGCAACCGCTGGGCCAACCGCCACACCGGCTCGGTCGAGACCTACACCAAGGGCCGCACCTTCGTGCATGTCGATATCGAACCGACGCAGATCGGGCGCGTGTTCAATCCCGATCTCGGCATCGTCTCGGATGCGAAGGCCGCGCTCGAACTGTTCGTCGCCGTCGCCAGGGAGTGGCGCCGGTCAGGCAGGCTTCGCGAGCGCCAGGCGTGGCCCGCTTCCTGCCGCGATCGCAAGAAGACGATGCTGCGCAAGAGCCATTTCGACAACGTGCCGATCAAGCCGCAGCGCGTCTACGAGGAGATGAACAAGGCGTTCGGCCGCGACACCACTTATGTCACCGTGATCGGCCTGTCGCAGATCGCCGGCGCGCAATTCCTCGGCGTCTACAAGCCGCGCAACTGGATCAATGCCGGACAGGCGGGACCGCTCGGCTGGACGCTCCCCGCCGCGCTCGGCGTGCGTGCGGCGTGCCCGGATCGCGACATCGTCGCGCTCTCCGGCGACTACGACTTCCAGTTCCTGATCGAGGAACTCGCGGTCGGCGCGCAGTTCAATCTGCCCTACATCCACGTCGTCGTGAACAATTCCTATCTCGGCCTGATCCGCCAGGCCCAGCGCGGCTTCGAGATGGACTATCAAGTCCAGCTCTCGTTCGAGAACATCAACGCACCCGAGATCGGCGTCTACGGCGTCGACCACGTTGCGGTCGCCGAAGGGCTCGGCTGCAAGGCGATCCGCGTCACCGATCCGAAGGACGCGCAGGCCGCGTTCGTGACCGCGCGCGAATTGATGGCCAGGCATCGCGTGCCCGTGGTGGTCGAGTTCATCCTCGAACGCGTCACCAACATCGCGATGGGCACCGAGATCGACAACATCGTCGAGTTCGAAGAGGTGCTGGACCTTCCGCTTGACGAGGTCGAGCGGGCGCGCCCGGGCGTGCTGCAGCCGGCGGAATAGGGGAGAGCATCATGCCGAAGTTTGCCGCCAACCTCACCATGCTCTTCAACGAGATGCCCTTCCTTGACCGCTTCACTGCTGCGAAGGCGGCCGGCTTTGCCGGCGTCGAATATCTCTTTCCCTATGATTTCGACAAGGCGCAGCTGCGCGAACAGTTGGAGGCCCACGGGCTGACGCAGGTGCTGCACAATCTGCCGGCCGGCAATTGGGCGGCGGGCGAGCGGGGCATTGCCATCCTGCCCGATCGCGTCAGTGAATTCCGCGACGGCGTATTCCGCGCCATCGACTACGCCAAGGCGCTCGATTGCGAGCAGCTCAACTGCCTCGTCGGCATCGCGCCTGTCGATGCGGACCCGCGCCAGCTGAACGAGACCCTGGTCGGAAATTTGCGCTTTGCCGCCTCGACGCTGGCGCGGGAGAACATCAAGCTGTTGGTCGAGCCGATCAACACGCTCGACATTCCCGGCTTCTATCTCAACGGGACCGAGCAGGCGGTGCAGCTGATCTCGGAAGTGCGATCGAACAACCTCTTCATCCAGTACGACATCTATCACATGCAGATCATGGAAGGCGATCTCGCCCGCACCATGCAGGAATATCTGCCTGAGATCGCCCACATCCAGCTCGCCGACAATCCCGGCCGCCACGAGCCCGGCACCGGCGAGATCAACTATCCCTTCTTGTTCCGCCATCTCGACGCGATCGGCTATCGCGGCTGGATCGGCTGCGAATACAAGCCCCGCACCACGACGCTCGAAGGCCTGTCCTGGCACGCGGCACAGACGTTCGAGACGTAGAGGATATCGAAGCCACGGTGACGGTGCGCTCCCTCTCCCGCACGCGGGAGAGGTGCACCGAGCCCGTGGATCGACTTTGGCAAGATCGAGAGGAAACGAAGACATGACCAACATCGGCTTCATCGGACTTGGCACCATGGGACGGCCGATGGCCGGCCACCTCCTGGCCGCGGGCCATCGCGTTCTCCTGCATGACGTCGCGCCTGTTGCCCCCGAGCTGATCGCGGCCGGTGGCATTCCCTGCAACTCCGGCAAGCAGGTCGCGGAAGAGGCGGACGCCGTCATCATCATGGTGCCGGATACGCCGCATGTCGAAGCCGTGCTGTTCGGCAAGGACGGGGTTGCGAGCGGCATCTCCAAGGGCAAGGTCGTGGTCGACATGAGCTCGATCTCGCCGCTGGCGACGAAAGAGTTTGCCAAGAAGATCGAGGCGCTCGGCGCCGACTATCTCGACGCGCCGGTGTCGGGCGGGGAGGTCGGAGCGAAAGCTGCGAGCCTCACCATCATGGTCGGCGGGCCGGAGCGGGCTTTTGGCACCATGAAGCCGATCTTCGACAAGATGGGCAAGAATGTCACGCATGTCGGCGCCAATGGCGACGGCCAGACGACGAAGGTCGCCAACCAGATCATCGTCGCGCTGACGATCGAGGCCGTGAGCGAAGCGCTTCTGTTCGCATCCAAGGCCGGCGCGGATCCAGCGCTGGTGCGCAAGGCGCTGATGGGCGGCTTCGCCTCGTCGCGGATCCTCGAAGTGCATGGCGAGCGCATGGTGAAGCGCAATTTCGATCCGGGATTCCGCATCGAGCTGCACCAGAAGGATCTCAACCTCGCGCTCGAAGGCGCTCGCTCACTCGGCTTGTCGCTGCCGAGCACGGCAGTGGCGCAGCAATTGTTTTCGTCCTGCGCGGCGCATGGCGGCAAAGCGTGGGATCATTCGGCGATGGTGCGAGCGCTGGAACTGATGGCGGGGCACGAGATCGCCGCAGCTTGATGTGTTACCGCGTAACAGTCTTCAGAGACTGTCGCTTCTTTGGCCGTAGGGAACCGGAACAATGCTCCCGCCCCGCGGTTGAAGGCGCAGGACAATCACTGGAGACATAAGCACATGAAAACCCGTCTTGCGATTACGTTCGCTGCCGTCTCGCTGCTGGCGTCGAGCGCAGCCTTCGCCCAGTCAACGACCGCCCAGGGCGCCGCGGACGGCGCGCGCGCAGGCGGCGACATCGGTGGCCCGATCGGCGCGATGGTCGGCGGCACCGTTGGTGCGGCCGTCGGCGCCGGTCTCGAAATTCCGAATGCCGTGCTGGGCGGGATCCCGCGTGACGATTCCGTGGTGATTCGAGAGCGTGTCGTGGTTGGCGAGCCGCTTCCCCCGACCGTGGTGTTGCGGCCCGTGCCGAACTACACCGAGTATCGCTATGCGGTCGTGAACGATCGCCGCGTGATCGTCGAGCCGCGCACCCGACGCGTCGTCAAGATCATCGACTGATCGGCGCAATCCTATGCGTCGAATGGGGCCCTGCGGAATGTCACTCCGCGGGGCCTTCGCTTGTCACGGCGGAGCTTGTGCGAAAGCGCGTGAGCAGCCAATCGGCCGCGGCGGCGAGCGCAAAGCCGAGGCAGGCAGTGGCGGCATCGACCAGAAAATCCTCCAGCCGCGCATGGCGGCCAGGTGCCCAAAATTGCATCAGCTCGAGCACGCCAATCAGCACGACCGCGGCCGCTGCGATCAGCAGACGTCGTCGCCGATAGGCGAGGCCGAACGCCAGTCCCACCAGGACGAAGGCGAGCGCGTGTTCGCCGTCCTGACCGAGGTGGGAATGAGGCCGCAGGCCGGGGGGACCTAGGGTGGCGAAAGTGACGGCGGCCGCGAGCAACCAGGCAATGGTACGCATGAAAAAGGACATTCCGACCGCTTAGCACGGATCTGGCGGGGTTGTCGCGAGGTCGGTATCAGATCGCCGTGTAGTTAATGACAAAATGTTAAAGTGGCTCGCGCACGCCGAGTCCATGCATGAAGCGTTCCCGGATCTGCACGGGGTCGCGGCGGGTGGTGCCCACGCCCGGTTTGTCGTCGATCCGGACCGCGATCAAGCCCGGCTCGGTGGCAGCCATCGCATCGTCGACCAGCCGCTCGAAATCCTCCTCGTCCGCGGCCCAGGCGCTGTTGGCGAGGCCGGAGCCGATGGCGATGGCGACGATGTCGGCGACGTTCGCTGCCGGTGTCGGTTGCGCGCCGGTAATTTGGTAGACGCCGTTGTCCATCACGATCATCGTCAGGTTTTTCGGCTTCAGGGCTGCAATGGTTGACAGCGCGCCGAGCTGCATCAGCAGCGAGCCGTCGCCTTCGAGTGCGAAGACGCGGCGGCCGGGCTGCGCCAGCGCCACGCCGAGCGCGATCGGAAATGCGAGCCCCATGCTGCCCAGCATGTAGAAATTCTGCGGGCGGTGGCCGGCCGCCCACAGATCGAAATTGGTGTTGCCGATGCCGCCGATCACGGCTTCCTCGTGCTTGAGCTTCGCGACGAGGCGCGAGGTGACGTCGAAGCGGTTCATCACCTTGGTGTTGCGCGTGTTCATGACCCGCCTCACTTGTCGAAGACCTTGCCGCCCGTGAGCAGCGGGTTGAGGATCAGCGCCACCGGCGCCTGCGTGGTGACGGCCTGCCTGATCGAGCGGTCCGTGATGAATTCGAGCTCGTCGAGCCGGGTGATGGTGTGGTGCTCCAGCGCCAGTGAATCGAGCACCGGGCGCATGGTCCGGCAGACCAGCGACTGGCCGTAGTTGAACTCGCCGAGCGTGCCGCGCTCGGACACGAACATGATCAGCGGGATCTGGTAGGGCACCGCGAGCGAGGCCAGCACGTTGGCCAGCGTGGCAAAGCCGGAGGTCTGCATCAGCACCGCGCCGCGCCGTCCGCCCATCCAGGCGCCCGAGACGATGCCGACCGCTTCCTCCTCGCGGGCGGTGGCAAAGGTGGTGAAGAAGGGGTCGGCGTGCAGGTTCTTGATCAGCGGCGTCAGAACGCGGTCGGGCACGTAAGGGATGAGGCTGATCTCGTTCCGTTTCAACGTTTGCAGGACGATGCCGTGCCAGCTCCTTTCGCTGGAGCCTTGAGCCGCCTGGGGCGAGGTCTGTTGTTCCGCAATCGCCATTGCGTTCTCCCTTCAGCCGCGCATGCTTCTTGGTTCTGGCCGTTGCGGCGGCCCGCCGAACTTGACGCAGGTAGAGGGATTGTCAACATGTCCGCGCCGGCACCGTGATCTGCGCCAGACGGCCTGCCGTGGCCGGCACCGCCATGTCATAAATGCGGCAACGAAAAAGCGGGAGGAAGCACCGGAGGGAGCGCATCGCGCCGACCTTGCCGAGCTCCCTCGCGAACGAGCCGGAAGGGTCCTGATGTCCGTCAACAACAAGCGCGTCTTCTACGTCAAATACCTGGCCAATCCGATCTATATCGACATTCTGAAGGCGCGGCCCGACGTCCGGCTCGATCGCATCGAGAACGAGAGCCCTGAAGATTTCTATGCGCCGATCCTGAGTGCGGCCCATGTCTACCAGATCGGCGCGGCGCGCGACGAACTGGCGCCGCATTTCCACGTCGATGCCGCCTTTCTGAAGCGGACGCCGAAATTGCTGCTGGTCTCCAGCAATGGCGCGGGCTTCGACCCTGTTGACGTCGAGGCCTGCACGGACGCGGGGGTGCTGGTCGTCAACCAGTCCGGCGGCAACGCCCATTCGGTTGCCGAGCATGCGCTGGCGATGATGTTGACGTTGTCCAAGCGCATCATCCAGTCGGATCGCCGCCTGCGCCGCGAGCGCGACGTCAACCGCAACGAGCTCGTCGGGAACGAGGTCGAGGGCAAGACCGTCGGCATCGTCGGCCTCGGCAATGTCGGCCGGCGCATCGCCGCCCTGTGCAAGGGCCTGCTCGGCATGACGGTGCTGGCCTACGACCCGTATTTGTCGGCCGAGGTGATGGCGGAGCGGAACGGGGAGAAGGTCGAGCTCGACGAGCTCCTGCGCCGCGCCGATTTCGTCTCGATCTCCTGCCCGCTGAACAAGGGTAGCCGGAACATGATCAGCGTGCGTGAATTCGCGCTGATGCAGCCGCATGCCTATTTCATCACCACGGCTCGCGGTTTCATCCACGACGAGGACGCGTTGCTTCAGGCGCTGCGCGACAAGCGCATTGCGGGTGCCGGCCTCGACGTCTGGTCCAAGGAGCCGCCGCCGCCGGAGCATCCGCTGCTCCAGTTCGACAACGTGCTGGCGAGCCCGCACACGGCAGGCGTCACCATCGAGGCGCGCCAGAACATGGGCCGCATCGCCGCCGAGCAGGTGCTGGATGTGCTCGACGGCAAGCGCCCGCCGCGCATCATCAATCCCGAAGTCTGGCCGCGCTATGCGGAGCGCTTCAAGCAGGCTTTTGGTGTGACGCCCGGGTAAGGGGCCGGCCGCGCCAAGTTGGATGCGCTCCGATAATTGGTTACCACGATGAAAAGCCAAAGCGCCGCATCTTATCGACCGGATAAGTGAACGCGTATCACTTGTCCTGTAGTTGAAAGTCCATGGGCATCTTTTCGATTGCGACATCCGGACTTTCTGCGGCAAGTTTGCGCGTGAACGTGGCCGCGAGCAATATCGCCAACATCCGCACGACCGGACCGCTGCCAGCATCAGACGGATCTGCCGCGTCGGCCGGTGCAGGCAGCTTGAGCACGAGTTCGACTTATCCCGCGGCTTATGTGCCGTTGCGCGTCGATCAGGTCGACCAATCGAGTGGCTCGATGCCAGGCGGTACGATCGCGGCCGTGTCGACGGTTTCGCCGAGCTATATCGCACAATCCGACCCAGGCGCCCCCTTCGCAAACCAGGACGGCCTGGTCGCAGCGCCGAATGTCGATATCGCCCGCGAATTCGTTGAGCTGGCGGCCGCTAAGTACAGCTTCGTCGCCAATGCGAAGGTCATTCAAGCCTACTCGGAAACGACGGAGTCGCTGCTCGACATCACGACGTGATGGCTGATGTCGGCTCTGTCCCGCCTGCCTTCGCTCGTCCGCCTCCACCGGCGAGATGCCAGGGGTAGGGCGTCTATCCGAACCTGGTGCCGAGCTGCTTGAACACGGCCTCGCAGGTCATGAGGTCGAGATGGCCGCCGCCCGCGTTCTTGAAGAAGGTGATGTCGGACGGTGAGATGCGTCCCTGCGCGCTGCCGCTGGCGAGATCATAGAGATCGCCGAGGACGTCGGTCTCGCTGATCGCACCGCTGGCGATCGGCTGCAGGATGTCGCCGACGCCATGGAAGGCCGATTCCCGCCGGTCCACGAAGACGCGCGACAACCTGGCGGCATCGTCGTCAGCCTCGCGCGTTTGCGGCGTGTAGCCGCCGACCAGGTCCAGATGCGTGCCCGGCCGCAAGTTCCGGCCCTTGATCAGCGGTTGATGCGCGCGGGTGCAGGTGGTGATCACGTCAGCCTCTCGCGTCGCCGCGTCGAGATCCGTGATCGTCTCGGCCTTGACGCCGTCCTTCGCCAAACGCCGAGCGAGATCAGCGGCCCGTTCCGGGCTCCGATTCCAGATCAGCACGCGCTCGAGCGACGGTCGCACGGTACGATGCCCCCGGATCAGCCACGCGGACATCTCCCCGGCACCGGCGCAAAGCAGCGTCTCGGGACTGGGCGGGGCGAGCAGCTTCGTGCCCAGCGCGGAGTCTGCAGCGGTACGCCAGTGCGTGATCTCGGTTCCGTCCATCGCCGCCAGCGGCGTCCCGTTGGTGCCGTCGAACAGCACGCACACCGCCTGCACGGCCGGCATCTTGCCCCCCGCCAGATTGGCCGGGAAGCTGGTGAACATCTTGCTCGCCATGTAGCGGCCGGGATCGACGGCACTGCGGACGACGTATTGCGCCCCCTCGCCGCCGAGAAAGGCGTCCAGGACTTCCATCTTCGGCCGGCGATGGGCCTCCTCCAGCGCGGCAATAAGGATCGGAAACGTCAGAACTTTCGTGACTTCGGTGTCGGAGACAAAGTGCAAGGCAAGATCCTCATGGGGGCGGCCGGCATTCCGGCTTATCCCCGGCCGGCAGGTTCCGCAATGGATTGTCCGCTCCGCCTTGATCCGCCTCAAAATCTCCTTCCCCGCTCCGCCCTAAATGGGACTAGAGTGCTGCGAGGGCAGCAGGAGGTCCCATGTCAACTTATGTCGTCAAGTTCATGAAGGACGTACTCGGTGAATGCGGCCGGCAGAGTGAGGTTTGCCAGGGTACGCTTGAGATCGATGCCGCCGACGAGAATGAGGCCAAGGAGCGGGCGAAAGCGAGATTCTGCAAGGACCAGGCATTGCATGACTGGTCGCTACATGCCGACCGCATCCATGTGAGACCGGCTGACTTTCCGTCGTAAGGCCTACCGGCCCGGCGGAGGCGTTGTCGTGCCGGCGCCGAGCGATCGCTGCACCATCACGGTGTCGGACCAGCGGCCGTTGCGATAGGCGACGCCGTGGAGCAGGCCGCCGCGCGAGAAGCCGAATTTTTCGTGCAGCACCAGCGACGGCGCGTTGTCGGCATCGATATAGCCGATCATCTGGCGGAAGCCGGCCGCCGCACAGGCATCGATCAATTCCTGGAGCAATAGCCGTCCGACTCCGCGGCCGAGATGCGCGTGGTGGACGTAGATCGAATGCTTGGCCGCGTACCGATAGGCGGGGCGCTTGCGGAACAGCACGGCATAGGCATAGCCGACGACCTCGCCGCGATAGGTCGCGACCAGATGCGGCAGGCGGGTCTGCTTCAGGTTTTTGCGCCGCTCCCGCAGATCATCCGGCTCCGGCGCGCCGGTTCCCTCGACATCGCGCGGCACACCGTTGCGAACGTGATGGCGATAGATCGCCAGCATCGCTTCGACATCGCTTTCGCGTGACGGCCTGACCAGGACGGGTTCATCACTCGCGCGCGCAGCTGTCTCGTTCATCGGCACCCTACTCGGTAACGACGTATGTGTAGAGCCCGATGCGCCCCTGAGCATCGATCTCCTTGTAGACGCCCTGGATCTCTACGTCGAAGCCCGGGAAGGTGTTGAAGCAGGTCTCGAACATCTTGAGATAATCGATCATGGGTTTGGCCCGCTCCGTCAGCCGCTCGCCGGGCACGATGGTGGCGATGCCGGGCGGATAGACCACGAAGGGTGTGGTGGCGATACGGCCGGCGATTGCCTCGATCGGCAGATAGTCGACATCGTTGCGGAACAAATAGCGCGCGGCATCGCGGGGCGACATCGCGATCTCGGGCATGTGCTCGGGCATAAACTGCCTCGCCTGGAGTGCGCTGACGTCGGCGGCGCGGAAGAAGCGGTGCATCTCGCCGCAGAGATCGCGCAGGCGCACGCCTGCGTAGCGTGCCCGCCGCCGCTGATGGAATTCCGGAATCGCGTCGGCCAGCAGCGCATTGTCGTCATGCAGCCTCTTGAACGCGACGAGGCCGGAGATCAGCGTGCCGGCCTTGCTCGCCTCGACGCCGGGGGTGAGCAGGAAGAGCAGGGAGTTCAGGTCGTTCTTCTCGGGGACGATGCGGTTTTCACGCAGGTATTGCGCGACGACAGGTGCGGGGATGCCGTGCTCGGCATAGGCGCCGGTCGCACGATCGAATCCGGGTGTGAGCAAGGTCAGCTTGTTCGGATCGGTCATGGCAAAGCCTTCCACGAGATCGGGAAAGCCGTGCCAGTTGGTGTCCGGAGAGAGCTGCCACAGCGCGGGATTGGTCGCGAACTCGTCGGTGGAGAGCGTCTCCCAGGCGACGTTGTGGACGGCGCCGGGCCGGCTGACATCGGGAATGGCGACCCGATCTGGAACGAAGGGCTCGAAGAACCAGCGCCGCTCCGGGTTCTGCTCCTTCTCCTCGAACTCCCGGCGCATCGCCCGGATCTTCTTGCGCAGCTCGATGCCGAGCCGGATCGTGTCGTCCCACAGCACTTCGCCGGAGCGACCCTTCATCATCTGCGCACCGACGTCGAGCGAGGCGAACAGCGGATAGAAGGGGGACGTCGATGCGTGCTGCATGAAGCTTTCGTTGAAGCGGCGATGCTCGACGCGGCGCTTTTGGCCACGGATGTGACGATCCTTGATGTGGATCTGCGAGGCCTGCGAGAAGCTCGCCAGCTGCTTGTGGGTCGACTGGGTCGCGATGATGCCGGGGGCCTCGGGAGGAAGATTGGCCAGCCCCATGGCGAAGCGACCGGCATAGAGCGGATGGAATTTCATGAAGCCGGCCCAGGCCTCGTCGAACAGGATGTACTCGCAGAGATGGCCGATGCGCTTCAGGATCATCTCGGCGCTGTGGATCGAGCCGTCATAGGTGCACTGCTCGACCACGGCTACGCGGAACGGCCGCTCCTTGCACCAGGCGTCGCGATCCCTGACTAGCGGATGGCTGCGGATGGCCTCGCGCAGGGCCTTTTCATCGAGCATGTCCCAGCGCATCGGGCCGATAAGGCCCCAGGCATTGCGGACGGTCGGGACGTAGATGGGGACGCCGCCACTGATCATCAGAGCGCCGTGATGGGCCGCCTTGTGGTTGTTGCGGTCGAACAGCACGAGATCACCGTCGGTGACGAGGGCGCCGAGCGCGACCTTGTTCGAGGTGGACGTGCCGTTCAGCACGAAGTAGGTTTTTTCCGCGCCGAAGATTTGCGCAGCCTCCTTCTGCGCCTTCAACGCAGGACCTTCGTGGGTAAGGAGGTCGCCGAGATCGAGCACGGAATTATCGAGGTCGTCGCGGAATACGGATTCGCCGAGATGCTCGACGAACACGCGCCCGATCGGGCTGCGGTTGTAGAACACACCGCCATTGTGGCCCGGACAGGTCCAGAGCTGGTTGCCTTCCTCGGCATAGTCGACCAGCGCGCCGAAGAACGGCGTCTTCAGCGTCTCGGCATATTGCTTGAGACGGCTGATCAGGTTCTTGGCAATGAAGGGCGGCGTCTCCTCGGACAGAAAGACATAGCCGTCGATGAAATCGAGCACTTCGACCGGCAGATCCTCGAACCGTTTGCGACGGATCAGGAGGATGATCGGGAAGTCGAGGCCCCGGCGGCGCATCAGGTTGATCAACGCTGATGTCTTGCCCTCGAGGCCCTTCTTGCCCCAGTCCACCACCATGCAGCCGATCGCCGCATCGGTCTGCACCGCCATCTCGGCATCCTCCAGCTTGCGGGCCCGGACCACCTCGAACCCGGAGCGCTGGATTTCCTCGATGATCTGGTTGAAGCGAACGCCTTCGAGGTCGTCGCTATCGAACATGGGTGCGGCGAACAGGAAATTGAAGCGCTTGAAATAGTCCATGTCGGCTCCCGAGTGTGGCGGAGACACAGCTCTCGGCACATTCGATGACAGCTGGATGACAGGAGCCGAGAACCGCGGGAAGGTTCGAATACCTGCGGCTTCAGTCCATCAGCTTGTCCAGCGTGATCGGGAAGCGCCGAATGCGCTTGCCGGTGGCATGATAGACGGCGTTCGCAGGCGGGAGATGTCGATCAGCCGGGAGGGCCGTTCGACGTTCTCTTTCATCAGGTCGATCAGGTTGGTGCCGCCGGCAATCAGCTTCGCGCCTGGATCGGCGGCGACTAGGCGAATGGCGTCGGGGACGTCGCTTGCGCGGAAATACTGGAAGTTGTTCATGACCGGCTCATTGCCTGCTCGATTGCAGCCACGATGTTGGGATAGGCGCCGCAGCGGCAGAGATTTCCGCTCATCAGCTCCCGGATTTCGTCGGCATCCCGCGCTCGGCCTTCGGCCAACAGGCCGGCCGCCGAGCAAATCTGCCCCGGCGTGCAATAGCCGCACTGAAAGGCGTCATGGTCGATGAAGGCCTGTTGCAGGGGATGAAGGGTGCCGTCTTTGGCCAAGCCTTCGATCGTCGTGATCTCAGCTCCATCCCTCATGACGGCGAGGGTCAGGCAGGAGTTGACCCGTCTTCCGTCGACTAGCACGGTACAGGCGCCGCATTGGCCGTGATCGCAGCCTTTCTTGGTGCCGGTCAACTCCAGGCGGTCACGCAGGGCATCCAGAAGCGTGGTCCACGGCACGACCTCGAGTGTGCGCCTTGCGCCATTGACGACGAGGTTGATCGGAATGCGTTCGGGGATCTGATCCGTGATGTCGGCCATGGTCTGTTCCCTGCGGAAAGGCCGAGCTGGGCAGATTGTGGATGTGACGCGAGGATGATTGCCGCCGCTGGCCAATAGCGCCCAACGGATGACGGGCTGCTTGGTTCCCGACCGGTTCTCCGGTTGGGACGAACGAGGTCAGCGCTTCGTCTCCCCGAAAACCACGGTCGGTACCGCGCGGTTGACGATCTCGCGCAGCGCGAAGCTCGATTGCACGCGCGCGACGCGGGGCAGGCGGGACAGCTCGGTGCGGTGGATGCGCTCGAAATCCTGGATGTCGCGGGCGAGCACGATCAGGATGTAATCGTCGGTGCCCGACATCAGGAAGCAGCGCACGACGGAGGGGCATTTCACCACCTCCGCCTCGAAAGCCTTCAGCGCATCGTCGCTCTGGCTCTCCAGCGCGATGCGAACCAGCACAGTGGTGGTGAGGCCGAACTGGGCGAGGTCGAGCGCGGCTTGGTAGGCTTGGATGTAGCCGTCGTCCTCCAGCGCCTTCTGTCGCCGCGCAAGCGCCGTGCTCGACAGGCCGATCTTGTTGGCAAGCTCGGTGTGGCTGGCCCGCGCATTGGTCGTGAGTTCCGCGAGGATCGCGAGGTCTTTCCGGTCGAGGGCCAAGGTTTCGTTTCCAGCGTTAAAGGGCACTTTTTGCGCCGGAAACCGGCGCGCGCGTGCCGAACCTAGCGGATATTTGCACGAAACCAAACGGGCGCCGTCGCTACGATGAATGAGTGGAATCAGTGCGTTGGCAAGGGAGCTCGGGATGCGTGTCGGTGTGCCCAAGGAGATCAAGGTGCAGGAATATCGCGTCGGGCTCACCCCGGGCGCCGTCCGCGAGTATGTCGCCGCCGGGCACCAGGTGACGGTCGAGACCGGCGCCGGCAGTGGCATCGGCGCGCCCGACGAGATGTATCGGCGGGCAGGGGCGTCCATTGCCGAGACCGCCCGCGAGATCTTTGCCAGGTCCGAGATGATCGTGAAGGTCAAGGAGCCGCAAAAGAGCGAATGGGTCCAGCTCCGCGAGAGCCAGATCCTGTTTACTTATCTTCATCTTGCGCCGGATCCGGAGCAGGCCAAGGGCCTGATCGACTCCGGCTGCACCGCGATCGCCTATGAGACCGTCACCGATGCGAGCGGTCACCTCCCGCTGCTCGCCCCGATGAGCGAAGTCGCCGGCCGCCTCGCCATCGAGGCCGCCGGCGCCGCGCTCAAGCGCTCGGCCGGCGGCCGCGGCTTGCTCCTGGGCGGCGTGCCGGGCGTGCAGCCGGCGCGCGTCGTCGTGCTCGGCGGCGGCGTGGTCGGAACGCAGGCTGCGCGCATGGCCGCCGGCCTCGGTGCCGAAGTCACCGTGATCGACCGCTCGATTCCGCGCTTGCGCGAACTGGACGATCTCTTTGCCGGACGCGTGCGCACGCGTTTCTCGACCATTGAATCGGTCGAGGACGAGGTGTTCGCCGCCGACGTCGTGATCGGTGCAGTGCTGGTGCCGGGCGCCAGTGCTCCGAAGCTTGTCACGCGCGCCATGCTGAAGTCGATGCGGCCGGGCGCCGTGCTGGTCGATGTCGCGATCGACCAGGGCGGTTGCTTCGAGACCTCTCATCCGACCACGCACGCTGAGCCAACCTATGAGGTCGACGGCGTCGTGCATTATTGCGTCGCCAACATGCCGGGCGCGGTGCCGGTGACCTCGAGCCAGGCCCTGAACAATGCAACGCTGCCGTTCGGACTGATGCTCGCGAACAAGGGGTTTGCCGCGGTGCTGGAGAACCCGCATTTGCGTAACGGACTGAACGTGCATCGCGGCCGGATTACGAACAAGGCGGTGGCAGAGAGCCTCGGGATGGAGTTCGCCCCCGTTGGGAGCGGGCTGGCGGCGTAAGGGCCGCCCCCGGTCATTTCGAGCGAAGCAATCCGGAATCCCTCCGCGTAAAGACTCTGGATTGCTTCGCTTCGCACGCAATGACGATGTGGGTCGAGCGCAACTTGAGCGTCGGCCACAGTCAATGCTAACAGATTGCTTCACGCCTCCGTCAGCTTGTACTGCCCCAAATCGGGGTCGTGCGTCATGCGCCAGTAGTCCACGAACCGCCACGGCATCGCCGAAAACACGCGGCCACTGCTGTTGCGGTAGTAGGTGCTCATGCCCGGATGGGTCCAGATCATCGCCTCGTGCTCGGCATCGACCTTGCGGACGTACTCGTCGAGCACGCCCTGACGGACATCGATCGCGGCGATGTCTCGTTCGATCATGTCGACGAGACACGCCGAGATGTAGCGGCTCTGGCATTCCGACTGGAATATGACGCTGCCGCCATGGGCCGGTCCTGAATTGGGACCGAGCATGCAGAAGAAGTTTGGAAAGCCCGGCACGGTGAGGCCGAGGAACGCGGTCGGATTGTCGTTGGTCCAGGCCTCGCGCAGATTCGTGCCCCCGCGTCCGCTGATATTGAGGCGCGCAGCCATCTCCGTCACCTTGAAGCCGGTGGCGACGACGATGATGTCGGCCGGGCGCTGCCTGCCGTCGGCGGTGACGATGCCGCTTTCGTCAAAATGGCTGATCGCCTCGGTGACGAGCTCGACGTTGTCTCGCCTCAAAGTCTTGAACCAGTTGTTGTCGAGCAGGATGCGCTTGCCATAGGGCGGGTAGGTCGGCACGCATTTCTCGATCAGGTCGGGGCGTCCCTGCAGTTCCGACAGGATGAAGTCCGTCAGCTCCTGGCGGTGCCGGTCGTTGCCCTTGTTGACGGCGCGCTCGGGATGCGGCCAGGCCGGGTCCTTGCGGAGGAAGGGCAGGAGGCCATCGCCGTAGCGCCAGAACATGTTGAAGCGGTACCACTGCACATAGAATGGCAGATGCGCCAACAGCCAGCGCGCGCCCTCGCTGATCGGGTCGGCATAGCCCTTCACCGGGCGAGCCCATTGCGCGCTGCGCTGGTAGACCGTGACCGAGGCGGCGCGGCCGGCGATCGAAGGCACGAACTGCATCGAGGTGGCGCCGGTGCCGATCACGGCGACGTGCTTGCCCTCGACGTTGATGTCATCGGACCACAATGCTGAATGCAGGATCGTTCCCTTGAAGCTGTCCTCGCCTTCGAAGCGGGCGCGTGAGGGATCGTTGAGCTGGCCGATGGCCGAGACAAGCGCTGTCGATTCGAAGGTCTCGTCGCCATTCTTCGTTTTCAGCGTGGAGATCCAGCGCCGCCTGCCTTCGTCCCAGCGCGACGAGGTCAGCTCGGTGTTGACGCGCAGATGCTTGCGGATGCCGTATTCGTCGGCGACCTTCAGCAAATAGCCGAGCAGCTCCTCGCGCTGGCAGAAGTAGCGCGTCCAGGCATTGCGCGATCCGAAAGAATACGAATAGGAGTGGTTCGGCGTGTCGACGCCGCAGCCGGGATAGCGGTTGATCCACCAGGTGCCGCCGAGTTCTTCGTTCCTCTCGACGATGGAGTAGGGGATGCCGAGATGGCCGAGCGCCACGCCGAGCGCGATGGCACAGACGCCGGCGCCGACGATCAGCACGTGCTGGTCCGCAAGCTTCTCGTCGGAAGGGCGCGCCGCCCAGCGTGCCTCGCGCGCCACAAAGCCCATCTCTTCGCGCATCAAGGGCGCATATTCCGGCGCGACGTTCTCGCCGAGGCAGGCGCGCATCATCCTCAGCAGCAATTCCTCGCCGGGGTCGGTGATGACGGGCTTTGGCGTGCCGTCGGCGAAGAGCTTGACCACGGCGGCGCGGATCTCGTTCTGGATGTCGTGCGGCACCCCGGCCTCGGGATCGGGGATGAGGCGGATATCGCGCTTGGGCAAGTATGGCGGTTCCAGCCATTTCTCGTCGCCGGTCATGTGCACCAGCACCATCAGCAGGCAACGGATATCGCCCTCAGCGATGGCCGAGGCGAGGTCGAGCGGCTTGTGCGGAGATTCGATGTTCATGGCGTGTCCTGATCTCCGAAGGCAGTGAAGAGGCCGCGCGTCATCAGCTTGCGATAGGCGGAGATGACGTGATTGGGGACAGCGGTGACGCCGCTTTCCGAATAGGAATAGCGGCGGCTGAGATAGCCGCGCGCACCCATCAGCATGTGGACGATCGCCTCGAATTCCTCGTCGCTGTAGTCCTCGATCGCGCCTGCAAGACGAGCCCTGCGCAGGATGCGGACATAGGCGACCGAGATGTTGTCGAGATGCTTCTGGTACCCGATCGGCGCGAAGAACTCGGCCTCGTTGAGGATGCGCAGAAACTCCGGCACCTCGCGGATGAAGTCGAAGAACGCGGAGAAGCGCGCGATCTCCTGCCGTGCCGCGTCCGCCGTGCCGGTGCGAGCGCGGATGAATTCGACCATGTCGAGGCCGATCTTGGGCAGGAGCTGGTCGAGCAATTCCTGGCGGTTCTCGAAATGATTGTAGAAGGTGCCCTGCGCGACGCCGGCCTGCTCGGTGATGCGGGCGACCGAGGCCTCGGCATAGCCGTATCTGCCCACGACCTTGGTGGCGGCCTCGAAGATCTTCTGCTTGGTCCAGGCGTTGCGCTCGACGCGGTTGAGCTTTGTCACCTTGGCGTTAACTTGCGTCATTCGGACGTCTCCAACTCGGCGCGCAGCACGCGCTTGAGGATCTTTCCACTTGGATTGCGTGGCAGGCTGTCGCGGACGACGAGCTGTTTCGGCACCTTGAAGCTCGCCAGCCGCGCGCGGCAGTGCTCGATGAGGTCAGGCAGCTCGAGGTGCGCACCTTCGGCGAGCACGACGATGGCGACCGGCCGTTCGCCCCAGCGCGCATCGCGCAGGCCGATCACGGCGACCTCGCGTACCTCGGGCAGATCGTAGATGACGCGCTCGACCTCGGAGGAGGCGATGTTCTCGCCGCCGGAGATGATCATGTCCTTCTTGCGGTCGGTCAGGTACAGAAAGCCCTCGTCGTCGAGATAGCCGACGTCGCCGCTGCGGAACCAGTCGCCGAAGAAGGCCGAGGCCGTCTTCTCCGGATCCTTCCAATAGCCGCGCGTGATCTTCGGCCCGCGCAGGCAGATCTCGCCATTGACGTTCGGTGGCACGACCTTGCCGTCCTCATCGCGGATCTCGATCTCGACATGAGCAATGGCGCGGCCCGTGGAGCCGATCTTCTCGATCTCGCGGCCGGCTTCCATAAAGGTGTCGCCGCCGACGGTCTCGGTGAGGCCATAGGCGTCGATGTAGCGCGCGTTGCGGAAGTATTCGGAGAAGGCGCGGATGCGCGCTTCCGGCGTCTTCTCGCCGCCGCCGATCGCCCATGTCAGGCTGGAGACGTCGTAGCGATCGCGCGTCGGGCAGGTGAGCATCGCCGTGGTCATGACCGGCGCGAACCAGGCGGCGTTGAGCTTGTCTTCCGCGATCGCCGCGAGCGCCGTCTCCGGCTCGAAATTGCGTTCGATGCGGATGAAGCCGCCATGCCAGAGCACGGCGATGCCCGGCAGATCGAGCGCGCCGACGTGATAGAGCGGGCCGACGACGAGAAGCCGCGTCTCGGCACTGAGGCCGAGCGCAATCGTCTGGTCGGCGGACTTCCAGTAGAAATTGTCGTAAGAGAGCATCACGCCCTTGGGCCGATCGGTCGTGCCCGAGGTGTACATCAGCCGCATCAAGTCAGATGGCTGGCGCGGATGCATCGGCACGGGTGCAGCGTTGCTCGCGAGACGCACGACGCTGTGCTGCGCGGCTTCATCGAGCACGACAATCTTCGCGCCCGCGGCATTCGCCGCCAGTTCCTCATCGACGATCAGCAGGCGCGCGCCGGCATTGCCGACGATGTAGCCGACCTCATCGCGCGAGAGGCGGAAGTTGATCGGCAGGAAGACTGCGCCGAGATGACTGGTCGCAAACACCAGCTCCAGGAACGACGCGCTGTTCTTCATCAATACAGCGACGACATCGCCGGGGCCGATGCCCTGCGCGGCGAGCCAGCCGGCGGCCTTTCGGACGCGTGCATTAAGCGCCGCGTAGGAAATCTCCTCGCCGCGATATTTCAGCGCGGGTCGCTCCGGCGTGCGTCGGGCATGAAAGGCGATGAAGCTCGACAGATTGATCATTTGCGCTGGTTTAGGCCAGTTCCTGGCCTCGCTTCCTTCCCCGATGAATTCTGACTCGTAATTCATCTTTGGCTTGACGTCACCCCCCTACCTCTGAAATCCTTCGAGACACGGAGACGAGACGATCTCCGACAGGGATCAGGAAACGCCGACCCGAAAGAGGGAGGGGAAAATGACGAGGACCCGCACGCCGGGCATCAGCCGCCGTTCCACACTGGCGCTGATGGGCGCTGGTGCGATGAGTGTTGCCGCGCCCTGGGTGGCGCGTGCGCAAGCCAAGACCATCAAGATCGGAATGCCGACGATCCTGTCGGGCCGCGTCGCGCAGCTCGGCACGTCCTCGCGCAATGCGGTGATGCTCGAAGTCGAGAAGGTCAACGCCGCCGGCGGGCTCGCCGGCCGCCAGATCGAGATGGTGATCCGCGACTCCAAGGGCCAGCCGCAGGAAGCCGCCCGCGTCGCGCGTGAGCTCGTCAACACCGACGGCTGCGAGCTCATGATCGATGCCGAAGCCTCCTCCGGCGCCTTCGCGGTGCACGAGGTCGCGCGCGATCTCGGCGTCTTCTGCATTCACACCAATTCGGAGACCTCGGCTCTGACCGCCGATCCCAAGCAGCACATTCCCAACGCGTTCCGTACCGCGCGACAGGGCGTGCACGATTCCATCGTCGGCGGCGGCTATGCCGCGGCGATCGCCAAGGCGAAGGGCTTGAAGAAATGGGCGACCTGCTCGCCGGATTATGCCTATGGCCGCGACACCACGGCGGAGTTCACGCTGTACCTGAAGCGCTTCGCGCCCGAGGTCGAGATCATCAGCGAGTCCTGGCCGAAGCTGTTCCAGCCTGACTACACCGAGGTGGTGACGAAGATCCTGCAAGCCAAACCCCAGGCGCTCTATTCCTGCCTGTGGGGCGGCGATCTCACCTCCTATATCGACCAGGCCAACATCTACGCGATGTTCGGCCAGATGGAAGTGTTCGCGGTCAATATGGCTGACTACACTGCGCTCACCGTGGTGAAGAACCTGCCCAAGGGCATCCACTCCGGCAACCGTTACATCAAGACCTTCCCGACCACGCCGGAGAATGCTGCCTGGGGCGATGCCTACAAGGCAAAGTTCAATGAATATCCGACCAACTGGTCGTGGGAGAATGCCACCGCAATTATGCTGATGGCGGAAGCTGCGAAGAAGGCGAACTCGGCCGACGGCAAGAAGATCGCAGAGGTGTTGAAGGGCCTCACCATCAAGTGCCCGTTCGGTGCCGACGGCACCGTGACCATGCGCGGCGACGATCACACCCTCGTCGGCTACGCCATCGGCTGGGGCACGACGATCCCACAGGAGCCCTACGTGCCCGAAGTCAAGGCTGGGGACTGGAAGACCATCTTCGAGCTGGAAGCCGAGTGGAAGAAGAGTAAGGGCTATACCTGATCGCGCAAGCGGCGGGGACGGGCGACCGTCTCCGCCGTCGTTTCGTTTTCCGCGCCGCGTCAGGCGCGTCGCAATGAAAGTGCTCCCGTGGATCTCGATGCGCTTGCCGGCTGTCTCTCCAGTTCCGCGTGCCTGGTGACGCAAACCACCAGCGGCCTCATCATCGGCATGCTGCTGTTCCTCGTCGCCGTCGGGCTGACGCTGATCTTCGGCGTGCTCAAGGTGGTCAACTTCAGCCACGGCGCCTTCTACATGTTCGGCGCCTATTTCGCGATGACGGCCTATCAGCTCACCGGCAGTTTTGCGCTGGCGATGCTTGCAGGCGCGGCCGGCACCGCGGTTCTCGGCCTGATCTTCGAGCGTGTCTTCATGAGCCGCGTCTATGGCGCCGACGTCTTGATGCAGCTCCTCGTCTGCTACGCCTTCGTGCTGATCTTCGATGACGTCGTGCGCATCATCTGGGGGCCCGAGTTCAAGGCGATGGGCATGCCGGCGGCCTTCCAGGTGATGCCGCTGTTCATCGCCGGAGGCGTGGTCCCGCCTTACTATCTGCTGCTGATCGGTGTCGCGCTTCTCGCCGCCATCGTGCTCGGCATCGGGCTGTCGCGCAGCCGGATCGGCAAGGTGATCCGCGCAGCCGCACATAACCCCGGCATGGTCTCGGCGCTCGGCATCAACACCGGCCTGATCTATGGCGGCGTGTTTGCGCTTGGCGGCATGCTGGCGGGCCTTGCCGGGGCGCTGGCCGCGCCGGTGCGCTCGCTCACGCCCGGCATGGGTTTCTCGGTGTTGATCGAGTCCTTCATCGTCACGGTGATCGGCGGCATGGGCTCGATCCTGGGCGCGCTGATCGGGGCGTTGCTGCTCGGCCTGATCCGTTCCTTCGGCTCGCTCGGGTTTCCCCTGTTCACGGAAGGCCTGATGTATCTGTTCATGGTGATCGTGCTGGTCTCAAAGCCCACCGGCCTGTTCGGCAAGGAGGCGGCATGACCGAACTCGAGGCCGGCCGCGCGCAAGCGCTGGTGCCGGTGCGCAGCGGCGCCGTGCTGCAACGCTACCGCGACGTGCTGATCGCGCTGATCGCTTTTGCCGTGCTGGCGAGCCTGCCATTATTCACCGGCAGCAAGGCGTTGCTTGATTTCGTCATCCGTTGCTCCGCCTATGGTCTGTTTGCGACCTCGCTTAACCTCTTGGTCGGCTACACCGGCCTGACTTCGTTCGGGCACGGCATGTTCTTTGGCCTTGGTGCCTACAGCTTCGGCCTGATCATGCAGAAGCTCGGCGTGCCGATTCCGGTGGCTTTCGTCGCGACATTGGCCGTCACGGCGGTCTTCGCGGCAGTCATCGGTGCGATCTGCGTGCGGCTGAAGGAGATCTACTTCGCCTTCGTCACGCTCGCCTTCCAGATGCTGATCCACTCGACCATCCTGTCCTGGGCCTCGTTCACTGGCGGCGATCAGGGCCTGCGCGGCGGCATCCCGCGGCCCGTCTTTCTCGGCATCGATCTGTCCAATCATGTCCATCTCTATGTCACGAGCTGCGCGCTGCTCATCGTCGGCCTGCTTGCGATGCGCCAGATCGCACAATCGCCCTTCGGCTACACCTTGCGCATGATCCGCGACAACGCCACGCGCGCTAGCTTTCTAGGCATCGACGTCTGGCGTGCCAAGCTCACGGTGTTCGTGCTGGCTGCGCTGTTCGCCTCGATGGGTGGCATGGTGATGGCGCTGTTCGTGTCCGGCGCCTATCCGGAATTTGCCTATTGGACGATCTCGGGGGAGGGCATCTTCATCAACATGCTCGGCGGCGTCTCCACCTTTCTTGGTCCGATGGTCGGCACCGTGCTGTTTCTGCTGCTCAACGATACTGTCACGCGGTTCACCGAATACCACGGCATCGTGCTTGGGGTCGTCATCCTGTTTTTCGCGCTCGGTTTGCGCAAGGGCCTCCTGGATTTCGTCGCCGAATGGTTTTCGCACCGGCGCGATGCAGGCAAGGGGCGCTAACGATGCTCGAGATCCGCAACCTCGCGAAGTCGTTTGGCGGCTTGAAGGCGACCAACGACGTCTCGCTCGATTTTCCCGACGGCTCGCTCACTGCAGTGATCGGCCCGAATGGCGCAGGCAAGAGCACGTTCTTCAATCTGATCACTGGTGCCTTGAAGCCGGATTCCGGCCAGGTTCTGCTCGACGGCATCGATCTCGCCGGCCGCTCGCCGCCGGAGATCGTGCGCCACGGTATCGGCCGCGCCTTCCAGGTCGCCAGCATTTTCAAGTCGCTGACGGTGCAGGAAACCATGCTCGCGGCAGTCAGCGCCGACCAGCGCACCTCCGCGATGCTGCACAAGCGCTTTCCCCTGCCCGAGACGCGCGACCGCGCCGAGCACGTGATGGAGCTCTTGGGTTTGGCGAGCAAACGCCATCGCACGGCCGCGACCCTGTCGCACGGTGATCAGAAGCTGCTCGACATCGCCCTGGCGCTCGTGCTCGAACCGAAGGTGCTGCTGCTGGACGAGCCGACCGCCGGGATGGGACCGGAGGAGCGCTGGCGCATGATCGACAAGGTGCGCGAGCTCTGGGAGACCCAGAAGATCACGGTCGTCTTCATCGAGCACGACATGGACATCGTGTTCAAGATCGCGCCCAAGATCGTCGTGCTGTGCTACGGTCGAATCCTCGCGACCGGCACACCCGACGAGATCCGCAACAACAGCGCCGTGATTGACGCCTATCTCGGCACCGAGCATGCGGGAGCCGCCGCATGAGTACCGCCGTCATCGAAGTCGCCGATCTCGACGTCTATTACGGCACCAGCCAGATCCTGTTCGGCGTTGGTCTCTCCGTGCGGCAAGGCGAGACGATGGCGCTGCTCGGCCGCAACGGCGCCGGCAAGTCGACGACGATGAAGGCGATCATGGGGCTGGCGCCGCCGCGACGGGGCAGGGTGAGCCTGCGCGGAGCCGTGATCTCCGGTCTTAAGCCGCACACCATCGCGCGCGCGGGCCTCGGCTTCGTGCCGGAGGACCGCCAGATCTTTCCGGAGCACACGGTCGAGGACAATCTCGTCATCGGGAGGAAGAAGGGACCGGACGGCCAGGACGAATGGCCGATCAAGCGCATCTACGAGGTCTTTCCGCTCCTGGAACCGCTGCGTCATCGCATTGCCGGGCGGCTTTCGGGCGGCGAGCAGCAGATGCTGGCGATCGCACGCACGCTGATGGGCAATCCGGCGCTGCTGCTGCTGGACGAGCCGAGTGAGGGCCTCGCGCCGATCATCGTGCAGCGGATCGGCGAACTGTTGCGACAACTCCGGCAACTCGGATCGACCGTGCTGATCGCCGAGCAGAACATGCATTTCTGCCTCGGGCTGGCGAGCCATGCCACCGTCATCGACAAGGGCCAGATCGTCTACGCCGCCGGCATCGACGAACTGAAGGCCAACGAGCCGATCCGGCGCCGCTATCTGGCCCTTTAAGCCGGACGCTGGTGTCCAAATAGGCCGGAAGAAGAAAACTATTGTCCTGAGATTGTCGGACGGAAGGAGTTTTCCTTCGAGAGGACAAAAACGCCAATCGCTTCCATTGCCGTTTGGGGCCGAAACGACGACATTCCCATCAGAATTTGATGGATTGGCCAGAGCCATGGAACGTACCGGATTTGAACCCTTCGGCGAGCAATTGGTGTCCGCGACGGACACCCAGCCGCGGTCGCGTACGTCGAAGCTCTTGCTGCGTGCCGGCACCGGTCTGTTCTGGTCGCTGGTTGCGGGGATCGTGCTTGCCCGCGCCGCTTTCTTCGAACCCGGCGTCTACGACGGCTTCAGCCGCGTCGCTTCGCTCGCCAAGAGCCTGATCTTCTGAGGCGGTTATTCCGGGCTGAGGATAGAACTTCCCCCGGGGCCTGACATGTCGAAAACTTATTTCCCTCCCGGGTCGCACTGCGTATAAATCTTTCTCCTCGGGGAGAGATTTGTGTCGCAGAATCAAGCATCCAGCCCGGCCGACGCCAAGCCGGCCACAGCCGCGAGCCGCATTGCGGCGCTGATTCCCGGCATTCTCCTGTGCGTTCTGGTCGCCGGCGTCTCCGCCCTGCTGGAGCGCGCCGAACTGGGTATGTTCGAGCATCCCTATGTCGAAGCGCTCGTCATGGCGATCCTGCTCGGCATGGCGCTCCGCAGCTTCTGGAAGCCGGCGCCGCGATGGCAGGCCGGGATCGCCTTCAGCGCAAAACAACTCCTCGAGGTCGCGGTCATGCTGCTGGGAGCCTCGATCAGCTTCGCCGCGATCGCCGCCTCGGGCATCGCGCTTCTCGCCTCGATCGCGGCCGTCGTCGTGATCGCGCTATGTGTCTCCTTTGGCCTCAGCCGTCTGTTGGGTCTGTCGCCACGTCTGTCGATCCTGATCGCCTGCGGCAACTCGATTTGCGGCAATTCGGCGATTGCTGCTGTGGCGCCGATTATCGGCGCCAACAACGACGAGATCGCATCCTCGATCTCCTTCACCGCCATCCTTGGCGTGATGATGGTGCTTGGCCTGCCGCTCCTGATCCCGCTGCTGCAATTGTCGGCCACGCAATACGGCATCCTCGCGGGCCTCACCGTCTATGCGGTGCCGCAGGTGCTGGCCGCCACGGTGCCGGCCGGACTCGTCTCGACGCAGATCGGCACGCTGGTGAAATTGATGCGCGTCCTGATGCTCGGGCCCGTCGTTGTCGGCCTTTCCCTCATTGCCTCGCGCTGGCAGAGCGATGCCAAGAAGACCAATGTCGGCTTCTTTCGCCTGGTCCCGTGGTTCATCCTCGGTTTTCTCGCGCTGGCGACCCTGCGCTCCCTCGAGATCGTGCCGGCGACGGTGGTCGGCCCCGTGACGAAGATCACCGGTTTTCTCACCGTGGTGTCGATGGCCGCACTCGGCCTAGGCGTCGACGTCCGCGTGCTCGCCAATGTCGGAGGCAGGGTGACGGCAGCCGTCACGCTCTCGCTGCTGCTGCTGCTCGGCATCAGCCTCGCGCTGGTGCATTGGTTCAAGTGATTGGAACAAGACAGCCCTACGGTGGGCAAAGGCGCGAATGCGTCGTGCCCACCGTGGATCCACATTCGTGGTGAGGATGGTGGGCACGCTTCGCTTCGCCTGCCCTGCGAAATCAAGTGTGTCGGCGGCGCCTAGATCACATCCGCGAGCGAATGACCGTGCAACTCGATGTTCAGACCCTGCATGCCCATGTCGTTGATCTCGCCGCCCATTGCCTTCAGGCTCTCCTCGCGGATCAGCGACATCAGCCCGCGGCGAAGCGCCAGGAACTCCGACGACATCATCATGGATTGCTGCCGCGGCCGCTCCAGCGGGATCGGGATCTCCGCCTTGATCGAGCCGGGCCGCGCGGTCATGCAGTAGACGCGGTCGGAGAGGAAGATCGCCTCGTCGATATCGTGGGTGACGAACAGCACCGAGATCTTCAGCCGCTGCCACATGTTGGTGAGGATCTGCTGCATGATGACGCGCGTCTGCGCGTCGAGCGCGCCGAAGGGCTCATCCAGCAGCAGGACCTTCGGTCCCGTAGCGAGCGCGCGGACGATGCCGACGCGCTGCTTCATGCCGCCGGACAGCTTTTCCGGATAGTGCTTCTCGAACGCCTCGAGCCCCGCGAGCCCCAGCAGCGTGCGCGCGGCGCGTTCGCGCTGCGAGCGTGGCATGCCGCGCATCTTCAGGCCGAACTCGACGTTCTCCCGGACCGTCTTCCAGGGGAACAGCGAATATTGCTGGAACACCATGCCGCGTTCGGCGCTGGGGCCGTTGACGCGGTCGCCATCGACGGTGACGATGCCCGTTGTCGGCTTGAGGAAGCCTGCGACCGCGTTGAGCAGCGTCGATTTTCCGCAGCCGGAGGGACCGACGATCGAGACGAACTCGCCGGGCTTGACATGGATCTGCGTATCGGTGACGGCCTGAACGGGTCCCTCGATCGTCTCGTAGGCGAGGGAGAAGTTCCTGACATCGATGTGGCCCTTCGACGTGTTCGCAAGCGCTTCGCTCATGTCGACCTCCACGGCATCACCAATTGTCCCGCGCCCCTGATGAGCAGGCTCGATCCAAGACCGAGCACGCCGATTGCGATCATGCCGAGCGCGATGTCGGCATACTGGACCAGCGAATAGGCTTCCCAGGTGAAGTAGCCGATACCGTACTGACCGGAGATCATCTCGGCGGCGATCAGCGACACCCATGCGACGCCCATGCCGACGGTAAGGCCGGTGAAGATGTGCGGCAGCGAGGCCGGAAAATACACCTCGCGGAAGATCGACCGCTCGCGCGCACCGAGACATTGCGCGGCGCGGACCAGAACGGGATCGACCAGCGACATGCCGTGCAGCGTGTTGACCAGGATCGGGAAGAACGAGCCGAGGAAGGTGATGAATACGATGCTCTGCTCGTTGGTCGGCCACAGCATAATGGCCATCGGCACCCAGGCGATCGCCGGGATCGGCCGCAGCACTTCGGCGACCGGGAAGATCACCTCGTGCACCAGCTTGAACCGCCCCATGATCAGGCCGAGCGGCACGCCGACGATGGCTGCGAGTGAGAAGCCGATGAAGATGCGCCGGCAGCTCAGCAGGATATGCATCAGGAATTTGGGGTCGTGGATCGCCGTGGTGAAGCTCGCATAGACCGCGAGTGGCGAGGGCACGTTGGTGAAGCGCACGAAGAACACGACGCGATAGGTCGTGAGCAGATGCCAGACCAGGAGGAAGGCGATCAGCGAGGCGATGCCGATCGCGGTGGCGCGCAGCCGGCCCTGGTTGAGCCGGTACCAGCGCAGCGTGAGCGTACCGAAGGAGGCGGGGGTTGCGGGCGGCGTGGGGGCGGGCGCGGGGCCCGCCTCTGCAATGGCTGTTGCCGGCATGCTATCCTCGGGATGTCTGACGAGGGCGGGACTGCTCACGTCTTGCCCCCGCCGACCGCCGCCTTCACCGCGTCATCGAAACCGAGCACCTTGCCGCTGATCTTGGCCGCGTATGCCTCGGCGTCCTTCTTCAGCAGGAACGGTGCGACATCGCCATTGCCGACGGCGAAGAAGGCCTGGTCGGCGAACAGCTTGATACCCCGGGTGGTATCGAAGACGTAAGCGACGTTGATCTTCTTGCCTTTGGCCTTGTAGTCGGCGTAGGCGCCGAGCGTGCAACTGGCTGACGAGAAGGGCATGATTCCGGCATCGTCGACCCAGACCTCGCCGGCCTTACGCGGGTCGGCGATCGGCTTCTTGCAGAAGGCGTCTTCGCCGGAGACCTCGTAATTCCTGGTGCTCGCAAGCTGCGCGTCATAGTCGAGCTTCATCTCGGCATAGGCCTTGCGGATGTAGCTGTCGTCGACCCACTTCTTCGGATCGAATTCCTTCATGCGACCGAGGTTCTGCAGCACCTTGACGTCGGCGGCCGCGGCATCGATCAGCGCCGGCTTGATCGAGGGATCGGTGGTCATATTGCCGCCGGGGCCGAGGAAGATGTAGACGACTTCCTTGTTGATGCCGGTCCACTCCTGGATCTTTTCCGCGGCAAGCTTCGGGTCCTCGCGCAGCCACTGGTTGGCGGCGATCAGCGCCTTGAAGTAGGCGACGACGACCTCGGGATATTTCTCGGCGAAGTCGGTGCGGACGACGATGCCGTGGAAGGTCGGCAAATTCGTCTCGACGCCGTCAAAGATCTTTCGGGCGAAGCCGCGGAAGGGCAGCAGCTCGGCGAAGGGGACGAAGTCGGCGTGAGCGTCGATCTTCTTCTCCTGGAGATTGGTC
Organism: Bradyrhizobium sp. PUT101; assembly: GCF_052043945.1. NCBI lineage: Bacteria > Pseudomonadati > Pseudomonadota > Alphaproteobacteria > Hyphomicrobiales > Nitrobacteraceae > Bradyrhizobium > Bradyrhizobium sp. PUT101. Next base: position 6,721,955 of record NZ_CP197207.1, read on the forward strand.
GAGCCGACCTCCGGGCTCTGGCTGACGAGCTGGAAGAAATCGGATGCGTAGCCACGATCCTGCATCGCCTTCAGAACCATGCCGTGCGCGGCGGAGCCGAAGGGGACGCTGACGAGCTTGCCCTTGAGATCGGCGAGCTCGTAGTAGGGCGAGTCCTTGTGGACGACGAGGCCATTGCCGGAGCCGGAGAGGCTATAGGCGGCAATGCCGATTAGCCGGCTCTTGCTCTCCGGATTGCTCTCGAAGGTGAAGCCGTTCACGATCAGCGGATAATCGCCCATCATGCCGATCTGGAGCTTGTTCGCCATCATCGCATTGGTGACGGGTGGACCGGAGGTGAAATTCTGCCACTCCAGCTCGAACTTGATGTTGGCGTATTTTCCGTCCTTCGGCAGGTATTTTTCAAGGAGACGCAACTGGCGGATGACGACGCCGGCGGTCACCGTGTTGGTCGTGGTGTCCTGCGTTCCGATGCCGAGCGTGACGGTTTCCGCCGAGGCCGGTTGCGTGACGAGTAGCGCCAGCGACGTCACCGACATCGCGATCGAGAGTGTGGGAAGATGGCGGACCATTCTCATCCTCATTCGGTTGGATGTGCTGTGGTTGCCATGATTGGGTGAGGGCGTGGACAGGGCAAATCCGGAGTGGCTGTCGCAGTCGATTAGTTGCCGGGAAAAGCTGATTGCATACTCCTTGGGCAGTCCTGCACTATAAAGCCGCTTGCCTGTGCATCGGCCTTGGCCGCAAATTCGTCTAGTCAGCTGCGTGACCGCGCATCTCCTCCAGCACGTCGGTCCGGCAGATCACGATCTGCGACCGCTTGGTCAGCACGATTCCCTTCTCCTGCATGCGCTTCAGGCTGATCGTGACCCATTGCCTCGTGGCGCCAACCATGTGGGCGATGTCGGCGTGGGTGAAGGCAGCGGCGATCACAGTGCCGTCGGCGTCGTCGACGCCATAGAGCTCGACGAGGTGCAGCAACAGGTGCGCAAGCCGCTGCGTGATCGAGCGCGTTCCCAGCATCTGCGCCAGCGCCGAGTAGCACTTGCCCTTGAAGGTGAGGCCTTCAATGAGACCGATCGCGAGGTTCGGGATCTCTGCGGCAAGCGATCGCAACTCCTTTCCGGGCAGGTGCACCACGCTGCAATTGCTGGACGCGACGCCGGACCATTGATGCACAGTGCCCTCGAACACTTCCGGCCCGCCGACGAAATTGCCGATGTGCCAATAAGCGAGCGTGATCTCGCGCCCGAGCGGCGAGGTGTAGAACACGCGGATGCGACCGCTCTCGATCAGCCAGATACCGTCATGCTTGCCGCCCTGGCTGAACAGCGTCTGGCCGCGGTTGAGCACCTTGCGGCGGCCCTGCTTGAGCACCAGCTCCCGCTCGCGCGGTGAGAGCTTGTCCATCAGCGGCGGCGGCCCGCCGATCCATTGCTGGTTCTCGGTCAGCAGTAGCGAGGAGCTGCCGGCAGGCCGGACTGTCGGGGGAATGGGCCCACGAACCACATTGGCGGCCTGCAACATCATCTGCCTCCGGAACGTTCAAATCGTTCTAAAGAGGAGCAATGTCCGTGCCAGATGGGGTGGGGCCGCCTACACCGGTGTCATCGCCGGCGAAGGCGGGCGATCCAGTATTCCAGAGGCGTCAATGGGATACGGAGGTGCCGCGGTGTACTGGATTCCCCGCTTTCGCGGGGATTGACTGTGGAATTTGCGGCCGCTGTCGAACCGTCCTCAAGGCAGCGTTGACCTACTGCCCCGCCAAGCTCAGCAGATAGGGCTTCGGGTAAATCCCGCGGTTGTGCCCATCCGAAAACGAGATGTTCAGCCCGTAGCCGAGATCGCCGATCTCGGTAATGGCGATGCCGGGAAATCGGTCGGGGAAGCGACCGTCGAAGCGGGCACGGGTGCAGTGGGCGCATTTGCAGGAGAGGCGGAGTGTTTCGGCAGAAACGCTGAGCGCGTCGTCCTGTGTGGTGCGGACCAGCAGCGCGGTGAGATCAGCGCTGGCTTCATAGTCGGCGATGGTCGGTGCCACCAAGGTCATGGTCATGACGAACCTCCGACTTCTTTCTATGTCGGCGCGGGCGCGTACGAATAGCAACTAATTGCTGGCGCAGGCGTGATCGCGTGCCGTCTCTTCAGTCATCGCTCGCGAAATGTGAAACTAATCGACCAGGAATTCCACTTCCACATTGCCGGACTCGCCGCTCTCCGGAACCTTCTGCGCCATCGATCGCGAAGGAGAAAGCATGAGCGCATTTCAGAAGGAAACGGTTCTGTCGGTCAGGCACTGGACCGAGTCCCTGTTCAGCTTCACCGCAACCCGCGATCCCGGTTTTCGTTTCCAGAACGGCCAGTTCGCGATGATCGGGCTGGAGGTCGGGGGCAAGCCGTTGATGCGGGCCTACAGCATGGCCAGTGCCAACCACGAGGAGGCGCTCGAATTCTTCTCGATCAAGGTGCAGGACGGCCCGCTGACCTCGCGCCTCCAGAAGATCAGGGAAGGCGACGTCATCCTGGTCGGCCGCAAGGCGACGGGTACGCTGATCACCGGCAATCTGATTCCGGGAAAACGTCTGCTGCTGCTCTCGACCGGAACGGGCCTGGCGCCGTTCGCCAGCCTGATCAAGGACCCCGATGTCTACGAGAACTACGGGACCATCGTGCTCGCCCATGGCTGCCGCCAGGTTTCGGAACTCGCTTATGGCGAACACGTCGTCGAGGGCCTGCGCAATCACGAGTTCTTCGGCCCGCTGATCCGCGACAAGCTGGTCTACTATCCCACGGTGACGCGCGAGCCGTTCCGGAACCGCGGCCGCATCACCGATCTGATTGCCTCCAACCAACTGTTCGACGACATCGGGCAATCGGGCCTCGATATCGAGACCGACCGCATCATGCTGTGTGGCAGCCCCGCGATGCTGGAGGAACTGCACGACATGTTCTCGGCGCGCGGCTTCGTGGAGGGCAATCATAGCGAGCCCGGCCATTTCGTCATCGAAAAGGCCTTCGTCGAGCGCTGAGGCGCAAATCGCATCCCGGCGACAACTAATTGCTATCGCCCGGACGTCCCCTGAACAAATCTGACGCAAAGGCGCCGACTATCGGCGAACCAGGAGCAAGTGATGGCACTAGATCAGATCGTCGACGGACTTTCGGAGGTTTCCTGCGATGTGCTGGTGATCGGCGGCGGCACCGCCGGCCCGATGGCGGCGCTGAAGGCGAAGCTGAAGAACCCGAAGGCCAATGTCGTTCTGCTCGAGAAAGCCAACGTCAAGCGCTCCGGGGCGATCTCGATGGGCATGGACGGGCTGAACAACGCAGTCATCCCAGGTTACGCGACGCCGGAGCAGTACACTAAGGAAATCACTATCGCCAACGACGGCATCGTCGACCAGAAGGCGGTCTATAAATACGCGCAGAGCTGCTACAAAATCATCGAGGAGCTGGACAGCTTTGGCATCCGCTTCCTGAAGAACGAGAACGGCGATTACGCCGTCAAGAAGGTGCACCACATCGGCACCTACGTTCTGCCCATGCCGAACGGCGAGACCGTGAAGAAGGCGCTGTACCGCCAGCTCCGCCGCGCCCGCATCCTGATCTCCAACCGCTACATGGCGACGCGGCTGCTCAAATCTGCAGATGGCCGCATCGCCGGTGCCGTCAGCGTCAACACCCGCACGGCCGAGATGCTGGTGATCAAGGCGAAGGCCGTGATCCTTTGTATGGGCGCTGCCGGACGCCTTGGCTTGCCAACGTCGGGCTACATGTTCGGCACCTACGAGAATGCGGCCAATTCCGGCGACGGTTACGCCATGGCCTATCACGCCGGCGCCGCGCTCGCGAATCTCGAATGCTTCCAGATCAACCCGTTGATCAAGGACTATAACGGTCCGGCCTGCGCCTATGTCGCGGGTCCGTTCGGCGCATATACGGCGAACAACGAAGGCTCGCGCTTCATCGAATGCGACTATTGGTCTGGCCAGATGATGCTGGAGTTCTACAACGAGCTGCTGTCCGGCAAGGGGCCGGTGTTCCTCCAGCTCAAGCATCTTCACCCCGATACTATCTCCGAGATCGAATCCACGCTGCACAAGGTTGAGCGTCCGACGCGCGGCCTGTTCCAGCAGGGGCGGGGTGTCGACTACCGCAGCGAATCCATCGAGATGCACATCTCGGAGATCGGCTTCTGCTCCGGTCACAGCGCCTCCGGCGTGTTCGTCGACGACAATGCGCGCACAACCGTGCCTGGCCTCTACGCCGCCGGCGACATGGCGAGCGTGCCGCACAACTACATGCTGGGCGCCTTCACCAACGGCTCGGTGGCCGGTATCGACGCGATGGAGTTCGCCGACAGCCATGACTTCGCGGAGTTCGACGCCGCCGACGTCGCGATCGAGCGCGAGCGCGTGATGGCGCCGACCAAGCGCGAGGACGGTATTCCGCCGAACCAGATTGAGTACAAGACCCGGCGCCTGGTCAACGACTATCTCCAGCCGCCGAAGGTCACGCGCAAGTACGAGCTCGGCATGCGCCGCCTCGCCGAGGCGCGCGAGGACATGCAGGAGCGCATGATCGCGCGCAACGCGCACGAGCTGCTCCGCGCCCTCGAAGTGCAGTCGATCATGGACTGCGCCGACATGGCCGCGCACGCCTCGCTCTATCGCGAGGAGAGCCGCTGGGGCCTCTATCACTGGCGCACCGATTTCCCGGAGAAGGACAACGAAAACTGGTTCTGCCACACGCTGCTGTCGAAGCGCGACGGCAAGATGACCAGCGAGAAACGCGCCGTCGAGCCTTATGTGGTGCCGATCGCCGACGACGAGAAGGATCTCTACGACAAGCAGCGCATCCGCGCCTCGGCCTGACGCACCAGAACACAACAGGAGACATCAAATGCCTCTCGCATCCTATCAGACATCGGTTCCGGTGGTCGTCGATGACGCCAAATGCATCGCCGACAAGGGGTGCACCGTCTGCGTCGACGTGTGCCCGCTCGACGTCCTGCGCATCAGCGACATGACCAACAAGGCCTATATGGCCTATGACGAGTGTTGGTATTGCATGCCCTGCGAAGCAGATTGCCCGACCGGTGCCGTCACCGTCAACATTCCTTATTTGTTGAGGTGATCATGTCGAGCCCGTTCGAGTCCTATGACGACCTCGAAGACGCCGACGAGCGGCTGCAGGCGGCCGATCCCGCAGAGCGCCGCGTCGCCATCATCGCGCTCGGCCATTCCGGCGATCCCGCCGCGGTCGCGCATCTCGCCAAGATGGTCGCCGATCCCGACAGCGGCGTGCGCCAGCAGGTCGCGATGGCGCTCGGCGAGTTCGACGGGCCGGAAGCCGCGAGCGCGCTGGTGAAGCTGCTGGTCGACCCCGAGAGAATCGTCGCGGCGGCGGCGGCCGACAGCATGGCCGAGTTCAAGGATCCGGCCTGCGCCGAAATCATCCTGCCGCTGGTCAAGCACGCGCACGCCTTCGTCCGGATGGGCGCGCTGCGTGCGCTGAAGGAATTGCGCTGCAAGGACACGCTGAAGCCGGCGCTGGAAGCACTCCAGGACACTGACGCCGCCGTGCGCGTGCAGGCGATCGGCGTGATCGGCTTCCTCAAGCTGGAAGAATCGATCCCGGCGTTGACCGCGCTGATCAACGATCCCGACGCCCATGTCCGCCGCGCCGCGGTCAGCGCGTTGGCTTTCTCGCAGATGAAGCCCGCGGCGGAGACGATCACGCGCGCGCTGAAGGACTCGGACTGGATGGTTCGCGAGATGGCTGCGGAAACACTGGGTCTCAACGCCAACGGTTCGCTCGCGGCCGATCAGCTCGTCAGCTCGCTCGCCGACGAATTCTGGCAGGTGCGGCTCAAGGCCATTCGCAGCCTCGGCAAGATGAAGGTCGAGCGCGCGGTGCGCCCGATTGGCAATTGCGTCAACTATGACCAGGCGAACTTGCGCAAGGAGGCGGCCGCCGCGCTCGGCGAGATCGCCCATCCCGACGGCGAGGCGTTCCTGGCCGTGATCGCCGACGATCCCGATCCCGATGTCCGTAAGAACGCACGCTGGGCGCTTCAGCAGATCGCGGCCCGCAAGGCGCGGGCAGGGGCATAGCGGCCTCGTTGCCGCTCTGGACTTCCCCCGCCAGACGTTTATTGGTCTTCGCCAATGCGATCGGCCGTCTTCGAGCGCGGCCGGTCCTTAGAAACAGCGAGGACGCCGGCCATGACGACATTGACTGTGAAGGATCTGCTCCCCGAGGATGGCACGCGGGGAACATTGGCCGGCCGCGTCTGGCTGCCGCAGGTCAATGGTCCGGCCGTGGTCGCCGTGCGCGGCGACGGCGTGTTCGATGTCACCGCGAGATTCCCGACCATCAGCGCGCTCTGCGAAGAAGACAATCCCGCCCAGGCGCTTGCTGCGGCCGAGGGTGAACGCATCGGCGATCTCGAAGCAATTGTTGCCAACACTGCACCCGACGGGCGTGACCCGAAAAAGCCGTGGTTGCTTGCACCGGTCGATCTCCAGACATTGAAGGCTGCGGGCGTCACCTTCGCCATCTCGATGCTCGAACGCGTCATCGAGGAGCGGGCCAAGGGTAATCCGGCTTCGGCCGAGGCGATCCGCAGAGAAGTCACACGGCTGATCGGCGACGATCTGTCCAAGCTCAAGCCGGGCTCGGACCAGGCGATGCACTTGAAACAGGTGCTGATCGATCAGAACGCCTGGAGCCAGTATCTCGAGGTCGGCATCGGTCCCGACGCCGAAGTCTTCACCAAGGCGCCGACGCTGTCGTCGGTCGGCACCGGCATGGATGCCGGCCTGCATCCGAAATCGACCTGGAACAATCCGGAGCCCGAACTGGTGATGTTCGTCTCCAGCCGCGGCAAGATCGTCGGCGGGGCGCTCGGTAACGACGTCAACCTGCGCGATTTCGAGGGCCGTTCGGCGCTGCTGCTGTCGAAGGCCAAGGACAACAACGCGTCCTGCGCAATCGGTCCGCTGCTGCGCCTGTTCGACGACAGTTTTACGCTTGACGACGCGCGCAGGCTGGACATTGGACTGAATGTCACGGGCACGGACGGCTTCGTCCTCGACGGCCATTCCTCGATCAGCAAGATCAGCCGCGATCCGACCGATCTGGTCGCGCAGACCATCGGCAAGATCCATCAATACCCTGATGGCTTCGTTCTCTTTCTCGGCACCATGTTCGCACCCGTAAAGGATCGGGATGCGCCAGGGCAGGGGTTCACCCACAAGCGCGACGACATCGTCACGATCTCTGCACCCCAGCTCGGCAAGCTCGTCAACCGCATGCGCACCAGCGACGAGTGCGAGCCGTGGACGTTTGGCATCGGCGCGCTGATGAAGAACCTGGCGCAACGGAAGCTGATCTAGTTTCTGTGCCTCTCCCCGCATGCGGGTGAGGGGACCACGGCGCGGACGAGAGGTGTGGGGTGTCTTTCACCGTTTGCGTGGAGAGAGCCCCTGAGCCCACCCCTTTCAGCGCGAGCGAAGCTCGTCGCGGCCCTTAAGAACCGGGCGGGGCAGCGACCGTCGCTGTCGCAGCAGCTCCCATAATCTCTTTCATCCCCGCGTTGTATCTGCGGAACAAAATCGCTCTGCGCGTGTCATAAACGGGCCGCTTCGCCAAGCCGCGTTCTCCGCTAAATAGTCAAATAATATGACTAGTCGGAACCAAACTTCCGTGAAATAGTGCCTTCCGCCGCCTCAAAGGCCGGCCTGCGGGTGCCATGCTACCAATCGGTGCCCCCGGATAACATCTTGGGAGACACGCCTGATGACCCCTAAAGCCTTCCTTGCGGCCAGCGCCATGGCCACCTTGCTGCTCACGGCGCCCGCCAGTGCCGGCCAGCTCACCATCGGCTTCTCGCAGATCGGATCGGAATCCGGCTGGCGCGCGGCCGAGACCTCGGTCTCCAAGCAGGAAGCTGCCAAGCGGAAGGTCAATCTCAAGATCGCCGACGCGCAGCAGAAGCAAGAGAACCAGATCAAGGCGATCCGCTCCTTCATCGCGCAGAACGTCGATGCGATCTTCCTCGCGCCCGTCGTCTCGACCGGCTGGGATTCGGTGCTGAAGGAAGCCAAGGAGGCGAAGATTCCGGTCGTGCTGCTCGACCGCGACATCGATCCTTCCGGCAAGGACCTCTATCTCACCGCCGTGACATCCGACAGCGTGCATGAAGGCGCCGTTGCCGGCGACTGGCTCGCCAAGACGGTCGGGACGAAGGCCTGCAACATCGTCGAGTTGCAGGGCACGGTCGGCGCCAGCGTCGCAGCCAACCGCAAGAAGGGTTTTGACACCGCCATCGCCAAGCACGCGAACCTGAAGGTGGTGCGCAGCCAGACCGGGGACTTCACCCGCGCCAAGGGCAAGGAGGTGATGGAAAGCTTCATCAAGGCCGAAGGCGGCGGCAAGTCGATCTGCGCGGTCTATGCCCACAACGACGATATGATGGTCGGCGCGATCCAGGCCATGAAGGAAGCCGGCCTCAAGCCCGGCAAGGATATCCTCACGGTCTCGATCGACGCCGTGCCCGACATCTTCAAGGCGATGGCCGCGGGCGAGGCCAATGCCACGGTCGAGCTGACGCCGAACATGGCCGGACCCGCGCTCGATGCCATCGCGGCCTTCAAGGAGAAGGGCACCGTTCCGCCGAAATGGATCCAGACCGAGTCCAAGCTCTATACCGCCGCCGACGATCCGCAGAAGATCTACGACAGCAAGAAGGGCCTCGGTTACTGAGGTGGCGCGCCTCGCCGGGCTGCTTCTTGCGGCCTGGCGGTCCCCCCTTTCGAAACCGCTGCGCGAACGAATAGGCTGGGCATCCGCATCATAAGCGGACGCCGGCGGGAGTGACGTTGCGATGGAAAACAGCCCCGATCCTGCTCCGCCGCTCCTTGAGGTGCGCGGGATCAGCAAGAGCTTTGGCGCCGTGCGTGCCCTGCAGGAGGTCGACTTCACGCTGCGCGCCGGCGAGATCCATGCGCTGCTCGGCGAGAACGGCGCCGGCAAGTCCACGCTGATCAAGGTGATCACCGGCGTGTTTCCCCGCGATGCCGGCACTGTCAGGCTCGGTGGCGAAGAGGTCGTGCCGCGCTCGGCCAAGGCGGCGCTTGGCGCCGGCATCGCCAGCGTCTACCAGGAGGTCAACCTGCTGCCGAACCTGTCGGTGGCGCAGAACCTGTTCCTCGACCGCCAGCCGATGCGCTTCGGCATCGTGCGCGAAGGCGAGATGCGCCGCCGCGCCAAGGCGCTGCTTGCGGATTTCGGTCTCGATATCGATGTCGCCGCGCCTCTCGGCAACTATTCGGTGGCCATCCAGCACGTCACCGCGATCGCGCGCGCCGTCGATCTCTCCGCGCGCGTGCTGATCCTGGACGAGCCGACCGCCAGCCTCGACCGCCATGAGGTCGAGATTCTCTTCGGCATCATGCGCCAGCTCGCGCGACGTGGCATCGGCATCGTCTTCGTCAGCCACTTCCTCGACCAGGTCTACGAGATCTCCGACCGCATCACCGTGCTGCGCAACGGCCGCCCGGTCGGCGAGCGTGAGACCGCCTCGCTGCCACGCCTCGAGCTGATCCGTATGATGCTCGGTCGCGAGCTTGCGGAGACGACCAGCGCGCGGGCTTCTGCCTCCGAGCATAAGGCGCGCGAGATCTGCGCGAGCTTCGAAGGCTACGGCAAGGCCGGCTACGTCGCGCCGTTCAATCTCGAGCTGCGCCATGGCGAGGTCGTCGGCCTTGCCGGACTTCTCGGCTCGGGCCGGACCGAGACGGCACGGCTGGTGTTCGGCGCCGAACGCGCCGATCGCGGGCAGGCCAGGGTGGAAGGCGCGGCAGTGCGGCTGCAGTCGCCGCGCGACGGCGTGCGCCACGGTTTTGGCTATTGTCCGGAGGAGCGAAAGACCGACGGCATCGTTGCCGAGCTCAGCGTGCGCGAGAACATCGTGCTCGCGCTCCAGGCCAAGCGCGGCCTCTATCTGCCGCTGTCGCGGCGCGCGCAGGACGAGATCGCGCGCCGCTACGTCAAGATGCTGGACATCCGCCCGGCCGATCCCGAGCGCCCCGTTGGCCTGTTGTCTGGCGGCAATCAGCAGAAAGTCTTGCTGGCGCGCTGGCTCGCGACCTCGCCGCGGCTCCTCGTGCTGGACGAGCCGACCCGCGGCATTGACGTCGGCGCGCATGCCGAGATCATCCGCCTGATCCGCGAACTCTGCGACGACGGCCTGACGCTGCTGGTGATCTCCTCCGAGCTCGATGAGATCGTGACCTATTCGGATCGCGTGGTGGTGCTACGTGACCGCGCCCATGTCGAGGAGCTCGCTGGAGAGGCGATCGACGTTGGCAACATTCTCGCGGCGATCGCCGCCGATGGCGCCGCGACCGCGCATGAGGGCCGGGCATGACCGCGCTGTTGCCGCGCCGCGGCCTTGCCCAGATCCTCGCGCTGATCATCGTTCTCGCGGTCGATCGCATGGTATCCCCGCAATTCTTCGACATGCGGCTTCAGGATGGCCGTCTCTTCGGCAGCCTGATCGACGTGCTCAATCGGGGCACGCCCGTGGCGCTGCTCTCGCTCGGCATGGTGCTGGTGATCGCGACGCGCGGCATCGATCTCTCAGTCGGCGCCGTCATGGCGATTTCGGGCGCCATCGCGGCGAGCCTCGCCGACAGCTACGCGCTGCCGATCGTGCTGGCGGCCGCGCTTGGCGCCGGACTCGTCTGCGGCTTGTGGAACGGCTTCCTCGTCGCCGTGCTTGGCATGCAGCCGATCGTGGCGACGCTGATCCTGATGGTGGCGGGACGCGGCATCGCCCAGCTGGTCACCGAGGGGCGCATCGTAACTTTTTCCTCACCGGACCTGGTCTGGCTCGGCAATGGCTCGGTACTCGGCCTGCCGGTGCCGGTCGTGATTGCCCTGGGCATGCTGATCCTCACCGCCGCAGTGGTGCGCGGCTCGGCGCTCGGGCTGCTGATCGAGGCAACCGGCGGCAATGCGCGGGCGAGCGAGCTCGCCGGCGTCGGCACCCGCGCCATGATCCTTTCGGTCTACGTCTGGTGCGGCGTCTGCGCCGCGCTCGCCGGCGTGATCGCGGCGGCCGACATCATGGGTGCCGATGCCAACAATGCCGGCCTCTGGCTCGAGCTCGATGCCATCCTCGCGGTCGTGATCGGCGGCACCTCGCTGTTCGGCGGCTGCTTCAGCCTCGTGCTCGCCGTGTTGGGGGCGCTCATCATCCAGACCATGAATACTGGCATCTTGCTGTCAGGCTATCCGCCGGAGTTCAACCTGCTGGTCAAGGCGGTGGTGGTGCTCGCGGTGTTGCTGCTGCAATCACCGAAACTGTCGGGGCTCGCCAGCATCGCTATGCGGCTGCGGAGGACCAAAGCATGAAAGGCCTGCCGCCCGTCCTCATCACGGCCATCGTGCTCGTTGCGGGCTTCGCGCTCTGCGCGATGCAGTTTCCCAATATCGCCTCGACGCGCGTGGTCGGGAATCTCCTCACCGACAACGCCTTCCTCGGCATCGTCGCGACCGGCATGACATTTGTGATCATCTCCGGCGGCATAGATCTTTCGGTCGGATCGGTGATCGGCTTCACCACCGTGTTCGTCGCGCTCGCGATCGAGCGCTGGGGCATGCCGCCGCTGGTCGCCTTCGTCGCCATTCTCGTGCTCTCGGCGGCCTTCGGTGCGGCGATGGGCGCGGTGATCCATGTCTTCGATTTGCCACCGTTCATCGTGACGCTTGCCGGCATGTTCCTGGCGCGCGGCGCGAGCTTCCTGCTCTCCACCGAATCGGTGCCGATCACCGCCCCGGTCTATTCCACCGTGTCGGACTTCGCGCTGCGGATACCTGGCGGGGGGCGACTGACCGCGATCGCGATCATCATGCTCGTGATCGTGATCGGCGGCGCCTTGCTTCTGCATCTCACCCGGTTCGGCGCCAATGTCTATGCACTCGGCGGCAACCGGACCACCGCGAGCCTGATGGGCGTTGCCGTCGGCAAGATGACGATCAAGATCTACATGCTGTCGAGCCTGCTCGCTGGCATCGCCGGCATCGTCTTCTCCTTCTACACCAGCGCCGGCTATTCGCTCTCCGCTGTCGGTGTCGAGCTCGACACCATCGCCGCCGTCGTGATCGGCGGCACGCTGCTCACGGGCGGCCAGGGCTCGGTGATCGGCACCTTCCTCGGCGTGCTGATCCAGGGCCTGATCCAGACCTACATCAATTTCGACGGCACATTGTCGAGCTGGTGGACCAAGATCGCGACCGGCGTGCTACTGTTCGTGTTCATCGCCTTGCAGCAGGGACTGGTCGCGCTGGCGCGCCGGCCGGTGGCCAAGAGCGCAGGAGCGGCGTCATGACCTCGCGCATCCTCGTCATTCCGACGCGGCGGGCCCACTCCAACCATGCGGAGGTGGCCCGTTCGATCGGCGTCGACATCATCGCCGGCCGCTATGCGGAAGGCACGCGCCTGCCGGGCGATGCCGAGATGATCGCGATGTTCGGCGTGTCGCGACCGGTGCTGCGGGAGAGCGTGAAGACACTGGTCGCCAAGGGCCTGCTCACCACCAAGGCGCGGGTCGGGACCGTCGTGCGCGAGCGCGGCGCCTGGAACATGTTCGATGCGGATGTGCTGGCCTGGCACCTCGACGCCGGCATCGACAAGCGCTTCCTCAACGATCTCGCCGAGATCCGTCTTGCGGTCGAGCCGCGCGCGGCCATGCTCGCGGCGACGCGGCGGTCGGAGGAAGACCTTGCCGAGCTCCGGCGCAGCATGGAGCGCATGCGGCGTGAGGCATCCGACTCGGTGAGCTTTGCCGATGCAGATCTCGCGCTTCACGTGGCCGTGGCGCGCGCCTCGGGCAATCTGTTCATGCGCTCGATTGGGCACGTCATCGAGGCCGCGCTGCGCGCGTCCTTCCTGCTCAGCGCCCCGGTTGAGCCGGAGGATCGCGACGCTGTGCTGCTGTGGCACCAGAGGATCGTCGATGCCATCGCGGCCCGCGACGCCGATGCCGCCGCCGAAGCGATGGTCTTCGTCATTCACAACGGAATGCATCGCCATGAGGGTGCCGCGATCGAGACCGCGCCTGCCGAGGCGCTGCCGTCGGCGGATACTGGAGAACAAGCGTGACAGACCTTCGCATCGCCATCGTCGGGTTCGGCAAGATCGCGCGTGACCAGCATGTCGGCGCGATCGCCGTGGTGCCGGGCGCGACATTGGCGGCCGTCGCCAGCCGCAACGCCTCGCTGCCGGAATTGCCGCATTTTGCCACCATCGAGGAACTGCTGGAGCACGGGCCGCCGATCGATGCGGTGTCGCTCTGCACGCCGCCGCAGGTGCGCCGGGCCCAGGCCGTAGCCGCGCTCGTCGCCGGCAAGCATGTCATGCTGGAGAAGCCGCCCGGCGCCGGCGTTGCCGAGCTCGATCCGCTGATCGCAATGGCGGCGGCGGCGAAGCGCACGCTGTTTGCGACCTGGCATTCGCGCCATGCGCCAGCGGTCGAGCCGGCGCGGCAATGGCTTGCCGAGCGTCGCATCGCCTCTGTGCACATCAGCTGGAAGGAAGACGTCCGCGTCTGGCATCCCGGCCAGGCCTGGATTTGGGAGCCGGGCGGCCTCGGGGTGTTCGATCCCGGCATCAATGCGCTGTCGATCCTGACCAGGATTCTGCCGAAGCCCGTGTTCGTCACCGCGGCCGAGCTGGCCTTCCCGGCCAATTGCCAGGCGCCGATCGCGGCGAACCTGACACTGACGGACATCAGCGGTCTGCCCGTGACCGCCGAGTTCGATTTCCGCCAGACCGGGCCGCAGAGCTGGGATATCGTCGTCGAAACGGATCAGGGCCGGATGACTCTGTCCAGCGGTGGCGCGCGTATGGCCGTCGACGGCACGGTGCTTGCCCAGGCGCCCGATGAGGAATATCGCGGACTCTACCGGCGCTTCGTCGAACTCGCGGCGACCGGCGCGAGTGACGTCGACCTGACCCCGCTGCGTCTCGTCGCCGACGCCTTCCTGCTGGGCAAGCGCACGATCGTCGAGCCGTTTGTGGACTGAACATGGCCGCATCAAAAATCACCAGAGACGCTTTCGGGGCGCTGCCGGATGGCCGCAAGGTCGAGCGCATCGTGCTGCGCGGGGAGGGTGGCTTCGAGGCGCGGATCATCACCCATGGCGCCGTCCTTCAGGCGTTGATCGCGCCGGATGCCCGGGGCGGCCTCGACGACGTCGTGCTTGGCCACGACACATTCGCCGGTTATCTCGCCGAACGAAAGTTTTTCGGTGCAACAGTCGGCCGCTACGCCAACCGCATTGCCAAGGGGCAGTTTTCGCTCGACGGTGAGACGGTACAGCTCGCCGTCAACAACGGCCCCAATGCGTTGCACGGCGGCCTCGACGGATTCGATCGCAAGCTCTGGGAGATTGCGGACCTCGACGAGGGCGCCGAACCCGCGGTGACGCTTACTTATGTCAGCCCGCATGGTGAGGAGAACTATCCCGGCCGGCTCGACGTGCGCGTGACCTATCGCGTCACCGGCCCGGCCGAACTCTCGCTCATCATGGAGGCGCGGACGGACCGGCCGACCATCGTCAACCTGACCAACCACAGCTTCTTCAATCTGGAAGGTGCAACGTCGGGCAGATCCGTTCTCGACCATGAGCTGACCGTCGCCGCCGAGCATTTCCTCGCGATCGATCCCACCGCCATTCCGCTGCCGGAGCCGCCACGCCCGGTGGCCGGCACGCCGTTCGACTTCCGCGAGCCGCGGCCGGTCGGCGAGCGTATCCGTGAGAGCGATCAGCAATTGCAGAGCGGCAGAGGCTATGACCACACTTATTGCCTCAGGCGCGACGGCAAGCTCGGGCTCGCGGCGCGGCTGGAGGCACCGCGCGCGGGGCGGATCATGGAACTGCTCACCGACCAGCCTGGGCTCCAGGTCTATTCCGGCAACTATCTCGATGGCACGATCTCGGGGAAGGGCGGCAAGCTCATTCGTCAATCGGACGCCATGTGCCTGGAGCCTCACATCTGGCCGGACGCGCCGAACCGGCCGGACTTCCCGAGCCCGCGCCTCGACCCCGGCGAAGTCTATCGCCATCATACGGTCTATCGTTTTTCAGTGAGGTCACCATGATGGAACAGGTGCCCACGACTGTGCTCTCGGACCATCCCTGCCATCTCGGCGAAGGGCCGACCTATGACACGACCACCGACACCGCCTGGTGGTTCGACATCCGCGAAGGGCTGCTGTTCGAGGCGCAGCTCGACAGCGGGAGCATCCGCGTCCACGCGCTCGGCCGGATGGCGAGCGCGCTGGGACGCATCGATGCGGAACGCCAATTGATCGTCGCCGAGGACGGTCTCTACATCCGCAAGCTTACCGATGGCGCGATGACGCTGCTCTGTCCGCTCGAAGCCGACAATCCCGCGACCCGCTCCAACGACGCGCGGGTGCATCAGTCCGGCACGTTCTGGATTGGCACCATGGGACGCAAGGCGGAGCCGGGGGCAGGCGCGATCTACGCGTTCCACCGCGGCAAGATCTCGCTGCTGTTTCCCCGTATCAGTATTCCCAACTCGATCTGTTTCTCGCCGGATGGAACGATCGGATATTTTGCCGACAGCGCGCGCGCCGTGCTCTACGCGGTGTCGCTCAATCCCGCGAGCGGCCTGCCGCGCGGCGAGCCGGAGGTGCTGTTGCGCCACAGCGGCATCGGCGGCTTCGATGGCTCGGTGTGCGATGCCGAAGGAAACATCTGGAACGCGTGCTGGGGCGCGAGCCGGATCGATGTCTATTCTCCGCAAGGCGAGCGCCTGCGCTCACTCAGCGTGCCGGCAAAGCAGGCGAGCTGTCCCGCCTTTGTCGGCCCGGATCTGTCGCGCCTGCTCGTCACCTCGGCCTGGCAGGACATGGACGCGACTGCGCGCGCCGCCGATCCGCAAGCCGGTTGCACTTTCTTGTTGGAGGCATCCGCGCGCGGACGCGCGGAGCCCGACGTCAAGCTCGCATAGGAGACCAGAGGCATCCCACGACCACGTTCTCGACGTCACGAAGAAACAGTCTGACACCCAAGGGAGTGAAACATGCTGAAACTGAAGACGACATTCCTCGCGCTGGCGCTGGCCGGCGCTGCCACAATGGCCACAGGCGTCACCGCCTTCGCCCAAAAGGCGACCGTCGGCATCGCCATGCCGACAAAATCCTCGGCGCGCTGGATCGACGACGGCAACAACATGGTCAAGGTGCTGAAGGAGCGTGGCTACAACACCGACCTGCAATACGCTGAGGACGACATCCCGAACCAGCTCTCGCAGGTCGAGAACATGGTGACCAAGGGCGCGAAAGCGCTGGTGATCGCGGCGATCGACGGCACCACGCTGTCGGACGTGCTCAAGCAGGCGAAAGCAAAAGGCATCACGGTGATCGCGTATGACCGCCTGATCCGCGGCACGCCGAACGTCGACTATTATGCGACCTTCGACAATTTCCAGGTCGGCGTCTTGCAGGCGCAATCGATCGAAAGAGGCCTCGGGCTGAAGGAGGGCAAGGGTCCCTTCAACATCGAGCTGTTCGGCGGCTCGCCCGACGACAACAACGCCTACTTCTTCTACAACGGCGCCATGAGCGTGCTGAAGCCCTACATCGACGGCGGCAAGCTCGTCGTCGCCTCGGGCCAGATGGGTATGGACAAGGTCGCGACCCTGCGCTGGGACGGCGCCACCGCACAGGCGCGCATGGACAATCTGCTCAGCGCCTACTACGGCAACAAAAAGATCAATGCAGTGCTGTCGCCCTATGATGGCATCTCGATCGGCATCATCTCCTCGCTGAAGGGCGTTGGCTATGGCAGTGCCGACCAGCCGATGCCTGTTATCTCGGGCCAGGATGCCGAAGTGCCATCGATCAAGGCCATGCTGCGCGGCGACCAGTATTCGACCATCTTCAAGGACACCCGCGACCTCGCCAAGGTGACAGCCGACATGGTCGACGCTGCGCTCGCCGGCAAGGAGGTCACCGTCAACGACACCAAGACCTATGAGAACGGCGTCAAGACCGTGCCGTCCTATCTGCTGAAGCCGGTGGTGGTCTACAAGGACAATTGGGAGAAGGTGCTGGTCGACAGCGGCTATTACAAGAAGTCGCAGTTCCAGTGAGACTGTTTCTTTTTTCCTCTCCCCGCGTGCGTGGGAGAGGCAGCTCTCTATGAGGGACGAAGCGTATGTCCACGTACGGCGTCATGCCCGGGCTTGTCCCGGGCATCCACGGCCTTCCTCGCAAGCGGTGGCACGTGGATGGCCGGGATAAGCCCGGCCATGACGACGTGGAAAAGTCCAGGAGAATGATCCGATGACCGCCATGCTGGAGATGCGCAACGTCAGCAAGAGCTTTGCCGGTGTGCAGGCGCTGCGCGACGTCAACTTCTCGGTTCACGCCGGGCAGATCCATGCCCTCGTCGGCGAGAACGGCGCCGGCAAATCGACGCTGATGAAGGTGCTCAGCGGGGTCTATCCGCATGGCAGCTACGAGGGCACCATCATCTTCGAAGGCGAGGAGCGGCGCTTCCGCGACATCAACGATTCCGAGGCGCTCGGCATCATCATCATTCACCAGGAGCTGGCGCTGATCCCGCTGATGTCGATCGCGGAGAATATCTTCCTGTCGCATCCGCCGTCGAAGTTCGGCGTGATCGACCGCGACGAGATCTACCGGCGCACGCGCGAGCTGCTGGTCCAGGTCGGCCTCAAGGAATCGCCGGATACGCTGATCACCGATCTCGGCGTCGGCAAGCAGCAGCTGGTCGAGATTGCGAAAGCGCTGTCCAAGCGGGTGCGGATGCTGATTCTGGACGAGCCGACGGCGAGCCTCAATGAAGCCGACAGCGCCGCGCTGCTCGAACGTCTGATGGCCTTCCGCGAGCAGGGCATCGGCTCGATCCTGATCTCGCACAAGCTCAACGAGGTTGCCAAGGTCGCCGACCACATCACGGTGCTGCGCGACGGCCGTACCGTCGACAGCATCGACTGTCACGCTGAGCCGATCCAGGAAGACCGCATCATCCGCAGCATGGTCAATCGCGATCTCGCGCACCGCTTCCCGGAGCGCAACGCGAAGATCGGCGAACCGGTGCTCGACGTCGCGAACTGGTCGGTCTATCACCCCATCCATCCCGAACGACAGGTGATCAAGAACGTCAATTTCAGCGTCAGGCGAGGCGAGGTCGTGGGCATCGCCGGCCTGATGGGGGCCGGCCGCACCGAATTCGCCATGAGCCTGTTCGGCCGGTCCTGGGGCACCAATATCAGCGGCAGCATCCGGCTCGAAGGCCAAGAAATCGCACTGCCGAGCGTCGCGGCCGCGATCGACGCCGGCCTCGCCTATGTCACCGAGGACCGCAAGCAACTCGGCCTGATCCTCGCCGACGACGTCCGCAAGAACATCACGCTCGCAAGCCTCGACCAGGTCGCACCCAGGCGGGTGATCGACGACATCGCCGAGCTGAAGGTCGCCAGCGACTACCGGAACCGGATGCGCATCCGCTGCTCCGACGTCTACCAGGAGACCGGCCAGCTCTCCGGCGGCAACCAGCAGAAGGTGGTGCTGTCGAAATGGCTGATGACGGACCCCAAGGTGCTGATCCTGGACGAGCCGACAAGGGGCATCGACGTCGGTGCCAAATACGAGATTTACTGTATCATCAACGAACTGGCGGAGGCCGGCCGCGGCGTCGTGGTGATCTCCTCGGAGATGCCCGAGCTGCTCGGCATCTGCGACCGCATCTGCGTGATGAACGACGGGGCGTTCGTCGGGGAATTCAAGGGCGCCGAGGCGACGCAGGAAGAAATCATGCGCGCCATCATGCGCAACGAACGAAGCAATGGAAACGGCGTGCCTGAGGCCGCGGAGATGGGAGGATCGCAGCCATGACCGACAAGACGGTGTCGCTGCCCGAGGAGCGCCGGCACGGCAGCTTCATCAAGAACAATCTGCGCAACTACGGCATGCTGATGTCGTTGATCGCGATCATGTTGTTCTTCCAGGTCGTGACCGGCGGCACGCTGCTGCAGCCGCTCAACCTCACCAATCTGGTGCTGCAGAACAGTTACATCGTCATCATGGCGCTCGGCATGCTCCTGGTGATCGTCACCGGCCATATCGATCTTTCGGTCGGTTCGGTCGCAGGCTTCATCGGCGCCGTCGCCGCGGTGCTGATGGTGACCTACAAGGTCGACTACACGCTCGCGTTCATCGCCTGCCTTCTGGTCGGTGCCGCCATCGGCGCCGCGCAGGGTTATTGGGTGGCCTATTTCAAGATCCCGTCCTTCATCGTCACGCTGGCGGGCATGCTGGTGTTCAAGGGTCTTGCACTTGCGGTACTGCAGGGCCAGTCGCTCGGACCTTTCCCGCCGACCTTCCAGAAGTTGTCCTCCGGCTTCATTCCGGAACTGCTGCCCGAGGCCGGCACGCTCCATCCGACGTCCATGCTGATCGGCGCAGTGCTCGCGCTCGGCCTGGTCTACGCCAGCGCCAAGGGGAGGTCGCGCGAGCAGTCGCACGGAATCGAGATCGAGCCCTATGGGTTCTTCCTCGGCAAGAGCATCCTGCTGGCCTGCGCCGTGCTCTATTTCACTTATCTGATCGCCTCGCATCGCGGCATGCCCAACGTGCTGGTCATCATGACCGCGTTGATCGCGCTCTACGGTTTCGTCACCCGCCGCACCGTGATCGGGCGGCAGATCTATGCGGTCGGCGGCAACGCCAAGGCGGCAAGCCTGTCGGGCATCAAGACCGAGCGGCTGACCTTCCTGACCTTCGTCAACATGGGCGTGCTCGCCGCGCTCGCCGGCCTCGTCTTCGCCGCGCGCCTCAACACCGCGACGCCCAAGGCGGGTCTCGGCTTTGAGCTCGACGTCATCGCCGCCTGCTTCATCGGCGGCGCCTCGGCCTATGGCGGGGTGGGGCGGGTCGGCGGTGCCGTGGTCGGCGCCATGATCATGGGCGTGATGAACAATGGCATGTCCATCCTCGGCATCGGCATCGACTACCAGCAGGTGATCAAGGGCCTGGTGCTGCTGGGGGCGGTGTGCATCGACGTGTATAATCAGCGGCGGTAGTAACTGCTCGTGTCCCCGCTCTGCAGCGCATCACGCCGCGGGAGCGGCGCGCTGCATTGCGTCCGGGGCACGAAAGTTCTCCCACGCGCTACTGCGTCGTGAACAACACCGCCGCGATCGCGACGGAGAGGCTCACCGCCGATACGGTCGCCACCGTCGACAATACCCCCATTCGCCGGAGCGCGATGGCGAAGGCGATGATGATGGGTGTGGCGGTCATCAACCCGATCTGTGCATCACTCATGTGATCATTCGCCATTCCGTGGAACTTTAAGCTGGTTCGTACTGCGATCCGGCCGGTCGGACGTTGCGTCGGCGCAAACAAGCGCCCCGCAATTCCATAGTTTGTCCGGCGACAAACTCGGAACCGGGCGGCCGGGCTAAGTCTGGCCGGTGTCCTGATCCGGAAAGACGATGTCGACGGCCGAGTGCGAACAACAGGAAAGCGGCTGGGGAATTCTGGAAGATCTCCCCGGCGATCCCATGATCTGGGTGCTGATCTTCAGCGAGCTCGTCGCCTTCGGCTTGTTCCTCGGCGCCTTTTCGGTCACCCGCGCGATCCACCCAGCGCTGTTCGCGGCCGGGCAGTCAGCACTCGATTCGAATCTCGCTGGCCTCAATACCGTCGTGCTGGTCACCAGCGGCTGGGCGGCGGCAAAAGCGGCGAAGGCCGCGCGTGTCGGGGAACGGCCGGTGGCGCGATACTGGATTTTCGGCGCGATGGCGCTCGGCGGTCTCTTCATCGCGATCAAGCTCGCCGAATATGCGGACGAAATCGGGCGAGGCGTCGGATTCGAAACCAGCCCGTTCTTCACGCTCTACTTCCTCCTGACCGGTTTCCATCTTCTGCATGTCGGCCTCGGCATCGTCGTCCTCGCCGTGGTCTGCCGCCGAGCCGGGATATCGGGCGTCGAGACGGCAACGGCGTTCTGGCACATGGTCGATCTGGTCTGGATCGTCATGTTCCCAATTCTCTATCTGGTGAAATGACGATGCCGGATCGTATCGACATCACCTGGATCGTGCTGATCGGCCTCGCGCTTGCGACCATCCTGCTGCCACCACTGGTGCCGCGGCCGCTGCTCGGCAACGCACTGCTGCTCGCCTTCGCCGCACTCAAGGGCCACCGGATCGCGCTCGACTTCATGGATCTACGCGCCGTGCCCGTGCTCTGGCGTGGCCTCGTCGCGAGCTGGATCCTGATCGTCCTGCTGCTTGCCTGGCTCGCCTCGGCCGTCGTCGCCCTGATCTGATGCGTTCATTGCGCCCTGACAAAGAACGGACCGGGCAAAGCGGCAATAAATCACACCATCGCGATTTCGCAGGAATCAAACCGGAAAGGATTGGCAATGGCTGAACGCCTGACCAAGTCGGCCGCTCGAAATGTTTTCTACGGCGGCTCGGCCTTCTTCTTCGCTATCTTCATAGGGCTGACGGCGCACAGCCATTATTACATGGCCACGACGTCGACCGACGCCACGACGCTGACATCGTCGGTCGCCCGCGGCAAGCATGTCTGGGAAAAGAACTCCTGCATCAATTGCCACACCCTGCTGGGCGAGGGCGCCTATTTCGCGCCTGAGGTCGGCAATGTCTGGGATCGCTGGGGCGGCAACGAGGACCCCGCCGCCGCGCGCGAGACACTGAAGGCGTGGATGCAATCGCAGCCCTCGGGCGCGCCAGGCCGGCGGCAGATGCCGCAGTTCAACCTCACCGACCAGGAGCTCGACGATCTCGCCGACTTCCTGCAATGGACCAGCAAGATCAAGCGCCAGGAATGGCCGCCGAACAAGGCCGGCTGAGCACGCTGTTTCCTCTTCCAAGACAGAGAGACCCGAGATGAAATATCAGACCCAGAAAGTCGCGATGCTGTACTTCTACGGCGCGCTGGCTCTGTTCCTCGCGCAGGTCCTGTTCGGCCTCGTCGCAGGGACGATCTACGTCCTGCCCAACACGCTGTCGACCCTCCTGCCGTTCAACATCGTCAGGATGATCCACACCAACGCGCTGATCGTGTGGTCGCTGATCGGCTTCATGGGCGCGACCTATTTCCTGTTGCCTGAGGAAACCGAGACCGAGCTGTACAGCCCGCTGCTGGCCAAGATCCAGCTCTGGATGTTCTTCGGCGCAGCAGGCGTGGCCGTGGTCGGCTATCTCTTCCACTATCACGAAGGACGCGAGTTCCTCGAGCAGCCCTTCATCATCAAGGTCGGCATCGTCGTCGTCTGCCTGATGTTTCTGTTCAACGTCACCATGACGGCACTGAAGGGCCGCAAGACCACGATCACGAACATCCTGCTGTTCGGCCTGTGGGGCGTTGCGATCTTCTTCCTGTTCGCCTTCTACAATCCTGTGAATTTGGCAGTCGACAAGATGTACTGGTGGTACGTCGTCCATCTCTGGGTCGAGGGCGTCTGGGAGCTGATCATGGCCTCCGTGCTCGCCTATCTCATGATCAAGCTCAACGGCATCGACCGTGAGGTCGTGGAGAAGTGGCTCTACGTCATCATCGGCCTTGCGCTGTTCTCCGGCATTCTCGGCACCGGCCATCACTTCTACTGGATCGGTGCGCCCGGCTACTGGCAATGGATCGGATCGCTGTTCTCCACGCTCGAGGTGGCACCGTTCTTCACCATGGTGATCTTCACCGTGCAGATGACCTGGAAAGCCGGCCGCAAGCATCCGAACCGCGCCGCGCTGTTGTGGTCGGTCGGCTGCTCGGTGATGGCCTTCCTCGGCGCCGGCGTCTGGGGCTTCCTGCACACGCTGTCCTCGGTGAACTACTACACCCACGGTACCCAGGTCACCGCGGCGCACGGCCATCTCGCCTTCTTCGGCGCCTATGTGATGCTCAATCTTTCCGTCATGGCCTATGCGATCCCGCAGATCAGGGGACGCGCGCCCTATAACCAGTGGCTGAGCATGGCGAGCTTCTGGATCATGTGCACTGCCATGATGGTGATGACTTTCGCGCTGACCTTCGCCGGCGTGGTCCAGGTTCACCTCCAGCGCGTGCTCGGCCAGGGCTACATGGACGTGCAGGACCAGCTCGCAATGTTCTACTGGGTCCGGCTCGGCTCCGGCGCGTTCGTCGCGATCTCCGCGCTGATGTTCGTCTGGGCCGTGCTGGTGCCCGGTCGCGCCAGGCAGGCGGTCATCCCCGGCGCATTGCAGCCGGCTGAATAGATGCAACTGGCGGCCGCGGTTTCCGCGGTCGCCAGCTTCCTGGAAAGTCCGGAGAAAGATCATGAAAGCTGCCCTTCACGAGGTCACCTCGGTGCCCGAGCTGCCGGCCTATGTCGTAAGCGGCAACGAATGCGCGCTGTTCGAGCACGCCTGGCGGCACCGGCTGCCGGTCCTGCTGAAGGGGCCGACCGGCTGCGGCAAGACGCGCTTCGTCGCGCACATGGCGGCGCGCCTCGGATTGCCGCTCCACACCGTCGCCTGCCACGACGATCTCACCGCAGCCGATCTCACCGGTCGCTATCTGCTGCGGGGCGGCGACACGGTATGGACCGACGGTCCGCTGACGCGCGCGGTGCGCGAGGGCGGCATCTGCTACCTCGACGAGGTCGTGGAAGCGCGCAAGGACGTCACCGTGGTGCTGCATCCCTTGACCGACGATCGCCGTATCCTGCCGCTGGAGCGCACAGGCGAGGAGCTTGCGGCGCCGAACAGCTTCATGCTCGTGGTCTCCTACAATCCCGGCTATCAGACGCTGCTGAAGGCGCTCAAGCCCTCGACGCGGCAGCGCTTCGTTGCCATCGAATTCGGCTTCCTGCCGTCCGAACAGGAAATCGCCGTCGTCTCCGCCGAAAGCGGACTGCCGCCGGAGCGCGTGCGGCCGCTGGTCGGGCTGGCTGGCCGGCTGCGCGCACTGAGGGGACACGATCTGGAGGAGGGCGTCTCGACCCGGCTCGTGATCTATTGCGCGACCCTGATCGCCGCCGGTACGCCGATCGCCGATGCAGTGCTTGCCGGCATGATCGAGCCGCTGACGGACGATGCCGACGTCAAGGCGGCGCTGCTCGACGTCGTCCGTGCCGTGATCGGGTGAGGCCAGTCCGATGCTCGACTTCCTCGAACTGGAGGAAACGGTCGGTCGCGCCTGGCATCGGATGGTCGGCGGCACTTCGAGCTACCCGATTCACGACGACCACGCCGTCACGCTCGCAGAGGTGAGGAGCCGGCTCGCTGTGATGTTCCGCGCGCTTGGCGGCGAGACCGGCGTTCAGATCGCGAGCGCAGGCGCACGCCGGGCAGGCCATCGTCTCGGCTGGCGGCAGCGTATCGGCCTCGGAGACGAGCGACTCGAGCAGCCGGGCCGCGACGCCGCAACCATCTTCCTACCCGATCGCATCGCGATCTTTCCCGACCGGGTCTTGAACGCAGCGCTCTATCGCTGGCTTGCGGCATGGTTCGCAGCCGCGCCGATGGAGGCGATCGCGGAAGCCGATCCGCTGCGGCGGGACCTTTTGGTGTTGCGGCGGGCGAGCGAGACCGCGGTCTGGGTGCTCACGCAATTCCCAGGGCTCGTCGCCGATTACGCGCAGCTTGCCGCCGCCACCGCCGAGGTCCGGCCTCGTCGTCCTTTGCCGCGCATCGAGCAAGAGATCGAGCAGATCGTCCTGGCCCTGCTCGGAACCGGAAAAGCGCCTGCAGGCAGGCTGTGGCCGGCGATGATGGGGACGGGCCCGCTGCCGGACAGGGCGCCGCCGGGCTATCGCTCGATCCTGCCGTGTCCGCTCTGGGGCGATTGCTGGACGCGCGAGCTCTCACCCGCACATGCGGGCGAGGACGAATGCGCACCGGGCGCGGAGGCCGCGGCGAAGGACGACCGAAAGCGCTTCGCCGTCCGCGAGCGCGAAGACTATGCAAATCGTCGCGATCCCTTCGTGCTCAACCGGTTCGAGAAGATCCTCGCGATGGCCGAGATGGTCAATGTCGATCGCCCGGCCGATGACAGCGAGGACGAGGATGCGCAGAAGGCAGCCGACGATCTCGAGGAGATCACGCTCAGCCGCCGCAGCGGCAAGCCGGCGAGCCGGCTCAAGTTCGATCTCGACCTGCCGCCGGAGGCCCTCGACGCCTCGCAGCTGAATGCGGACCTGACCTATCCTGAATGGGACTATCGCAGCAACTCCTACCTGCCGGATCATTGCCGGGTGCTCGGGGCTGTGGCGTCCGAGGAAGGCGAGAGCTGGACGGCGGATGACGCCATGCGCCGACACATTCGCCAGGTGCGCCGCCGCTTTGAGGTCCTGCGTCCGCGTCACGAAATGATGCGTGCCCAGAGCGACGGACATGATCTCGACCTCGACGCGCTGGTGCGCGCGCGGTGCGATCTGAGTGCCGGGAGCGGCGGCGCGCTCGATCGCATCCATGTCGCGATGCGCCCCCAAGGGCACGATCTCGCCGTCACGCTGCTGGTCGACGTCTCGCTGTCGACCGATGCCTGGGTCGACGGCTATCGCGTGCTCGATGTCGAGAAGGAAGCGCTGCTCGTGCTCGCGCACGGGCTGTCGGCTTGCGGCGATCATCACAGCATCCTGACCTTCACCTCGCGTCGACGTTCCTGGGTGCGGCTCGAAACTGTCAAGGCGTTCGGCGAACCCATGAGCGGAGTCGTCGAGCGCCGCATCGGGGCGCTCAGGCCCGGCTATTACACGCGGATCGGCGCGGCGGTACGCCACGCCTCGGCCGAACTCGCGCGCCAGCCGCAACGCAGGAAGCTGCTGCTCGTCCTCACCGACGGCAAGCCGAACGACGTCGACCACTATGAGGGGCGCTTTGCGGTCGAAGACACCAGGAAATCCGTGCAGGAAGCGCGTCGGCTCGGCATCGCGGTCTTCGGCGTGACGATCGACGCGGCGGCACAAACCTACTTTCCGACGCTGTTCGGGCGCGGTGGCTACGCCATCGTCGGCAACATCAGGCGGTTGCCGGCGGCGCTGCCGGCGATCTACCGGCAGGTGGCGCATTGAGGCTTAGAACAATATAGCCAGGTGCGAACTGTTGCTCAGGAATTGGGTATATGATCGAATGGCCGGATGGATCAGAAGGCCAAGGTCGATCGCGGTAGCCGCGTGACGATGCGCGACATCGCGAGAAGTTGAAGCGGATGCTGATTGCCTGCGGCGATGCGCTGATCGATTTCGTGCCAACACGAAACACTGAGGGACGCGAAGCCCTGATGCCGGCGGTCGGTGGTTCCTGCCTCAATGTCGCGATCGGAATGGCGCGGCTGGGCGCGCCGGCCGGTTTCGTCGGCGGCATCTCGACCGACCTGTTTGGGCGGATGATCGCCGATCATGTGACGGCCTCCAATGTGGATATCAGTCTCGCCACCCGCAGCGATCGCCAGACCACGCTCGCCTTCGTCCGTATCGTCGCGGGTGAGTCGCACTACGCGTTCTACGATGCCGAGACCGCAACGCGGAACTGGACCTACCGGCGCGGGTCCATTCCATTCGCAAGCGTCGAAGCCGTCCATGTCGGCTCGACCACGCTGGTCAACGACCAGGGCGCGGCCGAGACCGAGGCGCTGATCGCAGACGCGCGGGCGTCGTCCATGATCTCGTTCGATCCGAACTGCCGCCCCAACCTCGTCAGCGACAAGCCGGCCTATCTCGCGCGCATGGCCGAGTTCGCGGGAAGCGCCGATCTCATCAAGATGTCGGACGTCGATTTCGCCTATCTCTTCGGAGACGAGCCGTACCATCGGCGCGCGAGCACGCTGCTCGAACAGGGGCCAAGCCTCATCGTCATCACCCGCGGCAACAATGGCGCGATTGCGTGGCATGCGGGGGCAGGGCTGATCGAAGTCGCCGCGCCGAAGGTTGAGGTCGCCGACACCATTGGCGCGGGCGACAGCTTTCAGGCGGCGCTGCTCTTCGCTCTGCACAAGCAGGGGCGCATCGCTCGGCCGCAATTGAAGGCCATCGGAGCGGACGAGCTCCGCCGCTCACTGTCCTTTGCGGCAAATTGCGCCGGCCTGACCTGCACCCGTCCGGGTGCCGATCCGCCCTGGAGCAGCGAGATCAGCTGGAATTGGTAGACCGCGTCATGGCCTCGCGATGTCCGGGATGTCCCGGCGGAGTGCGGCCATGCGCCTGCTGAAATGGACAGGATAGGTCCGCACTGGCAAGGTCGTGCGTCCCGATGCGAGCCTGTCCTGATGACCAACGATCTCTGTTTACTTTCCGCTACCGAACTGCGCGAGCACATCAGCAGCAAGAAGGTCTCGCCGGTTGAAATTGTCCGCGCCGCGCTCGCGCGCGCCGAGGCGCTCCAGCCCGAGCTGAACTGCTTCATCACGATCTGCGGTGACGAGGCAATGGCGGTCGCGCGCGAAGCCGAGCGCAAGGTGATGGCCGGCGAACCGCTCGGCCTGCTGCACGGCATCCCCGTCACCGTCAAGGACATTGTCAACACCAAAGGCGTCAAGACCACCTTCGGCGCCGTTCCCTACAAGGACAATGTGCCGAGCGAGGACGCCGTGGCGGTGGCGCGGTTGCGCAGCGAGGGCGCGATCCTGATCGGCAAGACCACGACGCCGGAGTTCGGCAGCAAGTGTCTCACGGATTCGCCCTTGTTCGGCCGCACCCGCAACGCGTGGAGCGCGGAACGTTCCTCCGGCGGGTCCAGCGGCGGCGCGGCGGTGGCTGTTGCCAGCGGCATCGCGCCGCTCGCGATCGCGACCGACGGCGGCGGCTCGACGCGAATTCCGGCCGCCTGCAACGGCGTGGTCGGGCTGAAGCAGAGCAACGGCGTGATCCCGCACAGCCAGGCCCTCGATGTCTTCGGCAACCAGACCTATGTCACGCCGACCACGCGCACGGTCGCCGACACCGCGTTGATGATGCAGGCGATGGCCGGTGAGGATGCCTGCGATCCCTGGTCGATCGGCGTGCCCGTGCCTGACTTCATCGGCACTGCCGCCCCGCGCGGCGACCTGCGCGGGCAGAGGATCCTTTATTGCCTGACGCCGCCGGGCCGGCCGGTGTCCACTGAGGTCGCCGCCAAGTTCAGAGCGAGCCTCGACCGGCTTGCAGGGCTCGGTGCCGAGCTCGAGGAGTTCTCCGGCGATGGTTTCGACATCGAGCCGATCTGGCGCGCCATCAACCACACCGTCTGGCGCACGCGCTTTGCAGAACTTGCGGCCGAGCACAAGGGCCAGCTGAGCGAGGCCTTTCTCAAGCAGCTTACGCTCGCCACCGAAGTCAGCGGCGTCGACTACCAGGGGGCGATGTTCGCGCGCACCGCGCTGTTCCGCCGCGTGCAATCGCTGCTTGCGCGCGGGCGCTTCCTGGCGATGCCGACCCTCACGCGCACCGCGCTGCCGATCGAGCAGGATCTGTTCGGCAGCATCGAGATCGACGGGGCGCATTTCGACAGCGTCCGGCCGCATTGGTTCCCCTGGACCATGCCCTTCAACATGACCGGCCATCCCGCGATCAGCCTGCCCTCGGGTTTTGCCCGCGACGGCCTGCCGATCGGACTTCAGCTCGTCGGCCGCTTCCGGGACGATGCGGAATTGCTGCGCGCGAGCGCATTGTTCGAGGCTTCAAGCGATCTTCTGTCCCGCTGGCCGACTTGAGAAGAAGGGCATGCAGCAAGGGGCGTGCGTGCAAAGGACTTGCCTCCGGCGTCCGGACATGTTGATCGTGCCGTGGGTGAGCCCTGAAACCGAGCGCGCATGAGCGTCTTTGTCCTCCGACGTGTCCTGACCTTGCTGGCGACGCTGGTCGGCGCGTCCCTCATCATTTTCCTGGTGCTCGACGCGCTTCCCGGCAATGCCGCGCAGATGCTGATGGGCGCCGATGCATCGGCGGATGCGGTGCGCGCGCTCACCGTCAAGCTCGGGCTCGACCAGCCGCTCGCGGTCCGCTATCTGCACTGGATCAAGGGGCTGCTCGTCGGCGATCTCGGCAACTCCTATGCCTACGGCACGCCGGTCGCCAGCCTGATCGCGGAGCGGCTGGTGCTGACCATTCCGCTCGCGATCATGGCCATGACGATCACCGTAACGCTGGCGCTCTCCGCCGGCATTTATACCGCCGCCAATCACAACAAGCTCGGCGACGTCGGCGTGATGTCGCTGACCCAGATCGGCATCGCGCTGCCGAACTTCTGGTTCGCGATCCTGCTGGTGCTGTTGTTCTCGGTGCGCCTGCAATGGCTCTCGGCGGGCGGCTTTGGCGGCTGGGAGGACGGCATCTGGCCAGGGATCAAGTCGCTGCTGCTTCCCGCAATCTCGCTCGCGGTGGTGCAGGCCGCGATTCTCGCGCGCGTCACGCGCTCGGCGGTGCTGGAAGTGCTGCGCGAGGATTTCGTCCGCACCGCACGCGCAAAGGGCCTTGGCAAGCGCGAGGTGCTGTGGCGCCACGTGCTGCGGAATGCCATGATTCCCGTGATGACGGTGATGGGGCTGCAATTCGCCAATCTGCTCGCCGGCACCATCGTGATCGAGAACGTGTTCTACCTGCCGGGCCTCGGCCGCCTGATCTTCCAGTCGATCGCCAACCGCGATCTGATCGTGGTGCGCAACTGCGTGATGCTGCTCGCCGCCATGGTCGTCATCGTCAATTTCGTGGTCGATGTGCTCTACGCCTTCATCGATCCCCGTATCAAGGTCCACGACCTGTGAGTGCGCCCGTGGCCACTCCGATTGACATGCCGCTCGCGACGCGTCGTGTGCCGGCCCGCGCGTTCTGGGTCCGCGCGCTGCGCCACCGCAGTTTTGTCGTGGGCGGTGTTCTCAGCCTCCTTGTGCTCGGCTCCGCGCTGCTGTCACTGGTGTGGACGCCCTGGTCTCCTTACGAGATCGACATCGCATCGAAGCTCCGGCCGCCCTCGGCGGCGCATTGGCTCGGCACCGATTCCTTCGGCCGCGACATCGTCTCGCTGCTGCTCGCCGGTGCCCGATCCACCATCATGGTCGGCGTCATCGCCGTCAGTATCGGTCTCACCTTCGGCGTCACGCTCGGCCTGATCGCCTCGGCCCGGCGCGGCTGGACGGAAGAGATCATCATGCGCTTTTCCGACTTTACCTTCGCCTTTCCGGCCGTGCTCTCGGCGATCATGCTCGCCGCGGTGGTAGGGCCTGGCATGGTGACCTCGATCATCGCGATCGGCATCTTCCAGATCCCGACACTGACGCGGCTGACGCGCGGCTCGGCCAATGCGATCTGGGCGCGCGAATTCGTGCTGGCCGCGCGCGCGGCGGGCAAGGGGCGCTTTCGCATCACCATCGAGCACGTGCTACCCAACATCCTGTCGATCCTGATCGTGCAGGTCACCATCCAGTTCGCGCTCGCCATCCTCGCCGAAGCCGCGCTGTCCTATCTCGGCCTCGGCACGCAGCCGCCGCAGCCATCCTGGGGGCGGATGCTGAACGATGCGCAGACGCTGCTGTTCCAGTCGCCGATGCTCGCCGTCTATCCGGGTGCGGCGATCGCCGTCGCCGTGCTCGGCCTCAATCTCCTTGGTGACGGATTGCGCGACCTGCTCGATCCCAGACTGGCGCGGGAGCGGTGACGATGGCCGATCCCGCAACCATGCCGCTGATCGAAGTCAGCGATCTCGGCGTTCGCCTCAACACCAGCCGCGGGCTGGCACACGCCGTGCGCGGCGTCAGCTTCGCTCTCCAGCGCGGCGAGACGCTCGGGCTCGTCGGCGAATCCGGTTGCGGCAAGTCTGTCACCGCGCTGTCGTTGATGGGGCTGCTGCCGGACAGTGCGGCCGTCACCGGCAGCATCAAGCTGGATGGCAAGGAGCTCGTCGGGCTTTCGGACGCCGATTATTGCCGGCTGCGCGGCAACCGCATCAGCATGATCTTCCAGGAGCCGATGACCGCGCTCAATCCGATGCACACGATCGGCAACCAGGTCGCCGAGCCGCTGCGGCGTCACAAGAATTATTCGGCGGCGCAGGCGCGGCGCGAGGCGATCGCCTTGCTCGACCGCGTCGGGCTGCCCGATCCCGCACGGCGCGTCGACGCCTATCCCCATCAGTTCTCCGGCGGCCAGCGCCAGCGCATCACGATCGCCATGGCGCTCGCCTGTGAGCCCGACCTGTTGATCGCGGACGAGCCGACCACCGCACTCGACGTCACCATCCAGGGCCAGATCCTCGACCTCCTCGCCGATCTCGTGGAGGAGCGCGGCATGTCGATAATCCTGATCTCGCATGATCTCGGCGTCATCGCCGAGAACGTGCAGCGCATGATGGTGATGTACGGCGGCACCGTCGTCGAGAGCGGGCCGACCGACGAGGTGTTCCGCCGCATGGGACATCCGTACACGCAGGGCCTGTTTCGCGCGCGGCCGAAGCTCGGCGCACGCAAGGGGACGCGGCTGAAGACCATCTCGGGCACAGTGCCGGAACTCGCCGATTTGCCGTCCGGCTGCACCTTCTCCGATCGGTGTCCGCTGGTGATCGATCGGTGCCGCGCTGCGTTGCCGCCGATGGTGGACGTCGGCCCCGGCCACCTCGTGCGCTGCATCAGGACGGACGTGTCGATGGCAGAGCGCGTCGGAGCGCTGACCGCATGACTGCCGCAGCAGAACCGCTTCTCGACGTGAAGGATCTGGTGCAGCGTTACGCGCTGCCGCGCGAAAGCCTGTTCCGGCCGCCGGGACAGGTGCGTGCGCTCAACGGCGTGAGCGTGCGGGTCGCCGCCGGCAAGAGCCTCGGCGTCGTCGGCGAATCCGGATCGGGCAAGTCGACTTTCGCGCGGCTGGTGATGGCGCTGGAGCGGCCGACGTCAGGGGAGGTCGCGCTGCTCGGCCGCGATCTCAACCGCATCTCCGCGGACGAGCTGCGCCGCGCCCGGCGCGATTTCCAGATGGTGTTTCAGGACCCCTACGGATCGCTCGATCCGCGCCAGACCATCGCGCGCATCGTCGCCGAGCCGCTGACCGTGCTCGAAGGCGCCGACCGCACCACGTTCCGCGAACGCGTTGCCACTGTGCTGCGCCAGGTCGGCCTGCGCGATCCTGACATGGACAAATATCCGCACGAATTCTCCGGTGGCCAGCGCCAGCGCATCGCGATCGCGCGGGCGCTGATCACCCAGCCGAAGCTGATCGTGGCCGACGAGCCTGTTTCCGCGCTCGACGTCTCGGTGCAGGCGCAGGTGCTGAACCTGATGCTGGACCTCCAGGAACAGTTCGGCCTGAGCTACATCCTGATCAGCCACGACCTCGCCGTGGTCGACTATCTCTGCGACGAGGTCGCGGTGATGTATCTCGGCCGGATCGTCGAGCAGGGTCGGCCGGAAGACCTGTTCGAGCACGGCGCCCATCCCTATACGCGGGCTCTGTTGGAGGCTGTGCCGCGGGTGCGCGCCGGCGGTGGCCGGCGGCGGCTCGGAGGCCAGGCGATCACCTCGCAATCGGCGGCAACGGCCGGATGCCCCTATGTCGCGCGCTGTCCGCTCGCCGACCAGCATTGCCGCGAGGTTCTGCCTGAGCTACGCAAGGTCGGTGAGGGGCACCTTGCCGCCTGCCACAAGGCCGAGGCCGTGATGGCGTTGCCGCAGGCGGCCATGGAAGGTTAGTGTCCGGAGCAGAGGATTGGCGCAGGCTTAAGAACAGAACGGGCCGGGGAGTTACGCATGTTCAGGAAACTATCGATCGTCGCATTTGCCCTCACACTTGCCGCGGCGCCTTTGCCGGTGCTGGCGCAGGGCAAGAAGGACAGCGTCGTCACGGCGATGGCGCTCGAGCCGCCGGGGCTCGATCCCACCAATGCCGCCGCTGCCGCGATCGCCGAGGTCACGCTCTACAACATCTACGAGACGCTGACCAAGATCAACGAGGACGGCTCGGTCTCGCCGCTGCTGGCCGAGAGCTGGACCGCTTCGCCCGACCTGAAGACCTATACGTTCAAGCTGCGCAAGGGCGTCAAATTCCACAATGGCGAGCCGTTCAATTCCGCCGCGGTGAAGTTCTCGTTCGAGCGCAACGCGGTACCGACCAGCACCAACAAGGACAAGAGCCTGTTCCAGGCCTTCGAGAAGGTCGAGGCGCCCGACGCCGACACGGTCGTGATCACCATGAAATATGGCGAGCCGAACCTGCCGTTCCTGCTGGGGCAGGCGAGCGGATCGATCGTCGAGCCGAAGAGCGCGGCTACCAACATCACGCAGCCGGTCGGCACCGGGCCCTACCAGCTCGGCGCCTGGGCCAAGGGCTCTTCGATCACGCTGACCAAATGGGCCGACTACCGCAACGCCGCCGCGGTCAAGCTGTCCAAGGTGACGATCCGCTTCATCTCGGACCCTGCGGCGCAGGCCGCGGCGCTGCTCTCGGGCGACGTCGACGCGTTCCCGCGCGTCTCGGCGCAGCGGACCATCGCGCAGTTCAAGGCCGACCCGCGCTTCACCGTTCTGGTCGGCGGCTCCCGGGCCAAGACCATCGTCGGCATCAACGAGAAGAAGAAGCCGCTCGACGACGTCCGCGTTCGCCGCGCGATCCTCGCCGCGATCGACCGCAAGGCGATGATCGACGGCGCCGTCGATGGCTTCGGCACGCCCATCGGCAGCTTCTATGTGCCGGGCGCGCTCGGTTATGTCGACGCCACCGGCATCAACCCCTACGACCCCGAGAAGGCCAAGAAGCTGCTCGCCGAGGCCGGCGTCACCACGCCGCTCGAGCTCTCGCTTAAGCTGCCGCCGCCGTCCTATGCGCGGCAGGGCGGCGAGATCCTGGCGGCGCAACTCGCCAAGGTCGGCATCGTCGCCAGAATCGAGAACGTCGAATGGGCGCAGTGGCTGTCGCAGGTGTTCGCGCCCAACGGCCCGCACAATTTCGAGCTGACCATCGTCAGCCATGTCGAGCCGTTCGACCTCGTCAAGATCACCGAGCCGGACTACTACCTCGGCTACAACAACGAGACGTTCAACGCGCTCTACAAGCGGATCGTGTCGACGCCGGACGAGGCGGCACGCGCCAAGCTGCTCGGCGACGCCCAGCGCATGTTGGCGACCGACGCGGTCGCCGG
Source organism: Bradyrhizobium sp. PUT101 (assembly GCF_052043945.1). Lineage (NCBI taxonomy): Bacteria > Pseudomonadati > Pseudomonadota > Alphaproteobacteria > Hyphomicrobiales > Nitrobacteraceae > Bradyrhizobium > Bradyrhizobium sp. PUT101. The sequence continues at coordinate 6,756,117 of NZ_CP197207.1, forward strand.
CTTCCTGTATCAGCCGCAGCTGATCACCATCACCAACAAGAAGCTGAAGGGCGTCTGGAAGGACGTGCCGCAATACGAGAACGATTTCTCGACCTGGTATTGGGAGTAGGGGCGGCGTCCGTTGCTGTGCCCCCTCCGCTCGTGGGAGAGGGCAGCTCCAAACAAGAGAATGAGAAAACAACCCCATGCACAGTAGCCGGGCGCAGTCATTTCAACGGCTTGCGCGTTGCGCAGTTCATGGTCGACGCGATGCGCCGAGACGTTGACCCGTCGGGCAAAACACTGGCATGATGGCACCCTCGCGACCTCACGGTCAGGGACGTGCCGTCAGGCGAGGCAGCCGTGAAGAACCATCCCGCCGCGATGCCGGGATCGGCGTGGCGCCCGTCAGCGCCGAGGTGCCGGCCACACTGAAATTCGACAATGCAACGATGAGCGATATCGCCCATGCCTTGGCCAGCGGGCAGGTCAGTGCGACGGCCGGGGCAGGCTATCCCAGCGTTATGGTGCCGTGCGGCTTCGTCGCCGGGGTCGACTGCAAGGACACGCCCGACCATCCGCTCGGCGTCACCTTCGCAGGCCGCGTCTGGAGCGAGCACAAGCTGTTGCGCCTGGCCTACGCCTATGAGCGGGCCTCCGACATGCGCAAGCCGCCGCCCGGCTTGCGCGCGCGCTAGAGTTCAACCTGTACTCCTCGCGTGCTTGCCGACGAGCAGGTGCGCTCGGTAGGGACGCTCAAAAAAAGTTCGGATGTCTGCTTTCGGGGAGAAAGCGGGCGCACGACTACGTCCCCGGAATGTCGCCTTGTAACCCGGAGCGGAACTCAGAGCCGAGTTGGATTGATGCCAATGGGCGGTCCCAGTTCAGGTGTTAGGCCAGTCATCCGGCCCTACGTCCTTAGCTTTTTCCTCGGCCAGGAGTCGTAACAGCGTCTTATGCCGTGCTTCATCGCGTGACGGGTCACCTTCACTGATGGCGATGAGCTTCTCATAACGTCTGATGTTTTCGTGGTTTACGTAGTTCTGCATTGCGCCCTCCGTCGGTTGAGCAGCCTGGCGCGCTGAGGCTAACACCAGCTACCCATTGCGCACGCGATGCAAGGCTTATTGTTGGGCGGATGAGAAGATGCCTCAGCGGCGCTGTCCCTTAAGGATGATTTGCGGAACTGATCCAAGGACACAATCCATACCTGCAAGCCGGGCGATAGAGTAACTCCGGAACCATAGACGTCAGGAGAGACTTGCCTTTTGAGGGGTCCAGTGATGATGTTCATTGAAAAAGACGATCCGCCGCCTCCGTTGCCGTTGACGGATGATGATCAGCTGAAACTGAAAATTGAAGCCCTCGCGGGCGACGACCGTTGGGTCAAGAACATGATCGACGGCTTGGCGGGCACCCTAAGGGACGTGAGCACTGAAGCTTGCGCTCGGAGCAATGGCGGGGGCCCCGAACCTTATGCGAGGCGCTATTCGCATCATTTTTTTAGTCGTGTCTGCGCGAGCGCTGACCGCCAGTATTCGGAAGCACGGCATCGGTGCGCGGCAAGCAGGATCATCCAGGGTTGCTCGGCACGGCTTCGGCCTCGATAGCTGCAACAAGCTCGGGCGCAAGGTGAGCGGACAAACGTTGAATGATGTTGAGCAACTGCAGGATCTCCTGCTCACGCAGGGCGTCAACCTTGTTGTGCAACAATTCGATTTCGAGCTCGGCTTTCACATTTATTCGATAGTCGTGCTCCGCATGTCTGCGGTCAATCTCGGATTGACGATTCTGGCTCATCATGATGATGGGCGCCGCATATGCTGCTTGGAAAGAAAGGACCAGGTTCAGCAAGATGAAGGGATAAGGGTCCCAATGATTGATGAACGCTATCATGTTGAGAGCGATCCAGATGCCAAGTAGTACGCTCTGGATGATGATGAAGCGCCAGGAGCCAACCGTTTCGGCAACCCGGTCAGCCAGCATCGCTCCCGGCGTCAGGGCAGGTCTGGGTATGTTGCGTGCCGGCTTCTGCGCACGAAGTTCTTGCAACCGCTGCTGGTCCTCAACACTCAGGTGTATTCTGTGGCTTTGTTCGCTGTTCATTTGCATCCCCGATAATGAGAGATCCAGGCGAGTGAGCGCCCTTCGTTGCTCCCCGCTCCAGTTGCAGTCAGATGGCAATTGCGCATCGCCACGGCCGCTCCTGGCCGCCCCGGTGCGGACATCCATTCGGACCTCGTGGACCGGCGATTGTCGAGGCGACAACTTCAGAAAAAGCGCGAATGAGTCAGAAGCCTTGACCGACCTGAAGCCGTGCAATTCTGCTAGTGTTAGAGGTCCGGGCGTGTGACCCGTGCGGGGAGGCAATGGTGACAAACTTGGAAGTCTCCAACGGCCCAGCTGGCAAACCGCCATCCGATAATGAGCAGCCGGAGAAAGCGGCATCTGATGAGGAGCAATCGGGGAAGCCGCCATCCGACCGCAGTCTAAGGACTCGCTTGCGGGCACGATTGCAGTTGATCGGCGGCGCGCTCGCCTCGATTGCCGCCGTCGGTGCGATCGCGGGCGGCCTCGTCGGCTACTGGACTGTTTGGAAGACGCTCCGCACAGACGTGTTTCCGGAAAGCCAAAAAACGCAGAAACAGGCTACGGCCCGGCCCGACGTTGCTCCCCGTTTGTCCCTCGTTGTCCTGCCATTCGCAAACCTCAACAACGATGCGGAGCAGGACTATTTCGCCGACGGCATTGCGACCGATCTGACGACAGACCTAGCGCAAATGCCCGACACATTCGTGATCGGGCGCGGGACGGCTTTCACCTATAAGAATAGGCAGGTCGATCTCAAGACGCTCGGCAAGGACCTTGGTATCCGATGGGCGGTACAGGGCGCGGTGCAGCGGGCCGGGGATCGGGTCCGTATGAACGTATCACTTTCCGACCTGTCGACTGGTCGCGACGTCTGGTCGGACCGCTTTGACGGCGATCGGATAAATCTTGCTGCCTTGCAGGACCAGGTCACGGCTCGGCTCGCCCGCTCTCTCAACGTCGAACTCATCCAGGCCGAAAGCCGGCGCAGCCAAATGGACAGGCCAACCAATCCAGACGCTGCGGATTTCAGCATGCGCGGCTGGGCGAAGCGCTATGGCCCCCGGACCAAGCTAACCAATGCGGAGGCAAACGACTTGTTTGACAGCGCACTGCGCTTGGATCCCGACAACGTTGATGCAATGATCGGCAAGACGTTGTGCATAGCGGATGACGTGATCTACGGTTGGTCATCATCCGTAGTCGAGGACAAAAGGAGGGCGATCAAGCTAGTTGATCAAGTTCTTGCAAAACGCCCGGCGACCGCAACCGCGCACGTAGCCAAGGGAAACATTTTGAACTACGGAAATCCTGAGGAAGCCTTACCTGAATACGACGCAGCTTTGGAAATCGATCCTAATTCTCCCGTCGCATATGCATCCAAGGGGGCCGTACTTATTACGGCGGGACGCGCGGGCGAAGCGTTTTCTCCGATTCAGATTGCTTTGCGCCTAAGCCCCAAAGATCCGTCCGCTGGCACTTGGCGCTTTTTCCTCTGTCATGCTCATGTCCATCTGCGCCAATACAAGGAAGGTATTGAGGAATGCAGGCGCTCCATCAATTTGAATAAATTGGACTGGTTTCCGTATGTAGATTTGATTTCAGCTTATGGAGCCACTGGCCAATTGGAAATGGCCCAGCAAGTATTGGTCGAATTGAGTGCAATCCGACCGGACTTCACGATCCAGTGGTTCCGGCAAATCGGCTACGCACGTTCGAGCAATCCGCAGTTTCGTCGTGAGTACGACGACATCGTCGAAGGACTCAGAAAAGCTGGCGTTCGAGAGCAATGAGGCGATAGAAAACTTGGCTTGGTTTACGGGCAGACAAGAGCAGCAATTAAGTCTCCTTCTGGCCCGTGGCGGGGGCAGTTTCCGGAACGCGCGCCGAACAGCGTAATTCGCGCTGCCAAAGGCAGCCTTTGATCCGACAGACATTAACCGTGACCTATGGCGAGGTTCGCGCCATGCTGGTGAGTCTTAGAGGGCCGAGCGCGAAAATGAGAAAGTCCAGGACGATGGACGCAAAGGAAGGAATCGTCATCAGGCTCTCATGCCAAGACAGATAAGTGGCGCCCAGCCCTTGGCAAACGCTGCAGCCGCTCCGGCCCATGTCGTCTTTTGCACGCCAAGAGTCCTCCTCCTGTCACCCCAAGGGTATTGAACGTTTGGAACCATCATGCCTTAGTCGGCAGATGACGGCCGGATGCACCGTCCGGCATGACGATGCGGTCGCGGAGACGATTCTTGCTCAAGCTGTACAGGTGGCCGTCCGACGACTGGCACGGCATCGGCGCGGAAATGCCCTCGGAGATCATCTGGGCCGATCTCCTGAACGCGACTGACGAGGAAAAGCAGTTCATCGAACGACTGCTCGGTATCCGCATTCCCTCGCAAGAGTCCCTCAGCGAGATCGAGGCGTCGAGCCGCCTGATCTTCGACCACGGCACGCTCTATCTCAGCTCGCCGGCGGTTCGGCTCACCGAGGACAACGAGGCCGAGATCACGCCGGTGGGATTCGTCATCGGCCCGCGCGTGCTGGTGACGGTGCGCTTCGCAGGGCTGCCGATCTTCGACGACATCGGCAAGCGCATCGGCTCCGACGATAGCCTGGAGAACGGCATGTGCGTGTTCGCCAGCCTGCTCGAGGCGATGATCGATCGCGGTGCCGATGTCCTGGAGCATCTCGGTACCAAGGTCGATCAGCTTTCGCGGGGTGTTTTCAAGGGAGGGCTCGTACACACCCAGCGTGCGGTGCGCTCCAGCCGCAGGATGCGCGAGGCCCTGGAGAATGTTGGCGAGCTGGCCGACCGGCTCACCAAGGCACGCGATGTTCTGCTTGGGGTGGGTCGCATCGCCTCGTTTGCCGGTGATGTCGGCAGCGAGTGGGTCACGGCTTCGTCGAAGAAGCGCCTCGAGGCCGTGTCAAAGGACGTCGTCTCGCTCAGCGACTACGAGACGCGATTGTCCGACAAGATCCAGCTGCTGCTCGATGCGGTGCTCGGCTTCATCAGCATCCAGCAGAACGAGCTGTTCAAGATCCTGACGATCGTGTCCGTCGTCGGCGTGCCGCCGACGATCCTGGTCGGCGTCTGGGGCATGAATTTCAGGCACATGCCCGAGCTGGACTGGACCTTCGGCTATCCGCTGGCCTGGCTCGCCATCATCGCCAGCGGCGTGCTGCCGCTGATCTGGTTCAAGCGGCGCGGCTGGTTCGACTAAAGCGCGATGAGATCAGGACGAATCGTCATCGCGCCTTAGGTTATTGTTTGAGCATGATCTTTTCGGAAAACCGCTGCGCACTTTTCCGGATCATGCTTTAAGCAGCGGCGCACCGATCGAAAACGATGCGCCGCTGTTTGATCATGCGGCCTTGGCGTCGACGTTGCCGATCCAGTCGCGGGCCAGCGTCACGTCGGCCTGCGACAATTGATGGCCTGCCGGCAGGACCTTGTGGGTCACGCGCGCTCCTGCTTGCGACAGCAGCGCCGCGAGCCGTGCCGAATTGCTCGCCGGCACGATCGGATCAGCCTGCCCGGAGAGCAGCAGAACAGGCTTGCCGCCGAGCTGCGCCTTCAGCTGATTGGCCTCGGGCAGATCCGACAGCGGCACCATGGCGCGCAGCAGGATCGCGCCTGCGAGCACGTCCGGCTTCAGCAGCAACAACGCGGCCGCGATGTTGGCGCCATTGGAGAAGCCGGCCGCGACCGGCGCGGCGATGCCGTAGCGCTGGCGCGCCTCCGCGACGAAGTCGCCGAGCTCGTGCGCGCGACGGCGGACGTCGTCCTCGTCGAACACGCCCTCGGCGAGCCGGCGGAAGAAGCGCGGCATACCGTGCTCGAGCACGCGGCCGCGCGGCGAGAGCAGGGCGGAGCCGGGCGAGATCATCCTGCCGAGCCCGAGCAGGTCGTTCTCGTCGCCGCCGGTGCCGTGCAACAGCAGCAGAGGAGGGGAGCCCGCGCCGGTCGCGGGCTCGAAACGATGGATGAATGCACTTGCGGTCATGACACGGTCTCTTCCAGGCTCGGCAGAACGTCCTCGATCTGCTTGCGATGCTGTTCGAGGAAGCTCGGCAGCTTCAGCTCACGCCCCAGCGTCGCGACGGGCTCGTCGACCGCGAAGCCGGGGATGTCGGTCGCGATCTCGAACAGCACGCCGCCGGGTTCGCGGAAGTAGATCGACCGGAAGTAGTTGCGGTCGCGCTGCTCGGTCGGATGCAGGCCGTGATTGCTGACGAGCTTCTGCGCCATCTTGCCCTGTTCGGCATCGTCAGCCGCGCGGAAGGCGATGTGGTGCACCGAGCCGCCGCCCTGATGCCCGCGCAGGAATCCTTTGGCCTCGTAGATATCGACGACGCTGCCTTCGGCATCTCCTGAAGCCTTGAAGCGGATCACCGAGCCTTCGCGTCCGGTCTCCTTGAAGCCGAACACGTCGGTGAGGACGGCGGCCGTCTTCGCCGCGCTGTCCAGCAGCAAGGTCACGCCGTGGAAACCTCGGATGGCGTGCTCGGCCGGCACGTCGCCGTTGCTCCAGCCGGGCTCGTTCTCGGCACCGGGGATGCCGACCAGAGCCAGGGCCATGCCATCTGGATCAGTGAACGGCAGCACGGACTCGCCGAAGCGCTTCTCCAGGGCTTCGTAGCGAATGCCCTTCTCGGTGAAGCGCTGCGTCCAGTAGCCGAGCGAGCGCTGCGGCACGCGGAAGGCGGTCTGATGGGTTTCGCCGACGCCGCGGCGTCCGGCCGAGACGCCCGCCCAGGGGAAGAAGGTCAGGATGGTGCCGGGGCGGCCGGTCTCGTCGCCATAGTAGAAATGATAGGTGCCGGGATCGTCGAAATTGACCGTCTTCTTGACGAAGCGCAGGCCGAGATCCCGGGTGTAGAAGCCGAAATTCCTGATGGGATCGCCGGCGATCGCGGTGACATGGTGCAGTCCAGACATTGTCGTCCTCCAAGATTCGGGGAGCGGTCTTGCTCTGGCTGGAAATATTGTTCCGCTTTGGATTGGAGACAATCCATGCAATTATGACGGCTATGTCTACGATTTGGAAACAATCGCCGGGACGAGGCCTTGGATAAGCTCGGCAGCCTTCGGGCCTTCGTGAAGGTGGTCGAAAGCGGGAGCTTTGCAGAAGCCGGCCGCCAGCTGCGGCTGTCGCGCTCGGCGATCAGCAAATACATCGCCGACCTCGAGGAGAGCCTCGGGGTCCAGCTGTTGAACCGGACCACGCGTCACGCCAGCCCGACCGAGAACGGCCAGCGCTATTTCGAGCGCGCGGTCGTGATCCTCTCGGAGATCGAGGCCGCCGACCAGGCCGTGGCGCAAGCGCAGTCGGCGCCGCGCGGCCTGTTGCGCGTCAATGCGCCGATGTCGTTCGGCACCATGCGGCTCGGACCGGTGCTCGCCGATTTCATGGCGCGCTATGGCGAGCTTCAGCTCCAGATCGTGCTCAGCGACGATCTGCTCGACCCCGTGCAGGACGGTTTCGACGTGACGCTGCGGATCGCGGAGCTGGAATCCTCCAGCCTGATCGCGCGCAAGATCATGCCGGTGGCGCGCATGGTCTGCGCTTCGCCCGATTATCTCGCGCGCCACGGCACGCCCAGACATCCGCAGGATCTGCGCGAACATGTTTCGCTGACCTACGGCTTCCTGCTCACCGGCAACCAGTGGAAGCTCACCGGCGCCGATGGCGATCACTGGATCCAGCCGGCCTGGTCGCTCTGCGTCAACAATGCCGAGGTGCTGCGCGACGTCGCCATCAAGGGCAGGGGGCTCGCGCTGCTCCCTGAGTTCATCGCAGCAGATGCCGTGCGGAAAGGCGAGCTGCGCGTCGTGCTCCAGGACTATTCTGCGCCGCCACTCGCGCTGTACGCCGTCTATCCGCCGACGCGGCATCTGTCGGTGAAGGTGCGGCTGTTCATCGATTTTCTGGTCGAGCGGTTTGGCCGGGAGGACGAAGCGGGGGTGCGGACGCGCTGAGACGCGGGGCCTGAACGCATCGAGTGGCCAGCCGGCCGATGTCTGCTTGGCCCGGTTGGTAGACTTCGGGCAGCAGCTTGCGCTCGACCGGCGTTGATCGTCCAGTACCTAGTCGGGTGGGAACCCGATCGGGTGCAGCAATGGCCTCCAATCAATCGGTGAGGGAATAGCTTGCACGAGGTCGTTGCTCCGGCAATGCGCCCGGACGAGCCAAGTCGTTGCAGCAATGGCTCCGCATGCCACAGCAGCGCCGCCAATGACGTCCACGGCATAATGCGCGCCGCAGAGTGGCGTCCCGGCGATGAGAAGGAGATTCAGGGGAACGAGAAAGAAGCGCAAGATACGGATCGGCCAAAGAGCCCAAACAAACAAGATGGCATTGGCCGTGTGAAAGCTCGGGAAGGAGATCAGCCCCTCCACGGCCCGAAAATCAATGACGCGTAGCGTTCCGTTGCGAAGCCCTTCGAGGACAGGGAAATAGCTGTGCCCGCCGCCCGGCAAGGTTGATAGTTCAGTAGGAGCTTTGTCCAGATAGATTATCGCGTTTGCGGCCGGAATGAAGCATGCAATTGCGGCGGTCGCCGTTACAGCAACCGCAAATGCGATGATGTAGAACTGCAATCGGTCAAGCCGTCGGGTCAGAATGGCGGCGGCCAACACCAAGATGTTTTGCGACATCATGGAGTTGTAGGCGAGGGAAAGTACGTTGCGGAGTGCATCGTGCCTGTTCAAGACAGCGAGATAGCTAGCGCGATCGAATCCAAGCCATTGATCCATAGCGTGGAGATGCGCGTCGCGGTAAGGCAGCTGCACTGTGGATGCGGCGTAGCTCAGCAAGATTCCCATGAGGATTACGACAACGAGCTGACCAAAGCAGATGAGAACGCGCGCGATCTTCGAATTCGGCCGAACGAAACTGAAATATATCGCGAAGAACGCATAGAATGACATCAACACGAGGGTCTCGGCTGACACCTCAATGTTGCAGCTTAAACCCACAAGGCTGAGCGAGAGCGCCGCCAACAGAGCGATCGCCAAGGTGGCCTGCCACGTAATGGTGGACAGCAATCGGTCATCCGTGTTCGACCGGTCGTGCATTTTTCATTTCCACATCCTAAGGTTGCTTAGGTGGAGAGCTACCTATCGCCCCACAAAGGAATCCTTAATGCGCGGCCAGCCGAGAAGCTGCCTTTGTAGGAAGGTCAATGAATGATGACCTGCACTACTTGAAAGTGATGCGGCCCAGCTCCACGCCTCAACCGAAAGCCTCTTCCTGCGGAGAAGTGCGCCCTGATCGGCTTGGCGCCCAGGGGCCGCTCCGGGTCGCAACCTGCCGATGATGGGTAAGCCGGGCGACCCCGACCTCCGGTCCCTGGACGCAGCCGACTGCCGCGATGGGCCTGCCGCAGGACAAGTTGGTCCCAGTGCGTGACTTCGGGCAGATCGATATCCGCCGCCGATGAGGGTGGCACGGGCACGCTGGCTTTGAAGAGGGAAGCAGGGCGGCGTTGGACTTACCAAAGTGTCCGTGGAGCTCGGATCTCCGGCAGTCCGGCGCTGGGAGGCTGGGCCGCCCCGCTTTTCGGGAAGGTTAGGGCGTAGTCAGCTTGGTGTTGACGCTCGTGAATACGCCGCTCAATGCCGTGCCGGTGTTCTTGACGGCAGCAATGATAGCAAGCGCAATGCCTGCTGCGATCAGGCCATATTCGATAGCCGTAGCGCCGCTTTCGTCAGCCAGGAACCTCTTGAACGTATGCAAGTTCGTCTCCTTATAGTTGTTGTGTTAGCGTGTAACAATCGGTTGTAACAACTTGTTTCTACTCGTGAAGGAATTAAGGAGGCTTGAATCCGAACCGTTAATTTGAATCCAACTCGAATGTTTCACACGGTTGCTGGAAGCCGCGTGGTTAGGAACGCGGCCGTCTGCTGCGCAAGATCGTATGTCGGGAACGGCCGTCTTCAGTCTTGTCCGGCGAGCCGAAGGTCGAAGGGAGCTCGGGCGGAAGTCGACGCTTTCGACCCAGCCACGCTGTGCCTCGAGCCGACGATGAGGCCGCCCAGACGAGCGGTCGTGCTATCCCAAAGCGCGATGCGATGAGGATGAATCGTCATCGCGCTTTAGGTTGTTGTCTAAGCATGATCTTTTCGGAAAACCGCTGCGCACTTTTCCGGATCATGCTTTAGCGCCGCAGCGTGAACTCGTCCGCACCGCGCCGGTGCTCCCATTTCGCCTGCTCCAACTCGGGCCGATCGCATTCGATCTCCGGATAGCCGATGCAGAGATAAGCGATGAATTTCCAGGAGCCGGGCACGTCGAGAATGGCGTGGATCCGATCCGGGCTCAGGATCGACACCCAGCCGAGACCGATGCCCTCGGCGCGCGCGGCGAGCCACATCGCGGTGATCGCGGAGACCACGGAATATTCGGTTGTCTCCGGCATGGTCGCGCGACCGAGGCCGTGGCCGATGTCGCTGGCCTTGTCCGCGAACACGGCGAGGTGACCGGGGGCCTGTTCGAGACCCGAGAGTTTCAGCGTGGCATAGCGCGCGGCGCGCTCGCCGGAATAGCAATTCAACGCGTCGGCGTTGCATGCCTTGAAATCGTCGGTCACGGCCCGGCGCCGCGCGTCGTCGTCGACGGTGACGAAGCGCCAGGGCTGGCTGAGGCCGACCGAGGGCGAAAGGCAGGCCGTCTCGATCAGGCGATCGATGGCGCCGGCCGGCAATGGGTCGCTGCGAAAGCGGCGCACGTCGCGGCGCCACACGAACAGCTCGCGCAAGTGCCGGCGGAAGGCGTCGTCGAACTCGACCATGAGGTCAATGTCCCATCTGGAAGGACGCGGCGACCAGCAGGATCAGGATCTCGCCAGTCTGCTCGTACGCCCCGAGGATGTCGCCGGTCTGCCCGCCGATCTGCCGGATGGCAAGCCGCGCCAGCATCAGGCCGGCGAGCGACAGCAGGACCAGGCCGACCAGCGCCTTGCCCGGCCCCAACGCCAGGGCAAGTGCGAGCGTTCCAACAGCGAAGGCAATGGCGACGCTGCGGCCCGGCGGCGATCCGGCGCCGGCCGACAACCCATCAGTCCGCGCCGGCGCGACCAGTGACATGAAGGCCGGCACGCCGGCGCGGGCAGCAGTGTGCGCAGCGCACAGCGCGAGCGTGACGGCCCATGGATCGGCGATCGCCGCAAGGGCGCTCCAGCGCAGTCCAAACGACAGGATCAGTGCGCAGACGCCATAGGTCCCGATCCGGCTGTCGCGCATGATCTCGAGCTTGCGCTCGCGCGTTCGGCCGCCGCCGAGTCCGTCCGCGGTGTCGGCAAGTCCGTCCTCGTGCAGCGCGCCGGTGATGAAGGCGGTCGTCGCCAGCACGAGCAGGGCGGCAAGGCTCGGTGTCAGTCCGAAGCGAATGGAGATCTTGTAGATCAACGCGCCGGCAAGGCCGACCAGCAATCCCGCGACGGGCAGAGCCCAGGTCGCGCGCGCGATCGCGCCGTCGCCGGCGGGCTTCGACGATGCGACGGGCAGGATCGTGACGAAAGACGCTGCGATTCTGAGATCGGCGACGACCTCTCGCAAGAGCTCGGCGCGCGGGATCATTTCAGCTTCATCGGCAGGCCGGCGACGATGAACTCGACCTCGTCGGCGACATCGGCAATGATCTGATTCATGATCCCGGCGGCGTCGCGGAAGCTTCGCGCCAGCGCGTTGTCGGGCACGATGCCGAGGCCGACCTCATTGGTGACGAGCACGACCGGGCTCTTGAGACGGAGCAGGGTGGCGGCAAGCGCATTCACCTCGTGCTCCCAGTCGCGCGCCACATGCATCAGGTTGGAGAGCCACAGCGTCAGGCAGTCCACCAGCCTCGCGCCCCCGCCATCGGTTGCGAGCAGCGACGGCACGAGATCGAGCGGGACCTCGCGCTCGATCCAATCGGTTCTGCGCCGCGCGCGATGTCGTGCGATGCGTTGCTCCATTTCACCATCGAGCGCCTCGGCGGTTGCGATGTAGACGGGCTGGCCGGGAAAGCTGCGCGCGCGCGCTTCCGCCCGGGTGCTCTTGCCCGATCGCGCTCCGCCGGTGATCAAGATGACGGCCATGAAGGTCTCCTGTCGCAAGCACTAATCATCAAACGCGCCCAAAGACAAAGCCGAAATCAGGCGGCGAGGGGCTTGCGCTCGGCCGCCGTCTTGCGCAACAGGGGCGGAGCGAGACGGGAGATTTGCGTGGAATTTGCGGGGGCCATGGCAGTGGCGATGGCGGTGGATGCCCTTCTGGGCTGGCCGTCGTGGCTGTTCGCGCGGATCGGACATCCCGTCACCTGGCTGGGCTGGCTGATTGCCGCGATCGACACCGCCTGGAATCGCGCATCCGATCCGCCGGCGTTGCGCCGTGCTGCCGGCGTTGCCGGCGCGCTCGCGGTGATCGCGCTCGCGGTCGCGCTCGGCTTGGGGCTTCAATCCTTGATTCCCTCAGGCTGGATTCAAATCATGCTGGTGGGCATCCTGGCCTGGCCTCTGGTCGCGCTGCGCTCGTTGCATGATCATGTGGCCGCCGTCGCAGCCCCGTTGCGGGATGGCGACATCGCTGCTGCACGCGACGCGGTGTCCCGCATCGTCGGCCGCGATCCAGCGGCGCTCGATGAAGCCGGCATCGCGCGCGCGGCGATCGAGAGCCTCGCGGAGAACGCCTCTGACGGCATCGTGGCGCCCGTGTTCTGGGGCGCGCTGTTCGGCTTGCCCGGAATCCTCGGCTACAAGGCCGTCAACACGCTCGATTCCATGATCGGCCATCGCAGCGAGCGGCACGAAGCGTTCGGCTGGGCGGCGGCGCGCATCGACGATGTCGCCAATTTCATTCCGGCGCGGCTGACGGGATTTCTCTTCGTGATGCTGGCACCGCGAAGATCGGAGGCGCTGTCGTGCATGACGCGGGATGCGCGCCGTCATCGCTCGCCCAATGCCGGCTGGCCGGAAGCGGCCATGGCGGGCGGGCTCGGTGTGCGGCTCAGCGGCCCCCGCATCTATCACGGCAGCGTCACGAACGAGCCCTGGCTGAACGAAGGTGCGCGCGATCCGCGCGCCTCCGACATCGACGAGGCACTGACGCTGTACCGTCGCGCCATGCTGCTGCTCGCCGGCCTGCTTGCGGTCCTGGCTTTCGCGTGAAACAACGGGGCATGCGCGAGCACGGTGGAAATCTGGATCAGGCCCAGCAGCGTTTTGGTGGACGCGCGGAGGACTGGATCGATCTGTCGACCGGGATCAACCGGCTGCCTTATCCGGTGGGTGAGGTGAGCTTGCATGCTTGGAGCGCGCTGCCGTCGCGTGCCGAGATCGAGGCGCTGCATCGGGCTGCGCAGCAGGCCTGCCGCACCAGCGCACCGGTCCTTGCGATGACCGGCGCGCAGGCCGCCATTCAATTGCTGCCGCAACTGGCGCCGCCTGGTCGCGCCCGCATCCTCGCGCCCACCTACAATGAATATGCAGGGGTCCTGTCGGCTGCAGGCTGGGATGTCCGGGAGGTCGCGGAGCTTGACGCGTTGGCGGGCGCGGATCTCGCCATCATCGTCAATCCCAACAATCCCGACGGCCGGAATCATATGCCAAGGGATCTGCTGGCAATGCTGCCGCGCGTCGGCCGTCTCGTCGTCGACGAGAGCTTTGCGGATGCCGTTCCGCAGTCGTCGCTCGCTCCGGAAGCGGGTCGGCCGGGACTTTTGATCCTGCGCTCCTTCGGAAAGTTCTATGGCCTTGCCGGCCTGCGCCTCGGCTTCGCGATCGGCAATGCCGCAGACGTCGCCAGGCTCGCGGCGATGTCTGGTCCATGGCCGGTCTCGGGAGCGGCGATCGCGATCGGCTGTCGCGCCTTGCGTGACCAGGCCTGGGCCGAGGCCACGTCCGCGCGGCTTGCGCGCGACTGCGGCCGCCTCGACGACATGGCGCAGGCGCAAGGCTGGCGGCTTGTCGGCGGCACGCCGCTGTTTCGCTTGTACGAAACGCCTGACGGGCGTGCCGCACAGGAGAAGCTTGCGCGTCGCCAAATCTGGTCGCGCGTCTTTGCGCAGAAACCGACATGGCTGCGCCTCGGGCTTCCCGGCAGCGAAGACGAATGGGCGCGCTTTGCCGAGGTCCTAGCGCGCTAGCGCAAGCAGGCCTTCGACGTCGAGATGGGTTTCGATATGATCGGCGAGGGCATCGAGCGCGCTTTCGACCCTGGCGCGATAGGGCTCGTCGCCTGCGGGAATGTCGAGCCTGGCCAGGAACGCCCTGCGGAAATCATCCGACGTGAACAGGCCATGCAGATAGCTGCCTTGCACGCGGCCATCCTGCGAGATCGCGCCTTCCGGCTCGCCATTCAGCTTCGCGAACGGGCGGGCGCGATCGGGGCCGTCGGTGCGGCCGATATGGATTTCGTAGGCTTCGATCGGCTGCTCGGTGGCGGCGTGCACGGCCGCAACCCGCGTCAGCGTCTTCTGCGGGCTCATCACCGTCTTCACGTCCAGAAGTCCGAGGCCCGGTGTCTCGCCCGCAGGGCCCTCGATGCCGTCGGGGTCGGCGATGCTGTGCCCGAGCATCTGGTAGCCGCCGCAGAGGCCCAGCACATGGCCGCCCCTGCGGTGGTGCGCGAGCAGATCGATGTCCCAGCCCTGCGCGCGCAGGAAGGCGAGGTCGCCGCGGGTGGATTTCGAGCCCGGGATGATGACGAGCCTGACATCGCCGGGAATGGCTTCGCCCGGACGCACCATGAGGAGATCGACGCCCGGCTCGAGCTTGAGCGGATCGAGATCATCGAAATTGGCGATCCGCGACAGAGCGAGACAGGCGATCTTGCATTGGCCCGGCTTGCGCGCATCGCGCAGGCCGAGCGCATCCTCGGCCGGCAGCTCGCCGGCACGCGCGAACCAGGGCAGCACGCCGAAGCCGCGCCAGGCTGTCTTTTCCTCGATCAGCCTGTAGCCGTCGTCGAACAACGTGGGATCGCCGCGGAATTTGTTGATGACAAAGCCCTGGATCATCGCGGCGTCCTCGGGATCGATCACCGCCCTGATGCCGACGAGCTGGGCAATGACGCCGCCGCGGTCGATGTCGCCGACCAGCACGACCGGCACGTCGGCCTTGCGTGCAAAACCCATATTGGCGATGTCGGCCTTGCGCAGGTTCACCTCGGCCGGGCTGCCGGCGCCTTCCACCAGCACGAGATCGGCGCGCGCCTTCAGCCGCTCGAAGCTCTCCAGCACTGCGCCCATCAACGACGGCTTCATCGCGGCGTAGTCGCGCGCACGCGCCGTCGCGATGCGTTTGCCGTGAACGATGACCTGCGCGCCGACATCGGTCTCGGGCTTGAGCAGCACCGGGTTCATGTCGGTGTGCGGCTCGACGCCGGCGGCGAGCGCCTGTAGCGCCTGGGCGCGGCCGATCTCGCCGCCATCGACGGTGACGGCCGCGTTGTTCGACATGTTCTGCGGCTTGAAGGGCAGCACGCGCAGGCCGCGCCGCGTGAAGGCACGCGCAAGGCCGGCGACGATGAGCGACTTGCCCACGTCCGAGCCGGCTCCCTGGATCATCAATGCGCGCGTCATCGCCGACGAGTCTCAGAACTCGACGCCGGCTTGCGCCTTGATGCCGGAGCGGAACGGGTGCTTCACCAGCGTCATCTCGGTGACGAGGTCGGCGATCTCGATCAGCTCGTCCTTGGCGTTGCGGCCGGTGAGCACGACATGCGTCATCGGCGGCTTCTGCGTGGTCAGGAAGTCGACCACCTCAGTGATGTCGAGATAATCGTAGCGCAGCGCGATGTTGATCTCGTCGAGCACGACCATGCGCAAGCTCTCATCGAGGATCAGTTCCTTGGCCTTCTCCCAGCCGGCGCGCGCGGCGGCGATGTCGCGGGCGCGGTCCTGCGTCTCCCAGGTGAAGCCTTCGCCCATCGCGTGGAACTGACAGAGATCGCCGAAATGGCCGGTGAGCAGGCGGCGCTCGCCGGTGTCCCAGGCGCCCTTGATGAACTGCACGACCGCGCAGGGCAGGCCATGGGCGACGCAGCGGACGATCATTCCGAAGGCCGAGGAGGATTTTCCCTTGCCGGCGCCGGTGTGGACGATGATCAGGCCCTTTTCGCCGCTCTTGGTCGCCATGATCTTGTCGCGGGCGGCCTTCTTCTTCGCCATCTTTTGGGCGTGCCGGGCGTCGGTTTCCTCGCCCGTTCGGGTATCCGGTTCAGGCGTCATCGTACCATTCCTTCGGCTTGACAAGTGGCAGCCACCGGCAAATGGTGGCCCGGCGTTGGTTCCTGTCCTACGACAGGCGAAGAGGGAATGCGATAGGGTCCGAATCCGCAAGATTGGGTCCAAAATGCAGCCGCCCCCGCGACCGTGACCGGAGAGATGCCCGAAGCCACTGATTCCCGCGGGAATCGGGAAGGCGGGGATCGAAGGGCAAAGCCCTGCTCCGCAAGCCGGGAGACCTGCCAGCGCGGACGAGTTTTGGACCGGCGGACGGGGTGTTCCGCGACGGGGAAACGGCCTCTTGAGTCAGGGTCCGTGTGCCTCTCGCCTCCCGCTCTTTATCCTGGAAGAGGCGATGACCGTCACACTTCATGTCTGCATCACCTGCCGCGGCGGCCAGACGCTTGGCGAGGGCGAGACGACGCCCGGCAAGCGATTGCATGGCGCGATCCTCGACGCCGGCGTGCCCGACGGCGTCGATGTGGTTCCCGTCGAATGCCTGTCGGCCTGCAGCCAGGGCTGCTCGGTCGCGCTCAGCGCGCCCGGCCGCTGGTCCTATGTCTATGGCCGTCTCTCCGAGACGAATGCGCAGGACGTGGTCGCAGGCGCAGCGGCCTATGCGGCCGCGCCCGATGGCCTCGTGCCCTGGCGTAGCCGCCCGGAAATCTTCCGCAAGCAGTCGCTTGCCCGCATTCCCCCCATTGCCATCGTGCCGGAGGCCGCCGAATGAACTCGCTCGCAAAAGTTCCGGTCACGGTGGTCACCGGTTTTCTTGGCTCCGGCAAGACCACGCTGATCCAGCATCTGCTCGCCAACGCGAATGGCAAGAAGCTCGCCGTGCTCGTCAACGAGTTCGGCAGCGAGGGCGTCGACGGGGAGATATTGAAGTCGTGCGCCGACGCGAACTGTCCGGAGGAGAACATCGTCGAGCTCGCCAACGGCTGCATCTGCTGCACGGTGGCCGATGACTTCATCCCGACCATGGAGCAATTGCTGGCGCGCCCGGTCCGGCCGGATCACATCCTGATCGAGACCTCGGGCCTGGCCCTGCCGAAGCCGCTGCTGAAGGCGTTCGACTGGCCACAGATCCGATCGCGCATCACCGTCGACGGCGTGATCGCGCTGGCCGATGCCGAGGCTGTTGCGGCCGGCCGCTTCGCGCCGGACCCGATTGCCGTCGAAGCGCAGCGCGCGGGGGACGAGAATCTCGATCATGAGACGCCGCTGTCGGAAGTGTTCGAGGACCAGATCGCCTGCGCGGACATCGTGCTGCTGACCAAGGCTGATCTTGCGGGCAGCGCCGGCATCGAAGCTGCCAAGGCGGCGATCGCCGCCGAGATGCCGCGCCGCGTGCCGATGCTCCCCGTCACCGACGGCGCGATCGATGCGCGCGTCATTCTCGGCCTTGGCGCTGCTGCAGAGAACGATCTCGCCGCGCGCCCCTCGCATCATGACGGCGAAGAGGAGCACGAGCATGACGATTTCGCTTCCGTCGTGATCGATCTTCCGGAAGTCACGGATGTCGATGCGCTGGTCGCCTCTGTCCAGCGTCTGGCGCGCGAGCAGAACGTGCTGCGCGCCAAGGGCTATATCGCGGTCGCGGGCAAGCCGATGCGCCTCTTGCTGCAGGCGGTCGGCGAACGCGTGCGCCACCAGTTCGACAAGCCCTGGGGCGCGGGTATCAGGCAGTCAAAGCTCGTCGTGATCGGCGAGCATGGCGATATCGACGAGGCCGCGATCAGGTCAGGACTTGGTATCTGATGCACGTCGTTTTCCGCGAGAGCCGCGGTCTCGAGGAGACCGCGACACCAAGAGACATCGGCCAGGACCCGGCCGATCTCGTGGTGCTCTCGTATTCGGATTCCGATCTTGCGGCGTTCGCGGCCGGCTGGCGGCGTGGCCGGAACAGCCTGCCGTCACTGCGGCTCGCCAATCTTTCCGAGCTGCGTCATCCGCTGTCGGTCGACACCTATATCGAGCGCACGCTGTCGCAGGCGCGCGGCATCCTCGTGCGCCTGATCGGCGGCGAGTCCTACTGGCCGTACGGCCTCGCCGCCCTGCAACAGCTCGCCAAGGACCGCAACATCGCGCTGGCCGTGCTGCCGGCCGATGGTCGCGACGACACCCGGCTTGATTCGTATTCGACGTTGCCGGTTTCGACGCTGCGCCGGCTCAAGGTGCTCTGCGACACCGGCGGTCCGGTCGCGGCGCAAGCTGCGATCGCGCAGCTCGCGCTGGCCTCTGGCCTCTATGCGGGACCGGTCGTCGGCGAGTTGACCGTGCCCGAGATGGGCTTCTATGATCCCGATCGCGGCGTCATTGCGGCGCCGGCCAGTGCCGAGGCGAAGCCGCGCGCGCTGGTGACGTTCTATCGCTCCTATCTGACTGCTGCGGACACGGGACCGGTCGATGCCCTGATTGCGGCGCTGCGCGAGCGCGGCTTTGATGCGTATGGCGTATTCGTCGGCTCGCTGAAGGCCCCCGGCGTCGCGGATTGGCTACGCACACGCCTTGCGCAGGATCCTCCCGCCGCGATCGTCAATGCAACGGCGTTCTCTGCGATCGGCGATGACGGCACGACGCCGTTCGATGCCGCGGCGTGCCCCGTGTTTCAGGTCGCGCTCTCCACGGCGCGGCGCGAGGACTGGGCGGAATCGCTGCGCGGCCTGTCGCCGGGCGACCTTGCGATGCATGTGGTGCTGCCAGAGGTCGATGGACGCCTGTTCGCAGGCGTCGTGAGCTTCAAATCGGCCGCGATGCGCGATCCGGATCTGCAATTCTCGCATCTGGCGCACACGCCCGATGCGGAGCGTGTGAAGGCCGTCGCCGCGCGCGTCGCGGCCTGGCGGCGCCTTGCCGAGACGCCGGCCGGCGAGAAGCGGCTGGCGGTCGTGCTGTCGAACTATCCCGGCCGGCCGCACCAGATCGCGCATGCGGTTGGTCTCGATGCGCTGGCTTCGGTCGAAGCGTTGTTGTCCGATCTCGCTGAGGCCGGATTCGCTGTTGCTCCAGTCCATGCACTCGGCGAGACGCTGCTCACGCAGCAATTGATTTGGAATGTCGCCGAGTATCGGACGGCGCTCTCGCGCCTGCCGCAATCCTTGCAGAACGATCTCGCGCAAGCCTGGGGCGCGCCGGATGACGATCCGAGCTGCCGCGACGGCGCGTTCCATTTCGCTGCGATCGAATGTGGTCGGTCGATTATCGCAATTCAGCCGGAACGCGGCGAAGCGGCCTCGCGCGATGCCGACTATCACGATCTCGCCCGCACGCCGCGCCATGCCTACGTCGCCTTCTATCTCTGGCTCAGGCAACAGGGCTGTGATGCCGTCGTGCACGTGGGCGCGCACGGCACGCTGGAGTGGCTGCCCGGGAAATCCGTGGCGCTGTCATCGAGCTGCTGGCCGGGGGCATTGATCGGCGATTTTCCGATCATCTATCCCTTCATCGTCAACGATCCCGGCGAGGCCGCGCAGGCCAAGCGGCGTATCGGCGCGGTCACGATCGGCCATTTGCCGCCGCCGCTCGCAATGTCCGCGGTGCCGGAAGGCCTGCGCCGGCTCGAACGGCTGCTCGATGAATATTCGACCGCCGACGGTCTCGATCCCGCCCGCCGCCAGCGCCTGATCGCCGCGATCCGCGACGAGGCCCGTGCCGCCGGCCTCGAAGAGGATCTCGGCCTGGACGCAACGGCCGCACCTGCCGAAGCGATTCCGCGGATCGATCGCTTCGTCTGCGATCTCAAGGAGAGCCAGTTCGGCGACGGCCTGCACGTGTTCGGCCGCGGCGCTTGCGGTGATGCGGAGCGGGATGCGCTGCTTGCTGCGCTGACGGGTCGGCGCGTTGCGCCGGGCCCATCGGGCTCGCCCTATCGTGGACGCCAAGACGTGCTGCCGACCGGGCGCAATCTGTTCGCCGTCGATCCGCGCGCGGTGCCGACGCCGTCTGCGCATGCGCAAGGCATCAAGCTCGCGGAAGAGCTGCTCCGCCGTCACTTGCAGGATCATGGCGACTGGCCGAAGGGCCTCATCGTCGATCTCTGGGGCTCGGCGACGATGCGTACCGCGGGCGAGGAATTCGCCATGGCGTTGCACCTGGCCGGCCTTGCGCCGCGCTGGGATCACGCCTCCGGCCGCGTCACCGGCTACGTCATCATCGCGCCGGCCGAGCTGGGCCGTCCGCGCATCGACGTTACGCTGCGCGTGTCGGGCCTGTTCCGCGATGTCTTCACGGGTCTTGCGCAATTGTTCGAAGCCGCTTCCGGGGCGCTCGCGGCGCGTGAGGACGAGGGCGACGAGAATCCGTATCGCAATCGCGCGGCCCGCGTGTTCGCGCCGCGGCCCGGACAATATGGCGTCGGCCTCTCGGCGATTCCGGATGCCTTCACGCCGGAGACGCGCGAGGCGGCCGGCGAAGCCTGGTTGTCGGCATCGTCCTGGGCGTTCTCGGTCGATGGCACGATGCAGCCGGATCGTACCGGCATCGAGTCGCGTCTCGCGTCCGCAGATGCTTTTGTCCATACCCAGGACTTGCCCGAAACCGATCTGCTGCTTGCCGCCGACTATGCCGCACATGAAGCAGGCGTAGCTGCGGCTGCAGCGCACCTTGGTGCAGGCGCGCCGTCCCTCTATCACCTCGACGCGACGCGGCCTGACGAGCCCCACGCGCGCACGCTGACGGAGGAGATTTCACGTGTCGTCCGGGCACGCGCGGTCAATCCGGCGTGGATCGCCGGCATGATGCGGCATGGTTTTCGCGGCGCCGCCGAGATCACCGCGACGCTGGAGCACATGGCCGCCTTCGCGCATCTCGCCGGCGCCGTGCCGCCGCATCTGTTCGACCTCTACTACGATGCTACGCTCGGCAACGACGACGTCCGGGCCTTCATGGCCCGCGAAAATCCGTCCGCGCTCGCCGCGATGGAGACCTGCTTCACACGTCTGCACGAAGCCTCACTCTGGCGAACCCGCCGCAATTCGATCGCGGCGGCGCTGCGGGAGGCCTCATGAGCGCGGCCGCGGTCAAAGGCTGGTGTCCCGGCGCGCTGCGCCCGATGCTATCGGGCGATGGGCTCGTGGTGCGGGTGCGTCCGTTCGGAGGGCGACTTGAAGCGCCACAGATTGCAGGTCTGGCCGAACTGGCCGAACGCTTCGGCAACGGTCTGATCGACGTCACAAGCCGGGCCAATCTCCAGATCAGGGGTGTCAAGGAGGAGGGCCATCTTCCGTTGCTCGACGGCCTTGCGCGACTCCAGCTGCTCGATCCCGACGCTGACATCGAAGCTCGGCGCAACATCCTGGTGACGCCGTTCTGGAGCAATGGCGACGAAACGCAGTCGCTCGCCGCGGAGCTCGAGGAGGCGCTTGCCGATTCCGGCCTTGCGCTTCCCACCAAGTTCGGCTTCGCCGTCGATGACGGAAGGTCGCGCGTTCTGGCTGGCGATTCCGCCGACATACGTATCGAGCGCGACCGCTCGGGCCGTCTCCTGGTGCGGGCCGACGGCGCAAGGCTCGGCCGCTCCGTCGCACGCGGACAGGCCGTGAGCACGGCGCTGGCGCTCGCAAGCTGGTTCATCATCTCCGGCGGCGCGAGGGACGGGCGAGGGCGCATGGCGGCCCACATCGCGTCCGATGCGGCGTTGCCTCAATCGCTGCGCGGCGAGACCGAGCCGGCGCCCGTCATGGCCGCGGCGCGGCCCGGGCACTATCCGCAAGGCGCGATGGTTGGCGTCGCGTTCGGGCAGTTGCTGCACGCCACGCTCCGTCAGTTCTCTGCTTGCGGACATGCGCTGCGCATGACGCCCTGGCGGATGGTGCTCAGCGAGGGCAAGCGCGAGATGCCGGGCGCGGCGGGCCTCATCACCGAGCCGTACGACCCGGCGCTGCGCGTGATCGCCTGCAGCGGCGCGCCGCGCTGCCGGGAAGCTCACGCCGATACGCGCGCACTCGCAGCAGCGCTGGCGCCGCGCATTGCCGCCGATGTGCGGCTCCACGTCTCCGGCTGCGGCAAGGGCTGCGCCCATTCCGGCACGGCTGCGGTCACGTTGATTGCGACGCATGCCGGTTTCGATCTCGTCCGCGACGGCTCGACCCGCGACGAGCCGGTCCTGCGCGGGCTGAGCGGCGCGGACATCGTCAGCGATCCCTCCATCCTGATCGGAGGGAACTGATGCCGCACACTTACGAGACCGACGGCGCGGCGATCTACCGGCAATCCTTCGCGACCATTCGGGCCGAGGCCGATCTTGCGCGCTTTACGCCGGACGAGGAGCCGGTTGTGGTGCGCATGATCCACGCCGCCGGCATGGTCGGCCTGGAGGCGCATATCCGCTTCACATCGGGCATGGCGACGCTCGCGCGCGCGGCCTTGCAGAAGGGCGCGCCGATCCTGTGCGACGCGCGCATGGTCTCGGAAGGCATTACACGCGCAAGACTTCCCGCAGCCAATGCCGTCATCTGCACGCTCGGAGACGAGTCCGTTCCTGCGCTCGCGCAATCCATGCGCAACACGCGCTCGGCCGCGGCGCTGGAACTGTGGCGGCCGCATCTGGAAGGCGCGATCGTCGCGATCGGCAACGCGCCGACCGCGCTGTTTCATCTCCTCAACATGCTGGAGGATCGCGACTGCCCGCGGCCGGCGGCGATCATCGGCTGTCCCGTCGGTTTCGTTGGTGCCGCCGAGTCCAAGGCCGCGCTGATGGCCGATCCGCCGGTGCCGGCGCTGACGGTCGAGGGCCGCCTCGGCGGCTCCGCGATCACGGTTGCTGCCGTGAACGCGCTGGCGAGCCGGAGCGAATAGCCATGGGACGCATCATCTGCTGCGGTCTCGGTCCCGGCGATCCCGATCTGATGAGCGTGCGGGCCGACCGCACCGTGCGCGGTGCAAAGCACGTCGCCTATTTCCGCAAGAAGGGACGGCCCGGACAAGCGCGCCGCATCGTCGAGGGCATGCTGGCGGCCGACGTCACCGAATATCCGATGGAATATCCTGTCACCACGGAGATCGCCTTCGACAGTCCCGACTACGTGCAGCTGCTCGCCGGCTTCTACGACGAGTGGGCGGAGCGCCTGGCGCGGCTCGCGCGCGCGGTCGATGTCGTCGTGCTCTGCGAAGGCGATCCGTATTTCTATGGCTCCTTCATGCATCTGCACACGCGCCTGCAAGGCCGTGTCGAGATCGACGTGATCGCCGGCATTCCCGGGATGGTCGGCTGCTGGAACGGCGTCGGGCAGCCCATCGCGCTCGGCGACGACGTGACGACGGTGCTGATGGGCACGCTCCCCGAGGACGAGCTCGAGCGGCGCATGCGCGATTCCGATGCGCTCGTCGTCATGAAGACCGGCCGCAACATCGCAAAGGTGCGCCGTGCGCTCGCATCCGCCGGCCGGCTGGGCGATGCCTGGCTGGTCGAGCGCGGCACCATGCCGGGCGAGCGCGTGGTGCGGCTCGCCGAGATTGATGCCGCCGATTGCCCCTATTTTGCGATCGTGCTGGTGCACGGCAAGGGCCGGCATCTGGACGCGGCCGAATGACGGGCACGCTGACCATTGCGGGACTCGGACCGGGCAGCGATACGCTGGTGACGCCGGAAGTCTCGGCGGCGCTTGCCGCCGCGACCGACATCCTGGGCTACGCGCCCTATGTCGCCCGCGTGCCACCGCGACCTGGGCTCACCCTGCATCCGTCAGACAATCGCGAGGAGCTGCAACGCGCGAGCGAGGCCTTGCGACTTGCTGCGGAAGGCGGGGAGGTCGTCGTCGTCTCCTCCGGCGATCCCGGCGTGTTCGCGATGGCCTCGGCCGTGTTCGAGGCGCTCGAACAGGCGCCGCAATGGCAGGCGCTGCCGATCCGCGTGCTGCCCGGCATCACCGCGATGCTGGCGGCGGCCGCGCGTGCCGGCGCGCCGCTCGGTCATGATTTCTGCGCGATCAATCTCTCCGACAATCTCAAGCCGTGGGCGGTGATCGAGAAACGCCTCCGCCTCGCGGCGGAAGCGGATTTTGCCATTGCGATGTACAATCCGCGCTCGGCGAGCCGGCCGGAAGGATTTGGCCGGGCGCTTGCGGTGCTTCGTGAGGCCGGTTGCGGCGAGCGCCTGGTGATCTTCGCGCGCGCGATCAGCGCGGCTGACGAGAAGATCGACACCGTGACGCTGGACGAAGCGACGCCCGAGATGGCCGACATGCGCACGCTGGTGATCGTCGGCAATTCGCAGACGCGCCGCGTCGGCCCCTGGGTCTATGCGCCGAGGCGGGTAGAATGACCGAGCCACTGCATGATCTCGGCCACGCTCTCGACCCGCAGCCGCTCGGGCAGTCGTGGTCGCGAGATCATGATCACGGGCAAGCCAAGCATGCGAGCCGCGTCGATCTTGGCGCGCGCGCCGTCGCCGCCGGAATTGCGGGCGACGATCCACGCGATGTCGCGCGAGCGCAGCATGTCCAGCTCGCCGTCGAGGGTGAAGGGTCCACGCGACACGATCACGTCGGCGGAGAAGGGCAGGGGCGCTTCGGGGGGATCGACGAAGCGCAGCGTGTAGGCATGCTGCGGCTTGCTCGCGAACGGTGCGATGTGCTGGCGGCCGATGGCGAGGAACACGTTTGCAGGCGCCACGGGCAGCGCGGCGACGGCCGCGTTGACGTCTGCCACCTCGATCCAGCTGTCACCGGGCGCTTTTGTCCACGGCGAGCGTTCGAGCGCGATCATCGGCGTGCCGGTCTCCGCGCACGCCACGATCGCGTTGCGGCTCATTTCGGCGGCGAAGGGATGCGTCGCGTCGATCAGATGCGTGATATTTTCGCGGCGAATGTAATCGGCCAGCCCGCTCACGCCACCGAAACCGCCGATGCGGGTCGGCAGCGGCTGGTCGGCCGGCGCGCGGGTGCGGCCGCCATAGGAATAGACGGCGTCGATGCCGGCACGCGCGATCTCCGCTGCGAGCAGGCTCGCATCGGAGGTCCCGCCCAGAATGAGGGCGCGCGTCATGTCTGATCCCTGGCTGACCATCATCGGTATCGGTGAAGATGGCCTTGCCGGGCTGTCCGAGGCAAGCCGAAAGGCGCTTGCCGAGGCTGAAACCGTCTTCGGCGGCGAGCGCCACCTTGCGCTTGCGGAAGCCGGCAGCCGCGGCCGCCCATGGCCGGTGCCGTTCGACGCAAAGATCGTGCTGAGCTGCCGTGGCCGGCCGACGGCGGTGCTCGCCTCCGGCGATCCGTTCTGGCATGGCGCCGGCGCGAGCCTCGCCGAGATGCTCGGTGGCGACGAGTGGATCGCGCACCCCGCGCCGTCGACATTCTCGCTTGCGGCTGCGCGGCTGGGCTGGCGCCTCGAGTCCGTGACGTGCCTCGGCCTTCATGCGGCGCCGTTCGAGCGTCTCATGCCGCATTTGGCGCAAGATGCACGCATCATCTGCCTGGTGCGCGACGCAGCGGCGGTGGGCGATCTCGCGAAGTGGCTGACGCAACGCGGATGGGGCGCCTCACTCCTGTGGACTCTCGCTGCGCTTGGCGGCCCGCGCGAGCGTATCGACCAGCATCGCGCCGATCTCTTTGCCGCGGATATTGCCGGCAATCTGGTTGCGGTGGCGGTGGAGGCGCGGGGAGGCCAGGGTATTTCCCGCAGTTCGGGATTATCGGACGATCTCTTCGTCCATGACGGCCAGATCACCAAGCGGCCGGTGCGTGCGCTCGCCCTCTCGGCGCTGGCGCCGCGGCCCGGCGAACGGCTGTGGGACGTCGGCGCCGGTTCGGGTTCGATCTCGGTGGAGTGGGGGCTGTGCGGTGGGACGGCCACGGCCATCGAGCAGCGCGAAGATCGCGCCGCGAACATTCGCAGCAATGCAGCCGCGTTCGGATTGGCGCATCGGATCGTCATCGTTTCGGGAAAGGCGCCCGAAGCCCTTGCTGCGCTGGAGCCGCCGGATGCCGTCTTCATCGGCGGCGGCCTTGATAGCGCGATGTTCGATGCCGTCTGGGCGCGCCTCTCGCCTGGAGCGCGGTTGGTTGCACATTCAGTCACGCTGGAGACGGAGGCGCTGCTCGGCGAGCTGCATCAGCGCCATGGTGGCGAGCTGATGCGGGTCGAATTGGCGCATGCCGCCCCGCTCGGCCGCTACCGATCCTGGGAAGCGACGCGGCCGGTGGTGCAATGGAGTGCGGTCCGATGAAGGTCGCCGGTCTGGGATTCAAGAGCGATGTGACGCTCGCCTCGCTGCGCGAGGCGCTCGCGACAGCCGGCGGCTCCGAAGGTCTTGCAGCATTTGCAACCGTCAGCGACAAGGCCGACGCGGAGGCGCTGAAAGAGCTCGCGCGTGAATGCGGCATACCGATCAAGGCGGTTCCGGCGGACAGGCTGGCCGGCATCGACACGCCGACGCAGTCGAAGCTCGTCGTGGAGAAGTTCGGGACGGGATCGGTTGCCGAGGCCGCGGCGCTCGCAGCCGCCGGTCCTCGCGCGCGGCTGATTGCGACGCGGGTTGTCTCGCAGGATCGCACCGCGACCGCCGCGATCGCGGAAGGAGACGGCGCATGACGGTGCATTTCATCGGTGCCGGCCCGGGCGCTCCCGATTTGCTGACGCTGCGCGGCCGTGATCTGATCGCGGCCTCTCCGGTCTGCCTCTATGCGGGCTCACTGGTGCCGGAGGGCGTGCTGGCGCATTGCCCGCCGGGGGCGCGCATCGTCAACACCGCGCCGCTGTCGCTCGACGAGATCATCGCGGAGATCGCCGCCGCGCATGCGGAAGGAAAGGATGTCGCGCGGTTGCATTCCGGTGACCTCTCGATCTGGTCGGCGATGGGCGAGCAGCTTCGCCGCCTGCGTGCGCTCGGCATTCCCTATTCGGTGACGCCGGGCGTGCCGGCCTTCTCGGCTGCCGCGGCCGCGCTGGGGGCCGAGCTGACGCTGCCCGGTCTTGCCCAGACGGTGGTGCTGACGCGCACGCCGGGGCGGGCCAGCGCAATGCCCGAAGGCGAGAAGCTCGCCGCATTCGCAGCGACCGGCGCGGTACTGGCGATCCATCTGTCGATCCACCTGCTCGACAAGGTCGTGGCCGAGCTGGCGCCGTATTACGGCGCGGACTGCCCGGTCGCGATCGTCTGGCGCGCGAGCTGGCCGGAGCAGCGCATCGTCCGCGCGACGCTCGGCAGTCTTGATGCCGCTGTGGGCGGCGAGATGGAGCGCACCGCGCTGATCCTGGTCGGCAGGACGCTTGGCGCTGCGGATTTCGACGAGAGCCGTCTCTATGCCGCCGACTACGACCGCCGCTATCGGCCGGTCGGCGCCGAGCCGCGTTTTCCGGAGGCATCGTGATGGCCGCAGGGCTCGTCATCTCCGCGCCGGCTTCCGGTGTCGGCAAGACGACGCTGACGCTGGCGCTCGCGCGCGCGTGGCGCAATCGCGGATTGAACGTGCAGTGCTTCAAGAGCGGGCCCGACTATATCGATCCCGCGTTCCACGCCGCCGCCACGGGCCGCGCCTCCGTCAATGTCGATAGCTGGGCGATGGACCGCGCAGGAATCGAGCATCTCGTCAGCCGAGGTACCGACGCCGATATCGTGCTCGCCGAGGGCTCGATGGGCCTGTTCGACGGTGTCGCCGCGCGCGGCGTTTGCGGCACCGGCGCCACCGCCGACATTGCGGAGATGCTGGGCTGGCCGGTGGTTCTGGTGATCGATCCTTCGGGGCAAGCGCAGACGGCGGCTGCGATCGCCGCGGGCCTTCGCGACTACCGTCCCGGCGTGCGACTTGCCGGTGTCGTGCTCAACCGCGTCGCCAGCCCACGTCATGAAGATCTCGTGCGACGTGCGCTCAACGAGGCCGGCATCGCCGTGTTCGGCGCGCTGCCGCGTCATGCCGAGATCAGCCTGCCGAAGCGGCATCTCGGCCTGGTGCAGGCCGAGGAGCGGGCCGAGATCGGCCAGCTGATCGACGAGGCCGCGCGCTTCGTCGCCGAGCATGTCGATCTCGATGCCGTGCTGCGATCGGCGGCTCGCTGGTCGCCGCAACCTGACGCGAACGGTCTCAACGTCGCGCCACCCGGGCAACGCATTGCGCTCGCCCGCGATGCGGCCTTCTCCTTCGTCTATCCGCACATGCTGGAGGCCTGGCGCGCGGCGGGCGCCGAGATCTCGACATTCTCGCCGCTTGCCGATGAAGTGCCTGACGCGAGCGCCGACGTCTGCTGGCTTCCTGGCGGCTATCCCGAGCTGCACGCCGGCAAGCTCGCGGCCAATGCGCGCTTTCGAAGCGGCCTGCGCGCCTTCGCCGAGACACGGCCGGTGCACGGCGAGTGCGGAGGCTATATGGTTATGGGCACGAGCCTCACCGATGCCGAGGGCCTTCGTCATGAGATGACGGGCCTGCTTGGCCTCGAGACCAGCTTTGCCAAACGCCGCATGCATCTGGGCTATCGTCTCGCCGAACTGGCTGCGCCGATGCCGGGGCATCAGCCCGGTGCACGCCTGCGCGGTCACGAGTTCCACTATTCGACGATCGTCGCGCAGCCGGATGCGCCGCTCGCGGTCGTGCA
The DNA here is from genome assembly GCF_052043945.1 of Bradyrhizobium sp. PUT101. Taxonomy (NCBI): domain Bacteria; kingdom Pseudomonadati; phylum Pseudomonadota; class Alphaproteobacteria; order Hyphomicrobiales; family Nitrobacteraceae; genus Bradyrhizobium; species Bradyrhizobium sp. PUT101. The sequence goes on from NZ_CP197207.1 coordinate 6,784,919, forward strand.
CGATGCGACGGGCGCCGCCATGGCCGAGACCGGCTCGCGGCGCGGCCACGCCACCGGTACGTTCTTTCATCTGATCGCGGAGGACCGGTGAGAGGATTCGTGTGGTTCATTTCAGCCGGACCCGGCGATCCCGAGTTGCTCACGGTGAGGGGCGCCGCGCGGCTGCGCGAGGCCGACGTCGTGCTCTATGACGACCTCGCCTCCGGCGCGATTCTGGATCTGGCCCGGCCCGGCGCCAATCTCGTCGCGGTGGGAAAACGGGCAGGGCGGCCCTCGACCAAGCAGCACCACGTCAACCGTCTCCTGGTCGACTATGCCGCGACAGGCGCGCGCGTGGTGCGGCTCAAGTCCGGCGATGCCGGCATTTTCGGCCGGCTCGAGGAAGAGCTGGAAACGCTGCGCGAAGCCGGCATCGGCTACGAGATCGTTCCTGGCGTCACATCCGCTTGTGTCGCCGCCGCCCAGGCCGGCATTCCCCTGACCCGTCGGCATACCTCCCGCCGGGTGCAGTTCATCACGGGGGCCGATGTCAGCGGCGAGCTGCCGTCCAATCTGAACTGGGCGGCGCTGGCCGATCCCGAGGCCACGACCGTGGTCTATATGGGCCGGCGCACCTTTCCGGCGCTTGCCGCGAAGTTGATCGCGCACGGCCTCGCCGCAAACACGCCTGCACTGTTTGCCGAATCCCTCGGCCGTCCCGACGAGCGGCTGGTCCGCACCACCATCGCCGAGCTCGCCGAGCAGCTTGCGCGGGGCGGCGCCGCGTCCACGGCGGCCGTGATCCTGATCGGCGCGCTGGCAGGCGATTATCCGTCATGACGGCCGCGGTCGCCCTTCGCCTCTTGACGCCCGGCCCGCGAAAGGCGCACACAGGAGTGGCATGGTGCTCGACGCGGCGCAAAGCGCCGGAGCATAATCGGGAATGGGGGTGGGCGGACCCAGTTGCGGCGCCCAAAACCCCAGCCGCCCCCGCGACTGTAAGCGGTGAGGGGCTCCGAATCGCCACTGGGCCGCAAGGTCCGGGAAGGCCGGAGAACCCAGTGAACCGCGAGCCAGGAGACCGGCCCTGCACGTTTTGAGACCAAGGCCGTCGGGTGTGACGGCAGGAAGGAATTGAGCCATGCATATCGAACCGGGAATCGTCACGGGCGCCAAGCTCGTATTGAGTTACGCAACCGGCATCGCCGCAGGCGGCGTTGCGCTGAAGCTTGCGGCCGAAACCGTTCGCACGCAGGGCGTCGGCTCGTTCGCGGCGCGTACCCTGACCACTACCGGCCTCGTCTTCACCTTCTTCCAGGTCCTGCCGCACTTCCCGGTCGGCGTCTCCGAAGTGCACTTCATCCTGGGCTCGACCTTGTTCCTGCTGTTTGGTGCTGCGCCCGCGGCCTTCGGCCTCGCGTTCGGCCTGCTGCTCCAGGGTCTGTTGTTCGAGCCCGCTGACCTGCCGCAATACGGCATGAATGTCACCACGCTGCTGGTGCCGCTGTTCGCGATCCAGGCCATCGCCACGCGCATTATTTCGCGTAACACCGCCTATGTCGATCTGAAGTACGGTCAGGCGCTGGCGCTGTCGACGACTTATCAAGCGGGTGTTGTCGCCTGGGTGGCGTTCTGGGCGCTCTACGGCTCCGGTTTTGCCATGAGCAACCTCGCCAACATCGCGACCTTCGCGGCCTCCTACGCGCTGGTCATCGTGATCGAGCCGCTGGCAGACCTCGCAGTGCTGGCGCTGGCGAAGTCGCTGCGCGGCGTCACCGCGCCCGGCCTCGTCACTCCGCGCCTGCACAACGCGGCCTGAGAGACAAGCGAACGGGCGGCCGCTGCGGCCGCCCGTCGCGCTCGCGATGCTCACGTTCTCCCTGATAGGCATCGGTTGCGGCGATCCCGAGCAGCTCACGCGCGCCGCGATCGGTGCCATCAACGCGGCCGATCTCGTCATGATCCCGCGCAAGGGGGCTGCCAAGTCCGATCTCGCTGATCTCCGGCGAACGATCTGCGCGGACGTGCTCACCAGCGACAAGACGGCCATCGCCGAATTCGACCTTCCCGTGCGCGACGCCGGTGAAGCTGATTACCGCAAAGGCGTAGACGATTGGCACGATGCGGTTGCCGCGACCTGGTCGCAGACCATCGCGAGGCATCTCGAAGGTGAGGGCAAGGTTGCGCTGCTGATCTGGGGCGATCCGTCGCTCTACGATTCCTCGCTGCGCATTGCGCGGCGATTGAATCCGTTGCCGAAGATCGAGGTCGTACCCGGCATCACCTCGATCCAGGCGCTGTGTGCGGCGCATGCGCTGCCGCTCAACGACATCGGCGAGCCGTTCCTGGTTACGACGGGGCGGCGCTTGCGCGACGGCGGCTGGCCGCAAGGTGTCGATACCGTGGTGGTGATGCTCGACGGCGGCACGGCGTTCCAGTCGCTCGATCCAGAGCGTTTGCATATCTGGTGGGGCGCCTATCTCGGCATGCCCGATCAGATCATCATGTCAGGCGCGCTGACCGAGGTCGGTCCGCACATCGTGATCGCGCGACAGGAAGCACGCGAGCGGCACGGCTGGATCATGGACAGCTATATTCTCAAGCGTAGGGCGTAAGCGAGGCCGCATGCTTCCCGAATGGGTTTACCAGAACTGCCCCGAGGTTTCCGCGGTCCATCGCGAGGCGGCCATTGCGCGGCAGGCGCAGCTGACAAAGCCGACCGGCGCGCTCGGCCGGCTCGAGCAGCTCGCGATCGAGCTTGCGGGCTTGCAGGCGACCGAGCAGCCCCGCGCCTCGCGGGTGCCGATCATCATCTTTGCCGGCGATCACGGCATCGTCGCGCAGGGCGTGTCAGCCTATCCGCAAGCCGTGACGATCGCGATGATGGCGAATTTTGCGTCCGGCGGCGCGGCGATCTCGGTGCTGGCGCGTGAGCTGGGTTCGAGCCTGGAGGTGGTCGATGCCGGCACGCTGGCCCAGGAGCAGATGGCGGGCGTCGTCACCGACAAGCCGCGCAGCGGCACGCGCGATTTCAGCGTCGAGCCTGCGCTCACGCCCACGGACCTGGCCTTTGCCTTCGAGGCAGGCCAGCGCGCGGTGGTGCGCGCCGAGGCCAGTCAGCCCGATCTCCTGATCCTCGGCGAGATGGGCATCGGCAACACCACGACCTCAGCGGCGATCGCGGCGAGCCTGCTTGGCGTGAGCGCCGGGGAGATCGCGGGCAGCGGCACCGGCGTCGATGCGGCCGGCCGCGCGCACAAGGCACGGGTGATCGATGCGGCGATCGCACGCCACGGCGTCGCCGGGGCCTCGGTCGAGAAGATCCTGTGCGCCGTCGGCGGCCTCGAGATCGCGGCGATCTCAGGCGCGATGATCGCGGCCGCGCAAGCCCGCATTCCCGTGTTGATCGACGGCTTCATCGTGTCCGTCGCGGCGCTGGCGGCGGCGCGTCTCAATCCGTCCTGCCAGCCGTTCCAGCTCGCCTCGCATCAATCGGCGGAGCAGGGGCATCGGCTGGTGTTGCGCGCGCTGAACGTTCAGCCGCTGATCAGCCTCGATCTCAGGCTCGGCGAGGGATCGGGCGCGGCCATCGCGCTGCCGCTGGTCCGATTGGCCTGCGCGCTTCACAACAGTATGACGACCTTCGCGCAGGCCAACGTGCCGGATCGCCCGGCCTGATGCGGCTCACGCCACGCGCTGGTTGACGGAGACGACACGCCAGCCCGCCGCGAGGCGGTCGATCCGGGTCAGCGACAGCGGATCGATCACGAAGCGCAAGGCGGCCTGCGGCGTCAAGTCCAGTGCAATGCAGAGCGAGGCGCGGATGGTGCCGGAATGCACGACAAGCGTTGCCGATCCGGCCCCGATCCGCGACAGACCCAGCCGGACGCGGGCGACCTGATCCGCAAAGCTTTCGCCGTTCGGCGGCCGTTCGTGCGCCGGATCCTGCCAGAACTGCGCGTAAGTCTCGCCACCGGTCGCGGCGAGTTCGTCATGCCGACGGCCGGTCCAGTCGCCGAAGTCCTGCTCGCGGAATTCGCTGACCAATTCCGGTTCGAGCCCCAATGCGCGCGCCGTCTCGACCGTGCGCCGCGACGGGCTGGCATAGCTGCTGGCATCCGGCGGCAAATGCTGCCGCAGAGCCACCAGCGATGCGTGATCGCCGAGATCCGCCCGCGCATCAGCAGCATGGATCGCCCCCGCCACGCCCTCGACGGTCGCGTGCCTTATCAGCCAGAGGAAGGTCTCGCCTTCCATGCTCATCTCCAAGGAAGTTGGTCGCTGTGGTCACAACGCCGCAACTGGCGCATTGACTCTGTCATGATGGTATTCCTAGATGATCGCGACGGTTTCCCCGAGAGGGGATGAAAAGGGAATGCGGTGCGGGGACGTTGTCCCCAAGGCCGCGGCTGCCCCCGCAACTGTAAGCGGATAATCCTTCGTCACAAGCCACTGGGTCCTCGGTCCCGGGAAGGCGACGAAGCGGTGATGACCCGCGAGCCAGGAGACCTGCCGTCAGCCGTGGTCGCACGCGAAGATGTCGGTCGGGGAGTACAGACATTCGGCTTCATCGGACGGCCTGAAAGGCCAATAGATGAGACCTCGTTCGCTGTGACGTGCCACTGACGTCATGCCGAGGTTTCGCATCGTGTCTTCCATCTGTATCTTACGGCCGAGCCGCTTCCTGCTCGCCTCTGCTGCGTTCACGTCCTTTGCGGCCGCTGATCTTCCCGTCGCCCTGGCGCAACAGGCCCGCGAGCCGCTGCCGCCGGTCGAAGTGTCTCCGGCCCAACCTCGCAGGCAGGCCAAGCCAGCCGGCCATGAAGCGCAGCGCGCGCGCCGTGCAGCTGCGCGCCGGCCAGCGACCGTATCGGCTCCGCCCAAGCCCAGCGCGCCAGCTGCGACGGCGCAGACGCCGCTCAACAGCAATGTGGTGGCCGAAAGCGCCTCGCGGCTCGGCCTGACGGTGCGCGAAACGCCGGCAACAGTCGAGGTGATCTCCGCAGACACCATGCGCGAGCAGGGTTATCGAACGGTCTCAGAGGTGGCGCAGGGTGCCGTCGGCGTCACCTCCGGCGACAATCCGGCCGAGCCCGCGGCCTTCTCCATGCGCGGCTTCACCAACAGCCAGATCAACACGCTCTACAACGGCATCAAGATCGGCCCGCAGAACATGACCTCGCGGATCGTGGATACCGCCAATCTGGAAGCCGTGGAATTCCTCAAAGGCCCGGCCTCGCTGATCTCGGGCGAGGGCGCCGCCGGCGGCGCCATCAACTTCGTCACCAAGCAGCCGCACACCGGACCGATCCGCAACGAAGCCGATTTCTCCTGGGACTCGCTCAACTCATTCCGCGCGCACTACGGCTCGGGCGGCAGCACCAATGTGCAGGGCCTCGACTATCGCTTTGACATCTTCCGCTCCGCCCTCAACGGTTTTGCCGACGACACCAACGTCAAGACGTTCGGCACGTCCGGCCAGCTCAATTACCGCGTCTCCGATAGTCTCAAGATCTGGGGCGCGATCGAGTACCGCGAGGATCGCTCCAAGGCCTATTGGGGCGCGCCGCTGGTGCCGATCGCCTTCAGCGGCTCGCATGCAACGACGGGGATCGTCTCCGGCAATTACGTCTCGAACTACAACGGAACGAATCTCGGTGCCGTCACCATCGACGACCGCACCTTCAACACCAACTACAACGTCCTCGACAACCATAACGTCGCGCGGGAAGTGTGGCTGCGCGGCGGCTTCGAGCTGAAATTGGCGCCCGACCTGACGCTGAAGAGCCAGGCCTATGGCTATGGCGCAGAGCGGACCTGGTTCAACAACGAGATCGAGGCGTTCAATTCCACCACGAACCTGGTCGATCGCGAGCGCTTCTATGTCGCGCACAGCCAGCGTCTGGTCGGCAACATCACCGACCTGATCTGGGACACGAATGTCGCGGGCTTTGACAACCGCCTGGTCACGACGGTCTCGTCAAGCTATCTCGATTTCGTCAGGCCTGGCGCGGCAAACTTTCCAGGCGATTCCGTTTCGCTGGTCGATCCCGATCGCGGCTACTACGGCCTGCTCACGACCCAGCAGCAGACCGCGCGCATCGACAACGAAGCGCTCTCGTTCGAGGACCGGCTGAAGCTCACGCGCAGCTTCGCGCTGGTCGGCGGCCTCCGCGTCGAGCACATCGGGCTCGACCGCAATTCGACCAACGTGAGCGGGCAGGAGAAGGCAGGCTTTCCGTTCACGAAAGACTGGGCGCCCGTGACCGGCCGCATCGGCTACACCTGGGAGGCCGTTCCCGGCCTGACCTTCTTCAGCCAGTACGCCACCGGCGCCGATATCGCCGCCAACAACATCTTCCTGCTTGGGCCGACCCAGCCGCTCGACCTGACGACCGCGCGCACCTACGAGACGGGCGTCGAGCATCTGTTCTGGGACAATAGGGCGGAATGGTCGTTCTCGGCCTACGACATCCTGCGCAAGAACGTCTACGCGGCGGCCGGCGGCATGCAGCTCAACATTGCCGGACGACAGGAGTCGAAGGGCGTCGAATTTGCCGCGGCGGTGCGGCCGATCGAGCCGCTGCGGCTATGGGGCAACATCGCCTATGTCGACGCCCGCTATGCCGACTACGATTTCGCCGGCGGCTCGTTCTCCGGCAACACGCCGCCGAACGTGCCGCGTATCGTGGCCAATGCCGGCGCGTCGTATCGGTTCTTCACACCCTGGCCGGTGGAGCTCGGCATCACCGGCCGCCACGTCGGCGACCGCTACAACACCGATGCCAACGTCGTGACGATGAAGGCCTACACGGTCGCCGACGTCTATGCCTTCGTCGACATTCCCAAGACGGTGTTCAATGCGGTGGACCAGGCCCGCCTGACCTTCCGCATCCGCAACATCACCGACAAGCGCTATGCGATCTGGGGCGATCCGTTCTACCCCGACCAGATCCTGCTGGGCGCGCCGCGCACCTACGAGGTCTCGGCCGCGTTCAAATGGTAGGCGCTGAACGCATGATGGGCGCGATCGTTCTCGCGCGGGCAATTGACGCCGACAGAGGCTGGCGTGATGAAGGCCGCGCCGGATTGGAGGGACGCGCCGTCATTCGATCGGCAGCCAATCGCCCCTTCGGGTCGCGAGATCGAATGGTTTGCCTTCAACGGCGACATTTATCGGCGCGATCGGGTTGCCCTCGGTCGTCAGACGCTGATCAGGGGAGGCGTGCCGCCGGACGAACAAGCAGAGTACTTCAGCCCGCGCGAAGCGTCGGAATTGACGGTGCGTCTGGCCCCGGGCTGCGACGCGCCGTCCGTTGTCGCCGGTGACGACGTCTATCTCGTGCGATCGGCCGTCCGGGGTGCTCCGGTCTATCGCTTCCGGTGCAACCAGCTTTGGTTCGACATCGACGGCGCGGATGGCAGTGTGCTGCAACGGCTGGATACTTCACGGCGGACCTATCGCTGGGTCTACAATGCGCTGCATACGTTCGACGTTCCGGTCCTCATGGCACACCCACATTGGCGCGATGTCCTGATCGTAGGGCTCTGCGCGCTCGGACTGGTGTTCTCCATGACTGGCGTCGTCATCGGCTGGAGGCGCTTGCGCTAATCCAACCCAGTCTTGCCCGGCGCCCAATAGGCCTTGGTGCTCATCCGCGATGCAGTGACCCCAGCGGCTTTCAGGGCCCGGCTCGTGCGCTGGATCGACGAAGCCTTGCCGGTCAGGACGAAATGCGAACTCGCGGCAAAGCGCAACAGCTCGGCTTCGACAGCTGGCAGATGGGCGTCGTCGGCGCTGCGCACGATCAGTGTAGCGCTGCCGAGGCCGATGGCGGCCAGGACGGAATCTGCCTCCGCGGCATCCGAAGCCTCGAATACGTAAACTGCACCATCCAGCTGTGGACCACCGTGGAGCGCTGAAGCAACGCCGAACGAGGTTTCATCGCCGAACAAGACCGTCGGCGCTTTTCGGGCGGAAAGATCGAGCGAGCGACGTGGGCCGAAGAACCAACAGATATCGCCTTGGCGCAAGCCGCCTACCCATCGGCTGCCGGGACCGTTCCCGTGCGCGAAAGCGAACAGCCGCGTCCGGCCCTTCTCCGGATCCCACCACATCGGCGTGTAGGTCCGCGCACTCAGGCCGGTTCCCATCGCGACCTGGATTTTCTGGCCGATGGTCCATGCGACGCCCTTGAGGGCATCGCCTTCGAGCTCGATGGACCGAAAGCGAGGCGAGAGCGTCTCGACCTCGGCGATGCGCGCAGGGCGCATCAGCCATTGCAGCAACATGCGCGCGACCGCTCCTTGCGGCGGCTTCGATGGCTTGGACATCTGCGGTCGGTCGGGCTGGTTCAAAGCCTTGCTCCTGTCATTGAAAGTGCGCGGACGTGCGGATTACCTCGTCCTGACGCTGAGCTCGTTGCCGCGGGCGGGATCGAACGGCAGTGATAGCGTGAGGTAGCCGTTCAGGGGATCGCGGACGTAGTCGATGTAGCCTGAAGCTTCCTCGAAGGCGTTCTCGCCGACGATGAGCGCGCCGGGGCGGAGCTGTGGCTCGAGCAGCTTGAGCACGGAAAGATAGAGCGTGAAGGCGCCGTCGAGCATCACCATATCGATGTCGCCCGTAAGGCCGGAGCTGAACGTTTCGCGGGCATCGCCGAGCCGAAACTCGACGAGATCGGCGAGTCCCGCGGCTGCGAGGTTCGCGCGCGCCCGCTCGATCTTGCCAGGCTCGATATCCGTCCCGATCAGGCGGCCGCCGCCCATGTCGCGGAGTGCCGCCGCCATGTAGATCGCGGAAATCCCCATTGAAGAGCCGAACTCGACGATATGCTTCGCCTTGCAGGCGCGGGCGCACATGTAAAGGAAGCGTCCAAACCGCGGAGAAACGCTCAGAAAGTTGCCGGCGAATCCGCGGTAAATTCCTTCCAGATCGCGGTTCTCGGCAGCGATGACCTGGCTGATCATCTCCTCGCGGCTGTTCGCCTCATTCGTGACAGCTTGCGCGAGCGGCGCATCGGCCGCATCCGCTTCCCGGTGGAGGCGTTCGAGAACGTCCGCGACGAGGCCGCTGCTGATCGAATCCATGTGTCGAGCTCCTTGAGAATGCGCCCGCCGGGCGCTCGGGAGCCTGCATACGGGATCGTCCCGCGGGTCGCATTCCGCGAACGGGACAATCGATTGCGATTTCAGGTCAGTGCGTGCGGCGTTCGGCCAGATACCGCGCCGGCGGCTTGCCGAGCGCCTTGCGGAACATGGTGACGAAGGCGCTCGCGCCCTCATAGCCGAGATCGAGCGCCACAGCCTGCACCGATGCCCCCTGATCGAGGCGCTGAAGCGCGATGAGGATGTGGAGCTGCTGGCGCCATCGGCCGAAGCTCATGCCGGTCTCGCGTTGCAGGATACGGGTGAGGGTTCTGGGAGCAACGGCCATGCGCCGGCCCCAGTCCCCGATCGTCGCGCGGTCGGAAGGGTCGGCCATCATCGCGCTCGCGATCCTGCGCAGCCTGGAATCGGCCGGCATGGGAAAACGCAGCTCTTCGACAGGCGCCAGCGAGAGCTGATCCAGCAGCACTGCCGCGATCCGCCCGTCTGGTCCGTCGAGGTCGTAGAGCGCCGGCATGTGCGTGACATGGACCAGCAGACGTTCCAGCAAAGGGGAGATCGTCAGCGTGCAGCATTGCCGAGGCAGCGCCGGTGCCGCATTCGGCTCCAGGAACAGGCAATAGACCTCGACATTTCCAGCGACGCTCACGCCATGCGCAACATGGCCGGGAATCCAGACCGCGCAGCGCGGCGGCACGATCCACATGTCTCGCCCGGCTTCCAGCCTGACGATGCCGCGCCGGGCCAGGACGAGCTCGTCCTTGCTATGGGCGTGCATGGCCACCTCCGTGCCCTTCGTGACCATCTCGCCGCCGAAGGCTGCGATGGCGCGGGGCACGTCCTCCGGGTTGAAATCTATGGATGCATCGGGACGAAGGTCGCCGTTGTCGAGCCGGAAGAAGGGCATGGTGGGCGGATGACCGATTTGGATGCGATTGACTGGCTCCCGGCAATATCTGGCCCGCGGGTGCGACTTGCAAGGCGCGCCGCCCTAATCTCGATCGGTTCTAACCGTGGATTTGCCTCCGCGAGATGGTGCCCGGGAAGGTCAGTGATGCGCCGCGGCGGCATCACTGATCCCTTTTCGTCGCCTGTCTTTCGGTGTAGCTCTGCGCCGGCTTCAGATGGCGGCGCCAGACCCGTCGGAGACCGAGAATCATGCAGGAGGCAGCACGGATGTACCCGAAAGTTCAGATGTTCATCGCCGGCGAGTGGACCGATGGTTCGTCCGGCAAGTCGGAGGACATCCTCAATCCCGCCACCGGCCAGCCGATCGGCAAGACCCCGCATGCCTCGCGTGGGGATCTCGACCGCGCGCTGGAGGCGGCCAAGGCCGGCTTCGAGATCTGGCGCAAGACCTCGCCGTTCGACCGTTACAAGCTGATGCGCAAGGCCGCCGACATCATCCGATCGCGCGCCGCCGAGATCGCGCCCGTGATGACCATGGAGCAGGGCAAGCCGGTGGTGGAAGCGCAGGGCGAGACCATGCTGGCCGGCGACCTCATCGACTGGTTCGCGGAAGAGGCGCGCCGCGCCTATGGCCGCATCGTGCCGCCGCGGATGGGCAACGTCACCCAGCTCGTGACCAAGGAGCCGGTGGGCCCGGTCGCGGCTTTCACGCCCTGGAACTTCCCGATCAACCAGGCGGTGCGCAAGATCTCGGCCGCGCTGGCCGCGGGCTGCTCGATCATCGTCAAGGGACCCGAAGAGACGCCTGCAAGCTGCATGGAGCTGGTGCGGGCCTATGTGGATGCGGGCATTCCGGCCGGCGTCGTGCAGCTGGTGTTCGGCGTGCCGGCGGAAGTGTCGGAGTATCTCATTCCGCACCCGATCATCCGCAAGATCAGCTTCACCGGCTCGACTGCCGTCGGCAAGCATCTGGCCGCGCTTGCGGGCTTGCACATGAAGCGCGTCACGATGGAGCTCGGCGGCCACGCGCCGGCGATCGTGTTCGCGGACGCGGACCTCGACAACGCCGCCAAGATCCTGTCGGCCAACAAGTTCCGCAACGCCGGCCAGGTCTGCGTCTCGCCGACGCGCTTCCTGGTGCATGAGAGCGTCTACGAGCCCTTCGTCGACAAGTTCGTGGCGGCGGCCAAGAGCCTCAAGGTCGGCAATGGCCTCGACAAGGACACGCGCATGGGACCGCTGGCGAATCCGCGCCGCGTCGACGCCATGGAGGGCCTCGTCTCCGACGCGGTCCAGCGCGGCGCCAAGGTCAAGGCCGGCGGCAAGCGCATCGGCAATGAAGGCTTCCTCTTCGAGCCGACGGTGCTCACCGACGTGCCGCGCGACGCGCGTATCATGAACGAGGAGCCGTTCGGCCCGGTGGCGCCGATTACCTCCTTCCGCAGCTATGACGAGGTGGTGGCCGAGGCCAACCGTCTGCCTTACGGCCTCGCGGCCTATGCCTACACCACCTCGACCAAGACGATGCAGGCCATCGGTGCCGACATCGAGAGCGGCATGGTCTCGATCAACCATCACGGCCTCGCGCTGCCTGAAGTGCCGTTCGGCGGCATCAAGGATTCCGGCTACGGCTCCGAGGGCGGCCTCGAGGCGATCGAGGGGTATCTCAACACGAAGTTCGTGACCCAGGCGAGCGCGTAAGGAAGAGTCGCGCTGTCATTCCGGGGCGTGCCCCCGGAATGACAGCGGACAGTACCTGCGTTGCCTGTCAGGCGAGACATGAACAACAGCCGTCATCCGAGCAAGCGTGTATCTCTTGCCGGGATACATATCGACCGGACCTCCGCGGTGCCGCTGCACTTGCAGATCGCGAAGCATATCCGGGAGGGTATTCTCTGCGGCGCCTTTCCCTCAGGAACGCAATTTCTCGGTTCGCGCGAGATCGCGCGCGAACTGGGTTGCTCGCGGACCGTGGTGCTCACGGCATGGGATCTGCTCTACGCCGAGGGCTATCTGGAATCGACGCCGCGCGGCAGCGTCATGGTGGCATCGGTGGCGGCGCCTCATGCCGAGCCATCGTCCGCATTGTCTGCGGCCAGGCCGGCCCACATGTCGGAGCGCTGGCGATCGCTGCTCGCCTTCGACTACGAGACCAACTGGCCGTCGGAGTTCAGTCCGGGCGCGCCTGACATCTCGACCTTTCCCTTCAAGGATTGGTCGCGCCTGCTGCGCCAGGCCTGGCAAAATCCGAGAGAGCAGGAGTGCCTCGATCTTCCGCCCGAAGGCCATCCGCGATTGCGCAGCGAGATCGCGAATTTTCTCGGCTCGGTGCGGGGTCTCGTCTGCTCGCCGGACGAGGTCGTCGTCACCTCTGGCACGTCGGGCGCGCTGGATTTCTGCAGCCGGATGATCCTCGATCCCGGCGACGAGGTCTGGGTCGAGGAGCCCGGCTTCGTCGAGGCGCGATGGGCGCTCACCGCGGCCGGCGCAAAGCTCGTTCCTGTTCCGGTCGACGACAAGGGGCTGGTCGTGTCGGAAGGAATTCGGCGCGCACCAGGCGCGCGCCTGATCGTGGTGACGCCATCGCATCAATATCCGCTCGGCGTCAGCATGGGCCTGGAGCGGCGGCTCGAGCTTCTCGACTGGGCGAACAAGAACGACGTCTGGGTGATCGAGGATGACTACAATTCGGAGTTCAGGCATCAGGACAGCATGATCGCCTCGCTGCGCTCGCTCGATCGCGAGGGCCGGGTGATCTATTTCGGCACCTTCTCGAAGATCATGATGCCGAACCTGCGGCTCGGATACCTCGTCGCGAACAGGCACTTCATCGAAGGATTCGCCAAGGGCCGCGCGCGCATCGACGTGCACACATCCGGAATCGGACAGCTCGCTTTGGCGGAATTCATGCGGGAGGGGCATCTGCTGCGGCACCTGCGCGCAATGCGGCGGATCTATGCTGCGAGGCGAAAGGCTCTGATCGACGCGATCGGAGCGTTGATGCCGGATGATCTCACCGTGTCCTCCGCCGTCACCGGCCTGCACCTGGTGGCGCAGTTCACCGACGCAATGCAGGCGCGGATGAACGATCGGGAAGCGGTCGCGGTCCTGAAGCAGGCCGGCATCCACGTGCAACCGCTGTCGCAGAATTTCCTGGAACGGCCGACGCGGCAAGGTCTGGTGTTCGGATACGGGCGGTTGCGCGTCGAGGATGCCGCGCCGCTGCTTGCGAGAATCGCGGCTTGCATCGGAGATGGTTCTCACAACGCACCGTCCGACCCGCCCAATGCGCTCTCTTATTGATCGTACAATAAAGAGAAGCTGAACCGACGACCATGCATAGCTCATAGGCAGGCGGAACTCCGGCTCTGCCGATTGATCGCCTGCAAATTAGACAGCTGATCTCGGTCGTTCGGATTGGGGTGGCAACAGACATCGCGATTTGCTCAGAGAAATCCGTGGTGCGCTGCACGTTACCGGCGTGGAACAGCGCGCGCTCGCGTGCTGTCTGTGCAGGCAATGCTGCACAAAAACGTGCATCCCGTGTTGCGGCGTGCTGCGCCGGCCGCCGGCTGGCCCAGCGAATTGCGACAACTCTGGACCTATCGGAGGGCCACAGCTCTGTCGCACGCTCGCAGACGGTGGCATGACAGGGGATGCATGATGAGCGCTCTCGGATCGGCATTCGAGGTTGCGATGGACGGGAAGGGCCCGGCGTCCGGTTCGGACGTCTCGCGTAGCTGACTCCACACATGAGCGCTTTCGAGAGTCACTGGGAAGTCGGCACCGATATCGGGGGCACCTTCACCGATATCATCGCCATCAGGCGCGATTCCGCCGAGGCCCGGATCGCAAAAGTGCCGTCGCGCCCGCAGGCGCCGGTTCAGGCAATGCTGGAGGCGATCGAGGCGGTGGGCCTGCGCAAGAGCGAGGTCAAGCGCTTCGTCCATGGCACCACGCGCGTCACCAACGCGATCGTCGAGAACCGGTTGCCGAAGGTCGCGCTGGTCGCGACCGAAGGGTTTGCCGACGTGCTCGAGATCGCGCGCTATCGCCGGCGCGATCTCTATCGGCTCGACATTCCGCCGAAATCGCCGCCGCTTGTGCCGCCCGAACGCTGCTTCGGGCTTGCCGAGCGCCTCGATCACGAGGGCCGGGTGCTGAAGGCGCTGGAACAAGCGGAGATCGAGCGTCTGCTGGCCTGGCTGAAGGAGACCGGCGTGCAGAGTGTCGCGGTGGCCTTGCTTCACGCCTACGCCAATCCGGTCCACGAGAAGATGCTCGGCGAGCGCCTCAAGGAGGTCGTCGCCCATGTCTCGCTATCGCACGAGGTCAACCCCGAGGCACGCGAGTATGAGCGGACTTCGGCGACCGTGTTCAACGCGGCCGCGATGCCGATCGCGGTCGAGTATCTGAGCGAACTGGAGCAGCGGCTGCCGATCGGGCCGGGATTGCAGGTGTTTCATTCCGCCGGCGCCATGATCCCCATCTCGGCGGTGAAACGTCGGCCGCTGGTGATGGCGATGTCGGGACCGGCCGCCGGCGTCTCGGCGTCCGTCAGCATCGCGCGCCAGCTCGGCACCTCGCGGATGCTGACGTTCGACATGGGCGGCACCACGACCGACGTGTGCCTGATCGTTGACGGCCAGGCCGAGATGACCGACGGCCGCATGCTCGGCGACAAGCCGCTGCGCCAGCCGATGCTCGCGGTGCATTCGATCGGCGCGGGCGGCGGATCGATCGTGCGCAACGGTCCCGGCGGCCTGACGGTCGGGCCGGAGAGCGCCGGCTCCGAGCCGGGTCCGGCCTGCTACGGCCGCGGTGGCACGGAGCCGACCATTACGGACGCCAACGCCGTGCTCGGCTATCTCAATCCCGAGACCAGGCTTGGTGACCGCATTGGCATCGACGTCGAGGCAGCCAAGCGCGTCATCGCGCCGATCGCGAGCGCGCTCGGACTGGGCCTGACGGAGACGGCGCTCGGCATCATCAAGGTCGCGAACGCGACCATGGCCCGTGCGCTTCGCCGCGTCACGGTCGAGCGCGGCATCGACGGGCGCGATTGCACGCTGCTCGCCTTCGGCGGCGGCGGCCCGATGCATGCCGCGGGTCTCGCCGATCTCTACGGGATCGCAGAGGTCGTCGTGCCCAGTGCATCCAGCGCCTTCTCGGCGCTGGGCTGTCTCACCGCCGATTTCAGCTTCCTGCAGCAACAGACGCTTCGCGCCGCCCTCGACGGCATCGATCTCGCACGCGTATCGGAGCGGATCGAAGCCTTGATTGTCGATGCCTCGGCGCCGCTGCTCGCCAATGGCGTTGCGAGCGCGGAGATCCAGGTCGAGCTGGTGGCCTTGATGCGCTATGCGGCGCAGAACGATGCGATTCCGGTGCCTTTCGCCTTGCCACTGGATGCAGCCAAGCTCAAGCAGGATTTCCTGACGCGGCACCACGAGCTGTTCGGCTATGCGACCGGCGAACCTTGCGTCATCGAGTCCGTGCGGGTGCAGGCCCGCCGGCCGTCGACAACCGTCGTGAGCCGGCCGGCGACGGCGGTGAGGGCGGTGTCCACCGGCACGCGTGTCTGCTCGTTTGATGGTCTCCGCGAGACGGCGACAGCGATCGTCGACCGCGCGGCGCTCACCGAGATCGTCAGCGGTCCGGCGATCATTGAAGACGCATGGTCGACCGTGGTCGTGCCGCCCGGTTGGCAGGCGAAACCTGATGCAACAGGCAATCTGTTCCTGACGCGGAGGAGGGCATGAAGCTCGATCCATTCGTCGTCGAGGTCATCAGGCACGGGCTTTCCGCCGCGGCCGAGGAGATGAGCCTGGTGATGACGCGCTCGGCGCGCTCGCCGCTGCTCCGCGAGGCGGGCGACCTGTCGTCGGCGGTCACCGACGGCCGTGGCGGCCTGGTCGGCCAGGGCCGCGATATCCCGATCCATCTCGGCGCGATGGCCTACACCGTTCCCGAACTGCTGAAGGTGGTGCCGCGTGACAGCCTGAACGACGGCGACGTGCTGATCTACAATGTCGGCGCGCTCGGCGGCAATCATCTCAACGACGTCAAGGTCGTGCGGCCCGTCTTCGTCGAGGGCGAGATCGTGGCGTTTGCGATCAGCCTTGCTCACTGGCCCGACATCGGCGGCACCTGGCCCGGCAGCTATTTTGCCAAGGCGATCGACACGTTCCAGGAGGCGATGCGGATTCCGCCGGTGCTGATCGCGACTGCCACCGGCGTCAATGTGCCGATCGTGCAGCTGCTCAAGGCCAACGTGCGCGATCCCGAATCCTGCGAGGGCGATCTTCTGGCGCAGATCGCGGCCACTAAGGCCGGCGAGAAGCGCATCATCGAGCTCTGCCGCGAGCACGGCAAGGCGGTGTTCATGGCGACGCAGTCGCGTCTGCACGATCTCTCCGAAATCGAGATGCGCGAGGCGCTGCGCGACCTTCCGGACGGCGTCTATGAGGGCGAGGACTACCTCGACGACGGCAGCGACAACAACGCGCCGGCGCGCATCCATGTGAAGATCACCATTCGCGGCGACGAGGCGACCTTCGACCTCTCGGGAAGCTGCGACCGTGTCTCCAATTTCTGCAACACGACGCCGTTCATGGCGCGCTCGGCCGTCGCCTATGCCGCGCGCATCATGAGCGGGCGCGACATGCAGCAGAACGCCGGCGCGCTCAGGCCTTTGACCATCATCACGCGTCCGGGCTCGATCCTGGAGCCGGGTTGGTCGGCGTCCGTCGCCGCCGGGAACCACGAGACCTCCATGCGGATCGTCGATGCGATCTTCCGCGCGATGCAGGACACGATACCGGAGCGGCTGTCGGCCGGCGGCGCGACCACCGCGGGCGTGCTGTTCTTTGCGGAGCCGCGGCCGAACGGATCGTGGAAGATGCTCTACGAGGTTCACGGCGGCGGCGAAGGCGCGCGCCACGATCGGGCCGGCATGTCGGCAACCCGGGTGCATCTGTCCAACACCTCGAATACGCCGGTCGAGGTGATCGAAGCGAATTACGCGATCCGGCTGGAGCAGCAGGCGATCCGCCGACAATCCGGCGGCGCGGGCGCGCAGTGCGGTGGTGACGGCTCCGTCCGTACCTACCGCATCCTGGCGCCCTCGATGCACCTGACGACTTGCATCGAGCGGATGGTGATTGCGCCCTGGGGCATGCAGGGCGGCGAATCCGGCAAGGCCTGCCGCATCTCGCTGGTCAGGCATGGCGCGAACGTCGCGATCGACGGCAAATCCAATCTGGTGCTGCAGCAAGACGATCTCGTCACGATCGAGATGTGTGGTGGCGGCGGCTATGGCGCCGCGGCCGCAGAGTGAGGGGATTGCGATGAGCAGATTGTTGCGAACCGGCCTGAATGCGGGCGACAGCGCGCCGATGGCCGTGGTCGGCGGCGAGGGCGTCTACTTCCACCTGTCCGATGGCCGCAAGCTCATCGACGGCAGCAACACCGGCGGCGGCCTCGGCCATCGCCATCCCGCAATGGTGGAGGCGATCCGCCGCGCGGCGGATACGCCCGTCGTCAACGAGGGCTGGACCTGGGTCGGCCGCGAGCAGGCCGCGGACGATCTGATGACGACTGCTTTCAAGGGCGAGGAGGACTGGGTCGGCGCGGTGCGGTTCTGCATCAGCGGCAGCGAGGCCAACGACATGGCGCTGTCGCTCTGCCAGGCGCTGACGCAGCGCTCGGCACTGGCGACGCGCGAGCGCGCCTATCATGGCATCACCGGCCTGTCGCGCAGCATGACGGTGCAGCCGCAATGGCATGGTGGGCTTGCGGTGCATGCCGGTGGTTCGAAGCTGCCGGCGCCGATGGCGCCGGTACGGATCCTGCCGGCGCCGGATGGCGCGATCTACGGTGCACCCGCCAACAACACCCCGCCGAGCGAATATCTCGCGGATGCCACGCGGCTGCTCTCGGACACGGCGGCAACCATCATCGACTACACCCAGGGCGGTATCTATTACGACGGCGCCTATCAGGACGAAGTGGCGCGCTGCGCGCGGCAGGCGGGCTCCTACTGGATCGCCGACGAGGTCGTCACCGGCGCCGGGCGCGCGGGCCGCTGGTTCGCGTTCCAGGGGGCGCAAAGCCGCCCGGACATCGTCACGCTTGGCAAGTCGCTCGGCGGTGGCGCGGCGGCGGTGGCGGCGGTCGTGGTGTCCAGGGACATCGTCGAGCGGCTCAAGGGGACGAGCTGGCAAAACTATGGCACGCTGCGCGGCCATCCCATCAGCATGGCGGCCGTCAGCGCCTACCTGAAGGTTGTCACGGGCGACAAGATTCTGGAGCGTGTGCAGCAGCTCGAGAAGCTGTTCATCCGCCGCCTGCTCGCGATCGCGCAGAAGCATCCGAGCGTGCAGCGCGTCGCGGGGCAGGGGCTGCACTGGACGGTGGAACTGCACGGGCCGGACTGGCGGACCTGGCATGCCGACACCACGGAAGTGCCGATCGCCTCGCGCGTTGCGGAGCGGGCGCTGGAAGCCGGTGCGGTGATCGGCACCAGCGGCGAGCAGACCTCGCTGTTTTTGGCGCCGCCGCTCGTCATTTCCGAGCGCGAGGCTGACCAGCTTCTGGACGCGCTCGATCACGGACTCGATATTGCTGACGAGGAGCACGGGTGAGCGCGGATCACGCAACGCCACGCCGGTCGCCGGCCTGGCCGGCGGATGAGCCCTGGCATCTCGCCATGCCGGAGGGAACGCTCTACGACGCGCTGGCGCGTGCAGCACGTGAACGACCGTCGCATCCGGCGACGTTGTTTTACGGCGCGAGCCTGAGCTACGCCGAGCTGCGCGACCGTGTCGATGCCATGGCCGGGTTCCTGCAAGGTGCCTGCGGCGTGAAGCGCGGCGACCGCGTCATGATCGCGCTCCAGAACTCGCCGCAATATCTCATCGCCTATTACGCGGTGATGCGGGCGGACGCCGTGATCGTCCCCGTCAATCCCATGAACAAGACCGCGGAGATCGCGTATATCGCCGTGGACAGCGGGGCCAAGGCCGCGATCATCGGTAGCGAACTGAGCGATGTGTTTGCCCCGCTGCTGGGCGAGGCCATCAGGCATGCGATTGTCGCGCAGTATCGCGACGAGATTCCAGCCGCGACGCCCTATACGCTGCCATCATGCGTCACGGAAGCGCCGGCCGAGGTGCCGTCATCGCCGGGCTGGCATTCCTGGTCGTCCGCGATCGCACAAGGCTTGCAGCCAGGTGTGATGACTGCGGGGCCGGACGATCTCATGATCCTGCCCTACACGTCGGGCACCACAGGCAAGCCCAAGGCGTGCATGCATACCCATCGCAGTGCGCTGTTCACCGCCGTGTTGCAGGCGCGCTGGTATGGGCTCGGCGGCGACGACGTGATGACCGGCTTCATGCCGTTGTTCCATGTTGCGGGCATGCAGGGCTCGATGAATGCGGCGATGGTCACTGGGGCCACGCTGCTCCTGATGGCGCGCTGGGACAAGGATCTGTTGCCGGACCTGTTCGAAACCTATGGCGTGACGTTCTGGAACGCGGCGCCGACCATGATCGTCGACGTGCTCGCCAGTGCCCGGTTTCGCGACAAATGCTTTGCGAAGCTCAAGGTTCTGACCGGCGGCGGCGCGGCGATGCCGACCGCGGTCGCTGAACGGCTCAAGGGACGCTTCGGGCTCGACTTCGTCGAGGGCTACGGCATGACCGAGACGATGTCGCCGACCCATCTCAACCCGATGGCGGCGCCGAAGCGGCAGTGCCTTGGCATCGCCGTGCAGGAGACCGACGCAAGGGTCGTCGATCCCGAGAGCCTGATCGAGCTCGGCGACAACGTGGTCGGCGAAATCGTCGTGCACGGACCGCAGGTGTTGCAAGGTTATTGGAACAGGCCGCAGGCGAATGCTGAGGCCTTCATCGAACTTGACGGCAAGCGGTTTCTGCGGACGGGCGATCTCGGCTACCGTGACGCCGAAGGCTATTTCTTCGCCGTCGATCGCCTGAAGCGCATGATCAATGTCAGCGGCTTCAAGGTGTGGCCGGCCGAGGTCGAAGCCGCGATGTACCAGAACCGCGCTATCCGGGAGTGCTGCATCATTTCGGCGCCGGACGAATACCGCGGCGAGACCGTCAAGGCGCTCGTCGTGCTGGATGAGGCGGCGCGGGCAACAACATCGCCCGATGACATCGTTGGCTGGGCGCGCGGCGTGATGGCGAGCTACAAGGCGCCGCGCGCGGTCGTCTTCGTCGACCAGCTGCCGCGCACCGCGAGCAACAAGATCAACTGGCGGCTGTTGCAGGACGCCGAATGGGGGCGAACGGCATGAAATCTGCTTGGCTGGAAAACGGACGCAAGGCGGCGCTATGCTGCCGCTACGCCCTTGAAGCTGCGATCCCCAGCCTCGCCAGGAAATTCGTGAAGAGATCAGGAATTCGCTGATGCGCATCGTCAATGTCGCCGCCGCCCAGATGGGCCCGATCCAGAAAGCCGACAGCCGCGAGGCCGTGGTCAAGCGCATGATCGCGCTGATGGACGAGGCCAAGAGCAAGGGCGCCGACTTGATCGTCTATCCCGAATTGGCGCTGACGACGTTCTTCCCGCGCTGGTATGTCGAGGACCGGGCCGAGTTCGACGTCTGGTTCGAGCGGGAGATGCCGAACGCGGCGACAAGGCCGCTGTTCGAACGTGCGGCTCAGCACGGAATGGCGATGAATTTCGGTTACGCGGAGCTGACGCCCGACGGCCATCATTTCAACACCGCTGTTCTCACCGACAAGTTCGGCAAGATCGTCGGCAAGTACCGCAAGGTCCATCTGCCGGGCCATGTGGAATACGACACCAAGCGATCGCACCAGCATCTGGAGAAGCGCTATTTCGAGCCGGGCGATCTCGGCTTCAAGGTCTGGCGTACGCTGGGCGGCATCATCGGCATGGCGATCTGCAACGACCGCCGCTGGCCCGAGACCTATCGCGTCATGGGCTTGCAGGGCGTCGAGATGGTGCTGATCGGCTACAACACGCCATCCGTGAATGCCGAGAAGAGCGAGGAGGGCGTCGAGAAGCGCCTGTTCCACAACCGCCTCTCGGTGCAGGCCGGCGCCTACCAGAACGCGACCTGGGTGGTCGCGGTAGCCAAGGCCGGCGTCGAGGACGGCCACCCGCTGTTCGGCGGCAGCCTGATCGTCGATCCCAATGGCGAGATCGTGGCCGAAGCGAAGACGGAGGAGGACGAGGTCCTGGTCCACGCCTGCGACCTCGATGCCACGGTCTTCGGCAAGACCACGATCTTCGATTTCGCCCGGCATCGCCGCATCGAGCATTACGGCCTGATCACCAGTCAGACCGGCGCGGTGCCGCCGCCGGAGACGTGACGCCGATGGCGGACAGAGGCATCCCCCTGCGCGAGCTTGACGCGCGTGACCGCTACAAGCTGCTCTGCGGCGTTGTGGTGCCGCGGCCGATCGCGCTGGTGACGACGCTGGACGAGAACGGAGCTGTCAATGCCGCGCCGTTCAGCTTCTTCAACGTCTTCTCGGAAAGCCCCGCGCTGGTCGTGCTTGGGCTCCAGCACAAGCCGGATCACAGCCCGAAGGACACGACCCGCAACATCCATCGCGACGGCGAGTTCGTCGTGCACATGGTGGATGAAGCGCTTTCCGTGGCGATGAACGACTGCGCGGTCGATTTCCCGTCCGGCGACAGCGAGGTCGCCGCGACCGGGCTTGCCACGCTTCCGTCGATCGATGTGAAGGTGCCGCGCCTCGCCGCGGCGCCGTTCGCGCTGGAATGCCGGCGCCATGTGGTGCTGACCTTCTCACCGGATCGCGAGTTGCTGGTTGGCGAGGTGCTCAGGGTGCACGCCCGCGAGGGCCTCGTCGACACCGCCAACATGTATGTCGATCTCGATGCCTACCGGCCGATCGGCCGCATGTTCGGCAATCTCTACACGACGCAGCGGGATACGTTTGCGCTTGTCCGCGAGAGCCATGCGGAATGGCTCGCGCGGCAGGACGCCAAAGAGCTGAAGGACGCCTAGTGAGCCGAGAACTGCACCGTACCCAGCGCCATGGTGACGGCCGCCTGTGTCGGGTCGATCACGGGGATTCGCAGCGCGTCTTCGAGCGGACGGCGGTGACGCGCCATGCCGGCGCAGCCCATCACGATGGCGCGGGCGCCGTCCTCGTCGCGCAGCGCGCGGCCGATCTCGATCATTTTCGCCAGCGTGCCTTCGCCCGAGGCGGTTTCCGCAACGCTCATGTTGAGCGGCCGCTCGCCGGCGAGGCGGTCGGTCAATCCCATCTGCCTGAGATAGCGCATGTGACGCGGGATCGATCGCTGGGCAATCGCAATGACGCCGAAGGTCTCCGCGCGAGCGAGCGCCGTGAGCACGCCGCACTCGGCAATGCCGAACACGGGGCGGTCGGTACCTTCACGGCAGACTTGCAGTCCGGGATCGCTGTAGCAGGCGATGATGAAGGCGGCCGAGCTGTTGTCGCTCTCGACCAGCCGGCGCAGCGGCATCGCGACGCTGTCGACGTCGGCCTGGCTCTCGATGCCAAAGGGACCCTCGGCCAGCGTCTGGCAGACCAGTTCCGGCCCGCCCTCGAAGTCGAGCGGCTTCAGCGCATCCTCCAGCCCTTGCGTGACCTTGTGGTTGGAGTTCGGATTGATGACGAGAATGCGCGGCCGGGACATGATGGTCTTCCTGCGAAATTGCGATGTCGTGCCTCAAGCCTATCACGGAGCGCCTCATGACTGAACCCGCTTACGACCTGATCATCCGCGGCGGCCGCGTCGCCACCACCACCGACGTGTTCGAAGCCGACGTTGCGATCTCCGGCGAGACGATCGCGGCCATCGGGAAGGGCCTTCCGGCCGCCAAGCGCGAGATCGACGCGCGCGGCAAGCTGGTGCTGCCCGGCGGCGTCGACAGCCACGCGCATATCGAGCAATTGTCCGCCGCCGGTATCATGAACGCGGACACTTTCGAGAGCGCGACCGTCTCTGCCGCTTTTGGCGGCACCACCACGGTGATTCCGTTTGCCGCCCAGCATGTCGGGATGAAGCTGCCGCAGGTGGTGGAGGACTATCACGCGCTCGCAAAGAAAGGTGCCGTGATCGACTATGCCTTTCACATGATCATCGCGGACGCGACCAAGGAGACGGTCGAGGAGCACATCCCCGCGCTGGTGAAGCAGGGGCATGCCTCGATCAAGATCTTCATGACCTACGACCGGCTCAAGGTCGATGACGAGCCGCTGCTCGACATCCTACTCGCCGCCCGCCAGTCCGGCGCGATGCTGTGCGCGCATGCCGAAAACCACGGCATCATCGCCTGGATGGTCAAGCGCCTGCTCGCGCGCGGCTACACGATGCCGAAATACCACGCCGTCAGTCACGCCCGCGTTTCGGAGGCGGAGGCTTTCACCCGGCTGATCGGCATGGCGGCGCTGATCGACCAGCCGATCATGATCTTCCACGTCTCGACCGCCGAAGGCGCCAAGGTGATCCGCGATGCGCGCGGGCAGGGGCTCAAGGTCTTCGCCGAGACCTGTCCGCAATATCTGTTCCTCACTGCAGGCGATCTCGACAAGCCCGGCGCGGAAGGCGCCAAATGGATGTGCAGCCCGCCCCCGCGCACGCATTCCGACCAGGAGGCGCTGTGGCAGGCGCTCTCGCTCGGCGACCTCCAGACCATCTCGTCGGACCACGCGCCGTATCGCTATGACGAAACCGGCAAGCTGCGCGCCGGTCCCAATCCGAACTTCAAGCAGGTTGCGAACGGCCTGCCGGGACTGGAGCTGCGGCTGCCGCTGCTGTTCGACGCGATGGTATCGAAGGGACGCCTCGGCCTGGAAAAGTTCGTCGAGCTGACCGCGACGGCGCCGGCAAAGATCTACAATCTGCATCCGCGGAAGGGTTCGATCGCCGTCGGCGCCGATGCCGATATCGCGATCTGGGATCCCGACCGCGAGGTCACGATATCAGACGAGATGATGCACGATCTGGCCGGCTACACGCCGTTCGCGGGCCGCAAGCTGAAGGGCTGGCCGGTGTCGGTGCTCTCGCGTGGCCGCATGGTTATCGAGGGCAACAAGTGCCTCGCGAGCGCCGGCAGCGGAAAATTCCTGGCGCGGAGCGGCGGCGAGGCGGCGAAGCCGACCGGCCGGCTCGTCGCCGACATGGATCCGGAACGGAATTTTGGGGCAAAGTTGCTGTGACGGTGGATCGCGCACGATGAGGATCGTGGTCTTCGGCGGTACCGGCTTTGTCGGCCTCAATCTCGCGGAGGTGCTGCTCGCGCGCGGCCATGAGGTGACGCTGTATGACCGCGCTTCGCTTCCCGCGGCTGCGCGGCGATCGCTGGCCGATTATCGCGAGCGGCTCAAGGTCGTTCAGGTCGATATCACCGATGCGGCCGGTATCGACGCCCTCATCGCTGAAGGATGGGACGCTATCGTGCTGGGCGCCGCCGTCACCGCGGGCGATGACCTCGAACGGGCATCGCCCGCGCGCGTTCTCGAGATCAACGTCATGGCCCAGATCCCGATCCTGCAAGCGGCGATCCGTCACGGCGTTCGCCGCGTGGTCAATCTGTCCTCGGCGTCGGCCTATGGCGCCGCCGGCCAGCGTCATCAAGTCCTGGACGAGGAAACGGCCTGCGATCCCCTCTCGTTCTACGCCATCAGCAAGTTTACCTCGGAACGCTCCGTAGCGCGCCATGCCGAGCTCTTTGGCGGCGATTTCCTCAGCGTGCGGCTGAGCGCCGTGTTTGGCCCTTGGGAGCGGGCCGGCGCGGTGCGCGATACGCCCAGCCTTCAATTCCAGATCCTGGCGGCGTTCGCTCGCGGCGAGCCGGCGATCATGCCGGGCCCAGGCTTCAAAGATTGGACCTACGCCGTCGACGCCGCCGAGGCCGTGGCTGTGCTGATCGAGGCCGAGCGGCCACGCCATCGTCTCTACAATATCTCCAGCGGCGCGGCCTGGTCGGCACTGCAATGGGGCGAGGCCTTTGCTGCACTTCATCCCGGCCTGCACTGCCGGCTTGCGAACCCGGGCGAGACAACCGTCATCAAGCTGCATGGCGGCGATCGTGCACCGCTCTCGGTTGCACGGATGGCCGATGAGTTCGGCTGGCGTGCGCGGTTCGGCTGTGCCGAGTCCGCCGCTGCGATGAGCGCCTGGTGGGTGCAGCACAAGGAGGGGATCTGACATGCGGCTGGAAGGGCGCACCGCCATCATTACGGGGGCCGGCTCGGGCATTGGCCGCGCCAGCGCAAAACTGTTTGCAGAGGAAGGAGTGCGTCTCGCTCTGGTCGATCGCGATGCCGCGGGCCTTCAGGAAACGCTTCGCTTGGCGGGCGAGGCCACGACCCATGTCGGCGACGTCGGCAATGCCGCGTTCGCCGAGACCGTTGTCGGCGATGTCATGA
Source organism: Bradyrhizobium sp. PUT101 (assembly GCF_052043945.1). Taxonomy (NCBI): domain Bacteria; kingdom Pseudomonadati; phylum Pseudomonadota; class Alphaproteobacteria; order Hyphomicrobiales; family Nitrobacteraceae; genus Bradyrhizobium; species Bradyrhizobium sp. PUT101. The sequence goes on from NZ_CP197207.1 coordinate 6,810,346, forward strand.
CGCGGCACGGCCGGCTCGACGTCCTGATGACGGCGGCCGGCTTTTCCTGCGGCGGTACGGTGCTGACGACGAGCGTGGAAGACTGGGATGCGGTGTTCCGCACCAATGTCGGCGGCACCTGGCTGTGGGCGCGGGCCGCGGTGCCTCACATGCAACGGCAGAGCAGTGGATCGATCATCACGCTGGCATCGCAGCTCGCGATGGCCGGCGGCAAGGGCAACAGCGCCTATATCGCCGCCAAGGGTGCCATCGTCAGCCTGACGCGGACGATGGCGGTGGATTTCGCAACGGACGGCATTCGGGTCAACGCCATCGCGCCGGGCGCGATCGATACGCCGATGCTTCGCCGCAGCTTCGCTCGTCACGCCAATTCGGGCGAGGTGCGCGAGGCCTCGCGCAGCCGCCACGCCATGAAGCGGTTCGGCCAGGCGGAGGAGATCGCGCAGACCGCGCTGCATCTTGCCAGCGATGCGTCCTCGTTCACGACCGGCACCGTGATGGTGGTCGACGGAGGCTGGCTTGCGGCATGAGTGACGCACTGACAGAGCTCGAGGCCGCTATTCGCGCCGATCTCGCGATGATCGCGCATCCCGGTGCCGCGTGGCTCGAACCGAAGACAGGGCCCGATGGCAAGCCGGCGCTGGACGTGCTCATCGTCGGCGCCGGCCAGTCCGGAATTGCCATCGGCTTCGGCCTGATGCGCTCCCGCGTCAGCAACATCCTGCTCGTGGACAAGGCCGAGGAGGGGATGGAAGGGCCTTGGCTCACCTATGCCCGGATGCCGACGCTGCGCAGCCCGAAGGACTACACCGGCCCGGACCTCGACATCCCGAGCCTCACCTACCAGTCCTGGCACGAGGCCCGGTTCGGCAAGGAGAGCTGGCAGACGCTCAATCTGATTCCGCGCGCGCATTGGGCCGAGTACCTGCTCTGGCTGAGGCGCACGATCGGATTGCCGGTGCGCAATGGCTGCGAGCTTCTGGAGATTGCGCCGGCGGCCGATGGCCTGCTCGCCGCGCGCGTCAAACGGGCAGGAGAGGTCGAGACGCTCCATGCGCGCAAGATCGTGCTGGCGACGGGACAGGAGGGGATGGGCGGCTGGATGATTCCGGAGGCACTTCGCCATCTGCCGGCGAGCTCGGTTGCGACCGTCGCCGACGATATCGATTTCGGAGGCCTTCGCGGCAAGCGCGTCGTCGTGATCGGCGCCGGCGCGTCCGCCTTCGACAATGCGGCCACCGCGTTGGAGGCGGGTGCCTCCGAAGTGCACCTGCTGTGCCGCCGGGCGCAGATCCAGGTGATCCAGCCCTATCGCTGGCTGACCTTCCGCGGCTTCCTGCGTCATCTCAGCGATCTCGATGATGCCTGGCGCTGGCGCTTCATGCGCAAGGTCCTCGAGATGCGGGAGGGATTTCCGCAGCCAACCTATGACCGCTGTGCGCGTCACGCCAATTTCACATTGCACGAGGGCGCACCGATCGAGGCGACGCGCGAGACCGGCAACCGCATCGAATTGCAGACGCCGCGCGGCGCCATCACCGCCGATTTCGTCATTTGCGGCACCGGCATCGACATGAACTTTGCCGGCCGCGGCGAACTCGGCCGATTTGCCGGTAACATCGCCACCTGGGCCGACCGCTACCAGCCACCTCCGAGCGAGCGCAACGAACGGCTCGGCCGCTTTCCTTATCTCGCCGACGATTACGCCTTCACCGAGCGCGTGCCTGGCAAGACACCGTGGATCTCCGACATACATCTCTTCGCCATCGCCTCCACCATGAGCTTTGGCGCCTCGGGATCGTCGATCAACGCAATGACCACCGCGGTGCCCAAGCTCGTGAATGGCCTGACACGCGGCCTGTTCCGCGCCGATGTCGAACGGCACTGGGCTTCGCTCAGCGCCTACGACGTGCCGCAGGCGGTGGTCACCCGGCCGGCGCGAAAGACGGAGGAGCAGCGATGATCATCCATGCCCCGCCGCAGCGAAGATTGGCGCGCAACTTGCTTCTTTCTTGACCAGCCTTGGCGACCTTCCTGTTCGACAATTCAAGGGAAAACGAATGCGTTTTGTGTCTTTCAGATCCGCGACCACGATCCTCGCCACCACCGCGCTGTTGCTGATCGCGACCGCGCCGTCGCATGCGCAATCCAGGGCGGAAACGCTGCGCTATGTGACCGGCGCATCGGTCAACACGCTCGATCCAAACATCCCCGGCGCGACCCGCGAATCCTTCGGGCTCAGCATGAGCACCTACGATCGGCTGGTATCGTTCGGTCGCAAGCAGCTCAACGGCAAATGGGTGTTCGATCTCGACACCATCAACGGTGAGCTCGCCGAATCCTACGACGTCAGCCCCGATGGCCTGAAGATCACCTTCCGTCTGCGAAAGGACGCCAAGTTCCAGGACGGCTCGTCCGTCACCGCCGAGGACGTGAAATGGTCGCTCGATCGCTGCGTCACCGCGCCGATCCTCGGCAAGGCGCAGCTGCTGACGGGATCGCTCACCTCGGCCGACCAGTTCAAGGTGATTGATCCCCTGACGATCGAGGTGACGCTGCCGAAGCCCGACAAGCTGGCGCTGCCGAATCTCGCCACCGTCTATCCGATGATCATCAACTCGAAGCTGGCCAAGGAGCATGCGACCGCGGACGATCCGTGGGCGATGGCCTGGTTAAAGGAGCACACCGCCGGCAGCGGCGCCTATGTGGTCGAGAGTTTCAAGCCCGGCGAGCAGGTGACCCTCAAGCGCAACGAGGCCTGGAACCGCGGTTCTCCCGACCGGCCCGCCTTCTTCAAGCGCATCATCGTGCAATCGGTGCCGGAGCCGGCGACCCGCGCCAATCTGGTCGAACGCGGCGATGCCGATATCGTACTCGATCTCCAGGCGAGCGACGTCCAGTCGCTCGAAGCCAAGGGCAAGCTGAAGGTGGTCTCGACGCCGCAATACAATGCGATCACCTACGTCTCGATGAACAACCAGATCCCGCCTTTCGACAACGTCAACGTCCGCCGCGCCATCGCGTTCGCGCTGCCCTACGAGGACATGTTCAAGGCCGCCTTGTTCGGCCGCGGCATGCCGCTGTACGGCGCCAGCTGGCCGGACGGCAAACCGCTGAACGGAATCTATCCGTTCCAGCAGCCGGTCAAGCTCGACCTCGACAAGGCAAAGGAATATCTCAAGGCCGCCGGATTCCCGGAGGGCTTCTCGACCACTTTCAGCTTCAATGTCGGGTGGGCCTCCCAGGCGGAGCCGATGGCGGCGCTGATCAAGGAGTCGCTCGGCAAGATCGGGATCAAGGTCGACATCCAGAAGCTGCCGGACGCGCAGATGTCGACGCTGATCAACGAGAAGAAACTGCCCTTCTTCACCGAAGGCATCGTCGCCTGGCTGCCCTCGACGGACTACTTCTACCGCAACTTCTATACCGGCAATCAGCGCTGGAATTATTCGTCGATCAACAATCCCGACCTGGCCGCGATCGCGCAGGGAGCCCGCTTCGAGCCGGACAAGGCCAAGTATGAGGAGGCCGGCCGCAAGCTCAATGCGATGCACTTCGACCTGATGCCGCAGATCATGCTGTGGCAGCCAAATCAAGATGCGGTGATGGCGGCCACCGTCGAAGGCTACACCTACGAGTTCCACCGCCAGGTCGACTATCGCAATCTGAGCCGCAAGTAGCTTCCGAAAGCAGGAGAGGTGCCGAAAAGTGAAGACCGGTCTTGGTGCAACGATAATACGGGCGGGCAGGCGGCTTCTGTCGTCGCTGCCGGCTCTGTTCGGGGTGCTGGTCTTCACCTTCCTGCTGATGCGCGTCCTGCCGGGCGACCCCGCGGTGTTCTTCGCTTCGGGGCCCAACGCCGGCAAGGAGGAGATCGAGCAGATCCGCAAGCAGATGGGGCTCAACAAGTCGGTGCCGGAGCAGCTCGTGTTCTATCTCTCCGACATCGGCCACGGCAATCTCGGCCGCTCCATGATGACGGGACAGCCGGTGCTCAAGGATCTGCGCGAGCGGCTGCCGGCCTCGCTGGAGCTGACCTTCGCCGCACTCTTGCTCGCGCTGATCGCGGCGGTGCCGCTCGGCGTGGTCGCTGCCTTGCGGCCGGGATCGATCGTCGACCACGGCGTGCGGCTGTTCTGCGCGCTCGGCGTCTGCGTGCCGACCTTCGTCTCGGGCCTGCTCTTGATCTACGTCTTCTACTATCTGCTCGGGCTGGCGCCTGATCCGACCGGGCGGATCGACGTATTCGCCTCGCTGCCGCCGCAGCACACCGGTTTCCTGCTGGTCGATTTCCTCCTCGCCGGCGATTTTGAGGGCTGGTGGACGGCCTGCAAGCAGCTGATCCTGCCGGCGGTGAGCATGGCCCTATTCGTGATCGCGCCCCTGGCGCGGATCACCCGCGCTTCGATGCTGGTATCGCTTGGGAGCGATTTCGTGCGCACGGCGCGCTCGGTCGGATTGTCCTGGCGCAAGGTGGTCGTGACCTACGCGCTGCGCAATGCGATCCTTCCCGTCGTCACCATCGCGGGCATCGTGTTCTCGACCATGCTGGGCGCGAACGTGCTGGTGGAGAAGGTGTTCTCCTGGCCGGGCGTTGCCTCCTATGCGCTCGATGCGCTGCTGTCCTCCGACTATGCGCCGGTGCAGGGTTTCGTGCTTTTGATGGCAAGCCTGTTCGTGCTGGTCAATCTCGTGGTCGATATCTGCTACGGCATCGCCGATCCCAGGGTATCGATCGAATGATCAGTGCAACCCTCCGCCACTCGGTCTGGATCCTGCGCGGCAACCCGCTCACGGCTGTCGCCGCTGCCGGGGTGACGCTGTTCGTCCTGGTCGCGATCTTCGGTCCCTGGATGGTGCCCTACGATCCCGTGGCCTCGAACGTCTCGGAAGCCCTGCTGCCGCCGAGCGCGGCGCATCTGGCCGGCACCGATCAGCTCGGCCGCGACGTGTTCAGCCGTCTCATCATCGCCGCGCGGCTGGACCTTGCCATCGCCGTCTCCGCGGTCGGCATCTCATTCGTCATCGGCGCCGTGGTCGGTGCGTTCTGCGGCTATGCCGGCGGCCGGCTCGATCGCGCCGTCGGCCGTTTCGTCGACGTGATGATGGCGTTCCCGCTGTTCGTGCTGGCGATGGCGATGGTGGCTGCGCTCGGCAACCGGATCGAGAACATCGTGATCGCGACCGCGATCATCAATCTTCCCTTCTACATCCGCTTCGCGCGGGCCGAGGTCAACGTCAGGCGCAATGTCGGCTGGGTCGAGGCGGCCCGCGCCTGCGGCGAGAGCCATTTTTCCGTGGTGCTGCGCTTCCTGCTGCCGAACATCCTGCCGGCGATGGCGGTGCAGATCTCGCTCAATCTCGGCTGGGCGATTCTGAACGCGGCCGGCCTGTCCTTCATCGGCCTCGGCGTCAAGCCGCCGACGCCGGAATGGGGCATCATGGTCGCCGAAGGCGCGCGCTTCATCTCGACCGGGCGGTGGTGGCTGGTGGCCTTTCCGGGCCTTGCGCTGATGATGGCGGTGCTGTGCTTCAATCTTCTCGGCGACGGGATGCGGGACATTCTCGATCCTCGGATGCGCACATGAGCGAGGATCTGCTCAGGATCGACGACCTCCACGTCGCCTTCTCGACGCGGCGCGGGATGGTCGAGGCCGTGCGCGGCGTGACGCTGACCGTCAAGGCCGGTGAGATGCTCGGCCTCGTCGGCGAGAGCGGCTCGGGCAAGTCGGTCACGGGCTTTGCGACGACGCGGCTGCTCGATGCCGCAGGGCGCGTCACCGGCGGCAAGATCCTGTTTCGCGGGCAGGACGTCACGAAGCTCAGGGGCGATGACCTCCGTCAGCTCCAGGGCGCCGCGATGTCGATGATCTTCCAGAACCCGCGGGCGGCGCTCAATCCGATCCGGGCCATCGGATTGCAGATCGCGGACGCGATCCTCACGCACAAGCGCATCTCGAAGGAGGCCGCGCGCGCCGAGGCGCTGGACTTGCTGCGCGCCGTTCAGATCCGGGATCCCGAGCAGCGGATGAACGCCTACCCGCACGAGCTCTCCGGAGGCATGTGCCAGCGCGTCATGATCGCGATTGCGATCTCCTGCAATCCCGCGCTGCTGATCGCCGACGAGCCGACGACAGGGCTCGACGTCACCACGCAGAAGGTGGTGATGGATCTTCTGGCAGACATTGCCACCGCGCGAGGCATGGCGACGATCCTGATCACGCATGACCTCGGTCTCGCGGCGCGCTATTGCCGCCGCATCGCCGTGATGGAGCGTGGCCGCATCGTCGAGGAGGCGAGCCCCGGTACGCTCTTCAGCTCGCCGCAGCACGCCTATACGAGGCGCCTGGTTGCGGCATCGCCGACGGCGACGTCACGGATCGAAGACCTCGTGACGGAGGAGGAGAGAGAGCGTTACACCGCCGTTCTCGGCAAGCCACGGCCGGTGCCCGCACACGGCACGCCGCCGCTCCTGGAAGTGCGGAAGCTCGCAAAGCGCTTCGACCAGGGCTCTGCCGCGGTTGCCGACTTCTCGATGACGATGGCCGGCGGCGAGAGCGTCGGGCTGGTCGGCGAATCCGGATCGGGGAAAAGCACGACTTCGCGGATGATCTGTCGCCTGATCGACCCGAGCGAAGGCGATATCGTGTTCGACGGGCAGTCGATCGGGCACGTGGCGTCGCGTGATTTTCACCGCTCGCCATTGCGCAAAGACATCCAGATGGTCTTTCAGGATCCGAACGAGAGTCTCAACCCGCGCTTTACCGCGTTCGATTGTATTGCCCATCCCTTGACGCGGCTCGGCGGCATGCGTGCGGGTGAGGCGCTGCGCAAGCGGGTGGAAGAATGCGCGGAACGCGTTGGGCTGCCGCTGGATCTGCTATCTCGGTTTCCGCATCAGCTCTCCGGCGGGCAGAAGGCCCGCGTCGGCATCGCCCGCGCCATCGCCTGCCGGCCGCGGCTCCTAGTGCTGGACGAGCCGACCGCTGCGCTCGACGTTTCGGTTCAGGCGGTGGTGCTGCAACTGCTCGATCGGCTGCGACGCGAGAACGACATCGCGCTGCTGTTCGTCAGCCACGATCTCAACGTGGTGCGCATGCTCTGCGACCGCACCATCGTGCTGCGCAATGGCGGCATCGTCGAGCAGGGCGAAAGCCGGGCGCTGTTCGACAATCCGAAGACCGACTACACGCGCAAATTGGTCGAGGCGATCCCGCACATCGAGACAGGACCGACGCTGGCCGCCGCCCTTTGAAGCCTGGACCGGCCAAGAAGGGGCGATGAGATCCCGCTGGCGAAGGGGCATTTAGTGGCATACCATTTGCTTGCAAATGGGCTCGGTTTCACTTTGCCCTTGGCCAGCGATGGCCGGCATCACGGCATTACTGGAGGACTTCATGGATCGCAGGACCGTATTGAAGGGACTGGCCGGCGCGGGCGGTCTGGCATTGACCGGCCTCTCGGCGCCGGCGATTGCACAAGGCGCATCCGCCCGGACCCTTCGTTTCGTCCCCCAGGCTAATCTCGCCAATTTCGACCCGATCTGGGGTACGCAATATGTCGTGCGCAATGCTGCCGCGATGGTCTGGGACACGCTTTACGGCATCGATTCCTCGCTGCAGCCGCAACGCCAGATGGTCGAGTCCGAGGAGGTGACCGACGACGGCACGACCTGGACGTTCAAACTGCGGCCGGGACTCAAGTTCCATGACGGCGAGCCGGTGCTGAGCAAGGACGTCGTTGCAAGCCTGACGCGCTGGTCGGCGCGCGATCCGATGGGATTGATGATCAAGGCGCTGCAGCAGGAGTTGACGGCCGTCGACGATCGCACCTTCAAATGGGTGCTCAAGCAGCCCTTCCCGAAGATGCTCTACGCGCTGGCCAAGAACAACTCGCCGTGCGGCTTCATCATGCCGGAGCGCATCGCGCAGACCGATCCGTTCAAGCAGATCACCGACTATGTCGGCTCCGGGCCGATGAAGTTCGCCAAGGGCGAGTGGGTGCCCGGCGCGAAGGCGGTGTTCGAGAAGTTTACCGATTACGTGCCGCGGCAGGAAAAGGCATCCTGGCTTGCGGGCGGCAAGCAGATCCTGGTCGATCGCGTCGAATGGATCGTGATGCCGGACCCGGCCACGGCAGCCGCGGCGTTGCAGAACGGCGAGGTCGACTGGTGGGAGAACCCGATTGCAGACCTCGTTCCGGTCCTGAAGAAGAACAAAAACATCAGCGTCGATATCGGCGATCCCCTCGGCAATATCGGCTCGTTCCGCATGAATCATCTCTTTGCGCCGTTCAATGACGTGCGGGCGCGGCGTGCGGTGCTGATGGCGCTCAGCCAGGAAGATTATATGCGCGCGATCGTCGGTGACGACACGGCACTCTGGAAGCCGCTGCCCGGCTTCTTCACGCCCGACACGCCGCTTTACAGCGAAGCCGGCGGCGAGATCCTGAAGGGCAAGCGCGATTTCGATGCCGCCAAGAAGCTGCTGGCCGAGAGCGGCTATTCCGGCCAGCCGGTGACGTGCCTCGTGGCACAGGACCAGCCGATAACCAAGGCGCAGGGCGACGTCACCGCGGACCTGCTGAAGAAGCTCGGCATGAATGTCGACTTCGTCGCTACCGACTGGGGCACGGTTGGCTCGCGGCGCGCGCTGAAGACTCCGCCGGGACAGGGTGGCTGGAACATGTTCCATACCTGGCACGCAGGCGCGGACTGCATCAATCCCGCCCCGTACACCGCCATTCGCGCCAACGGCGACAAGGCCTGGTTCGGCTGGCCGAACAGCCCCGGCACGGAGAAGGAGGTCGCGTCCTGGTTCGAGGCCAAGAATCTCGACGAGGAGAAGGCCGCCATCGGCCGCCTCAACAAGGCGGCGCTCGATGACGTCGTCTACGCGCCGACTGGCTTCTTCCTGAGCTACACCGCCTGGCGCAAGAACGTCTCCGGCATCACCAAGGGGCCGCTGCCGTTCTTCTGGGGCGTGTCGAAGTCTGCATGATCGTGTGCTGAGGCCAGATGCTCTCCTACATCCTCCGTCGCATCGTCGCGACCTTGCCAGTCATGGCGATCGTCGCGCTGTTCGTGTTCAGCCTGCTCTACATCGCGCCGGGTGATCCGGCCGTGGTGATCGCAGGCGACCAGGCGAGTCCGGAGGATGTGGAGCGCATCCGGCAGAGCCTCGGCCTCGACCGTCCGTTCCTGGTCCAGTTCGGAGGCTGGGTCTGGCGCATCCTGCACGGCGATCTCGGCACCTCGATCTTCACCAATCTTCCGGTCTCGGCGATGATCGGGCAGCGTCTCGGTCCGACGCTGTCGTTGATGATCGTGACGCTTCTGCTCACGATCGCGGTGGCGGTGCCGCTCGGCGTGGTGGCGGCGTGGAAGGCCGGCAGCCTGATCGACCGCGTCATCATGGGCTTTGCCGTATTCGGATTCTCGCTGCCCGTGTTCGTGGTCGGCTACATACTCGCCTACATCTTCGCGCTCGAGCTGGAATGGCTGCCGGTGCAGGGCTATACGCCGCTCACGCAAGGCTTCTGGCCGTGGCTCGAGAACCTCATCCTGCCGGCGGTCGCGCTCGGCTGCGTCTACATCGCGCTGGTCGCGCGTATCACCCGTGCGGCCATGCTCGAGGTGCTGCAGCAGGACTACATCCGCACCGCCAAGGCCAAGGGCCTCGGGCAGGGCGGCATCCTGTTCATTCACGCGCTGAAGAACGCGGCGGTGCCGATCGTGACCGTGATCGGGATCGGCATCGCGCTCCTGATCGGCGGCGCGGTTGTGACCGAGAGCGTGTTCGCGATCCCCGGCCTCGGCCGCCTCACGATCGATGCGATCCTGCGCCGTGACTATCCGGTGATCCAGGGCATCGTGCTGCTGTTCAGCTTCGTCTACGTCCTCGTCAATCTGATGATCGACGTCGTCTATACGCTCGTTGACCCGAGGATCCGCTATTGACCGATACGACCGTCAATCCGCAATCGCTGCCGGCCGGTTTCGTCGTCGCGCCGCAGCTGCCTGAAATCCTGCGCCCGGTCGCGATCCGGCGCGGCTTCGTCGGCCTCTTGCGCGGCCATCCGACGGTCGCGATCGGCGGCGCGCTGCTGCTGACGCTCGTGCTGATCGCGGTCTTCGCGCCTTATCTAGGTACGGTCGATCCGACCGCGCTCGCGCCCGCCAAGCGCACACGGGCGCCGTCGGCCGATTTCTGGTTCGGCACCGACGTGCTCGGCCGCGACATCTATTCCCGCGTGCTGTTTGGCGCGCGCGTCTCGCTCACGGTCGGCCTGTCGGTCGCGATCTTCGCATCCGCGGCGGGTCTCGCCATCGGCATGATCTCCGGATTCATCCGCTGGGCCGACGGCATCCTGATGCGGTTCATGGATGGCTTGATGTCGATCCCGCCGATCCTGCTCGCGATCGCGCTGATGGCGCTGACGCGCGGCAGCGTCGGCAACGTCATCCTGGCGATCACCGTTGCCGAAATCCCGCGCGTCTCGCGCCTCGTCCGCAGTGTGGTGCTGTCGCTTCGCGAGCAGCCCTATGTGGATGCGGCCGTGGCCTGCGGCACGCGCTCGCCAATGATCATCCTCCGCCATATCCTGCCCAACACGGTCGCGCCGATGCTGGTGCAGGCGACCTATATCTGCGCCAGCGCCATGATCACCGAGGCGATCCTGTCCTTCATCGGTGCCGGAACGCCGCCGACCATCCCGTCCTGGGGCAATATCATGGCCGAGGGCCGCGCACTGTGGCAGGTGAAGCCCTACATCGTGTTCTTCCCGGCGGCGTTTCTGTCGGTTACCGTCCTCGCCGTGAATTTGCTCGGCGACGGCCTTCGCGATGCGCTCGACCCGCGCATGGCCAAGAGCCTCTGATGGATCGAGGCTGATCGCGATGGCTTTGCTCGAAGTCGAGAACCTCCAGACCCATTTCCGCACACCGGGCGGCATCAATCGCGCCGTCGACGGGGTGTCCTTCCATGTCAACGAGGGCGAGACGCTCGCCATCGTCGGCGAGTCCGGCTGCGGCAAGTCGGTAACCTCGATGTCCCTGATGCGGCTGATCCCGGAGCCGCCGGGCAGGATCGCAGGCAGCATCCGCTTTGCGGGCAGGGACCTGCTGAAATTGTCCGATCGCGAGATGCGTGCGATCCGCGGCAACGACATCTCGATGATCTTCCAGGAGCCGATGACGAGCCTCAATCCGGTCCTGACCGTCGGCCGCCAGATCCGCGAGACGCTGATGATCCATCAGGGCCTCGACAAGGCTGCCGCCGAGGCCCACGCGATCGAGATGCTGGCGCTGGTCGGCATTCCCGAGCCGAAACGCCGCGTGCGTGAATATCCGCACCAGCTCTCCGGCGGCATGCGCCAGCGCGTCATGATCGCCATCGCGCTCGCCTGCAATCCGAAGCTTCTCATTGCGGACGAGCCGACAACCGCGCTCGACGTCACGATTCAGGCTCAGATTCTCAAGCTGATGCTGGATCTGAAGCGCCGCGTGGGTGCCGCGATCATCCTCATTACCCACGATCTCGGCGTCGTCGCCGAGATCGCCGAGCGCGTCATGGTGATGTATGCCGGCCGCAAGGTCGAGGAGGCGCCGGTCGCCGAGTTGTTCCGTTCGCCGCGTCATCCCTATACACAGGGTCTGCTCGGTGCGGTGCCGCGGCTCGGTTCGTCGCTGTCCGGCACCGCGAGGCGGCTCGCCGAGATTCCCGGGCAGGTGCCGGATCTCCGCAAGCCGATCACCGGCTGCGTCTTTGCCGGACGCTGTGCGCTCGCGACCGATCTCTGCCGCCAATATGCGCCGGGGCTGGAAGAGAAGGGCCCGCGCCACGTCGCCGCCTGTCATTACGCCGCCAAGGGAGCCGTCGCGGCATGAGTCCTCCGCTGCTCCAGGTCAACGACCTCAAGAAGCACTTTCCGGTCAAGACCGGCCTGTTCGGGCGCAAGTCCGAGTTCGTCTATGCGGTCGACGGCGTGTCGTTCGAGATCGCGCGGGGCGAGACCCTGTCGCTGGTCGGCGAGTCCGGCTGCGGCAAATCGACGGTCGGCCGTGCCATCCTGCGGCTGTTCGAGATCACCTCGGGTCAGGTCATCCTCGACGGCCAGAGGATCGACGACGCTGCGCCGAGCACGATGCGCCAGATGCGCCGGCGCGTGCAGGTTGTGTTCCAGGATCCGTTCTCGAGCCTCAATCCGCGCATGCGCGTGCGCGATATTCTCGCCGAGCCGATCCGCAATTTCGGCCTCGCCAAGTCTGCGGAGGATCTCGAGGTTCGCGTCACATCGCTGATGGACACCGTGCGCCTGCCGCGCGAGGCGCTGAACCGCAGGCCGCACGAATTCTCCGGCGGCCAGCGTCAGCGCATCGGCATTGCGCGCGCGCTCGCGGCAGAACCCGAGCTGATCGTGTGCGACGAGGCGGTCTCCGCGCTCGACGTTTCAGTGAAGGCGCAGATCGTCAATCTGCTGCAGGATCTCCAGAGCGAGTTCGGCCTCGCGCTGCTGTTCATCAGCCACGATCTCGCGATCGTCGAGCACATGACCCATCGCGTTGCGGTCATGTATCTCGGCAAGATCGTGGAAGTGGCACCGCGCCGCGAGATCTTTGCCGCGCCAAGGCATCCCTACACCAAGGCGCTGCTCTCGGCGGTGCCGCTGCCGGAGCCCGGGGCGCAGCGCAATCCCATCATTCTCAAGGGCGACGTGCCGAGCCCGATTAACCCGCCGAACGGATGCCGCTTTCACACCCGTTGCCCGTTCGTCTTCGACCGCTGCCGGACAGAGGAACCGACGCTCCGCACGACCGGAGCCGAGCAGTGGGTGGCCTGTCACCTCGAAGAGCTGCCGTAGGATTCAACCCTGCCGGCGCAGGAAGCCCGTGATAGTGACCTTCTCCCAGATGCCCGCCGCAGCAAAGGGATCTGCGCGGTTGAAGGCTTCGACCTCGGCGCGGCCAGGTGCCTCGATCAGGAACAGGCTGCCGATCATCGCCTGGCCGTCATCGGAGACCAGCGGTCCCGACATCACGATCTTGACGCCGAAGCGCGAGGTGTCGCTCAGAAATGCCTTGTGCGCGTCGTAATTGGCGAGCCGCGTGGGCAGCGCACCGGTGCGGTCGAGGGCGTGAATGGCGAACAGCATGGTGGTCTCCGTTTATTGCTTCGGTTCTTGGGACGGCCGCGGGGGCGGCCGTCCAGACTTGACGTGATCGGGCGGTCTACTTTGTGCCGAGCTTGCCGGCGTCCTCGAAGGTCGGGCAGGTCCGCTGCTCCAGCGGTACGTCGAACGGCTGGTAATTGTCCTTGGTGATGACGGTCGGCTTCAGCACGATCTCGCTGATGACGGGCTGATTGCGCAAGGAGCGGATCGCCATCATGGTGCCGAGGCAGCCTTGCGCAAAGCCGTTGTAGTCGCCGCTCGCCAACAGCTTGCCGGACTTGATCGCGTCGATCGCCTCCTTGGTGCCGTTGATGCCGATCACCTGCGCCTTGCGGTTGGCGCCGTCGAGCGCCTCGATCGCGCCGACCGCCATCGCGTCGTTGGCGGCGAGCACGCCGTCGATCTGCGAGTTCGACTGCATCAGGTTCTCCATGACCTGGAGCGCCTGGAGCCGCTGGTAGTTGCCGGGCTGGGAGGCCAGGAGCTTGGCGCCCGGATTCTCCTTCAGCGCGTCGTTGAAGCCGCGGACGCGGTCGACATTGGTCAGCGAGCCCTTGACGCCCTCGATGATGACGATGTTGCCCTTGCCGCCCAGGGTCTTCAGCAGGAAGCGCGCGGTCTCCAGCCCAAGACTGTAATCGTCGGCGCCGACGAAGGACAAGAACTTGCCGCCCGCTGAGCGGTCGGTGATGTTGACGACCGGGATCTTGGCCTCGTTGATCTTCTCGACGCCCGGTACCATCGCCTTGTAATCGACCGGCGTGAAGACGATCGCGCTCGGCTTCTTGACCACGACGTCCTCGATCTGGCTGAGCTGCTCGGGGATCGAGTCCGGCTTGGTCGGGATGTATTGCAGCGTCTTCGCGTTCAACTTCTTCGCCATGTTGTCGGCGCCGACCCGCACCGTCTGGAAGAACGGATTGGTCTGGTTCTTGGTGAAGACGGCGATAGTCTCGCCGTCGGCGCGCGCGTGCGTTGTGAACGCGGCCGCCATCAGCAGCGGCAGCGCCAGATAGCCAAGTTTCCGTTTCATGTTGCCTCCATCCCTCGTTTTGCTTGTTGGACTTCTAAGTGCTCATTGCGCGCGGCGGCGGGTCTTCATGTCGAGCCAGACCGCGAGAATGACGATGACGCCGGTGACGAGCGGCTGCCAGTTGGCGCTGACCGAGAGCAGGTTCATGCCGTTCAGCACCAGGGTCAGGATCAGCGCGCCGATGAAGGTGCCGAACACGGTGCCGACGCCGCCGAACAGCGAGGTGCCGCCGATCAGCACGGCCGCGATCGCGGGCAGCGTCAGGCTTTCGCCGATGTCGGCCTCGGCCGAATTGAGCCGCGACAGGAAGATGATCGAGGCGAGCCCTGCCATGGTGCCGGAGACGGCATAGACCAGAAGCAGGCGGCGTGCGACCGGGATGCCCGAGAGCCGCGCCGCGACCGGATTGGCGCCGATCGCATAGATTTCCTGGCCCCAGATCGTGCGCTGCGCGAACAACGTTCCGATGCCGAGGAACACCAGCAGCAGGTAGACCGGGATCGGCAGGCCGAACAGGTAACCGCTGCCGATCTGGCGGAAGCCTGCCGGGAAGCCGTGAAGGGTTTCACCCGCCATGTACCAATAGGTGAGGCCGTTCAGCACCCAGAGCATGCCGTAGGTGGCGATGAAGGAGGGGATGCGCAGCGCAGTGACCATGATGCCGTTGAGCATGCCGACGATGCCGCCGCAGGCAAGGCCGGTGAGGATGCCGAGCGCCGGCGAGCCGGTCGTGTGGATCACGGTCCCGGCGATACAGGCGGACAGCGCGACATTGGCGCCGACGGACAGATCGAGGCCGGCGGTCAGCACCACCAGCGTCAGGCCGGAGGCGATGAAGAAGGTCAGGCTCGCCTGCCTGAGCACATTGAGGATGTTGCCGAGGCTCAGGAAGGAATCGCTGAGCACGGCAAGCACCGCGCAGATCAAGAGCGCCGCGAGCAGGCGATAGAACACCTGGATCGCGTCCTGCGACAGGAAGGAGCGGGGCGGCGCGATAGCGCCCTTGGTGATGTCGGTCATGCGCGGCTCCTGAGGCCGTCGAGGAACAGAGCGAGGATGACGAGGACGCCGACGCTTGCGACCTGCACCGAGGACGGCAGCGAGATCAGGTTCAGCCCGTTGCGTAGCACGCCGACCGAGAGGACGCCGAGCAGGGTGCCGAGCAGCCAGCCATTGCCGCGCTCGAACGAGGTGCCACCGACGGCGACCGCGGCGATGGCATCGAATTCGAGGCCGAGGCCGGCGGTGGGGTGACCGGAGTTCATCCGCGCGGTCATCAAGAGACCGGCGATGCCAGCCATCGCGCCGCCGATCGCGTAGACGGCAATCAGGAGCCGGTTCGGCGAGAGACCGGCATAGCGCAGCGCCTCGCGGTTGCCGCCGAGCGCGAAGATGTAGGTGCCGAACCTTGTATGATACAGCAGCACGTGGAAGGCCGCGTAGGTCACCAGCGCCATCACGATCGGAACGGGAACTCCGAGAAGCGTCGCCGAGTAGATGTCGCGCACGCTGTGGGGAATGCCGACCACGCTCTGGCCGTCGCTGACGATCAGCGACAGCCCCTGCGCCATGCCGAGCGTGCCCAGCGTCGCGACGAAGGGCGGAATGCCCACGATCGCGACCAGCCAGCCATTGGCGAGGCCGAAGGCCGTGCCGACCAGCAGGCCGGCACCCAAGCCGAGCAGCATCGACTTGGTCGCGAGCGACACGATGGCGACGCAGAGCGAGGTCAGCGTCAGCACCGCGCCCATCGACAGATCCAGCCCCTCCGTCATGATGATGAGCGTCATCGGCAGCGCGAGCATGGTCAGGATGGTCGACTGCACCAGCACGTTGGAGAGATTGGCGACCGACAGGAAGCCGGGCGCGATCACGCTGAACAGCGCGATCAGCAGCACCAGCACCATGGCAACGCCGGGAATGCGTTGCAGCGGATTGGGCTCCGAGACGATCGCGGCTTCACGCATGATGCATCCCCAGTCGCACGATGTTCTCCTCCGTCAGTTCGTTGCGCGTCAGGTGCCCGGCAATGCGCCCCTCGCGCATCACATAGGCGCGGTCGCAGACATGGCAGATCTCGACTTGCTCGGACGAGATCATCAGGGCCGCCGCGCCTTCCGCGACGAGGCGGTCGATCAGCGCAAAGATCTCGGACTTGGCGCCGATGTCGATGCCCCGCGTCGGCTCGTCGAAAATGAACAGCTTTGAGCCGGCAGCCAACCACTTGCCGATCACGACCTTCTGCTGGTTGCCGCCCGAGAGCAGGCCGACGGTCTGGCGTGCGCTCGGGGTCGCAATGCGGAGCTGCCGGATCAGGCCGTCGGCGGTGCGCTGCGCGCGGCGCTGGTCGAACAGGCCGCTCGGGAACAGTTTCCGCAGCGCCGACACCACCAGATTGTCGCTCACCGAACGCAGCAGCGCGAGGCCCTCGCTCTTGCGACTCTCCGGGATCAACGCGATGCCGCGGCGGGCAGCGAGGTCCGGCTCGCCGGAAATGGTCTTGCCGTCGAAGATGATCTCGCCTGACGTCACGGGATCGGCGCCGAAGATGGCGCGCGCGACCTCGCTGCGACCGGAGCCGACGAGGCCGCACAGGCCGACAATCTCGCCCCGGCGCACCTCGATATTGATGTCCGAGATGCCGGTCGGCGCCGTCAGACCCTTGACCTCGAGCAGGAGGTCGCCGGGCTTGTCGGCAAAATGGCGCGGATAGGTCATGTCGACGTTGCGGCCGACCATCATGCGGACGAGCTGGTCCGGCGTGACGTCAGCGGGACGGACGCCGTCGATGCGGCGGCCGTCGCGCAGCACGGTGATGCGATCGCCGAGCGCGAACACCTCGGCCATACGGTGCGAGATATAGACGATGGAGACGCCGTCGGCCTTCAGCCGCGCGATCAGCGCAAACAGCAGCTCGGTCTCTCGGTCCGACAGCGCTGCGGTCGGCTCGTCCATGACCAGGATGCGGGCGTTCTGGCTGATCGCTTTCGCGATCTCGACCATCTGCTGCTGCGCCACGCCGAGCTTGTCGACGGTGGTGGAGGGATCGATGTCGAAGCCGATCGTGCCGAGCACGCGCCTCGCATCAGCCAAGATCTTCCGGCGGTCGATGGTACCGGGGATCCGGCCCTTCGGCTCGCGTCCCAGGAAGATGTTCTGGGCGATGTCGAGATGAGGGACCAGCGAGAATTCCTGGAAGATCACGGCAATGCCGAGCTTCTGCGCGTCCGCGGTGGAATCGATAGCGACCGTCTCGCCCTTGTAATAGAATTCGCCGGCGTCGGCGCGGTAGGCGCCGCACAGCACCTTCATAAGGCTCGACTTGCCGGCGCCGTTCTCGCCCAGCAGCATGTGGACTTCGCCGGGATGGACGGCAAAGGACACGTCATCCAGCGCCTTGACGCCGGGAAACTCCTTGCTGATGCCGCGCAGCTCCAGCAGCGGTGTGGGCGAGGTGACCTCGATCGGAAGTGCGTCGCTCATGCCTTGGCTCCGCCAGCAAAGATCTTTCCGGGGTTCATCAGTCCATCAGGGTCGAGAGCGGTCTTGATCTGTCGCATCACGTCGACAGCTTCGCCGAGCTCGTCGGTGAGATAGCCGATCTTGCCGAGACCGATGCCGTGCTCTCCGGTGCAGGTGCCGTCCATGGCGATGGCGCGGGCGACCATGCGGGCCTGCAGCGCCTTGGCGCCTTCGGCCTCCTCCGGCTTGGCCGGATCGATCAGGATCAGCATGTGGAAATTGCCGTCGCCGACATGGCCGACGATCGGCGCGACAAAGCCGTGCTGGTCCGCGTCGCGCCGCGTCTCGGTCAGGCATTCCGCGAGGCGCGAGATCGGCACGCAGACATCGGTGATCACGGCCCGCGCGCCGGGCCGCAGGCCGAGACCGGCATAGAGCGTGTTGTCACGCGCATGCCAGAGCCGGCTGCGGTCCTCCGGCGCCTTGGCCCAGGCAAAGCCGTGGCCGCCATGATCGGCCGCGATCGCTTGCGCGGCCTCGGCCTGCTCGGCGACGGAGGTCTCGGAGCCATGGAATTCGAAGAACAGGGTGGGCGCCTCGCGATAGCCCAGCTTGGCATAAGCGTTGATGCCGCGCATCATGACGTCGTCGAGCAGCTCGATACGCGCGACGGGGATCGCCGACTGGATCACCGAGATCGCGGTATCGACGGCATCGTGCAGGGTGTCGAAGCTGCACACAGCGGCCGAGATCGCCTGCGGTACCGGATGCACCTTCAGCGTGATCTCGGTGATGATCCCGAGTGTGCCTTCGGCGCCGACGAACATGCGCGTCAGGTCGTAGCCGGCTGCCGACTTGCGCGCGCGCCGGGCGGTGCGGATCACGCGGCCATCGGCCAGAACGACCTCGAGCGCCATGACATTGTCCTTCATGGTGCCGTAGCGCACCGCCATGGTGCCGGAGGCGCGCGTCGAGGTCATGCCGCCGATCGAGGCGTCGGCGCCCGGGTCGATCGGGAAGAACAGGCCGGTGTTGCGCAGCTCCGCATTGAGCTGCTTGCGCGTGATGCCGGGCTGCACCACGGCATCCATGTCGCTGTCGTGCACTGCAAGAACCTTGTTCATGCGCGCGAAATCGAAGCAGACGCCGCCGGCGACCGCGGCCGCGTTGCCTTCGAGCGAGGTGCCGGCGCCGAACGGAACGATCGGCATGCCCGCGCCGGCGCAGAGCTTGACGATGTCCGCGACCTCCTGCGTGGTCTCGGGGAAGACGACGATATCGGGCGGCAGGCTCTGATAATGCGATTCGCTCTGCCCATGCTGATCGAGCACGCCGCGCGCAACGCTCGCGCGCGAGCCGATCATGCCGGTGAGGCGCTCGGCCAATATGCCCGTGCTGACCCGCGGTCCCATCCTCAGCTCCCGTCTGCTCCCTGTTGCCGGACTCTTGTTGGTCCGTAACCCAGCTTAAGCGGCTCTCGCGTTGCTCGCGACCTGCTTCAGGCCGAAATCGTAGTTGAGATGAAAATACTCGGTGTCCACCATGCGACCATCCGGCGCACGGCCGGCGGGGCGGCGGACGAACTCCCGGATCAGGCTGTCCTTGACGCCGAACACCACGTCGCTGTCGAGATACTGGTCACCCGCGACGAACACATGAGTCACGAGCTTTTCGAACCCTGGTGCCGAGATCATGAAGTGCACATGCGCCGGACGCCAGGGATGGCGTCCCTGAACCTCCAGCATCTCGCCGACCGGGCCGTCATGCGGAATGGGGTAGGCTGCAGGCTTGATCGACCAGAAGTGGAAGCGGCCGTTTGCGTCAGTGTGGAAGCGGGCGCGCATCGCGAGATCGCCGATCTCGTCGAGTTGCTGCACGTCATAATAGCCGTCATCGTCGGAGTGCCAGACGTCCACAATCGCACCCGCAAGCGGCTTTCCGTCGACGGTCGAGACCGAGCCGGTCACCAGCATCGGATCGCCTTCCATCGGGCCGGAGATGTCAGCGCCGCTGTCCTTCTCCGGTGCGGCCTGAACGAAGAACGGGCCGAGCACCGTGGTTTCGGTCGCGCCCTCCGGCACCGGATGGTTGATGGCGTCGACCAGCATGGAGACGCCGAGCGTGTCCGACAGCAGGATGAACTCCTGGCGCTTGTCGTCGCACATGTGCCCGGTGCGGGTCAGGAAGTCGATGCCGTACTCCCATTCCTTCTGGGTCGGCCGCACCTCGCGGACGAAGGCATGGAGGTGACGCACCAAGGCCTCGCTGATTTGCTTGATGCGCGGATCGGTCGCCCCTGCGATCCGCTCCAGCACCGCATCGGTGATCGTGTTCTCGTTGAAGTTACGCATGCGTGCCTCCGTTGATCACAGCTTCGGCTCGCCGAGGCCGGACAGTCGTTCGAGATGCTTGACGGTTGCGATGAAGTCGGTGTCGCCGTCGCCCTGCGCCACCAGCGAGCTATAGGTCTCGCGCACTTGCGCCGCGAGTTGAAGCGGCACGCCGACGGCGTGCCCGGCATCGAGGATGAGATCGAGATCCTTGGCCATCTGCTTGCAGGAGAAGGTGGACTCGAAGTCGCGAGTCCGCAGCGGCGCGGTCTTGTACTTCACCATAGGCGAGGCAACTGCGCTGTCGTCGAGCACCTTCAGGATGTCCTGCCAGGCGATGCCGCCCTTGCGCGCCAGCGCCAGGCTCTCCGCCATCATCGCGGCCGACACCGCGATCATCAGGTTGACGGACAGTTTTGCGTAGCGGGCTTCCTCGGCCGGCCCCAGATAGGTCTGCGCGCGGGTAAAGGCTGCGAACAGCGGCCTTGCGTGGTCGAAGGCCTGCTTCGGCCCCGAGACGAAGCAGGTCAGCGCGCCGGTGTGGACGATGCTGGCATTGCCGGAGACCGGCGAACGGAGATAGGCAATGCCGCGCGCCTGCGCTGCGGCCGCAACTTCGGTCGAGGCCTCGACGCTTACGGTGCTGGTCTCGATCAACACAGCGTCGGGCGCCATCGCGGCGATGAGGCCGGAGGGGCCGAGCAGCGCGCCGCGTAACGCCGCGTCATCGGGCAGGGACGTGACAACGGCCGGCTTGCCGCTCACGGCGGCGGCCGGCGAAGCGGCAACCGAAACGCCCAGTGCGCGTGCCTCCTCGAGCCGTGCGGCACTCTGATCGAAAGCGGTCACGGCATACCCGGCCTTGATGACGAGCGCCGAGATCGGCAGACCCATCTTGCCGATCCCGATGAAAGCCACGTTTTTCAGAGCGTCAGTCATTGTTCTTGTCCATTGGCTTCGCTAGGCGACCCGTCTCTGTCGTTCGATGTCCTGCACCAGCCGCCGGCCGGATTGCGCCAGCAGTTCCTTCTTCGTCTCCAGCCCCTCGGCCAGCAGCCGGCCGTTCCGTTTCTTCCAGGCGCCGCCGATCATCACGGCCTCGATGTTGGCGAGGCTCGTCTGCATCACGACGGTCGCGACTGGATCGTGCACCGGGACTAGATTGAGATCGGAGGCGTTGATGACGACGAGGTCGGCGAGCTTGCCCGGCGTCAGCGAGCCGATCTGCCTCTCGCGGCCGAGCATGCGCGCGCCCTCCGTCGTGATCCAGCGGAGCGCCTCGCGCACGGGAATCGTCGTGGTTGGCGGAATGGTGCCGCTCACTTTGCGAGACTCCGCATTGTCGAGCGCTCGCTGCATCGATAGCGCAATGCGCGCGGCGGAGAAGAGATCGCCTGCCAGCACCGATTCGAGATCGATGCCGATGGTCGGCCGAACGCCGCGCTTCAGGAGGCGTCCGGTGATCGGGAAGCCGTGGCCCTGGATCATCTCGTTCTCAGGCGTCACCGAGAAGGACACGCCGAGATTGATCATTCGGTCCAGGAGTTCATCGGGCAGATCGTTGCCATGGACGATGTTGACGCCCGCGCCGACGAGGCCGGCCTCGATCAGCTGCTCCCAGCCGCCGGGCGTCTTGGCCGGACCGCCGCCCTGATGCATCGATGCAATCAGCCCGAATTCTCGCGCCAGGCGGAAATCGTGCATGGCGACGTCGAGCGTCGAGTAATGCGGACCAAGGATCGCAAGACCGAGCGTGACGAGGCCGTCGCGGTCGGCGAGGGGACCTGCGAGCAGCCGCTCGACCTCGCGGCGCGGATGCGGGATCTCCGAGAAATGCGGCTCGCCCGGCTTCGGCTCGGGTTTTGGGGAACCGTGGAAGAAGGCGGCGCGGATGCCGCTCTCGATCAGGCCGCGCACGGCGGCGTCGGTATGATCAGGCGTCGGATTGTTGTGGCACCAGTCAACCAGCGTGGTGACGCCGTGATTGATCTGGTTCAGCGCGCCGACCAGCGTCGCGATATGGATGTCTTCGGGCCGGAATACGGTCGCGAGCCCGGCATGCATGCGGCGGAAATATTCGAGCAGCGTCCAGTTCGCGGCATAGCCGCGCAGGCCCGTCTGCCAGGTGTGCATGTGCGCGTTGATCAGGCCGGGGATGACGATGCGCCCGGCGCCGTCGACAGTTTCGGTCTCGGCGGCGCCGCTGCCGAGGTCGATCGACGGGCGCACGTCGACGATCCGGCTGCCTTCGACCAGCACATCGCCGCTCGAAAGGTCGCCGATCGCGTCATCCATGCTGATGACGGTGGCTGATTTGATCAGTGTGCGCCGCATCGCTTCACGCCGCCGCTTTGACGGTGCCCGGCCGCTCGCCGGCCCAGGCGCGTGCAATCAGGTCGCGGATGGCGTTTCGCTCGAGCGGCCGCGGATTCCAGTAGGCATTGGTGACGGCGAGGTCGGCCGCCTTGTCGATGCCGCTTTCAGGCATGCCGATATCACGCAGCCCGACCTTCGCACCCAGCCGCTTCGCAAGCTCGAAAAGCCCCTGCGATGCGTCGGCAGCGCCGATCGCGCGCGAAATGCGCGCCATCGCCTCGGGCACCGCCGGTGCGTTGTAGGCCAGCGCATGCGGCAGCACGATGGTGTGGGTCTCGGCGTGCGGCAGGTCGTAGGTGCCGCCGAGCGTGTGGCAGAGCTTGTGATGCAGCGCCATGCCGACGGTGCCAAGGCAGACGCCGCACAGCCACGCGCCGTAGAGAGCTTCGGTGCGGGCCTCGCGGTCGTTGGCCTTGGCGGCGATCGCGGGCAGGGCGCGTGCCAGCGCGCTGATGCCTTCTTCCGCCATCAGCGATGTCACGGGATTGGCGTCGCGGGCATAGAGCGCCTCGACCGCATGGGCGATCGCATTGATGCCGGAAGTTGCGGCAAGGCTCGCCGGCAGCGTCAGGGTTAGATCGACATCGTAGATCACGGTCTCCGGCAGCACGGCCGCGTCGCGGATCGTGGTTTTCAGGCCGTTCTCGGTCTGGCCGACGATCGGCGTCATTTCCGAGCCGGCATAGGTGGTGGGGATGCAGAGCTGGTTGACGCCGGTGCGCAAGGCCAGTGCCTTGCCGAGGCCCGTGGTCGAGCCGCCGCCAAGCGAAACGACGCAATCGGCCTCGCACGCCTTCAGCGCCGCGAGCGCGCGTTCCGTGACTTCGACCGGCGTGTGCATGGTCGCACCGGAGAACAGGCCGGCGTAGAGCGGGCCGAGCGCGGCGCCCAAGCTTTTGCCTTGCGCCTCCTGCTGCGGCGTCGTCAGCACCAGCGCGCGTTTGCCGCCGAACCGCTCGACCTCGGCCTTGGCGGAAGCCAGCGTTCCGCTGCCGAACACGACGCGGCAGGGCAGGTTTTCAAAGGTGAACGAACCGATCATGCGCCGGTCTCTTTGATGGGATAATCGACCTGGAAGCGTCCGATCCGCAAGTCGCCCAACGCCTCGCGGACGCGCAGATGTTCCGGATGGTGGGCGTAGGCGGCAAGCGCCGCCTGGTCGGTGAATTCGGAGAACAGGACGACGTCGCAGGCATAGTCGACAGCGCTGACGTCGAGGCCGACCTCGATATGGGTGAGGCCGTCGATCCGGCCCTTGAGGCCCTCGAACAGGGTCTTGACCTTGACCCGCGCGGCGGAGCGCTCCTCGGGGGTCTCCCCGCGCAGCCGCCACATCACGATGTGCCTGATCGGGCCCGACATTTCCCAGTTTCCTCGCCTGCGATAGTGCTTTGTTGGCGCCATTTTGCCTTGCAGAAATCGGAAATAAAGGTCAAACTTTGTAAGTCTCTTTTCCTGTTTGCGAAAAAATGGACCGGCTTCTCCAACTCGAGGTCTTCTCCAAAACCGCTGAACTCGGCAGCCTGTCCAAAGCTGCCGAAGCGCTGCGGATGTCGAACGCGGCTGTCAGCCGTCATCTCAGTGCGCTGGAGGAGCGGCTTGCGGTCCGGCTGATCGAGCGCAACACGCGCCGGCAATGGCTGACCGAAGCAGGACAAGAGCTGCTGCAGCGCTGCGGCACGCTCTTGAACGAATTGGCTGAGGCTGAGGATGCCGTCTCCGACCGCGCGCTGTCGCCCAAGGGCATGCTGCGCGTGACGAGCTCGTTGTCGTTCGCGATGATTTATCTCGCGCCGATGCTGCCCGCCTTCCGCGCGCTCTATCCCAATCTTAGCGTGCAGATCATCAGCGCAAACCGGTATCCCGACTTCATCGAAGCTGGCATTGACGTCGCGATCCGCACGCGGGAACACGAACCGGACTCCAACATCATCGTCCGCCGGATCGGCCAGATGCACCGCGTGCTGGCTGCGGCTCCCTCCTACCTGGAGAAGCACGGCTGGCCGGAGCATCCCGCCGATCTCGCCCGCCACAATATGCTGATCTACAACCTCGCCAATGATCCCTATTCGCTGCGGCTGAGCCAGGGCAGCACGACGCAGACCATCCGCATCGCGCCGACGCTCGACAGCAATGACGGCCAGATCATCTGTGGCGCAGCGCGTGCAGGGCTAGGCATCCTGATCCAGCCGCTCTATATCGTGCAGGGTGATATCGCGGCCGGCCGGCTGGTGCCGGTCCTGATGGGCTGGGAGCTGCCTCTGCTCACCATGAACATCGCCTATCAAAACCGCGTCAGGCTGCCCGCGAAGATCAGGGTGTTCTCGGACTTCCTGGTCAGCCACATCCGCGAGCATTCGCAGCCCGGCATCTGGATCGACGCGGCGAAGTGAGCGGCCCACCCGAGAATTCTGATCGCCGTGAGCGGGTCGGCGAGCGAAACGCAGATCAAACAGCGGAACTCGGGCTCGTTCGTGCAGACAAGACGGTCGGCGGAAATTGACTCGCGAAGGCACTCGTCTTGGGTTGGACGCGCGATCCGTCGATCACCTCGAGCCGGCCGCAGCGGTTCAAGGTATGCAACTTCCTGCCGGGCCATGCCGGTCCGGGTTTTAGTGAGTGGCGGACGATC
The DNA here is from genome assembly GCF_052043945.1 of Bradyrhizobium sp. PUT101. Taxonomy (NCBI): domain Bacteria; kingdom Pseudomonadati; phylum Pseudomonadota; class Alphaproteobacteria; order Hyphomicrobiales; family Nitrobacteraceae; genus Bradyrhizobium; species Bradyrhizobium sp. PUT101. The sequence goes on from NZ_CP197207.1 coordinate 6,835,349, forward strand.
TGCTTGAACGCCGTCGGCGACAGTTCGACCACTTCCGCCAAGGCGAGCGCTGCGCCGTATCCATCGGTACAGTCCTGGACCGGTCGCCATAATTTGTCATTGAGGGTGACGAAATTCCCCGCCGGCCGCGTGCTTGCGCGGTCGATCAAGACCGGATTGCTGGCGTGGGCCGACCAGGGCCCCAAGAGGCGGTCGGCGTAGTAGATTGCCAGGGAATCCGAATAGCCACCCGTTCCGTCGCGCCAGGCGCCGAACAGATAGTGCAGGCCGTTGTGCCGCGTGATCGTGGCGTCGGCCAGCTCGAGGCCGGAAAGGAGCGTCGCATATCGCTCCCATTTGTCCGGAAACCGAACGCATTTGTAGAGGGCGACGTCCCCGCGCGTCGAGTTCTCCGGGATCATCCACAGCTCGCCATCGTCTTCGATCAGAAACGGATAGGAGAGGTGCCAGGGCTCCTCCAGCACCGGCATCACCTCGCCGACCGGCCCCGCGTCATTGAACTCGATCGCCGAAATGATGCCTTTTCCGACGCGGTGATCGAGATCCTCGAAGAAGACGAATGTGCGTCCCTGCCACGTGATCGGAAAGGGATCGGCGTAGAAGTGGTTTCCAGGATCCCCCAGAACGTTCCAGCCTGGGCCGGATAGATCTCCGGTCTGCCAGACGCCCGCGCCGTCGTTGAAGCGCCATCCGATATGCCAATGCGGGGCATAGCAGCAGAGGCGATAAATCTCCTTGGCGATCGATACGGCAAGGCCGCGAGCGACATAGCCGACGGGTCCGCGGCGCAAGCCATTTCCAGCGGGGCGCGCCAGCTGCGGTACAACTCGCGGTCTTCCCGACAGGATCGCCGCCAACATGGTCAGGGTTCGCGCCATGACCGTTTCGAGCGCGCCGCTGAGGCCCGCGGCAATTTCTCCCGATGGATGGCCGCGGTCGAGGACCGAGCCATCGACCTCGTTGACGATGTCGATCACGGGCAAGTCGCCGGCGAGAATGGCGGCGAGGGCGGCATTTTCGCCCGCGACTCCGTTGAACAGCGGACGCAGATACAGCCGGGCAGAGCAGCTCGGATCCCGCGCGGCGCCCGTAAAATCGACGATCATGTCGGCGGTGCCGCCGCAAGCCTGCGCCCCTTCCGAAATAATCTTCAGCCTGTCTGCGCCGCCATGTTTGCCTTTGCGCAGCACCACGCGTTCGAGTTCGAACAGGGCGTCGAGTCCCGCGGGCCGCGGCTCCGCCGTTGGCGCCCATATGATTCGCACAGGCACGTCCCGGCCGTCGATCGACAGCGTCTCGCGGGCCATCCATTGCCGCGCGTAGTCGCGTTCACAGCGAAACTCGATGATCATGTCGAGCCAATCTGTTTCAACGGATCATGTCAAATGACCTGATCGAGAATACGAACGTATTCGTCAACCATCGCATCTACCGAATAGCGCAATCTCAGGCCTTTGGCGTTTTGTCGCAGTTCGTCGCTCAGGTGCTTGTCCGTCAACAGCGTGGAGACGGCTGCGGAGAGCTCCGCATGATCCGAGGTATCGACGAAGAGTGCGGTCGGTCTCCCTTCGTAGGACAATACTTCGCGCAGGACGGGAAGATCGGTCACGACGGAGGGAACACCGGCGTTTGCGGCCTCGACAGCGGCCAGACCGAAGGTCTCAGCCTGTGTCGGAAACACGAACACGTCCAGGCAGGCCAGGAAGTCCGCCATCCGGCTGGGAGGAATCTCCCCGAGCCAATGCAGTCGGTCCGAGACGTTCAAGTCGTTCGCGAGCTGTCTCAGTCGGGCCGCGTCGGCGCCCTGGCCGGCAAGCGCAAGGTGCCAGGATGGTTGATCCGGCAATAGACGTATCGCCATATCGAGCCGCTTGTGCGGATGCAGCCTTGCCGCGCAGCCAAGCAGGACGCAGTCCGGCGGCAGGTTGAACTTATGTCGTGCAGCCTCCTTCGACAGGGTGAGGGCCTTGTCGTCGAAGCCGTGCGGCACATGCACCATGCGCGAGCGGTAGGCCGCGGGGTAGCGCGAATATTCGCGCTGCATGTCCTTCGAATTGAGCGTGATGCAGTCGAAGAAGCCGAGGCTGCCCATGACGATGTCGGCGGTGCGGACCGGCCAGCTCATCGACAGCGCGGATGAAACCTGATTTGCGACAACCGGTGCACGGCTGACAAGGCGCGTCACGCCACCGCCGATGACGTTGCCGAAATGCTGGAAAGTCAGGACGGCGTCGGGCCTCGTGGCCCTGATATGGCGGCCGAGCGTCCGCAGCATCCGCAGCAGCGCCACCGGATTGCCCGGCCGGCTCGGCGCGCAGTAGAGCGTATCCGGCGGTTCATCGAAAGAGTCCGATTTGCGGAAGAAGAATAGATGGGTGACCCGGTAGCCGCGAGCGGTGAGCCCGGCGCCGAGAAGCCGCGAGATCTCCTGCGCACCGGCGTTCTCGGCCTGGGTTTGCGCGAGAAGCACGTGCGGTTTCGGCCCGCCGTTGCTTGACGGCGCCAAAGCCGTCGCGCTCGTCTCGCCCAATTCCTTGTTCGGCTGATAGTGGAGCACGGACCCCGACCCGCTAAAGAAACGAAATCTTCACCTTCTTAACTCCGTACCTATCATGCGGGTATCGCGTGGACATCGGCTAGCAACAAACGGAGTTAATGCGAGGCCTTTGCAACGACATCGTTCGCGCGGCATTTCCGCTGTTTCCTGGATGGTGCGCGGCGAGTGCGTTAACCAATCGGTCTTGCACTCTGCCGGCGTGTGACTGCGGATTCCCCGAGCCGCGGCCTGATGACACCTAATCGCTCGAATCCGCGCCGCGAACTGCATAGTTGCCACGCCTCGAAGCAGAGAAGCGCAAGAGCACGAGGACCGAAGGATCCACCCCGGATCGCCGGCGGCAGAGGACGTTCAGGGCAATGGTCGCGAGCGCGAGCGACACCGTCGCCGAAATCGCCGCGCCAAGCACGCCGAGCCAGGGAATGAGGACGATAAATCCCACGAGCCGTAGCGCCACGTTGGCGGCAACGACCGGCACATAGATTCGTTCATGGCCGGTCAGCTGCAGGATCGCAGCAGATGGGCCGCCTGCCGCCTGGATGGCGGTCCCGATTGCGAGCACGATCAAGACCGAGTGCTGTGCGGTGAAATGAGGTCCGAACAGGTTGAGGAGATAGGGGCCGCCGATCCAGATCGTGGCGAGACCCGCGACAACGCAAAGCGCGGTCACTTCCGCCATCAATCGCAAGGTCCGCTCGAACTCCCGGTGGTTCTTGCTGAAATACAGTGACGGAAGCCGGCGCGCGCCGAAAGTGTACAGCGCTGCGGACAGCATGGCGAAGATGTTGGCGAGGCGCGAGGCGGCGAAGTAGATTCCGGCGGTCGTCGGATCCAGCATCCAGTAGACCAGAATGACGTCGAAATACTGGTTTGCGGCTTCAAGGATGGATGCGAGCCAGAAGTGAAGAGCGCTCGATCGCCAGCGGGACGTCTCGGTGCGCGCCGGCGTACCGCGCAAATCCGGCAGCACTCGCGCGATCGAAATGATCTGCGCAATCAGGCCCACCGACATGGCCATCGTCATCACCGCGATCAACTCGGTGGGATCGAGTTGCCGATGGCTGAGCAGCATGGCGAGCAGGAACAGGACGACGATGACTCGCCAGAAGAACTCGCGATTTCCTTCGCCCATGAGAATGCTGACCAGCGAGCGAGCAATCTGGCTCCCCAGCATCACTGCGGCGTTGACGGCCGTATAGGCCGACACCACGAGGATCAGCAGCCACCAGTCGCCTCTCATGCTTGCCACGATGGCGATCCCGGCGATCACGATCAGCATTGCGACCGAGGCGATCTTGAAGCTCGACAGGAGGACGCCTTTGGTGAGGTCCGGCCTCTCACTGACCTGATACTCGTTGAGGAATCGCACCAGCAGTGATTCCTGGCCGACCAGTCCCAGGACGGCTGCGATCTGGGCGACGGAGAGCCAGGTCGCAAAGATGCCGAAGCCATCGGGCGACATCGTTCGTGCCGCCAGCGAGAACAATGCAAACGCGAGCACGCCGCTGCCAACCTTGAGGAGGATGGTCCCGGCAACACCGCGCGTGACATCGCGCCGCATGAACTGGAGGATGACTTCGATCATGGAGGTTTAAGGGGCTGCGTTCCCCTGAAGAGACGTGTTCCGATACCGGCGACAACCTAGCATGCTGCAACGGCGCGAGTGTTAATGGACGAGATGCAGGATCTCGCCGGCCGCGACGATAGCGCGGCTACGTCGGCTGCTTCACTCTGGAACATTATCGTCCTCATTGTCCTGGTTGGTGCAAAGTCCAGCTCGACCGACCGACGGCTTAGCTCTGCATGGACGACCGAAGAAGGCGAGATCGGCCGTTCGAGTGCGGAATGGCGCGGGATCGGTCGCCGGGATGTCGGAACCCGGAATCTACGGAGCATCTCGAGCAAGACGCGTGCCGGAACGGCGGCAGCGCGCCCGCCGCTTCCGGTCATTAACCTCAATCTTCGGAAATGATCGCACTCGGCTCCGCGATGCGACATCAGGCGGGAGAGTTGCACTGGAACCTCCGTGAACCTGGAGCCGAAGCCATGATGACGGATGGAGCCGTGACCGAGCCGATCGATGAGGGCGAGACGGCAACGATCGTCTCCGACATCGCCGTTGTCGGCGGCGGCCTTGCGGGATCGCTGGCGGCGGCCGTGCTGGCGCGGGCGGGGCATCGCGTTGCTCTCGTCGACAAGCGCGCGATCTATCCGGACGAATTCCGGGTCGAAAAGATCGGCGGCCATCAGCTGGAGTTGTTTCGCAAGCTGGGCTTTCTCAACGCGCTTGAGGACGTCGCTTGCCGATATGACCAGGTGCTCAACATCCGGGAGGGCAAAGTGGTCGATGTCAGCGTCGGCCAGGCTTACGGATTCCCCTATGCCGATCTCGTCGCCATGGCGCGTCGCCAGATCCCCGATCCATCCCACCTGATCGTCGACGAGGTCACGGCGATCAGCAACAGCGACGATGTCCAGCATCTCGAACTGGCCTCCGGACGGCGCGTCACAGCGCGCCTCGTTGTTCTGGCCACTGGCATGGCGGGAGTCCTGGGTTACAAGCTCGGCATCAGGCGGCGCGTGCTGGCCGAGCGCCATTCGGTCTCGTTCGGCTTCACGATCGCTCGCCGGGACGGCACCCCGTTCGATTTCGAGGCGCTGACCTGCTATGGCGAACGCACGGCGGACGGCATCGACTATCTCAGCCTGTTTCCGGTCCGTACCGGCACGCGGGCCAATCTCTTCATGTTTCGCGATCCGACCGATCCGATCATGCGCGAGTTGCGTCGCGAACCGGAAGCGACAGTCTTGCGCCTGCTGCCGGGATTGCAGGACTACCTCGGCGATTTCCGCGTGACCGACCGGGTCCAGAATTGGGTGATGGATCTGACTGTCGTCGAGGGGCATCTCCAGTCCGGCGTCGTGCTCATCGGCGATGCGTTCCAGACCAACTGTCCCGCCGCCGGCACGGGTGTCGCCCGCCTGCTGGTGGACGTCGACCGTCTTTGCACCGAATACGCGCCGCGGTGGCTCATGACCGCAGGCATGGGCCGAGAGAAGATCTCGCAGTTCTATTCCGATCGCGACAAGATCGCCGCGGACCAGCAGTCGCTGAAGATGGCGCGCTTCCGGCAGGCCCTGACATCCCGCAACGACATCGGCTGGGACGTGCGGCGACGGTTGCACTTCCTGCGGCGCAGTCTGACACATCGCGTCGATCAGATGCACCCCGGTTGGCTCGGGCGTGTCCGCGGCGCGTTGCGCGCCTGAGTTCTGCTCCTCCTTCGCGTGCCGTCGGTCAGCGCGTGGGAGTTGGGGTGCGCGCGGGCTGGAGTCTCAAGTCCGATAGCCGCTTGGCCGCCAGCTTGAGCCAGGGAGCCTGCTTCAGCGCGAACAGGGCGATGGCGCCTGCGGCGCTGCCGGCCTGCGTCACCGCCCACATCGGCGAAGGCTGCCCGCCGAACAATTTCTTGTATGGCTCGTCGCCAATGGTGAAATCGAGCATCTGATCTCCGCGCTCGATACAGTCCCGCGCCACCTGCTCGAACATCAGCGCGCCAAGGGATTGGCTCTTGTAGCCGGCGATGTCGAAGGCGCTCATGATGATGAGGAAGCTGCCCCGGTGGCATAGTCCGAGCACGGCGGCAATCACTTCGCCGTCCATCTTCATGGCATAGAGGCGGACAAAGGAACCGAGGCCGCCAAGCGCGACGGCGGAATAGAAGCCGTAGTATTCGGGGCGCTGCAGCAGGTCTCCGTCGCCCTGTGCGTGAAAGCGCGGACCCCGGAACTTCCTCATGACGTCCAGCGCCTCGAGCACCGACGCGCTGTCGCCGCAGCACGAGAAGCTCAGCGCGCCCTTCTTCTCGAGCTGACGACGTTTCTTTGCGAGCTCCTTCTGATAGGAGCGATCGAGCGTGCTGGCACGCCATTGCTCGAACGGCGCGACGAGGACCGTCGCGTAGGCATTGGTGTCCATCGCTACGCGGCGTGACGCAGCCAGGAGGTCTTCGATCGGAAGCCGTCCGTCGGGCAGCTTGACCATTCGGAGCAGATCGAAAGGACGGACAAGGCGCCGAATCTGCGCGCACGCAGCCGCGTCGTCGAGCAGTTGCGAGAACACGTCCGGGCTGCAAACCGGCGCCAGGTAGTCAGAAACGCGGAGGTCGGCGAACTCGACGGTTCGTATCGGACCGCGCCGGATCCGGAGCAGGGGCAGCACCATCGCGAGGGCCCCCGTCGCGCGGTGGCGGACCACGACGACCAGAGGAGTTGCGCCCGTTTCCGGCGCGAGCCTGGTGTAGAGGCTATGCAGCCAGACCGGATGCTGGAACGCAGTGGCGGCCGAGCGATCAAACAGCTCTGCATATTCCGGAGACAGAAAGTCGAACGACTGCTCGACGACGATGTCGAACGTGTTGCTAAGCTTGTTCATGAGCAATCAATGAAGCCAGGTCAATTCGCGAGCGTCGATCGCGCCTGACTGCGCTTATAGCAAGGTCGTTACGAGGCAGACACCGGCAGCGTGCGATTTGCATTAATGAGTTCAACGACGTTCTTATCGTTACCAGGCTCTTAATATGCCGGAGGTGCATGGACCGAAGGCTGAGAATGAGATTATGCGGTGGCCGCTTGATGCCAGATGACGCCTCGCCGGCTGGAATTCATACCGCCGACGAATCCGAAGCCGACAGAGATGCCCGTCGCTCGTCGTGGAAAGTGCCGGCGACTTGGCTTGGCACGGGTCCATCGGCAGGCTCGACCTCCCAACCTTCGATAGCGCACGTCAGGCTTGAAAACAGAGCTTCAGGCGTGCCGTGATGTCTCCGGCGCATCGAGGCGGTGCCTCGGATCGGCTGCACAGTTTTGCTGCACCACGATACGAATCGTAGCAGCTTTCGCTGCAATAACGCGCTTGACTTCGTAACTGATCTCAACGACCGTGCTACGCAAGCGTTGGGCAGTTCAGCCCGTCAACGCAGCGAGCTTCAACCATTTCCAACATCGCGCGGGTTTCGCGTGCTCGGTTGGCGGCGAGGGCGCCCTCGGCTTAACGGCCGATGGGCGCCTTTTTCATTTTGGAACGAGTGATGGCGCGGACGACATATCGGATCGGTGTAATGCTCTCGACGACGGGGTCCTATAGCGTCGTCGCGCGGTCGATGCTGAACGGGGCGCTGCTCGCCTTTCGCGAGATCAACGCGAGCGGTGGCGATATTGCGCTTGAACCGGTGGTCGTGAATCCGTCCGGCGACCTCGCGAGCTACCGCTCGCTGAGTCTCGAGCTTCTCGGCTCCGGCGTCCGGCATGTGGTCGGCTGCTACACCTCGTCGAGCCGCAAGGAGGTGATCCCGTGCTTCGAGAAGCTCGACGGACTGCTGTGGTATCCGTCTCACTACGAGGGATTCGAGAGTTCCGATAACGTCATCTACACCGGCGCAGCGCCGAACCAGCACGTGCTGCCACTCGTCGACTACCTGGCATCCCGCCTCGGTTCGCGCGCCTTCTGCGTCGGCTCGAACTACATCTGGGCCTGGGAAAACAATCGCATCTTCCGAGAGGCATTGACTGCGCGCGGTGGCACCGTGCTCGCCGAACGGTATCTCTCCGTCGGCGATACCGAGGTCGATCAGGTGATCGCGGCGATCATCGACCAGCGTCCCGACTTCGTCTTCAACAATCTGATCGGCACCAGCGCTTACGCGTTCTTCCGGGCGTTCCGGGCCGCCTGCCGCGCGCGCGGCATCGATCAGGCCGCGGAAATCCCGGTCGCGAGTTGCACGCTGTCGGAGCCCGAATTGCCGGAGATCGGCCCGGATGCGATCGATGGACATCTGTCCTCCAGTGTCTATTTTTCTTCGCTGAACTCGGCGGAAAACGGCGCCTTCATTCGCGCCTACACCACGTCCTTTCCGGATGGACCGGTCTCGTCGGCGGACGCCGAAGCGTCCTACATCGCCGTCAAGCTGCTCGGAGCGGCCTTGTCGCAGGCCGGCACCGACGACGCCCGCACGGTACGCGCCGCCGTGGCAGACCAGCGACTGCACGCGCCGCAAGGCGAGGTCCGCATCGACCGCCAGACCTTCCACGCCTGGCTCACGCCTCGGATCGGCCGGTCGACCGCCAGCGGGCAGTTCGAAGTGCTGCTGGAATCCCGCGAGCCGATCGCGCCGGATCCCTATCTCGTTCAGTCGTCGCCGCGCTTTGCCAGCGCAATGCGCTCTCCACATTTGAAGGTGGTGCAATCATGAGCTCCCGACTGCTGCAGAACTTCAAGGGCGGCCGTGCCATCGTCGTCACCAGGCGAGGAGGGTGGGAGAGCGCGCTCGAAACGACGCTGGCCAAGCTCGGCGTTTCCACGGAGTACCCGGAAATCGTCGACGGTCGCGCTCAGATCGATGTTGCGAGTCTGCAGGCCGACCGTGACATCCTGTTCATCGACGGCGATCTCGAAGGCGCAGTGGCGATCGAGGTCAATCCTGCCTCGCGATTGCCGCCGGCGCCGGTGATCGGCCTCGTTGGCGTCGAGGCGCCGAGCCGGCTCAAGGCGCTGGTCAATCTGGGCGCGACCTCGTTCCTGCGCAAGCCGGTGCATGGCGGCGCGGTCTACACGTCCCTGTTCATGGGCATCAACCAGTTCCTGTTGCGCGCCGAGATGTATGAGCGCCTGCAAGGTCTCGAGGAGCGCCGCCGCGGCCGCCGCGCGGTGATCCGGGCCGTCATCCTGCTGATGCGGCAGGAGGACCTCGACGAGGAAGGTGCCTATTCCCAGCTCCGCCGCGAGAGCATGCGCGCGCGGCAGAACATGGAACTCTATTGCGAGGAGTTTCTGAGCAAGCGGGCGAAGCCGCCCGACACGTCCAGCCGCACGACCGGCATTGCGCTGCAAGGCGGCAACAAGCAGGCCATCTAGGAGAAGCAAAATGAGCAAGTCTGTATTGCGGGGGCTGCGCGCCGCAGCCCTCACGGGGACGCTTGTCCTCGGATCACCCCTTGGATCACACTTGGCGCTCGCGGCGGAAAACCCGATCAAGCTCGGCGTGCTGGAGGATCAGTCCGGCGATTTCGCCGCGGCCACGATCGGCAAGGTTCACGCCATCCAGCTCGCCGCCGACGAGATCAACAAGGCCGGCGGCATCATGGGCAGGCCGCTGGAGCTCGTCGCTTACGACACGCAATCCGACAACACCCGCTACCAGGAGTTCATGCGGCGCGTGCTCCAGCGCGACAAGGTCGACGTCGTGTTCGCGGGCTTCTCTTCGGCCTCGCGCGAGGCGTACCGTCCGATCGTCGACCAGTTCAACGGTTTTGCCTTCTACAACAACCAGTATGAAGGCGGCGTCTGCGACGGCCACATGATCGTGACGGGCGCCGTGCCCGAGCAGCAGTTCTCGACGCTCATCCCCTACATGATGGAGAAGTACGGCAAGAACGTCTACACGCTCGCAGCCGACTACAATTTCGGCCAGATCTCGGCGGAGTGGGTCCGCAAGATCGTCAAGGAGAACGGCGGCAAGATGGCCGGCGAGGAGTTCATCCCGCTCGGCGTATCGCAATTCTCGCAGAGCATCCAGAACATCCAGAAGGCCAAGCCGGACTTCGTGGTCACGCTGCTGGTCGGCACCGCGCAGGCTTCCTATTATGAGCAGGCGGCCTCCGCCAACGTCAACCTGCCGATGGCCTCCTCGGTCAATGTCGGGCAGGGCTACGAGCACAAGCGCTTCAAGCCGCCGAGCCTGAAGGACATGTACGTCACCACCAACTACATCGAGGAGATCGACTCGCCCAAGAGCAAGGCGTTCTACGCCAAGTTCAAGGCCAAGTTCCCGAGCGAGCCTTATGTGAACCAGGAGGCGGAGAACTCCTATCTCGCCGTCTATCTCTACAAGCAGATGGTGGAGCGCGCGAAGTCGACCAAGCGCGAGGAGATCCGCAAGGTGATCGCGGCGGGCGACGTCTGCATGGACGCGCCGGAGGGCAAGGTCTGCATCGACCCGAAGAGCCAGCACATGTCGCACACGATCTATCTCGCGAAGGTCGGTGCCGATCACTCGATCTCCTTCCCCAAGGTCTGGGAGGACATCAAGCCGTACTGGCTGGGCGATGCCGGCTGCGATCTCACCAAGAAGGATCCGATGGCTCAGTACACGCCCTCGAATCCTCCGCCGAAGCCCTGACCGGCGGCAGGTCGCCCCGGCCTTCGCGGCTGGCCGGGGCGATCACGGACATCTGTGGCGGCACTGCCGCATCCTCGCACTTCTTGGTTGATACATGGACATTGCGACCCACGTCTTCTCGGCGCTCTATCAATTCGGCGACGCCTTCGCATTCCTGGTGCTCTCGGCCTGCGGGCTCGCGGTGATCTTCGGCATGATGGGCGTGATCAATCTTGCCCATGGCGAGTTCATCATGTGCGGCGCCTACGTCACTGCCGCGACCGTGCATGCCGGCCTGCCGTTGCCGCTGGGGATACTCGCCGGCACGCTCGTGTCGGCGCTGGTCGGCGTCGTCGTGGAGCTCGCGGTCATTCGTCATCTGTACGACCGGCCGCTCGATACCATCGTCGCCACCTGGGGGCTGAGCCTGATCGCTACGCAGGGCACGCTGATCATGGTCGGATCGACCATGGCAGGCGTCGGCACGCCGTTCGGCAGTTTCCAGGTCGGCGACTACTCCTATTCGATCTATCGCATCGTGCTGTTCTGTGCCGCACTCGGCGTGCTCGCCGCGCTCTATGCGCTGTTCAACTGGACCCGCTTCGGCGTGCTGGCGCGCGCCACCATCCAGGTGCCGCATATGGCGGCGGCGCTCGGCGTCGATACGCGCCTGGTCTACAGCCTCACCTTTGCCTGCGGGGCAGGGCTCGCCGGTCTTGCCGGCGGTCTCTACGCGCCGACCATGACGCTGGTGCCGACCATGGGCGCGACCTTCATCATGGAGGCCTTCGTCACCGTCGTGATCGGCGGCGCCGACGTCTTCCTCGGTACGGCACCGGCCGGCGGCGTGCTCGCGGTGGTGAAGTCGGTGATGACGTCCTGGCAGGGACAGCTGTTCGGCCAGATCGGCCTCCTGGTCGCCGTCATCATCGTCGTCCGGGTGTTGCCGAAAGGCATTTCCGGCTTCGTGCTGCGCGAGCGCACCTGACGGAGTGATGGCGTCGTGACCGGTCTCCTCGCAATGTTTCGCCGCCTCGAAGGCCCGCAGACCGTCGGTCGCGGTCCGGCCTTCTGGGGCCTCTTCGCCCTCGTGCTCGCCGTCGCGCTCGCCTATCCGCTGTTCAGCGACGGCTACACGGTCGGCAACACCGTCTACTTCTTCGTCTGGGTCTTCATCGCGCTCAGCCTGTGCGTGATCTGGGGCTATGGCGGCTCGCTCTCCTTCGGCCAGACCGCCTTCTTCGGGATCGCGGGCTATGGCTATGGCATCCTCACCATCAATTTCGGCTCCGCCTACGGCTTCACGCTGCTGGCGCTGGTGATTGCGGTGGCGATCGCTGCGCTATTTGCGGTGTTGCTCGGCTATTTCATGTTCTTCGGCCGCATCGCCGGCGTGTTCCTCGGCATCGTCACGCTCGCAGTGACCCTGATGCTGGAACGCTTCATGGCACAGACTGCGGGGCCGGAATGGCACATCGGAGCTGCGCGGCTCAACGGCTTCAACGGCATGAGCGCGATGCCGCCGCTGACCATCCCCTGGCCGGGGGAGCCGATCGTGCTGTTCGCCGACATCGGGCTCTACTACCTCGTGCTCGGCCTCCTCGTCTTCGTCTATCTGGCCTTGCGCATCCTGATGAACTCGTCTTTCGGCAACGTCATCGTCGCGATCCGTGAGAACCCCGAGAGAGCGGAGATGCTGGGTTACGACATACGCAAGTACCAGCTCATCACCTTCGTCATCGGCGCCGCGCTCGCGGGAATCTCGGGTGTGCTCTACACGGTGTGGGGGCAGTACATCACGCCGTCGAGCATGGGCATGACGGCCGCGGCGCTGCCGCTGATCTGGGTCGCAGTCGGCGGTCGCAGCGACCTGACGTCGACCGTGATCGGCACGCTGGTGGTGCTCGCCGCGTTCCAGGCGCTCACCATCTATGGCAGCCAGTACGCGCTGGTCTTCATGGGCGTGCTGCTGGTGCTCACGGTCCTAATCGCCCCGAACGGTCTCGTGCTCGGGGTGATGAACTGGCTCGGCCGCATCGCCGCCCGCTTCACGCAGAGGGCCGGCTGATGTCGCTGCTCGAACTGCGTCAGTTGAACAAGCATTTCGGTGGTCTGCACGTCACCAATTCCGTGGATCTCACGCTGCAAGCTGGCGAGATCCATTGCCTGATCGGCCCGAACGGTGCCGGCAAAAGTACGCTGTTTCGCCTGATCCTCGGCGAGCATCATCCTGGCAGCGGCGACATTCTCTTCGCCGGAGAGAACATCACTGCGCTGAAATCCTTTGCGCGGATTCACCGCGGCCTCTCGGTCAAGTTCCAGGTGCCCGGCGTCTTCAAGGGCCTGTCGGTCCGCCAGAATCTCGAGATCGCCCTGCAGAGCCGGCATCGCGGGGCAGAGCTCGAAGCGGAGATCGGCCGGCTGCTGGCCTTCCTCGGGCTGGAATCGGAGCAGGCGCAGATCGCCGGCAATCTCAGCCATGGCCAGAAGCAATGGCTCGAGATCGGCATGGCGGTCAGCCTGAAGCCGCGCCTTCTGCTGCTGGACGAGCCCACCGCCGGCATGTCGCCCGAGGAAACCCACATGACCGGCGAGATGGTGCAGCGGCTCAATGCCGGCGGCATGACGGTGCTGGCGATCGAGCACGACATGGCCTTCGTGCGGCAGGTCGCGCACCGCGTCACCGTGCTGCATCTCGGGCAGGTCTTCGCGCAGGGCTCGATCGACGAGATCGTGGCCGACGAACGCGTGGCGGCGATCTATCTGGGGCAGGCCCATGCTTGATGTGCCGCGCAAGGAAGTCATCCTGTCGACGCTGGGCCTGCGCGCCGGCTATGGCGGCAAACCGGTGCTCCAGGGGCTCGAGATCGAGGTGCGGGAAGGGGAGATCGTCGCCGTCATCGGTCGTAACGGCGTCGGCAAGTCCACGCTGATGAAGAGCCTGATCGGGCTCGTGCCGGTCATGGACGGCTCGATCGTCTATCGCGGCGAGGCGGTGGAGTCTCTTCCCGCGCACAAGCGGGCGCGCCTCGGCATGGGCTATGTGCCGCAGGGGCGCGACGTGTTTCCGCGGCTGACCGTCGGCGAGAACGTCGCGGTCGGCGCAGCGATCAAGGGCGGCGGCATTCCCGACGCGGGCCGGCGCAAGATCGTCGAAGCCTTTCCGATCCTCGAGGAGCGTTGGCATCAACGCGCCGGCACCATGTCCGGCGGCCAGCAGCAGCAACTCGCGATCGGACGGGTCCTGATCGCCGACCCGAACCTCATCCTGCTCGACGAGCCCTCGGAGGGCATCCAGCCCAACATCGTCCAGGACATCGCGCGCAACATGGTCGAGCTCAACCGCAGGACCGGGGTGACCATCATCCTGGTCGAGCAGAATCTCGACATGATCCGCGCCATGGCGCAGCGCTGCTACGTCATGGACAAGGGACGCATCGTCGCGAACCTCGATCGCGCGGCGCTCGACGACGCGGCCGAGATGCGCCGTCACCTTGCGGTTTGAAGACCTAGGCCAACGACAGAAGGAGAAAAGCAAATGTCCTGGCAGAAAGACTCCATCATGGCCCGCAAGGGCGTCGCCAAGGGCGAGCGCGGCACCGAGTACACGATTACGGAAAGCGAGCAGGGCAAGTACCACTATGTCTACGGCCCCTATGTGAAGCCGGTGCTGACGGTCGATCCGGGCGCGGTGGTGGCCGCCGAAACGCATGACGCGTTCGAGGGCGCCATCAAGAAGGAGACCGACAGCCCGTCGAAGATTCTCAACTTCCCGTTTCTCAATCCGCAGAACGGGCCGATCCACGTCAACGGCGCCGAGAAAGGCGACACGCTCGCGGTCTATATCGAGAGCATCGTGCCGCGCGGGCCGCAGCCGCGTGGTACCACGGTGATCATGCCGGAATTCGGTGGCCTGGTCAGTACGGGCAACACAGCGCTGCTCAATCCGGCGCTGCCCGAGCGGGTCAAGAAGCTGGAGATCGACGCCAAGACCGGCACCAAATGGAACGACAAGATCACGCTGCCCTATGAGCCTTTCATCGGCACCATCGGCACATCGCCGGAGATCGAGGCGATCTCGTCGCTGGTCCCGGATTACTATGGCGGCAACATGGATCTGCCCGACATCAGCGTCGGCGCCATCATCTATCTGCCCGTCAACACCAAGGGCGCGTTGCTCTATCTCGGCGACTGCCATGCGGCGCAGGGCGACGGCGAGCTCTGCGGCGTCGCCATCGAGCATCCGACCGTGACCACGGTGCAGGTCGACCTGATCAAGGGGTGGACCATCGCCTGGCCGCGGCTGGAGACCAGGGACTTCATCATGACGATCGGCTCGGCGCGTCCGATGGAAGATGCAGCTCGCATCGCCTATCGCGAGCTTTGCCGCTGGATGGCGACGGACTACGGTTTCGACGAGATCGATGCCTACATGCTGCTGACCCAGGCCGGCCGGGTGCGTCTCGGCAACATGGTCGATCCGAAGTATACGCTCGGCGCCTCCATCAAGAAGTCGTATCTCGGTTGAGGCCAGCCAGCTCATGTCCATCGTACACAAGGTCGCCACCGTCCAATTCGAGCCGATCATGTTCGAGAAGGAGCGCAACATCGCGCGCTTGCTCGAACTCTGTGAGCAGGCGGCGGCGGCCGGCGCGAAGCTCATCGTCACGCCGGAAATGGGAACCACGGGGTATTGCTGGTTCGACCGTGCCGAGGTTCGGCCCTTTGTCGAAAGAATTCCGGGGCCGACCACCGACCGGTTTGTAGCGCTGGCACGCAAGTATGACTGCTACATCGTGGTCGGCATGCCCGAAGTCGACGAGGACGACATTTACTTCAACACGGCCGTGCTCGTCGGGCCCGATGGCATCGTCGGCCGCCATCGCAAGACGCATCCCTATATCTCCGAACCGAAATGGGCGGCGGCGGGCGACCTGCACAACCAGGTTTTCGACACGCCGATCGGACGGATCGCGCTCCTCATATGCATGGACATCCATTTCGTGGAGACCGCGCGGCTGATGGCGCTGGGGGGCGCGGACGTCATTTGCCATATCTCCAACTGGCTCGCGGAGCGAACGCCGGCGCCTTACTGGATCAGCCGTGCCTTCGAGAACGGCTGCTACGTGATCGAGAGCAACCGCTGGGGTCTCGAGCGCACCGTCCAGTTCAGCGGCGGAAGCTGTGTGATCGCGCCGGATGGCCAGGTGATCACGGTTCTCGACAAGGGCGACGGGTTCGCGCTTGCCGAGATCGATCTCGATGTCGCGCGAGCACGCCGCGTGCTGGGCGAACCTGTCTTCCTTCAACGCCGGCCCGAGCTTTATCCGGAGCTGCTCACCGACACCTTCAGCTGGAATCCGCGCGATTTCTTCGGCCTTTATGGCCACGAGCCCTGGCCTGAAGGCGTGCGCTCGCGCATTGGCGTGGCCCAATTCGCACCCAGCGACAGTATTGCGCGAAATCTCGAGGCGATCGCGAACCTTGCGCGGCAGGCCAAGGCCGACGGCGCGGTGCTCGTCGTATTCCCGGAACTCGCGGTCACTGGCCTCGCAGATCCGGCGAGATCGGCGCAGCCGATACCGGGCCCCGCCACAGAGGACCTGCGCGCGCTCGCTGCGCAACTCCAGATCTACATCGTCTGTGGGATGGCCGAGCGCGCGGGCGATGCCGTCTATAACAGCGCCTGCCTGATCGCGCCGGATGGAAAGATCACGCTCTATCGCAAGACGCATTTGACCGAAGAGGAGCGGAGCTGGGCCACAGCGGGCGACGACTGGACCGTCGTCGACACGCCGATCGGACGAGTAGGCCTCCTGATCGGCCACGATGCTGCGTTTCCGGAAGCGGGGAGGGTCCTCGCACTTCGCGGCTGCGACATCATCGCATGCTGCGCGGCGGTCAAGGGACCCTTCGGTTCGCCACACCCGGGGACGTCCGTTCTGCAGCCGGCACCGATCCCGACCGGCGCCGATCCGCATCATTGGCATCACTTCCGGGTCCGCGCTGGCGAGAACAACGTATTCCTTGCGTTTGCCAATGTATTCGATCCCGAAGGCGGCTATCCCGGCCTGAGCGGCGTGTTCGGTCCCGATACGTTCGAATTCCCCCGCCGCGAAGCGATTGCAGCGGACGGCACGAGCCTTGCTACAGCTGTCGTCGACACCACCAATCTGGACAGCGTGTACCCGACCAACGTCGTGCGACGAAAGGACCTCGTTTCGATGCGAATGCCACACAGCTATCGAGGGTTGGTCAGGGCAATGGCAAATAACCACTGAACGTGTAAATCTACAGGGAAGAAAAGGAGCCGATCATGGATCTAGGACTTGCGGGCGCCAAGGTTCTCGTCACCGGCAGCACCAAGGGGATAGGCCGTGCGATCGCGGAGACCTTTGCCGCCGAGGGCGCAAATGTCGGCATCTGTGCGCGCAATCAGGCGGACGTCGATAGCACCGTTGCAGCGCTCAAGAGCAAAGGCGTCGCGGCCTTTGGCGCTGCGGTCGACGTGTCCGATGGTGCGGCACTCAAGGCCTGGGTGGTCGACATGGCGACCAAACTGGACGGAATCGACGTCGTCGTGGCCAATGTGAGCGCGCTCGCCATCGGGCAGGACGATGAAAGCTGGGCCAAGGAATTCTCGACCGACATGATGGGCACGGTCCGGCTGGTGAACGCGGCCATGCCTTATCTGGAGAAGAGCAGCGCCGGTGCGATCGTCGCCATCTCCAGCGTCTCCGGTCGCGAGGTCGATTTCGCGGCCGGCCCCTACGGCACCTTCAAAGCCGCCATCATCCACTACACGCAGGGTCTCGCCAATCAGCTCGCGCACAAGGGCATCCGCGCCAACACGGTCTCGCCGGGCAACACCTATTTCGAAGGCGGTGTCTGGAACACCATCAAGGACAACAATCCCGAGCTCTACAAGGCGGCGCTTGCGCTCAATCCCACGGGCCGGATGGGTACGCCGCAGGAGATGGCGAACGCCGTCGTATTTCTCGCAAGTGGCGCCGCCAGTTTCATCACAGGAACGAACCTCGTCGTCGACGGTGCCCTGACGCGCGGTGTGCAATTCTGAGGCGCGAGCGCTGAAACGCAAATCTGTCACCCGCGTCATAATTGACCGTGTGATCGCGCTGGGCCAGCGCGGCTGCTGCTGCCCGCATTGTGCAGGGCAGCGATCTCCCCGCGCGGATTTTCGGGCGCCCTTATTCGTGCCAGACAATCAGCTCGGTCCCGAATACGCAGAAGATGTCCCTTCTCTCACGGCGAGAACTGCTCGATACGGCGGCGCGGCTCACGGCGCTGGCCGCCTGGCCCGGCGCTGCGACCGCCGACGATTACCCCTCCCGCCCCGTCAAGCTGGTCATTCCCTATTCGGCGGGCGCTGCGGGTGATCAGATCGGCCGTCCTTGGGCCGACAGGGTCGCGCCGCTGCTCGGCCCGGTCTATGTCGAGAATATCGGCGGCGCCGGTGGTGCGATCGCCTCCGCCGCGGTGGCGCAGAGTGCTCCCGACGGCTACTCGCTTCTGCTCGGCAATGGCAGCACGAAGGTGACGATTCCTTTGTCCTCGGCGCAGCCTGCCTACGACACGATTCGCGATTTCCGCGCCATCTATCGGCTGATAACAAGCACGCTTGCATTCGCTGTTCATCCGTCCTTGCCGGTGAAGGACCTGCGGGAGCTGGCAGCTTTTGCGAAGGCGAATCCGGGCGGGCTTTCCTATGGCACTCCGGGGGTCGGCACCGGGAATCATCTCGTCGGAGAGATGTTCAGGCAGCAATCCGGTCTTGCGGCGGATTTGATCCACGTCCCTTACCGGGGCATGGCCGCCGCTACCAACGACCTCGTCAGTGGCCAGATCAACTCGGTCATTGCGGTGGTCTCGAGCCAGAACCTGCAATTGCACTTTGCGGGCAAGCTGCGGCTGATCGCCGTGACGAGCGTCCGGCGGCTGAGCGGTGCGCCGGAAGTTCCGACTGTCATCGAATCCGGCATGCCCGGCCTCAGATATGCCGGCTGGTTTGGCCTGTTTGCTCCAAAAGCAACCCCGGATGCGATCGTGGAGCGGATCGCTGCGGCGACCCGCACGGCGATGGCTGATCCTCGATTGCAGGAAGGCTATCGTTCGCAAGGTCTGGAGCCGGACATCGATTCAGACCCCGACAAATTTCAGCGTCTGGTCGAGGACGAGCTCGTCCGCCTGGCTCCCATCGTCAAGTCGATCGGGCTCAAGCGCGACTGAGCGCTTCTCAGAGTCGTACCGCGGACGTAGAAAACGCCTGAGCGACGGGCTCCTGGATTCGATTCAAGACTTCCATCCCCGCAATCGCGATGACCAGGGCCGCGACGCAGCCAAGCAAAAAAGCCTTCATCCTCAGCCTCCCTCGATTGGAACATCAAAGCCATCTATACGACACGGCGTGTCGCGAGCAAGCGGTCGATCGCGCCAAGGCATCCGCACCAAGGCATCTCCTATGGGCTCTTGAACACGGGATCGGCGGAAAACGCATTGTCCATCAAGCCAAGGGACTGAAGCCCGGCGCTGTTCAAATCGATTTCCAGGATTGCGAGCAGCAGCGCGAGCACGACGGCAACGAGGAAGAGGAATGGGGAGGCGTCTCGCGCGGCGGGATCTTGCAAGCCATCGAGGGCACCAAGAACGCGCAGCCGCGCAATCATCCGCTGAATCGGCCCCGTCCGCCCCTGCATGCGGTTTTCCCTGACGTGAGCAGCCAGAGTCTAGTGTCCGGGCTATCGGCATTCAAGCGGAGGATGCGCGAGTTGGGCTGTTGCGGTGCACGATTCGGAACGGAAGCAGGCCTTGCAAGTTTCTTGCAAGCTTAGTGAGCGCATCGGAGGACCCTGCGTGAAATTACCGAGAGCGATTTTGTGCTTCGCAGCACTTTGCCTTGTTGAAAGCGCCTGGGCCCAGCCCGCGCAAACCAACTCATCGGCGAGGCAAACCCCACCCGAAGACAAGGGCCAGGCACAGCCGCAAGGTTGGACAGGCCCAATCAATACAGGTTCGGGTGGTGCGCCGGCTGAAAGTCCCCAAGGCCAGAGTCCGCCTGGAATGCAGGCCGCTCCTGAGGGATCGTCCAAAACCACGACGGCGCCGCCCAAGTAGAACCGTCCCGGATATTCATTTCGGCCGCCTGTTCTGGCAATCTTGAGGGGCTGAATGTCAAGCAGGGCCGGCCGGAAATGAACAGATCACCTTTGTGCACGAAGGTGGCCATCACGCTGTGGGCCATCTTTGCCGGATCATCCGTGCACGCCGACATGGTCGGGCACGGTGGCCCGATACGGGCTCTCGCCATTTCCCCGGATGGGGACGACCTTCTCTCCGGCAGCTTCGACACGGCGGCCATCCGCTGGTCGCTCAAGACGGATACTGCAGAGCAAGTGCTGCGGTATCATGCCGGTGGCGTCAATGCCGTTGCCTTTCTGAAGGACCGCCGCATGATCACGGCCGGTGCCGACGCACGAATTGCGGTGTGGACGGCGGGCCGGCTGGAGCCGGACCGGGTGCTGGAGGGACATGCCGCTCCGATCGCGGCGCTTGCTGTGTCGCCCGATGGGGCGCTGCTCGCATCGGCTTCATGGGACCGGACGGTGCGGCTCTGGTCGCTGTCGGACGGCACGTCTCGCGTGCTCGAAGGGCATACGCAGAATGTCAACGGCGTTGCTTTCGCGCCGGACGGCAGGCTTGTCAGCGTCGGCTACGATCTTGCGCTGCGGATCTGGCGTTTGCCGGATGGCCAGCCTGAAATCGTGACGTTGCCGGCGCCGCTGAACGCGGTGGCGGTGGCGCCGGATGGTGAAATCGTCACAGGCGCGGTCGATGGCACGCTGCGCATGCTGACCAAGGACGGCCAGGTCAGCGGCGAGTTCGCCGCCAGTCCGACACCGGTGGTGGCCTTGACGATGTCGGCGGACGGCGCGCTGATCGCTGCGGCCGGCATCGGCGGCACGGTGGCGATCATCGATCGCAAGTCGCGCAACCTGCTGCGCACGCTGGTTGGGCCCGGGCTGCCGGTGTGGTCGGTCGCCTTCCTTCCGGATCGCGAGACGTTGATGACGGGTGGTGCGGACGGCAGGATCAGGCGCTGGAATGCGCGCACCGGCGATCCCATCGGCTCAGGTCTGATCGGCACACCCGCCGATCCGCTCGCCGCCTATGTCGGCGATCATGGCGCCGATGTATTCCGGGCGTGTGTTGCCTGTCACACGCTGTCGGACAAGGAGGTGCAGCGTGCGGGTCCGACACTTGCGGGACTATACGGCCGCAGGATCGCTTCGCTCCCGGGATATCGCTTCTCCGATGCGCTGAAGACGATGGACATCGTCTGGACGCCGGAAACGGTCGCAAGACTGTTCGAAATCGGGCCGAATGCCTACACCCCCGGCACCAAGATGCCGGAGCAGCGCATCGGCTCGGCCGAGGACCGACGCGCGCTCACCGAGTTTCTGGCCCGCGCCACGTCGCGATAGCTGCCCCTTCTGTCCCTGCGAAAATGCTTTTTCGTCCAGTTTAGTCCTTGCCGTCGCGCTGACGTAGATAGTCATCCGTCGTCCGCGGCGGCGTTCGTTCCGGAACGCCCTTGAAAGGATCGAATTGCTGCTCGCTCATGACGACGACGCGGCAGTCCGCGCACATCCTGAGTGCCTCGATCCGCCTGTCGCCGGCCGGATACATCCAGTGCCGGCCTTCGAGCTTGGCTGCGATGCGGTCGATCGTGCTTTTGACGCCGAAGGGCGTCCCGCAGCGGACGCAGAGTGCGGGCTCTTCTTCCTTGACGATCGCGGCGGGAGCGCGCGCCGCGCGGAAATCGATCTGCGGCTTGAGGCTGATGACCTTTTCCGGACAGGTGCTCTGGCACAGGCCGCATTGTACGCAGGCATCCTCGATGAATTTCAGCACGGGCCGCTCGGGATCGTCGCGTAGCGCGCCGGTCGGGCAGGCCGAGACGCAGGAGAGGCACAGCGTGCAGCCATTGGTGTCGACGGTGATCGCGCCCACCGGCGCCCCCTGTGGCAGGGCGATCACGTCGACCGGCTGCGGCGCCAGTCGATGCAGTTCGCTCAGGGCGAACCGCAAAAGGTCACGCCGCTTGCCGACGGTCTTGAAGGTCGCGGGCGCCGCGACGGCCGCGAGCGTCCCGATGTCAGTCAAATGCTCGCCGAGCGCATCGGGATCTTCCGTTTCGATGGTGGCGAGGCGACGGCCCGCAAATCCAAGGCCGCCGAGGATCGCTTCGGCCATTGCGATCGTCTGCGACAGTCCGGTCACATCGTGGCGCGGCTTGGCACGGAGCAGGAAGCGCACGGCCGATACGCCATAGGCGAAGGCGCCGACAATCGCTTCCAGCCCCACCTGCGTGAGCTCGTTGATGGCAAAGGGAAGCACGTTCGCAGGCAGGCCGTCGCCATGCCGCGCGAGGGCATCGATCAGAGGCGTGCCGTGCGGGCTGTCATGAAAGAGCAGCACTGCATTCGCGCCACCGGCCTCGCGGTAGGCGAGCAGCATGGCGCGAAGTCTCTGGAGCTGCGCATCGGCAGGCGGCAGCGCGTAGGATACCGCACTGGTAGGGCAGGCAGCTGCGCATTGGCCGCAGCCCGCGCAGATGTTCGGGTCGATTGCGACATGATCGCCGACGGGCGTGATCGCTCCGGTCGGGCAGAGATCGAGGCAGCGATGGCAGCCGGTGCGCTTCGAGCGCGAATGGGCGCAGAGCGCAGGCGCAACTTCGACATATTTCGGCTTGTCGAAGCTGCCGACGAGATCGCGCGCGGTCAGCACGGCGCGGAGCACCGCAGCGGGATCTTTCGTGTCGGCTCGCAGATAGCCGTCGCGCAGGTCGTGGGCAGGAAACAGCGGCATATCGCCGGAAAGATCGAGGACGATATCGCAGCGCGAGGTGACCCCGTTTCGCGGCGGGTCCAGCACGAAACGATCGCGCGAGGAGGGGCGGGGACGTGCATAGTCGTCGATCGCAAGCTCGAACGCGCCGAAATGTCCCTTCGCGGAGCGGATCATGCCCTTCACGATCGGAAAGATCGTTGCAGCTGGCGGCACCGTGTCATCGAGCTGCTTCAGCATCACCGTGACGTCGAGGTGATCGGCAAGCAGGCGGCCGGCCTCGATCGCGGCCTCATCGCGCCCGTAGATCAGGATCACGCCCTCGCTCGACAAGGTGATGAGCGGATAGTCCGGGGCGGGGATGGAGGCGGATGCGAGCAGGGCGGCCATTTTCGCGCCGGCATGCGCGCCGTCGCGCGACCAGCCGGCCGTTTCGCGGATGTTGACGAAGCTGATCGCATCAGCCCGTTCGCCGGCCTCGTCCGAGAACTGCGCTGCCTGCTGCGTGCAGGCGACCGTCAACACGCCGTCTGCCGCGGCAAACTTGCGGAAGTGATCGAGCTCCGCACCGCAGAGGTGGCGAAAGCTCTTGACCTCGCTGTTCGGGCATCCGCGCCGGATCGCAGCCACGTCGAGGGGCATCGTGTCTTCGCACGAGCAGATCAGGACGGTCTTCGACGGCTGCTCCAGGTTAACCCCTCCGCCATTCGGACGCCGACGACGGACTCGCGCCGGCCCTTCGCCTCGTATAGACATTATCCAGCGGGAAGAAAAGGAAAGCGGAGGACGGCCTGTCGTCGACCCCAGTCAACCATGTTTCCCTGGCGGAACCTATTCACTTGCCGCCGCCGTTCACATTGGTGCGATTGCGCGAGAGCGGAGATGCCTTTGCCCATGCATGCCGCATCGCACCGGAGGCCGGTGCCGGCACGCTGGTCTATGTCGGCCGCTTCGACCTCGCAGAGTTCGCCGTGGTGCTGGAGCCGGCCGAGCCCTTACGCAGCGCGCGGCGCGCGTTCTACGCTGGCATGGTCGCGCTCACCGATGCACTTCGCGCCTATGCGCCGCCGAGCAAGCCGATCACGATCGGCTGGCCGGATGCGGTCAGGATCGACGGGGGGCTGGTCGGCGGCGGACGAATGGGTTGGCCATTCGCAGCCGACGAGGCTGCGCCGCCGCCCTGGCTGGTCTTCGGGGCCATGATCCGGACGGTTGCCATGAACGATGACGATCCGGGCGTCCACCCGCTGGCCTCGGCACTCGACCAGGAAGGTTTTGGCGAGGCTGGCGCGGCGCAGATCACGGAAAGCTTTGCCCGGCACCTGATGCTGGCGCTGGATGGCTGGCGGGTCGACGGCTTTGACAGCGTCGGGCGCGAGTATCTCACTCGGATGCCGCGCGAAAGGCAGACAGTTCAGCGCATTGACGATTGCGGCGATGTCCTGACGCGCCGTATCGGGACGGACACGATCCAGCGAAGCGACCTCGTGCAGGCGCTCGCGACGCCGTCCTGGCTCGATCCGGCCCTCGGAGGACCGCGCCTGTGAAGCTCCTGCGCACCATCGCGCTCGACCCCTCCGACACCTTCGTTTTCGACGTGGCGGCGGAACCGGGCGAATGGGCCGTCTCAGGCGCTTTCCGCTTCTGGGATCACGACGCTGCCAGGCTTGAGGGCAAGGCGCGCGCGGCGTTTCGCGGCGGTTTCCTCGGGGTGCAGTCCTGGGGCTGGTCGACGCTGGCGCAGATCGTTCCGGCAACCGAAGACGATTGTCGCAGCCTGGTCGATCTCCTTGCCAGGCAACTCGTCGATCGCTTCGGTGCGCCGGACATGGCGGTGGCGAAGACTGCCGCGGAAGAGGAGGTCGCTTTCGCGCGGTCGCTCTGCAGCCATCCGATCAGCTCTCTCATTGCAGTGCACCGCACCTCGAGCGACGGCGAGGTCCGCGAGTCGTTCCGCCGGCTGCAACTCCGGCAAGGGCAAGGGCACGGCAAGGCGTTCTCGTTCATGGAAATCGAGGACGAGGTCCAGCCTGACGGCGATCTCAGGCTTGCGGATCTGGGCCGGGAGCCGACTGTCCGATGAACGATTTCTGGATCGCCTGTGGCCATCATCTGCTCGATCGCGACGAGGGCGGTGGGCTCCGCGTCACGGACGAATTCCTCAAGGCCTATCTTGCCCGTCCCGAGATGATGCCGCCGGACGACGCATGCCCGGTCGAACGCCGGCTGCACCGCGAATTGCTCGCCGACCCGCGCCAGGCGGTCAGCGCCGGCGAAATCGCCGGGATGGTCGATGCCGATGCCAGGGAGAATTGGCAGTTGGTGCTGGCGTTCCGCGATCTTCTGTTGCGGCATCCGACGCTCGAAGCCGCCTATCTTGCATCGGTGCGATCAGGCGCGAACGATTTGCCGCCGCTGTTCGTCAACCAGCTCGTGCACGTCATCCTGCGGAACGCGCTCGATGACTGCGACGACCCGTTCGTGCTGCGCGCGGCCGAATTGTTCTTCCGGACCCAGCGCGTCCTGCCGCATGAGCACGCCCTGTTGCTCGGCGACGAGGAGATCGTCGGCGGCCGGAGCCCGACCCCGGTGCTCTCTCTGATGTCAATGCTGGGCGCCACCACCGATGCCGTGGTCGAGGTCTTGAGCGAGGAGAATGCCGCGGCCTATTGGCAGCGCAGCGACCAGTTCGACATGGCCCTCGACCTTACGGCCGGCGGCCGCGGGCCGGTTGCCCTGGCGCAGGTGATGACGCGCTGGCTCTCCCATCTGCTCGGCATCGACGTCATGATCGAGCCGCTGCGCGCGCTGCATGAGGCACGGCTCACCTGGTATGTCGGGCTCGATGCCGACGCCACGAGGCTCGGCGACCGTCTGTGGCACGGCGAAGAACTCGGCGAGCGCGACGCCGACCGTGTGCTCGCGCTGTTCCGCCTGACATTTGCGGATTGGAGCCGTGCTCTTGACGATGTCGGGGATGAACCGGTCTACCTGATCCTGTCGATGACGGCGGATCAGAAGCTCCGGATGAAGCCACAGAATCTGCTGACCGGGCTGCCGGTGAAGCACCTGGAGATGGCGACATGAGCCCTGCGGCGCTGCCCTCCCTCTCGATTGCCGTCGGCGTCGTGGTCGAGCGACGCAAGGCTGACTCCCCGTGGGTCGATTTCATCTGGCGCGGAATTGCCGTCCTGCCAGACGAGCCGGCGACACAACCCTGGACCGTGCTTCGCGAGCAGGACGGCTCGACCTTGTTTTATGCCGGAAGCGCGACCGTCGATCTCTATCCGTCCGAGACGGCGCGCTATCGCGACAATCTCGCTTCCGGCAGTCCCAGCATCTGGACTGTGCTGTCGCCTTCGGAAGGCGCCTGGCCCTATGCCGTCACCGCGGTGACCGCCGACCCCGCCGAGGGCGAAGGCTTTACCGAAGCCGCCGACAATCTCGTCGAGGCCGTGCCGATGCCGGAGGTGCTGCGCGAAGCGATTGAAAGCTTCGTGGCGGAGCACCATGTCGAGCGGGCATTCGTCAAGCGCAAGCGGCGCCGCGCCGACCCGGAGGCGCTGGCACGGCGCGAGCATGAAGGCGGACAGGAATGAGTGAGGAGGAGTTCCTTGCACGTTGGTCGCGCCGCAAACGCGAATCGCAAGCGGAGCCGGCGAAGCCTGCCGCGGCGCAGCCCACGCCGCCGTCCGAGGTCACGGACGACGAGGGTGAGTTCGACCTCTCGAGGCTGCCGTCGATCGACGAAATCAATGCTGCGACCGACATCACGGCCTTCCTCAGCAAGGGTATTCCTCGGGAGTTGAGCCGTGCGGCTCTTCGCCGCGCCTGGGCGACCGATCCCGCCATTCGCGACTTCGTCGGGCTTGCGGAGAATGCATGGGACTTCAATGACCCGACCGCGATGCCGGGTTTTGGACCATTGGATTGCTCGTCGGAGGAACTGGCCGCACTGGTCGATCGCATTGTCGGCGGAGTGCGCGAGGCGGCCCAGTCTCTTTCCGAGGCGTCGATCGAAGCAGCAGATTCTTCGGCCGAATTGCATCAAGCCGATGTGACAGTGGTTTCCAATGTCGGTGAGCCGCCGGATGAGACAGAGCACCTGGCAATCCCTGTTGCAGCGCAACCGACGGCGTCCGACATATCTGCGGATGATGCCGAGCCCATCAGGCCTCGTACGCACGGCGGTGCACTGCCGCGCTGAGGAGCACGACCAAAGGCTATAGTCCGAGGCTATGGCAATGATTGACGGTCCTTGGAGCCGGGATTACGCTCTCCTTAGTGCCTTGTAAGAAAAGGCAATAATCAGCAGACGGGACTTGGATGGGAGGTCCACGTGCGTGATGACGGGCTTGATCGCGCGATCGACGCTGCAGGCGGCATTGCTCAGCTTGCGCGCAAAATCGGCATCAGCCAACCCTCTGTATCGAATTGGACCCGCGTGCCCGCACAGCGGGTGATTGCAGTCGAAACCGCCACTGGTATTTCCCGGATCGATCTGCGGCCCGATCTCTACGGCGAGCAAGCCGGCTCCGCCGAGCTCGTCGACTCCATCGATGCAGCGCGTGCGCAGGAATACGCGCTGCTGGCAACGCTGCTATCTGCGCCTCCGTCGAAACGCCTGCTGGATCAGCTCGCTGCGTTGAGCGGTGACGCGACGCCTCTAGGACGCGCGCATGCGGCACTGTCCGATGCCGCATCGAGCGCCGTCGCCGCGAAAGTCGAGCGGGAATATTTCGATCTGTTCGTCGGGCTCGGCCGCGGCGAATTGCTGCCCTATGCCTCCTATTATCTCACGGGCTTTCTCAACGAACGGCCCTTGTCGCGCCTGCGCGGTGACCTGACGACGCTCGGTATCGAGCGGGTTGCGAACAATTCCGAACCCGAGGATCACGCCGCCATCCTGTGCGAGATCATGTCGGGCCTTGCCGACGGCCGCTTCGGTGCCTCGCCCGAGGCGCAGCGCGCTTTCTTCGAAAGGCATGTGTCGCCGTGGATGGGGCGGCTATTCGCCGACATCGAGAGCGCCGGCGATGCCCGTTTTTATCGGGCGGTCGGCGCGCTCGGTCGTACCTTCATCGAGATCGAGACGGAAGCATTCACATTCGCCAACTGACCGAGGCGCCTTGGTCCAGGAGAGCTGCGATGAGTGACGAGACGAAAGCAAAGGTCGGACGCCGCGATTTCCTTCGCAAAGTCGGCTTGGGCACGGCTGGTGTCGGCGCGACGCTTGCGACACCGCTGGTCGGGTCCGCGCAGGCGGACAGCGAAAGCAACGATGAGAAGCGCAAGGCGCGCTACAGGGAATCCGATGACGTAAAGGCGTTCTACCGCGTCAATCGTTATCCGGCCTGAGAGGGAGGCTGCCCGTGCTTATCAAGCGAACACACCAGCGTTCCGATCGCCGAGGTTCCGTCGCCGAATCCCTTGCGGGCCAGGGCGGGGGACTTGATCGCCGCACATTCCTGCGCAAGTCCGGCCTGGCCGGTGGCGCTCTCGCAGCGTTGGGGGCCATGCCCGTCGTCAACGTGCGCAGGGCGGAAGCGGCCGCTGCCGGCCCGCTCGCGGCCGGCGCCACCGTGAAGAAGAGCGTCTGCACGCATTGCGCCGTGGGCTGCACCGTGACGGCGGAAGTGCTCAATGGAGTCTGGATCGGGCAGGAGCCGAGCTGGGATTCGCCGATCAACCGCGGCTCGCATTGCGCCAAGGGCGCTTCGGTGCGCGAGCTCGTGCATAGCGACCGCCGCCTGCGCTATCCGATGAAGCTGGTGAACGGGCAGTGGACGCGCGTGTCGTGGGACACGGCAGTGAACGAGATCGGCGACAAGCTGCTCCAGGTTCGCGAGAAGTCGGGCAGCGATTCCGTCTATTGGCTCGGCTCGGCCAAGATGACCAACGAGGGCTCCTATCTGTTCCGCAAGCTCGGCGCGTTCTGGGGCACCAACAACACCGATCACCAGGCGCGAATCTGCCACTCCACCACCGTCACCGGCGTCGCCAACACCTGGGGCTACGGCGCGATGACGAACAGCATCAACGATATGCGCAACTCCAAGACGATGCTGTTCATCGGCAGCAACGCCGCGGAAGCGCATCCCGTCAGCATGCAGCACCTGCTGGAATCCAAGGAGCTCAACAAGGCGAACTTCGTCGTTTTCGATCCGCGCCTGACCCGCACCGCGGCGCATGCCACCGAATATGTCCGGATCCGTCCCGGCACCGACATTCCCGTCCTCTACGGCATGATGTGGCACATCCTGAAGAACGGTTGGGAGGACAAGGAATTCATCGCCCAGCGCGTCTACGGTTTCGACGACCTGCGCAAGGAGGTCGAGAAGTGGAACCCGCAAGAGGTCGAGCGCGTCACCGGTGTGCCCGCCGCGCAGCTCGAGCGCGTCGCCAAGATGTTCGCGACGGTCAAGCCCGCGACCATCATCTGGTGCATGGGCCAGACCCAGCACACGGTCGGCACCGCCAACGTGCGGGCGAGCTGCATCGCGCTGCTGATGACCGGCAATGTCGGCAGGGCCGGCGCCGGCGCCAACATCCTGCGCGGCCATGACAACGTGCAGGGCGCGACCGACGTCGGCCTCGATATCGTGACGTTGCCGTTCTACTACGGCCTCGCGGAGGGCGCCTGGAAGCACTGGTCTCGGGTCTGGGAGGTCGACTACGACTATCTCGTCTCCCGCTTCGACGAGAAGAAGCTGATGGAGACGCCAGGCATCCCGCTGACGCGGTGGTTCGATGCTGCGCTGTTGCCGAAGGCCGATGTCGCACAAAAGGACAACGTCAAGGCCGTATTCGTGCAAGGCCACGCCAGCAACAGCATCACCCGCATTCCGGAGTCGCTGAAGGGCCTGAAGGCGCTGGAGCTGCTGGTGATCGCCGATCCGCACCCTACCACCTGGGCGTCTCTGGCGGTCGAGGCGGGACGCAAGGATGGCGTCTATATCCTGCCTGTGGCCACGCAGTTCGAATGCAAGGGATCGCGCGTCGCCTCCAATCGCTCGATGCAGTGGGGCGAGCAGATCGTCAAGCCGATCTTCGAGTCCAAGGACGACCTCGAGATCATCTATCTGATGGCGAAGAAGTTCGGCTTCGCCGACAAGATGTTCAAGAACATCAAGGTCGAGAACAATCTCCCAGTTGCCGAGGACGTGCTACGCGAGATCAACCGCGGAAGCTGGTCGACCGGCTATTGCGGGCAGTCGCCGGAACGCATCAAGGCGCACATGAAGAACCAGCACAAGTTCGACCTGGTGACGTTGCGTGCGCCCAAGGACGATCCGGAGGTCGGCGGCGACTATTACGGCCTGCCCTGGCCGTGCTGGGGCTCGCCCGAGGTGAAGCATCCCGGCTCGCCGCTGCTCTACAACAACAATCTGCACGTGATGGACGGCGGCGGCGCGTTCCGTCCGCGCTTCGGCATCGAACGCGAGGAGAAGCTGCCGGACGGCACGACGCGGAAGGTGAGCCTGCTGGCCGATAAATCCTTTTCCAAGGGCTCGGAGATCGAGGACGGCTATCCCGAATTCACGCTGGCAAGCCTGAAGAAGCTCGGCTGGGACAAGGATCTCACCGAGGCTGAAATGGCGACGATCCAGAGGGTCAATCCGGCCAATCCGGACGCGGTGTCCTGGGCTCTCGACCTCTCCGGCGGCATCCAGCGCGTCGCGCTGAAGCACGGTTGCGTGCCCTTCGGCAACGGCAAGGCACGCATGAATGCGTTCGGCCTGCCGGACCCGATCCCGGTGCACCGCGAACCGATCTACACGCCGCGCGTCGATCTCGTCGAGAAATATCCGACCTTGCCCGATGCCAAGCAGTTCCGCCTGCCCAATATCGGCTTCTCGGTGCAGAAGGCGGCGGTGGAAAAGGGGATCGCAAAGCAGTTTCCGCTGATTCTTTCCTCGGGGCGTCTCGTCGAATACGAAGGCGGCGGCGAGGAAACCCGCACCAATCCATGGCTCGCCGAATTGCAACAGGACATGTTCATCGAGATCAGCCCGGCTGATGCCGCCGATCGCGGCATCAAGGACGGCGGCTGGGTCTGGGTGAGCGGTGCCGAGAACAATTCCCGCGCCAGGATGAAGGCGCTGGTGACCGAACGCGTCGGCAAGGGGGTCGCCTGGATGCCGTTCCATTTCGGCGGCTGGTTCGGCGGTGCCGACCTGCGCAAGAACTATCCCGCCGGCACCGATCCGATCGTGCTGGGCGAGAGCGCCAACACGATCACGAGCTACGGCTACGATCCTGCAACTGGCATGCAGGAGCCGAAGGTCACGCTTTGTCAGATCGTCGCAGCCTGAGAGGAGCACGCACATGGCTCGGATGAAATTTCTCTGCGACGCTGATCGCTGCATCGAGTGCAACGCTTGCGTCACCGCCTGCAAGAACGAGCATGAGGTGCCCTGGGGCATCAACCGGCGCCGCGTCGTCACCATCAACGACGGCAAACCGGGCGAGCGATCGATCTCGATGGCCTGCATGCATTGCACGGACGCGCCCTGTGCGGCCGTTTGCCCGGTGAACTGCTTCTACACCACGGCCGATGCTGTGGTGCTGCACTCCAAGGACCTCTGCATCGGTTGCGGCTATTGCTTCTACGCCTGCCCGTTCGGCGCGCCGCAATACCCGAAGGTCGGGAACTTCGGCTCACGCGGCAAGATGGACAAATGCACCTATTGCGCCGGCGGCCCGGAGGCCGACGGCAGCAAGGAGGAGTACGAGAAATACGGTGCGAACCGGCTGGCCGAGGGCAAGCTGCCGCTATGTGCCGAAATGTGCTCGACCAAGTCGTTGCTTGCGGGCGACGGCGAGATCATTGCGCAGATCTACAAGGAGCGCGTCATGAAGCGCGGCTATGGCTCGGGCGCATGGGGCTGGAAGACCGCTTATCGCGAGACAATCGAGTCCTGACGTGGGCAGCCGAAGGGCGCGCAATACCGGGGAGGACGTGATGACGACGTTTGGAAGGTTCATTCGTCTGGCGTTGGGCGCCTGGGCGCTGCTTCTCTTGATGACGGTGGTGCCCGCGAGTGCTCAGCAGGTCAACCCGACCGCGAGCGCGGTCAAGGAGCAGCAGCTTCTGCAGGAGCTCAACCGCATCCAGGGCCGTGTCAGCATTCCCGATCAGCGCTCCCGCGTTCTCGAGCAGCCGCAGGGGCGGGAATGGCGGGAATTCCGCAATGTGACGCTGCGATGGATCGGCGGCATTGCCATCCTCGGCGTGACCGTGGCCATCGTGATCTTCTATCTGACCGTCGGGATGGTGCGTCTCGAAGCCGGACGGTCGGGCCGCACCATCGTGCGCTTCAACGCCTTCGAGCGGTTCGTGCACTGGATGACGGCAAGCTGCTTCATCGTCCTCGCCATTTCCGGGCTGAACATCACGTTCGGCCGGCCGTTGCTGTTGCCGCTGATCGGCTTCGAGGCTTTCTCGGAATGGTCGCAATGGGCCAAGTACGCTCACAACTATCTGAGCTTCCCGTTCACCATCGGCGTCGTCCTGATCTTCCTGATGTGGATCGGCGGCAATATCCCGAGCAAGGTGGATATCGAATGGGCGAAGCGCGGCGGCGGCCTGATCGGACATGACCATCCGCCGGCCTACCGCTTCAATGGCGGCCAGAAGATGATCTATTGGATCGTCGTGATCGGCGGCGGACTCGTCGCAGCGTCCGGCTATGCGCTGATGTTCCCGTTCTACGGCACCGGGATCGAGGGCATGCAAATAGCCCAGATCGTCCACTCGATCGTGGCGGTCCTGTTCGTCGCGGCGATGATTGCGCACATCTATATCGGCACCATCGGCATGGAAGGCGCGTTCGAGGCCATGGGCTCGGGCGAAGTCGACGTCAACTGGGCTCGCGAGCACCATAGCCTCTGGCTCGACGAGCAGAAGGCGCGAACCGGACCGAACGACGGACAACCGCAACCCGCAACGGCCGCGGCCGAATAAGCGGAGCCCGACGCGGGCGCTCCGGCCTACTGAGCCGGCTCTTTCGCAAACAGGACGGAGCGGTCCTGCAGCTCCTGCTCGGGAAGCTTGTTCGCCTGGCCTGTCTGCATGTCTTGAATGGATGCCATGCCGTGCTGACCGAAATGGAACACCGTATGCGACCTGAACACGTTGCTGGCCGCACCGGCGAGAAGCATGGCTGCAATGAGCGAGAGCATGAGGGGTTTCATGCGCATCTCCGTCTGCCATCTCCACCCGGCATGACGAATACATCCAGATTGTCCGGCCGGATGTGAGCCACTTCACAGCGATCGGTTCCACATGCGTTGAAACGGAGCGCGAATGTGAGGCTCGGAGGCCGGGCGTTGGTTGTTCCGACTGACGTCACCGATGCGCAGGCGGTGCAGCAACTGGGCAGAGAGGCCGACGTCTTGCATCGAAGCATGAGCTGACATGACGTTCAGGATTGGGGTGATCTCCGATACGCATGGACTACTGAGGCCAGAGGCGGAGCGTTGCCTCGCCGGCGTCTCGCACATCATCCACGCCGGCGACATCGGTGCCCAGGCCGTCATGGACGGACTTTGCCGGATCGCGCCGGTCACCGCGATCAGAGGAAATGTCGATCGCGGTGCTTGGGCGGAACGTTTTCCTGAAACTCGAACGCTGCGCCTAGCTGGCCGCTGCTTCTACGTCCTGCACGATCTAAAGGAACTGACGATCAATCCCGCGGAGCTCGGGGTCGACGTCGTGGTGTCCGGCCATTCCCACCGCGTGCGGATCGAGACCGCCGAAGGCGTGCTCTACTTGAATCCGGGAAGTGCAGGGAAGCGACGCTTCAAGCTGCCGATTACGCTGGCGACGCTTGAGCTCGATCCGGGCGGCCCGCTACGGACTGTCATTCATGATCTCGACCGGGGTTGACGCGAGAGACACAGGCACTGCCATAATTGTGGCTGTTGCCTAATGCGTATTTGATTTGTGCCAACGCTCCAGGTCCAGCGGCGGCCGTTTCGGATCAATCTGGTCCTTCTCGGGATTGCCTTGCCAGGGCTCATTCGTTTGGCGGTGAGTAGGCATGTCCGTCTGCTGGCGCGGGTCGTCAAGCGGTGTCTCTCGCGGATCGTTCTCGGTGGCCTTTGGCATATATTCTCCTGGCGAGTTCGCACGATGATCTATGGCCGCGCTCGGTCTGCTGACCAACCCAGGCAACGGCAGCTCGTTCCCCGTGGCCGTTGCATGCGCCCGCGCTGCGGCAATCGGCGCGGGAACGACCGCGGCGCCTGCTCATTTCTCATGTCGAAGACCGACATTGGAGCGAGAAATGTCAAGAATGCCTCCCGTACCCGAAGAGCAGCGGAGCAATAAAGGACCTGGTTCGGATCCGGCGACCGTGGCGGAAGAACGAGTACCGGGCCGCGAGAATTTCGACACCCAGGGACGTCACGGCAACATCAAGCAGAACACGACCAACCAGGGCTATCAGC
Source organism: Bradyrhizobium sp. PUT101 (assembly GCF_052043945.1). NCBI lineage: Bacteria > Pseudomonadati > Pseudomonadota > Alphaproteobacteria > Hyphomicrobiales > Nitrobacteraceae > Bradyrhizobium > Bradyrhizobium sp. PUT101. The sequence continues at coordinate 6,869,384 of NZ_CP197207.1, forward strand.
AGGATCGATGATGCTTCGGCAGAACAGATGCGACAGGAGAGGGGCAATGCGCGTGCCGAACCTCGTGCTGGTCGTCACGCTGGCAAGTGTTTCCATCGGACCCGCATCGGGACAGGGAGGCGGTGGAGCTTCGGGCGGCGGTGCCGGAGGAGGCACAGGAGCCGCTGCCCTCGGAGGTAGCGGCGGCACTTCGTCGGCTCCTGGAACCAATGCGGCCGGAACCGCGCAATCTGGCGGTGGACCCGGCCCGCGGGGATCGATCACCGTGGGACGGCCCGGCAATCCGGCGGGGGGCACCAACATAGGACGTATTGACGGCACGGTCACCCCGGGGCCCTCCTTGCCGGGCGACGATCAGATCCGGTCAGAGAGTTCGCAGAATTCCGAGGCCGATCGAAAGATCAAGAGCATCTGCAAGGGATGCTAGCGGATGATCAGGACGCCGGCTCGTCCGGCATCGCCGCTTTCGAGGTCCGTGGCGCAGATCGTGATGCGCGGATCGCCGCCGTTCAGACGTCCGAAAGCGATCATCTGCTGAAGGCGTTCGCGGGTCGGGCCGAGATCGTAGAGACCGCCGAAGTGAGATGCCGGGATCGGGATGCGGGGATGGAAGAAGCCGGTATGACCGAGGAGGCGGGCATTGATCGATCGAGCTGAGCCAAGCAAAGAGATGCGGCTGGCGTATGGTATTGCAGGCACGCGATCTGGCCAGTGCCAGAAGCCCCGCAGGTTACTTAGCCGATCGGCGCTCGGGCTCCCCGCGATCAGCGCCCCCGTGATGGCGCCTGCCGATGAACCGGTCACCCGATCGATCGGTGAGCGAAGAGAGCTGAGCGCTTCAAACACACCGGCATGACATGCACCGAGGCCGAGACCGCCGGAGAAGACGACAGCGGTGAGCAGCAGCTCTGCTGCCATTGCGCCACCCGGTTCAGCGCGATCAGGCAAATCCGCCGCCGTTTGCCAGCCTGGAAGTCAGGCTGATCACCGGTATCCTCTGTAACGGCGCGCATAGGCGTAACGGGGATTGATGCCGCAATAGGCGTTCGTTCCCGATGCGGTTGCCATGCATTGAGCGTAACTGGCGAACTGGCAATTGCCTGGATAGCCCCAGATCCGGCCCTGAAGGCAGTAGCGATCTTGCGCCACCGCGGCGGTCGAGGAGGCGAAGCTGCCCATGATCGCGAGAGCGGCGGTCGCCGTGAGCAATAGATGTTTCATCTTGGGTCTCCAATTCCGACATTGAACGCGGCTCGTGATGCGGGGTTCCAATGGCGCGCGCGGCGCGCATGCTCGTCATTTGAGGCGAGCCATCAACCCATGTAACGTCGCTCGGTGCGCATCGCGGCTAAGGTGCGCTCGCCGGACATCGTGCTCGGCGAGATGATCGCCGATCGCGAGTAGGCGGCGGATAGCCTAAAGCGCGATGAGATCAGGATCAATCGTCATCGCGTTTTAGGTTATTGTTCGAGCATGATCTTTTCGGAAAACCGCTGCCTACTTTTCCGGATCATGGTCTAGCTAGCCCGGCAGAGGGGTATCGGCGACGTCCAGCAGTGCGCCGAGCCCGTGGCGTAGGCGTCGCGTCGCGATGGTATCATTCGCGAGGCCAAACATCACGAGCGAGCGGGCAGTCACCGCGAAGGCGTGCCCGAACTCGAACTCGGCCATGGGCGCGTCAGGCCGATTGGTGTCGATCAGGGTCAGCCAGCTGCGCCCGTCGGTGACCTCCGGCAGGGTAAAGTTCACGACATCATGATGCGCGTTGTAGACCAGCAGCATGGTCGCATCCGAGCCCCGACGCTTGATCCCGGTTTCCTGCGCGCGGCCGTCGAGCAGCATCCCGAAGCATTTGGCATTGCCGTCCTGCCATTGCTCGGTCGTCATCTCCTCGCCGGATGGCGACAACCAGGTCACGTCCTTGACGTCGAGCTCCTCGTTTTGCGAGCCGACCAGGAAGCGGCTGCGGTAGAGGATCGGGAACGCCTTGCGGGTCGCAATCAGCTTGCGGGCGAATTCGCGAAGGCTGCGGCCGTTCGCAGTGATACCCATCCAGCCGAGCCAGGTGGTCTCGTTGTCCTGGGCGTAGGCGTTGTTGTTGCCATTCTGGGTGTGCCCGAACTCGTCGCCGGCGAGCAGCATCGGGGTGCCGTGGGAGAGCAGCATCGTCGCCAGCAGATTCCGCTTCTGGCGCTCGCGCAGCGCGGTGATCTCGGGGTCGTCGGTCGGCCCCTCGGCGCCACAGTTCCAGGAGTGGTTGTTGCTGTGACCGTCGCGATTGTCCTCGCCATTCGCCTCGTTGTGCTTGTCGTTGTAGGAGACGAGATCGTTCAGGTTGAAGCCGTCATGGGCCGTGACGAAGTTGACGCTGGCCCAGGGCCGCCGTCCGCGCTTGTTGAAGAGGTCGCCGGATCCCGATACGCGCTTGGCAAAGTCGGCCAGCGTGCCCGGGTCGCCCTTCCAGAAGGCGCGCGCCGTGTCCCTGAACTTGTCGTTCCACTCGGCCCAACCGGGCGGAAACCGACCGACCTGGTAGCCACCGGGTCCGATATCCCAGGGCTCTGCGATCAGCTTGACGCTGGAGAGCACGGGATCCTGGCGGCAGGCGTCGAGGAAGCCGCCGCCCTCATCGAAGCCATACGGTTCGCGCGCCAGGATGGTGGCGAGGTCGAAACGGAAGCCGTCGACCCGCATCTCGGTCGCCCAGTAGCGCAAGGAATCGGCGACGAGTTGCAGCACGCGCTGATGCGAAAGATTGACGGTGTTTCCCGTGCCGGTGTCGTTGATGTAGTAGCGCTTCTTGTCCGGCAGCAGGCGGTAATAGCTGGCATTGTCGATGCCTTTGAACGACAGGGTCGGGCCGAGCTCGTTGCCTTCCGCGGTGTGATTGTAGACGACGTCGAGAATGATCTCGATGCCGTGGGCGTGAAACTGATTGACCATGGCCTTGAACTCGTTCGCGGACGGCGTCTTGAGGTAACGCGGATCGGACGCGAAGAAGGCGATGGAGTTGTAGCCCCAGTAGTTGCGCAGGCCTTTCTCGACCAGATAGCTGTCGTCGACGAAGGCATGGATAGGCAGCAGCTCGGCGCTGGTGATGCCGAGCGAGCGTAGATAGGCCGGGACTTCCGAATGTGCCAGGCCCGAGAACGTGCCGCGGTCGGCTTCCGGCACCAGCGGATGCAACTGGGTAAAACCCTTGACGTGCATCTCGTAGACGATCGTCCGCTCCCACGGTACTTCCGGCTTGCGCGATGCGCCCCAGGTGAAGGCGGGATCGATCACGCGGCATTTCTGCATCAAGGGCGCGCTGTCGCGTTCGTCGTAGGAGAGATCCTTGTCGGCATGGTCGAGCCGGTAGCCGAACAGCTCCGGTCCCCAGCGAAGCTGGCCGACGAGCTGCCTGGCGTAGGGATCGAGCACGAGCTTGTTGGGATTGAAGCGGTGGCCGGCGTCGGGCACGTAAGAGCCATGGACGCGATAGCCGTAGACGGTCCCGGGGCGGGCGGAGGGCAGATAGCCGTGCCAGACCTCGTCGGTATATTCGGGAAGCTCGATGCGCTCGAGCTCGGTTTCGCCGGTATCGTCGAACAGGCAGAGTTCAACCTTGGTGGCATGCGCGGAAAACAGCGCGAAGTTGACGCCGAGTCCATCCCAGGTGGCGCCGAGCGGAAACGGTCTGCCCTCGGTGATCCGGGTGCGGCGCAGGCTCGAGGCCGCCCGCGTCAGGGCGTCGTCTGAATGTATTGGTTGGTCCATCCTTCCCCCCGAATAGTCCGTCAGGATGACGGCGCAGTCGCTGCGACCTCGGTCGTCGTCTGCTCGCCGGCGGTCGCCGAAGCGATCACGGCGGCAGGCGCCACGTCCGCCGGCTTGGGCAGCGCGTTGGCTCTTTGCTGAGCCGCTTCCTTGCTGATGGCCGGAATCGAGTTGCCCATCCGCCCGACGATCACGGTCAGCTCCGCGTCCGACAGTCCGAGGCGCTTCCTGAGGAGGCGCACCTGGCTGCGGTCGGTCAGGTCCAGTTTGTTACGGATGGCTTGCGGTTTCGGGCGGCGCATTGCGAACAGCTCCTGTGTACGAGGGTAACCGTCGCGCCGCTGATTCCGTTCCTCCACGTGCTGCAAATGTCCGGCGTCGACGCCGTGGAGGAACGAACGCACTCAGCTCCGCTTTGTGGTCCGGACGGGTGCAAGCGATCTCGAAGCATGCCGAGGCGGGGCATGCGGGTGAAAGGGGACGGGTTTGAGGCACAGACTGGGAACGGCCGAGCAAAGTCGGCGCCATGGTCCTCAGATCGTCGATCATGGGGTCTCGTTCAACCTATGGGCGCCCACGGCCCGATCGGTCGAACTGCTCGAAGTCGGCCAGCCGCCCCGCGGGATGCCGCGCGATGACGATGGCTGGTATCAGCTGCTGAGCCAAACCGCGCGGGCCGGCACGCGCTATCAGTTCAGGATCAACGAAGACCTCGTCGTTCCTGATCCCGCCTCGCTCTTCCAGCCGGACGACGTCGGCGCGCCAAGCGAGGTGATCGATACCGCCGCACTGAGGGACCCGGTTCTCTATCCGGGCCGTCCCTGGGCGGAGGCGGTGATCTACGAGCTGCATGTCGGCACCTTCAGCGAGGAGGGCACCTATGCCGGCGTCGAGAAGAGGCTGCGTTATCTTCGCGATCTCGGCATCACCGCCATCGAGCTGATGCCGCTCAACGACGTCCCCGGCCGGCACAATTGGGGCTATGACGGCGTGCTCCTGAACGCGCCGAATGCCCGCTATGGCCGGCCGGAGGATCTCAAGCGTCTGCTGAAGGCCGCGCACGCTCTCGAAATCATGGTCTATCTCGATGTCGTCTACAATCATTTCGGGCCGCAGCTGAACTATCTGCACCTCTATGCGGAAAATTTCTTCACCGCGCGCCACACCACAGGCTGGGGGCCTGCCGTCAACCTCGAAGGTCACGACGGTGCGTTCGTGCGCGGGTTCCTGATCGAGAATGCCCTGATGTGGCTGCGCGACTATGGGTTCGACGGTCTGCGGTTCGACGCGGTCCACGCGCTGAAGGACGATTCCGACCGGCATTTCCTGATCGAACTAGCCGAGACCGTGCGCAGTCAGCTGGTGGGCCGGCACGTCCATCTGATGCTGGAGAACGAGGCCAATCAGGCGCACCTGCTCGCGCGTTCGCAGGGACGCGCGAGCTACTACGACGCGCAGTGGGGCGACGATTTTCACAACGCGCTCCACGTGCTGCTCACGGGCGAGGGCGAAGGCTATTACCGGGCGTTCGCAGACAAGCCGCTCGAACATCTCGCGCGATCCCTGACCGAAGGCTTTGCCTATCAGGGCGAAGTCTTTCCTCTGCACCAGGAGCCGCGCGGCGAGCCGAGCGCCCATCTGCCGCCCGAAGCGACCATCTTCTTCGCCCAGAACCACGACCAGGTCGGCAACCGCGCATTCGGGGAGCGGCTTTCCCGATTGGTCGGCTCGGAAAAGCTGGAGCTCGCCCTGGCGCTGGTTCTGCTGAGCCCGCACATTCCGATGCTGTTCATGGGTGAGGAAGCCGCCGCCGACACGCCCTTCCTGTTCTTTGCAGACTGGACGGGCGAAGCGGCCGAGCTGACACGGGACGGCCGCCGCAGGGAGTTTTCGCACTTCAAGGCTTTCGCAACCCCTGAAACGCGCGCCAGAATTCCGGACCCGTGCGACGAAAGAACCTTCCTGGCCTCCAAGCTGGATTGGACGAGCATCGATCAATCTCCTGCCGGCGCGAGGTTTCGAGAGCTGACAGCGCAGTTGCTGGCGATACGGCGTGAGAAGATCGTGCCGCTCGTCAAACGGGGTTTCGTTTCGGCGCAGCGACAATTATTGGGCGCGGATCCCCGCACGGGCGGCGCGGATGTGCGCTGGCAGACGGAGAGGGGCGACGTTCTGCAGATCGTCGCCAACTTCGCCGGCCACTCACTTCCCATGCCGCCGCTGGTCGAGGGCGAAAGCCTGTGGCGACTGCACCCCCATGCCGCCGAGGCACTTGTGCCCGGCGACATGATCGTGAGGCTTCGCCAGAAGGGCTGATCGCGGGACGAGGTCCGTGTCCTCTCGCTACCTGCCAGCACTGCTCGCGACGACCGATGACGGTGAGGTCGCGAACTTGCCGAGCGCAAGATAGACGAGGCCCGAAACTCCGATCCCGAACAGCCAGCTCAGATCGGCACCGCCGAGTAGATTGATCGAGATCGGCCCCTGCAGCGCACTGACCAGGCCGTCCTGCACCAGCCAGCCGGCGACGAGGCCGGCGAAGAACGCGATCATGCCGGCCCAATTGATGTCGCCATAGGCGCTGGTCTCCGGCGACCGGTAGAGCTCGGCGACGTCGATCCTGCCCTTGCGCTTGATGAAGAAGTCGGCGAGCACCACCCCGGCCCACGGGCTCATCCAAAGCAAGAGGCCGATCATCCAGTTGTCGAACGCCTTCGCAAAGGACGGCGCGAAGATGAAATACAAGGTGACCAGATAGCCGGCGATGCCGACGATGACGGTGAGCCAGAAGCGCGAGAATTTCAGCCCCGCGCTCAGCGCCGCCAGCGTCGCCGAATAGACGTTGAGGATGTTGGTGGCGATCGGGCCGTGCAGCACCATCAGGAGGACGAGGATGCTGACGGGACCGCCGAACACCGCGCTGACCATCTTGGCGGGGTCCGTGTCCAGCGTCGTCGAGGCGATCGTCGCGCCGAGAATGCCGAGCCAGACCGTCGGCACGAACATGCCGACATAGCTGTACCAGAACACGGATTTCGACGGCACGCTTCTCGGCACGAAGCGCGAATAGTCGGAGGCCCAGGTCACCCAGGAGATGCCCCAGCCGACGCCGATCGCGGTCGTCAGCAGCGTCAGCATCGCAAGATGCGCGCCGGGCGGCAGCGAGGTCGTGAGGTTCCAGTTGACGACGCCGGGCTGCGTCCAGGCCAGCACGCTCATCAGCACCATGATGGCGATGGTCGGCGGCACCGTGTATTTCTCGAAGGTGCGGATCGCATAGAAGCCGTAGATCCCGATCAGCACCTGCACCGCCATCACCAGCGTGATGACGACGAGCTGGACCAGCCATGTGTCGGGAATGCCGAACTGGCCGAGGATGCCCATCGAGACCTTCACCGGGAAGTAGGTGTTCACGCCGATCCAGCCCAGCGTCATCAGGAACATCAGGATGCTCGGCAGATAGGCGCCGCGCACGCCGAACGCGGACCGGCTCAGCACCATCTGGTTGACGCCGGTCTTGTGCCCCATCACCGTGAAGGTCGCGAAGATCGCGCAGCCGACGATGTTGCCGAGCACGATGACCGCGATGGTCTCCATCAGCCCGAGCTTGAGAATGATGCCGAGCGCGCCGAGCGCCCAGTTGACCGGCGCGATGTTGGCGCCGGCCCAGATCCACATCTGTTGCGGCCCGGTGGAGTCCCGGTCCGCGTCGGGAATTGGCTCGATGCTGTGAATATCAGCGCGAAGTTCGGAATCCGTCATGACATCCCCCAATACGAAGCACGCTTCGCATCATCGCAGCATAAATCGTGCCATGGAATTGCGGAGCGGCCCGGCACGCGGGCGTCGACGCCGGCGGCTACGCGCGTCGCGCCGGATGCGACTGCGTTTTCAAGCGCTGGCCGATCTTGCGCGTGAGTACGCTGCGGCACGTCTGGCGCGCCGGTGAGAGGCGGGCGATGTTGCTCGGCCAGGCAGCGGTACGATGATAAATTGAGCAGCCCAACTCAAAAGCGCAGCAGTGGCTCCTAATCGAATAGGGCAGCGGCGCTGTCGCGACTGGGGTGGCCGGCCACGATGCGCTGCATCATCTCGATGAAGAGCGCCTGTTCCCGCTGGCTCAGATCGCCGAGCGTCGCACGATGCGCCCGTCGCGCCGCGCCCTCGATCTTGACCAGCAGCGCGGCTCCGGCCGGTGTCAGCCGGCACAGCCGGGCCCGGCGATCGTCCTTGTTCACCGCGCGCTCGACCAGGTTTCGGGCGGCGAGCCGCTTCAGGGCGCCGGTCGTCGTGGTGCGATCGAGTGCGATATCGGCCGCCAAAGTGGTCTGATCGGCGGTTCCGCGCACCGCCAGCGCCGAGAGCAGGCTGTATTGCAGCGGCGTGACCTCGAATTCGCCGCAGGCTTCCTGAAACAGCGCGACGTGAATCTGATGCAGCCGGCGGATCAGATAGCCGGGCCGTTCCGACAAGGGCCAGGGGCGGTGCCTCGTCCCGCCGCGACGTGTCTTCGCCTGCCGCAATGCACACTCTCCCAAGCCGAAACCCTGCCGCGCTTAGCTCGATTCGAGTGCGCCTGCCACATCAGGATCATGGCACGATGCTTGCTTTTGTCAAAATGCGAAGCATGCTTCGTAATTCGGGCGAAGCCGTCGCCCGTGCAAGAAGAGGAGAGCATCATGTCCGTCACTGCCAGCTTCGACCTTCTGCTGCGAGGCGGTCGCGTGATCTGTCCGGCCTCCGGGATCGATGGCATCAAGGATGTCGCGATCCGCAACGGCAAGATTGCAGCGGTTGCGTCCGACATTCTGCCGACCAGCGCCAGGGCGGTCGTCGACGTCAGCGGCAAGCTGGTGCTGCCCGGGCTGATCGACACTCACGCCCATGTCTATCAATATGTCTCCGGCCGCTTCGGCATGAACCCCGACATGGTCGGCGTGCAGTCGGGCGTGACGACGCTGGTCGACCAGGGCGGTCCGTCCTGCATGACGCTGCCGGGCTTTCGCCATTTCATTGCCGAGCCCGCGGCCTCGCGCGTCTATGCCTTTCTGTCTGCCTATCTCGTCGGCGGCCTCGAGGGGCATTTCTATCCGCAGCTCTACAGCCCCGACGGCGTCGACATCGACGCGACCGTCAAGGCGGCGACCGCCAATCTCGACATCGTGCGCGGCATCAAGGCCCATGCCGAGATCGGCGGCTTCGCGCGCTGGGGCATTCGCGTCATCGAGATGGCGGCGGAGATCGGCAAGCGCGCCGATCTGCCGGTCTATGTGCATTTCGGCCAGCTCTGGGGCCTGCCCGAGAGCGGCGCCAATGGCGAGGATGCCGACACCATCCTCACCCGCGTCATTCCGCTCTTGCGCGAGGGCGACATTCTCGCCCATCCCTTCACGCGCCATCCCGGCGGCTTCGTCAATCGCGAGGGCGAGGTGCATCCGGTGATCCGGGCTGCGCTCGACCGCGGCCTGAAGGTCGATGTCGGTCACGGCAGCCATTTCTCCTATCGGCTCGCAAAGAAGGCGATCGCCGCCGGCATTATTCCGACCACGCTCGGCGCCGACATCCATGGCTACAACACCCACGTGCCCGCGCCGGCCGGGACGCCCGACCAGCATGAGGACGACGAGAACCATCCGTTCGCGGGCCAGGCCAAGTTCAGCCTGGTCCAGGCGATGAGCTCGATGATGGCGCTCGGCCTGTCGCTGGAGCAGGTGGTGCCGATGGTCACCTCCAATGCCGCCAAAATACTCGGCCGCAGCGGGGAGATCGGCGCGCTCAAGGTCGGCATGGATGCCGACGTCTCCGTGCTCTCGGAGCAGAACGGCCGCTTCGTCCTCAAGGACAATGAGAAGAACGAGGTGATCGCCGAGCGCCTGCTGCAGCCGGCCTTCTGCCTGCGCGCCGGCACGCGCTTCGACGCGGTTGCGCCGATCCTGCCGCAAGCTGTCGCGGCATAAGGGCGGGCGGTGAAGGAGAACGCCGGCGTGCGCAACGAGCGAGAATTTCCTTCTGGGAAGTCCGGGCAGGGCGTGGGCGCACGGCTGCCTCGGAAGGAGGACGATCGCCTGATGCGCGGCCGCGGCCAGTATGTCGGCGACATCAGGCTCGCGGGCCTTCAGGATGTCGCCTTCGTGCGCAGCCCGCTGGCGCATGCCCGCATCCGCGGGATTCATGTGCCTGATCGCTATCGCGGCAGCGTGTACACGGCGGCCGATCTCGCCGGCATCAAGCCCATCCGCGCGGTCTCGGGGCTTCCCGGCTTCAAGATTTCCGAGCAGCCGGTGCTCGCCACCGGCAAGGTCCGGCAGGTCGGCGAACTCGTCGCGATGTGCCTTGCGCCGACACGTGCCGAAGCGGAGGACATCGCGGCCTCCGTGACGTTGGATCTCGAAGAGTTGCCCGCGGTCTACGACATGCTGAAAGCGCGCGAGCCCGGCTCGGCGCTGGTGCACGAGCATTGGGGCGACAATGTCTTCCTCGAAACCAACTACGAGGTCGACATCTCAGCCGCGCTGGATGCGCCGATCAAGGTGACGCGCGAGATCTCGACCGCGCGGCAGTGCATGTCGCCGCTGGAAGGCCGCGGCGTCGTCGCGACGTTCGATCCGAGACTCGACCAGCTGACGCTGCACTCCGCGGCGCAGATGCCGCACATCACGCGCAGCGGCCTTGCCGAATGTCTCGGCATGGAGGAGGGCCGGATCCGCGTCATCTCGCCCGATGTCGGCGGCGGTTTCGGTCACAAGGGCATTTTGCTGCCCGAAGAGGTCTGCCTGTCCTGGCTGACGATGCGCTGCGGCCACCCGGTGCGCTGGCTCGAGGATCGCCGCGAGCATCTGGTCGCCAGCTCCAATTGCCGCGAGCACCATTACAGGATCACGGTCTATGCTGACAGCGACGGCACGCTGCGCGGCATCGATTGCGAGGCGACGGTGGATTCCGGCGCCTATTCGTCCTATCCGTTCTCGGCCTGCCTCGAAGCCGCGCAGGTCGCGAGCATCCTGCCGGGTCCTTACAAGATGCCGGCCTATCGCTGCCGCACCTTCTCGGTCGCCACCAACAAATGTCCGATCCTGCCCTATCGCGGCGTGGCGCGCACCGGCGTCTGCTTCGCGCTGGAATTGATGCTCGATCTCGTGGCGGCGGAGGCCGGGCTCGAGCCCGGCGAGGTCCGGCTACGCAATCTGGTGCGGCCGGAGCAGATGCCGTTCGACAACATCACCAGGAAGCATTTTGACAGCGGCGACTATCCGGAAGCGATGCGCCGCGCGCTGGCACAGATCGATATCGATGCCATTCGTGGACGCCAGCGCAAGGGAGAAGCCGACGGCCGCCGCATCGGCGTCGGCGTCTCCATCTATTGTGAGCAGGCCGCCCACGGCACGTCGGTCTATTCCGGCTGGGGCATTCCGATGGTTCCGGGCCATGAGCAGGCCTCGGCCCGGCTGACGCCCGATGGCGGCCTCGAACTGCGCGTCGGCGTGCATTCGCACGGCCAGGGGATGGAGACCACGCTTGCCCAGGTCGCCCATGAGATTCTTGGGGTGGATGTCGCGAAGATCCGCATCATCCTCGGCGACACCGCGATGACGCCCTATTCGACCGGCACCTGGGGCTCGCGCTCGATGGTGATGGCGGGCGGCGCGGTGGCCACTGCCTGCCGCGAGCTCGGCGAACGCGCCCGGCGCATCGGCGCCAAGCTGTTGCAGCATGATCCTGCTTCGGTGGTCTTGCAGAACGGCGAGGTGCGCGGCGTCAATGGCAGCATCAGCCTGAAGGCGATCGCCCACACCTGGTACCGCCGCCCGCAGGATCTGCCGGCCGACGTCGATCCCGGCGGGCTGGAAGTGACGCAAGGCTACAAGCCGGTGCGCGACAGCGGCACCTTCAGTTACGCCGCGCATGCGGCGGTGGTCGCGGTCGATCCTGATCTCGGCGAGGTCGAGATCCTTGACTACGTGATCGTCGAAGACGGCGGCGTGCTGGTCAATCCGCTCGTCGTCGACGGCCAGATCTATGGCGGCCTCGCGCAAGGCATCGGCACCGCGCTCTACGAGGAAATGCCGTTCGACGCCTCCGGCCAGCCGCTGGCGACGACGCTCGCCGACTATCTGCTGCCCGGGCCGACCGAGGTTCCCGCCGCGCGCCTCGACCACATGGAGACGCCATCCCCTTATACGCAGTTCGGCGTGAAGGGCATCGGCGAGGGCGGGGCGATTGCGCCGCCAGCCGCGATCGCCAATGCCGTCAACGACGCGCTGCGCCCGCTCGGCGTCGAGCTGATGCAGTCGCCGATCACGCCCCACCGGATCGTCGCGGCCGTGCTGGCCGCCCGCGCGACCGAAAGGAGTGCGGCATGAAGCCGGCTCCCTTCGCCTATGAACGCCCACGCGATCTCACTGCAGCACTCTCGATGCTGGCAGCCAGCAGCGGCTCGGCAAAAATCATCGCCGGCGGCCAGTCGCTCGGGCCGATGCTCAATCTGCGGCTGGTGCAGCCGGAACTGATCGTGGATATTTCCGGCCTTGCCGAGCTCAAGCGCGCCGAGGTCTCCGACAGCGAGCTCGTGCTCGGCGCCCTGGTCACGCATGCCGATATCGAAGACGGCCGCACGGCTGACGTGACCCGCGGCGCGATGCGCGGCGTCGCGGCCAACATTGCCTATCGCGCCGTGCGCAACCGCGGCACGATCGGCGGTTCGCTCAGCCATGCCGATCCCGCCGCGGACTGGATTTCGGCACTTGCCGCCTTGGGTGCGCGGGTGACGTTGCGCAGTCTTGCCGGTGCACGCACGATGCCAGTCGAAACGTTCGTGGTTGGTGCCCTGGAATCTGCGCTGCATACGGGCGAGATCGTCGAGGCGGTGCACGTACCGGCGCGATCGGCATCGGCGCATTGGGGCTATGCCAAGAGCTGCCGCAAGACGGGCGAGTTCGCCCATGCCATCGGCGCGGTCCTGATCGATCCCGCCGCGGCCTCGGCGCGCATCGTGATCGGCGCGATCGACACGACTCCCCTGGTCATCACCGACGCCGCGGAGCTGTTCGGCGGCCGGATTGCAGCCGATTACAGGCAGCGCTTCGACGTCCGCGCTGCGGACGCTCTTTTGGCAAAGGCCGGCATCGATGATGCCGCGCAGCGCCATATCCATGTCAGCGTGTTGAAGCGCGCCGTCCAGGAGGCCGCGGCATGAGCACGATCGCGCTTCACGTCAATCGCCGCGCGGTGGAGCTGTCGGCCGAGCCGCGCACCAGCCTTGCCGATTTCGTTCGCGAAAAGCTCGACCTGACCGGCACGCATCTCGGCTGCGAGCACGGCGTCTGCGGCGCCTGCACCGTGCTGCTCGACGGTGTGCCGGCGCGCTCCTGCATCACCTATGCGGCGGCCTGCGAGGGCGCCGACGTCACCACGATCGAGGGCCTCGACGAGGACGAGGTCACGACCGAGCTGCGTGCCGCATTCACCCGCGAGCATGCCCTGCAATGCGGCTACTGCACGCCGGGGATGCTGGTCTCCGCCCGCGACCTCGTGCTGCGGCTGCCCGATGCCGACGAGCGGCGCATTCGCGTCGGTCTCAGCGGCAACCTCTGCCGCTGCACCGGCTATGTCGGCATCGTGCGCGCGGTGCAGTCCGTGATCGAGGCGAGGCGCGCGCGCAATGTCGCGCCGCTGGTCGACGGCGGCAGGACCGTCCTCGGTCCGGCTGGCTCGGGGCGAGCTGAATCCGGCCGATACGACCCGCAGCCTGCGCACACGGTGGCGGCTCCGGCGTCCGAGAGCGTCGCGCCTGGCACCATTCCCGATTTCACCCCGGCGACCATTCTCGACCAGCGCTTCACGCTGCCGCACGCACCGGCAAAGGTGTTCGCGATGTTCGATGATATCGCGGGCATTGCCGCCTGCCTTCCTGGCGTATCGCTGACATCGCCGCCGAAGCCGGAGCGCGTGGAGGGCGCGATCCGCGTGAAGCTCGGGCCGATCGCCGCGGCCTTCGAGGGTGCAGCGCGCGTCGAGCGCGATCCCGCGTCGCTCTCCGGGCGCATCGTCGGCATCGGCACCGACCACCGCAGCCATTCGGCAACGCAAGGCGAGATCCGTTATCGCCTGCTTCCGCTCGAAGGCGGTGCGGCGACCGCGGTCGAACTGTCGATCGGCTACACGCTCACGGGAATGCTGGCCCAGATCGGCCGTCCCGGCCTGGTGCGGGATCTCGCTCGGCGCCTGGTCGCGGAGTTCGCCGCCAATCTCGATCGCCACATGTCCGGCGTGCCGTCAGGGCCGGGGACGCCGGCGGAGCTGAGCTTCTGGTCGATTGCGTCGGACGTTTTGCGCGCACGGATCGCCTGCATCTTTGGCCGCCGGAGCGAGGCGGGGTGACGGTGTGCTCGTACACCGGAAGTGACGAAGCCTGGACTGCCTAGACATCAACAGCGTTGGATTGGAGAGACAACATGACACGAGCACTCGGACTGGTTCGGACAATCGCGCTGGCGACGGCCTTGTTCGGCGGCGCCGCGGGGGCGCAGACCATCAAGATCGGCGTCAACGAGCCGCTCACCGGCGCGTTCGCAGCCTCCGGCACTTACGTCGTCAACGGCGCCAAGATCGCCGCCGACGAGATCAACGCCAAGGGCGGCATCCTCGGCAAGAAGATCGAGCTGGTGATCGAGGACAACAAGAGCAACCCGACGGAAGCTGCCGCCGTCGCCGAAAAGCTCATCACCAGCGACAAGGTGCCGGTGCTGATGGGCGCCTGGGGCTCGAGCCTGACGCTCGCGGTGATGCCGAAGCTGATGGAATACGAGACCCCGATGGTGGTCGAGACCTCGTCCTCAGGCAAGATCACGACGACGGGCAATCCCTTCATCTTCCGCATCTCGCCGCCCTCGGCGGTGGAGGCCGCGGCGTTCAAGGGCATCGTCGACAAGCTCGCGCTGAAGAAGGTCGATTTCCTCGTCATCAACAACGACTGGGGCCGCGGCACCGCCGAGGATTTCAGCAAGATGATGAAGGAGAAGGGGATCAGCATCGGCCTAGTCGAGACCATGGACCAGGGCGCGCAGGACATGAGCGCCCAGCTCTCCAAGATCAAGAGCTCGGATTCCGAGACGGTCATCGTCACGACCGCGGTCGATCAGTTGACGCTGATCTTCAAGCAGGCGGCTGCGCTGGGCCTGAAGAAGCGCATCATCACCACCGGCGGCTCGCAGAATCCGGACCAGATCATCGCCCAGGCGGGAGCTGCCGCCAACGGCACCATGCATCTGACGACCTTCCTGCCCTGGTTCCCGGACAAGACGCCGAATCCGGAAGCGACCAATTACTTCATCACGGAATGGAAGAAGCGCGGCTTCGACTTCGCCGGCTGCACCGAGAGCTTCCGCGGCTATGACGGCATCCGCACCGCGGCGGCCGCGATCGAGAAGGCCGGCAAGGCCGAGCCTGCCGCGATCAAGGCCGCGCTCTGGGAGATCAACATCAAGGGGCTGAACGGCGACATCGTGTTCCGCAAGTCCGGTCCCCAGGGCAAGGAGAGCGGGCAGAGCCAGCCGAACGTCTATCTCATCGAGATCAACGACGGCAAGGTCGGGATGAAGACGCTTTAAAGCGCGATGAGATTAGGTTCGATGCAGCAACGAAGGAGGTGCGCTCCCTCGCCCGCTTGCGGGAGAGGGTGGGGAGAGGGTGTCTCCGCAATGGGATTGTCGCCAAGAGGAGAAAGCCCTCACCCGGCGCTCCGCCACAGCCGAGGCGTCGCCTCGGCGTTCCCCAAACGGCCGCCGAAGGCGGCCTACGCCTCTCCCGCAAGCGGGAGAGGTGAACGAGCCGCCACGGTCATCGATCCAACCTAAAGCCATTCCGCTTTAGCATCAGTCAATCCCGGGCGAGGGCGGCACGTTGCGGCCCTCGCCGCCATCCAGAACAGACGGGAACGGTCTTGAGCGAATTCCTCCAGCATCTGATCAACATGCTCGTGCTCGGCGGCACCTATGCGCTGCTGGGCATCGGGCTCACGTTGATCTTCGGCATCATGAACGTGGTGAACTTCACGCATGGCGTGCTCTACACGTTCGGGGCCTACATCATGTTCATCGTGGTGCAGCAGCTCGGGCTGAACTTCTTTCTCGCGCTGCCCGTGGCCGTGCTGGCCGGATGGCTGCTCGGGGCGGTCATCGAGCTGACATTGCTGCGACCGCTGCGCGGCTCAGACATCGACACCACGATGCTGGTCATGATCGGCGCCTGGATCGCGATGCAGTCGGGCACGCTGTGGATCTGGGGCGGCGTCGCCAAATCGGTGGCAACGCCGTTTCCGGAGGCGCCGCTGGTGCTCGGTCCGGTGTCGGTGTCCTGGCTGCGGCTGTTCGTTCTCGCCGCCGCGGCCCTCTTGATCCTCGTGACGTATCTCCTGATCAACAAGACCAGCCTCGGCCGCGCGATGCGGGCGACGTTCCAGGACCACGACACCGCCTCGCTGATGGGCGTCAATGTCGACATGATCTACACCTCGACTTTCGCGATCGGCTCCAGCCTGGCCGCCGCCGCGGGCGCCCTGCTCGGGCCGGTCTATGTGATCTTCCCGCAGATGGGCGATCTCGCCGCGGTGAAGGCCTTCGCCATCGTCATCCTCGGCGGCCTCGGCAACATCACGGGCGCCGTGATCGGCGGTTTCATCCTGGCGCTCGCCGAAGAGCTCGGCGCCGGTTACGTCTCGTCGGGCTACCGCGATGCCATGGGCTTCCTCATCATCATCGCGGTGCTGATCTTCCGGCCGACCGGCCTGTTCGCGCGTGCGGAGCGCGTCGGATGAGAGCGATCATCACCATTCTCGCCGTCGCGGTGCTTGTCTCGATCCCGCTCTGGCTGCGCGATCCCTATCTCCTGAATGCGCTGATCACGACCGGGATCTTCGTCATCGGTGCGATGAGCCTCAACCTGCTGCTCGGCTTCACCGGCCAGCTCAGCCTCGGTCACATCGCCTTCTTCGGCATCGGCGCCTATGTCAGTGCGCCGACCTCGCTCGGTTTCGATATCGGCCTGCCCGGAGGCGTGCGCCTTGTTCATGAACCCTGGCCGCCGATCGCGGGCTTCGTGCTGGCGATCGTCATTGCTGGTTTGTGCGGCTATTTCGTCGGGCTGCTCTCGTTCCGCGTCCGCGGCGCCTATTTCGTCATCGTCACGATCTCCTTTGCAGAGGTGGTCCGGCTGGTCGCGCTGAACTGGGTCGAGTTGACGCAGGGGCCGCTGGCGCTGACCAACATTCCCTCTATCGCGCTGCCTTTGCCAGGCTTTGGCGAGCTGACGCTGCGCACCAAGATGCAGAACTATTATCTCGTGCTGGTCGTCGCGCTCATCGCCTATCTCCTCATCGCGCGCCTCGTTCATTCGCATTTCGGCCGCGCGATGCGCGGGCTGATGGAGAACGAGACGCTGGCGGTCTCCGTCGGCATCGACGTGACCAGGACGCTGACAACCGCGGCGGTGATCTCGGCGGCGATCGCGGGTGCGGCCGGCAGCCTCTATGCGCACTACATCCGGATCATCGATCCCGAAGTGTTCGCCTTCATCAACACCGTCACCATGGTGATCATGGTGATCAGCGGCGGCAAGGGTTCGCTGGCTGGGCCCGTCGTCGGCGGCCTGATCTTCGGGCTGCTTCCGGTCGCGCTGCGGCCGGTCATGGCGCCGGAAGCGCAGTGGATCGCCTATGGTGGCGTGCTGATCGCCATCCTGTTCGTGGTCCCGCGTGGCATCGTGCCCTCGCTCGCGCAGCGATTTGGCCGGCGACGGAACGGGAGGACGGCGCTGCCGCCCGTCGCTCTGGCCGAGACCGCTGCCAAGGAGCCGGCGTGATGACGGCGCGCAGCATTGCCATGACGATCGATCAGGTGGCGGTCCGCTTTGGCGGCCTGGTCGCAATCTCCGACATGAGTTTCACGGTCGGGGAGGGCGAGATCGTCAGCCTCATCGGGCCGAACGGCGCCGGCAAGACCACCGCCTTCAACGTCATGACCGGCTTCCTGACGCCGAGCGCCGGCCGCGTGACCTATCGCAACGCTGCGCTCGCCGGTTTGAAGCCGCACCAGATCGCCGATCTCGGTCTGATCCGTACCTTCCAGCGCACCAGCGTATTCCCCAACGACACCGTCCACGACAATCTGCTGATCGGCCTGCACCGCCAGGGCCGGGTCCGGCTGCTCGACGCCATCCTCGGCCTGCCAGGCGCGCGCGCCTCGGAGCGCAGGCTGCGGCAGCGGGCGGGCGAACTGCTGGAATGGGTTGGGCTCGAACGCCGAGCGCACGATGCCGCGGGCTCACTGTCCTACGGCGAGCAGCGTCTCGTCGGTGTCGCGCTAGCGCTCGCGGCGGAACCATCGATGCTGCTGCTCGACGAGCCGGTGTCCGGCATGAACGCCTCGGAGACCCACCGCTTCGTCGAGCTGATCCGCAGCATCCGCGACCGCGGCATCACGATCCTCCTGGTCGAGCACGACATGCCAATGGTGATGACCGTTTCGGATCGCATCGTGGTGCTCAATTACGGCCGCATCATCGCGGAAGGGACCCCCGACGTGATCCGCAACGATCCGGCGGTGATCGAGGCCTATCTCGGACATGGAGCGGGACGTGCTTGAGATCCGCGAGATGGTTTGTGGCTATGACGGCGTCACCGCGCTGCGCGGCATCTCGCTGGACGTGAAGGCCGGCCAGCTGGTCGCGCTGATCGGTGCCAATGGCGCCGGCAAGAGCACGACGTTGCGCGCGATCTCCGGCCTCGTGCCGCCACGCTCGGGCCTGATGCGGTTTGAGGGCATCGACATCACCGGGGCGAGGCCCCCGCGCGTGCTGGCGAGCGGAATCGCGCATTGTCCGGAAGGGCGGCGCGTGTTTCCACACATGAGCGTCGAGGAGAATCTCGACATGGGGGCTTACCTCCGTCGTGGTTCGGGTGAGATTGCGGCCGACCGCGATCGAATCTACGCGGAATTTCCGCGGCTCGCCGAGCGGCGCCGGCAGGCGGCGGGGACGTTGTCCGGCGGTGAGCAGCAGATGCTTGCGATCGGGCGCGCGCTGATGTCGCGACCGCGGCTGATCATGTTCGACGAGCCATCGCTCGGGCTCGCGCCCAACATCGTCGAGCGCACCTTTGCCATCATCCGCGGCATCCGCGATGCCGGCACCACGGTGCTGCTGGTCGAGCAGAACGCCTTCGCCGCGCTCGAGATGTGCGACCATGCCTATCTGCTCGAGAACGGTCGTATCGTGCTGTCCGGAGCCGGCTCCGAGCTGATCGCGAACGAGCATGTGCGCAAGGCCTATCTCGGTGGGTGATGGGGCCGGGTGGACTCCGGTCTGCGGTCTCGACCGGCTGAAGGCTGAGACGATCGTTCGCGTCCATGTCGCAGGCCTCGATATGCTCGTGATCTGGAACGACGGCGATATCGTTGCGTGCGACCGCGCGTGCCCGCACGAACAGGCGGATCTCGGCCTTGGGCAGGTGAGAGCGGGGCGGCTGTATTGCCCGCGCCACGCGGCATCGTTCGATTTGCGCGACGGAGCGATCAACGTGGGATGGCCGAGCCCGCCGCTGCGGCTCTATCCGGTGCGAGTCACGGACGAGCGAATCTCGATCGAGGTGCAGCAGCGATGATCGGGGCGATGGTGCCACTATGCCCCTGTTTTGCCCGACAAGTCAAAGCAGTGGCGGCGTCGTTCTGCCCTCAAAAATTTGCGTTTGAAAACAACGGCATCTCTACTGTGCATGGGGTTGTTTTCGCAGTCTTTAGTCCAGCAGTCGCCGAGCGGCGTCCACGAGAATGCCGTCCGGCCGGCGCAGCGCCCCGAGGATGGTGAAATGGTCGGCGCCTTCGACCGCGATGAGCTTGCCCGGCGCTCCGGCTGCCGCGCGCTTCTCGTGGAAATCGATTGAATCGTTCACGAGGGCCGGCAGCTCGTTGCTTCCATAGGCGATGTCGAGCCGCTTCTGCGTTACGGGCAGGCGAAGCGGCGACAGCGTGGCGACTTCCTGATCCGTCAGCTTCAGCGCTTTGTTCAGCCCGGTATCGCGGATCGGCACGAGATCATAGACGCCTGATATCGCCAGCCCCGCGTGGACGCGCGGATGATCGAGCGCCATCGCAACGAGATGGGCGCCGGCGGACCAGCCCGACAGCACGACCGGCCCGGCGATGCCATAGGACGCGCCATGCGCGGCGAGCCAGTCGAGTGCGCGCGGGATTTCGCCGACGATATCGGTCAGCGACACCTCGGGCGCCAGCGAATAGCCGGGTATGGCAACCGACCAGCCATGCGCGGCGACGCCTTCGACCAGCATGGCGAACAATTCGCGCGAATTGCGCTGCCAATAGCCGCCGTGCAGGAACACCAGGCAGGGCGCATCCGGCCTGGCGGCGGGGTAGAGATCGATCTTGTTGTTGGCCCGCTCGCCATAGGGCAGGTCGAGGTGGGACTTCAGAGTGCCCCGCAGCCGGCTGGAGGCCTCGTTGCGCTCGGCGATCAGGGCCGCGCTGTTCTTGACCGCCGCGTTGTTGTCATAGGCAGCATCGCGTTCTGCCTGGGACAGCTCGGACCACCTGCCACGGGGGTCGGGCGCCCGAATTGTCGAATGAGCGTTCTCAGCCATGAAACTCTCCGTTGCGCCTGCGCCCCCGGGTGGCGCGCCTGTCCAACTTGGATCGGCGATTCCGTGCGTGGATGCAATCCGGCTTACCTCACTCGATGCATCCGGCATGCCAGCATCCTCCCGAGATGACGCACAGGCGCCATCCGCCGATATTGGATCGATCCGGACCGCGCGCTCGCGTGGTCCGGACCGATCGGCACCGTGCGTGCGGACCTAGCTGCAACTCAGCGGCAACGGTTGGCCCGGATGCAGCTCGTACCAGTCATAGCAATCCGGATAGGCGCCGTAGAATCCATATCCGGACCGGAAGCGGTCAAAGCGGTGAAACGCGTGCTGCCGCAGGCCGCCGATTGCGACATGATGGCCGAAGCCGAGGTGCTCGCCGCCGAATCGGGCTCCGCCGCCGAATCCGCCGGCATGTCCCATGCCGCCGAAATGCGCGCCGCCACCGAAGCCCATGTGGCCGCCGCCAAAGCCCATATGTCCGCCACCGAAGCCGCCGTGGCCACCGCCACCGCCGCCATGTGCCTCGGCTGTTCCGACCGCCAGCGCTGAGGCAAGCGCCGCTGTCGCCATGATCATCAATGCTCGTTTCATGAGAAACTCCTTTCGTGTCCGGATGCCCGGCCGCCGATGCCGTCGCCTCAGCGTCGTGCCGTCAGCAAATCCCGTCTTGAAGGGAAGGTAGGAAGGTCGTGCGGCAATCCCACTGAATTCGATTTCAGGAGCGGGGCGCTGCGCATCGGCGAGGTGATCTGCCGACGCGACCACCGGGCGGGGACGGGCTCAGTGTCAGGCCCGTCCCCATCGCTGAGCGGCGGCGGCCGAGCGAGCTGCCCGGCCGGCCGCGACGTCGTCGGGATCAGAAGCTGCCGGTGCCCGGCTCACAGGGAACGTTGTTGCCGGTCCACGGCGCCGTCGCAAACGCGCCGACACGCGGCGCTGGAACGCAGGCGCGGTCGACCTGATAGATCGGCCCGTCCGATGCAACCGGATCGGCTTGCATGGCGGATGGCCGGGCGCCGGAATGGCTTTCCCGCGCCATGACGGGTCCGCCGAGCATGGCGACTGCGATCAGTCCGGTCGACAAGAGCTTGAGAGTGGTCATTTGGCTTCTCCTTTGATGACAGCTGGCAGTCCAAGCCGGCCTGCGAAGGAGGTGCGGACGAGCGCGCGTCGACAAAATGCACGAATTGCTCACCCGCCTTCAACGGCCCGTGATCCCGTCCTTGCCGGCAAGCACGATCGTGCAAACTCGCAACGTTCCCGATGTCGGCGCGTAACGGCGGCCTCGCTGAGGACATATCTGCTGCAACGTCCTGCTGCATGGAGATGAGAGATGATCATCGCGACAGCACATTCGATCGCCTTCACACCGGCGCCAGCGGTGGCCGCGCTTCCGGGCTCCCTGACATGCAATTTAATGGAGCTTCATTCCCCGCAGAATTACTTCTCTTGCGAGAGCGCGGTGCGTCGCGTGCCGGTCCTGCCTCGCATGTTCGGCCCGGGCGGGCATTGAACATGTCGTCGCGGATCACCGAGCCCATGCTTCGCCGCCGGCCTCGAGGCCTCGCAGGACGTGGGACCAGCACAATGACGCGGATACTCCTGATCGAGGATGATGCCGAGACCGCCGACGCGATCGTCGCCGAACTCACCGAGCGCGGGTTCGAGGTGCGATGGGCGCCTGACGGAATAGGCGGTCTCGATCGGGCGCGCGAATCGTCTCCCGATGCCCTGATCGTCGATCGCATGCTGCCCGGAATGGACGGGTTGACCGTCATCGAGGCCCTGCGCAAGGACCAGGTCAGGACGCCCGTCCTGGTGCTGAGTGCGCTCGGCGCGGTCGACGACAGGGTGCGCGGGTTGCGCGTCGGCGGAGACGACTATCTCACCAAGCCGTTCGCGCTGATCGAGCTCGTCGCGCGAGTGGAGGCGTTGCTGCGGCGTCCGATCGACAGCCGCGAGACCACGTTGCGCGCCGGGCCGCTGGAACTCGACCTGATCGAGCGGACCGTTCGGCGAGGCGAGCGCGAGATCGATCTGCTGCCGCGCGAATTCCGTCTGCTCGAATACATGATGCGCCGGAGCGATCAGCTGCTCACCCGCGCGATGCTGCTCGAGGAGGTCTGGAACTACAAATTCGTCCCGGCGACCACCAATCTCATCGATGTGCACATGGGCCGCCTTCGTCACAAGGTCGACGGTCCCGGCGAGACGCCGCTCATCCACAACGTTCGCGGCTCCGGCTTCGTGCTGCGCGTTCGCTAAACAGGTCCGGCGGATCGATGCGCCAGATTCAGTTCATTCGCTCCAACACGTTCCTCTGGGCCGCTGCGATGGCGGCCATGCTGGCGTTGTTCGTCGTCGGGCTATTCGCCTTCATCTACTGGAAGATCGACGACTACCTGATCGTGCGATCCGACCGCATGATCGCAACGCAGCTCAACTTCATGGCCGAGCTGCCGCCCGGCCGCCTCATCGACGCGATTTCCGATCATCTCAAGCAGGATTCCAGGGGCGTGCAATATGCCGGGTTGTTCGATGCAGCGGGGACTCCGCTTGCCGGCAACATCGGGCGATTGCCATCACGGCTCGATCTCGGCGGGCCGGTCCAGAGCGTGCGGTTCGCACGGACCGGGCCGTCGGCGGTTCGCGATACCGTTGTCAAAGCCGCCGGCAGGCGGTTGGGCAACGGCCATATCCTGGTGATTGGGAGGAACGTCGACGAGACGCGCGAGATATCGAACGTCGTCGGGCAGGCGCTGCTGCTCGGTCTGCTGCCGGCATTCTGCCTCTGCCTGCTGGCCGGGGCCTGGCTGAGCGTTCGCGCCCAGAGGCGCGTGGAGCAGGTGAATCAGAGGGTTCAGCGCATCGTGGCCGGCGATCTCCGCGAGCGGCTCCCACAGACCAACGCCGACGATCCGTTCGCGCGGCTGGCCAGGATCGTCAACGGCATGCTCGATGAAATGGAGACCACGATCAACGCGCTGGCCGGTGTCGGCAACGATATCGCTCACGATCTCAGGACGCCGCTCACGCGAGTCCGCCTGGCGCTGGAGCGCGGCCGCTCGCACGCAGCCACGCTGGAGGACCTTCAGGACATCGTGGACAAGGCAATGGCCGGAATCGACCAATCGCTCGCAATCATCACCGCGCTGTTGCGCCTGGCCGAAATCGAGAGCAGCAGCCGGACGGCCGGTTTCGGCGACGTCGCGCTCGACGAGATCCTGCGACAGGTGTGCGACGTCTACGAACCCATCGTCGAAGACAAGGGTATCGAAATCGACGTCGAGATCGACGGCAAGGTGCAGGTGCGGGGTGATCGGGACCTGCTATTCGAGGCGGTTGCCAATCTCGTGGACAATGCCGTCAAATTCACCCCCGCGGGCGGAAGAGTGACGCTCGAGCTGGTGTCGGACGACAGGGCCGCGCTCGTGCGCGTGATCGATACCGGGCCCGGCATCGGCGAGGGGGAGCGCGAAGCGGTGCTGCGCCGATTCTATCGCTCCGACAAGATGCGCAACACGCCGGGAGTGGGACTTGGACTGAGCCTCGTCGCAGCCATCGTCAAGCTGCACGGCTTCTGCCTGACCATTTGCCCGGCACCCGGCGGACGGGTGGAGATCCTCGCCAGGACGGGCGCGACATCACGCGAAGCCGCGATTTCCGCACCGGCTCGTTCGCTTCACGCGAGCCTCGCGCCGATGTGACCACAGGTGCCATGTGCGACACGTGCGAAGCGGAAAGAGCAGCGAGATATCTGAAAGCGAATTCAGGCTAGTTAAGTCCAATTTACTGGCGCCGTCAGTCGGAGGCCTCTTACGCTCCGTTTGCGGTTCGAACGTGGGAGCAAAGGATGCGAACGCGACACGCGGGTTTGAGCAATATCGATACGGCCGTGCCGGGCAGGCGTACGGCGGCCGCTGTGTTCAATGCGTATTCGTCAGTCATCGGTCGATACGACCTGCTCGAACGCGAGCAGGAGCAGCAGCTTGCGCGTCGCTGGCAGGAGACGAGAGACGGCGATGCCGCGAACGCGCTCGTCACGAGCCACCTCCGGCTCGCCGCCAAGGTCGCGCGGAGCTACAGGGGATACGGCCTTCCGTTCGCCGATCTCATGGCCGAGGCCAATCTCGGGCTGGTGATTGCCGCGTCGCGGTTCAAGCCCGACCGAAATTCGCGATTTTCCACCTATGCGACGTGGTGGATCAAGGCCGCCATCCACGAATACATCCTGCGCTCCTGGTCGCTGGTCAAGATCGGAACGACGGCCGCTCAAAAGAAGCTGTTTTTCCGGCTTCGCGGCGAGATGAGAAAGGCCGGCCAAGGCGGGATGGCGCGGCTTACCCCTGATGCCGCCGAGGCGATCGCCACCAAGCTCGAAGTTTCGGCGCGCGACGTGATGGAGATGGATTGCCGCCTGCACGGCGACCTATCGCTGAATGCGCGGGTTGGCGGTGACGAGCAAGGTACCGAGTGGGAGGCCTTGCTTGTGGACGAGGCGAGCAACGCCGAGACCGTCCTTGCCGATCAGGATCAGATGGAATATCGGACCGATGCCTTGCGCATTGCGCTGAATGGCCTCACGTCGCGCGAGCGGCGCGTGCTGGAGGCAAGGCGGCTGGCGGAGCATCCCCCGACGCTCGATCAGCTCGCCCGCGAGCTTTCGATCTCCAGCGAGCGCGTCCGGCAGATCGAGATTCGCGCCTTTGCCAAGGTCAGGCGTGCCGCCATCCGTGCCACCCAGGAGCCAGCGGCGACCGCCCGCGGACAGGGGCGGCGCGTGGCGTCGTCTCTGTCGCCACCCACTTATCCCGACAGTATCTCGAGTGCGAGGCGTTCGCCGCGACGTGAGCGATCGAGAGGTAGCGATGCTGAACTCGTTCTCATTTGAACGGTCAAGCATCGTCGCCATCTGAACTGAAATTTCCCGCAACCTGCTGCAGGTAGTCGTCTCCATGGGAATTGTCCGCTTTGCGCTCCGGTTTCCGCACACATTCTATGTGCTCGCGGCGCTGATCCTGTTTCTGGGCGGCATCTCGGTCTGGTCGATGCCGACGGACATCTTTCCCGAGATCCGCATTCCCGTCGTCACCGTCATCTGGAGCTATACCGGTCTCTCGACCCCGGAGATGGAGCAGCGCGTCTCCACGTATAGCCAGTATTCGATCAGTGCCAATGTCAGCGGCATCAAGAACATCGAAGCGCAGACGCTCAATGGCCTGTCGGTTCAAAAGATCTACTTCCAGCCGGACGTCAATCTGGATCTCGCGATCTCGCAGATCGTATCGGCAACGAACGCCATCCGCGCCCTGATGCCGCCGGGCATTCAGCCGCCCGTCATCGTTCAGTTCAATGCGTCGAGCGTACCGGTACTGCAGCTCAGCCTCGAGTCCAACAAATTGAACGAGGAGCAGCTTTACGATTTTGGCATTTACCGGATCCGGCAGCAACTGGCTCCCGTTCCAGGAGTGACGCTGCCGACGCCTGCGGGTGGCAAGTATCGCCAGATCATGGTCGACATCGACCCGAACAAGCTGTCGTCGCGCGGATTGACGCCGCTCGACATCGTCAATGCGGTGAATACCCAGAACCTGACGCTGCCGACCGGAACGGCGAAGATCGGCGATACCCAGTACACCGTGCGAACCAACGCGACGCCGGCCTCGATCAAGGATCTCAACATGATCCCGGTCAAGTTCGTGAACGGCGCGACGATCCTGCTGAAGGATGTCGCCCAGGTTCGGGACGGATCGCAGGTCCAGCAGAATATCGTGCGCGAGGATGGTCACCGTTCGGTTCTGCTCAGCGTGATCAAGAATGGCAACGCCTCGACGCTTGCCGTCGTCAACGGGGTCAAGCAGGCCTTGAAGTCGATTCGGGCGTCGGCGCCGGCCGGGCTGAAGATCAGCGAATTGTTCGACCAATCGGTCTTCGTCACCCACTCCGTCGACGGTGTGCTGCGCGAAGGAGCGATCGCGGCCGGTCTCACGGCGCTGATGATCCTGGCATTTCTGGGATCGTGGCGGTCGACGCTCGTGGTCCTGATCTCCATCCCGCTCGCGATGCTGTCCTCGCTCATCGTGCTCCATTTCCTCGGCGAGACCCTCAACACGATGACGCTGGGTGGGCTGGCGCTCGCAGTGGGCATTCTGGTCGACGATTCGACGGTGACGATCGAGAACACGCATCGGCTCTGGACTGAGGAGGGGATGCCGCTGTCGCAAGCGACGCTGCATGGCGCGGCCGAAATCGCCGTACCGACGCTCGTCTCCACGCTCGCCATCAGCTGCGTCTTCACCTCGGTCATATTCCTCGAAGGACCGGCCCGATACCTATTCACGCCGCTCGGCCTAGCGGTGGTGTTTGCCATGCTGGCGTCGTACGGGTTGTCGCGGACTCTCACGCCGATCACGATCGGTCTGCTGCTGAAGGGCGAGAGGCGCCATGGCGAGGGCGAGAGTTCGTCCGGCATGTTCTCGCGCGCGTCCGCCGCGTTCGAGCGCGGCTTCGAGCGCCTGCGCGACGGCTATTCCGAGCTCCTGACGACCCTGCTCCGGAGCCGCAGCATCGTGCCGATCGCTGCCGTGCTCGTGCTGGCGCTCGGGGCCGTCATGTTCGTCTACGTGGGTAGGGATTTCTATCCCCTGATCGACGGCGGTCAGATCCAGCTCCATGTTCGTGCGCCCGCCGGGACCCGGATCGAGCGCACCGAGGCCATCTTCCAGGCGGTCGAGGACAAGATCCGCGAAGTCATTCCGGACCGGGATCGTGGGCTGATCGTCGACAATATCGGTCTGCCGGCGCGTCCCTACAATCTGGCATTCACCGACGGTTCGACGATAGGAGTGAACGACGGCACGATCCTCGTATCGCTCAAGGACGGCCACAGGCCGACCGCGGATTACGTCAAGAAGCTGCGCCAGGTATTGCCGGCGGCATTCCCCGAGGACGTCTTCTATTTCCAGGCGGCGGATATCGTCACCCAGATCCTGAATTTCGGCCTGCCGGCGCAAATCGACGTCCGTACCGTCGGCTACGGCGCCAACAATCTGTCCGTGGCAAAGGAGCTGCAAAAGAACCTGGCGGCCATTCCGGGAGTCGTTGACGCGCATCTTCAACAGGAGGTCGACGCTCCCGCATTCTACGCCGACATCGACCGCACAAGGGCCGCACAGCTGGGGCTCAATGCCAGCACGGTGGCAACCAACATCAATGTCAGCCTCAGTTCGTCCGCCCAGGTCTCGCCGAATTTCTGGACCGATCCGACGTCGGGCATCCCCTATTATCTTGCCGTTCAGACGCCGGAGTACAGGGCCAACTCGCTCAACGCATTGGGAAACACGCCGGTGTCGGCCTCGTCGGCTGCGAGCGGGCAGACGGTGCCTGGCCTGCTCAGCAATGTCGCGACCTTCAAGCGGGGGACGGTGCCCACGAACTTGAACCAGGCGAACGTTCAGCCGGTGTTTGACGTCTATGCGAGCGTGCAGGGGCGCGATCTCGGCAGCGTCTCTGCCGATATCGACAAGGTCACGTCGACGCTTCAAAAGCAGCTCCAGCCGGGAAATTCGATTCAAGTCCTGGGGCAGATCCAGAGCATGCATCAATCGTTCCGCGACCTCGGGATCGGGCTGCTGTTTGCCGCCATCCTGGTCTATCTGCTGATGGTCGTGAATTACCAGAACTTCGGCGACCCTTTTGTCGTCATCATGGCGCTGCCTGCGACCTTCTGCGGTATCGTGACGATGCTGTTCATCACGGGGACGACGTTGAACGTACCTTCACTGATGGGCGCGATCATGGCGGTGGGCGTCGCATCGGCCAACTCCATCCTGCTCGTGACCTTCGCGCGTGACGCGCAACTGAATGGGCACACCGCGTTCGAGGCTGCGCTGAGCGCGGGCCGCACGCGAATTCGCCCCGTGCTGATGACGGCTGCCGCGATGATCGTGGGAATGATCCCGATGGCGATAGGAGGCCCGGGCGAGGAGCAGAACGCGGCGCTCGCCCGTGCCGTCATCGGCGGGCTGCTGTTCGCAACGCCGACGACATTGCTGATCGTGCCCTATCTCTTCGCCTGGCTACGCAAGCGCAACGACGGCAAGCCTCACCACGGCGTGTTCGAGGAGTCTCCGGAATGAGCGATGTTCGCGTGCGGACCAACAGCCACGACGTGAGCGAGCCGCCCGATGCGGAAAGCGGCCGCATCGTGGAGCTGCCAGGCAAGGACGCGCGACCGCGCCGCCGGTACGGCGGCGCATGGCTCGGCGGCGCCATGTTGCTGCTCCTTGCCGGCGGTCTCGGCGTGGGCGGCTGGCGACATTATCAGGCCGCACGCGATCTGGCTGTATCGGCAGAGCAGATCAGGACCGCCGTTCCGGAGGTTCGGGTGGCCACGGTCCGCGCCAGCGGCGAGTTCATGAAGGTCACCCTGCCGGCGACGACGACGGCATTCGAGGCGGCGAACATCTTCGCACGGGCCAGCGGCTACATCGAGAAGCGCTACGTCGACATCGGCGATCACGTGAAGCAGGGCGATCTGCTTGCGGAGATCACCGCGCCGGAACTCGACCAGCAGATCGCGCAGGCGCAGGCGACGCTCGCGCAGAACCAGGCTGCGTTGCAGCAGGCGCAGGCAAGTCGTGAGCTTGCCGACGTCACCAACACGCGGGACAGCAATCTGGTCAAGCAGGGCTGGTTGACGGCCCAGCAAGGCGACAACGACCGTCTCACGCTGCGCGCCCAGCAGGCGGCCGTGAGCGTCGCACAGTCGAACATCACGGCGCAGGAGGCGCAGATTCGTGTCCTTCAGCAGGAGAAGGCCTACCAGCGCGTGGTGGCACCGTTCGACGGTGTGATCACGCAACGCAACGTGGACAATGGCAGCCTCGTCCAGGCGGGATCGACCTTCATGTTCACGCTGATGCATTCAAACGTGATCCGAACGCAAGTCTTCGTGCCGCAGGACGAGGCCTTCGGCATCGCGCCGGGCGTCGAGGCCGAGATTCACGTTCCCGAGATCCCGGACCGGGTATTTCCAGGGAAGGTCACGCGCATCGCGAATGCGCTGCAGCCGGGAAGCCGAACGCTGCTGACCGAGATCGACGTGCCCAATCCCGATGGCGCCTTGAACCCCGGCATCTACTGCACGGTCGAACTGTCGATCCCGCGCAAGACGCCGTCGATGTCGATTCCGGCCGACGCGCTGGTCTTCGACCAGAACGGCCTTCATGTCGCAGTCGTGCGCAACGGCACCGTTCATTTGCAGAAGGTCTCGATCGCGCGAGATTTCGGCACGTCGGTGGAAGTGCGCGAAGGTGTGCGGCCCGGCGAGCAAGTCGTGCTCAATCCGGCGGTCAATCTGGTGGAGGGCAGCCACGTCTCCATTCGCAAGAATGAGGCGAGCCAGGGAGGGCAGACATGATCCGCATCGTTTGCGCGGCGTTCGCCGCCGTGCTGCTCGGCTGCTCTGCGAGCCAAGCCCAGGTCGCAACGACCGGCAGCACGGCGATGAGCCTGCCGACCGTACCGGGCGCGATCGTCACCTCACCGCTCAATAGCCCAGGTCCGTTCTCCGCAACGACCGTGCAGGGCGCGCCCGACACCACGCTGGCACCCGTTCCGCTCGCCTCGGATCCGACGACGCCAGGTACGGTCGTCGTCTGTGCGCCACCATCGACGTCTCCGATGTCTCCGACGTCGATGCCCACAATGCCGACCGCATCGAGCACGGGGTCGCCGACGACGGGCAATGTTGCTCCAATCATACCGCTCATGGGACAAAACGGGAGCTCGATCGGGACAATTTCCGCGGCCGCGCCGTCAGGGACAGGAGTGACGGTGGCGTGCAGCTCAACGCCGGGCGGGACTGTGGCGAGCGCTGCAAGTTTGCCGCTCTCGATCCCGCAAGTGCAGGCCGGGCCGCCGCCGGGTACGATCCCGGTCGCGATCAGCGGCGACGTCGGAACGGGCATCGATCCAAGTGCTGTGGTCGCGCCCAGCCCCAACACCTCGACCTGTGCGGAAAGCATGACGATGAATCTGGCATCTCCTGCGACAGTGCTGCCGGCCAACGCGTCAGGTGCGGCGCCGACGCCGGGAGTCTCGCCGATCTTGCCGCCGGGGTGCTGAAGGGGCAGCCGTGCAGCGCAACCGCCGCATCGCCATGTCGCGACCATCGCGACAGAAGGATGGATGCGTCACCCGAAACGGTCGTCGCCGCTCTGCCGGGCGGCGGCAATCATTCCTGATGTCGGCACCTCCATCGCCCGTGCAGCGGCGGTGACAGAGCGGACGACTCGAGAGTTGTCGATCGAACTGGAGGAATGACAGCATGAGGAGCTGCCATTCCTCTTTTCCGCGTAAGCCAAAAGGCCCCGAGACGCGCAACGACCCGGTTCAGTTCAGCACGCGCAATTGCGTTCTGCCGAGGCAGCGTTGTCCGGCCGGTGCGCTCAATAGCCGGACTTGGGCTCGCAGGGCGGTCGACGCCACGGGGCAGATGCATAGGCGCCGACGTCCGGAGCCCGCGTGCAACCGCGCTTGGAGGTAACCGGAACACGTTGAGCCGACGCGTAGGCATCGACATTCGTCCGCCGCGCGTTCGTATGGCCTTCACGCGCGATCGCCGGGGAAGCAACCATGGCCGCAGCGATCAACCCGGCCGAGAACAGCTTCAGTGTAGTCATCGTACATCTCCTTGACAAAGCGACGCCGGGAACGCCTCGGCTCGCGCATCAGACATGTGCATGCGTGCGCCGGATCGGCAGTATCAATTGAACGATCATTTTCGTCGTTGCACGAAGGGGATGCATGCACATCCACGCCGCGGGTACGCCGCATCGCGCGGTCGTACTCCGTTCGAGACGTGAACGATGGTCATCTGAATCTGGTAGCTGTACTTGATTGCTCGTTCGGCTTGTCATCGGCGCCAGTGGTGGTTGCGAACCTGAACCGCGCCAAACACGGGAGCCGCGCCACCGGGGCGCTCGAGCCCCATTCGTCCTGCCGGGGTCAACGCACCACCATTCAGCACGTCGCGGTCGGGATACATCGAGGCAAAGGTTGCGGGCTCCTGGTCCGCGAAGGACCAGGCGGCGGAGGCCGACGACACTGTCGCAGTTGAGATCAGCGCCGAGGCGATCAGGATCTTGAATGCATTCATAGCGAGTCTCCATTGCTATCTCGTGCGGAGAGTCGCTTTGTGGGGATCGCTGCTCGGCTGACGGCGTTTCCAGAATTGTATTCTATGCTCAGATATATAAGCCGCCTCGTCCGCAAGGCCCGCGATTGGGCATCACTGTTGCGAGAAGATGGCCGAGTGCAAGACATGGAGCCCAGGCTTTCGACGAATACCTCATACGTCGTCGAACAGAATTCCGTCAGCGATGTCAGAATCGATCGCGTCATCGTGCGATGGTCAGATCGCGCGCGGTGCCCGGTTCTAGACGCATCAGGCGGGACTGCGAGCCATGAGGTCAATCTCGTTGCACTGTTGTAACCTGGTTTGTGCTCTCCGGCGTCGCGTCCGCCCGCGGCGGCGGCTCGCCGATGTTGATGGCAAGTGGCGGTGCGCTCGGTGAGAATGCCCGGCAGGGCCAGAAGTAATTCGTCCAGCGGCGACTTCATCGTTCGAGGGGATGAGCTCTCTTCGAGCGGCAGCGGATGCCCCGGGGGCGTCATCCGATCCACCGATCGGATACATTGCGGCCTCGGCAAGCACCGCATCCCCCGTGCTCCGGAACGTTCCGCAACGCGCTCGCCGCTCAGCACTCCGTCACGGAGAAGTGCGCGGACGGTTTCGACGCCTCATTGCCGGATCAGGATGCCATGACGAATTGAGGCGATCTTGCCATTCCGCGCGCTTGTATCGGGATTGCACGCGACCGCGCAGCCCTCGTGATTGGGCGGGGCAGGGCCTCACGGTATTCAGAAAGTGCGTGCCTTCACGAAATTGACGGTGCGTTTGGGAAGATCGGTATAGCGGCGGTCCGCTAAGTTCCGCTCATGTCATCGAGCGGAGAGCTGCGCGCGTTCGAGCGCCGGGCGGCCGCCGCGTTGCGAGAGGACTTGATGGATCAGCCAGGTAGAGTAGAGCGTTCGAGCCTTGGATGGCTCGTTCTGATTGCCGCCGTGGTCGGCGGCAGCGCCGCCGCCTTTGCGTATACCGCGGGGTGGCTCACGCCGGGGCGTCTTACGCCGGATCGCATGATTGCAGCGTTGACGCCTCCGAGCGGCCCGCCGCTGGGGCACCGGCGGAATCATGCCAAGGGAATCTGCTTCACCGGCATGTTCGAAGCGAACGGAAATGGTGTCGAGCTGTCCCGCGCCAAGGTGTTCGTGCAGGGCCGCTATCCGGTTCTGGGCCGTTTCAATCTCGGTACGGCCGATCCGAACGCGGTGGACGCGACCGTGCGCGTGCGCGGCATGGGGCTCCAGATATCGGCGGCGGACGGAGAGGAGTGGCGAATGGCGATGATCAACCCGCCATTCTTTGCGGTGTCCACGCCTGACGCGTTTCACGATCTGCTGGTTGCGGCCGGCAAGAAGGATCCGGAGGCGATGAAGACGTTCATCAGCGCAAATCCGGAGTTCGCCGCTTTCGCAGCCTGGGCGAAGGCGGCGCCCTGGACCGGAAGCTACGCGGAGGACTCGTATAACAGTCTCAACAGCTTCGTCTTCACGAACGCGAAGGGCGATGAGCACACCGTGCGGTGGTCGCTGGTGCCCACGGCGGAGCCCACTGCCATCACCCAGGCGGAGCTGGAGAAGCGCGGCCCGGATTTTCTCGAGCAGGAGATCACGACCCGGGTGAAGTCCGCGCCGCAACGGTGGACCATGGTCACCACTGTGGCCGAGCCGGGCGATCCGACCGCTGATCCGAGCAAAGCCTGGCCGGAGAGCCGGCGCAAGGTGCAGGTCGGAACGCTGGTCGTGCAGCGAATTGAACCTGAGCGGGATGGACCCTGTCGCGACATCAACTTCGATCCGACCGTGCTGCCGCAGGGAGTCCGGGTGTCGGACGATCCCTTCCCGGCTGCGCGCTCGTCCGTCTACCGCAAATCCTACGATCTGCGCGCAGCCGAAGCCAGCGACTATCCGAGAACCGAGGTTGCCAAGCCATGACCGATGTCCCGCAACGCTTCGCCCCGATCCAGCGGCTGCTGCACTGGCTGATGGCGCTCTGCATCATCGCCATGCTCTTCATCGGCGTGGGCATGGTGTCCACCGTGGCGCAGAAATACCTGCCGCTCATCCTGATCCACAAGACGCTCGGCGTTGTGCTCCTCGTGCTCGTCCTGGTCAGGCTGGCGCTACGACTTCATCTCGGCGCGCCGCCGCTGCCGGCCGACCTTCCGCCGGCGATGAAGCTGGGAGCGCGATTGTCGCATCTGGCGCTCTATGGCTTCATGATCGTCATGCCGTTGCTTGGTCTCGGCATGCTCTGGGCCGCGGCCTATCCGGTCGTCCTGTACGGCGGGATTCAAATTCCGGCGTTGCTGCCGCAGAGTGACTACGCGCACACGCTGTTTTGGAATGCGCATGTCTATCTGGGGCTCACGTTCTTCGCCCTCGTGCTGCTGCATCTGGCAGCCGTGCTGTTCCACGCCTTGATCCGTCGCGATGGCGTGTTCGGGACGATGTCGCCTCTGCCGCAGCGTCAGCAGATGAAGCCTACCGAATAAGCGATCGCGCGCCGGCGGGCGTGCAATCCGGGAACGATGCTTCGGCACGGAAAGACCGGCTGCCCGTCCTCCGGCTAGAAATTGTCCACTTTCCAACAAGGAGCCAACCATGACCAAAGCAGACCTGCAGAGCCCAACGGATCTGGGAGCCAATGCGAACCGTGACGTTCCCGCCGCGTTGAGAGCGCTGCTGGCCGACGTTTTCGCGCTGTACATGAAGACGAAGAACTTCCATTGGCACGTATCTGGCAGTCATTTTCGCGACTACCATCTCATGCTCGATGAGCAGGCTGAGCAGATCTTCGCCATGACCGACGATATCGCCGAGCGCGCGCGCAAGATCGGCGGCACCACGTTGCGATCGATCGGTCACATCGCCCGCGAGCAGCGCATTCTCGACAACGACGCGGATTATGTCGATCCGCAGGATATGCTGGCCGAGCTGCGCAGCGACAATCAGCAGCTGACACGGGAAATGCGCCGGGTCCACGAGCTCTGCGACGAATATGGCGATGTTGCCACCGCAAGCCTGCTGGAGAACTGGATCGACGAGACGGAACGGCGGATCTGGTTCCTGTACGAGACCGGGCGGAGCGGGCCGAATTCGTAAGAAGGCGAGCCGTTCGGCCGGGAGGCGGGTGAAGGATGAGCAGTCTCTCGGAGCTCTTGCCTGATAGCGGCGCAAACGCGGAGCGCATGCTGCTGCGCGAGCTCGCCCATCAGATCGAGGACGAATTCGTGTCCGTGATCGAGTTCCTGTCGGAGGCTACCCGTCGCTGCGACGGCACGGAGGCGAGAGTGATACTCGCTTCCGTGCAGGATCGACTGGAAAGCCATGTGTGCCTCCACCACGCATTGCAGATGCCCCAGTTCGTCACGACCATCGATCTGGCGTCCTACCTCCAGCAATTGTGCAGGTCGATCAGCCGCTCACGGCTTGAGTATGAAGGCATCGCGCTTTCCCTCCTGCTCCAGCCGCTCAAGATTAACTCCGAGCGGTGCTGGCTGCTGGGCATGATCGTCTTCGAACTGATCACCGCCTCGGCGCGCCGCATCTCCTTCGAGGGGACCGGCGCCATCCGGCTCGAAGTCTGGGGAACGGCAAGTTCGGTCACGTGCTGCGTCGTCGACAATGGGACAACCGACGAGGGCGGGCCCCGGCTCGACCGTTCCATCGTCGATATGCTCGTTGCGCGTCTGAATGGAACGATGGATATCTGCTTCGGACCCGACGGAGCCAGAACCGTCATCGAGATCCCGCATCGGAGCTAGCGCGCTCCCGACGCGCGACGACGGGAAACGTCCCGGTCGTGCCCCGCAAGCTCACCGCGCCAACGCTCCGCATCGTGCAGATCAACAATATCGTCGTTTTTGCGAAAGATGGGGCGTGGACCCGCTTGTACGCTTGCTTTCATTCATGACCGGGAAAGCGGTCATACGTGCAAGGGTCAAGCCATGACGGATATGTCGAATTCGAAGGCGTCGCTCGGAAGAGCCATCCACGCGATCAGCGGAAAATGGGGCTGGTTCGTTGCGCTGGGCGCAGGCGAATTGGTCCTCGGTGGCATTGCGTCCGCAAATCTGATGGCCGCCAGTCTCGCCTCCGTGCTGGTCATTGGCGTCACCATGGCCGCCGCGGGCATCTTCCAGATTGTGCATGCCTTCTCGGTGCGCGCCATGCGGGGATTCCTGTTCTGGCTGCTCGCGGGCGTTGTTTACGGTGCGGCCGGGATCATCATCCTGTATGATCCGGTGCTCGCCTCGTTCACGCTGTCTCTCGCGGTGTGTGCCTTCCTCGTCGTCGCCGGTGCCATGCGGGTCTGGGTAGGATTTCAGATGCGACCAGCTGCGGGTTGGCGCTGGATCGTCGCCGCCGGTGTTCTGACATTCTGCGTCGGCGTTGTGCTGGTGGCGGCTTGGCCCGGGATCGGTCTGTGGCTGCTCGGTGCGATGCTGGTGGTCGACCTGATCTTCCAGGGCTGGGGTTTCATTGCATTCGGGATGGCGCTCAGAAGCCGGGCTTCCCGGCACGCGGCCCAGCCGGCGACGGTGTGAGCCATGATGACGGGTTCGACTTTCACACGGCACTCGGAGATTGCCTGGCGCGGCGGTCAGACGCGGGCGACCTCGCGGCTGATTGCCGAGGAGACGGCCATCGCGCTCACCTATAACGGCTCGACCCAGGCCGTGATGATGGGAACGCCCGCTGATCTCGAGGACTTTGGCATCGGCTTCAGCCTCACCGAAGCCATCGTGAGACGAAGAGACGAAATCAGGAGCATCGATCTGATCCCAAACGATCTCGGCGTGGAGGTGCGGATGTGGCTCGATGGTGACCGCGCGGCCTCTCTGGCCGCCCGACGCCGAGCCATCAGCGGTCCGGTCGGCTGTGGGCTATGCGGCATCGAAAGCCTTGAACAGGCGCGCCGCGCGCCCTCGCGGGTGCGGGATCGTAGCATTGTCTTCCGCGCACGGGATCTGCTGAACGCGATGCAGGCCCTGTCTCCGCTCCAGACATTGAATCAGCACACGCGATCCGTTCATGCGGCGGCGTTCTGGACGCCTCGCACCGGCATTGGCCCGGTCAGGGAGGACGTCGGACGCCACAATGCTCTCGACAAGCTTGCGGGTACGATCCTCCGCGACGGCGGTTCGGCCGGCGACGGCGCCGTGCTCCTGACGAGCCGCGTCTCGGTCGAGATGGTGCAGAAGGCGGCGATGATGGGCGTGCCGGTCGTCGTCGCCGTATCCGCTCCGACTGCGCTCGCCATCCAGACCGCGAAGGAAGCGGGCATCACGCTTGTGGCGATTGCCCGCGATGACGGATACGGTGTGTTCACGCACCCGCGACGCGTTCTGCTGCCTG
The DNA here is from genome assembly GCF_052043945.1 of Bradyrhizobium sp. PUT101. Taxonomy (NCBI): domain Bacteria; kingdom Pseudomonadati; phylum Pseudomonadota; class Alphaproteobacteria; order Hyphomicrobiales; family Nitrobacteraceae; genus Bradyrhizobium; species Bradyrhizobium sp. PUT101. The sequence continues at coordinate 6,906,342 of NZ_CP197207.1, forward strand.
ACGAGGCTGCGCCGCGCGCGGGGGGCTGACACTGGGCCGATCAGCATGGCGATGCAGGCTGCATCTCCGGACGCCGCGGCCGAATTGCGCGCCGTTGCCTATGCTCCGGAACGATCGCTCCTCGTTGCTGCTCTGCTAACCTTTTCGGGCGGCTTCCTCGATGCCTTCACCTGGCTCTCGCTCGGTGGTGTGTTCGCGAGCTCGCAAACCGGCAATGTCGTCTTTCTTGGCATCGACGCCCTGTCCGGGCGATGGCAGCAAGCGGCGCACCATCTGCTGCCGATCGTCGGCTTTGTTCTCGGCGCCTGGGTGGCGGTCCGCATCCAGGCGCCGTTGCGTTGTCTCACTGCGCATATCGTCTGCCTCGCGGCAGCGATGTTGTTGTTGCATCGGATCCCCGATCCGATCGCCATCCTCGGAATCTCTTTTGGTATCGCGCTGCAGTCGGCCAGCTTCAGGCACCTCGATCGCTGGAGCTATCTCTCCGTCACCGTGACGGGCAACATGTTGCGCGCTATCGATCAATTCGTGTCGACCTCCGATCGCGACGCCTTACGTGGTGGCGTGGCCATGCTCGTGCTCTGCCTGATATTCCTCTGCGGCGCAGCCCTCGGCGGCTATGCGACGACGTGGCTCGGGGCGGCCAGTATTGCGGTGCCGATCGCATTGTCGGCGTGCGCCCTGCTGCTGTGCTTGCGGAGCCATGCCATTCGGCAAAGGGGCGTTCGTTCGCGAAAGCAGGCCTGCCGGGCGCAACGTATCATTTCCAGCACGTGCCTTGATGACACTTTCCGAGATCTACCGCCGCGAGAGCCAGGGATGAACGACCTCCGCAAAGAGACAGTCAGCCTCGGTGAAGTGTCCGTTTCCGCGGACAAGCTCGCGTAGCGAGCGTGAGAAAAGAGGGGGCTTACCCATGGATCCAACGGCGCTTCTCCTATCCCGGCTGCAGTTTGCTTTCACCATCTCGTTCCACATCATTTTCCCGGCATTCACGATCGGGCTTGCCGCCTGGCTGACTGTGCTCGAAGCGATGCACCAGTACAGTGGCAGGCCAGTGTACCGGACGTTGTTCGAGTTCTGGCTCAAGATCTTCGGCGTCGCCTTCGGCATGGGCGTCGTATCGGGCGTCGTGATGGCGTTCCAGTTCGGAACGAACTGGAGCGTGCTCTCGAAGATGTCAGGGCCGATCCAGGGTCCGCTGCTGGCTTACGAGACGTTCACCGCCTTCATGCTGGAGGCGGGTTTCTTCGGCATCCTGATCTTCGGACGGTCTCGGGTGCCGCCCTGGTTCTATTTGTTCTCGACCGCGATGGTCGCGCTCGGAACCACGCTGTCGGCGTTCTGGATCATGGTCAACAACAGCTGGATGCAGGTGCCGACCGGCTATGTCCTGCAAAACGGCCAGTTCGTGCCTGACGATTGGGCGCAGATCATCTTCAACCGGGTGGTCTGGGTCAGGTTTCCGCACATGCTGCTCGCCTCTTATCTGACGGGCGCGTTCTGCGTGGCGGCGACCGGCGCATGGTATGTGCTGCGGCGGACCTATCGGCCCGAGGCGCATGTGATGTTGCGCATGGGCCTCGCACTCGCGGCCGTGCTGCTTCCGGTCCAGCTGTTCATCGGGCATCTCGTCGGTGACTACGTTCACGATCACCAGCCGGCCAAGTTCGCCGCGATCGAAGCACGCTGGCATGACGAGCAACCGGCCTCGGAGGTGCTGATCGCAATCCCGGATTCAAGCACCGAGTCGAACAGATATGCCATCTCGATCCCGGTGCTCGGCAGCATTATCGCAAGCATGAGCCTGAGCTCGAAGGAGATCGGCCTGAGCAGCTTCGCGCCGCAGGACCGCCCGCCGGTGGCAATCCCGTTCTTTGCCTTCCGCATCATGGTCGGCTGCGGCTTCGTGATGTTGGGGCTTGCCTGGCTCGGGACCTGGCTCGGGCTCAAGCATCGGCTCGAGCGCAGCCGCTTGTTGATGTGGGGCATTTTTCTCAGCTTTCCATTGCCCTGGATCGCCATCCTCACGGGATGGTACACCGCGGAAGTCGGCCGCCAGCCATGGACGGTCTATGGGGTGCTACGCACGGCAGATGCCGTGACGCCGTTCCTGACCGCGTCGGCCGCCACGGCTTCACTGATCCTCTTCGTCGCGGTCTACGCCTTCATCTTCTCGTTCGGAACCTATTACATCTATCGGCTCTTGCGCGCCGGACCGGCGGGACTCGGCGGCAAGCCGCTGCACGTTCCCGTGCCCAACCGGCCGATGTCGCTCGCCGACAAAATGCCGACAATCGTCGAGGCGGGAGAATAGCCATGGTGACGTTCTGGGTTGCGCTTCTTGCCATCAGCATCCTGATCTATCTCCTTCTGGACGGCTTCGACCTCGGGGTCGGGATGCTGTTCGGCCTCGCAGGCAGCGAGGCGAGCCGGGAGGCGATGCTGCGCACGGTCGCTCCGGTCTGGGATGGCAACGAGACCTGGCTGGTCGTCACCGGCGTGATCATGTGGGGCGCGTTTCCGCTGGCATACGCCACGGTGATGTCAGCCTTCTATATCCCTGTCGTCGTGATGCTGCTCGGATTGATCCTGCGCGGCGTGGCGTTCGAGTTTCGCGGCAAGGCGCTTCGTTCGCGCTGGGTTTGGGACGTCAGCTTCGTCGCGGGCTCGTTTGCCGCCAGCTTCATGCAGGGCGCGATGGTGGGCGCGCTCGTGGAAGGACTTCAATTCTCCAACGGCGACTACGCCGGCGGGACGTTCGGCTGGCTCACCGTCTTTTCTACCCTGTGCGGGATCGGACTCTGCTTCGGATATTCGCTGCTCGGCGCCTGCTGGCTGGTGAGGAAGTGCGATGGTCTCGTTCGGGATGCCGCGCGGCGCCAGATCCCGCCGCTGGCGATCGGCGTCCTGATCTTCCTGATCGTCGTCTTCGCCTATGCGCTTGCCGAACATCTGCCGATCCTGCAGCGCTGGACCGACCGGCCCTATCTGTTCCTGTTTCCGCTCGTCGGCGCCTGTGCCGCTGCCGTGCTCGCCACGAGTGTCCTGCGCCACGACGATTACTGGCCATTTCACATGGTCGCGCTGATCTTCGCGGCGGCGTTCGGCACGCTCGCCCTGTCGTTCTGGCCCTATATGATCCCGTTCGTCGTGACGATCGACGAGGCCGCGGCGCCTCATGCAAGTCTCGCATTCATGTTCTGGGGCGCCGGCCTGTTCGTCTTTCCGCTGATGCTGCTCTATCTCGCGGTGGGCTATCGTGTCTTCCGCGGCAAGTCTGCCCCCGCCGTCGACCACTACTGACGGCTGCACGGCTCGAACTTGCCGCGAATTACAGCGGACAAGAAGAAAGGCGCCGTTTCCGGCGCCTTTTTCGCTGAACCGCTCTCGTTGAGCGGCTTCAGGACTTGGGCATGACGCCAGGACTGTTGTCCGGCCATTGCGCGATCAGCTTCTCGTCGATGTTGAAATGCTGGGCGACGAGCTTGGGCGGCGTGTGTGTCAGCCAGTTGGAGAGCGAGACCTCCTCGTAGCGCGGCGCACGGAACACGCCGATGAATTGCAGCTCGGTGTCGCCGACGTTCTCGACATAGTGGCCGAGATTGCGCCGGACATAGCCGATGTCGCCGGCCGCGAAATCCGTCGTCAGCGCGTTCGGACCGGTGTCGAACACCGTCATCCGCGCCTTGCCCTTGATGTAGTACTGCCACTCGTCGGCGTTCGGGTGCCAGTGCATTTCCCGGACCGCTCCCGGCGGCATCGTCACCAGCGCCGCGGCGATGGTCGTGGACACCTTGAAGTTGTTGCTGTCGGCGACGCGGATGCTTCCGGCAGAGCTCTCCTTGACCGGGGTCGAGCCGCCGAGCGAGTGGACGAAGGGGTAGGGCGGCGCTTCGGCGTGCCTGGCGACTGCGGCGCGATCGGCGGCGAGATCGCCGGGCACGGTCCCCTGGAAAATCCAGAGATTGTGCAGCGGGATCTTCGCGAAGGCTTCGGCTGGGACGCCGAAATTCTTCGCCAGGACCTCGGGCGGGGTATGGGCGAGCCAATCCGTCACCAGCAGCGTGTTGAATTCATTGGCGTGGCCGTCATCGAAGCAAATCACGAACTCACAGCCGTCGGGACCCAATCCCTGCAGCGAATGAGGCGCGCCCGATGGGAAATACCAGAGGTCGCCGGCTTTGACGTCGGCGACATAGGGGCGCCCCTGGGTGTCGAGCACCGTGATGCGGCAGGTGCCGTAGGTCATGATCGCCCATTCGGCGGCCTGATGCCAATGCAGCTCGCGGATGCCGCCGGCGGATAGCCGCATGTTGACGCCGGAGATCTCCTTGGAGATGGCGAAGTCCTCGACAGTGACCTGACGGGCCCAGCCGCCATTCTGGATGCGTTTCGGCGCGTTGTTGAACGAGGCCCAATCCATCGGCAGGCCGCCGACATCGGTCGCGGGCGGGCTCTGCACCGATGGGAATTGCTTGGCCAGCGCGGGATTCTGCGGACCGGGATCGGTCAGGCTTCCTGGACTCGTGGCGTTTACGGCACCTTGCGGTGGCTCGTCCGGATTGCCGAAGCTTGCGGCCTGCGCACTTGCGCCGACCATGGCGGCGCCTGCCGCGGACATAGCCAGCAGATCACGTCGTGAGAACATGTTGGGTCGCTCCTGAAGATTGTCCAAAGCCCTCTGTCACGACGGGGCTTCAACCGCCCAGCCTAGTTTCCGCTTGCCGTTTCAGCTTCCGCGAACGGCGCTCTTCTTGCCGGAATGCACGGGCTGTTGCGGCAAGCCGGCCGGGTTCGAACGTGTGCAATTGAGAAATTCGGCTTCGTTTTGAAAAGACGGCTCCGCCCGCGTGATCCTTAACTGACCCGCAGAAGCGCGAGATCGAGAGACATCGAAATGACCACGAAATCGGTTCGTCCCTACCGTGAACCTGCCGGCGGCTGGGGTGCACTCAAGGCGCTCAGCGAGGCGCTTCTGGTGCAGCGGGTGCCGCTGAAGGGCGCGGCGACGCTGAGCCGGATGAATCAGCCGCAGGGGTTTGATTGTCCCGGCTGCGCATGGCCCGATCCGAAGCACACTTCGTCGTTCGAATTCTGCGAGAACGGCGGCAAGGCGATCGCATGGGAGGCGACGTCAAAGCGCTGCACGCCGGAATTCTTCGCGGAGCACAGCGTCACCGAGCTCGCAAGCTGGAGCGACTATGATCTCGAAATGGTCGGGCGGCTCACGCATCCGATGGCCTATGATGCCGCATCCGACCGCTATCTCCCGGTGGAATGGAGCGCTGCGTTCGACATGATCGGACGGGAGCTCAGGACACTGCCGGATCCGAACATGGCGGAGTTCTACACTTCCGGGCGCACCTCGAACGAAGCAGCTTTCCTCTATCAGCTCTTCGTGCGCGAATACGGCACCAACAATTTCCCCGACTGCTCGAACATGTGCCATGAAGCGACCAGCGTCGGCCTGCCGCACTCGCTCGGGGTCGGCAAAGGCACGGTGCTGCTGGAGGACTTCGACAAGGCCGATTGCATCTTCATCTTCGGCCAGAATCCGGGCACCAACAGCCCGCGGATGATGACCAGCCTGCGCAATGCCGCGCGTCGGGGCGCGTCGATCGTCTCGTTCAATCCGTTCCGCGAACGTGCGCTGGAGCGCTTTCAGGCGCCGCAGAGCCCGATCGAGATGATCACGCTGAGCTCGACGACGATCAGCTCGAAGCTCTTCCAGGTGCGGGTCGGCGGCGACGTCGCTGTCCTCAAAGGGATCATGAAGATCCTGGTCGAGGCGGACGAGGCCGCCCGCGCCGCCGAGCAGCCGGAGATCCTGGACTGGGATTTCATTCGCGGTCACACCGTCGGCGTTGAAGCCCTGATCGACGATCTCAAGCGCACGCAATGGCCCGACATCGAACGTCAGTCCGGCCTGACGCGCGAGGACATGGAATATGCGGCCGGCGCGTACATGAAGGCGGAGCGCGCCATCATCGTCTACGGTATGGGCATCACCCAGCACTGGCGCGGTGCGCACAATGTGCAGCAGATCGCCAATCTCGCGCTGCTGCGCGGCAATGTCGGGCGCGAAGGCGCCGGCGTCTGCCCGGTTCGAGGCCATTCCAACGTGCAGGGCGATCGCACCGTGGGGATCACCGAGGTTCCCAAGGCGGACTTCCTCGAGCGCCTGGAGCAACGCTTCGGCTTCAAGCCGCCGGCCGCGCCGGGACACAACGTCGTGACAGCGCTGGAGGCGATGATCCGCGGCGAGGTGAAGGCCTTCTTCGCGATGGGCGGCAATTTCGCCGCAGCCATTCCGGACTGGCAGGCGACGCAGGCGGCACTTGGCAGGCTCGATCTCACCGTCCACGTCTCGACCAAGCTCAACCGCAGCCACTTGATCCATGGCCGCGCGGCTCTGATCCTGCCATGCCTCGGACGCACCGAGATCGATGTCCAGGCGTCGGGGCCACAGTCGATCACGGTGGAGGACTCGATGTCGATGGTGCATGCGTCCGGAGGCCGTAACAAGCCTGCGTCCGAGCATCTGCGCAGCGAGGTCGCGATCATTGCCGGCGTCGCCAAGGCGACGCTGGGGGAGCGCACGGTGGTCGACTGGGACGGCTTCGTTGCCGACTACGACCGGATCCGCGATGCGATCGAGGCGGTGTTCCCGATCTTCCAGGGCTACAATGCCCGTATTCGTGTCCCCGGCGGCTTCCACCTCACATCGACGGCGCGCGAGCGGATCTGGGCGACGCCGTCGGGCAAGGCGAACTTCCTGGTGTTCCCGGGGTGTGGCGAAGACCCGCAGAGCGATGCCGATTCCCTCTGGCTCACCACCATACGCAGCCACGACCAGTACAACACCACGCTCTACTCGATGTCCGACCGCTACCGCGGTGTGTTCGGCCAGCGCGACGTGGTCTTCCTCAACGAGTATGAGCTGAAGAAGCGGGGACTGGTCGACGGCGACCGCGTCGACCTGATAACCGCATCGACCGATGGCGCCGAGCGTATCGTGCGCAACTTCCGCGTCGTGGCCTATTCGTTCCCGACCGGCTGCTGTGCCGCATACTATCCGGAGACCAATCCGCTGGTCCCGCTCTATGCCCGGGATCCCCTCAGCTTCACGCCGTCATACAAGGGCGTTCCGATCCGCCTTGTGCGCTCGGCGGCGGCCGGGGAATAGAGCCAGCGCTGGGCGCGTTGCGATTACGCATCGCAGCGCGGCGCATCCGCCCGGACGGAGACCGGCAGTGTGAACCAGAAGCGGGCTCCGCCGTGCGCGCCATTGCCTTCCGCGCCGATCCGGCCTCCATGCGCTTCGACGATCGACCGGCAGATGGGCAGTCCCATGCCCATCCCGGTCTCCTTGGTCGTAAAGAAGCTGTCGAAGAGCCGGCCGACATGTTCGGCAGCGATGCCAGGCCCGTTGTCCTCAACAGAGCAGCACAGTGTCGACGCGTCGGGCGTGACCGTGCTGATGACGATCCGGCGATCGTCATATCCGGCCTGGGTCATCGCCTGCACCGCGTTGATGGCCAGATTGACGATCACCTGCTGGAGCTGGGTGCGATCACCGAGCACTTGGGGCGCGCTCGGGTCGGGCCGGTGCACGATCGTCACCGCGCGGGATTCGAGTTCATGCCGGAGGAAGAGAAGCGCTTCGCGAATGACTTCGTCAAACGACAGGGATGCCTGTTCGGGGGCCCTCCGCGAAGCCATTCCGTGAACGCGTGCCACGATTTTCGCCGCCCGCTGCGCATCTACGACGATGTTTTCGATGGTCTTGCGGATCTCGACGATATCGGGAGTGGGCCTATTCAGCCATCGCAGTCCGGCGGCGCCATTGGTGGCGATGGCTGCGAGCGGCTGATTGACTTCGTGGGCGATGGATGCGGTGAGCTCGCCGAGCATCGAGACCCGCGCGGCGTGCGCGAACTCGGCCCGTACCTGCTGGAGCTTCTGCTGGGCGCGAAGACGCTGTGAGATGTCGATCGTGCCGACCAGGCTTATTTCGAGATCATTGATAGGGCCGACGCGCGCGGTCGTGAAGAGAACGTCGACGATGCGACCGTCCCACGTGACCATCTTGGTCTCCTCCTCGAAGTTGGTCTCGCCGCGATAGCGGGACTCCATCGCCCGGCGGAACGTATCGGGCCGTTCTCTCCAGGTGTCCGCCATGGAACGTCCAACGAAGCCTTCGACGCCTCCCCCGAACATCTGGATGGCTCGTTCGTTGGCCTCCTGAAACGTGAGCGCATCCATGCAGGTGCGGAGGAATTCGGGATGGCTGTCGAAATAGGCGCCGAGGTCCTTGACGCCCTCGGCACGCAGTTTTCGGAACAGCGCGACGAGTCTGCTGGCGTCGAGCTGCCGGAATGCGATCGGCATGCGGCTGAACAGCTGGCGGTAGCGCTGCTCGCTCCGCTCCAGCTCGGCATTGGTCTTCTTCAGGGCCGTGATATCCATGATCGCGCCGACGAGCGTCAGCGAAGCGGCCAAAAAAGCAGCGAAAGCGATCGCCGTGAAATTGTCGCCAAGCAGTGAACAGGCGAAGGACAGCAGGGTCAGAACAAGGCTACCCCAAGCCCACAGCAGAATCCGATCCTGTATTGTCTGGATCGGCAGCAAACGCCGCCACCATCGCTGGGGCTGTACGGGGGGTGAGCCATCCAGGCGTTCGAGCATCATGCGGAAGGTCTAGCGCGCCGCCGACGGGAGGTCTTTTGTGTTTTCGCAGGCGTCTTGTCAAAACGCACGAAACTGCGATCGGGCTTGCTGGGTGCGATCCGGGGCCATCTCGGCGGTTGGCCTCGTGACGCCGAATCGCCGCTCGAACTCGGCGACATTGACGACGCCACGGCGGTGGGTGCCGTCGCCGATCTTGCGGCTGCCGTCCCAGGCCTCGACCTCGAACAGGACGCTTCTGGCGTCGATCGCGACGACCCGTGCCGTCGCGCGCACCGTGCGGCCGACCGCTGTCGCGGCCAGATGGCGGATATTGACCATCATCCCGACGCTGACATGACCTGCGTGAAGGAACGGCTGAACCGCCGATCCGGCAGCCATTTCCATGTGCAGGATCATCATCGGCGTGCCGTAGACTTCAGGCATGCCCGGCACCACATGGCCGACGGTCATCTCGCTCGTGACGGTCACCAGTTTTTCGGCGGTCATGCCGGTCGTCACCTTCTCAAGCGGATTCATGACTCAATTCCGTCTCTGCCTCGGTCTTGGATGGGGTGGGTGTCTCGGCGGCCTGCGGCTTGCGCCCGGTGAACCAGTTGCCCAGCCGATCGAGATAGAGATAGACAACTGGCGTGGTGTAGAGCGTCAGGATCTGCGACAGCATCAGTCCGCCGACGATTGTGTAGCCGAGCGGCTGGCGCAGCTCCGCGCCGGTGCCGGAGCCGATCATCAGCGGCACGCCACCGAGCAGCGCAGCCATCGTGGTCATCAGGATCGGGCGGAAGCGCAGCGTGCAGGCCTGGTAGATTGCCTCCTCAGGGCTGAGCCCATGCCGGCGCTCCACTTCGAGGGCGAAATCGACCAGCATGATGCCGTTCTTCTTGACGATGCCGATCAGCAGGATGATTCCGATGATGGCAATGACGCTGAGGTCCATGTGGACCGCCAGCAGCAGCAGCAGCGCGCCGATACCCGCCGAGGGCAGCGTCGACAGGATCGTGATCGGATGGATCAGGCTCTCATAGAGGACGCCGAGAATGATGTAGATCACGATCAACGCGGCCCCGATCAACAGCGGCGTGCCGGACAGGGAGGACTGAAAGGCCTGGGCGTTGCCCTGGAACGAGGTCGACAGCGAGGCGGGCTTTCCCATGTCCTTCTCGATCTTCTGGATCGCCGTCACCGCATCGCCCAGCGCGACGCCTGGACGCAGGTTGAACGAGATCGTCACCGAGGGAAACAGGCTCTGGTGGTTGATCAGGATGGGCGCAGGCTTGATGACGGCATGGACCAGCGTGCTGAGCGGGACCTGCTGGCCGGAGGCCGAGTTCAGGTAGATGTCCTTGAGCGCTTCGGGCCCGTACTGGAAGCGCGGATCGACTTCCATCACGACGTGGTACTGGTTCAGCGAGGTGAACATGGTGGAGACGATGCGCTGGCCGAAAGCGTCGTCAAGCGCATTGTCGATCGTCGCGGGCAGGATGCCGAAGCTCGAGGCGACCTCGCGATTGACGGTGACCTCCAGCCGTGGGCCGGCATTGGCCTGGTCGCTTGCGACGTCGCTGATGAGGTCGAGCGCGCGGAGCTTTTCCAGGAAGATCGCCGACCAGTTGGTCAGCTCGTTGGAATCGGCATCCGTCAGGGTGTATTGATATTGTGTCTTCGACAAGCGTGCGCCGATCGTGATGTCTTGCGCCGCCTGCATGTAGAGCGTGATGCCCTGGATGCGGGCGAGTCGCGGGCGCAGCCGGTTGATCACCTGATCGGCGCTCGCCTTGCGCTCCGGCTTCGGCTTCAGCACAATGAAGATGCGTCCCTGGTTGAGCGTCGCGGTCGGTCCGCCCGGACCGATATAGCTCGCCACCGACTGGATCGCGGGATCCTTTGAGAGGATGTCCACGATCGCCTGCTGTCGTTCCGACATCGCGGGGAAGGAGATGTCCTGGGCAGCCTCGGTGATGCCGACGATCTGTCCGGTGTCCTGTTGCGGAAAGAAACCCTTCGGGATGATCACGTAGAGGTAGCCGGTCAACGCGACGGTCGAGAGCATGACGAGCAGCGTCGCGAAGCGATGCCGCAGCACCACACGCAAGCCCCGCGCGTAGAGCGCAAGCAGGGCATCGAAGCCGCGTTCGAACAGGAGATAGATCCGGCCGTGCTTCCTTCGCGAATCGTCCTTCAGAAGGCGCGCGCACATCATGGGCGTCAGGGTGAGCGAGATGACCAACGACAGCAGTAGCGCGGCGGTGATGGTGACGGCGAATTCCTGGAATAGCTTGCCGACGTAGCCGCCCATCAGGAAGAGCGGAATGAACACCGCGATCAGCGAAAGCGTGATGGAGACGATCGTGAAGCCGATCTCGGCGGAGCCCTTGAGTGCGGCCTCCAGCGGCGTCATGCCCTGTTCGAGATGGCGCACGATGTTCTCGATGACCACGACGGCGTCGTCCACCACGAAGCCGACCGCGATCGACAGTGCCATCAGCGAGAGGTTGTCGAGGCTGTAGCCAAGCACATAGAGCACCGCGAACGTTCCGATCAACGCCAGGGGAACAGTGATCGCGGGAATGACGGTGGCCCAGAAATTCCGCAGGAACAGGAATATGACCATCACCACCAGGGCGACCGTCAGGATCAGCGTGAATTGAACGTCGGAGATCGCGGCGCGAATGGTGGCGGTGCGATCGGCGGCAATCGTCACCTTGATCGCCGGCGGAACGGAAGCCTGCAGCTGCGGCAGCAGCTTCTTGATCCGGTCGACGGTTTCGATCACGTTGGCGCCGGGCACGCGCTGGACTGCCAGAATGATGGCGCGCTCTTTGCCGTACCAGCCGGCCAGGAGGTCGTTTTCCGGCGCCTCGATCGCAGTGCCGATATCGCGGATTCGCACCGGCGAGCCGTTGCGATAGGCGATGATGAGGTTTTCATAGGCGGAGGGCTTCAGCAGCTGATCGTTGGTGTTCAGCGTGTAGGTGACGCGCGGGCTGTTGAGCGTGCCCTTGGGCAGGTCGACATTGGCGCCGGCGATCACGTTGCGAACGTCTTCGAGGCCGATGCCACGGGCAGCAAGCGCCTGCGGATTGACGCGAACACGGATCGCCGGCTTCTGCTGGCCGCCGATGCCGACGAGCCCGACACCGGGCACCTGCGAAATTTTCGGCAACAGGATATTTTCCGCATAGGCATCGACCGTGGTCAGCGGCAGCGAGTCCGACGTCAGCGCGATCAGCATGATCGGCGTCTCCGCCGGATTCACCTTCCTGATCGTCGGCGGGTAGGGGATGTTCGGCGGCAGGAAGGGGCTGGCGGCATTGATCGCGGCCAGCACGTCCACCGCCGCGCTGTCCACCGTCCGCGACAGTTCGAATTGCACGGTGAGCTGGGCCACGCCGAGCGCACTGGACGAGGTGAGCTGGGTGATGCCGGGGATCTGGCTGAGCTGCTGCTCGAGCGGTGTGGCGAGCGACGAAGCAATGGTGCCCGGATCGGCGCCGGGCAGTTGCGCCGAGATCTGGATCGTCGGGTAATTGACGTTCGGCAGCGCACCGACCGGCAGCAGTGGATAAGCCGCAAGGCCGCACAGCAGCAGGCCGGCCATCAGCAGGGCGGTTGCGATCGGTCGCAGGATGAATGGCGCCGAGAGGTTCATGGGATCGCGTCCTGCACGGCGCTCTGCAGGTCGGCTTCCTGCGCAGCTTTGCCATGCAGTTCCCGGACGCGGCTGCCTTCCGTCAGCCGATACTGGCCGTCGACCACGACCACGTCACCTGACTTCAGCCCCTGGTCGATCAGAGCTTGACCATCACTGATCTGTGCGACGTGAACGGGGCGCAAGGCCGCCGTCTGGCCGTCGGTCACGACATAGACATAGCTGCCGTTTGGTCCCTGCTGCACGGCCGAGCCCGCGACAGTGAGCGCGTCCTTCTGAATCTCGAGCAGCAGGCGCGCGTTCACAAGCTGGCCCGGCCACAGGCGGTGCTCACGATTCGGAAACACCGCCTTGAGCTGGACCGTACCGGTCGTTCCTGCGATCTCGTTGTTGACCAGCAGCAGCGTGCCCTCGTCGAGCTTCATCTTGTTGTCCTGGCTGTAGGCAATGACCTTCAGCGATCCCTTTGCAGCGTGCTCCTGGATTACGGGCAGGTCGGTCTGCGGCAGGGTGAACAGCAGCGAGATCGGTTCGATCTGGGTGACGACGACGAGGCCATTGGGATCGGTCGGATGGATCACGTTGCCGACATCGATCTGGCGGACGCCCGTGATGCCGGGAATGGCCGACGTCAGGCGCGTGTAGCTGAGCTGGACGTTGGCCTGATCAATCTGCGCCTGGTCGGCCTTGACGGCGGCCTTGAGCTGCGCCACCTGCGCCGTCTGCGTCTCGATCAATTGCGGGGTCGCGTAGCCCTTGTCGCCGAGCTGATTGTAGCGTGAGAGATTGGCCTCGGCGTTCACGAGTTGCGCCTGGTCCCTGTCGCGGTTGGCTGTCAGCTGCTCGATCTGTGCCTCGTAAGGACGAGGATCGATCTGGGCGAGCAGGTCGCCGGCCTTGACGGTCTGTCCCTCGGTGAAGGCAATCTTGACGATCTGCCCCTGAATCTGACTGCGCACGACGTCGGTGTTGTACGCGATCACGGTGCCGATGCCGCGCAAGTAGATCGGGACGTCCTTGCCGGTGACGGTGGCTGCGACGACCGGCACGGCAGCGGGCACCGGCGCGGCTGCCACGGCCGGCCTGTGGTCGGTGCCGAAGAACCAGAGGCCTGCGCCGATCAGGATCGCGGCGAGAGCAACCAGCGCAATGGTGAGGTTCCGTTTCACGGTGATGGTCCTTCTTGATCTCAGGGATTGCCGGAAACGCTGACTGAACTCGTGCTGCCCATGGAGGTAGGACCGGGCACCGGCAGGGACGGGCTGATTCCGGCGCCGCCGAGCTCGGTGGATCCGAGCGGAATTCCGACGCGTCCGACCGCCGATGTCGAGGGAGGCAGGGCCGATTGGGTCGTCGTGTCGTTGGGGCAGCCGAGTGACGGGCTTCCGGAGAGCCCGCCGCCGTCAAACAGGGCTCCCGACGATCCGGTATTGCCTGATAGGGGGCAGTTCGTCATTGCTTGCGAAGGATTGATCGGGGATACGCCGGGCGTGGCGATTTCGGTCGAGCCCAGCGGAATGCCTTCAGGCCGCGTGGCGCTCAGGTTGAGCGGCGAGGTTGCAGACATGCCGACAGGGGGCAGCGTCGTCGGCAGCGTCATCTGCGCATTTGCCGCGGCCGGGATCAGCCATATCAGGCTGGTTGCGAGCGCCACGCCCAGATGCATCGATGCAAATCGGCGGCATCTGAACCTATTCAAGGAGAGCTGTTCTCGCATGGGCTGCTCCGGATCCTTTCATTTGTGCGGGACGATAGGGAGCGGCCGGCGTGCCGGTATTCCCTGAACGCACGTCCCGCTGTCTGGCCGCACGATCGCCTTCGGGATCATTGGGGCCGCTTCCGAAGCAGTCGCTTTGCCTCGGACAGCTCCCGGCGGCACGTGGCGATGTCGCTGGAACGGCTCGCGGCGCGTGCGCGGTCGAGGGCATCGAGCGCGAGCCGAAGGTGCACTCCGCTCGCGCCTTCCGCCTGTGCCAGCGACCGCGGCGTCGGCTGATGACCGCGCAAGGCGTCGAGGCTCTCCGGACTCCAGCCATGTGCGCCGGCATTCTTCTCAATCGCGGCGTCCAGCTGTGCCTGGACACGCCCGACCGAATCCTCGCAGGACGCAGCACGAGCCGGGGATGCCGCCTGCAGGAGGAATATAGTGGCGGCTGAAATCCGGATGAGTGAATTCGATGTCATTGTCGATCCTCTCGTGTCGGTAGCGGACGTCTGTCGCGAATGACAGGACCGATACGCGCTGTCTTTCGCTTGCGAACGTCGGCTGCTTTGCATGTGCACGAGATCGTGCCATCAGAGAAACCGGAGCATGAGCTGGATCAGAGCTGTGGCCGATAACTCCCGGCGTGCGAAGTGGCAAGGGCCGTTGTTTGCCGAAATACGCAGGCAAGCGGCCAACGTATTGTCGCATCGTTCCAACCCGGAGTGATCCCGACATGAAACACCTCAACGCAGGTCTCGCCTTTGCTGCAGCCCTTTCCCTGTTCGCGAGCGTCGCCCCGGCGCGTGCGGACCCCCTTAAGAACATCGTCCTGGTGCACGGCGCCTGGGTGGATGCATCGGGCTGGAAGCCGGTCTACGAAATCCTGACCAGGGAAGGCTTCCGCGTGACCATGGTGCAGGAGCCGGAAACGTCCTTCGCCGACGACGTCACGGCGGCGAAGCGGATTCTTGATCTCCAGGATGGTCCGACACTCCTCGTCGGCCACAGCTATGGCGGCTCGATCATCACCGAGGCCGGCGTCCATCCCAAAGTCGCAGGCCTTGTCTACGTCGCCGCGCACGCCCCCGACGTCGGCGAGGATGAATCGGCGCTGGGCAAGAAGACGCCGAGCGTGCTTGGAAAGACCGAGGGCGTCATCAAGGTCACGCCGGACAAGTTCACCTATCTCGATCCCGTGCAGTTCCCGAAACTGTTCGCGCCCGATCTGCCGCGTGAGCGCGCCGAGTTCGTGGCACGCTCCCAGGTCCTGGCCGCGGCACAGGTGTTCAGCACCCCACTGACGGCGGCCGCGTGGAAGACCAAGCCGAGCTGGGGCATCGTTGCTGGCAGCGACCAGATCATCAATCCCGATCTGGAGCGCTGGTACTACGAGCGTGCCAAGAGCCATACCACGGTGATCCCGGGCGCGAGCCACTCGGTCTACGAGTCACATCCCAAGGAAGTGGCGGCTGTCATCACGCGCGCAGCGCGCAGCATCGATCAACCGGTCACCCGCTGAGGCCGCATCTTGCCGGTCCTGACGCACGGCCGGCGGAAGGAGGGCCGGCGGGAGAGGCAGCACTCCCGCCGGCCTGACTGCCCATCCGGAATGTTCAATCAACCTGATCGAGACGATCAGCACCAATCGCGGACCGGACCGTGACGGTGATGCGCGCCAAGGAGCAGAGGCCATGACGAGCTGGCAGAACAACCGCGCTAGGCGTGATGCCCGCATCGCTGCAGGTGCCGAGCTTGCCCGCGGCAAAGTCGTCGAAGCGGGCAATGCCACGCGCCTGCTCGAGGCTGTGATCCGGCCGGGCGATCGGATCTGCCTGGAAGGCGACAACCAGAAGCAGGCCGATCTGCTCAGTCGCGCGCTGCTCGCGGTCGATCTCTCCAGGGTCAACGACCTGCACATGGTGCAGTCGGGCGTCGTTCTTCCGGAACATCTGGATCTGTTCGACCGCGGCGTCGCGAAGCGGCTGGACTATGCCTATTCCGGGCCGCAATCGGCCCGCATCGCGCGCATGCTGTTCGGCGGCAAGATCGAGCTGGGCGCGGTCCACACCTATCTCGAACTGTTCGCGCGCTACTTCATCGACTTGACGCCGCACGTCGCGCTGATCGCTGCCGTCAGCGCCGACCATGACGGAAATCTCTACACCGGTCCGAACACCGAGGACACGCCGACCGTGGTGGAGGCAACGGCCTTCAAGGACGGCATCGTGATCGCCCAGGTCAACGAGATCGTCGAGCAGGTTCCCCGGGTCGACATCCC
The DNA here is from genome assembly GCF_052043945.1 of Bradyrhizobium sp. PUT101. Lineage (NCBI taxonomy): Bacteria > Pseudomonadati > Pseudomonadota > Alphaproteobacteria > Hyphomicrobiales > Nitrobacteraceae > Bradyrhizobium > Bradyrhizobium sp. PUT101. Next base: position 6,922,665 of record NZ_CP197207.1, read on the forward strand.
GGCGGATCGCGTCCACTTCGTCGTCAAGTCCGACAAGCCGTTCTTCGTCGAGCCGCTGTTCACGCGCGATCCGGCCGCGATCACCGAGGGACAGATCCTGACCGCGATGCTCGCGATCAAGGGTATCTATGCTCCCTATGGCGTGCAGCGGCTCAATCACGGCATCGGCTTCAGTACGGCCGCGATCGAGCTCCTGCTGCCGACCTTCGGCGAGCGGCTTGGCCTCAAAGGCAAAATCGCGACCCATTTTGCTTTGAACCCGCATCCCGCACTCATTCCCGCGATCGAATCCGGCTGGGTCCGCCAGATCCACTCGTTCGGTTCGGAGGTCGGCATGGATGACTACATCCGCGCCCGATCCGACGTCTACTTCACCGGCCCCGACGGCTCGCTGCGCTCCAACCGCGCCTTTTGCCAGACCGCCGGGCTCTATGCCTGCGACATGTTCATCGGCTCCACCTTGCAGATCGATCTGCAGGGAAATTCGTCGACCGTCACCACCTCCCGCATCGCCGGGTTCGGCGGTGCACCGAACATGGGAGCGGATGCGCGCGGCCGGCGTCATCCGAGCGAGCCCTGGTTGAAAGCCGGAGCGGAGGCTGATCCTGATGGCTCCTCCCTGATGCGCCGCGGCCGCAAACTGGTGGTGCAGATCGGCGAGACGTTCGGAGACAACAACGTACCGCTGTTCGTCGAGAAGCTCGATGCCATCGAACTTGCGGAGAAGCTGGAGCTCGAGCTCGCGCCGATCATGATCTATGGCGACGACGTCACGCACGTCGTCACCGAGGAGGGCGTGGCCAACCTCCTGCTGTGCCGTACCGCGGAGGAGCGTGAGCAGGCCATTCGCGGCGTTGCCGGCTACACCGATGTCGGCCGTCGGCGGGATCACGGCATGGTCACGCACTTGCGCGAACGCGGGGTGATCCGCCGCCCGGAGGATATCGGCATCAATCCGCTCGATGCGGATCGCAGCCTGCTCGCAGCGCGCTCCATCAAGGATCTCGTGCGCTGGTCCGGCGGACTCTACGCGCCGCCGTCGAAATTCAGGAACTGGTGAGGAGGGGTCATGGAAGATCTTAGGTTTGAGCACAGCGTTCGCACCAGGGCCGGCGGCACCAGGCAGAGCGCGATCGTCGGCGTTGTCGCCTCGGGCAATCTGGAGGTGCTGGTGGAACGCGTCCTGCCGGATGCGGAATGCGCCATCGAGATCAGGACCGCGGCGGTTGGCTTCGGCGAGGTCTGGACCGCTGTAATCGGCGATTTCGTCGAGCGCTATTCGCCCGGCGGGCTGAGATTCTCGATCAACGATGGCGGCGCGCGCCCCGATACGGTCTCGCTTCGGTTGGCGCAGGCGGTGCGATCGATCACGGAGAACGGCCAATGACCGCACCACTCAAGGACATCACACCGGCCGAGCGCGCCCGCAGCACCAGCTTCTACGAAGCGTCGGCCCGCACGCGGCTGGAGTTGCTGCTCGACGCCGGCAGCTTCGTCGAGTTCATCGGTCCGGAGCAGCGCGAGGTCAGTCCGCATCTGAAGATTTTTGATCTGCCCGAGCAGTTCGACGACGGCATCGTCGTCGGCCATGGCCGCCTCGATGGCTCGCCGGTGTTCGTCGTCGCACAGGAGGGACGTTTCATGGGCGGCGCATTCGGCGAGGTGCACGGCGCCAAGCTGACCGGGTTGCTCCGCGCGGCGCGCCAGATCGCCTCGGTCCCGGTCCTGATCCTGTTCGACACCGGCGGCGTCCGGTTGCAGGAAGCCAATGCCGGCGAGCTCGCCATTGCCGAGATCATGCGCGCGGTGATGGAGGCGCGCAGCGCCGGCGTGAAGGTGATAGGCCTGATCGGCGGCCGGTCCGGATGTTACGGCGGAGGTGGATTGATCGCAGGCTGCTGTTCGGCGCTCGCCGTGTCTGAACCCGGGCGCATTGCGGTGTCCGGCCCCGAAGTCATCGAGACCAATCGCGGCGTCGAGGAGTTCGACTCCCGCGACCGCGCGCTGGTCTGGCGCACCATGGGCGGTAAGCATCGCCGGCTGCTCGGCGCCGCCGACGTCTTTGCCGATGACAACGTGCAGGATTTTCGCGAGGCCGCGCTGGAACTGCTGGGTCTGATCGGACCTTTCGGCCTCGACAGCTTGAAGGCAGAGCAGGAGCGGCTTGCCGACCGGCTAAGCCGCTACGGTGCCTGCTTGGATGCCGTCGACATCTGGGCGGCGCAAGGCATCGCGCATGCTGAAACGGTTCCGGAGTTGCCGGCCGAACAGTTCATTACGCTCGCCGACAGGATCGGGAGGACCAGCCGTGACGCTCGATGACATTCTCGCCTCACTCTTCCCCGACGGCCATGAGATCAAGAACGACAAAGGCGTCCTTCTCGGCTCGGCGACGCTGCGACGCGGCGACAAAATGCTCGTCCTTGGTGTCGCGGATCGAACCGCACTGGGCGTCGACGAGGCGATCAGATTGTCCGGCCATCTCCTGGCGTCGATCGGCCGGGACTCTGGTCCGATCCTGGTGCTCGTCGACAGCGACAGCCAACGCATGAGCAAGCGCGACGAGTTGCTTGGGCTGAACGAATTCCTCGCGCATCTGGCGAAGGTGTTGATCCACGCGGACATGAACGGCCGCCCGACTATCGGCCTGCTCTACGGCCACTCGGCGGCGGGCGCTCTGCTTGCGACGGGACTTGCAACTCGCGTGCTTGTCGGATTGCCCGGTGCACACCCCGCGGTGATGGATCTGCCGTCGATGGCGAAGGTCACCAAGCTGTCGATGGAAGCGCTTGAGGAGAAGGCGAAGTCGACGCCGGTGTTCGCGCCGGGGCTGTCCAATCTCATGCAGATGGGCGCGGTTCACATGACATGGAGCGATGCCGCCTCGCTTGCCGATCAGCTGGAGGCGCTGCTGGCTGACATGCCGGCCGGGCGAGACCAACGGGATGCGCTCGGTAAGGCGCGCGGTGGCAGGCTGAAAGCCGCTGATATTGCGGAGCGTGTTCGTGACCTGGCCCTGCAAGCACGGTGAGCGTTCACCGGGTCGTCATGACCTCGTCTTCGTCAGCCCGGCAGGGTGGCGCGCGATGCTGGAAGCGCGCAGCGATCTCGCTACCGACGTGTTGGTCGCACGTTGGTCCAGAATGGGCTGGCCGGCGATCAGGCGGCGCGCCCTGCCATGCGAGGAAGCCGGTCTTGCTTTGGGCCTGCCCTTGCCGCCCTCGGCCGGCAAGAAGCGGATCTCCCTCCTGGTTGATATCGGCCAGGTCGCCTCGGTCGCGAGGCCGCCGTCGCTGCGGCAGGCGCGGGCTTACGCACCGCGCAACTGGTGGCCGACGCTCGATCGGCTCGACCGGTTGGAGCTTCGTCACTCGGTGGACGCGCGCGTCTTCGGCAGCCTGGCCTGGCAATCGCTGACCGGGCTCGACTACGTGACAGACCGATCGGACCTCGATGTGCTGTTCGAGTTTCGCCGTGAAACCGACGTCGATCGCTTCGTCGCCGATGTGGCTGCGATCGAGATCGAGGCGCCGATGCGGCTAGATGGTGAACTCATGCGCGCCGATGGTGCTGCCGTGAACTGGCGCGAGCTCCACGGTGGCGCGCGCGAGCTTCTGGTGAAGAGCATCGAGAGCGTGATCCTGCTCGACAGGAATCGATTCATTTCGGGAGCGAGGGGATCATGATCACCGCGGCTGTACGAGGTTTGGAGAGGTCGGTTCCGCGTCGGGCACGCATCGCGCCCGACGTTTCCGCCATCGGCGCCATCGCCGCCCGCTGCCTCGTCGAGGAGCTGGAGACCTGGCCGAAGCCGGGGCTCGTAAGTCATATCGACAATGGCAGTCACGTTGATATGGATGCCGGCACGTTCCGTCGCAGCGCCGCGGCCATCAAGCCCCATCTTCAGCGCCTAGCCGATGCGGGCGCGCGCGGTTGCGGCATGGGGCGGCTGCGGATCATCGGCCTCGAGGCCGAGCGCGCGATGTTTGCAGCGACCTCGGGCGTCAACACGCATCGCGGCGCCATCTTCGGACTCGGCCTGTTGTGTGCGGCGGCCGGTGCGAGGGCCGGCGGGTTGGTCGAGCCCGAGCTTTCGCTTGGCGAGGTCGTGAGGCGCCTTTGGGGCGAGAGCATCCTCGACGGTCCGGTGCTGTTGCACAGCCACGGCAGCGTGGCCCGCCGCCGTTTTCATGCCGGCGGTGCGCGTACCGAGGCCGCGAACGGATTTCCCAGCATCTACCTGGTCGGATTGCCGGCGCTGCGCAGAGCGACGCATGCCGAGCCGGAAGATACGGAAGCCGCCCGGGTCGAGGCATGTTTTGCCCTGATCGCCTCCGTAGAAGACACCAACCTCCTGCATCGCGGTGGGGTCGACGGCCTTCGCTTTGCGCATGATGCGGCGCGCCGCTTCATCGACGCCGGCGGCGTCAGCGCGCCTGGTTGGCGTACGCTGGCGCAATTGATCCATGACAGCTTCGTCGCCCGTCGGCTCAGCCCGGGTGGATCGGCCGATCTGCTTGCGATGACGCTCTTTGTCGACGCCCATGAAAGCCCATGCCGATGATGTCCAATGCAATCCTGATGGCGCTCGTGCCGGTTTTCTTCGTTCTGTTGCTGGGATACGCCGCCGGCAAACTTCATGTCGTCGACAATCTCCATGTCGACGCTCTCAACGCGCTGGTGATGGATTTTGCACTGCCCGCTTCGCTGTTCGCCGCGACCGCCTCAGCGTCGCGCCGTGAGATGATCGAGCAGGTCCCGCTCTTCCTGGTGCTCGGCGTCACGATGCTGCTGCTCTATCTTGCCTGGTATTTCGCCGCACGTCGGCTCTCCAAGCTTTCCCAGTCCGAGGCGTCCCTGCAGGCGCTGACGATTGGCTTCCCGAATCTCGCCGGGGTGGGTCTTCCGATCATGACCTCAGTCGTGGGGCCAACCGGCGCCGTTCCGGTTGCCGTTGCATTGGCGGCGGGCTCGATCCTCATCAGCCCATTGACTCTGATCGTAGCGGAGATGGGTGCCGCCAAGGCTCGTGGCGAAGAAATGGCGGCGCGGCAGGTCCTGACGGCAATTCGGCGCGCGATCACCAAGCCGGTGGTGCTCGCGCCCGCGCTCGGCATCGTATTCTCGTTGTCGGATGTGAGCCTCGACGCGCTGGCTCATGCGAGCCTCGCGCTGATCGGAAGTTCGGCTGCCGGCGTCGCCCTGTTCCTCACCGGAGCCATTCTGTCGGCGCAATCGTTTCGGCTGGATTGGAAGATCAGCGCTGCAACGGTGGCCTCGGACATCGTCCGCCCGTTGTTGGCTGTCGCGGTCATTCTCGTCCTTCCGATCGCGCAGGATGCAGCGAAGACGGCCATTCTGCTCGCCGCCGTGCCGTCGGGCTTTTTCGGGATTTTGTTCGCGGTCAACTACCGGCTGGATTCCGCAAGGGTTGGATCCATGGTTATCGCCAGCACCGCATTCAGCGTCCCGACGCTGGCGATTGTGATCGCGCTGCTCTTTCCACACTAGGGCGCGACCATGACATTGGCGATCCTTTGTTCGGGGCAAGGCAGGCAGCATCGGGACATGTTCGCCCTCACGGGCGGCGCGCCGGAGGCCGCGCACCTGTTTGCGCACGCGGCGGCATTGCTCGGTGGCAGGGATCCACGCGATTTCGTCCGCGACGAAGCCGATGAGGCTCTGCACCGCAACCGTGGCGGCCAGATTCTCTGCACCTTGCATCCGCTCGCTGCGGCGTGTGCGCTCGCAGATGTCATTCCGCGTGGCGTCATCATTGCCGGCTATAGTGTCGGCGAAGTCGCGGCCTGGGGTGTCGGCGGCTTGTTCGATGCGACCGCAACGCTCGATCTGGTGGTGCGCCGCGCAGAGGCCATGGATGCGGCCACGCGCGCCGGTGACGGACTGATCTTCGTCCGCGGTCCTTCCCGGGACGAGGTCGATCGCCTTTGCGAGCGTCACGGCACGGCGGTTGCCATCGTCAATCCGGGCGATGCCTTTGTCGTTGGCGGCGGTCGTGAGGCGCTAGGCGAGTTTGCCCGAGACGCGCGGGCGATGCACGCAAGGATCGTCGCGCTGCCGGTTGAGGTCGCCTCCCACACCGAACGGCTCGCCGTGGCGTCTGCCGTCTTTCGTGAGACCTTGCGCGAGGCATCGGTGATATTCCCGCCGAGGAGCGGTGCGCGCATTCTGAGCGGAATCGATGCCGCTCCGGTCGTCTCGCGCGAGACTGGTCTCGACAAACTCGCAGCGCAGATCTCGCAGACCGTGCAATGGGCCGATTGCCTGCAAGCCTGTGTCGAAGCGGGCGCGACGGGGTTTCTCGAACTCGGGCCGGGACATGCGCTGAGCGGCATGGTTGCGGACATCGCGCCCGGACTTCCGGCGCACGCGCTGGATGATTTCAGGAGCCTTGAGGGTGTCCGCACCTGGCTCACGCGTCAGGTCAGCCTCTAGCTAGCGCCGGCAAGTCCCGATCGGGACGATGCCCTCAATCGCGCTTTGTGCTGTCGAAAAAAGGGGGCCGTCCCTTGGGGGAGGACGGCCCCTAGAATGCTCGTATGCCTAGGGAGGAGGGAGGCTCGAGCCGTGACTTGGGGGTCTCAGTCACTTAACATGCACACCATCGCCGATCCCGCAGCGAGAGTATTTCATAAACCCCCGCCGCTTCTCATTTCGCATGATTTACGAGGGGCCCGTGCGCAGCACGCGAGATGGGGCCTTTGCGTGCCGACGTCAGTCCGCCGCCTGAGAACTTGGACGAGGCCCGACGTGTTCCGGATGGCGCTGCGCCAGCGCGCACGTGTCAGGGCAGGCGTGGCGAGGCGCCGATGCCGGGTGTCAGGCCGGGTGCGATCGTCTCTGCCGGCGGAACCGCGGGCTCGCGCGTATAGGGAAGTGCTTCCACCTCGGGGCCCTGCTGTGATGTCGCCTTCAGGCAGTCCGGACGAGGCGGGCGGCCTGCGCCGAACAGATCGGAGACGGGATCGACGAAGTTCGCGCGGAACCGGTCGAGCCAGGTTTGGCCCTCGTCCCCGGCGGGCTGCCGGATCGTAACCGTCGCTGTCATGCCGGAGACGAGCGGCACATCGGGTGGCACGGTGTCGATGGCGAGGCGAACCGGTACGCGTTGCGCGAGCCGCACCCAGGTGTAGATCGGGTCCACGGCGGGCAGGCCCTGTGTGCCTGCGGCGGCGTTCGACACGCTGATGCCGCGCGTCACGGTCTTCACATGTCCCAGTATCGGCTTGGGATAGCCGATCAGTTGTGCTTCGGCGCGATCGCCGATGCAAACCCGCGCCATCTTGGTTTCCTCGAAATAGCCGTCGATCCAGAAACTGTTGGAATCGATCACGGAAACGTTGCTGACGCCGGTGACGGCATAGTCTCCCGCACGTAACAAGAGGTTGGTGACGTAGCCATCGACGGGACTGACCACGCTCGTGCGCTTCAGGTTCAGCTCCGCCTGCGCGAGCTGGTGCGCCGCAGCCTCGTAGGCAGCTTTCGCCTGCGCCGCGTTGCCTGCATAGATTTGCTGTTCTTCGGGCGTCGTCGCAAGATCGGACAGGTGCTGCCGGCGGTGGAACTCGGCCTGCTTCACCACGAGGTCCGCCGCCCGCTGGTCGACCAGAGCCTTGCCAACCCGGACGGCCACCTGGAAGTCGAACGGATCGATCACGTAGAGGACGTCGCCCTTGTGGACGAACTGGTTGTCGGCCACCCGAAGCTCCACGATCTTGCCTGCCACCTGCGGCGCCACGTTGGCGACCTGGACGCGGACGCTGCCGTTCCGTGTCCAGGGCGCGGTGACGTAGTGCTGCCAGGTCGCCGCCGCTATGAGAACTGCGACAAGTGCGATGCCGAGAGTCGCAAGGTGCTTGCCGGCACCGCGCATGAAACGGCCGACCGCTTGGCGCAGTGGCCTCGTGGCGGGCGTCGCCCAGGCCGAAGGTCTGATGCTGTCCAGTGTCCGATCGCTGGTGTCGCGCGCCACGGTCTCCGGCGCGTTTGAACCGTCCACGGAGTCCGCGGCAACGACCGGTGCTTCGGCTGGGGCATCGCCATGAAGCGGGGTGACGTCCCGAGGCAGGGTAGCTTCCATGGCACTTCTCCCTAGAAGAACAGCGCGAGCGTGCCGAACATCGCCACGTAGAGGCAAAGTTCGGCCAACGACGGGTTGCTGAAGACTCTCGCGAAGCCGACGAAGCGCAGTAGCGGGCGAAGCATCAGGAACGCTAGCAGCGCGATTGCGGCATAGGAGACGATGGGGGCAATGAGCACGCCACCGACGACGAACTCCCGATATGTGTTCGTCATGACTGTTTGCCTTGGCTGGGGGCGGTTGGAGACTGCGACGGTGCAAATACGGTGCTTGCCGGAACCAGCACGGCGATGGCCGAATTGGCAGACAAGTTGCTTCGCGATGCCACTTGGCGTATCGCCTCGGCAGCAGCGAGGATCGCGGCACCGTTGCGCTGGGCGAGGGCCTCTCGCGCGTCCTGCACCACCCGGGCGAGCGGCTCCTGCGTCAGCTGCTGCAGTTCGGTGCCGCAGCGCCGCAAGCTCTCAGCCTGGTCGAAGCAGCGCATCGCCTTTGCTGCATTATCGCCATTGAGAGCGAAGGCGCCGTTTGCGGTCAGAATCTGTTCGATTCGCGCCGCGTCGCGAAACGCGGCTTCCTCTGGCGCGAGGTCTCGAACTTCCCAGCGGTGGAGGTGGCCCAGCTCGCACCTGGCCTCTCGCAGCAGCAGACGAACTCGTTGGTCGCCCGACAATGGAGGCAGCAGCATCTGGGCTGCGAGCACTAGCAGGGAGGACAGGCAGGCAAAGAAGCTCGTCACGAGAAATACCTCGGGGTCGTAGCTCTGCGGATTGGTCGGTGCGAGTACGGCGATCGTGAACACCAGGGTGAGCCGGCCGAGGGAAGACAGCAGCGGGTTCGGCAACGAGATCAGCAGCGCGAAGCCGATGACGACAGGCGCGAGACCGATCGCCAGCAGTTGAAATTCGGACACGCCGTTGAAGACGAAATATTTCAGGATGCCGGCCAGCGCGCAGGCGATCGGCATCGCCATTACTGTCACCATCGTGAAGGTGCGTGGCGCGGGCGCCGTCGAGCCGAGGCCGAGGATCACTGCGACGAGCGAGAGGCAGAGCTCGGTGGTCGGCCAGCCTGTCAACACGAAGAAGAGCCCAATCAGCGCGAACGAGATCGCGGCCCGTGCGCCGGTTTCTGCCGCGATGCGGCGCGAGCGGTAGAGCGGCGCGCGCCATGCATGATACGGGCGCTTCCCTTCATGCAGTGCATCGAGGCTGCTACGCACCTGCGCGTTCTTTCGGCTGATCTCGGCCCGGAGCCAGGATCTGGTAATCGCTATCAACCCAGCTGTGTGGGGGGGCGCGGCGGAGGTGGCGGGAAGCGCCGCGAGCATGCGGCCGAGAGAAAACGCGCTGACGAGGTCGACCAACGCGGAACGCGCGGCCTCGGATCTCGCCGTTCCGATGCTCGATTCGGTCGCAAGGCTGGCGATCTCCGGACGCACCGCCGCGATGTCATGCAGCAGGATCGCCGCAGTCGCTGCGGAGGCATGCTCGGTACCTTGCGTGAGGTCCGTGACCCGGCGGTGAAGCGCCTCGATGCGGCCTGCCAGCACCGGATGATAGTCCGGCGCGGCCAGCACCTCGTTGACCAGCGCCACCGCAAGGACCCCGATGCCGATGGCGGCACCGCGCGCGATGCCGGTCGGAAACACCTGAAGCGGCGTGTCGATCTGCTGGATGGCGATCAGGGCGACGGTGATGCAGCAGAGCGCCGCCGCATAGGCGCGATTGCCGTCCAGCATGGCGGCGACATAGACGCAGAGCCCGACCCAGATGCCGAGCACGGCGAGCAGGAGACCGTCGGTCTGAGAAAACACGCCGGCGATCGCAATCGATGCCATGACCCCAATCGCCGTCGCGAGCAGCCGGTAGCCGGCCTTTTCCATGCCCTGACCGCGTGTCGGCAAGGCCAATATCGCCACGGTCAAGGCCGCCGACGAGGGGGATTCGAGCTCGAGCCAGAAGCTCGCATAGAGTGCGAGCATCATCGCCAGCCATACCCGCAACGCGAAAGCCCAGGAACTCGCCGGGAAGCCGGCGAAGGCCAATGCGGACGGCGCGGCAGCACTGGTGGTGTTCACGGGAATCCAGCCCCATCCGTTCTCGGCAGAGCGTGCCGCCCGACCGAAATCCATAAAGTCGACGCAGACTATGAGGTTTGCAGGGCTTGCCGGTATTTCCGGTCCACCAACCCAGTTGCCGGAATGCACGTCTGGTTGGGGAAGAGGGCTGTTGCGCCAGGGACGGATAGACGGGCTACGGCGCGTGGCCTGCCAGCGCCTCTTCGAGGCAGCGGATGATCTCATCGCCGCTGGAGGGCTTGTCGAGATAGCAATGCGCGCCCGCAGCCATGACACGCTGGCGCACGGATTCGCTTGGAAATGCGGTCATGAAGATGATCGGGAAGCGGCGGCCGGCGGCATTCAATTGGGCCTGCAACTCATCGCCTGTGATGACCGGCATCTGCACGTCGGTGATCATGCATGCCGGATCGTCTCCCGGCGCATTCCGCAGGAAGTCCAGGCCGGACTCGTAGGCATCGGCCTCGTAGCCGAGCGAACGCACTAGGCTCGCAAGCGAAGCGCGAACGCCTTCGTCGTCGTCCACAATTGCAATCACAGGGGTCTTGGCCATTTGCGCTCAATCCTGACCGCGGTGTTCCGCAAGGCAAGGAGGATATCTCCCGTTGCGCGGCCGATAACGCCTTATGCACCCGGGGCCCGGACCGCCGAAATTATACTCAGGTTTGGTCCGTAGTCCTGCGGGTTTGGGAAACTCCGAGCGCCTCGGCCTTGCGAACGAGGTCGGCCAATGACCTAACCCCCATCTTGCGCATGACGTTCCCGCGGTGGATTTTGACCGTGATCTCGCTGAGGCCGATCAGGGCCGCCACCTGCTTGTTCATCAGGCCGGCGGTGACATGGCCCATCACCTCGCGTTCGCGCGCTGTCAGGGTCTCGTACTGGGCGCGGATGTCCTCCTTGGCCGCGGCTTCGGCACGGTGCTGCGCATCGCGCTCGAGCGCCGCGGTCACGGCATCCAGCATGTCCTGGTCGCGAAACGGCTTGGAAAGAAAGTCGACGGCGCCGGCCTTCATGGCACGCACCGACATCGGAATGTCCCCGTGGCCGGTCATGAAGATGATCGGATAGCTGATGCCTTGCCGGACGAACTGGCTCTGCAGATCGAGCCCGCTCACGCCCGGGAGGCGGACGTCCAGCACGATGCAGCCGGGACCGTCGGGCAGCGAGCCGGCCAGCAATTCGGCGGGCGAGCCGTACAGGCGCGTCTGCAGGCCGACGGATCGGAACAGGCTGTCGAGCGAGGCGCGGATGCCTTCGTCGTCGTCGACGACGATCACCAATGCACTGGAGGGTTGGGCGGGCGGCTGCGCCTGGTTTGGTCGTGTCATGGCAGAGCGTGTTCTTGGCTAAATGGCAATGTCAGGTGGAATGTCGTTCCCGAGCCCGGAGTGCTCGCCACCGACAACCGGCCGCCGTGAGCTTCCACCGTGGTTCGGCAGATCGCAAGCCCCATGCCCATTCCGCCATCCTTCGTCGTGAAGAACGGATCAAACAGGCGCGGCAGGTCCTCAGGTTGGATGCCCGGGCCGCTATCCTGTACCATGATGGCGAGGGTTTCACTGTCCTCGCTGCCGGCGCGCAGCGTGATGGTGCGGGAACCGGGCTGGCCTGACATGGCCTGGCCGGCATTGATCAGAAGGTTGACCAGGACCTGTTGCAGCTGGACCCGGTCGCCGCGAATCGGTGGCAGGCTGGGCTGCGACTCGACGGTGAGGGTGACCTTGTCCTTGGCGAGTTCGCGCGCGACCAGTGCAGTCGCCTCCTCGATGATCTCGCCGATTTGCAGCATATCCCGCTGGGGCGCGTCCTTCTTCAGGAAGGTGCGGATGCGGGTCACGATCTCGCTGGCGCGGCGCCCCTGAGCGACGACATGGCCGATCGACGTCGTGACCTCCTTGAGGTCGGGTACGTCGCGCCGCAGCCACCGCAAGCCGGCCTCGCCGCTTGTGACGATCGCCGCGAGCGGCTGGTTCACCTCATGCGCAATCGACGCGCTGAGCTCGCCGAGGGTTGCCACGCGCGCAGCATGAGCGAGCTCGGCTTGCGCCGCGAGCAGCGCATCCTGCGCCTGCCGGCGCTCGGTAATGTCGACGACGAAGACGAGCACGTTATGATCTTCGTCGGATTGAGGCGGAAAGGTGATCGTGAACAGCACGGGAACCTTGCGTCCATCGAGGCGCACGAGCTCGGTCTCCCCTTCGTGGAACCGCTCTCCTTCCGCGAATGCCACCAGCGCGTCGAGGAAACTGCGATCGTTCTCGCCCAGCAGCTTGTCCACGTTCTGGATGAATTCCGCAGAGCTGCTTGCCCCCGCCATCTTCTGCAGGGCAGGATTGACGTCGGTGATTTTGGCGAGTCCGCGGGCATGACGGACGAAATCGGGATGTCGTGCCAGGTAATCGCGCAGTTCCGCGCCTCGGGTAGGTAACGAATCCAGCGCGGTCCGCAGTCCGCTCCAGTCTTCCTCGACGACGCCGATCCGGCTTGCGTCGAACATTCGGCGGTATCGCTGCTCGCTCTGCACCAGCGCGCTGTGCGCCGCCACGTGGTCCGTGACGTCGGTGTGCGTTTCGAGCACTCCAACGGGTTTGCCGAGATGGTCGTGTTGCAGGGCCCAGCGGGCATCGACCGCGAGGGTGGCGCCAGTCTTCGTGCGCTGTTCAACCCTGCCTTCCCATCGCTCCGTATCGAGCAGGGTGGCCTCGATGGCTTCCCTCCGGTCGGGATAGCTGGTTCGCAGAAGCTTGTCGGCGAGCTGCCCGAGCGCCTCGTCGGCCGACCAGCCGTAGGTCTGTTCCGCGGCCCTGTTCCAGAAATTGATCACGCCGGCGCGATCGCGGACGAAAATCATGTCATGCGAGAGGTTGAGCAGGCGCGCCTGCGCCGCCAGACGATTGGTTGCGGCATGATTCTGGAGCGCGAGCAGCGTGGTGATGGCGATGGCCGCGAGGCTCACCAGGGCACGAAGGGCCGGTGAGCCGATGGGCTCGTGATCATGCGACAACAGATACGCCGTGACCGTCAGGGCGGCACAGCCGATCGCGGCGACGATGATGTCGTTGCGCCGGTTCGTACTCGCAGCGAGCAGGATCGCAACGACGTAGAGAACCGCGACCGCGCCCTCGAGCGGCGTCAGCACGTCGACCATGAAGACCGCAAGGGCGAGGACGGCGGACCAGAACCGCAAACCGGCGCGGCTCATGGATGAACCTGTGGGCCGATCAAAGTTCGTCATCGTCGCAGGCGGGGCTTCTTCTCATTGCAGCGGCGTTGATGCCGCGATTTGATCGCGCCCACAATATCCCGTCAGCTGATTTTCGTGCTCTCTTGGAAGACCTCGTGGATAGTCGATCCGGCGTGGGCGCCGGCACGGAGATTCCCCAGCGGAACACGGCTTATCGGTGATTTTGCCGGTCGCGGACGCGTCAACTTACCGCAGGCGGGCGGAGCTGCAGGCCTCGGGTAGATGCAGGCGAAGTGTTCCGCTCGCCCTCTCGCCCGGGATCATACCTACGTATGACGCGGTCAACCCGAGACCTTATCCATGCACCCGCGCGTAGAATGGAGCGGGCGGATCGCCGAACTACTCTGCTCCCATAGCATTCGGACAAGCCGGCCAGGCATTGCTGGTGCGAATTGGGACAAGGAGCTTCGACGATGTCGCTGCAGATATCATACTCGCAAAATGCCAAGGATCATGTCGCCGCCACGATGGACGTCTCTCCCATCGACGGCCCGCAGCTGCGGTTATCGAAACGTTCGTCGCGCTCCGGCGAGGAGGCGGTGATGCTCTCCCTCGTGCATCTGGATGTTGCGCTGGCCATCGAGCCACCAGCACCGGATGTGCAGGGATCTGCCAGTGGCGGGCCGAGCTTCAGGGTGTCCGCGAAACGCCTTGCGCACGCGTCCGCAGAGTCCGATCGGGAGACGGGTGCGGAGGAGGGCGCGGACCCGGTGATGCGGCGCCTCTCGGATGCCCTCGCGGCAACCAAAGCCATGCACAATCCGCATTCCGCCATTCTCGTCGACGCATTGCGCCTGGCCATTCTGACCCGCAAGGCCAGCGGGGGGACGACGGTCGGACGAGGCCAGTCCGAGCCGGCCGAGAGTGACCGCGCAGGGCACGCCTGCCGGGCGGTGCGGTCGCTGCAAAAATGGCGCCTCAAGCGCGTCATGCAATACATCGACGACAATCTGGAGGCGAAGGTCACCTTGCAGCATCTGGCTGCCGTTGCCGGCCTCAGCCGGATGCACTTCGCCGCGCAGTTCCGGGCGGCCGTCGGCATGCGGCCGCACGAATATTTGCTGAAGCGGCGGATCGAGCGTGCTCAGGAATTGCTGCAGCGGCCGGACATCTCGCTCGTCGACATCGCCTTGACCGTCGGGTTCCAGACGCAGGCTCATTTCACGACAGTGTTCAAGCGCTTCGCCGGCAATACGCCATATCAGTGGAGGAGTGCTCATCTTGCGCAATTCCTGCCGCTGCCGCGCCCCGAAGCGAGGGTGTCATGAGTGGCGTCGGTATGCAGGCCCTGTTGCTGCCGCTGCTCGGCATTCAGTCGGCGCTGGTGTACCACGAGCTCATGGGATTGTTCGAGATCGCTCGTGTCCTCGGTGCCTCCTATCGCTTTGCAACCTCAGGATCCGGGTTAGGCGCTCTTTACGGTCGCTTCACTCTGAACTTCTGCAGGACTATTGTCGGAGGCATTGCGCACTATGCATTGATGGACCGGTCGATCGAGGAGGCGATCCCGCAGCCTTGAAACAGAAGGCATTGGACCGATACGAGCGGTTCCGCAGTCGGCTCGACGGGCCCATTATTGCCGAGCGCTCCGAGATGCGCATGGCGAGCAGGGTTCGAGGTCGATGTGCCGCTCAGTGACGGCAGGACTTACACTCGCAGGATGGCCTCAATCTCTTGCGCTGCTCCGAGCAGCGAGCGGTCTTGTCCGCGCGCGGCGATGATCTGAAGGCCGAATGGAAGCCCGCACCGATCCGTTCCGCACGGAATCGAAATCGCCGGCAGGTGGGCATGATTGATAAAGGGCGTGAACACCGCGTGGGCACGCGGGCTTACGACTTTTCCACCGATCATGTCCGGGCCGAGTTGCGTCAGCGGCCACGCGACGCATGGAACGGTGGGCGTCAGCAGCAGGTCGACCTCGGTGAAGAAGGCTGCGAAGGCATTGGCGATCGCGGCGCTCGCGAGCAGCGCTCCGGCGACCTCCGCACCCGACCAGAGGAGACCCCGCTCGATCTGCTTGGCGACATCGGGATCGAAGACGGTCGGATCCTTGCGGAAGGAGTCGCCATAGAGCGCCGCGAGACCCGCATGCTGAAGCGGCATGATGGCGTCTTCCGTGGCGCCTGCCGGCCAGACGGGATCGCGTTGTGTGATGCGCAAACCCGCCGCGGAAAGACGGTCGATAGCGGCGGCGAGCCCATTCGCGACGACGTCGTCAATCGCGACATCGAGGCCGAGGCGCGGCGAGAACGCGATGCGCTGGCCGCCGATGTCTTCGGCCCGCTGCCCCACGACGGCAGAATCCGGATCGCGCGGATCAGCGCCGACCATGGCTTCGAACGCCAGTGCGATATCGGCCGCATCAGATGCGATCGGTGCGATGACGGAGAGGCCGAAGAAGGGCTCGGCGAAACCTGGCCCATAGGGAATCGCGCCATAGGACGGCTTGAAGCCGGCGACCCCGACATGGGCTGGCGGCCTGCGGCTCGAGCCACCCGCATCGGTGCCGATCGCGAGCGGCACGAGGCCGGCCGCAACTGTAGCCGCCGGGCCCCCCGACGAGCCACCCGGGGTCAGCGCAGGATCGAGGGGATGCCGCGTTGGTCCATACAGCGGCGAGGTGGTGACGCCCTTGCAGGCGAACTCGGATGTTGCGCCGATGCCGACGACGACCGCTCCGGCCTTGCGCAGGCGCTCGATCGCGATGGCATCGTGCGGTGCGATGAAATCGCAAAACAGGCGCGAGCCCTGCGTCACACGCCAGCCGCCGACCCAGATGTTGTCCTTCACGATGACGGGGACGCCGGCGAGCGGCATTGTCTCGCCGGCACGCAGGCGATCGTCGACCGCCGCAGCGTCGGCCAGCGTGCGTTCGGGATCGATCGTGACGACCGCGTTCAACTTCCTGGCTGTCTCGATGCGCGCGAGCGCGGTCTTTGCAGTCTCGACGGCGCTCGTCCGTCCAGCGGCGACATCGGCGGTGATCCCGCGGGCATTATGCGCTGGCATTGTCATGGCCTCCCCAGATCAGCGCCACCGTGCCGCAGAGGGCCAGGCAGGCCAAGGCAAAGAAGGCTGTGCCGAGGCCGGCCACACCATCCAGGATCGACACCAGCGCGGGTGCCGCCAGCAGGCCGGCATAGGACGCGGTCAGCACCGCGCCGGTGGTCTCGCCGATCCGGTCCTGCGGCGCGAGGCGGGCGATCTCGGCGATGAAAACGCCGTTCCAGCCCGATGCCGTCAGGCCGAACAATGCCGCAATTGCGAACTGACCGGTACGGCCGAGTGAGGCGCCTTCGAGGCCCAGCAGCGCGGCGCAGAAGGCCATACCGAGGCCGATGACGATGAGCACCATACGCGAAGCATTGAGGCGCATCGCCACGAAGCCCCAGCCGAGCCGTCCGACCAGCCCGCCGGCCTGCGCGCAGGCTAGCGCCATGCCGGCCTCGATATGGCTAAGGCCAAGCTCGCGGGTGCCGAGCATGACGAAGACGGTGTTGAGCGACACCTGCATCGCGCTGAACGGCATCGAGGCCAGCGCCAGCATCGCGATGCGTCGGTCTGCCGTCATCAGCGCCAGCCGCGCGCGGAGATCGAGCTTCGGGGGCGGGACGAGCTTGCCGGCGTAGGCTGGCCGCAGCCGTTCGAACAGCGCGATTGCCAGCAGCGCCAAGGCAGCAACGGCCGCATAGCACCAGGCCGGCCCGAACGCGATGGCGATCGCGGGCAGCGCCAGCGAGCCGCAGACCGCGCCGATCTGGTTGCCGGTCTGGCGCACGGAGAAGACGAAGGCGCGGCGCTCGGCGGTCACGAGCCGTGCCAGCAGCGCCGCGCTCGCCGGCGTCTCGGGCCCCATGGCAAAGCCGAGGCAGAGGCCCGCGGCCAGCAGGGCGGCGGTCGATCCGAGCGCGGCCAGCGCCATGCCGACGACGATGGCCGCCGCGCACAGGCTCGCGATCCGCAGCGAGCCAACCCGCGCGATGAAGCTGCCGCCCCAGAACGAGGCTGGGATGCCGACGGCGAACACGGCGCAGGAGAACATCGAGAGCTGCCAGACCTCGATATGGGCGCGCGGCGCGACCACGCCAGGCGCGAACAAGGCAAGCGCAACGAGGGCCTGCAGCGAGGTCATCGCGCCAAGGGCGGGCAGCAATGCGGGTGCTGGTCGAACGGCCGCGTTTCCGTCTACCATGGCGGCGTGCTCATGGGAGGTACATCGTGGCAGGCGGCATTTCCATTCACGCAGTCGATGTGGCGAGCGGGCGCCCCGCGCAGGGGCTGCGCGTCGAGATCTGGCGGATCGATCCGGACTCCTCGCGCATCGCCGACGGGAGACTCGGCGCCAATGGCGTGCTCGATCATGCCGTCGCGCAAGGCGTTGGTGTGACGGCAGGCGAGTACGAGGTCCTGTTTCATCTCGGAGAGTTCTTTGGTGACAGCGACGGCTTTCTGACCGTGTCGCCGTTCCGTTTCCGCATAAAGCATGTCGATGAGCATTTTCATCTGCCGCTGAAATTCACGCGCTGGGGCTATTCGCTGTTCCGCGGCGCCTGATCAGTTCGTCAGCCGCCGCGACAGGCCGGTGACGCGCTCCATGACCGCGACCAGCGCGACGGTCGCGATGATCAGCACGCCCGACAGCGCAGCGATGGTGACGTCGAGCTTGCCCTCGAGGTCCTGCCACATCCGGATCGGCAGCATGTCGGTCGCGGCATCGCGCAGAAATAGCGAGACCGGCACATTGTCGAAGGACGACATGAAGGCGATGAAGGCGCCGGCGATGATGCCGGGCCGGATCAGCGGCAGCACGATGCGGCGGAACGTGTAGAGACGGCTTGCCCCCAGCACGGCCGAGCTTTCGAGCAGGGTCGGCTCGAGCTGGGCGAGGGCCGCGACCGTGTTTCGCACGACATAGGGGACGCAGACCACGGTGTGTCCGATCACCAGCGTCAGCGGCGACACCGGCAGGCCGACCAGCGAGAACAGCATCAGGGCGGCAAGGCCGAAGGCGAGCGCCGGCAAGACCAGCGGCGACATGAAGAGGGAATCGAGCAGCCGTGCGGACAGCGTCCGCGACCGCGAGATCGCGAGCGCGGCCGCGACGCCGAGCACGACGGAGAGGCCGGTCGCCCACAACGCCACGATCAGGCTGTTCTTGGCCGCGAAATGCAGCTGCCAGGCATTCCAGAGCTCGATATACCAGCGCAGCGAATAGCCCGGCGGCGGGAAGCGCAGCGAGAAGCCGCTCGTGAAGGAGACGATCACAACGATCAGTGACGGCGCGATGATGATGATCAGTGCGATCAGCGCGATCACGGTCATGACCAGCTCGAAGCTCAGGGCTTCCAGGGTACGCCTGCGGCCGCTCATCACGCTCCTCCATAGCCGCGCGACAGGCGGCCGAGCGTGGTGAAGACCGAGACGACCGCGAGCACGGCGAGCAGGAAGATGATCGAGATCGCCGCAGCAAACGGCCAGTTCTGCAGCGTGGAGGCTTGCTGATAGAGATACATCGGCATGAACAGCATCTGCCCGCCGCCGACCAGCGATTGGGTGATGAAGGCGGTGATCGCGGCGGCATAGGTCAGCGTGCAGCCGGCGATCACGCCGGGCAGGGACAGCGGCAGCACGATCCTGAAGAAGGTGCGCCAGCTTCCGGCGCCGAGCGAGCAGGACGCATCGTTGAGATTGGGGTCGATGCGGCCGAGCGCGGTGATCAGCGGTAGGGTCATCAAGGGCATCTGCACCTGTGCCAGAGCGATCACGACGCCAAACTGTGTGTAAAGCAGCTTCAACGGTGTATCGATGATCCCGAGCGATTGCAGTGTCGCATTGATGATGCCCTGGCGGCCCAGGATGACGATCCAGGCGAAAGTGCGGACGACCACGCTGGTCAAAAGCGGCAGCAGCACGATCAGGATGATGATGGTCTGAAGCTTTGGTCCGACTCGTTGATAGAGCCACGCGATGGGAAAGCCGAGCACGAGACAGACGGCGGTTACCTCGGCGCCCAGCAGCAGCGTCGAGCCGAGCACGCCCAGGCTGAATGGATCGGTGAGGAAGTGCAGGTACTGGCCGAGCCCCCAATGGAGCCCGGCCGTGTCGTTGTGCAGCGAGAGCCAGAACAGTTGCAGCAGCGGCGCAACGAAGAAGAAAAGGAAGAACAGCGCCAGCGGCGCTGCCAATCCCATCCCGTAGGACGTCACATCTCGTGATGCCGGCGCTGCACCCATTGTTAGATCTTGATCTCGCGGTTGAAGCGCTCGATCCAGGCCGAGCGCTGCTCGTTGATCTTCTTCCAGTCCTGGAACACGAACTTCTTCTTCAGCTCGACGGTGTCCTTGGCCAGCACGCGCGCGATCTCGCCGCCCATCGTGACCTTGGAATTGGTCGGCACGATCAGATAGGGCGGGTTCATCAGCGTGGTCTGCACTTCGGGCGTCAGCGCGGCCTCGATCAGCTTGAAGGCGAGCTCGCGGTTGGGCGAGTTCTTGACGATGTGGATCGTGGTCTTGAAGGCGATGGCGCCTTCCTTCGGCGCCACGAACTCGACCGGCACGCCGCGCGCTTTCAGGATCTGGATGGCGTTGAAATTGCCTGGCGAGATGTCGATCTGGCCCTGCTGGAACAGGGTCGCGAGCGCGCCAGGATTGGCGGCGACCGCGGCGAGATTGGGCTTGAGCTCTTCCAGCGCCTTGAAGCCGGGATCGACATTGGCTTCGGAGCCACCGCGCATCTTGGCAATCTCGACCAGCCATCCGGTGCCGAGTGTCGAGTTGAGGTTGGTGATGCCGACGCGGCCCTTGAATTCGGGCTTCCAGAGATCGGCCCACGACGTCGGCGGCGTCTTGACGGCTTCCGGATTGTAGGTGAGGCCGACGACCTGGAAGAACGGGGCAGGGCCCATCGGTTCCTGTGCCTCGGCGATCAGGTCCTTGTAGTAGGCGCTCTTCTCGACCGGATAGGGCTCGACCAGGCCCTGGCCGATGGCGACGAGAGCAGGACCGGGATCATGCAGCATCACGTCGATCGGCGGATTGGCCTTGGCGGCGTTGACCTTCGCGATCTGGTCGACCGAGAGCATCGGGTCGAGCACGATCGCAGCGTCCGCGTTCGCCTTGCGAAAGGCCGGCACCAGCACCGCCTTGTGCGCTTCCTCCCAGCTTCCGGTGAAGGTCGCAAACACCAGTGGGCGGGCCTGGGCGAAGCTCAGTCCGGGAAACGCTTTCATGGCGCCGAGTGTGAGGGCGGTGGTCAGCAGGCTTCGGCGGTTGAGGATCATGTCGAACTCCATTTGGACTATGACTGCATTTCAAAGCGTTGCGGGAAAGGCGTTGGCGAGCGACGGCGCGAGCGGTGCGAGGCGCACCGCGGCACCGTTCTCCAGGGCGCGCGTCTCGCCGATGCGCGCCTGGGAGACCTTGACGCCGGAGCCGTCGGCAGTGGTGACTTCGTGCACGACAGTGGCTCCCAGCGGCAGCGACATGCCGACGACGCCGGCAAAGCCGGTCTCGTCGCCGACGAATTGCAGATGCTCGGGACGGATGCAGACGGTGACGCGGCCACCTTCGCGGAGCGCTCCGCCAGCGGGCCGCGCGATGATCTCCGTGCCGGCGTCGAGGCGTATCTTGGCGGCGGTACGGTCCGCCGAGACCACCACGCCGGGCATGCGGTTGGTCGAACCGACGAAGGTGTTGACGAACAAGGTCTGCGGCCGGTCGTAGACGTCGGACGGTGTGCCGAACTGTTCGAGCTTGCCGTGGCTCAGCACGGCGACCCGGTCCGCCATCGACAGCGCCTCTTCTTGATCGTGAGTGACGATGAGCGTGGTGATGCCGGAAACGCGTTGCAGCCGCTTGACCTCGATCTGCATGTCGAGCCGCAGATTCTTGTCGAGCGCGGCAAAGGGCTCGTCGAGGAGTAGGATCGACGGCTTGATCGCGAGCGCTCGGGCGAGCGCGACGCGCTGCTGCTGGCCGCCGGAGAGCTGCCGCGGCAGCCGCTCGGCCATTGCAGGCAGCTGCACCAGCTCCAGCAGGCGTTGCGCCTCGCGCTGGCGCGTCGCCTTGTCGATGCCGCGGGCGGCGAGGCCGTAAGCGACGTTCTCACTGATCGACAGGTGCGGAAACAGCGCGTAGTTCTGGAACACGATCCCGACCGCGCGGCGGTTCGGCGGCAGCGTGTCTACGATGTCGTCGCCGATGATGATCCGTCCTTGCGTCTGCGCGATGAAGCCGGCGATGATACGCAAGAGCGTTGTCTTGCCGCAGCCGGACGGACCGAGCAGGGCGATGATCTCGCCGCCCTTGATGTCGAGATTGATGTCCTCGACCGCGAGTGCGCCGCTCGGATAGCGGTGAGTGACCGCGTCGACGACGAGCGAACGCCCGCTTGGCGCATCAGCCATGGTGTTGCCTCCCGTTGCCCCAGAAGAGTAAGCAAGTCTCGTGCCCGCGCCTGTCGCTTTTCGGCGCGGGTTTTGGCATGGTGGCTCGATGACATCGATTTGCGACCTCTCCGCCACAACCATCGCGCGCGCCATCGCGAAGCGCGAACTGTCCTCGCGAGAGGTGGTCGATGCCCATCTCGAACGGATTGCGCACAGTGACGTGCAATTGGCGGCATTCGTCACGGTCGACGCAGAGGGGGCCCGTCGCGCCGCGCAAATCTGCGATGAGGCGCCTGCGCCGACCGGGCCGTTGCACGGCGTGCCCGTTGGGATCAAGGACCTTACGGACACCGCTGGGCTGACGACCAGCTATGGATCGGCCCTGTTCCGCAACTATATCCCGGCGGAGGACGATCTGGTGGTCGCGCGGCTGCGCCGCGCCGGCGCGATTATTCTCGGCAAGACCAACACGCCGGAGTTCGGCTTCGGTGCGGTCTGTACCAACAGATTGTGCGGACCGACGCGAAATCCCTTCGATTTCTCGCTGACCTCCGGCGGGTCGTCCGGCGGCTCTGCCGTCGCGGTTGCGGCCGGCATGGTGCCGCTGGCGCACGGCACCGATTTCGGCGGTTCGGTGCGCACGCCCGCAAGCTTCTGTGACGTCGCCTCGATCCGGCCGACGCCCGGCCGCATTCCGTCGCCGCTCCGTCCGCTCGGCTGGGACATGCTCGCCACGCACGGTTTCCTTGCTCGCGGTGTCGATGACCTCGCGCTTGCGCTGTCCGTGTGCGAGGGAAGCGATGTGCGCGACCCCGTATCGATCGGCGTCAGCAGCGACGATTGGTCGATCGCTGGACGTCCCCGGATCGCCGTCACACCCGATTTCGGTGTCGCACCGGTCGCACGCGACGTTCGCGCGCGGTTCACTACCGCGTGTGAGGCGCTGGCCAGGGTTGCCGACGTCGTGCCGTCCTCGCCCGATTGTATCGGCGCGGTCGAAACCTTCCGCATGCTGCGCGCCGCGCACATCGCCAACAGCTATGGCGAGTTGCTGAGGACCCGGCGTGCGGAGCTCACTCCGACGGTGATCTGGAATATCGAAGCCGGCGCGAACCTCTCGGCGCAGGATTACCTCAACGCCGAACGGCGTCGTACCGCCATCTACCGCAGCTTTCGCGAGCTGTTCATCCGTACCGATTTCTTGATTGCGCCGGCCGCGTCCGTCTTCCCCTGGCCGAACGAGATCGGCGATGTCACCGCAATTGACGGGGCGGCTTTGGAGACGCCGATCGACTATCTCGCGGTCACTTTCATCGTGTCCCTGGTCGGCTTTCCGGTCCTGACCATGCCAGTACGACGAGAAGCGAGCGAACTGCCCTTCGGCATCCAGATCATCGCGCCGCCGGGCGGCGAATCCCGCTTGTTTGCCTTCGGCCGTGTCCTCGAGAACGAACTGGGTTTTTCGCATCGGCGGCCGCCTTTCTGATCAGCTGTCGCGATGCTCGAGCCGGGCGGCGAGCGCAGCGGCGAGACCAAGGGTCGGTTTGGCGGCGGGCCGGCGGAACGTGCCCGCCGTTGCCTTGCGCAGGCGCAGGGCCACCAGCGCCTCGGCCTGCTTCACTGAAGCAATGACCTGGTCGACTACGGGGACTGAAATCCGGTCGGCGACGCGCTCGGCGAGGCCCGAGAGCGGGGCGCCCGCAAAAATCAGCACATCGGCCTCATCCTCGACGATGGCGCGCTGGGCGAGATCAACCAGCACGTCCTCCTTCTCGGTGCCGACCTCGGAGACGGCCTGAAAAGGCGTATCGAGCATGCGGATGCCGGCGCAGCGCTCCCACAGCCCGTGGGCGCGGACGCATTCCTCGTACCAAGGGCCAAGCGCCTGGGCGAAGGTGACAATGGCGAAGCGCCGCCCGGCCATGCAGGCGGTCAGCATCGCCGCTTCCGCCATGCCGACCACGGGAATGTCGAAGGTCTCGCGCGCGGCGAACAGGCCGGGATCGCCGAAGGCCGCGATGATCGCGGCATCGACCGTCTTGTGCTGCTCGGCCAGCATCTCCAGCGCGATGGCCCCGCCGATCTGCGCCTCGGTGCGCGTCGCGATATAGGGCACGCCGCGGGTCGCGGTGCAGGGGATCAGCTCCGTCCCGGGCGAGACCGCGCGCTGCCCGACACCCATCATCAGGTGCGTGATCTCGGCGCTGGTGTTCGGGTTGAGCAACAGCAGCTTCATGGTTCAGGCCGCCGTCCGCTTTGTTTGAGAGGCGGCGAGGACTTCGAGCAGGGCCGTGCCGGTGCGCGCGACATGCGCGCCGAGCAGCCGGCCGGCCGCTTCGCCGTCGCGCACTTCGAGGGCGGCCAGGATATCGGCGTGCTCGTCGACCGAATTGCTCCAGCGGCGATCGGCGCCGAGGGCGAGATATCGCGCGCGCTCGGCCCGGGAGATCAGCGTTTCGTGAGCTTCCCGCAGCGGCGTGTTGCGGGCCATGCGGACGATGGTGTTGTGGATCTCCCCGTTGATGGCGAAATAGTCGTCCAGCTTGCCGTTGCGGTGATGACCCTCCATGCGGGCCTGAAGCGTGCGCAGGCGGGCGAGGTCGCGCTCGGTCGCGCGCTCCGCAGCGAGCTCGGCGGCGAGTCGCTCGATACCGGCGAGCGCCTCGAACAATTCCGAGATGCCGTCCGCCGCGATATCGGCAATGCGCGGGCTGCGGTTGGGTCGAAGCTCGATCAACCCCTCCGCGGCAAGCACTTTCATCGCCTCACGCAAGGGGGTGCGCGACACGCCGAGCTCCTTCGACAGCCAGGTCTCCTGGGTCTGCGAACCCGGCGGCAGTTCGCCGCGAATGATCATCGTCCGCATCCGCGCCGCGGCACGCTCATGCAGGCCCATCCGCTTGAGTTTGGGCGACTTTCGTCCCTTTGGCGCTTCCGGTTTTGGCTGCACGCATGCCTCACTTTTCAGGTTGATCTTAGCCGTTTCCGGCTCGTTGGCTTGCCTAAAATACCGACGTATCTCGCTGAAAACAATAGCACAACGCGCAAATTGTATGCAGCATGCAGAAAATGGATTGCGCTGCGGCGAAGGGCGGCGGATGATCCTGCGCAACGCGCGGATATCGCGCCTTCGAAGCGGAGTAAGCGATGCGGACGAGTTTGCGACTGGGTCTAGTGGCAATGGCGGCAATGCTAGGCGGAAGCGATCTCGCCTCGGCGCAGACGGCGAAGATCAAGCTCGGCTACGCCAAATGCGCGCACTGCCTGCCGATGTCGCTGATCCCAGGCATGGCCAAGGGCGTCGAGGTCGAGGCCACCGGCTTCAACTCGGGGAATGACGTTCTCACCGCCTTGATATCGAAGAGCATCGACGTCGCGCAGGTCACCTATCTCCACTACATCACCGCGCTCGATAAAGGCTTCGATGTCGTTGCCGTGTCCGGACAGATCAATGGCGGCTCGGAATGCCTGTCCTCCGTGAAGCTGAGCCTGCCGCCCGAGGACTGGGCCACGTTCAAGGCGACCGTTGCGAAGGCGAAGAGCGGCGGCCAGCCGCTGAAGGTTGCGGCTTCCCGCGGCAATGCGCAGGACATCCACATGCGCGGGGCGTTCCTCAAGCAGGGCGTTGATCCCAACAAGGACGTTCAGTTCATCAACATCCCCAATCCGTCCGATCATCTCGCAGCACTCCAGCGCGGCGAGGTCGATATGATCTGTTCGGTCGAGCCGTTTGCATCGCAGATCCGGCTCGCCGGTGCCGGCAAGCACTTCGTGCTGCCGTATGAACAGGCCGCAGGCAATTTGACCAATTTGATCGTCACCCGCTCCGACGTGATCGCGGGCCAGCGCGCCGGCGTCCAGGGCGTTGTCAGCGCCGTGGTCGAACTCGACAACAAACTGATTGCCGACAAGGCGCCGTGGGTCGACGTCATCAACAAGCTCACCGGCCTCGACAAGACGGTCGCGACCGAGGCGCTGAAAAATGCATCGCCCGATCCCGCGATCCATCGTTCGCAGACGCTGGCGATCGCGGCGATGATGCGCGACCTCAAGTACATCTCCAAGGACGTCTCCGCGGAAGCGGAGAAGAACATGGACTATTCGTTCCTGGAAAAGGCCACGGGAAAGGCCAAGAATGACCTCGGTTACTGACGTCTCGCCGGCGCGGCCGACGTTCCGGCTGACGCGAGCGTTCCAGGGGCTCGAACGCCTCGTCGTCCCCGCGCTGCTGATTGCGGGCTGGGAGGCGTTTGCCCGCAGTGGCCTGCTTCCATCCGCGCTGCTGCCCGCGCCGAGTGCGGTGCTGCATGCGCTCGGCGACTGGGTGTTCGGCTTCGACGAGACCACTCAGACCTATTCCGGCCACTGGCTGCGCGACGCACTCGCCAGCGCTCTTCGCGTCTTTGGCGGCTTTGCGCTGGCAAGCGCGCTCGGCATCGTTGCCGGGGTCGCGATCGGCTGGTCGCGCCTGTTCGAGAAGATGTTGGAGCCGACATTGCAGATGCTGCGCCCGATCCCGCCGGTGTCCTGGATTCCGCTCGCCATCATCTGGTTTGGGATCGCCGACAAGCCGGCGATCTTCCTGGTCTTCCTCGGCGCCTTCTTTCCGGTGCTGATGAACAGTATTCATGGCGTCAAGACCGTGGACCACAATCTCGTGCGGGCCGGCGCGATGATGGGCGCCAACGGTCGGCAGATGCTGACCGACATCGTGCTGCCGGCGGCGTTGCCGTCGATCTTCGCTGGGCTGCGCATCGCGGTCGGCTCGGCCTGGATGCTGACGGTCACGGCCGAGATGGTCGCGGTGAAGAGCGGCCTCGGCTACGTGCTCTGGGATTCCTACTACTTCCTGCGCTACGACATCGTCCTCTCGGCGATGATATCGATCGGGCTGCTCGGCTATCTCTCCGACCTCGGCCTCAAGGCGATCATGGCGCGCACGCTGCGTTGGCAGCAGACAACCACCGTGCAGGGCAGGGCGGGCTGATGGCGGCAATCGAGCTTCGCAACATCGTCAAGGTGTTCTCCGATAAGCGGCGCGGCCGCGACCTGCTGACGCTGGACAACATCAATCTCGACATCGAGGCTAATGATTTCGTCTGCCTGCTCGGCCCGTCGGGCTGCGGCAAGTCGACCCTCCTCAACATCATCGCCGGCTTCGAGCAGGCGACCTCCGGCCGCACGCTGGTGGATGGCAAGCAAGTGGAGCGGCCCGGTTCGGACCGTGGCGTGGTGTTCCAGCAGCCGACTCTGATGCCGTGGCTGACGGCAATCGACAACATCGCCTTCCATCTCAAGCTCAAGGGCGTCGCCAAGGCCGAGCGGCACCACCGTGCCATGGAGTTCATCGATCTCGTCGGCCTGCGCGGTTTCGAGCATCATCATCCCGCCGAAATGTCGGGCGGCATGAATCAGCGCGTCGGCATCGCCCGCGCACTGTTGATGAACCCGAGCGTCATCCTGATGGACGAGCCGTTCGCGGCGCTGGATGCCCAGACCAAGCTCGAAATGCAGGAGGAACTGGTCGCGATCTGGCAGAAGCGCCGCTGCACCATCGTGTTCGTCACCCACAGTGTCGACGAGGCGCTGGTGCTCGGCAACAAGATCGTGGTGATGACCAGGCGGCCGGGGCGGATCCGGGAGGCCGTCAATTTCGACCTGCCGCGCCCGCGCGATATCACCAGCCCCGAGTTCAACGACGCAAAGCGCCACATCCTGTCCCTGATCCGCGAGGAGTCGACGCGCTTTGCTCAGGCGTCGTAAGGTTTCGGCATGCGCAAGCGTCTCGGCATGATCACGCCGTCCTCCAATTCGGTGCTTGAGCCCGTCACCAGCGCCATGCTGGCCGGCGCTCCCGGCGTCACTGCGCATTTCTCGCGCTTCCGCGTCACGGAGATTGCGCTCGACGCCGCCGCACTGAACCAGTTTGACGTATCCGTGATGCTTCCGGCCGCGGAATTGCTGGCCGATGCCAAGGTTGACGCCATCGCCTGGAACGGCACCTCCGCGAGCTGGCTCGGGATCGGCCGCGACAGAAGCCTGTGCGAAGCGATCGCGGCGCGCACGGGTATCCCCGCGACAACGTCCACGCTTGCCTGCATTGACGCCGCTCGCGCGCTCGGCGCCAGACGTGTCGGATTGGTCTCGCCCTACACCGATGACGTGCAGCAACGCATCGTGGACGTCTGGGCCGGGGAGGGAGTCGCGCCGCATGCCGAGCGGCATCTCGGCTTGCGCGACAATTTTTCTTTCGGCGAGGTCACACCTGCGACGATCGCCGAGATGATCCGGGCCGTGGCGGCGGAGGGTGCCGACGCGATCGTCATCCTCTGCACCAACCTCGACGGCGCCGCGCTGGCGGCCACGCTGGAGCGGGAGCTGGACATCGCCGTGCTCGACTCGGTCGCGGTGACGCTTTGGCGATCCCTCGGCCTCGCCGGCGGCGACATGACGGCCCTTGCGCAATGGGGCCGGATCTTCCAGACAATGCCAGCCATCAAGTGACGGAGGCCTCAGTGACGCAGCTCGATCTCGCCATTCGCGGCGGCACCATCGTGACGGCCAGCGACGAGTTTCGCGCCGATATCGGCGTTCGTGACGGCCGTATCGTCAGCATTGCAGACAGCATCGAGGGCGCGGCACGCGAGATCGATGCGACGGGATTGCTCGCGCTGCCGGGCGGCATCGACAGCCACGTCCACATCTCCCAGCCGTCGGGCCCCGATGTGGTGATGGCCGACGACTTTGCCTCGGCGACGCGCGCGGCTGCTGCCGGCGGCAACACCATGGTGCTGCCCTTCGCGCTCCAGGAGAAGGGCACCTCCCTGCGGACCTGCGTCGAGAACTACCGCAAGCTTGCCGAAGGCGAGTGCTATATCGACACGGCGTTCCATCTCATCATTTCCGATCCGACTGCGGTCGTGCTCGGCCAGGAGCTGCCGGCTCTCGTCAAGGACGGCTATACCTCGTTCAAGGTGTTCATGACTTATGACGACCTCGTGCTCAGCGACAAGCAGCTGCTCGAGGTGTTCGAGGTGGCGCGCCGCGAGGAGGCGCTGGTCATGGTCCATTGCGAGGGCTACGACGCCATCCGCTTTCTCACCAGCAAGCTGGAACGTGAAGGCCATATCGCGCCCTATTATCACGGCACCTCGCGGCCCCAGGCCGTCGAGCGCGAGGCGACGCATCGTGCCATCAGCCATGCCGAGGTGATCGGCGTTCCCATCATGATCGTGCACGTCTCGGGCCGAGAGGCGATGGAGCAGGTGCGCTGGGCCCAGCAGCGCGGCTTGCCAGTGCATGCGGAAACCTGCCCGCAATACATCACGCTGACGGCCGAAGACATGAAGGGCCTGAACATGGACATATCAGGCGCGAAATATGTCTGCTCGCCGCCGCCGCGCGACGTCGAGAGCCAGCACGCGATCTGGGAGGGCATCACGACTGGCGTGTTCCAGACCTTCTCGTCCGATCACTGCCCGTTCCGCTATGACGATCCCAAAGGCAAGCTGACGCCGAATGCGCGCACCTCGTTCCGCTGGGTGCCGAACGGTATCCCCGGCGTCGAGACCCGGCTGCCGATCCTGTTCTCCGAGGGCGTCTCGAAGGGACGCATCACCCTGCAAAAGTTCGTCGAGCTGACCGCGACCAACCACGCCCGGATCTACGGCCTCTATCCGCGCAAGGGCTCGGTCGGCGTCGGCTTTGATGCCGACATCGTTCTCTGGGATCCCAAATTGAAGAAGCCGATCCGGCAGGCCGATCTGCATCACGGCTCGGACTACACGCCATGGGAAGGCTTCGAGGTCACGGGATGGCCGGTGACGACGATCGCCCGCGGCCAAGTGGTCTATCACCAGGGTCGGATCGTCGGCGCCAAGGGGGCAGGTAATGTGCTGAGCCGGGGCAAGTCGAGCCTGCTCTGATCCAGCTCGATGCGCCGTCAGGCGGAGTTCTAGAAGGTCGTGGCCATTGCAGCGAGGCGTTGATGGGCTCTTTTACGGGCGGCATCGATCGGCTGCTGAGGTCCGGTGGTTGGACCGATCAGAACGAAACGGACATTGTTGATGCCGATGAAGCGCAGGATTTCCCGTAAGTAAGGCGTTGCCATATCGGTGCGGCCGCGGTTCATGCCGGTGGAAAAATCGCTGCCGCTGGCGAGGATTACAAGTGTCGGCCGATCCTGCAGCAGTGGGAAATATCCCTGCGACGGATCGAAGCGAAAGGTGAGCCCGGGCTGGACGATGATGTCGAACCACTGCTTGAGCTTGTAGGGGATGCCGAAGTTCCACATCGGGGTCGAGATCAGAACGCGATCGGCAAGCGAAAAACGCAGCGCCATTCGCTCGGCCTCGGCGAAGCTGTCGCGTTGGGTGTCGTTGAAGGCCTGAGCCTTCATGCGTGCATATTTGGCTTCGACGATCGGGCCCGTGAATTCCGGCATCCGCTCGCGCCAGATGTCCATGACGTCGACGTCCCAATCCGGGCGCGCCTGGCGAAATCCGTCGAGAAAGATGCGCGCCCCGGCACTCGACTCGGAATCGGCGCGGGGCGAGCAGGTCAGATGCAGCAGCTTCGCCACAGCTCATCCCAGCGCTCTGATGACGGTATCGGCCCTGGTCACGACCGCGACGTTCTGCATGGCAAAATTGATCGAGGCATTGTGCCAGTCGGAATTCATCGTCGAGCAGCAATCCTCGGGCACGATCATGAAATAACCCTTGTCAGCACCGGTGCGAGCGGTGTGTTCGACCGACATGTTGGTCCACGCGCCGGTATTGATGATCATGTCGCGGCCGGTGGCCTTGAGAATCGTCTCCAGCCGCGTGCCTTCCCAGGCGCTCATGCGCATCTTCTCGACGACGAAATCGCCCGGCCGCGGCTCGAGGCCGGAGACAGGCGATGCGCCCCAGCTTCCGCGCACCATCGCCTTGCTATCGACGAGGCCCTCGAACAATGGTGCATTCAGCGTGACGCCGGGGGCGCCGGGCTCAACGACGAACCAGACATGGATGATGGCGACACCGCGGGCGCGTGCGGCCTCCGCCAGACGTCGCACATTCTCCACGACATGCTGTTGCTTTGCATGACCCGGCGCGCCTGACTCGGCGAAAGCGCCGCCGTCCATGATGACGTCGTTCTGAAGATCCTGGATGATCATGGCGCAGCGCTGCGGATCGAGCCGCATCTCGCCTTCGGTCAGAACAGGCGAGGCTGGCGATGAGCTCGGGCCTGCTCCGCCGCCGGTGCGCCTGCCGCTCATGTAGGGCTCGTGGCGGGGCCCGACCCTGGTCGGGATTGCGTACACTGAATGCGTCGAGGTGAGATAAAGCGTGCGGAAATCCGGCCCGCCCCAGGCAAGATTGGCGACCAGCTCCGGCACGCGGACCTTGCCGAGTAGTTCGGCGCGCGGCGAATAGACCCAGACGCCGCCGGGTGCAGTGACCCAGATATTGCCGTGCTGGTCGCACTTCATGCCATCGGGCAGCCCGGATTCGAGTTCGGACTTGATGCCACTCGCAAACACCCGTGCATTCGAGAGCGAACCGTCGTTGTTGACGTCGAATACGCGGATCAGGGCTTGCACGGTGTCGTTGACATAGAGCAGCTTCTCGTCCGGCGAGAAGCACAGCCCGTTCGGCTGATCGAACAGGTTTCGCTCCACCACAAGCTTCGGTTCGCTGCCGGGCACGACCCGATAGACGCCCTGGAAGCCGAGCTGGCGCGGCCGCTCGACGCCATAGACAGGCATCCGCCCGTACCAGGGATCCGAGAAATAGATCGCGCCCGAAGAGTGCACGCAGAGATCGTTCGGGCTGTTGAGCTCCTGGCTGCCAAAATGCGAGGCCAGCACCTCGCGTCGTCCGTCGGGGCGTTCGCGGACCAGCGACGATGTCGCGTGCTCGCAGACGATCAGGTTGAGCTCGGCGTCGTAGGTCATGCCGTTGCATTTGTTCGACGGGCGCTTGACTTCGACGACGCCCCGTCGAGCATCCCAGCGCCGGCGCACATCGCCCGGCATGTCCGAGAACAACAGATAATGATCGACCGGATGCCAGATCGGCCCCTCCGTGAAATCGAAGCCGGTGCCGATCTGTGCGACCGGTGCATAGGGGTCGATCAGGTTGTCGAACTCGCTTCGCAACGTCACATGCGTCATCGGTTGATCCTCGACAACATCAGGCCGGGAACCAGTTGCGCTCGGGCAGCGACTGCACGATCGGGCCCGGGACCTGATCGTGCAGACGTCCCACGACATTGCCGCCTTCGATCTTGGCGGGGCGGTCGTGGACCGGGAGCAGGTAGCGCGAGCTGCTCAGCAGCTTCTTGATCGCCGCCTTTTCCGCGCGCTTGCTGGTGCCGTGGTTGCCGGTGGTGCGCGGCTCCCAATCGTGGATTTCATGGAAAGGGGTGACGATCTGGTCGTTGAAATCGTAGATCACGTCGCCGCAGATGGTGGCGATGCCGTCGGCGGTCTCGACGATGATGTTCATCGAGCCCTCGGTGTGCGCATTGGCGGCGTCGCAATAGACGCCAGGCATCAGCTCGATCGGGCCGGTGATCTCGAGGTCCAGGAAGCGCAGCGCGCTCTTGGTATGCAGGCGGTCGATCAGGTGCTTGATGTCGGGGGCCGGATATTGCGGATGCATCAGGCCGGAGACGGAATATTCGAGCTCCTTGCGGTTGAGCACGACGGTCGTGTTCATCGGAAACAGATCGTCCTTGCCGGCATGGTCGATGTGCAGATGCGTGTGGCAGACGAAGCGGACGTCGCCCATGCGCACGCCGTGGCGCGCGAGCTGGTTCTCGATCATGTTCTCATGGTACTGAAGCCCCCGCATGCCCAGCGTCTCCATGATCTGGTTGGAACGATAGCCGGTATCGACCACGACCGGATATTTGCCGCCGAGGATCAAAAAGCCGAGCGTGAGGACGCGGCGGGTGCGGCCGCAGTCGCGGCCGAGCACCAGGAAGCTCGATTCCAGTTCGATATCGCCGTAGTCCAGGATCTTGATCTCCAGCGCCATTCGGTTTCCTCCTGCCTTGCTTCTTTTCTTTCAAAGCCGATACACGCGCGCCGCGGTCGCGCTGAAGATCGCGTCTTGTTGCGCGGGACTCAGCGGCGCGGCAGCCGCGCGAAACGCGCCAACCAGCTCGCGATAGCTGGTCCACAATTTCTCGATCGGGAAATTGGAGCCGAACAGGCAGCGCTCGGCGCCGAAGATCGCGACGGTGTCGGCGAGCACGGCGGCGATGTGCGCGGGATCGTTGCGATGGATGAAGGTGCCGAGACCTGAGAGCTTCGAGACCACGTTCGGACAGGCCGCAAGTCGCGCC
The DNA here is from genome assembly GCF_052043945.1 of Bradyrhizobium sp. PUT101. NCBI lineage: Bacteria > Pseudomonadati > Pseudomonadota > Alphaproteobacteria > Hyphomicrobiales > Nitrobacteraceae > Bradyrhizobium > Bradyrhizobium sp. PUT101. Next base: position 6,955,819 of record NZ_CP197207.1, read on the forward strand.
ATGCCGGCGCGCCAGGCGCTGCGGCCAGACGGTGAGAGGTCCTCCAGCATGCCGGCATGCTGGAGGATGAAGGTCACCTCTGGACAAGCGTCGGCCAGCTCCGCGGCCTCCGGCATCTGTGGCGTGAACACCTGCAGATCGAAGCTCCAGCCGTAGTCGGCGAGACGCGCGACGTTGCGGCGGATCATGGGGTCGGCGCAAAGATCCGAGCGAGCCGCAAAGCGGTAGAGCGGGTTCTCGTGCCAATGCAGCTGCATGCGCACCCCGCGCAGCAGTGGATAGCGTCTGAGGCGGTCGAGCTGCGGGCGCACGTCGTCGGCTGCGAAGTTGGCGTAGGCGACGATGGCGTGCGGCCAGCCGTGCTCATCGGCCGTCTGCTGCACCCAGGCAGCCTCGTCCTCGAAACGGTCATTGGCCCAGTTGGTCTGGACGTAGACGGAGCGGGTGACGCCGGTGCCCTTGAGGTCGTCGAGATATTCCTGGATCGGATAATCGCGCCGGATCGGCTCGTAGGGGCCGAAGATGCGGGGCTGCATGGGGCCGGTCAGCCAGGGCAGATCGGCCTGCCGCCAGATGTGATGATGGCCGTCGACAATATCGTTCACGCCGCTCTCCTTCCCAGGGCCAGTACATGGGCGACGATCGAGGCGCTCGATCCGCCGTCCACGAGATCGTCGACGAAGCGCTCGATCGCGACCAGCGCTTCGGTCTGCGGGCGGAAGCCGGGGCCTGTCGCGAGGGGCGTCAGCCAGCTCAGGCGCCAAGCCCGCCGCGACAGTTTCGCGACGGCGTCGCGAAGGGCGTCCGGTTCGCCGCGCTCGAGTCCGTCGGACAAGATGACCACGGCGGCGCCGCGGGCGTAGCCGCCGAACCGCGGGACCGCGAGAAAGGCTTGCAGCGCGTCGCCGATGCGGGTGCCGCCGTCCCAATCGCTGACGAGATGCGCTGCCGCATTCAGCGCCTGCTCGCGGCGTTTCAGCCGCAGCGCGCGGGTGACACGGGTCAGCCGCGTGCCGAAGGTGAAGACCTCGACGTTCGGAGCGGCCTGCACCAGTGCGTGCGCGAGCTTCATGTTCTCTTCGGTGCGGGTCTTCATCGAGCCGGAAACGTCGATCAGCAGCAGGATTTTTCTCGGGCGCTGACGCCGCTTCAAATGGCCGAGACGCAGGATCTCGCCATCGCTGCGGACGCTGTCGCGCAAGGTGCGGCGGAGATCGGCGAAGGGGCCGCGGCGTGCCCGCATGCGGCGGTGCCCGCGTCGCCGCGGCAGGCGGCGAGGGGCCTCTCGTGCCAGGCGCCGGAGCGCATCGATCGTGGAGAGTTGGGCGAAGCGCCGCTCGACCAGCGCCTCGGCGCGCGTCGCGGCAAGGCCGGACTCATTGGCATCGTCGGAGAGCAGGGGCTCCTCGTCGCCGCGACCTTCCTCCTGGAGACGGACGGTCTCGTCGTCCTCGCCGTCTTCGGCATGCTCGATCGCCTCGCTGCCGCGGAAATGGAGGTCGAACAGCCGGTCGAAGGTGGCGCGGCGCTCGGGCGGCGGGGCGAGGGTGGCGAGCGCAGATTGCCTGATGTCGGCGAGGTCGCGCGGGCCCAGCAGTGCGATTGCGGTAAGAAATGCGGTGGTCTGCTCCGGCGCAATGGCGAAGCCGTTGACGCGCAGCAGCGCGGCGAAGGAAACGAAGATGCGGGCAGCGCGCGGAAGCTGCAGCTCGGTGCTCATGCGGTCGCCTCCGCGAGCATGGCATCGAGCCGGGGTGCGATGAAGTGCAGGTCTTCCTCATCCTTCAGCGCTACGCCGATCGAGCGTTTGAAGGCGTCCGGCCAGCGCGCGCCGCCCCTGTTGAGGAGCGTCGCGGCCTCGGCCCAATCGACAGCCTCGGCGATGCCGGGCGCCTTGCTCAGCGGCTCGCGCCGCAGTTTCTCGACGGCGGCGACGACGGCGCGCGCCGTGGTTTCGGCGACGCTGGAAGCGCGCATCATGATGATCCGTGCCTCCCGTTCGGCGGTAGGATAATCGATCCAGTGATAGACACAGCGGCGGCGCAGAGCTTCGTGCAAATCGCGTGTCCGGTTCGAGGTCAGCACGACCACGGGACGCTCGGCCGCGCGGATCGTGCCGCGCTCGGGGATGGAGATCTGGAAGTCCGAGAGGAATTCGAGCAGGAAGGCTTCGAACTCCTGATCGGCACGGTCGATTTCGTCGATCAGGAGCACGGTGGAATCGGGCGCGCGGAGCACCGCCAGCATCGGCCGTTCGATCAGGAAGGCTTCGCCGTAGATGTCGATACTGTCGTCGCCGGCCTGCCGAATCGCGAGCATCTGGCGCGGATAGTTCCATTCGTAGAGCGCAGCGGAGGAGTCGATGCCTTCGTAACATTGCAGGCGGATCAGGCGCCGGCCGAGTACGGCCGCAATGGCCTTCGCGGCTTCAGTCTTACCGACGCCGGGTGCACCCTCGAGCAGCAGCGGCTTGCCAAGTGCGAGTCCGAGATAGGCCGCGGTCGCAAGACCCTCGTCGGCAAGGTAGTAGGCTGCCCGAAGCGCCTTCTCCAGCGCTTCGGGGCTATCGATGCCGGCAATGTTGCTGCGAACCGCCATTGGCTGGCCTCAGCGCCTTGCCTGCGGCCGCGCGCCGCCCTGGGCCTTGATCGCTCGCAGCACCTTTTCGGGCGTGATCGGCAGATCGTCGATCCGAACGCCGACGGCGTTGAAGATCGCATTTGCGACCGCCGGCAGCACCGGATTGGCGCACATCTCGCCGGGGCCCTTGGCCCCGAACGGCCCGTCGGGCGCGGGACGTTCCAGCACCGCGATGTCGTGCGGGCAGATGTCGCCGGGACCGGGCATCAGATATTCGACGAAGTCGCGCGGCCCGTGAGCTGGATCGGGGTAGTAGGGTTCTGGCGTCTCGTAGAGTGCGTGACTAACGCCCATCCAGGCGCCACCGACTAGCTGCTGCTCGACCAGGCGCGGGTTGAGCGCACGGCCGAGCTCATAGGCGGAGTCCATCCGGACCATTGCGACCTCGCCGGTCTCGTCGTCGACCTCGACCTCGGCGACGAGGCAGGCATGGGCATAACATGTTGCCGGCGACATCTCGCCGGTCTCCGGATCGACATTGGAGAGGGGGACGAGAAAGATGCCGCGCCCGGAGATGGTCTTGCCCTGCTTGAACTGTGCGGCGATCGCGACGTCCTTGGTCGAGATCGAGCGGTGCGGGGCGCCCTTGACGTGGATGTTGCCGCGGCCGTCGGGTTCGAGATCGGCGGCGTTGACCTCGAGCTCCTCGGCCGCTGCCTCCATCATCACGCCGCGCGCCTCGCGCGCCGCAGCCATCACGGCGTTGCCGACGCGATGGGTGCCGCGCGAGGCGAACGAGCCCATGCAGTGCGGGCCGGTGTCGGAATCGGCGGTGTCGACGTAGACGTCCTCGACGGGCACGCCCAGCGTCTCCGCGCAGATCTGCCGCGTCACCGATTTCATGCCCTGACCGAGGTCGATCGACGACAAAGCCACCGTGAATTTGCCGCTCGGATTGGAATGCACCAGCGCCTGGCTGGGATCGCCGCCGAGGTTCATGCCGATGGGATAGTTGATCGACGCCATGCCGCGTCCGCGATGCCGGGTCATCTCAGCGTCTCCTTGTACCAAACACGGAGGAGAAGCGGGTCGCGCCATGCGATGGCGTGGCCGGCCGCGGCGGGGGAGGTGGTGGCGCCGGCGGAGGTGGCTCGCGCGGCGGTTCGCGGGTGACGGTGGGCGGGAGCCGATCGTAGCTGGTGCGCTGCTGTGCCGGAGCCGTCGCCCTCGCACGCGCATCCGCCGGCGTTGGCGGGATCACGGCGCGGCTGCCGCCGCCGTCCTTGCGTGAGGACGCGCGCCTGAACTCGTCGCGGATCGGCCATTTGGCCTTTTCCGCGGCGACCTGCACGCATTCGATCAGCGCCGTGTTCTTGGCCTCGCGCCGGTGCGCCTTCATGTCGCCGTCGCGATAGGCGTTGAGGATGCGGAACTCCATCGGGTCCATGCCGACGAGGTTTGCCAGCTTGTCCATCTGGCATTCGATCGCAAAGTCCATCGCTGTGACGCCGAAGCCGCGCATGGCGGTTGCCGGCGTGCGGTTGGTGAAGACGCAATAGACGTCTCCATAGACGTTTGGGATCGTGTAGGGACCAGGCAGATGTGCGGCGCATTTCACCGCGGCATAGCTGGAGAGCCGCGTATAGGCACCGCTGTCGAAATAGGCGCGGATCTTGCGCGCGACGATGCGGCCGTCGCGCATCACGCCGTCCTTGATGTAGATGCGCTCGGCGCCGCGTGGCGGGCCGTACTGCATCTCCTCCTCGCGCCCGAACACGTAGCGGACGGGACGTCCGGTCAGCATCGCGCCGAGGATCGCAAGTGGCTCGGTCAAGGTGTCCACCTTGCCGCCAAAGCCGCCGCCGACGGTGCCGCCGATGAAGTGGAAGGTGTTGGAGGGCACGTCCAAAATCTTGGCGCAGGTGTCGACCGAGAAGAACAGCGCCTGCGTCGAGGTGTAAACCACGTAGCGGCCGTTGGTGTCGGGCGCCGCGATGGCGCCATTGGTCTCGGTCGGCGCGTGCTCGATCGGCGACATCTGGTAGCGCTGTTCGAGCACGTGGTCGGCGGTCGCAAGGGCCGCATCGGCATCGCCGAAGCGAAGGCGCTGGTGATCGTAGACGTCATGATAGATGAAGGCGTTCTTCGGATAGGTCTCGTTGACCACCGGCGCGCCCGGCTTGAGCGCGTCCTCGACGTCGAATACGGTCGGCAGCGGCTCGTAGTCGATCCGGACCTTGGCGATGGCTTCGAAGGCCTCGCGCTCGCTGTCGGCGACGACGGCAAGGATCGGCTCGCCCTTGTAACGCACCTTGTCGACCGCAAGCGACGGCTCGTCGTCCCTCCCGAAGTTGATGAGGCTGAGCAGCGTGTTGAGATTGCGTGGCACGTCGGCGCCGCGGATGATGCGCCGTACGCCCCCCGAGCGCTCCGCTTCCGTGGTGTCGATGCGACGCAGTCTCGCATGCGCTTGAGTCGAACGCACGACCTTCAGATGCAGCATGCCTTGCAGCTTGTGGTCGCCAAAATAGCTGGACGTACCCGTGACATGGCCGAGCATGTCCTGGCGCTGGGTGCCCTTGCCGATTTCATTCAGGTTGTCGTCGCGCTCGTCGGCGAAGATGTCTTTGCGCAGTTCCAGCATGGTCGCGTCCCTCTAGGCGCTGACCCGGCCGCCGGCGGCGGCGAGGATGGCGTTGATGATCGGCTCGTAGCCGGTGCAGCGGCAGATGTTGCCGGAGATCGCCTCGATCACGTCGGCCCGGCTCGGGGAGGGATTGCGGTCAAGCAGCGCCTTTGCGGCCATCAGCATGCCCGGTGTGCAATAGCCGCACTGGGCGGCAAAATTGTCGGCGAAGGCGCGCTGGAGCGGATGCAGGTTCGGGCCCTGCTTGAGGCCGTCGAGCGTCTCGACGGAGCGACCGGCGACGCTCTCGGCCAGGGTCAGGCAGGAGAGGTGGAGCTCGCCGTCGATCAGCACGCTGCACGTGCCGCAGCCGCCTTGGCCGCAGCCGAATTTTGGGGTCATGTCGCCGATCAGGTCGCGCAGGGCGACCAGCAGGTTGGTGCCGCCGTCGACGAAGATCGCGACGTCCCGAGCGTTGTGACGAAACTGAAGAGGAGTCTTGGACATGGAGCTCTATTCCTGGCCGGACAGCAAACGACGGAGATGCACACCGACGATCTCGCGGCGATACCAGGCGCTGCCGAGCGCATTATCCGACGGCGATGTTCCCTCGGTCGCCGCGGATGCGGCAGCCGCGATGGTCGCGGCATCCAGCGAACGCCCCTCGAGCGCGCGTTCCGCCCCCTTGGCGCGGATCTGCGTCGGCGCCATCGAGCCGAGCGCAACGCGAGCACCGGCAATGCGGCCGCCGCTGACTGGCAGATGAGCGGCAAGCGTGATGACCGAGCCGCCCTTCGGTTTGATGCGGGCAACCTTGCGATAGCGAAAGGCCTCCGCGCTGGCCGGTCGCGTGCAGGAGATTGACAGCACCAAGGCTCCGGATTGCCGCTCGCGTGATTGCAGGAACTCCTCGATCGCGATGTCGCGGGCGCCAAAGCCGCCTTGCACCGCCACCGTGGCGTCGAGCGCCAGCAGCGCCACGGTGAAGTCGCCGTAGGGGTTTGGCGCGAACAGATTGCCCCCGACGGTGCCCATGTTGCGCACAGCGGGGCCTCCGATCGAGCGGGCGGGCGCATGCAGGAAGGCGAGGTCCCGTTCGGCGAGGACGCGCGCGAAAGTGACGCCGGCGCCCAGCGTGATGCGGGGGCCGGACGCATCGATCCGGGCCAGTGCCTGGTCCTGCGCACGAACGATCGTCGAAATCGCGACATCGCCCTCGTTCAGCGCCCGCATCACCAGCGTACCGCCGCCGAGATAGCGGGCGCTGCGATCTGAGGATATCGCCCCGGCCGCTTCGCTGGCGCTGGCAAAGGTCTTTACGGTCACAGCCATGGCTAGGCGGCCTCCTTCAGATGGCGGCGGATCGCTTCGAATCCCGCCTGGTAGATGTCTTCCGCGACCATGTGGGCGATGCGGTCCCTGTCATCGGGCTTCGTGGTGAAGCGGGATTCCCAATGCCAGAAGGTGCGGTCACCATCGGTGACCGGCAGCAGGCGGACATGGGCGACGTAGTTGAACATCGGGATCGGCGTATCGAGCAGACAATAGCTGAAGGTCTGTTCGAGGTCGGACAGCGCGAGCAACTGTTCGCGCAGCTCGGAGCCGTCCTTGAGCTTGAACCGCCTGACGCAGCCGATCTTGTCGGCCGACTGCGCGCGTTCGATGGCGGAGGTCGCGACCGCGGGATGCCAGTGATCGTGCCCGTTGAAATCGCGCAGCACGCTCCACACCGCCTCTGTCGGCGTGTTCAGGATCGTGCTCTTGACGACATGCGGCACGGCTAACCTCCAAACACACGCTTCAAGGCGTCGAAGCCGCCCTGAAACACGCCGCCGCCGATGTTGCTGACGAGCTCCGTCTCGCGCTCCGGCGCGCAATCGAATTCCGCGGTCCATTCCATGAAGGTCTGGTCGCCGTCGGTGACGGGCGTCAGCCGCAGCGTCGCAACGTAGTTCTCGACGCCCATCGGGGATTCCAGGATCGAATAGGTGCAGAACATGTCGTAGTCGGAGAGGCCCAAAAGCTTCTCGCGGATGCGATCGCCGTTGCGCAGGCGGAAATCCCTGACGCAGCCGATCTTGTCGGCGGGCTCGCCACCCTCGATCCGGCTTTCGGCGATGGCCGGATGCCAGTTCGGCAAGCCGTTGAAATCGCGCACCCGTGCCCAGACGCGGTCGTTGCGGGCGTTGACGACGGTGGAGACGTAGACGCGGGCCATGATGCGACCTCAGCTCTTCTTCCTCGGCCCGCGCTCGGCCGGCGGTTCGCCACCGTCGACCGCAGGCGGCGAGGCCACCGGCTTGTCGCCGGCACCGCCGCTCTTGCGTGCGGACTCCTTGATGCCCTGCATGTCGCGGGCCTCCCGGATCAGGCCCGGCATTTTCGAGAGGCTGCCACCCTCGACGCCGATGTCCGACAGGATGGAATCGATCAGCGGCGCCTGAACCCGGTAGCGCAGGGCGGAGTCGATCACCTCGTCGGTGGCGCTGCGGCCGCCATTGCCATTTCCGTGGCCGTTGAGGCCATCGACCTGGAGAATGCGGATGCCCTCGATCTTCTCCATCGGCTTGACGCTCTCGCGCACGATGCCCTCGATGCGGTCGAGCAGCTTGCGCCGGAACAGCGAGTATCGCGCCTGGTCGGTGAGCACGTTCTCGGCCTCGTTGAGCATCCGCTGCGCCTCGGCCTCGACCGCCGAGCGCACGCGCTCGGCTTCGGCCGCGATGCGCGTCTCCTCGGCCTGCTTCTCGGCGAGCAGGATTTCGACGGTCTTGCGCCGCTTGGCGATCTCGCTCTCCCGCGCCGTGACGACGCGCTCGGTAGCTTCCGTCGCGCGCATGCGCGCTTCCTCGGCCGACGCCTTGGCCGCAGATTCCTCCAGGGACTTCAGATGGATCGCAATCGCCTTCTCCATCAGGACGGTCTCGACCTCCTTCTCGCGATTGACCTCGAGCTTGCGCAGCTCGCGCTCGCGGCCGATGCGGGCTTCGTCGAGACCTCGGTCGGAGGCGATGCGGGCACGCTCGACCTCCTCGCGCGCGCCGATTTCGGCTTCCTGCAGCGACTGGACGCGGGCGACCTCGAGCTGTTCGATGGCGCGTCGCCGCTCGATGCGCGCCGCCTCCAGCGCCTGCTCTCGGGAGACATCGGTGGTCTCGACCTCCTTGCGGGCGACGATCTCGGCCTGCTTTACCTGGCGGTCGGCATCGATCCGTTCCGAGCGCTTGGTCGAGAGGGCGATGACGCGGTCCTCGTCGGCAATCTCGATCGCCTTCTTCTGCTCGATGTTGAGCACCTCGCGTTGCCTCGAGGAATTGATACGCTCGGCCTCGAGCGCCAGGTCGACCGTGATACGCTGACGCTCGATCGCGTCGCGACGCTTCAACTCGGCCGCCTCCAATACGCCGGTCCGTTCGATCTCCAGTGCGCGGGTTGCGCGCTCGGCCTGGATGCGTTCGGCCGCAACCGCCTTCTCCTGGGCAATGCGGGCCGCCTCGATCGCCTCGCGCGAGGCGATATCGGCCTCCTCGACGGCGCGGTTGCGGGCGATCTCCAGCGAACGGACACGTTCTTCCTGGGCGATACGCGTCGCCTCGGTGGCCTCGCGTGCGGCGATGCCGGCGACGTCGAGCGCCTGGTTTCGCTCGATTTCCAATTGCCGTGTGTTCTGCTCGGCGGCGATACGCTCGGCGGCGAGCGTTCGCTCTCGGGCGATGCGGGCGGCTTCGACCGCGCGCTGCGCCTCGATCTCGGCCTCCTGGATGATGCGCACCTGCTGGATCTCCAGCGCGCGGGTACGCTCGTCGGAGGAGATGCGCTCGACATTGACGGTCATCGTCTGGGCAATGCGGGCCTTTTCGGTCGCCTCGCGCGCGGCGATTTCGGCTTCGTCGACGGCGCGGGTGCGCTCGATCTCGCGGCGCCTCGTCTCTTCCTCGTTGGCGATCCGCGCATCGGTGACGACGCGGTCCTGCTGAATCCGCGCCTTCTCGATGGCTTCGCGGGCCGCAATCTCGGCTTCCTCGACCGTGCGCATCCGCTCGATCTCGCGCTGGCGCACCTCGCGTTCGGAGGCAATGCGGGTGGTGTCGATCGCGCGCTGGTTGGCGATCCGGGTCTTCTCGATCTCCTCGCGCGCCAGCAGTTCCTTCTCCTCGATGGTGCGGGTCCGTTCGATCTCCTTCTGGCGGGTCTCGCGCTCCGAGGCGATGCGGGTCTCGGCGATCGCCTGGTCATTGGCGATGCGGGCGCGCTCGATGGTCTCGCGGGCAGAGATCTGCGCCTGTTCGGCCTCGGTCTCGCGGAGTGCCCGTTCGCGGGCGACTTCCGTCCGTTGGAGCGCGCGGCGCATCTCGATGTCGCGCTCCTGCTCCAGGCGCGCGGTCTCGCTCTCGCGCTCGATCTCGAGCGCCTGCCGCTCGGCCTCCAGATTGCGGGCGCGGATCTTGATCATCGAGTCCTGCTCGATGTCGTTGCGCAGCTTCCGCTTGGCCTCGATGTCCTGCATCAGCTGGGTCAGACCCTCGGCGTCGAACCGGTTCGAGGGGTTGAAGAATTCGAGGTCGGTCTGATCAAGATCGGTGATGGCGACCGATTCCAGCTCGAGGCCGTTCTGGGCGAGGGCTTCCGCCGCCTCGGTCTTGACGCGCGCGACATAGTCGCCGCGTCGCTCGTGCATCTCTTCCATGGTCATCTCGGAGGCGACCGAGCGGATCGCGGAGATGAATTTTCCGGCGAGCAGCGCATGAAGTTGCTCCGGCGCCATGGTGCGGCGGCCGAGCGTCGCCGCGGCGATCGAGACGGCCTCCCGGGTCGGCTGCACACGGACGTAGAAATCGGCCTCGATGTCGACGCGCATGCGGTCGCGGGTGATCACAGCATCCTGCCGGGAACGCACGACACCCATCGGCAGCACGTTCATGTTGACCGGCGTGAAATCGTGGATGAATGGCAGCACGAAGGCGCCGCCATTGATCACCACGCGTTCGCCGAGGAAACCCGTCCGGACGAACGACGTCTCCTTGGAGGAACGATGGTAGAGCCAGTTCACGATGTAGACGCCAACCACGATCACGACGATCGCGACGATCAGCCAGAGGATCAATTCACCGACCAGCATCCCTGACATCTTTCCCTCCCTCGAACCTTCCGGCGTTACCGCGCGCCGATCGCCTTGAACTGACGTACCTGCTCCGTCAGCGCCCGCTCGACCGGCAGTCGCTCCATCGAGGAGGCGCCGTAGAAGCCGTGGCAATGGCGGGTGTTCTTCATGATGAAATCGGCGTCGGCGGGATCCGCGATCGGACCGCCATGCGCGAGCACCAGAATGTCCGGGTTGACGCTGAGCGCTGCGGAAGCCCAGGTGTCGATACGCGCGGGACAGTCCCCGAGCCTTGGCGCGGTGTGCGCACCGATAGTGCCGCCGGTCGTCAGGCCCATGTGACAGACGATGATGTCGGCGCCGGCGATCGCCATGGCGGTCGCCTCTTTCTCGCTAAACACGTAGGGCGTGGTCAGCATGTCCTTGTCGTGTGCCTTCGCGATCATGTCGATCTCGAGCGCATAGGACATGCCGGTCTCTTCGAGATTGGCCCGGAAGGTGCCGTCGATCAGGCCGACAGTCGGGAAGTTCTGCACGCCTGCAAAACCAAGCGCCTTCAGCTGGTCGAGGAAGACATCCATGTCGCGGAATGGATCGGTGCCGTTGACGCCCGCGAGCACCGGGGTCTGGCCCACCACGGGGAGCACCTCGCAGGCCATCTCCAGCACGATGGCATTGGCGTCGCCGTAGGCCATCAGGCCCGCGAGCGAGCCACGGCCAGCCATACGATAGCGGCCGGAATTGTAGATGACGATGAGATCGACACCGCCAGCTTCTTCGCATTTGGCCGACAGCCCGGTGCCAGCACCTCCACCAACGATCGGCACGCCGCGCCTCGCCATGTCGCGAAACTTCTTCAGGAGGGCTGCGCGTTCAAATCTGGCCATCGGTCACCTCGCTAGTCTCCGTCGCGCGCCAGCGCGGCCGAACAGGGTTCGGAACGCGCCGACGATGGCGGCGGCGAAGTCGGGATCGTTGATGTTCTTGGGGACGCGAATGATCTGCCGGTTGCCGGTCTGCCGCACGTTGCGCTCCAGCGCACGGAACAGGGCAGCGTCAGCCTCCGGGTCCCAGAACGGCTGGCCTCGCGCATCGAGCGCGGAGACGCCGCCCTCCGGCAGGAAGAAGCGCACGGGGCCGTCCATCTGGTTGAGCCGATCGGCGATCCAGCGGCCCATGCGCTCGTTCTCGTCGGCGGTCGTCCGCATCAACGTCACTTGCGGATTGTGAACGTGGAACTTGCGGCTGCGGTATCGTTCGGGAATGGTGTCCGGCGCACCGAAATTGACCATGTCGAGCGCGCCAACCGAGCCGACATAGGGCAGGCGGCTGCGGATAATCGCGCCAAAACGATCTTCCGTCGCAGGAAACACACCCCCCATCAGCAGGTCGCAGATCTCGGTCGTGGTGAGGTCGATCACGCCGGCGAGCTGACCGGACTCGACGAGCTTCTCCATGGAACGGCCACCGACGCCGGTGGCGTGGAACACGAGACATTCGAAATCATCGCGCAGCTCCGCCGCGATCTTCTGAACCGCCGGTGTGGTGACGCCGAACATGGTGATGCCGACCGAGGGCAGGCCGCGTGGCTCGCGCGCCGTTGCGGCGCGCGCCTCGAGCCGCGCCTTCACCATGCCGGCAAGCGCATTGGCACCGTTGGCCAGCACCGCCCGCGAGATCGAGTTCAGCCCCTGCACATCGGTGACCGAGTACATCATGGTGATGTCGGCTGGTCCGACATAGGGCCCGACATCGCCGGAGGCGACGGAGGAGACGATCAGCTTAGGCACGCCGACGGGAAGGGTGCGCATGGCCGGCGCCACCAGCGACGCCGCGCCCGAGCCGCCGGCCGAGATCACACCGGCGACATTGCCCTGGCGCCGCAGCCAACTGGCGAATGCATCGGCCATTGCCGTCACAGCGGTGCCGCGATCCGGGCCGAACACGGCGGAGCCGCCGCGGCCGTGATTCAGCGCGATCTCCTGCGCGGAGACGTCGCACGACGAATGCTTGCCGCTGGTCGACACATCGACCAGCCGCGTGCGCAGTCCACTTTCCGCGATGATGTCGCGGATGTAGCGCAGCTCGGGGCCCTTGGTGTCGAGTGTGCCGACGACCAGCACGACAGGCGGGCCCGAGGTCTGGGCCGCCACCGGCTCGCGCTTGCGCCGCGCCGTGTCGTCGAGCCGTGCGACTTGCGTCGAGAGCGTACGCGCCGCGGCTTCGATGCGCGCGATCGGCACTGGTTGCGACCATCGCGTCGGGAGCGTCGGGTTGGAGACGTAGATGCGAACCGGTCCGTCGCGGCGTGGTGCCGGCGTCGGCTTCGCTTCGGCGGCCAATGCGGCGACGTCGACATCGGGCTCGAGATCGGCGTGAAGCCCGACGCCGAGCAGGCGCTGCTGAAGCTCGCGGTCCGCGGCAAGGCGCGCGGAGTCGATGATGCGGTTGATGCGGCCGTTGACCATGATCGCGACGTTGCGCGAGATTGCGGTGGCGACGCCAATATTCTGCTCGATCACGAGCACCGACATGTCGCCGTCCTCACCGAGCCGCAGCAGCATCTCCTCGACTTGAGTCACGATGACGGGCGCGAGGCCCTCGGTCGGCTCGTCCATGATCAGCAAACGAGGATTGGTGAGCAGTGCGCGCGAGATCGCCAGCATCTGCTGTTCGCCGCCGGAGAGTTGACCGCCGCCGTGATCCTTGCGCTCGGCGAGACGCGGGAAGGTGTCGTAGATGCGCTCGACGGTCCAGGCGCCGGAGCGCATGCCTCCCGCGAGCCGCAGATGCTCGTCGACGCTCAGCGAGCGCCAGAGCCGGCGGCCTTGCGGCACATAGCCGACGCCGAGACGGGCGATCTGCGCCGGCGGCCTCCGTGTGATGTCCTCGCCATGGGCGCGAATTGAGCCGCCGCTCACCTCCACCAGACCCATGATGGCCTTGCACAGGGTGGACTTGCCCATGCCGTTGCGGCCGACAACGGAGAACACGCCGCTCTCCAGCGTGAGATCGACTCCTTGCAGCGCGTGGGAGTGGCCGTAATAGACGTCGAGGCCGCGGACCTCGAGTGCTGCACTGCTGCGGCGGGCCTCATTCATGGCCGCCTCCGAGATAGAGCTCTTGCACTTGGGGATCCGACTGGATCTCCTCCGGCAGGCCCTCCTTGAAGATGCGGCCGTTGTGCATCATCGTGACGCTCTCGACGACGCGCAAGGCAACGTCCATGTCATGCTCGATGATGATGTAGCCGATATGCGCGGGCAGCGAGGTCAGGATCTCGATCAGTTCGGCCCGTTCGGTCGGCGACAGGCCAGCAGCCGGCTCGTCAAACAGGACGAAGCGCGGCGCGCCGGCGAGCGCGAGCGCGATCTCGAGCTGGCGCTGCTGGCCGTGCGCGAGCTCGGCCACGCGCTGGTCCTTCACGGCGGAAAGATGCACGGCCTGCACGAGGTTGTCCGCCGCATGCATCAAGACATCGTTCTGTCCCGGACGCAGGAACGAAAAGCGCCCGCGCGAGACGCCGCGGCAGGCGAGATAGACGTTGTCCTGCACGGTGAGGCCGGGGAACAGCGCCGAGATCTGATAGGTCCGGCGTAGCCCGCGGCGGATGCGTTCATAGGGCGGGAAGTGCGTGACGTCCTCGCCGAAGAAGCGGATGGTGCCGGAGGAGGGCGGGAAGTCGCCGGTGATGCAGTTGAACAGCGTGGTCTTGCCAGCGCCGTTCGAGCCGAGCACGGCGCGCCGCTCGCCCGGACGCACGGTGATGGTGACGTCGCTCAGCGCCGACAGCGCGCCGAACAGCCGTGTCACTCCTCGCAGCTCGAGAGCGGCACCGGCGCCAACGGCGGAGAGGCGTTGAGCGATGCTATCCATGGCCGCGTCCTCCGCCTGGGCGATCCGTTCGGGGGCGCTGGCTCTGACGCCAACGCTGCCATAGGCCGATGACGCCATCCGACGACCAGAACACGATGGCGAGGAAGCCGAGCCCGATCAGCAGGCGGAAGCGGTTGCCGTCGAGCCCAAGCCGGACCAGGAAGTCGAGCGCGAAGGTGCGGAGCAGCACGAAGATCAGCGCGCCGATGAAGGGACCGATCGGGCGCGTGATGCCGCCGACGACCGCGATGATCAGCACGTCGATGCAGGCGCCGACGCTGACCGTGCCCGGCGAAATCTGCCGATAGTTCCAGACCTGGAGGACGCCGGCGAGCGCAGCCACGAAGGAGGCGAACGCATAGGCTGCGACGCGGTGGGCGTTGACGTTGAAGCCGAGCGCGGCCATGCGTCGCGGATTGTCACGCACCCCCTGAAGTGCAAGTCCGAAGGGCGCGCGCGAGAGGTATTCGACCGCGAAATAGCAGAGCGCGGCGACCGCGAGCACGACATAGTAGAAGGGAATGTCAGCGCGCCAGTTGACGCCCCAGAAGTGCGGCGTCGCCACGGTATTGATGCCGGTATGGCCGTTGAAGATCGCCCAGTTCTGGTTAGTGAAATAGTAGAAGGCCGCGCCGATCGCGAGCGTGATCATGATGGTGTAGATGCCTTCGGTGCGCACCGCGAGCGCGCCGCCGAGCGTGCCGAAGGCGGTCGCCAGCGCCAACGCCATCGGCACAGCGAGCCACCATGGCCAGCCGAGGCTGATATTGGCGTTGCCGCTGACGCCGAACACGGCGACCATATAGGCCGAGAAACCGGCGATGGTGAGCTGCATCAGGCTGACCATGCCGCCATAGCCGGCGAGGAACATCAGGCTCAGTGCCATGATGCCGAGGATCAGCGTAGTCGCAAAAATTTCGATCAGGAAGAATCCGTTGGCGATCAACGGCATGATCAGGAGAACGGCCGCGACGATCCAGGCGGCGGGATGGTTGACTTCCGGCCATAACCGCGTCGGGCGTTCCGCCACGGCGGCGGGGCGAACGGCAACGCGGGCATCGTGAGCGAGCGACATCTTAGCGCCTCGCCAACAGGCCTTGCGGCCGAATCGCCAGCACCAGCACCATGATCAGGAAGGTCACGACGATGGCGTAGGTCGGGATGTAGACCGAGCCGAGCTGCTCGGCGAGGCCGATGATCAGCGCGCCGAGGGCCGCACCGGGGATCGAGCCCATTCCGCCGACGATCACGACGACGAGGGAAGCCAGCAGGAAGCGAATGTCCTCGCCCGGCGACAATGACTGGAAGGTGCCGCCGACGACGCCAGCGATACCGGCGAGTCCGGCGCCGAACGCGAACACCAGAACGAAGACGAGCTGGATACGCACACCGGTCGCAGCCAGAATATCGCGATCGTCGACGCCGGCGCGGATGATCATGCCGATCCGGGTGCGGTTGAGCGCGAGCCACATCGCCACGCCGATGACCACGGACGCCACGAAGATCACGAGCCGCACCGAGGGATATCTGAGATAGACCGGCTCGCCGGAGGATTTGATCGCGGTGATCAGTGGCAGCTCCACCGGCCCGATCAGCCAGTTCGGGGTCTGGATCTGGTAGAAGTCGCCGCCGCAGGCCCACAGCATGAGGTCGGCGAACACGATCGAAAGCCCGATCGTCACCATGGTCTGCCTGAGATCCTGTCCCTCCATTCGGCGGAATACGATGACCTGAAGCAGGACACCGACGAGGGCGGTCAGGATGAAGGCGGCGATGAAGCTGAGGACCCAGGACCCGGTCGAGGCGCTGACGGCGTAGCCGACATAGCCGCCGAACAGATAGAGCGAGCCGTGGGCGAGATTGACATTGCGCATCAGGCCGAAGATCAGCGTGAAGCCGCTGGCGACGAGGAAGTAGAGGCCCCCGAGCGTGATGCCGTTGAAGACGGCGTTGAGGAAGACGCGCTTGCGGCCGACGGCCTGTTCGAGACCCGGCGGCCAGATCGCGAAGATCAGCCAGAGCGCGACGGCTATGGCAATGATCACGATCAGCGCCCAAGCGGGATGGCGTTCGACAAAGCGGCTCATATGCGCCGTCCGGTTGTCCGGGCCACAGGCCGAAGGTTCACTGAATGCAGGTCGAACAGCCTTGCAGCGGCTGCAGGCCTTGCCATGGACGTGCGCTCCCGTCGGTCGCGATCATCTCGGGATCGCGTTGCCTACATCCTACCCGGGCGGCGACGGCGGCGTTTGATCGTGAGTATCTTTTCGTGGCCCGCGCTCAGGCGCGCAAAACCTTGGCTGCGCGACGATAATCGGTCGGGGCCATCCCCACATTGGCGGCGAAGAAGCGGGTGAATCCACTTTGCGAGGAGAAGCCGAGATCGTAGCCGATGTCGGCGATCGGCGTTTCGCTCGCGACCAGCGCTTCGAGCGCCTGTTCCATGATCAGCGTATTGAGATAGAGGTTCGGCGTGAGGCCGGTCTGCACGCGGAACAATCGGTAGAAGTGGGGCCGCGACAGGCCGGATTCGCGCGCGATGGTGTCAAGCTCGATCTCGGCGCCGGGGCTTTCCGACATCATCTTGATGCATTTGCGCACGCGAAAGTCGGTGACGGAGCCGCTTGCGCGCGGATCGCGCGCGATATCGGCCTGCTGCCAGCTCTCATCATAGCAGATATCGATCAGCCTCCTCAGCTCGGAATCGAGACTGGAGAGCGATGGTGCGCCGCACACGAGCGCGGCGGTCCGCCTGATATGCTTGTCGAGTGCAGGAGTACGCCTGAACTGGGTGCGGCCGAAGCGCAGCCGGTCGCTGCCCGAAGCATCGGGCGCAAACCATTCGGCGTTGACGTAGAGTACGAAAAAGATGGCGCCGCCATCGAGATCGGCCGGCAGGAAGTTGTGCGGCTCCCACGGATTGACGGCGACGACGGACGATTCGGTGAGATCAAAATGCCCGTTGGAGACATCAATGCATGCGGGCATGCCGCCGACATGAAAGATCAGATGACCTTCACGATGGGCGTGGATATTGAAAGGGCGGTTCAACTGGTAAACCGTCGCCCGGCCGAACCGGCCATGGAAGACGGCGAGCGCACGGCTCATGCCTTCCCCTCCCGAATGTTCTCTTTTCGGCCAGCGTTCAACAACGCCGACGAGATTGCAAGAGCGGAGAGCGACCGCGTCAGCAAGTCGCCCCCGATTGCGTACTGCCGAGGTGATGCGTCAGTACTTCTTACATTCCGGGACGGTACGGCTCGGCAGTCCGATCTTGGAGAAGACGGCCGGATCGTAGCCGAGCGTCTGGTTCACGTTCGGAATCACCTTCACGACCTTGCTGAACAGCGCGCCCTTGCCGTCGTCGACGACCTCGGTAACGAAGTTGGTGCCAATCGCCTGGCGGTTGGAGTCGAGCTTGATTTTGCCGTTCGGCGCATCGAGCTCGATCTTCGCCAGCGCTTCCTTGAATTTCGCCTGGTTGTTGGAGAGGTCGCCATTGACTTGGCGCAGCGCGAGGATCAGCGCCATGGTTGAATCATAGTAGTTGGTGGCCAGCAGCGAAGGGCTTGGGAAACGCTTGTTGGGCGGGAAGGCATCCTGATAGGCCTTCACGAACTTCTGCCAGCCTGGATCCTCCCAGGTGTCGGCTTGGCCGCTCGCCGCAATGGTTCCGATCAGCGCGTTCTTGGCGTTGCCCTTGGACGAGAGGATGGTTTGGTCGATCATGATGGATCCGCCCATCAGATGGGCCTTGCCGCCGGCCTGTTGATACTGGTTGAGGAAGTTGACGGCGTCGGCGCCGCCGAGACCGAGATAGATCGCATCGACGTCGTCGGGCAGGGCGGCGATGACCGAGGCGAAATCCTTGGTGCCGAGCGGAACCCATTGTCGGTTGGTGACCTGTCCGCCCAGGCCGCAGAATTCAAGCACAAGCCCGAACACCTGGGTGTAGATGAAGGAATAGTCCTCGCCAACCGTCGCGATCTTACGATACTTCTTTTCTTCATAGGCGTATTTGCCGAGACCGACCTGCCACTGCGCGCCGTCCATATTGTAGCGGAAGAAGTTCGGGGCCGGATCGACATAGGTGGTTTCCTGCGCGCCGGACGCTGCGTTGATGAAGGTCAGCTCGGGATGGGTTTTCGCAAAGTTCTTTACCGCGATGCCCTCGTCGCCGGAGAGCGGCGAGAGCAGGATCTGGACCTTGTCCTGCTCGATCAGCTTGCGCACAGCACGCACGGCTGAGTCCGGCGTTGCATCGGTCGAGGCGACGATGAATTCGAGCTCCTTATCGCCGATCTTCTTGCCCAACACATTAAGTGCCGTCTGATGGCCGCGCATCCCATCTTCGCCAAGCACTGTGTAAGTGCCTTCGAGTGTTGCGGTCACGCCCACCTTGATCTTTTCCTGGGCGATTGCTGCGCCTGAAAGAAACAGGCTGCTCAACGCGAGCAGTCCCATGCTGCATTTCGACATTTGCTCCTCCCCTGTGTCGTCGTTTTGTTGCCGCGCCGACCTGCGCGACGCCCGTGGCTCTCGAAGGCCTCGGCTTTAGAGGGAAGCTAGCCGAAGTCGAATGCGGTGCACGCATCGATGTCTCGTTCGGCTTGACTGGCAGTCTCATTTTTGAATGCTGCGGCGCAGGTGGTTTTCGCGGTGCAGCAGGCGCTCGTGCCGCAGAAAGATCCTGTCGCGGTCGGCCTGAACAAGTCGTCGTCCGCCGATGATCGTGATGCCGATCCGCGCACCGACGATTGCCGCGGCGGAATCGCCAAGCGCAACGCGTCGCGAACCAGGACCCGATCGACCCTGACCAAACCGCTCGTAGCTGGCGCTGATTGATTGCGCGAGCGCAACTCGGTTCGAGCATTCGAGCAGGGCATCGAGCTGGCGTAGGCGAGCCTACGATCACCAGTGCCTCAATAAACGTCCTGACCCGAGAGCGTTACTACGGTCCGGATCATGATGCGAATGTCCAACCAAATGCTCCAATTGGTGACATACCAGACATCGTACTCAACGCGTTTCTTCATCAGCTCGATGGTCGGTGTCTCGCCGCGGAGACCGTTCACCTGAGCCCAACCCGTAAGGCCGGGTTTGACATGGCGACGACAGGCATAGTTGCCAATCATCTGATCGTAGTAGTTGTCATGCGCGAGAGCGTGCGGCCGCGGACCCACCAGCGACATTTCTCCGCGCAGCACGTTCCACAGCTGAGGCAACTCGTCGATGCTGGTCTTGCGTAAGATCCGCCCGACCCGGGTAACCCGCGCATCCTGTTTGCTGGCCTGCTTGATCTCGGAGCCATTCTCCGACACCGTCATGCTGCGGAACTTCCAGATATCAAACAACTCGCCGTTGAAGCCCCGGCGTGTCTGACGGAAAATGATGCTGCCTGGCGAATCGAGCCTGACTAGGAGCGCCGTCATGGCGAGTAGAGGTGCGAGGCATAGAAGGCCGAGCGAGGCTAGACAGATATCGACGCTGCGCTTCAAGGCTCGTTCGCTGACCGAAAGAGGCGCTCTCTGGACTTCGATCACCACAGAGTCGCCTACGGGCGTGAACGGCCGCGACACAAGGTCGGCGATCTCAAGATCTGGCAGGAGACGAACCGGATCTGGTACCTGGCGCAGAGATTGGCTGAGGCGCTGAAACAGCGGCAGATCGCGCCAATTGAAGGCCAGAAGGAATTCGTCGACGCCTGCTCCGCGCGAATTTCGAATGATGTTCGCCAGCTCGCGCTCCATTGCTGCGTCGTCAGACTTCAACGTAGCGTCCAGAACGAAGTGGCGTACCACCTGAAAGCCGTTCCTACGCAAATCCTTGAAGCGGATTGCGGTAAAGTCGAGCGGCTCTCCGCTGATCAACACGACCCTTCGTTTGACGGAGTGTCTCCGCGCGAAAGAAGAGATCAGAGCGAATCGCAAGATCACGCGATGCGCGCCGAGACCAGCGAGGCCGATTACTGCGAACAGAACGATGGTGATACGGGACAGCTCGGCGGTCGATCTCAGCAGGAAGGCAGAGAATACAAGAATCGCAAGCGAGAGAAGCCAGACGGATGAGGCCTTCCGCAACTGCCAGTTCGTATTGGTCAGGTTGTGGTTATCGTAGCATCCCCTGAAAAACGCGATCGCGACGAATGCGGTCGCCACAAGCAACGCGACACCGACGGAAAGTTCTCGCTCGGCCAGTGTCGTTATGAACTTGCGGTGAACTAGGTTGGCGGCGACATAGCTGAGCAAAATGAGCAGGAAGTCGCCTGCCATAACGGCAAATTGAAGCGGTCTCTGTAGTGAGACGCCGCGTCTTATCAACATCGAGGATGAGGACTTCGAACCGTATGTGGTTAATGACATTAAATGCCTCATTCCAAAAAACGTCACGTGGCAATGCATTGGCTAAAGCGAGGGTGCGTTCAAAAGCCTAGATCGAGAGGTTACAGGTCCGATGATATCGGTGTAGCTCCTCGCGACATTTCGAAGACGGCGATCGCAAATATGAACTGTACCTAGTGTACCTATCGCGGCGCCAAGGTCCGCAGACACGGCGAGGGTCCGGCTGCAGTGCGTCGCGTGCTGGTGGCTGTAACAGGAAGCGGAGACTCAGCCAGGGGTGGGGGTGGGTCTGCGACAAACTGCGCTGTGCTGCCCGAAAAGAAGTAGAGTGTTGACCAATTGGGGGAGAGCTCGACCCAGTTGCTGTTGCCGGCCCCCCGATTATTGGCGCCGCTGTGCGGCGAGTCCGAAGAACGCCACCAGTCGGCTCCAACGTTGGCAACCACTTTCATTTCGGGGTCGGTCGTCTTCATGTCTATCTGAACGTAGACAGAATCGACAGCTCCGGCGGCGAAGCCGCCGCGTCTCACGAGCCACATCAGGTCGTTGCGGCCGGGAGGGGGACCGTCAACAAGGGTAGCTCCATCCGTCTGAACTTCAATCTTCATCTCGACAGCAGCATTCTTGGGGACCATCGCATCAAAATGCGCTCCGACGAACTCATTCTCTGCCTGATCCTGTACCAGGATCCATTCCTTCGTGCTGCGAAGGCGTACATATGTCTTTCCGTTGGCGACGAGGATCTTGCCGTCCTTGTTCGGTGTGGTCGTCCCAAACTTTGGAAATATTGATGCCATTCCGCTGACGGCAGTGAAGTCGGCGGGAGGTTCGCCGTTCTCGGGCTTTGAGGCGCCGTTGCACCAGGAAGTAGTCTTGGGGACACCTGCTGGATATGCCTGGCTGTAACCAATGCTGTTTTGCTCGATGACACTCGAGGCGAGACCCACGGAGGTGACGGCGTTCGATCCCCCGCTGGCCGCATCGGCACTCTTCGGAGAGACGGCCAGAATTCCGATGAGACCGAGTGGCAGGAGCAAGCCCGAGACGGATCGCTCGAGGATGTAAATCATGCGCGCAATAGCAGCGGGCGGCGAGCAGGACGGGATCAAATGGGAGGTGCCAGACATAGACCGACCCATAACCAGTTAAACGTCTTTTCATATCGTAGGCATTGGTGGCGCTGCAGAGTTGACGAACGTCAAGAATGGGCATGCGATTTGGGGTGCCGATAGATCGGTGCACGCCTGGAGCCGTAATGCTCGTCACGCCCGGTCTAAACGTTTGCGACTCTGCAGGTTGCTCCAGCGCACCTTGGCCAGTGCTCCCATGGTCAGGGCGAAAGCCAAAAGGCAGTCGTTCGATAAGGCTTGGACTGCTGTGATTGGATAGGCAAGCATGGCGCGTGAACCGGAGTTGATCGACTGAAGCCAGATCTCTTCCGCGAGTGGAGATTCGGCGGTTCCGTTTGTGGTGGTGTGTTTTTGCTCTCTCGAGGTGGAGGCAGGTCCATCCGGCTCATTCGGGATGAAGTTCTCGCCGCTCCGCGTTGGTGTGGGAGGGCGCGTGGGCGGCGTCTCCCTCACCAAGTCGCGCAGCGGCGGAGCTGGGTTCGCGCGAAAGCCATCAGCGTTCATGGAATAGAATCCGATCGTCTTCCACTGGGTCGAAAGTTCGATCCAGTTGGTGCTACCGACGCCTGGATTATTGCTGTGATCGTCGAGATAGGGCGCTTGCGCGTCGCGCCACCAGTCGGCGCCTACCATAGCCACGAGATGCAAGTTCGGATCGGTGACCCTCATCTCCATTTGAACGTAGACGGCATCCACCGCACCGGCCGGGTAAGTTCCGCGCGCCTTGTACCAGAAGTGGTTGTTGTAACCGGCCGGGGGCACATCAAAAGCGATCGTCGCACCGGTCAGAGGGGTCGCCTTCATGGGAATGGCGACGTTGCCAGCGAAATCCGGGACGAAATGTCCCCCAGTCAGCTGCGTTCTCGACTGGTCCTGGACTAACGTCCATTCGCCGGCTTGTTTGATGCGAACGTAGGTCTTGGCGTTGGCGACCTCGACCGTCGCGCCCGGATTTGAATAGGGTGGTGCCCCTACCTTCGGATAGATTTGTCCCCAGCCTTCGACCGCGGTGAAATCTGCGGGCGGCGACCAGAGCCCGCCATCGTTCCAACCTTGGTACCAATTATAGCTCGGAGGCACGCCTGCGGGAAAGCCTTCGCTGTTCCCGGGAGTGTTCTGCCTGATGAGTTCGGAAAGTGAGAACTCCATCAATTACGCTTTCTTGCTCGCGCCGGACGAGTTGCGTTCCAGCCATTTCGGAGACGTAAACCGGCCCGCGTAAGAAAAGAACAGCGCCATCGACGTGAAATTGTCGATGAGGTTTTCGGAGAGAAAGTAGATGAGAAGCACTGTGTACATCGTCTTGGCAGCCCGATCCTTCAGTGAAAACACGATGCTGAAGACGAAGACGACGAAAACAATGCAATTCAGAAGTCCATACTCTGCCAAGACGCGCAGATAGTCATTGTGCGGCGGTAGCGGCAAGACGGTAAGGATGCCGGTCTGACTCGCACCATATCCGAACAATATTCCGCCGAGCCCCAGCGACGAGTATATCTGCCAGATGTTCGTCCAATGGCTGATGCGGAAGAACGCGGACATGTCCGTCGTTCCGGTCAAATCGATCAATTGCTTCGTCGTCATTCTGGCGACAGTGCTGGGGTCGAGGCTCCAGATGACCGAGATTGCGTTCAAACCTGTCATCAGTCGATCGAGCGCGCCCAGGGCGTAGGCGGCGACGCTGGCGCACGCCAACAGGATGATCACGACGAAGATTTGTGGTCGCAATGGAAAAAAGGACCAGAGGCCAATCGAGATGATGGTCGCCAGGGCGGGCCCGACACGGTTCATGATCGCGGCGTTTACGAACTGGGCAATCAAGACCTTATTTCCGAACCAGGGAGAAAGGGCAAACAGTAAGGCGGAGAAGTATAGCGCTGCCGTATTTGTGTTCGGAAAGTAGGAGAACACGTCGGGATACTCGATGCCGGTGTAGACTTGAGTCTGGCCGATCGCCTTGAACAGGAGCGGCAGTGCCGCAAGCACGTAGATGCAACGCTTTTCGGCTGGCTGTATCTGCTCGGCCATGCCGCGGCCGGCGACGTAGAATGAGTAGATTGAGACGAGCTTCAACCCATCGGATAGCTCAAAGGAACCAAAGTTCACCAGGTAGCTGGCACCTGTGAAGATGCAGGCAAGCGCCAAGAGAAGGTTGTAGAAGTAGCTCCTGTCGTTCGCGATCAGCACGTGGCGCGCAGACCACAGGATCAGAAGCAGGCTCGTCGAATTGCTCAGGACGTTGAATATGGTCGATCCGGTGAAGTGATAGAGAAAGGTCAGGAAGTTCAGGAACACAAGGCCAAAGCAGGTCACCACGAAGAAGCGACCGTGCATGGTCATCGAACCGGAAGCGAGGTGCGGTGTACCCTCTCTTCCCAGAGCCAGATCGTTCACGGCAGGCGTACTCCGCGCTTCTGAAGGTTTCGGTTCCGCGGCGCCACTCCGAGCGGGAGCGACCTGCCAGGGACCGACCGGTCGGCCCAAGTTGTCGGGAATTGCCAAGTCTGAGTTGACGGTCGTCAATACCTGCCCGAACGCTTCGGTAGACCCTAAGCCGTCAAAAGAAGTGGAGCCGGCGGTGGAACGTGACACGAGCAGTGCATTCGCCAGAGCGTTCGGTCTGCTATGGCGGCGGCAATGGGTCATATATCTGTGCCTATTGCTGACGTCCGGCGCGGCCTTTCTCTACTACGCAGCGGTTGGAGACCGTTACGAGGCATATGTCTTGCTCCGTGCCGGGCAGGGGATCAAGGAGCGATCTTCGAGCAACGCAGCCTCGCCATTCGGGGAAGGCGTTGACCTCCAAAGTCGAATGGAATCCCTGTCGCGCATCGCCAAGATCGATCTTGTCATCCTGGAGGCGGCGAAGAACGTCGGCTACGAGAGGCTATCGTCCGACGCAAATCCAACGCTTCTGGCCAGGTTTATGGCCTGGGGCAAGGAGATTGATCTTCGGGACGTGTTCGCCAAGGAATCTGCAGAACCGAAGGCGCGGGCGAAGCCCGTCGACGAGACCGAAGAGGATATCGAGCGTAACCAGGCGGGGATTCTCAGCTTGCGAGACCGCGTGAATGCGAAACAGGAGGGGCGCTCTGATCTATTGAGGATAACGTTCCGTCACAAGAATCCGGTGGTCGCCGCGAGCTATTTGAACGAGCTCGCGAGCGCATTGGTCACGGTGCAAAGCCTGGACGTGCAAATGCCAGGTGCACAGGAGTTCTTCCAGCAACAAACGAAGCGGCTGGAGGAGGAGGCCGAGATCGCAGCTGCGGGCCTGAAGCGCTTCTCCGTCGAAGCCTCAATCTATGCCGTCGACGACCAGCGGCAGCTGCTGCTCAAACGCGCTAGCGATCTGTCTGCGCTGATTGCCACGACGCGAGGAGCGATCGAGGACAAGAAGGGACAGAAACTGTCGATCGCCGATCAGTTGGCCATATTGCGGCCCGTTGCCCAGAACAAGGCCGTAAGTCGGATGGTGACTACGCTCGGAGGGCAAGACGGCCGTAAGAGTCTTGATTCGGTCGCCAAGCCGCCTGAGCATTTTGAGGAGCAGCCGCCGATACTTCTGATCAAGGTTTACCAGGACAACATGGCAACGCTGATGAAGCTGAATGCCGAACTCAATGGGCAGACGGAGCTCCTGAATCAACTCGGCATGGAGCTCGAGAAGGTGAACGCGGAGCTGGCCTCGCTTTCCGCGAAGGAAGCAGAGTACGGAAGATTGAAACGAGTTCTCACGACCGCATCGTCTGCCGCTGCACAGTATGCAGCTCGTATTCTCGAAGAGCAGATCAGCTCCGAGGTTGCCAAGAAGAGCCAGCTCTCCAGCCTTAGAGTGGTGCAGAAGGCCATAACGCCGACAGCGCCTGTGTTTCCGCAGGTCTCGCATCTGATCGCGTTGGCGGCCGCTGGCGGAGTGCTGCTCGGCTTAGGCGCCATCTTCGGTCCCGCGCTTGCCAAGACCACCATGCATCCGGCGTCGAGCTCGGTCACCGGCGCTGAAGATCACGATCCTATCAAGAGCTTGTTAATGGCTGCTCAAAGAGGAGATGGCGTGAGGGGGCTACATGCTGCCGGGCGGGCCGACTACGAGGAGGGCGGTGTCGGGAGTGATGCGCGATCATCCAGAATGCCTCCGTTAAGGGGGTGAGAACAGTGATGTCATGCGCGCGCCGTGTGAGACGTCGGTAGCCGCCGCCGGTACCAAGGGCAATCCCGACATGAAAATATTCAGCATTTGTTGTGTTCGAGACGAGAACGACATTGTCGGCGAGACGCTGAAAGCGGCTCTCGAATGGAGCGATCGGATCTTCGTTTTCGACAATGGAAGCACCGATGGAACCTGGGAGACGCTTCAGGACCTCGCGAAGTGCTATCCCAAGATCGAGCTCGTTGGCCACGACGATCGCACGTTCACCGATGAACTCCGCGGAGAGATATTTGAGGCCCGACGGTATGTAGCGTCGCCGGGGGACTGGTGGTGCAGGCTCGATGCCGACGAGTTCTTTATCGATGACCCGACACAGTTTCTTGGGAACGTGCCCCAAAGCTATGGCTTCGTCTTTTCGGCAACAATGAACTTCTACTTCACGGATGCCGATTTGAAGAACTACGAAGAGAATCCGGCGGCATGGCTCGCCCGTCCCGTGCAAGAGCGGCTCAGATACTATCAGAACAATTGGAGCGAGCCGCGCTTCGTTCGCCATCGGAGGGATCTGCGCTGGGGTGGACTGATCTGGCCCCACAACCGCGGGCGGACATTGTCATCGCGGATACGTTTGAAGCATTTCCCATATCGCTCGCCGGCGCAGATATCCAAGCGACTGGCGATACGCCAACAACAGCCGGGACTGTTCAAGCACGAGGCGAACCGAGCGCTCGCGAAGGGTGGGCGGTCTGACTGGATAGATAAGGACCCGATGCCCGTGCATGAGCTGGCCTCCTGGCGCGATCGCGTGAGGGAGGCGGCCGAATGTGACGTTGATCGGGGCGATGGAATGTTCCTCACGCGCGATGACCTGATGCCTCCACTTCCATCGCCGGCCGTGGATCTGGTGAAGGTCGGCCTGCGGCGGACCCAGGTGGGGAGAGCAATGTTGTCAACGCTCGTGAGATGGCGTCGAAGCCAATTCGGCTGGCGGTGAGCCGTTTGCTCCACCTGCTCAAGATCAACGGCCTGGCCGCTTGACTGAAATTGGCAGGAGCATCGTTTGTGAGGTCGGCCAGCTACGAAAGTCGCCGTCATCATCCGATTTGGCGGAGTTCCTTTAATCTCGTTTAGTGAGGCTTGTTCTGGATGTCGGGGCGAACGAGGGGCAGTTCGCGCACGATGAATGCGAGCAAGAACGCGGCTATGAGTTCGATAGCCAACCAGACCGAAATTGGTCGGAACAGCATCTACGAATCCGAAGTAGTTCGCATCGACAAAGGTCAAGATCGCCACGCTCGATTCGTGTTTTGAGGAGTTTGCCGGCAAGCGTGTATTCTTGAAGGTTGATACGCAGGGAATTTGGGAAGGCGTCCGCGCGGGGGTGTAAACTCGAATTGCTGATCCATCTCTATGAGGATACCTGGAAGTTCGACGAAGCGCTCCGCCTCATGCGCGAGGCTGGCTTTACGTTGAGCCAGTTGCGTCCGGTGACGTATTACTCCCGGGATCCCCGCGTCGCTGCTCGAGGTAGATTGCCTGCTTAGGCGGACTGACTACGCCCAATGGGTTTAGCGACGACTAATTGCTGAACATTTCTGGAATCGCCCCGAATCTGCAATTAGGCGCCCACTCGCCGAGAAAAGACGTTCGAGTTCGGGAAGCCGAACAGCAACCAGTAGCGCCATAGTGCTATGATAAGCGACGTCAGCAGGATTGCTGCTCCGGCGCCATGGAGTCCGGCAATCGGCAGCAGCGCCAGTTGCACTAACACCAGAATGCCTACCGAGGCCAGGTTCGTGACCGTTGTCAGACGGTCCAAATGCGCTGTAAACAAGGCCAAGGCGCCGAAATCGGCCATATAGCGGACCGCCAGTCCAGCTACGATTAACCAGAATGCCGGCCACTGGGCGACGAGCGCAGGCTGAGCGACCCATGGCAGGAGCACCTGGAAAGTCAATCCGATCACCGTGCTGAGCGCAGCAGTCGCGAGTGCGGTTGTCTGCAGGAAGCGCCAGGCCAACTGGCGGTGCGCGGAGGGGCCGCTAGTCCGATATGCGCTGATCAGCGATGGGCGTTGCTTTTGTTGGAGGACGAGAGCCAGGAAGGTGGTTGCAGAATTGCCGACCGTCCAGAAGAGGAAGTAGATGCCGGCGACTTTCAAACCCAGGAACAGTGTGATCAGGTAGCGGTCGATATATTGGCTCGTAATAAAGCCGAGGTCGCTCAGCAGCATGAGGAAGGACTTCTGGATCGCGTCGGTGATTACCGCAAGTCTGAACGGCTGAGAGAAGGATGCCAGCCATGGCCATGACCGGCTCAGGGATGCGAACAGCCCCACCGAGGCAACGCCTCCCAACAACCAGAAACCGAACAGATACGTAAGAGATCTGAAGCTGGGGTCCCAGATAGCGAGTGGAACATAAATCAGGATCCAGGCCGC
Organism: Bradyrhizobium sp. PUT101; assembly: GCF_052043945.1. Taxonomy (NCBI): domain Bacteria; kingdom Pseudomonadati; phylum Pseudomonadota; class Alphaproteobacteria; order Hyphomicrobiales; family Nitrobacteraceae; genus Bradyrhizobium; species Bradyrhizobium sp. PUT101. Next base: position 6,984,063 of record NZ_CP197207.1, read on the forward strand.
ACCGCGGATGAAGCTGATGCCGTTTGCCCAGACGTGGCGCTGCAGGCTGGAAAGGAGGTAGAAAATGTCGTTGCCAACATGCTCGAACATGATCACGGCGACGATGATGATCCAGAGAGGCGGCGTGCCGAAGAGGACGGTGACCAGCGTCGTGATCGTCAGAAGGACGGCGTACGCAAAGGCCACGAAGCACCAATGGTGGCGCATGCCGTCGATCGTTTCGCTGGTGGAGGCCGTGACGGCGTCGCGCATCAGCAGGTGGTTCATGCCAAGATTGACCACGGTTGGAACGGCTGCGATCGCGCCGGCGGCGAGGCCATAAAGACCCAGCGACGACAAGTCGAGATAGCGGGCAATGAACAGGGCGAGACCGAATTTGCAGCCCATGACGCTCGCCCGCATGGCCATGACCATGAGATCGACGAGGAGGCGGCTGGGTGAGCCGGGCAGAGCTGGTGTGCTCATGATGCAGGCAGTGAATTAGGCATAACGTCACCATCGCCTTGATCTTGCGTTCGGTCCGCTTGATCGGAAAACCAGTGAATCTAGGGTCAGCCTATGGGTGCAAGAGCCGGACGAATTTGAGGCCTATCAATAACGGTTCAAGCCGATAAATTGTGGCCGACCGTTTTGCACTTGGTATCGGAATCGTGTGCGGGGAGACCGACCATAACTCGTGCCGTTGCCGCTAAGCGAGTTGTTCCGGGGTGCTGCGCCTCAGACGACGCAGGCGAGCGGCGAGATGCGGCGGACAAAGGGCGACAACAACGAAGCGAAGGACAGCTTGCAGGCTCACGCCGTGGAGATCGCGGCGAAAGTGCCAGGCCATGCTCAACATATCGAGCATGCTTGCTCCGTTCCTACGAACGTCTGTCAGCGCGATCAGCCCGCGACGTGCGAAGCAACGCCAAGCCTGGAGCTGGATGGTCTTGCGCAGCTGTGTGTCCTGAACACAAGTCTCCGCAGTGTGCGCGATCAAATCAGCGACCTTGCGTCCGTCGAGCAGAAGCCGTTCCACCCCCAATCGAGCCGTCTCGGAATCGTCGTGATAGGTGTAGGTTGCGCAGGCCTCGTTGACGAGACCGGCCTTGCCGAGAAGCAGCAGCGGCGCCCATGCAGCGACGTCGGCGGTGTGCGGCAGATCGAGCGGGATGCCGCCCCGTTCGCGCAGAAGGGCGGTGCGCATCACCACGCCGCACATATTGACGGTGATCTGGTCAGTGAGGAACGCATTCAGAATCGCTGTGCCGTCCCGAACGCCGGTATCGAGAGTCCGGCTGACGCGCGGGGAACGCGTTTGACCGAGTGAGGCCGCGTGTAAATTGCTTAGGGTAATGACGATCGGAAGTTGCGGGTGTTGGCGAATGAGCGTCACGCATCGCTCGAGCAGCGCCGGCATGATCCTGTCGTCATCGGATACGAAGATGATGTAGTCGCCTCGGGCATTCGCGAGACACGCATTCCAATTCGGGAGCAGGCCGATATTCGTTTCCTGGGTGATGACGCGCAATCGCAGGTCGCCAAACTCGCCCAAGATCTGTGCCGTATCGTCCGGCGAGGCGTTGTTCGAGACGAGAACCTCGAAATGAGGGTAGGTCTGCGCCAAGGCAGATGCGATGCATCCTTTCAACAACGCGGCCCTGTTGTATGTAGGAATTGCAATCGTGACGTAAGGATGGTCCGAATTTGCCGAAAGTACGCTCCTCACGGCCCTGTTAGCATGGCTCGCGGGCGAACGCTCCGTGATATTTCCCAAGTGTGTCATGGATTTCGATTGTCAGGCCTGTCGCCGCGGCAACCGCCACGAGAGGCTCGACCCGGTGTTGCTTGGCTTCCGAACGGAAGTGGACTTGCTGTAATGCATGGCCGGCTCCTTCCATGTGCGATATCGTACAAAAGTCATGGACGGCTAACGGCAATGGGCGCGCCCAGCATCATCTAAGATGAAACAGGCATGTCCGAGTTGACGGCTATCAATTCTGCTAGGGTCTCGTAGAGCGGCACTTGCTGGATGGAGGGCGCTCCTCGCGGGCGGTCGCAGCGCAACACGCGGGGGCCGTAAACGGCGCCCCGCGATTTGGTTATGGCCTATCGCCGGAAATTAGTGCTGTGCCGGCAACGAGAGCGTCTGCGAGAGTAAAGTGGTCGTGTCGGTTGCAAGGGGACCACTCGTCACCGCACCGGTAGTGATCGCATCGGTCGCGGTGTACTGGTTCATCAGCGCGACTGCCTGGCTTGCGCTGCTCAGCAGGGACGCCGAGGCAGGGTTTGCCGGCTTAGCAACCAGGGACACATTGTCATAGAGCGCACCAAGCCCGTCACTACCCTGGTTCGCAACCTCGCGGAATGTCAGGCGGTCTTGTCCGCCTGTCCCGGTCACCGTGAAATCATAGTTCTTCCAGTCGGCGTCTGGCGGAACTACCCCAACGACCGAGCCATTCCAGAGGACTTCGATCGAACATGTCGAGTCTGAGAACCCCGGCCGTGATTGTGCGTCGAAGGAAAGAACATATTGCTGACCGGCCACCGTTTTCACGTCCTGGTAAAGTCCATCACGGGCTCCGACATAGTCCAGTTCGCCGTAATTGGCGCCGTCACTTGCTGTCACGCCGTTCAGATCATTCCAGAGCTCGATGGTTCCGCCACTGATGGCGTGCCAGCCTGGAATGGCATCGAAGGCCACCCAGCCGCCGGGCGCCAGCGAAGATGACTCGAAAGACCCGTTCAACAGGAGATTCGTATCCGCAGGCTCCGGTAGCGGAGTGGTTGGTGCCGCTGTGGCGGCGGTGAGCTCGATATTGTCGAAGAGGGCACCCAAACCATCGCTACCTTGGCTGGCCACTTCGCGGAAGGTCAGGCGATCGTTGCTGCCAGTGCCCACGACCTTGAAATCATAGGCGGTCCAGTCGCTGCCAGGTGGAACGGTCGCGATGACCGAGTCATTCCACAACACCTCGATCGAGCAGGTTGCACCGGTGAATCCGGGTCGCGAGCGTGCATCGAAGGACAGTTGGTAAACTTGTCCCGCGACGGTCTTTACGTCCTGGTAGAATCCATCTTGAGCACCGAGATAGTCGAGCTCGCCAAAATTGCCACCATCGCTCGCCCTGACTCCATTGAGATTGTTCCAGAGCTCTATCGTGCCGCCGGAGATCGCGGTCCAGCCCGAAATCGACTTGTAAGCTCCCCAGCGGCCGTCACCGAGGGGCGACGAGTCCGTCGTCTCGAACGACCCATTGACCAGCAAGTTCTTTCCGTTTGCCGGCGGTGAGATGACGGGCGCGCTCACCGTCACATTCAGGGCATCAGATTTCGTGCTGACATTGCCTGCAGCATCGGTGGCCATCGCAGCAAACGCGTGGTTCCCGACAGCCAACTGGGCCGTTGTCAGGCTCCAGGCGCCCCCTGCGTTAGCTTGGGTCGTACCTACGACGGTCGTTCCCTCAAGGACCTTGACCGTGCTGCCTGCTTCCGCTGTGCCAGTCAGCGTCAATTGGCTGACGTTGGTCACCTTGTCCCCGACGGTACCAGTATCCGGTGTGAATGCCGTGATCCTGGGTGCTACCGGCGCGAGCGTGTCCACCCGCATGGCAAGAGAGGCCGATTGTGGACTGACCTTGCCTGCAGCGTTTGTGGCGGTCGCGGTGAAGGCATGGTTCCCATCTGCCAATTGGGCGGTGGTCAGGCTCCAAGTGCCACTCGAATTGGCCTTGGTCGTACCGACTACGGTCGAGCCCTCAAATATCTTGATGGTGCTGCCCGCTTCTGCCGTTCCGTTCAACGTCAATTGCTTGGCATTGGTGATCCGGTCTCCGACGGTACCCGCATCCGGCGTGATTGCGACTATCTTGGGCGATGCCGGTGCTAACGTGTCAGGAGACTCGACTGGAGGCGGTTGAGTGGACCCAAGCAGCGGCGGCGGCAAGTTTGCCTGGAACGCCGAAGTGCTCATGGAATAGTAACCGATCGTCTTCCATTGGGTCGATAGCTCAACCCAGTTGCTGCTTCCAACACCCGGATTGTTGCTGTGGTCGTTAAGATACGGCGCTGACGCGTCGCGCCACCAGTCCACGCCAACCATACCCACCAGCTTCGCGTTGGGGTCGGTCTGCCTCATGTCCATCTGGACGTAAACGCCGTCGACCGTACCAGCCGCATAGGTCCCACGCGATCCATACCAGAAATGATCGTTGTATCCGGCCGAAGGCGCATCAAAGCTCACCGCTCCGTTCGATAGGGAAGTCACCTTCATCGGGTAACCTGAGTTACCGCTGAAATCAGGGACGAAATGTCCGCCTCCGATTCCCAGCTTTGACTGGTCCTGAACCAGCAACCACTGGCCGGTCTCCTTGATATGGACGTAGGTTTTTGCGTTCGCGACTTCGATGTCGGCATTTGGGGACGCGGGAGCCCCTTCCTCCGTATAGACTTGCCCCCAACCTTCGACCGCCGTGAAGCCGGCAGGCGGGGTCAACAGTCCATCAGGATTCCAACCCTTGTACCAATTGTAGCTGTGCGGAACACCGGAAGGATAACCCTCGCTCTGCCCAAGCGTGTTCTGTTTGATCAGCTCTGATAACGAAATCCCCATTGCACCTTTCCTAGTCGTTCGAATGTGTGATGTGAGATGACTGTGTTGTGAGACAAGCGTTCGACGCCGACCGCGAAGGCGGACAGCCAGAACGCATGCTCGACCTCACGCCGCTCGCCTGCTGCTTCTGCTGATACTCGAGAATTGCAAGAGCTGGGCCGAACGCCCTGCGGCCATCTCTTGCACTACCGAAATCGGACTTACCGAATCACCCTGAGCCTTCCCCGCAAGCATGAACCAAGCCAGAAAAAGTTCAATCGACCGTGTCGCGATGAACTCTTCGCAGCTTCTGTGACTGCACTCACTTATTGCAACCGGTCGTCAGAGACCTGCAAATGTATGCCGGCGCATTTCGCGAGTTCACGCTTGCAACAGAATCTGTCGTCAATGTGATTGATTTGTTGCCGAATGGGGTGGCAGTGAGGCGCTCTCCCATCATTGCCGTCATATGGTCGCGTTTACCTCTCGAGGCAGCAGCAGCCGATGGATCGCCAGCCCTGCTATCGCGAGGAAATATCGGCCGTTCTCGTCTTTCGCGCACTGTGCAGTGGCTACACGTGAGCGCGTTGCGTCCAATTGTCCCGCCTCAGCGAGGCGCATGCAGCCTCTGATATTTGAGACTTCGGGCATCGGAGTGTGGTGGCCAGAATCGGTGCGACGAGAGGTTGCCGCGTCCGCTACCATTGCGCCGCTCACTCTTGAGCATCGTCAACTCGATCGGAAACGTTGGAGCTAAGTGTGAAGAATGGCCTCTCTTCTGTGGTTCGCCGAAAGGGCCTCGATACGAAAGGCATCAGGTGATTGGCTTTCGCGCGCTGGGCAACCGTCCGCTGAACGGTAAATGCGTAAGGTAGATGCCATGCGCAATCGGCCGCCGAGCGACAGGTCCGACGTTGAAAATTGAGGTAATCCGAGATACACCGCGAGATAGCTGACGAAGAGTGCGGCCAGATCCTCTCTGTTGCGGTTCGAGGCGAGCACGGAAGCAACGAACCCGATAAGGCTGAGGAGAAGCAGCCGGCGCGAAAAAGCGATCCGGGTTCGATTGAGGAACAGCGCCACTCCGCACAGGAAGGCGAGAGCCAGCATCCCGCCCGGAGGAGCGGCAGGCGAGGCGGGCCGCCCGCCAACAATGTCACGTAGCGCCAATGCGGTTGCAACGAACAGGACCGCAAACGTCTGAGCAGGGAATATCTGATAACCCGCAGCGTGATGAACGCCAGCAGGCCGTTCTGCTCGAGGCTTCCTGCAACGAGGAGTCCGCTGGGGGAGGGAAGCGGGGACGATGAGCCGGACAACGGGCTTCAACAGGCCATCATAGAACAATTGTTCGGCGGGCAGACCGCAGCAGACTGCGGCTGAGTGACAAAGGATGACGGCGACCGCCAATGAGACGCGCAGGAGATCGAATCCTGCGGGTCGTCTCTTCGCCGCTTCCCACTTGTCACCAATCGACCTCGTCGCGTGCCCGCCAGGGTAGTAGGCGTTCGCCTCGAACTTCGAACATTGGTAGCTCAGATCGGCAAGTTGACGAACGTCAGATCGTCATGGGCGCGAACGCTTGTGATGACGCGGTGCGCGGCATCGACCGACGCCGCTTTGCCGAGTTGACGGTCATCAACTCGGTCGTGCCGCAGCGAACTACGGTTCGAACTGCGCCATCCGAAAATGCATCTGCGCATGTTTCGGTCGGGAACCTAGGACAGGAGATCCCTATGAAGGTTGTTATTCTCGCCGGTGGCTACGGTACGAGATTGAGCGAGCACACTTCGGTGGTCCCGAAGCCGCTGGTTGAAATCGGCGGTCGTCCGATCCTGTGGCATATCATGAAGCTGTATTCCCATCACGGCCTGAACGAGTTCGTCATTTGCTGTGGCTACAAGGGTGCGGTGATCAAAGACTATTTCATGAGCTACTTGTCTCATCAGGGAGACTTCACGATCGACCTTCAGCGCAACCGTATCGAAATGCATCGAAACGGATCGGAGCCCTGGCAGGTGACGCTGGTCGATACCGGAGAGAAGACGATGACCGGCGGACGCATCAAGCGAGTGCGCGAGCATCTCGGGAATTCGACCTTCTGCATGACATACGGCGATGGGGTCGCCGACGTCGACATACGCGCGCTCATCAAGTTCCACCATCAACAGGGCGCCCTGGCGACGGTCACCGCGGTCCAGTTGCCCGGCCGCTTTGGCGCGATCAATCTCTCGTCTGACCGCCCCCGCGCGGCCGGCTTCCGCGAGAAGGACGCGAGCGATGGTCAGGTCATCAACGGTGGTTTCTTCGTCGTCGAACCTCAGGCCCTCGATCTCATCGACGACGACAGCATGAGCTGGGAAAACGAGCCGCTCGCCCGTCTGACCGAGCAGGACCAACTGGCTGTCTACAGGCACCGTGGTTATTGGCAGAACATGGACACCTTGCGCGACAAGGCCGTTCTGCAGGATCTCTGGGATAGTGGAGATCCACCCTGGTGCGTCTGGAACAAGGGCGCTACCGCGAATGAAAGCACCAAGGTACAGTCCCCTGCAATCCCCGATCGGGCAACCCTTTGAGGAGATGAATCAGATGCGCGTTCTCTTCACTGGAGCTGACGGATATATCGGAGCGGTGCTCGGCCCGAGGTTGCTTGAGCAGGGTTACGATGCAATCGGGATCGACACCGGCCTCTACCGCCGCGGCTGGCTGTTCGACGACGGCAGAACACGTCCAATGGTCATGTCGCGCGACACGCGGCAGCTGTCACCGTCTGATTTGGAGGGCTTTGACGCTGTGGTCCACCTGGCGGAGCTCTCTAATGATCCGCTGGGAGAGAATGATCCTGCGATCACGATGGAGATCAACCATCGTGGCTCCGTAGAGTTTGCCCGCAAATGCAAACAGGCGGGCATCGGCCGATTCATCTATGCGTCCTCGTGCAGCATCTATGGAGCGGCGGGCAGCGAGGTGAAATCCGAGACGTCCTCTTGCGAGCCTCAGACGGCCTATGCGCGATGCAAGGTGCTCGTCGAGCGCGACCTCGTCGAACTGACTGACTCCCGGTTCACGCCCGTGCTTCTACGTAACGCCACCGCGTTCGGAGCGTCCCCCCGACAGCGCTTCGATCTCGTCTTGAACAACCTGGCAGGGTGGGCGTTCACAACGGGAAAGATTCGCGTCATGAGCGACGGCACCCCCTGTCGCCCATTGGTCCACATCGAGGACATCTGTCAGGCTATCCTGTGCGCTTTGATCGCGCCACGCGAAGCGGTTTGCGCCGAGGCGTTCAATGTCGGCGATGAAAGTCAGAATTATACGGTGCGAGAGATCGCGGAGATCGTGAACGACACCTTCACCGGTTGCGATCTTTCCTTCGGTCCGAGTGGTCCAGATAATCGCAGCTATCGGGTCTCCTTTGCGAAGATCAAGGCCCACATGCCGAGTTTTCGTTGCCAGTGGAATGCGCAACGTGGTGCGCGACAGTTAAGGGGGGTATTCCAGCGCATCCAACTGGACGAAGCCACCTTCAATGCCGCGCCATTTACGCGCCTGTCAGAGCTTCGCCACCTGCAGCACACCGAGCAGTTGGATCCTCACTTGCGATGGACGCCAATTCCCGAATTCCTTCCGGCGATTGCGCGCACTTAGTGTGCTCTGCGGCGAAAAGGTTCACGTATTTGTCTGCCGACGCCGAGGGAACCATATCGGGCCCATCGGCGCGGCCGCGTCGGGAAACAAATCTTCATAATCAGTTGACTCTTTCCCAACTAAACATAATATTTTCCGCAATGCAGAAGGGAAGGAATACCGAGCAAGGTATCGAATTCATATTGTCGTTTCTTTGTTTCAGACTGCCAACGATGTGAGAGTCCCGGGTAAGAAGTACGGGATTGTTCGGAGATTGAGCAGTGGCTGTCATTCTAATAGTTGATCAGCATAGTGTTTACCGCAGTGGCCTCCGAGATGTGGTGGAGGCCCGTTTTGAGAAGTCCCGCGTCATTGACGCGTCAAAGCTCGAGAATTGCGAGCTTGAGACAAGCATCGATTTGATCCTGATCGACCTTGGTTGTCTCAACCAACGTTCGCTCGCGGTCCTCTCGGAAGTCGTCGACTTGAGGCCCGCAACTCGTATTGCAGTGATGTCGGGTTCGAGCAGCCGTTCGGATGTGTTGAAATGTCTTTCGGCTGGCTTTCATGGATTCTTGCCCAAGCTTCAGTCGGATGAGGAATTGCTGTCCGCGGTCGGCGATCTGCTGTCTGGGCGCATCTATGTTCCGCGATGGTTGGCGGATGATGATGTGAGCCGACCAGAGCCCCCACAGACCGTCAACTTCAATTTGGAGGCTCTGCGATTAACACGCCGGCAGAGCGAAATTCTTCCGCTGCTGGCTCAGGGAATGTCGAACAAAGAGATTGCGCGCGAACTGAGTATCGCGGAAGGAACCAGCAAGATCCATACAGCGGCGCTCCTGCGCGCGCTTTGTGCTCGTAATCGGACGGAGGCGGCCTTTATCGCCGCGAAATTGGTCGGGCCCAGGGACAAGCTGCCTCGCAGAATGACAAGCAAGAGGTTCGCGATGGACGGGGGTAATGGCTCAGGTCCAGGCTCAGAGCCGATCGTTGGTGATCGATGGGCGCCGCCCACGGACAGGTTTGTCTTTCGAAGACCAGCCGGGTGATCGGCGCATTTTCCAACCTGTGCGCGCTTGGCAGTAGAGTCTCGTTTGGCGGCCACCTATTGGAGATGGCTTCCCGGAGGCCGCGTCCCGGTGATGGTGTAAGCTCGGTGCAGCAAAGCCGTTCCCGAGCGCCTGAGATCTCGTCGTTGCGGTTCGGCGGCCTTGTGGTGGACGCTGGAGAGTCACCAGTGGGATCGGATTGCCATACGCCAACGCAACCGAGGCGCCACCGACGATCCGCAGTATCATGGAGCTCCGCACGCGCGCGGATGAACAAGATCAAAAACTTGTCGTCCGGTCGAAGGTGACTGGCCACATCCGTGGTTCGACGTCACATCAGTAGAAGGCACGCCGCCAGGGATGCATCGTCCCGGTGATCGTTGTGGTCGGCGCCAACAGCGGCGGCCGGAGCGAGGTCTCGGCCCACGGAAGTTCGTTCTCCTCGAGGTCCACGTGGCCTTCCTGGCGTTGTCTCGGGGACCTCGCAAGGGCAAGGTTCTTGACGCGAGCTGGCAGCGCTGCTGGGGCAACCTCCTGAGCAACGCTCTGGCGCAGGCGACTGGCTGTGATGGAATTTGTGGGAACCTCTCGTGAGGCTCGCAGCTTCGAAGGATGTCATGCGGCAAGGACAACCGCTCGTCACAAAACGTAACTCTTCCCAATAATCTGACCACAGAAAAGGCGCTTTTACAGCAGGCAGAGTTGATACACGCGTGAGCACGTTTTCCGCGAAGTAGCATGAGTTTTTTGCGCTTTTGAATGCCGCATAGGCAGCGAATAATTTTGACGACTGACGGACTAGTCCAACCGGCTTATGCGGAACCGGCATAATCCTAACGCTTTAGCCTGAATATCCTTCGGATCAAGTAAGCCTACACTTCAGGTATTGGATTACGTCCTGAGGTGATTTCAAATGTTTACAGAATCTACTTTCCTCCAGAATGGTAACCCCCCCTCACAAGTTTATAAATCGAACAAGCTTCCCGATTTTCGACGCCCGTCTACGTCCTTCGTACCTCGCTGCAGAGCTCTCTTTTGGGAGGGAGAGGAAGAAGCTCAGAAGATCGAGATCGTCGAGGGAGTCGTACGGGCAGTCCGCCTTCTCGAGAACGGAAATCGCCAGATCCTCGCTTTCTATTGGCCCGGCGATGTCGTCATGCCGACCCATTCAACCCATCAGCAGTTTACTGCGGAGGCCGTGACAGATTGTCGCGTTATCCGATCGCGGACTTCTGGCGTTTGCCGGAGCGATGAGCCCTGTGGTGCCCATCAGGTCCTGGCAGATACCCTCACCTTGGTGATGACCATGAGCCAGAAGAATTGTGTGGCGCGCATCGCCTGGCTGTTGCTGCGCATTCGCCCACACTTGCCTGCAGACCCCAAGCGTCCTGGCGCACTCCGACTTCAGTTGCCCCGGGCTGATATCGCAGATCACGTCGGAACGTCGCTCGAAACGGTCTGTCGTACGCTGGCCGAGTTCAAGGCGAAGAAGGTCATCGACCTTCCCAATCGCAAGACGATCAAGTTCACCGATCTCGAAGGGCTCGCGCGGATTTCCAACGGGCGAGGACTTGATTAGGCCGATCATGTCTTGAGCATCTCGCCGCGAACCGTTCCTTGTGTTCGCGGCGGGGTCTTTGGATGCCGACGTGATCAGATTTCGGCCATTACAATACAACTCGCCGCGTGCCAGTCCCTGATCGATCAACTGGCTTTCGCTTCGCTTGAACCGCGAACTTTCGCTCTCGGCGTTCCAGCCGAAGTCGAAGTGGCTCGTCGGCGGAACACCGGCGCGACCGGTCGGCCGATCAGATGGGCTTCCGGCCCGTCCTCCAACGCCTTCTGATATACGGCGAATGCGCCGTCGATCGCCTCTATGGTTCGGTCGATGTCATCGTTGCTATGCGAATAGCTTGTGACCAGTGAGGGCGCTAGCACGCCGCGGCGGATCGTCTCCTGGAGAAACAATGTGCGGAAGGTCTGCGATGGCACTCCGTCACGATCACAACAAGCATAGACCATATTGGACGTCCGGCCGACGAGCTTGAAATGCCGGGCTAGTCCGTGGCGCTGCGCGGAGCTTTCGATGCCGGCCTTCAGGCGACTTCCTTGGCGGTGTAGCGTCTCGATGACTGGTTCGTCACGATAGGTGTTCATGACGGCCAGGGCCGCAGCCAAAGCGTGAGTCTCGGCACCGTGTGTTGTCGAAAGCAGGAAGACGCGATCGCGATCATGGTCGAGGCCACCCAGCTCCATGATCTCGCGTCTGCCGAGCAGCGCAGAGATTGCGATGCCGTTGCCCATCGCCTTGCCGAACGTCGATAGGTCGGCCTCAACTCCATGGTGACGTTGGGCGGAGCACTCCGGCCATCGGAAGCCCGTGATCATCTCGTCCATGATCAAGAGAGCGCCGTTCCGATGACAGAGTTCACGCAGCGTGGCGAGATATCCCGGCGCCGGCGGGACCTCTCTTTCGGCTTCGAGGATCAGGGCTGCTACCCGACCCGGATGCTGCGCAAAGAGCGCCTCCGCCGAGGACAGGTCATTGTACCGAAATCCCTGTGTCAGCTGCGCCACGGCCTGGGGAACGCCGGCGTTCATCGGTGTCGCGCCGATCGCCCAGTCGTCGTAAGAGAAGAAGGGCTGATCGGAGCAAAGCGCTATCATGTCCCGGCCCGTGTAAGCTCGGGCAAGCCGGATTGCAGCCGTCGTGGCCGTTGATCCGTCCTTGGTGAACTTTGCCATGTCGGCGCCGGGGACGAGCTCGATCAGGCGTTCGGCGCATCCGACCTCGAGTGCCGATGGTCGTGTAAAGTTTGTGCCTCGAGACAATTGCTCAACTGCGGCTTTCACGACGGCTGGAAAGCCATGGCCCAGCGACACTGCGCGCAGTCCCATTCCGTACTCGATAAATTCGTTGCCGTCGACGTCCCATACATGGCAGCCCAAGCCTCTCGAGATGAAGCCTGGCGCAAGGAGCGGATACTGATCGTCGCCCTTCGCGTAGGTATGTGCTCCGCCCGGGATCGCAGCCCGCGCTCGAAGCCGCAGCTCTCCTGACCTTGCAAAGTTGTCCGGGTTCTCTTCGGAGAAAAAACGCGACCGAATATTCATTGTCAAGTCCCTCTCAACGCGTGATTGATGAAGAATGCCGTTGCGCGCCGCCCGCGCCACATTTGAGGATGCAAGAAGGTTCCCGTATTTGAGGGTTCTCAACTTTGCTATCAGCGGCGACCAGGATTCCAGGCGATCTTTCCAATTGCTGCAGGTGCGCTCGGGCGACGCACAAGAATACTCGACCTTTTGGCGCAGCGCCTGGCTGGACGGACGCAGCGGCCGGGGCGGGGGCATCACACACTGTCCCACAGCATCGTTTGGATGCCACCGTCGCATAGCCGCCGTTATTGAGCTTCGTCAGATTATCGAGCCCCGGTCTGGCTAAGGTGTCGTGAGGTCACGTCACAGATTGAGCGGGCAATGTCTGAATTCGATCAACTCAGGACCGCAAGCTATGCAACCCAGTTCAGGGCCGCGAAAGCTGCGAGCCGAGCTCTCGACTGGCCCGTCCTCGGTATCGCAGTTGCGCTGGTTAGCGTCGTTGCGTGGGACCTGGCCCTGCTGTGGCTTGCCGTCAAGCTTTGTTGGATCGTGTTCCTATAGCAGCCCAGCCATCTCATTCACCGCATGATATTCTCCGAAACAATCCTCGCGGGCGCCTACACCGTGGAGATAGACAGGCATCAGGACAACCGAGGATACTTCGCTCGGGTGTTTTGCGCCGACACATTCCTGGCGCACGGTCTCAAGCCTGCCGTCGCGCAGGCAAGTATCAGCTACAACGCAAAACGCGGTACCCTGCGGGGCCTGCATTTTCAGTATCCGCCCGCGGCAGAAAACAAGTATGTCCGATGCACCAAGGGGGCGGTGGCCGACGTGATCGTCGACCTGCGGCCGGAATCGGCAACCTATTTGCGACATGTCATCGTGAATCTCTCCGCGGACAATGGCCGCGGGCTCTACATACCAGAGCGCTTCGCGCACGGATTCATCACGCTCACTGACGATACGGAGTTGATTTATCTGATCAGCAACTATTACACGCCAGGCGCGGAGGGCGGGTTGCCGCATGATGATCCCTCGCTTGGGATTTCCTGGCCGGCAGAGGTGCGCGTGCTCTCGGATCGTGACAGGGCATGGAAGCCCCACAGCAATATCGGGGACGAATTGAAGGCCCGCATGAATATCGCTGTCCCCACGAGGTCGTAGGTGAGCCCCCACGTTTGGAAAAGCCGAACGTGACTTGACGACCGTCAATAGCTCTGCTCCGACCAACGTTAGCGTGTCGGTGACATCACAGATTGCCACCGGCAGGAGCCATATAATGCTGAAAGAAGCGGCATCCACCCTTAACGTCAAAGCACCAACTGCACGTGCAACGGAGTTGAGCTGTTGTCGCTTCTGCAGTGCGCCTCTTGAACGTGTGTTTATCGATCTCGGAATGTCCCCGTTGGCAAACTCCTATCTTCGGAACGAGAAAGCCAAAGAGGACGAGCGCTTCTTTCCATTACGGGCCTATGTCTGCGGCGAGTGCTTCCTTGTCCAGCTCGAGGAATGGGAGGCGCCGGAGAACATCTTTGGAGACTATGCCTACTTTTCATCCTACAGCGATTCATGGCTGCAGCATGTTAAGTCCTACGTCACGCGAGTCATCGACAGGTTCGGAATCGGGGCGAACAGCAAGGTCGTCGAGATCGCAAGCAACGACGGCTATTTGCTGCAATATTTTGTCGAGGCCGATGTGCCGGTTCTGGGCATCGAGCCGGCTCAGAACGTCGCTGCCGTGGCGCGCGCGAAGGGCATTCCGACGCGTGTGGAATTTTTTGGCGAACGCGCAGCCCGTACCTTGCGACGCGAGGGGCTGCGCGCCGATCTGTTGATTGGAAACAATGTCCTGGCTCACGTGCCAAACTTGAACGACTTCGTCAAAGGCATGAGCCTTCTTCTCGCTGATGCGGGGGTTATCACGATGGAATTCCCCCATCTGATGCGCCTGTTCGACGAATGTCAGATCGACACGATCTATCACGAGCATTTTTCATACTTCTCGTTCATCGCCGTCGAGAAGATCTTTGCAGCACATGGCCTGACGCTGTTTGATGTCGAAGAGTTGCCGACCCATGGTGGTTCGTTGCGAATCTATGCTCAGCACGCCAACAAGGGATGGCATCCGATCTCCCACCGGGTCCTGGATCTCAGGCGTCGCGAAATCGACGCCGGATATGCCAATCTTGATCACTACGACGCGTTCGAAGAGCGCGCCTTGGAAACCAGGCAAAAGCTTCTGTCGTTTCTTGAAGAGGCAAAGCGACAGGGCAAGCGCGTCGTCGGGTACGGCGCCCCTGCCAAGGGCAACACTCTCTTGAACTACTGCGGCATTACCGCGGACCTCATTGAGTATACGGTCGACCGAAACCCGCACAAGCAGGGGTCGTTGTTGCCGGGATCTCACATTCCAATTTTCGAGCCTGAACGCATCAACGTGACAAAGCCGGACTACATACTCATTCTACCCTGGAACCTAAAGCGGGAGATCGTCAGCCAATTGTCGTTCGCCCGCAGCTGGGGAGCTCAGTTCGTGGTGCCGATTCCAGAGCCCAGGATCGTGGATTGAGCCCATAGGATCCAAGGGAGAGGACGCATGGACGATATCGCAGGGCATGCAGACCTCGCGGATCTCAGGGAGAGTGACGCGGCCGTTGACCTATCAGCAGACAAGACCGGACGTGCACTCCACGAGTTTATCGCAGATATGTATCCCATCTCCCGCAGCATAACGGGAGAGGGGACCCGAAGAACGATCGATCTCATCCGAAACTATATCCCGCTTACCACGTGCGAAGTACCGTCCGGCCTCCAGGTATTTGATTGGACCGTTCCACCGGAGTGGAACGTGCGTGATGCATACGTCAAGAACAGCGCCGGCGAGCGCGTGATCGACTTCAAGAAGTCGAACCTGCATCTTCTTGGTTACAGCGTACCGGTGAGGGCGCACATGACGCTCGACGAGCTCAGGCCTCACCTCTACTCGGATCCGGAAAAGCCGGACTGGATCCCCTATCGGACAAGCTACTACCAGAAGACCTGGGGCTTCTGTCTGCCGCACAATCAACTATTGGCAATGCCCGACGGTGACTACGAGATTTGTATCGATGCGGATCTTGCCTCAGGCCATCTGACCTACGGGGATTTGAGACTGCTCGGCCGCACCTCGGACGAGGTGCTGATCTCGTGCCATATCTGTCATCCGTCGCTCTGCAATGACAACCTGTCCGGGATCGCGGTCGCAACCGCGCTGGCGCAGTACCTGCGGAGGATGGAGCTCAGGTATACCTATCGCTTCGTCTTTATCCCCGGCACTATCGGAGCGATCACCTGGTTGGCGCTCAACGAAGCTCATGTCGGTCGGGTGAAGCACGGATTTGTGTTGACCTGCGCCGGCGATTCGGGGGCGATGACCTACAAAAGGAGCCGCCGCGGCAACACAGAGATCGATCGAGCCTGGTCCTATGTGCTTGAGCAGAGCGGCGACCCCTACGAGATTCAGGAGTTCTCACCTTACGGCTACGACGAGCGGCAATATTGCTCGCCTGGCTTTAACCTGCCGATTGGGACCGTGATGCGAACGCCCTTCGGTAAATTCGCGGAGTATCACAGCTCGGCCGACAATCTGGACTTCGTTCGCCCTGCTGCGCTGTACGATACTCTAACGAAGGCGATAGCAGCGATCGATGTCATCGAGAACAACGCCTGCTTTCGGAACGAAAAGCCATTCTGCGAGCCAAAATTGGGCAATTATGGCCTTTACGGTGGATTGGGCGGGCTCGCGGCCGGAGACTTCCAGATGGGGCTGCTGTGGGTCCTGAACATGTCGGACGGAGATCATTCACTCCTCGACATCGCCGAACGATCCAAGTTGCCTTGGGCGGTGATAAAGGGAGCGGCCGCCGCGCTGAGCCGAGCTGGTCTCATCAAGCAAACCGAGCCGGGCCTGACAAGCTAGTTTCGTCAGGGCGGGTGGTGTTTCGTCGCCGATGGAGGTTGAGACTGCTGAAGGGTGACGAGTTGATGGTGTCCGCTGGAAGTCGCTCACCAGCAGGTCGAACTTGAGCATTCCCGGACCAGCGAGAGCTCGTGATCCAAAGGGCGGCGCTCATTGCCGGGTTGGCGGCGAGTGCGCTTTCATAGTGCTCACACGCTACCGCTCCCGCAGGCTTTCCTGCTTGTACCGCATGATCGGTGACAAGAGATAGCTGATGACACTGCGCGATCCAGACTTGATCTCGACGGTGGCGGCCATGCCGGGAGAAAGGCTGACACGCTTGTTCTCGATGTTCATGTAACTGCGGTCGAGCGACACCCGCGCCGCGTAGACAAGCTCCTGTCCAATGGGTTCGCTGCTTGTTGTCCCGGCACCGAAAGACTTCGCGTTACTGTTCTCCGGTGGCTTGTTGCGCGGAATGGCGTCCTGGGAGATGCTAAGGACCTTGCCATGTAGCAGTCCGTACCGGGTAAAATTGAAGGTATCGATCTTTATGGCGGCGTCCTGGCCCGCCTCGACGAAGCCGATATCCTGGTTCGAGATCATGGCCTCCACTTCGAGATTGCTGTCGATTGGAACGATCATCATGATTGGTTGCGCCGGAGTGACCACACCCCCAACCGTGTGAACGGCGAGCTGCTGTACTATGCCGTCGATCGGTGCCGTCAGATTTTGCAGGCCGGTGTGCCGTTCGGCCTTGATGACGTCCTGGCTCAGGCCGGCAGCCTTCTGTTCCGCCTTTGCGAGTTCCTCGAACAATGCGCGTTCGTACTCGGCAATGGTTTTGTTGCGAGTCTCCACCAGGACCGCGATGGCGGCATCCGCTTCGCTGAATCGGCTTTGCTGAACGAGTATTTCCTGCCGTTGGCCGACTAGCTCCTGGTACTCCGCCAAATACTGCAGCTTGGATCCGAGTTCCTTCTGGTACAGCTGCTCGCGTATCTCGACGCGCTGTTGCAGCGGACCGATTGTAGCCTTCAGCTTGTCGATCGACGCCTTCGAAGTGGCTCGTTCAGCTTCCCTTTGCGAGATCTGGCGGTCGATCGCGGCAATCTTGGCGGCCTGCTCGGTGTTCTGGCTGACGAGAAAGCGACGATGCATCTCGGTCAGGGCAGGTGTGGTCGACGGTGGCGGGCTGAACGCCGAAGCTGGATCAGTCTTGTTCGACAGCAACGCCGTCAAACGGGCGGCGTCGAGCTGCGCACTCGTTAGGTCGCTCTTGAGGCGGTTCAGTTCTGCGGCCGACATGGTCGCATCCAGATCGATCAAGCGCTCGCCGGCTCTGACGGTTTGGCCATCTTGAACGTAGATTGCTCGCACAACGGCGGTTTCGAATGGCTGGATGGTCTTGGTTCGATCGCTCGGAATGATCTTGCCGGGAGCGATAGCGACAATATCGATGGTGCCAAGGCTGGCCCAGAGCAACGCGACGACGAAACCGGCCGTGATGCTGATGACGATGGTACGTCCAACCGGCGAAGGAGGACTCTCGACGATTTCGAGCGCTGCCGGGAGGAATGCGAGTGCTTCGCTCGGATGAGTCCCGCGGGAAGGCGTCAGCCCCGCGACGGCGCGTCCGAGCTTGCGTGCGTGATCCGCGAATACAATGACGGCGCTCCCGCTGGTCGCATTCCGGGGAGGCTCCGTCGGCGCGGCTGGCCGCTGCTTGAACATTGCTGGCGCGCGATCGGCGAGAGACGAAAGCATACCAGCCAGCCGTGCCCAGACGATCAGGGAGCGCTCCTTTGAACGCCGGATGAACTCCAGGCAGTATCGCGAGAAGCGCAGGAGCCGAACGGTGAGGGCGCGTCGTTGTGCGACCACGACCAGTCGCCCGTCCCAATTCGCCTCGAGATCGTGTCTGGAAATGATAGACGGCCTCTCGGCGCCAGATGTCATCACCACAGCCTCGTGGCCATGCACCCTTCCGAGCAAGAGAAAGCCTCCGCCGCGAATCGGCAGGATGCCGGGTAAGGTCGATGCCGACAGTCCATCCCAATCGGTCAGGACACAGCTTGCAGAAAGATCAAGCTCCCTCGCGTAAGCGAGCATCTCCGGGACATCGATGGGCGCATGATTGAAGCGCTGGCGAATATGGTCGAGGCTGCTGTCGACACCACGCAGTCGGAGCAGGAGGTCGAGCACAAACAACCCCGGATCGTCGAACGTTCTTGCGGTTGTCTGTTTCATGCGGCCTCGTCAATGCTGACGTGAGCTCGACCGTCTCGCCTGTTGGTATCGCTCGCGAAATGCGGACTATGTAAGGTCATGGAAGCCCGACTGTAGGCGGTAAAGCTTTGAGTAACGTCCTCCGCTCTTGACCAGCTGCTGATGAGGACCATCCTCGACCAGGCGGCCATCTTCAATCGTGATGATCCGGTCGGCCATTCGTAAGGCCGATAGCCGATGCGCGATGATGAGTACGGTGCGGCCCTGTACGATCTTTGCCATGTTCTGTTGAACGATGTGCTCACTCTCATAGTCGAGTGCGCTGGTCGCCTCGTCAAAGATCAGGATCCGGGGATCGGTCACGAGCGCGCGTGCGATCGCAATGCGCTGACGCTGTCCGCCCGACAGGCTGCTCCCGCGTTCGCCGACTACGGTGTCGTATCCGTTCGGTAGCTGTAGAATGAAATTGTGTGCACCGGCCATCGTGGCTGCTTCAATTACACGCTCCGTCGATGTCCCGGGATCTGCGAAAGCGATATTTTCCCTGATCGAGCAGTTGAAGAGGACGCTGTCCTGGAGAACGACACCAATCTGTCGGCGCAACCAGGCGGGGTCGACCTGAGTCACGTCGATCCCGTCGACCAGAACCCGGCCTCGCTCCGGGATATACAGGCGCTGCACCAGTTTGGCCAAGGTGCTCTTTCCCGATCCCGAGGAGCCCACTATTCCAAGGACCTGCCTTGCCGGAATGTGCAGCTGCACATCCCGAAGGATCTCTGGCCCATCGATGCGGTAGCGAAAGGTCACCTGTTCGAACGCAATATCGCCTCGGATGCTACTCAGCGCCATTTTTCCGGGGCTGTAAACCGGTTCCGGCTCTGTATTCAGGATGTCGCCGAGGCGCGCGATCGAGAGTCTGGCTTGGTGAAAATCTTGCCAGGTTTGAGCCAATCGAAGGACCGGAGCGCTGATGCGACCGGAGATCAGATTGAAGGCAACCAGCTCGCCGACGGTAAGATCGCCAGCCATGACGAACCGGGCGCCGAAATAGAGGATGGCCACGCCGACCAGTTTATTCACAAGCTGGACCGATTGGCTGGATACGTTCGCCAGGCTGATGACACGAAAGCTCGCCGCGACGTATCCGGCCAGCTGTTGCTCCCAGCGGCGCTGCATCTGAGGCTCGACGGCCATCGCCTTGAGCGTTTCCATGGCGGTGACGCTCTCAACAAGAAAGGCCTGGTTCTCCGCACCCAGCTGAAATTTCTCGTCGAGCCGTCGCTGAAACAAAGGCGTCGCTCCGGCAGAAATCGCGACATAGACCGGAAGGGAGGCGAGAACGATCAGGGTGAGCGTTGGTGAGTAGAAGGCCAACACTGCGATGAAGACAACCGAAAAGGACAGGTCGATGATCAAGGTCAGAGCCGAGCTCGTCAGGAAATTGCGGATATTTTCGAGTTCCCTGACCCTCGCGACAGAGTCACCCACCCGCCGTGCCTGGAAGTAGCCGATCGGCAACGCCAACAGGTGACGGAACAGCCGAGCGCCGAGTTCGACGTCGATTCGGTTGGTGGTATGAGAGAAAAGGTACGTACGTAGAATACCAAGGATCGTTTCAAACAACGCGGTCGCTACGAGGCCGATGGCGAGTACGTCCAGCGTGCTCATGCTGCGATGCACGAGAACCTTGTCGATGACCACCTGGAAGAAGAGCGGCGATACGAGGGCAAACAGCTGAAGGCAGAACGATGCCGCAAGGACTTCGACGAGCAATCGGCGGTATTTTCGAATTGCGCCGAGAAACCACGTTATGTCGAAACGCCGCGCAAGATCGGAAAGAGAAGCTCGACGCGTCATCAGAATGACCGCGCCGTCCCAGATGGCTTCGAGTTCCATCCGCGACATCATGACCGGTTGTGGACGACCCGGCTCGAGCGCGATGACCCGCTCGTCGGTGGCCTTTCCGAAGATGAGAAATCTGTCCTCTCGAAGGATGGCGAGCGCGGGCATCGGCAGACGGGAAAGCCTAGACCAACTGGTCCTGACGACACGGGCCTTCAGCCCAAGTTCCTTGGCACAGCGGAGAACCTCGGCGACCCTGATAATCGTCCCGAATTGATGACGGATGCGCTCAGGATCTACGGCAAGGCCGTTAAATCGGAGCATCATGACCAACGCGATCAACCCCTGATCGGGGGTTGCGCCAGTTGGCTCAAGGTGCTCGGGCATCCTGGCTCCGCATTGTATCGAGCAGTTGCGCTCCGGCAGTCACGGTGCAGTTCTCGCTGATCATGAAGATATGTCGTTTTGACGCTCGAGCGCGTCCTGGACGCAGCCGGTATCCGCAGAATTGGGCAGCATTCCGACGAGAAAATGGGCCAGCCTCATCCTAGGTCGCGCACCGGTACCAAGTTGACGGCCGTCAATATCGGCGCATAGCGGCCGCCTATCATCCTGCCGATGGTTGTAGTTGCGACGAGATCAACCTTGCACCGCCTGACCGAACACCATTCTGCAGGCGTTGGTGTCCGCCTTGCAGCGCGGCCTGTTTCGATCTTTAGACGAGGACCGCGGCGATGACGGAGCCTTCGTTCGATCTCACCGACGATGTCGCTGTTTCGGTGGCGCGCTCGAGGCTGGGTCCGGAGACAGAGGTTCCGTCCTGGAGACGAGAACGGTCTGACGGATCGGGTCGACGCGCTCTGAAAGTGTTGTTTGCGAACAAGTTCTTCTTTCGTAACGGCGGCTCCGAAGTCGTGATGTTCGACGAGATGGAGTTGATGCGCAGGCGGAATGTCGACGTTGTCGAGTTCTCCATGAACGACGATCGAAATATTCCATCACGCTTCCAATCGTACTTCGTTTCGCAGAAATCGTATCGCGCATCATCCAGACGCGAAAAGCTGAGATCGGCGTTGTCCTTTATTCATTCATCCGAAGCTGTGTCGCAAATCAGGCGCCTCATCCGAGATCAGAAGCCGGATGTACTGCACTGTCACAACATCTATCACCAGCTAACCCCCTCAATCGTCACGGCGGCCGCGGATATGGGGGTTCCCGTCGTTCTCACACTTCACGACTACAAGCCGGTGTGCCCCGTGTACACGCAGCTCAGCAACGGGCAGGTGTGTACAAGATGCGGGGACGGCGCGTTCGAGACGATTCTCGCGCGCCGCTGCGCCGATGGTTCTCTTGGGCGCAGCGCTCTGCTTTGGGCAGAGGCGCGCTATCACGCGCTGCTCGGAAGCTATCATCGCGTCGAAAAATTCATTGCGCCGAGCAGGTTCATGTATGAAGCCATCGTCCGTCGGTTCGGTGCGGCTAAGGTGGTTCATATTCCGAATGGAATAGATGCATCGCGCATCGATACGTCGGTCGGCGACGACGGATACGCGCTGTATCTTGGTCGCCTGTCGCCCGAGAAAGGCGTTGAGGATCTCCTTAAGGCTCATGCCACAGCTCGAGGCGCCTGGCGGCTGGTAGTCGCCGGCACTGGGCCGCTTCTCGATGAGTTTCGGCGGAAGTACCCTGCGGCGGAGTTCAGGGGGCATCTTACGGGCACCGACCTTGAACGAACGATCAGCGAAGCCGGGGTGATCGTGGTGCCTTCAGTCTGGCACGAGAACAGCCCGCTCTCGATCCTCGAAGCGATGGCGCACGGTAAGCCGATAATTGCGTCGCGCATCGGCGGAATTCCCGAGATGGTCAGGGACGGGACGACAGGTCTGTTGTTTGATCCCGGCAATGCGTCTCAACTCTCCGAAAAAGTCAGAGATCTTCTCGTTGATCGCAGCCGTCGCGAAGCGTTCGGTCGCAACGCACGGAGAATCGTCGAGGACGAGTACTCGCTCGAGGAACATGGCTCGGCGTTGTTCTCGCTATACGAGGATCTGATTGCATCAGCCGGCTCACACAGGAAAGTTGGATCATAAAATGGACCTTACCGTCATTTCCACGTTCCGCTGCAACTCCAAGTGTCAGATGTGCTACATCTGGCAGAATCCGACCGAGCCGAAGGAAGAGGTGTCGCTGGCCACGCTGTCGAAGCTTCCGTCCGGATTCGACAATCTGAATGTGTCGGGTGGAGAGCCGACGCTTCGCAAAGACCTCGGCGAGATGATCGATCTTCTCTATCCGAAGGCAAGAGTGACGGAGATATCGTCGAACGGGCTGCATCCGGAGCGTCTCGTTCCGATCATCAAGAAGCACCCCAATATCAAGGTCCGCTTCTCGCTCGAGGGCGATCAGGAGACGAGCGACAGAATCCGCGGCGAGAAGGACGGTTACTACACCAAGATCGCTGGGCTTCGTATGCTGCGCGAAGCAGGGGGCACAGACCTCGGCTTTGCCATGGTCATCCAGGACGAGAACGTCGATCAGCTCGTCAACGTCTACGAGTTTGCTCGCAAGGAGGGATTCGAGCTGGCAACCTCCGCGCTTCACAATGCGTGGCAATTCTACAAGAACGATAATTACTTCTACGATCGGAAGGCAGTCGCGCGGAAGGTTGAGGGGCTCATTTCGGCGATGCTGCGAAGTCCGAAGCCAAAGAACTGGTTTCGGGCCTATCTGAATCTTGGCCTGATCGAGAAGATTCTTGGTCATGATCGGCTGATCCCATGCACCGCAGGCAAGGATTTCGCTTTTATCGATCCCTGGTCTGACGTGTGGGCCTGCAACGTCCGCTCGGATCTGCCGATGGGAAATCTTGCGCGGGAATCATGGAACGAGATCATGAACAGCGAGACCGCTCAGCAGACGCGGAAGAAGGTCGCGGGCTGTGGACAGAACTGCTGGATGGTGACCACCGCGCGGACCGCGATGCGGTCCAACCTGGTCCCGCAGCTTCCGAAAAGCGACCCGCTGCTATGGGTCATCAAGAACAAGCTCAAGGTTTCGATCGGCAGGAACATATGCTTTGATAGTTACATCAATTATTCCGACGTGCGCCCGTCGCCGCACGTCGAGCGGACGTCGTTTTTGAACAAGACCGTCAAGGCCCGGCTGGTCAAAGGCCGCGTGACCCCGGACGAGCATTACCCGTTGCGAAGCTTTATGAACAATTAGATTGAGAGGAAGTCCAGATGAGCAGGCGTGAGATATACATGTTCGGCTTCCGTGGCTTCCCTCAAGTTCAGGGTGGTATCGAGACACATGCAGAAAATCTTGCACCAAGGGTGGTCGAGCTCGGCAGGCGGGTTACCGTCTGCATGCGGTCACCCTATGTTGCGTCGGATGTCCCCAAAGTATGGAGGGGAGTGCGGGTACTGCGGCTGTGGACTCTAAGCAACAAGTACCTCGAGACTCTGCTCCACTCCGTTGTTTGCGCGCTGGTTGCAATGGTGCGGCGTCCGGCATTGGTCCACATTCATGGCATAGGTCCTGCAATTGTAACGCCGTTGCTTCGCGTTGTCGGCCTGCGGGTCGTCGTCACGCATCATGGCGAGGACTACAATCGAGAAAAATGGGGGTGGGCGGCGCGCATGGTGCTGAGGACCGGCGAAGCTCTCGGAATGCGCTACGCCAGCAAGCGCATCGCGGTCAGCCGCAGCATTGGTGACCTGGTCATGTCCAAGTATGGCAAACCCTGCGAAGTGGTGCCGAATGGCGTGGTATTCTCGGACTTGCCACAGCAAAGCGAAAAGGTGGTCGAGTTGGGATTGGAGCCAGGACGATACGTATTGACGGTCGGCCGGCTTGTTCCTGAGAAGCGACAACTCGATCTGCTGCGCGCATTCCTGGCTGCGGCACTGCCGGGATGGAAACTCGCCATAGTTGGAAAGATCGACCACCGGAACGAGTACGCAGATCAGCTGGTTAGAGAAGCGGCCGGCCACCAGAATGTTGTCATGGCCGGATTTCAGACCGGCGACGGCTTGCGACAACTCTATGCCCACGCCGCGCTGTTCGTCCTGCCGTCGTCGCATGAGGGGTTGCCGATCGTGCTGCTTGAAGCGCTTAGCTATGGATTGCCGGTGCTGGTTAGCGATATCGCGCCCAACCTGGAGGTGGTGGGTGATCCCGAACACATTTTCCATGTCGGTGATTGTGAGGAGTTGGGTGCGAAGCTGCTAGCCCTGACGAAGACGCGCCTGAGCGCAACCGAGCGCGAAATAGTACGCCGCGAGAGCGCCGTGCGGTACGATTGGTCCGATATCGCATTGCGAACGCTGGATATTTACGATGACCTGCTCGGCCGCAAACGGCAGCAAGGTAATCTGCCGCGCGCAAGCTGGGCCGGCAGCGCAAGCTCGCAACAATCGGCGTACGGCAGACCAGCCAACAATTGAGGTGTTGCCTGCGCGCTCGACGAGAAGATCTGGCCGCTTATTGGCCCCCCCATGCGTTGATCCGCTTGAACTGATGTGGCGCCGGGCCGGCGGCGCAGCGGATTGTGGCGGCTGCTCAGAGCCCGATTTCAGGTCGGGCGTCCCCGGTTCTCAGTTCTGAGATCCCGGCTTTTGTCGTCGTCCAGCAACTATTGGCGATGGCGCCGGTCATGGTCGAGGGGCGTGGCGTCCAAAGCCCGCAGCAGCCCGCGATCGAAATCTTGGCTAGCCACGAGCTCTGCGACCGGATCCGACCGGCCGCCGGCTCAAGCTGGATCTCTTCCCATTGCCTAGATAATAGACATAGATTGGGGCTTCCGAAAGCCGTGGAACCCTGAGACGCTCCGCATTGGGGATTCGCAGCCCAATGAAGCTGGCCAGGTGTCGATGCGCCGGGCGTTGCTGGATTATGTGAAAATGAGCAGGGTGGATGCGCTAACGACCGGTGAGATTGACCAGCGAATTGCTTCGATCATCGAACTGGCGGGTGAAGGACTAATGCGTTTGTCCGATCCGTCATTCGAGTTCGTGCCCGAGCAGATGAAAGGGGGGATATCTGCCGTTCATCAGCGCCTGAAAGCTGAGCTTGCAGCGCTACTCAGTCTGCGGACCGTGTACGGCGATCTGATTGTTTGTCGGGTTGTTGCCGACAACTATCCCTGGATCCATAACCAATTGTCGCTGTATCAACATTTGAGGCTCGCGTGGCTTCAGCTCACGCAGCTGAGCAGCATGTTTGATCGGTCCATGACTGAGCTTGATCGCCTTCACATCGAAACGCTGGAGTTGCTTTCTATCGACGTCGAAAGGAATATTGCTGATGACTCTCCTCAAGCGGTTGAGCGGAGCACGCGGGCAGATCGTTGGTTCGAAGTTATGCCGCAGTGCGAAGCGTCAACGTTGGCGACCATGAGGATCGCAAGCGAGCTGGCGAATGCTGACGTACTCGTTGTGGAGTATTGTGACGCTGCGCGGCGCGAGCTATTGGAACAAATCGACGCGACCATACAAATCGTTGGTTCCGGCATTGCTGGTTTCTTGTCGCGCCATGAGGGCGAGCTGGTAGACCTCATTGGTCGTTACAACGACATGATCGAGAACCTCCAACTCCGCTCTAGCCGGAAGTGACACGAAGAGGTCGAACTATCGATAGCAAGAAGATTGCATTCATCCTTCAGATTTGGAGTCATGGGTTCCGACGCGCAGACGACTGGCTGTTACCCTGTCTGCAATGGAGACGAGTTCGTAGCTCACTCTTTGTCCTTCGATGAGCGTTGACAGTCCAGCTTCCTCGACGGCGGACATATGAACGAATATGTCCTTGCCTCCGCCGTCGGGCCTTATGAAGCCGTAGCCCTTGAACTTGTTGAACCAGACCACGAATCCGTTAGCCATACGTCGAACCTAGACCTCTACTTGCTTTAACCCCGCTTGCTACGCGTTAGTCGGGGGAGGGGCTGAGTTTCGTTCATCTAGATTGAGCCGGTGCTGCAAAATGCCACGCAAAATCCGGAACTCGGGATCGAAAGCGCGCAGCCTCACATTCTCAATAAGCCGTGTCTTGCTGCGCGCGTAGCCAATATTCCGCGTTGATGTGCAGATGTGCCTCCTGGTTTGCATACGCTGTAGGCGCAAGCGTCTCAAGAAACTGCGTTGGCCGATGAACTTGGAGGGCTGCGCCGCATTTCGCTCTGGCTGCAAAACTCAGTGAAAATTGATTGCGATCCAATCGTCGGGTGAGCTGCTGCCGGTTTGATGGACAGCCGGTTAAGCTAATCCCCGTTGCGGTCGAACTCAACCGGGTTGAGATAGCCGATGGTCGTGTGCCTGCGAGCGAGGAGAAGAAGCTCTCCATCGGCGCGTTGTCCCAGACGTTGCCCGAGCGGCTCATGCTGCAAACGACGCCGTGGTGGTCGGCCATCAAACGCTGGGCCTCGATCAGGAGCTTCCGCGGCCTTGCCATCGCAGTCGCCGCCGACACCATCGTGGCTTGACGATCACAATGTTGAAGACTGGAGTTAGCGGGATCGGACTGTACTCCGCAGCGACGAAGCTGCCCGCGGGTGTAGGGCATCAATCGTAGATCAGTGTTTCATGTCCGCGAACAGGGTATGAATGCGCAGAGGCACGGTCACTAAGCAGCTCCGAGAGCAGGCTCGTCAGAACTGTGGCATCTGATGCCCCCAGCCTGTTTAAAAGGTTCTGCTGAATGGATTTGATAATTGGACCGATGTCTTTGAATTGCTCTGCCCCTCGCTGCGAGAGGAAAATCAGTACCCTGCGCCGGTCATGTGGATCGGGAGCGCGGTAGACCTGCGCCGACTCGACCATTTTGTCGATAATCTTTGTGAGCGTTGGACCGTCGACCAAGAGACGGGTTGCCAGATCGCCCATCGGCAGCCCGTTTCCGTCGGTCAGCGCCTCGAGCACGCGGTACTGGTGAAGAGATATGCTTCGTGGCTTGAGCTCCGCTTCCAGCATCTGCTCAAGCCGGCGATTCACACCTCGGATGAGTTCGGGGAGGTCCACGTTGCACCCTCAGCGAATTATTTGAGATTTCAATATTTGCCTTGGAATGTAACGAGGAGCAAGCGAAAAGCAGATTTACGCGCAAATGCCTAGGGAAGGGGCGAATGCGTCGGCTGGCGCCTCGAAAAAAGGCATGTTCCCTTCGGGATAGAGCGTTTTCGTCGTCAAACGGGCAGTAGCGGCACAGTTTGTCGTTGGCACGATTCGTGAGTGTTCTGTGCACGGAAAGTGCGGAGACACCATCGTTGCGTAGCGTCCGGATATGTTTGCTCATCCCGCAGAGCGGCGCCGCGGGGCTTTGGGCCCCGTCAGCCGAGGCGTGCGGACGCCTGGCCGTCGACGAGATTAACGCAGTGTCCGGAGTCCTGCGACGGCCCGTCGAATTGCACGTCGTGAACGCCGGAGAAACCGGCCCGAGCGCAGGACGGGCCGCGCGCGATGCGATTGAAATCGATTGTGTCGACGGCATCGTCGGAATGTTGCCGAGCTTCGCGCGCGATTTCGTGGCGCGCGCGGCCCGTGGTCGCGTTCCGTTCATATATACCCCGCAGTTCGAGGGCCGTTCATCGGCGCTTGACGTCATGGCGACCGGCGAGACAGCCGAAGAGCTGCTTATTCCCGCGATTCAATGGCTTTCGGAAACGAGGCGTGCACGCCGCTATTTTCTCTGCGGCAATGATTACGTATGGCCTCGCTCATCCCTTCAGATTGCGCGTGCGTTGATCGCCTGTCTTGGCGGCACGGTGACGGGTGAATGTTACTTGCCTGTTGGCCAACACGACTTCGACGAGATCCTGGAGCGGATCAAGGCAACGCACTCGGACGTCGTTCTCCCGTATTTCCTTGGAGACGATTGCATCGCATTCAATCGGGCCTTCTACGCGGCAGGGCTTAGTTCGCGCGTGTTGCGATTTTCCTCGGCGGTCGACGAGACCGTCGTGTACGGACTCGGTTTGAACGAAACCGAGAATCTCTACGCCGCATCGAGCTATTTTGGCTCAATAAGCTCGCGCAACAATGGCGCGTTTCTGGAGCGCTATCATACGGCATTCGGCGATAGTCCGCCTCCCGTGAATGCCTTTGGTGAGTCCTGCTACGAAGGCATTTACTCGCTCGCGTCCTTGATCGAGGAGGCCGCCAGCCTCGACACGCGCAAATTGACGCGCCTGTACGGAAGGACGTTCCAGCGACGCACGGCACGAGGTGACCTGGCGCAATCGGTGGTCGGCGGCCGCCATCCCATCTATCTGGCTGAGCTCGATGGGTACGATTTCTCCATCGTTGCTCGGCGATAAAACGCTTGCTTTTTCAAATATTGTACTCTTAATATTTTCCATCTCAAGAACTGATGGGGACGTTTATGACTTTCTCCCGCCGTCGCTTCCTGCAGCGATCAGCAATTGCAACGACGACGTTGGTTGCTGCGCCTGCAATCTTCTGTTCCGGCGCCTTTGGTGCCGAAAACCCGATCGTCGTCGGCAGCCTTCATGACCAGTCTGGTCCGATCGCAGCGTCCGGCACGCCCATGGTCTACGCGCTCCAGCTTGCCGTGGATGAGATCAATGCCGGCGGCGGATTGTTGGGCCGGCCGTTGAAGGTGATCCACTACGACACACAGTCAAATATTCAGATGTACTCGCAATTTGCTCAGCAACTTGCGGTGAAAGACAAGGTCGATGTTGTTCATGGCGGCATCACCTCGGCCTCGCGCGAGGCAGTGCGCCCAACCTTCGATCGCTTCAAGGTGCTGTACTTCTACAACGTTCTCTACGAGGGGGGCGTCTGCGATCGCAACACCTTCTGCACCGGCACAACGCCTGCGCAGACCGTGGAAAAGCTGGTGCCGAGCGCGATGAAGAAGGCGGGCAAGAAGGCCTACATCATTGCCGCCGACTATAATTACGGTCAGATCACCGCGAAGTGGATGACGAAGTACGTCAAGGACAATGGCGGCGAGGTGCTGGCGACCGACTTCTTCCCGCTCGACGTCACCAATTTCGGTACGACCATCTCGAAGATCCAGGCGGCAAAGCCCGACCTCATCCTGTCGGCACTGGTCGGCGGCAATCATACGGCCTTCTACCGGCAATGGACCTCGGCCGGCATGAAGGGCAAGATTCCGATCGCGTCGACCACTTTCGGTCTCGTCAACGAGCCGACCACACTCGATGCGGCCGAAAGCGATTCCATTCTCGGCGCCTATGGCTACTTCGAGGAGCTTACCACGCCGGCCTCGAAGAGCTTCGTCGAGAAGATCAAGAAGGCCCACCCCGACTCACCCTATGTCAGCGAGTTGGCTGCCTGCACTTATGAGGGCGTCATGCTTTGGGCCACCGGCGTAAAGAAAGCCGCCAGCATCGATCGCATGAAGGTGATCGCCGCGCTGGAGGACGGGATCGCTTTCGAGGGCCCGAGCGGCAAGGTCACGTTGGACAAGCCGACCCATCACACCACCCGCAATGCATTTCTCGCCGAGGTGAAGGACCGCAAATGGTCGGTGCTGGAGAGTTACTCGGACGTCAAGCCGGCCGATACTGCTAGTGTCTGCGATCTCGTCAAGAACCCGAACGACACCAAGCAGTACATCATCAATCTCTGACACAGTCGGGCCTCGCCCAGCGGCGGGGCCCGCTGCCTTGAGGGGCGAAAGAATCCAAGAATGGCGATCTACCTCATCGTCGCGCTCGACGTCCTGAATGGGATATCGTCGCTGTTCCTGTTGTGCCTCGGACTGGCGATCATCTTCGGCATGATGAAGATCATCAATCTCGCCCATGGCGAGTTCATCATGCTCGGCGCCTATGCGACTGTCGTATCGGCCAATGCGGGCGTCAATATCTGGATCGCGATGCTGGTCGTTGCTCCGCTCTTTGTCGGTCTCGTCGGTCTCGTCATCGAGCGCTGCCTTATTCGCTTTCTCTACGGTCGCCTCGTAGATTCGATGCTTGCGACCTGGGGGTTGAGCCTGTTGATCATCGGAATTATCACCACGATCTACGGCAACACGCAGCAGGGTGTGCCGACCCCGCTCGGCGGTTTCTCGATCGGGTCGTATCAGTCAAGCTATTACACGCTGTTCCTGGCCGGGATGGCGATCGTGATGATGGCCGTGGTCTATGGCGTGATGAGCTACACCCGCTTCGGCCTGATCGCCCGCGCCACGATGCAGAACCCCGCAATGGCGGCCACGCTGGGCGTCAATCCGGCGCGGGTCTACATGAGCACGTTCGCGGTCGGAGCGGCCATCACTGGGCTCGCCGGAGGCTTGCTGGCTCCGGTTTCGGGTATCACGCCCGGCATGGGCGGCGCCTACGTCGCCAAGGCCTTCATGACGGTCGTCGGGGGAGGCGCCGCCATTCTGTCGGGGACGATGTCGGCGGCGAGCCTGTTCGGTGCTGTCAATCAGGTCGGCGCCTTCTTCACCACGCCGGTCTATGGCGAGGTCCTGGTGTTCACGGCGGCGATCGTGCTGATCCGCCTGCTGCCGCAGGGAATTTCCGGCCGCTTCTTCAAGGGGAATCTGTAATGACCGTCCGCTTTCGCCTTGTGGCTCAGGCGGTTGCCGTCCTCATCGCGATCATCGCGATCGTGCTGATCCCGAGCGTCATCGAGCTGTTCGCAATGATGCAGTTGACGTTGTTCGCGGCAATGGCGGTGCTGGCGCTCAGCCTCGCCTTCATCTGGGGCTTTGGCGGCATCCTGTCCTTCGGACAGACGGCCTTCTTCGGCCTCGGCGGCTATGCCTACGCGATATCAGCGATCAATTTTCAGGATTCCACGCCGTCGATCCTGCTCGCCATTATCATTCCCGCGTTGTTCGCCGCGATCCTCGGCTACTTCATCTTCTTCGGCCGTATCTCCGACGTCTATCTCGGTGTGATCACGCTCACCGTAACGCTGATCCTGTTCAACTGCGTCAACTCGACCTCGGGCGACGAGTACAGGATTGGCAAGGCATTGCTCGGCGGCTTCAATGGCATTCCGGCAGTGCCGACCTTCAATGTCCCATTCTATCCCGACCAAATCCTGTCGCCCGAACAATCCTGGTGGGTGACGGGTGGGACCTTGCTCGGGATATTCCTGCTGCTGCGTCTGCTGCTGTCCCTTCCGGCTGGACGCGTCATCGTGGCGGTGCGTGAGAACGAGGTTCGTGCCTCGCTGCTCGGTTACGACCCGCGGAAGGTCAAGCTGCTCACTTTCATTCTGAGCGGCGCGATCGCGGGTCTCGCCGGTGCGCTCTACGTCAATTGGGGCGCGTTCGTCGGGCCGACCATCTTCAGCCTGTCGTTGTCGGCGGAGATCATCATCTGGATCACGGTGGGTGGGCTTGGTACCTTGCTTGGTCCCATCGTTGGCTGTGTGCTCATCGAATACATCGTCGCCTATATCGGCTCGCAGCAGGCTCTGAATTCTAACCTCGTGCTCGGCGCCGTGCTGGTCGTCTTTGTGCTGCTGCTTCCCAAGGGACTGGTGCCGACGGCGCGCGACCTGCTGATGCGGCTCGTGCCCGTATCGAAACCGAAGGCGCAACTTGCAGACGAGCAGTTATCGCCGTCGGTGGCCGCGTCCCACATGGCCGGAGCCGAATGACCATGGCGGACCTCGTACCCCTGCTCAAGGCCGAGCACCTCACGATGCGTTTTGGCGGCGTAGTCGCCAATGACGACATCACTTTTACTTTGGAAGAGATGGAGCTGCGCTGTCTGATCGGACCGAATGGCGCCGGCAAGAGCACGTTCTTCAAGACTCTGACCGGACAATTGGTTCCAACTTCGGGCGCAATTGCGTTTCGCGGCCAGCCGATCGCCGGCAAGCTGTCGCACGAGATCGCCCGCATGGGAATCGGCATCAAGACCCAGGTGCCGAACGTCTTCAACGGTCTCTCGGTGCGAGAGAACATCTGGCTCGCCGTCCGGCGGAAAGCGACGCCGCGCGCCCAGGGGCCCGCGGTCGATGCGGTGTTGCAAATGATCCGATTGACAGATCATGCAGATCGCATCGTGGCGACGCTGTCACACGGCCAACGACAATGGGTGGAAATCGGCATGGTGCTTGCGGCTGAGCCGGAATTGATCCTGCTCGATGAGCCGGCCGCCGGGATGACCGACGAGGAGACCCTGCACACTGCCGCCATCATCCGCGAGATCAATCAGACCCGCGCCATCATCGTCGTCGAGCACGATATGGAGTTCATCAAGCAGATCGCAAAGAAGGTGACGGTCTTTCATCAAGGCCGGGTGCTGGTCGAAGACACCGTGGACAAGGTCATGGCCGATCAGCGCGTGCGCGACGTCTATCTCGGCAAGAAGGTGGCGGCATGAGCGCGCTTCTCGAGGTCAGCGATTTGCGGTCCGGTTACGGCCGCATCCCAATCCTGTTTGGTCTCGACATGACGGTTCAGGATGGCGAATATCTCGGCATTCTCGGCCACAATGGCATGGGCAAGACCACGACGCTGCGTGCGCTGATGGGGCATTTGCCGACGACTGGTGGCACCGTCACGTTCGCCGGCAAGCCGATTACCCATCTTAAGCCACACGAGCGGTCCAGGCTTGGGATCGGACTTGTGCCGCAAGGACGAGAGATATTCCCGGACCTGAGCGTCCTTGAGAACCTGCGAATGGGCCTGGCGGCGGCGCCGAAGGAGGACCGATCGGTCATCGACGCGGTGCTTCAGGACTTTCCGCGCCTGGTGCGACTGCTCGATCGGCGTGGTGGGGCCCTGTCGGGCGGTGAGCAGCAGTTGCTGGCATTGGCGCGCTGTCTCTGCACGAAACCCCGGCTGATCCTGCTGGACGAGCCGACCGAGGGTATCCAGCCATCGATCATCGAAGAGATCGTCGAGACGCTGCTCGCGCTGAAGAAGCGGTGGAACTTGTCGCTGATCGTCGTCGAGCAAAACCTCGATTTTATCACATCCCTGTCGGACCGGATCCTCAATATCCAGAAAGGGCGCATCACCGGAGAGCTCGACCGAGAAAGCCTTCTGGTTCGGGACAGCGCCATGCATCCAAACTAGGTTCAATTTCCGGCGCGGCCGCGCCGGTCGTTACGATCGCTGATTCTGTTGTTGCCAGCTTGGCTTCTCAAGAAAGGATGACTCATGTCTATCAAACGCCCGACTGCCGAAGATGTTGCCGAGCTCGCCGCGAGCTTGCACATGAACATGACGGTCGAAGAAGCCGGAAGCTATCTTGCGCTGATGGGCGGGATGTTCGACGCGTACGACGTCATCGACGAGCTGCCGAACCCGCTGCCGCCAGTCAAATATGCGCGCATGCCGGGCTCCAAGCCGATGCCGAAGGACAACAAGTACGGCGCGTGGGCGATCAAAACCGAGGTCAAGGGCGCAGCCACCGGCAAGCTCGCGGGTCGTACCATCGTGCTGAAGGACAACGTCGCCTTGGCCGGCGTCCCCATGATGAACGGTTCGACCACGCTCGAAGGCTTCATTCCCGCCGCCGACGCAACGATCGTGACCCGCATTCTCGATGCCGGCGGCACCATCGTCGGCAAGGCCGTGTGCGAGCACTTCTGCCTGTCGGGCGGCAGCCATACCTCCAATCCTGCACCAGTTCATAATCCCCTCAAGATGGGGTATTCGGCCGGCGGCTCCTCGTCGGGAAGCGCCGCGCTGGTCGCAGCCGGCGAGGTCGACATGGCGATCGGCGGCGATCAAGGCGGCTCGATCCGTATCCCGGCATCCTATTGCGGCATCTACGGCATGAAGGCGACGCACGGGCTCGTGCCGTATACGGGCGTAATGCCGATCGAATCGACCATCGACCACACCGGCCCGATGACGGCCAACGTCGCCGACAACGCGCTGTTGCTGGAGGTACTGGCCGGGCCCGACGGGCTCGATCCGCGCCAATATGCGCCGAAG
This sequence comes from Bradyrhizobium sp. PUT101, assembly GCF_052043945.1. Taxonomy (NCBI): domain Bacteria; kingdom Pseudomonadati; phylum Pseudomonadota; class Alphaproteobacteria; order Hyphomicrobiales; family Nitrobacteraceae; genus Bradyrhizobium; species Bradyrhizobium sp. PUT101. The sequence goes on from NZ_CP197207.1 coordinate 7,018,327, forward strand.
GTGACGAGCTACACCGAGATGCTTCGCAGGGGCGTCAAAGGCATGAAGATCGGTATCCTCCAGGAAGGATTTGCCGTTGCGAACATGCAGGAAGGGGTGGCCTCCAAGGTGAAGGCCGGTGCGGAGCGGTTCGCAAAGCTCGGCGCCAGCGTGTCGGAAGTTTCGATTCCCGAACATCTTCATGCACTAGCGGCCTGGAACCCGATCACGCTGGAAGGCTTCCTGGTCCAGATGATGATCGGCAACGGCATGGGCTTCAACTGGAAGGGACTCTATGACGTGGGCCTGCTCGACGCCCATTCCGGTTGGCGTAGCCGTGCCGACGACCTGTCGGAAACGCTCAAGCTCACCATGCTGGTTGGGCAGTGGGGCGTCAGCCATTATCGCGGTCGTTACTATGCCAAATCACGCAACATCGCGATCGCTGCCAAGGCGGCCTATGACGCAGTATTCGGCTCTTACGATCTGCTACTGATGCCGACCTTGCCCTGTGTCGCCACGCCGATCCCGGCCAAGGATGCGCCGCTCTCCGAAATCGTCCAGCGTGCCTTTGAAATGACGGCCACGACCAGTCCGTTCGACGTTACCGGCCATCCCGCGATGACCATTCCCTGCGGCCTGTCGGACGGTCTTCCGGTGGGCCTGATGCTGATCGCCAAGGACTATAACGAGGCGACCATCTATCAGGCGGCCAGCGCCTTCGAAGCCGACGGTGATTGGAAGAAATTCTGATGATCACGATCACCGCCGTCATCAAGGCAAAGTCCGGGCACGAGATCACGATGCGCGACGCGTTGATAGCCGTCGCCGAAAATGTCGCGGATAACGAGCCTGATACGATCGGATTTTTCATCTCGCAGAGCGAAGAAGATCCGCGTGTGTTCACGACGTACGAGCGATTTGCCGACAAGGCCGCGATGGATCGCCACAACGGTTCGGCGGTCGTCGCGACCTTCTTCGGAATTGCCAAGCCCATCCTGGATGGCGAGGTCACATTGGTGACCTCGAAGGAGGTGTCGGCAAAAATGCGGTGAGCTGGTCTCATTCGTCATTTACGGGAGAATATCGTGACGTTGCGGCTTCATGGCATCATCGGACGATCCGACGACGCGGCCTATGCAGATCGTCTCCACCACGTCGAACATCACGGCGGGATCGAGCTCTTGTTCGTGCCGCCGTCCGACGCTGGCCGCAAGCGCTTTCGCTTGACGACCGATCGCGGAACCGATTGCGCCGTCAGCCTGGGCCGGGACGAGGACCTGGTCGACGGGGCGCTGCTATTTCTCGCACACGATCGCGCCATCATTGTCCGCTTCGGCGAGCAGGAATGCTGGCGATTGAAGCCAGTCAGCCAAGCTGCCGCGCTGAAGCTCGGCTGGAATGCCGGAAATCTGCATTGGCGGGTTCGTTTCGAGGGCGATCTCCTTGTTGTCCTTCTGGACGGGCCGCTCGACACTTACCGGGCACGAATTAAGCCGCTGCTCGAGGCGGGCGAGATCGTGGAGAGCGATGCTGTTTGACAGGTTGCAGACGCTGGCTTTGTTGCAGCTCGGGGACAGTGCCTACCCGGCCGGTGGCTTTGCATTCTCCTGGGGGCTGGAAGGACTTGCTGCAGACGGCATGCTAGCCAATCGCAACGAACTCGATCGGATCATTGCTGACCAGCTTGAGCGGCGCTGGGCGAGTATGGACCGTGTTCTGCTGCGGCAGGCCTTTCGGGCAGAGGATTGTGTAGCCATCGCGCGCGGGGATCGCCTGGCTGAGGCGGCAACACCTTCGGCCGAAATGCGGGAAGGATCGCGGCGGGCAGGCAGGGCGCTACTCGGGGTATGGTTCAAGCTCGATGGACCGCTATCGGTCGCCTACCGTAGCTTGGTGTCGTCGGACACCAGGCTGGGCCATCTGGCCGTTGTGCAGGCCGTCGTCGGCCGGGACGCGGGGCTCAGCCTGGAGGCAGCAGAACTGGTCTCGGGCTGGACGCTCGTAACCGGCCTCGTCAGTGCAGCCGTGCGGCTCGGGATTGTCGGCCACATCGAGGCGCAGCGCAGCCAGGAAGCCGCACGCATGTTGTTGGCGGGACTGCTTGAGGAAACTCCGCCGCCCGATGCGCTGCCTGCGAGCTTCACGCCGTTCATCGACATCGCGGTTTCGCGTGGACCGCTGCGACACGTCCGCATGTTCACGACTTGAGAGAGGATGCGTTTCCATGATGAACCTTTCACCGACCGAGATGGATCGCCTCGTCATCTTCAATGCCGCGCAAATGGCGCGCCGCAATCGGTCACTTGGAATCCGGCTGAGCCATCCGGAGGCGGTCGCCTACATTACAGACGAGGTCATGACCGCGGCGCGCCGTAACGTGCCTTATGCAGAGATCCGCGACATGGCAGGCCGATTGTTGACGTGGGACGACGTCGAGCCCGGCGTCGGACAGATGATTCCGATGCTCTATATCGAATGCATGTTCGCGGAAGGTACCAAGGTGATGGCGCTTTTCGAGCCGATCGGTCCCAGTGACACATCTGTCGTAGACGATATCGTGCCCGGTGAGATCATCGCGGGCGATGGGGACATTGAGAGTTTCGCAAGCCTGGCCGCGATCACTATCGATGTCACGAATACCGGCGACCGTGACGTTCAGGTTCGCAGCCACACCCACTTCTTCGAGGTCAATCGTGCCTTGCTCTTCGATCGCGCGGCAGCCTGGGGCAGGAAAGTCGACCGTCCCGCGGGGGCCGGTATCCGTTTCGAGCCGGGGGTCACCAAGTCCGTGCGGCTTGTTCCGATTTCGGGTGATCGCGTCGTGCATGGGCAGGCGGGCCTCGTCAACGGTTCGTTGGATGCGCCGTCGGCGAGGGATGATGCGCTGAAGCGGGCTCGCGCCCGCGGCTATCTGGGAGCCTGACCATGGCCATACTATCACGCAGAGCCTACGGCGAGCTCTACGGACCGACCAAGGGTGACCTCGTGCGATTGGCCGACACCAGTCTACTCGCCGAGATCGAGCACGACTACACCACCTACGGGCACGAATTGCTGGTTGGTGCGGGAAAGAACCTGCGCGATGGCGAAGGCGTCAACGCCTACAGGACTGCCTCACACAAGGCTCTTGACGTCGTCATCAAGAACGCCACCATCGTCGACGCAGTTGCCGGCATCGTTAAAGCCGACATCGGCATCCGTGACGGGCGCATCGTTGGCATTGGCAAGGCCGGAAATCCCGACGTGATGCCCGATGTGCATCCCGACATGGTCGTAGGTCACACTACGGCGCCGATTGCTGGCGGTCCTTTCATCGTCACCGCCGGGGCCATTGAGTCGCACGCGCACCTGATCTCGCCCGAGCAATCCGACCATGCGCTTTCCGGTGGGACGACCACCCTGGTCGGGAACGGATCAGGGCCGGTCTTTGATGTCGGCAGTGGGGCCGCTTCGACCTTTGCGTGCTTCCTTCAGGCGATCGAATTTTCGCCGCTCAATTTCGCCTTGTTCGGACGTGCGGGGTCCAATCCCGAGGCGATCGAGGAAGCGGTTGCGGCCGGCGGCATGTCCGTGAAGATTCACGAGGATTTCGGCGCCGCCCCCGCAGTGATTGACCAGAGCCTCATTGCGGCAGATCGCAATGATTTCGCGGTTCACCTCCACACCGACTCGATCAACGAATACGGTTTCTGCGAGGATACGATGGCGGCCGTCGAGGGCCGCACCATCCATATGTATCACGTGGAGGGCGCCGGCGGCGGTCACGCCCCGGACCTGCTCAAGGTTGTGTCGTGGGACAACGTTATTCCCTCGTCGACCAATCCGACCAATCCGTACACGTCTTACGGCATGGAAGAGGGCGTGCCGATGACGATGATCTGTCATCAGCTCAATTACAATGCGCCCGAGGACGTGATGTTCGGTGAGGCACGGGTGCGCGCCCAGTCGATGGCGGCGGAAGACTTTCTGCACGACATGGGGGCGATATCGATCTTCGGCACGGATACGCAAGGCATGGGCCGCCTCGCGGAGAACGTCGCAAAGTGCTGGCAGCTGGCGAGCGTGATGAAGGATCGGATCGGTCGTCTGCCCGAGGAAAAGACGGCACGTGCGGACAATGAGCGCATCAAGCGCTACATTGCCAAGCTTACCATCAATCCGGCCATCGCGGTGGGCATCGATAACCTGGTCGGTTCGATCGAGCCCGGCAAGATGGCCGATCTCATTCTCTGGCCACGCGCTTCCTTCGGCATCAAGCCCTATATGGTGATCAAGAACGGCTTCGTCGTCTGGGCAGCCATGGGCGACGGCAACGGCAGCCTCGGTTTGTCGGAACCGATGATCCAGAAGCGGATGTGGGGGGCGCTCGGTGCCGCACCGCAAAGACTGGGCGTCAACTTCATGTCGAAGCTCGCTATGGATGCCGATGTGACCCGCAAGCTTGGCCTCGAACGTGCCCCCGTCCAGATCAAGAATGTACGGAAATTGCGCAAGTCAAACATGTTGCGCAACACCGCGACGCCGCATGTCGAGGTCGACCCACAAACGTTCGAGGTTCGTGCTGATGGGAAGCTTCTGATGTGCCCGCCAGCGACGAAGGTGCCGTTGGCGAGACGGTATATGCTCCGATGAGCCGGGCCTCGCTCAGCAATGGACTGGCGCAGCCACGGATCGCAGCCGCACGGGTTGGAATCGGAGGACCGGTCGGTTCAGGCAAGACTGCGTTGGTGGAGTGCTTGATTCCAGCACTCACTGCGCGGGGCATCGATATCGCCGTCATCACCAACGATCTCGTCACGGCCGAGGACGCCGAACGGATCAGGCGCTCCGGGCTGATCGATCCGGCACGGGTGTCGGCGGTCGAGGCGGGTGCGTGTCCGCACACCGTCATTCGCGAGGATCCCACGCTTAACATTGAAGCCGCAGATGAGCTCGAACGTCGCTTCCCGGGAGTCGAGCTGATCCTGCTCGAAAGTGGTGGTGACAATCTCGCCTCGACGTTCTCGCGCGATCTGGCGGACTTTTGGATGTTTGTGATCGATGTGGCCGGAGGCGACGATATTCCGCGCAAGCGCGGTCCGGGTGTCATTCGCGCCGACCTTCTTGTCATCAACAAGGTCGATCTGGCGCCTTACGTTGGCGTGGATTTGGAGTGCATGCATCGCGACGCATTGGACGTCCGCGGAGATCGTCCGGTACTGCTTACCAACTGTCGCCGCGGCGAGGGTATCGAATCGATCGTCGATCTCCTTGAGCGCGACGTGCTGTTCAGGACATGAACAACGCAACGGCGAGCGACGCAGCGCGACTCGATCTGAGCTTCGTTCGGCGTGCCGACCGTACTGTGATCGACCGACGGATGTTCGCTTGGCCATTTGTGCTCACGCGCAGCTTTCATGTCGATCCAGATCGGCCGGATTGCCTCAGCGTGATTGTGCAGACGGCAAGCGGGGCAGTTCACGGAGAGGACAGCCTTGCACAACGCCTCATGCTTGGCCCCGGGACGGCCGTTTGCCTGACCAATCAGGGCGCGACGTCGGTTCATCGCGCCGACCCCACGGTGCGCGCGGTCGAGACGGTGAGGCTTGATGTCGCGAGCAGCGCCAGTCTCGAATATCTGCCCGAGCCGCGGATCCTGTTTCCCGATGCGGCATTGTCACAGACGATCGAACTTGACTGCGCGACCGACGCCTATGCGTTGATCTTCGATGCATTCACGATGCACGACCCTTGTGGCGGAGCGCGCTACTTCCGGGAGTTGGAGTCGACGTTTTGCCTGAGAAGATCTGGCGGCGAGCCGCTACTGATGGAGCGGACGCGTTTGTTTCGTCCGGACCGCCGCATCTTCTGTGGCTACGGAGCCTTCGGATCAGTATTCATTGTGCTGCCCCCTGCACATGATCTGCGGAAGCTACAAGGGAAGTTAACAGCAGCGCTTGAGCGAATCAAAGGGCTCTATGGCGCAGTGAGCGCGTCGCCGGCGCAGGCGGGACTCGCGATCCGTCTCGCTGCCCTGGACTTGAGATATCTCCGTCAAGCTTTTGAGAACATCAAACCAATCTACCGCGAAGCAATAGTGGACCAACTCCGTTCTGAGAACCTGTCCGCCACCGGTTAGGCGCCCTTTGATCCAACACGATATCACGCACCTCCAGATCGGGCGATGGACGGGCCGTTTAAGGAAGGGCTCATCGCTTATGACGAGCCCGACGGTGACGGACCACTGCCCCGACGTGACAATCTGAAAGCTGACGCCAAAGGCCAAAGCCAAAAGTCCGCAAGACCGGCGGCACGGCCGCGGGCGATGCTGGTCGCTACTCAAGCCTTTTTCCAATTAGCCGCCCGTACGCTTCAACTTTGCCTAGATTGGCATCCGAGGCATGGCGAGCTATGAGCGACAATGAGAACACCCGACCGACGCGGTGATGGAACGAGGCGGCCCGGAAGCGGAAATCTTGATTCGGTGCGTAGCGTCCGATCAGGGACTGAACGTGGGCATCGCCTATCGCGACGTGTTCAATCATTGCACAAACGATGTCGATGTCGTTGTCCATCTAAGAAGCGAACTAGATTTGGAAAAGCGGACGACATCCTGCGCATGGTTATCCACTGCGCGGCTCTGAGGACTTCGGCCATTCTGGCGCGCGATCCAAGGCCGCGATGTTCGGGCGAGGAGCATCTCGTGCTTCATGAATCGCGTGACGACTTTCTCGATGAACTGATAGGAATTGGCGCAGGAATGTTCACGCGAGCGATACGCAACCTGCTTGGCGAGACGGGAAATTCGAGACAGAGCCGGCAGAGTGTCGCGCGACCTGCCGTATCCAGATCAATGATTAGAACGATTTCAGAATAGAAACATTCAAAGTGTGGCGGCTCCACTGGAGGCGAGACCGAGTCCTCAAATCGAGATGGTCTGTCGTACAACCTTAGATAACTTCTAGTTCTCCATCCCTTCTCGGAGCACCCGCGTATGTTAGGAAGCGCGGGGACCTGTAGTGGAATTGGGGTGCAGGAATGACGCGTGAACTCTCGGCCAGGAAAATTGTGCGTACGCTATCGCTTGGAGCGGTGAGCTATCTCGCACTGTCGCTGGAATCGTCGGGTGACCTTCAGCAAGCGTTTGCGCAAACGAACCTGCCGCCGGTGACCGTCGATGCACCCAAGCCGAGAGCACGGCAGTCCGTTCAAAGGTCCCAGTCGACCCGCGCATCGCGGGGACAGAGATCCGTCGCCGCGGCGGCTCCGCGCCAGGCCGCGCCCGTTCCCTACGTGGTGCCTTCGACCGGCACGCTCGGCACGGTGCCGCCCGCCTATGCAGGCGGCCAGGTCGCAAGCGGCGGAAGTCTCGGTCTTCTCGGCAATCGCGGCGTGATGAACACGCCGTTCAACCAGACAAGCTATACGGCGGAGCTGATACAGAACCAGCAGGCCCGTACGATCCGTGACGTTCTCGCCAACGATCCCTCCGTCAGGGCCATTCAAGCGGCGGGCGGTGGTGCGGATGGTCTCTTCATTCGTGGCTTCTACTATGACAGCGGCGACTATGGGCTGAACGGACTGTACGGAATCGCTCCCTATTATTCTACGGGAGCAAATTTCGTCGAGCGCGTCGAAGTGCTGAAGGGGCCGAGTGCGCTCCTCAACGGTATGACAGCCGGTGGTACCGGCGTCGCAAGCGGTGGTGCGGTCGGTGGCAGCGTCAATCTGATCACAAAGCATGCGCCCGACGTGGACATTACGCAGCTCACGGCAACCTACGTTTCGAAATCGCAGTTCGGCGAGAATATTGACGTGAGCCGCCGCTACGGTGAGCACAAGGAGTGGGGTGTTCGCCTGAATAGCACTTACTCGAACGGCAACACGCCCTGGAACCGTCAGAACGATGAATTTGGAAACGCAGTTCTTGGCCTCGATTATCGCGGAGAGCGCGTGCGTGCGGCCGTCGATATCGGCTACCAAGCGGACAATCTGAGCTCACCGTTGCGCTTCTTCAATGTCCCGACCACAACGACGGTCATTCCTCCACCACCAAAAGCCGGGCTGAACTTCCAGGTCCCGTGGGCCTACTATGCCCCGACCGATTTTTTCACGACCGCCAGAGGCGAAGTGGATGTCACCGATTGGATAACCGCGTATGGGGCGTTCGGCTATCACGACAGCAACATCAACTACGCCTATCCATCTCCCAACATCTCCAATGTGGCACCGGGGGCATTGACGTCTCCGCCCGGCGTGTCCCAGTTGGGAGGGTTGTGGTCGCGACCATTTGCCGGCAAGGAAACATTCGAGACGCTGGCAGGTGAGGCCGGTGTCCGGGCAACGGCAGATACTGGTCCGGTTAATCATGCGCTGAATGTCAACTACTCGATCAACGAACGGACCTACAATCAGAACGTCTGGACCCGCTCGAACAGTGCTCTTGCCGATCTGATCTTCTGGAATCTGTACACCGAGCCGACGAGCATAGCGAAGCCCAACTTCTCGACCTTGTCCGCCAGCCAGTCCACAGGAGTGTCCCTGTCGAGTGTCGGCGTTTCCGACACCATGTCGATCCTGGACAAACGCGTTCAGTTCACACTTGGCGTTCGCCGTCAGACCGCTGGAACGGAAGTGACGAACTTCCTGACACCGGCATCGAGCCGTCCGGAACGAGACACCTCCGTCTGGAGCCCCGCATATGCGGTTCTCGTCAAGCCGGTCGAAAATGTCGCGCTCTATGCGAACTATATCGAAGGCCTTCAGACCCCCGTTGTGGTCAGCGGCGCGTTTGCAAACGTTGGAACCGTGTTTCCGCCCGCGCAGACGAAGCAGGCCGAGGTGGGCATGAAGATCGACGCAGGTCGATTCACGACGACGTTGAGCGTATTCGACATCAGTCAACCGAGCATCATTTCGGTGGCGTCCGGCGTTACCGCGACCCAGCAACTCAACGGCAGACAGCGCAATCGGGGTGCGGAGCTCAACGTGTTCGGCGAGATCACTCCCGACATCCGCGTTCTCGGCGGCGTCGCCCTGATTGATGGTGTGCAAGAGAAAACTCAGGGTGGGATCAACGACGGAAAGAGTGCGGTCGGCGTGCCCGTGGTGAATGTCAATATGGGCGCGGAATGGGATACGCCGTTCGTGCGGGGTCTTACGTTAACGGGCAGGGTGATCTATACGGGCTCGCAGTACGTCAACGTCACGAATACGCTGACGTTGCCCGAATGGACACGTGTCGACATCGGGGCGCGCTACACCTTTACGTCCCCCTGGAACGGAAAGCCGATCGTCGTGCGTGCCAATATCGAGAACGTCGGCAACAAGGCCTACTGGGCCTCGGCATATAGCGGGGTTATCACGCTTGGTGCGCCTCGGACCTATCTGGTGTCTACCACGTTCAATTTCTGAATCGCTGTCTTGGAGTCGGAATTCATGCCGCCGCGGACGATCCGCGGCGGCATTGTTTCGACATGAGCAACGTAATTCATGACACTGCGATGAAGAAGATCCCGCGACAGAACGCGCGATCATGCCGCATCCGAAAAGTTCCTGCTTGTCCAGTTAGAATCGCAGTAAACTGCCACGTGTCCTGAAATCTCGATATTTTCCTGCGCGTTGGCGCGCAAGCGCGGAGGTTGCATTGTGTCTCCGCGTCGCCAGTTTTGAGGTCTTAAAAAAAGTCGCGTCGATATTGCTTTGACCATCGTCTGCTTCTGACCTACTCAAATGTCTCTGCTTTCGCTTGCTGAAAGAGGATCGCGCCATGATGGTGTTCGACAGAGACGACGTCACCTTCACCGTCGTCATCAATCACGAAGAGCAATATTCCATCTGGCCGACGTTCAAGGCGATTCCGGCGGGCTGGAAGGCGGTGGGGAAGACCGGCAGCAAAAAGGAATGTCTCGACCACATTGAGCAGGTGTGGACCGACATGCGCCCGCTCAGCCTGCGCAAATTCATGGACGACGCGACGCCTCAGCGGTCGGTGTAGTCGGCGGAGCCTGGTCTTCCGATGCGGCTTCTTTGTCTGCCTTACTCCGGCGGCAGCGCCATGTTCTACGCGCGGTGGCGCAGGCTGCTGCCATCGTGGATCGACGTGCGGCCGGTGGAGTGGCCCGGGCGCGGAGCGCGCATCGATGAGCCTTTGACAACTGATCCGCACGTATTGGCCGCGAAGCTCGCTGGCGAGCTCGGCGGCCGGCTCGACGGGCCTTACGCGTTGTTCGGGCACAGTCTCGGTGCCGTGATCGCATTCGAGCTCGCGCACGGTCTGCTCGATCGCGGCGCGGCTGCGCCGGCCGTTCTATTCGCATCCGGTGCGGAAGCGCCTGCGGTTCGAGATGGCAGCAAGTGGCGCGAGGCGCTGAGCGACGATGCACTGATGCAGGAGCTGCGTAATCTTCAGGGCACGCCCGACGAGGCGCTGTCGAACGCAGAGCTGATGCGATCTGCGTTGCCGGTGCTCCGCGCCGACTTCCTGATGTGCGGGGCCTACGTCTATCGGCCGCGTCGTCCCTTGCCGTGCCCCGTGCACGTCTTTGCCGGAGCGGACGACGAGACCCGCTGCGAAGCGCTCGAGGCCTGGCGGCGGGAGACCTCCGCGTCATTCACGCTCGATATGCTGCCCGGTCATCACTTCTTCATTCACACGCAGCAGGCCGAGTTGATCGAGCGGATCGGCGCGGCGCTGGCCCGGCAATCGGGGCGATCGATTGATTTGCATCGGAGTGAGGATCATGAGCGCGTTCTCCGTCCAACCACTCATTGAGGGCAGAGCACTTCCCCTGCTGCTCAAGGCCGGTGAGGCCGGGCAGCCGCTCGGCAAAGCACTTCCCATGCTGCGCGAGACGATCGACAGGCACCTGATCCAGAGCGGCGGCATTGTGTTCCGAGATTTCTCGCTCGATGGTCCCGATGCGTTTCGAGCCTTCGCGGCCGATTTCGGTCATCCGCTGCTCACCTACGAGTTCGGATCGACGCCGCGTTCGCAGGTGACCTCCGGGGTATACACCTCCACGGAATACCCGCCGCACCAGCATATCCCGCTGCATAACGAGCAGGCCTATACCCGCGATTGGCCGATGAAGATTTGGTTCTATTGCATGCAGCCAGCGCTGGAAGGCGGGGAGACGCCGATCGCCGACAGCCGAGCTATCTATCGCGACATGCCGCCGGCTATTCGCGAACGGTTTGCCGACAAGGGGGTGATGTATGTGCGGAACTACGGCAACGGGCTCGACGTCGACTGGAAACAGGTGTTCGGCACCGGCTCCAGGTCGGAGGTGGAGGCTTACTGCGCTCGCCACGACATCGAATGCGAATGGAAGGAGGATGGCGAGCTCCGTACGCGCCAGATCTGTCAGGGCACGGCGCAGCATCCGGTCACGGGTGAGTGGGTCTGGTTCAACCAGGCACATCTGTTTCACGTCTCCAATCTCGAGCCTGAGGTCCGCGAGAGTCTGCTCGAGGTGGTCGATGACGAGGCCGATTTGCCACGCAACGTCTTCTACGGCGATGGTTCTGCCATCGACGATGAGACGCTGTCATCGGTCCGAGCCGTTCTCGAGAAGCACAAGATCAGCTTTCCCTGGCAAGCCGGCGACGTCGTGATGCTGGACAACATGCTCACGGCGCATGCGCGTGCTCCGTTCAAGGGCCCGCGCAAGGTGATTGTCGCGATGGCCGAGGCTCATCGGCAGGGGTGATCGGCGGCAATCGTCAGTGGGGATTTCCGGCTCGCGGCCGGACAGGGATTCGAAAACATGGACAGAGCCAACCTCGTCGAACGCTTGCGGGAGCACGCCACCTTGCGACCGGAGAAGGTGGCGTTGCGGTTCCTGGAAGGCGACGACGTCGCCGATGAGCTGACGTTTGCCGCGCTCGATGGTCGGATTAGGGCGCTGGCTGCATGGCTGCAGCAGACGGGTGGTGCAGGCGAGCGGGCGGTCGTCCTGCTTCCGAGCGGGATCAACTATGCCGTGGCGTTCTATGCCTGCCTGTACGCGGGCGTGATCGCCGTTCCGGCCTATCCGCCGGAGGGCGGCCCCGAGCGCTATGCAGGACGTCTCCACGGCATCCTGCGGGATGCGGCGCCGCGCTTCATCCTGGTAGAGGCGGCTGTGCAAGATCTCATCGAAGTGACGCTGCCCGCACCGAGTGGCGTGCAGATTGTCGCGGTGGATACCATTCCGTCCGAACTCGCAGCGGACTGGCGCGAGACAAGACCCGCGGCCGATGCGATCGCGTTCCTCCAGTATACGTCCGGGTCGACCTCGCAGCCGAAGGGCGTTTGTGTCTCCCATGGCAATCTGGTTGCCAACGAGCGAGCTATTGAAGCGGTTGCCGGTGGCGCGCCCGACGACGTTTTTGTGAGCTGGCTGCCCCTCTATCACGACATGGGATTGATCGGCGGACTCCTGAACCCGCTGTTCACGGGTTTTACCGGCGTCCTGATGTCACCGCGGAATTTCCTGGAGCGGCCGCGCCGCTGGCTCGAGGCGATCGATCGTCACGGCGGCACGATGAGCGGCGGTCCCGACTTTGCGTATTCGCTGTGCGCCGACCGCATTTCGGACGAGACCATCAGTCGACTGGACTTGAGCCGGTGGAAGTTCGCGTTCTCGGGCTCGGAGTTTGTCCGCCGGACCACCCTCGAGAAGTTCGGTGACCGGTTTGCGCGGGCTGGCTTCAATCGCCAGGCGTTGACGGCTTGCTATGGTCTCGCCGAGGCGACGCTGCTGGTCACGGCCGGTGACATCACCGCTGACACCGTCAGCTATACGCTCGACACCGCGGAACTCGCCGCAGGCCGTATCGCGGTTGCCAGCGAAGGCACCGACCTCGTGGCATGCGGCCGAACGGATTTAGATCACGCTATACGCATCATGCGCGTCGACGGATCGGCGGCGACCGAGGCCGATGAGGTCGGCGAGGTCTGGGTGAGTGGCCCCAGTGTCGGGCTTGGATACTGGAAGAATTCGGAGGCGACGCGCCAAGCCTTCGTCGAGCGGGATGGCGCACGTTGGCTGCGGACCGGCGACATCGGCTTCATTCGCGATGGCGGGCTGGTCGTGGCCGGGCGCCTCAAGGACCTGCTGATCGTTCGGGGGCAAAACGTCTATCCGACGGACGTCGAACAGGCGATCGAAGCCGAGGTCGAGACTGTCCGCAGCGGGCGAGTTGCCGCCTTTCCGGTCGAAATGGACGGGCGTGAAGCCATCGGCGTGGCGGCGGAGTTCAGCCGCGCCGTGCTCAAGCGCAGCGATCCGGAAGCGCTCGCACATGCGATCGGCGAAGCGGTACTCCGGCAGGCGCAGGAATATCCGGCCGTGATCGTTCTGTTGAACCCGCAAGCGATGCCGCTGACCACGAGCGGCAAGCTGCAGCGGTCCGCCTGCGCGGCACGCCTCGCCGACAACACGCTCGACAGCTTCATGGTGTTCGAGAGGGGGCGTCGCCGCGGCAGCGCAACGTTGACGTTGCCGGCGACCGATACCGAGCGCGCCGTCGCCGCGATCTGGTGCGATGCACTTGGCGTCGCGACGGTGCATCGCGAGGACGATTTCTTCGTGCTGGGCGGAAACTCGATCGCAGCCGGCCAGGTCGCCGCGGCGATCCGCGATCGCCTGAACGTGGAGATCGAGCTGCGCACCTTCTTCGACGCGCCGACGCTCGCGGCCATCGCTGGCCGGATCGACGTCCTGGTGGGCACTGGTGCTGGGCGGACGCTACCGCCGATCCCGTGGGCCGCGTCGGCCGATCGCGCGATGCTGTCGCACGCGCAGGAGCGGCTGTGGTTCCTTTGGAATATGGATCCGGCCGGGACGGCCTACACCGTTGCAAGCACAATTTGTTTGAAGGGGCTGCTCGACCATGCCGTGCTGTCGCGCGCGCTCGGCGAGATCGTCCGTCGTCACGAAATATTGCGCACCACGTTCGCCGCCAAGGACGGTCGTGGAACGCAACTCATCCACGATGTGATGAGGATCGACATCCGGGACGAGGATCTTCGTTCCCATTCTCTGCGTGAACGCGCCGAGTGCGCTGAGAAACTCAAGCGATCCGAGCTCGCCAAGCCGTTCGATCTCGTGAATGGTCCGCTGTTGCGCGCGGTGTTGCTTCGGCTCGCGGACGACACGCACGAACTGCTGCTGCTCGCCCATCACATCATCGTCGATGGCCGATCGCTCGACGTGTTGCTCGAAGAGCTGGCCGCTCTCTATCGCAGCGGTATCGGTCAGGGCGCCGGCGCGCCGGCGATCCCGGCAATTCAATATGCTGATTTCGCGGCCTGGCAGCGAAACTGGCTTTCGGGAGGCGAGGGCGATCGGCAGCTCGCGTATTGGCGCGCGAAGCTCGGCGATGTTCATCCTGTCCTGGCGTTACCGCATGATCGGCCGCGCCCGGCAATCCAGAGCCATGCCGGCGAGACGATCGGTCTTGCGATCGATGGCGTGCTCGCCGCCCGGCTCCGGGCGATCGCCGGAAGGCAGCGGGTCAGCATCTTCATGCTGCTGCTCGGTGCATATTACGCGCTGCTGCATCGCTACACCGGGCAGAGCGATCTGCGCGTCGGCGTGCCGATCGCAGGGCGCCGGCATACGCAGCTCGAGCGATCGATCGGATGTTTCGTCAATACGCTGGTGTTGCGAGCCGAGATTGCCGGCGAAGCGAGCTTCCCGAGCCTGCTGAATCAGGTTAAGGAATCGGTGGTCGAGGCGCTGTCGCACCAGGACCTTCCTTTCGAAATGCTGGTTGAAGGCCTCAGGCCCGGACGCAGCGGTGGCCACAATCCGTTGTTCCAGGCGAAGTTCAACTACATGACAGCGCCGGAAGGATTCGCCGGCGTCGAAGGGCTCACCGCCGAAATCGACATCGTCGATCTCGCGGGGGCGCATTTCGATCTCGCGCTCGACGTTATCGACAGCGGCGTCGGCATGAAGGCCACGTTCAACTATGCCATTGAACTGTTCGATCGTCCGACCATCGCGCGGCTGTCTGCGCAATTTGGCTCGATGCTGCGCCAGATAGCCGACAATTCCGAGCAGCGGATATCGGACCTCGTCATCGACGAAGGGCACCGGCAGACCGTGCCGAGCGAGGCCGCCGCATTCGACTTCACCGACGTCGTCAGCCTTTACGGTGCGGCGACCGCAGATCGATCGACCGCCACGGCCGTCCGGTGCGGCCAGGAGCAACTGAGCTTCGCGGATCTCGAGCGCAGGTCGAACCGTATCGCGCATGTGCTCAGGGCCAAGGGCGTAGCGCGCGAGACAGCGGTCGCGCTGTGGATCGAGCGCTCGCCAACGTTCGTCGTTGCTTTGCTCGGTGTGCTGAAGGCCGGCGGCGCTTACGTCCCGCTGGATCCGAAATGGCCGCTGGAGCGCGTCCGCCGCATCCTGACAGACAGTGGCATCGACATCATACTGGCGGCGGATGAAAAGTTGTCTGAAACGCGAGGGCTCGGTTGTCTGGTGCTGGATGCTGAGGCAGAAGCCTCGCGCGAGGACGTATCGAGCCTGCCGGTCGGCGCGACGATACACCCGGAGCAGACCGCCTACGTCATTTATACCTCGGGATCGACCGGCGTGCCGAAAGGCGTCAGCGTTTCGCACAACGCCTTGGCCAACTATGTGCAGGCTCTGCTCCAACGCCTGGAGCCGCGTCCGTCAGCGAACTTGGCGATGGTTTCGACGGTGGCGGCCGATCTCGGTCACACCGTCCTGTTCGGCGCACTCGCCTCCGGCGGGACGCTGCATCTGCTGCCTCCGGATGCCGTGTTCGACGCGGATGCATTCGCCCAAGCGATGCGCGAAGGCGAGGTCGACATTCTCAAGATCGTGCCGAGCCATCTGCGAGGGCTGCTGAAGGCCTCGCGGACGGCCGATCTTCTGCCTCGCGCGGCGCTCATCCTGGGCGGAGAGGCTTCCGACCAGGCACTGCTCGACGAAGTCCGGCGCTTGCGTCCGGAATGCCGGATTCTGAATCACTATGGGCCTACGGAAACGACCGTCGGTGCGGCGACGCATGAGTGCTCGGCCGAACGCGGTAACAACCCGGTTCCGATCGGTCTGCCAATAGCCAATCTGCGCGCCCATGTCCTGGATGACGCACTGAACGAAGTGCCGATCGGCGTTGTTGGAGAGCTCTATATCGGCGGTGCTGGGCTCGCTCGCGGTTATCGCGGTGCGGCTGCCCTGACTGCGGAACGCTTCGTGCCGGATCCGTTCACGGCAGCAGGCGAGCGTCTCTATCGAACGGGGGATCGTGTCCGCTGCGACAAAGCGGGCCGGCTGATATTCCTGGGCCGCACGGATGATCAGATCAAGTTGCGCGGCTATCGCATCGAGCTCGGCGAGATCAGGCGCGTCATCAAGGCGCTGCCGGGAATCGACGATGCGGTGGTGGTCCCGCGCGCGATCGGGGCGAATGCCGAACGCCAGGAGCTGGTCGCCTATTGTGTGCCCGAGAGTGGCGCTGGTCTGCACGCCGACGCAATCAGGCAACAGCTGGTTGCGATCGTGCCGGACTATATGGTGCCTTCACACGTCGTCATGCTGGCGCGATTGCCGCTGACGCCCAATGGAAAGATCGATCGTCGCGCCTTGCCCGTGCCGGAGGAAGACGAGGCGTCCGCCGGCTATGCCCCACCTGCGGGAGACATTGAAGTCGCGATCGCGGCGGTCTGGTGCGATCTGCTCGGTCGTGAGCGTGTGGGCCGCAATGATAATTTCTTCGAGCTCGGTGGCGATTCGATCCTCAGCCTGCAGATCATCGCCCGCCTGCGTAAGCGCGGCATCCGCCTGACGCCGAAGCAGATATTCAGTCAGCAGACGGTTGCCGGACTGGCGGCGGTGGCCGTCATATCGACGGGGACGAGTGCGAAGAAAGAGAATCCAGAGGCGAAGGCGTCGACCGGCGGCGCCACTGCATCTGGAATGCGTCACCTGACGCCGATCCAGGCGCGCTTCTTCGCCGAGGATATCGGCAACCGGGATCACTGGAACCAGGCGGTTCTGCTGTTGCCCCACATGCCAGTCGACTGGGAGACAATGCGAAGCGTGCTCGCTGCCATTGTGGAGCATCATGATGCATTGCGCCTGCGGTTCAAGCAAGTGGATGGCGCCTGGCGGGCGGAGCAGGGCCCGGCGCCGGCGTCCTCCGAACTGCTATGGATTCATGCGGACGTCGGCGGCGCGACGGAGATCGCGGAGCTCGCCCGCGCCGCGCAGGAGAGCCTCTCGCTGTCTACAGGGCCGCTGCTGCGCGCCGTAGGCATGGACCTCTTGGACGGCAGCCAACGGCTGCTGCTCGCGATTCATCATCTCGTCGTCGATGGCGTGTCCTGGCGCATTCTGGTCGAAGACCTGGCGTCGGCCTACGACCAGCTGCAGCGCGGCAGTCCGGTCATGCTGCCTCCGAAGAGCGATTCCTATGGCTCGTGGAGCGAGAGGCTGCATGCCTATTCGGCGACTGCGGAGATCGCGGCCGAATTGCCCTATTGGCTGGATTGCGGTGCCGGTAGGCGCTTGCCGTGTGACGATGACCATGGCGGCATCGATCGCGTCGGTGACGGCGGCGAAGTTTCGTTGGTGTTCGATGCCGATTTGACGTTGCGGCTGCTCGAACAGGCGCCCGCCGCCTATCGGACCCAGGTCAACGACCTATTGCTGGCCGGTCTCGTGCGTGCGGTGTCGCGCTGGAGCCGACACGACGAGGTCACTGTGGAGCTCGAAGGCCACGGCCGCGAGGATATTTTCCCGGGCGCGGACATATCCCGTACCGTCGGCTGGTTCACGACGGCATTTCCGGTCCGGCTGAGCGATGCAGGCGCCGACGAGGCGTCATTGATCAAGGCGGTCAAGGAGAGGTTGCGTGCGATTCCAAATCGCGGGCTCGGTCATGGCGTGCTGCGCCACATTGGCTCCGAGCAGCAGCGCCATGCCCTGGTGCAACTGGCGGAGCCGCAGATCGTCTTCAACTATCTGGGCCGGTTCGACGCGAGCGTTGGCGCCACACATCGCTTCTCTTTCGCGCCGGAGAACGCGGGTCCCTCGCGCAGCGCCGCGGCGCCCATGCGCGGATGGCTGAACATCAACGCTCTCGTGCGCGACGGCCGGCTGGAATTGTCTTTCGGGTACGGACGCAAGCGCTACCGGCAGGCCACGATCGAGCGGCTGGCAGCGCACTTTCAGGATGCGCTGCGCGAATTGGTCGCGCATTGCTGCAATGGAGCGGTTGGCGTCACGCCGTCCGACGTTCCATTGTCGGGGCTCGCTCAGGCTGACCTCGATCGGCTAGCCACGACCTTGGATCTTCGCGGTGTCGAGGACATCTATCCGCTCTCCCCGATGCAGCAGGGCATGTTGTTCCATGCGCTGCGTGACGGTGCCAACGGCTCCTATGTGAACCAGGTTGGGCTCGAACTGTTCGGCGTCGATGCCGGCAAGCTGCGAGCTGCGTGGCAGGCGGTCAGCGACCGGCATGCCGCCTTGCGGACCGGGTTTGTCTGGCAGAACCTGTCAGGCGCGTCCCAGCAGGTGGTGCATCGCCATGTGACCGTGCCGTTCGTCGAAGAGGACTGGCGCGATAGCCCACATGCGGAACTGGATGCCGCGCTGGCCGCGATATCGCGACACGACCGGGAGAAGGGCTTTGACATTTCGCAGCCACCGCTCCAGCGCATTCGCCTGATACGGCTCGACGATAATCGTCACTGGCTGATCTGGACCCATCATCACATCTTCGTCGACGGTTGGAGCTCGGCTCGGCTGGTTGCTGAGGTGTTGCAGCAGGTGAGCGGTGACTCGCTGCCGGCGGTGCAGGGCAGCTATCGTGACTATATTGCATGGCTGCAAGGCCGCGATCACGAGAGCGCCGAGAGGTTCTGGCGCACGGCCTTGTCAGGGCTCGATACGCCCACATTGCTCGCGAACACATTGGCGACCCGCAAGACATCCAAAGCTGAAGGCCACGCCACTATCGGCCTTGCCGTGGATGCGGCGCTGACCGAACGGCTGAAGTCGTTCGCAAAGCACGAACGGGTGACGCTCAACACGCTCATACAGGGCGCGTGGGCACAGTTGTTGCGCAGACATTCAGGGCAGCCCGCCGTCTGCTTCGGTGTGACCATCTCGGGTCGTCCGGCCGAATTGCCCTGCTCGGAGGAGATGGTGGGCCTCTTCATCAACACGCTGCCGATTGTCGATGCGCCGAATCCAGAGGCAATCGTAGGCGATTGGCTCCGCCAGCTCCAGGAGCAGAACCTGGCGCTACGCGAGCATGGCTGGACGCCGCTCTATGAAATTCAACGCCTCGCCAGCCATGCCGGGCAGCCGCTGTTCGACAGCATCCTCGTGTTTGAGAACTATCCGGTCGACGAGGGACTGCTGCGAGGCAGGGAGGGCAGCCCTCGGATTGGGCGTGTGGCGCATGTGACGCCGACAAACTATGCGCTGGCGGTGGCGGTGTTCGCCGCAAACGACAGGCTGAATATAGAATTCAATTACGACGCAGGCCAGTTCGACGAGGCGACCGTCCTGCGTATTCGCGATATTCTGCACGATTTGCTGCAACGGATCGTAGCCAGCGCGGAGCAAGTGCTCGGTGGTCTCAGAGCGGTGGCGGATCAGGATGCGCGACGAATTATCGATTGGAGCGGCGCAGCGCAGTTGACGTCGGCATCTTCCTGTACCGACGTCGTGACGTATATCGAAGTGCAGGCCGCGCAGGCGCCTTCCGCTGTGGCCATCGTCTGGGGCGACCAACGCGTCGCCTATGGCGAGTTGAACGCGCGTGCCAATGCGCTCGCGCGGCGGCTTCGCCTCTGGAACCTCGGTCCGGATCGGCTGGTCGGCATTGCTCTGACCCGAAGCCCGGACATGATCATTGCTTTGCTTGCGGTTCTGAAGGCCGGCGGCGCTTATCTGCCGCTCGATCCGGACTATCCGGCAGAGCGGCTTGCTTACATCCTGCGGGACAGCGGCGCGGCGTTGGTCCTGACGCAAGACGTGCTGCTCGAGCGGCTAGCGCCGGTGCTGCGCGAAGCAGGGGCCGAAGCGCTCTGCATCGAAGAGCCATCGCCATTTATTGGCGATGACAGCGGCAACCTCGACGTCGAAGTCCATCCGGCTAGCCTGGCCTATGTCATCTACACGTCGGGATCGACCGGAATGCCCAAGGGTGTGGCCGTTGCGCGCGGACCGCTCGCGATGCATTGTGAAGCGATCGGGCGGCTGTATCGCATGACCTCTCGCGACCGCGAGTTCCAGACGGCGTCGATCAATTTCGATATCGCTCACGAGCGATGGCTGGTGCCGCTGATGACGGGCGGGTCGCTCGTACTGCCCTCGAGTCCCGGTCTCTTGATCGACGACCTCATTAGCGAGATCGTGCGCAATTCAGTGACCTCGATCTTCCTTCCGCCTGCCTATGCCGATCAATTGAGCGCGGCGTTGCGGCAGAGCAGGCGGAAGCTCGCGATCCGGGCGTGCATCGTCGGCGGCGAGGCCTGGTCGGATACCGGCATCAAGGCATTTCGCACGGCCGCCGATGTCGATCTTCTGGTCAACGCTTACGGCCCGACCGAGACGGTAATCGCGCCGACGGCGTGGATCGTCGACGACGACGTGTTGATCCCTCACCAGCCTGCGCCAATCGGACGACCCGTTGGTGCGAGGTCCGTGCACATTCTCGATTCCGACCTCAACGTCGTTCCCATTGGGGTTACCGGCGAGCTGTTTATCGGTGGTGTTGGCCAGGCACGCGGCTATCTGAATCGCGGTGCGCTGACCGCTGAGCGGTTCGTCCCCGATCCGTTCAGCGGCGGCGGCACGCGCCTCTATCGCACAGGCGATCTTGCGCGCTGGCGTGAGGACGGCGTGATCGAGTATGTCGGCCGTGCCGACCAGCAGGTGAAGATCCGCGGCTTCCGCATCGAACTCGGAGAGATCGAGGCGCGCCTGCTCGAGCAGCGCGGTGTGCGTGCGGCGGCGGTGGTGGCCGGCGAGGGCAGGACCGGGCGCCAACTGTTCGCCTACGTGAGCGGTGATCCGTCGCTCGACGGCCGCGTCTTGCGCGACGCACTGTCGTCCAATCTGCCTGACTATATGGTGCCGTCGGCAGTGACGGTGTTGGAGCGGCTGCCGCTCACCCCGAACGGCAAGATCGATCGGCGAGCACTGCCGACGTCCGGAGAGGATGCGCTGGCGCGCCGTTCCTATGAGGCCCCCGAGGATGAGATCGAGCTCGCACTCGCCGGGATCTGGGCGGAGTTGCTCGACGTCGACCAAGTCGGACGCAACGACCACTTCTTCGAGCTTGGCGGACATTCTCTGCTCGCCGTGCGGGTGCTCAGTCGGGTGTCGCAGGAGATCGGCGTGTCCATGGCGATCTCGGATCTGTTCGCTCATCCCACCCTCGCGTCATTTGCACGCGTCGTGTCGATTGGGCTGATCGAGCAGGAATTCGACGCCGAAGAGCTCCAGGAACTGTTCGGAGCGGAGCAGTGAGCATGGCTGAAACGGCAAAGCCGAGTCTGCGAGATATGGAGTCCCAGCAGATGAGAAAGCTCATCTCTCTGGCCAGGGACCGCAACCGGAATGCCGACAGGGGCGGTTCTGCCGCCATTCCTGTGGTGGCGCGCGACGGATCATTGGAGATGTCCTTTGCGCAGCAGCGGCTCTGGCTGCTGGCGCAACTCGATGGTGCCAATTCCAGCTATCACATTCGTGGAGCATTGCGACTTTCGGGCGAGCTCGATGTCGAAGCGTTGCGCCGGAGCATCGACGGTTTGTTCGCGCGCCACGAAGCGTTGCGCAGCGTCTTTCGCGTGATCGGCGAACAGCCGCGCGTGGTGCTGCTGTCCGCTGATGAGCGCGTGCCGCTGCTCGAACAAGATCTGCGCGGGCGGGACGATCGCGCGCAGGAGCTCGCGCGCCTCTGCAGCGAGGAGGCTGTTACGCCATTCGATCTCGCCGCAGGGCCATTGATCCGCGGCCGGCTGATCCGGACGGAGGAGAGGGAATATCTCTTTCTGCTCACGCAGCATCACATCGTCTCCGACGGCTGGTCGATCGGCGTGCTCGTGCGGGAGCTCGGTGCGCTCTATCAGGCTTTCGCCGCCGGTAAGGACGAGACCTTGGCGTCCTTGGCAATCCAGTATCCGGACTACGCCGCCTGGCAGCGACAATGGCTGTCGGGCGAGCGATTGCAGCGGCAAGTCGACTATTGGCGAGAGACGCTCGCGGATGCCCCTGCTGCGCTCGAACTGCCGACGGACCGGCCGCGGCCGCCGGTCAGGTCGTTCGCCGGTGCGTCCTTGCCGATCGAGATAGATGCCGAGCTCGCATCCGGCATCCGGAAACTGAGTCAGTCGCATCGCACCAGCGTTTTCATGACGGTGCTGGCAGCCTGGGCGGCGGTCCTCTCGAGGCTGTCCGGGCAGACAGATATCGTCATCGGTACGCCGACGGCCAACCGAAGTCGGCCCGAGATCGAAGGCCTGATCGGATTCTTCGTGAACATGCTGGCTGTCCGCGTCGATCTCTCGCAAGAGCCCAGCGTCGCCGAACTGCTCCACCGCGTCCGCACTGCTGCGCTAGCGGCGCAGGACCATCAGGATCTGCCGTTCGAGCAGGTCGTTGAGACAATTCAGCCCCTGCGAGGGCTGGATCAGACGCCTATTTTTCAAGTCGTGTTCGCCTGGCAGAGCAACGAAACAACGGGGACCCTCGAGCTGCCCGGCCTCACGGCCGAGGTCGCGGAGATCCCGCTCCAACAGGTTAAGTTCGATCTCGAGCTTGGTCTCGGCGAGATCGACGGACGTATCGTCGGCTCCTTGAACTACGCGACAGCGCTGTTCGACGAAGCGACGATCAAGCGTTACCGAGGCTATCTACTGGCCCTGCTGCAGGCCATGGTCGCCGACGTGGACCAAGTGGTCGATCGCGTAGATATTGTCGGGGCCGAGGAGCGCAGGCGCATACTCGAAACATGGAACGAGACCGCGACACCATTTCCCTCCGAGTGCTGCATTCACGAATTGTTTGCGGAGCAGGTAAGAAGGGCACCGGAGGCCATCGCGCTGGTATGCGAGGATGGTCGCCTGACCTACGGCGAACTCGATGCCAGAGCGAACAGGCTTGCGCGGCGTTTGATGGTCCTGGGGGTGATGCCGGACCAGCCCGTCGCAATCTGCCTGCCGCGCGGTATTGCCATGGTGGTGAGCCTGCTGGCCGTGCTGAAGGCGGGCGGCGCCTATCTGCCGCTCGATCCCGCCTATCCGGCGGAGCGGCTGTGCCAGATCGTCGACGACGCCAGGCCTCGCCTGCTGATCGCTGACGAGGCGGGCCGCGCGATATTTTTGGACAGGAGCTGCGAGATCGTCGATCCCGACGTGAACGCATCCATCGTCTCAGGGCAGGCGACGTCGGACCCGAACGGGCTCGTCAAAGGACTGACCTCGCGAAGCCTCGCCTACATTATCTACACGTCCGGCTCGACCGGCCGGCCGAAGGGGGTGATGGTAGAGCACCGTGGCCTGGTGAATCTGGCGCTGGCTCAGCGGGCGCTGTTCGAGGTCAATTCGCACGCCCGCGCCGTGCAGTTTGCCTCGTTCAGCTTCGACGCCAGCATCTGGGAAGTGGTCATGGCGCTGTGCTCGGGCGCTGCGCTATTTCTGGCTGGTCCCCGCGAGCATCAGGACGCGTCGGAATTGCTTGACTACCTCGCGGACAACGCGATCACGCATGCGACCTTGCCGCCGGCGATGCTGCACGGACGTACCGATCTCGACCGCTTGGCCTCGCTGCGGGTCCTCGTCCTGGCCGGCGAACTGCCCAAAGCCGAGCTGATCAAGGGATTGCCTGCTGGCGTTGCCGTTTTCAACGGTTACGGGCCGACGGAAGCAACGGTCTGCGCCACGAGCTGGCTGCGGCCGGCGGACTTTGACGGAGACGCTGCTCCGATCGGTCGCCCGCTGCCGAATGCGCGGATCTATCTTCTGGATCGGTTTGGGGCGCCCGTTCCGCTCGGCACGGTGGGCGAAATTTGGATTGGCGGAGCCGGTGTTGCGCGCGGCTATCTCAACCGTGCCGACCTGACGGCGGAGCGTTTCCTGCACGATCCCTTCCACGGCGATGCGGACGCGCGCATGTATCGCACCGGCGATCTCGGGCGTTATCTGCCGGACGGCAATATCGCGTTTCTCGGCCGAAACGACCATCAGGTCAAGATTCGCGGCTTCCGTATCGAGCTCGGCGAGATTGAGTTTCGTCTCAACGAGCACGCCGACGTGGCCGATTCAGTTGTGCAGATCCACCGGGATCATGGCGGCGACACGCGGCTGGTTGCCTACGTGGCTGCGCGTCGCAGCGACGGCGCAGGGCCCGACGCCGGAGAATTTGCCGGCGCGATGCGCGATCATCTGCGTGCGTGCCTGCCAGACTATATGGTGCCGTCAGCCTTCGTACGCCTCGCCGCACTGCCGCTCACGCCAAATGGCAAGGTCGATCGCAAGGCGCTGCCGGCTCCGGAGGACGATGCGTTTGCGCGGCGCGGGTTCGAACCGCCGCGGGGGGATGTTGAGCAGATCGTCGCGAATGTCTGGGCTGAGCTTTTGGGCGTCGATCGGATCGGGCGTAACGACCACTTCTTCGAGCTCGGGGGCCACTCGCTGCTGGCGGTTCGCATGCTGGAGCGGTTGCGGCGGCATGCGCTGAGAGCGCAGGCGCGTGCGCTGTTCGCAAAGCCGGTGCTGGCAGACTTTGCTGCCAGCCTCGGTGGCGGTGGAGCAGTCGACGTTCCTGTCAACCGGATCACCCGGCAGGCGATGGCGATCACGCCCGAATTGTTGTCGCTGATCGCGTTGACGCAATCCGACATCGACACCATTGTGGCCGGCGTTCCAGGCGGCGTTGCCAACATCCAGGACATCTACGGCCTCTCGCCGCTTCAGGATGGTATCCTCTTTCACCATCTGCTGTCGAAGGAGGGCGATCCATATCTGCTGGTCGGCCAGATGGCATTTTCCAGCCGTGATCTGCTCGATCGCTATCTCGACGCGGTGCGGCAGGTGGTCGACCGCCATGACATTCTGCGAACGTCCATCGTGTGGAACGGCTTGTCCACGCCGGCACAGGTGGTCTGGCGGCAGGCGCCCTTGGTTGTCAGCGAGGTCGTGCTGGATGGCGAAGGTCCCGCGGATCAGCAGCTCGCGCGACGGTTCGATCCACGTCTCCATCGGATCGATCTTGGCGAGCCTCCGCTGCTGCGATTTGCAGTCGCCGCCGATCCGAAGGGCGGACGCTGGCTGCTCTTGGTCCTGCTGCATCACCTGATCGGCGATCACTCCACGCTGGAGGTGATGCACGATGAGGTCGGGAAGATCCTGTCCGGACGAAGGTACGAATTGCCGCCGCCATATCCGTTCCGGAATTTGGTGGCGCAGTCGCGCGCATCGGCGGCGACCGCAGAGCATGAGCACTTCTTCCGTAGCATGCTCGCCGACATCGATGAGCCGACCACGCCATTTGGACTGGACCGGGTGCACGGGGACGGCGGCGGCGTTGTGGAAGCCCGGCGGATGCTGCCCGAACAGCTGAGCGTGAGGCTTCGTGCCCAGGCGCGACGATTGGGCGTTAGCCTCGCCAGCCTTTTCCATCTCGCCTGGGGGCAGGTGGTGGCGCGAACCAGCGGGCGCGAGCACGTCGTGTTCGGGACGGTCCTGTTCGGTCGCATGCAGGCCGGCGCCGGCGGCGATCGCACCATGGGTCTGCTTATCAACACTTTGCCGCTGCGGCTCGATCTCGATGCCACGGCGGTCGAGGACAGTGTTCGAGATGCACATGGTCGGCTGACCGAGCTGATGGCGCATGAGCACGCCTCGCTGGCGCTTGCGCAACGATGTAGCGGCGTTGCGGCCCCGGCACCTCTGTTCAGCTCGATCCTCAATTATCGGCACAACGCAATGCCGGCCGATTTGGCGGCCTACGGGGACGGCTCCGGCATCGAATGGCTTGGTGGCGAAGAGCGCACCAATTATCCATTGATGCTGGCCGTCGAGGACTATGGTCAGGCGCTCGGGCTGACCGCTCAGATCGTCCGTCCGCTCTTGCCTGACCGCATCTGCGCCTTGATGCAGCAGGCGCTCGATCGATTGGTCGAGGCGCTGGAATGCTCGCCGCGCGCGCCGGTGCGAGAGGTCGACATTCTGCCTGCCGAGGAGCGCCGGCTCTTGCTGGAGGCGTGGAATCGGACCTGGGCGCATTATCCGCAAGACCAGTCGTTCGTTGCGCAATTCGAGGCCCAGGTTCGCCGGTCACCCGAGGCGATCGCGCTGGTGTTTGGCGAGTTGAGGCTGAGTTACGCTGCGCTGAACGCGCGCGCCAACGGGCTGGCGCGGCGATTGCGGGATCAGGGCGTCGGGACCGACGTGGTGGTCGGGCTGGCGCTCGAGCGCGGCGCCGAGATGCTGGTCGCGCTGCTGGCCGTGTTGAAGGCGGGCGGAGCCTATCTGCCGCTCGATCCGGATTACCCGCCGGAGCGGCTGGCCCACATGCTGCGCGACAGCGGCGCGGCGCTGGTGCTGACGCAGAAGCAGTTGCGCGATCAGTTCGCCGCCGTGCTGGAGGAGACCGGAGCCGGGGCCTGGCTGCTCGACGGGCAGGACAGCGAGGGTGCGGATGCCGGCAATCTCGATGTCGCCGTTCACGGCGAGAGCCTTGCCTATGTGATCTACACCTCGGGCTCGACCGGCCTGCCGAAGGGCGTGATGGTCCGCCACGACGCCGTGACGAACTTTCTGGCGACCATGGCGGAGCAGCCCGGGATGACGGCCGACGACCGCGTGCTCGGCCTGACCTCACTGTCCTTCGACATCGCAGTCCTGGAATTGTGGCTGCCGCTGACGATCGGCGCCTGCGTGGTGCTGGCGGATCGCGCGGCCGCGCATGATCCTGTCAGGCTCAAGGCGATCGTGGAGCTGCACGGCGTGTCCATGATCCAGGCAACGCCGTCGACCTGGCGGATGCTGCTCGATCACGAGGGGAGCTCGCTGCCGTCAAGCTGCCGGGTGCTCTGCGGCGGCGAGGCGCTGCCGCCGGATCTGGCGCGGCGGCTGGTGGAGCAGGCCGGCGAGGTCTGGAACCTGTACGGCCCGACCGAGACCACGGTGTGGTCGGCGCGCCATCGGCTCGATGCCATGGACGATCGTCCGCTGCTCGGCGGTCCGATCGGCAACACCACGCTGCACATTCTCGACGGCGACCTCAATCTGGCGCCGGTCGGCGTCGCCGGCGAGCTCTATATCGGCGGTAGCGGGCTGGCCCGTGGCTATTGGCAGCGCGGTGCGCTGACGGCGGAGCGCTTCATCCCCGACCCGTTCGGTCCGCCGGGAGCGCGGCTCTATCGCACCGGTGACGTGGCGCGGTGGCGATCCGACGGCGTGCTCGACTATGTCGGCCGTGCCGACCACCAGGTGAAGATCCGCGGCTTCCGCATCGAGCTCGGCGAGATCGAGGCGCGGCTATTGGCACAGGGCGCCCGCGCGGCCGTGGTGGTGGCGCGCGAGGCCGGCGCCGGCCGCCAGCTGGTCGGCTATGTCAGCGGCGAAGCGTTGGACGGAATTGCACTCAAGGCGGCCTTGTCCTCGGTGCTGCCGGATTACATGGTCCCGGCGCGGATCGTGGTGCTGGAGCGTCTGCCGCTGACGCCGAACGGCAAGATCGACCGCAAGGCGCTGCCGGCACCGGATCAGCTCACAGCGTCAATCGAGCACATCGCGCCGCGCACGCCCGTCGAGGCGGCGCTGGCAGCGATCTGGGCCGATCTGCTGCGCCAGCCCAATATCGGCGTCACCGACAATTTCTTCGAGCTCGGTGGCGATTCTCTGATCGCCGTGCAGCTCGTCAGCCGCATCAAGCGCGATCTCGGCCACGACCTGCCGCTCAACCGTCTGTTTGAAATGACGACCGTTGAAACCATGGCGGCAGCGCTGGGCCTTGAGAGCGAGATCGACAAGCGAAGCGGCGACATCGCCGCGATGCTCGACATGTTGAAGGAAGTCGAACTGTCCGATGAGTGACACGGCAACCACGCAGAAGCAGCAACTGCGCGACATCTCACGGCGCCTGATGCGGCTCGACGCCGGCAAGCAGCACGCGTTCCTGTCGCAGCTCGCGGCCAAGGGCGTCAACCTCGCCATGCTGCCGATCGTACGTCAGGAGCGCAAGCGGGCACCGCTGTCCTTCGCGCAATCGCGCCTCTGGTTCTTGTGGCGGATGGATCCGGGCAGCGCCGCCTACAACATCTCGGCGACGGTGCGCGTGCGCGGTAGGCTGCAACCCCGCGCGCTCCAACAGGCGTTCGATGCTATCGTTGCCCGCCACAGTGCGCTTCGCACGGTGTTTCGGCAGGAAGGAGAGCAAGCCGAACAGGTCATCCGCGAGCCACAATCGATCGCATTGCGGCACCTGACGCTCGACGGCGATGACCGCGAAGGGCAGGCGCGCTTGCTGGCGCAGCAGGAAGCTTCGCTGCCGTTCGATCTCGAAGCGGGTCCGCTGATGCGCGCGGCGTTGCTGACTCTAGAAGAGGGCGATCACTTCCTCGTCGTCAGCCTGCACCATATCGTGACCGACGGCTGGTCGACGGGCGTTCTGGTTGACGAATTCTGGACGCTGTACGCTGCGTTCGCGTGCGGTCAGACACCGGCCCTGCCGGAGCCGGAGATCGATTATGCCGATTACGCTGAATGGCAGCGGCTCTGGATGAGCGCGGTCGATGGCGAGCGGCAGGTCGAATACTGGACCAGGCGTCTTGCCGATCCGGCCGTGCTCCAGCTGCCGATCGATCGCGCGCGGCCGGCGGTTCCGGACCTTGCGGGGTCGGCACGCAGAGTACAGCTCGATCCGGCGTTGGCCGATGGCTTGCTCACTCTCGCGCGGCGACACCGCACGACGCTGTTCACCGTCATGCTGGCGAGCTTCAAGCTGCTGCTCTATCGTTACACGGGCCAATCCGACATCAACATCGGCGTGCCCGTCGCCAATCGGCACCGCGACGAAACGCGCGGAGTGATCGGCTTGTTCATCAACACCCAGGTGCTTCGCACGCAGATCGATGGCCGCGCAGGGATCGCGGATTTCATTGCGGCGGTCCATACGGCCACGATCGAGGCACAGGAGAACCAGGACCTTCCATTCGAGCGACTGCTCGAGATTCTCCAGCCGACGCGCAGCCTGAGCCAGAACCCGCTCTTTCAGGTCCTCTACAATCATCAACGACGCCGGGCGTCGGGCAATCCACCCGATCGGACCGGTCTCCAGATCGAGACGATTGATGCCCACGTTGACACGGTCAAGTTCGACCTAGCGCTTGATACCGACGAGGGGCCGTCGGGCGAAATCCGCGCGATCTTCACCTACGCGACAGCACTGTTCGAGGCGGCGACGATCGAGCGTCTTGCTGCGCACTGGACCACGATCCTGAAGGCGATGGTCGCCGACGATACGCAATCGATCGCCAATGTGGCGCTGCTGTCCGAACGGGAGCTGGAGAGATTGCGTCAATGGAACCGCGCCGACGGGGGAACGACAAGCACATCGTTCACGCCGGTGCACCGGACGGTTGCACGGCTGGCTGCCGAAACGCCGAATGCGCCGGCGCTGGTCTTCGGTGACGATGAGATTACCTATGCCGAGCTTAACCGTCGCGCCAATCGCCTCGCGCACCACCTGATGCGCTTGGGCGTCGGGCGCTCCGATCTCGTCGGCGTCTCGGCTCGACGTTCGCCGTATCTCATCGTGGCGCTGCTGGCGATCTTGAAGGCCGGTGCAGCCTATCTGCCGCTTGATCCCGAGCACCCGGCCAGGCGGCAGATCGGCACCATGCGCGATGCTGGCGCGCGTGTCGTGCTGGTTGACGCGAACGGCTCGGCGCTGACGCCGCCACCATCCGGCGTCGAGATCGTTCCGCTCGGTGCAATCGATCTCGCGGGGGAAAGCGAAAGCGATCCGGAGATCGCGCTGGCCACAACCAGCCTTGCCTATGTGATCTACACCTCCGGCTCCACCGGCATCCCCAAGGGCGTTGCGGTCGAGCACGGTCCGTTCGCGATGCACTGCGAGGCCACGGCCGGGCTCTACGACATGGACCGGCAGTCGCGCGAGCTGCACTTCCTGTCCTTCACCTTCGATGGTGCGCATGAGCGGCTCTGGACCGCGCTGACCTGCGGCGCGGCGCTCGTGATGCGCGATGCTGATTTGTGGTCGGCCGAGCAGACCATCGAGGCTTTGCGTCGGCAGCGCGTCACCAACGCCGGATTTCCACCCGCCTATCTGCAACAGCTCGCCGAGTTCGCACTGTGGCGCGGCGATCCGCCGCCCGTGGAGCTCTACTCGTTCGGCGGCGAGGCGATGCCCAAGGCAGGCTTCGACAAGGTCAAGCGCGCGCTCAAGCCGCGGACGTTGATCAACGGTTACGGCCCGACCGAAACCGTGGTGACGCCGCTGGTCTGGAAGGTCGCTGCCAGCGAGGAGATCGATGGCAATTACGCGCCGATCGGTCGTCCGGTAGGGCGCCGCTCGGCCTACATTCTGGACAATGATCTCAACATCGTTCCGGCCGGCGTGACTGGTGAGCTGTTCATCGGCGGCGAGGGACTGGCGCGCGGATATTGGCGGCGCGCCGAGCTGACGGCTGCGCGCTTCGTCCCTGATCCGTTCGGCGCGCCAGGCGCGCGGCTCTATCGTACCGGCGATCTGGCGCGGTGGCGCGTCGATGGCGTGATCGAGTATGTCGGCCGTTTCGATCATCAGGTGAAGATCCGCGGCTTCCGGATCGAGCTCGGCGAGATCGAGGCGTGGCTGATGCGACAGGCCGGCGTGCAGTCGGCCGTCGTGGTTGCCCGCGAATCCGGCGTCGGCCGCCAGCTGGTCGGCTATGTCGCCGGCGATGCGGGGGGCGACGAAGCGGCGATGCGGACGGCGCTCTTGCAGGAGCTGCCGGACTACATGGTGCCAACCCGCATCATCCGGCTCGAGCGGCTGCCGCTCACCACGCACGGCAAGGTCGACCGCGACGCGTTGCCCGCGCCCGAAACACCCATGGCGACGGCAGCGCATGTGGCGCCGCGCTCCGACGCCGAGACGGTGCTCGCTGCCATCTGGGCCGAGCTGCTCGGCCAACCCGTCATCGGCGTTGCGGACAATTTTTTCGAGCTTGGCGGCGATTCCATCATCTCGTTGCAATTGGTTGGCCGCGCCCGCCGGGCAGGCTTGCTTATCGAGCCGCGTGACGTCTTTCGGCATCAGACCTTGCAGGATCTGGCGCAGGCGGCGCGGCGCGAATACAAGGCGGAACGTACCGGTCCTGAAGTTGATATCGAGGGACGCGAGCATCCGCTACTGCCGATTCAGTTGCGGTTCTTCGGCGAGGCCGCAGGGAACCGCCATCACTGGAACCAGGCCGTCCTGTTGATGCCGAAATGGCGGCTGGATTGGAGACTTGTCGAACGCACGCTCGCCGCTCTCGTCGCTCATCACGCGGCCTTGCGCCTGCGCTTCGATGAAATAGAGGGCAGCTGGCGTGCCACCTACGGCGCAGCGCCGGCAACGTCAGAGCTGCTTTGGATTCGCGGCGACATCCGCGATGCTGCCGAGGTCACGGAGATCGCCTCGTCGGCTCAGGCCAGTCTGTCGTTGGCTGGGCCGCTGCTGCGTCTGGTCGGTATGGACCTCGCAGACGGTAGCCAGCGCCTTCTGGTGGTGGTGCATCATCTCGTCATTGACGGCGTGTCATGGCGCGTGCTGCTCGAGGATTTTGCGACGGTGTACGATCAGCTTCGACAAGGTGCGGCTTCGGTCGCGCTGGCGGGAAGCGAGCCTTATGCATCCTGGGGCGCGCGGTTGCAGGCCTATGCCGGTACCGATGAGCTGGCGGCCGAGTTCGGCTATTGGCTCGAACGAGGGTCGGATGCTGTGGTTCCCTGCGACGATGATCATGGCGAGGTCGACCGGGTTGCCGACGGCGACGAAATCCAGCTGACATTCGACGCGGGATTGACCGCGCAGCTGTTGAAGGAGGCACCATCCGCCTATCGGACGCAGGTCAATGATCTCCTGCTCGCGGCACTTGCGCGAGCCGTGTCGCGCTGGAGTGGAATCCAGGGTGTCGTCGTCGAGCTCGAGGGGCATGGACGCGAGGACGTCTTCGCGGATGCGGACGTGTCCCGCACCGTTGGCTGGTTCACCACGGCCTTTCCGGTGCGTTTGCCGGGCGGCTCCGGTGACGACGCTGCGTTGATCAAATCGGTCAAGGAGGAGCTTCGCCGCGTTCCCAACCGCGGGCTGGGTTACGGCGTCCTGCGCCATCTCGGTACCGAGGCGCAGCGTGACGCGTTGAGCGCGCCCGCCGAACCGCGCATCGTCTTTAACTATCTCGGCCAGTTCGACTCCAGCATGGGCGAAAATGCGCCGTTTAGGCTCGCGCCCGAGAGCTCCGGGCCGATGCGCAGCGACGGCGCGCCGCTTGGCCGCTGGCTGAGCATCAACGGCCAGGTCGGCCAAGGACGATTGCGCCTGTCGTTCAGCTATGGCCGCAGGCGTTACCGACGAGCGACGATCGAGCGTCTCGCGGAGCATTATGCTGCGGCCCTGCGCGAACTGCTCGCGCATTGCACGGGTGGCGCCCGCGGCGTGACGCCGTCGGACTTCACGTTGTCGGACTTGAGCCAGGCTGATCTCGACGCGCTGGTCGCAGCGATCGACTGTCGCGAGGTCGAGGACATCTATCCGCTGTCGCCGATGCAGCAAGGCATGCTGTTCCACGCTCTGCGTGATGGGGAAAGCGGCAATTACGTCAACCAGATCAGCCTGGAGATCCGTGGCCTCGATGCCGGCAGGCTGCGCGCAGCCTGGCACGAGGTCAGCGCGCGGCACGCCGTGCTGCGGACCGGATTTGCGTGGCGCGAGCTGTCAGGGGCGGCACAGCAGGTAGTCTATCGCTCCGCGCATTTGCCATTTGAGGAAGAAGACTGGCGCGCGCTGGCGGTCACCATGGACGATGAAGAGCTCCGGGCCGCGCTGGCGCGCGTCTCGCAAGCTGAGCGCGCCAAGGCATTCGATTTGTCGCAGGCGCCGCTGCAACGAGTACGGCTGATTCGGCTCGACGACGCACGCCACTGGTTGGTCTGGACGCACCACCATATCCTGCTCGACGGCTGGAGCGCGGCGCGTCTGATGGCCGAGATCCTGCAGCACGAACGCGGCGAGCGGCTGGCCTCCGTGCGGGGCCGCTATCGCGACTACATCGCGTGGCTGCAAAGGCAGGATCGCGAGGCGTCGACCTCGTTCTGGCGTTCCGCGTTAGCAGAACTGGAGGAGCCCAGTTTCCTTGCGGACACGCTGGGAGGGCCTGCAACCCACGGTGCCTCCGGCCATGGCTCGCTGGACCTGCTTCTCACGGCGGACCTGACGGCAAGCTTGCAGGCGTTCGCCAGGCGCGAGCGCGTCACGCTGAACACGCTGGTGCAAGGCGCGTGGGCGCAGCTGCTGCGTCGTCACACCGGCCAGCGCACGGTCTGTTTCGGCGCGACGGTGTCGGGCCGGCCTGCCGAGATCAGCGGCGCAGAAGACATGGTCGGCCTGTTCATCAACACGCTGCCCGTCGTCGATCAGGCAAACCCACAAGAGGAGGTGGGAGCGTGGCTACGCGAACTCCAGGCGCGCAACATGGATCTGCGCGATCACGGCTGGATGCCGCTCTACGAAATTCAGCGTCTAGCCGGCCGCTCCGGGCGTGCGCTGTTCGACAATATACTCGTGTTCGAGAACTACCCAATCGATCAGGCGCTGCGAGGCGAGAGCGAAAGCGGTTGTCGGTTCGGCCGGGTCGAGCAGGTCTCAATCACCAATTATGCACTGACGGTAGCGGTGTTCGCCAAGTCAGACGGCATCAATCTGGGCTTTCGCTACGATCGCGGCCGGTTCGATGACGACCAGATAAGATACCTGCAAGTCTCGCTGTCGCGGCTGCTGGCCAGGATCGTGGCGGACGCGTCTCGGCCGCTTGGCGCGCTCGGTGGCCTGGATGGCGACGAGAGTCAAAAAGTGCTCGGCTGGAGCGGCCGCGTTGAGCGGGCTCCGACGTGTAGTGTCACTATCGTCCAGCAGATCGAAGCACGGGCCGAGACTTCGCCGTCTTCGATCGCGTTGGTTTTCGGCGACCGCGAGATCAGTTATGGCGAGCTGAACGCGCGCGCCAATCGTCTGGCGCGGCGGCTGCGAGATCATGGGATCGGTCGCGATCGGCTGGTTGGATTGGCGCTCGAACGCAGTGTCGAATTGATCGTCTCTGTCCTGGCTGTGCTGAAGGCCGGCGGCGCTTATTTGCCGCTCGATCCCGACTATCCGTCCGATCGCCTTCTTTACATGCTGCGCGACAGCGGAGCAGCGCTGGTGCTGAGCCAGGAGCGGCTCTTGATGCATCTGGCGCCAGTGATCGCGGATGCGAACGCCGAAGCCTGGACCATCGACCGAGAGGACGAAGCTCGCACCGAAGAGTGCGCGGGCAATCCCGATGCAGCGCTTCATCCGGACAACCTGGCCTATGTGATGTACACGTCGGGGTCGACCGGCGTGCCGAAGGGCGTGGCATGCTCGCATCGCGCGCTCGTGGCGCGGCTCGGCTGGATGCAGGCGGAGTATCGTCTCGGTCCCGGTGAGACCTTGCTGCACAAAACGCCGTTCAGCTTCGACGTCTCGGTCTGGGAGATTCTGTGGCCGCTCGCGACCGGTGCGCGACTTGCGATTGCGGCTCCCGGGGCGCATCGCGAGCCGCGGCTTCTGGTGGATGCGGTTATCGCCCATGACGTGACGACGCTGCATTTCGTGCCGCAGATGCTCGAGCATTTCGTGACCGAGCCCGGCGCAACGCGCTGCACCTCGCTCAAGCGCCTGTTTGCCGGCGGCGAGGCGCTGTCGCTCGAACTGATGAGACGCGTCCTCGCTGCGTTTCCCAGCGTCCGGTTCGACAATCGCTACGGTCCGACCGAAGCCCTGATCAACGCCACCTACTGGACCTGTCGCGACGAGGGTGCGGCGCGCGTGCCGATCGGGCGGCCTATTCCCGGCGTGACGATTCGCATTCTCGACACAGATCTGAACATGGTTCCGGAGGGCGTGACCGGCGACTTGTTCATAGGCGGGGCGGGTTTGGCGCGGGGCTATTTGCAGCGCGAAAAGCTGACGGCGGAGCGCTTTATTCCCGATCCCTTCGGCCAGGCCGGCGAGCGGCTCTACCGGTCGGGAGATCTGGCGCGCTGGCGGGCCGATGGCGCGATCGACTATGTCGGGCGTGCGGATCACCAGATCAAGGTTCGTGGCTTTCGCATCGAGCTCGGCGAAATCGAGGCTCGGCTGCTCGAGCTGCCCGGCGTTCGCTCCGCGGTCGTGGTGGCGCGAGAGATCGGCGCCGGTCGGCAGCTGGTCGGCTACGTCAGCGGCGCGGGTGGATTGGAAGAGGCGGGCCTGCGGAGGGCGCTGTCGGCCGTCTTGCCGGATTACATGGTGCCGCCGAGAATTGCGGTGCTGGAGCGCCTGCCGTTGATGCCGAGCGGCAAGGTGGATCGCCATATGCTGCCGGTGCCCGACGCGGCCCATGGAAGTGCGGAGCATCAGGCGCCATGCACGTCGGCCGAGATCGCCTTTGCGGCGATCTGGGCCGAGCTGCTCGGCCAGCCGGCCGTCAGCGTCAGTGATAATTTCTTCGAGCTCGGGGGCGATTCCATCATCTCGCTCCAGATGGTGAGCCGCGCCCGGCGCGCCGGATACCTGATCGAACCGCGCGACGTATTTCAGCATCAGACGCTGGAAGCGCTCGCGCTCGCGGCGCGGACCGAACAGCGCAGCGAGGCGCTTGCCGATCAGGCACCGATTACCGGTCCGCATCCGCTGTTGCCGATTCAGTATCGCTTCTTTGCGGAAGAGGCGGGAAATCGCGATCATTGGAACCAGGCGGTATTGCTGCGGCCAAGAGACCGCGTCGACTGGGACGTGATGCGGCGCGCACTTGTCGCCGTGGTCGATCATCACGACGCGCTGCGTCTGCGCTTTGAGGAGAGGCGGGGGAGCTGGCATGCTGAGCACGGCGCCGCTCCGGCCGCGGACGGGCTGCTCTGGGTCCGGCGCGCGGCCGACCGCGACGCCGTGACGGCGCTGGCATCCTCGGCGCAGGCAAGCCTGTCGATCTCCAGCGGGGTGCTGTTGCGAGCCGTCGGCATCGATGTCGCCGATGGCAGCCAGCGTTTTCTGATCGTGATCCACCATTTGGTTGTCGACGGCGTGTCATGGCGAATTCTGCTGGAAGACATCGCTTCCGTGTACACGCAGCTTGCACAAGGCGACGCCACGGTCGCGCTTCCGCCCAAGAGCCACGCCTACGCGCTGTGGGGACAGCGCTTGCGGGCCTACGCAACGTCGCCCGAACTGGCGACGGAACTGTCCTATTGGAGCGGCCGCCGCGCGAATGCGGATATTCCCTGCGATGTCGATCATGCCAGCATCGATCGCTTTGCGGATGCCGATGAGGTCCTGCTGTCGTTCGAAGGTGAATGGACGCAGCGGCTGCTCACCGAAGCGCCGTCGGCCTATCGCACGCAGATCAACGATCTCCTTCTTGCCGGTCTTGCGCGCGCCGTCTGGCAGTGGAGCGGACAGGACGACGTGCTCGTCGAGCTGGAGGGGCATGGCCGCGAGCACATCCCGGGCGATCTCGACCTCTCGCGCACGGTCGGCTGGTTCACGACGGCGTTCCCCGTGCGACTGACCAGCGGCTCGCAAGAGTGCTCGCTGTTGATCAAGTCCGTGAAGGAGGAGCTTCGCGGAATTCCCGGTCGAGGGCTAGGTTACGGCGTGTTGCGCCATCTCGGCTCCGAAGAGCAGCGCATGGAGCTGTCGCACGTCGGGGAGCCGAAGATTGCCTTCAACTATCTCGGCCAGATCGACAGCGGTGATGATGAGACGGCGCTGTTTGCGATGGCTGCGGAAAGCGCCGGCCCGTCGCGGGATGCAGCAAGCGCGCTGCGACGCTGGCTGAACGTGAACGGGACCGTGCGCGATGGCCAGTTGCGGCTGTCGTTCAGCTTCGGCCGCAAGCGCTATCGGCGCGAGACGGTCGAGAGACTGGCCGCATTGTACGAGGCGGCATTGCGTGAGCTGATCGAACACTGCACCGGCGGCGCCTGCGGCCTGACGCCATCCGACGTCGCATTGTCGGGGCTCGGTCAGGCCGAGCTCGATGGACTCGCGCTCGATTGGCGCGAGATCGAGGACGTCTATCCATTGTCGCCGATGCAGCAGGGCATGTTGTTCCATGCGATGCACGACGGCGAGAGGGGACTCTACGTCAATCAGGTCGCGGCGGAAGTTCGCGGCCTGGATGCCGCTAAATTGCGCCGCGCCTGGCAGGCGGCCAGCGATCGCCATGCGGTGCTGCGGACCGGATTCGTCTGGCGCGACCTGTCCGGCGCGCCGCAACAGGTTGTCTATCGATGGGCCGAAGTGCCCTTTGTCGAGGATGACTGGCGAGCACGGAGTGTCGCATGGGACCAAGCGCAACTAGATGCAGCGCTGGCCGACGTCTCGCGGCAGGAGCGGTCCGCGGGGTTCGACCTGTCACGGCCGCCCTTGCAGCGGGTCCGGCTGATCCGACTTGGCGAAGATCGGCATTGGTTGATCTGGACGCATCATCATATCCTGCTCGACGGGTGGAGTTCGGCGCGGTTGATCGCTGAGGTGATGCAGCATAACGGCGAGCGGCGTCTGCCGGCCTTGCAGCACCGTTACCGCGACTATATCGCGTGGCTGAAGAGCGTTGATAGCGATGCATCGGCGGTGTTCTGGCGCAATGCGACGGCTGGGCTGGATGAGCCGAGTTTCCTGGCGGAAGGCTTAGTCGAACGGGCAGGCCCGCAAGCGTCCGGCCACGGCATGCTTGCGCTGGAGCTGGAGTCTGCCCTGACCGCACGGCTGCAGGCATTTGCGGCGCGCGAGCGAATCACAATGAATACGCTGGCGCAGGCGGCATGGGCGCAGTTGCTGCGACAGTATACCGGGCAGAGGACGGTTTGCTTCGGTGTCACGGTATCAGGCAGGCCGCCTGAGCTTGCCGGGGCTGAAGAAATGGTCGGCCTGTTCATCAACACATTGCCGGTCATCGACGGCGTCAGTCCGCAGCAGACCGTCGGCGCATGGTTGCGCGAGTTGCAGGATCGCAATCTGGCCGTGCGCGAATTCGGCTCGACGCCGCTCTATGAGATCCAGCGCCTGGCAGGGCGTCCCGGGCGGCCGTTGTTCGATAGCATCCTGGTGTTCGAGAACTACCCGGTTGACCACGCGCTGATTGGGACGAACCGGCAAATCCAGGTCAGCAAGACCCTGATCGTCGAGACCAGCAATTACCCGCTATTTGCGAGCGTCGGGGGCGATGAGCGTCTGCGCCTCGTCTTCAATTATCAGCGCAAGCATTTTGACGAAGCGCAGATCGCCCGGCTGCAGCAAGTCTTTATGCGGTTGATCGAAGCGCTGAGCGTGGATGCAGATCGACCGGTCGGCATGATCGCGGTCCGCGATCCCGCGGATGACGTCCTACTAGCGCGGGCGAACGACACGCGCCGAGATGAGTCGCACGAGGGAATCGTTGCGCAGTTCGAGGCCCAGGTTCGCCGGTCACCCGAGGCGATCGCGCTGGTGTTTGGCGAGTTGAGGCTGAGTTACGCCGCGCTGAACGCGCGCGCCAACGGGCTGGCGCGGCGATTGCGGGATCAGGGCGTCGGGACCGACGTGGTGGTCGGGCTGGCGCTCGAGCGCGGCGTCGAGATGCTGGTCGCGCTGCTGGCCGTGTTGAAGGCGGGCGGAGCCTATCTGCCGCTCGATCCGGATTACCCGCCGGAGCGGCTGGCCCACATGCTGCGCGACAGCGGTGCGGCGCTGGTGCTGACGCGGACGGACTTGCGCGATCAGTTCGCCGCCGTGCTGGAGGAGACCGGAGCCGAGGCCTGGCTGCTCGACGGGCAGGACGGCGGGGCCGGGGAGGCCGGCAATCTCGATGTCGCCGTTCACGGTGAGAGCCTTGCCTATGTGATCTACACCTCGGGCTCGACCGGCCTGCCGAAGGGCGTGATGGTCCGCCACGCCGCCGTGACCAATTTCCTGGCGACCATGGCGGAACAGCCCGGCATGACGGCCGACGACCGCGTGCTCGGCCTGACCTCACTGTCCTTCGACATCGCAGTCCTGGAATTGTGGCTGCCGCTGACGATCGGCGCCTGCGTGGTGCTGGCGGATCGCGCGGCCGCGCATGATCCTGTCAGGCTCAAGGCGATCGTGGAGCGGCACGGCGTGTCCATGATCCAGGCGACGCCGTCGACCTGGCGGATGCTGCTCGATCACGAGGGGAGCTCGCTGCCGTCAAGCTGCCGGGTGCTCTGCGGCGGCGAGGCGCTGCCGCCGGATCTGGCGCGGCGGCTGGTGGAGCAGGCCGGCGAGGTCTGGAACCTGTACGGCCCGACCGAGACCACGGTGTGGTCGGCGCGCCATCGGCTCGATGCCATGGACGATCGTCCGCTGCTCGGCGGTCCGATCGGCAACACCACGCTGCACATTCTCGACGGCGACCTCAATCTGGCGCCGGTCGGCGTTGCCGGCGAGCTCTATATCGGCGGTAGCGGGCTGGCCCGTGGCTATTGGCAGCGCGGTGCGCTGACGGCGGAGCGCTTCATCCCCGACCCGTTCGGTCCGCCGGGAGCGCGGCTCTATCGCACCGGTGACGTGGCGCGGTGGCGATCCGACGGCGTGCTCGACTATGTCGGCCGTGCCGACCACCAGGTGAAGATCCGCGGCTTCCGCATCGAGCTCGGCGAGATCGAGGCGCGGCTACTGGCACAGGGCGCCCGCGCGGCCGTGGTGGTGGCGCGCGAGGCCGGCGCCGGCCGCCAGCTGGTCGGCTATGTCAGTGGCGAAGCATTGGACGGAATTGCACTCAAGGCGGCCTTGTCCTCGGTGCTGCCGGATTACATGGTGCCGGCGCGGATCGTGGTGCTGGAGCGTCTGCCGCTGACGCCGAACGGCAAGATCGACCGCAAGGCGCTGCCGGCACCGGATCAGCTCACAGCGTCAACCGAGCACGTCGCGCCGCGCACGCCGGTCGAGGCGGCGCTGGCAGCGATCTGGGCCGATCTGCTGCGCCAGCCCAATATCGGCGTCACCGACAATTTCTTCGAGCTCGGTGGCGATTCCATCATCTCGCTGCAGATGGTGAGCCGCGCGCGGCGCGAGGGCGTGCTCATCGAGCCGCGCGTTGTGTTCCGGCATCAGACCATCGAGGCGCTGATTGCGTCATCCCGCGATGCCGGCCCCGATAGGGACACCCCAGCGTCGGAGCGCGGCTCGCTGACGGGGCTGTCCAGCGAGCAGCTCGATCGGCTTAGCCTGGACTGGAACCGGATCGAGGACATCTATCCGTTGTCGCCGATGCAGCAGGGCATGCTGTTTCACAGCCTGCGCGATGCCGGCAGCGGCGTCTACGTCAACCAGGTCAGTGTGGAAATCCGGGGCCTCGATCCGGAACGCCTCCGCAGAGCATGGCGCGAAGTGAGTGCGCGCCATCAGATGCTTCGGACCGGCTTCCTGTGGCGCGAGCTCTCCGGCTCTCCGCTGCAGATCGTCCATCGCGACACCATCGTGCCGTTCGAGCAGGACGACTGGCGCGGGCAGGCGATCGGCGGCGAACGGATTGATGCTGCCCTTGCCGAAGAGCGCGCCGCCGAGTTCGATCTCCAGGCGCCGCCGCTGCAGCGGGCGCGGCTGCTGCGGCTCCAGGACGATCTGTATCGGCTGATCTGGACCTACCATCACATCCTGATGGACGGCTGGAGCTCGGCGAGGTTCGTCGGAGACGTCTTGGAGTGCTATTACGGCGGGACCCCCGCCGCGAATGCGACGCGCTACCGCGACTACATCGCCTGGCTGCTGGCGCAGGATACCAAGGCAGCCGAAGGCTTCTGGCGCGAGCAGCTCAAAGGCTTCGACCAGCCGACGCAGCTCGCCGATGCCTTCGGCGCTCGCCGCCATCAGGAATCGGGCCACGAACGCTGTTACACCCGTCTAGGAGAGAGGGCGACCGCGAAGCTGAAGGCGTTCGCGCGTCGCGAGCGGGTCACGCTGAACACCATCGTCCAAGGCGTGTGGGCGCTGCTGCTGCAGCGCTATACGGGCCAGAACACCGTGACGTTCGGCGTGACAGTGGCCGGCCGTCCGGCTGGCCTCGACGGATCGCAGCAGATGCTCGGGCTCTTCATCAACACGCTGCCCGTGATCGAAACGCTTCCGCCCGCCAGCACCATCGGAGAATGGCTGCGCGCGCTCCAGGACCGGAATTCGGCGATCCGGGATTACGAGCACACGCCACTCTATGACATCCAGGGCTGGGCAGGCCGCGCCGGCCAGACGATGTTCGACAGCATCATCGTGTTCGAGAACTA
This sequence comes from Bradyrhizobium sp. PUT101, assembly GCF_052043945.1. Classification (NCBI taxonomy): domain Bacteria; kingdom Pseudomonadati; phylum Pseudomonadota; class Alphaproteobacteria; order Hyphomicrobiales; family Nitrobacteraceae; genus Bradyrhizobium; species Bradyrhizobium sp. PUT101. Next base: position 7,059,830 of record NZ_CP197207.1, read on the forward strand.
TCCGATCGAACGCAGCATGCATCGCAGCGGCGACGCTCTGCAGTTCAGCGGCCTGAAGAATGTCGACGTGACGAACTATCCGATGGACCTGTCGGTGCTGGTCGAAGACACCCTTCAGGTCGAGTACACCTATATGCCAAGCCATTTCACGGCGGTGCAGGCGGAGCAAATCAAGGCGCAGTTCGAGCATCTGCTGGCGGCTCTGACGCGGGACGCCGCGGCCCTGGTCGGTAGCATCGATCCTGTCACGGAGCTCGACGATGCACTTGCAGATCGTTGCAATCGGAACGCCACGTCGAATGCTCCGCTGCCGCCGGTGCACGAGGCGATCGCCAGCCATGCGCGGCGTCATCCGGAGCGGACGGCCCTGACCATCGGCGACACGGTGCTCTCGTTCGGAGACCTCGAGAGCAGGGCCAATCGTCTGGCCCATCACCTGATCGTCCGCGGACTCAAACCCGAGCAGCGCGTCGGCGTGGTGGTCGAGCGAACTGACACCACGATGATCGCGCTGCTGGCCGTCCTCAAGGCGGGCGGGGCCTATGTCCCGCTCGATCCCGAGCTGCCATCTGAACGGCGTGCCTTCGTCATGCGCGATGCCGCAATCGGGTTCCTGTTGACGGGGCAGCTGGAGATCGAGAGCAATCTGAATGGTGTCGAGACAATCTCGCTGTCCACATTCGATTTCGACCGGGGACCGGACCATGCGCCGCAACCTGAACTGCATCCTGAAAACCTGGCCTATCTGATCTACACCTCGGGCTCGACGGGGACGCCAAAGGGCGCCGCCGTCGCCCATGGACCGCTGGCGATGCACTGTCACGTCACGGGCCGCCTCTACGAGATCGACGAAAGCTCCTGCGAGCTGCATTTCCTGTCGCTCGCCTTCGACGGCGCTCATGAACGCTGGCTGACGGTTCTATCGCACGGCGCGCGGTTGTTGATGCGTGATGCCGAATTGTGGGCGCCGGAGAAGACGGTCGAAAACCTGCGCGCCCATTGCGTCAGCCATATCGGATTGCCGCCGGCCTATCTCCAGCAGGTTGCGGAATGGGTGGAGCAGAACGGCAGTCCGCCGCCGGTCAAGCTCTACTCCTTCGGTGGCGAGGCGATGCCAAAGGCGGGCTTCGACAAGGTCAAGCGCGTGCTCAAGCCGCGCATTCTGATCAACGGTTATGGTCCGACCGAGACCGTCGTCACGCCCCTGGTCTGGAAGGTCGATGGTGCATCCGAATGCGACACGCCCTATGTGCCGATCGGAGTGCCGGTCGGAGACCGCCGCGCCTACATTCTCGATTCCACGCTCAACATCATTCCTGCCGGTGTCGCCGGTGAGCTCTATCTCGGCGGTTTCGGGCTGGCGCGCGGCTATCATGGCAGGGCCGGCATGACCGCGGAGCGGTTCGTGCCCGATCCATTTTCGGCAGTGCCGGGAGCACGGCTGTACCGCACCGGCGATCTGGCGCGATGGCGCGACGACGGCACCGTCGAATATCTTGGCCGCAGCGACGATCAGGTCAAGGTCAACGGCTTCCGGATCGAACTCGGAGAGATCCAGTCCTCGCTGCTTCGTCATGAGGCGATCGCCCAAGCGGCGGTTTTGGCGGTGCCAAGTGCGGCCGGAAATCAACTCATCGCCTATGTCGCGCCGAAGGCGGCCAACGACGTCGCGCCCGATGTGGCCGAGGCGCTGGTCGAGCGCTTGACCGGTTTCCTGAAGCAGATACTGCCGACCTATATGGTGCCGGCGCGGATCATGGTGCTGGAGCGATTGCCGACATTGTCGAGCGGCAAGATCGACCGGCGTGCACTGCCGTCCCCGGACGCGTCGATGCGGAGCTTCGTCGCGCCGCAAGGCCCGGCAGAGATTGCGATGGCGCGCTTGTGGTCCGAGATTCTAAATGTGCCGCAGGTCGGCGCCACCGACAATTTCTTCGAGCTGGGCGGTAATTCGATTCTGTGCCTCAAGGTCGTGGCGCGGCTCCGCCAGGATAAGACGTTCGGGATCGAGATCAAGCTGCGTGATCTGCTTCAGAAGCCGACGATCCGTGCGCTGCTCGCGGACAGCGGCGCCGCCGCGTCGGCGGCGCCATCGGCGCTGCTGCCGCTCAATGCTGCCGTTCGCGGCGCGAATCCGGTGTTCTGCGTGCATGGCGGTTTCGGCACGGTCTTCGATTACGGACCGCTGGCGCGCCGCCTCGAAGGGCGTCGGCAGATGATCGGCCTGCAATCCAGAATGCTGGTCGATCCATCGTGGACCGACGCCTCCCTCGAAGCCATGGCCGTGGACTACGCGGCCGAGATCCGGCGGATGCAGCCGCGCGGTCCGTACAGCCTGGTCGGCTGGTCGCTGGGAGGGCTGCTGTCCAGTCTCGTTGCGGCCGAGCTCGAGCGCGGTGGTGAGCGCGTCGATCGTCTTGCCATGGTCGACAGCTTCGTGCCGCGGCAGCCGGACGGATCGAGCCGGCCGGAAGCGATCGCCCACTGGGCGGATGATCTCGCCGGATTGCTGTCGGCGATTCTTCCGGCCGCTGCGGCCTCTCGGATCAAGGCGCAAGTCGAGGCAGCGAAGCGTGCTGACTTGCCGGAGACGCCGGAGAGCATTCGCGATCTGGTCGCGGCTGTTGTGGATGTGGAGCAGGGCAGGCAAGCGCCGTCAGACAATGCGTTGCTCGGTCCGGACGACCTGTCCGTCGCCTTCGCAGTCGGGCGGCATCTCAATAGGCTGGCCCAGAATACAGCGCTGCCGCGCGGCCTCGAAGCCACGCCGCTCTGCTGGTGGACGTCGGCTCGTCTGGCGCAGCGCGATCAGCTGGAACTGCAGCTGCCGATGGCGGTCGATCGTGGCGTCGCAGGTGATAGCCATTTCACGATCCTGAAGGATGCCGGCCTGCTCGATGAGATCTGCGGCCTGCTCGTGCCGGCGACGGCGAAGACAATCGCGCAGGATACGATTCCGGAACCGGCGGAGTAAGCCCTTGAGTCTTGATCCAGATATCGCCGCATTGCTCGAGATGGTGCAGGCCGGCACCGAGAGCGGTCTGCGCATTCCGTTTTCGCAATTGACCGCCGTGCAGGCGCGGGCCGATTTCGATGCGTCCTCGCCGCTGCTCGATGTCGATCCGCCCGCGCTTGGCTACGAGCGCCGTATGTCGCTGCGTACGCGGGATGGCGCGACGATCGAAGCGCGGCTCTACGCGAGAGCGGCGCCGAGCGATCGCAAGCCGGTTCCAGTCCTTCTCTATATGCACGGCGGCGGGTTCGTTGTCGGCAGCCTTGATTCGCATCAGCCGTTGTGCCGCGGTCTCGCCGAGGACAGTGGCGCCGCGGTGCTGTCGGTCGGCTACAGGCTTGCCCCGGAGCACAAATTTCCAACTGCCTTCGAGGATGCGGCTGATGCGCTGGCCTGGATCGGCCGCGAAGGCCGCGCGATCGGGCTCGATACGCGCCGCGTGGCCGTAGGCGGTGACAGCGCTGGCGGGACACTCGCCGCCGCGCTCGCGATCGAGGCAAAGACAAACGAGAGTCTTCCGAAGCCGGTGCTTCAGGTTCTCGCCTATCCCGGCCTCAGCTCGCGGCAGACCTCCGCGTCCTACGAACGATATGGTACCGGCCATCTCCTGGAGCGCAGCACCGTCGACTGGTTCTTCCGGCAGTATCTCCGCGATGATTCAGATCGCGACGATTGGCGCTTCGCGCCCCTTGCTGCGGACGATCTATCGGGCTTGGCTCCTGCGTTCATCGTGCTCGCGGAGTTCGATCCCCTAGCGGATGAAGGGCGCGCCTATGCGGCGCGGTTAGAGGCGGCCGGCGTTCCGGTCGATCTGCAAGTCTATCCCGGCATGATCCATGAATTCCTGCGCATGGGGAATGTCGTGGCCGATGCCTTGCAAGCGAGGGCGGCGATCGGGCAGGCGCTGGCCAATGCATTTCGTGCCGCTGGCGAAAGGGCAGCTTGATATGGAAATGCAGCGCGAACGAGGGTATGTCATGGCTGTCGTCGTCCCGCGCCCTCTCGGCCGGGAGTTCCTGAACCGTATCCCATGAGCACGTTCGTCCCAGACCACGGGCTATCCCGCCGCGCGCTTCTCCGCGCGGGCGCGGCCATCGGAGGCACGGCGCTCACGGGTGCATGGCCGATGGCATTTGCCCAAACCAGCGGCTCGCCGTCCGGGCCCCGGATCGCCGCGCTGGGCTGGGCCTGTGCCCAGACGATATTGGCGCTCGGCGTCGTGCCGCTGGTGATTCCGGAGATCGAGCGCTATGGCCGGCTCGTCGTCGAGCCGGCTGTCCCCTCCGCCGTTCAGGAGATCGGCCTGCGCTCGGAGCCAAATCTCGAGCTGCTACAGAGCTTCGCCCCTGACATCATCGTCATCGATCCCAGCATCGCCGCCGCCATACCCCGGCTCAAGCTGATCGCACCGGTCGAGATGTTCACGATCTTCAGGCCCGGTGGGCGTCCTCTCGACACGGCGCGACGTTCGACGATGGAGCTCGCGAAGCGCCTCGGGGTGCAGTCGGCGTGCGAATCCTATTTCGTCCGCTTCGATGTCGCCATGGCCGGGTACCGTGAGCGGCTCCGCGACCGTGGTGGCAAGCCGCTCTATCTCGTCAGCGAGATCGCGCGTAACCGCGCGCTCGTGTTCGGTCCGAACAGCCTCTATCAGGAGGTGCTCGACCAGTTCGGATTGAAGAATTCCTTTACCGGACAGAGCGGCCCATGGGGATATACCAGCGTAGGGCTCGAAGTGTTCGCCGCGGTACCGGATGCGCGGCTGGTCCTGATGACCTCGCGGGTCGCCGACGTCGAGGCCTTGCTGAGGGCAAGCCCGGTGCTCCGGACCCTGCCGTCGCTTCGATCGCACCGGCTGACGATCCTGGACAATCAGTTCTTCTATGGCGGCGTGCCGGCGGCCGAGCGTTTCGCTCGTCTTCTCGCCGAACGGTTGCCGCGGGAAAGCCATGAGCAAGGTTGACGCGCTGCCGGCCCGGTCCGGCTTCGACATGCATCCGGCGATGCTGATCGGGCTGCTGGTGGCGGCCGCGGCCGCGCTCACCTGGCGGAACCTGTCCGGATATCTGCCCGCGAGCGCCTGGTTGCCTGTGTTGTGGCGGCCCGAGATCACCGATCCGCAGCAGATGCTCGTGCACTACACCGTGTTTCCTCGCATCGCAGTGGCGCTGCTGGCCGGCGCAGCGCTCGGTCTCGCCGGCACCGTTTGTCAGCAGGTGCTGCGCAATCCGCTGGCTGAACCGAGCACTCTCGGTGTCCTGAACGGCGCATATCTCGCGCTGGCTTTGACGACCCTGTGGGCGCCGTCGCTGCTTGCCTTTGGCCGGGAGTGGATTGCGGCGTTCGGCGGGTTCGCTGCATTCCTCTGCGTATTCGGGCTGACCTGGAAACGTGCGCTGTCGCCCGTCGTCCTGGTGCTGGCGGGACTGATCGTCAGTTATTACTGCGCCGTGACCACCCAGGCGCTGGTGCTGCTCAACCACGAATATCTGATCGGGCTGTTCATCTGGGGGGCCGGTTTCCTCAATCAGCAGGACTGGAGCAACGTCACGTTCCTGGCGCCGCGGCTCCTGATTTCGATCGTCCTGATCGCGTTGATGGTTCGCCCGCTGACCCTGCTCGGCTTCGACGACGAGACCGCGCGCAATCTGGGCCTCGGATTGACGAGAGCGCGGGTCTTCGCGCTCGTTATTGCGATCGCGCTCAGCGCTTCGGTCGTCAGCGTCGTCGGCGTCATGGGATTCGTCGGCTTGTCCGCGCCTGCCATCGTCATGCTGTCGGGCGCGCGTCGCTTTCGCGACCGCCTGATCTGGGCGCCACTTTGCGGTGCCCTGCTGCTGTGGCTGACAGATCAGCTCGTGCTGTTGATTCCGCCCGGTTATCGCGAAATGCCGGCCGGTGCGGTGACGGCCCTGATCGGCGCGCCAATGTTGCTCCTGTTGCTGCCACGGCTGCGGGCTGCCATGCCGATGGGAGATCTCACGCCATCCGCTCCGTCACGTCTCGATCATCCCCTGCGCGTGATGCTGTTCGCTCTTGTCTTGCTGCTGCTCGTCGTCTGGATCGCACTCGCCCTTGGCGTAGGCGCCGACGGCTGGCGCTGGAGTGGTCTGTCGGGCTTGCAGGAATTCTGGCCGTGGCGCGGGCCGCGCGTGGTGTCGGCGCTGGCCGCAGGCGCGACGCTGGCGGTCGCCGGCACCCTGCTGCAACGGATGACCGGCAATCCGATGGCCGCGCCGGAGGTCATGGGCATCAGCTATGGCGCCGCGATGGGCGTGATCGTTCTGCTCTATCTCTTTCCCACGCACACGCGGCTGGCGCAGATTGCGGCGGCCGGCATCGGCGCCTTCATCGTGCTGGCGCTGGTGCTGCTGTTCAGCCGGCGGTCCGAGTTCAGTCCGGAGCGCGTGCTCCTGGCCGGGGTCGCCATGAGCGCGGCGTTCGGCGCGATCATCGCCATGGCGCTGGCGACGGGCGATCCGCGGATCGGCACGCTGCTGTCGTTGCTGACCGGGTCGCTTTACCAGATCGGTCCGGCCGAGGCCGCGGTCCTCGCTGCCGCGGCGTTCGTTCTGCTGATCATGGTGCCGCTGCTGTCGCGCTGGCTCGACATCCTGCCGCTCGGACCGGCGGCGGCGCGTTCGGTGGGGATCTCGCTGGCGAGAAGCCGTATTATCATCATGCTGCTCACGGCATTGCTGACCGCGACGGCGACGCTGATGGTGGGTCTTCTGAGTCTGGTTGGATTCATCGCTCCGCACATGGCGCGGATGATGGGCGCGCAGCGTGCGCTGCATCAGGCGGCGCTGGCCGCGTTGATCGGGGCGATTCTGATGGTCACGGCGGATTGGGCCGGACGCGTGGTGATATTTCCGTTCCAGTTGCCCGCCGGTATCTTCGCCATGATGCTCGCCGGACCCTACCTCATCTGGCTGCTGCGGCCACAGCGGCGATGACTGCGGCCCAAGCGACGCCGCTTACCGCGCGAAGCTGATGAGATGGCCGTGATCCGGCGACGGCATCACGCCCATCGGAATGCCGTAGATGTTTTCGAGCTCGGCGGGCGTCATGATCTTGTCCGGCTTCCCGCGGGCAATCAGCTTCCCGGAATGGAGCGCGATGATCTCGTCGCAGAAGCGGGCGGCCATGTTGACGTCGTGAAGCACCACGACCACGCCGAGATTGCGCTCGCGGGCGAGTTGCTTGACCAGCGACAGCACCTCGATCTGATGGGCGATGTCCAGCGCCGAGGTCGGCTCGTCGAGCAGCAGGCACTCGGCATCCTGCGCCACCAGCATGGCGATCCAGGCCCGCTGGCGCTCTCCGCCGGACAACGTGTCGACCAGGCGGTCCGCGAATGGCTCGATATGGGTCAACGCCATGGCGCTTTCGACCTTCTCGCGGTCGATATCGCCGAACCGGCCGAGCGCGCCGTGCCAGGGATAGCGGCCGAGTGCAACCAGCTCCTTGACCAGCATGCTGGCGGCAGGCGGCGTCTGCTGCGGCAGATAGGCGACCTTGCGGGCATAGTCCCGATCGCTCCACATGCGCAGCGCGCGGCCTTCGAAACGGATTGTTCCCGACGAGCTTGGCTGCTGCCGTGCCAACAGTTTCAGCAAAGTCGACTTGCCGGAGCCGTTATGCCCGATCAGTCCGACGACGCTGCGCGCGGGAAGGGACAGGGTGAGCGGTTCGAGCAGCGCGCGCCCAGCCACCGCGAAGCCGACCTGGTCGAGCTCGAACAACGAGGTGGGTACATTTTGTAAGGCCTGCGTGGTGCTGATCGGCGCGGCGAGCGTGCTTTTGTCCGTCTGCGCGTTTTGGAACGTCATGGTTGGCGCAGGCTCCAGTAGGCGACGGCCAGATGCTGATCGCGGGAGAGCTTTCGCTCGTCGCGCAAATGGTTTCGCAGCGCCTTCAGCGCCTGCGCCTCACACGCGACCCAGGCGAAGACCTCGCCATGGTCGGGCCATTGCACGGCCTTGACGGCGTCGATCAGGAGCTGCGTCGTTCCGGCCGGACGGTCCGCGCGATGCAGCCAGCGGATCGCTACGCCGCTCGGCGCGACCAGCGGAACTTCCTCGCTTCGATCGGCAACCTCGATGAAGGTCTGACCCGTTGCCGTCGCCGGCAGCTTCTCGAGAGTTCGCGCGATGGCGGGCAGGGCAGTTTCGTCGCCCGCCAGAAGCAACCAGCGCGCCGGACGAATGCCGCGGCCGAGTGGGCCGGCCATGCCGCAGATGGCGCCGGCCTTTGCGTTGACGGCGAAGGCCGAGCCCGGACCGGCATGATCATGAACCACGAAATCGATATCGATCTCGCGGGTCTGCAAGTCGATGCGGCGGATGGTGTAATAGCGGGTCGCGGGCCTGCGGTCGGGCTCCGGCCAAAGGATACGTCCGTCCAGCGCGGGCCACGGCCATTCTGGCTTGGCGAGTCCTTCGGGCGGGAAGTACAGCCGCACGTGCAATTCGTCGTCATTCACGAAACGGGCGATGTCGTCGCCGGTGAAGGTCAGCCGCCGCATGTGCGGCGTCAGGGTGATCGCGGCCTTCAGCCGAACCTCGCGGAAGTTCGCCAGCGTGCCGCCGTCGGATTCGTGACCGGACCAAACGATGGTTAAGGCGATGTCGCCTGCGAACTCGATCACATGCGAGGCGACGACCGAGCGCAACATCTCCAGATTGCCCTTGTCGTCGGCCTCGACGCGGATCTTGAGCGCATCGGGTTCGACGGCGAGGGAACTGGTGCCGAATGGCAGTTTCGCCACCATGAGGCCGTCCCGGTTCTCGAAGGCGATGTCATGCTCGGCCAGATGATCGATCATCCGCGCAGCGAGGCCGGCGGCATCGGGAAGCGCGATGCGGGTTTCGGAGATAAGCGGGTCCAAAGTCATTCTCCATCGGGCCTGCCCGATGCTGGCCTGCAAGCGCTTCGATGTCCGGAGGTCGCAGCAAGGCGCTGGATCAAAATCCTGTTCGCTCGCCGGCTGCGATGCAGAAGCGATACTACCCATATCATATTAAAGGCATTGCCGATCCCAAATTAGAATCCATCGAAAGAGCAGAGAAAATAAGCGCTGGAAGTGTGGTGCTGCCATCATGTATTCGCATCACGTCGGCACGGCTTGTTCTGATGGCGACGGGCCGTATAGGTTCGCTTCAGGTCTCCTCCAGCGCGGCTCTCATCATGAATTCACCCAGCGGCCTGATGGCGCAGATCCTGCACCTCCTGCGGCCTTACTGGCCGATCGTGGTCGGGGGCATCGTTATGGGTCTGGTTGGCGGCGCCAGCGTCGCGGCGTTGCTCGCAGTCGTCAATAAAGGGCTCTATGCCACGCAGGCCGACGTCGTCACGCTGCTTCTCGCATTTGCCGGCCTGTGCCTCCTGATCTTGATCGGGTCGATCGGCGCCGATGTCAGCGCCAACTACGTCGGACAGCGGATCATCGCCGAGCTTCGCAAGTCGCTGGCCGCCAGGATCCTGGCCGCGCCCATCGATCAGCTCGAAATCTACCGGACCCATCGCCTGATCCCGGTTCTCACGCAGGACGTCGACACGATCAGCGATTTCGCGTTCTTCTTTTCGTCTTTTTTCGTCTCGCTCGTGATCGCGCTCGGCTGCATGGTTTACCTGGCCGTGCTGTCGTGGCCGTTGTTCCTGATCACGGGAGCCGTCATCGTTCTGGGGTCGCTGGCGCATGGATATGCAAGGACGCGAGGCGTCCACGGCTTCAACGTGGCGCGCGATGCGGAGGATCAGCTGCACAAGCAGTATCGGGCGATCGCCGAGGGCGCCAAGGAACTGCGTCTGAACCGCGCCCGCCGTTGGCGCGTCTATGCCGAGCAACTCCGGCAGACCGTCGACCGGATAAGCTCGGTGCAGATCAGGTCGATCAATCTGTTCGTGACGGCGCGGGCGTTCGGCACGATGCTGTTTTTTGTCGTAGTCGGCGTGGCGCTGACCTTGCGTCCGTTCCTTTGGCCCGACAGCCCCGCCGCAGTGTCCAGTGGCTTCGTGCTGGTCCTGCTCTACATGCGCGGACCCATCGATCAGGTCATCGGTATCCTGCCGGCGCTTGGCCGCGCCCAGGTCGCGATGCGCCGCATTGCGGAACTCTCGGAGCAGTTCTCGACCCCCGAGCACAATCTTCTGGCCTCTGCTCCCGCTCCGCCGGGAAAGACTGCAATCGAATCCATCGAGCTTCGCGGCGTGACCTATGCTTTTCGCGCTGTGCCGGGCAGTGACCCCTTTGTCCTTGGGCCGGTTGATCTGGTTGTCCGGCAGGGAGAAATCGTCTTCATCGTGGGGCAGAATGGAAGCGGAAAGACGACTCTCATCAAGCTGCTGCTGGGCCTATATGCTCCTCATGGCGGCACCGTGCTTCGCGACGGCTCGCCCGTCCTGACGGAGACGCGGGACGATTACCGCCAGCTCTTCACGACCATCTTTTCCGACTACTATCTGTTCGAGGATCTCATACGTGGCGAGGGCGTGGTTCCCGATGTTGCGGAGCGCTACCTCCAGCGGTTGGAGGTCGCGCACAAGGTCTCCGTCGAGAACGGTGTGTTCACGACGACGGATCTGTCGACCGGACAGCGCAAGCGATTGGCCCTGATGAATGCCTGGCTCGAGGAAAGGCCCGTTCTCGTGTTCGACGAGTGGGCCGCGGATCAGGATCCGGCCTTCCGGCACATCTTCTACACGGAGTTGCTGCCCGACCTGAAGCGTCTCGGAAAAACCATCATCGTGATTTCCCACGATGATCGCTATTTCGGGATCGCGGATCATCTGGTGCGGCTGCGCGAAGGCAAGATCGTCGCAAGCGAGGCGAGGACCGACAACGTTGCGGGTGCTTCCCCAATTCCAACCGACGCGCCGCTTTAGACATATTGTAGCGAGCCGCGGATGCTTTTCGGTCGCATGCGGACGAAAACATGCGATCCGTTTTGCCACAGGTCGTCAGATTTGTAGAGAATCTAATCTGCGTGTGCGTGCATTCCTTGTCAGCCTGTAGGCGAGTGATTTACACCACGCGTCAGCGATGATCGAGATGCGAGGGCCGGATGAACAAGGCTTCGGATTCCGGGACCGGGCCTCGTGCGTTTCCGGTTGGCCCATGTTCCGCTCTCACCGTTTTCCAGGAGGGCGATCGCCTTCGCGTCGTCGCCGACGATATGACGGCGTTGGAGCTACGTCTTCATGAGCAAGTCGATCACCTCGAGGTCCTGAATGCGCCGAAAGACGATCAGCTTGCGGCCCGGGCCTTGTCGGCGTCGGCCGAAGCGCTGTTCGCCTGGCGTCCGAGCGCTGATCGACTCGTGCTGGATTTCAGTCATGGATCATCGCTTGCGCGGGAGCTGATGGATAGCGGCCTTGCCTTCATGTCCGAGGGACAATTGGTGTTGCTTCCCGAGCTGGTCATGCAGCGACGGGACAATTGGCTGGTGAACCCCGGACGACCGTCATTTCCGCAACTCCACGTCATGACGGACGGCCGGCGGCACCCGCGACGCGCCGCAAAGCCGACGGGAAAAGTGTATGGCCGGTTCATCCCCTGGCTGTCGCAGGTCATCTCGTTTCGCGTGGCCGATCTGGAAAATGATCTCCATATGTTGCATCGCTGGATGAATGACCCCCGCGTCGACGCGTTCTGGAACGAGGCGGGCGATCTCGAGAAGCATCGACGATATCTGGCCGGCATCCTGGCCGATCCTCATATGCTGCCGCTGATCGGCTTCTTTGGCGATGAGCCGTTCGGCTATTTCGAGCTCTATTGGGCCAAGGAAAATCGCATCGCGCCGTTCTATGATGCCGGCGACTACGACCGGGGATGGCACGTGGTCGTGGGCGAGGATGCCTTTCGCGGCGGTCGTTACATCAGCGCGTGGCTTCCTTCGCTAATGCACTACATGTTCCTCGACGATTGCCGTACGCAGCGGATCGTCGGGGAGCCGGCGGCCGCGCATTCCCAGCAGCTTCGCAATCTCGAACGCTCGGGGTTTGCCAAGATCAAAAATTTCGACTTTCCCCACAAACGCGCGACCCTGGTGATGCTGTTGCGCGAGCGCTTCTTCGGCGATCGGCTCTGGCTTCCGGCAGCCGCCGGTCCAGCGATGTCGTCCTAAGGCGCGAGCGGAGTGCGGCTTCATGTCTCATCAACTTGCGATCGAGCACGACGTCATCGGCGTTGGATTCGGGCCCTCCAACCTCGCGCTCGCCATCGCATTGGACGAATGCGCGAAGCGATCGCGCCTGAAATGCGCGCCCCTGTTCGTGGAGAAGCAGCCGCACTTCACGTGGCATGGCGGCATGCTGCTCCCAGGCAGCGACATGCAGATATCGTTTCTCAAGGATCTGGTCTCCTTGCGCGATCCGACCAGTCCCTTCACCTTCGTGAATTATCTGCACAAGCGTGGCCGCTTGCTGGATTTCATCAATTGCCGGACGTTCCATCCGAGCCGCGTCGAGTTCAATGACTACCTCCAGTGGGTAGCCAGCCATTTCAAATCGCAGGCCGCTTACGGCGAAACCATCGTTGCCATCGAGCCGGTGACGGCGGGGCAGACGGTGACGTCGTTGCGGGTGCATTCACGCTCGCTCACCGGCGGAGAGACCGTGCGCCTTGCCCGAAATCTCGTGGTTGCGGTGGGAGGGCAGCCCTATGTCCCGCAGGTGTTTGCCAAGGCCACTGGCGACCGCAGGCTGCTGCATTCCAGCCGCTATCTCGACGTGGTCGAGCACGTCGTCCCGCGCGGTCGGGCCGTGCGCGTGGCCGTCATCGGTGGCGGACAAAGCGCGACCGAGGTGACGGTCGACCTCCATGACCGATGTCCCGAGGCGCATATCGATCTGATCTTTCGTGGCCATGCCCTTAAGCCGTCCGACAGCAGCCCCTTCGTCAACGAGATATTCAACCCCAACTATACAGACTTTGTCTACGGCCAGCCTGCCGAGCGGCGGGACGCAATCGTGCGCAACTTCCGGAATACGAACTATGCCGTGGTCGATTCCGACCTGCTGGACCAGCTCTACCGCCTGCTTTATCAGCAGCGCATCGGTGGCGATGAAGCGATCGCATTGCGACCACGCAGCGAGATCACGAACGTCGATCCGGGACCGCACGGCATCGAAATCGGCCTGGCCGACAAATTCCGTGGCGAAAGCCGTCGTTCGACCTATGACGTCGTGATCCTGGCAACGGGATACGACAGGGAAACTCCGCACCGGTTTCTCGAGCCGCTCGGTTGCTACATTCGCGATGGCGCGCTCGATCGCAGTTACAGGCTCGTCACCAGCCCGGCGTTCCGACCGCAGATCCATCTCCAAGGGTATTCGGAATCCTCTCACGGCTTGAGCGATACGCTGCTCTCGGTTCTTGCCGTGCGGTCCCAGGAAATTGCGGAGTCATTGCTTTCGACAATTTCGCGCCGGGAGCTCATCGCTAGAGCATGATACGGAGAAGTGTGCAGCGGCTTTCCGTAAAGCTCATGCTCGAACAAGAACCTAAAGCGCGATGACGATTCATCCTGATCTCTTCGCGCTTAGCCAGAGGCCATGACGCGCCATTGTTCTGCCGGCTGCCTTGCCATGGCTCCCAGTCAGGAGGCGCGCGCCGGCGTGTGCGGCAGGATAGCTCGGTCGAACTTCTACGTGACGAAATCGGGCCAGACGCTTGGAGTTTTTTGGCGTTGAGCAGAATCTTGGCTTCATCGACACGGAGTGTCGCGTCGCTACCAAGCGCCTCGCTTCGCGAGTTATGCGTCGCGCCCAGCCACAAGTAAATCTCCTGCGAATTCCGGAAGTCAGCCGGACCCCGAATGCATGGACCCGACAGGCATCGCAGGGCAATTGATTGAGCGGGGCGTCAGATTTGACGGCGACTGATCAAACGAAAGTCTCGCTTGCAAGCTGGATCGATAACGTACGTGCAAATGGTCTACATTCCGTCCCCAGCTGCCTCATCTCTGTTCATCCGCATGTTCGATGAACAAACTCTGGCGTGTCCCGATGTCGATTTGGAGGTTCTCCGATCTAGAACTTATCTAATCGAAATCAACCGAGGCGTGCATACCTGAGACAAGGCTGTGCTGCTCTGCTAGAGGTGTTCTTAGAACGCTCTTTGGAATGTTTGCAGGTTCGGGTGGAACTCACGTGAGAAAGGCCTTCGTTCTCAAGCAAAGCCACAGCCATTTGCCGGAGCGAATTGCCGGCATATTGGTTCATAGCCCGCTTGCGGGGCTGGTCGGCAGAGAGCCATCGACGCGCATGTACTACCTTCTCGAGATTGCGTCGCTCCATACTCGGGCCGAGCTCCTGGCACAGCCGGGCTTCGGACGTTCGAGCGTGCGCCGGATCGAGGACTGGCTGGCCTTTCATGGGCATCGCACGCGCGACGTCAACGAGAGTCTCGATAGCGTCATCTGCCGTTTTGCGTTCCGATGCTCTTCCGTTCGGAAGAGCAGTAATCGTTGTTTCTCCTTATCGCAAACGCCTCGGTACAAGAACGATCGACTTGGCACTTGAAGAAGGTCGAGAGGACGACGTCTCAACGCCGACCATTCACAACCATTCCTCGGGATAGCGCTTTCGAGAGAGCCGCTGCAGTTTTCCGTAGAGCCGCAAGTCGATCCTCCATCTGCTTGTTCATGATACGCTCAAGCGGCCCAGTCATGCCTACCGATTGGAGAACCGTGCCATCCGAAAGCGTGACGGGGACCGCAAGCGCCGCAAGTCCTTCGTCGATCTCCCCAATACAGGTGGCGTAACCCAATCTTCTGACTTTCGCGAACTCCTGATCAATCCACTTTCGGCTGGTGTGTGAATTGACGGTCGGCTTGGGAAGCTCATTTGAGAGAGCTTCAGCGATCAGTTCTTTGCTCTGAAATGCCATGATGGCCTTGCCAGTCGCTGCGGCATTCACGGGCATCTCGATTCCTGGCTGAACATATCCGCGCCACCTCACATCGGGCGAATATGAAACGGCTACCAGTACGCGCGACCCGACGAGGCGTGCGAGATAGCAAGTCTCGGTCGTCGCCTCCGTCAATGCATGAATATGGGGGCCGGCGAGCGAGGCGTACCAGCCATCGTCCGCGCTCGCGTGAAGCAAGCGCGTTAGCCTATCGCCCACGGAATAGGTGCGTCCTGCTTCCGCTTCGACTGCAAGTCCCGATCGAACCAGCCCCTTCAGCAGTCGATGTGCGGTTGTCTTGGGGAGTTCGAGAATCGATGAGACGTCGGCGAGCGTGATCGTGCCGGGGAAGGCGGCAATCACTTCGAGCACGTCGATGTATCGAGCCAGCGGGCCGGGCGAATTGTCATCCATCTGCATGTGATCCGATCAATTTTTGTGCGGCGCAAGCAAAAATCAACGGCTTGACTCCAGACGAGGATGCCGTTTACCGTTTCGTTATTCGGGATTATGTTCCGGAAAACGGAACTTCTGTCAAGCCCCGTGAGACTCCATTGGGTGCGATGGACAAGGGTATTTCATTCTAGGAGGCGACATGAAGATTACGCGGAAGGCTGTTCTCAGCGTGACGATCGGAGCGGCGATGCTGTCGTTCGTCGGTGTAGCTCAAGCTCAGCAGGGCAGTCCCATCGTGATTGGCGCTACCGTCCCGATGACGGGACCGTTGTCGCTGACGGGCAAACAGTATCAAAACTCCCTTTCGATGGCCGAAGAGGACATCAACAAGGCGGGGGGCATCAACGGTCGCAAGATCAAGATCGTGTTCGAGGACACGCAGGCGTCCAACGGAACTGCGGTCAACGCATTCGTGAAGCTGGCCCAGGAAACCAAGCCCGCATTCTTTTTTCTGTCGAGCTACTCCACGCAGAATCTCGCAACGGCGCCCGAGCTAAGCAAAGTTCAAGTGCCGGCGATGTATGCGGGCGGTGCCGACGTCGTGGCCGATAACGGCAATGAATGGATGTTCCGCATCCGTCCGGCCGACAGCGTGTCGGCCGAAGGAATGGTGAAGGCCGCAGTCGACGTCATCAAGGCGAAGAAGCCCGGAATTCTCTACATTCAGAACGACTTTGGTCAGGGCGGTGCGCAGACTGCCGCCAAGCGCTTCGAGGCCGCCGGGATCGCGGTCGCCGGCATGGAAGCCTATGGCCAGAACGACAAGGACTTCTCCGCGCAGCTCCTCAGTCTCCGCAACAAAGGCGCGGATGCCATTCTGATCTTCAATTATCCGCAAGATGGCGCGCTGGTCCTTCGCCAGGCGAAGCAACTCGGCTTCAAGATGCCGCTGGTTACGTCCTCCGCTGCACTGGTGCCCGCGGCGACGCAGCTTCTTTCGCCGGCAGATCTCGAGGGGGTCTGGGGAGTGGTCGATGCCTTCATGGACGTCAGCGTCGGCGGCCGGATGAAGGACTACGTGGAGCGCTTCAAGTCGAAGTTCGGGGTTGATCCAGATCCGTACGGGCTCGCGTATTATGACGGTGCTATGCTGATGGCGGACGGCATGCGCAAGGCCGGAACCGACCCGAAAGCGTTGCGCGAGTGGCTGTCCTCGGTCAAGGGGTGGCAGGGCATTGGGCACGTCTACTCGTACGACAACAAAGGCAATGGCGTTCGCGACCTTGCCGTCGTGAAGGCAAAGGCGGGCACCAAGACCCTGGAGCTCGTCCAGCCTGTCTCGCTCAACTGATTATTTGAAGCGAAGTGGTCTGCGGTTCGACAAGTCGGCCGCAGACCGGGATCGTGCAGGAACGCCATGGCGGACTTCGTTCAGCTCCTCATCAACGGTCTGGCGATCGGCAGCGTCTACGCGCTCGCTGCAGTCGGCTTCGTGATCGTTTACTCTGCTACCGGCGTGGTCAATTTCGCTGCCGGTCAATTCGTAATGTTCGGAACGTTCGCCGGAGTTGCGACGCTCGTCAACGCTCAGCTGCCCTGGCCGTTTGCATATAGTGCGGCGCTCCTCATCATGGCGCTGTTCGGGGCTTTGTTCTTTGTCTCTGTTTATCTGCCTCTGCGGCGCGGTTCGGTCGTGACGATCATCATCGGGACCGTTGCCGTCAGCATCACGATGCAGAACGCCGCGTTGCTGTCTTTTGGATCGTGGCCGTTCCGTCTGCCGTCTCCCGTCGAAGACAGCGCGGTTTCTCTTGGGGGCGCGATCATTTCCACGCATGCGTTGGCGGTGGTCGCGGTGACCGCGGGGATGGTCGCTGGGCTATGGTTTCTCTTCAACCGTACTTCGGTTGGCGTGGGAATGCGAGCCGTCGCACAGGATGTGCAGGCCGCCAAGTTGATGGGGCTCAAAGTCAACCGCCTGCTGGCGTTATCATGGATCCTCGCGGCGGTACTCGCGGGCGTCGCGGGATTAATGCTCGGACCGATGTGGTTCGCGGACGTCAACATGGGCGATCCGATCGCGTTGAAGGCCTTCGCCGCGACCATCATCGGTGGCTTTGGAAGTCTGCCGGGGGCTATCGTGGGCGGCCTGTTCGTCGGCTTGAGTGAGGTCCTCGGAGCATCGTACGTCTCGTCTGCGTACAAGGATCTGATCTCCTTCGGCATAATGATCGCTTTCTTGCTGGTGCGTCCGCAAGGCGTGTTCGGCGAAAAAATTCAGGATCGAGGCTGACGGGATGGCGATGCGTGTTCCCCTGAAGATCGCGGCAGCGATCATTGTGCTCGGCGGGCTCTCCGGTATCGTTTTGCCGGAATATCATCTTCGCTTGTTGAACCTGTCGCTGATCTCCGCAGTAGCGGTGATCGGGCTCAACTTTGCCTTTGGCTATGCCGGTTTGATCTCGCTTGGTCATGCGGCCTTTGTTGGCATGGGCGGCTATGGCTTGGCCATACTAACTACCACTTGGGGATGGTCACCGTGGCTCGCGGCGCCAGTAGCGATCGCGGCGACAGCCATTTCTGCCGGCCTGATTGGGTATCCACTGCTTCGCTTGCGCGGGCACTATCTGGCACTGGCGACGCTCGGCCTCAATGTGTCGTTCTATATCGTGACATCGAACTGGATCGCGATGACAGGCGGGACTAACGGAATCGCGCGAATCCCGGGATTGGCGCTTGGCTCGCTCAGCTTCTCCGGGGAGCATCAATTCCTGTGGCTTGCACTTATAGTCCTCGCGCTGATCGCCGCAACGGCGGCCGCATTGCACAAGTCCCGTCTCGGCCGCGAGATGATGGCTGTGCGCGATGACGAGATCGCGTCCGAGATGACCGGAATCGATACGACGCGGATCAAGATTGCAGCATTTGTGCTTTCCGCGGTCTGCGCCGCCGTTGCCGGGTGCCTGTTTGCCCTGCACGTGCGATTCGTCGCGCCCGAGGATTTCACCTACGCGCATTCGATCACATATCTCGCCATGTTGATCGTCGGCGGGGAAGGCACGATCGTCGGTGCTATCCTGGGAGCGGTACTGCTGACGTTTTTGCCGGAATGGTTGCGCTTTCTCGGTACCGCCTACCTCTTCTTCTTCGGCCTGCTAATGCTTTGCATTCTGGTGTTTCTGCCCACGGGTCTCGTCGGCCTCGGCCAACGCCTGAGCCGCCGGTCAGCGAGAAGTCCGTCCTTCGCGTCTGTTCGTGCTCCGGAGGCGACGCCATGAATGTCTTGGAAGCACGAAGCATTCACAAGCGCTATGGCGGCCTCGCTGCGTTGGCGGACGTGGATCTGACCGTCAAAAAGGGGCAGTTTGTTGCCGTTATCGGGCCTAACGGCGCGGGAAAGTCCACTCTGTTGAACGTTCTGACTGGCCTGGCGATGCCAGATGAGGGGCAGGTGCTTCTCGAGGGTCAGGCGATCACGCGCATGGCCACAAACAAGCGCATTCGTGCCGGCCTTGGCCGTACGTTTCAGCACGGGCGGGTATTCGCGCGCCTTAGCGTACTTGAAAACGTTATGACGGGTGCAGCGATACGTGGCGACCTAAGCGAGTCTGGCCTGCGCGACGTTTCGATGGAGATCATCGAGCAAATGGGGATGGCAGACGAAGCGCACGCAGCCATCGGGTCGCTCTCGTATGGTCGGCGCCGAATGGTTGAGCTCTCACGTGCGTTGGCCTGCCGGCCGCATGTCCTCTTGCTGGACGAGCCGGCGGCCGGCCTGAATTCCGGCGAGGTCGACCAACTGATTGATCGCCTGGGAAAGTTGCGGGCGGCGCACGGCCTCGCCGTGGTGTTGATCGAACACAATATGGGGATGGTCATGCGGCTCGCCGAGCGCATCTTCGTTCTCAACTTTGGTTGCAAGATTGCCGAGGGAACTCCAGCGGAGATTCAAGCAAATCCGGCCGTGCTGTCTGCTTATCTGGGCGAAGGATATGCTCATGCTGTCGTGTAACGATCTCGTGGTCGCACATGGCGATATCGTAGCGCTGCAAGGGGTGACTCTCCAAGTCGGAGCTGGCGAAACGGTCGCACTTATCGGTGCCAATGGCGCCGGCAAGACGACCTTGCTACATACGATTTCCGGCCTCAACCGGGTCTCGTCGGGCGATATCAGATTCGAAACGCGCTCGATCGCCGGATGGCCCACCGACGAACGCGTCTCCGCTGGAATTGCGCAGGCGCCCGAAGGCCGACGGATATTTCCTGGATTGTCGGTCGAGGAGAACCTGACTCTCGCGACCGTCAGTTGGCGCCGTTGGAGGCAGTCGATTGCGGCCGATCTCGATCGCGTCTTTGGATTGTTTCCGCGCCTTAAGGAGCGCCGACGACAACTGGGATGGTCATTATCGGGCGGAGAGCAGCAAATGCTCGCGATTGGACGTGCTCTGATGGCTCGCCCGAAGTTGCTGTTGCTCGACGAACCATCGCTCGGCTTGGCGCCGCGGCTCGCCGAAGAGGTTTACGAACAAGTCAAATGCATCGGCGAGACCGGTCTGACCATCCTGGTAGTGGAGCAGAACACGGTGCTCGCGCTCTCGGTCGCCGATCGTGCCTATGTGCTGGAAACAGGGCGCATTGTGCTCGAAGGACCGGCAGACGAACTCAAGCACAATGCGCGCGTGCGCGAAGCTTATCTGGGCCGTTGAACCCAGAATCAAGGAGGCAAAATGTATCCCGCCAATCATTCCCAATCGCGAGATCTCTATCAGCGAGCGCTGAAGAGCCTGCCGGGTGGTAACACGCGCACCACAGTCTATATGAAACCGTTTCCGATCTATGCAGCTTCGGGCGCCGGGTGCCGAGTCCGGGATGTCGACGGCAATGAATATATCGACTGCATCAACAACTTCACGTCTCTGATCCATGGACACGCTCATCCCGCATTGATCGAGGCGGCGACCAGGCAACTTGAGCTGGGCTCGGCCTTCGGCATGCCGACGGAGTCCGAAGTGGAACTCGCCGAGTTGCTGGCAGCAAGGCTTCCATCGGTAGATCATGTCCGTTTTTGCAATTCGGGCACGGAGGCGGTGATGATGGCACTAAAGGCTGCCCGCGCCTACACGGGTCGTCCGAAGATCGCGAAGTGCGAAGGGGCCTATCACGGCTCCTATGATTACGCTGAAGTCAGCCTCGACCCGACACCCGCGGCTTGGGGTGGCAACGCCCCGGTATCGGTAGCCTATGCCAAGGGTACGCCCGAGAACGTGCTCGCGGATGTCGTGACCATTCCGTTCAACGACGTCGAGGCGGCTGTAAGCTTGATCCGCGAGCATGGCCGCGAACTCGCTTGTGTACTCGTCGATCCCATGCCGAACCGCGCAGGTTTGGTTCCGGCGGATAGAGCTTATTTGGAAGCGCTCCGCCAGGTCACGCGGGAAGTCGGCGCGTTGCTTATATTCGACGAAGTCATCACATTCCGTCTCGGCTATGAGGGGGCACAGGGACTTTGGGGTATTGAGCCGGACCTGACAACTCTCGGCAAAATCATCGGCGGTGGCTTCCCGGTCGGGGCAATCGCCGGCGGTAAGGAGTTCATGGCAGTGTTCGATCCATCTTCCGGCAAGCCGGCGCTCCCGCATGGTGGCACCTTCTCGGCAAATCCCGTAACCATGCGCGCCGGTCTTGCTGCTATGCAGCTGCTCGATACAGCAGCCTATTCACGGCTCGATAAGATCGGCACCGCGGTTCGCGACGGTATCAATGCGGCTTTCCGCAAGACTGGCGTTGCCGGGACCACAGTCGGATTGGGCTCGCTTCTCAAGATTCATTTTACTGATCGTAACGTCCGTGATTATCGATCAGCGTACCTGAACGAGACGGAAGCGAAGCGCCAAGCCGTGTTCAACACCGGGCTGCTCAATCGCGGGATATTCGTCGCGAGCTATGGCCTGATGGCGCTCTCGTTACCGATGACCGATGCTGACGTCGACACGATTGTGAAGGCGGCCGAGGAATCCCTGGATGAGGTCGCCGCGTTGGGCTGATCAAGCTCCCCGTACCGTGAAATGTTCGGACCGTCGCTCGCGTGGCGCCGGATTGAGAATCTCATTCCTATCAGCAGGCTTGCGATGACCTCGAAGATTGATCCCATCACCCGTTCTGTTGTCCAGCATCGGCTGAGTTCGATCGTGAACGAAATGGGTGAGGCGATGCTGCGTACATCTTACTCCCAAATCCTGAATTCCAGCCGCGACTTCTCGCTGGGTATCTGCGACGTAAATGCCCGGTTGATTGCGCAGGCGGACCATATTCCGGTTCATGTCGGCGCGCTGTCCTGGGCAACGCTTGCTATCGAGGAGCGCTTCAAGGACATCAAGCCCGGGGACGTTCTGCTGCTCAACGACCCCTATCATGGTGGCAGTCATTTGCCTGATCTGACCGCGTTCGTGCCAGTTTTCGATGGGGAGCGGAGGCTGTACTGGACCATCGTGCGCGCGCACCAAAGCGATATCGGCGGGGCGACCCACGGCGGCTACAATCCGAGTGCGACCGACATTTGGCAGGAGGGATTGCGGGTACCGCCGATCCGTCTTTATGAGGCCGGCAAACTTCGCGACGACCTGCTCGACATGTTGGCACTTAACGTGCGGAATCCTCGCGACTTCCGCGGTGATCTTGCTGCCATGATTGGCGCGGCGCACCTTGGCGAGCGCCGGGTTAGGCGACTGCTCGACGAGTTTGGTGGAGAGGTCGTCGAAGCTGCGGTCGAAGCAATTCTCGACGCGGCCGAACAACAGACGCGGGCAGTCCTATCCACGTGGCAGGACGGTACGTTCTATGGTGAAGCGTATCTTGACGATGATGGTCATGGCCGAAGCGATATCAGAATCGCCGCGAAGGTGACCAAGAAGGGATGCGACATCGAGATCGATCTTTCGGAATCGGATCCTCAGTCGACGAGCTTTGTCAATTCGTCGCACGCCAATATGCAGGCTGCGGTCGTCATGGCGTTTGCGTATCTCATCGACGCAGATATTCCCAAGAACGCCGGCGCACTGCGGCCGCTGAAGGTCGTTGCCAAACAGGGCACGATCGTATGGGCAGATCCCGGCCGTCCGGTCACGATGTGCACCAGCCATCCTTCGAATGAAATCGTGGAAGCCATCGTCAAGGCACTTTCCCAGTCGTGTCCCGATCGTGCGATGGCCGGGTGGAGCCGCAGATTCCGCATCGCCATCCAAGGTGAGAATCCGCGGACAGGGCGCAGTTTCATCTGGCATCTGTTTCAGGCCAGGCCCGGAGGAGGGGCGTCGTCGGCCGGCGATGGTTGGTCATCGATTGGTGAGTGGCATACGGTCGGGGGCATCAAATTTGGCAGCATCGAGGTCGACGAAGCCCGGTTTCCGCTCTATTTCCGACATCACGAATTTCGTCCGGACTCCGGCGGGGACGGCAAGTTTCGCGGTGGCCTGGGCGTGTCGTTGGATCTCGTCGTGGAAACGGCGAAGCCTGCGCGAGCGAACACGGCAGGCGAGGGCACGAAGCATGGAGGATGCGGGATGCTCGGCGGAAGCGATGGGCTTCCGCATCAGTACACACTCGTGTCGCAAGGCCGCGCGCCGCGCGTGCTGCGCACCAAGGAGGTCGGCATCGAAGTCCTTCCCGGCGACTGCTTCGAGGTTCGCTCCTCAGGGGGCGGAGGATGGGGCCCCCCTGGTCAACGGTCGGCTGAAGCGCGCGAAGCCGACTTGGTGCAGGGCCTTACGACCAAACCCACAACGATTTAGCGGATAGCCTGAAGATGTTTACGATCGGAATCGATGTTGGCGGCACGTACACTGACCTCGTTGCGATTGATCGCGACGGCAACACCGTGTTCGCAAAATCGCCGACGACGCCGGCGGACCAGTCTGTAGGCGTAATGAATGGACTTGAGGAACTCGCAAGCCGGCTGAAGATACCGCGAACGGAGATGCTCGCCGCAACGGACCGCTTGGTGCACGGGACGACGGTCGCGACGAACGCATTGCTCGAGCGGAAGGGCGCAAAGGTCGCGCTTCTCACTACGGATGGCCATCGTGACATCATCGAGATGCGAGAAGGCCTGAAGGAAGATCGCTACAATCTCCGCATCGCACCCCCGTCCCCCCTGGTGCCGCGCTCACTGCGCTTCGGTGTACGCGAGCGCGTTAGGCCGAACGGCGAAGTGCTGATCCCACTCGATCAAGACTCTCTCGGTGAGGCGATCTCGGCGATCCGTGCCGCCGGAGTAAGCTCGGTGGCTGTGTGCTTCCTGCATGCCTACCGTAATCCAGCGCACGAGATTGCGACCGTCGAACGACTGAAGCGCGAACTTCCAGAAGTCAGCGTCTCTCGATCGAGCGACGTGTTGCCGCAGATCAAGGAGTATGAGCGCGTTTCGACAACGATCGTGAACGCCTACGTCGCTCCGGTGGTGCGGCGCTATCTGACCAATCTGGAAGCCCGGCTGAAGGACGCGGGCCTAGCCAGCAGTCTTTTTATCATTCTTTCGCATGGCGGGATGGCCCCGCTCGAGGAAGCCGCGCGACTCGCTGCTGGTACTGTTCTGTCCGGCCCGGCGGGCGGCATCTCGGGATCCCGACGCTGTGCGGAAATGCTCGGAATTCCCAATCTTGTGCCATTTGATATGGGGGGAACCAGCACGGACATCTCGCTGATTGCGGATGGGCGCGCGTCGCTGTCCGCTGAGGGAGGGCTTGCCGGCCAACGCATCGCGCTAAGGAGCCTCGATATCGCGAGTATCGCCGCCGGTGGAGGCTCGATTGCCACTCTAGACGCGGGTGGTACGCTCCGCGTCGGGCCAGAGAGCGCAGGGTCGGTGCCAGGGCCGGCTTGCTACGGCAACGGCGGTGTCGAACCGACGGTTACTGATGCCAATGTCGTTCTCGGGTATCTGGACGCGTCTGCATTCATGGGTGGAAAGCGGCCGCTCGATCGTGCAGCCGCAGAAGCGGCAGTCGATCGGCTCGCGAAAGCGCTCGAGCTATCTCGGGACGATGCGGCAGCTGGAATCTATCGAATGATCAATCTGCGCATGGCGGATGGTATCCGTCTGATGACCCTGCGGCGGGGTGTCGACCCACGGCGCTTCGCGCTGCTCAGCTTTGGCGGCGCTGCCGGCCTGCATGCGGCCGAAGTTGCGCGGGAACTTGAAATCAAGCGCATCATCGTGCCGACGGCGGCTTCGGTCCTGTCCGCATGGGGCATGTTGACCAGCGATCTGAGGTACGAGGTGAGCAGTACGTATTACAGCGCCGGCCAACGGATTACGGCCCAGGAGGTCAGGACCATCTTCGCCGACCTGGAAAGAGAAGCTACAGGTCGTCTGAAGTCGTGGTTTGGCGGCGATGTGGCAATCGAACGTTCCGCCGAGATGCGCTACGGCGAGCAGATCTTCCAGATTGATGTCCCGCTAAACAATCTCGATTGGACGTCGGAGAACATCGTCGATCGGATAGAGGATCAATTCCACCGTCGCCATGAAGAGCTATACACCTACTCCTCGCCGGATCAGGAAGCGGTGTTCGTCAATGCGCGGGTCGCTGCCATAGGCGCCGTCCCGAGCGTCGGACAAGTCGCGCGTGGGCAGAAGGCCGTAGCGCCCTGCAAACCAAAGGGACGTCGAAAGGCATTCTTCGGCGAATGGCGAGAGGTTGGAGTATTTGCTGCGGATCAGCTTCGACCGGGCAACAAAATCGACGGCCCAGCAATAGTGGAGGCTGAGACGACGACAGTCGTCGTTGGCGAGGGCGATCAAATCGAGGTCAACGATCTGGGATGGCTCGACATGAGGCTCAGGTGATTGAATGACGAGTCTGCTCAGCGTTCGAGTCCGTTACTTCCGCTCTGGGTCAAAAAACCGACATGGCGGAAGGCAGCTGACGGCGCAAGGCGCTGAACAATCGAACCATCCCTAAAAGACCCAGCGAAATCAGTATGGATACTTGCCGCGTCTTCCAGGATTGGACGATAGAGACGCCTAAGTGAGTGAAAATCACTGGAGATTTAGCTGCGTGCACGTGATGGATTGGAGCGAGAGTTTAGGTTCTTCTATTGGGTAGAAGGTCGCGTGTGCGCCGGGAGAACCAGAAGAATCTACACTCCGGAAAGTGTGAAGTTGTCGACAAAGCACGGCGGATTGAGTTCGCACCAGGCTCTCGCCGGTTCCCTGTAGAAATTGCAGCTAGCCAGCAGCTCAGAAGGATGCCGGCAATCAGCGGGCTTCATCGCGCAGATGATACCAATGATAGAGCATGCGCTGTCCGAGACGGCGGAATGGCGCGAAGGGATGCGTCGGGAGCGGGGAGGTGAAGATAGGCAGCTCTTGGCCTTTGAATGTCTTGCCCGCGAGCATCTGGGCCATGCGCCGGCCCGCTTGCGCAGAATAGGACACGCCGTTGCCGCCATAGCCGAGTGCATAGACCAGCTTCTGCTTTGCGTCAGGCCGGAAGATGCGGGGCATCATGTCATGGCTGACGTCGACCCAGCCCCACCAGGAGTAGTCGATTTCGATCCCCTCGAGCGGCGGGAATTTGCGGTGAAGGCCGCCGATCAGGAGCTGAAGATGGCGGTCGTGAGCCGCGTCCGCGCCGGTGATCGCACTGCGACTGCCGATCTGGAGACGATTGTCCGGCAGCAGGCGGTAGTAGAAGCGAAGCGTGCGGGTGTCCGTGATCACCTGCCTGGTGCGGAACCCGGTCGCATCGATCTCGGCCTGTGTCAGCGGCCGTGTCACCAGCGAATTGGAGAGGATCGGCATGCAGCGGCCGCCGAGCTCCGGCGTCAGGCCGAGCGATGTGTAGGCGCCGGTCGCGATCCCCACCGCGGCAGCGCGCACCGTCCCGCCCGGCGTGCGCAGAAGATATGCGCCGTCATGCCGTTCGATCCGCTGCACCGGGCTTGCGGTGTGTACGCGCACACCAAGATCGCGTGCCATGCGCAGGTAGCCGAACGCGAGCCTGGCCGGATGGACCCCGGTTCCGAGCGGCTCGTGGACCGCGCCGACGGCCTCGGCCTCGTCGACGAAATCACGGCGCAGCTCATCGTGTGACACGACGCGCGTCGCATAGCCGAACAGCTCGTTGAGGACGCTCGATTCGGCTACGATCTTGTCGAGGTTGCGCTGGCGATGGGCAATATAAAGATGTCCGCCGCGCTGTGGCTCGCAGTCGACCGGACTCGCGCGCACGAGCTCCTCAAAGGTTTCGAAACCTTCGGTGATCTCGGCATGCATACGCCTGGCGGTATCGAGACCCCAGCGCTTGATCCATTGCGAGCGCGTCAGGCGGCCTGAGGCATTCTGCGCCTGGCCGCCATTCCGGGTGCTACAGCCCCAGGCGACGCGATTGGCCTCGAGCACGACGGCCTTGATGCCGTATTCGCGCGCAAGGAAGATCGCGCAGGCGAGCCCGGTATAGCCCGAGCCGATGATTGCGACGTCGGCAACCGTGTCGTTCGTGATCGGGCCGTCGTCCGGCGGAGGTGTGCCGGCCGTGGCGATCCAGTAGGTCGGGGCATATTGCCGATTGCGGCCGGGACCACTGGAAACCAGCGGGTCATAGTGCGGATCATAGGCCGCCGCTGGCGGCGCAGCGTGCACGTTCATCGCGCGTCGCTCCGCTGCGCTGCCGGCTGCGCCGGCCTGTCCTTGCGGAAGGCGCTCTTGGTGCAGATCCTCTCGCCGCGGAATTCGAAGAGATCGCAGCCCTCGACCTCGATGCGCGCCCCGTCCGGCGAGGTGGCGCGAAAAATCCATTCGGACACGGCGCGGTCGCCGAACACAGTGTGCCGCGTGCACTCCCAGCTCACATCAGGCATCCCGGTCCAGGTTGCCTCGAAAGCGGCCCGAACCGCGCTCGTGCCGGCCAGCCGTCGGCCGCAGATGTCGGGACCCGCGGCCGTGTCGAACACGATGTCCTCGGTCATGCAGGCCATTACACCCGCGCCGTCGTGCCGGTTGAACGCGGCGAACAGGGTTTCGAGCAGCTCTTGCCTGACAGTATTGATGTTGCGCATGCCGGTATCCTCGCGCGCCAACGCGCGCCGCTACAGCCTGATGGGGGCATCTGGACATCTGCCACGGGGTGAGGAGGTGGCCGTAGAACCAGACCGCGCGGGCTCTACGGCCAGACTGGCATGACGAGGCGGAGGCAGCTGGCACTTCCGCAGCGAAGTTCCGGCCTGTTGATAGCCGGCAATGGCCGCCAATCTCCCCTCTCTCGCCCTGCATCGACGATGACGATGCCAGAGGCCGTGGTCGCGATCCGCGATATCGCCGCAACGGCGCTCCCGACGCCTGCCGTGATGCTGGCCGCCGCGATGTCGATCCTGGCGGCGGCTCTGGTGCGCGGCTTCACCGGTTTCGGCTTCGCGCTCACGGCGGTGCCGCTGCTCGGGCTGTTCATGCCGCCGATACAATCGGTTCCGGTCGCGGTGTGTCTTCAGCTCATCATCGGCCTCGGCGATCTCCCGCGCGCCTCGCGCGCCTGCGATTGGCCGTCGCTGCGCTGGCTCGTCATCGGCGGCGTGATCGGCTCGCCGCTCGGCGCGCTCATTCTGCGCGTGGCGTCCGCGCCGGCCGCACGCATCATGATCGCGCTGATCACAGCTGGTGCGGTCGTGGCGCTCAATGCCGGCTTCCGGCTCGCAGTGGCTCCATCGCGCAGCGTCACGGCATTGGTCGGCATGAGCGCGGGCCTGTTCAACGGCCTGGCGGCGATGCCGGGACCGCCGGTCATTGTCTATTACAGCACTGGTCCCTTCGGCCGCGTCGCGGCGCGCGCCTCGATGATGGTGTTCTTCCTGGTCTCGTCAGTTGCCGCGCTCATCAGCACTGCCATGCTGGGTCTGTTGAATCAGAGCACAGTGGTGCTGACCGCGCTTGGCGTTCCGGTCATGTTGTTCGGAACCTGGCTCGGCGATCTCGGCTTTCACCGTGGCAGCGACCGGCTGCATCGCCGCGTATCGATTGCCAGCCTTGCCGTGGTGGCGCTGGGCAGCGCCATCAAGGGCGTGAGCGACCTGTTCTAACCCTGTCGCGCGAACACTTCGCCGAGCTTTGCCATGCCGGCGGCGATCCGGTCGGTCCGGATCGACGAGAAGCCGAGCCGGAAGCAATGCCGTGTCGCGTCGGGGCTCATCGAAAACACGTCACCGGGCTCGATCACGACGCCCTCGGCGCGCGCGGCTTCCGAGAGCTTTGCGCTGTCGGTTCCATCAGGGCAGGAGATCCAATAGCTCGTGCTGCCGGATCCGCGCGCCCATCGGCATGCCGGCAGCGTCTGCGGCAGCAATTCGTCGACCAGCTTGGCGCGCTCCAGCAGCACGCGGCCGACTTGTTGCAGGTGCGAGCGGTAATGGCCGAGGCCGATGAACAGCGCGGCGACGCGCTGGTTGTTGAGAGGCGGGTGCCGCAGCATCAGCCGCCGCAATGCCCGCAGTTCGCGGACCACGGGCGCCGGCGCAACGACGTAGCCGAGCCGCAGTCCCGGCGCCAGGGCTTTCGAGAGGCTGCCGACATAGAGGACGGTCTGGTCCTGGTCGAGGCTCATCAGCGGCGGCAGCGCATCGCCTTCCGGGATCAGCTCGCTTTCATAGTCGTCCTCGATCAGGACGATGTCGCGGTCCCGCGCCGCCCGCAGAATTTCGTCGCGGCGCGCGCGCGACATCGCAGCCGTGGTCGGGCATTGATGACTGGCGGTGACATAGGCAAGCGAGCAGCGCGCAAAGTCGTCGTCGGGCACCAGTCCGTCGTCATCGACCCGCAGCGGAACGACGTCCGACGTCATCATGCCGAAGATGTTGCGGGCGTCTGGATATCCAGGGTCTTCCATGCCGATGGTTGTCGTCGGCCGCACGAACAGCTTGGCGATCAAATAGAGGGCATGCTGCGCTCCGATCGTGATCATGATCTCGTCGGCGCGCGCGCGAATGCCGCGGCGCGGCAGCACCTGCCGCTGCAATTGCTCGATCAGCGCGGGATCGTCGCCGTCGATCATGTCGCGCGCCCAGTTGTTGATCTCGGGCACGCTGAGCGCGGCGCGCGCGCTCTCGCGCCAATCGTTGGTGGGAAACAGACTCGGGTCGAACTGGCCGAAGATAAAGGGGTAGGGGTAGGTCTGCCAGTCGAGCGGCTTGACGATGTTGCGGAACGTCGAAGGCTGGAGCGCGAAGCGCTCGGTCCAGCGCCGGCTGTAAGCCTCGGTCGCAGGCAGCTTGGCCTCGCCAATCTGCTTGGGCAGGCCGGCGACGAAATAGCCGCTGCGTTCGCGCGAGACCAGGAAGTTCTGGTCGACGAGTTGCTCATAGGCGATGACGATGGTGTTGCGCGAGACCTTGAGGAGCGCGGCAAGATCGCGGCTGGACGGCATGCGCACGCCGAGAGGGAGCCGGCCGTCCTCGATCGCCGTCACGATCATCCGGCGAATCTGGAGCTGCAGGAAACTGCCGCCCCGATCCAGGCCCTGGAACAGCGATCCCCAGAACAGGACATCGTTTGGTGGGGCGGCCGGTGCCGTTGCTTCGGATTGCCGCAGGAGTGCAAATTTTCCCATTGGGGCTTGTCCAGGGTGGGGGTCGCGTGAACACAAAAAGCAAAGCAAAAACCGCGCCATAGCGGCGAGAATGACGCGCTGCCGTGCATGGGCTGGCTCCATTTGTGCATGGCATCTGGCGCTGGTCTAGGCCCACGCGAGGTCCCAGGGTCGATGGCGTGACATCTGGGAGTTCAATGTGAGCGCGGAGACGGTCGTTTACTCAGCCCGCAAGATCGTGACGATGAATCCGTCGCGACCGCTCGCGACCCATGTCGCGGTGCGCGATGGCCGCATCGTTGCGGTCGGCAATGCTGCGGAGATTGCACCATTCGCCGGCGGAGCGATCGACGACCGCTTCCGCGACAAGGTGCTGTTGCCCGGGTTCGTCGAGGGCCACAGCCACATCATGGAGGGCATGATGTGGTCGCTGCCCTATGTCGGGGCGTTTGATCGTCGCTCGCCGGAAGGCAAGGTCGTAACGGGCGTGCGTGACATCGACGCGATAGTCGCCCGGCTGCAGGAGGCCGAATCCAGGATCGGCGATCCCAACGCAACGCTGTTCGCCTGGGGCTTCGATCCGCTGCATATCGGCGGACGCATGCTGACCCGGCGGGATCTCGATCGCGTCTCGACCACGCGGTCGATCATGGTGATCCATGCGAGCTTCCACATCAGCAATGTCAACACGCTGGTGCTGGGGCGCACCGAGTTGCTGCACGCCACCGAGATTTCCGGCGTCGTCGCCGGCGAGGACGGTCTGGCCAGCGGAGAGCTACAGGGCATCGCCGCGCGATTTCGCGTCTTTCGCGTGCTCGGCAATCCGTTGTCCTCCGCCATCACGATGCACGACGTCGATCGCTATGCCGCGTCCGCCCGCGTGCAGGGCGTGACCACGATCACCGATCTGCACAATGATCTCACGGATCCGACGATCGAGCTCTACGCGGCGGCCACCCGTTCGCCCGAGTTTGGTGTGCGGTTGGTGCCTGCATTGGCTTCGGCCTCGCACACGCCCGAGCAGGCGATCGCGAAGATCGCGACATTGCGGGAGAGCGGCAACGACCGCCTGCACTACGGCATCGTCAAGCTGGTCGTGGACGGCTCGATCCAGGGCTTCACCGCGCGATTACGATGGCCCGGCTATCACAACGGTGCCCCGAACGGACTTTGGTACATCGCGCCCGAGGATCTGCCGCGGCTGGTCGACCTCTATCACAAGGCGGGCATTCAGCTTCACATCCACACCAATGGCGATGAGGCCACGGAGCTGGCACTCGATGCCATCGAGAAGGCGCTGGCCGCGACGCCCCGCGCGGATCACCGCCACACCCTGCAGCATTGCCAGATGGCGGATGCCGCGCAGTTCCGGCGCATGAAGGCGCTCGGCGTCTGCGTCAATCTGTTCGCCAACCACCTGTTCTACTGGGGTGACTCCCACCACGATCTGACAATGGGGCCGGAGCGCGCCGGGAGACTGGATGCAACCGGTACTGCCCTGCGCAGCGGCGTTCCGTTCGCGATCCACTCGGATGCACCGGTCACGCCGCTATCGCCGCTGTTTACCGCCTGGTGCGCGGTCAATCGGGTCTCGTCGTCAGGCCGCAAGCTCGGGACCGAGACGGAAGCTCTCGGCGTCGAGCAGGCCCTCGCTGCGATCACGATCGGCGCCGCCTACACACTGAAGCTCGATCACCTGATCGGTAGCATCGCGTGCGGCAAATTTGCGGACTTCGCGGTCCTGGATGACGATCCGCTCGCGGTCGCTCCCGCTGGGCTGAAGGACGTGCCCGTGTGGGGCACGGTCGTCGGCGGCCATGTCAGGAAAGCTCCGCGCGCATGATCCGGTCCGCGCCCATCCCGGTCACGGTGATTGGAGGCTTTCTCGGCGCCGGCAAGACGACGCTGCTCAATCGGTTGCTGGCGAACGGTCGTTCGCGTTGCGCGGTGCTGGTGAACGATTTCGGCGAAATCAATATCGATGCGGCCCTGATCGAGAGCCACGACGGCACCACGATGTCGCTGACCAATGGCTGCGTCTGTTGCAGCATCGGTTCAGGCTTTCTGGACACGCTCGGCGGCCTGCTTGACGAAAGCTGGCGTTTCGAGCGCATCGTGATCGAGGCGAGTGGGGTCGGCGATCCCTGGCGCATCGCCGAGATCGCGCTGGTCGAGCCGGCGCTGCGGCTCGATGGCGTGGTCGTGCTCGCCGATGCAAGCCGGATCGCGGCCCTGATCGAGGATCGCCAGGTCGGCGAGACGGTCCGCAACCAGTTCACAAAGTGCGATGTGGCGCTGCTCAGCAAGCGCGATCTGGTAACCGATAAGCAGATGGAGGCAGCGCGCAGTGCGATCCGCGCGGTGCGACAGGACGTCCGGATCGAAATCCTCCCGGATGGGGTGCAGGACACCGTTGTGTTCGGTCGACGCGAGGCGCCACGGTTTCGCACCGTTTCCGTCGATGAGGACGTCGATCACGAAGGCGAGTTCAGGCGCTGGACCTATCGGCGCGCCGGCAGCTTCGACCGCGATCTGTTGGCCGCGGCGGTGAACGCGTTGCCGCCGCAACTGCTACGATTGAAGGGCGTCTGCCGGATCGGCGACCAAGCACGGCCGCAGGTGTTCCAGATGGTGTCGCGGACCTGGTCGCTGGCGCAGCCCGAGCGCGACGCCGGGCAGGGCGCGGACGCGATCGTGCTGGTGGGCGTCGGGTCCGTTGATCTCCCGGCAGATCATGAACTGGATGCCATTCTCGATCGTGCATTGGCCGTATCGGCCGCTGCATGACGACGAGCGGATATCGATCGATGCACGACCTCGACTTGCCGACGATCAAATCGAACAGGGGGATAGAGCCATGTTGATCAGACGGACATTCGTACTGGGAGCCCTTGGTCTCGTTGCGGCCGCCGCTGCGTCACCTGCTGCGCGAGCCCAAGCGGCGGGCAGCAATACGCTCGTTGTGGCCACCACCCAGGTGCCACGCCACTTCAACGGCGCGGTGCAGTCGGGCATGGCGACGGCCATGCCGACGGCACAGATCTTTGCGAGCCCGCTGCGCTATGACGAGAACTGGAAGCCGCAGCCCTATCTGGCCCAGTCCTGGGAGGTCGCGCCCGACGGGCTGTCTGTGACCCTGCATCTCGTCAAGAATGTCGTATTTCACGATGGTAAGCCCGTGACATCGGACGATGTCGCCTTCTCGATCATGGCGATCAAGGCCAACCATCCGTTCCAGACCATGCTGGCGGCGGTGGAAAAGGTCGACACGCCGGATCCGGCAACAGCGATCATTCGGCTGTCACACCCCAGTCCCTCGCTGCTGCTGGCGATGTCCCCGGCGCTGATGCCGATTCTGCCGAAACACATCTACGGTGACGGTCAGGACCTGAAGACGCACCCCGCCAATCTCAAGCCGATCGGATCCGGGCCTTTCAAGCTGACCGAATACAAGCAGGGCGAATATTACACGCTGGAGAAGTTCGACAAGTTCTTCATGCCCGGCCGCCCCAAGCTCGACAAGATCGTGGTTCGGCTGGTTTCGGATGGGAATGCCGCCCTGGTCTCGATGGAGCGGGGCGACGTCCAGGCCCTGCCGTTCGTCGCAGGCGTTCGCGATATCGACCGCCTGCAGAAGGTGCCGAACATCGTCGTGACCGACAAGGGCTTTGCCGGTGTCGGTCCGCTCAACTGGCTCGCCTTCAACACCAGGAAGAAGCCGCTCGACGACGTCCGCGTTCGTCAGGCTATCGCTTATGCGGCCAATCGCGACTTCATCGTCTCTAAACTGATGGGCGGCAAGGCTGCTCCCGCATTCGGGCCGATCGCGCCGAATTCACCGCTCGCCGAGGCGAACGTCGAGCCCTACAAGGTCGACTATGCCAAGTCGGCGACGCTGCTGGATGCCGCGGGATATCCGAAGGGGGCCGATGGCTCGCGCTTCGCGCTCACCATCGACTATATTCCCGGCGGCGACGAGCAGCAGCGCAACGTTGCCGAATATCTTCGCTCGCAGATGAAGCGGGTCGGCATCAATCTCGAGGTGCGGGCGGCACCCGACTTTCCGACCTGGGCGCAGCGTGTTTCGAACTTCGATTTCGATCTGACCATGGACACCGTCTACAACTGGGCCGATCCCGTCATCGGGGTCAACCGGACCTACCTGTCCTCCAACATCCGCAAGGGCATCATCTGGTCCAACACTCAGCAATACAGCAACCCGAAAGTCGACGAACTGTTGCAGGCGGCGGCAATGGAGACCTCGCCGGAGAAGCGAAGGGCGCTCTATTCCGAATTCCAGAAGATCGTGGTCCAGGATGTGCCGATCTACTACGTCAACGTGTCGCCGTACTACAATGCGTTCAGCAAGGGGCTCGGTGGCCTTCCCACCACGATCTGGGGCATGATGTCTCCGCTGGACGAGATGTACTGGGAGACCCCGCCCAAGACTTAGCCAAGAACTGATGACGTGACCGCGACCACGATCGAGACTGCGAGGAGTCCTCCGACATCATGGCTTTGGCCATCCACCTAAGTAGGCAGATTGCCAATGCCGCCGCGCTGCTGCTGGCGGTGCTGGTGCTGAACTTCTGCCTGATCCACCTCGCGCCCGGCGATCCCGTTCAGGTGATCGCCGGTGAGATGGGGGGCGCCTCGGCTGACGTCGTTGCGGCGCTGCGGACCAAATACGGGCTCGACCACAGCCTGATGGAGCAGCTTTCGATCTATCTTCGCAACGTCGTGACGGGCGACTTCGGCTACTCCTACTATTTCAACGAGCCGGTGCTCGGCCTGGTTCTGCAGCGGCTGCCTGCGACGCTCTATCTTACGTCCTGTGCGCTGGTCAGTGCGCTCGTGATCGGCACTTTCCTCGGTGTCGTCAGCGCACGTCGTCCAAATGGTCTGTTCAGCCACACCGTGACGGTGTTCTCCCTGGCCGGCTACGCCGCTCCGATCTTCTGGACCGGATTGATGTTGCTGCTTCTGTTCGGATCGGTGTGGCCGATCCTGCCGGTCGTCGGCATGTCCGATGTCGTGCATCGCAAGCAGGGCCTGAACTATGTGCTCGATGTCGCGCAGCATCTCCTGCTGCCGTCGCTGACATTGGCACTGGTCTTCATCGCCCAATACAGTCGGCTCGCGCGGGTCAACATGATCGACGCGCTGTCGGCCGACTACGTCCGGACCGCGCGGGCCAAGGGCCTGCCGGAGTGGGTCGTGATCGGCAAGCATGCGCTGCGCAACACGCTGATCCCGACCGTCACGGTCGCCGGCCACCAGTTCGGCAATCTGTTTGCCGGCGCGGTGCTGGTCGAGACGGTGTTCAGCTGGCCCGGCATGGGCCGGCTGGTGTTCGATTCAATCCTGCGCCGCGATTATCCGACCTTGATGGCAGTGCTGTTCTTCTCTGCATTGATGGTCATGGCCGCAAACATCCTGACTGACATTGTTTACCGGCTGGTCGACCCGCGCATCCGAATGGGGCAACGATGACGGCCCTGGAAGCACCAACTTTGACCATCGTTCCGGCCATCGACATGCCGGCCAGGCGTGCGACGTCGCCAGCTGGAATCGCAATGCGGCAGTTCCTGAAGAGCCCGTCCGGCGTCATCGGCTTCTGCCTGCTCGCACTGATCATCGTCGGGACTCTGGTCGGACCGCATCTCTACCGGGTCGATCCGCTCGATCTGGTTGGCGCGCCGTTTATGCCGCCCGATTCGGATGCATGGCTCGGTACGGATTATCTCGGCCGCGACGTGCTGGCGGGTCTGATTTACGGCGGACGCGCAACCCTGGCGGTCGGCGCTGTCGCCGCCCTGATCACGATCGCCATCGGTCTGGTGGTCGGCTCCTTGAGCGGTTTCTTTGGCGGCGTGGTGGATGTGGTGCTGGTCAAGATTACCGAGTTCTTCCAGATCCTGCCGCCGCTCCTGTTCGCAATGGTCCTGGTGACCTTGTTCGGGTCGAAGCTGTCGACGATTACGGTGGCGATCGGCGCGGTGAGCTGGACGTCGGCCGCGCGGCTGACGCGGGCCGAGTTCATGCGACTTCGCGATCTCGATTTCGTCAAGGCGTCGCGTGCGGCCGGCGCCAGCGATCGTCATCTGATGCTGCGAGTATTGTTGCCGAACGCGCTGCCCGCGGTGATCGTGTCGGCCACGTTGGCGATCGGTGTCGCAATCCTGTTCGAAGGCGGCTTGAGCTTCCTGGGTCTTGGCGATCCCAACGTGATGAGCTGGGGACTGATGCTTGGACAGAACCGGAATTACATCCTCGATGCCTGGTGGGCCGTCATATTTCCGGGGATGGCGATCTTCCTTGCGGTCCTTGCCATCAGCCTGGTCGGCGACGGCCTCAACGATGCGATCAACCCGCGTCTCAGGCGGAGGTCGTGATGGGCGCCCTGCTCGAGGTCGACAATCTCAACGTCAGCATGTGCAACGAGGCCGGGCGCCTGGTGCCGGTCATCGAAAATCTGTCGTTCACCGTCGCGTCGGCGCAAACGCTCGCCCTCGTCGGCGAGTCCGGCTGCGGCAAGAGCATGACCGCGCTCGCCCTGATGGGCCTGTTGCCGGAGGATTTCGTCGTCACCAGCGGCCGCATCCTGTTGGAGGGCAGGGATATTCTGTCACTGCCGGCGAGGGATATGCGTGCGTTGCGCGGAAGTGCCATGTCGATGATCTTTCAGGAGCCGATGACCGCACTCAACCCGTTGTTCACGGTCGGCGACCAGATCGGCGAGGTGCTGCGCTGGCATCAGGGGCTCGTCGGGGGCGTCGCGGTGCGCGAACGCGTCATCGCGCTGCTCCGGGCGGTACAGATCCCGGCACCGGAGCGGCGCATCGACGCCTATCCACACCAGCTTTCGGGCGGCATGCGTCAGCGCGTGATGATCGCGATGGCGCTTGCCGGCAAGCCAAAGCTCCTGATCGCGGACGAGCCGACCACGGCGCTCGACGTCACCGTGCAGGCGCAGATATTCGATCTCCTCGCGCAGCTGCAACGTGAGACTGGGACGGCCATCCTGCTCATCACCCACGATCTCGGCGCCGTCGGCGAACTCGCCAACGAGATCCTGGTGCTCTATGCCGGCCGCTGCATCGAGGCCGGGGCATCAGCCGGGATCGTGGCGCAGCCACGTCATCCCTATACGCGAGGACTGCTGCGCTGCGTGCCGCATCTCCAGCTCGGACAGGCACCGAAATCCTGGACCGACCTCGGCGAAATCCCCGGGATGGTGCCGCCGCTCGGTGCGCGCGGGGCCGAATGCGCGTTTCTGGCCCGATGTGCCAAGGCCGCCGATGTCTGCCGGTCGAGCCCACAGCCGACACTCGAACCGATTGCGGCTGGTCACGCCGTATCGTGCTGGTGCAAGGCGGCAGTTGCGGCATGACGGCGTTTGAGGCGGCACAGATCCACGACGCATCGGACGTTTTGCTTGACGTCAACGACCTCGTGGTTCATTTCCCGGCCGGCCGCCGATCGGGTAAGCCGTCTTTTGTTCACGCGGTCGACGGCGTCAGCTTTCGCGTGCGGCGCGGCACGACGTTCGGCATTGTCGGCGAGAGCGGATCCGGGAAGTCGACCACCGCCCAGGCGGTGATGCGGCTGGTCCCGGTCACGTCGGGTCAGGTCGTGTTCGGAAACAGGAATATTGCCGAACTCTCGGGCGAGCCGCTGCGTGCCGTGCGCCGTCACCTCCAGATCGTGTTTCAGGATCCGTTCTCCGCGCTCAATCCGCGCCGCCGTGCCGGCGACCAGATCCGCGAGCCATTGGATTTGCTCGGCATCGGAAGCCGCAGCGACCGCGACGAGCGGGTGCGCAAGCTTTTGGCGGAAGTCGGCCTGCCGCCGCAGGCCGCGGACCTGTTTCCGCATCAGTTCTCAGGCGGTCAGCGTCAGCGGCTTTGCATCGCGCGCGCGCTTGCGCCCGAGCCGGATCTCATCGTCTGCGACGAGGCCGTGTCTGCGCTCGACGTCGCGATCCAGGCGCAGATCCTGAATCTGCTGAAGCGGTTGCAGCGCGAGCGCAATCTCACCTACATCTTCATCTCGCACGACCTTGCTGTGATACAGCAATTCTGCGACGAGGTCGCCGTGATGTATCTGGGCAAGATCGTCGAGCAGGCGCCGGCTGCCGAAATCTTCCGTGCACCGCATCATCCGTACACCTGGTCGCTGCTCGCCGCGGCCGCTCCTCCGGGACCGATGCGTGATGAGCTCAAGCGGCGCTATCTCGTCAAGGGCGATCCGCCGAGTCCGGTTGACCCGCTGCCCGGCTGCCGCTTTGTCGAGCGCTGCCCATCGGCCGTCGAGGTCTGTCGGCAGCGATTGCCGACGTTGGATGTCGTCGCACCGTGCCACTATGTCGGGTGCCACCGAAGCGCTGAACTGGCGCCTCCGAATTTCGATTCGCGGTAGTCGCGTCCGGGGGGGATTTCGGCGTTCGCCACCCTCGGTTATGGTTGGCACCGTTGCATATCAGATTTCCGCTTCGGAGCCGAAGTCTTCAAGCACCAAAACGAGCGCGTGCTCGCATCCCGTTTGAAGATTCTCGCTTCCGCAGGCTCCGCGTCCCGCACCTAGCGGCACTAAATTTATCGCGGCACACCAAATCGCATTCCATGAGTTGCAGTGGTAAGACCCGTTGCACACTTTTGGCACACCGAAAGCGGTGCGGAATCCGAACCAGCAACTATGTCTTTGAATTTGTAGCGGAAAAATTCAGTCGGTTTTCGTTGCATTGGCCCGACAGGACAGCTAAGCCTCTGATATGAAATATAAATTTTCCGTCGCGCCCATGATGGATTGGAGTGAGACTTAAGGGTTTTCAATCGGTTAGAAGGCGGCTTGTGCACGACGTGTGCACCGGGAGATCAAGAAAAATCCAGCGAAGATCGGCATCGCCATCGAGATAGAAGTCGATTGCTATCCCGAGAAGCGCCGAGGGCCTGGAGCCAAGTGATGGGGAAAGGTTTGCAACTTGACCTGCAACTCGGAAGCGCCTCGCCAGAGTTCGGCGCTGGGCGGATGACCGCTCCTCGAAACCGAGTTGCTACTGGCTTGAACTTTCATTGGTTTCCTGACAGCCGCAGTCAGCTTCGCACCCTAGCTACGGTGCTAACCTACGCTTTTGCGTCGGAATGCCTTGGAGCCGTTGATCCGGCGTCCGAACGGTGATCTCACCTGCGATAAGGCTTTGATTTATCGAAAGTCGGTGTGTTTAGACGCGGTCGCGCGGAATTCCGCTCGACCTTTTAAAGTGCCCGTTGCAACTCGAATGACGTCCTAGTCGGGCGCAATCGTTGCGGGGGCTCGTACTCGCTGTGGCCTTTAACTTGGGATGGCCTTTTTCCCCTTACGGAGAGCAAACGCTTTCCCGCTTTTCGCCCGGCGCAACGGGTCTCGAGCACCCTGATGGTGTAGGCGGCGATAGTCCAACTAGCCTCATTGCAAAAGCGCCCCTCCGGTAGGCCAACTTCGCCGAATTATATGGGGCATATAGTCGCCGGTTAGAGGCTGCTCGGACTACGGCTCGTTAACGGTGTGGCGCGTAATTTTGGGCCATGCAATATACGGACGGTTCATTTGCCGATGTGAAGTCCATCAGTCAGCAGGCCATGTGCCGGTACTGGGCACGCGTGGCCGGCGATATGCCCTTCCCTTCGCTAGATCAGTTCAGGCCCGAAGCGCGACTTCATGACCCAAAACAAGTGATCATCTGGAGTGTCGAGCGTCCGGGAGAAGGGCACACATTTCGCGCGCTTTACCAAGGCGCCAGCGTAGGAGAGGTCTTCAATTCGAGCTGGGCCGGGAAGTCAATGGATGAGGTTCTGCCGCCAGCGTTGAAGGAGTTCGGTTTAGCCGCGGCCGAGCAATGCGTGACCAGCGGCTGCGCCATCTACAGCGTGTTTTCGACCTACAACAGCGGCGGCCATACGATCGATTGTGAGCGCTTGCTCCTGCCTTTGGGGCGCTACGGCCGGGTCGAGCAAATGGTTGGGTCCCTTCAACTGATCAGCATGGCGGGATCGTTCAACCG
Source organism: Bradyrhizobium sp. PUT101 (assembly GCF_052043945.1). Lineage (NCBI taxonomy): Bacteria > Pseudomonadati > Pseudomonadota > Alphaproteobacteria > Hyphomicrobiales > Nitrobacteraceae > Bradyrhizobium > Bradyrhizobium sp. PUT101. Next base: position 7,099,768 of record NZ_CP197207.1, read on the forward strand.
CGAGACCGTCATCCGACACTTCGAATGGAAAACGGACGTATCCTGCGCAATCCGCATCTACGCTTCAGGCGGTCTCCGGAAATCATCACAATCGACAGGCGAGGAGCGAGAAGCGCACCGCACTTCTTAGCCGGATGCGCGTCTAAGGAACGGCGCGGATTGGGCGGGGCAACTCCAGAGGGCTAGACGGCTAAACCGATCCGACGCCCGCGGGTATGGTGCCGACCCCGGATTGCTACGGTCCCACTGGTGCGTGATCGTTTACGATCTTAAACCATATTTGCATCCATGGATCCGCCGTACGACTCCGAGCGCGAGGCCGTCGCGGCAATGAAGCTTGCCGCCGAAGCCGATGGGCTAGAACGACAGAGATGGATCACCGCCGCGCTGAGGTGGTGGGAGCTCGCTCGCCTATGCAGGGCTGCCGAGGACAACATGCCGGAAGGGTGCCCTACGCGGCAGCTCGTTACCGGTGCAAGGCGCAGGGCCTGCCCCTTCCAAGCCGCTAGATCGCGTTGAGGGGAAACGCGCTGTCGCACCCGTACGGGATCATGTGGATTCAACACAGAGCGGCGGATTCGTTCCGTTCCAAACCGCGTAACTGCCTACATCTTCCGTCGAGAGCGGCACGCCAACTACATGGGGATCGCCGCTGCTCCGGACGCGTCGGACCCCGCGGTTTCCCCTGCGTTCCCTGGAGACTCCACAGATCCAAGCGAAGAGGCAAAAGAGCCCGGTCCGCAAGCAGGATCGGGCCCGGGGGGCCGGCGGACTGGCTACGAGACCGGTACGAAGCGCGCAATACCGAGCGATCGAAGGCGGCAGTGCCGACGGCCGTCAAAGAACGCCCGCACCAGCCGAAAGAAGATGGAGCGGCGGCTGGATCGTTGATTACCACCAAGTGCAAGACATTACCGGCCCGGTGGCAATCACCACCAAGGCCGGATTTGTCTTCCAAGCAAGTTGTGTCGTTTGTCGTTGCGACCCGCAACGACGACGCCACTCGGTACGGAATGAACTTTACGCTGCGGTGCCGGTCGCTTTGCGCCATGTCAAATTCGCCTGCACGAGCCGCGGTTGCCTGCAATCATCACGCTCGGGCCATCGGCGGCGGCCTTCATGAGATTATGTTCTCGAATCTAAGCGCATCGACCATTTGTTTTGCAAGAAATCGTCGAAGCTGATGCAAGAAGCATCAGCTTGTCCGTAGTTTTCCGTGACGTCCCGTAATTCTCCGGGCCCGTTGTCTAGGCATTTGGTTAGTTTCTAGGCGCATCCTCTCGCGATTAGATCCAAGTCGCTTTGCAGTCGCATCGCCGCGATCGCAATCCAGGCAGCATCGAGGAGCATGGAATGCGCACGAATCTTCCGGTCACAACGGTCGAGTATCCCATTACCGACGAGACGCTGATCGTCTCCAGAACCGACCTCAAAGGTCGGCTGACCTACTTCAACGACCAGTTTCTCGACGCTGCGGGGTTTTCCGAAGCGGAGTTGATGGGCCAGCCGCACAACATCATCCGTCATCCGGACATGCCGGCTGAGGCGTTCGACAACCTTTGGACAACCTTGAAGGAGGGGAAGCCCTGGGTCGGCGCGGTGAAGAACCGCCGCAAGAACGGCGATTTCTATTGGGTGCTGGCGACAGCTTCCCCGGTCCGGGAAAACGGTCAGATCACCGGATACACCTCGATCCGCACCAAGCTGCCGGCTGACCAACGGGCCGAAGCCGAACAGGTTTACGCGCTTCTTCGCGCCAACAAGGCGCAGCAGTACAAGATCGACGCCGGCATCATCCGCAGCCGTTCGTTCATGGATCGCATTGCAGTTTTTACGCACACGCTGAATGCGCGCCTGGTTACCTTGGTTGCCGTGCTCGGTACTTTTCTGCTGACAATCGGTCTTGCGGGCCTTCTCGCCACGCGAGAGAGCAACATCCGCATCAAGTCGATCTACGAAGATCGGGCTGTGCCGCTCGCGCAGCTGTTCGAGATCAATGACCGCATGAAGGACAATACGGTCCTGCTGTTCGAAGCTGTCGCGAACGGGCGCGCCGGCAAGCCGGTTGGTGATATCGTGGCCAAGGTCACCGCCAACCTTGAGACGGTCCGAAAGGTCTGGGACGAGTATATGGCTACCTACCTCACGCCTGAGGAGAAGGGCGTTGCCGAATCTTTCACGCCCAAGCGCATGACCTATGTCGAGAAAGGGTTGAAGCCCAGCCTGGGCTTGCTGGCGGACCGCAAGTACGACGAGCTTGGCGCTCTGCTGGCGGGCGAAGCGCGTGAGCATTACGACTTGGCCAGGGCGGACTTGGAGAAGCTTGTGGCGATCCAGATCAAAGAAGCAAAGATCGAGTATGACGCAGCTGAGCGTCAGTATGCTATCTTGATCGGCGTGGCGGCTTGTTTGCTCGCGCTGGGCATAGTGATTGGCGGACTGCTCGGCAGGCAAACCATTCGGGCTGTTGTCCGACCGCTGCAGCGGCTCAACGACGCTATGCTCAACGTCACCCAGGGCAAGCTGGACAACCGGATCGACGTGGAGCGCGATGATGAACTCGGCGTGGCGCTGCGCAATCTGCAGACCGTGCAGTCAATCGTGCGCTTTGACAGAGAAGAATTGAAGGCAACCGAAAAGCGGGCAGCCGTCCAGCGCAAAGCCGAAATGGTGAAGCTGGCCAATAGCTTCGAAAGCGCGGTCGGAGAAATCATCGAAACGGTCTCGTCGGCTTCAACCGAACTGGAAGCTTCCGCGGGCACTTTGACTGCCACGGCCGAACGTTCACAAGAGCTGACGACGCTGGTCGCTGCCGCTTCCGAGGAAGCCTCGACGAACGTTCAGTCCGTCGCCTCCGCAACCGAGGAACTGTCCTCGTCCGTCAATGAGATCAGCCGTCAGGTGCAGGAATCGGCGCGGATGGCCGGTGCGGCGGTTGATCAGGCGCGCACGACGAACGGCCGTGTCGGCGAGTTGTCCAAGGCGGCGGCGCGAATTGGAGACGTGGTCGAGCTCATCAATACGATCGCCGCGCAGACCAATCTTTTGGCGCTCAATGCCACCATCGAGGCGGCGCGCGCCGGGGACGCTGGCCGCGGGTTCGCGGTGGTGGCTTCCGAAGTGAAGGCTCTCGCCGAGCAGACCTCCAAAGCCACCGGCGAAATTGGTCAGCAGATATCAGGCATCCAGACCGCGACGAACGAGTCGGTCAACGCGATCAAGGAAATCTCAGGCACGATCGAGCGCCTCTCCGAAATATCGTCCACCATCGCGGCCGCAGTCGAAGAGCAGGGCGCCGCGACCCAGGAAATCTCTCGCAACGTGCAGCAGGCGGCGCAAGGCACCCAGCAGGTCTCATCCAACATTGTTGACGTCCAGCGTGGCGCGGGCGAGACCGGATCGGCTTCCGCGCAGGTACTGTCAGCCGCACAGTCGCTATCGACCGACAGCAATCGCCTCAAGCTCGAGGTCGGTAAGTTCCTGGATGGCGTGCGGGCGGCCTGACCTTCGACGGTTCGGCCGCTCGCTCACTGGAGCAGGCGGATCGAGCCAGCGTGAATTCGCCCGGGTGCAGCAGGCTGGCTGCTCAGGTGAATGTGTCGGTATGCCGTTAACTCCGAACATACTACGCGCCTTTACGCGTCCTTCGTCTCTCTCGCTTAGGTTCTGGAGGGGGTAGGAACTCGATGGGTCTATTCGGGCGAATTCGTGCGGCTTTCGCGTTGGGCGATATAACCGATCCGCTCGGTCGTTCGCTGGTCGTGGAGCAGTTCCGGATCCTGCGAAAGCAGGTTCCGGTGCTGTACGCCGTGCTGCTGGTCGACAGTATCAGTGTAGCGTTAGTCCTCCCAGTGACCGTCTCAGCATGGCTCCGATTCGGCTTGCCGGCGGCTCTTCTGGCGCTTTGCCTGCTCCGCCTGGCTCAGTGGATCAGCCTGAAAGCGGTCGATGTCACGCCCGAGCAGGCGCACGGAGAACTCAGGAGAACACGCTTAGTCGCAGTAGTCCTGAATGCAGGGTTTGTCTTCTGGATTTTGGCGCTGTTCGCGGCCGTTGATCCTGGTCTCCGAGCGCCGGTTGCCTTGCTCGTCTTCATGGGATGTATCGGCACCGCCTACTGCCTCGGAAGCTTTCCGCCGGCATCCCTCCTGACCATGCTCATTGCCGGGGGCCCGATCGGGACTGTGCTGCTCCTGTCAGGCGACGGGATCATGATCTCGCTCGGGATCAATCTGCTGCTGCTCCTCTTGCTGCTCGGCAGGATGATCAACACCAACTTTCGCTCGTTCCTGCAACTCATTCGGGCTCACAGCAGCCTCACCCAGGAAGGGGAGCGCGCAAGAGCCGCGGAGCAGACTGCGACCGCCCTGGCGGAACGGTTCGATCGGGCCCTGAACAACATGTCCCAAGGGCTCTGCTTCTTCGATGAGGATCAGCGCCTGATCGTCTGCAACAGGAAATACCTGGAAATCTATGATCTCGATCCGGAAGTCGTCCGGCCCGGCATGAAGTTGAAAGATATCGTCGATCTCAGGTATTCGGCCGGCAGCGCCCCGAAGATGCCGAAGCAGGATTATCTGGTCTGGCGCAACAGCGCCCCGGTGATCGCCGAGAGCTCGGACACGACCGTCGAACTGACGAATGGACGGGTCGTGCGCATCCGACATCGACCCATGGAGGACAAAGGCTGGGTGGCCACCCACGAGGACATCACCGAGCGTCACCGGACCGAGATGGCTCTTGCCGAAGCGAAGGGGGCAGCCGAACGGGCCGAAGCCGCCGCCCGCGCCACTCACTCCCATCTCACCGAAGCGCTCGAGGTCGTTCCTGAAGGCCTGGCCTTGTTCGACAAGAACGATCGCCTGGTCCTTTGGAATAGGCAGTACGCCGAATTCTATGCTGCCAGCCGGGAAGCCCTCGCGGCGGGCACACCGTTCGAAAGCATCCTCCGCGCTGGGCTTGCGCGGTGGCAATATCCCGAGGCGATCGGGCGGGAGGACGAATGGCTCGCCGAACGCTTGGCTCGTCATGCCCTGCCAAGATACTCTCACGAGCAGCATCTGCCCGGCGACCGCTGGGTACGCGTGGAGGAGCGCCGCACGGCCGACGGAGGCAGTATCGGCGTCCGGATCGATATCACCGACCTGAAGCGCAGGGAGGCCTCGTTCCGTCTGCTGTTTGAGGAGAATCCGCTGCCCATGTGGGTGGTCGATGCGGCAACGCGGCAATTGCTCGCGGTGAACGCCGCAATGTGCCGGCACTACGGCTACCACCGCGAGGATCTTCTCCTCATGTGCGAGCCGCAGCTGGAGTGCGGAGCATCCGATGGGGCCGCCGATTTTGAACTGCACAGAACCGCTGGCGGAGATCTCATTCAAGTCGCCATTGAGTCCCGACCACTTCACTATGAAGGGCGCCCAGCGCACGTTTGCGTGGCATTCGACGTCACCGAGCGCAATCGCGCCCAGGAGAGGATCAGCTATCTGGCTTCGCACGATGTTCTGACCGAACTGCCCAACCGGACTGCCCTGGATCAGCACCTCTCGGCCGCGGTCGAGCGGGCCGAAATCACCGGATCCGGCTTCGCCGTGCTCTGCATCGACCTCGACCACTTCAAGGAGATCAACGATCTGTTCGGCCACGCTATCGGAGATGCGGTCCTGCGCGAGACTTCGCGGCGTCTTCAGGAGGCAGGACAAGGCTGCTACGTTGCGCGCGTAGGGGGCGATGAGTTCATCGGCATCACGGACCAGGTGCCGTTGTCGGCAAGTGCGGAACTCCTCGCGACCAGGATGCGGGCAGCATTCGACCATCCGGTCGAAGTCGATGGTCATGCTCTCAACCTCGACCTCTGCGTCGGTGCGGCGCTGTTTCCCAGGGACGCGGACAACATCGTCTCTCTGCTTGCGAACGCCGATGCGGCGCTCTATCGGGCCAAGCACGAGGGCAGAGGCGCGATCCGCCTGTTCACGAGCGCCATGGACCAGCAGCTTCAGGAGCGCCGCGCGCTCGAGCACGATCTGCGCTTCGCGGTCGAGCGCGGGGAACTGTATCTGGATTATCAACCGCAGCAGCACCGCGACGGCCACATCATTGGATATGAGGCACTCGTGCGGTGGCAGCATCCCGACCGCGGGCTCGTCCCTCCTGGAGAATTCATCCCGATTGCGGAACGAAGCGGTTCGATCGCGCAGATCGACGATTGGGTCCTGATGGAAGCGTGCCAGGAAGCCGCATCATGGGACCGGCCGCTCCGGATCGCCGTCAACGTCTCGGCCGCGCAATTCCGCAGGGAGAACCTCGATGCTCAGGTCCGCAAAGTGCTGCGCGAAAGCGGGCTGGCACCAGCACGACTGGAGCTGGAAATCACCGAAGGCGTGCTGATCGAGGACGTCTCGCGCGCCAAGAAAACGATGCAATCTCTCAAGAATCTCGGCATCCTGATCGCCCTTGACGATTTCGGGACGGGGTATTCCTCACTGTCCTATGTCGAGGCATTCCCTCTCGACACGATCAAGATCGACCGGTCTTTCGTCGCCTCGCTCGGACAAAGCGAGCGATCATTGGCCATCGTTCGCGCGGTCATCGGGCTCGCGCACGGCCTTGGCGTGCCTGTCCTTGCGGAAGGTATCGAAACAAAGGTCCAGATGTCGCTCCTCATCGAGGAAGGCTGCGACGAAATGCAAGGCTACTTGATTGGACGGCCGCAGCGGATAGCGGCGGGCGGAAGTCGATCCAACCCGAAACTTCCATCTCTCATGCACTCGGCCTCATAGCTTGACGCTGGCGGCAAGATCCGGCTGCCGCGCGGTTCGAGTAGGGAGACATATATGACAGACATACGGACGGCCAGCGGCCTCAACCGGAAATCGCGTCGCCGGCAACGCCTCTCGCGCGCCAATAACGCTGGCGAAGCCGGGGTGCCATCAACCACTCGATTGCAGGGACGCAACGAAAGCTCAAGGCGACCATGGCCGGAATCGCCGCCATGCGTTCGACTGGACCCGAGTGAGGAGGATCACGGGCATTCCTCGCCCCGAACATCACTGCTTGGACGCTTATGAAGACCAACGCCGCGATCTGAAGTCGTACCGGCATGCCAAGGCTCCTGGTTCCACTCCTTATTTACAAGGGGTCCGAGCACGGTGAGTTCGAGGAGGGGGCTCTGCTTGCATGCTGCTGCGCCGGAATGCAAGCCGGCCTCGCATTGGCACGACCTCTGTCCACGGCAGCGCCAAGCTGGCCGAGGGCGGCAGGCTGCCAATCTGGCCTACCAAGGTCGCGAGGAACGGCCGCATCAAGGCGTGGTTGGAGGTGGTGGGCGAGGTGAGGAGCCGTCCCAATGATTGAAAACGAATGATCTGCTTGTGAAGGGTCCCAAGGCCGGTGCCTGGCCGGCGGCAGTCGGCGCTCAGAGGAACATCCTCGCACAGCCGAGGTCAGCTTCAGATGCCCGAGGTGCGGCAGCCAGGAAGACGGCCGGCTTCGCCATGCCCACGTCGCAGATCAACGTCCAAGGCGGTTTCGGCGCTGCTTGAACGAAACGGGGAGTGCCTCTGGGTCTCCCTGCAAGCCAATGCTGAGTTCGAGGGGAGAGGCGCGAGATCGCGCGTCAGTATGCACGCGGAAAGAACGGCGCCGTGCCTATCGCCAAGAGCAAGACCGGAAGCGGCCAGACGAAGCGCGCCTGCTGACGGAGCGGATCGAGGCGGCGCGGCAAAAGCTGGTTCCCCGGCAAGCTCCTGCAGAAACATGGCTGGCGGGGTCGCCTATGTCGGATGCGTAAACTGCCGCGGGGCTCAAGCGATCGAACGACCCAGCACCTGTTAAGATGTCCTAAAGCATCGATTCTAACCCGTTGTTTCCCCGGCTTGACTAGGATGTTTGTGGGGGAAAACATGAACCACGAACTCATGTTCGCGGCACTCAACGCCACGAACGAAGCTATTCTACGTTCGGCGAACAGCTCCGAACTTTATCAAAAAGTTTGTGATGCCGCGGTCCACGGCGGCCACATTCGGATCACGGCCGTCCTTATTCCAAATGATGCGGGATCGCTCGACGTTGTTGCTGCAACGAGCGAGACGGGATTCATTCCGCAAATCAGCATTTCAGTAGATGAGACTTCGGTCCACGGACACGGACTTGCGGGGCGGGCATATCGCTCCGGGCTCCCCGCTCTCAGCAATGACGTGATTCATGACGACACGTTGAAGCCGTGGCGAGAGCATTCGATTGCCTGCGGCGTCGGTTCAACCCTGGCCGTCCCGATTGTTCAGCGCGAGCGAAGCATGGGCGTCTTTCTATTCTGCTTCGCATCAGTCGGGTCTATCACTAGCGAAATAAGTGCGCTTCTCGAACGGGTCGTCGAGAATGTCGCATTCGCTCTCGAACGTTTCGAGGGGGCCGAACGGCAAAAGGAAGCCGAGCGCGCGCAGCGCGACGCCGAGAACAAAGAAGCTGCGTTGCACCGCATGTACATCGCGCTTTGCAAGACAAACGAAGCCATGATGCGCGCCGGGTCGCGCGAAGAGCTCTACGAACTTGTTTGCGAGGCAGCGGTTTTGGGCGGGCATTTTACTTCGACGACAATTGCCTTGGCACAGCCGGACGATCACTTCTTGAAGATTGTCTCCACTAAAGGACAGAATGCCGATCGGGTTCGCAGCACCGCGTTTTCGGTCTTGGCAGACCACCCTCAGGGTAAGGGACTAACCGGCACCTCGTTCCGTTCGAAAATGCCCTGCATCAAGAATGAATTCTTGCGTGATGCAGGGACAAGCCATTGGCACCAGCTTGCGGAAGGAGGAGGGACACGCGCTGGTGCAAGTTTTCCTCTGTTCAGCGATGGCGAAGCCATCGGCGTCCTGCTCTTCCTGGCCAGCAACGAAGGCATCTTCACCTCCGACATCGTCGAGCTACTGGCCAGGCTGGCTGAAAACGTGTCCTTCGCGATCCAGAATTTTGACCGGACGGATGCAAAGAGATTGGCCGAGGAGCGCATCCGCTTCCTGGCAACCCACGATGCTTTGACGAGCATCCCGAACCGCTCGACGTTCACGACAATGCTCTCTGATGCGCATCAGCGCGCGAGCGGCGCACCGGGCCGCCGGCTTGCCGTTCTCTTCATAGACCTTGACCGCTTCAAAATGATCAACGACTCGCTCGGTCATACTGCCGGCGATCAATTGCTTATTGAAGCATCCAAGCGGATGCGCGCGAATATTCGGGCTGAGGACGCGCTCGCCAGGCTAGGCGGTGACGAGTTCGTGGTTTTGCTTGACCAGCTGACCGGTAAAGATCAGGCGACTGCGATCGCCCACCGGCTTCTGGAAGCACTCGAGTCACCCTTCCTCCTGTGCGGACACGAGTGCCGCATCAGCTGTAGCATCGGGATCGCAATTTTCCCCGATAATGCCTCGGATCCTGAGGAACTCGTCAAGCAGGCGGACACCGCAATGTATGCGGCCAAGGCAGGTGGAAAGAATGCATTCCGCTTCTTTTCGGCGGAATTGCAGTCACAATCGCTCAAGCACCTGGTTCTCGAAGCAGACTTGCGCCGAGCGATGGAAAAAGACGAGTTGTTTCTTCACTACCAGCCTAAGGTGAATACGGCGGGCCGGATTGTCGGCGTGGAGGCCCTTCTACGCTGGAAGCATCCGCAACAAGGGATAATCGCCCCCGCAGCCTTCATCCCAATGGCCGAAGAGAGCGGTCTGATCATTCCGATAGGGAGATGGGTGCTGGAAACAGCTTGTCGCCAGAGCACCATGTGGCAGGCCCTGGGGTTGCCGGCAATCTCCATGGCGGTCAATCTCTCTCCGAAGCAGTTCACCGATCATGAATTGCTGCGATTTCTTGACGGGGTCCTACGCCAAACGGGCTTAGCTCCCGAGCTCCTGCAGCTTGAGGTCACCGAGAGCATGGTGATGCAGAACGTCACGCATGCGACTGCGGTCATGCAGGCCATCAATCGTCGCGGTGTTCGTCTGGCAATTGACGACTTCGGCACCGGCTATTCGTCTCTCTCGCTGGTGAAAAACTTCCCGATTGACACCATTAAGATCGATCGTTGCTTCGTTGGAGGGATTGGTGAAAGCCCTCAAGACCGCGCTATTTCCGTAGCTATCATCGCGCTCGGACAGGCTCTTGGTCTAACTGTTGTTGCCGAGGGCGTGGAGACCGCCGAACAAGGCGCCATTCTAAAAGATTTCAACTGTCATGAATTTCAAGGATTCCTGTTCAGTCGCCCGGTTTCGGCCGACGAAATTTCGCGGTTGCTAGGTGCCAGCGACAGCCTCACGGAGCAGGTAGCATCGCCATACCTCGCCTCAGCGGACGAAGGAAGAGCGCAGTGCGTCTGACCTTCCGGCGTTTGAAGGCAAGTTTTAGTGCGTGTCACTACCCCCGAAAGTTCGCCGATCGCCGCTCGGTTTGCGGTCATGGAGTAGACATTGCACACTGCTCGGGACGTGGAACAAGCCGGCCCTGCGGGCCGTAGCCCGCAGATCGGGCGATGATGAGCCTGCCGCGTGCGCTGGCCGGTACCGGCGCCACGGACTACTTGATGCCCCCTAGGCATACCGGGCTCCAACATGATCGATACTCCACATCTGGCCGATGATTGCGAAGTTGGCTGCGCGCTTTCTCGTCATCTCCGCCTCTGGGCATGTTGCTCCAGTGAGCCTATCGCCACAGGCGGCTATTTAGCCCCCGCCGGATGCTGAATTGGGGAAAACGCTTTCCTCCTCCTGGGTCCTCTTATCATCGCGAGTGTCTCGATGCCGATCATAGAGAGATTGTCGAGACGGTCTCCTCGGCTCCACAGAGCTTGAAGCGTCTGCCTCGACCCTGACCAAGACCGCTGAGCGCTCTCAGGAGCGGACGACGGTGGTTGCGGCTGCCTCCGAGCGAGCCTCCACGAAACTTCAGTCGGTCGCATCGGCGAGTGAGGAACTGTCATGCCCCATCAACGAGATCAGCCGATAGGTTCAGGAATAAGCCCGGTCGCAAACGAGGCTGTCGAGCAGGGGCGTGCCACCAACGAGCGTGTCTGCACGCTTTCGAAGCGGCATCCGGGTCGGCGACGTCGTTGACTTGGTCAACACCATGGCGGGGCAGACCATTCTACTTGCGCTCAATGCGAGCATCGAATGGAAGGAGACCGGATGAAAAGCCCCATCACGCTCGCTTCCACTAGAGGCCGATTTACTAAAGCGACTCGACTTTGACTCTCGATCTGCTTCTCGCAAGCTGTAAAAAACCTCACGAGATGCGTGCGAATTTTTCGCGAGCCAACCGGTGCTCGTAGGCTGCGTTGCGATTAGAATCAGGTGTAGCGTCGGCGGCGGCGTGTACGGGGCGCAAGTCAGTCCGTCGCCTTCACGATCTCGGCTGGCTGCGAGGCGTAGTAGGCCGCCGCATCGTCCATCTCCTGGGGAGTCATCGCGCGGGCGATGTTGCGCATCTGCTGACTGATGTCATTCGTGCGTTGGCCGGACGCGAAGGCCTGAAGCTGCGCCTTCAGATAAGCCTCTGATTGCCCTTCGAGCCACGGACTGCCGGTCTTGTTGTCCAGGCTGCCGTGGCAGGAGCCGCAGGGCGCGATGCCGCGGACTGGAGCCCCGTAGATCACGATCCGGGGTCTCGGCAGCTGGGGGGTAGGATGGTAGGCCGGCAGCCGCGGCAGATAGGCGTAGTACGCGGCGAGATCGGCGATGTCCTGGTCCTTCAAGTCGACGGCGAAGGGCGACATCACGGCGTTGCTGCGGGCGCCCGAGCGGAAGTCGAGCAGTTCCTTGTAGATCACGCTGGCGTACTGGCCGGCCAGGTTCGGCGAGGCCGCGCGGCTAATCCCGGTCGGACCGTGGCAGATCGCGCATCGCTGGGCGAGGGTCGCGCCGCGGCCGATCGATTCCTGGCCGGGCCTCGCCAGCATCGTCGGTGTCAGGACCGCCTCGGACAGGCGCGGTCCCACCTTGGCGGTCGGAACGGAGGCGGAGCGCTGGGGCAGGCCCGCCGCGCTGCAGATCGCGTCCCAAAGCCCGGCGAATTTGAGCTCCTTTTGCGCGTAAGGCAGCACGATGAAGCCGCCTAAGGCCGTGAGCACGAACAGGCTCGCAGCGGCGCCGACTCCAGCGGAAAAGTACGGATTGCGGAACGTGAACAATTCGCGGGCGCTCATCATTGCGCTCCCACGTAGACCGCCGGCACCGAGGTGTCCGATCGGGCGGCCAGGGTCAGGATGGGGTACGCATAGTTGGTGACCGTCAGTCCGATCATCAGTGCCACCCAAATCGCGTAGCTATTCAGCGCGAGCGGCACGGTGCGGACCGGGTGAACGGGCACGCTGAAGCGGTATGCGCCGGCATCCGCAGCCGGCTGGCGATGCGCGGTCGCGAGGATGTACAGGAACAGCAGGCCCGAGATCAGCAGGACAAAGGCGCCGATCGCCGACAGCGTGACCGAGAACGCCTGCGGCGCGATGGCCGGGTCGTAATAGTCGTAGTAGGCCATGCGGCGCGGCATGCCGAGGATGCCGACCCAGTGCCACGGGAAGGTCGTGACGATCATGCCGACGAACCACAGCCAAAGCTGGGCGCGCACGAGCTTCAGATCGGGCAAGGCTCGGCCGGTCAGATGGGGCCACAGATCGTAGGCGACGGCGAAGTACATGATCACGATCGCGCCGCCGAAGATCAGGTGGAAGTGGCCAGTGATCCACTGAGTGTTGTGGATCGTGGTGTCGAGCTGATAGCTCATGTTGATGAGCCCGCCGGCGCCGCCGAAGCCGAGCAGAACGAACGAAAAGGCGACCGCCAGCATGATGGGATTGTCCCACGGCAGCGCCCCGATCCAGCCGAAGGCGCCGCGGCCGCCGCGCAGGCGCGCGGCGATCTCCACCGACGCGCAGATCGTGAACACGGTGAGCAGGGTCGGGAGCGCGACAAGCGCGGTGAACGCGGAGTGGATGAACTTGAAGCCGGCGCCGACCTGCGGGTCGGCGAAGGTGTGGTGGATGCCGATCGGCATCGCGACCACCAGGAACAGGATGAACGCGATCCGCCCCATCGTGTCGCTGTAGAGCCGGCCACCGATCGCGCGCGGCACGATGGTGTAGTAGGCGATGTAGGTCGGCATCAGCCAGAAATAGACGATGGCATGCAGCGTCCAGGAGAAGAACACGCGCGCGAGTCCCGCGTCGATGGTGGTCCTCCAACCGAGCGCGACCGGAATGATCTGCAGCAGGAGCTCGAGCGCGGCTCCGACGGCGGTCCAGGCCCAGAGATAGGAGCCGGCGACATTGGCGAACATCGCGAGCGGAACGGGCTCTCCGGGGTGTTCGCGCCGCCATACCCGCAGGTTGATGGACATCAGCGCGACCCAGACCCAGGAGCCGACCACGACCAGCACGACACCGATGTAGTAGAACGCGCTGCCGATCAACGGCGGGTAAAACGTGTAGAGTACCGAGGCGCGGCCCAGCGCGACCGGCACCATCGCCATGACGCTACCCGCCACGATCAGCCAGAATCCCGCCCAGGCCCAGCGCACGCCGACGAGAGGCTGCTTGAGTGCAGACTCGGAGATCGCGTAGCCGAAGCCCATCGCGACCAGCGTCGGAAAGACGTAGCCCATGACGGTCCCATGGGCCGTCAGCGATCGATAGTACCATTCCGGATTGCTGATCCAGGTGTAGAGCGGGCTCCGGACGAACATCTGCCATGCCCCGAGGAAGAGCGCGAGCCCGAACACGGCGAAAGCCAGCCAGAAATGCGCTAGGACGAGCTTCCTATTCACCAACACAGCTCAGCCTCCCGCCGCTCTTCGCCTTGGCGGCGAACTCCTCTTTGTCGATCACCTTGACCTTGCCCCACATGCCTTCGTGGCCGAAGCTGCAGAATTCCTGGCAGGGCATCAGGTGGTCGCCGGGTTTCTCGAAGCGCATGAGCTGCTCGGAGACGTAGCCCGGCACCAGCATGGTGTTGACGTTGGTGCCCTGGACGAGGATCCCGTGAACCACGTCGGCGCTTGTGGCGCGCAGCGTGATCGGCGTCTGGGCCGGCACCAGGATGCAGGCCGGCGTAAAGGAATACTGCTGGCCGATGGCACGTACGGTCACCGCGCCGGTTGGCTCCAGCACGCTGCCGAGATTCGACTCGACGAACTCGCCCGAGAGGTGCAGCCGGGTCGGGTCGATGGTCTCCACGCGTGCCTGCGGCATGGTAACTTGGTGAATGCCGGCGAACGCCGCCAGCATGGCGAGCACCACGATGATGATCACCGAGATGGTCGCCCAGCGGCGCTCCGTGCGAGCGGCGACCTCGGCGCCATGATGGCCGTCCTGGACGGTCATTGCAGGGCTCCGCGAGGGAGAAAGACGAAGAGGTAGAACGCGAACCACATTCCCACCACCAGCGCCGTGGCTATCCCGGCCACCGTCAGTGCTCCGCCCGGTCCGGCGGCCACGATGCGATCGACGCGGTCGTCCGCGGTGGACTCGGTCTGCTCGGGAAGGTCCGTGTTGATCATCTGGGCCTCAGTTCAGGGGCGCGGAGCGCAGTTCGTTGGCGTCGCGGGCGCTGACCGGCGCGCCGCGATTGCCCCATGCAGTGCGGATGTAGGAGACCACGGCGGCGACCTCGTTGTCGGAGAGAAGGCCTGCGAACGGCGGCATCCCGTAGGGACGAGGATTTCCTTCCGTGCCCGGCGGGTAGCCGCCGTTCAGCACCATCCGTATCGCGTTGACGGCGGACTCCATCTCGATCGACTGGTTGTTGGCCAGCGGAGGCCAGTGCGGCGGCTTGCCCTCGCCCTGGACGCCGTGACAGCTCGCGCAACGAGCGTCATAGACAGTCTTGCCAAGGCTGACCAGAAGGCTGCTCTCGGTGGTCGGCAAAGTCGCAGACGCCGACGGCGGCCGCGACGCTGGTTCGGCGATGCTCTTCAAGTACACTGCCATCGCGTTGGTATCTTCATCGATCAGGTATTGCAGGCTGTTGTGGACGACTTCCGCCATGGGACCGTAGACGACGCCACGCGCGGACACCCCTGTCTTCAGGAGATCGGCGATGTCCTTAAGGCTCCAGTCGCCGAGCCCGGCTTCGCGGTTGGAGGTGAGGGACGGCGCATACCAGTTCTGCATCGGAATGAGACCGCCCTTGAAGGCGTCCGACTGCGACGTGCCGCCGAGGGCGTTGATCGGAGAGTGGCACATGCCGCAATGGCCGAGTCCTTCGACGAGATAGGCTCCGCGATTCCACTCGGCCGATTTGGACGGGTCCGGCTTGTATTCGCCCTCGCTGAAGAAGAGCGTGCGCCAGCCGAGGATCAATTGCCGGTTGGAGTAGGGAAAGCGGAGGTCGTGCTCCCGGTTCTTCTGGCTCACCGGCGGGATCGACTTCAGATAGGCGAATATCGCGGCGCTGTCGGCCTGGGTCACCTTGGTGTAGGAGGCGAACGGCATCGCCGGGTACATCAGGCCGCCGTCCGGAAAGCGGCCCGTGTGCATGGCCTTGTAGAAATCCTCGGTCGTCCACTTGCCGATACCGGTGTCGCGATCGGGCGTGATGTTGGACGAGTAGAGCGTTCCGAACGGCGTCGGCATCGCGCGCCCTCCGGCGAAGACGCGGCCCTCCGGAGCAGTGTGACAGGCGATGCAGTCGCCTGCGCGCGCGAGATACTCGCCGCGCTTGACGATGTCGCTGGGGGAGTTCTGCTGCTGCTGCGCGTAAGCCGGACTCGCTAGGAACCAGAACAGAAGACCAAGGATTCGTGCGCGTGAGAGCATCGCCGCCTCCTCAATCCGGTTCGCTTCCGCACGCGAGGGGCAGAACGTAGGCGCCCTTGGGAGCGGGAGCGATGACAATCGGAGCGGGGCGGCTCGCGAGGTAGGCCGCCACCGCGGTGACGTCCGCCTCCGTCAGCCGTGCTGCGACCTGCTGCATGCAATCCGGAGCTTTCGCCGTCCGCGTACCGTAGCGCCAAGCGCCCAATTGCGCGCTGACGTAGTTAGGGCGCAGTCCGAGGAGACCGGGGATGCCGGGCTCCATGCCCGTGAGGCCTGGCCCGTGACAGCTGCCGCAAGCCGGAATTTGCCGCACCGGGTCGCCACCCGAGACCAAAGCCTGGCCGCGCTGCAGGACCTCCTTGCTGGCGTCGCTCGCTGCCGGCGCAGGAAGCGGCGGACGCTGCTCGGCGAAGTATTCGGCCATGTCCTGCAGGTACGGGTCACCGAGATATTCGAGCAGATAGTTCATCGGCGGGTATTTCCGCCGACCGTTCTTGAACGCCAGAAGCTGATTGTAAAGGTAGCCGGCTGGCTTGCCCGCCAGGCGGGGAAAGTAGACATCGCTGGTGCCTTCGCCCTGCTTGCCGTGGCAAGGGGAGCACGCTTCGACGCGCGCCTCCATGGTATCAGGCGGCTGACCAGGTGTCTGAGCCGAAACGGGAAAAGTCTGGACCGAGATCGCCAGCCCCACCCCTGCCATCGCAATTCGCATCCGCACGCGGCACCCCAATGCTGCGTAAATGAAGGGGCTAAACGTCAGAGGACGAGATTTGTTCCGGATGTTGGAACTGAGGCGGCGCGGCGGGAAGCGACGCTTGGATCCCAGGACGTACCGGTCCGGCGGCAATGGCCGCCAAGCCGGGTTTGTCAGTCCAAGATGTGTCCTTCGACCCGCAACGCCGATCATGTTCGGCGGAGCCGCTCTCCGAGCCGGCCCCATATAGCGGTCGCAAATTGAGGTGCGAAGCCCGGAGTGCCGAGAAGTCCGAGCTCCGCAACCGTAACAACACCGACGCGAGACGACGCCGCTCGGTACGGAATCAACTCTACGCCGCCGCGGAGATGTTCGCCTTGTTGCATCTCAAGCTCGAATGTGCCGACCCTCGGTATGCATCGAGGTCGCACATCGCGGTTACTCTCGTTCTCAAATCCTTGCACCGGAGGCGAGGACATCGCCCTGAACGCTCCGCGGCTTGCGCCGCCACAAGAAGGCACATGTCTGACGACACTCCTGACACTCCTGACACTCACCTGAACCATCCCACGCCTCGCAGCACGACCATGATGCGGAGGGGCGCCGTCGTGACCAGCCCGCTTCCAACGGAGGTGGCGGAGCTCGCGCGCAAGCTGGGCGCCACCGGAAGCTGCCGGGTGGTGCACCTCTCGCAACTCGGGCGAATGAGCAGCGGCCCTCCGAGCCGCTGGATACGCTTCCGTGCCCTCGATGAAATCGAGACTTCCGGGACGGCTTTCGATTGGGAAGCCAGATTTGGCCGGCTGTCTTGCCTGACGGTCGTGGACCGGCTTTCCTCGGAGGCTGCTGCATCCGAGCTTCGCTTCTTGGCCTTCCGTCTAAGCGGCGCGCCGGCGGACGAGAGTGCGCTCCGAAAAGGGCAGATCGTGCGATACCTGGGTAAGCTTGGGTGGGCGCCGGACGCGATCCTCCCCAACCGGTCGCTCGAGTGGCTGGTCCGCGAAGACGGCTTTCGCGTCTCTCATCCGTCAGCTCACGAGCGCATCTCGGTCGAGATCCAACTGGACGAGGCGGGGCGCATCGGATCGGTCTCCGCGAAGGACAGACCGCGCATGGAGACCGGCCGATTCGTCGACCGGCTTGGCGCGGCAGCTTCGCGGACTACCGCCTCCGCAATGGCCGATGGATACCCTTCCGCGGAGAGGTCGGCTGGCATCTCGACGGAAACTGGCATCCCGTCTGGACGGCCGAACTCACGGATTGGCGTTTGGAATGAGGAGAGGTGCGGCTGCATCACGTCTTTAACGGCTTCGGGCGGACGCTTCATTTCAGCGAGCGGATGTAGTCGGCCAAATCGGCAAACTTCCGCCCGGTTCAGCGACAAGGTCGGCATGTTCTGGTGCGGCATGAGGAGCAGGAACGCGAGCTTGTTCTGGTCGAAGTCGGGCGTTTTCCCGATGTACGCGAACGGCGGAGCCTGGTCGGTGGCGCTCGTCTGAGCGCGCTCCACCACATGGCAGCTTGCGCACCAGCGCGTGGCGATGTCCTTGCCGTTGACGGCGTCCGCCGCGAAAGACGGCATGACGATGCCGAGCAGGAAACATGCAGTGGCCAGCGATCCGAATGCTTGCGACATGTCCAGCCTTCCATGACTTGGTCAGCGCTCTTCCGGCGCGGCGGCGGCCGTGGGCTTACGACGGGAAGTCTGCGGGATCCACCTTCAGGCGATCGGCATGCAGTGACCAGTCGTGGGTGGCGTGGATCTCGCAAAACCGTTCCTTTGCCTGCTCCTCGGCCGCCCTGCCGTTCGGGGCATCTAGCTAGGACGTGAACCTATAAAGCCAGAGCGGTTGGCGGAGATCCGCTTTGACGCACATTTCGGACTTAAGTGGGACATCACGGCAGTTCCGTAAAGCGCCAATTGCCTCGAATGGACTCTCCGCTCCATGTCTGCTTTCCTTCCTAGTGGTCCCTCTGCAACCAATTGGCTGGTCGCGCTGAGTTCACTCGTGCCTTAACAACAGACATCTATCGAACGAGTTGGCCTGGCGCGAATAGCGGCGCATCAATCAAGACCCAGAGTCTCGAAAATGATTGGCGCGCTGGACGACATCGACCATGTGAGCGGCCGCATGGATCGTCAGAGGATGCTGGGTAAAGCCGGGCCGTGGAGAGATGTAGCCTGCCATTTCACGAGCCAATCGGAGTTGGTCATCCGATGCTGTCGCAAGCAGGGAAATCATCAGATTCTCCAACGCGATGACACGAATACGCAGCGTCACGAGTTCGGCGTTGGTCAGATCGGGGACTGCAATTGGATCGGTATGGGGCGACGACGAATCCGTGGCGGGCCCTCCGGGCCCCGCGCCTCCTTCGTTGTCCCATCTGGACAGAGCACGTTGACGCTGGTTCCAGTCGCTGAAGGTATCGGGGTTTTCTCGGGCCATGCGTAGCTCCTTTATATCGCCATGAACTCGTCATCCCGGGGAGCGATCAGATCGGCATGCGATAACCGTAGAACTCGTGGTCCTCGTTATAACCGCCCTGGCCTGCGCCGAGATCGGCGAAGTCATGCACGAATTCGATCGCTTCGATCCACTTGACCATCTTGAAACCCAACTCATTCTCGCATCGCAGCCGCAACGGAGCGCCATGCAGTACGCTGACGGGCGCGCCGTTCATCTCGTAGGCGAGGATCGTCAGCGCGTGGCGCATGTTCTCAATCTTGTGGACGTCATAATAGCGCCCGCCGTCGGCGCCGTCGGCCAGCGAATAGAACACAGCGTAGCGAGCCTCGGGCGTCGGCTTCACCAGAGCGAGGATGTCGCGCACGGCAACGCCGCCCCATTCGGCGACACCCGACCAGCCTTGGATGCAGAAATGCGTCGTGATCTGCTCCTGTTTCGGCATGGCCTTGAGGTCGGCGAGAGACAATTCCTGAGGCGCCTCCACCAGCCCGCCGATCCGCAGCCTGTAGCCGGCGAACTCCTCCGCGACGAGATCATCAAACTTCTTTGAGTTCGGCATCGTGCCGTTGGGCCAGAAATAGGGCGAGATATCCTGCTTCGTGAGCTGGGAGCGTGCATCCCAGCTTTCGGCTAATTCCATGATCCAGCCGATCATGAACGCGCCGACACGTTGGACCAGACGGGCATGCCGGATGGTGAAGGGCGAAGCCAGCAGCCATGCGATCATCAGGATTGCCATTGCCAGCACGAACAGCGGAAAACCTGTCCAGGATGCGTTATCCACTCCGCCGAACATGTGGTTGGTGTTCTGCCTGATGCCGGTGACGAACACCATGACGCCGTGTGCGAGGATGAAGCCCACGAACCAGGCAAAGGAGATGAAGTGAACCGACCGCATCGCCTGCCGGTTGAACAGCCTGCCGAACCAACCCAGCGCGTTGGAGATCGCGGGGCTCTGCATCAAACCAGTCACGATCGAAACCGGCGCTGCGACGAACACCGTGATGAAATAGCTGAGCTGCTGGAGGCCGTTGTAGCGGGTCCAGCTATGATCGACCGGAAAGTTCAGTGACGCATACTGGATCGCCGTTGACAGCGCGGCCGGGAAGACCTCCCAGGTCAACGGCACGAGCCTGCGCCATTGATCGGTTGAAAACAGCAGCGCATAAAACGCAACGCCGTTGATCAGCCACAGCAAGTTGACCGAGAAATGCCACCAGCGCGACAGCCCGAGGGTGTGGCGCAGGCCCGGAATGCCGAGCCATGTCGGCAGAGTCACGGAATCGTCCTTGGCGGTCCAGACACGCCCTTTTGGCACCGGGACCTGAAAGCGGAACCAGTCGGTCCCCGGCGTGCAATCGCGGGCTGAATAGAGCCGGGGATGGTCGGCCAGAATTTGCAGGCCAGCGCGCATGATGAACAGCATGAAAAACATGTTCAGGAAGTGCTGAAGCTGCAGCCACCATGGGAATCCCGAATCAACCGACGGCGCGGCCTGCGCAATGCCGGGATGCTGTCGGATAAAGGCCTCTACTCCGGGAAGTTCGCGGAGGCTCTGAGCCAGGGCGACCAGGCAGAGCAGCGCCGCGGCGGCAATCGGCAGGCCCCACAGCGTGTTGATCCAGCGCCGCCCAATGCGGATCCGGGGCGCGATCCCGTTTTGCGGAGGCATCCAATGATTGAGGTGGATGCGATCGTCGGCATCGCTAAGCTTGGCACGAAGTGGCTCAGCCAGCGAAGATGGCGGACGCGCAGGCACGGGTCGATCGTTGCCTGTCATCGAGCGCGCCTGACAATGGAGACGTCAATCGTCCAGCTTGGTGAGCGCGGCACCCTTGTGAAAGGCGATATGGTTCGTCTTGCTGCTCTTGATCTCGTATTGCGGACCGTCTGCGCTCGCATGATGGGTATATCCTTTGACCTTGAACTCGCGAGTATGCACGCGGGTGATGATGCCGCTGACGCGCCCCGCCTCGGAGTTCCAACTCACGCGATCATGGATATTGAAGGTCTTCGGCACGGTCGTTCGATCCGATGCCGCAAAAGAACTGCCAAGAGGTAATTCTAGCGTTGAATGCATATTACTTTGGCGGCAAAGGCACCAACCGGTGCACTTCCTGTCAGTTCCTTAAAAGCGCAATATCTTTCGACTAATCCAACGCGCGCTTCTGTTTCGGGCATCAGACGCTTAGGACCAACAGTGAGGCGGGCTGTCACCGCGCCTTTGCCGCTTGGAGCGACGCCACGAACAGCTTTTTCACCATAGGGCACTCAACCAGGACGATCGTCGAGTTTGCCGATCTCTTGCGGGAATCTGGCGCCGACTTCGTTATCGACGTAAGGTCGATCCCCCGGTCGCGGACCAACCCTCAGTTCAATCGGGAAACACTCCATGGGACCCTGGAGCCCTGGCAGATCGGCTACGAGCATATCGCCGAGCTCGGCGGCCGCCGCGGAAAGTCACGCGGCGCCGGGCCTTCGCCCAATTCTTATTGGCGGGTGCAAAGTTTTCAAAACTACGCAGATTATGCCCTGACGGCGCCCTTCGCGGCCGGCCTGGCGCGGCTGCGGGAACGGGGCGGTCGGCACCGATGCGCGGTCATGTGCGCCGAAGCCGTGTGGTGGCGGTGCCACCGCCGGATCATCGCCGACTACCTTCTGGCCGCAGGCGAGCAAGTGATACACATTCTCGGGAAATCGCATGTCGATGTGGCGAGCTTCACACCCGGCGCCTTTGTTCGCAACGATAGGACGGTGGTCTATCCCGCTCAAGATACCCAAACGGAATGAGGAAAGGGCTGCGGGTTTAGCCGCGGAAGGCGATGAGCAGAGTGGCGACGATCCCGATCACGGTGAGTCCGTAGCAGCCGAAGCGAACCAGAATTATTACCACGAACCTGACACCCGAATGGACATAGTCCTCAATCACCACCTGCAGACCAAGCGCCGAATGATGAAATAGCGCGACCAGCAAGAGGATCATGCAGCTCGTAGCAAGCGGTGTCCTGATCCAGGCGACGAAGACCGCATAATCGCTCCCGGCATGAGTGACAATTGACACGACGAACCATAGGCACAGAGGCACGAGCGCAATCGCCGAGACGCGCTGCGCCCACCAGTGCTGAGCGCCACTTTTGGCCGAACCGAGCCCAAGGGCGCGAGCCAGCGGCGAGCGGAACGAACGGCGATTCATTGGGGCCATCCCGCAATCAACAGGCTGATCACCCATGCGATCACAGTGAGCGCTACGCTGGACACTACGACCGTCCATCCAGAAATGTAGATCGACCGAAGCTCGAAGCCGTGGACGGTGTCCCAGACGAGATGACGGATGCCACCGCACAAATGCAAGAAGAAGGCGAAGGTGCAGCCGAACAGCGCGACCTGACCGGCCCAGGATCCTATCACGCTCTGAACGACGCCATAGGCCTGGGGACCAGCCGCCGCAGCGCTTAGCCAGATCACTAGGCCCACGGCGCCGAGGCTCAGAATTAACCCAGTGATGCGGTTAGCGATCGACAACACCGAGGTGAGTTGCGGCCGATAGATCTGGATATTGGGCGAAAGCGGGCGTGGCCGCGCCGGCGTCGAATTGCCATCTGTGGTCCCGTTCTTGATCATTTCTCACGCTCGACGATCGCCTTCTTGATCTCAGCGATGGCCTTGCCAGGATTCAATCCTTTGGGGCAGGTCCGGGTGCAATTAAGAATGGTATGGCACCGATAAAGCCGGAACGGGTCTTCGAGCGCATCGAGCCGTTTTCCCTTCGCCTCGTCGCGGCTATCCGTCAGCCAACGCCATGCCTGCAGGAGTGCCGCAGGTCCCAGGAAGCGATTGCCGTTCCACCAGTGGCTCGGGCATCCAGAGGTGCAGCAGAAGCAAAGGATGCACTCGTAGTAACCGTCGAGCTGGCTGCGGTCCTCGGGGGATTGCAGCCGCTCCTTCTCGGGCTCTGGCGTCTTGGAATGAAGCCAAGGCTCGATCGCTGCATACTGTGCGAAGATGTGCGTCAGGTCGGGAACGAGATCCTTGATAATCCGCAAGTTGGCGAGCGGATAGATTGTTGCGTTCGTTCCCATGTCGGAGATGAACCGCGTGCAAGCCAGCCAGTTGGTGCCATCCATGTTCATAGCGCAAGAACCGCAGACACCCTCGCGGCACGAGCGGCGGAAGGCTAACGTCGAATCCACCTTGTTCTTGATCCAGAACAATGCATCAAGAACCATCGGTCCGCAGTCGTCGACGTCAACATGAAACGTGTCGAGATGGGGATTGCCGCCGGCGTCGGGATCGTAGCGATAGATCTCGAACGCCTTAACTCGCTTCGCATAGGCGGGCGCCGGCCATGTCCGCCCCTTCTCGATCCGCGATTCCGGCGTGACCTTGAAGTTTCGCGGAATGGGAAACCGCTTGAACCAGGACAGGCGAGATACTCGATCCGAGGATTCGATGATCATTGTGGATCTTGCCTTTCGCACGATTAGGCCGCGCCTGCGCAGAGCACAGTACACCTTTCAACTGCTGCGTCCTTGGTTCCATGCTCGAATAGGTTCCGGTCCATCCTTATCGAGATAAACCGGTGATTGTCGCCGGGAGAACTGGGTGGTTAGTCTGGCGGATCCCTCAACTTTGCCTATGACGCCGAACTCGGCCGAGTCTGTTGCGGGTCAATCGCGTCGATTTTTGCACATCGGCGGCATCCGGTTAGCAGTTAATCTCGGAAAGGCGGGATGTCCAAATTTACCGGTTGAAGGCGTCCGTTTGGACGTGATTCAAGTGCCCAAAACCGGAGTCTAGAATCATGCGGTATGAACTGACTGACTTTGAATGGACTGCCATCAGGTCGTTCCTTCCAAACAAACCGCGTGGTATTCCCCGTGTTGACGATCGGCGCGTCCTGAACGGCATCTTTTGGGTTTTACGCTCAGGTGCTCCCTGGCGCGATCTGCCGGAAACCTATGGTCCTCTATAATCGCTTCGTTCGGTGGCGGGCAGGCCGGCATTTGGGACCGTATCATGGATGCGCTGGCCGCCGGTCATGACCCGACGGTGCAGATGATCGATACTTCCATCGTGCGCGTGCACCAGCACGGAGCTTGCATCGCTAATGGCAATCAGCAAGATGTGGGCCGGTCGCGAGGCGGCCTGTCATGCAAGATTCACGCGGTCGTAGATACCCACGGGCTGCCAGTCTATCTCGCCCTCACGCCCGGTGAGGCGCACGATAAACGGCTTTGTTCGGTTCTCCTCAGCACGATGTTCCCTCAAACGATGTTACTCGCGGATCGTGGATATGACGCGGATTGGATCAGGGAGCTTGCCCACCAGCAAAGAGGATGGGCGAACATTCCGCCGAAACGAAATCGAAAGGACCCGATCTGCTTCAGCCAGTACCTGTATCGCTCACGAAACCTGATCGAACGGTTCTTCAACAAGATCAAGCAATGTCGACGTGTCGCGACCCGATACGACAAACTCGCGGCCAACTACCTAGCATTCGTCAAACTCGCATCAATCCGCGTTTGGCTGAGCGCTAATGAGTCCGCGCCCTAGCTAGTTCGACTGTCGTTTGGCAGCCCTCGTCCATCTGACCGTTCTCGCCGAGGACCTTCTTCATGAAGCTGACGATGAAGCGCGGCATGGGACCTTCATTGGCGACGGCGTTGCCGGCTCTGTCCGCTCGCTCCATTCGGAGCAGAAAGGGGAAATTGGCGGGGCAGGCGCTCGGCTGAGTCAACGGCTAGCCGGAAATCGCGTCGCCGGGAGCGCCTCTCGCGCGCCAATAAGGCTGGCGGAGCCTGGGCGCTATCAGCCATGCGATCGCGGCCGACGCAACGACGCTCACGGCGATCATCGTCGGAATTGCCGCCATCGCCTTCGATTGGATCGGAGTGAGGAGGATCACAAGCATTCCTGTTCCGAACATCATTGCCTGGACGCTCATAAAGAGCATCGCCGCGATCTGAAGTCGTACAGACATGTCAAAACTCCTCCTCGTCCAGCTCAGAACAACGGGTTCAGCTCTGGGGGTTCCGAGGGGACTTCTGAGGGCCGTTAGGCGCCGGTACCCTGGGCGGCCTGGCACTTCGGACAGCAGCCGTCCGCAGCGGCACCAAGCTGGCGTCCAATTTCATCGTTGAGAGCTTGCCCACCCCAAGTTGAGCCGTCGCTCTTTGGAATTCTCTTGGCCCGCTCCAAGGCGTGGCTCTCTGCGGCGTCGTCGCCGATACGAACGATTACGTCTTCATGGAAAGGACAGACCGCGGTGGCGCGCGTCGTCTCTAGCGCATACCTCACCAACCGCGCCAGTCATCGGGATGGAGGTCTGCTGGCATGACGGTGCTCCGGCTGGACCTGTTGCGATAACATCCTGGTCTTTGCGGGGCTGTGGCAGTCCAACCCGCAACACCAGTGCTGGTTCCAGAGGACCCGCCGGCAGAGCCGCTGTCAAAGCCGGCTCTCCTCGCGGTCGCGGACACTGCGACCGAGAGATGCGACCGGAGTGCCTAGAAGTCCGTGCTCCCCCTCGCGACGCACCGGCGCCGAACCGCCTGATGCAGTTCAATCCTAGACGCTGCCCTCCAGTTCGCTTTGGCCTGTCTCAACTTCCGGAGAGGACCGTAGGTAGTCATCCGCAATTTTCGGGACGATCAGGAAGGAGCATAGTGGGACGATGCAGCGCCAGATCGTGGTCAAGTGCCCGCGCACGGGAATAAACGTCCAGCTTTGCCTCGATGACGAGGCGCTCGAGTCCCGGAAACCCAAAGACAGCTACGTCTCGGTATCTTGTCCGGCCTGCATGTCGCTCCACTTCGTCAACAGCACGACGGGCAGGACGCTGGGCGACTTCGGGAGTGTGCCTCGTTGATGGATCAGTGCTCGGACGCCACCTGGTCCGTCACGCCCTCCACGTGGTGCAGCAACAGGTTGCTGACACCGTCCGCCAGGGGCTCATCCGGATGGTCGGGAAACACTTCAAAGAGAGACCGCCCAACCACGCTGCCGCGATCAGTCAGCGTCGCCTTTGCGTAAGCCACGTTGATGTCGACGATCTGTAGTCCCGGTCCTGGATCGAGCAGCATGTAGGGATGTGGCGAGCGGTTGAAATCGGACAAAAACTGCTCGCGGAGACCGATCGCGTCGACCGCTTTTTGGCCGGACTGCCCAGACCGGGACCGCAGCGCCCGCTCCGTCTCGGCCACGAGCAGCGCGAGCTCGCGCCGGTTCGAGGCGAGCAGTCCATCGACGGTCCGCCGCAGCGAAGGATCGCTCGTCTCGGCCAGCAGCCTCTCGAAATTCGCAATGTTCTGCTCGCAGATGAATTTCTTCATTGTCCGGAATAAGCGGGTAATGTGGGTGCGCAGTATGCACCGCATCATCCTACCCTGCCACGTCGCCACGCGAAGAGCGGCATGCTGCCGCGCGGCATCGAAGTTTGGACGCGCGAACCTTGCGACGCCAGTGGGATGGACGCCGATCCTGGCCTGCCCGATTGGAGGAACGGCTGCATCATGACGTCGTTGCACGCCGTAGAGGCCCAGGGGTGAGGAGCCGTCGCGATGCTGGAAACGAATGATCTGCTGGTGAAATGTCCCAAGTGCGGTGCCTGGCCAATGGCGGTCGGCTCTCAGAGGAATATCCTGGCGCATCGCGAGGTCAGCTTCCGATGCCCGAGGTGCGGCAGCGAGGAAGAAGGTCGCCTTCGCCATGCCGCCGCCTCGCATCAACGCGCACGGCGTTCTCGACCCTGCTTGAGAGAAGCGGAAAGTTGAGCCTCCCCTAAATCGGTGGACACCTATAGCTTAGACAGCAAGAGGTGTCAGATGACGAAAACGGCAGCGACGTTCTTATTCGGACAAGTACAAGCGGCAGGCAGTTGATCTGGTTTTGTCGAGCGGCCGCTCGGCGAAGTCGGTATCGAAGGAGCTCGGGCTTGACGGCTCCGTGCTGAGCCGATGGGTGGCGGAGCGGGGCACGGTGGCAGCCGGCGGCAGCGCCGTGGCGCCCACATCGCAAGCGGCGGTGCCGTCGGCGGACCAAGCTGACGTGATTGCGCGGTTGCAGCGGGAAAACGAACAGCTGCGCATGGAGCGCGACATTTTAAAAAAGTCGATCGCGATCTTTGCTGGACCCCGGACATGAGGTTCCGTTTTATCGAGGATCGCCGCACGGACTATCCGGTCAAGGTCATGTGCCGTGTGCTCGGCGTCTCGCCCGCGGGCTACTATGCCTGGCGGTCGCGCCCGGAAAGCCTCCGGGCCTTGGCTAATCGAGCGCTGCTGGAAGGCATCCAGCGGGTTCATCTCGATAGCCATGGCCGCTATGGCAGCCCGCGCATTCATGTCGAACTCAAAGCCCAGGGACATCATGCAAGCCGTGGCCGGATCGAGCGGCAGATGCGCCATCATGGCATTCGAGCCATCTCCGCCGGACCGCGGCGATGCCGCACCACCGACAGCGGGCATGGCTTCCCGATCGCGCCGAACCTGCTGGGCCGGAACTTCTCGGCCGCCATGCGCAATCAGGTCTGGCTCGCCGACATCACCTTTGTGTCTGGACCGGCCAGGGCTGGTTGTATCTGGCGGCCGTCATGGATCTGTACAGCCGCCGTATCGTGGGCTGGGCGATGGAGGACCATCTGCGCGCAGAACTGCCGCTCGCCGCATTACGAATGGCGATCAAGGGGCAAAGACCAGGTCCCGGGCTGATCCATCATTCCGATCGCGGCACACAATACGCTTCAACCGAGTACCGCCAGGCGCTGCAAGCCGCCGGCTTCCGGCCTTCAATGAGCCGCAGAGCCGACTGCTACGACAATGCCCCGATGGAAAGCTTCTTCCACACCCTCAAGACCGAACATCCATCACCGTCAATATGAGACCCGCAATGAAGCCGAGCGCGACATCTTCGCTTACGTCGAAGGCTTCTACAATCAGACCCGAAGACACTCGGCCATCGGCTATATCAGCCCGGTCGAGATGGAGCTAAAATCGGCTTGATCCATGTCCACTTTTTTGGGGGAAGATCAAAGTGCCTCTGCGTCTGCCTGCAAGAGCGTGGCGAGGTCGAGGCGGAGAGCGCGCCGGCCGACGCATCTCAGGTCTCGCAGATGGCACCAGAAGCTTGCCGAGGGAGAGAAGAGATAAGGCTCCCCTGATGTCCGAGCAAGGGTAACTGTTCAGCTACGTCGCGAATCGACTCCCATGGGTCTTCTGTTTCGTTGCGCTCGTGCGAAGCCGAATAGAACGAGGATTCTGCTCGTTTTGCCTCCCTCCTGCGCTCGCACTCGTCAAGACCAACCTCGTGCACGGGAACTCGGACGCGCGTCCGAAGTCTTTCGAAAATTCTCATCCACCCTACTCCGACATTTTCACACGCGCATATTGCGCTGCGAAACCTTGCGGTCTTTGCGACATCGCAAAGATCTGCGCGGGGCCTCCATTAGCTTGCCGCCAGGAAGTCCGGAAATCGCTCACGCCGGACGCACGGGGCTTTTGAGGCGCGCCGTTGCCGCGCCGGACAGACGGATGAAGAGACGATCATGATCGGCGGCAAGATCTCCCGGTGGACCATGACCTACTTCGCCGCGGCGCTGACCTGGTTGCTTGCCGCGCTCGGGCTAATGGCCGCCGGCATTGGTCATCCTGCAGCGGATGTCGCGGCTCCGGACACGCTAGTCCTGGTGCATGTGATCTGTATCGGGTGGTTAAGTACCGCGATGTGCGGAGCGCTGTTCCAATTCGTCCCTGTCCTCGTCGCAACGCCCTTGTACTCCGAGCGATGGGCGCTACCGGCGCTGGGTTTGTTGACGGCGGGGCTGGTCTCGCTGCTGGCGGGGTTTATGGCTTTGAACGGCCGTCTGCCTTCCGCCCCCTGGCTCCTACCGTTCGGGGCCGTGCTGCTCGTCGGCGGCTTCGGCTTCGTTGTAGTGGATTTGGGTTTAACGGCTTTGCGGCGTCCGACGGGATCTGCACGGTTCGTCATCGCCGGTCTCGCGTCTCTCTGCGTGACCGTCGTGTTCGGTGCGGTGTTCGCGTTCGCGCTGGGTGGATGGGCGGGACGGATGGGCGAGGCCGTCCTGGCGCGCGGCATCCCGCTGCACGCGATCGCCGGGCTCGGCGGTTGGCTTACGCTGACGGCGATGGGCGTCAGCTATCGATTGCTGGCCATGTTCATGTTGGCGCCTGATGTGGAGGACCGCCAGAGCCGCCTCACGCTCGCGGCCGGCGCGCTTGCCGTCGCGGCGACCGTGAGCGGCGGAGCCGTGATGATCGGTTTTGCGATGAGGCTGAATGTCGTGCTGTCCGTCGCCGCGATTCTCGGCTTGTCTTGCGCCGCTCTCTACGGGCGGGATCTCGCCGGCATCTTCCGGAATCGGAAGCGGCGGCAGCTTGAGCTCAATATGCGGATGGCAATCTTGTCGTTCGCCAGCTTGGCGGGGACGGCCGTGCTGGGGATCGCACTCGTTTCGATGGGGACGCTGCTCCTGCATTTGGGCGCGTTCGCCTTCCTTACGGTGTTCGGCTGGCTGTCCGGTCTGGTGCTCGCCAAGCTCTACAAGATCGTCGCGTTTCTCACCTGGCTCGAGACCTACGGGGCGGTGATGGGACGCGCGGCGACGCCTCGCGTTCAGGATCTGACCGCGGAGAAGAGGGCGACGAAGTGGTTCGCGATCTACTACCTGTCCGTCTGGGCGGGTACGATCGCGCTGCTGGCAGGAGATCCAAGCGCGTTCCGGCTTGCCGCGGCCGCGATGTCAGTTGGCGTCGTCGGCATCATCCACGAAATCATTCGAATCCGGCGGTTGGAAGACGTGGCGTCGTCGCTGCGCCTGCCGGCGGGCGCCGTCGCGCCGCATCTGTTGTTCGCCAAAACATGAGGAGATCGCAATGACCGCTTACCTGGACGTCGATGTCCGTCCGATCCTACGCGCCGGGGGAGAGCCGTTCTCGGTTATCATGGCTGCGCTCGAGCGTCTGGAAGAAGGGCAGGGCCTGCGCCTTTACGCGACCTTCAAGCCGGTCCCGCTGTTCGCCGTCATGGCCGACAAGGGCTTCGCTCATTCGGCGAGCGCGATGGAAGGCGGCGAATGGGAAGTGCTGTTCACGCCTGCGGCAGCGAAGGCCGCGCAAGTTGCGGCCCCGTCGAATGGCTTCGACTTCGGCGCCTGGCCCGATCCCCGCGTCAAACTGGACAATCGCGACCTCGAGCCCCCGGAGCCGATGGTCCGGATTCTGGCCGCGGCCGATCAGCTCGGCCCCGGCGAGACGCTCTCGGCGCTTCTGCGGCGTGAGCCGGTGTTCCTGTTTCCGCAACTCGAAAAGCGTGGCTTCCGCTGGCTTGGCGGATTCGCACCCGACGGGGCTACCTACGAACTCACGGTGAGGGCCCCATCATGACGGACCATCTGGTCGAATGCGTCCGCCAGGCGCTGCGCGTCGTGATCGATCCGGAGCTCGGTGAGAACATCGTCGATCTCGGGTTCGTCTACGATATTGCGGTCGCAGGCGGTGCAGTCTGCATCACGATGACCGCCACGACGCCGGGATGTCCAGCGACCTCCTTCCTGAAGGAAGGGGCGAAGGCGGCGGCATCCGCCGTCCCAGGGGTCGTTTCCGCCGACGTGACGATGACCTTCGCGCCGGCCTGGACCCCCGACCTCATCGCGCCGGCAGTCCGGGCTTCGCTCGGCTTTGCGGCAGTGAACTGACGGCGCGCGATGGCGATTACCATCGAGATCGATCACGCGAAGACGAGGGCCAAGGCTGCTGCGGCCGTCGGACTGCCGGTCGTGCCGCAGGCCGTCAAGGGTCCGATCCGGAGGCTCAAATGGGCCATCCTGCTGCTGACGCTCTCGATCTACTACGTCACGCCGTTCATCCGCTGGAATCGCGGGCCGAACGCGCCCGACCAGGCGGTGTTGCTCGATTTTGCGAATGGGCGTCTGTACGCGTTCTTCGTCGAGATCTGGCCGCAGGATCTCTATCTCGTCACCGGCCTTCTGGTGCTCGCGTCGACCATCCTGTTTCTTGCGAATGCGCTTGCGGGGCGCCTGTGGTGCGGCTTTGCATGTCCTCAGACTGTCTGGACCGATCTGTTCCTGCTCGTCGAGCGCTTGATCGAGGGTGACAGGCGCCAGCGTCTCAAGAAGATCGGAGCGCCTCTCACGGCGAAGCGGGCTTTACAGACCGTCGCCAAGCACGCGGCCTGGCTTCTGATCTCGCTGGCGACAGGCGGCACGCTGATCTTCTATTTTACTGACGCGCCGGCTCTGCTCAGCGGTCTGATGGTGGGCGACGTATCGGCCAACGTCCTCACCTGGGTCGCGGTGTTCGCTGGCACGACGTACGGACTTGCGGGGTTCGCGCGCGAGCAGGTCTGCACGTTCATGTGCCCATGGCCACGCCTACAGGGTGCGATCTGGGATCCCGAAGCCTATACCGTTAATTACCGCGATTACCGAGGCGAGCAGCGGATTTCGGCGAAGAAGGCGGCCGAGCTGCGCCTCCGCGGGGAGCCGGCAGGCGATTGCGTGGACTGCGGCCAGTGCGTGGCTGTCTGCCCGATCGGGATCGACATACGGGAAGGCCCGAACTTCGCCTGCATCAACTGCGGTCTCTGCGTCGATGCGTGCGACAGCGTTATGGCGAAGCTCGGGCGCCCGCGAGGCCTGATCGACTACGAAAGCTGGACCAACATCGAGCGAGGGCGGAGCAAGGAGGCCTCTCGCAACCATCTGCTGCGGCCGAAGACGATCGGTTTGGCCGCGGCCTGCGTTGCGCTGGCGGGCACGATCGGCGTCGCGTTCGGCACGAAGACCACCGCGACGCTTTCGGTCCAGCACGACCGCGATCCGGTCGCCGTCCGCCTGTCGGACGGCTCGGTACGCAATGCCTACACGGTGAAGCTGCTCAACAAGTCGGCGAGTGCCCATCGGTACACGTTGTCCGTCGGCGGGATTGACGCGAAGCTGTCTATTGTCGGCAACGAGAGCCTCTCTCCGGTCGAGGTCGCGCCGGATGCGTCGGGGCAGCTGCGACTCACCTTGACGGCGGCGCAACCCGGGCAGCGAGATATCGTGTTCACCGCGCGAGATGAGACCGGCAGCACGGTGTCCGCAGCGGATCGATTCGTCGAACGGTAGGCTTGGCTGTCCGGCCACAGCGGCGGCACCTCACCGTAGAGATGTCGAGGAATTGGCTTAGGCGCTGCGACCCGCCCGGAGAGCGGGCGAGCTTCGGCGTCTGATGAACGGGTGTGCCTTCTCCGCCATAACACGCGGCCGCTGCGCGAAACTCTTTAGGACCCTTGCATGACGCCACCCTCGCGTAACCACTGGATCGGTATGCCGGAAACGCCGCCAAGCGGCTGTGCGGCGGCCCGCTACGTCCGTTTCGCACGACGGCCTTCCGCGGAAGGCTTGTGCTGGAGGCTGGCGCGCAACTAAGATGGAACGGTAGGGGGAAGCCAGATGTCTGTCCTTCAGGCGATCCGGAAGGCGTGCCCTTTGCGGGAGGCCTATGCAGCTAGTGCCCGACCCGGGCGGTCATGATCACTACGTCTGTTCGCGCTGCGAATTCGATCCGCTGCACGACCCGGCGGCCCTCAAGTGGGCCGATAGTCGGCTGAAACCGCCGGTCGGCCCGGAGACATGACCGGGCCCGGCGGCAATGGCCACCAAGGCCGGACTTGTCAGTCCAAGCTGTCCCGTTCGACCTAGTTTTGGTCGCCGGGAACGATAGCATCAATTGTGGGTTCTCGGCGCGTCCGCATCCAGTGGCAGAACCAGGGAGTACATCGTGGCGTTGCAACACGCGAAACCAGGAGAGATCGTCGATTTACGACCCCTTGGAGGCAAGTTGAAGGACGCGAAAACTGCGGCCATCATCAAATCCGAGCATTTTGAGGCAGTTCGGCTGATCGTTCTGGCCGGAATGGAAATCCCGCCGCATAAGGTGCCTGGCAACATCATGCTTCATTGCCTGGAAGGGCGCATATCGCTTGGTCTGACGGATTCTTCGATCACATTGAGTTCGGGCGAGTGGGTCTACCTCACGGGCGGCGAGATCCATTCGCTAAAGGGCATCGAAGATTCCTCGCTCCTTCTGACAATCCTTCTCGGAACCTGATGGGAGAGCAAAGACTGCTGGGCGAGAGCCGCGAGCGACGTCAGCGCCACCAATTGTTAGCCGCCGCGACGGTGCGCAAGTGCACCGCGATCACGCCGAGGACCGCATGGTCTTCACTTCCTTCCTGGTAAGCTTGACGGCCAGGTTGAAGCCCGCCTGCAAGGTCGGTGTCAGCGAAGGAAGCCAATGTCGCTCATCGAATGTCGAACGGCGGCGTCTCAGTGACCCATCCCCGGCATGACCTCGCCGTTGTAGATGTCCGGGTTCTTCGAGCCTTCCACGTGGAGCACGCCAAGCAGGCCGCGCTCCATACGGGCGAGCGCGTGATCGACGAGCGTATAGTTGCCGGGTACGACGAGCTTGAACTCGGTGATGACCGCGCCCCCTGGCGGCACCGATACCGTCTGGTTGCCTTCGAGAGGGGGTGTGGTCATGCCGCCGAGATTATAGACTTTGTCGAAGATCTCGCCGATGACGTGGAACGACGAGGTGTAGTTCGGGCCGCCGACGCCGAAGAAGATCCTCACGGTGTCGCCGACCTTGGCCTCGAGCGGATGCAGCTTGGTGAGCGCTCCCACTGAGCCGTTGAAGACGAAATACTCGGGTCGCTCGTTGAGAAGCTTGTCGACACTGAATTCGGCGCTGCCGTGCTGGCCGAAGGCGATGTCGGAATAAATCTCGCCCTGCATGACATAGAACTCGTGGTCAACGTGCGGAAGCCCGCCTTCCGGCTCGACGAGAATGAGACCGTACATGCCGTTTGCGATGTGCTCGGCGACCATCGGCGTGGCGCAGTGATAGACATACAGTCCAGGCACCAGCGCCTTCCAGGTCATCGATTTCTCGCCGCCCGGGTCAACCTGCAGCGCGGCTGCGCCGCCACCTGGACCGGTCGCCGCATGGAAGTCGACGGAATGGATCATGGCGCTATCCGCGGAATTCTTCAGGTGGATGTCGACCGTGTCGCCGACGCGGACGCGAATGAACGGGCCCGGCACCTTGCCGTTGAAAGTCCAGTAGCCAAACGTGGTGCCTTCGGAGAGCCTGCCCTCAACCTCGACACTTAACAGATCCACTCGCACCGTCTGAGGA
Organism: Bradyrhizobium sp. PUT101; assembly: GCF_052043945.1. Classification (NCBI taxonomy): domain Bacteria; kingdom Pseudomonadati; phylum Pseudomonadota; class Alphaproteobacteria; order Hyphomicrobiales; family Nitrobacteraceae; genus Bradyrhizobium; species Bradyrhizobium sp. PUT101. The sequence goes on from NZ_CP197207.1 coordinate 7,133,941, forward strand.
TCACGCTTGCCGATGGGGGGCGGCAGATCGCCCGGTTCGCGCGAGATGTCGGCCTCGACGACGGTTTGCGGTGATGGTCTCGGCGTAACGATAAACTGCCCTACCATGCCCGCCAGACGATGTCCGGGAACGCTGCAATAGTAGGTGAAGTCGCCCGACTTGGTGGCCCTGAATGCGATGGTGGTACTCGCGCCCTTGCCGGTGACGCGCGGTGATTTCGTGTCCTGGTCTGGAAAGACGATATCGTGCTCGGCACCTTCGCCGTTGATCAGCGTGAGTTGGACCACCTGACCTTCGGAAGCGGTCAGCACCGGGTTGACCTTGCCCTCGATCGCACCGCCGACGCCGATATAGACCATGCGTCCTTCGGCGATGCCCGACCGTAGCGTGTACTTTGCATCGGCAATGTAGCCGATGTCAGCGCGGGTGGCGCTCTGCGGCCGGCTCGGGGGCGGCGCGCCAGTCGGAGACGCTGCCGGCGCCGGTTGCGCCTGGGCGGCCGATGTTCCGGCGGCACTCTGGCCGGCACCTGATTCTGCTAGGTAGGCAATGACGTCGGCCCGGTCGTGATCCGTTTTCAGGCCGGGGAAGGGCATCTTGTTGCCCGGCACGACCTTTGCTGGATCCTCAAGATACCGGGCGAGCGTCGGAGGATCCCAGGTGAGGTTCGATTGCTTCATCGCCGGTGAGTAGTTGTAGCCGGGCTCCGTACCGGACTCTCGGCCGATCACCCCAGCGAGCGAGGGGCCCAGCATGTTCTTCCCGGCATCAAGCGAGTGGCAGGCCTGGCACTTGCGGAAGACAAGTCGACCGGCTGCGGCATCACCACCAGTGGGGATCGGCGCCGCTGCGGCTGACGTGGGGGACTTGGAGCCCGGAGCGGCCTGGCCGCTCGTCGTCGGTGCCGGCGTGGGCGTCATCTGCGGGTCGTGGGGCGCTTGAGCCGGTTTCGCCGCTTCGGTCTCTGCATTCTGCTTCGATGCGGTCTGAGCTGTCTGCGTGGCCGTAGAGGGCGAGGATGTAGCGCGCTGCGGGTCGGCGTTGGCTCTTGGAGCCGACTGATCTGGCGGCGGGCTGTGCGCATTCTGATGACCGGTGTCGGGCGGCGACTTCTCGGCGGAAACTGTCTGGTTCTGCGGCTTGATGCGATCCGCAGAGTAGAGCATCTGACCTAGCCAAAAGCCGCCGACGATCAGAACCAGGCCGATCACAAGTATCGACCAGCGGCGCAGTGCCTCGGCGGCTGTGTCCCACATCGGCGTCCTCCCGGGCTTCCTTTGCTTGCCTCGCCTTATCGGTCGAGGCCTGGACGAGATCGAAGGCAGAAATTCGTTGCAGCCGTAGTTGGATGATTAGCCGCACAGCCGCGGAAATGAGAGGTCGCTCTTCGGAAGTCCTTGCCAGATGGCGCGGGAGCAGGCTTCGGAGCGCGGTCCTCGGAGGTTCATTTCGTGCGCCGGGCACATCGTGATGCCTTTGCTAGGGGTCGCGGTGCTCCCGGCGTCGGAACGGATCGGCGGCGTCGTCATGACCTGAGCGGCTACTGAAGAACATCAGGGCCATGAGCCCGCACCCGACGAGAAGCGAGAAGAAGGTGCCTAGCCCCAGCGCGATCCACCCGTGCTTGCCCATCTCGACGCCGCTGCTCGCACTCCACACGGAGACGGCCCAGACGCCTGTGAGGATCAATACGGCGCCCAGGGCGACCAGCAGGACGATTTGACCGGTACTGAGACCTCTCATCGCTGCACCTGTTCGTGCCATGACTGAGCGAACCGCGAACGTGAGCAGGCGTTCCGGAGTGCGGTGTGGGCGGTTCCCGTGCAGGCCCGATGGCCGCGTCTCATCAACGCCACCAATTGTTGGCGGCGGCGACCGTCTGAAAGTGGACGGCCACCACTTGGGATGTTGCGATCAGTTGCTCGGAGTCCTGCTCATAAGCCGCCCGCAGACGCGTACGGACCTCGTCCGATGGCTGCGTGATCTTCACCGCCATTCGTGAGAGCTTTACGGCCAGTTCGAAGCGGGCCTGGGGTGTATCGGTCTTCAACGACGGTAGCCAATTTTCGCTCATATGCCGTATCTTTTATTTGCCGTATCCTCTATTGGGGCTGGAGTGCTCTCACTGCGTCAGCTTGACGGGCGCCTTGTCGAACGTGTGCAGGTAGGCGATCAGGTCCTTGATCTTCTGCTCGTCCTTGATGCCGGCGAACGCCATCTTGGTGCCGGGGATCTTGGCCTTCGGGTCCTTGATGTACTCGCTGAAGGTGGCCTCGTCCCAAGTGATGCCGGATTTCTTGTTGGCCTCCGAGTAGTTATAGCCCTCAACCGATCCCGCTTTCCGTCCGATCAGCCCGTTGAGCACCGGGCCGACGACGTTCTTGGCGGTGTCGCCGGCCTGGTGACAGGCCTTGCAGACGGCGAAGACCTTCTCGCCCGCGGCGGCATCCTGAGCGCCGGCTTGGCCGAGACCCGCTGCGAGAAACAAGGCTACAAGTGCTGTCCGGATCATCAATTTCTCCTTTTCCTTTTGGTTCGAAGTCGGTCGATCAGATGGCGATTTCGGATGACTTGCCCGCCGCATCGATGAGATGGACGCGTTCGACATCGACGTATGGCAGCAGCGAACGGATTCGCTCCTTGGGCATCAGGCTGAACGCGGTCGAGAGCGCATCGGCTGCAGTGGCGCTTCGAGCGACGGTCGTCACGCTTTGATAACGATGGGCGCTGCCTCCCGTCGCCGGATCGAACAGGTGGTTGAAGCGGCCTTCGGGATCGAACCGGAACCCGTAGCTCCCCGAGGTCGATACCGCCCGGTCGACGATCGGAACGATCGTGGCGGTGCGGCTCGCGACCTCCGGATCGGCGACGCCCACTTCCCAGGGACGTCCGTCCGGCCGCGCGCCGATGGCGCGGGTCTCGCCCATGTCCACCAAGCTGTGCGAGATGCCCTGGGCCTGCAGCAGCTCGACGACCTTGTCCGTCACGTAACCCTGCGCGATCCCGTTCAGGGTCAAGGTCATTCCGTGAGGCAACGCAATCCGGTCGCGGCTGACCGACAGACGGCGGTGGCCCACGCGCCGGAGCGCGGCCTGGATCGCCGCCGTTGACGGACCGCCGGGATCCGCCCCTTCTCGTGCAAAGTGGTCCGCATAAAGCTCCCACAAGGGCTGCACCGTCGGATCGAACGCGCCTTCGGTCAGCGCCGAGTAGCGCTGCGATGCCGCCAGCAGTTCGACCATTTCGGGGGCGGGGCCGACGAGGATGCCGGTCCGGTTCAGTTCGGCGAGGGCGGAATCCTTCATGTAGAGACTGAACTGCCGCTCGAGCCGCCGCGCCTCCGTGCAGGCGAGCGAGATCAGCCGTTCTGCCCGGCTGCGGTCTTCGTCGTGGATCTCCAACGTTGCAACCGCGCCCAGCATCGTGCCGCGCCAGATCACCGGCGCGACCTCTGCACGAATTGGACCTCCGACGGACAGCGCGCCGAGGCCCGCCGCCGCGGCGCTGATATGAATAAAGCGTCGCCGCGTCAGGGTTGGCGTCATGGCGTCCTCCTCGGTCGTTCGCCCGGCGGGCCTTCCGCCGTCTCGTCGGCCGCAAATGCGCCTGTAGTGTTCGCCGAGGCCAGGACATAGTCCCGCGGCACCTCGTTAAAGCCGACGATCCTGCCGCCGTTTTCACCGGCGAACTTCTCCGCCGCCGCCCGGTCGGAGAACGGAACGGCCTCGTCGCCGCCCATGCCGCTCTTGACCCGGCTCTCGATCACGAACAGCGCCTTGCGCGCCTCAATCCAGTTGTCGGCGCCCGGCTTGTCCCAGTCGGCCGCTTTGCCCATGTCGGAGACGTAGATTGCCTGGATGTCCTTCGGTTCGTCCGGCAGCATGGTGAAGGCGATCGTGTCCCGCGCCGACGAGAACCACACCGGCTCCATGAGGCTCGCGGCGAAGATATGCCCCTTCGGTCCCGGGTGCTCGAGCACGTTCATGCCGCAGTAGTGCCCGATGTCCTCGGCCGTCATCCGATGAGGAGGCGGGATCTGCGCGGCCTGCTTGTCGTTGCAACCCGCGAGCGCGAACGGCACGAGCAAGGCGAGAAGTATCGTTCGGCGCCTCATAGCTCCCTCCGCGAGAAGGCGAGCGTGGCCAGCCCCAGCGGGAGCAGCGTCCAGCAGAGCAGGGCGGCCAGAAGGACCGGTATCGTCAGGGATGTGCTTTGAGCGAGGCCCGCCATGCCGGCGAAGGTGCTGACATTGGCGAATCCGGTGAGGTTGATCAGCCGGTAGGCGTCGGTCGGATTCGACAGGAGCATGGCGTTGAGCGCGGCCGCCGAGATGCTGCGTCCCTGATCGAGCGCAAGTACGCCCAGCAGCGCCATGTCGTAGATCAGCACCAGCAGCAGCCACAATCCAATGCAGACGCCGGCGGCCGTTCCCCGGTCGCGCACCAGCGCGCTGACCAGATATCCGATCGCGACGAAAACGGCGCCCAGCAGCACCGAGGAGCCCACCATCGCCGCGAAGGCGAGAAGACTGTCGCCGTCAATCTGGCTGCCCGTCGCCGCCAGCGCTCCGACCGCCGCGCCGTAGCCGAGACAGGTCGCAAAGGCGAGGACGGCGAGGTGGCCCAGGAACTTGCCGAGCAGCACCTGCCATCGTGCGACCGGATAGCTCAGCAGCAACAACATCGTTCCCCGTTCCATCTCGCCGACGATGGCGTCGTGCGAAATCAGCAGCGCGATAAGGGGAACGAGAAAGATCGTCAGGCTCGACAGGCTGACCACGACAACGTCGAGCGTGCGAACGCCGACATTTCCAGTCGGCGCGCTGCCGAGAAAGGTCAACGACAGGGCAAGCCCGGCGAGCAGGAGAGTTGCGGCAAGCACCCAGCGATTGCGGATGGCCTGGTGGATTTCCTTGGCGGCGATGATGAGGACGTTCATGGCGCCTGCTCCGATTGCCGGAGGAAATGAGCATAGAGCTCGTCGAGGGTCGGCGGGACGACGTCGACGTCTTCGACGGCATTGCCGGCGGCCGTCGCGCGATGCAGCAGCTCGATCTTCCGCTCGGGCGCAGCGTCGATCTCGACGATGTGGCCGTTCAACCGGCGGCAGGTCGCGTCTTGAGGAGCCCAGGGCGGCATCTCGCTGAGCGCGAGGCCAGCCACCTTAAGACGGATCCTGGTCGGCAGCCGGGCGAGACGACGCAAGTCGTCGATCGATCCGTCCGCGACCTTGATGCCGCGGTTCATGATGATGACCCGGCCGGCGCGCTCCTCTAGCTCGGTCAGCGCATGCGACGACAGCAGCACGGTCGCGCCGACTGCGGCGAGCCGTGCGATGATGTCGTAGAAGGTCTGCCGCAGCTCGGGGTCGAGACCGGTGGTCGGCTCATCCAGCAGCAGCACACGCGGCTCGCCAAGTAGCGCCTGCGCGAGCCCCAGCCGCTGACGCATGCCCTTCGAATAGGTGCTCACCCGGCGGCGGCTGGCGGCTCCCAGCCCGACGGCGTCGAGCAGCTCCAGGCCCTTCGCAACCGGCTCTCGCTTGAGCCTGGCGTAGAAGGCCTGTGTCTCGCGGCCGGTCAGAGCAGGGTCGAAGGAGACGTTTTCCGGCAGATAGCCGAGCTGTCGCCGGCCTGCGAATTCGCCGGCGGCGGGATTGTCTCCGAGAACCTCGATGGAGCCGCTGGTCGGCCGGATCAAGCCGAGCATGAGCTTCATGAGCGTGGTCTTGCCGGCGCCGTTGTGGCCGATCAAAGCGACCAGCTCGCCTTGATCGAGCGTGAACGACGCATCGCGCACGGCCTCGATCCGGCCATAAGCCTTGGTGACGTCGCTGACGCGAACCGTGCTGGTCATCGCGTTTCCTTCGCCCGGGCCTGCGGTGGGGACACCAGCGGATGGCTGTCGACCACGCCGCCCGGCAGCAGCGCCGGAAACTGCGCCTGCGCCCAGCGGATGACCTGGACAGCGGGGCTGTTGATCAGGACCTTCGCCGCGGGTGCCGTCCACAGCACGCGATCGATGAGGTCGTTCGGCCGATACGCGGTGTCGGCGATGCCGTCGCCGTTCAGGTCGAATGCTGGATTATCGCTCCAGTAGTTGCCGCGCCCCCCGGTCGACCAGTCGAGGTTCCTGGTGCCGACATATTTCACCTGGTTGGCGTTGCCGACGAAGGCGTTGCCCGTGATCTCGTTGCCTTCGGAGCCGGCTGTGAAGTGCACGCCGATGGCGCAGCGTTCGAACCAGTTGTTGCGGAATTTGTTGTGATTGGTGTTGTAGATGAACACGCATTTCTCCGGGCCGCTCTTGAGCGTGCTCTCCCGGTTGGCTTGCGGAAGCATGCCGCGCTCGTCCGCGGGACTGTCCTCCGTCCTCTGGGCCATCGGGCTCAGCGGGCCGCCCGTGACCCGGTTGTCCTCGATTTGGGCATAGTTCGCGTAGTTGAAGAGAAATCCATAGTCGCGATCGTGATCGGAGGAGTTGCCGCGGATCACCAGGCGGTTCGAATACATGATGGCGTAACCGACATGGTTGCCGATCGAAGCGTTGCCGCTGACTTCGCTGTCGTTGGTGTACATGTAGTGGACCGCGAAGCGGACCTGCTCGAAGCGATTGTCGAGGAAGCGGTCCTTGCTGCTGGAGATCGAGAAGATGCCGTCGCGGCCGTAGCGGAAAATGTTGTTCGCGATGGTGACGTCGGGGGCATTCCAAAGCGAAACGCCGTTGCCCGCCTCGCTGAGACGCCCGCCGCGCAGTCCCTCGATTTCGTTGCGGACGACGCGGGAGCCCCGGGCGCCATGCACATAGACACCGAACAGGTTTCCGACCAGCCGGTTGTCCTCGATCTTCGCGCGTTCGGCCGTCTTCTGCAGGAAGATCCCGGAATTCATCGCTTGCAGGTCGCGCCCGGAGCCCCGGACGGTCACGCCGCGGATGGTCACATCCGGCGCGGTCACCGTCACGACGTTACCGGCACCGCCGCCTTCGAGCACGGTGCCAGGGTGTCCGGTCAGCACAAGGGGACGATCGATGTGGATCGAGCCGTTGTACTCCCCCGAAGCAAGTTCTATCACGTCACCGTCACCGGCGCGATCCAGCAGAGGCTGCAGCGGCTGGCCAAGCGCAGCCGTCAGCGTCTCCGCGCTGACGGAGCCGACCAATCCGGCGGCGACGAGCGCCGCCGGAAGCATGCGTAGCGGAAGATGCACGGAGCCGCTCCCGATCAGACCGATTTCGGCTCGACGAACATGCGGCCCTTCATCTCCATGTGCATCGCGTGGCAGAACCAAGAGCAGTAGTACCAGTACACGCCGGGCTTATCGGCACTGAACGTCACCGATGCCGTCGCCATCGGCGCGACTTCCATCTGGATACCGTAGTTCACGATGCTGAAGCCATGTGTCAGGTCTTCGACCGCGTCGATATTGGTGATGTAGACGGTGACCTGATCGCCCTGCTTGACCTGGAACTGCTCGAGCCCGAACGCCGGAGCCGTCGAGGTCATGTAGACCCGCACCTTGTTGCCGTCGCGGACGACCTTGGAGTCACCTTCCAGGTCGATGCCGTCAGCCTTGGCCTGCTTGACTGCGTCAGCAAACATCGGATCGGCGCGATCCCAGATCGAGATCGGATTGATCTTGGAGCGGTGCACGATCGTGGCGTCATGGGGCTCAGCGAAGCTCGGACCATCGTGGACCAGCTTCATCTGGTCGCCCGAGATGTCGATCAACTGATCATTCTCCGGCTTCAGCGGCCCGACGTTGAGGAAGCGATCCTTGGAGAACTTGTTCAGCGAGATCAGCCATTTTCCGTCCGCCTCCTTGGTCTGACCCATCGAGGAGTGGTTGTGGCCAGGCTGATAGTGTACGTCGAGCTTCTGGAGGATGGGATCGACCTTCTCGCCCTTGAATGCCCGCTTGGCCAGGTCGATGTTCCACTTGCAGATCTGGCTGTCGAGGAACAGCGTCGTATAAGCGTTTCCCTTGCCGTCATAGGCGGTGTGCAGCGGCCCAAGGCCGAGTTCGGGCTCCGCGACGACAACGTCGCGCGGCTTGATCTTGTCGTCGAACAATTGGTCGAACAGTCGCACATCCATCACCGTCACGGTGGGCGAGAGCTTTCCGGCCGCCACGATGTGGATGCCGTCCGGAGCCGTGTTCATGCCGTGCGGATTGTTCGAGACCGGAACGTAGCGCGTGTAGGCCGATCCCTTGCGGCCGTCGATCACGGGCACGCCATTCATTTCCTTGAAGTCGCCCTTCTTCACGGCCTCCTCGATCCGCTTGATGTTGAAGATGACGACCCAGTCCTGTTCGCTTGCGGTCATCTCCGCCAGCGTGACGCCTTCCTCGGCGTTGTAGCAGGTCGAGAAAGCGTATTTGCCCTGGTAGTCCGCGTCGACGTTGTCGAGGTTGCCGCTGACGATCACCTGCCAGGCCACCTTCATGGTGTCTCCGTCGATCGCGCTGAGCATCGAACGATACTGCTTGGGATCGTCGAGGACCTTGCCGTCGTTGGGCAGCGGCACACCGTCCTCGCCGTTGGCGAATACATAACCGGTACGGGGATATTTCTGCACGCGCAGTCCGTGCACAGTATGCTGGTTCGGCAGTTCGATGATCTTGTCACACTTCATGACGTCGAGACGCACCCTCGCTACGCGAGTGTTCGCCTTGTCGTTCATGAAGACGTAGCGCCCATCATACGTGCCGTCGGTGAACGAGAGATGCGGGTGATGCAGGTCGCCGTTCATGAACGTGCCGCCGCGCGCCTTGAGGAATTCGCGGGTTGCCGGTTGCAGCCCTTCGGTCAGCACCTTGAGGCTTTCGTTGGTGAGCCCCCAGCCGGTGGCGCTGCAGCGGTTGAACACGGGAACGCGCATCAGCTCCCGCATCGACGGAAGGCCGACGATGCGCATCTCGCCGGATTGGCCGCTCGAGAAGAAGACGTAGTATTCGTCGAGTTCGCCGGGCGCGACTTCCGTCTTCTGCACAGCCGGACGTGCCGGCGGTGCCTTGGGCGCGGCAGCCTTGGTCTGGGCTTCGGCGACCGAGACGAAGCCGCCGTCCTTCATCACAGCTCCGCCGGCGATTCCAACGCCCGCAGCCGCGGCAGTGGTCCCCAGCAGGGTTCGTCGGCTGACGCCCTTTCCATTTTCGTTGTCGCTCATGATGGTCTCCTCGGCTTTCGGTTTCAGGTTGGAGGTGGAGTGATGACGTCGGCGGGCGAGACGCGGACGGGTTTCCCGCCGGCGGTGATGACCGTGTCCGGACCCTTGCCACCGGAGCGCATCGATGGCGACGACATCGCCTGGCGCTTTTCCCGCTTCAGCCGCACCTGGATCATGTGTGGGCAGCGGTGGTCGTCGAAATACAGTTCCTGGCAGTGCATGCAGTAGATGCACTCATTGACGTTGATGTGGCCTTCCGGATGGATCGCCTGCACCGGACACTCGTTGGCGCAGCGCTGACAGGGCGAGCCGCATTCCGGCCACCGCCGCAGCCATTCGAACATCCGGATACGCCCCGGGATCGCCAGCGCCGCGCCAAGCGGACACATGTAGCGGCAGAAAAAGCGCTCGACGAACAATCCGGCGGCGAGGAGGGTCAGCGCATAGAGGACGAACGGCCACTCCCGCGCGAACTTCAGGATGATGGAGGTTTTGAAGGGTTCGATCTCGGCAAGCTGCTCCGCGAAGGCGGTCGAATACAGCGACATCCCGAACAGGCCGAGGAAGATGATGTACTTGATCGGCCAGAGCCGTTCGTGAAGTCCCCAGGGGACGCGGAATTGAGGCACCTTGAGCGCCTGCGCGACGTTGTTGAGCAATTCCTGCAGGGCGCCGAACGGACACAGCCAGCCGCAGAACGGTCCACGTCCCCAGAACAGCAGCCCGGCCGCAATCGATGCCCAGAGGATGAAGATCAGGGGAGCCGAGAGGAAGTAGTCCCAGCTGAATCCGGTCAATAGGGAATTCGCGAAGGTCAGGACGTTGACGACAGAGAGCTGGGCGTTCGCATACCAGCCAAGCCAGACAAGGATGAACAGCAGGTAGCCTCGGCGCACCCAGACGTACACGGCTGGATGTCGAACCAGCATGTTCTGAAAGAAGAAGATGAGGGTGAGCGCCCCGAGCGCCGCCACGGTCAAGCCGACCTTGACGGTGTTGGCGCGCCAGATCCGCATCCACAGCGGCTCCTCGTCGGACGCGGGCGGCGGCGTACCGACTTCGCGCGCTTCGGCAACCGAGGTCACGGAGCCCTTAGAAGCTGCCGCTTGTGGAGGCTGCGCCGGCGGCGCCTCACGCTTCAGGTAGGCCTCGGGAAGGGTATAGCCGAGATCGAATGTGATCAACGCCTTGTCCCGGGCGCCGACCACGCGCTGCACCAGGAGCCGCAGCATCCATGGTTCGACCGGATCGAAGGCGAGTTCGGGCGGCACCGTGAACAGAGCGATCTCCGGAAAGTCGGGCGCACCTTCGGCGGCAAGGCTGCCCAACCGGGTGTGATCGCGGTCGCGGAAGCGGACGCTGTTGGTCTCCTGAACCAGTTCGATGCGGTCGAAGATTCCGCCGCGAACGTACGCGGCTCCCTTGAACGAGTAGCGGCCGGATCCGGCGACGACGAGCGCCTGCTGACCCGGTTTGAGACGGCCCAGGAGCCGTTGGTAGCCGTCGTCTCCGAGCAGACTGCGTCCGATCGTGGGGACGGCAACATCGGCGACATACAGATCGATGAATGTGTCATCGGGATCGCCTGCCTCCGGATGCGCGGTCGCGGCGGCGTTGCCCGTGTTTTCGAACGCCTTGTTGATATCCGCAACCGAGAGGAAGAGCCGCCGGACCGAGCCGTCACCGAGGAGCGTCTGCCAATCGCGAACCTCGCTCTTTGCGGGATCGATCGCTTTCGACGCTTGCGGCGTTGCGCTCGTGGCCGCACCGCCTTGCGCCCCGAGCCGGCCGCTCTTGATCAGCTTCGTCGCGGAACGGACGATGCTGTCGCCGAAAACGAGCACGGTCACCGTAGCCCCGCTGACAATGTCGACTTGGGGCGCCTGCGCGGCGCCGCGCGCCACTTCGCTCATATCGGCGCCGATCAGCTTGTTGACGGCGTCCAGGATCCTCTTCTCCGGAATGCCGACGAGAACAATCGGCTCCTTGTGCTCGACCAGCTTAAATCCCTTGAGCACACCCTTGGTATCGATGCCGATCAGGACCTGGATCGGCTTGCCGGAATAGCCCGTGGCGTTGGCGAACTGAGAATTGAGGTAGACAAATCCTTGCAACTGCTCGCCGCGGTAGACCGGGACGATCGGCGGATCCCCCTGCGGTGGACCGAATCGGTCGGCTGCTTGGAAGAAGTCGGCGGGCGCGACCTTCGGCAGATAACTGGCGAGATCGCCGGCCGCGAGTGCCGCATGTGCCCACAACGTCGCGCAGATCGCAAAGATGACCGCAAATGCTGCAGATGCAGGTGGTTTGACGGCGAAACGCCTCCGGAACATGGAGTACCTCAAAGCGGAACGGGCCTGCCCGAGCACGCGTATTCGATTCGAATTTTGGAGTTTGATGTTCCGGGATCGCCATTGACGCCGGACGGGCGGACCCATTGAGCCAACGCAAATCGAGTTGCGTCAAGAGGAGCTATACAATGATAGGAATGGCCTCGAACTTGCGCTGCATCAAAGAGCCTAGGAAATGTGATCATGCCGTTGTTGCGAACGACGCTCTTGAAGGAACCGGCAGGAACCCTGCGGTCCCTCGACGAACTGTTCGCGCTTGCTAATGCCATGGAGCAGGAAGCCGCGACCAAGTACGGGGAACTCGCCGAAGAGATGCGACGTCAGGACCGCGCCGACCTTCTGACGGTTTTCAGCGATCTCGCGGCGGCCGAGCGCGAACACGTCGATAGCGTGCAGCGCTGGTCACAGTCGCGCCGCGGGAAGTTGCCGGACCCCGCGCTCGTCCGCTGGGAGGCGCCTGAGACATTCGATCGTGACGCCACAGCCGAAATCAAGGCTTCGAACCTGATGACGCCTTACCGCGCGCTCGCGTTGGCGGTGCGCAACGAGGAGCGTGCCTTTGCCTTCTGGTCCTATCTCGCCGCCTATTCGAAAGATGCCGAGATCAAGAAGGCGTCGGAGACTATGGCCAAGGAAGAGCTCGGCCACGTGGCGACGCTGCGGAAGGAACGGCGCCGTGCCTATCGTCGAGAGCACGAGCGAGCGCCGCCAGACGAGGCGCGCCTGCCGACGGAGTGGATCGAGGCGCGAAGGCTTGAGCTTTGTCTCGCGACGCACCTTGCGGCTCTCGAGCGGCGTCTGGAAGGGGCGGCTGCGGTGCGCACGCGCGAGCTCCGCGAAAAGACGATGCTGATGGCCGAAGAGGTCGGCGATTTCGGAAGCTTTCCGGAGGCCCTCGAGCAGCGGGACGCGCAGACGATCGCCGAGGCGCTGGCCGACGCCTATCTCGAGGATGCCGAGCGCTCCGGCGATGCCGAGCGGGTCGAAACCTTGCAGCACCTGGCCGAGAGAGCGATCTCGAGGTTGGCTTGGCTGCGTTCGCTCGACGCGGAATGACTCGCCCCAGCGCCGCTACGGAATTCAGAGACGGCGGTCGAGATGAATCACGATCGCGATGGTCCGGTCCTGCGGGTTGGCCAGCAGCAGGTTCTGGTCCTCTAACATCAGGTACTCGTTGCTGCGTACAGGCTTCTGGGCGGGTTTCAGCTGGTCCCGCAGCTTCGCCCGGGCTTCGGCTGGAAGTCTTGCGGCGAAGGCTGCCTCTCGGCGATGCCCGCGATGCTCCAGGCGATCATCTGTCTTTGGGTGGACGTGAAGCCGATGGGGTTTCTGTCGTCGGCTTTGCTCATGCCCGTTGTGGACTGCGCGGCCACACCTGAGCTCGAGCTTTGTTGAGACGCCGACGGGAAAGACAGCAGGGCGGCGACGATCAGCATGGCGGAAAAGTGGTTCATGGGTATGCCTGCTGGGATGGTCTGCCTCAAAACTCACCCGAAGCACGGAGGTTTGCCTCCTGCGGACGATCTCGGTTGGATTAGAACGTCGGAGAGCCTGCCGTGCTGGGATCTGTAAACTGCCCTTTGCCTGACGCCGGGGCAATTCCCCGCGCCCAAATTGCACGGCAGAAGTTTTCCGCCGGCTTGCACCGCAATTCGAAAAAGGTGCGGTCTCACCAGAAACAATCGCTCGGCCAGCATGGTTAAGGAGAATTGGCCAGCAGGATAAACCATGGGTAAGTCAGCATTAGCGACCGTTCTGTTCCTTTCCTCTTTTCTCGCCTCCGGCTTCACCTTTGCTCAACTACCAGAGACTGCGTCCGGATCAAACGAAGCTCAAACCACTCCTGTACAGCCGGACCGTACGCCGCAGCAGTCCGATCAAGCGCGCGAGAGGGAGCGCAAGAATGCTGAAGACAGGCGCGTTAAGCGAGACTGGACGACACAGCGCGATGAGGATCGCACGGGTATGGACCGCATGCGTCAGCAGCATATGGGACGTATGATGGAAGATATGGACCATCGCACCACAGGCGGCAATTGGCGGATGCAGCGCGATGATGAAGATATGGACCGTCGCTCGCGATACCGCGATGAGGATCGGCCGCATCGACGCGTCAAGATCTGCTTTGAATATGAAAACGGCGACGAATTTTGTCGTTACCGCGACTGAGTTGAGGCCTGATCCCCAGGATGGTTGCCGCTCCGATGCCGCTTCGCATCCCGATGGGCGCCGTTGATGCGTTCTGCCAATTGATAGCCAAGAAGAAGGAGTCGGCGAGCCTTCGAAGAGTTGGCGCGTGTTCAACGCCCCTGCGAGGCTCCCGGTTACCAATTGGCGTGTTCCCGCAGCGCTGGCTCGGCCGGGGGCCGCCGGAGGAAGGCGCGTTGGCGAAGGGGTCAGACGATCGACCCGCTGATTTGGATCAACTCTCCTGCTCTAAGATCCACCATGCTGCGGTTATGAAACGGTCAGAACAGATCCCATCCCGGAAGCCTGACGAGAGGTCGGGTCCCGCATCCAAACCCACGGCCGGACGGCGAGACGAGGCACTCAAAATCATCGAGGAATATGCCGACGATCTCCGCCTCATCGTGGCGAAGCTTCGCAGCCATCTTCATTGAGGACCCCTGAACCGGCGGGGAACTCTGTCCTAGTTCGCCGCCGGTGCCGAGTTCGGCTCTGTTGCACCCGCTGCCCTTTAAGCGTCCATGTCCCGCAGCCGTTGACGATTGCGCAGTACGATCTGCCTGGCCCCCGAAAAGCCTAAAACGCCTTCGGTGTGGAGTTGAGAAAGCGCCCTGGAAATTGTCTCAAGTGTTAGGCCAAGATAGTCGCCGATGTCCCGGCGGCACATCGGCAGCGCCAGCATGCCCGCGCCGGCGAGCCGGCGGTCCATTTCAAGCAGGAACGTCGCGACCTTTTCAATTGCCGTCTTGCGACCTAGCAGCAGCATGTGATCTTCGGCGTGACTAAGTTCCGCAGCCGTCATGCTCCACAGTTTGCGCGCGACCTGCACGTCCATTGTCGTGGCTTTCTCAATTGCGGAGCGCTTTACCAGGCGCACGGTGGTATCGAGGATGGCCTCCGCAGTCATGCGATGGGTCGTGCCCGATTCCAGGCCGAACACATCGCCGGGCACATGAAATGAGCCGATCTGACGCCGGCCATCGGACAGAAGCTTGTAGGTCCTCACCGAACCAGACACGACTTGGTAGACGTACTCGGACGGCTCACCTTCGCCGAAGATCTCCTCGTCCTTCTTGAAGGAAAATTCGCTCGCGATCAGACCAGCGATGGCAGCGAATTGATCGGAAACGCGCGGCGCCGGAGCGCAATTCTGGCGGAGAAGCGGGTTTACCTGAAGGGCGGCGGTGAGCATCGAAATCTCCTTTTGATGGAGATCAAGTACCCGGACAGGCAGCGCTCGAAAAGTTCGGCAAAACTCGTAAGGAAATCTCCCTACGTATGTTTCCTTAGGTCTTCGCGGGCTTCCGCGGCGCCTCCTCTTCTGCCATGCGAGTTCTAAGCTGAGCAAGGTCCGAAATCTCCGAGGCGAGTGGAGCTGCTGGCGGGACCGAACGGGCCGCTTGTGTTCCGGCTGCATCAGGTCGAAGACCCGACAGAGATCAGCCCCTGCGTTAACTTTCATCCGATCGCATCACCGCGCCGATGCTGCACTCTGTGCGTCTTTGGCCAACGTGCGATTGTACAATTCCGCGCTCATCTGTTGAGCCGTCGCGGCGAGCGTTTCAAAGCTCTCGTCTAGCACCAACCAAGCATATTCAGCCGCGATGCGGCTATACGCCTTCAGCGTATTCATTTCGATTGGCGTTGGCTCGTGAACGTTGACGAAATGAGTGGAGACGATTCCGAACAGGTGCCCATCCCTCGTGAACATGGGGGTGCTTTGCACAGCCCGAAAGCCAGCATGGCGTGCGTGCCGCCGGAAGACAGCAAAGCCATCATCTTTTTCTATATCGGGAATAATGACGGGAACACGCAGCTCCAGTGCTCTGCCGCAGGCGCTGCCATCGTCTTTGTTGACACGCCAGAACGCTTTGAGGAATTCCGCTGAGAGGCCACGCTGCGCCGCTATCGCCAACTCGTCGCCAACAGGAAGTTGTACGTTGCCGTATTCTGAGCCGAGCAAGGCGATGACATCGTCCAGAATAGCTTGCACTACCCCCTCAAGATCACGATTGCGAACTAGGCGCCGGGTCATGTGCCTCAACACAGGTCACTCTCCGAGGGGGCTCACCAAACCGGAAGTGGAGTTTAATCGACGTTGAAGCAAGAAAAAAGGCGGCGGGTCCGACTCCTGGGCGACCAGGGTTCCATTGCAACCCGGGGGCGGGCAGAAGCGGCGCAATGGCACTCAATCTGATCAACTGGTCAGGACCGTGGCCGATGGCGGTCGATCTACGGTTAGCCCCAAGGGAAAATGCCGGGGAGGTACGGCCCGAGTTCCGGCGTTTTGGTTCCGCGAGGAGCGCTGGCCTCACTCACGCTCTCGCCGACCGGCCTTCTGCCTCCCCTCGATCGGACCATGCAAACTAGTTGAGCCGGACAGCGCCGGTTTCGCGAACTACGAGCGGTCTCAGGTGAGACCACCCTTTCCGCGCATCGTTGTAGCCGTCGAGCGATCCGGCTCCCGGCGCCGCAGCGCGTTTTGGTCTAGACCTCTCCACCAGGAAGGTCGGCTTATCCCGTGGCCGGTTGCGAGTGCCTGCGCTACTCGCTCGCCGTCAGCTTGAGCGTCCTTCGTCAGAGCCTCTTTTTGCAAAGCTCTTCGGCTATCGTCCCTTCGACGACCAGCCCGATCCAAGGCCGCTTCCGGAAGGCAAGATGATCGCCGGCGCCGTAGTCGATATCTTCGACGCCCTGGTTGCGACCCTCGACGACACGCGGCTTGAGCCGGACCTTGATGATCTGCTCTGGTCGACCGTCAACCTGTTCCATCGGGCCGTCGACCGCGTCCAACGGCAGCTCGATGACAACGAGCAGGCGCAGCACAAGAGCCAGCGCGAGCAGAACGGCTCGGAAGTGCGATCGGTCGAACTCGAGCGCCTGACGGCCCAAGGCATCTCACTGATCGAGCGTCGCAATTGCCTGGAACTGTTCCGGGATCAGGCCATCGAGCGATTTGAGGTCCACACCGGTTCGGCCTGGCGTCCTCGGTCGGGATCATTGGTCAATCACCGCACGCTCACCGCGGCAATGATCGACTCCCGTGACTTCATCGCAGCAAAACGCCGCGCCGAGACTGAGGTCATGTTGCCGCCGGGGCCGAAGATCGCACTCACCGGCGGGCTCGACTTCAATGACCACCACCTCATCTGGGATCGCCTCGACAAGGTTCATGCCAAGCATCCCGACATGGTCCTCCTCCATGGCGGCTCCCCGAAAGGCGCTGAACTGATCGCTGCGAAATGGGCGACCAATCGCAAGGTGCCTCAGATCGCCTTCAAGCCCGACTGGACGAAACATGCCAAGGCAGCCCCCTTCAAACGCAACGACGCCATGCTCGAACTCCTGCCAATCGGCGTCATGCATTTCCCAGGCACGGGAATTCAGGACAACTTCGCCGACAAAGCGAAGCGGCTCGGCATTCCCGTTTGGCGGTTCGGCGGCGCGTGAGCGCCGTCGTCTCGCCTCTGCGGCGTCAAAGCGGAGTTGCAGCTGCCGCAACTCTGCCTCGTTTCCGATTTCTACATTAGAACTTGCGCCGTGGTGGTGGTGGAAGGCGCGATTGATAAATCCATGCACATGGAGCCACCACCATGCTCGCGTTCGGGCTTGTTCTCAACATACTTGGTATCGGTCTGTTCTGCTGGGTGATCTTTGCGCTCGCAGTGTATGCCCTGCCGTTGTTCGTCGCACTCAGTGCCGGGATTTTGGCATATCGTCATGGCGCGGGCGTCTTCGGCGCACTGCTTATCGGAATTGCTTCTGGCACGCTGACCCTTGCCGCGGGTCAGCTCGCCGTCGCCGTTAGTCGGTCCTTGATCTTGCGCGTTGTGATCGGAGCCGCATTCGCCGTCCCTGCGGCAATCGCTGGCTATCATGTGGTGTTTGGCCTGTCGCAGATTGGGGTGCCTTCGCTGGCTTGGCGCGAGGTCTTCGCGGGCCTGGGTGCGGTTTGCATTGGCGGCACGGCATGGACGCGTTTGACCGTGTTTGCGGAGACCCGCCCGTCGGAGTCGGCCGGGCGGTGGAGAATGCGCCTGAACCGGTTCTCAGAGCCGCCGCGCACGAGCGGTGAGGCTTCGTCGCCATCATCCGTCGAGCAAGACGGCACGGGGCGTCACGTTGAACGAGGGATCATCGAGCTTGAGCGAGAGGTAACCGCACTTCTCCTCGGAGCGCTTTATGCACGCCCGACTAATCTCTGCTGGCCTACATAGCTGCGGCGGGGCGGTGCGCCGTGCTCGATCATTCCTTCCGGACAAGACCGCCCGTGACCTCTGTTCAGCGGGCTTCTGCTGAGGAGCAGCGGCGGTGGGCAAGTCGCCGTCTCCGTGCGGGAACATGTGCCGATGTTGCTTAGCAAGCCTTTGGCCTGCAGGTCACCCGCCTTTGAACTCATCGACCGGAAGCGCGGCAGCAAGCCGATCACACCGGAGGAGGCCGGCGGCGCGCAACGTCGTCGACTTGATGGAGGCGCTGCAGCGGAGCGTTGGCAAGGAGCCCACGCCGGTGAAGGCAGGCAAGCTCGTCAAGAAGCTGCGCAACGCGGCGACAGGCCAGAAAGAGATGCTGATGCCGATCGCCGGCAAGAAGCCCGCGAACCAAGCGGCGACGAAGAAGCCGTCGGCGGGGGCGCGGCGGAAGTCGGCCTAGCCATCCCTTCGGCATCTGGTTAGATCCCGCGACGGCATGGCTTGCAAACCCGCCGCGCTTCCGGCCGAGGCCTACCCGAACAGATCGACAAGGAGCAACGAGGCGGTCGTCAATAGCCCGGCAACCGGCACCCACATCGGAACGAAGAACACGCCGGCAGGAGGGATCAACTCGGTTGTCTTGATCCGAAGAAGCGCCAGATTGACTAAGGCAAAGATGCCGAGCGTCAGTCGAGAGGTCCACTCCGCCAGTCCCGTCAGCGGAACGCCGAGGGCAAGGATTAGGATGGCTCCGACTCCGAAGAGGGTTGCCACCATCGGCGTGCCGCTTCTGGCGTTCACCTTCCCGAGAAGTGCGGGAAGACTCCCCTGGTCGGCCAGGCCATACAGCACGCGACCGATCATGATCATGTGAACGATGATCCCATTGACGGTCGCGACGATCGCGATGGCGCTCAAGACTTGCAGAGGAAGACCGGTCAATCGCTGAAATACCAAGGCGAGCGGGGCGGGGGAGCGTGCGAGCTCGGCCGGCGGCACGGCGACGACGGCGATCCACACGACTCCCCCGTACAGAAGCGCGGTCAAGCCGAGCGTGATGAGAAGCGCCCAAGGCAAGGTCCGCCGAGGACTCTTCATCTCCTCTGAGATGTTCACCAGGTGTTCGAAGCCGATGAACGCAAAGACCGCGAGCAGCGAAGTTTGCGCGATGCCGATCCAGGCGCCCGGATCATCTAGCGATGGCCAAAGGTCAGGCAGCCGGGAGATCAGCGAGCCTCCCTGAAATAGGACGGCGGCGGCGACGATGAGGATCAATCCTCCGATCTCCACGACTGTCATCAGCCCGGCAAAGCTGATGGATTGAACCGCGGACAGGCAGGCGATGGCGCCCATCGCGAGCACGACGCCGGCGATGATCCAGACGGGAGGGAGCGGCACGAAAACGCCGATATAACCGGCACTCCCGGCGCTGATCGTGGCGCCTGAAATCGTCGCCGCGGCCACCACGAGCAGTCCTGTGGCGCCGCTAAGCCACTTGCGATGAAAAGCGGCCTGGACGTAAGCCGCCTCGCTTGCCGCGACGGGCAGTCGCGTGCCCAATTCAGCAAAGGTCCCTGCGGTCATGCCCATCACGACCGCGGCGGCAAGGAACGCCAGAGGCGCGTGCATGCCGCTCCGTGCCGCCGCCGCCCCGACCAGGACGTAGATTCCGGCACCGATCGTGACGCCAAGACCATAGAGCACCGCATGCGTCAGCGTCAGCGAGCGGATCAGCTTAGGCCCTTTTCGTGTGATCATTTTCTTTGGTCGCCGAAGAGCCCGTGAGAGCCGACGAGAGCTTGTTTGTCACCACCAGGCGCGCAGTGCTTGACGCTGATCAATTGGCTGGCCTCTCCGCCGGGGCGACGTCTAACCGAATAAATGCGCAAGCCAATACGCCGCCCCTGCGGCCAATCCGCCGACCAGCAGCGTTTGCGCCGCGGACTTGATCTTGCTGACCCCGGTGAAATGCCCCTTGACCGCTCCGAAGCAGAGCAGGGCCGCGCCGGTGGCCGCGACCGAGATCTGTAGGGCCGTACCGATGTCTTTGGTGAACATGTAGGGCACCAGCGGGATCAAGCCGCCGACCACGTACGAGCCCCCGATCGTGACGGCGCTGATCGGTGCCCGTTTCGGATCAGGACGCTCCAGCCCCAGTTCGAAGCGCATCATGAAGTCGACCCAGCGCTGCCTGTCGGACGCGATGGCCCTGACGACGGAATTCAACGCGTCCCCTTGAAGTCCGTACCCGCGGAAGACGTGCTCGACTTCCTCGATCTCCCGCTCGCGCAGGTGTTCGACTTCGTGGTGCTCGCGCTTCTCCTCCGCCGCATAGTGCTCCGCGTCCGTGCGTGCGGCGAGATACCCGCCGAGGCCCATCGCGATGGCGCCGGCGACGACCTCCGCAAGACCGGCGGTGACGATCACGTCCGTGTTGGCGACGGCCGCGGAAAGTCCGGCCGCAAGGGCGAAAGGCACGGTTAGTCCGTCCGCCATCCCGATCACGACGTCGCGGACGCTTTCGGTGGAGGTGAAGTGCTTTTCGATGTGCGGAGTGGCGGGCACGGGGACGCTCCAGGTTGGACGGACTTTTCGGGGAGGTTGAAGAGGGTTGCCTATTCGGCGGCCCTCTTGCGGCCGGAGATCATGGACGCGACCAGGTTTTCGCGATACTCGAAGCTTGCGATCAGCACGCCGAGGACATGTGCCACGACCAGGCCGACGGTCAGATTGGCCAGGAATTCGTGGAAATGTTCGAGCAGCTTGGAGCCCCAGTAGGCGTCCGTCGTCATCATGTAGCCGGTGCCGCACGTTCCGGCCAGCGCGATCAGGAGTCCCACGATCATGGCGCCGCCCGCAGGATTGTGCCCGATGTAGCGGGGTGCCCTGAGCAGCACGACGTCGCGAAGATAGGTGAGCACCTCGCGCGGCGGGCGAACGAAGTTCGAAAAGCGCGCATGCCGCGGGCCGGCGAAACCCCAGACGATGCGGATCGCCAGAAGGCCGGCGATAGCGTAGCCGGCAGCGACATGCACCCGCTCGATCTCATCGCCGGTGGCGTAGGCCAGAACGAACAAGCTCGCCAGCGACCAGTGGAAGATCCGGACGAACGGATCCCAGACCTTGACCATCGCCGGCGGCATCGCGCCGCCGGCTCCGATCTTGTTGCTCATGGTTGTCATGTGCGGACCATCACATCTGGCCGATGATCTGGCCGTTGGTGGGATCGACGAACAGCTCGACCCGGTTGCCGTTCTGGTCGAGCGTGTAGAGTTCGCCGCAGGCGTTCTTGAGCTTGGCCTTCTGCACCTTGTAGCCCTGCGCCTCGACCTTGGCCTGAAGCTGTTGCATCGGCAACCACTGGGCCTCGGGGGCCGAGGTGCACGGCTTGCCGAGGCTGCCGGCGTTGGCGGTGGCGCCGGCACCGAGCATCACGACCGCGACCCCCAGGGCGGAGAGCTTGAGCAAGGCGCCCGTGCCGAGCACCGCGGAGCCGATCTTGAAAGACGAATTCTGCATTTTGGGTCTCCTTGTGACCATCGCCTCGCTGCACCATGCGGCCGGCGAATGGCGGGAGACTGCCGGAATGCCGCTGACGAGCGCCTGTTGATCCATGTCAGCGACCGGTCAGGTGGCTGCGCCCATACTTGAGTATCGGAGGGATTGGGAACATGGTTACTTCAACCGCATACGGCACCGATCGAGACGTCGCTCGCTACGATCCGACGACGATTTGGCTGCACTGGACGACTGTCGGCCTCATCGCGGTCCTCTGGGTGATAGGTCAAACCGCCGACTGGGTGCCGCGCGGCCCTGTCCGCACCGGTGTGTGGTCTATCCATGTCGTGCTCGGATTGATCACGGGCGCGGTCCTGCTGACGCGCGTGGCTTGGCGAGTGCATTTCGGGCGCGCTCTTCCTCCGTCCGACACGGGCATCCTGTATGCGATCGCGAAGGCGACGCATTACACGCTGTACGCGCTCCTTGCCGCGGTCGTCGTTCTGGGAGTCGTCGATGCGCTGTATCGCGGCTTCAATCTGTTCGGCGCGTGGCCTCTGCCGCAGCTGGGAACCGGCGACGCCGCAACCCGGCACAGCATCGACGAGTGGCACGAGCTCGCGGCCAACTTGACGGTCCTTGTTGCGTGCCTGCACGCGGCGGCGGCGCTGGTACATCAGTACGCGTGGCGCGACCGCCTTCTTGATCGGATGAAGCCTTAGTCGCGACCCCTGCGACGCTCAGGCGGACGGCGCAAGTCAGCAAGCTGTCAGATCAGGCGTGGCACGCATGGCGTATTGAAGATCGAAATTGTCCATGAATCCGAAAGTTCGTTCCATCATGCGATCGATCTTTCTTGCGGCCGTCGTTCTGGCAGGCGTCGGGGGCGGACCGACCTTCGCTCGCGACCACGATGATGCGCGGCGCGCCGTCGAGGCTGGCGAGATCCGTCCGCTCGCCGACATTCTCAACGTGGTGAAGGGCAAGCTTCCCGGCGACGTCGTCGGTGTGAAGCTCGAGCGGGAAGCCGGCGCGTGGATCTACGAATTCCGCGTGCTCGACGGCAAGGGTCGGCTGTTCGAAATCCACGTCGATGCCAAGAGCGGCGAAGTCGAGCGGACCAAGGAGAAGTAATGCGCGTGCTTCTCGTCGAGGATGACCCACGGATCGCGTCGGATGTCTCACGCACGCTCGAAGCATCCGGGCACGTGGTCGAAACCGTCGCGAACGGTGAGGACGCCTGGTTCCTTGGTGATACCGAGGACTACGGCGCCGTCATTCTCGACCTGGGTCTGCCCGGCATGGATGGTCTCGCAGTCCTGAAACGCTGGCGCGCGAACGGCCGCCACATGCCGGTTCTCATCCTCAGCGCAAGGGGCAGCTGGGCCGAGCGCGTTGACGGCATCGACGTCGGCGCGGACGACTACCTGCCTAAGCCGTTCCGGATGGAGGAGCTTCTGGCGCGGCTGCGGTCCATCGTGCGGCGGTCGGCGGGGCACGGCTCATCTGTCTTGACGGCGGGCGAGATCGCGCTGGACGAGCGGCAGATGAAGGTGACCCGACGGGGCGTGCCGATCGCGCTTTCGCCGCTCGAGTACAGGCTCGTCGCCCACCTCCTCCGCCACCGCGGCCGGGTTGTGTCGCAGCAGGAGATCGACGAGAACGTTTACGGTCACGGCGAAGAGCACGACTCGAACACGCTCGAGGTTCTGGTCGGTAGGGTGCGCAAGAAGCTAGGCGCCCACGCGATCGAGACGCGGCGTGGCTTCGGCTACTTGATGCCCGAGGAGCCAGCATGAACCAGCATTCGCTCAAGCTACGGCTCGTCGCTGGCGGCATTGTGGCGATCCTGATCGCGCTCGCGGTCGCGGGGGGCGCGCTCGTTGTCGCCTTCGAACGCCATGTCTCGCGCACCTTGGCTCAAGATCTCGACATCCATCTGAAGCAGCTTCTCGCGGGCATCGACGTCGATCCGCAAGGCAAGCTGGTCCTCATGCACACACCCGTCGATCCGCGGTTCGCCGAGCCGCTTTCCGGTCTCTATTGGCAGGTCGATGACGACCGCGGCCAGCTTCTGCGCTCGCGCTCCCTGTGGGATTCTGCGATGAAGCTCCCGATCGATCGGCTCGGGCCTGGCGAAACGCACCAGCACGAAGCGACGGGTCCAGGAGAACAGCGCGTGCTGGTCGCCGAGCGCGCCGTCACACTTGCGATGGACGGCAAGCCGGTGATCGTCCGCATTGCCGTCGCCGAGGATCTCGCAAGAGTGTCGACGGCGAGCTTGGCGTTCGCCAAGGACCTCGCGCTGGCGCTCGTTCTTCTCGGCTGCGTCCTGGCCGCTGCGACGTGGATCCAGGTCAGCGTCGGACTGCGTCCGCTGGTCGCGCTACGTCGGGGAGTGGCCGATATTAGAGCGGGGCGGAGCCGCCATCTGCCGTCCTCGGTCCCGGCGGAGGTCCATCCCCTCGTCGAGGAAGTCAACGCACTGGTTGACGCCCAGGAAGGCGAGATCGAACGGTCCCGCGGCCGCGCCGCCGATCTGGCTCACGGGCTGAAGACGCCGCTCGCTGCTCTCGCGGCCGATGCCTCTCGCCTGCGCGAGCGGGGCGAGCACGAAATCGCTCGGGATATCGAAGCCGTCGGAGAGGGCATGGCTCGCCATGTCGACCGCGAGCTCGCCCGCGCGAGGGTTCGTGGTCGTGCAAGAGGTGCTCCCGCAGCGTCCACTTCCGTCAGCCCGCTCGTCGGCTCCATCATCGCTACCCTGTCGCGCACGCCCGACGGTGGGCGTGTGAGGTTCGAGAACCTTGTCGCCGACGATCTCCGTGTGCGGCTCGACAGGACCGACCTTGCGGAAGTTCTCGGCAATCTGATCGAGAACGCCGCCCGCCACGCTGCAGGACGGGTCCGCGTGACCGCCGATCACGACCGGCCGTCGCTTGCCATCGAAGACGACGGCGAGGGCATCGAGCCGAACCAGCTTGCGCGCGTGATCGAGCGCGGCGCTCGCCTGGACGAGCGAGGTGGCGCCGCGGGTCTGGGCCTTGCCATCGTGCAGGACGTCCTGGATGCCTACGGGTGGAAGCTGGAGCTCTCGATGTCGGAGCTCGGCGGCTTGAAGGCGGCAATCGCTCCAAGATTTGCGTTGCTCTCGCATTGCAGCCCGTCAAAAGAGACGATGCCGTCCTCGGCTTGATCCGCAGCAAGCCTGACATGTCCCTGACATGAGCCGTCAGCGGCTCGACTGTCCGTGCGGAGTATCACACGCGCATGCGGCGGAAGCCGCCTCATCCAAACGAAGGACCAACAATGCGCAGACCCATTATTGCTTTCGCCGCCATCAGCCTGTTGGCTGCTTCGACCGCGACCGCTCAGGCGGAACACGCCGATCGTTCTCTTCATCAGACCTCGCCAAGCTTGGCGATGCCGGTAGACGAGTTCAAAAAGAAGATCGACTTCCTCGGTTACGACATCCGGACTGTCGAGGTCGACGACGGGGTCGTCAAAGCCCGCATCGTCGATCGGGAGAGTGGGGTGCCGGTGAAGGCGAAGTTCGATCCCGCAACGGGTGAGCTGCTGCGGGCCGCCCCGGGAGCTGACTGACCAACTTCGACACCAAATTCTTACGGCCTCGCGCTCCCGTGATCGTTTACGTTCTCAGAATACATTCTCCCACGATGGACACCGAGTACGATCCCGAACGCGAGGCCGTTGTGGCCATGCAGCATGCCGCGGCGGCCCATGGCGCCGAGCGGCGGCGCTGGATCGAGTTGGCCCAGACTTGGCTTGAGGTCGCGCGAACACGAGCGGCGCCCGACGCGCGCAGCGCGGCCGACGAAGCGGCCTGGTCGGCTTCCGGCGGGCACTCCGGGCAGGTGTCGCCCATCGAGTCCAGCAAGTCATCGATTTCCGGATGGCTGCCTCCCGTGAAACGCCGGCCGGCGGCTCTCGACGCGCGATCTCGAAAGCGCGCACGCGTGCGTGCGGATCCGCACGCTCCTACATCCACCTGTGCTGCTTGCACTCGCTGATGGGCGCCGGCGTCTTGCAGCACGGCGATGGCCCCTCAGACCGCTTAAAGTGAGCCCTACCAATCTCTGTCTGGCCCACATAGCTGCGGTGGACGGGCACCGTGGTCGATCGTTCCTTCCGGGACGATACCGTCCTTTGCGGCAGATTGTTTCTCTTTCTGCGCCGAATCGTACCCACCTCTGTTCAGCACAACCGAGATTAGCCAAGTCTTCTCTTACGATTGCGGTTCAGCACGCAGACCACGTGGCCTCTTTGATGGCTTGATCTGGCCGAAGACCGGCTGCGCCTCGATCGTCTGAGCCGCAACGCCGTTGCTGCGACTTTCTTCCCCTGGGCTCCGCCCATTCCTCGCGAGGCAAGAAAGTCGCCGCAACGACGTCCTCCGCTGCGCTTCGGCCCGCGAGCGGGTGCGTCGCCGATCGTCCTCGGCCTGCAGATCGCCATCGAGGCCGCGGTGGTCGCGGGCTCGAAGCACAACAGGAGAAGTGACATGGCTAACATCGGTTCTTTCAAGAAGGTCGGCAACGACTTCCAGGGCGAGATCGTCACCCTGAGCCTGCAGGCCAAGGGCGTCCGTATCGTCGCCGAGACCAACCGATCCAACGATAACGCTCCCAGCCACCGCATCTACGTGGGCCGGGCTGAGATCGGGGCAGCTTGGTCGAAGCGTTCCGAGGAGGGCCGCGACTACCTCTCGCTCAAGCTCGACGACCCCTCGTTCAACGCGCCGATCTACGCGAACCTGTTCGATGACGAAGCCGGCGAGGGCTACACCCTTCTGTGGTCGCGGCCGCGCAAGAACGGCGACTAAGAGCGCCGCTCCAGGCCCCGTCCGGTGCGCCGGGCGGGGCTTCCTCCTCCGGAGCAAGCGCTCCAGTCTCGGGCCGAGGCTGGAGCAAACGCGCCATCAGACGATATCGTCCACGTTCCGGCTCACCCGGTGCCCTTCGAGCAGGAGCAGGAGTGACCTGGCATTCTTGTGACAGGGCGGCGCACTGGAGCGGCCATAGCTGCCGCTGAATCAGGATCGGCCCGGCCGGTGGCTCAAAGTCCTGCGGCCACGAAGAACTGGTCGTACATGGCGACGACCGCCGCGCCGCCCCGTCCGTCAAGTCGACCGTCCGCCATGCCAGTGATCTGCGGCATGACTGAATGCGCCTTGTGAGAATACTGAGGGGCGGCCTCGCAACCAGGCCTGACATGAGGCGGCGGTGGAGGATGATTCAGTTTCCGCGAAGTCGCGCGCCTCCTTAAGGAGCGCATCGCCTCTACGCGCGGCTGTCGAATTCGCGGGTGCGTAGAGGGTTGGTATCGGATATTGGGCGCTCTCGCCGCGCAATTACATCACCCAACAAGGCGCTCGAAATCGCCTATACCAGCAGAGCGATTAACGCTTTGTTTACCAGATCTTGGCGGTCTCGATTCGGTGCGCGAAGGCGCCTTCGCACACCGATTTGGCGCGTGCCGAGTCGCCTCGGAGTCAATCCGGCCAGCCCTAAATTTAGCCGGATAGGGTGGCCGCGACTCATCCTATAGGTCGGCCTTGCGCAAATACGCGCGCATTATGGAGCCGACGATGGCGGACCCGTTCAGGGCGTTTCCCGAACCGCAGGCGGTGGCGCTGAGGCGTATTTGTCTCGCCCGAGCGGCTGTTTGCCTGTCGGCGCTGACCTCGACGGCGGTGCTGTTGTCGAAGGTGATGCCCACCGTGATCGGCGGGCTCAACTGAGGCGAAGGGGACCCCATTCGTGGGCAGGCTTGGGCGTCCAGCATCGACCATCCCCAAATGAAAAGCCGAACCACATTGCGCAAAACCGCGCACGTAGTCCGGCTTAGTCATCGGCGTTGAACGCCTCCGTCAAAGCGACTGGATGCGATTTCGCGTGAGCTCAAAAATCGCGGTGGAGGCCCTGACTGGAGGCGAGACAGGTCAGGAAAAAGACCTACTTCTTTTTCTTCGCGGCTTTTTTAGCGGTCGTCTTCTTCGCTTTTTTCGCGGTGGTTTTCTTCGCCTTCTTCGCTTTCTTGGCCATGAGCCCTCCGTCAATCCATGAAGCAAAATCAATCAATGTGCAGACCTTGGAATCGGCAAGCACGGTCGAGAGTGTAACATCGAATTTGTCCGATTGACATTGAGACATGAGGCTCGAGCTGGTTCAGGTTTTCAAGTCGCTTCTCCCGTTGTTTGGAAGCCGAGCTCGTGCATGGGCGAGCGCATGATCCTCACGATTTGCCGTCTGATGTCCGCATGTCTTTCGTTGGAGCTGACCGGCAAGCACGCGAAGAGCCGTCGTCTGTTTCGCCGCTGGGATCGGCTTGGGCCGGATCCGCCGAGGCAAGGATAGCCGCAAGGTTTTTGTGAGCCTGTCGCTTCTCGGCCGCCCGGCCGGCCATAACGCCGACCCGGAAATCCGGCGGATTGCCGTCAGGCGATCCCGTGAGAGCGGTAGCCGGGAGGGGCCGCGCTCTTGCCTCATTTGGCCGGAACGATCCGGAAAAGCACTTTGCTGGGGCGCAATTTGAATCCTTCGGTGAGTTCGACGCCTGGTCGCTCCGATGATCGAGCCGCTTCCTGCGGTCGCGCCGATTATGGTGGCTGCGATTGGGCGTGGGAGTTCTTGCGACGGAATGCGAACTACATCGCCGACTGGCGAAGCTCCGTGCCCCAGCAATTACCCTGCATCACGTTGCGCGACGGGACCAAGCTACTGCGGCTCAGACGAAGGTTTCTGGGCGCCGAGAAGTGGGGATTACACGCGTTTGCCGATCCAAAACTCTGCGCTCACAAGGCGAATGTGTTCTGGCATGCCAAGGCCTTGAAGCAGGTGGTAAGGTTGAATGCGAAGAAGCCGAGCGTAGGCGACGAGGCGAGAGTGCGTCGGCTCGCCGACTTCAACGCAAATCGGCAGGCGGTCATCAATGCCGATGGCGTCCCGCTGGTCATGATGAAGCGCAGTGGCATTTGCGTTCCTCTCGAAATCAGCGGCCTTTCTAACCTGACAGCGTCGTTTGTCCCGGTCATTGAACTGCATAACCTCGACGATCTCTCAGCTCAGACCGAGCTCCTGAAGCGTCTGCAACGCTTCACCGAGGCCGATTTTAGAGCGATTCAAAAGCCTTTCGCGAGCGACGAACGACTTCATCACGCCCTCATCGCGCTCGATGAGAGCCTGAAGGGCAAGACGTACCGACAGATCGCAATTGCGATCTTCGGAGAGAAAAAAGTTACTGAGGAATGGCACGGACATAGTCAGTTTTTGCGCGATCGCACCCGACGTCTCGTTGCCAAGGGCACCGAATTGATGAACGGCGGCTATCGCGATCTTCTGGGCTGATCGAATTTTCCGTTCTCTTTTTGACGAATTTTGCTCCCGCGGGATGGCGAAACGGAAGCTTCCATCTTCGCCACTCCCCAAAACGCCTCCGATCTGACGACACTTCTTCTCGCATTCTCTGGTTGTGCTGAGTGCGGGAAGGAAAGTTGGATGACGACGAAAACTGACGAGAAGGAACCGGACAAGCCGTTCCTCAACACGGTGGAGGCGGCCACCTGGTTGCGGCTCACCAAGAACACGCTCGAGAAGATGCGGGTGCAGGGGCGGGGACCCGCCTACCGCAAGCATGGACGCTATGTCCGCTATCACATCGAAGACCTCGTCGAATGGTCGCATGCGAACAAGAGGAGGTCGACCTCCGATGCGGATTGATCGCACGAGACTGTGGCGGCAGGCCACCACTCTGTCGGCCATGTGCGCCGGGATCGTCACCCTTCTGATGTCGTCCGCGCCCGCGGTGCCGCTGCTGATTTACAATGCTACTGGCAGCGCGCCGCTGGGCTTCTACTATCTGGAGCAGCGGCTGCCGGCGCGCGGCGAACTCGCGGTCTTCAAGCCGCCCCCTGGGATCGAGCTCCTGATCATCGCGCACGAGATCCTGCCAATCCCCGTGCCCCTTCTGAAGCGGGTCGAGGCGATCGGCGGAGACGAGATCTGCCGCGCCAAGGCGCCGATCGGCACCATCTCCATCAATGGCAAGGTCACCGCCGAGGTGCTCGAGAAGGACCGGGAAGGGCGGCCTCTGCCGGCCTGGGAGGGTTGTATGAGGCTGGTGGAGGGAGAATATTTCCTGCTGCAGCCGCACCCGCATTCGTTCGACTCGCGCTATTTCGGTCCGGTGCTCCGGTGCGATATCCTGGGAGTCGCGCGGCCGCTCTGGACCTGGAACCCGTAAAGTCTGGCTCAGTCAAGATACGCAAATGGCTCAGGCAACGACCTTGTGACACAGGGGACTGAAGGCTGATCACTTTCGTCGTCGCACAAGCGCGTCGCCTGATCCCTCTATTGGCGAGGTAATCCACGCCCATTTCAATCAGCCTCCCTTTCGTGGCTTGCGAAACGCATCCTGGGCCCAAGACCGACTTGCGCCCCGTAGCCTGACTGGAATTAAAGATTGTTGCCCTCCCGCTGTTTCTCGCCCGGAGCACGAACCGAACAGAACCCGCAAATCTCGGGATTCCCGGTCGAAAAGTCCCGGACTCAGTTTCGCGTTCTCGACAGTTCTCAGTGCGATGGCGCCAGCCTGAGGGGCGGATGTTGTCATGTCTCAGCTGGCTTGGCAGGGCGGTTGATCGAGCAATGTTTCGTGCACATGGATCTGCCTGCGCAGCTCGCCGACTGTCGCGGCGGCGTCGATCGGGTGACCGACCCGCGAAACTGATGGTGGATGCGCTTGTCGCCGGCCGCTTTCCACCGCGGGAACCCGGCTGCAGAAGCACGGGTGGCTTTAGCCGCCGGGTTGAACTAATGACCAATGCAACTATCCGGGCCGACCTCAGGGAGAATCAGATAGCCGTTGGCGCCTACGGAGGATGCCAATGGAAGATATTTCCGAATTCGACGCGCCCGTTTTCAAGGTGCTGTCAAAAAACGATTCAGGTGAGGGCGACAACAACCAGGCCGGACCGCTAATTCCGAAAGTCCTGTGGAAGTATTTCCCGACGCTCGTCCTGTCCGGGGATGAAGCGTCGACGGGCGTCAACATCAACGCTGTGCTGATTGTCGATGACGAAGAAGTCGGGCGAGTAACCACTCGCTATCAGATTCAGACCAGGAAGCAGGGGCGGAAGGGAGAGTACCGCATAACCGGCAATCTCGGTAGCTGGCGCGGCGACTCCAGGAAAGGCGACATCATTCTCATCGAGCGGAATATCGTTGACCGCTCGCTT
Source organism: Bradyrhizobium sp. PUT101 (assembly GCF_052043945.1). Lineage (NCBI taxonomy): Bacteria > Pseudomonadati > Pseudomonadota > Alphaproteobacteria > Hyphomicrobiales > Nitrobacteraceae > Bradyrhizobium > Bradyrhizobium sp. PUT101. Next base: position 7,164,594 of record NZ_CP197207.1, read on the forward strand.
TACCGGCTGACGCTCCTTCGGCAAGGGACTGCGGCGCACAAAGCTGCACTGAAGGCTGCTAATGGCCAGAAATCCGGGCCGCTGGATCCACACAATCCCCCACTGCCGGAAGCGGAGGTGACCGAAGCGGAGAGCGAGCAGAAGGCACGCGAGATCTCACCCTTCAACATGTTCGATCCGAGGGCGGCCATCACAGAATCAAAGACAAAGAAGGTCGCCCGTTCCCGCGCATTCCAGAAGCTGACGGCGGATTATTACGATGGGAAATGCTGTCTCTGCGGAGAGGGTCTGAAGGCAGCGAACGGCAAGACAGAGACTGAAGCGGCACATATCGTCCCTCGTAGCCGTTTCGGTGCCGATGATGCCCGTAACGGTCTGGCGCTCTGTCGAGCCCACCATTGGGCGTTTGATCAAGGCATGTGGGGTGTCGCGAACGGTAAGGTCGTCGTAACGCCGGCTATCGCGGGACTTCCGGAAAACGCGGACCTTGCCGACTTCAATGACGAGGAGCTTGCCAGGCCTCGCAATCCTGACATGGCCCCAAACCTCGACGCGCTCGCCTGGCACATGGCGAACATCGTCAACCTGCCGCCTGCCGCGTCTTGACCAGCTTCACGAAGTTCTCGACATTCATCAGCCAGCTTCTTTGGGCCTCGCGGTAGGTGGCGTGCAAAGAGGCTGGCAACACAAGCTGCAGCTTCTTCGCGCGCATCTCGTCGGTCTGGTTCTCCGAGATGCCGGGCTCAAGTGTGAGCAGGTGCTTGTGCGGAATTCGCTGGGCTTCCGACAGCACCTGTCGCCAACGATCCTTGCAAGTCGATTTTGAGCCGAGCATGGTTAGCTTCCCGGCCTCGAATTTCGTGTCTTGATACGCAGCACGGCCGGGGAAAAGGAAGTCGGGCTTGTTGCGGTGCTCGGTCACGACTCCGCGCTCGAACTTCAGCTTGCGGGCAGAGAACAGAGCCGCGACGTGATGCTCCAGTGACTTGCCGGCGCGTGACTTGCGCCGGTTCTGCACGCTGAGGGAAAATGCGATGAAACCGTCCACATCGGGGACCTTATCGGCCAGGAAGCCAGCCCGCAGGCGGTCGGCCACAACCAGCCGCTCGAGCCGCCGGAATAGAAGCTCCTCGCGTTCGATCCACGCCATGAGGACGGCGTCCGCATTGTCGCTGGCACTCACGCTCGTCAGCGAGTCCCGCGCCAGCTTCGAGAAGTCGGCTGTGGCGGGAAAGTTAATGCCGAAGGGCTCAAGGATGCTGTCGAGCTTGTCCGCTTCCGGCTCCTCGGCATCAATCCCAAGCTCGTCAAGGATGTACCGTGCCGCAAAGTCCAGCCGGGATGACTGGTCCTCCGGAATCTCCTTCACCTTGAATGTGAAGTCGGGCTGCTCTTCAAGGCCGAACAGATAAACAAGCTGGCTCTGGATCGTGCTGTCCCTGGGCGTGACGATGATCATCGCCGTCCCGTCGGGACGCATCGCCACGAAAAACGTGTCGCCTTCGCCCATCAACGCTGTGACGCCGTTCGCGTAATAATAGAGGCGGTATTCTGCGGACCTGTGCGCCTGCTTCCTGCGGGAGTCGTACCAGCTCACAACGCTGTCTTCGGAGATCGCTTCCTGCTCGTCGCTGAGCCAGATGAACCGGGCAGGGATCTTCAGCCTGTCATCATCGCCGAGCAGCTTGCGGAGATGGCCGCCCTGGAATTCGTGCTGGTGCGAGCGCTTGGGATCGACCTCGACAGCGGTGAGGCGTTTGACAGCGACTCCCTCGAAATAATCGGACAGAAGCCCGCGCTGCATCCTATGCACCGGAGAGTTCAAAGCGTTTCCTGCTGGACTTTAGCCACCTCGAACAACTCTCAATCGCGCGCGAAGAGTCAAGCCGCGTACGCCCCTTGATGGCGCATTCCCACACAATGCCAACCCGCCAGCCGGCTTCCAGCAGCTTCGTGATGTTCGCCTCGTCACGCGTGACATTGCCGCTGATCTTGGCCCGCCAGAACTCAGGGCGGGAGGACGGCCACTTGAACAGATGGCAGTTGTGCCCGTGCCAGAAGCAGCCGTGCACGAAAAAGACAGCATTCCACTTCGGGAAGACCATGTCAGGCTTGCCGGGGAGTGACGCATGGATGCGGAAACGAAAGCCCTGCGCGTGGAGGCCCTTGCGCAAAAAGATTTCGGGCCTTGTGTTCTTTCCCCGGATGCCGGACATCATCCGGCTGCGAACCTCCGGAGAGACGACGTCAGCCATTGGCGACGCACAGGTCGAGCGCTCGCTGAGCGTCCTGCTCCGGCTTGATGGCCTCGACGAGATGCGGCTTCACTGCCTTGGCCACGAATTCGACAACCGGCACGACAACGGCATTGCCGAACTGCCGATAGAGCTGCGTGTCAGACACATCCTTCAGGATGAATGGCTTGCCTGGCCGGTCGAAACCCATGAGGCGTGCGCATTCAAGCGGAGTGAGACGGCGAGGGCGATTGCCTTTCTGCTCAACAAGGATCTCCGAGCCATCCTTGTAATAGCGCTGCGACAGGGTGCGTGTCACCTGGTCGGGACCGAAGACACTGTAACCGAAGCCATTGCCCGCGGCGTTGTGCTTCTTCTTGTAGTCCTGCAGGTACTTCCACAGACGAGGGGTTAGGGTGTACTTCGGGTCAACCTCTGGTTCGAGAATGCTGCCGAGCTTCGGTCCATTCTCAGCCGAAGGCAACTGAAGCGCCTTGAAATCGAATGTGGTCGAGTTCTTGAAGCCGACGATGAAGATCCGCTGCCGCTTCTGCGGCACCCAGGGCTCTGAGCTTATGACGCGATGCTGGACATGATAGCCTAGCTCGTCAGTCAGCACCTTCATGATTGTTTTGAAGGTCTTGCCGCCGTCGTGGCTTTCGAGGTTCTTGACATTCTCCAGCACGAAAGCCGAAGGCTGATGATGCTTGATGATTTGCGCGGTGTCGAAAAACAAGGTGCCCTGTGTCTCATCAAGGAAGCCGTGCTTTCTTCCCAGCGCGTTTTTCTTCGACACGCCGGCAATGGAGAAGGGCTGACACGGGAATCCCGCCAACAGCACGTCATGCTCCGGGATAAGATCGGGCTTTTCCGAAAACTCGCGGATGTCACCTGCGATCGGATGATTGTCCGGGAAGTTGTTGGCGTAGGTCTTCTGGCTGTTTTTGTCCCACTCGGATGTGAAGACACATCGGCCGCCGATGCTCTCGAAGCCTTTCCGCAGGCCGCCGATGCCGGCGAACAGGTCGATGAACCGGAACCAGCCGGGAGTATCGGCAATGCGGGCTGCTGCGGCCTGCTCGAGAAGCTTCAGTTCGGCGCCTTCCAGCGTCTTCTTGCCGTTCTGGAGCCGGAACCCGGTGCTCCGGGAAACACCAATCAAATGAATGGCTTCGTCAAAAGACAGACCGGCCTGCCGGGACAGCATTGTAAATCGCGTCAGTTTACCGGCCACCGTTTGTCCCCCGAATCTGTGTCAGCGAGTCTCACGCTGACACAAAGATTCCCAGCGAACAATTAAAATGTTCCTAATTTGTTCTATTTCGGCCGATGGCGCACAGGAAAATTGATCTGCGTAATGATCGCTGCGGATCAGAGCTCCCATTTCCCGGGTTCGCGTCATGTGTTCCGACAGGAACGACTCTCGAACTGCCGCGGCCCTCCTTGGGAAGCTCAAGCACTTTTTCCTTCAGACATGTCGAGATCGGTTGGTGAGTTAGGTTCAAACTATTTCATGCGAATCGGAAGCCCTTCGCCGGAGCGCCGAGTCCATACCGACGAAGTGCCTGGGATATTGCATCTTGCAACCGGGCGTTGAGGCAGCCTATTGTTTCCAAAAAGGAATTGCTGGCCGAGCAGCAGCAGGGAGCATCAGGGTTGTCTGGGATAGGACTTGAGTTTCTTTTGAATACGGGCGGTGAGTCCGAAGGTCTCAGTGATCCTGGCGTAGAGAATTTCAGAGACAAGCCATTTACAGCGGTGGCTCGTGAAACCGGCCAGAACAGCAGGGATGCGAGGCTGGATCACACGAGGCCGGTGCGTCTGACTTTCGACGTCCTTTCGATGAGCTCCGATGATTTTCCGTCAATCGCTGCCTACAGGCAGGCCGCAAGACTGTGCCTCCGAAAGGCAGACCGGCCAAAGAACGAGAAGGAAAAGGGGTTCTTTGAGCAGGCGATACGTGCCCTTGAGGCGCCGAAGATCAGGGTTCTCCGGATTGCCGACTTCAACACAACGGGTGTTCGTGGTCCCTGCCAGGAGGGATATCCATTCCATGCGCTCGCCAAGTCAGACAGCGTGAGTGCCAAGGAGGACGCCGGCTCTGGAGGCTCATTCGGCATTGGCAAAAATGCTGCTCTCGCCGTCTCTGACGTCCAGACTGCATTTATCTCGACGCGCTACCGGGACAGCGACGGCTCCGATCGCGTGCTATGCATGGGTAAGACGCTTTTCATCTCTCATACTGATGCGGAAGGGAACGCAAGGAGGCGCAAGGGTTACTGGGGCAAGCTCGAGGGGTACCTGCCACTGGACAATCCGGCAGAGATTCCCGCGTGGCTGCTTCGCGATGTTCAGGGTACATCGATTTTCTCGGCCTGCGTGCGCGATGACGACGCTGACTGGCAATATGAAATGGCCGCAGCCATCATCATAAACTTTTTCGGCGCCATCGAGCGTCAGGAGATGGAATTCGAGATCGACAACGGCACCATCAAGATCAACAGGAACACCCTGCAATCCCTCTTCCAGAACCCGAATGTGATCGAGGCCGTCAGGCTGACGAACGCAGGTGTTGCCTTCGAGACCGCCTGGACCCTGCACGGATGTCTGATCGACGAAAAGACCACACTGACAACGCTGGACGTACAAGGCCTCGGCAAGGTGCAGATGCGTGTGCTCCTGAGAGACGGGCTCGGCTACACCATCGGGATTATCCGCAATGGCATGTACATCACAGACAATCTCGCCAAGTTCAACGAGCCCTTCAAACGCTTTCCCCTGCACCGTGAATTTGCGGTCGTTATCGAGCCTGACGGGACAAGTGAAAGCGAGTGGTTCAAGCGCCTGGAGAATCCGGCGCACGACGACCTTTCAGCCGACCGGATCACTGATCCTCAACTTAGAGCGGAGGGAAAACGGGCCTTTGAACGGCTGGCAAAGCAGATACGCCAGCGCATTCGGGAACTCGCAAAGTCCGAGCCGACCAGCAGCATGGAGCTCGACGAACTGAATGATTTTTTTGCTTCGGACGCGGCCCGTGAGTGGGACGATGCCGGCCCTGAAACCGACCCGCGCGTCCTGAAGCCAACGGTTATCCAGAAATCGCCGCCAAAGTCCCGCCGGGCTGCGAGTCCCGCGAGCGAAGATGACGACCCGCCGATTCCTGGTCCAGGCCCGCTGCCACCCGAGCCTGCGCCCGAGCCCAGCCCCGATCCTGGCCCTGATTCCGACCCCGGTCCGAAGCCACCGCGACCGCAGCCGCAGGCGAGGAGCGTTGAGCTGCAAGGGGAGCGCAACGTGTTGCTGGACGGCAATTCCGGCAAGAAGCGGAGGCTCTTTTTCACGTCGCCCGTTACGGGCTCGGTGAACCTGTCGGTGGAGGCCACAGGCCTCAGTAATCCGGACCAGCTCGTCGTGGCCGCGGTTTCCGGCGGTACGCTGAACGGTGGAAAAATCGAGGTTGCCTGCAAGCGTGGTGAACGGGTCGCGCTTGATGTCGAGTTTGACAGTTCATACGCAGGTCCCATCGAAACGTCAGCCGTGGTAGTGCCTCTTGCGAACGGAGCGCCTTCATGAAGCTGAACGAGACCATGAGGTATCCTCATCCGGTCCTGAGCGAATTCTCTTCCGACTTTGTCACCGGAGAGTTCAAATGCTCCTTCGTCCAGCAAATGACAGGGGAGGGTGAGCTCAAGCTTACAGCGGAGCTGAGCCTTGATTCCGAGGACCTTCGGAAGCTCATCGAGAACCAGCAGGCTGCGACCGGTTATTTTGTCGTTTGCCGTCGTACCTACTTCAACGTTCTTCAACCAGCGCCTCTGGGACGCAGCGAAAGGCATTTTGACGGGTCAAGGCTGTTCGGCGCGGTCACTTTGCGACCGGCAGTGTGGACGCTGGCCCCTGTACAGCACTTCAGTAGCCCCCTCATTCACAAGGAATTCGGCACGTCGGTCAATCTTCCGAAGGGTGCAGTTATCGCCATTGGGCCTGAATTCCGCTTCTCGATCGACAAGAGAAAATTCAAACCATTTGAAAGCATCTTCGAGCTGGCGGTGGGTGGGGGGATCGAGCCCGGTATGGTCCATGTCGATCCACTCCGGGACCGCATCACCATCCTTGCCGAGCCAAAGACGCACAAGGATCTGGCGGACATGCGGAACATGCCGGCCGGCCGCAGCATATTGTTGAGCTCGGTCTACATGCCGGCGGTCATGGAGGTCCTTGCGCTGCTGCAGAGCGGAGACACTGCCGCAACCGCCATGAACTGGTATCGGGTGTTCAAGGCGAAGTGCGATGATCTGGGTATCAATCCTGCCGACCGCAACGGCTCTCCGCTTATGATTGCCCAGAAGCTCTTGAAGGCACCGATCAGAAAGTCGATAGCCGTTGTGGGGACTATGTAGGATGGTCGCCCAGCTTAAATACCTTTCTGACAAGGCTTTGGCACAACTAAAGAGCGGTCTGACATCTAATGTTGCGCGATACCGGACAGACGGCTTTCAGGAATTCGCAGACGATCCCGGCTGGAACATCGGCTTGGGCGTTGAGTATGACGAGGTTTTGCTGGGAACGCTGGACCGCAGTACGCCGAGAACCATCGCTGCAATAGATCTGGCAAATTCCCGCATCGTCGGGAAGGCGCTGGCAAACCTGTCACCCACACTCGCTAACGAGGAACGCATCTGGGTACGGCTGTCACACATTGAGGCGTTTGCCTATGCGCGTGAACGGTGGATAGGGCAGGCCGAGGACGGGGCCGTGCCGAAGCTCGTCGAGGACCATTTCTTTGCATCCGGCCAAACGAAGATCCGTGATGATCACGCGCTGTCGAGGCTGTGGTGGAATTACCAGGTCGCTCGCACCTGCAATCCCGATAATCCGGATGAAGCCTTGTCCCTCATTCTGAAGACTGCGGACATTCGCAGTAATTTTGTCGAGCGAATCTGGATGACCAGCAGACGCAATATTGCTTCCGCAGTTCTCGGCCTTATGAAGTCAGAGCCGTGGGTCACCGACGCAGAGAAGAACTTCAGAATGTTTATGAGATCACTGAACAGGCTCGGCGGTGGAATTGTTTTTGAGGTGCTCGATACGGACGAGATCAATCTCTTCCTGAAGGATTGCCTTTCCCATGCTCGCACGCTGGCCTGACTGCGAGCCAACTCCATACTGAATCCCGGATTTCATGAGTACTGAAGAAATTCTTCCGCCGATCAACCGCAAGCTCGAAGTGGCGTTGCGATCTATTGGCTACACGTTCGAAAGCGCAGTTGCCGATATAATCGATAACTCAATAGACGCGCGTGCACTTAGCGTTCTGGTCCGGATCTACATCAGAAAAGACGGGCAACTCGACTTGTTCGTCTGGGACGATGGTCACGGTATGGCCCCGGACACGCTTCGGGATGCAATGCGCTTTGGTGCGGATGTTTCGAACGACATCGATCGTCTTGGCAAGTTTGGTCTTGGCCTGAAACTCGCCTCTCTCAGCCAGGCGCGAGAAGTCCAGGTGGTCACGCGCAAGGATGGGAAGATCTCGGGACGCGAATGGCCCGAGCATGGCATCGCCCAGGGGTTTGTATGCAAGGTCTTTGATGAGGAGGAATGCTTCCGCCTGGTCCACGATGCGGTGCCTGAGCGTCCACTGGAGCGCTCCGGCACCATCGTCAAGTGGTCTAATCTTTACCGGCTGCGGCGACACCAGGACACCGCCGAAGAGTTCGCTCAAAAGCTTCTCAAGAGGCTTGAAAACTTTCTTTCGATTGCCTTTCATCGGTTTCTTTCCGGCCGGCCTCGCAAACTCACGATAACTCTTGACGTATTTGATCAGCACTCGAACTCGGCGGGCCTGCCGGTGCAGGTCAGACCACTCGATCCCTTTGGATACGACCGCAGCGGCAATCCGGCGTTTCCGCTTCAGATGTCAGTAGACGGACCCTACAGCGACCGGATCAAGGTGATCGCACATATCTGGCCACCAAACTCTACCGCTCCTGCCTACCGGCTTCCTGGCGGAGCCAATAGTCGGCAGGGGTTCTATTTCTACAGGAACAACCGCCTGATCCAGGCGGGTGGCTGGAACGGTATTCGTGAAGCAGAGCCACATTCTTCTCTCGCTCGCCTTGAGGTCGATATTGCGGCCGAGCTGGATGTGGACGTTAGTCTTGACGTCAAGAAGATGGAGATTCAGCTGCCACCTGATCTGGCAAAGGCACTCCTCCGCGCCCAGACCACAACAGGGATCGACTTCAAGAAGTACATATCAATTGCAAACGATGCCTATCGAAAGCGAGCCGTCACTGATGGGGAACTGCCGCTGATACCCTCAGGTGGCCTCCCCGCGACTCTGGTTACCTTTCTGCATAAGGAACTCAGGATAAAGGCGACCACAAAGCACCATGATCTGAAGATCGGGTGGAGAAAGCTGGACAACGAACTTTTCTTTGACATCGACCGTGACGGAGGGAACCTTTACATCAACCAAGCCTATCGAAAACAGCTGCAACATGGCCTTGCCGGTTCGTCCGCGGACGTGCCCGTCCTGAAGTGTCTGCTGTTTCTGGTGCTTGAAGACGCGCTTTCTTCCGAACGGATGGGAGCGAAAATGCGTGAACGGCTTGAACAGATCAATCGAATACTGGTGCGTGCAGTTCGGTTTGAGAGGTCGCCAGAATGACTGCCCCTGAATATCTTTCCTGGGAGAACTTCAAATCCACTGTCCTGATCGCCGGAGAGCAGCGAGTGCATCGCGTAACGGATGCTCCCCTTGTGGAGGTATTTGGTGACGGGATCACAAACAAGATCGGCCTTTTAGTCGAAACTCCAACTGGAAGCGAAATTCCCGCCGAATTGTCCCGGCTGGCGGCGGTCTCATTGCGGGAGCTGACCCACAACGGTCACAATTGTATCGAGGTGGCGACGTCTACCGTCTCTCTCTACCGGCAGTTCTATCACTTTTCGGTCGCTGTCGCCGAACGGATCATTGTTGAGAAGCGTCCTCCCCTGGACGCGGTTACGCTGGAGCTGAGGTGCTTTGCTGATCTGCTGGAGACGAAGCCTCTGCTTGCGCTCGAGAGGCAAATTGGTCTGCTCGGGGAGCTCCTGTTTCTTGAGCGCCTGATCCAGAGGATCGGGACGCGCGCGGTCGATGGGTGGATTGGCTGGATGTCGGAACCTCATGACTTTCGCCTCGGCAAACTCGAGTTCGAAGTCAAGACCACCATTTCGGCGCAGCGGATCCACACCATCAATGGCATTGAGCAGCTGGTTCCGTCGAAGGACTGCAAGCTTTGTCTGGTCTCGACGGTCCTCGGGCCTCCCGGCGCGGGGGGCGGATTTTCATTGACCCGAAAGGTAGAGGAATTGACGGGTCTCCTTACCGGTGATGTGGCCCGGCTTGAGCAGTTCAACGCGGCATTGAAGGGATGCGAATTCCGCTCCGAAGACAGCGTGCACTATTCGCGTCTGTTTGCGATCAGACGTCCAACTGCGATTATCCATGTCGATGCGGCGTTTCCCGCGATCACTCGCCCAGGAATTCTGGCCGTGCTGGGTCCGCCTGCTTCCCGAATTGAGGGGGTGCGCTACGACGTAAATGTCGAAGGTCTCGAACATGAGGACGGCACACCCGTCTTCGAGACGGCGCTTCCATCGTGACAATGTAGAGAAATCAGATGAGCGATTACAATATGCGGATCGAAACGGCGCTCGGCGCGATGGGTCTCAGGCCTCGTGCCCTTCGCGCGTACCTTGAGAAGCCTGGTCCGGATTTTGAAAGTGCCGCGGCATCCGATCTTGACAAAGCGCTCGACTTGCTCCTTTCCACCAACCCGAATGAGGGGGCGCGCGTCCGGTTCTCGAATCTTCTCCGCTCATGGGATAACGCAAAGAATGTTGACTGGACGCAGACCCCCCGAAACAGCGCTGCCAGGCGGAAGGCGATTCACGAACTTCTCAAATCGACCGCCGAGGACGAGAAGCGCATCGACCTGCTGCTGCCGTTCTACAGCCTCGAAGAGCCGCTGATCGTCTCCGAAAAACACCAGGACTGGTATGAGCCGAAGGCAGGCATCCGGGATTACTACTGGGGCAAATATATCGAGTATTTGAGAGAGAAGCGTCACTGGAATGACGTCTCGATCCTGACCATTGACAACAGCACGCGTGCAATCGTCGAATGCCTTGGCAACCCGGAATCCTCAAAAGCATACGCATCGCGCGGACTGGTCATGGGTTATGTCCAGAGCGGAAAGACTGCAAACTTTGCCGGTGTCGTGGCCCGCGCTGCGGACGCTGGTTACCGACTGATCATCGTTCTCGCCGGCACATGGAACATCCTGCGGAATCAAACGCAGCGGCGCCTCGACAAGGAGCTCCTTGGCAAGGAGTTACTCAAGAATGATGAGGCCTACATAAAGCAGCCGCCCTCTGACTGGGAAGAATTTCTTGAACACGATGGCGATCCTGTGGAGCGTGGCCACTATGCCTGGCAGCGACTGACGCGTCCGGATATCGATCTGAAAAGGCTGAAGCAAGCGATCGACAATCTTGAGTTCGAAAGGAAGAACAAGGCCGCACCGCTGTACGATCCGTCAAACCTCCATACCTTGCCTGTCAAACTTCTGGTTATCAAGAAGCACGCGGGTATCCTTTCCGGCCTGATCAAGGACCTTGCGCTTCTGAGTACATCGCTCGCGGAGCTGCCGGTTCTCATCATAGATGACGAGTCGGACCAGGCCGGTCTGAATACCGTTGATCCACGAGCGACCGGAAAGAAGCGCGCGCCCACCAACCAGGGCATCGTCGAGCTTCTCAAGCTTTTCCCGCGCGGACAGTACGTGGGCTATACGGCGACACCGTACGCCAATGCGCTTGTCGATCCTGACGATCCCGAGGACCTTTATCCGAAGGATTTCATCGTCTCGCTGGATCGGCCGCCCGGATATATGGGTGTGGCAGACTTCTTTGACCCACTATCTGCCTATGAGGATCTGGATCCGAATGACTATGGGCAACCTGAAATTGCGTATATTCGCCGGGTCGAATCTGCTGCCGATCAGGACGATGATGATCTCCAGAAGGCACTGCGCAGCTATGTGCTGGCCGGCGGCATCAAGTTGTTTCGACGTGCGCTGAAGCCGCAACAATACAAGAGCGAGTACTTTCGCCACCATACGATGCTTGTGCACACGTCTACGAGCAAGGGAGCGCACGCGACGACGGCAAGCCGCGTGGAGGAACTCTGGTTAAAATGTGCCTTCAACAGCCCCAAGGGACTGCGCGAGCTTGAGAGGTTGTGGGAGGTTGACCACCAGAAGGTGAGCCGGGCGATCGGAAGTGGAGAGGCGCTTCCTGAATCGTTCGACGACCTTAGGCCGCATCTTGCGAAGGCGATAGGGCAGATCGAAGAGGGGGGGCGTACCTTCCGTGTCGTTAACAGCGACACCGACGATGCGCCGGACTTTGGCGCGGGGCCGGTCTGGAAAATACTGATCGGCGGAAACAAGCTGTCCCGGGGTTACACGGTCGAGGGGCTGACAGTCAGCTACTATCGCCGCGTTTCCAACACCGCTGATACGCTGATGCAGATGGGGCGCTGGTTCGGGTTTCGGCCGGGTTATCGGGATCTCGTTCGGGTTTTCCTCGGTGTGAAGGAGGGCAAGAAGGGTGATACGGATCTCGTTGCTCTTTTCAAGGACGTTTGCCAGATGGAGGAGCGTTTCCGGGAGGAGATCAAGCGGTACATCCGCGTTGAGGGAGCTGCTCGCATCACCCCGAAAGACATTCCGCCGTTGATTGCGATTTCCGGCAGTCTTCCGCCGACCGCTCGCAACAAGATGTTCAACGCAAGGATCAAAAACAAGAATTTTGGCGGTCGCCGCTCGATGCTGACGATGACCCCGGAAACGCTGTCAAGACGGAAGGCGAATATCGATGCCGTTACCGCTCTGCTCGCGAGTGCGGACGCGCTCGGGCAGATCGCGCTCGGTGGCTCTCTTTCCGGTGGGAAACAGTTTGAAGCAGATGCCTTCGTTTTCAGATCGTCGAACGAGTCGCTGATCCGGCTTCTAGGATCTTATCGATGGGTGGAGACCGAATACAAAGAGGAAAGCGACAGACCTGCGGATGTCAATCTTCAGATAGAGTTTCTGACGAAGCAGAAGCATGAGATATCGAACTGGCTGATTGTTGCTCCGCAACGGAGCGAGTCATTTGGAAAAGCCGTCTCGATTGATGGTGTGGGGCAGCTGGCGGTAAAACATCGTGGCCGAGGCAAGAGTGACCATTTTCAGGTTTTCGGCGAACCTCGACACCGCGACATCGCGGACTTTCTTGCCGGAATCAAGAGCAAGACTCCCATGACGCCGAACTCAGCTACCAAGGCTCTCCAGTCGGCGCACACCGGGGTTTTGCTCCTCTATCCGGTCCGTGAAAACAAGGCGGACGTTGTGTCGATGGGCTACGAACTTTTCTTCCCACCAAATTCATTGCCGTACGACACGGGATTTACGGTGCGGCGCCGCAGCGATCGGGTTGTCGTTGAAGAGGGCCTCTCATGAGTGGGGACGATGCCGACCTGCAACGAGGCCGGCGTGGCTAAACGCGGGCGCGGGTCCGAATGCGTTCGCGCCTTTTGGGGGGATCATGCAAAAAGCCGGCGACGCGCTAGTGCTCAGTGCCCACGATCTCGTGGGCAACCTCTATTGCGCTCACTTGACAAACGTCGACCTTAAGGTCGCACAGGGATTGCTGCCTAAACCTGCGCGCTGGGATCCGCTCCTGGAAATACTGCGTGAGCGCGGCAGGAAACACGAACAGGCCTTCCTCTGTCACCTTAGGGCGAACGGATTTGAGCTATTCGTGATCGAGGGCGTCGATGTTACGGATGTTGCCGTGGCTCAAACGCGGGAGGCGATGCAGGCCGGCCATGCGATCATCGTCCAGGCGGCCGTGCGTGACCAGGACTGGGTGGGACGCGCCGACATTCTGCGGCGAGTGGAAATACCGAGTGACCTCGGGGACTGGTCCTACGAGATCATCGATACCAAGCTTGCCCGCGAAACCAAGGGCGGAACCGTCTTGCAGCTATGCCTATACGCACAGCTTCTTGCCGCCATGCAGGGCGTAGAGCCGGAGTTCGTCTACGTCGTTGCGCCGTGGTCTGACTTTCATCCGCAGCAATTCCGTGTTGCCCATTATATGGCGTTTTTTCGCAAGGCGCAGCGAGGCGCGCAGACGGCGGTGAATGGCGCCACCGACATTGCCGACACCGTCTATCCCGATCCGAAGACCCATTGTGACGTATGTCGGTGGGAGCCGCAATGCGACGCGCGCAGGCGCGCAGATGACCATCTCTGTCTGGTGGCCAACGTGTCCGCGTTGCAGATGAACGAGCTGCGCACCAGTGGTATCGCGACAGCAAAAGCGCTCTCTACAATGCCCGTTCCTCTGCCATGGAAGCCGAAGCGGGGGTCAGTTACCAGCTACATCAAGGCACGAGAGCAGGCGCGTGTTCAGGTCGAAGCGCGCGAGACGGGCACTTTGCGCTACGAACTGCTCGATTTGAACCCTGGAACAGGCCTCTACCTTTTGCCTCTACCGTCTCCGGGCGACGTCTTCTTTGATATCGAGGGAGACCCGTTCATCGGCGAAGGCGGTTTCGAATATTTGTTCGGCTATTGCTATCGCGACGCGGTGGGCCGCGACCATTACGAAGCGCAGTGGGCATTCGACCGCGCGTCCGAGAAGGCAATCTTTCAAACCTTTATTGACTTCGTCATTGCAAGGCGAGCCGAGTTTCCACAGATGCACGTGTATCACTACGCACCCTACGAACCCGGCGCGTTGAAGCGCCTTATGGGGCGCTATGCCACGCGGCAGACGGAGGTGGATAATCTCCTGCGCGGCAAAGTTATGGTGGATCTCTATGCTGTGGTCCGCAATGCAATCAGGGCGAGTGTCGAGAGCTACTCGATCAAGAAGCTGGAGCCCTTTTACGCATTTACGCGCGTGATACCGCTCCAGGATGCAAACGCGGCGCTGGCGGCTATTCAGGCGGGTCTGGAACTGGACGACGCCAGGTCGATCGATGAGACGGCACGCCAAGCTGTGGCAGCGTATAATCGGGACGACTGCAATTCCACGTCGGCCTTGCGGAACTGGTTGGAGCGCTTGCGCGCGCAGGCGATTGCAGATGGTGCCGCGATTGAGCGGCCTGCATTTGGCAGCGATGGTCCCAGCGACGATATTGCCGAGTATGAAGCGCGCATTAACGAGCTGATCGAGCGGCTAACGCACGATGTTCCGATCGACCCTGTCGAACGAACGCCGGAGCAGCATGGTCGGTTCATTTTGGCGCATTCGCTCGATTGGCACCGGAGGGAAGAGAAAGCGAACTGGTGGGAGTATTTCCGCTTGGCGGCGCTGACGGCCGAAGATCTGCTTGACGAAAAGGCGGGCCTTGGCGGCCTGGAATTCGTGGGGACGGTCGAACGAAGCAAACAGGGCATTCCCACAGATCGATACAGATTTGCCACGCAAGACACGGATATTCGCGAGGAAGCCGACCTGCATGTCCTGGGAGGTGAGAAGTTCGGGTCAGTTATCGCTATTTCACAGGATGATCTCACGATCGATATCAAGAAGTCCAAGAAGACGATGGATATCCATCCGGATGCCGTTTTCGGGCACACGCACATTCCCGCGAAAGAGCAACAAGGATCGCTTCTGCGCCTCGGCACCTACGTGGCTGATCACGGCATCGAGGGCATGGGTGAATACCAGGCCGCACGTGACCTGCTGCTTCGATTGCCGCCACGGCTTGGTTCTGCACAGCTGCATATCGAACACGAAAGCACTCTTGAGGGCGCGCTTCGGATCACTCCTGCGCTTTCAGGCGGTGTGCTGCCGATCCAGGGGCCACCCGGCACCGGGAAGTCCTTCACCGGTGCGCACATGATTTGTCGCCTGCTCAAAGACGGCAAGCGCGTGGGTGTCACCGCTAACAGCCACAAGGTCATTCGCAACCTGATGGACAAGGCGGTTGAGGTAGCTCGGGCGGCGGGACAGGCCGTCAAGGCCGGGCATCGATGCCCTGACAAAGGCTCTGAAACCGATCTCGTACGTGCTTATCTTGATAATCCCAAGGCGATTGGGGCGATGAGCTCCGGCGAAATCGCTGTCCTGGGCGGCACGCCATTCTTCTGGGCCCGTGAGGATGTGGCGAAGAGTGTGGACGTTCTGTTCGTCGATGAAGCGGCGCAAATGTCGCTAGCCAACGTCCTGGCCGTTTCGCAGGCCGCTCCCCAGGTCATTCTGCTGGGCGACCCCCAGCAGCTGGACCAGCCTATGCAGGGATCGCATCCCGACGGCACCGGTGTATCGGCGCTTCATCACATCCTCGCCGGTCGCCAGACGATTGATCCTGATCAGGGGCTCTTTCTTGAAGAGACCTGGCGGATGCATCCGGCGATTACTGCCTTCAATTCAGAGCTTTTCTACGACAGCAAGCTGCACGCGGTGCTCAAATGCGCGCAGCAGAACTTAACCTCCACCGGGGTATTCCTCGGAACTGGGCTGCGGTACGTGCCGGTTTCTCACAGCGGCAACCAGTCCAGTTCGATTGAGGAGGCGGAAGCGGTTGCGCGGATCGTGACCTCTTTGCTGTCTTCACGAACGCAGTGGACAGACAGGGACGGCAAAACGAAAGAGCTGGAGCTTTCCGACATTATCATCATCGCGCCGTACAACGCGCAGGTCTTTGAAGTTCAGCAGCGCATTCCCGGTGCGTACGTCGGTACCGTCGACAAATTCCAGGGGCAAGAGGCCGCTATTGCGATTTATTCTCTAGCTACATCATCGTACGCCGACGCGCCGCGAGGAATGGAATTTCTCTACAGCACCAATCGTCTGAATGTTGCGATTTCCCGCGCCAAATGTCTCGCGATCATGGTCGCGTCTCCGGCTATCTTTGAGGCCGAATGCAAAACACCGCGCCAGATGCAACTGGCGAATGCGTTCTGTCGCTATCTTGAACTGGCGCAGATGATCACGCTGTAGTCGGGATAATGGGATGTGCACCCCGGTCTTTCCGTACAATCGAAATCAATGCCGACGTACGGGAAGGCTTTGAGCGCCGGTTTGAAGCATTATGTATTCGCCCTTGTGCGGGTGCGTGGGGCCACCGTTGGGATGCCATTCTTCCTTCGTAGCGTCAGCTGTAAATACGAAAAGGTGTGAGATTGAGTCCGGGCAACTGTCGCCTGATGGGTAAAAGTTAGCTCTGGCCGTCAAGATCAAATCGTTATTCGGGCTTAAAACCCAATACGCGGCGATGCTTTATTCGGCTAAAGACAATGCGATTCTCGGTAATATTGCGATCGTTAAGCGAGACGGGCATGGCGGTTTCCGCTAACGCAGCTTTGTGAAGATGTATTCTGGCAGGGCCGGTTCACAACCTCTTGTTGGGACCTGCGTGGAATTGCTACCGTGTCTTTGTTGCGATGACTCGAGGATTTCTGAATGACGGATTTCACGAAAATTCTAGCTTCCATTGCCGTCTGCGATGATGCCGGGAAGTTGCGCAGCTGGATTGCGAATGCCCAAAAAGGACGCCAAAAAGGAATCGAGGAGGCGGCGTTTCGCCGATTGATCGACATTCTCCCTAAGGAGGCGCCAGGCACCGTGGAGCATGATTTCTGGCGCACTATCCACGCTTTCGAACATATGCTCAGCGAAGAGCGCGGCAGAACTACGCGGCTGGGGCGCACACGGCAGAAGGTCGCGCGGGTCGGCGAGATCGAGACGCTCCGCGACTGGGCCTTGGCTAGCAAGAGCACGGAAGGCTTCGACATGCTGATCGAGCGGAACATGCCGGAGCTCACCGGCGAGGCGATCGTCTTGCGGCACGGAGAGCGGTTCGAGGCCGCCGTCATGGCGGCAGCAACCAAGCGTCTTGAAGATGCTGGTGTTGACGTCTCGCGTCTCCCAAGGCGAGTCGACTAGCTTCTGCTTGCCCGACAAGTAGAGGGCCGGTTTATATGCGTGGCGACGTCGGGGCAGCCTGACCTTCGTTCTCGTCGGTCATGCCGCCGGCCCGGTCAGATCTTCTTTGAGGCCGCGGGCAACGATCCGAAGTGACCTGTCCGGAAGCGGTCGCTGCAGCTTTAGTGCCTCGTCCGCAGTGCCGGTCATCAAGGTCTCGACATCGTCCGCCGTGGTTAGGATCACGGGCATCGCCTTCGGGTGGATGGCGCCGACCTCCGCATTGAGCTCCGTCGTAAGGAATGCGAATAGGTCGTTGGTCGTCTCGCCTTCCTTGACCTTCCGCACGGACGTCCAGTTGGTCCAGATGCCGGCGAAGCAGGCGAGGGGGCGTGTCTCATCGAGCGCGAACCAGATATCGCCGCCTTCGGCCTTGTTGAACTCGCTGAAGGAGTTGAACGGCACCACGCAGCGATTTTCGGTCCCCAGCCATCGTATCCAGTGCTTGCTCCTCACGTTGCGAATGTTTGTCGTGCCCCCGTCCGGCTCCATTCTGACCAATTCCTTGAAATCGACGGTCTTGCCCTTGGCCTGCAGCTTCTCGGCTCGTTTCTTGGTGGCGTCCATCAGCGCTTTTGATGACGACGGCATTCCCCACCGCGCAGTCGTGAGTTCGCCGCCCTCGGCCCCGTTGCGCACGATCGGTGCCTTGTAATCGGGAAAAACCAAAGGATGAGCTCAGGGACGGTTGTCTCGCGCTGTATCAAGCAGAAAAGGCGACAGGCACAGAAATGCGCGCGATCATTGGCGCGTTGCAAGAGCACATAGAGAGTGAGGAGGAGCGGCTAAGGCAAGAGCAGCAGGAGCAGTACCGCCGATGGAGGGAGGAAGAGCGAGTAAGGCTGGAGCAGCGTTTTCTCTTGGGCGCCGATTGCGGATGGACCAAAATCGAGAGGTCGGATGCGTTCTATTGTCGCCGCAATGGCCGCGCGTTTCGTATCGTGCAAGGTAAGGACAAGCGCTGGACCATGTACCGTATCAAAGAAATCGTCGATAAGGGCGAGTTGCTCGGCACGTACCGAGGCCGTGGTGACGCGAACAAGGCGCTCGCGAAGATTGCTTATGGTCCTGAACCGCAGTCGTGATCTAGTAAAAAGCGCGACGTGTCCGCGCTCGCTATCGGGGCTCGAAGTGCTCTTCGATGTCGAGCAAAAAGCCTCGATTTTCATGTCGTTCCGATTGAAAGTGGGTGGATCAACATGGCAATTTGAGCAAAGTCAGGCCAAACACACATGAGGACGAAGCTGTAGCGCAAGATAAAAGCACTGGCGCTACGGAGCGCCTAAGCCGTTGTCTGCACATCCAAGAGTTGGCGCCACCGCAGGCTGCGATGGCGGCAGCTAGGGCCGAAGGCAATGCTATCGTTCGTTGATTACGTCTGCGTCTTGGCAAACGTTCGTCCGCTTCACATATCCGCGGCCTTCGCTAGCGGAGAGGCCGGATCATGTACGGCGTCGATGACGACGAATTCGAAGTCAAGCTGGGCCGGATAGGCAATCGCAGAGCCAGGAAAGCAATCAGCTATTTGCGGCGCGTACGTCAGGCGGCAGACAAGGCCGGCGTCAGTTCGCGCCGTGCGTCGAACTTCTCCGGTGGCCGAATAGGTCGGGGGCACGCGCAAGGGACGGTGCTGGCCGGGTCAGCGAGAGCCAAGGGCCAGCGCCGGGTCGTGATCAAGGCGCGCATCGTGCGCATCAAGGCCGGCAATGCCGGCGCCGTTCGGGCCCATCTGCGCTATGTGCAGCGCGACGGCGTCACGCGGGAGGGTGAGCCGGGTGAGCTCTACGATGCCGCCAACGATCGTGCCGACGGCAAGGCCTTCACGGAACGGAGCGAGGGAGATCGCCACCAGTTCCGGTTCATTGTGGCGCCCGAGGATAGCGCGGAACTCTCCGACCTGAAGCCCTTCGTCCGCGACCTGATGCGACAGATGGAGAGTGACCTCGGCACCAGGCTCGACTGGGTCGCAGCTGATCATTTCAACACGGGGCATCCCCATAGTCATATCGTCCTTCGCGGAAGGGATGACGAAGGGCAGGACCTCGTGATCGCCCGCGACTATATCTCTCATGGCCTGCGGGCGCGGGCCGCCGATCTCATCACGCGGGAGCTCGGTCCGGAGACGGAGATCGAGGCCACGCGCAAGCTCCAGCAGGAGGTGACGGCCGAGCGGTTCACGCGCCTTGATCGGGCCATCGTGCGCGATGCGCCGGATGGCGCCCTTGAACTCCGTGCGATGCCGGCAAGGGATCCTGTCTGGCAGGCCGCCCGGATGGGGCGGCTACGAGCGCTCGAGCGGATGGGACTTGCGGAGGAGACCGGCCCCGGCCAGTGGCGGATCAATGCGGCCCTCGAGGCAAAGCTCAGGCGCATGGGCGAGCGGGGCGATATCATCAAGACCATGCATCGCGAGCTTGCCGCGGCTGGACTGTCGCGGGCCCCTGGCGGCTACACGATCTTCGATCCAGGACAGAGCAGCCAACGGCTGGTCGGGCGTGTCCTCGGTGAGGGATTTGCGGACGAGCTGAGGGAGCGCCGCTATGTCGTCGTGGATAGCATCGACGGGCGGACGCACTATGCGGAGATCGGCAGCCTCTCCGGCCAGGATGAGCCACCGGTCCGGAACACGATTGTCGAGCTCAGCTCTCGCGCCGGGGAGCCGCGCCAGATCGATCGAACCATCGCGGAGATCGCCGCCGCCAATGACGGCCGTTACAGCGACCACCTTCATCGCCAGTTCGACCCGCAGGCCTCAAGCGAATATGTCGCATCCCATGTGCGGCGTCTGGAAGCGATGCGGCAGGAGGGCATGGTCAGACGGCTCAGTGACGGGAGCTGGGCGGTGGGTGAAGATCACCTTGATCGAGCGCTTCAGTATGAGAGCCGCCAGCGCGCCCGCCATCCTGTGCGGGTTGCCGTGCTGTCATGGCAGAGGCTTGAGGATCTCCCGCAAGCGGTGGGCGCGACCTGGCTCGATCGTCAGCTTGTCGCCAAGACGCGCGAGGTGCTGGGGCCGAGCGGAATGGGTGCTGAGGTCGAGGCCGCCATGCGGGCGAGACGGCAATGGCTGATCGAGCAGGGGCTTGCGCGCGAGCAGGATGGTCAGGTGCGATATGCGCGGGATCTGTTGCGGACCCTCGAGGCGCGTGAACTCAAACGGGTAGCCGCAGATATTGCTGCGCGAACGGGACTTGAGCATCTCGACGCCAAGGCCGGCGACAATATCGCGGGTGTCTACCGGCGCATGCTGACGCTGAACAGCGGCCGCTATGCGCTGATCGAGCGGTCCCATGACTTCACGCTGGTGCCTTGGCGGCCGGTGTTGGAGCGGACCCGCGGGCAGTTAGTCACCGGCAGCGTGGGCGGAGATGGCATATCCTGGTCGATCGGCATCAAACGCGGAATTGGACGCTAAGGGCGCTGGGCTGCTGGCGGAGGCCAGCTCATTTCTTCGGCGAGGCGGTTCGCGCAAAGCTCTCGCAATCGCGTGCAACGCGCTGAAACTCTTGATGGTTATACTATCTTCGCGAGAATAGTATAACTCGCGGCGGGGCCTCCGCGCCCGCGGAGCGGTGGCTGCCGGGTTGAATGATCGCCGGAAAAGCTGGACGATCCGAGGGATGCGCTCGCCGCCAGCAACGGCATCAAGCGACGAGCGAATAACTTGTACTTCGGCCACCGCCCTCGTCCTTGGCGAGAATGCCCTGATCAACGAGGTCCTGGATGTCGCGCAAGGCAGTGTCGGGCGAGCACCTTTCGATTTTTGCCCATTTGCTCGATGTCAGCTTGCCCTCGAACCCGTCCAGTAGGCGGTTCAACATGTCGCGCTGCCGCTCATTGATCCGGGCTGCGGCATGCCGTTTCCAGAAGTCGGCTTTTTCAAGCACTGCTGCGAGAATGGTCTCAGCTCCTGTGAAGGCGCGCTCGAGGCAGCCTAGGAACCACTCAAGCCAAGGCGTGACGTTGAGGTCGCCCTTCTGGGTGCTCTCCAGCATGTCGTAGTAGGTCTTCCGCTCGCTGCGTATCTGAGCCGACATGCTGTAGAAGCGCTGCGGAATTCCTTCAGAGCGGGCGAGGGACATGTCGGCGATGGCGCGCGCGATACGTCCATTGCCGTCCTCGAAAGGATGGATGGTCACGAACCAGAGATGCGCGATCGCAGCTTTAATTACGGGATCGATCTTCTCCTCGGTGTTGTACCATTTCAGGAACGCGGTCATTTCATCATCGAGCTTTTCGGCGGTGGGCGCCTCATAGTGAACGCGCTCACGATCATAATCGCCTGAGACAACCTGCATCGGTCCTGCCGACGTATCCCGCCAGGCTCCCACCGCGATCTTCTTCAGGTTGCTGCGGCCTGTCGGAAAGAGCGACGCATGCCAGCCGAACAGCCTCTCCGCGGTGAGCTCAGCTTTGAACTTCTGCGTGGCGTCGAGCATCATCTCGACAACGCCTTCGACATTGCGGTCTGCCGACGGCAAGGCGCCCGCATCCATGCCGAGGCGACGCGCAAGCGAAGAGCGCACCGCATCCTTGTCGAGTTTCTCTCCCTCGATTTCGCTGGACTTGAGGACTTCCTCCGTCAGGGTGGTTAGGACAGCTTCTTCCTGCTGTGCGAAACCCAGGGTCTGCATTCGGCCTATGAGCTGGCCCTGTCGAAGCCGGACAGCCGCGAGCAGCTTCGCCAGGGCATCCGGATCCCAAAAAAAGCGAGGCCAATCAGTTAGTTGGTGGATATAACCTGGCATTCTCCGCACTCCTTGCGGAGAATATGGTCGCTATTCTCCGCATCCGCAAGGGAATTCGCCGCAATTTATGCGGAGAATAGAGCGGCTATTCTCCGCATCGAGCAGGACCTTGGGCATGGTTGCGGTTTCCTTTACGACTTCGCGCCCGACGCTTCACGGGTCCAAACCCCCGATGCGTTAATGTCGGTTGCGACGATCACTTGGCCGTGGCGCCCGAACGGCCATCACCGCGATAGCTGAGGGGCCGTTCTCTCGCGCGAAACTATTCGTTTCGCAGAACGCGCATAACCGGCCCCGTCTTCGGATTCTCAGTTGATGCCGCAAATTCGAGAAACGACGCGCCAACGAGTCCGTACGATTCGGCGCTCGCTTCCTTGCTTGCAACGTCGGTGAGCTGAGCAATCAGCTGAGCCAGACGATTGATCCAGTTTGGTCAGGCCGCTCACCTTCTATTGAGGCGCTTCCTCAACCACGCTGAAACTGGCCCATCATCGATCTCTCACAGACGAGCTTGATCGACACGGATCTCGTTGCTGACCGCGATTTTTATTCCGGTTGAATGCTTGAGCTCTCCCGCTTTTCATCTCACCGCGCTCGCTAACGCGAGTGAGTGGGGCGGAAGATGTTTCCAGCAAAAATCTACATCGGTCAGATCACTGTCGTCTTTGGCATCGTCATCGTCTCGACGTGGGGAGCAACGCAATGGACTGCGGCTGCTCTCGGTTTTCAGGAGCGGCTTGGCGCGCCCTGGTTCATGGTTGCAGGTTATCCGGTCTATTTGCCCTGGAGACTATTCGAATGGTGGTTTGCCTACGAGGCATACGCCCCCGAAATCTTCGAAGAGGGCGGGGCGATTGCCGCGGCTGGCGGCATCGCCGGCGCACTGTTTGCAATCCTCAACTCGGTGTGGCGGGCGCGGCAAAATCAGCTCGTGACGACTTACGGCTCAGCGCGCTGGGCGACGCCCAAAGAGATCAAGCAGGCCGGCCTCTTCGCAGCCAAGGGCGTGTTTCTGGGCCGTATCGAGAACAAATATCTGCGCCACGATGGACCGGAACACGTCATGTGCTTTGCGCCGACCCGGTCGGGCAAGGGCGTGGGATTGGTGTTGCCGACATTGCTGTCATGGACGTCGTCGGCGGTGGTACATGACATCAAGGGCGAAAACTGGGAACTGACCTCCGGTTGGCGCTCAACGTTTTCGCACTGCCTGCTGTTCAACCCCACAGACTCGAGAAGCGCCCGCTACAATCCGCTGCTCGAGGTGCGCAAAGGGGCAGCCGAAGTCCGCGACGTCCAGAACATCGCCGACATCCTTGTCGACCCCGAAGGGGCGCTCGAACGCAGAACCCATTGGGAAAAGACCAGTCATTCGCTCCTGGTCGGTGTCATTCTCCACGTTCTCTACGCGGAAGAGAAGAAGACGCTCACCCGCGTTACCGAGATCCTAGCCGACCCTGCGCAGTCCTTTGAGAAGACGCTCAGGATCATGCTGGCGACCAATCACCTCGGCACCGAGGCCGAGCCGAAAGTGCACCCCGTCGTCGCCGCGACCGCACGAGAGCTGCTCAACAAGTCCGAAAACGAACGATCCGGTGTTCTGTCGACCGCCGTGAGCTTTCTCGGGCTTTACCGCGATCCCGTCGTCAGCCGAAACACCGAATCCTGTGATTGGCGCATCGCCGACCTCGTGAGCGCCGAGAAGCCTGTCACGCTCTATCTCGTCGTTCCGCCGTCGGACATCAGCCGCACCAAGCCGCTGATCAGGCTGATCCTCAACCAGATCGGCCGCCGGCTCACCGAGACCTTGAACGTCAATGTGACTGGCGGTGGCCATCGCCAGCTCCTGATGATGCTCGATGAATTTCCAGCGCTCGGCCGCCTCGACTTCTTCGAAAGCGCGCTCGCCTTCATGGCCGGCTATGGCATCCGCGCCTATCTGATCGCGCAGTCGCTCAACCAGATTGCAAAGGCGTATGGCGAGAACAACGCAATCCTGGACAATTGCCACGTCCGGATCGCCTTCGCCGCCAACGACGAACGCACTGCCAAGCGAATCTCGGACGCGCTGGGGACCGCGACCGAACTGCGGGCACAGCGCAACTATGCCGGCCACCGCCTGGCACCCTGGCTTGGCCATGTCATGGTCAGTCGTCAGGAGACCGCACGTCCTTTGCTGACCCCGGGCGAAGTGATGCAGTTGCCTCCCGATCAGGCCATCGTCCTGGTTTCCGGCCTCGCACCGGTCCGGGCGATCAAGCTGCGGCACTATGAGGATGCAAATTTCGTCCGTCGCCTGCGCAAGCCAGCGTCCCTGACGGGCAACGTGTATCCCGACCGGCCGGCGGCACGTCACGACAATTGGAATGGTCAGGTGCGCTCCACCGACCTTCGTCTAGCGACCCTGCCGTATCGCGAGCTCATGCAGGCGGGCGGTGAGGAGGGCGGTCTCAAGCAGCAACTGCCGTTGTTCGATGAGGCCGCGCCGGCTGTGAACGAGCCTCGCGCCATCGAGGATCGATTGCTCGACGACGAGACCGACGTCGCCGCCGACCGCAGCCAGATGCAGCGAGCCGCAACCGCCTCCAGCGCCGTACGCCGAGCCCATGCCGTCACCCGCGACGATGACGATCTTCTCCCCTCATTCTGAAGAGCATTCCCGATGAAACCAAAACTGTCGGCCTATGTCACCGAAAGTGTGGCGCAGCGGCTTGAGCTAGCGGCCAGGCGCCCGGCGACCAATAAATCAGCCATTGTCGATGCTGCGCTGGATCGCTTTCTCAACCCCGAGCGGGACACCAGCGGCGATGCGGCGCTGATCCGAAGGCTGGACCGGATGAGCCGGCAACTGGAGCGAGCCGACCGCGACGTGAGCGTCCTGGCGGAGACCATCGCACTATTCATCCGCTATTACCTGACCATCACCCCGCCGCTGCCTTCGCAAGATCAGGATGCAGCGCGTGCGCTGGGCCGCGAGCGGTTCGAAATGTTTGTTGCCCAGGTCGGCAAACGCGTCGCCTCCGGTGGCCGGCTTGTCGCCGACGTCATGGACCGCGTCAGCGCCTCCAAGCCGGATCTCTTCATGCGAAACATCGAGGAGGGCGCCCCTCTGGGAGCCGGCCAACCCAGCGATACTGGATCCCGCGCGCAGAGCGCGACGGGGGAGTCGCCGGAGCATTCTCCGGCAGGGCGAGAGGAGGTCGGCAATGTCTGATCTCCTCTCGTCAGAAACCCGCGAACGACGCCGGGGCATGCTGCGGACCGCGATGGGCCCGGCAATCGCGCTGGCTCTGGAAGAGCCTGATGTCGTCGAGGTCATTGTCAATCCCGATGGGAGGCTTTGGCTTGACCGGCACGGGACGGGCCGCGCAGACACCGGCGTGGTTCTGACGCCGCAGGAGTCGGAGCGGATCATCCGGCTTGTTGCCAGCCATGTGCGGGCCGAAGCGAGCAGTTCGTCTCCGATCGTGTCGGCAGAACTCCCCGAAACTGGTGAACGCTTTGAAGGCGTCTTGCCGCCGGTCTCGCTCGCGCCTTGCTTTGCCATCCGCAAGCCCGCAACGACCACATTCCGCCTGTCCGATTACGTCAAGGCGCAGATTATCTCGCCGTTCATGGCGAAGGTACTGACCGCTGCGGTCACCGAGGCGCGCAGCATCCTGATCGCCGGCGGCACCGGCTCGGGCAAGACGACGCTTGCCAACGCGCTTCTTGCGGAGATCGCCGGCCTCGAAGAGCGGGTGGTCATCATCGAGGACACCCGTGAGCTGCGCTGCGAGGCAAAGGACGCCGTGACGCTGCGGACCAAGCCGGGTGTAGCGAGCCTTGCCGATCTTGTCCGCTCTACGCTGCGCTTGCGGCCCGACCGCATCATCGTCGGTGAGGTCAGAGGCGCCGAAGCCCTCGACATGCTGAAGGCCTGGAATACGGGCCACCCCGGCGGAATTGCCACGGTCCATGCCAACTCGGCACGAGCCGCGCTCTACCGGATCGAACAGCTCATTCAGGAAGCGGTCGCAACCGTGCCGCGCCGGCTCATTGCCGAGGCGATCGACCTGATCGTCTTCATCAAGGGGCGGGGACCCGCACGGCGCATCGAGGCCGTCGCCGAGCTCAAAGGCCTCGATCCGTCGGGCGACTACCTGCTCGAGACCCCGCCCGGACTTCCCAACACCTCCCACCGCCCCTGACCCAAGGAGACTGTAATATGCCCATTCGACTGCCTCTCAACGTGCGTTCGCGCCTTCGCGGCTTCTGTTCGGCCAGCGGATTGCCTCTGGTCGAGCTCGCGGTGACCTCGGCCTGCGTGCTCCTCAGCGTCACGGCGGCACAGGCCGCGGGTTCAGGCATGCCATGGGAAGCCCCGCTCGAACGCGTACTGGAGTCCGTGCAGGGACCCGTCGCCAAGATCGTGGCCGTCATCATCATCACAGTGACCGGCATATCGCTGGCCTTCGGCGACACCTCCGGGGGATTCCGCAAGATGGTCCAGGTCGTATTTGGCCTCTCTATCGCCTTCGCTGCGAGCTCCTTCTTCCTGTCGTTCTTCTCGTTCGGCGGCGGAGCACTGATCTGATGCGCGCGGAAGGTTTTGAACTTGTGCTCCACCGCTCGTTGACCGAACCCATCCTGATCGGCGGCGCCCCGCGTGCCGCCGCCATCCTGATCGGGACCCTCTCGGCCGTGCTGGCGCTCGGCCTGCGCCTTTGGCTCGCAGGCATCATCCTCTGGGTCATCGGCCACAGCGCGGCCGTATGGCTCGCTAAACGCGACCCGGCCTTCGTCGAAGTCGCCATCCGTCACACCAAGCACAAGGGGCGGCTCGCATGCTGAACCTGAGAGAATTCCGCGGCGATGCCCATCGGCTGGCGGATTGGTTGCCATGGGCCTGCCTCATCGCTCCGGGCGTCATCCTGAACAAGGATGGCAGCTTCCAACGGACGATACGTTACCGCGGACCGGACCTCGACAGTGCGACCGAGGCTGAGCTGATGAGCGTCACCTCACGCGTCAACAATGTCTTGAAGCGTTTCGGTTCAGGCTGGGCTCTCTTCTTCGATGCCACGCGCATTCCGACTGGCGAATATCCGCGGTCGGAATTTCCCGATCCGGTTTCCTGGCTGGTCGATGAAGAGCGGCGGGCCGCGTTCTCGGGCGCCGCTGGGGTGGCATGGGAGGATCCGTCTCGCCCCGGTGGGCAGCATTTCGAGAGCGTGCTGCATCTAACCTTGATGTACCTGCCGCCTGCCGAAAGGGTCTCGCGCCTCGAAGGTCTGTTTCTGGAGCGTCCTAAGGAGAGACTTAGCGTCGGTGGAAAGGGGAAGCGCATTCGCCGCGGCCAATCGATCAAAAGTCCGGCGCAAGAGGGCGTCCGCGACAGCGAGATTGACGACCAGCAGAGATTTGGCAGCAACCAGAAAGGCTATCGCGATCATCTTCAGAGGTTCATCCAGGAAACCGACCGGGCCATCGATCTTCTCTCGTCAGTCTTGCCCGAGATCTGGCCCCTCAATGATGAGGAGACGCTCACCTACCTTCATAGCTGCGTCTCGACCAAGCGCCATCCAGTCAGCGTTCCCAAGATTCCGGCCTATCTCGATTGCTTCCTGAGCGATGAGCCGCTGACCGGTGGACTGTCGCCGGCCATCGGGCGAAGCCATCTGCGTGCTCTGACCGTCCTTGGCTTTCCGCACGTCACCTTTCCCGGCCTGCTCGACGAACTGAACCGGCTCGGCGTTGCCTACCGCTGGGCGACCCGGTTCATTCCGCTCGACCGTACGCAGGCAAACGTAACGCTGTCGCGCTACCGGCGGCAGTGGTTTGCCAAGCGGAAATCGCTTGCAGCGATCCTCAAGGAGGTCATGTTCAACGAGCAGGCTGCGCTGCTCGACACCGACGCCAGCAACAAGGCACTCGACGCCGACGCGGCGCTTTCCGAGCTTGGCGACGATCTCGTTGCCTTCGGCTACATCACGACGACCGTCACCGTGAGCGACGAAGATTCGCATCAAGCGGACGAGAAGATCCGCGCAGTCGAGCGGGTGATCAACAGCCGGGGATTCACGGTCATCCGGGAGAGCGTTAACGCCGTGGAAGCCTGGCTCGGCGGTCTGCCAGGCCAAGCCTACGCCAATATCCGCCAGCCGATCGTTCACACGCTTAACCTCGCGCATATGTGCCCATTGTCGGCAGTATGGGCCGGACCAGAGCGGTGCGAACACCTTGATGGCCCACCGCTTCTGATCGCCAAGACCAAGGGAGCGACGCCGTTCCGTTTGTCGCTCCATGCCGGCGACGTCGGGCACACCATCATTGTCGGCCCTACGGGGGCGGGCAAGTCGGTCCTGCTTTCGATGCTCGCTCTTCAATTCCGTCGATATCCGAACGCGCAGCTGATCACGTTTGACAAGGGCCGATCGGCGCGGGTGACCACGCTGGCTTTGTCGGGGGCCTGGTATGAGCTGGGGGCCAAGGGCGGCATCGCCTTCCAGCCGCTCAAGGATGTCGTGGAGGAGGGAGCAAGGCTCTGGGCGCTAGACTGGCTTTGCGGCGTGCTCGCCCATGAGGGCGTGACTGTGACGCCCGACGTCAAGGAGACGCTCTGGTCGGCGCTGAGGAGCCTCGGGTCCGCGCCCGTCTCGCAGCGGACGATGACCGGGCTCGTGGCGCTGCTTGCCCGCGACGCGCTGCGGCAGGCGCTACAGCCCTACACGCTGGAAGGACCATACGGCCGCTTCCTGGATGCAGATTCCGACCGTCTTTCGGGCGCAGACGTGCTGACCTTCGAGATGGAAGAACTGATGGCGTTGCCCGGCCTGGTGGCGCCGGTTCTGACCTATCTGTTCCACACTCTTGAAGAGCGCTTTGATGGCCGGCCTACGCTGTTGGTGCTCGATGAGGCTTGGGTGTTTCTGGACGACCCGCTGTTCGCAAGCCGCATTCGCGAATGGCTGA
Organism: Bradyrhizobium sp. PUT101; assembly: GCF_052043945.1. Taxonomy (NCBI): domain Bacteria; kingdom Pseudomonadati; phylum Pseudomonadota; class Alphaproteobacteria; order Hyphomicrobiales; family Nitrobacteraceae; genus Bradyrhizobium; species Bradyrhizobium sp. PUT101. The sequence continues at coordinate 7,193,572 of NZ_CP197207.1, forward strand.
AGACGCTGCGCAAGAAGAACGTCTCGGTGATATTCGCGACCCAGTCGCTCGCAGACATCGCCGACAGCCAGATTGCTCCCGCTATCATCGAATCCTGTCCAAGCCGGATATTTTTGCCGAACCCCCGTGCGCTGGAGCCGACCCAGACCGAGACCTATCGCCGGTTCGGCCTGAACGACACGCAAGTCCGCCTGATCGCGGAAGCTTTCCCCAAGCGCGACTACTATCTGCAGTCCCGCGCCGGCAATCGCCTGTTCGAACTCGGCCTCGGACCGGTGGCGCTCGCGCTCGTCGGAGCCTCTTCACCAGAGGATCAGCGCGCCATTGACACCGTTCTCGCCCGCACTGGGCCACACCGTTTCGCCGAGCGCTACCTCGTCGAACGCGGTCTGAACTGGGCCGCCAATCTCATCAGCACCTTCGAACAGGCCCATAAGGCCTGACCCCAACCTCAATCCCTGGAGTCTTCCATGCTCGAAAGTACCGGTCGCATGTTCATGGGCACAACCTCAAGAGTTATCATAACGACAATTCTATCGATCGTCATCGCCGTGAACGGATCCCGACGGCTCGGGGCGTTCGACATCGTCTTCGATCCTACGAACTACAGCCAAAATCTCCTGACCGCCGCGCGTGCGCTTGAGCAGATCAACAATCAGATCAGGAGCCTCGAAAACCAGGCTCAGTCACTGCTCAATCAGGCCAAGCATCTTACGAGCCTGCCCACAAGCGCGGTTGGCCAGCTCACATCGACGATCACTCAGATGAACAGCCTGATCGGTCAAGCGAAGAACATCTCATTCGATGTCCAGAAAACCCAACAGGATTTTGAACGCCTGTATCCCCGCCAATATGCAGCAGCCGTTTCGTCCGACAAGATGGTTCTGGATGCGGCATCACGTTGGGACAATAGCTACGATGGGCTGAAGCAGTCGCTCACAATTCAATCTGCCATTGTCAGTAGCCTGGATCAGGACGGCCAGACGCTTCGAACCCTGATGGCCAATTCGTCGGCTGCGGTCGGCTCGCTACAGGCTCAACAGTCCGGCAACGAACTGCTCGGCTTCCAGATCAAGCAGTCGCTGCAGACCCAGGCACTTCTGGCGACCCAGGCGCGCGCGGACACGTTGCGTGCTGCCGAACAGCAGGCCTCATCGGCGGCGGCGAAGGAGCGATTTACCCGCTTCATCGGCGATGGCCATGCCTACACCGGCGGCAGGTAGGTGAGGGCGCCATGGCTGATCTCTCCGTCATTGACCGCTTTACCGAGACGTTCTCGCGCTACATCGACTCCGGATTTGGTCTCCTCTCCGGCGACGTCTCATTCCTGAGTTCAACGTTGATCGGCATCGACCTGACGCTCGCCGGGCTTGCCTGGAGCATGCGCGCCGACGACCACATCATGGTCACGCTTGCCAAGAAGGTGCTTTATGTCGGCGCTTTCGCGTTCATTATCGGTAACTTCAAGAGCCTTGCCGATATCGTCTTTGCATCCTTCTCCAGCATCGGTTTGAAGGCATCCGGCGGGAGCTTAAGCGCCGCCGACCTGGCGCGGCCAGGCTTTGTAGCGTCGGCCGGGTTTACGGCGGCTCACCCTCTTCTGGAGGAGACCGGCCAATTCTCGGGCTTTGACGTCCTGACCAACCTGCCGACGATCCTGATCCTGCTGTTTTGCTGGATCCTGATCGTGCTCGCGTTCTTTGTGCTCTCAGTGCAGCTGTTCGTCACGCTGATCGAATTCAAGCTGACAACGCTTGCAAGCTTCATCCTCGTGCCGTTCGCCCTTTGGGGAAAGACCGCATTCCTCGCGGAAAAGACGCTCGGCAACGTGGTCGCCTCAGGCGTGAAGGTGATGGTTCTCGCGATCATCATCGGCATCGGCTCGACCATCTTCGGTCAGCTCGCGAGCACGTTGACGCGGCCCGTCGATATCGTATCGGCCATGAGCTTGTTGCTTGCGGCCCTTTCGCTGTTTGGCCTTGGCATCTTCGGCCCGGGAATCGCGGCGGGCCTGGTCTCAGGTGCGCCCCAGCTTGGCGCGGGTGCAGCCGCGGGAACGGTAGCGGGTGCGGCGGCTGTCGTGATCGGCGGCGGCGCGGCGGCCGCCGGAGGGCTGCGCCTTGCGGCGGGCGGTTCAATGGCTGCGGTTCGCTCCGCAGCATCGCTCGCCGGGACGTCTTCGGCTGCGGGCACCTCAGCCCGGGCCTCAACCATGGACCAGCTCTCAGGCGCGAGCACAGTCGGCGCAACGAGTGGAGCGTCTGCTTCGGGCGCGGGGCGTGCGCCGGCGTCGTCAGCGCGTGGACACGCAAGGGAAGCAGCGCAGGTCGCTGCTCATACCCTGAAGGAGGGTGACAAAGGCGGGCATTCTTCGGGCCCGAAGTTGGGGGAGGAGTAGGTTATGGCGGGTCACCCCTTTCAGCGTGTGTCCGTTCGCTTTGGCGAGACGCCTGAGCCGGTCACGCCCTATCAGAAGGCAGCACAGGTCTGGGACGAGCGGCTCGGGTCCGCCCGTGTTCAGGCCAGCAACTGGCGGCTGGCAGCGCTGGCAGCCATCGGCCTGGCCGGCGTCCTTGGATTGGCGATCTTTGCCCAGATCGCGCGTTCAGGTGTCGTTCCCTACGTCGTCGAGGTCGACCGGCTTGGCGAAGTCCGTGCCGTCGGGCCGGCCCTGGAAGCGTACCAGCCGTCGGACGCTCAGATCGCGCATTTTCTTGCGCGGTTCATCGAGAATGTCCGCTCGCTGTCGATCGATCCGGTCATCGTCCGTGCGAACTGGCTGCACGCCTACGACTTCGTCACCGATCGCGGCGCGCAAGCCTTGAACGACTACGCACGCGAAGCCGATCCGTTCACAAAAATCGGCTCCAAGACCGTAACCGCCGAAGTCACGTCCGTGGTGCGCGCGTCCGGCGACAGCTTCGAGATCCGGTGGAAAGAGAACACCTACGAGAACGGCGCGATCGCGAAGACCGAGCGCTTCACCGGTCTCGTCACCACCGTTCTCAAGCCGCCCGCAGATGCCGAAACGCTGCGGAAGAACCCCCTCGGCCTCTACGTCCATTCCCTCAACTGGTCGCGCGACCTCATCGGAGACGCCAAATGAATTCCAAAGCCCTCACCAAGCTCGCGTCGGCCAGCGTCCTTGCCTTGTCGCTTGGGCTTGCCGGATGCGCCACCAAGCTCAACCTCGAAGCGCCCTATGACGAGATGACCTTTGAGAAGGCGCTTCCAGAGGCTGATCCGCCCGCGCCGGTGCAAGTCGTCGAAACGCCCAAGATCCTGCCGCTGCCGGGCCAGTTGAAGCCGTTTCCGACGAAGGGTGCCAAAGAGGAAAAACTGCCGCCGGAGCAGGCGATCGCCAAGGCGAACAAGGCGGCGCGGATGGAGCCGACGCGCGCCGGGTATATCAATGCCATCCAAGTGTATCCCTGGACGGAGGGCGCGCTCTACCGGCTCTATGCCAGTCCAGAAAAAGTCTCGACCATTGCGCTTCAACCCGCCGAGGAACTGATCGATGTCTCCACCGGTGATACGGTTCGCTGGGTGGTCGGCGATACCTTGAGCGGGCAGGGGAGCACCCGGCGTGTGCACATCCTGGTCAAGCCAACGCTTCCGGATATTCAGACCAACCTCGTGGTTCTGACCGATCGGCGGGCCTATCACCTCGAGCTCGTCTCGACCAAGCAGACCTACATGGCGTCAATCTCATGGACATATCCGACCGATACGCTCGTCGCTCTCCACAAGCAGAACGCCGTTGCCCAGGAAGGCGAGGAGCGGATCGCCGATCGCGGCGTGCGGCTCGACAGCCTGAATTTCCGCTATCGGATTGAAGGCGATGATCCGCCGTGGCGGCCGCTGCGCGCCTTTGACGACGGCCGCAAGGTCTACATCCAGATGCCGTCCGGCCTGTCGCAAGGGGAGGCGCCGCCCTTGTTTGTCGCCGGAGCCGATGGGCGGCCGAACCTGGTCAACTACCGGGTCCGTGGCTCCTACTACATCGTCGATCGGATGTTCGGTGCCGCCGAGCTTCGCCTTGGCGAAGATCCGCAGCGCATCGTCCGGATCATCCGTATTGACGCACGGCCCGTGTCGCAGGCCTCTAGCACCGGGAGCGCCTCATGACGACAGGATTGGACCAGGATCCGGAGCCGCTGGAACTGCGAGCACGACCGCGGCCCGTGCGGCGCCTCAACAGGCGCGCTCTCATGATCGGCTGCGCCGTCGCAGCGCTGTTTGTTGGCGGAGCGATACTCGTTGCGCTCCGACCGTACTCCTTCAAGCAGTCTGAGCGGACAGAGCTCTACAATACCGATCGTAAGCAGACCGCCGAGGGCTTGAGCAAGCTGCCAAAGTCCTATGAGGAATTGCCGCCATCGACGCCGCGGCTTGGACCGCCGTCGCCTGGGGACATTGGCCGAGCTTTTGCCGAAAACGAGAAGAAGGTCGGCGTGGCTTCGGACGGCGGCTTCCGAACCAACCCGGAGGAAGACGCCGAGCGGGCTGAGCGGATCCGGCAGACGCGGGTCGCTCAACAGGCAAAGGAGTCGGGATTGTTCGTCCGCCTGTCGGAGAAACAGGACAAGCGCAAGCAGGCAAGCACGACTGAAGCGCCGACTGCTGTCCCATCTGCATTCCGGCCTGCAACGCCCGATACAGGGCCGTCCGCTGCGGAACTCGCAAAGACTGCGCAGGCGATGATCGACCGCTCCAGCGAGATCATTCCATCGTCGCAAGCACGAAAGCTGGCCTTCGCGGGAGCGAAAGCCGACACGGAAACCACCAATCCCCATGCGCTCAAACCAGCGCCCTCAACCTATGCGGTGATGGCGGGGTCGATCATTCCGGCGAGCCTCGTCACGGGACTGAATTCAGACTTACCCGGCGCCACCATCGGCCAAGTCACCGAGAACGTCTACGACACGGTGACGGGCGAGCATCTCCTGATCCCGCAGGGGACGCGGATCGTGGGCAAGTACGATAGCGTTGTGGCTTTCGGCCAGAAGCGCGCGCTGGTCATCTGGACACGGCTCATCCTGCCGAACGGCAATTCGATCGTGATCGAAAACCTTCCGGCAACCGACGTTGCAGGCTATGCCGGGCTCGAAGACCAGGTGGACTTCCATACCTGGCAGTTGCTCAAGGGCGTGGCCTTGGCAACTCTGATCGGGGTGGGGACACAGTTATCGATCGGCAATGATGAGAGCGATCTCGTCAAGGCGCTGCGGGAAAGCACGCAGCAAACGACCAATCGTGCGGGGCAACGCCTGGTGGAGCGCGAGCTCGACGTGCAGCCTACGATCACGGTGCGGCCGGGTTGGCCCTTGCGGGTGATTGTTTCTAAGGATCTGGTGTTGAGGCAGTACCAGGATGTTCAAACAGCAGCAAAGGGAAGGTGAGGGATGAAGCTTGCGAAGCTGCCTGATCGGACACCGGTGAAGATGACCATCGTGCTAACGCCAGGCCTGGCGCAGCGTCTGCGTGACTATGCTGCGCTCTATGCAGAGACCTACGGTAACAAAGAAGAAGTAGCTGAACTGATACCGTTCATGCTTGAGGCATTTCTCGAAAAGGAGCCTAGCCTTCGGAGAACAAAGCGGACGGCCAGTCGAGGGCCCATAAGTTGACCATATATTCTAGTTCGCCGCGGTCTTCAGCAGTTCGATCGCCTGTTGCACGGCACGCACAGACTTTTCAAGCTTTCCAAGTAGCGTTCTCAATTCGCTTTCTGTCGTTTCTTCTTGGCGAATATTGTTCTGCTCAAGAAGTACCTCGACGAGCTTGTCCAACGAGATTGAAGTAGCCGCTGAAGAATCCGTCATCGTACCACTGGCGGTGGAGCTGATTTCTCCAGCGCCCGACAATGCTATCTCAATTGAAATGTTCGAGAGAACGACAGCCTCGATTAGCTCAGCCGGAAGCTCAATTGATGCCATCGAAATTCCACTTGAGGCATCGCGGTAGCCAGCCGTCAGCGTGGCTTTTTCAAGTTGAACGAAGGGACTGAGATAATGCTCACGTTCTAGCGGCATGCAAAGCCCTTATAGATAGTTCTCGCCCAACAAAGGAATTCTCCTCGATAGGGACTATAGTCCCTAGAGACTATATGCCCCACCATGCTCGATCCTGCAATGCAGGACTGGCGCAAAATCGTCGGGAAAAATGTGAGAACGATCCGCCAAGAACGAGGGATCACTCAGGAGAAGTTAGCTTTTGAAGCCGGAATAGACCTGACCTACGTTGGTGGCATTGAGCGGGGCAAACGGAACCCCAGCCTGCTTGTCATGGCTCGAATTGCAGAAGCGCTCTCAGTTCCTTTGGCGAAGTTGATCGCTGATTAGTGTTGGATGCGGTTTCGTAGGCGAACAAGTTTTATCTGCGAGCATTGGGTTACAAAACCGCGATACAGCCCATGCACCGTAGTCCTTTCAAGCTCTTAGCGCCTCCTGCATCAGCAGGAGAGGGCGCTGAAACTCACCACGGTGCAGCAAGTCGGGGACAGTTTGGGGACAGCGTCTCCGAAATGGAGAATTTCCCTCTCCTAGGGCTTCTGTCTCTTAGCTGATGTAGGCGCCGACGATCTGACAGCCGGTCCCAGCGGTGATGGCAACCAGGCCGATCCATCCAAGCGTGCGGTACATAGTGTCCACCCATTCCGGTTCGCTGCTGCTCCCGGTGACGATGTAGTCGCCTCCGCCGGAGGTGCTGATGCGGTATGGCATGCCGTAGCGGAAGAGGAGGATGACGCCGACGAGGCAAAGCAGAAGGCCCGTTGTATTCCAGGCAAAGGGGGTCATCAGACCCAGCAATTTTTCTTTCATGGCAAATCGTCCAGTGCAGATTCTGGCGAAGGTATCAGATGTCGCCCCCGTGCCTACGGCCCCACATCTCTCGTGCGCCCATTGGGCGGGCGGTGTGGGGTCTTAGGTCCGCCGCCGGCGGACGGGCGTTCGATAAAGCTAGCCGCAGGCTCTGTGGCTGATTATCCAAACTCCGTGCAGGCTCATCGCCCATGCCATGACGACCAGGGCCGTCATCAACCGGGCGTGCCGCCTCATGCGGGCTTTGTGGATGGCCTCTTTATCGACCCAGAGGTTCTGCATAGGCGTCTCCGTTGCGCCCGTGGAATCTGCTTCGCGACTCGCCCTCAACTCGATGGCCAATCAAAGTCCAGCTTGTCGGCCCAGGAGCCACGGATCAGATCATAGTTGCTGGCGCCTTTCTTGAACCGCAGCGTCGGCTGACCGCGCACGGTCGTGTACTCGACCTTGTAGTAGATGCTGTTCAGTTCGTGCGTGAAGAAGCCATGAAACCGGTCCGCGTTCTGGCGCGTGTAGAACAGCGACAGATCCCGCAGCCGTTCCTTGAACTTCACGATCTTCGCCTCGACATCCTGAAGAATGACGACGGCGGCGTGACGCTGCTTTTCCGACATCTCGCAGATGAAGTCCAAAGCCTCCTGGCTGTAGGAGTCCGCCGCGACCGATGTCAGCGATCGGTGGATGTCTTCCAGCTCCTTGGTCGGGTTGTAGTCCTTGTGGACCGCGATGTGGCCGGAGAAGGTCCCGAAGGTATAGTCTCGGGTTTCGACGGCGTCTTTCCCACGACCCTTGAACCCCGCCGGACCGTAGTAGTCGTCCTGGTTCTCCGCGGACTCGTCCCGGATGATTTCGGTCAGGGTGAGCTGGCCGCCGTGGTGCTGCTTCATCTTGCGAAGCTGCTCGTGGACTTGGGGGAGGGTGTTGCGGATCTTCCGGTAAGACCGGACGGCCTCAAAGGCCACCGGCTTTAGCGTCTCCACAACGGTCAGCTTGGGACCGACCAACGGCAACGCCGCGAGGAGATAGGTCTCCTCATAGTCCCGCCGCTCGCGCCACTTCCGCTCCTTCTCGGCCTCGGCCAGCACATCATCATCGGCGCAGCAGTTGCCGATGAAGGCGCAGCACTGAAGCTCGGGAAACCAGACCAGCGAGCCGGTCAGGAAACGATTGGGCGTGCACATCGGGCAGGGGCAGTTATCGCCCTCCGGCCGCTTGGTGCCGTCCACCGTGATGAGATGCCGGAGGACCCGAAACGTCGCGTTCTTGGGAAGCGGGTTTCGGTACAGGGACTCAATCAGCTCCGGCTGGGCGGTCTCTTTGATCCGCGCCACGGTCTCGTCAATCCAGATGCCGGTCGGCCTATCATTGAAGGGCCGCCAAGGTAGTTGTTTTGTTTCAGAACTCGAACTCTTTACGCCACGCGACTTACGGTCGCCATTGGTCATAAACGCCCCTATGAGAACGAACCCAGAAGACTCATTTTGTTCTTATGGTTGGGAGGCCCCAAGCTCAGCCAATTCTCGAATCAGATGGGTATAACTAGTATGGGAACAAGGGGGAACCCGCAAGATTTGGCGGCCATATACCCCCGGTAGTCCCGTTTATCCACAGGGTCAGGCGGCGCGAGTACCCGGCTGGCCGTCGATCGCGCTCCCCTTGTCGGCACCCGGGAGAGCGGCCCGGACTAGCTCACGGTCAACCCACAAAATGATGCCCTGCTTCACCGTGGCCGTACTGTTGAGCTTTTCCTCTGTGCCGAAGGTAATTTTTGGTGCCCTTCTTCTGGATGAAATTCAACGTGTCGGCGCAGTCGTCTAGGTTCTGCCAGTTCACGTTCTCAAAGCCGACCTTTCAAGTAGTTCGCTGAGTTTCGTCTATCTCGCCTTCTCTTAGATCAAATTCACTTCGCGCAAGCCGCTGATGCGACCGAGCTTGACGACGATGCCCTCGAAACCTACCCAACAGATACTCACCCTTTTCAGAGCCGTTCCCTCTGCCGAGCAGGAACCCTGATAAGGCAGCTATGGAAAATTCACGTCGATAGTGAGCTTGCCCGGATAGAAGCCCTGAGCCAAACAGGCAGACGTGATTTGGGCGCCAAAGATGGCGGCGGCGAAGAAAACGCGGGCGAAACCAAAGCAAACTCATCGTTCAAAGATGAACCGCAGGCTTACCTGCTCCGGTCGTGGTTCGATGCCGCGCTGGATGCGGGAGGAGATGAAAGCATTGAAGCTGAAAGCGGACGCGTTTCGCGTCAGGGGGAGCAAATGACTCAGAATGGCATCACGCGCAGGCAGCATTACGTTCCGGACTTTTATCTTCAAGGTTGGTGTGATGACGAGGGAAGAGCAACTGCCCACGACCTTCAGAACCTGAATGACAAGAAAACGTTCAAAACCACCCCGGCCAATGTTCTTGTGCAGAGCTATTTCTATGAGGAAGACCCGGCCAAACCTGACAACAGGATTGAGGACATCTTGGCTGCGATGGAGGGGCGAGCCGCCACGGTAGTGAAGAAGGTCATAGCGGCCACGGCCGATACTTACGTGCAGGCCGCAGCTGCCAATTTGTCTCGGACGCTGACGGACGCCGACGTTGATATTCTCGCCGAGTTCGCCGCTTACCAGTACATGCGCGTTCCCGGCGCCATTGAACAAAAGCGCTCCGAACTCGAAGGATCGCTGCTAGATGAAGCTGCGAAGGCGCACCACCTCAACCCCGGACGGTTTGTCGAAAGCGGTTACGCCTACATCGTTGACCGCTTCAAGAAGATGAAGTTCATGTTCTTTATTTCATCGGGGCAAGACTTTGTCACATCCGATTGGCCGTGCTCAGAAAGAAAGGCAAACAACGGCTTGCGATGTCGAGCCCTGCGATTTATCTCTCCGTCCAGCTGAACGCTCAGGCGTCACGTTGGACGCCCACCGAGCTGGTCTCCCCAGCCAAACTCCAAACGAGGAGTTGCCGCTCAGCCCACCTCGAACAGAGGTCGGGTGAGCTTGGGCAGGCGGCGGTCCTTTGCCTCATTCTCAATAGCCGCATTGAGCAAAGGATCTAGCAATGAAAGTTTCAATCAATCGCATCCCGCAGCGAGTGCTGTCGGTCGCCTTAAGTTTCCGCGGCAAGTTCACCACGGAAGACTTCATTTCGCGGTTTACGGCAAGATTTCCCAACACATGGCGTTGGCTGGTGCTGTCTTACGGGTGGCCTGGCAAGAATGCGGGTAAGCACTACACCGCTGCATCCCGCGTGGCTCACATGTTGATTGCCCACGCTAACCGCGGCAGGATCAAACGGGTCGGTTACGTCAAGTCATCTGTTAACTGGGGTAGTCCGGTTGTGCTTCAGTTTCGCGCCTGATTTTGCTTGGACACACCTGTCTGATGTCTGGTCTGAGTCGACCGCCGGTTCAAATTAACGTACCTCCCCGACACATTTGCGTGCGGGGAGACAGCTTCTCGGAAGCCGCGGGACGGTGCAATCTCTCTGGAAAGGCTACCGAGCAAGCCACTCTTGGGACGCCATTCTGAAAGGTAGTTTTGGATCTGAAATGCACCTTTATGTTTGACAAATAGCGGCAAGTCATTGATATCGCAATAAATGCGATCGCCCTCCGAGCGGACCATAAACCCACGTTTACCGTTGGAATCCTTGCTTTACGTGCGGCGTTCGCATGTTGCGCGCTTCGCGTGTCCTTGAAAATCGTTGAGTGATTGGTTCTGATCGAACGCGACGATCTTGTCCGTGCGCTTGAGGCCAAGCTTCTCTCGATTAGCGCGTAAAAAGGACTTACAGCTCGCGCTCGGGAGCGGCGCTACGAACCGGTGGGCATGTCGCCAACAAGAAACAATCACTATGTTCCGCGATGGTACCAGGCCGGCTTCTTCGAGCCCGGGCGCAATACGCTCGCCTATTTTGATCTCGCGCCGCCTCGGAAAGCACTCGATGACGGTCGGATTGTTACGATCGGCAAGTCCCTGATCCATTGGCCGACGACCCAGTGCTTTCAACAGAAAGATCTCTATTCAACGTTCTTCGGCACGTTCGTCAGCGACGAGATCGAGCGCCGATTGTTTGGCGATGTCGATGCCAAGGGCGCGCAGGCCGTGCGAGCGTTTTGTGAGAACGACCCCGGTAAGTGGCACGAGCATTTTCAAACTCTGTTCCAATACATCGATGTGCAGAAAATCCGCACACCCAAGGGACTCGATTGGTTGAAGGCACAGTATCCCGCTTTGACGCAGAACGATCTCATGTTCGAAATGCAAGGCATTCGCTCGATGCACTGCACGATCTGGGCCGAGGGCGTGCGCGAAATTGTGTCCGCCGAGGACTCCGACATCAAATTCATCACCAGCGACCATCCGGTCACCATGTATAATCATGCGGTACCGCCCGATGCTGCGCTCTGCGCGTATCCGCTCGACCCGTCCATCGCTTTGAAGGCATCGCAGACTCTTTTTCCGGTCTCGCGTGACTTCTGCCTGATCCTCACCAATCTCGAATATGCCCAGAAACCCGATACAAACCCGCTCGAGAAGCGGACCTTCGCGCGAAACTACCGAAATTCAATGGTTCGAACCGACGCCTTCATCCGGGTGCGTAAGTTCGCCGCGCTCGATGTTGCGCGCATCAACCGGATTGTCCGAGCGAGAGCACGCCGCTTTATTGCCGCTGGCCGCAAGGAGTGGCTGTACCCGGACGAAACAGAGGATTGGAATGAATGCCGACGCGTTCTCTTACCGCCCGAAAACGAACTCTTCCACTATGGCGGCGAGATGTTCGCAAAGTTCGAGAGCGGTCACGTCCATTACCAAGACGCGTTCGGCAGGACCGAAAAGGAGCGTGAATGGCTGAAGAAGCCGGCCCACGCCAAACCCCTTCGGCCCAATGATGTGTGCGGTTGCGGCTACGGACAACGCTTTAAGGACTGCTGCGCTTCGAGACCGCCCGCGTTGCGACCAACTTGGACCGAGCGCAGCATCCGCGAACGCAACATCATGTTTTACAACGCCCTTGAGCATGTTCTCGGGCTCGCCGAAACGGAAAAAGACTGGGTCACCATCCGCCGCGAAATGACCGACGAGAAAATCAAGCAAATCTACCATTTGTACGAAGGTCTATGGCCGGAGCAGACCGACCTTTTACAGCTCCTCCCGAAGCCCGACGGGACGCCGCGGGCGATCTATACCGGCGCTATTCACCCCGACGCGATAGCGGACTACGCGCTCGGGGCATCGCTGTATTTTGGGGAGTTGATCATTCAGCACCCGTTCGTCAATGCGCGCATTCTGAACCCCAAATTTAGTCCCGTCAAAAATCCGAGTGCCTATCGTCAGGAGGTACTCAAATCGATTGCGTTCTTTTACACAGTAATGCCGTTGGTCGAGCGCGGCTTGGTCAATCTGATCCCTGATCCGTGTGACTTTGACAAACATCTTCGCGACCAGATGTGGCAGATGGCGCGATTCCGATCGGTCGGTAATGACCCGCGAATGTACGAAGACGATCGCACGAAGGCCTTGATGAGGGAGGATGCCCAGCGCGGTATCATGTCCATGCCGCAGCGGGTCTTGCGTTCGCAGATGCAAAAGGTGTTCCCTGACAAAGACGAATCTGAACGCGAGACCATGCTGAAAGCAATGCTTCGACTTCAAGAGCAGGATCCGCTGGCCGTCCTCCAGCAAGAGCCGTTTGAGAGCGGTGAGGGGGCGGCTAGCCTCAATATGGCGAAACTCGCGCCGAATTTTGAGATGGCCATGTATTTGGCTCAAGCGACAGGTGCCAGCATCGTCACCGATAGTCCGGCTCGCTGGCAAGAAATACTTATGGCCGTAGCCCGGCCGGCACGCATACCAACAATGGTGGTACCCGAGCTCGCCCGCGCTATTCGTGAGTCCGTGTTTGCGTTTCCACAAACGGCGTCTGACGTCGTGGCGTTAGCGTCGGATACGTCGTTTTTCGGGTATCATCAAGTTATGCGCGACACATTCAAGTATGTAACGAAACTCGGCGATCGCGGCCGCAAGCCAAATGTTGAGCAGGGGCTGGCTGGCCGCTTCACGCGTACGCACACACCGGCGCAGCGGAGTCTTCAAAAAGCCGATGTCCCGCTCAAACAAGCGCGAATTGCCGGTCTGTTCCAGCAGGGCGGGATCCAGGACAACACCGTCAATCGTCTGCTCTTGATGTCAAGTTCGGAGAACCATCTGCCAAATGTCGCGATGGTCTTTCATATTGAGCCGATTAAGGTGGTGGCCGACTAGGAGCGACGATTGTTGTCGCCATCGTCTCCCTAGCCTTTTCGAACCGGGCGTGTGATGCCGCTTTACCAACCATTCCCATAGGCTACATCTCGACGCCCGATCGTTGCGCACCGGTACCCGCTCGTGAGCCCTTCGACGAGCGACAGCGGCCCTGCGTCACAGCTAGCGGAATCGTTCGGAATCACGGCCTGTTGCTGGGCACCGCCTCTCGGTTTCGGCAGCGTTCGATGTTCCTGACTTTATGCGAGATAACAAGACCGATTTGCGTGCACACAGCACGCTGCCTAGAACGGCTATGAGGCAGCTAACGTCGCGATGAATTCCTCCATCGACGGCTGCTGTGCATATTGCAGCTTAAGAAGATCCTCAACCTTGAGATTGGTATAGCGCTGGAGCTGTCGCCAATCCTTGTGACCGGTGACCAATGCTACCTTTTCAATTGGAAGTCCTGCCTCGAACAGACGGCTTGTTCCCTCGTGTCGCAGATCGTGGAAGTGCAGGTCTTCGATCTTGAGTTCGTCGCAAGCTCGGGTGAACGCCGCACTTACGGATCTGTGGTTATGGGGAAAGATCCGTCCATAGCCGCGGGTCACAATGCGCTGCTGGAGCACGACCTCCCACGCGTCATAGCCCGTTAGATTGAGCAAAGGTACTTTCTGGTCATTTCCGTCCTTATTCCTCGGATCCTTTCTGTCCTGAATGACCACCAGCCGCTTCTTCATATCAACCAGCGGCCACTCGGGTTTGCAGATTTCTTCCTGGCGCAAGGTCGTTGCCACCGCGTATCTGACGATTCGTCCCATCGGAATGAATTGCCGACGGTTCGTCTCAAAGTATTCGATTAGTTCATCGAGTTCGTCTTGTGTGGGCCGTCGGTCACGCTCTTTGCTCTTTCCAACCAAATTGAGGTGACTTAACGCGACGCGCGCGAGGCGGGCTTCCTCGGCTGAAACCTCGATACCGTGCACCGCGGCGGCATGAGTTATGATTGTCCGGATGAAAGATAAGTCGATGGCCAACGTTGCAGGGCCAGCGCCTTCCTTGGCGCGCTTCCTTCCGAACTCGATCAGCCGTTCTCGATTGAGCGCGGGAAGCTTCACGCTGCCGAGCGCAGTCTTGAGCGACGCCATCACAGCAGCTTTTGACCGGCGAGGTGGCTTTCCAACTTCATGCATGTCTTCGTCGTGCAGGTCGATCAGATCGCCAAACGTGCGAACGTTTCGCGCCACGCGTGGCTTGGACAATCCGTTGCGGTCGATATTGCGCTCCATCTCGAGCGCCCATTCTTCGCCGTCCTTGCGCCGTCGGAATGTCTCGGCCACATAGCGGGTCTTGCGGCGGACCTGGACGCGCCAGTTTCCGGATGCCATTTGTGTGAAGGTCGCCACGCGTGTGCACTCCGACTTTCGTGTGCACTATGTGTGCACTGAGAGGTCAAAACGGGTACAAACGTGTGCAATTTCGTCTAGTTTGGAGTGCACACGTTCGCGGTTCATCCCATTGAAGAGTAAGATAAACTGTTGAAATATCAAGGCTATCGCTTTTCCGTTGCACCCATGATGGACCGGACTGGCTGATCCACGACGACGTTGCGTGATATTTTCCAAGGTGGGGCCAATTGGAGGGGAGGCGAGATGCTGAAGCCTAGCCTACGCTTGCTCAGTGCGGAGATCGTGCGCGACGGGGTTCGCGACATGCTGTACCGATCGTCAGCTGCACAACGGTACCGAACCGTTTATTTGCTCCGCACCTAGATAGTTGCGGCCAACTTGAGACTTACGCTAGGCAGGTCAGATCTCGCCAAGTGCAACCTGTCATCGCCGTTTGTCATCTGAAGCAGGCGTCGGGCGCGTACGGAGTCACCGAGCATGGTTGGTCGCAGAGCGCTTCGGCGCGAGCATGTTCGCGTTGCCGTGGGAACCGAGACTACCTCAATTCCGCTCGCTTGTAACGTCATCCCTAGGCACTTGCCGCCAAAATTGCCTGGCCGGCAGACGGTCGGTTACCGAGCGGCAAACGCGGAGACTGATCAATGCCGAAGCATAAGGAAACATCGGAGCAGCGCGAGAAGCGAGAACTCGACGAGGAATTGGACCGGCAATTGCAGCAAACCTTTCCGGCCAGCGATCCGCTGAAAATCACGCGGGGCTCAACTAAACAGCGAGAACCAAAGCCGGGTGCGCGCGACACCGAACGAAGACGCCGCTAGTCCATCGATCATCCCGGCAGAGTGGGAGCCGTAGGATCGCGGAAAGGGTTCGCCTGCGAATACGGCCGGCCGATGCGTGGCTCCGACGGCGACCAAGCGACGTCATCGATTTCTTGGCGACGTCTCTTGTGAGGCAAGGCTCGCCGCGAGCGACGCGCCGCGGTACGCGTCACGCCTGCGGTTCGGCGATGATCGGCCGGTTTGACATTGTGCGTTCAGAGCGAGCGGGAGGAACAACGAGAACGTCCACACTCAACGAACGCAGGACTTCTTCCGTTACGCTCCCGATCAAAGCCCGAAGCAATCCAGATCGGCCGTGCGTCCCCATCACCAGCACGTCAGGCCGCCTCTCCGAAACAGCACGGGTGATGACCTGCATGGGCCCGCCCTCGGCGACCTGGAGAGACCATCGTTGCGTGCCGAGCTTATTCGCCACCAGAAACTTCGTCAGCTCCTCGGTTGCCTTTAGACGCTCGCTATCGACATATCCGCTGATGACGGCCGCGCTCGCACCGGAGCGGACCAATCGCGCTTTCGTTATCGGCGAGAAGGCGTGAAGGATCGTTGTTGCGCCCTCTGTCAAGAGTCCGGTGGACAGGCCCACGCGGATTGCATCGGCGGATGTATCCGACATATCGACCGGCACCAGAGCGCGTTCATAGTGCCGCTGCGCCTCGTTGTTCACCATCAGAACCGGATACCTTCCTCCGCGAATTACACGCTCGATTGTGGTGCCTGTGAAGATGTCGCGCAGAAACTGCTTACGATGGGCTCCCATTACAATGAGATCCGCGTCGGCTGCTGCAGCCGCTCGCAATATCCCATCAAAGGGATGGCCCTTGACCACAGTCGGGTAGCACTGAACGTTTTGCAGCTCCGGCATGGATGCGATCTGCTCAACCAGCACCCGCTGTGCCTCACGCTCTTCGATGCGGATCAGCTCCGCTGGCTGATCCTCGTCGACGACATGAACAAGGTGCAGAGTTGCAGCAGGGGGGCGCGCCAGGAGGCCGGCCTGCCGCAAAGCGCGATTGGACCGCGTCGAGAAATCTGTCGCAGCGACGATATTCATGTAAGAACCCTTATAATTGCGAACGGCCGCCAGCCCGATGGCTTGCCAAGCTCGACCAGCGCGGCAATTCGGTTGCCTTGCGGAGGGCCTATGACGCTGTTGGCTGCCGGCTTCATTCGTCTAGTCCACCAGGTTGGCTTGGACCGACGATCTGGAGCCAAGAAGCAACCAAGCATCGCGCCCCGCGAACATGCGGCGCACGATATCTTTCTCGCTCATAAGCAACTGTTGTACGCGGTGACGGAGGTGAACCTCCCAACGTCACCTTTTAGGATCGTGAGGAATTGGCGCTCGGCGGCGAGCGAATGCCTCGCGGAAGCCATCGGGATCTGAAATCCAGATGAACATGACCCATGAGGTCAGGACGAGCAGCGCGAAGAACACCGACATGAGAAACTCCCGGCTTTGGTTGCAGAAATGTTGAGGAACCGTCCCGGACGATGTGAATCGTCCGGGTTATCGGCGGATCTGCAGCTGGGTCCTATAAATCCGGCGTCGTAGCGTTGTAGTCATCACTGCCTCTGTTTGCGGTGCGGCTCGCTTGCGAGCGGCATGTGCATTGCTCTGCTCTGCCGGGCACCGAGCTTCCAGCCCTCGCGAACGCGGCATGGACTGGGTTCGGGGCTGATTGTCTCCGATCAGGCGGCCAACATGCAAAGACTTCGGCGAACTCGCCTACTACTCAGCGTCATGCATCATGTACTTAGAGGTGGGCATGCGATGCAGGAAATCAAATGCGACATTTAGCCTGGATTGGCCGACTGGCCGGTCGAGGAATCTGCCGCAAAAAATCGCGCATCTCTCGCTAATTGCCCTCTGGTCCGCGAACTTGCGCACTCTTTTCGGCGGTATCGCGAAATCGCGCTGCGCCCACCAATACGGTCAAGGCAATAGGTGTGGTTACCACGCCAAGCCCGATGATCAGGATTTCGTGCAGCACGGGCCTGCTCTGAAGTACCGAAAAGCAAACGATTGAAGCAGCTGCAATGAATGCGGTGCCCAGCGTTGTCCCGAGCGTCGGCGCGTGGACCCGCTCGTAGAATGTGCCGAACCGCAAAAGGCCCAGCGAACCGACCAGTGTGACGGCGGCGCCGACAAGAAGGAGAAGTGCCGTGAGAGCCGCAGCCCAGGGCGGCAGGTGTTCGATGCCGTTCATTCCATCACCTCGCCGCGCAGCAGAAACTTCGCCAGCGCAACCGTACCGACAAAACCGAAGAGGGCCATGGCCAGAGCCGCCTCGAAATAGAGCGTTTCGCCGGATCGAATCCCGAACGTCAGAAGCAACAACATCGCGTTCACGGACAGCGTGTCGAAGCCCAGAACGCGATCCTGTGCTCGCGGCCCCCGAAAGATGCGAACCGCGCCACAGCCGATAGCCAACACCAGAAGTACCTGCGCGGCGACAAGCGCGTAGATTAGCAAGAGCTGGCTCATTCGAATATCTCCAGCAGATGGCGTTCGTAGCGCTGCTTGATCGTGCGGATCCACTCGGCTTCATCGACCAGGTCGAGAACATGGATCATCAACAAGCCCTTCTGTGCATCGAAATTCACCCACAGCGTTCCGGGCGTCGAGGTGATTATGCAAGCCAACATGGCCAGTCCGTAGGGATTGCGCATGTCGAGCGGAATGTTCACGAACCCGGATTTTCGCTGCCGGCGCCCAAAGCCGAGAATGATCTGGCCAACCGCCAAGTTGGAGCGGATGATATCAATCGCTACCAATCCCAACAGGCGTAGAAGGACGGCGGGTCGCCTGACGTGCGTGCTTGGCAGCTCCAGCACGGTGAGGATCCGCCCGCCGACGAGCGCGATCACACAACCGAGGAGGACATGTCCGACCGTGACCGCTTGATTGAGCAGCAGCCACAATGCGAGGAGGCAGAAGCTCACCCGCGGAAAGGGCAGGAATCGCGTCATTCGCCACCCGCCTTTCGGCTGCCTTGGACGCTGATCTCCAGGACGTCGCTGACGTAGCCCGCCGGCGCATGCAGCGATTGCGCCGTTGCCTGCATGAAACGCATCACCGGGCCGGCGAGCACTGTCTGGGTCGCGCAAATGATCAACAGGAACAAGATGGGCGCCATTTCGATCAGGCGCACACGCGGCACGGTGCGATCTGGCGAGGCCCAGAAGGAGCGGATACCTGCTCGGGTCAGCGCGATCAACGCCGCAAAACTGGATGCGAGGAGCGCCAACAGGAGCGCCCGTCCACTGCCGGGAACGGCACCACCCGGATGCATGTCTGAAGGATGAAGCGCCGCCGTAAGCAGCGCGAATTTGGCTATGAACCCCGACAGCGGCGGAAGCCCGGCGATGACCAGTGCGCATCCGATAAAGGCGACGCCGAGCAATCCCATCGTGCCCACAATGGCCATGCCGACTTCCTCTTCGGTATCGTCCGCATCGTCGTCTCCTCCGTAAGCTTCTCGCGTGACGGCGATCACGTCAGCTCCGGGTTCGCGGCCGCGCTCGATGAGTTCGGCCAGAAGGAAGAACGCGCTGATGCCGAGGGTCGAGCTGACCAGGTAAAACAGTGCTCCACCGGTGACGCTGACTTGCCCCGTCCCTGTGGCTGCCAGCACGGTTCCGGAGGATACGAGCACCGAAAAGCCGCCGAGACGGGCGGTGTCCTGGGATGCCAATGTGCCGATTGCTCCGAAGGCGATCGTCGCCAACCCACCCCATAACAGCCAGTCACTGCCGAAGCCCGCTGATGCGCCACTGCCCTCACCAAAAAGCAACAGCGATAGACGTAGGATGATATACACGCCGACCTTGGTCATGATCGCAAAGATCGACGCCACCGGTGGACTCGCGGCTGCGTAGGCCGTCGGCAACCAGAAACACAGGGGCCACATGCCAGCCTTGAGCAGGAAGGCCACCGCCAGCATGCCGGCGCCTGCTTCGAGCAAACCGCGGCTCTCCGCAGCGATTGTTGGTATCTGCGCCGAGAGGTCCGCCATATTGAGCGTCCCGGTGACGCCATAGATCAGGCTGACCCCGATCAGGAACAACAGCGACGCGACCAGATTGACGACGATGTAGTGCAACCCAGCTTTCACCCGTGCGAGACCGGAACCATGCAGCAGAAGTCCGTACGAAGCGGCCAGCAACAACTCGAAGAAGACAAACAGATTGAAGAGATCGCCGGTCAGGAAGGCACCATTGAGGCCCATTAACAGAAATTGAAAGAGCGGATGAAAATGCGCGCCTGTCCGGTGCCAACGGGCAAGAGAGAACACGACCGACGCCAACGCCAGGATGCTGGTCAGGAGCAGCATGAGGGCGGAGAGCCGATCGAGAACGAGGACAATTCCGAACGGAGCAGGCCAATCGCCCAGGCGATAGACTTCCCTGATTCCGGGGTGATCCGAATCAGACATTCTGAGCAAGATCACCGCGACACAAACGAGTGCAACCGTTCCGGCGACGTTGACCGCAGCCACGATGTTGCGGTGCCGCTCTCCATTCAAGAGCAGCATGCCTGCGCCGGCGAGTAGAGGCAGGACGATTGGCGCAACAACCAGATTTGCGATTCCGCTCACGCCTCTGGCTCCTGACCATCAACGTGATCGGTGCGAGCCAGGCCGCGCGACGCGAGGAGAACGACAAGGAACAACGCCGTCGTCGCAAAACTGATGACGATTGCAGTCAGTACGAGCGCCTGTGGTAGCGGGTCAGCATGTTTCGTTGCATCCCCGATCTCCTTTGCGATCAGCACCGGCGCTCCCGTCCGCACCCGTCCCATCGCCACGATGAAGAGATTGACGGCGTAAGAGAGCAACGAAAGCCCGATGATGACTTGAAACGTGCGCGGCCTGAGGATCAGCCACACTCCGGACGCCGTAAGCGCACCTATGCCGATGGCCAGGCTAAGCTCCATTACACCAACTCCTCTTTCGGTCGCTCATCGGGCGCCCGTTGCCCCGCCTGGAGCGGCACGCCATAGCGACGCAGCGATTGATGCGCGATTGCGATGAGCATCAAGACCGTGGCGCCGACGACGAGCGAGAACACACCGATATCGAAGAGAAGAGCGCTGGCCGTGGGGACGCGACCGAGCAGAGGCAGTTCGGCATATGCAAAGTACGAGGTCAGGAAGGGGTGTCCGAAAACACAGGCGGCAGCTCCCGTAAACCCTGCCAGCAAGAGGCCGAAACCCATCCAACGCACCGGCATGACGTGAAGACGAGCTTCCACCCACACCGTGCCGCGAGCCATATACTGCAGGATGAACGCTGTTGCCATTGCGATGCCGGCGACGAAGCCGCCGCCCGGAAGGTCGTGCCCGCGCAAGAGAAGGAAAATGGCCACGACGCCGATCACGGGAAACAGCAGCCCCATCATCAATGCCGCGGTAGCCAGCGTGTCCTTGGCAGTGTCGCCCTTCTGTCGATCGGGATGAGCCTCGTCGTGGGCATCCTGGGCATGCTGCTGTTCGGGAACGGGAATGCTTTCGGGGGCCGGACGGAAACGGCGCAAAAGCGCGAAGACGGTCAGCGCGACGACCGCAAGCACCGTGATCTCGCCGAGCGTATCGAACCCGCGAAAATCCACCAGGATGACGTTCACCACGTTGGTTCCGCCCCCCTTCGTGTAGGCGTTTTCCACGAAGTATCGCGAAATGCTGTGATTGTCCGCGAGCTGCATGGCTGCCAGCGCAAGGGTGGCCAAACCGAGCCCGGCGAGGAGCGCGATGGAGAAGTCGCGAACGCGGTGCCACCGAATGCTGTCGGGCGCCTCGGCCGGGCCTGGTCGCGCAATGCGTTTCGGCAACCACCGCAAGCCGAGCAACAGGAGAACCGTCGTAACCGTCTCAACGACGATCTGCGTCAGCGCGACATCGGGAGCGGACAGCCAGACGAAGCTGACGCAGGTGACGAGACCCGCGGTCCCGAGCAGTATCAGCGCCACCACCCGATGAAATTTGGCCTGGACCGCGGCCCCCACCGCGCAGCCAACGCCGACCACCCAGAGTAATCCAAAGACGAGGTCGAATTCCCTCCCTGACGGTCCCGTCAGCGAGAGGCCGCGGGCGTAGAGGGGCAGCAGGGCAGCGACGAACGCCACGCCGGCCAACAGTCTCAATTGTGGTTGGAGACGCCTCGTGCCGAGATTGGTGGCGAGCCATCGTGCAAGCCGCCAGGACAATGTCACCAACACCCAGTCAAAGATCCGCTTGCCATTGATGCGACCGAGCAAGGGCGGTCCTTCATGCGCGAGCAGGTAGGAGCGCAGCATAACGTACACGCCCAACCCGCCGACCATCGCTACGATGCTCATCAGAAGTTCAGGCGTAATTCCGTGCCAGAGACGAAGGCTGTACTCCGGCATCGCGGAGCCAAGAACCGCCCGGGCAGCCGTATCGAGGATCGGCGCTACGGTGAGAGCTGGCGCGACGCCGACGATAAGGCATGCCAGCACGAGCAATTCGGCCGGAAGCCGCATCAACAGGGGCGGCTCATGTGGAACGCGTGGCAAGCCGGCTGGAGCCGGGCCGAAGAACACGTCGCGAATAAAGCGCAGTGAATAGGCAACCGTGAACGTGCTGGCGAGAGTGACGATGTACGGCAGCGCCTGATCGACGAGGGAATTGTCATGGACCTCGATCGTCTCGGCAAAAAACATCTCCTTCGACAGAAAGCCGTTCAGCAACGGCACTCCCGCCATTGCCGCGGCAGCCACCATGGCCAGCGTCGCCGTAATCGGCATGAAGGTCCATAGCCCGCTAAGGCGGCGGATGTCGCGCGTGCCAGTTTCGTGATCGATGATGCCGGCCGCCATGAACAGCGATGCCTTAAAGGTCGCGTGGTTCATGATATGGAAAATCGCCGCGATCTGCCCGAATGGGGTATCGAGTCCGGTCAAAAGCGTGATCAGTCCGAGATGGCTGATCGTCGAGTAGGCTAATAGCCCCTTCAGATCCTGCTGGAACACGGCGAGAAACGCGCCCAGAAAAAACGTGATCAGGCCGATCGAGCCCACCAGCCACAGCCATTCATTCGTTCCACCCATTGCCGGCCAGAGCCGCACCAGAAGGAACACTCCGGCCTTCACCATTGTTGCCGAATGGAGATAAGCGGAAACGGGAGTTGGAGCGGCCATCGCGTGCGGCAGCCAGAAATGAAACGGGAATTGCGCGCTTTTGGTGAGAGCGCCGAGAAGGATCAGAACGAGTGCGGGGACATAAAGCCCGTGCGAACGGATCACGTTTCCGGAGGCCAGCACCTGCTCCAGGTCATAGCTGCCGACGATGTGCCCGATCAGCAGCACGCCGGCGAAGAGGCAAAGCCCGCCCGTCGACGTGATCACCAGCGCCATGCGCGCGCCGTCTCTCGCAGCCGCGTTGTGGTGCCAGTAACTGATCAGCAGGAATGAAAAGAGACTGGTCAGCTCCCAGAAAAAGACCAGTTGGAGCAGGTTGCCGGAGAGCACGATTCCCAGCATTGCCCCCATGAAGGCGAGCAGGAGGGAGAAGAACCGCGGAACGGGATCACTGGGTGACATGTAGTAGCGGGCATACAGCACCACCAGAAAGCCGATGCCGGTGATCAGCATGGCGAAGGCCCATGCGAACCCGTCAAGCCTCAGCACAAACGCGAGTCCAAGTTCAGCGACCCAGTCCGTTCGCCACCCGACAACGCCGCCGTTCGTCACGTTCGGATATGACGCGCCGATGAGGCAAAAAGCTGTAATTGCGACCGCTCCAGCGAGCCATGCCTCTGCGTTGCGTGCGTTGCCCGGCAAGAGTGCCGCAATAAAGCTTCCTGCGAAAGGAAGGACGAGAACGGCAAGCAGGAACATTTGCGTTCATTGCCCCAGACTGCGAGGTGGAGAGATGCTTTCGCTGATCCTCAATTGCTTAGCCGAGGCGGATCGACATCTCCACTGCTAGATTTAGCGCCATTGTGATGGTTTGGCCCGGAAAACGCCATCTGGCGGACACTGGCTCCGCAATTGAGCGGTTCAGATCCAGTGTGGAAGGGTGCCCGTTGCAGCGGCAACGGCGGCCGCGAGAGCGCCGAGCAACGCGTAGAATCCGCAGAGCGCGATCACCCGCCAGCCACTCATCTCGATCGGCTCGGTGTCCTCAGCTGGGCTGACCTCGGAGCGGTATCGCATGTCATGGCGCCCGTTCAGTGTTCCATCGCAGGTGCAAGCGATCGACGCCGACTATAACAATGGCTCTGTAGAACGACGGCTCACATTCACGTCAAACCGCCGCCCAGGCCGAAAGAGCGATCGCCTGCAGCAACGCCAGTCTGGCCATCCCACGCGACGTAACCTTCAACGCATGTTCTTGCGCAGCCAGGTAAACCGCGTGATTGTCCGACTCTTTCACTCCAACGACGCTTCTTTGTTCCTCTTGATACGTCGCGTGCACAGGTGCTGTGCGGTTTGGTCGCAATGTTTCCAGGAAAATGAACTACTATAGTCAGAGCATCATGGCTTATGTCATCGACATTGATGCGCGCACCGCGCGTTTTGGTCTTCACGCCGGCCGCCTCCAAGCAGGCAGTTAGCCGGACGGTGTTCGCGCCGTCCGGGCTCTTTTCCAGCTTTCGTGACCTCCACTCGAGAGGTCGTCTTGAAGCAGAAGGAGTGCGCCGTGCTGCCTCTTCCAAAAATCGCACTGACCTCATCAGACTATCCGCGGCTCGAACAGCTCGCCCGCCTCGCCGTCCAAAAAGGAGATTTGGACGGGATTTTCCTCATGGGCGAAATCAACCGCGCCGATATCGTCGCGGACGAAACGGACAACGTCCGTCCTTTCGTGACGATCGGATCATGGGTCACCCATTGCACGAATTGGGGCGTTCCGCGTCGCACCGTGCAACTGGTCTGGCCCGAGGAGTGCTGGTCGGATCCCGCCTGCATTTCGGTGTTGACCCCGCTGGGTACAGCTTTGATCGGACTGCAGGTCGGCGATCAGATGCCGTACTTCGTCGCCGGATGTCTGAATGTCGTCAGGGTCCAAAGCCTGACCCCATCGGATTCAAAGGTCGTCCCACTCTTCCGAAGAGGGCCGACGCGGTCAGGCAACCCGTTCGATGACGACCCCGGACCAACTGCAGCATAGGAGCGACCAATGCGCAATTTCGAAGCTGAGAACCGGCGAGAACAGTCGGCGTTGCCGCCGATCAAGATTACTGAGGACGAATCACGGCGCCTCAGTTCCTTGGCCAATTCGAGCATGGATCTGTTTCCGCGAGTGGCCCATTTTCTCGCTCGAGAGATGGAACGTGCCACGGTGACGGACGAGAACAACTTGCGAGGCGTGATCAGGATGGGATCGAAAGTGACCTATCGCGACGACGAGACGGGTGCGAACCGAGAGATCGTGCTGGTCTATCCGCATGAGGCAAACATCGAGCTCAATCGAATCTCGGTCCTGACGCCTGTTGGAGCGGCCTTGATCGGCCTATCGCCGGGGCAGCGGATCGACTTCGAGACACCCCACAAGCGCATCAGGGGCCTCACCGTTCTCGCTGTGTCCTGATAAGCCCTCGCGTTAAGTCAGATCGAACATCGCCGCCTTGCGATGTGGGCGCGCCGTCTCGAGGCTTCGCGCCCGGATCTGGCCCTTCTTGAATGAATTCGATGGACCGGCTTGCCTGCGATGGAGGTTGCTGCCGTGCAGCAAGTCACTCGCCCTAAGCTTCGCGAATCAGCGCCCGGCGCGTTCCGGCACCAAACTCAGAAGAGCCACTCAGGGGTTGGCATTGTTCAGGAACGCCTTCTCGCTCTTCGCCGTTGACCCTCGTTAGACACACAGCGGAAACAGCCATGAAGAACATCAGTGCCGGCCAGATCGCGCTGTTGGTTGCTCTGGGAGCCATGTTGATCCTGACCGGCGTTTGGGCTGTCTCGATCTGGGGAGCCAGCAGTGGGGGCGAAATGGGCAAGCATGGCTGGATCGCGCTTGGGCTCGGAGCTTTCTTCTCGCTGGTTATCGGCTGCGGGCTGATGGCCCTGATGTTCTTCAGCAGCCGCAGCGGCCGCGACGATGTCGCCGATCCCTTCCGTCGGCGGAGCGGCGAAGACAGATAGTCGGACGCGCGAGCGAGCAGGGCGTGGTCACTCTAGCTTGCTGCCAGCGTTGCCAGGAACTGCTCCAGCGACGGCTGAGCGGCTTTCTGCATCTTGTGCAGATCCTCGGGCTTGAGATTTGTATAGCGTCGCAACATTCGCCAATCCTTATGACCCGTCACCATAGCAACCTGCTGTATTGAGAAACCCGCTTCGAAGAGTCTGCTTGTCCCTTCGTGACGCAAATCGTGAAAGCATAGATCATCGATATCGATCGCGTTGCACGACCTGCGGAAGGCAGCGCCGACGGACTTCGAGTGGTAAGGAAATACGCGCCCGAGGCCGCGCGTGAGAATCCGCTGCTCGAGCATAAGCTGCCAGGCATCGTATCCGGTCGAATTGAGGAGAGGAACCACTTGGTGGTTTCCGTCCTTGCGCCTCGGATCTTTGCGGTCGCGAATGGTGACAGTTCGCTTCGTCATATCGACATCGGACCATTCGATCCGGCATATCTCGGCCTGGCGCATTGCCGTGGCGACAGCGAAGCGAACAATTCGTCCGAGCGGCAGAAATTGTTGCGGGTTAGACTCGGCATATCCGATCAGCCGATCGAGTTCGTCCTGGGTTGGGCGCCGATCTCGCTCGTTTGACTTTCCGACCAGATCCAAGTGCTTGAGGGCGGCTCTAGCCAGTTGGACGTTCTCGACTGACACGTTGATGCCGTGGACGGCGGCAGCATGAAGCAGGATCGTTCGGATGAATGCGAAATCGATCGCAATGGTCGCCGGTCCAGCGCCTTGAGCAGCTCGCTTTCGCCCGAACTCAATCAATCTCTCCCTGGTCAGCTCTTTGAGGTTTGTTCGTCCAAGCGAGATCTTGAGGGCCTTGAGCACCATCGACTTGGATCGTCGTACGGGCTTGCCGACCTGGGCAAGATCGTCGAGATGCAGGGTGATCAAATCGGAAAAAATTCGAGGCTGCTCAAAAGGCCGGGAACGTCGAATTGGGGTGCCGCGATCGATAGAGCGCTCCACATCAAGCGCCCATTCTTCAGCATCGCGCCGTCGCACGAACGTGTTTGCGATGTACTCGTTTTTCCTCCTGACCTGAACGCGCCAGCTTCCCGATCTGAGTTTTGTAAACGTCGGCATTGCGTGTGCACTCCACCCCGATTTCGTGTGCGCTACGTGTGCACCGGGAGATCAAATGCGGTACAAACGTGTGCAATTTGGGCTAGTTTAAGTGCACACGTGTGCACCTGGTTCACGTTCTAGCCCATTGAAAGAATAGGACAACTTATTGAAATATCAAGACTATCGCTTTTCCGTGGCGCCCATGATGGATTGGACGGACCGGCATTGCCGGGTGTTCCATCGTCATCTGTCGCGGCGGGCGCTGCTTTATACGGAGATGCTCACCACCGGCGCCGTCATTCATGGCGATCGGCAGCGGCTGCTCGGGTTCGATCGGTGTGAGCATCCGGTGGCGCTTCAACTCGGCGGCTCGGATCCGCGCGAACTCGCCGAGGCTGCGCGGATCGGCGAGGCGTTCGGCTATGACGAGATCAACATCAATGTCGGCTGTCCGTCCGATCGCGTGAAGGATGGCCGCTTCGGTGCCTGCCTCATGGCAGAGCCCGAGCTGGTGGCGAGATGCGTTGATGCGATGAAGCGCGCGGTCGCGATTCCCGTCACCGTGAAGTGCCGCATCGGCATCGATGAGCAGGACCCGGAAGTGGCGCTTGATGCGCTTGCACATGCGGTGGTCGCCTCCGGCTGCGACGCGCTGATCGTGCATGCCCGCAAGGCTTGGCTCAACGGGTTGTCTCCGAAGGAGAATCGCGACGTTCCCCCGCTCGATTATGACCGCGTCTATCGCCTCAAGCGCGCAATGCCCGATGTGCCTGTCATCATCAACGGCGGCATTCTTGGTCTAGAAGAGGCGAAGGCTCATCTCGAACATGTCGACGGCGTGATGCTCGGCCGCGCCGCCTATCAGGAACCGTGGCGGCTCCTCTCCGTGGATCGGGAGATCTTTGGCGAAGCGGCGCCGCATGCGACCATGCAGGATGCACTCGAGGCGATGACGCCCTACATCGAGCAGCAGCTCGCGCGCGGAACGCGACTGCACGCGATCACGCGGCATTTCGTCGGCGCATTCCATGCCGTGCCGGGCGCGCGGGCCTTCCGCCGTCATCTGGCCGAGCAAGGGGTGAAGCCGGGCGCTGGTCTCGAGGTGTTGCGCGATGCGATCGCGCGCGTCGCTGCGCGCGCGCCGGCGGAGGCGGCGTAAGTCAGCTAGTCGACGGCCGTGCGCGAGCGGCGATGACTGCGCTGGAGTTCCGGATAGCCGGTGAGCATCAGCTTGTCGGCGCGCACGCCCCAGCTCTCAAGGCGGTCGAGGAAACTCATGCCGAGCAGATTGGTCTTCATCTGGCCGCGCTGCACGACGAGAGCCGGCACCGACTTCTCGACGAGATGGCCGACGGCGAGACGGTCAAGCGTGAGCCGCGCCGCCTTGGTGTGGCCGCCCGCGGTCTCGAGGTCGACGTTGTATTCAAGCATCTCGAGCGGCAGCCCGATCGCTTTTGCGGTTTCCCAGGTCAGCACCACCGACGTCGCACCGGTATCGATCACCATCGGCGCGGTGACGCCGTTGATCTTCGCACGCAGCGTGAATTCGCCGCCCTGACCGCGTGGGATCTGGACGGCCGGCGCCGGGGAGGCGGTCTGTCTGCGGAAAATGTGCGAGACCTTATGGCTAGCCCGCGCGATTTGGTCGGGGTCGCCATAGGCGACGACGGCACCTGCCGTGCCGGCGAGCATGACCAGAACGAGCAGGAAGCGGATCATCCTGCGCCCCCGAGGGCCCGCAGGCGGATCAGATGCGTTTCGGCGATCCCGCGATCGGCGCAAGTCCAGCTTCCGTCATGCGCGCCGGCAAGAGGGCCATGATCGCGAGCCGGTCCGCGCTTTCCATGGCATGCCAGCGCGCGATCTCGGGCAAGGTCCGGCCGCACCCGAAGCACAGCTTGGTCTTTGGATCCATCATGCAGACGGCGACGCACGGTGTTTCTTTGCTCATTCGGACATAGTGAGGGATCGTCGGACATCTCTGCAAGCATCTCGTTAAGAGCCTGTGCCCGCGCTCATGATCGGTTTGTGGCGCGGCCGGCGTTTCTCGTCGGGCAGGACGGAACTCTCCGGCTGGAGCGGCGGGGAATCATCCGACAGCGGGGCAAGCGCGCTCATCACACGCTCCGGCGGGAAGGTGACGATCACCTCGGTGCCGATGCGCAGCTTCGATTTCAGCGTGAACGTGCCGCCATGCAGGTCGATCAGGTTCTTGGCGATCGGCAGGCCGAGGCCGGCCCCCTGTTCGGCTGACTTGATCGAATTGGAGCCCTGGCCGAACGAGGCGAGCACGACCGGAATCTCGTCCTCGGGGATGCCGGAGCCGGTATCCTTCACCGAGAGATACTGTCCGCCCGAGGCGGTCCATCCCGCCTTGAGCCAGATCTCGCCGCCCTGCGGGGTGAACTTGATCGAGTTGGAGAGCAGATTGAGCACGACCTGCCGGATCGCGCGCTCGTCAGCCCAGAGCCGCGGCATAGCCTGCTCGAACACTTCGTGGATGGTGATGCCGCGGCTCGAGGCACGCAGCTTCATCAAATGATGGCAGTCCGCGACGATGCCGACCAGCGACACCGCTTCCTCGTTGAGTTCGTAGCGGCCGGCCTCGATCCGCGACAGATCGAGGATCTCGTTGATGAGATTGAGCAGGTGCACGCCGGAGTTATGGATGTCGGCGGAATATTCCTTGTAGACCGGCACCGCGTGCGCGCCGAAGATCTCGCTCTTCATCACCTCGGAGAAGCCGAGGATGGCATTCAGCGGCGTGCGCAGCTCGTGGCTCATCTGCGCGAGGAAGCGCGACTTGGCGACGTTGGCGGCTTCGGCACGGTGGCGCGCTTCGTCCGAGATCGCCTTGGCCTGCTCCAGCTCGCCGATCAGCGCGTCCTTCTCTGCGCGCGCTTCCAGCGTGGCGAAGGTGGAGGAGTGCAGGCGGTGCGCCAGCAGGACGAAATAGCCTTCGGCGGCGAGCGCCAGCGCTGCCAGGATGTAATTGTCCAGCGAACCCGTCACTGCGAAGCTCAGCGCCATCGCGACCGCGACCGGCGCCGTGGCGGCAAGTGCTGCGATCGGCAGGTTGGCGGCGAGCATGCTCGATACTGCGATCACCAGCAGCATCAGGAACATCATCAGCGTTTCCGTGACCATGTCGAGCACGGGATGGATCAGGATCGCCATCCAGCACAGGCCATAGAGCAGGTCGAGCACGACGAAACGCGTCCGCCATGCGCGCGTTGCCACGGGCGATGCGGGCTCGGTCAGGAAGCGCCGGCAATTGCGGATCATGGCGCTGTGGATGCACAGCATGCCGACGGTCCAGGCCGCGGCCGGGATCGGCTGCATCCACAGCCCGAACAGCACGCCGGTGGCCACCACCAGCAGCATCACGACATAGGAGGCGGATAGCCGCGTCTGGGCATATTGCCGCAGCATCTCGGCGTCGAAAGCCGGCCGGGTTCCACTGGTCGACGTTAACTTGTCCCGCGCCTCGCGCACCCGCTGCGCCGCAGCCCTTCGGCTGCTCGCCGATGGCGCGCTCACCGGCTCGGCCGGCAGCTGCACAACCTCGGGCTTTTCAGCGGGGTTACTCATCAAGCAACACGATTCCTGCCCACGCCGGGCGCGGGACTTCTGCATTGTCTATCTCTGGCAAGAAATCCTTAAGAGCTGACTTAAGGAGCTAAAGAATTACGTTAACCCGGCGTTAATCCAATGCCCGGTTCCGAACTCCGCTCGCGGAACCCGCAGCCCCTTCACCTGAAGAAAACGAGCGTGACCAACGCGAACACAGGCAGCAGCAGGACGGAGGTCCAGGCCATGTATCCGAAGAATCCCGGCATTGCGACACCGCCCGCTCGCGCGATCGCGTACACCATGAAGTTGGGCGCGTTACCGATGTAAGAGTTTGCGCCCATGAACACCGCACCTGCGGAGATCGCGGCCAGGGTCAGCGCGCCATTCGTCATCAGATGATCGGCGTCGCCTCCAGCAAGTTCAAAGAAGACGAGATAGGTCGGCGCATTGTCGAGAAAGGATGAGAGCAAGCCGCTCAACCAGAAATAGGCGGCATTGTTCGGTGTGCCGTCGGCGTTGGTGACCATGTTCACGACGGAGGCAAACGCGCCGGATTTGCCGGCGTTGAGGATCGCAAGCACGGGAATGATGGTGATGAAGATGGCGGCGAACAGCTTTGCCACTTCGATCATAGGGCCCCAAGAGAAACCGTTCGCGTCATGGTCCTCCTTCGAGGTGACGGCAAGAGATGTGAACACGACGCCGATCATCACGGCATCGCGCAGGAGGTTCTGCAGCTGGAGGTGCGTGCCGAGAACCTCAAATCCGCCGAGGTCGAGCTTGGCGCTCAAGAGGATCGCAGCAATGATGACTCCCATCAGAACGAAGTTGAGGCCGCCGCTGACCCGCAAGGGATTGTCCGGAGTTGGGTCCGGTTTGACGCGGCCTTCCTTGCGATAAAGATAAGCATCGATGCAAAAGAACAGGGCGAGCAGAATCCAGGCCACGAACGTAGTCTGCGCGAACAGGTGCGTCGTCGTCCAGAAGAAGTCCACGCCGCGCAGGAACCCCAGGAACAACGGCGGATCTCCCAGGGGCGAGAGCGAGCCGCCGATGTTGGACACCAGAAAGATGAAGAAGATGACGACGTGCGCGTTGTGGCGCCGGTCGTCATTGGCGCGGATCACCGGCCTGATCATGACCATCGACGCGCCGGTGGTGCCGATGACGCTCGCAATCAGAGTGCCCAAAGCGAGCAGCATCGTATTCAGAACCGGGGAGCCGTGAAGATTGCCGCGCACCACGATTCCGCCGGCCACAGTGAACAGAGCAAGGAGCAGCAGGATGAAAGGGATGTATTCGAGCAGCGCAGTATGAACCAGCGCCTGGATAGTTGGAAGCGGGCCGTACCAGGCGGCGAGCGGCAGCATGATCAGGGCAGCCCACATCGCGGCAATCTTGCCTTGGTGGTGCTCCCAGAAGTGAGGTGCTGCGAGCGGAAATATCGCGATCGACAGCAGCATGCCGGCGAAGGGGAGCGCCCACTGCGGGTGAATGCTCGCCCCATCGAGCGATGCGGCGAACGCCTGCGAAGGCAATGCAACGAGGATCAGGAGCGCGACCGGGAGCAGGCGAGCAATGAGGCGCGATCCCCGCCGACAGGCACCACCCGCGGCAATTCCGGCGATTCCGGGTCGGAGCTCCGGCACGACGCCGGCGCAGGCAACAACGAGGATGGCGGCGATCACGCTAAGCAAGGCTCCCCCAGTCGTTTGTGATTATTTCGGTTCGCACGTTCTGGACTTCGTCGCGGCCGGGGTCGCGACGAAGCACGATGCTGCACGGCCCGGGACAAGGCCGCAACAGGGCCTCAGCGTTGCAGGCGCGCGAGCAGGCTCGACGTATCCCAGCGCTTGCCGCCCATCTTCTCGACTTCGGCGTAGAACTGGTCGATCAGCGCGGTGACAGGCAGGCTGGCGCCGTTGCGACGGGCCTCAGCCAGCGAGATCGACAGGTCCTTGCGCATCCATTCGACCGCGAAGCCGAAATCGTACTTGCCCTCGTTCATGGTCTTGTAGCGGTTCTCCATCTGCCAGGATTGCGCGGCCCCTTTCGAGATGGTCTCGATCACCGCGGCGACGTCGAGGCCGCTCTTCTTGGCGAAGTGGATACCCTCGGAGAGACCCTGCACGAGACCGGCGATGCAGATCTGGTTGACCATCTTCGTCAGCTGGCCGGAGCCAGCGGGCCCGAGCAGTTTGCACATCCGCGCATAGGCCCCTGTGATGATCGGCTCGGCGCCCGAATACGCATCCTGCGCGCCGCCGCACATCACCGTCAGCACGCCGTTCTCGGCGCCGGCCTGGCCGCCGGAGACCGGGGCGTCGACGAATTTGAAGCCGGCCTTGGTGGCGGCAGCGTCCAGCTCACGCGCGACCTCGGCGGAGGCGGTGGTATGGTCGACGAAGGTCGCACCCTTCTTGATGCCGGCAAACGCGCCGTCGGGGCCGATCGTGACCGCGCGCAGATCGTTGTCGTTGCCGACGCAGCACATCACGAAATCCTGGCCTTCGGCGGCGGCCTTCGGGGTCGGTGCGGTCTTGCCGCCGAACTTGTCCGCCCATTCCTTCGCCTTCGCCGCGGTGCGGTTGTAGACGGTGACCTCATGGCCCCCTTTTTTCACGAGGTGTCCGGCCATTGGGAAGCCCATCACGCCGAGACCGAGGAAAGCGACTTTAGCCATGTGTGGTACCTTGTCCGTAGTTGGGTTTTACGGGTTCTTGCCAAGCGAGGGCGCCTGGGTTCCGCGGTGAGGGCGGATTGGAGGCGCACCATAAACCCTTGAGGCCAGAGGGCAACGGCTTCGTTTGGCGGCCCCCTGTGCTAGGATGGCGGACCCAAGGACTTCAAAAAAGGGAGCGAGAGCATGGGCGGCGTGAGCGTTGGCGTCCTCGATCATTTCAACATCCGGACCCGGAATCTGGCCGAGACCGTCCGCTTCTACGCGGACGTGCTGGGCCTGGAAAAAGGCGCACGGCCGAATTTCGCCTTCCCGGGCGCCTGGATGTACAGCGAGGGTAAGCCCGTGGTGCACCTCGTCGACATTTCTGCGACCGCCGAGCCACAAAAGCCGGATTCCGGCGTCGTCCACCACGTCGCCTTCGTCAGTCGCGGCTTCGACGGCATGAAGCATCGGCTGGCATCCAAGGGGATGAAGTTCGAGGCCCGCCAGGTGCCCGGCGGCGACCTCTGGCAGATTTTCGTCCACGACCCCAATGGGGTCATGATCGAGCTGAATTACGAGGCCGCCAGGGAGCAGGGGGCGGCGCCCGCCGAAAAGGCTGACGATATCGGCAGGCAGTAGCCTTTTGGGCGTTTCCGCTCTATTTGGGCATCCTAAAGCCTTGAGCATGATCTTGTCGGAAGACCGCTCCATATTTTTCCGGATCATGCTCCGTTCAGGAGATGCGCTTTGAGCGTGACGCAGCAACAGGTTCTCGACGGTCTCGCCAAGGTCAAGTCGCCCCGCGGGGTCGCGCTCACTCATGCCAATGTGCTGAGCGCGATCAGCGCGTCCGACGGCAAGGTGTTCTTCTCGATCAACGTGGATGCCGCCGAGGCAAGGGCCTGGGAATCCGTCCGGGCCGAAGCGGAGGCCGCGGTGCGCGCTATTCCCGGCGTCACCACCGTCATGGTGGCGCTGACCGCCGAGCGCAAGCCGGGCTCCGCGCCGCCGCCACCCCCGCAGCCGAGCCGCGGCACGCCCGGCGTGCAGCCGGCCCATGCCCACAAGCCGCCGCAGGGCGGCGGGTCGCCGATGGCGCGGCAATCGGAAATCCCGGGCGTTGCCGCCGTGATCGCGGTCGCCTCCGGCAAGGGCGGCGTCGGCAAGTCGACCACCGCGCTCAACCTGGCGCTGGGCCTGCGCGACCTCGGCCTCAAGGTCGGGCTGCTCGATGCCGACATCTACGGCCCCTCGGTGCCGCGCCTGACGGGCCTGCGCGACAAGCCGGAGCTGAACGACGAGCGCAAGATGATTCCGCTTCGGCGTTTCGGCCTCGCCATCATGTCGATCGGCTTCCTGGTCGAGGAGGAGACCGCGATGATCTGGCGCGGTCCCATGGTGATGTCGGCGGTGACGCAGATGCTGCGCGACGTCGAATGGGGCAAGCTCGACGTGCTGGTCGTCGATATGCCGCCGGGCACCGGCGATGCCCAGCTCACGCTGGCCCAGAACGTGCCGCTCAAGGGCGCCGTGATCGTCTCGACCCCGCAGGACCTCTCCCTGATCGACGCGCGGCGGGGGCTTGCCATGTTCAAGAAGGTCAACGTGCCCGTGCTCGGCATCGTCGAGAATATGAGCTACTTCCAGTGCCCGCATTGCGGGACCAAGTCGGACATTTTCGGCCATGGCGGGGCGCGGCATGAGGCCGAGAAGCTCGGGGTGCCGTTCCTCGGCGAGATCCCCCTGCATATGGCGATTCGCGCCACCTCGGACGCCGGTAATCCCGTCGTCGACAGCGAGCCGGACGGTCCTCATGCGGCGATCTACCGCGCCATCGCGGGGCAGGTTCGGGACCAGCTGAAGGGCGTCATCGCCGCAGCCTGAACCGGCCGGCCGCGGGCCCCCTGCGACATGCGACTTTTGTAGAGCCCCGTCATGCCATTGTCGCGTTCCGTAACCGCGCGGTCCGTGTTAAAGGCGCACGGCAGTCAAGCCCCTTCGGTTCGACGCGACATTGACGCGTCGCCGGAATGAGCGGCGGCATAAGAGAAGTTAAGGGGAAACGCCCCAGCAAGGAGAGACCTGAATATGAAGCGTCGTGATTTTCTTAAAGTGTCGGCAGCAGGCGCGGCGGCGACCGCGGTGGCCTCGCCGGCGATCGCGCAATCCTCGCCCGAGGTGAAGTGGCGCCTGACTTCGAGCTTCCCGAAGTCGCTCGACACCATCTATGGCGGCGCCGAGCAGGTGGCGAAGTACGTCGCCGAGATGACTGACAACAAGTTCCAAATCCAGGTGTTCGCCGGCGGCGAAATCGTCCCCGGCCTCCAGGCGCTCGATGCGACCTCGAGCGGCACGGTCGAGATGTGCCACACCGTCTCCTACTACTACGTCGGCAAGGACCCCACCTTTGCGATCTTCGCCTCGGTGCCGTTCGGCCTCAATGCGCGCCAGCAGAATTCCTGGCTCTATCAGGGCGGCGGCAACGAGCTCGCCAACGAGTTTTTCAAGAAGTCGAACGTGATCGGCTTCCCCTGCGGCAACACCGGTACCCAGATGGGCGGCTGGTTCCGCAAGGAGATCAAGACCGTTGCCGACCTCTCCGGCCTCAAGATGCGCATCGGCGGCATCGCCGGCCAGGTGCTTCAGAAGGTCGGCGTGGTGCCGCAGCAGCTCGCCGGCGGCGACATCTATCCGGCGCTGGAAAAGGGCACCATCGACGCGGCCGAGTGGGTCGGCCCCTACGATGACGAGAAGCTCGGCTTCGCCAAGGTTGCCAAGTACTACTACTATCCGGGCTTCTGGGAAGGCGGTCCGACCGTCCATGCCTTCGCCAACCTGGAAAAGTTCAATGCACTGCCGAAGAACTACCAGGCGATCCTTGCCAACGCGACCACCCATGCCAACACCTGGATGGCTGCGCGCTACGACATGCAGAACCCGGCCGCGCTGAAGCGCCTGGTTGCCGGCGGCACCCAGCTTCGCCCGTTCACCAACGAAGTGCTGGAAGCCTGCCTCAAGTCCACCAACGAGCTGTGGGCTGAGATCTCGGCCAAGAACGCCGACTTCAAGAAGTCGATCGACGCCATGCAGGCCTACCGCTCCGACGAATATCTGTGGTGGCAGGTCGCGGAATATACCTACGACAGCTTCATGATCCGCTCGCGCACACGCGGCTGATCTGCGGCTTAAGTCGTAAGACGGATGGCCCGGCCTCGCTCGCGAGGCCGGGCTTTTTCTTTGCCGCAGTGCGATCACGATGGCATTCGGCCGCGGCTTGCGCCATGCTTGCGGCAAGCCTCGACAAGAAGGCCCACAATCACGATCCATCAGGGCAGGAAATCATGAAGAGAAGAGACTTCATCAAGGTCACAGGACTTGGTGCGGCCGGCGCCGCCACGCTCGCGGCTCCCGCGATCGCGCAGTCGATGCCGGAAATCAAATGGCGCATGCCGACCAGCTGGCCGAAATCGCTCGACACGCTGTTTGGCGGCGCCGAGATGATGTGCAAGATGGTCGCGGAAGCGACCGACAACAAATTCCAGATCCAGATCTTCGCGGCCGGCGAGATCGTGCCGGGCCTCCAGGTGCTCGACGCGGTGCAGAACGGCACCTGCGAAATCGGCCACACCGCGTCCTACTATTATTTCGGCAAGGACCCGACTTTCACCTTCGGCTCGGCCGTGCCGTTCGGTCCCAACATGCGCATCAACCAGGCCTGGTACATGCTGGGCGGCGGCCGGGACGTGCTCAACGAGTTCTACAAGGGCTACAACGTCGTCTCGCTGCTCGCCGGCAACACCGGCTGCCAGATGGGCGGCTGGTTCAGGAAAGAGGTCAACACGCCCGAGGACCTGAAGGGCATGAAGTTCCGCATCGGCGGCTTTGCAGGGCGCGTGCTCCAGAAGCTCGGCGTGGTGCCGCAGCAGCTCGCCGGCGGCGACATCTATCCCGCGCTGGAAAAGGGCACCATCGACGCCGCCGAATGGGTCGGCCCCTATGACGACGAGAAGCTCGGCTTCTACAAGATCGCGCCGCACTACTATTATCCCGGCTGGTGGGAAGGCGGACCGATGCTGATGGCCTTCGTCAACCTCGACAAGTGGAACGCGCTGCCGAAATATTACCAGAGCGTGCTGGAGCAGGCCGGCCACTACGCCAACAACTACATGATGGCGCGCTACGACAACGCCAATCCGTTGGCGTTGAAGAAGCTGCTCGCCGGCGGCACCAAGCTGCATGCTTTCTCGCCGTCGATCATGGATGCCTGCCACAAGGCCGCCAAGGAGCTGCACGCCGAAGTCGCTGCGACCAACCCCAACTTCAAGAAGGTGCACGACTCGCTCTCCAAGTTCACGAGCGACGGCTACGCCTGGTTCCAGGTCGCCGAGGTTGGCTACGACATCTTCATGGCGCGGCGCTCGCAGAGCTGATCGCACGATCCGTCGCAGGCAGCGCCCTGGAGCGAAGGCTCCGGGGCGTTGCTGTTTGCAGGGGCTGGAATCAAGAACATGGAAAACAACCCCATGCACAGTAGCCAACGGCTTGATAAGTCGCGGAAAAAATCGGCGGTACAAGCAGCCCTTGCGGAGGCGGGGCCGGATGCTGCGGTGTGCGGGAGAAGTCGGCTCCGGAGCCCGCCGATCGATGGATCGTTTCGCCCGGCGGCTTCTCGACCAGGAGCAGTTTGACCTGTCGGGCAAAACAGGAGTAGAAAGCAATCATCGAATAATCCGAAATCGAGTTCGTCGATGCCAGCCTGGAGACGACGATGAGCTTCGATCCCGACGATGTTCAAAGAACGCTGCGCAAGGCATGGTCGTTGTCAACCGCACGCCAATGGACGGCGAACAATCCCGCGGCCGGGCAATGCAACGTCACTGCTCTGCTCGTTCAAGAACTCTTCGGCGGTGATTTGCTGAAGACGCCTCTGCCGGCCGGCGACCATTTCTACAACCGGATCGAAGGCCGGAGGTATGACTTCACGGCGAGCCAGTTCGATCAGCCGATCGCTTACAAGGATCTGCCGACAAGTCGCGCTGAGGCAGAGCTGGGAGCAACAAGCGACCAACTGGCTGAACTGAGAGTCGCATTCCGGAAGCATCATACGAAGTCAGGCTAGCGCCGAAACGGGCATCGACCGCATCGCAAACGCCGCTTCACACTGATCACCAAAGCGAGAGGTGTGAAGCGGTTCACAGTCACGTCGAGAGAAATTCGCTAGAAATTCCGGGAAGCTAGCGAGCTTTCCTTGATTGCGCCGACCGATGCCGTGCGGTGCGCCGCTGCGATCAGGACCGAGGTCAAGAAGAAAGCCCGCCCGAACCCCGAGCTGTGCGTCCTGGCGGGCAGAACGCCGGCTGCCAAGATACGGAGAGTGATATCCGAAATAGCGGTTGTGGCCTGCACCGCTTCTAAGGTGCGGAGCGCGGAAATACCGTGGCACGACGCCCTCCACATGCGATGTGGGCCTTGCTGACCGCCAGGGACTTTTTTGCAAGGCGCCTTTTTGCGCGGATAGTGCGCGGCTGAGGATTGCGTCGTGGCGAAGGTCGTTTTCAATCTGACCATCGAGGATTGTGGCGAAGACCATTGCCGCATCGTTGCGGAATACAATTCGTCGAGCCGCGAGATCGAAGTCGAGAAGCTCAAGCCGAGTTTTCGCCAGAACCTGAGACCGCTGCAGGAAGCGATTCTTCAGAGTCCTGCCGCGCGCAGCGCCGAGGCCGCGCTACGCCCGCGAAACCCGGATGCGGCCGCGGCAAATGGCGGCAATGAAGCAAGACCCGCCATCCGTGATGCTGCCGGCGCT
Organism: Bradyrhizobium sp. PUT101; assembly: GCF_052043945.1. Lineage (NCBI taxonomy): Bacteria > Pseudomonadati > Pseudomonadota > Alphaproteobacteria > Hyphomicrobiales > Nitrobacteraceae > Bradyrhizobium > Bradyrhizobium sp. PUT101. Next base: position 7,232,155 of record NZ_CP197207.1, read on the forward strand.
CTGACTTCGGGGTCGGACGAGCGAATTGTCCAGGAAATCGGTTCGCAACTCTTCGACTTCATCTTTCAGCGAAAGATCCTCGAACTCTATCAGGAATGCTTCCAGGCAGCGCGAAGAGACGACGAGCCGTTCCTGATCCGCTTGCGAGTCAGCGATCCCACGCTCGCCTACGTGCCCTGGGAAACGATGTATGACAAGAAGAACCGCATCTATGTGACGACCTCCCAGAGCACACCGTTCACGCGTGCTGTCGACGACTATGGCGAAGAACGTCGGATGAGCGCTGCAAGGCCGATACGGGTGCTGGGCATGGCTGCGAGGGTCAAGGTTCTGAACGGATTCCCGCTGGATGAGATCGAGGTCGACGCCGAGCAGGTCGCGATCAAGAGGGCACTGAACGATTTGAACGACGGCAAGAGACTGAAGCTGTCCTGGATTCCTTCGGCAAAGGCGCGCGATCTCAACCGTCGTTTCCTGAGGGGAGATGACGGCAAACGGTGGGATCTGTTTCACTTCATCGGTCACGGCGGGCACGATCCGGATCGGCAGATGGGCTTCATCGTGGTGCAGGAAGAGGGCGGATCGAGCGGGATTCGGCTGTATGCCGACACGTTGAAAGTGTTCCTTACCCAGCCCGGCCAAACGCCGAGCCTCGTCGTTCTGAACTCCTGCAGCGGGGCGCAATCCGACGGTCCCCTGTTCTCGAGCACCGCTGCCGAGCTCATTCAGGGCGGCGTCCCTGCGGTGATCGCCATGCAGTTCGAGATCAGCGACAACATGGGGCTCGCGTTCGCCGATACGTTCTACACGTATCTCGCCGACAACGTATCGATTCAGGCCGCTCTGGCGCATACGAGGGCCGAATTGAAGGCGCGCCACTTCGCCGAATGGATTTCTCCGGTTCTCTACATGCGCGGCCTCGACGGTGAAATTTTCGTGGACCGGGCTGTACCCTAGCGGATGTTCATCAATGTACGGCTTTGACCCGTCCGTCGTTGCTCTCGGCCTCGGTGCGATCGCGATCTGCATCGTCAGTGCGATCGACTTTCACGCTCCTTTCGAAACCGTGGAGATCCGCTATGCCGTGATGCGCGACCGCTATTATTTCGCGGTCCTCGCCTACGTCACGATCGCCGTGGTCTTCTATGTGTTCATGGTCAGCCAAGTCCGCTGGCTGACCAATCAAATCTATCCCGGACTCGGCGCCGGCCTGCTCGTTGCCGTACCGGCGACGATCGCATTCATGGTGCTGGCGCCGCACCTGCCGATCCTATCTCGGGTGATCGGACTTCTGAGAACCATGATGCAGACGCTGGCGCGCTACCCGCAGGCCGTGGAGACCGTCATCGTGGCCATCGCGCGTTCGCCCATCCGGGTGACGGAGCGGGCAAAGCCGGAGTTGCAGCGCGAGCTCGAAGGATATGGCGTTCCCGCGAGGCTGATCGAGAAGGCGCTCAATCAGGATGACGAAGTGCTTGCCGTCGGCGCGACGGCCATGATCATGCAGGTTGCTTCGCTTCACACCAGTTTCGTCGAACTGCGCGGCAACCCGCGCTTCGAGAAGTTCTTCCGCGCGCGGAAAGCCGCGTTTGACGAGCTGGAGAGGCAGTATCGGCGAATGCTGCGACGGTCGGCGCGGGCCCTCCTGCTGACGGAAGACATCATGGTGTCGGATGTCGACGCGCGGGAGCTGGTGCTCGAGATCTCCGATTTCATTGCGGAAGAGTGTGAGGATTTGCGGGTCGCATACCAGCGTCGTCTGGCCGAGGCGACCTTGTCGGTCGTCGACAGGCGCGATTCCCGGACGGAGCTGATATCCAGCTTCGGGTATCAGACCGTTCTGCCCCAGCCATTGCCGTTTGCACCCCTGGTGACGATCTTCGTCCTCGACTTCGCGGTCTCTGTCGCGCCGCTGTTCTTCCTTGATCTACCGAAGAAGTTTGCGGTTGGTTCGCTGGCCGGAGGCCTCTCGTCCCTCGCACACGCGGTCGCGCTGACGATCTCGATCTTCTTTGCAATCTATCCGAAGGCCTCGACGAATTTCGCGCGCCCCTCGCTGTACGCGTTGCCCTGGAGCTCTTACGTGGTCTTCGGGGCGTGCTCGTATCTGGCGGGCAACTTCATACTATGGTTGACTTACAGCACGATTCCGATCGCTGAAGGCTGGCTGGCGAAGAATCATCCGTTTGCGGCGAGCTCGCTGTTCTCCCTGATCTTCCTGGTCAACACGCTGGTCCTGAGCATTCTTCTCGACGTGCGGCTGAGGGCGGATCGGCTGGATTATCACGAGGCGAGACTGAAGGACGGCGCGGCCCATGCGGTGGTCATGGCGTCGCTGATGTTCAGCCTTCTCGTCAGCTTCGTATTGGTGACCAGGGCCTTTGGTCTGGAAATGCCGACCATCCCGTTGTCGTGGTACGCTGGCATCGTCGCGTCCTTCGGAGTTCTCGGCTTCGTGGTCGGATACCTCGTGCCCTCGACGGCGGAAGCCTACATCGAATCCAACAAGCTGATCCGGAAGTCGTCGGCGCTCGATGGCAATCTGCTCGGTTGGGCCGCGCCTGCGTCGCAGTCGACTGTCAAGCCTTGACCTCGCGCTGTCGGAGGGGCGCGCGACGTGCGCCCCGCGGCATTTGAAGGACGTAACGAAGAACGCATCTGCACAGGGGGAAGGACATGGCTGTAATCGAGATAGCAGACGGGATCGTGGTTCAAAGTCCCGACGATGTCGAGGTCAGGGTGGTTCAGGACGGCGCTGCCCGCCGGGGATTGCGCCGCGCCTCCACGAGCCAGATGAGGGGCACCGATCAACTCAAGAGGGCGCTGTCGGCGTCCGACTTCACGATCGCGGCCGAAGTTGAAATGGCGCCGACGCGGCCCGGAACGCGCGCCCTGCGACGGGACGCGCAGACGCCGACTCAGATCGAGGTCGAGGTCGGACCGTCCGAACGGGCGATGGTGCTGATCGAAGGGGCAGGTGGCGTCTATGCCTGGAGCTACCCGCAGCAGGTTGCCCGTCCATCGCGGCAACGCGGCGGTAGACAAGTTCTGGTGTTCCCGCTGACGGCGGAAACGAGCGGCACCCGCGGAATCTCCACGGCACGCGGCAAGCGTGGCCCGGTTCTCGACTGGGTCTCCGACAAGCTGATCGATCCGGTCCGCGCCTATGTGCTGAAGTTCGTCGCCAGAACGGCCGTCGATGCGGCGACCGACTACATCGAGGGAGACCGGGAGGAGGGGATCGTGATGATGACCGGGCTCGATCCGGCAGCATGGACCCCGTCGCGATCGGAGCGGCCTCGCTTGCCGCAAGATCGCCCGCTCAAGATCCTGCTCATGGTGCACGGCACGTTCTCGTCGACCGCGGGTGGCTTCGCGCAGCTTGCCGGTTCCGAGAGCGGGCAGGCATTTCTTTCGAGAGCCAACCAGCACTACGACGCCGTGCTCGGCTTCGACCACAAGACCCTGATCGCAACGCCCGGCCAGAATGCAGCCGCTCTTGTTGCGGCGCTGCAGGCGCTGGGAATCCCGGAAAAGTCGTCGATCGACGCGGTCGTCCACAGCCGCGGGGAACTCGTCTATCGCGTGGTGGAAAATCGGCTTGCGGAGCAACGACCGGACATCCGGCTCGGCAAGGCCATCTTTGTCGGCTGCACGAACGCCGGGACGCATCTTGCCGAGCCCGAGAACTGGGCGGCGATGATCGATCTCTACACCAACGGGATCATGGCCGGCGTCCGTGCGGTTTCATACCTGGCGGGCGGGGCTGCGTTGAGCCCCATCGTGGCGCAGGGGATCAAGACTGTCGGTCGCTTTGTCCAGGCATTTTCGGAAGTCGCCATCGACGAGCAAAGAGTGCCCGGACTTGCGGCGATGCGGCCCACGAGCGATCTCGTCAGGGAGTTGAACGGGGCGGCCGGTCCTCTCGACAAGCTCGCGACCTATTATGCGATCACTTCGAATTTCGTCGCGCAGGTCGAACCCAGCAAGGGGGTGACGAGGGAGTTCGCCGAGTTCATTGCCGATCGCGTGACAAATCGCCTGTTCCGGCTCGACAACGATCTGGTGGTGGATACCTCGTCGATGACCTCGTTCGGGACCCGCGCCTCGCGCCTCGCCAGCGACGCGACCTTTGCCTTCGGCAATACGGACGACGTCTTTCACACCACTTATTTTGCGACGGACGTCGTTCCGTTGAAATTGAGTGAATGGCTGGGCGTTGGCGCAGCTCGCCTCGGCGAGCAATTTGACCTGGCGCGGACAGTATCGCGCCGGGCGACGCGGAGAGCGGCGTCCCACGGTGAACACTCGCTGGGAGCCGTTCTGCCCTCTCCCCATCTGGAGAACCTCGAAGCCGACTCGATGTCGGACACAACTACGCTGCGGCGGATGCCAACACGTGCGGCTCCTGCGGCCGCATCGCCCGTTCCGAGCCAGGCGTCCGTCGCAGCCGAGATGCCGCCCTTGGCACCTTCTCCTGATTCAAGAACCGCTGCCTGCTATTTTGCGGCAGAGATCGAGTCTCATCCGCCGCCCAGGAAGCCGGTCCCGCTGTTTGTGACGGTTTCGCGTGAGAGGATCCAGGCTGCGGAAACACAAACGTCCAGCGCCTCGGATACCCCGGTCAACATCGACGCGTCCCGCGCCATCGTCGTTGAAGTCATCGCCCGCAGAAATTGCCGGGTCATCGGCGAGGCCAGCGCGGATATCGACGTGCCGCGGGAACGACGGGCGGAGGCGCTGCGGTTCGTCGTGGAAGGCGTTGCCGAGGGCGCCGCCGACATTCTCGTCGAGGCGCGGCAGGGTCCGCGCATTCTGGCGTCCTTCACCCTGGCTCCCGTATTCGTCGATGCAGACAGCAAGACCTTGCGCCGGAGCCAGGTCGGGCTGGCCATGGCGGCACGCCCTAACGAGCCGGCGGTGCTGAGGATCTACGAGATCGTGGAGAGCGGCAAGGTGACGCTCCGCTTCGACCTTGCCTGCGTCGATCCCAACATCGCAGTTTCGGAATCGCGCACCCTTCCCGGGGGGTTCTCTCGCGACGTCTACGTTGCGGAGATCTTCAAGGGCATCGAGACTTCCTGGCTCGCGACGAACCGGTTGTATGACCAGTTCCTGTCGCGCCTGCAGGCAAACGGAATTGTCATGGCGAACGAGTTGTTGCCGGACAAGGTCCGCGAGGCGTTGTGGACCCATCGCGAGGCGATCCGCGCGATCCAGGTCATCTCGGAGGAGCCGTTCATTCCCTGGGAGCTGCTCTACATCAATGATCGGAAGTCCGGACAGGCCGGCAAGGGCTTCCTCGCCGAATGGGGGCTGGTCCGCTGGCTGCACAGCACGCCATGGCCCGGTCCGAGCCTTGCAATGCGCAATGATCGCGTCAACTACGTGATCCCGGCCTATCTCGATCCCGCCCTGCGGCTCGAAGGCGCCGGTGCCGAACGCGAGATGCTGGCCAAGCTGTTCGGCCATCCCCGCGAGGTCCCGGCCGACAGCATCTCGGTGACGGACTTCCTCCAACAGCATGCCAGGGACTGCGACGTTCTGCACTTTGCCTGCCACGGCGAGGCGGCGCAGCGGGCGGTCATGACGGCTGACCTGTTGATGGCCGGATCCAAGGTGGACGGCGGCTTTGCGCAGGATTCGCTATCGGCGGATCAGGTCAAGGCTTTTGCGCGCTTCGCGGAAAGCGGACCGAGACCAACCATTTTCATCAATGCCTGCCAGACCGGGCGCTCGGGACGCGGTATCGGTGGAGGTGTCGCCGGTTTTGTCGATGCATTCCTGCGGCCGTATTCCGAACTCGGCGCGGGCGCGCTGGTCGGAGCGCTCTGGTCGGTGGACGACAAGCTCGCCTACAGTTTTGCCGAGGCGTTCTATCGCTCGCTCAAGGACGGAAACGTGCTGGTGGAAGCCGTCCGAACGGCTCGCGAGGCAGCCAAAAGCCGGAAGGAACTGACCTGGCTGGCCTATTCCGTGTACGGCAATCCGTTTGCGCGCGTCGAAGTTGGTGCCTAGATCGAACTGGCGCGGGATGCCTGCCCGCCGTTCCAGGCCTCGTGAGTTGCGAGTCCGATCGGCTTACACGAGCCTGACATCGGGGCGATCGGCTCACCGCGCATTTTTTCGCTGGCCCAGCCGTCCGGAATGCTGGAAAAGAGCGGCGAAGATTTCGGCACGAGCCGTGCGGTGACACCAGAATATCGATGCGCCTTCTGATCGTCGAGGACAATGCCGAACTGTCGCGGCTCGTTGCTGGCGGACTGGCCGCAGCCGGCTACGAGAGCGACATCGTGGGCAGCGCTGCCGCGGCGCGCGAGGCCGTGAGCAGCGTCCGCTATGCCGCGATGATCCTCGACCTCGGCCTGCCCGACGACGACGGCCTGTCGGTGCTGCGCGAGCTGCGGCAGCAGATGGAGCCGCTGCCGGTCCTGGTGCTGACCGCTCGCGGCGGCCTGCAGGACCGCGTCACCGGCCTGCGCAGCGGCGCCGACGACTATCTCGCAAAGCCGTTTGCCATGGAGGAGCTGGTAGCGCGGCTGGAGGCCATCCTGCGCCGGCCCGGCCAGTTGCTCGGCCGCTCGCTCAGTCTCGCCAACCTCGTCTACGACACCGAGAGCCGCCAGATCTTCGTCGACGACCAGCCACGGATCATCTCCGCGCGCGAGACCTCGGTGCTCGAGATCCTGCTGCGCCGGCAGGGTCGGGTGGTGCCGAAGAAGAACGTCGAGGACCACATCTTTGGGCTCGAAGGCGAAGTGGCCTCCAATGCGGTAGAGGTCTATGTCTCGCGGCTGCGCAAGCAGCTGGCTGAACACGGAGCCAGGGTTGTAATCCATACCATCCGGGGCGTCGGCTACCTCATGAATGAGGAGAAATAGCGTGCCCGCGGTGGGGCATGCCAGATCGCTCACGTTCAAATCGCTGATCTCGCGCATCGTGTTCCTGCACATCGTCGCGGTCGCGGTGGTCGCGATCTTCCTGCCGCTGGTGTTGTTCTGGCTGCTCAATTCCGAGATCGAGCAGCTGCATCGCGATGCCATGCGCGCGCAGGCCGAGGTGCTGGCGGAGCACATCGTCGCGCAGCCGGACGGCACGTTGAGCTTCAACCTGCCCGACAGCCTCAAGGGACTTTATTCGGACGCTTACGGCCGCTACCAGTTCGACATTCGCGATGCCGACGGCCGGTTGCTGTTCTCCTCCCACCGTCGCCCGGCCGCTGTGGCGCAACCACGCTTCTCGGAAACCATCTCCGGTGCGGGCGTCACCCGGCATATTGCCGGCAAGACGGTGCGCATCCGGGTCGCCGAGGACCTCGCGCACCGCGACGTCATCACCGACGACATCGTCTCGAATTTCTTCCGGCGGGTGGGGTGGATCACCATTCCGATCCTCCTGGTCCTGCTTGCCACCGACATCATCATCTTCCGCCGAGCGATTGCGCCGCTGTGGAAGGCCTCGGAGGAGGCCAGCAATATCGGCCCGGCGCGCATCGACATCCGCCTGCCGACGGCGCAGATTCCGCGCGAGATCATGCCGCTCGTCACCGCCGTCAACCAGGCGCTCGACCGCCTGGAGGAGGGCTTTCGGCTGCAGCGGCAATTCACGGCGGATGCCGCGCATCAACTACGCACACCGCTTGCGATCCTGCGCACGCGGATTGAGACGCTTGACGATCGTGCGGCACAGCAGGCGCTGCATGCCGACATCGAAATCATGAGCCGGCTCGTCGCGCAGCTCCTGGAGATCGCCGAGCTCGACACGTTGGTGCGCGATCCCGGCGAGATCGCGGATCTGCGCGCTGTCTGCGCCGAGGTGGTCGGTTCGATCGCGCCCTTTGCAATCGCGCAGCACAAGGACATTGCGCTGAAGGGCACCGACGCGCCGGTATTGATCCATGGCAATTCCGAGATGATCCAGCGCGCCATCTTCAACCTCGCCGAAAACGCCATCAAGTTCACGGTGAAGGACACCTCGGTTGACGTCGAGGTGCGCGAGGACGGTTCGGTGCGCGTGCGCGATTGCGGCCCGGGCATCGCGGAAGCCGAGCGCGAGCTGATCTTCCAGCGCTTCTGGCGCGCCGACCGCAGGCGCAGCGACGGCGCAGGCCTGGGGCTCTCGATCGTGCGCGCGGTGGCGGACGATCACGGCGCGACGATCGCGGTGGCAAACCTTTCCGGCGGCGGCGCGGAGTTCACGCTGCGGTTTCGGCCGGCGAACGAGGTGGCCTCTTTACCCTCCCCCTCCAGGGGAGGGTAAGAGGGCAGCAGTCGCGCCATCCTTTGCTACTTCTGCGGCGGGCCGAGATCGAGCGGCGGCAGGTCGATCTGCGGCACCTCGATCTTGATCGTGTTGGGGTCGATGTTCGACTGGACGCCCTTGTAGTGCATCACCATCGCGGGGAATGCGATCACCAGGCCGACCATGATGATCTGGATGATGACGAACGGGACCGCGCCCCAATAGATCTGGCCCGTGGTGACGGGATCCATCCTCTTGCCGGTGAGGCGATCGGTGTATCGCTCCTTCGGCGCGACCGATCGCAGATAGAACAGCGCGAAGCCGAACGGCGGATGCATGAACGAAGTCTGCATGTTGACGCCGAGAATGACGCCGAACCAGATCAGATCGATGCCGAGGTGCTCGGCGGCAGGTCCGAGCAGCGGGATCACGATGAAGGCCAGCTCGAAGAAGTCGAGGAAGAAGGCCAACACGAAAACAAGCGCGTTGACGAAGATCAGGAAGCCGACCTGGCCGCCGGGCAGGGAGGTGAGCAGGTGCTCGACCCAGACATGGCCGTTGACGCCGTAGAAGGTGAGCGAAAAGATGCGGGCGCCGACCAGGATGAATACGACGAAAGCCGACAGCTTGGCGGTCGATTCCGTGGCTTGCCGGATCAGGTCCCAGCTCAGCCGGCGCTTCGCGGCGCCGAGGAGGAGGGCGCCGGCGGCACCCATCGCGCCGCCTTCGGTCGGCGTCGCAATACCGATGAAGATCGTGCCCAGCACCAGGAAGATCAGGAACAGCGGCGGCACCATCACGAAGGTGGTCTGCTGCGCCATTTTCGAGAGGAAACGGAAACCGGTCAGCTTGTCGATTACCCAGTTCAGCACGGCGACGGCGAACGCGAAGACGATGCCGTAGAACATGCTGAGCACGACGTAATCGGCGCCATGCGTGCTCGAATTGCGCATCATGAACCATCCGAACACGCAGCTCGCGAGGAACAGCATGCCGAGGGAGACGAGGCCGCGGCCGCCGTCGTCTTCGCGGAAGCCAATGGCCTCCTTGGGCAGGCCCGGAGCGGCTTTCGGGAAGATCATGCTGACGAGGAAGGCATAGGAGGCGTAGAGGGCGGCGAGCACGAGGCCGGGGATGAAAGCGCCCTCGTACATGTCGCCGACGGACTTGCCGAGCTGGTCGGCCATGACGATCAGGACGAGCGAGGGAGGAATGATCTGGGCCAGCGTGCCGGACGCGGCGATGACGCCGGATGCCACGCGACGGTCATAGCCATAGCGCAACATGATCGGCAGTGAGATCAGACCCATCGAGATCACGGAGGCGGCGACCACGCCCGTCGTCGCGGCGAGCAGCGCGCCGACGAAGATCACGGCATAGGCAAGGCCGCCGCGGATGGTACCGAACAATTGGCCGATCGTGTCCAGCAGGTCCTCGGCCATGCCCGAGCGCTCCAGCACCAGTCCCATGAAGGTGAAGAACGGGATGGCGAGCAGCGTGTCGTTGTTCATCACGCCGTAGACCCGCTCCGGCAGGGCCTGGAGAAAGTCGGGATGGAACTGGCCGAGCTCGACGCCGATCACGGCGAAGAACAGGCCGACGGCGCCGAGCGAGAATGCCGCGGGATAGCCGAGCAGCAGCACGACGACCAGCGACACGAACATGATGGGCGCCATATTGGCGATGATGAATGCGGTCATGATTTCCCCTAAACCGTCGCCAACCGCTACTTCTTCTCGATCGCTTCGACGAGATGCTCGACTTCCGCCTCCAGCGCCGACACCTGGGATTCATGCGGGTCCGGCATCAATCCGCGCATCACCGCAATCCGCTTGATCAGCTCGGAGATGCCTTGCACGAGCAGCATAGCGAATCCGATCATGATCAGGGATTTGGCGGGCCATTGCGGCAGGCCGCCGGCGTTGCCGGATTGCTCGTTGATGTGGAAGGAGCGCTGGAAGAACGGCACTCCGGTGATGATCATGACGATGCAGATCGGAATGAGGAAGAACAGGTGACCGACCACGTCGATCACGTTGCGGGTCTTCTTCGGCAGCGCGTTGTTCACGATGTCGATGCGGATGTGCTCGTTGTCGAGCAGCGTCCAGGGCGAGCAGAGCAGGAAGACGATGCTGAAGAGCACCCATTGCAGCTCGAGCCACGAATTCGACGACGTGTCGAACGTCTTGCGGATGATCGCGTTGACTGCCGAGATGATCACGGCGAGCACGATCAGCCAAGCGACACGCTTGCCGGTCCAGCGCGTGAACGCGTCGATCCTGCTGCTCAGCTTAAGGAGCGCTTGCAACGATAGGTCCTCCCCCGATTGTGCCCCGGCCGTCTTGACTGCGCCGAGATGGCGCGTGGCTTGTCTCGCCGCGCAGGCATGAGGCAGCCGCACCAAACCAGCGGGCGTGCCGCCAGTCAATCGGAAGTTTGTTGATAATTAAGGGGGATAAGGCCGTAGTCCGACGGTGTTAGCCGCCGGTGACGCTCATGTGCCTGGACACGCTGGGTCGGTCGTGGCGCCGATCGATGATGAAATCGTGCCCCTTGGGCTTCAGCCCGATGGCGCGGTCGATCGCATCCGCAAGCAGCAGGTCGTCAGGAGATGCACGCAGAGGTTTGCGCAAGTCGGAGGCGTCCTCGTGGCCGAGGCAGGTGTGCAGCGTCCCCGTGCAGGTGACGCGCACCCGGTTGCAGGATTCGCAGAAATTGTGGGTCATCGGCGTGATGAAGCCGAGCTTGCCGCCGGTTTCGGCGATGCTGACATAGCGGGCCGGACCGCCGGTGCTCTCTAGCAGATCCGTCAGCGTGAATTGCTGGGCGAGGCGGGCGCGCACCAGCGACAGCGGCAGATACTGGTCGATCCGTCCCGATCCGATCTCGCCCATCGGCATGACCTCGATCAGCGTCAGGCCCATGCCCTTGCCGTGGGCCCAGCGCATCAGTTCGGGCAGCTCGTCCTCGTTGAGGTTCTTCAGGGCGACGGCGTTGATCTTCACCGCGAGCCCTGCGGCGCGCGCGGCCTCGATACCCTCGAGCACTTTGTCGATCTCGCCCCAACGGGTGATCTCGCGAAACTTCCCGGGGTCGAGCGTGTCGAGGGAGACGTTGATGCGGCGGACACCGCAATCGGCGAGCTCGCGCGCGTGTTTTGCAAGCTGGGTGCCGTTGGTGGTCAGCGTCAGCTCGTTCAATGCGCCGGTCGAAAGATGCCGCGACAGCGAGCGCACCAGCGTCATCACGTTGCGGCGGACTAGGGGCTCGCCGCCGGTGAGCCGCAGCTTCTTCACGCCCTTGGCGATGAAGGCCGTGCAGAGCCGGTCAAGTTCCTCCAGCGTCAGGAGGTCGGCCTTGGGCAGGAACGTCATGTCTTCCGACATGCAGTAGAAGCAGCGCAGATCGCAGCGGTCGGTGACCGACACACGCAGATAGCTGATGGTCCGCCCGAACGGATCGGTCATCGCGCCCGACAGCGCGGCACGGGGGCTCGCAGAAAGTCCGTTCATACCAAATGCCTTGTCACTTACGGCGACGGGCGCACCTTTGCTTCAGCGGTGCTGAGAAAGCAATCTAAGCATCGGACGCGGCTAGGACAATCGGGTGGTATGGGGCAGATCAGCGCTTGCCCGCATTCGGATCGGGGAACGGCGAGGCCGCGGCGGGCGCAGCATCGGCCGGCGCTACGGCGGGCGCGGCTGGTTTGGGCTTCTTCGGCCGGTGCGGCTTGCGGACCGGTTTCGGCGGCACCGCCGGCTGGAGTTCCGCAAACACCGGATTCGGATCGGTGGTGACGGAGGCGGGGGTGGTGAAATCGCCGGGATTCCTGACCACATTCACCGGCACGCTCGCCGGCTGGTACTTGGGCAGGGCGAAAGCGACCGTGAAGGGCGCATCGGGGGCGGGAACCGAGACCGAGCAGGGGGTCTTGCAGCCCTGACCGAGTGAGGTCGTGGCGTCAGCACCGGGAGGATTGGATTCGAGCCTGACCTGGACGGTCGGCGGCGCCGATTTGAACATATCCCAAGACATTGATGAGCAGCCACCCAGGCTCGCTCCCGCTAACGCAATCGCGATGACACGACGCATGAACCATCCACTTCTATTGCGACGAACCGCCACATCCCCGGGGCGACCTTAAGAGTGTCGTTTGGGGCAGGCAATTGGCGCGCGGCGCATAGATAATAGATGGTTAATGCAGGGGTGCTGCGAAATAACCTAGTCGTATCAGCTGGTTGCGACGGATGAAGCCGTCATCAGGCTGACGGCGGCCGCCGGCAGGTCGCGCATGTGATGGATCAGCCGGTCCGGCTTCAACTCGGCGATCGGCACGTCGGTGTAGCCGAAGCTGACCCCGATGACGGGCACTCCAGCCCGCCGGGCGACCCCGACATCGGTGCCTGCATCGCCGACCATGATGCTGGCTTTCACGTCTCCACCGGCCCGGGCCACGGTCTCGCGGAAAATGGTCGGATCGGGCTTCTGGACGCCAAAAGTGTCCGCCCCGCAGATCGCCGCGAATCGGCGGCTGAGGTCGAGCTGGTCCAGCAGCCGCTTCGACAGCCATTCCAGCTTGTTGGTGCAGACCGCAAGGCGATGGCCTCGCGCCGAAAACTGGTCGAGTGCGGCCTCGAGCCCCTCGAAGGGACGGGATTCGACCGCGATATGGTCGGCGTAATAGGCGATGAAATCCGCGGTCATCCGGTCCATGTCCGCGGGTGTGACGGCGCGGCCCTCGGCCTCCAGCCCCCGCTCGATCAGCTTGCGGGCGCCGGCGCCGATCATGTTGCGGGCCGAGGCCATCGGCACGGGCGGCAGACCTTCGCGGTCGAGCACGTAGTTCAGGGCGGTGATCAGGTCGGGCGCCGTATCCACGAGCGTGCCGTCGAGATCGAAGACGATGGTGTGAGGGCAAGTCCCTTTGAAGGAGGTCATGATCCAAGCGCTACCGGCCCGGTCGTATCCGCGCAAGGGGCGGGCCCATAAGATCACCTTATAGGCCTGTTCCCGCGAGGAAAACGAGGCTACATAGGCCGCCGAAAGCGGCCGCGATCGGCGGCTCATCCTCCGAATTCAGGGGCGGGCGCACACGTGAACATGGACCAGTTGAAGCGGCAGGCTGCTGCGCGCGCCCTCGAGGAGGTGCGCGACGGCATGCAGCTCGGGCTCGGCACCGGCTCGACTGCCAAGCATTTCGTCGAGCTGCTCGGCGAGCGAGTCGCCGCCGGGCTCAAGGTGGTCGGCGTACCAACCTCCGAAGCGACGCGCGCTGATGCGGAACGTTGCGGCGTGCCGCTGACGACGTTGGATGAGATCGACCATCTCGACATCACCGTGGATGGTGCCGACGAAATCGATCCCGAGCTCAATCTGATCAAGGGCGGCGGCGGCGCGCTGCTGCGCGAAAAGATCGTGGCGGCCGCCTCGGATCGCATGATCGTGATTGCCGACGACACCAAGTGGGTGCCGACGCTCGGCAAGTTTCCGCTGCCGGTCGAGGTCGTCCCGTTCGGGCTTGGTGCGACGCGCCGGGCGATCGAAAAGGCATTTGCCGAATGCGGCGTTTCCGGGCAAATGGCGGTCCGCAAGGACAAAGGCGGCCACGTTTTCGTCACCGATGGTGCCCACTGGATCATCGATGCCCAGCTCGGACGTATTGTGGATCCCCCCGGTCTCGCCAAGGCGTTGAGCGCCATCCCCGGGGTGGTCGAGCATGGTTTGTTCATCGGCTTGGCCAGCTCGGCCGTTCTGGCGGGCGGCGAAGGAATTCGCGTGATTGAACGGCGCAAGCCGAAAGGAGACCAGGAATGAAGAACGTGTTGAAATTCTTGCCGGCCGCGACTCTCGCTGTGGGACTGGCCGTTTCGGCCGCCCCGGCCGTCGCCCAGCAGCCGGCCCAGCCCAAGGCTGCCGCCTCACCGGCCCAGCCGAAGGCATCGCCGGCCGCGATCGCGGCGGCCAGGGAGATTCTGCAGATCAAGAACGCCACCGCGATGTATGCCGGTGCCGTGCCCGGCGTCGTCGAGAAGACCAAGATCGCGCTGATCCAGCAGAACCTCAACTACCAGAAGGAGCTCAACGAGGTCGCCCCGATCGTGGCCCAGCAGCTCAACGGCCGCCAGAACGAGATCGGCGAAGGCATGGCCCAGATCTATGCCAGCGAGTTCACCGAGCAGGAGCTGAAGGACCTCGTCACCTTCTACAGGTCGCCGCTTGGCAAGAAGCTGATCGAGGCCGAGCCGCGCGCCATCGGTCTCAGCATGGCCTTCATGAACTCCTGGGCCCAGAACTTCTCCGAGACTGTGATGGGCGCCTTCCGTGCCGAGATGCGCAAGCGTGGCAAGGAGATCTGACAGCACCTATCTGATCAGTAATTCCCTGATAGGGGTCGGAGTGGACAATGGCTGAATTCGACGTCGACCTCTTCGTCATCGGTGGTGGTTCGGGCGGCGTGCGCGCCGCCCGCATCGCGGCCGGACACGGCGCCCGCGTGATGATCGCGGAAGAGTACCGCATGGGCGGCACCTGCGTGATCCGCGGCTGCGTGCCGAAGAAGCTGTTCGTGATCGGCTCGCATTTTCGTCAGGACCTCGAGGACGCCGCGGGTTTCGGCTGGACCGTTCCTCCGGCCAGCTTCGACTGGCCGACGCTGATCGCCAACAAGGACAAGGAGATCGCGCGGCTGGAGGCGGCTTACACGACGAATGTCGAGAAGTCGGGCGCGCAGATCATCAAGAGCCGCGCGGTGATCGAAGACAAGCACACCGTCCGCCTGCTCGAGAACGACAAGAGGATCACCGCAAGATACATCCTGATTGCCACCGGCGGCGCGCCCAACCACGGCGCCGCGATTCCCGGCATCGAGCACGTGATTTCCTCCAACGAGGCGTTTCACCTTGCGAGACTGCCGAAGCGGATTGTGATCCAGGGCGGCGGCTACATCGCGCTGGAATTCGCCGGCATCTTCGCCGGCTTCGGCTCCGACGTCACCGTGATCTACCGCGGCGACAACATCCTTCGCGGTTTTGACGAGGATGTCCGGGCCCATGTCCGCAGCGAGATGGAGAAGCAGGGCATCACCATTCTCACCGGCTGCACGGTGACCAAGGTCGATCGCCACGGCGAGGGCTTCACCACCCATCTGTCGAACGGATCGAGCATTGGCTCCGATCAGGTGATGTTCGCCATCGGCCGCCATCCCAACGTCGCCAATCTCGGCCTGGAGAAGGCCGGCGTCGCCATCAACCCGAACAATGGCGGCATCGCCGTCGATCATTTCTCCAGGAGCTCGGTCGACAGCATCTATGCGATCGGCGACGTCACCCACCGCTTCAACCTGACGCCGGTCGCGATCCGCGAGGGCCATGCCTTTGCCGACACCGTGTTTGGCAAGCGTGAGGTCACGGTCGATCACGCCAACATCCCGACCGCGGTGTTCTCGCAGCCGGAGGTCGGCACGGTTGGTCTGACGGAGACCGAGGCGCGCGCGCAATTCAGCCACGTCGACATCTACAAGACGACGTTCCGCCCCATCAAGGCGACGATGTCGGGCCGCGACACCCGCGTGCTGATGAAGCTGGTCGTCGATGGCGCGACTGATCGCGTGCTCGGCTGCCACATCGTCGGCGATGCCGCCGCCGAGATCACGCAAGCTGTCGCGATCGCGGTGAAGATGAAGGCGACCAAGGCCGATTTCGATGCGACCATCGCGCTGCATCCGACCGCGGCCGAAGAGCTCGTCACCATGCGTACGCCGACCGCGCGCCACGTGCGTCAGGCAGCGGAGTAAGCTCGGCGCTCAGCCGTACAGATACCCGACCGGCTTGCCTTCAGTGCGCAGGGGACGGACATCCTTGTGGGTGATGATCCGGCCGGCGAGGCCGTCGATCTCGTCACGCTGCGTCGGCGTCCAGCTGCGCAGCTCGTTCATGCCCTTGAGCAGGCCGAGCCGCAGCACCTGGGTGTTTTCGCCGACACCCGTGAGCCGGATGGAATCCTTGCCCGCCGTCACCACGTCGCCGGCGGAAAGTTCAAAGCTCTCGCCGGCCTTTCTCTCGAATTCGGCCGAGCCGCGAATGACACGATAGATCACGACCTCGCCCTTGGCGAAACAGCTCGCGTCCGCGGCGATCGACGTGCTCTTCGGCAGCAGCGACTGACCGCGCGGGTCGGTTGCGATGATGTGACCGGTGACGAGATGGCCGCTCGGAACCTCGATGCCGATATCGCGCACGTGGACCGGCATGGCCGATTTGACTGCACCATCGGTGAGCGGCTTGAACAGCGCATCCAGCGCCAGGGGGTCCTGGAGCCAGAAGCCTGCATCGGCAGGCCGGTTGTGCAGAGGGTGGCTCCAGGCCACGCGCGGCGTCTCGGCCTCGTTGATCTGGTCCGGACCGACGATGGTCGGGTTCGGAAACGTGGTCGGATCGGTGATGAAGGCTTCGAGAAATTTGCCCGAATAGCCCATCGAGATCGGATCGGGCACCACGGTCTGCGGCGTCTTCAGGTTCTCTTCGGTCGACAGTCCCGACCAGGTGTAGAAGAGCTGGCGGTGGACGATCGCGCTTTGCAGCATCACCGCGCCGGGGCCGACATTGTAGAAGCGTCCGTCATAGTCGAAGGTGAACGCGCCCGAGGTGACCAGCACGAGCTGAAAGCCGCCCGGCGGAAGATGAAGATGAAAATCGGTGGGGCCGGTGTCGGGCCGGTAGATCGGCAGATTGGTCGCGACCTCGTGCAGCAGGAAGGTCTCGTTGTTGGCGTGAAAGCCTTCGTTGGCGCGGTTGTAGAGGGCCTGCGGCCGGTACGTCGCCTCGAACTTCGCATCCCGGTCGCGATCGATCGCCACGAAATCCTGGTCATTGAGGCGCAGCCGCGCGCCGTTCGGATGGGTGAGACCAGTGAATTTGAGATCTCCGGCAGCATGCACGTTCATGGCATTCTCCGATCTGGGGCCGTCCATCCCGGAGCCGGGCGCACGCAGCTTTCCGCTCTCTATCGTGGGCGGGCAGGGAATTGGGCCAAATGCTGTCTTGCGAATTTTGGGCCAGTCGGCGCGCAGTGCGCGTGCAGGCTCGCCGCCCGCACGCGGCGCGTAGGAAAAGCGAGATTGCACCAAAGGTTAGACAACGGGTTCGCCAACCCGCCTGACCTTTCCGCGCAGGTCCGCAAGCTCGGTGGAGCGACGTATCTTGTCTAATTTGTCGGCATGTCCTGCAGGGGCATGCGGCCGTGCAGGTCGCGGCGACAGGCAAATGCCGGCGGCTCAGCGTCTGAAGCGGCTCATTCGAACGACGGACGGGCGCTCCGGTCGGGCTTGCCGGACGGGCTATCCGCCCACTTCGCCATGTCCAGCGTGCGGGCGTCGAGGCCTTCGCACCAGAGACAGCTCGGTTCCGCGCGGCCTTTGGCCGTCAGCATCGGGACAAGCGCATGGCCGCAGCCGGTGCAGGATATGGTGCGATTCATGCGCTTCTCCGCGCTCATCGGATTCAAGGGCGACATCTTCGCTGCCGAAGCTTGCGCGACCGCTATGGCGGCGCAGACGCTCGTTCCCGAGATGTAGATGTAGCGATCAATCGTGACACGGTTGCGATGTCGTCGCCGCTTTCGCGATAGGCGGAGCGTATCGCCTTCGGATCCCGGCTCTGCGCCAGAACGCGAAGAGCGTTGCAGCGCGCCGCGGACGCGGTTTCATCGCTATGGAACCGATGCGGCGGCTGGTCGCAGTCATGTTGCCTTGATTCCGACAGAGCCGCCTTTATGTCTGAGCAGAACAAGAATCCGGGCCCCTCTGGCGAGGACGCCGACCATGTCGGCAAACCTCGTGATGTCGGATGACCTGTCCCGCGCGAATGCGATGGATCGGCCGATCGTCGGGCCTTTGTTCGTTCTCTCCGACTATCCGTCCCCATCGCAGCTCCGTGCGGCCATTTCGCAAGTTAAGGGAGCTACGATGTCTGACGCCAGAACCTCAAATCCGATGGAAATCGAGATCACGGAGCCGTCGAGCCTGAACGAGCAGGCGGCGGTCGCGTTGGTGATCGTGGGCGCGCTGGTTGCGGTTGCCGACCGGCGCGTCTCGCCGGTCGAGCGCGACGAGGTGATCCGTTTCATCAGGGACCGCAAGCTGGCGCCGCACATTTCAGACGAACGGCTCTATGCGATGTTCGATGACCTCGCCGAACGGCTCGAGGAGCCGGATTTTGCCAACGTCGTGATCGACACGCTGCGGCCGGTTTCGAACCTGTCGCTCTCGTCTCATCTGATGGAACTGTCGGAGCGCGTCGCTGCCGCAGACGAGGACGTACATCCCCACGAAGTCCAGGCGATCAAATTGTTGCGTCTGCTGACGCTGGTGCTGCCGCGCGCGAAGCCGGTCGTGCCGGGTGCAGCGGGCGCCGAGCTGCAGGCCGCCCTGAAGGAGTAAGCATGAGCACAGTTTCGGACCAGCGCGCCACGGAAGCCGAGGGCACCACCGGCGAGGTTGCCGGTGGAGATCCGCGCCTGGCCAAGCTCGTCGACCGCCTGCCGCCGCGCATGGGCGACGCCTTCACCTATCTGCTCAGGCCGTCCAGCCGCTGGGTCAGGATCCCCTCGGGCACGCTGCTGGTCGCCGGCGGTGTACTATCCATCCTGCCGCTGCTCGGCGTCTGGATGCTGCCGCTCGGCCTCGCGCTGCTCGCCGAGGACGTACCCGCGCTACGCTCCTCCCGATCCAAGGTCTTCGACTGGATCGAGCGCCGCAAGCCGCATTGGCTCGATCCGTCGACATCGAAGAATGATCAAACATGACTGAATTCATCACCGCCGAGGCGCTGACCGCGCTGTTTCAAGTCGTCCTGATCGATCTCGTGCTCGCCGGCGACAACGCCGTCGTCATCGGCCTCGCCGCGGCGGGCCTGCCGGCCCAGCAGCGCCGCCGCGCCATCATCGTCGGCATCGCCGCCGCCACTGTGCTGCGCATCGTTTTCGCGGGCGTCGCGACCCAGCTCCTGCAAGTGATCGGCCTGCTGCTCGCCGGCGGCGTGCTGCTGCTCTGGGTCTGCTGGAAGATGTGGCGCGAGCTGCGCGAGCAGGCCACGCATTCCGAGCAGCTCGCGTTCAGCCATGGCGGCGGCGCGGATGCCTCGCCGGCACAGCGAAAGACCTTCGGCCAGGCGGCGGTGCAGATCGTCGCAGCCGACGTCTCGATGTCGCTCGACAACGTCCTCGCGGTGGCGGGCGCCGCGCGCGAGCATCCCTACATCCTCGCCTTCGGCCTGTTGCTGTCCGTCGCGATGATGGGTGTCGCCGCCGATCTGCTCGGCCGCGTGCTCCAGAAGCAGCGCTGGGTCGCCTATGTCGGCCTCGCCATCATCATTTACGTCGCCTTCGAGATGATCTATCGGGGCTCGCTCGAGCTCGCGCCTGTCATCGCGAGTCTCTGAAGCGTATTCCTGTCTGCAATCCGGAGCGACCCATGACGTCTGAACCCAAGGCACCTTCGGCGCTGGCCGCGCCAAGGCCGCCGATCGGCCTGTTTCCGAAACTGATCTTCGGCTCGCGCTGGCTGCAATTGCCGCTCTATATCGGCCTCATCGTCGCGCAGGCCGTCTATGTGCTGTTGTTCCTGAAGGAGCTCTGGCACCTGGTCCTGCACTCGTTCGACGCCAGCGAGCAGCAGATCATGCTGGTCGTGCTCGGGCTGATCGACGTCGTGATGATCTCGAACCTTCTGATCATGGTGATCGTGGGCGGATACGAGACTTTCGTTTCCCGGCTGAACCTCAGCGGCCATCCCGACGAGCCGGAATGGCTTGGTCACGTCAATGCCAGCGTGCTCAAGATCAAGCTCGCGATGGCGATCATCGGCATCTCCTCGATCTCGCTGCTCAGGACCTTCATCGAGGCCGGTAATCTCGGCACCAACCGCAGCAATTTCACCGAGAGCGGCGTGATGTGGCAGGTCCTGATCCACATGACCTTCATTGTCTCGGCGATCGGCATCGCCTGGGTCGACCGCCTCAGCGAGAGCGGCCATCGCCGGGAGACCGGCCACGATTGATGACCTGGCCGCCTGATACCTCCCGAGCGGCCGAACCTGGAGCCCGCCTGATCGTCCGGTCCGGCGGGCTCTCTTTTCGAGATCGATAAAATTGTCTGTTGTCCGTTCAGCGGCGGCAAACCCAGCGGACAAGAACCGCGCTGCCTTAAACCTCGATTTTGGAACCGGTCTGCATCCTGCCCGCAAAAGGGCAGGGCATCAGCATGTCAATTCTCAGGGAGATCATCGCAGCGGTCGCAGGAGTCTACGCGCTCCTGTTCGTCTGCGACGCATTGTTCGGCGTCGGCGAGGCACGCTTCGACGACTCATATTACCGCGCCAGCTTCTACGCGCCGCGGCCGAAGGAATTTCGGTTCGCGAGCGACACGCCGCCGGCAGTCCGCGTCAGCGACGCCTTCGCGCAATTCGCGCCGGGTGACGCCAAGCCGAACCGGCGTTACTCGTCTCTTACGACGATCATCCGTTGACGCAGCCTCATTCGCCCTGAATCCATTCCGCCACGCCGCGCCACAGCGTGTCGCGGTGCTCGGGGCGGAAGAAGCCGAAATGTCCGATCGCCTTGGCGCCGACGTCGGACGGCTTGATCGTGAGCACCTCCGGCATGATGGCGGAGAAACCGCTCGCGAGCAGTTCGATCGCGGGGCGCGTGGCCCAGGGATCGTCGGAGAAGCACAGCGCGCGCAGTTCGCCCTTGAACCGGGCGAAATTCTCCAGCGCCGGCAGTCTTGAATCGAACAGATAGCGCGGGCTCGAGACCCATTCGGCCCATTGCAGGAAGACGCCCTTGGGCAAATCCTCGCCGACGCCGGCCCAGCCCGGAGCATAACCGAGCGCGTGCGTTAGCGGTACGCCAACGAGGTTCATGAACGCGAAGACGCGGTATTTTTCCGGCGAGGTCATTAGCCGCCACGTCGCCGCCTGCGAGGCCACGAACGCGGCGCGCGAGATCTCGCTGTTGTTCGCAATCAGTCCGAGCGCCTGGCCGCCGAAGGAATGGCCGACATAGGCAAGCGGCAGGGTGCTATAGCGTTCACGCATCCGGCTGACCGCAGCGGTGACGTCGAGTTCGGCCCAGTCGGACATCGAGGCCTTGAAGCCGACCAGCGATTTGGGCCGGTTGTAGCCGACCATCGCCGGCAGCCGGGAGTCGCCGATGCCGCGATAGTCGTAGGTCAGCACCGCGCAGCCGCGACGGGCGAGGTAGGAGGCAAAGCCCCGATAGATCTTGCGTGGCACGGCGGTCGCCGAATTGATCAGGACCGCATGGCGCTTGGCGCCGCGCGGCAGGAACAGGGTGCCGGTCAGCGCATAGCCGTCGGTCGCGGGGAAGCTGATCTCGTCGATGAAAACGTCGTCCGGTGCCGCATCCATGGGCGGTCAGTATCCTGCCAGTTTCTTTGCCTGCCCCGAGCAAATTCGAATTCAGCTGTTCCCGCAAGGGTTTGCGCTGCGAAATGGATTTACAACTGGCGGTCGGAAGCCAGCCTGTGTATAAGGCGGCCCTCGCAACCCACAGATCAGGTTGTGCTTTTTGCTTCACGGAGAGATTGCGATGTCCGAGCGGTGGACGCCCGAGTCCTGGCGCAGCAAGCCGGTGCTACAGGTGCCCGACTATCCCGACGCCAAGGCTTTGGCCGACGTCGAGGCGCAGCTTGCGACGTTTCCGCCACTGGTGTTCGCAGGCGAGGCGCGCAGTCTGAAAAAGGCGCTGGCGCGGGTTGCGGCGGGCGAGGCCTTCCTGCTCCAGGGCGGCGACTGTGCCGAGAGTTTTGCCGAGCACGGCGCCAACAACATCCGCGACTTCTTCCGCGTGCTGCTGCAGATGGCGGTGGTGCTGACTTATGCCGGTGCCGTTCCCGTGGTGAAGGTCGGCCGCATTGCCGGCCAGTTCGCAAAACCGCGGTCATCGCCGACCGAGAAGGTCAACGGCGTCGAGCTGCCGAGTTATCGCGGCGACATCGTCAACGACATCGCCTTCACCAAGGAAGCGCGCGTGCCGGATCCGCAGCGTCAGCTGATGGCCTATCGCCAGTCGGCGGCGACGCTGAACCTGCTCCGCGCCTTCGCCACCGGCGGCTTCGCCAATCTCGGCAGCGTGCATCAATGGATGCTCGGCTTCCTCAAGGACTCACCGCAGTCCCGCCGCTACAAGGAACTGGCCGACCGCATCTCGGACGCGCTCAACTTCATGCGCGCCTGCGGCCTCGATCTCGAGAGCCATCCCGAACTGCGTGCCACCGATTTCTACACCAGCCACGAGGCGCTGCTGCTCGGCTACGAGCAGGCCATGACCCGCGTCGATTCCACGACCGGCGACTGGTACGCGACCTCGGGCCACATGATCTGGATCGGCGACCGCACCCGTCAGCTCGATCACGGCCATGTCGAATATTTCCGTGGCATCAAGAACCCGATCGGGCTCAAATGCGGCCCCTCGCTGAAGGCCGACGAGCTCTTGAAGCTGATCGACGTGCTCAATCCCGACAACGAGCCGGGCCGGTTGACGCTGATCGGCCGCTTCGGCTCCGACAAGGTCGGCGAGCATCTGCCGAACCTGATCCGCGCCGTGAAGCGCGAGGGCCGGGTGGTGGTCTGGTCGTGCGATCCCATGCACGGCAACACCATCACCTCTACGTCCGGCTACAAGACGCGGCCGTTCGACCGCATCCTGTCCGAGGTGAAGTCGTTCTTCGCGATCCACGCGGCCGAAGGCACCCACGCCGGCGGCGTGCATCTGGAGATGACCGGCCAGAACGTCACCGAGTGTCTCGGCGGCGCCCGCGCGATCACGGACGAGGACCTCAACGACCGCTACCACACGGTCTGCGATCCCCGTCTCAATGCCGAGCAATCCATCGACATGGCTTTCCTGATCGCGGAGCTCCTCAAGCAGGAGCGCGCCGGCAAGGCCCAGCCGATTCCGGTCGCAGCGGGGCTCTAAAACCTTGCTGCGGATCTGGAAGGCCACGATCAATTCCCGGAACGGTCTGGCCTTTGCGTTCCGATCGGAGCAGGCCGTCCGCGAAGAGATCTTTGCGCTCCTGCTGTCGGTGCCGCTCGCCTGGTTCATCGGCGCGACCGCGATGCGCGCGGTCGAGCTGGTCTGTTCCGTCGCCTTCGTTCTGGTCGTCGAGCTGCTCAACACCGCGATCGAGAAGCTCGCCGATCGGCTGACGATGGATCACGACAAGCAGATCGGGCGGGTCAAGGACATGGGCTCGGCCGCGGTCGGCGTCGCGCTGCTGATGGCCGGCGCGTTCTGGATCATCGCCATCATCGAGCGGCTGGGGTTCCTCTAGCCTGGGAATGGGAGCGCCATGACCGAACGTCTCATTGAATTCGCGGTCACGCTCGCCCAGCTCAACCCGACCATGGGCGACATCGAGGGCAATGCCGCCAAGGCGCGTGCCGCGCGTGCGCAGGCCAAGTCCGATGGCGCCGATCTCGTGCTGTTTCCGGAATTGTTCATCGCCGGCTATCCGCCGGAGGACCTGGTGCAGAAGCCGGCCTTCCAGGCCGCCTGCCGCATCGCGATCGAAAGCCTCGCGCGCGAGACCGCGGACGGTGGTCCGGCCATGCTGGTCGGCACGCCCTGGGTCGAGGAGGGCAGGCTCTACAATGCCTGCGCGCTGCTCGACGGCGGCCGCATCGCGAGCTTGCGCTACAAGTGCAACCTGCCGAACTACGGCGTGTTCGACGAGAAGCGACTGTTTGCGCGCGGCCCCGCCGCAGGGCCGGTGACCGTGCGTGGCGTTCGCATCGGCGTGCCGATCTGCGAGGACATCTGGCTGGAGGAGTCCGAGGATTACGAGAACGTGGTCGAGACGCTGGCTGAGACCGGCGCCGAGATCATGCTCGTGCCGAACGGCTCACCTTATGCCCGGGACAAGAACGACGTGCGCCTGTCGGTCGCGGTGGCGCGCGTGACCGAGAGCGGACTGCCGCTGGTCTATCTGAATCAGGTTTGCGGCCAGGACGAGTTGGTGTTCGACGGCGCCTCCTTTGCGCTCAACGGCGATCTCTCGCTTGCGGCGCAATTGCCGGCGTTCGAGGAGAGCATCGTCACGCTGCACTTCACTCGTAACGGCGACGACTGGCGCTGCACGGGCCCGATCGCCGAACTGCCCGAGGGCGACAAGGCCGACTACGCCGCTTGCGTGCTGGGCCTGCGCGACCACGTCACCAAGAACGGCTTTCCCGGCGTGCTGCTCGGGATTTCCGGCGGCATCGATTCCGCTCTGTGCGCGGCGATCGCGGTCGACGCGCTCGGCGCCGACCAGGTGCATGGCGTGATGCTGCCTTATCGGTACACCGCACCACACTCGATCGCCGATGCCGGCGAGCTCGCCGGCCATCTCGGCATTCGTTACGAGGTTTTGCCAATCGCCGAGGCTGTGAACGGCTTCGATGCCATCCTGTCCGGCATCTTCAAGAATCTGCCGCCTGATATCACCGAGGAAAACCTCCAGGCCCGCACTCGCGGCACGCTGCTGATGGCGATCTCCAACAAGACCGGCCTGATGGTGGTGACCACAGGCAACAAGTCGGAAATGTCGGTCGGCTACGCCACGCTCTATGGCGACATGAATGGCGGCTTCAACCCGATCAAGGACATCTACAAGACGCAGGTGTTTCGCCTGGCGGCGTTGCGCAACGGCTGGAAGCCGGAAGGCGCGCTCGGCCCTGCGGGCGAGGTCATTCCGCCTGACATCATCACGCGGCCGCCGACAGCGGAGCTGCGCGAGAACCAGACCGACCAGGACACGCTGCCGCCCTATGACGTGCTCGACGCCATCCTGGAGCGCCTGGTCGAACGCGAGCAGCCGCTGGACCAGATCATTGCCGCCGGCTTCGACCGCGAGATCGTCACCCGCATCGACCATCTGCTCAACGTCGCCGAATACAAGCGCCGCCAGGCCGCGCCCGGCGTGAAGGTGACGGCCAGGAACTTCGGCCGCGACCGCCGCTATCCCATCACCAACCGTTTTCGCGACCGGGGCGAGGGGGTGCCCGCGCCTGACGAAACGCTGGTCTCGCGCGGCAGCAGGGCGTCGATCGACGCGTTCGAGGGGTGAGCTTTCAAAGATGCTTGCGGGGGCGAGGCAGGCGATCTCGCTACTCATTCCGCTGTCATCATCCGCCTTGTGCGCACTTGCGCACTGGGGCGGATGATCCAGAACTCCGCGGCGGACATTGTGAAAACCAACTTCCGCCGCGGAGTACTGGATGCCCCGCCTGCGCGGAGCATGACAGTTGAGATTGGAGCAGGCGCCTTACGCTACTTCTGCTGCTGCGGCAGGAAGGTCGGGCCGACCGAGCGGATCGGCTTGTTCTCGGAGTTCGCAGCGGTGCCCGTATCCACCGGCGGTGCCGCAGCCGACGCATTCGCCGTCGTCGGCGCAGGAGCTGCGCCCTTCTTCGCGTTCGCAGGCGTGCCCTTGTTGAGCCGCTGCTGCTGCATCTTTCTGGCGCTCTCTTCGGTGACGATGATGTCGCCCTGCTGCTCGGCCGCGGCCTTGTCGTCGGCCGATTTCAGCGCATCCGCCCAGGTCTGGCCCGCCGCCTTGCACGAGCAGGACGGGTTGAACTCGGTGCGGAATTTGAATGCGGTCGGTAGCGCGGTGTAGGGCTGCCCGCCGATGGAGACCGCCGAATTCATGTCTTCACCGGGATTGCGATGGGTGTAGAGCACGGCTTCGGCAGCCGGGCACAGCGTCTTGCAGGTCTTCTCGTCGTCGGGGAAGCGCGCCGGCACCGTCGCAAACGAGATCGGGAAATAAGCGCCATCGCAGGTGCGCACGCACACGGTGCGGTAAGTGCCGGATTGCGGCCCGAGATCGGAGGGCGGCGCCCCTTCCGGGTTATTCGGGTTGTTGCCGCCGCCGAACAGATTGCTCAGGAAGTTGCCGCCTCCTTGTGACTGCGCGGCATTGGCATATTGCGGGCCGCAATTGTTCTGCGCCAGCGCCATCAGCACCGAGCGGCGCTGGTTGTCGCGCTCCGGGCTGAAGCCGCCGGGACCGCCGCCGCGCAGCCGCTCGAGACTGCCGGTGATCTGGTCCAGATTGGCGCGCATCTGCTGGATCTGGGTGTTGACCGGGCCGCACTGCGCCGACTGACCGTTGAACAGCGAGAAGAAGCCGGAGGAGTCGCAGCCCATGCGCTTGGCCTGCATGGTGACGCGGTCGAGCTCGGCCTGCTGCTTGGCCTGGGAATCCTGGTAACGGCGGATCTGCTCTTCTCGCGCGGGATCACCGCCGCCGCCACGATCGAGCGCGGCGAGCTGGCCTTCCAGCCGCACGCACATCGGGTTCGGTCCGAGCCCGTTCTGGCCGGGCTGAGGCGGCGGCCCGGGCGGTCCGGCCTGCGCGAATGCGCCGGTGGCGAGCATGACCGCGCTCAGGAGCACGGTGCAGGCGAGGAAGCGGGCACGGGGCAGGGACAACAATTCAGGCATATCCGCCATTCTAGCGAGGTCACGGCCCAATGTGACGTTCCAAGTGACTTTGGGGGGCCGAAGCGCGCCCTCCAATAGCCTCTTCCTGCGGCATCGTCACGTCGTTTCAAGGGCCAAAGATTGGGCCTAAGGTCCGCCAGCTTCGAGCGAATTCAGCGCTGGCAGGTGATTGCGACATATTCGTCGCAACGGCCTTGAGAGCAGTTTGCGCCGGTTTTGGGGACAGAGCCGGTAATTTCGTCGGGATCGACCCGGCGATAGCTTGATGCCTGGGCAAAATCTCGTGACTGGCAATAGGTGCGCGCGACGGAGGCGCCGCATTTCTCGCCCCTGGCCAGGCACTGGTCGCTGCCATGGCCGTCTACCTGATTGGCGATGATGAAGACGCGGGTCTCGGCGAACGCGCTGGATGCCGCAAGGGTGAAGGCGCAGGAAATGAACGCGAGCAAGGATCGCATGAAAAATACCGGGGCAAAAAATATGGAACCGCGGGTTCCAGAATGGCCTCAAATGGTTAGGGGATCATGAACCATCAGGGCGAGCCGCGCGCTTTGCGGAGATATGACGGCGTTTTCGCGGCTCTCTTGACGTGGGGCCGCCTCATAGCCCATATGTCGCCTCATGAACGGTCTCCTCGCCATCTGCGCCATTTGCCGCGAGATTACGAGCTAGCGATTCGCTGGCTGGAGCCGTCTTTTCTCAAATGCATTGAGAGCCTTGGACGCCCGGCCGAGGGGGATGGGTTGCCATGGAATTGCGTCTTTACGATACGCTGAGCCGGGAAAAGCGGACCTTTGTGCCGCTCGATGCGAACAACGTCCGCATGTATGTCTGCGGACCGACCGTCTATGATTTCGCCCATATCGGCAATGCGCGGCCGGTGATCGTGTTCGACGTGCTGTTTCGGCTGCTGCGCCACCTCTACGGCGAAGCGCATGTCAAATATGTCCGCAACATCACCGACGTCGACGACAAGATCAACGACCGCGCCGCGCGGGATTTCCCCGGCCTGCCGCTGAACGAGGCGATCCGCAAGGTCACCGAACAGACCGGCAAGCAGTTTCATGCCGACGTCGATGCGCTTGGCTGCTTGCGTCCGACCGTCGAGCCGCGTGCGACCGAGCATATCGGCGAGATGCGCGAGATCATCGAGAGGCTGGTCGCCGGTGGCTTTGCCTACGTCGCCGAGGACCATGTGCTGTTCTCGCCCCAGGCGATGAACGCGGCCAATTCGGTGCTGCCGCGCTACGGCGCGCTCTCCAACCGCTCGCTGGACGAGATGATCGCCGGCGCCCGCGTCGATGTCGCGCCTTACAAGAAGGACAGCACCGACTTCGTGTTGTGGAAGCCGTCCAAGCCCGGCGAGCCGTCATGGCCGTCGCCGGCCGGCATCAAGGCGGAGGGGCGTCCGGGCTGGCACATCGAGTGCTCGGCCATGGCCTGGAAGCATCTCGGCGAGCATTTCGACATTCATGGCGGCGGCATTGATCTCGTGTTTCCACATCACGAGAACGAGGTCGCGCAGACCTGCTGCGCCTTCCACCGCGAGCGCATGGCGAACACCTGGATGCACAACGGCTTCCTCCAGGTCGAGGGTGAGAAGATGTCGAAGAGCCTCGGCAACTTCATCACTATCCATGAGCTGCTGGCGGACTGGCCGGGCGAGGTGCTTCGGCTGAACATGCTGAAGACGCAGTATCGTTCGCCGATCGACTGGACCGTGAAGTCGCTGGAGGAGAGCGCCAAGACGCTCGATGACTGGTATCGCGTCGCGGCCGATGTCGCGGCCACAGAGCCGGCCGCGTCCGTGATCGAGCCGCTGCTCGATGACCTCAACACGCCGCAGGTGATCGCGGCGCTGCACGGCCTGCGTGGCGATGCCGCTGCATTGTCGGGCTCGTTGCGGCTGCTCGGATTCCTGACCGAGAGCGCGGCGCAGTGGGAAGGGCGCAAGCAGCAGGTGAGCGGCGTCGATGCCACGGAAGTCGAGCGCCTGATTGCCGAGCGGACGGCCGCCCGTAGCCGCAAGGACTTCAGGGAATCCGACCGCATCCGCGATCTGCTCGCCGCGATGGGCGTTGCGATCAAGGACTCCAAGGAAGGTACGACCTGGGAGATCGCGCGATGAAGCGGCCCGATACGCCTTTCCCGCGGCACTGGCTCTACTACATCGCGCTGAAGATCGCGCTGCTCGCCGGCGCCGTGGCGCTGGTGCTCAAGCTCTATGGGATGTGGTGAAGACGATGGGACAGAGTTTGCCAAAGCCCGCCCTGCGGCCCTTCCTGCCTGACGACGTGCCGGTGCTCGCCGCGATCTTCACCGCCAGCATCGAGGAGCTGACCGGCGAGGACTATAGCGAGGCGCAGCAGGAAGCCTGGATGCAGGCGGCGGAAGGCGAAGAGTTCGGCAAGCGGCTTGCGGCCGACCTCACTCTGATCGCGACGCTCGAGGGCTCGCCGGTCGGCTTCGCCTCGCTGCGCGGCAACGATCACATCCGCATGCTCTATGTCCATCCGGCAGTGGCCGGGCAGGGCATCGCGACCATGCTGGTGGACGCGCTGGAGAAGCTCGCAGGCAGCCGTGGCGCCAAGAGCCTCTCGGTCGATGCCAGCGACACCGCGCAGGGCTTCTTCGCCAAGCGCGGCTACACAGCCCAGCAGCGCAACAGCGTCACCATCAATGACGAATGGCTCGCCAACACCACCATGAAGAAGACGCTCGGAGCGCCGCAATGAACAAGCAGCGTCCTGGCCACACGCGATCCTCCTTCCACTCCCTCGCCCCTTGCGGGGGGCGGTTGGGGAGGGGGGTAGCCCCGAACTCGGACCGCCCGTGTGGCACCTCTCTCCCGGCGTCACTGCGTGACGCCGACCTCCCCCACAAGGGGGGAGGTAACAAGAACGGACGCTCGCGATGAACTCGGCAAAGAAGGAGCGCCTCTATCTGTTCGACACCACGCTGCGCGACGGCGCGCAGACCAACGGCGTCGATTTCACGCTGACCGACAAGCAGGTCATCGCGGCGATGCTCGATGATCTCGGCATCGACTATGTCGAGGGCGGCTATCCCGGCGCCAATCCGCTTGACAGCGAATTCTTCGCGACCAGGCCGAAGCTCAGTCATGCGCGCTTCACTGCGTTCGGCATGACGCGCAGGTCAGGGCGCTCGGTCTCCAACGACCCCGGCGTCGCTGGGCTCCTGGAGGCGAAGGCGGACGCGATCTGCTTCGTGGCAAAATCGTCCGCCTATCAGGTGCGCGTCGCGCTGGAGACGACGAAAGAGGAGAACCTCGCCTCCATCCGCGACAGCGTCGCCGCCGCGAAGGCCGCCGGCCGCGAGGTGATGCTCGACTGCGAGCATTTCTTCGATGGCTACAAGGAGGATCCGAGCTTCGCGCTGGCCTGCGCCAAGGCGGCCTATGAGGCGGGCGCGCGCTGGGTGGTGCTGTGCGACACCAATGGCGGCACCATGCCTGATGAGATCGAGGCCATCGTCACCGAGGTGACGAAAGACATTCCCGGCGATCATGTCGGCATCCACGCCCATAACGACACCGAGCAGGCGGTGGCCAATTCGCTGGCCGCGGTGCGCGCCGGCGCGCGGCAGATCCAGGGCACGTTGAACGGTCTCGGCGAGCGCTGCGGCAATGCCAATCTCTGCTCGCTGATCCCGACGCTGAAATTGAAGAAGGAGTTTTCCGACGCCTTCGAGATCGGCGTCACCGCGGAGAAGCTCGCAACGCTCGTCAAGGTCTCGCGCACGCTCGACGACATGCTCAACCGCGTGCCGAACCGGCATGCCGCCTATGTCGGCGAGAGCGCCTTCGTCACCAAGACCGGCATCCATGCCTCCGCCGTGATGAAGGATCCGCAGACCTACGAGCATGTGTCGCCGGAACTGGTCGGCAATCACCGCAAGGTGCTGGTGTCCGACCAGGCCGGCCGCTCCAACGTCATCGCCGAGCTCGACCGCGCCGGCATTCCCTACGAGAAGAGCGATCCGAAGCTGACGCGCCTCGTCGAGGAGTTGAAGGCGCGCGAGGCCGCGGGCTATGCCTATGAATCCGCCAATGCTTCGTTCGAGCTCCTGGCGCGCCGCACGCTCGGCAAGGTGCCGCATTATTTCGAGGTCGAGCAGTTCGACGTCAATGTCGAGCAGCGCTACAACGCGCTGGGGGAGCGGGTCACCGTGGCGCTCGCGGTGGTCAAGGTCGACGTTGCCGGCGAGCATCTGATCTCGGCGGCCGAGGGTAACGGCCCCGTCAATGCGCTCGACGTCGCCCTGCGCAAGGACCTCGGCAAGTACCAGAAATACATCGAGGGCCTGACGCTGATCGACTATCGCGTTCGTATCCTCAACGGCGGCACCGGCGCGGTCACGCGCGTCCTGATCGAGAGCGAGGACGAGAACGGCGACCGCTGGATTACGGTCGGCGTCTCCCCGAACATCATCGACGCCTCCTTCCAGGCGTTGATGGATTCGGTGATCTACAAGCTCGTGAAATCGGGTGCGCCGGCGTAGATTTTGTTTCGTCATTCCGGGGCGATGCGAAGCATCGAACTATGGTGCGCAGTTGCGCACCTGAGAAACTCGAGATTCCGGGTTCACGCTTCGCGTGCCCCGGAATGACTTGGTGAGGGGGCCATGATCGACCACATCTCCGTCGGGGTCAGCGATCTCGAACGCGCCGCAAAATTCTACGAGACGACGCTCGCATCGCTCGGCCTCGCGCGCCTCGTCACGCGGCCGCGCACGGTCGGTTTTGGTAAGGCCTATCCGGAGTTCTGGATCAACTTACGCGAAGGCATGCGGCGTGTGCCGCCGGAGAGCGGCGTGCATATCTGCCTGCGGGCGAAGACGACGAGCGAAGTGGATGCGTTTCACGCCGCAGCGTTGTCCGCCGGCGGTGGCTCCGACGGCGCGCCCGGCATCCGCCCGCACGACCGCGTGCGCTACTACGCAGCCTTCGTCACCGATCCCGACGGCAACCGGATCGAGGCGGTGACGTTTCCGGCAGAGTAGGACCTTACAGCTTGCGCGCGACTTCCGGGGCGAGCTGCTTTTCAGCCTCGGCGAGCTGGGCCACCGCGGCCTTCAGCTTCGGCAAGATCTCGTCGACGCGATCGGCCTTGAGGATGTCGACCGACAGGCCGGCGCGGATGAACTCCGTTTGGCGCATGTGCGACAGCAGCGAGAACAGCGGCTCCCAGAAATTGTCGATATTGGCGAGCAGCACGGGCTTGGCGTGACGGCCGAGCTGTTTCCAGGTCAACTGCTCGACCAGTTCCTCCAGCGTGCCGACGCCGCCCGGCAGCGCCACGAAGGCGTCGGAGCGTTCGAACATCAAGCGCTTGCGCTCGTGCATGTCGGGGGTGACGATCATCTCCTGCACGCGCGTCAGCGCATTCTCGCGCTTGCGCAGGAATTCGGGGATGATGCCCGTGACGGTGCCGCCGTGATCGAGCACGGAGGTCGCGACCGCGCCCATCAGGCCGAGCGATCCGCCGCCATAGACCAGGCGGACGTTGTTCTCGGCGAGCGCCTTGCCGAACGCCTTGGCGCCTTCGGTGAAGCGGGGACTGGTTCCAGGGCCGGAGCCGCAATAGACACAGACGGTTTTGATCGTGCTCATTGGTGCCATGATGCATTGCAGCGAAGAGGCGTCAAGCCCAATCGGTGATTCGATACTCCCGGAAATCTACCGGTAAATGACGATAAACAATCAAAGATTCGCCATCTGGCGGGGTGCGCTGGCATCGGGAAGGCTCTATATGACGGACGAAAAATCGTAATCGCAGTTGCGCCCGCATCCGGCGGGCTTTCAGGTTTCTTGATGGACCAACCTCAATCGCTCGACGGCGCCGACGTTCCTGATCCTTCCGGAGGACCGCTGGAGCGGGCCACGCTGATGGGCACGCTGGCGCATCTATGGCCCTATATCTGGCCGGGCGATCGCTCCGATCTGAAGATGCGGGTGGTCTGGTCCCTGGTGCTGCTGCTCGCCGCCAAGCTGATCACGCTGGCCGTGCCGTTCAGCTTCAAATGGGCGACGGACGCGCTGACCGGCGCCAACACCGCGCCGGTGCAGGCCGACAACTGGCATCTCTGGGTGGTCGCCTCGCCGCTGTTGCTCACCGCGAGCTACGGCGCGATGCGCATCCTGATGGCGGTGCTGACGCAATGGCGCGACGGCATCTTCGCCCGCGTCGCCATGCATGCGGTGCGCAAGCTCGCCACCATCACCTTCATTCACATGCACGAGCTGTCGCTGCGCTTTCACCTCGAGCGCAAGACCGGCGGCCTGACGCGCGTGCTCGAGCGCGGCCGCGAGGGCATCGAGGTCATCGTGCGCATGGTGATCCTGCAGCTGATCCCGACAATCGTCGAGGTCTCGCTCTTGATGGCGGTGCT
Organism: Bradyrhizobium sp. PUT101; assembly: GCF_052043945.1. Taxonomy (NCBI): domain Bacteria; kingdom Pseudomonadati; phylum Pseudomonadota; class Alphaproteobacteria; order Hyphomicrobiales; family Nitrobacteraceae; genus Bradyrhizobium; species Bradyrhizobium sp. PUT101. The sequence continues at coordinate 7,265,316 of NZ_CP197207.1, forward strand.
GCTCTGGCAGTTCGACTGGCGTTACGTGGTCGTTACCCTGATCACGGTCACGCTCTACATGTACTACACCTACATCGCGACCGAGTGGCGGATCGGCATCCGCCGCAAGATGAACGATTCCGACACCGAGGCGAACACCAAGGCGATCGACTCGCTGCTCAACTACGAGACCGTCAAATATTTCAGTGCCGAGGCGCGCGAGGCGCAGCGCTACGACAAATCGGTGGAGCGCTACGAGGAGGCGAGCGTTCGCAGCTACACTTCGCTCGCGGTGCTCAACACCGGGCAGGCCGCGATCTTCACGCTGGGCCTGACCGCGACCATGCTGATGTGCGCGATCGGCGTGCGCAATGGCACCAACACCGTCGGCGATTTCGTGCTGGTCAACGCCATGATGATCCAGCTCTACCAGCCCCTGAACTTCATGGGCATGGTCTATCGCGAGATCAAGCAGGCGATCATCGACATCGAGAAGATGTTCAATGTGCTGGGCCGCGAGGCCGAGATCAAGGATGCGCCTGGCGCGAAGCCGCTGGTCATCTCCGCAGGCAGGGTGCGCTTCGAGGACGTGCGCTTTGCCTATGAGCCGACGCGCCCGATCCTGAAGGGCATCAGCTTCGAGGTGCCGGCCGGCAAGACCGTCGCCATCGTCGGCCCGTCGGGCGCAGGCAAGTCGACCATCTCGCGGCTGCTGTTCCGCCTGTATGACGTCTCCGGCGGCAAGATCCTGATCGACGGCCAGGACATCCGCGACGTCACGCAGGCGAGCTTGCGTGCATCGATCGGCATGGTGCCGCAGGACACCGTGCTGTTCAACGACACCATCCGCTACAACATCCGCTACGGTCGCTGGGACGCGACTGATACCGAGGTCGAGGAGGCGGCGCGGCTGGCGCAGATCGATCATTTCATTCGCATGGCGCCGAAGGGCTACGAAACCCAGGTCGGCGAGCGCGGCCTGAAGCTGTCGGGCGGCGAGAAGCAGCGCGTCGCGATCGCACGCACCGTGCTGAAAGCGCCGCCGATCCTGGTGCTGGACGAGGCGACCTCGGCGCTCGACACCCACACCGAGCACGAGATCCAGGGTGCGCTCGAGCGTGTGGCGAAGAACCGCACCTCGCTGGTGATCGCGCACCGGCTTTCGACCATCGTCGGCGCCGACGAGATCATCGTGCTGGACCAGGGCCGCATCGCCGAGCGCGGCACCCACGCGAAACTGCTCGCGCAGGGCGGCCTCTATGCCAGCATGTGGAACAGGCAGCGCGAGGCCGAGGCGGCACGCGAGAAACTGGCCAAGATGGCCGACACCAGCGCGGCGCCCAACCGGGAGCCGCCGCCGGTCGATGACATCCTGACGACGCCCGCGGCGGTGGAGTGATCTTGTCTCCGGTCCCAAGTCTGGCCTAAACAACTCCACCGCGCGGGGGCAGCCCGCGCCGTCAACCCCTCCAGCGGCAGATAGCGATGTCCATTCTCGATTCGATCCAGCGCCAGATCCCGCCGATCCACAAGGAGGGTTATCCCTTCATCGGCGGCTTTGCGCTGGCAAGCCTGGTCCTGTTCTGGCTGTGGTCGCCGTTGGGGTGGATCGGCACGATCCTGACCGTGTGGTGCGCGCTGTTCTTCCGCGATCCCGTCCGCGTGACGCCCGTGCGTGAGGGGCTGGTTGTGTCGCCAGCCGACGGCCGCGTCTCGATGATCACCATGGCACTGCCTCCGGCCGAGCTCGGGCTTGGCGACCGGCCGCTGCCGCGCATCTCGGTGTTCATGAGCGTGTTCAACTGCCACGTGAACCGCGCGCCCGTCGCGGGCAGGGTGGATCGTATCGCCTATCGGCCCGGTCTCTTCATCAACGCCGAGCTCGACAAGGCGAGCGAGGACAATGAGCGCAACTCGCTGGTCATCACGACGCCGGCGGCGCGGATCGGCGTGGTCCAGATCGCCGGCCTCGTCGCCAAGCGCATCGTCTGCTTTGTGAAGGAAGGGCAGGCGATCGGTGCCGGCGAGCGCTTCGGCCTGATCCGCTTCGGCTCCCGTCTCGACGTCTATTTGCCCGTGGGCACCAAGGCGCTGGTCTCCGAAGGGCAGACCGCGATCGCCGGAGAGACGATCCTGGCCGACCTTGCCGGCGACGATCCGAGCCGCGCCTACCGCGCCAATTGACCAATAGTCGTGCTTGCGGGCCTTCCGCCGCAATGGCGGAGGGGGGCGCGGCTTGCTATATCTCGCCTCGAGGTGAGCAATGACGCCCTATGACTTCAAAGATCCCGATGCGCGCCGCCGGCGGTTCCGACCGATCCCGGTGCGGATGCTGGTCCCCAACGTCATCACGCTGCTGGCGATCTGCGCCGGCCTGACCTCGATCCGTCTGTCGATCGAGGGGCGGATGTCGCTCGCCGTCTACGCCATCGTGTTCGCGGCCGCGCTCGACGGCATCGACGGCCGCATCGCGCGCCTGATCAAGGGCCAGTCCAAGTTCGGCGCCGAGCTCGACAGCCTCGCCGATTTCGTCAATTTCGGGGTGGCGCCCGGCCTGATGCTGTATTTCTGGCAGCTGCACGAGCTCGGCAATGCCGGCTGGATCGCCGCGATGGTGTTCGCGATCTCCGGCGGCCTGCGGCTCGCGCGCTTCAACGCCACCATGGATGATCCAAACAAGCCGGCCTTCGCGGCGAATTTCTTCACCGGCGTGCCGGCGCCCGCCGGCGCCATCACGGTGCTGCTGCCGATCTACATCGCCTTCCTCGAGCTCGGCCGCACCCCTGCGGCGGTGACGGCGGCCTATACGCTTCTGATCGCGTTTCTGATGGTGTCGCGTCTGCCGGTGTTCTCCGGCAAGACCAAGCGCATGCGCGTGCCGCCGGAGCTGGTGCTGCCGGCGTTCGTCGCCGTGATCGTCTTCATCGCGCTCTTGATCGCCTATCCCTGGCACGTGCTGTCGATCGGCACGGCGCTTTATCTGCTCTGCCTGCCGCTCGGCTACAAATCCTATCGCGACCAGGCGCGCGCGATGGAAGCCGCCGCGCCGGGAGGAGGCGAGGTCTCGTCACCGCCTTCGGCGCCGACGCTGGCGAATTTGTCGGAGCCGCCGCAGGATGACGACCGGCCCGGACGTCTGCACTGAGCGCTTTTCGCGGATATCTGCCATGAGGCCTGCCTGAGTTGGGTGGAGGCCCGATCTCGGCTATATCGCCCTTGAGCCGGCGGCATCGCGCAATCAACCGCCGCCAATCTGGGAGAGAACGCCGTGACCAATTCCGCGACCGGGCCGCTGCCCGCTTCCGTCATCGAGGCGCTGGGCCGCTACGACACGCCGACGATCTGCAATGCCATGGAGATCGTGGCCCCCGAGCGGCGACTGATCGGCTACACCACCAAGCAACTGGTCTGTCCGTTTCCCGACCTTCCGCCGATCGTCGGCTATGCCCGCACGGTTACGATCCGCTCGGTGTTGAAATCGTCGCTCCCGGCCGAGGAACAGTCCAAGCGTCGCATCGACTATTACGAGTATGTCGGCACCGGCCATGGCCCACGCATCTCGGTGATCCAGGACATCGATGGTCCTGATGTCGGCTACGGTGCGTTCTGGGGCGAGGTGCAGAGCAACGTGCACAAGGCGCTCGGCTGCCTCGGCGTCATCACCGACGGCTCGATCCGCGACATCCCGCAATGGGCCCCGGGCTTCCAGGCGCTGGCCGGCTCGATCGGCCCGTCGCACGCCTGGGTGCATGCGGAAAGCTTTGGCGGCGAAGTGCGCGTCGCCGGCATGACCGTGAAGTCCGACGATCTGATCCACGCCGACCGGCATGGTGCCATCGTGATCCCGCTCGACGTCGCCGCGAAGCTGCCGGAAGCCGCCGAACTGTGCGGCCGCCGCGAGACGCCGATCCTGGAGATCGCCCGCAGCCCCGACTTCTCGCTGGAGAAGCTGAAGGCCGCGCTGAAGCGCTCGGCGGAGATTCACTAAGCGCGCGATTGAAAGACCTTACGGCCGCGACGCCGGCCGTGGGTCGCCTTGTTCCGTCAGAAACAGGACCGCCTGATCCGGCTCGCCGAACACTGCGGCGGCGCATCCGATCAGGGTGAAGCCGCCGGCAAGGTCCCATAGCGTGATACCCTCCGCATTGTCCGGGAGGTGAATCAAACGCGCTGCCATCACCGCGAAAGCGGCCTCGGCAAAGAGCACGAGGCTGAAGGCCGGCAGGACGAGTTCCGGCTCGAGCAGGTGGAGCGCCAGCACCGCGGGCAGCGCGGTGAGAAGACTGAACAGCGTCAACATCGCGATGGCTCCGGGCCATGAGCATGCCCAACCCTACAAGATACCAAATGATCCTCTGCCTCGATGTGGCGCAGGGCCGCAGCAGGAGAGTCATTCCGGCGGGGCCGGTCATGGTTAGCGAATGATTGAAATTCGTGTCGCTGGAGGGCAATCGCAGCTCGCAGCAGCGGCCCGGCGTACTGTCCGGACTTAACCTTTACGCGGCTTTAAGGGCGGGCCTCTAGGGTTTCCAACGCGGTTCGGGGTCGGGCCGCACCAGCGGCCAGGACGGCCGTTGTCGCGTGCGCGTTGGAGTCGATAATGGATATAGCAACACTCGTCGGCCTGGCCGCGGGCGCCACTGTTGTGTCGACGCTGATCTTGATGGGCGGCAGCTTCGGGATGTTTTACGACATCCACGCCGTGATCGTCATCTTCGGCGGCTCGTTCGCCGCAACGATGATCCGCTTTCCATTGTCGGCCATGGTGCACGGCTTGCCGCTGGGCGCAAAGTTTGCCTTCACCCTAAGCCGCCTTTCGGCCCACGACCTCGTCGACGAACTCGCCCGCATCGCCGAAATCGCTCGCAAGCAGGGGCCGGTCGGGCTGGAAAAAGTCGAGACTGACGAGCCGTTCCTTGCCAAGGGCATCCGCTACGTCGCCGACGGCTACGACCTCGACTTCATTCGCGACAATCTGGAGCGCGACCGCGACAACTTCCTGATGCATCTCGACGAAGGCAGCAAGATCTACCGCGCCGTCGGCGACTGCGCCCCGGCCTTCGGCATGATCGGCACGCTGCTCGGCATGGTGCAGATGTTCTCCAACATGTCGGACCCTTCCAAGCTCGGCCCGTTCATGGCCACCGCGTTGCTCGCGACGCTGTATGGAGCGGTCGTCGCCAACCTGATCTGTTTGCCGATTGCCGACAAGCTGCACGGCAAGCTGCTCGACGAAGAAACGAACCGCACCTTGATCATCGACGGCATCCTGATGATCCGCGATTCCAAGAGCCCGACGCTCGTGCGCGAAATGCTGCTGGCCTATCTGCCTGAGAAGCATCGTCACACCGAGGGAGAGCCGGTGCCGGCGTAAGGCCGCGCCGGGATTTGAGAGATGGCCAAGAAGAAGCGCGGCGATGCTCACGGCGGCGGTCACGGCTGGTTCGTGACCTTCGCCGACCTGATGGCGCTGCTGCTGGCGTTTTTCGTGATGCTGGTTGCGTTCTCCACGCAGGACGCCAACAAGCTGAAGATCGTCGCGGGCTCGATGCGCGAGGCGTTCGGCGTTCAGAGCGAAGCGCGCTACTCCGGCATCGTCGAATCCGACGGCCTGCCGACCCGTCCGCGGCTGAAGAACGTCGATCACATCCAGCCCGAGGATGCCTCCAACACGCCGACGCCGGATCAGGAGGACCGCGACCGCACGTCGGGGGCGAAGATCAAGGTCGACCGCAATTTCGCGCTGGCCGCGGCCTCGCTGCGCCAAGCGTTGCAGGACATGCCGGAACTGACCGAGATGTCCAAGCACATCATGTTCGAGGAGACCAAGCAGGGCCTCAACCTGGAGATCGTCGACCAGGACGGCCGCTCGATGTTCGCCGATGGTTCCAAGGTGCCCTATGACCGTACCCGGCGCCTGATCGAGAAGCTCGCGATCCCGCTCAAGGCCACGCCGCTCCGCGTGTCCATCGCCGGCCACACCGCGGCAGGATTTGTACCGACCCGCAGCGACTACGGCGCCTTCGATCTGTCGGCCGACCGCGCCAACGCGGTGCGCCAGATCCTCGAACGCGAAGGCCTTCCGCCGTCGCATATTTTCGCCGTCTCGGGCAAGGCGGATACCCAGCCGCTGTTTCCGGACGATCCTTCGCTCGCGGCCAACCGTCGGGTGACCATCACCCTGATGCGTGAAGATCCACCGCTGCCGCCGAATCTGAAGCCGTAGCCCCCCTTGCGTTACCGTTCTACCTGAGGCATGTCGTCGCGCTGCCGATGAACGTTGCTGCGACGTCACAGCTTCTGTTCCGGCGCCTGCTATGGTGCCGGGCCGATTGACAGGCGCGCCGGAAGCGTCAAAAGGCGCCGGATCGAATTCAGGGACGAAGCGTTTCTCACCCACATGACGGCGAGCATCACATCGACCGAGACCCAGGACGGGCAGCCGGTCACATCAGGCTTTTGGGCCCTTACGCTCGGGAGCATTGGCGTCGTCTTTGGGGATATCGGCACCTCGCCGCTCTATGCATTCCACGAGGCCGTCAAGGGCGCGGCCCATGGCGAACCGGTCTCGCGGGTCATCGTGCTCGGCGTGCTCTCGTTGATTCTGTGGGCGCTCCTGATCGTCGTCACCGCCAAATACGTCCTGCTGCTGCTGCGCGCCGACAACAACGGGGAGGGCGGCACGCTCTCGCTGATGGCGCTCGGCCAGCGCGCGCTCGGGCGGCGAAGCTGGGTTCTGCTCGCGCTCGGCGTGGTGGGCGCCTCCATGTTCATCGGCGATTCCATGATCACGCCGGCGATCTCGGTGCTATCGGCGGTCGAAGGCCTGAAGCTCGCAACCCCCGCGCTCGAGCACTATGTCGTGCCGCTCACCGTCCTCATTCTGGTGTTGCTGTTCGCGGTCCAGAGCAAGGGGACCGCATTGGTCGCCTCAGCCTTCGGGCCGGTGATGGTGGTCTGGTTCACCGTCCTCGCCGTGATGGGGGCCGTCCACATCGCCGACGACCCCACGGTGCTGGCGGCCATCAATCCCTATTACGCGGTGCAGTTCGTGCTGTCGCACGGCGTGATCGGCCTCGTGACACTCGGCGCCGTGTTCCTGGCGGTGACGGGCGGTGAGGCGCTTTATGCCGATCTCGGCCATTTCGGCCGCAAGCCGATCCAGTCGGCGTGGATGTTCTTCGTGCTGCCCGCGCTCCTGATCAACTATTTCGGGCAGGGTGCGCTGGTGCTGTCCGATCCCAGCGCGATCGAGCACTCCTTTTATCGCATGGTGCCCGAGAGCCTGGTGCTGCCGCTGGTCGGACTTGCGACTGCCGCAACCGTGATCGCGAGCCAGGCGGTGATCACGGGCGCCTATTCGCTGGTCTACCAGGCCGTGCAACTCGGCCTGTTGCCGCGTTTCGAGGTGCGCTACACCTCCGAATCCCATGCCGGCCAGATCTATCTGCCGCGCGTCAACCGCCTGCTGCTGATCGGCGTGATGCTGCTGGTGCTGTTGTTCCACACCCCCAGCAATCTGGCCTCGGCCTACGGCATTGCGGTCTCCACCACCATGGTCGCCGACGGCATCATGGGCTTCGTCGTGATCTGGAAGTTGTGGAACTGGCGTGCCGCGACGGCCGCGGCCGTGATTGTCCCCTTGGTCATCGTCGATTTGAGCTTCTTCAGCGCCAACCTGCTCAAGCTGCTCGAAGGCGCCTGGGTGCCGCTGCTGTTCGGCATCGTCATGGCGGGAACGATCTGGACCTGGCGCAAGGGCTCCGGAATTCTGATCCAGAAGACGCGACGGATCGAAGTGCCGCTGGACGATCTGATCCGGAGCCTGGAGAAGCGGCCGCCGCACATCGTCAAGGGCACTGCGGTGTTCCTCACCAGCGATCCCGCCTTCGTGCCGACCGCGCTGCTGCACAATCTCAAGCACAACAAGGTGCTGCACGAGCACAACGTGATCCTGACCATCGAGACCGCGCAGACGCCGCGAGTTGATCTTTCGGAGCGGTTCAGGATGGAGAAGATCAGCGACAAGTTCTCCAAGGTTCGCTTGCGCTTCGGCTTCATGGAGCAGCCGAACGTGCCCAAGGCGCTCGCCATCGCGCGCAAGCAGGGATGGCAGTTCGACATCATGTCGACGTCGTTCTTCGTGTCGCGAAGGTCGCTGAAAGCCTCCGCACAGTCGGGCATGCCGCTGTGGCAGGACCATTTGTTCATCGCGCTGAGCCGGTCGGCCAACGATGCCACCGACTATTTCCAGATTCCGACAGGGCGGGTGGTTGAAGTCGGAACCCAAGTCACTATTTGAACGCAACTGGCCAACCTATGCAAAATTAGCATGGCTATGGTCCGGAATCGGCCTAGGCTATGCCGGCAGCGCAAGCCTATAAGCCGCGCGCTCCTCAGCCGTTGTGCCGTGAAGCATTGTAGAGGCCATTAGGCTCTTCCATGACCAGTGACGTAGCAGTTCCCGCCCCGGAGACGGCGGCGGCCAACGGACGTGGCGAGGCCCATACCACGGCCGGTTTCGGCGCGCTGACGCTCGGCAGTATCGGTGTCGTCTACGGCGATATCGGCACCAGCCCGCTCTACGCCTTCCGCGAGGCGGTGATGGCGGCCTCGGGCGCGGAGGGGCTACCGACCCCGGCGGCCGTGCTCGGCGTGCTCTCCCTGATCCTGTGGGCGCTCATCATCGTGGTGACGCTCAAATACGTCGTGATCCTGCTCCGCGCCGACAACAATGGCGAGGGCGGCACACTGGCGCTGATGGCGCTGGCCCAGCGGGCGGTTGGCACCCGCGGGGCGACCATCGTCCTGCTCGGCATCATTTCCGGTGCCCTGTTCTACGGCGATGCCGTGATCACGCCGGCGCTTTCGGTGCTGTCGGCGATCGAAGGCATGAAGGACGTCACCCTCAAGTTCGAGCCCTACGTCGTTCCGCTGACGGTGGTGATCCTGGTCGCTCTGTTCGCCGTGCAATCCCGCGGCACCGCCCGCGTTGCCGCCTTCTTCGGTCCGATCATGTGCGTCTGGTTCGCAGTCCTCGCGGCGGCGGCGATCCACCCGATCATCCAGCAGCCACAGGTGCTGTTTGCGCTGAACCCGCTCTATGCCGTGTCCTTCATGTTCCACCACGGCATCATCGGCTTCGTGACGCTGGGCGCGGTGTTCCTGGCCGTGACCGGCGCCGAGGCGCTCTATGCCGACCTCGGCCATTTCGGCAAGCGGCCGATCCAGTTCGCCTGGCTCTCTATCGTGCTTCCCTCGCTGGCACTGAACTATCTGGGGCAGGGGGCGCTGGTCCTCAGCGACCCCGGCGCGATCGTGAGCCCGTTCTTCCAGCTCTTCCCGCAAGGTCTTATCCGCGGCTGCATGGTCGTGCTCGCCACGATGGCGACCGTCATTGCGAGCCAGGCGGTCATCACCGGCGCCTATTCGCTGACGCGCCAGGCGATCCAGCTCGGGCTGCTGCCGCGCTTCGAAATTCGCCATACCTCTGAAGCCCATTCCGGCCAGATCTTCATTCCGCGCATCAACCAGCTCTTGCTGCTGGCCGTGGTGCTGCTGGTGCTGCTGTTCCGCTCGTCCAGCGCGCTGGCGTCGGCCTATGGCATCTCGGTCACCGGGACCATGGTGGTCACGGCGATGATGGGCTTTGTCGTGATCTGGAAGGTCTGGCGCTGGTCGCCGATCGCCGCCGCGGCCCTGATTGCACCGTTCCTGTTCCTCGACCTGACCTTCCTGGCGGCGAACCTGCTCAAGGTGTTCGAGGGCGGCTGGGTGCCGCTGGCGCTCGGCGCGCTCATGATCATCCTGATGTACACGTGGCGGCGCGGCAGCCGACTCTTGTTCGAGAAGTCGCGCAAGCTCGAGTTCCCGCTCGCCGACCTCGTCGCGATGCTGGAGAAGCGGCCCCCGCAGCGCGTGCCCGGGACCGCGGTGTTCCTGACGTCGGACCCAATCAGCGCGCCGACCGCGCTCATGCATAGTCTGAAGCACTACAAGGTGTTGCACGAGAAGAACGTCATTCTCACCATCGAGACCGCGCAGACCCCGCGCATCGATCCGTCCGAGCGCGTCAGGCTGGAGCAGATCTCACCGACCTTCTCCAAGGTGACGCTCAAGTTCGGCTTCATGGAATCTCCCAACGTGCCAAAGGCGCTGGCGATCGCCCGCAAGCTGGGCTGGCAGTTCGACATCATGTCGACCTCGTTCTTCCTGTCGCGCCGGGCGCTGAAGCCCGCCGTGCATTCCGGCATGCCGCGGTGGCAGGACCGGCTGTTCATCTCGCTCAGCCGCTCCGCCAACGACGCCACCGACTATTTCCAGATCCCCTCAGGCCGCGTGGTCGAGGTCGGTACGCAGGTGACGATCTAGGGCCGGGATTCGAAGCGGACTTCAACTCGCTGCGATTTAGCTTTAACTTGCGCCGCGGGGCTCAAGCCTTTGTAGCGCTTGATTTTCGCCTCCCGAGAGGCGAGGTTGCCGCCCGCCGGGATCGCCCCGGCGCGGGCTGTGACGTTGGAGGATGATGTGGCAAATCAAGTACAGGATCTGACCCCGGACGAGGTCTCCAAGGGTGTCGCGGAAGGGCGCTATCTGCTCGTCGACGTTCGCGAACCGAACGAGGTTCAGGCCGAGGCCTATCCCTACGGCGTCGTGGTGCCGCTCTCGACCTTCGATCCCAAGGCGATTCCCGATCCCGCCGGCAAGGAGGTCGTATTCGCCTGCCGCTCGGGAAAGCGCTCCGTGACGGCCTCGCTGGCCGCGCAGGCAGCCGGCCTGCCGTACAACAAGCACCTGGCCGGCGGCATGCTGGGTTGGAAGGCGGCCGGGCTCCCCAGCAAGGTCGGCGGCTGATCGGCCCGATGTCCAATTCGTCCCTGAACAAGAGCTCGGCCCTGAACAAGGTCTTTGCCGACCTTCCCGTCACCATCTTCGAGGCGATGTCGCAGGCCGCCCGCGACAACAATGCCATCAATCTCGGCCAGGGGTTCCCCGACGATCCTGGCCCCGAGGACATCCGGCGCGCCGCGGCCGAGGCCTCGCTGAACGGCTACAACCAGTACCCGTCGATGATGGGCCTGCCGGAGCTGCGCCAGGCGATCGCGACCCATTACGGCCACTGGCACGGCCTCAAGCTCGATCCGATGAGCGAAGTGATGGTCACCTCCGGCGGCACCGAGGCGCTGACCTCGGCGATCCTCGCGGTGGTCCAGCCCGGTGACGAGGTCGTCTGCTTCCAACCGGTCTATGATTCCTATTTGCCCATCATCCGCCAGGCTGGCGGCATTCCGCGCCTGGTCCGTCTCGAGCCGCCGCACTGGCGGCTGAATGAGGACATGCTGAAAAGCGTCTTCAATTCAAAGACCAAGGCGGTGCTGTTCAACAATCCCTTGAATCCGTCCGCGGTGGTCTATCCGCGCGAGGATCTCGAGCTGCTGGCGCGCTACTGCCAGGAGTTCGACGTCATCGCGATCTGCGACGAGGTCTGGGAGCACGTCACCTTCGACGAGCACAAGCACATCCCGCTCATCACCATTCCCGGCATGCGCGAGCGCACCATCAAGGTCGGCTCGGCCGGCAAGATCTTCTCGCTGACCGGTTGGAAGATCGGCTTCGTCTGCGCCGCACCGCCCTTGCTGCGCGTGGCTGCCAAGGTGCACCAGTTCCTGACCTTCACCACCGCGCCGAACCTGCAGGCCGCCGTCGCCTACGGTCTCGGCAAGTCCGACGACTATTTCCTGTCGATGCGCAAGGATCTGACGCGGAGCAGGGACCGCCTGACCAGGGGGCTGGAGAGCCTCGGCTTCCCCGTGCTGAAGTCGCAAGGCACCTACTTCCTCACCGTCGACCTGTCGCCGCTCGGGCTGAACGAGAGCGACACCGAGTTCTGCTGGCGCATCGTGAAAGACTACAAGGTGGCGGCGATTCCGGTCTCGGCCTTCTACGAGCAGGACCCGGTAACCTCCGTGGTGCGCTTCTGCTTCGCCAAGAAGGACGAGACGCTCGACACCGCGCTGGAGCGGCTGTCCGACGCGGTGCGCGGGCGCAAGAGGTAGAGAGAGATGACGAGCGTCAGCCGCTCCGGGTTTTGCCTCGGACTTGCAATCGCCGCGGCGCTGACGTTGCTTTCGCCTCCCGCAGGGGCCGCGGAGCGCGTCGTCAACTTCTACAACTGGTCCAACTACATGGCGCCGGATGTCCTTGAAGCCTTCACCAAGGAGACCGGCATCAAGGTGGTCTACGACACGTTCGATGCCAACGAGACGCTGGAGACGCGCCTGATGGCCGGCAAGTCCGGCTATGACGTCGTGGTGCCCACGGCCTATTTCCTCCAGCGCCAGATCAAGGCCAACATCTTCCAGAAGCTGGACAAGTCGAAGCTGCCGAACCTCGCCAACGCCTGGCCCGTCGTGACGCAGCGCCTAGCCATCTACGATCCCGGTAACGTCTACGCCGCCAACTACATGTGGGGCACGACGGGCATCGGCTACAACGTCGCCAAGGTGAAGCAGATCCTGGGACCCGACGCCAGGATCGACAGCTGGGACATCGTCTTCAAGCCGGAGAACCTCGCCAGGTTCAAAGACTGCGGCGTGCACATGCTCGACTCCGCCGACGACATCTTTCCGGCGGCGCTGAACTATCTCGGGCTCGATCCGAACTCGACCAAGCAGGCCGACCTCGAGAAGGCCGCCGATGCCGTGGCGAAGGTCCGTCCCTTCGTGCGCAAGTTCCACTCGTCCGAATATCTCAGCGCGCTCGCGACCGGCGAGATCTGCCTCGTGGTCGGCTGGTCCGGGGACATCATGCAGGCCCGCGCTCGTGCTGCGGAAGCCAAAAGCGGCATCGAGATCGGCTACGCCATCCCGAAGGAAGGCGCGCAGATGTTCTTCGACAATCTCGCGATCCCCGCCGACGCCAAGAACGTCAATGAAGCCTACGAGCTGATCAACTACCTCTATCGCCCGGACGTTGCCGCCAAGAACTCGGACTTCCTGTCCTATGCCAACGGCAACCTCGCCAGCCAGAAGCTGGTCGACCCGAAGATCCTGGGCGACAAGAACATCTATCCGGACGAGGCGACGCTTGCGAAACTGTTCGTCATCACCGCGCGCGATCCGGCGACCCAGCGCATCATCAATCGGCTCTGGACCAAGGTGAAGACGGGAAGGTAGAGAAGGCACCCGTCAGACGGCGGGCTACCGCCACCTGCGGTGCAGCCAAAGCCACTGCTCGGGATGCTCGCGCACCCAGCCTTCGACGACGGTGGTTATCGCCTGTGTCGTGCCCTGGATGTCGATCTTGCCGTCGACATCGCGCACCGGCTTGATCTCTTCGGTCAGCTCACCGCGGAAGCGGCCGCCGGGCAGGCGGATGATGCGCACGCCATGGATCGGGCATTCGACCTGGCGGAGCAGGCGCGCCAGCATCGGGTTGGCGCGGGTCTTGCGGCCGAAGAACGTGACCTCGACGCCGGCGGTGAGGTACTGGTCGATCAGCATGGCGACGTGCTTGCCGTCCTTGAGCGCCTGCGCGAGTCGCAGCGGCGCGTCGCGGCCCGCCGGGATCAGCGTGCCCATGTTGACCTGGCGCATCTCCTGGATGATGCGATCGGCCGAGGCGATGTTCGGCCGGCGATAGAGAATCGCGGTATCCAGTCCATGCGCGACGGCGGCGAGCGCCGGCAATTCCCAATTGGCCAGATGCGCGGCGAAGATCAGCGCCGGCTTGCCGTCGTCCCGGATCTGGTCGAACAGCTCGATGCTACGCGGCGACAACTCGATCCGGCTTCGCTCCGGGTGCTCGCGATCGTAGTCCCAGACGCGGTCCATATGGGCGAATTCGGCACCGACGCGGCCGAGATTCTCCCAGACGCCCATCAGGATCCGTTCGATCTCCTCCTGCGATTTCTCCGGAAAGGCGGCGGTGAGATTGGCGCGGCCGATGCGGTGCTCGCGCAGGCGCGGGCCGATCAGCTTTACGGCGCGCGCGAAAAAGTCCGAGGTCTTGACCGGATCGAAATAGCGCGTGGTGCGCAGCATCGCGACCGTCGCGGCGCCGATCAGGCTTCCGCCGAGCGATTTGGCAGCCTCCCGCGCGCGGGCCTTCATGCTCGCAGGAAGCAGCGCCATGCGTCCGGTCAGGCCGGTTCGCGGGTCAGGATCAGCGAGGCGTTCTGGCCGCCGAAGCCGAACGAATTCGACATCACGGCGGTAACGCGGGCGTCGCGCGCCTTGTTGCCGACGACGTTGAACAGGATCGCGGGATCAGGAATGTCGTAGTTGATCGTCGGCGGAATGCGCTGATGCTCGAGCGTCAGCAGCGAGAAGATCGCCTCCACCCCGCCGGCGGCCGAGATGGTGTGGCCGACCATGGACTTGTTGGAGGTGACCGGAATCTTCTGCGCGAGCTCGCCGAACACGGCCGATGTCGTGTTGAACTCCATCTTGTCGTTTTCGGGTGTCGAGGTGCCGTGCGCGTTGATGTGGTCGATCTGGTCCGGCGTCATGCCGGCATCGGCCAGCGTCTTGTTCATGCAGCCGATGATCGGCTTGCCGTCGGGCGAGGAGCGGGTGCGATGGAAGGAATCGGTGAGCTCGCCGCAGCCGGCGATCACGCCGAGGATCTTCGCGCCGCGCGCAGTCGCCGCCTCGTAGCTTTCGAGCACCAGCGCGCCGGCGCCTTCGGCCATCACAAAACCATCGCGGTTCTTGGAGAAGGGGCGGGAGGCCGCCTGCGGCGGATTGTTCTGGGTCGACAGCGCCGAAAGCAGCGAGAAGCGCACCAGCGCTTCCGGGTTCACGGTGCCGTCGGTCGCGACGCACAGCGCAGCATCAGTCTCGCCGCGGCGGATCGCCTCGACGCCGAGCTGGATCGAGGTCGCACCCGAGGCGCAGGCCGTGGACAGTGAGATCGGCGAACCCTTGGTGCCGAACGTCTCGGCGAGAGATGCGGCGACCGAGCCGAACATGAAGCGATGATGGTAGGCGCTGTACTTGCCGCCGCCGGAAATGCGCAGCAAATCGTCATAGTTGATGTCGAGCTGGCCGACGGCGCGACCCAGCTCGCGACGCTGCGGCCATTCGACCTCCACTGGTGCAACGGCAAGGAAAAGGGGACCCGGGAAATCGGCCTTGGCACCGATGCCGGCCTGCTCCAGCGCTTCCTGCGTCGCGATCTCGGCCATCCGTTCGGACAGGGCGGTGGAGGAGAACGGATCGACGCTGACGAAATCGACCGTGCCCGCCATCGTGGTCTTCAGGCCGTCGATCGGAAAACGCGTGATGGTGCGGATGCCGGATTCGCCGGCGACGAGCTTCGCCCAATTGTCGGTCTTGCCGGCACCGAGCGACGTCAAGATGCCCATGCCGGTGACGACGACGACGGGGCGCCCGAATTTGTCGCGTGCTGCAGTCATGTCGATCCCCGCTTGAGCTAACTAAACTGCCTCGACCAGCGCCATGCCTTCGCCGCGCCAGTGTCCAGCTCCCACCACCACAATCTGGGTGGGCGCCCCCTGCATTTCAATCTCGGTCCCGGTCGAATCGTTTGGCGGGAACAGCGCACCACGCGAGATCGACAGCGCAGCGAGCGCAATTCCGAGCGGGAATTGCGTCTCCATGGCGTGGCCGAACACCGTGCCGGTCGAGCGCACCGGAAAGTCGGCATGGCTCTTGAGGAAGCCGCGCTCTTCCGAGGTCGCGGGCTCCGCACCGGTCGCTCCGGTGATGATGGCGCCCTTGCCCTCGCGCTTCGGCAGCTTGGCCCACAGCTTCTCCAGTGTCGCGGCCATGTCGCCGGGCCGTTTGCGTTTGGCGAGGTCTGCGACGACGCTCGACAATTTTGCGAACGGCTTTGCGCCGCGCGCTTCCGCATGCGCCTTCGATTCCAGCACCAGGAAGGCGCCGGCGGAGCCGAGCGCGAAGCCGGCGTGGTCCTTGCGCGCCCACACGGGAGCGAACTTGCCCTTGAGGTTGAAGTCGCCGAATTCGTAGAGGACCAACAAGTCCTTGCGCTCGCCATTGTGCGAGCCGCCGACCAGCGCGATGTCGCTCTCGCCCGAGGCGATGCGCGCAAGCGCAATGCGGGCGGCATCGGCGCCGGCGACCTCTTCGCCCATGAAAGTGCGCGACGTGCCTCCCAAGCCGTGCACGATGGCAATGTTGCCGGCAAGCAGGTTGGAGAGCTGGGCCAAAAACAGCGTCGGCCTGAGATCGCTCATCAACCGCTCGTTGAGGAAGCCGGGCGCGTTGGCGCCCTTGGCCTCGGCCGTCAGCACGCCGCTGTCGACGTTGAGATCGCGCTCTCCGCCGCCGGCGGCGACGACCATGTCGATCTTCGACAGGATGTCCTTGTTGCCCTTGATCCCGGCGGAATCGAGCGCAAGACCGGCGGCATAGGTGCCGATACGCTGCCAGGCTTCCATCTGGCGCTGGTCGCCCTTCTTCGGGATCTGGCTGTCGAAGGCAACGGGCATCAGCGGATGCACGATGTAGGGCGCAAAGCCTTTCTCGTCGACATTGATGCGCTTCTCCTGAAGCGCGGCCCAGTTGGCGTCCAGCCCCTCGCCGAGCGAGGTGGCCAACCCAATGCCGGTGATCCAGACCTCGGTCTGGCCAGGCTTCGAAGCGGGAGTGTCAATCATGTCGATACGGCCTGTTGCGGAAATCCGACGCGCTTGGCGATCGCGTCCATGTGCGAGCGCAGATCCGCATTGGGGAAGGGGATCAGCGTGAAGGTGAGCGCCGAATTGGCGCGCAGCTTGCCGCCGACTTTGATCTTGGCTTCGGTCATCGCATAGCCGGAGCCTTCATAGGTGAGGCGCGCCTCGATGCTCATGAGATCGCCGGGGAAGACCGAGCCGCGGACCTTGGCCTCCTTCACGGCGGCCAGGATCGGCATGCGTTCGAACTTGAACACGCCGAGCTGAAGCCAGCCCGAGGCCTGCGCCATCGATTCGATCAGGAGCACGCCGGGCATCAGGGGATAGCCCGGGAAGTGCCCCTCGAAGATGGTGCTCTCCTTCGGGACCTGCGCTTCGACGACGATCGTCTTCTCGTCGACCTTGAGGTCGACGATGCGGTCGATCATGTGGAAGTATTCGAGTTGCATGACTGCGCCCTTAGGCGCTCGCGCCCTTGGCCGCAACCAGTTCGTCGATGCGGGCGCACAGGTTCTTCAGCACGAAATACTGCTCGGTGGTCGCCTTGCCGTCGTTGACCTCTTGAGTCCACTTCTCCAGCGGCAGCTTGATGCCGAACTGCTTGTCGATCGCGAACGCGATGTCCAGAAAATCGAGGCTGTCGATGCCGAGGTCATCGATGGCATGGCTATCCGGCGTGATCGTGTCGCGCGGGATGTCGCAGGTTTCAGCGATGATCGTAGCGACCTGATCGAATGTGGAGGACATCACTAAGCCTTTGATATATTGCGGGTATTTGTCAGATTGTCCAGAGTGGCACGGTGGGTGGGCATCGCGCCCCGAATGACGCCCTCAACCCCCCCTCTGGCCGGGTCGAAAGCCCGTATATCGGAGCGCCGCCCTGAGTTCAATGGAGCCGGGCAGGCCAAGGGGATCGCAAAGGGACAGGCTGGGGATGTCCGCCGGGACCCTTCCACTGCGCGGCCAGCGGGCGGGCCGGTCCTAGATATGCGGCGTCGTGATCTTGACGCAGTCGCGGCGGCCCATCAGCACGCAATCCTGGGTCCGGCGCAGGTCGGCGATGTTGACCGCGAGCCAGATCCCGATTGCGGTCAGCGCGATGGTGAAGGCCAGCGCCGCGATGTTGGCAAGCATGCGCTGGCGGAAATTGTCGGGTTCGGCGCGGGGCTGCTCATAGCGCGACAGGTCCAGCCGTTCGGGCGCGACGCGCAACGGTTGTACGGTGCCGCTGCCGCGCTGGACCGCCGAGGAAGGCGAGGTGCGCGGCCTGAACTGGAGCACCCGGTGCTCGTCATCCGAGCTTATGGGCCGCTGGTTGTTCATGGGGCGGGGATCACTCCGAAGCAGCGATTTAGATAGCATACGTGACGAACGCGTTGCAGAAAATCTTCTCAATGCTCGCGTGCATTTGTGCGTTTGCACTATTTGTGCATGGGCCGGTGTGGAGCGGTCCCGGAACCGGCCGTCGCGGCGGTGGTGTGCGGGTTGCGCTGCAAGACAGGGATAACAAAAGCCACGGAGTTCGCCCCCTTCGCCCCGCCGGTATCGACTTGTGATCTCCGCGTCCTTTCCGAACGCATTTTGTCGCCGCGAGGCCCATGGCATAGTCGCGGGAACCCGGACCGTCAGTTGCAACCATGTGAGGGCCTATCGATCATGACCAATCCGCGCGAGCCGCGAGTGCATCCTGTCCCGATCCTGTCGCTCCGGCCGACGCAGATGACGGTCGGCATGCGCGAGGTCAGCGAGAAGCGCAAGCGCTGGCGCGAGCAAGACAAGAAGAAGCAGGCTGAACTGCTCGGCAAGCACATGATCCCCGTCGTCTACGGCCCCGACTCGCGCTACTACGTGATCGACCATCATCATCTCGGCCGCGCGCTGCACGACGAAGGCGTCAAGGAGGTGTTGGTGACCATCATCGGCGACCTCAGGATGGTCGAGCGCAAGGCCTTCTGGGGCGTCATGGACAACAAGCGCTGGGCCTATCCCTACGACGCCAAGGGCGAGCGGCGATCGTTCCGCGACCTGCCGAAATCGGTCGCCGACCTCAAGGACGATCCGTTTCGCAGCCTTGCCGGCGAATTGCGCCGCATGGGCGGCTTCGCCAAAGACACCACGCCGTTCTCCGAATTTCTGTGGGCCGATTTCCTGCGCCGACAGGTCTCGCGCAAGGTGGTGGAGTCCGATTTCGACAGGGCGATCGAGAAGGCGATGGCCGCCGCCAGAAGCAAGAACGCCATCTATCTGCCCGGCTGGTGCGGTCCGGAGGACGATGACTAGGGCCGTGGCGCCCTTCGGCACCACTAACCGCACCACAATCACGGTCGCTTGAGCGAAATCACTTTCCCGTCTCCATGAAGCGGTCCTGAAACAGGGGCACCCCATCTCTTTGGGCTATCGAGCTCACACAGGAGGCCGGAATGCGCCGTCTGGTTCTTGCCATTGCCTTGCTCGCCGTCGCCTCAGCAGGGATTTCGGCATCGTTTGCCGCAGTTCACCACGCCAAGACATTGACATTTGCCGAGCGTTTTGCCCCGGCGCTCGAGCTGATGACAAAGCGCTAGCGGCTTGGCGGCTGCCCGGGCAGGCTTGATCTTCCGCAAAATTGCGGCGGCGGCCGGCGGCTATGGTCCGCCTGCATGATTGCCGAAGCAGCGTTGCGTCCCGATGTCGAGGGCGAGGTGGGCTCCAGGTCATGCCGACTGGAGACATGGCCATGAGCATCATCTTTCGCATCCTCTTCATCATCGCCGGCGCGGTCACCGCGCTGTTCGTTGCGCGCGATGCCCTGAACTTCACGATCATCCAGACCTTCGTTGCGATTCTGCTCGTGACCGCTATTCTGGGCGTTGGAAGTCTCTGGAGCCTGCGGCGGAAGACGTGAGCGAGGTAGAACGCGGCAGTTCGGCCGGCCTGAGTGAAGCCGGGGCCCGACTGAGGCTGCAACAGGAAGGTTACAACGAGCTACCTCGGCCCGAACGGCGCACTCCGCTGCGCATCGTCTTTGAGGTGCTGCGCGAGCCGATGCTCGCGCTCCTCCTGTGCGGCGGGGTGGTCTACCTCCTGCTCGGCGATCTCCGCGAGGCACTGCTTCTCCTCGCGTTCGGCGCCATCACCATCGTGATCACCATCGTGCAGGAGGCACGCACCGAACGCGTGCTGGAAGCATTGCGAGAGCTGACCAGTCCGCGAGCGCTCGTGGTCAGGGACGGGGAACGCCGGCGGATCGCAGGCCGCGACGTCGTCCGTGGCGATCTCCTCGTTCTTTCCGAAGGCGATCGGGTTCCGGCAGATGCAGTGCTCGCCAGCGCGCGAGATCTGGCTGTCGACGAGTCCCTGCTGACCGGAGAGTCGGTCCCGGTTCGCAAGCAGCCCGTCAAGATGCCGGCCGCGGAATCGGCCTCGGCCGATCATCGCCCGGGCGGCGATGACCAGCCCTTCGTATATTCGGGTTCACTTGTCGTGCGAGGTGAGGGCCTGGCCGTGGTCGAGGCCACCGGACCTCGCAGCGAGATCGGGAAGATCGGACTGTCGCTGCATGGCTTGCAGCCGGAGCCGCCTCGGCTAAAGCAGCAGACCGCACGACTCGTACGGCTTTGCCTCCTCGGCGGCGTGGCGATCAGCCTCGCCGCTGTCCTGCTTTACGGAATGTTGCGCGGAGATTGGCTGCAAGCGTTGCTCGGAGGCATCGCAATCGGCATGTCCATGCTTCCTGAGGAGTTTGCCGTCGTCCTCACGGTGTTCATGGCCATGGGCGCCTGGCGGATCTCGAAGGTGCGCGTGCTGACGCGGCGCGCCGCAGCCATCGAGGTGCTCGGCTCTGCCACGGTGCTGTGTACCGACAAGACCGGCACGCTGACGCAGAACCGCATGTCCGTTGCGGAGCTGAGATTGCGCGACGGCGCATGCGTGCGCCCTGCGTCCACGCAGCCGGGTCCTGTCGGAGCAGAGTTTTTCGAGCTGGCGCGTTGCAGCGTTCTGGCGAGCTCGCCAGAACCTTTCGATCCCATGGAGAAGGCCTTGCACACGTTCGTGCGTACCGGTCTGCCGGAGGATGGCCAGACCGAGGGCGATCGAACCTTGATACGCACCTACGGCCTGCGTCCCGAACTGCTGGCGATGACCCAGGTCTGGCGATCGTCGAATCGGCAGGGAATTTTCGCCGCGACGAAAGGTGCCCCCGAGGCAATTGCGCGGCTCTGCAAGCTGGATGGGGCGGACCATGAGGCGATGCAGGCTGCGGTCACAGCGATGGCGAAGGATGGTCTTCGCGTGCTGGGCGTGGCCGCCGCAACTTGCGACGACGAGGACCTGCCGCCGTCCCAGGAAGGCTTCGCTTTTCGCTTCATCGGTCTCGTCGGGTTAGCCGATCCGCTTCGTCCGGGCGTCCTCGAGGCGGTGGCTGAATGCCGTTCGGCCGGTATCCGCATCGTCATGATCACGGGGGACTATCCGGCGACCGCCATCGCGATCGCAAGACAGGCCGGGCTCGACGTCAACGAGGTCGTCACCGGCGAGCAGGTCAAGCTCGCGGACGAGAGCGAGCTCGATGCGCTCGTCAGCAACGTCAACGTCTTCGCGCGGGTTCTGCCGGAGCAGAAGCTGCGGATCGTTCAGGCGATGAAGCGCAGCGGCGAGATTGTCGCGATGACCGGCGACGGCGTCAACGACGCACCGTCCCTGAAGGCCGCCCATATCGGGATCGCGATGGGTGGCCGGGGCACCGACGTCGCTCGCGAGGCCTCCTCGATCGTCCTGCTCGACGACGATTTCGGCTCCATCGTCGCAGCCATCCGCCTGGGACGCCGGATCTATGACAATCTGCGCAAGGCGATGGCCTTCATTTTCGCCGTCCACGTTCCGATCGCGGGGCTTGCCCTGCTTCCCCTGGTCTTCGGGCTGCCTCTGGTTCTCGGTCCCGTTCATATCGCATTTCTGGAGCTCATCATCGACCCCGTCTGCTCGCTGGTGTTCGAAGCCGAGCGCGAGGAGCGCGATGTCATGGCGCGCCCGCCGCGGCGCGCCGATGCAGAGCTGTTCTCGTGGGCCCTGGTCGGCTGGAGCGTCCTGCAGGGCGTCATGGCATTTGGTTCGATCGCCGTGATCTTCGTCGTGGCGCTTCGTTCCGGCGTTCCGGCGGACGAGGCGCGCGCGCTCGCATTCATTGCGCTCGTCGTCTGTATCGTGGCGCTGGTCCTGGTCAACCGGTCCTTCAGCGCATCCTTCCTGTCGGCCTTCTTCCGCCCGAACCCGGCATTGCTCTGGATCTTCCTGTCGATCGCGCTCGTTCTCGCCACAGCCCTGTTCTGGCCGCCGGCGTCCAGTCTCTTTCGTTTCGGTCCCCTGCACCTGGACGACCTGATGATCCCGCTCGGCGCGGGATTGCTGCTGATCACGGTGCTCGAATTGCTGAAACCGATATGGGGCCGGCGGCTTCGGTTCTAGCCGCTATCCCGGGGACCCGTAGGCGGCGTGGTCTCCGGCCGGTGCGGATCCTCCTTGCCGCCGAGGGCGCGATGCAGCCAGCGCTCGATGCGGCGGCCGATCGTGAGCAGCACGAAGGCGACAGCCAGCGCGACCAGGACGATCTTCCATTGCCCGGCGCCGCAGGCAATGCCGAGACAGGCGGCGAGAAAGGTGCAGGCCGCGCTGGTCAGGCCCCGCACGCGAAAGCGGTCGCTCTCGTGGACGATGACTCCGGCACCGAGAAAGCCGATGCCGGTCAGGATGCCCTGGATCACACGGCTCGCCGCGTCGGTCATCTTGCCGGGCTCGGCGAACTGGACTGTGAGCAGCACGACGGTTGCGGTGGAGAGCCCGACGATGCCGAGCGTCTTCAGCCCGATCGGCTTGCTGTGCAGGTCGCGGTTGAGGCCGATCGCGCCGCCGGCGAGCGTCGCTGCGCCGAGGCGAAGCAGGATTTCGGACCAGTCCAGCTCGGTCATGTCTTGCCCGTCACCTCTTCGGCAGTCGTCCCATCAGGTAGAACTCCTCGTTCGGGCGCATGCCGGTGAAATTCGCCAGCCGGTTCGACAGTGCGAAGAAGGCGGCGATCGCGGCGATGTCCCAGACGTCGTCGTCGCTGAAGCCGTGCGGTTGGAGCGCGGCGAAATCGTCCTCGGAAATCCGCTGCGCGTCGGTCGAGACCTTCATCGCGAAGTCGAGCATTGCCTTCTGCCGCGGCGTGATGTCGGCCTTACGGTAGTTCACCGCGACCTGATCGGCAATCAGCGGGTTCTTGGCGCGGATGCGCAGGATCGCACCGTGGGCGATCACGCAATACTGGCACTGGTTCGCCGCCGAAGTCGCCACCACGATCATCTCGCGCTCGGCCTTGGTGAGGCCGCCGTCCTTCTCCATCAGCGCGTCGTGATAGGCGAAGAAGGCGCGGAACTCGTCGGGACGATAGGCCAGCGTCAGGAACACGTTCGGCACGAAGCCGCTCTTCTCCTGCACGGCGAGAAGCCGCGTGCGGATGTCCTCGGGCAGCGTGTCGAGGGCGGGTGCGGGGAAGCGTTGCGGGGCTTTTGTCATGGGCATGGTTCCGGCTTGGGGCCGGCAACCATAGTCGATGCGGGTGGCGGGCTCAATCTGGCGGGCCGAGCTGGCTGCGACGGAAGCGCCAGTTGTGAACGACGCTCGATCTTGCGTCGCCATGACGATGTGGGCGGAGCGAAGCTTACCGCAGCGGCTTCTTCAACAGCGAGAAGCGGTCTGGATCGAGACCCATCGATGGTTGCAGCATCGGGGCTTCGACGCTGGACATCGTCTTGGCCGGCGGTGCCGAGAACACGGGGTCGTTCGGCACGTCGCGCTGCGAGGTGGCGCCGCGCCAGCGCTCGAGTACGGCGCTGACGAAATGCATGTCGTGGCCGGAGGTGACGGAGGGTACGCTGCTGATGGTGGCCTCGCCGCGCGGCAATTGGTGCGGCGGCACCTCCTTGAAACGCAGGCGCGTCGGCAGGGCAACGCCTTCGCCGAAGGCCAGCACTTCACGCGTGCCCAGCGACGGCACGAAGGAGAGCAGGTTCGCGGCCGCGTCCGACACCGCGGCGCGCAGCAGTGCCTGGTCGCGGTCGTTGGCCAGACGCATCGTGAACAGCGTGTTGCACTGGGAGATGATGGTGGCGTCGAGCTCGGCCGGACGCTGGGTGATGAGGCCGAGATAGACGCCGTATTTGCGACCTTCCTTGGCGATGCGCGACACCGCCTTGCGGGTCGGCCCGAAACCGACGTTGCGGTCGGCGGAGGCATAGCGATGCGCTTCCTCGCAGACGAACAGCAGCGGCGAGACGCCGTCGCTCCACAGGCCGAAGTCGAAGGCCATGCGGCACAGCACCGAGACGACGGAATCGATGACTTCGGCCGGGAAGCCGGCGAGTTGCATCACCGTCATCGGCTTGCCGTTGGCCGGCAGGCGGAACAGATGGCTGATCACCTCGGCCATGGTGTCGCCGCCGACATTGGCGTTGTCGAACATGAAGGTGTAGCGCGGGTCGTTGCGCACGGCTTCGATGCGCGAGATCAGCTTGTGATAGATGATGCGCGAGGAACGGTTCTCGAGCTTGCCCATGCGCTCGTCGATCAGCGACAACAGGTCGACCAGGCGATAGGGTACCGGGGTGTCGACCGTGTAGCCGATCTGCTTGGGGTCGATGCGCTTGAGGCCGATGCGGTCGGCGTTCTGGTACTGGGTGTAGACGCCCTTGGCGAGCGGGATCACCTCGGCGAGGATGTCGAGCTCCTCGGGCACGCCGGCGCGACCGCCGAACAGCACGTCGACGATTTCCTCGAAGTTGAACAGCCAGAACGGCAGCTTCAAGTTTCGGGGGTTGAGCACCAGCGCGCGGTCGCCGAAGCAGCGGCCGTATTCGTTGTGCACGTCGAGCAGGAAGATGCGCAGGTTCGGCCGCGCTTTCAGGATCTCGTTGAGCAGGAGCGAGACGCCCGTCGATTTGCCGACGCCGGTCGAGCCCAGCACGGCAAAATGCTTGGACAGCATCTCCTCGACATCGACGTAGGCGACGACGGAGCGGTCCTGCTGGAGGAAACCCACATTGATCTGATCCGACCCGGTCGGCGCGTAGATCGTGCGCAGCTCCTGGCTGGTGATCAGGTCGACGGCATCGCCGATGGTCGGATAATTGGTGACGCCGCGCTGGAATTTGGCCTTGTCCGCGGCGTTGAGGATCTCGCCGAGCAGGTCGACCGAGGCGATGGCGATGTAGCCGTCGGAGCTCGACAGATTCTCGCAGGAGACCTCGGTGATCATCGCAACGATGACCGAGCTGGCGCAGCGAATGCTGACGAAACGGCCGACGGTCGCCCGAACCTCCGAGATCGGCATTTGGCTTGCCGCCAATAGCCCGACCCGGGCGAGCGAGCCGCGAACCGAAATCACGCGTCCAAAGGATGTCACGATGAATGAACCCGGCGAGAGCAAGGGATTGCTCCGGACTATGCGCGGCCGTCGCTGGACAAAGGGTTAAACGCCGGGCGTGCCCGCTCCGTTAAATCCGCGACAATCCGGCCGCCAAGTTTGTTCCTGATGCATACTTATGGGCAGAATCGCCGGGAAATTGCTGCTTTTCCAGGCTAATGCGCCGGTCCGACCTTAAGGAAGAGTTTACCATTCAGGCGGGCTACCGTCCGTTTGGAAAGTGGGCCGGTCCTGGCCGGGCCGCCATTTGCAGCGGGCGCGGCGGCTTGATTTGTTGACGGGACCTAATCATTTGTACATTAGTGCAAATGAAATCACTGCCATCGCCGCCATGCGGGGCGCGCGTCGTTGTGCCCCGCGTCCAAATCGCGCCGTCCGGTGAGGCGGATCGCAGCGACGTCCCTGGAGGAAATCATGCAACCCGAACCGATCCTCGATCTCGCCCATCTCGGCCACATGGAGCTGCTGACGCCGAAGCCCGACGAGAGCCTGAAATTCTTCGTCGATGTCATGGGCATGACCGTCAGCGGACGACAAGGCGACTCGGTTTACTTGCGCGGCTGGGACGATTACGAGCGCTATTCGCTCAAGCTCACGGCGTCGAAGACGTCAGGCATGGGCCACATGGCGTTGCGCGCGCGCAGCCAGCAGGCGCTGGAGCGCCGGGTCGCCGCGCTGAAAGGATCCGGCTTCGACATCGGCTGGATCGACGGCGACATGGGGCAGGGGCCGACCTTCCGCTGCCGCGATCCCGATGGCCACATCGTTGAGCTCTATTACGAGACCGAATGGTATCAGGCACCGCCGGAGCTCAAGCCCGCGCTGAAGAACCAGGCGCAGCGCTTTCCTGCCCGCGGCGTCAACGTCCGCCGTCTCGACCATCTCAACTGCCTCGCTGTCGACATCAAGGCCAACCGCGAGTTCTTCCAGACCTATCTCGGCTGCCGTCTCACCGAGCAGATCGTGCTCAATGACGGCCGCGAGGCTGCGATGTGGCTGACGATGTCGAACAAGAGCTACGACTTCGCCTACTCGCTCGACCATTCTGGCGTGCCCGGCCGCTTCCACCACGTCACTTACGCCCTCGACAGCCGCGAGGAGATTCTGCGCGCTGCCGACATCTTCCTGGAGAACGGCGTGCACATCGAGACCGGCCCCCACAAGCACGCGATCCAGCAGACTTTCTTCCTCTACGTCTACGAGCCCGGCGGCAACCGCGTCGAGGTCGCCAATGCCGGCGCGCGTCTCATTCTCGCGCCCGATTGGAAGCCGATCGTGTGGACCGAGGAGGAGCGCAAGAAGGGCCAGGCCTGGGGATTGAAGACGATCGAGTCCTTCCATACCCACGGCACGCCGCCGGTGGAGGTGAAGAAGCACGGCTGATTGGAGCCAGATGAGGGCATGGTCATTCGGCTGGGTCCACCTCTCCCCAGCGGGGAGAGGTCGGATTGCGAAGCAATCCGGGTGAGGGGCCGCAACAATCAGTGAGACTGTAACCCCTCACCCGGATCGCATCGCTCGATGCGATCCGACCTCTCCCTACGGGAGAGGTGTATGACCCGCTTCCGTCGACCCACGCACGCGCGCGATCGTCTCGCGCACGTTGGTCCATGCCGGCTTGTCGGATGCGAACTGCCTGCGGAGGAACGTGACGAGCTCCTCGACCTGCGTGTCGCTCATGCTGTTCTTGAATGCCGGCATGTAACCGAGGTCGCTCGAGACAGGCTCGGCGATGCCGTGCAGGACGATTTGCACGAGATTGTCTGCCGTTCCGCTGTGCAGGTTGCTGTTGAGCGCGAGCGAGGGGCGCGTGCCGAACAGCGGCAGGCCGCCGACCTCATGGCAGACGGCGCAGGCGCCCTGGTAGAGGCGCGCGCCGGTAGAGGATGCGACGGCGACCCGTGTCGCGTTCTCGAGCCTGGTGGCGAGCGCATCCTGCGCCTGCCGGTCGGGCGCGGCGTCGTTGAACGAGTTGAGGTAGACCGCCATCGCACGGATGTCGTGGTCGGGCAGCGCCTTGAGGTCCCGGACGATCGGTGCCATCGGGCCGGCCGCGACTCCGTGATAGCGCGAATGGCCGGTGCGCAAGTATGCGAAAAGCTCATCCTCGCTCCACGGGATCGGTGCCTGCGAGACTGAGGTCAGCGCCGGCGCCTCCCAGCCCTCGGCAAAGCCGCCGGCGAGATAGGCTTCGCGTTGCTCGGCGCCGAGCGCGTTGCGCGGCGAATGACAGGCGCTGCAATGGCCGAGGCTCTCGACCAGATAGGCGCCGCGATTCCAAAGCTCGGATTTGGCGGGATCGGGCTTGAACTCGCGCCTCTGGTGGAACAGCGCGTTCCAGCCCGCGAGCAGCGGGCGAAGATTGAACGGGAATGTGAGCGCATTTGCTGGCGCGGTCGCGCGCACCGCGGGTTGCGCCATCAGGTAAGCGTAG
Organism: Bradyrhizobium sp. PUT101; assembly: GCF_052043945.1. NCBI lineage: Bacteria > Pseudomonadati > Pseudomonadota > Alphaproteobacteria > Hyphomicrobiales > Nitrobacteraceae > Bradyrhizobium > Bradyrhizobium sp. PUT101. Next base: position 7,292,832 of record NZ_CP197207.1, read on the forward strand.
AGCGCCTGCATGTCGGCGTCGCTGGTCTTCGCAAAATGCGTGTAGGGAAAGGCGGGGTAGAGCTGCCGCCCATCACGGTGCAGCCCGTCACGCATGGCGCGCTCGAAGGCGGGATAGGACCAGGCGCCGATGCCGGTCTCGACGTCGGGCGTGATGTTGGTCGCGTAGATCGCGCCGAACGGCGTTTCAAGCGCGCGACCGCCGGCGTTGAGCGCGCCGCCGGTCGAGGTGTGGCACTCCGCGCAATTGCCGAGCGCGGCGAGCAGCTCTCCGCGCGCGATCGTCGCCGCGGAATAGACTGACGCGTCGGGGCGCGCGATGGGTGCAATCGCACGTCCGGGCAGCAGCGCCGCGCCGACGCCGATTGCAGCTGTGCAGAGAGCCGCAATGGTCGCGAAGATGCCGGTGCGTTTTGCGAACGGGTTTTGCCAGATGCGGGCCGGCTGCGACGCCGCGGGAGCGGGCAGGGCCTGTGGTGTCGCCAGTGCATCGCCGTGCAGCCCTTTCAGGATGCGCTCAGGCGTGAACGGCGGCTCGCGAAAGCGCACGCCGGTGGCATCGAAGATCGCATTGGCGATCGCGGCCGCGCTCGGCACCGAGGCGGATTCGCCGACGCCAAGCGGCGGCTGATCCTGACGCGGCAGCATCAGGACGTCGATCTTGGGCACGTCGGGGAAGGGGATGATGGGATAGGCGCCCCATTCGCGCGCCGCCACCGCGCCGCGCTCGAACGAAACCTCCTCCATCAGCGCGCGGCTGGTGGACTGGATGACGTTGCCATGGATCTGGTGGCGCACGCCGTCCGGATTGATCATCAGGCCGGAGTCCTGTCCCGCGACGACGCGCGTGACGCTGACATCGCCGGTCGTCTTGTTCACCGCGACGTCGGCGACCCAGGCCGACCACGCCGCGCCATAGCCGGGAAACTTGCTGTGGACATAAAGCGCGTAGGCAAAGCCGCGCCCATGCACGACTTCGCCGTCTTTCTCCTCACGGACCGGCCGCGGCGTCCAGCCCGCGCGTTCGGCCACTGCATTGACCAGATCGACGGCGCGCTGGTCTTTGAGATAGCGCAGGCGATATTCGATCGGGTCGACGCCTGCCTCGGTCGCGGCCTCGTCGATATAGGATTCATGCGCAAAGGTATTCGGCAGTGCCGAGACGCCGCGGAACCAAGAGGCGCGCACGATCGGCGGCATGTCATGGGCAACGACACGCAGGTGGTCGTAGTCGTAGGGCGGGATCGCGGTGCGGTCGCCCATCTGAAGCACCGCGGGATCGGGCGAGATGCGGCCGGTCAGGAGCAGTGCCAGCGTCGGTGCGGCGTTCGAGGGATAGCGCGTGGCGAGATCGTAACCGGCAATGCCGCCGTCGGCATCGAGCCCGCCATTGACGTCGATGAGCTGCGCGGTGCCTTTGGGCTCCCAGGCGTGCTCCTGCTCGCGTGTCAATTGCACGCGCACGGGTCGGCCGACCGCGCGTGACAGCAGCAGCGCGTCGGCGGTGACGTCGTCGGCGCAGTTGCGGCCGTAGCAGCCGGCGGCTTCCAGCCGGATCACCTCGATCTCGCTCTCGGGACGTTCGATCAGGAACGCAAGATCGCCGCGCAGCACGTGCGGGTTCTGCGTGCCCGACCAGACCCGGATATTGCCGTCGCTATAGTCGGCGACGGCACAGGACGGGCCGATCGAGGCATGCATCTGATACGGCCACACGTAAGTGCGCTGCATCGGCCTGGCCGCGCCCGATATCGCCTTGTCGACCTCGCCCTTGTCGATCAGCGTGCGCGGCGTCGACGGATTGGCGCGCAGCGCGGTTTCGACGTCGGCAAGGTCGGTCAGGGTGGGCGTCGGCTTCCAGCGCACCTCGAGCCGCTCTGCCGCGCGGATCGCATTCTCCTCGCGCTCGGCGACAACGCCGACGAAATCGCCGATGTGCACCACCGCGATCAGGCCGGGAATGTCGCGCACCGAGGATTCATCGACCGCGAGCAGGCTGGTGCCGACGAACGGTCCGGCATCGACGCCGGCATAGGGTGGCCGCACCACGCGGCCGTGCAGCATGCCGGGCACGCGGATGTCGTGCACGAAAGTCAGCTCGCCGGTAGCCTTGGCGGGCAGGTCCACGCGCGGCATCGACTGGCCGACGATCGCGTAGTCGCCGACAGGCTTGACCGCGACATCTTCGGCAAGCTCGAGCCGGATCTCTTCGCCGCCGATCAGCTCGCCATAGCTGACGCTGCGGTTGTCGTGCCCGCGCACGAGGCCGTCCTCGATCCGCAACTCGGAGGCCGGCAGCTCCAGCCGCTCGGCCGCGCGCGCGATCAGGAAGTGCCTCGCCTGCGCCGCGGCCTTGCGCAGGGGCACGGCGGTGATCTGGATGGTTTCGCTGGCGATCGTCGCGCCCTGGTTCGGCACCACCGACGTGTCGCCGAGCACGACCACGACGCGCGCAAAGGAGACGTCGAGCTCTTCGGCGACGATCTGGCCGAGGGCGGTGCGGATGCCGGTGCCGAGATCGACATGGCCGTTGTAGGCCGTGACCGAGCCGTCCGCGGTGATGCGGACGAAGGTCTCGGATGTGATCTCATCCACCGTGCGGGCGACGACGAGCGAACCCGATGGCCGCTCAGCTCCGTTCGAAACAGGGGAGGCCATCAGTCCGCGGCCTCGGCGAGCTGGCCGGATGCCCGCATCACCGCGCGCAGGATCTCGACGTGGGTGCCGCAGCGGCAGAGATTGTAGCGCAGCGCCGCCAGCGCCTCCTGTTCGGTCGGCCGCGGATTGATCGCGAGCAGCGCCTTGGTGGTCATGATCATGCCGTTGAGGCAATAGCCGCATTGCGCGGCCTGCTCGTCGATGAACGCCTGTTGCACTACATCGGGCTTGTCGCGGGTGCCAAGCCCTTCGAGCGTCACGATGTCGCGGTCGGCGCACCCGCTCACTGGAATTACGCAGGAGCGCGCCGCGACTCCGTCGATCAGGACAGTGCAGGTGCCGCATTCGCCAAGGCCGCAACCATATTTCGGGCCGTTGAGCGCAAGATCGTTGCGCAGCACATAAAGCAGCGGCGTCTGGCGCTCCGCCGTGACTTCGTGGATCCTGCCGTTCACGGTGAGGCGGATCGGTGTTTGCATCATCCTCGTTCCCAAGCCCGCGTATAACTCTACGTCGCGACGATACCGTTTGTACACAAACGTGCAAGGCGGGCATGCCGCACTGCAGCGCGACTGCCTTCTTTGTGGACAGAGCCGATAGGCAAATGAGGTTTTATGCGGCAGCCGCATCTTTTGCGCTGCACCGCCGCTTGACAGCGCCAGGGGACCGCGCGCAACATTGTTCGTATACGAATGATAACTGCAGTGGCCGCCGGCTCCGACATGGTGACTGAAACGACGAGCGCCGTCATCGACAAGATCCGCTGCGATGCTTGTCCGGTGATGTGCTACATCAAGCCGGGCGCAGCGGGCGCCTGCGACCGCTACGCCAATCACGACGGCAAGCTCGTCCGTGTCGATCCGCATGTGATCCTGGAGCGCACGGTCTCGCATGGCGGCAAGCTCGTCCCGTTCAGTCGCACCGAAGACTGGGACGGCAAGATCGTCCACGAACCCTCGACCTTCGTCACCGCGATCGGCGCGGGCACGACCTATCCCGACTACAAGCCGGCGCCGTTCATCGTCTCCGCGGAGGTCGACGGCGTCGACATGGTGACTGTGGTCACCGAGGGCATCTTCTCCTATTGCGGGATCAAGGTGAAGATCGACACCGATCGCTATCTTGGTCCGGAGACTGCGACCGTGCGGGCGCAGGGCGAGGCGGTTGGCCACGTCACGACCAGCGAATATGGCTCGCAGATGCTGTCGCTCGGCGGCGTGCATCATCTCACCGGTGGCTCCAAGAAGGAAGGCCGTGTCACCTGCGACACGCTGATGGATCTTGCTAACTGCAAGGCGGTCGAGCTCACCATTGACGGCGGCGCCACTGTGGTGGTGCAGGCCGGGCAGCCGCCGATCGTCAACGGCATGAAAGAAGAGCGCATGCGCGTCGGCTGCGGCTCGGCGACGATCGGCATGTTCGCCAAGCAATGGCACGGCAAGGTCGACGAGGTCGTCGTGGTCGACGACCACATCACCGGCGTGCTCTCGGAGCATCAGGCCGGCAAGCTTCTCGACATCGCCGACACCGGCATCAAGATGAAGGGCCGGCGCTCGACGCCCGGTCGTTATTTCCAGGTCGCCGATCCCGGCACGGGCTGGGGCGGCACCAACATTTCCGATCCCTTGTCGATCCTCGGGCCGTTCGATGCCAAGGAAGCCAAGCCCGGTCTGACCATGCTGATGGTCTCCACCACGGGCGAGCATTCGTCGTATTACGTGCTCGACGAAGCCTTGAAGCCGATCGAGACCGAGATGCCGGCCGACCTGAAATTCTCGGTCGAGCGGATCCAGGAAAACTGCGAGCCTGCGCTGTGCACGGTGCTGTTCATGGCCGGCGCCGGCGGTTCGCTGCGCGCAGGCGTCACCGACAATCCGGTGCGACTGACGCGTTCGGTGAAGGATGCGCTGACGCGCGTCACCAGCGGCGGCGCGCCGGTCTATGTCTGGCCCGGCGGCGGCATCACCTACATGGTCGACGTGACGCAGATGCCGTCAGGCGCGTTCGGTTATGTGCCGACACCGGCCCTGGTCGCGCCGATCGAGTTCACCATGACGCTGTCCGACTATGCCGCGCTCGGCGGCCACATGGATTATGTGAAGCCGCTCTCCGAGGTGCAGAACGGCGACGATGTCCGCCAGTTGCCCTGGCATCACCCGATTCCGGGGCGCCGGACATGACGAGGCGCCCGCAAATCGCATTGCTGTCTGATGGCCGGCGGCTGCATTTGCAGGATGGACCGATTGATCTGATCGTGGAGGCGAGGGGACGTGCGGACGAGGTGCGCGCGGCCTATGAGGCTGCGGCGCGCCGGTTCACCGGGCTTCTCGACGAGCTCTGCGCGGAACTGACTGAACTGCGTACGGATGCTGCGACGCGGACTTCGCTGACCGGCGCCGTCGCGCGTCGTATGCACGCTGCTGTAGCGCCTTATGCCGCTGATTGCTTCATCACGCCGATGGCGGCTGTTGCCGGCAGCGTGGCCGAGGAGATTCTGGGGGCGATGCTGCGCGTTGCGACACTTGATCGCGCTTACGTCAACAATGGTGGCGACATCGCGCTTCATCTCGGTGAAGGTGCGCATTTTTCGGTCGGCCTGATGGATCGGCCCGACCGCGACGGCGTGATGCGGACGATGAGGATCGATGCAGATGACCCTGTGCGTGGCGTCGCGACCAGCGGACGCCACGGCCGCAGCTTTTCGCTCGGCATCGCCGATGGCGTGACGGTGCTGGCGGCGACTGCATCGCGAGCCGACGCGGCAGCGACGATCATCGCCAATGCCGTCGATCTGCCCGGGCATCCCGCCATCATCCGCAAGCCTGCGAACGAGCTTCAACCCGACAGCGATCTGGGCGCGCGCCTCGTTACCTGCGATGTCGGCGAGCTGTCTCACGATGAGATCGTCGCCGCGCTCGAATCTGGCGCGGAATGTGCACGGCAATTGTTCGATCGCGGACTGATCGAGGGTGCCGTGTTGCAGCTTTGTGGTGATATGCTTGTCATTGGACCGAAAGATATTGAACGGCAAGAAGCGCGCCCGCGTCAGCCGGAGAACGCGGTTCACGCCTGAACAGGGAAGAGCCTGAGGACACAATCATGAGCGCGATCATCCGCAAGATCGTCACCGTCGTCGAAGAGACGCAGATGGAGATGGGCCGGCAGGTCTCGCCGCCGACCCGGCGTGCGGCTGCGATTGCCGTCATCGAGAATCCTTTTGCCGGAAAATACGTCGAGGATCTGTCGCCGTTGATCGCGATCGGCGAGGAGCTGGGCGAGCTCTTGTCGAAGCGCGCGGTGGCCGCGCTCGGTATCGATGGCGCGAAGGTGCAGAGCTACGGCAAGGCCGCCGCCGTCGGCGAGAACGGCGAACTGGAGCATGCCGCCGCCATCCTCCACCCCAAGATGGGCGCGCCGGTGCGCAAGGTGCTGGGCAAGGGCGCAGCTCTGATCCCCTCCTCGAAGAAGCGTAGCGGGCCGGGCACGACGCTGGACATTCCGCTCGGGCACAAGGATGCTGCCTTCGTGCGCAGTCACTTCGACGGCATGGAGGTGCAGATCAACGACGCGCCGCGCGCCAACGAGATCATGGTCGCGGTCGCCGTCACCGACAGCGGCCGTCCGCTGCCGCGCGTCGGCGGGCTGACGGTCGCGGAGATCAAGGGCGAAGACGGTCTGAGATAGTAGACGCAAGCGAGTTTCAAACTGGAGGTTGGGATGCGAGCAAGAAATTACTTCGTCGGCGCGGCCTTCGCGCTTCTGGCGGGCGGCATGGCTCATTCGGCCCTGGCGCAGGAGATCAAGATCGGCGAGATCAACAGCTATTCGCTGCTGCCGGCGTTCACCGAACCCTATCGCAAGGGCTGGCAGCTTGCGGTCGAGGAGATCAATGCGGCAGGCGGCATCAACGGCAAGAAGCTCGTCGTCATTTCCAAGGACGACGGCGGCAAGCCGGCCGATGCGCAGACCGCGGCCAACGAGCTCGTCTCGAGCGAGGGCGTTGCGATGCTCGCAGGCACGTTCCTGTCGAACATCGGCCTGGCGGTCAGCGACTTCGCCAACCAGAAAAAGGTGTTCTTCCTCGCGGCCGAGCCGCTGACGGACGCCATCACATGGTCCAAGGGCAACAAATACACCTTCCGCCTGCGTCCCTCCAACTACATGCAGGCGGCGATGCTGGTCGAGGCGGCTGCGAAGCTGCCGGCCAAGCGCTGGGCCACGATCGCGCCGAACTACGAATACGGCCAGTCGGCAGTCGCCGTGTTCAAGAAGCTGATGTCGGAGAAGCGCCCCGACATCCAGTGGGTGGACGAACAGTGGCCGCCGCAGGGCAAGATCGACGCAGGTCCCGTGGTGCAGGCGGTTGCCGCCGCCAATCCGGAAGCGATCCTCAACGTCACCTTCGGCGCCGATCTCGTCAAGCTCGTGCGCGAAGGCAACACCCGTGGCTTGTTCAAGGGGCGCGAGGTCGTCTCGTTCCTGACCGGCGAGCCGGAATATCTCGACCCGCTCAAGGACGAGACGCCGGAGGGCTGGATCGTCACCGGCTATCCCTGGTACTCGATCAAGACGCCCGAACATGACGCGTTCCTCAAGGCCTACCAGGCCAAGTACAACGACTATCCGCGTCTCGGCTCGATCGTCGGCTACCAGACCATCAAGTCGGCAGCCGCCATTCTCGCCAAGGCCGGCTCGACAGATCCGGAGAAGCTGATCGCCGCGGCGGAGGGGCTCTCGATGCCGTCGCCGTTCGGCGAGATCACCTTCCGCAAGATCGACCACCAGTCGACGCTCGGAGCCTTTGTCGGCAAGACCAAACTGAAGGATGGCAAGGGCTTGATGGTGGACTCGTCTTACAAGAAGGGCGCGGACTATCTGCCGAGCGATGCCGAAGTCGCGAAGCTGCGCCCGAAGGATTGATGCAAGAGAGACCGGGGCCTCCATGGTTCGAGACGCGCGGCGTTGCCGCGCTCCTCACCATGAGGGTCCCGGACTTCATCCCGAGGAGGCGCGGAGCGCCGTCTCGAAGGATGAAGCCCAGCACTGAGTTCCAACCAACCCGGACCGCCGATGGCCTTTTACGTCGTACAGTTTCTGACCGGTCTCGCCAGCGCAGCGTCGCTGTTCCTGGTGGCCTCGGGCCTGTCGATCATCTTCGGCGTGACGCGAATCGTGAATTTCGCGCATGGCGCCTTTTATATGATCGGCGCCTACATCGCCTTCACGCTCACCGAGCGGTTTTCGGGCGCGTTTGGCTTCTGGGGCGGGATCGTGCTTGCGGCGCTCGCGGTGGCGCTGATCGGCGTCATCGTCGAGATGGTGCTGCTCCGCCGCATCTATCATGCACCCGAACTGTTCCAGCTGCTCGCGACCTTCGGCCTGACCTTGATGGTCGAGGACCTCGTGGTCCTGATCTGGGGGCCCGACGATCTCGTCGGTCGCCGCGCGCCGGGCTTCAGGGGCGCCATCGATTTCTTCGGTCAGAACATCCCGAGCTATGATCTGTTTCTGATCGTGCTCGGACCCGTCGTGCTCGGCATTCTCTGGCTGCTGTTCCAGCGCACGCGATGGGGCGTGCTGGTGCGCGCGGCGACGCAGGACCGCGACATGGTCGCAGCGCTCGGCGTCAACCAGAAATGGCTGTTCACGTCAGTGTTCGCGGTCGGCGTCTTCCTCGCAGCCCTCGGCGGCGCGCTTCAGATCCCGCGCGATGCCGTGCATCACGCCATGGATCTGCGCATCATCGTTGAGGTGTTCGTCGTGGTCGTGATCGGCGGCCTCGGCAGCATCGTCGGCGCTTTCGTCGCGGCCGTGCTGGTCTCCGAGCTCAATGCATTCGGCATCCTGATCTTCCCGAAGATCTCCATCATTCTGGTTTTCCTGGTGATGGCGGCGGTGCTGATCGTGCGGCCCTGGGGCTTGTTCGGAAAGCCGGAGGCGGCCGCGCGCAGGACGCCTGGCCTCACCGTCAATCCCTGGCGGCCGCTGACGTCGAACGAACGGCTTGCGGCGCTTGCGGCGTTCGTCGTCGCCGCGACGCTGCCGCTGTTCGCGGGCAATTATCTGCTGACCGTGGGCTCGGAGATCGCGATCTTCGTGATCTTCGCGGTCAGCCTGCACTTCCTGATGTCGGTCGGCGGCCTCGCGTCCTTCGGCCATGCCGCCTATTTCGGGCTCGGCGCCTACGGCATCGCCTTCCTCGCCAAGATGGCGGGGCTGCCGATGATCGTGTGTCTGTTGCTCGGCCCGCTGCTCGGCTGCATGGGCGCCGCCGTGTTCGGCTTCTTCGCGGTGCAGCTCTCCGGCGTCTATTTCGCGATGCTGACGCTCGCCTTCGCGCAGATCGTGTGGTCGATCGCATTCCAATGGGTGAGCGTGACCGGCGGCGACAACGGCATCCTCGGCCTCTGGCCGTCGAGCTGGGCGGCGAGCCCGTCGCATTTCTACTGGCTTGCGCTGGGCGTCGCGGCGCTGGTGACCATCGCGTTGCGGGCCATGGTGTTCTCGCCGTTCGGTTACGCGCTCCGTGCAACGCGCGACTCGCTGTTGCGCAGCGAAGCGATCGGCATCGATGCCAAGCGGATCCAGTGGACCGCTTTCGTGATCGCCGGCACGACCGCCGGCATCGGCGGCGCGCTGTTCGCCTACCTCAAGGGCAGCGTCTTCCCCGACAATCTCGGCATCTCGCTGTCGGTTGACGCGCTGGTCATGGTGCTGCTCGGCGGTGTCGAGACGGTGTCCGGTGCGGTGATCGGGGCCATCGTCTACAAGGCCTTGAACATCTGGCTGGTGAGCCAGACCGATCTGTCGAAGCTCGTGCTTGGCGGCTTCATCATGCTGATCGTCGTCGTCTTCCCCAAGGGCATCGTCGGCATGCTCGAGATGCTGGCGCAGCGCCGGCGAAAGTCTTCGCCGCCGGGCTCTCCCTTGCTTGCCAAGCCGATCGAGTCTGCCGAATGAGCGTTGCACCCCCACTTCTCGCGGTTGAAGGGCTGACCAAGTCCTATGGCGGAATCCATGCGGTGCGCGGCGTCTCGTTCTCGCTGCGCGCGGGCGAGATCCTGGCGCTGATCGGCCCTAACGGCGCCGGCAAGAGCACCTGCTTCGATATGCTCAACGGTCAGAACAAGCCGGATACCGGCCATGTCCGCCTGCTCGGCGAAGAGATCACAGGCAGGAGGCCGCGTGAGGTGTGGAGGCTCGGCGTCGGGCGCACGTTCCAGATCACCGCGACCTTCGCAACCATGACCGTGCGTGAGAACGTCCAGGTCGCGCTGATTTCGCATGAGAAGCAGCTCTACAACCTCTGGGGCTCCGCGCCGAAGTTCGATCGCGGGGAGGCCGGCCGCCTGCTCGAGCTGGTCGGCATGGGCGGCTACGCGGACCGTCCCTGCGGCGAGCTTGCCTATGGCGATCTGAAGCGGCTCGAACTTGCGGTCGCGCTCGCCAACCAGCCGAAGCTGCTGTTGATGGACGAGCCGACGGCGGGAATGGCGCCGCGCGAGCGCGTCGATCTGATGCGGCTGACCGCGAGCATCGCGCGGGAGAAATCGATCGGCGTCCTCTTCACCGAGCACGACATGGACGTGGTGTTCGAGCATGCCGACCGCATCATCGTGCTCAACCGCGGTACGTTGATCGCCGAAGGTTCGCCGGCGGAGGTGCGCGGCAATCCTCAGGTACAGGCGGTCTATCTCGGCGAGGGCCTCGTCTACGATGCCCGCCACCGGGAGGGAACATCTGCATGAAGCTCACGGTGCAAGACCTCAACAGCCATTATGGTCCCGCCCATATCCTGTTCGACATCGGCTTCGAAGTCGGTGAGGGCGAGGTGGTGGCATTGCTTGGGCGCAACGGCGCGGGCAAGTCGACGACGTTCCGCTCGATCGTCGGCCTCGTCGCGCAGCGCTCCGGCCGCATCATGTTCGAGGGCAAGGATGTCTCGGCGAAGCCGACACATGAGATCGTGCGCGAGGGCCTCGGCTACGTTCCGGAGGAGCGCCGCATCTTCACTGACTTGACCGTCGAGGAGAATCTCGAAGTCGGCCGCCAGCCGAAGCGCCCGAACGCGCCGCACTGGACGCGCGAAAAACTGTTCGCGCTGTTTCCAAATCTGGGCGAGATGAAGAACCGGCCCGGCGGCCGCATGAGCGGCGGCGAGCAGCAGATGCTCACCATCGCGCGCACGCTGATGGGCAATCCTTCGCTGGTGCTGCTCGACGAGCCTTCGGAGGGCCTGTCGCCGAAGATCGTGGAGCAGATGGTCGATGCCATCCTGACCATGAAGAAGGAAGGCGTCAGCATCGTCGTCTCCGAGCAGAATCTGCATTTCGCGCGGCTGATTTCGGATCGCGCCTACATCATCGAGCGCGGTCGCATCTGCTTCGGCGGCACCATGGCCGAGCTCGACGCGCGTCCGGATATCCGCGACGCGCATCTGTCGTTGTGAGGGCGGGGAACGGATGGCGAGAAGCGTGACGGCGAAGAAGAACGTCAAACCGGCCAAAGCGTTTAACAGGCCGCCTTACGTGCTCGACGAGCAGGTCGGTTTCATCCTGCGCCAGGTCTGGCAGCGCCACAGCTCGATCTTCGCCCGCGACATCGGCACCAATCTGACGCCGACGCAATGGGCGGCATTGTCGAAATTGGCTGAGACCGGGTCGTGCTCGCAGAATCAGCTCGGGCGGCTGACGGCGATGGACGTCGCGACCATCAAGGGCGTGATCGATCGTCTCACCGCGCGCGGCCTGACCGAGACGAGCCAGGATCCCGATGACGGACGGCGGCTCCTGGTCAGCCTGACGCGCGCGGGTCAGCAGCTTGCGGAGAAGCTGGCGCCCAATGCGCTGGCGATCACGCGCGAGACGCTGGCACCGCTCGAGCCCAAGGAGCGCGAGCTGCTGATGGTGCTCCTGAATAAGTTGAGGTGAATGTCTCTGTCATTCCGGGGGCACGCGCGTCGCGCGTGAACCCGGAATCTTGCACCACAACCTCGGGATTCCGGGTTCGCGCTCACGCGCGCCCCGGAATGGCGGCAAATGGCGTCACTTCGCCACCACCTCCGGCACCTTCCCGGCAGGCGGCGTGTTGCGGCTGCGTTGCGTCCGCACGATGCCGTCGATGATGGTCATGCCGATGCCGGGGAGGTCGCCGAGCTGGACGCTCTCCAGGATGTTCTTGCCGGGCGAGTGCTGCGCCTTGTCCATGATGACGAAGTCGGCGGAGCGGCCGACCTCGATCAGGCCGCAATCGAGCTGCCGCATCCGCGCAGTGTTGCCGGTGGCAAGGCAGAAGGCGAGCTCGGCCGGCAGATCGCCGAGCGAGGACAGCATCGAGACCATGCGCAAAATGCCGAGCGGCTGCACGCCGGAGCCGGCGGGCGCATCGGTGCCGAGGATGACCCGATGCAGATCGCCCATCTCGCGCGCGGTGCGCAGCGTGAACAAGGCCGAGCGCTCATTGCCGTTGTGGACGAGCTCGAGACCGCGCTTGCAGCCCTCGCAAATGCAGCGGATCTGGTCATCGGGCAGTGCGGTGTGACCGCCATTGATGTGGCCGACGACGTCGGTGTCGGCCTCCAGCACCACGTCCTTGTCGATCAGGCCGGAGCCGGGGATCGAGGGGCCGCCGGTGTGGATGGTGCTCTGGATGCCGTATTTGCGGGCCCAGCCGACCATCTTGCGTGCTGTCGGGCCGTCCTTGACGCCGCCGAGGCCGACTTCGCCGAGCAACTTGACGCCGTTGGCAGCCATCTCCTTGAAATCTTCCTCGACCATCTCGCATTCGATCACCGGCGCGCCGGCGTGAACCTTCACGCCGCCGGGACGCAAGGTCCAGAACGCGCGCTGGGCGAACACGGCCATGGCCTTGAGGCCGACGACGTCGCGGGGCCGGCCGGGCATATGGACCTCGCCGGCGGAGATCATGGTGGTGACGCCGCCGTGGAGATAGCTGTCGATCCAGTTGGTCTGGTTCTGGCGCGGAGTCCAGTCACCCGCAACGGGGTGGACATGGCTGTCGATCAGGCCCGGCGCGACGGTGGTGCCGTGGGCATCGACGATGGTGGTCGCGCCTTCAATGTTGACGTCCTTGAAGCGGCCGATCGCGGTGATCTTGCCGTTCTCGGCGACGATGGTGTCGCCGTCCAGGATCGGCTTCTCCAAAGCGCCGGACAGGATCAGGCCGATATTTCGGATCACGAGCTTGGAGGGTCCGGTGGCCTGGGGTGCGTCATGCGCCATGGAAGAGGTCCTTGTCCTTAATTGCAGCGCTTTCGATCTTGGGCAGCCTTGACCGCGGGATCAAGCAGGATTATTCATTAGTATACGAATGATCGTGTACTAACGACGCATAGCTGCCCGCCTCGTAACCGCAATGACGCGACAGGGAAGGTGTGATGAGCAATTTCAATCAGGAAAGCGTTTTGAGCGTCCACCATTGGACCGACACGCTCTTCTCCTTCAAGACCACTCGCAGCCCGACCTTCCGTTTCCGCAACGGCGAATTCACCATGATCGGGCTCAAGGTCGGCGAGAAGCCGCTGCTGCGGGCCTATAGCGTCGCCAGCGCCAACTACGAGGACACGCTCGAGTTCTTCTCGATCAAGGTGCCGGACGGCCCGCTGACCTCGCGGCTTCAGCATTTGAAGGAAGGCGACGAGATCATCGTCAGCCGCAAGGCGACCGGCACGCTCGTGATCGACAATCTGGAGGAAGGGCGCAACCTCTACCTCATCGGCACCGGCACCGGCCTCGCGCCTTTCCTGAGCGTGATCAAGGACCCCGAGACCTATGAGCGGTTCGAGAAGGTCGTGCTGCTGCACGGCTGCCGGCACGTGAAGGAGCTCGCCTATGGCGAGATGATCACCGAGCAACTGCCGAAGGACGAACTGATCGGCGAGTATATTCGCAATCAGCTGATCTACTACCCGACCGTGACCCGCGATCCCTTCCGCAACCGCGGCCGTATCACCGACCTCATCACGTCGGGCAAGCTGTTCACCGATATCGGCCTGCCGGTGCTGGAAGCAGCCCGGGATCGCGTCATGATCTGCGGCAGCCCGGCGCTGGTGGCGGACACCCGCGTGCTCCTGGGCGAGCGCGGCTTCGTCGAGGGCAATCACGGCGAGCCGGCCCAGTTCGTGGTCGAAAAGGCCTTCGCCGAGCGGTAATCACGGAATTCCTGCGCAATAAGATCGTATTTTCGCCGCCTGGAGCCCGTTGCGGCGCCGATTCGGCGCTTGATACTATGTGGAAGCGAATCAGCGGAGTTCCCACATGGTTGCGGACAGCGACAGCAACATCGCCTGGCACCGGGTTCAGTTGAAGAAGAACCGCGCCGAGTTGAAGGCGCTGGAGACCGCGCGCTTCACGATGGGCGAGATCGCCTCATCGAAGCGGAATGGCCAAACCCAGAAGGCGGTCGCGGAACTCAAGCGGAAGATCGCGCAATCGGAGCGCGCGATCGCCGATCACGACAAGCGCACACGCCGTCCGCTCGCAACCGACCTGCAGAGCCTCAGCAATGGCAGCTGGAGCCATTGGGACGCCTACACCCAGCAGCGCAAGACTGGCCAGCGTTCGCCCGGGGGCGGATAGGCGCATCTCTCCACGTCTGCGGTCGATGAGGAGGCGGCCCCTTGCGGCGGCCGCACCATGCACCATCTCGGTGATACGCCACCAATCGCCCCGGTGATCCCATGACAGCAAGGCTCGATTTCACCAACGAGGCCTTCTTTCGCGATCCGCCCAAGGCGATCGCTACCTTGCGCATGTCCGGCCCTGTGGTTGCGACGCGATTCCCCATCGTCGGCGATGTCTGGATCACCACGACCCATGACGCGACAGCACAGGTGCTGAAGGACGGCGCGACCTTCACGCTGCGCAAGGAGGACGGCGACGTCGCGGGTCTGCGCTGGTGGATGCCGAGATATGTCAGGACCATCGCCAACAACATGCTGACGATGGACGAGCCGGATCACACGCGGCTGCGCAGCATCGTGGACGAGGCGTTTCGCCGCCGCGCGATCGTTGCGATGGAGCCGCGCATCCGTGCCATCGCCGACACGCTTGCGGACGAGCTGTTCGCAGCGGGAAGCCCGGCCGATCTCGTCCAGCGCTACGCGCGCATCCTGCCGCTCGCGGTAATCTCGGAGCTCCTGGGCCTGCCGCCGGCCGATCGTCCGAAGTTCATCGCCTGGGCCAACGAGATGTCCTCGCTGACGAATGTCGTCAGCTTCTTCCGTTTGCTGTTCACGTTCCGCAAGATGCGAGTCTACCTCGAACAGCAGTTGCAGATTGCACGCGCGCATGGCGGCGAGGGTCTGATTGCCGAACTGGTCCAGGTCGAGCGCGAGGGCGGTCAGATCACGCCGGACGAAATGGTTTCGATGGTGTTTCTGTTGCTCGCGGCGGGATCCGAGACGACCACTCATCTCATTAGCGGTTCGGTGCATGAGCTTCTCAGGAATCCCGGCTTGCGTGACTGGCTGGAACAGGACTGGAGCCGCGTCGGGCTTGCGGTGGAGGAGTTCCTGCGGTTCGTTTCGCCGGTGCAATTCTCCAAACCCCGCTATGTGCGCCGCGACGTCGAGGTCGAGGGCGTGCGCCTGAAGAAGGGCGACCGCGTCATGGTGATGCTTGCCGCTGCAAACATGGATCCGGCGGTGCATGATCGTCCCGAGCGCCTCGATCTCGAACGCAAGCCGAACCGCCATATCTCGTTCGGCACGGGAATCCATTTCTGTCTTGGCCATCAACTCGCGCGCATCGAGGCGGCTTGCGCGCTGGAGGCGCTGTTCGTGCGATGGCCGAAACTCGGTCTTGCCGTCGATCCCGCCGAGGTCCATTGGCGCAGGCGGCCGGGCTTGCGCGCGATCGCGAAACTTCCCGTCACGGCTGAGAGCCGTGGAACACCGGGGCGGGCAGGAGCGAGCCTTGAGCGTTCCCTCACCGCGACGAGTTGAGATCAGCGTTCCTTCGGAAAACTTTGCCGCGCGCGATCAGTCAGGAACGGTGTGCCGCTGGACCTGTTGTCTCTTGGACGCGCGGCTGTGAATTCCTTGGCCGTGCATGTCGCAGATCGACGTCTTAACGGGAGACAAGATCATGACCAGCAAAATGCCACCTGTTCCGCCGGACAATCAGAGCCGCAAGGGAACTGGCGACAGCAAGCAAACGTCCGCCGATCAGGCGCCACACGGCCAGCAACGTGCTCAGAATCCGGACCAGCAGGGACAGCAGGGCAACATCAAGCAGAACACGACCAATCAAGGCTACCAGCAGGATCGTTGAGGAGAGCGACATTCCATTCGACATCCACCACGACCCCGAACAGCATCCGTCAGGGCGGACCCGGGGCCTCGCATGAGAAAGCCAAGGCGCCATTGGAGGGTTAAGAAGCCGCCGGGAACGCGATCACGACAAGCACAACGATCCCGGTCAGAGCGGGCACAAGCCGAAACCGATGCCGGCGCAACAGAAGCACTAAGTCTTTGGAAGGTCACTGCAAGAGGAGAGACAAATGCCAAGTGGGCATGGCAGCAAAACGCATTTCAGATCGGGCATGCACGGCAAGGGCGACGGCACCGGCGGACTGACCGACGTACCCAAGGATATGATCGGCGACAACATGGTGCTGTCCAACCGTGACAAGAAACAGCATTCGGACATTCGTGGCATGGACGGAAAGTCGATCCAGACTGAACAATATCAGGACCACGCCGCGAACCGGCTCGACGGGACGCCGGAGACCGACGAGACCTGAGAGGGACGTTCCTCCCGCCAACTCGCGGACCGGTGTTCAGCCGGTCCGCTTTTTTGTGGGCGCAAGATCGCGCTCCCAGCCGAACACCGAACGGCCATCGAGATCCGGGGAGGCCGCACGCTCACCAGCGATGAAAGTCTCAACCGAGGGACCGCGGGCGGTCCGCTCCAGCCGTCGCGCCTGTTCGTCAAGACGCTTGATCGCGTGCATCTCTTCCTCGCGTCCGAGCTTCGCGTTCTGGATCGCGCCCTTCAGTACCCGGATGGTCTCGTCATAGACCTTGATCGGAACGGGGTAGGGATGCCGGTCCTTGCCGCCATGGGCGAGCGAGAAACGCGCGGGGTCCCTGAAACGATAGGGCGCGCCGTGCACGACCTCTGCGACCATCGCGAGCGAGCGCACGGTGCGCGCGCCGACGCCCGGCGTCAGCAGCAGCTCCGGGAAATCGACCGGGCCCCGCTCGGCCGCTGCGGCCAGCGTGCCGTGCAGGCGGCGCGCGAAGACGTCCTTGGGACGGACGTCGTGATGGGCAGGCATGATCAGATGCGGCAGCGTGCCTTGTGCCGGCGTGGCCCCGGTCCCGATGAGCCGTTCGAATTCGGAGACGATGCGATCCGGGCCGAGACCGGAGAGCAGTTCGAGCTGCGCTGTCCGAGAGATGTCGGCGCGATGATCGGTGAGATTGACGATCTCTCCCTGCTGCGGCCCGTCGATTGCGCTGTGCGGTGCATCGACAAAGCTCTTCAGCGCCTCGGAATGCCAGTGATAGCGTCGCGCCTGCCGCTTGTCGCCGTTCATGCCCTGCTGCACCACCGTCCATTTGGCGTCGGCCGTCACGAAGAAGCCGTGCAGGTAAAGGTCGAAACCGTCCTGGACCGCGGCGCTGTCGACCTTGGCCACCAGACGGCTGGCGCGCGTCAGCTTTGCGCCGTCGAAGCCGACGCGTTCGGCGAGTTGCAACAACTCGTCCGGCGTCTTGCGCGAATGCTGACCTCGGCCGCCACAGACATAAATTCCGAGCTCGTCCTGAAGCGGTCCGAGCCCGCGCTTCAGTGCGCCGATCACCGAGGTGGTGATGCCGGAGGAGTGCCAGTCCATCCCCATCACGGCGCCAAACGACTGGAACCAGAACGGATGCGACAGCCGTTGGAGGAACGCATCGCGGCCGTAATGATGCACGATCGCCTGGGTGACGATCGCGCCCAGCGAGGACATGCGACTCGCCAGCCACGGCGGAACCCGTCCGGTGTGAAGAGGGAGATCGGCGCTGCCGGTTCGTCGAGTCATGGACTGCCGAATCTAGCGCAATTCGGGGACGTTTGCATCAGCGGAATGCTGCGTTGCACTGAACGGGGGAGCCAAGCCGGCCGGAAGGCGTTGAGCGCCGTGGTACGCATGCAATGACGGGGACGGCAATGAATTGGCAGGGCCTCATGGCCGACATCGACAGGATGTTCGGCTGGATACCTTCATGGTTCATCGGCCTTAGCCTTGTTGCCGGCGCGATTCTGCTCGCACTGCTGGCCTATCGGGTTGCCATATGGCTGCTCGGCCGCGCATTCGGAACCCGTTTTTCCATTCTGAGCGTGTTCATCGATCGAACCGCGGGCCCGGCCCAGCTCGCTCTTTGTCTGGCTGCCGTCGCACTGGTGCTGCCGCTCGCGCCGCTGGACGATGCGATCCGCACGCCGCTGATGCGGCTGTTCGTCGTGGCCTTCATCGCGCTGATCGGCTGGATCTCGATCCGGATCGTCGACATGAGTGCGGCGCGCTATCTCCAGAACTTTCGCGACGTCACCGAGAATTTCATCGCACGCAAGCATGTCACGCAGGTGCGCGTGTTCAAGCGCGTCACCGACACGATCATTGTCGTCATCACGGTGTCGACGGCATTGATGACGTTCGACTCGGTGAGGCAGTATGGCGTCAGCCTGTTCGCCTCGGCCGGCGCGGCCGGTATCATCGTCGGTCTTGCCGCCCGGCCGCTGCTGAGCAACCTGATCGCGGGTTTGCAGATCGCGATCACCCAGCCGATCCGCATCGAGGACGCCGTGATCATCGAGAACGAATGGGGCTGGGTCGAGGACATCGCCTCGACCTACGTCGTGATCCGGCTGTGGGACTGGCGCCGCATGGTGGTGCCGCTGTCCTATTTTATCGAAAAGCCGTTCCAGAACTGGACGCGCGACACCGCATCCCTCATCGGCGTGATCGCGCTTCATGTCGACTATCGTGCCGACGTCCAACGCATCAGGAACTGGCTGGAGCAGGCGGTGAAGCAGTCAAAGCTGTGGGACGGCGAGGTAGTCAATCTCCAGGTGATCGATGCCGATGCGCGCACCATCGAGCTTCGGGCGCTGGTCAGCGCCAGGAATGCACCGCAGTCCTGGGACCTCCGCTGCGAGATGAGGGAGAAGCTGGTGGCCTTCATCCGCGACGAGATGCCGGAGGCGCTGCCGCGCGAACGCGCGATCCTGATCCCGTCTGGCGGCGATGATGCTGATTTCGCGCGGCGCGTCACGCCGCCGGAGAAGATGCGGGCAGGCGGGCGCAATTGACTCCGCGATCAGCCGGCGCCGACCACGGCCGCGTCGGCTGGCCGATCCGCGCGCCGGCTCGGCTTGCGCAGCTTCCGCCGGGCCCAGATCAGGAGCCCCGTCGACAGCAGCGTCAGAAGGGCGATCGAGGTGATGACGTTGAGAGGCGAAGCGATCAAGGCCGACCAGTTTCCCTCATGGATCAGCCGTGGCCAGTTGCGCGGCAACGGCGCGACCCCGCTCGAATTGACGGCGTAAGCGCGCAGTTCTCCGTCCTCGTTGAGTCGCGCCATCACGCGACCGCCGCGCGTACCGATCGAGATCACATGCGAGAGGTCGTGCTGGTCTGCGACCATGCGAACCGCCTCCGGCAGGGCAACGGGACGTCCGCCGTCCGCCGGAGCGGCTCCGCCCTGCAGGGTCAGCCCAAAGGCCATGCACAGGCCCGTCAAAGGACTCAGCAGGATCAGCGGCAGCGCGAACCATGCGGTGCCCTTGTGCCATCCGGACAGCGTGTTGCGCAGCCGCGGCAGTCCCATGAGAATGCCCAGCAGCATGATGACGACCAGGGCAACGGTCGACGTCGTCACCAGCCAGGCCCGGCCGAGCAACCGCTCGTGCGTGACGCGTGCCCAAAGGAAGAGATCGGAGAGGGCGGAGCCGCTGACAGCAGCTTCGCCGGTCGCGAGGTCGATCGCCGGCACGCCTGCGCCTTGCAGCGTCATCCGCTGGAGGGATGCATCGAACGAGAGGCCGCGCGCCTTGTTGTCGGGATCGTACCGCTTCATCAGTCCGATGACGCGAGAAGACTCGATCGCCGGACCGCCGGTGCGACTGACTTGCACCATGGGCTCGAACGACAGGATCAAGCCGGTGACGATGATGACAAGCAGGGGCAGCGCGAACACCAAGGTGATCCAGCGATGCAGAGTCAGCATTGCGGGCTTGCTCATTCGTCATCTCCTTCATCCTGCGATCGTGCTCGTGCAGCATGGCGAAGACAAATGACGCTTTGTCCATGTTGTTGCGTTGATTTACAGCAACCGCGCGCAAGCTGGCCGGATGTCATCTGACATCTCCAGCTACTGGTGGAGCATCTAGCGAATGCGACCTATTCGCGTTCTGCCTTGGTCAAGCCGGCCTGCTGTCCGCCGCCAGGCGCCTTGCTTCGCCGTCAGCGCGGGCGGGCGCAGCAAGCGAAGCAACGACTTAAGATGCAAGCAGGGCGGTGCGCGCGATGCACCTGGAAGGGTGCAGAGCCTTACTGCGCGCGGATGTTGGCGGCCTTCAGTACCGGCTCCCATTTGGTCGCCTCGGCGTGCATGTAGGCGTCGAACTCCTTGGCGGAGGAGCCGACCGGTGCCGCGCCGATCTTGCTGAGCGTCGATAGCACGCCGGGGTCCCGCAGCGCGGCCTTCAGATCGGCTTCGAGCTTGGACACGATCTCCGGCGGCATTTTTGCCGGCCCAAGAACGCCCCACCAGACCGAGACGTCGTAGCCGGGCACGCCGGCCTCGGCGATGGTCGGAACATCCGGCAGCGCCTTCGAGCGTTCGGCGGAGGTTACCGCCAGCGCGCGCACCGGGCCGCCCTCGAGCTGGCCGATCGCTTCGGCAAGCGGATTGATGCTGAGCGGAATCTCGCCGGCGATCACAGCCGTCAGCGCCGGTGCGCCGCCCTTGTAGGGGATCGCGACGATCTTGGTGCCGGACATGTATTTCAGCAGCTCACCCGCGAGATGTGCCGAGGTGCCATTGCCAGACATGCCGTAGGAGAGCTTGTCCGGCTCCTTCCTGGCGGCGGCAAGGAGATCGCCGAGGGTCTTGTACGGGCTGTCCTTGGCCACCACGATCGCGAGCGGGGACGAGGCGACTTCGGTGATCGCGGTGAAATCCTTGAACGTGTCGTAAGGCACGCTTGGATAGATGAACTGGTTGAGCGGATGGCCGCTCGCGACCAGGATCAGCGTGTAACCGTCAGGTGCAGACTTTGTCAGCGTCTGAGAGGCGACGATGCCGCCCGCGCCAGGACGATTGTCGATCACGGGCTGCTGCCCCCACGTCTTGGCCAGCGCCTGGCCCAGCGTGCGCGCGAGCACATCGACTGCTCCACCCGCTGCATAGGGCACCAAGATGTGGACCGGCTTGCTCGGATAGTTGTCGGCTCGAGCGGCGCTCGCTGCCAGCAGCAGAGTGGTGCCCAGCAGCAGGCGGCCGATCTTCTTGTTCAAACCCAGCATATTTCCAGCACTCCATAGACGGCATGATAGACGGCATGCGCGTTCCAGCGGCGCTCCTTACAGCCCGACTGAACCCTGCCATCGTTGTTGTTGACGAGACCTGATCTTTTGTACGATAGTACAAATCACATGATACGCAAGCCCACCAGCAAGGAAACGGCCCGCAAGCCGAACATGCGCGAGGCGATCCTCGCCGCGGCCGAGGAGCTGTTCGCCACCAACGGCTTCAATGCCGTGTCGGTGCGTGATATCGCGCATGCCGCCGGGGCCAATCCGGGCAGCGTGACATATCATTTCAAGACCAAGGACGGTCTGCTGCTGGAGATCTACCGGCGACATTGCGGGCCGATGAACCTGCGCCGTTCTGAACTGCTTGCCGCCGCCAGGCGTGTGCGCGATCTCCAGGACCGGCTGGAGGCGATCGTGCGCGCCTATGTGGTGCCGGCCTTCACTTCGGGCAGCGACCTTGCCGGCGGGGGGGCGCGCTTCACGCGGCTGCGCGCGGTGATGTCGGCGGAAGGCAACGAGGTCGCGCGAAAGATCATCGCGCAGACCTTCGACGACACCAGCCATGCCTTCGTCGACGCGATCCACGAGAGCCTGCCGCATATTCCGCGTACCGATATCGTCTGGCGCAGCCACTTTCTGCTCGGTGCGCTCTATTATTCGCTGGTGACGCCGGAACGCGTTTCGCGCCTGTCGCGCGGCGAGGCCGACGGCAGCGATGCCGCAGGCGCCATCGAGCAATTGGTGCAGGCGACTGTCGCCGCATTGCAGGCGCCGGCGTTGGACCAGGTCGCGCCGGCGCGGCGGCGGCCGGTCGTCAGCAGCAAGACTTGAAGCACGCGGTCTCGCTTCGGCGGTTCACCTGATGACGATGATGTACACGCCGACCATTCCGCCGCCCGATCCAAACACGCGCACGCCGAAGTTCAAGCTGCCGAAGCTGTCCTGCGACGCGCATTGCCACATCTTCGGGCCCGGCGCGAAATACCCTTACGCGCCGGATCGTTCCTACACGCCGCCCGACGCGCCGCTGGAGGATTTCCGCATCCTGCACGCCAAGCTCGGCGTCGAGCGCGCCGTCATCGTCAATGCCAGCGTGCACGGGACCGACAACACGGTGGCGCTCGATGCCATCGCGCAGAGCAACGGCGCCTACCGTGCCGTCGCCAATATCGACGACACCATCACCGAACGCGGGCTTCGCGTGCTGCACGACGGCGGCTTCCGGGGCTGCCGCTTCAACTTCGTGCGCCATCTCGGCGGTGTTCCCGACAAGCGCGTCTTCGACCGCATCGTCGCGATGGTCACGCCGCTCGGCTGGCACATCGATCTGCACTTCGATGCGATCGACCTGCCGGACTATGCCGACATGCTGACAAAGCTGCCGCTGAGCTACACCATCGATCATATGGGCCGTGTGAAGGCTGCTAACGGGCTCGATCAATTGCCGTTCAGGATCTTGATCGAGCTGATGCAGCGCGACGAGAAGTGCTGGGTCAAGATCTGCGGCTCGGAACGGGTCTCCTCGGCTGGCCCGCCATTTGCGGATGCGGTGCCGTTCGCGCGAAAGATCGTCGAGACCGCGCCCGACCGCGTCATCTGGGGCACCGACTGGCCGCATCCCAACGTCAAGGTGATGCCGAATGACGGCGACCTCGTCGATTTGATCCCGCTGTTTGCGCCGGAGCCGGAATTTCAGGAGAAGATCCTTGTCGAGAATCCGGCGCGCTTGTTCGGGTTCGAGGCGTGACGGCGTTCTCGCGATCGACAGGCTGTGCGGGAATCCGTTGCCGGCGCTGCGCCGGCCAATGCATGTGAACGAAAGGAGTAACCCATGAAAACAGGTCTCGTCGTCACCGCGCATCCCGGCGATTTCGTCTGGCGCGCCGGCGGCGCCATCGCACTGCACGCGAAGAAGGGCTATCGGATCAAAATCGTCTGCCTGTCGTTCGGCGAGCGCGGCGAGAGCCAGTTCGCCTGGAAGGAGAAAGGCGCGACGCTTGAATCGGTCAAGGCCGGCCGCAAGGATGAGGCGGAGCGGGCCGCAAAGCTGTTGGGTGCCGAGATCGAGTTCTTCGACTGCGGTGATTATCCGCTCAAGCTCACCGAGGCGCATTTCGACCGCATGGTCGACATCTACCGCGAGCTCAATCCGGGCTTCGTGCTGACGCACGCGCTGGAAGATCCCTATAATTTCGACCATCCGAATGCGGCGCATTTCGCGCAGGAGACGCGCGTGGTCGCGCAGGCGATGGGCCACAAGCCCGGCGCGCAGTACAAATATTCCGCGCCGCCGGTGTTCCTGTTCGAGCCGCACCAGCCGGAGCAGTGCAATTACAAGCCCAACCTGATCCTGAAGATCGACGAGGTCTGGAAGGAGAAGTACGAGGCGTTCCAGATTTTGGCCGCGCAAAAGCATCTCTGGGGCTATTACGAGCGCGTCGCGCTCAACCGCGGCATCCAGGGCAGCCGCAATACCGGCGTGCCCATGACCTATGGCGAGGCCTATCAGCGCCTGTTCCCGACAGTCGAGGAGGTGCTGGCATGAGGCCGATCGTCGTTCGCAACATCAAGCGCGCCGACCCCGCCGGCATGGCGGTGTACGGCGTCTCAACCGTGCACGAGGCGTACGGCCGCATCGGCCTGATGAAGCCTTACTTGCGTCCTGTCTGGCCGGGCGCGGCGATTGCGGGGCCTGCGGTTACCGTGCTGGCGCAACCCGGCGACAACTGGATGATCCATGTCGCGGTCGAGCAATGCAGGACGGGCGACGTCCTCGTCGTCGGCTGCACCACCGACAACACCGATGGCATGTTCGGCGAGTTGCTTGCGACGTCGCTGCAGGCGCGCGGCGTGCAGGGGCTGATCATCGACGCCGGCTGTCGCGACGTCAAAGCGCTGCACGAAATGCGCTTTCCAGTGTGGTCGCGCGCGGTATCGGCCAAGGGCACGGTGAAGGCCACGCTCGGCTCGGTCAACATCCCGGTCGTTTGCGCCGGCGTCAACGTCGATCCCGGCGACATCGTCGTGGCCGATGACGACGGCGTGGTGGTGGTGCCGAAGCGCTATGCGGCCGAGGTGGCCGAGAGGGCGAAGAAGCGCAACGCGGACGAGGGCGGCAAGCGCAAGCGGCTCGCCTCGGGCGAGCTCGGCCTCGACATGTACGGCATGCGCGAGGCGCTGACGAAGGCCGGACTGGTGTATGTCGACAATCCCGAGGACGTCTGAAGCAACAGGGAAGCGGAGCGGGCGGATGGATCGTCTCAAGCTGAAAGCCGTTCTCGGCAGCCACCCTCATGTCCAGGCGGTGAAGAGCGGCGAGCTCCGCTCTGATCTCTTCGATTTCGACTTCATCACGTACACGCCGACCAACACGGCATTCAAGCCGATGGTGCGCGAGCAGGCCTTCGACGTCTGCGAGATGGCGATCGTCACCTACCTGATGGCGAAGGCGCACGGCAAGCCGCTGGTACTGCTGCCGGCGGCCATGCTCGGACGCTTCCAGCATGCCTACGCGCTCTACAATCCTGAAAGGGGGAGGCTCGGGCCGACCGATCTCGAAGGCAAGCGTGTCGGTATCCGCTCCTTCACGACCACGACGGGCGCCTGGATCAGGGGTATCCTCGCCAACGACTACGGCGTCAATCTCGACAGGATCCGCTGGGTGACCTTCGAGGATCCGCACGTGGCCGAATATGTCGACACCACCGAGCGCGCGCCGAAGGACAAGAACATTCTCCAGATGCTGATCGACGGCGAGCTCGATGCCGTGCTCGGCGAAACCTCTGACAATCCCAAGCTGAAGCCGCTATTCCCCGATCCCGCCGCCGAGGCCGCCAAATGGTACGCCCGTCGTGGCGTCGTGCCGGTCAACCATCTCGTGGTCGTGACCGAGCAGCTTGCCAAATCGCGGCCCGACGTGGTCGCGGGCGTCTATGATCTGCTGAAGCGGAGCAAGGAGCGGGCAGGGCCCGCGGCGACGCCCGACCTTATCCCGTTCGGGATCGAAGCGAACAGGAGGCCGCTCGAGCTGATCATCGACTACGCATTCCAACAGGCGCTGATTCCGCGCCGCTATGCGGTCGAGGAGCTGTTCGACGAGACGACACGAGGATTGAACTGATGGCGGATCCGAAGCGCTGGCAGATCGGGCTGGTCGGGTATGGCGAGGTCGGGCGGATCCTGGCCGAGGATTTGCGCCAGCAAGATATCAAGGTGTCAGCCTACGATATCAAGCTCGGAAACGAGCAGGGCGCGTTGCTGAAGGAGCATGCGGCAAAATTCGGCGTGGCGCTCGCGGATTCGCACGCCGAACTGACCGCGAAATCCGATTTCATCATCTCCGCCGTCACCGCAAGCCAGGCCGTTCCGGTCGCAAAGGCCTGTGCTGCGGCGATCAATCAGGGCACCTGGTTTCTCGATTTCAATTCGGCTTCTCCGGGCGCCAAGCAGCGCGCCGCCGCCCTGATCGACGGCGCTGCCGGGCGCTATGTCGAGGGCGCGGTGATGACCTCGGTGCCGCCCTATCGCATCAAGGTGCCGCTGCTGCTCGGCGGGCCCGGTGCGAGGGAGCTGGAGCCGCTGTTGAACGCGATCGGCTTTGCCGCGAAGGTTGCGAGCGACAGGCTCGGCGTATCCTCTGCGGTGAAGATGTGCCGCAGCATCATGATCAAGGGCCTGGAGGCGATGGTGATCGAAAGCTTCACCACCGCGCGCGCCTATGGTGTCGAGGACGCGGTGCTGGCCTCGCTCGCGGAGACGTTCCCCGGCATCGACTGGGAGAAACAGGGCGCCTATTGCTTCCAGCGCGTGATCGAGCACGGCCGTCGCCGCGCCGAGGAGGTGCGTGAGGTCGCCGAAACCGTGCGCGAGGCGGGTTTGACGCCATGGTCCGCGCAAGGCACTGCCGAACGGCAGGCTTGGGTGGCTGATCTCGCCGATGAAGGGCTGTTCGGCGCCAGGGGCACGAAAGAGTTCGCCCGCAGCACGGATTGGCGGACCGAGGCGGACCGAATCCTCGCAAAGATCAACCGCACCAAGTAATCAGCTCAGGACCGCGCCGCTGGTCTGAAAGCTCACGACCTGATCGCGGGCGCGTTCGATCAGGTCGATCAGATTTCTGGATTTGCGGACCAACTGCTCCGTGGCCGGCTGCGTGCGGAACTCCGCCAGCACGGCGCGAACGCACTTTGTGGCGGCGTCGAGCGTCCAGAGCGTGCGGTTCATGTCGTCCTGCGTCTGGATCGCCAAGATATCGAGACCCGAAAGAACGTGGCCGATGCCGTCGAGCCGCTTCACCGCCGTATCGGTGGTTTCATCATCAATGCTGCTGAATGCGCTGAACATACCGATACTTCCCCACTGAACGCAGATGGTCAGTGCGGTCCGCAGTTATGGTCGGCGTCGCCGGCCTCGCAACGCGTTTGGCTACGGTCCGGGATTCTACCGATCTCGGGTGGGCCCCGAGCCGGTGCTGAGTAGCTCCACGGCCAGACGGGTCTCCCGACGATCTTACCGCTGGAAGGGCGGAACCGCTCTCAGCTCCTGGGACTGAACAGGGTAGGCCGCTGCCGCGCAAATGTCTGTCGGCCGGCCTTGAAGCCCATCAGGACATCGGGTAGCTCGGCGACAGCGAAGCGGCTGTCTTGCGTATCGAGCACGATGAGGTCGGCGGGATTGCCGACCTTGATGCCGTAATCACCAAGGTTCATCAGCCGGGCCGGCAGTTCGGTCACGAGATCGAGGCAGGTGTCGAAATCGCTCACCGAGACGTGCGCGACATTGGCATAGAGATTTGCCATTCGCAGCAGCGAGGCGTCGCCGAACGGCGTGAAGGGATTGAGCACGTTGTTGGTCGCGACCGAGCACAGGACGCCGTCGCCCGCAAGCTTGTGGGCGAGTGTCAGTCCGCGCGGCGCGTTGTGGGTCGCCTCGCGCCCCATCAGATAGAGATCGGTCGCGGGTAGCACGGTGACGGCAACGCCGGCTCTTGCCAGCTGCGCGGTGGCGGCTTTGAGCGGCTCCGGCGGCAAAGCCGACAGCTTCGTAGCGTGGCCGATCGCCACGCGTCCCCCGTAGTTGCGCCGCTCGGTCTGGCGGCAGACCTCGTCGAGATGCCACCAGGAGGGGTCGAGATCGAAATCGAGATGGAGATCGACGTCGACGTCGAATTCCTCAGCGAGATCGAAGATGCGCGCGAGATGCGCGTTCGGGTCGGTGTCCATGTAGGGACAGCCGCCGATGGCTTCACCGCCCTCGCGGAGCGCCTTGATCAGCAGTTCCTCGGCTCCGGGATCGTTGGTCAGGCCCTCCTGCGGAAAGACACAGAGTTCGAGATCGATCGCCCAGGCGTAGTCGCGCTTGAGCGCCTTCACCGCCTCGAAACCGCGCAAGCCGATGCGCGGGTCAATCTCGACATGCGTGCGCATGCGCGTGGTGCCGTGCACGATGGCGCGTTCGAGCACTCTTGCGCCGCGCGCGTAGACGTCCTCGACGGTGAAATCCTTCTTCATCCCGGCGACGGCGCGGATTGCCTCGGAGACGCTGCCGTGATTGTGCCCGCAGCGGCCGAGCAGGCAGGCCTTGTCGAGATGGATGTGGGTATCGACAAAGCCGGGCAGGGCGAGGTGGCCGCCGATCTCGACCTCGACGGCCTCGCAGCCAAGCCCTTCGCAGGTCAGCTTCGGCTCGATCGCGGCGATGCGGCCGCCGTTCACGCCGATATCGACGGGTGCGGCGGATGAGCGCAACAGCGCGTTGCGGAAGATCAGGTCGAAGGCGGGCTCGGCGGTCATGGCGTCCAATTCAGCCTTGGCAACCTAGCCGAAGCTGGAGAAGCAGGCAGCTCCAGATTGTGTGCACTTAGGTCGCTCGAATGTTCAAAAAATGTGCATGCACTTTGAGCCATGGATCGTAAGATATCTCCCGCCTGGAGAACCCCCGCCATGTCCGCCCCCGCAAAAGCCGAACGCCCGATGACCGACGCCGAGATCGTCGAAGCCTATCTCACGGCGTCGATGATTCCCGATCCCGATGCCGCGGCGGTCCATATGAAGCCGGGCACGGTGATCACGTTTACCGGCGGCCGCGAGTTCGATCATCCGCGCGGGCCGACCGGATTCAACGCCAGGCGGTATCGCTGGGTGAAGAAAAAGATGGGCCGCTTTGATGTCTGCCCCGGCGCGGACGAGACCGTCGTCTACAGCGTCGGCACGCTCTACGGCGAATGGATGGACGGCACGCCATTCGAGGGCAATCGCTATGTCGATCGCTTCGTGGTGAAGGGCGGCCAGATCGTGAAGATGGACGTGTGGAACGACAGCGCCGAGCGCATCCTCGTTCAGCGCGGCATCGAGGCTTAGCCCCTCCGCGCGATTTTCGGCAGCTTGACGACGCGATCGCTCGTCACCTCGTCGGCATAGGGCGCGAGGATATCGAGCAGGTCCCGGCCGCGCTGCGGAGCGGGGGCCACCAATGCACGACTGGCCACGGAATCAAGGTGATGATGCATCAATTCCATCACCTTGGCCTCGTCGCCCTTGGCGAGCGCGGCGATGATGGCGCGGTGCTCGTTGATGGCACATTCGCTGGAATGCGGCCGGCTGTAGAGCGACAGCGTCAGGCAGCAGCGATAGGCGACCTCGCTGACATAGCGCACCAGGATCGGGCTGTTCGTCATGTGGGCGAGCAGGATGTGGAATTCGGTGGCGAGCCGGATCGAGACCGCATCCGGGCCGCCGCGCGCCCGATCCTCGGCGTCGACATGGGCGTTCAGCTCGGCGATCTGCGCCTTGGTCAGCCTGCCCGCGAGCTGGCGCACGACGAGCCGTTCGAGCTCGATGCGGATGTCGAATGCATCGCGCGCCTCCTGCCAGCTCGGCGTCGCCACCACCGCGATCCGGTTGCGGCGCAGCTCGACGAGGCCTTCCGCTGCGAGCTGGCCCAGCGCATGGCGGGCAATGGTGCGGCTGACGCCGAAACGCTCGCCGAGTGCATCCTCCGGCAGCTTTGCGCCGGGCTCCAGCGCCTGCTCGATGATCGCGCGCCTGAGCGCGCGGCAGATCACGCTGACCTTGTCCGACGATTCAGAAGTCTTGCTGCTGGGGCGCGCCGCCATCGGCGAATCCTTGGGATGGGTCGAAGCCTCTCTTTAGCACAGTCCTGCAGTGATCCGGCGCTCCAATTGCATGCAGTTTGATGTCCGGATTGCCTAAATCGAATCCGGCCGTTCGCCGGGGCATTTGGCAAATCATTGATTTCGCGGGGACGGCAGGCTGGCACCCAGCTTGCATGCACTTTGGCTGTGATGCGCATGCAACCGAACGCCCAGTTTGACGGCCAGCCCGTTCCCGAAGGCGCCGCCGCCACCGCCATCGAGCTGTCCGAGGCTTCCGTGACCTTCGGGCGCGGCGACCGCGCCGTGCCCGCCCTGTCGAAGACCACGCTGAAGATCGCCGACGGGGAGTTTGTCGCACTGGTGGGCCCATCAGGATGCGGCAAATCGACCATTCTGCGTCTCGTCAGCGGCCTCGTGCAGCCGACCAGCGGCGTCGTCATTGTGGGTGGCCGCGAAGTCGCGGCGCACGCGATGCGGGTCGGCATGGCCTTCCAGAATCCGACCATGCTGCCGTGGATGACGATCGAGCGGAACATCATGCTGCCGCTGAAGATCGTCGAGCCGTTCCGCTCGAACTTCCGGAAGCTGCGCAAGACCGAATTCCGCGACAAGGCCAACGCGCTGCTGGAGCAGGTCGGCCTCAAGGGCTTTGGCAGCCGTTACCCCTGGCAGCTCTCCGGCGGCATGCTCCAGCGCGCCAATCTCTGCCGCGCCCTGATCCACGAGCCGCGCATGCTACTGCTGGATGAGCCGTTCGGTGCGCTCGACCAGTTCACCCGCGAAGAGCTGTGGGCGATTCTCCAGAACCTCTGGATGACGCACAAGCCGACGGTGCTGCTGGTGACGCACGATCTACGCGAGGCGGGCTTCCTTGCCAGCCGCATCTGCGTGATGAGCGCGCGCCCTGGCCGCATCCTCGACGACAGCCGCGTCGAGTTTGCGCGCCCGCGCACCGTCGCCATGACCTTCGAGCCGGAATTCGTCGCGCTGAACCAGAAGCTGCGGACCTTCATCGAGGATGCACGCAGCGCGGCTGAGCAGGGGGCAGGCTGATGTTCGGGATCGATGTCAGGCAGAAGGCGTGGTCGGCGGGGCTGATCGTGTTGTTCTTCGTCGTCTGGGAGCTGTTCTGCCTGACGACGGGCATGTCGGATCTCGTGCTGCCGCGGCCTTCGCAGGTGTTCTTGACGTTGTTCCAGCGCTTCCCGGTGCTCTGGCCGCATATCGTGCAGACGCTGGCCACGACGATGCTCGGCTTCGTCCTCGGTGTCGCGCTCGGCGTCGCCCTCGGCGCGATCATCGGCGTGTCGAAGACGGCCTACGACACCTGCTACCCGCTCTTGATCGGCTTCTCCTCGATCCCCAAGGTCGCGGTGGTGCCGATCTTCGTGCTGTGGTTCGGCTCCGGCACGGTGCCGGCGGTGCTGACCGCGTTGTCGATCTGCTTCTTCCCGATCGTCGTGAACATCGCCACGGGCCTTGCGACCACCGAGCCCGAGCTCGAGGACGTCCTGAAGGCGCTCGGCGCCAGCAAGCTCGACATCCTCTGGAACGTCGGCCTGCCCAGGACCATGCCCTTCTTCTTCGCCTCGCTGAAGGTCGCGATCTCGTACGCCTTCGTCGGCGCGGTGCTGTCGGAGACCGTCGCCTCCAATCGCGGCATCGGCAACGTCATGATGACCGCGTCCTCCAATTTCAACGTGCCGCTGGTGTTTGCCGGCCTGTTCGTGCTCGCCGCGCTCGGCGTCGCACTCTACGTCGTGTTCTCGCTGATCGAGGGGCGGGTCACCGGCTGGGCCACGCGCAAGAACGACGTGATCGCAACCTGAAATTCCTGAACCGTCACGCAACGAAGCTGAGGAGGTCTCGATGTTGAGGAAATTAAGCGCGGCGCTGGTGGGATTGGCGCTGTCCGCAGGCGCCGCCACGGCGGCAGAAACCACGATCAAGTTCACGCTGGGCTGGAAGACCCAGGGCAGCGACGCCGCGTTCTTCTATGCCAAGGACAACGGCTTCTTCAAGGAGGAGGGCCTCAACGTCATCATCGACCAGGGCGAGGGCTCCGGCGCCACCGTCACGCGTGTGATGTCCGGCGCCTATGACGCCGGCTTCGGCGACGTCAACGCCATCATCCAGAATGCCTCGAGCAAGCCGCAGGAGGCGCCCGTCATGGTCTACATGATGTGGAACCAGCCGCCGTTCGCGATCGTCGCCAAGAAGACCAGCGGCATCAACACCATCAAGGATTTCGAAGGCCACACGCTCGGCGGCGCGCAGGGCACGCCGACGACGCGCCTCCTGCCGGTGTTCACGCGCAAGAACGGTCTCGACGGCGAGAAGATCAAGATCTCCAACATGGCGCCGAACCTACAGGAGCCCATGCTGATCAAGGGGGATATCGATGCAGCGCTCGTCTTCAACATCACCAGCTATTTCAACCTGGTGCTCAATCGCCAGGATCCGGACAAGGATTTCAAATGGTTCTCGTTCGGTGAGTACGGCCTCGACCTCTATTCCAACGGCGTGATGGTCTCCCGGAAGCTGATCGCCTCGAACCCGAAGGCGGTCGCGGGCCTGGTGCGTGCCATCAACAAGGGCGCGATCGCGGTTGCCAAGGACCAGAATGCCGGCATGAAGGCGGCGATGAACTACGACAACCTCATCAACGCCGATGTCGAGAAGCGCCGGCTGCAATATTCCTTCGAGAAGCTGATCGTCTCGCCGGAGATGAAGGAGATCGGCATCGGCGACATCAAGGACGACCGCATGACACGCGCCATCGGCATCGTGGTCGAGGGCTATCAGCTCGCCCGTGCGCCGACGCCCGCAGAGGTGTTTTCGCGCGAATTCCTGCCGCCACGCGCGGAGCGGGAGCTGGTGTATACTGCCAACTGATCTTTGGAGACGTCATGGCCACGGAGATTTCGGCAAGCTGCCTGTTTCGTGGCCCTGACCTCGGTGTCGGCGACAACGTCGTGCTGCGGCACGATGGCGGCATCATCACCGAAATCGCGGAAGGAGCGGGGCCGGGGCCTCGCTCCTTCGTCATCCCGGCCTTCGTCAACGCCCATGACCACGCCCGTGCCACCGCATCGTCCTTCGGCGCGGTCGGCATGCCCCTGGAAAGCTGGATCCTGCGTACCGCGCTGGGCACGCCAGTCGATCCCTATCTGAGCGCGGCCTCTGCGCTGGCGCGTTCCGCCAGGTCCGGCTGCGCGGCCATGATGGTGCACTACACGCGCCCGAGCGGGACGATGCCCTTGGTCGACGAGGCGAAAGCCATCGCGAAGGCCGCATCCGACGTCGGCATCCGCATCGCGTTTGCGATGGCCGTGCGCGACCAGAATCCGATCGTCTACGGTGATGCCGAGCCGGTGCTCTCGGGTCTCTCCAGGGACGACCGCGAGACCATCGAACGCCTCTTCGTCCGCGCGCCGATGCCGCCAAAGGCGTATATTGAACTCACGGACGCCATTGCCGGTGCCATCGCCAATCCGATGGTGGACGTGCAGCTCGGGCCTGCCGGCGTGCAATGGTGCTCGAAGCCGCTGCTGGAAGCGGTAGCGGAGAACTCGGCGCGGACCGGCCGCCGGATCCACATGCACCTGCTGGAGACCGTGTACCAGCGCGCCTGGGCCGATCAGAATTTTCCGGACATGGTGCGCTGGCTGCGCGACATTGGCTTCCTCTCCGAGCGGCTGACGCTGGCGCACTGCATCCACGCCCGCCCGGACGAGCTGGAGGTGATCGCGGGCTCCGGTACGCGCATCGTCACCAATTTCAGCTCGAACATGCATCTGCGCTCGGGGCTCGCTCCGATTGCCGCCGCGCACAAATGCGGCTGCGCCATCGCTGTCGGCGTCGACGGGCTGGCGCTGGACGAGGACGACGACATCCTGCGGGAAATGAGGCTGGTGCAGATGGCCCATGGCGGCCTCGGCTTCAAGCAGACGTGGACGCCGGCCGAGATGTTTTCGCTGGCCATCCGCAACGGGCGTCGCGCCACCGGCGCGCCCGGGAGCGGCGAGCTCGGTACCGGAAATCCCGCCGACTACGTCGTGATCGATCTCGACCGGCTCGACCGCGACCGGATCATGCCTGTCGACCCCATGGCGCTGCTGTTCGCGCGCGGCAATGCGTCCCTGGTGAAGGAGGTCGTCGTCGCCGGCAGGACGATCGTGAGGGACGGAGTCTGTTCCGGCGTTGATTTGCCGGCCATCGAGCAGGAGTTGCGAGCGCTGTATCGGACCGGTGCGGGCAAGCTCGCGAACTTCCAGCGGATGTGGCCACCTCTGTCGGACCGCTTGAGCGGCTGGTTCGAACAGCAGCTGACATGTCAGTGAAGCGCCTCCCGTTCGGGCCGTATCGAAAAGCGCGATAGCTGGTAGTCGCTGTCCCGTCTGGTCGACGCCGTATGTGTCGGTTATCACCTCCGCGATCTCGTCTCGACCCCGGTCGACGATCCCATCCAGGAGCAGCCGATGCGTCTACCCACCCTTATCCTGGCCCTGACATGTCTTGCGGGCGCAGCGTCAGCCGAAGACCTCACGGGCACGCTTCAGAAGGTCAAGGAGAGCAAGAAGATCACGCTGGGCTACCAGGAGGCCTCGGTCCCGTTCAGTTATCTGGACGGCAACCAGAAGCCGGTCGGCTTTGCCATGGACATCTGTTTCAAGATCGTCGAGGCCGTGAAGAAGCAGCTCGGCATGCCCGACATCGCCGTCGACACTCTCGCCGTGACCTCGTCGAACCGGATCCCCTTGATGGTCAACGGCACGCTCGATCTGCATTGCTCGGCGACCACCAACAATGCCGACCGCCAGAAGCAGGTCGCCTTCACCAACACGCATTTCCTGAGCGCGACGCGGTTCGCGGCGAAGAAGGCCGCCAAGATCAACACCATCGACGATCTCAAGGGCAAGGCGGTCACGGCGGTGGCGGGATCGGTCAACCTGACGCAGCTCGCCAAGGTCAACACCGAGCGCAATCTCGGCATCAATCTGATGCCGGCCAAGGACCAGGCCGAGGCCTTCCTGTTGCTGGAGACCGACCGCGCTCAGGCCTACGCGCTCGACGACGTGCAGCTTGCCGTCGCCATCGCGCGGTCGAAGGAGCCGCAAGCTTACATGATCAGCGAGGAGGCGTTCTCGAAGCCGGAACCGTATGGCATCATGTTGCGGCGGGAGGATACGCCGTTCAAGGCACTCGCCGACCGCGCCACAGCGGAGCTCTATGCAAGCCCGGAGATCGAGGTGCTCTACAAGAAGTGGCTGCAATCGCCGACCCCGCCGAACGGCCTCAATTACAACGTCCCGATGTCTCCTGCCTTGCGCAACGCCTTCAAGAAGCCGAGCTCGAGCGCCGATCCTGAAGTCTACGTGATGAACTGAGGCGGGGTCGCGCAATCGCACTGCGCATTGCTGTGCCCTCGTCCCTCATGTCCGCCGAAGCCTTGGCGAAGGCGGATGTGGGAGAGGGCAGCCCCGCTGGCTGATAAGAACGCACTCCGGTGAGGGGGATGTCTCCGCACTTGCCGTGCGGATGGATACCCCTCATCCGGCGCGCTACGCGCGACAGCTTCTCCCACAAGTGGAGAAGGAAAGAGGGCACTGCGCCTCTCGGCGAGTACTGCTCTAGGCGTTCGAATACTTCTTCAGTTCGAACCGCGCGATCTGGTTCCGGTGCACCTCGTCCGGTCCATCCGCAAGACGCAGCAACCGCGCCGTCGCGTACGCCTGCGTCAATCCAAAATCGTTCGAGGTCCCGCCGCCGCCATGCGCCTGGATCGCCCAGTCGACGATCTGGCAGGCCATGTTGGGCACGGCGACCTTGATCATGGCGATTTCGGCCTTCGCCACCTTGTTGCCGACCGTGTCCATCGCGTGGGCCGCATTCAGCGTCAGCAGCCGGGCCTGCTCGATCATGATGCGGGATTCCGCGATGCGCTCCTGCGTCACCGTCTGCTCCGAGACCGGCTTGCCGAAGGCGACCCGGCTGCGCACGCGGCGGCACATCTTCTCCAGCGTGCGTTCGGTCAGGCCGATCAGGCGCATGCAGTGATGGATGCGGCCAGGCCCGAGGCGCCCCTGTGCGATCTCGAAACCGCGGCCTTCGCCGAGCAGCATGTTCTCCCTGGGCACGCGTACATTGGTGAACACGACTTCGGAGGCGCGGTCGGGCACGCCGTAGAAGCCGAACACGGGCAGGGGACGTTTCACCTCGATGCCGGGCGTGTCCATCGGCACCAGGATCATGGATTGCTGCTTGTGGCGGTCGGGATTGTCAGGATCGGTCTTGCCCATGAAGATGCAGATCTTGCAGCGCGGGTCGGTCGCGTTGGTCGTGTACCATTTGCGGCCGTTGATGACGTAGTGATCGCCGTCAGGCACGATCGTGCTTTCGATGTTGGTCGCATCCGACGAGGCGACCGCCGGCTCGGTCATGGCGAAGCAGGAGCGGATCTCGCCTGCGAGCAGTGGCTTCAGCCAACGCTGCTTGTCCTTCTCGGTGCCGTAGCGCTCCAGCACCTCCATGTTGCCGGTGTCCGGCGCCGAGCAGTTGAACACCTCGGGCGCGAGGTGCGAGCGTCCCATCACCTCGCAGAGCGGGGCGTATTCGAGATTGGAAAGACCCGCGCCGTGGCTGGATTCCGGCAGGAACAGATTCCAGAGCCCCTCGGCGCGCGCCAGCGGCTTCAGCTCCTCGACGACGGGATAGACCTTCCACGGCCCGAGCTCCTCGGCCTCGCGATAGAAGCGCTCCTCGTTCGGATAGATGTGCCGGTCCATGAAGCTTTCGAGCTTGCGCTTGAGCTCGACGACTTTGGGCGACATCGGGTAGAGCATCTTTCGTCTCCTGGATCGAAGGGCGGCGCGGACTTCAGCGCGATCATGCGTCGCTTCACGCGGCGCGGTACTCCTTGAACTTCTCGCGCAGAGCGGACTTCAGCACCTTGCCCGTGCCGGTCATCGGGAATTCGTCCAGGAATTCCACCGCGTCCGGCATCCACCAGCTCGCGATCCTCGGACGCATGTGGTCGAGCAGCGTCTTGCCGTCGACGGTCGCGCCCTTCTTGCGGACGACGAGGAGCAGGGGACGCTCCTGCCATTTCTCGTGCGCGATCGCGACGACGGCAGCTTGCAGCACGTCGGGATGTGACAGCGCGATGTCCTCGAGTTGAATCGATGAGATCCACTCGCCGCCGGACTTGATCACGTCCTTGGAGCGGTCGGTCAGGGTGACGTGGCCTTGCGGGTCGATCACCGCCATGTCGCCGGTGATGAGCCAGCCGTCGCGGTCGAGGCCTTCCTCCAACTTCATGTAGCCCGAGGCGACCCAGGGGCCACGCGCGCGCAGATGCCCGACGGTCTTGCCGTCGCGCGGCAGCTCGTTGCCGGCGTCGTCGACGATGCGCAAGGAGGTGCCGAAACAGGCGCGCCCCGAGACTTGGCGTCGGTCGAATTTCTCCGTCTCGCTGAGGTGCTCCGAGCCGGGCCGCAAGCCCGGCATCGAGCAGCCCAAGGCCTCGGTCATGCCCCAGGCCTGGATATAGTCGATGCCATATTCGCGCTTCAGCTTCTCGACCATCGCGCGCGGCGGCGCCGAGCCGGACGATAGCGTTGCGCGCAGCGTGGAGAATTTGTTGCCGGTCCGTCCGAGCCAGTCGAGCAGGATCAGCCAGAAGCTCGGCACGCCCGCCGAGAGCGTCACCTTCTCGCCTTCGAGCAATTCATAGAGCTTGTCGGGCTCGTAGTTGCGGCCGGGCAGCACCAGTTTCGAGCCGGTATAGGGAGCCGTGAACGGCATGTTCCAGCCATTGCCGTGGAAGAGGGGCGCCATCGGCATCATCACCTCGCGCACGCCCTCGACATGGCCCGGCAGGAAGTCGAAATTGCAGCAGGTCATGGTCTGCAGGATCGCGGCGCGGTGCGAGTAGATCACGCCCTTGGGATTGCCAGTCGTGCCCGACGTGTAGCAGATGGTCGAGGCGGCCTTCTCGTCGAACTCCGGCCAGGCGAAGCCGGCCTCGTTCTCCTTCTCCAGAAGCTCTTCGTAACAATGGACGTTCGCGAGCTTCGTCTCGGGCATGCGCTCGCGCGAGGACATCACGACATAGGCCTCGATCGTCTTGAGCTGCGGCGCGATCGCCTCGACGAGCGGCAGCGTGGCGCGGTCGATGAACAACAGACGGTCTTCGGCATGGTTGATGATGTAGACGAGCTGTTCGGGAAACAGCCGCGGATTGATGGTGTGCAGCACGTAGCTCATGCCCGGCGCAGCGTAGAACATCTCGAAATGGCGATGGGTGTTCCAGGCCAGTGTGCCGACGCGGTCGCCGGGATTCATGCCGAGCCGCTTGAGCGCCAGTGCCATGCGCTTGATGCGGGGATGGGCGTCGGCATAGGTGTAGCGGTGGATGTCGCCCTCGATCTCGCGTGCGACGATTTCCGCTTCGCCGTGGTAGTCGGCGGCGTACTGGATCAGGCCGCTGATCAGAAGCGGCATATCCATCATCAATCCCTGCATGGTCTCCTCCAGATCGCCGCGTCGTTGCATGGCGCAGGCTTGTGATCTTGCGCGCGAGGTTAGCGGAACGCCGCGCGGCGTTCACGCAAAAAACAGCGAGCATGATTGCATGCGGCACTTTTTCAGAGCTAACGTGAAGTGAGCTGCCGGCGAAGCAGCGTTCGCGGTGGAGGAGATGAATGTCAGCGGAAAGACACAAGACCGGCACAACCGGCGCATCTACGGTCGATGTTTCCGCGCTCCGTGCCCGCTACCGCGACGAGCGCGACCGTCGTCTGCGCGCCGAGGGCAAGGCGCAGTATCTCGAAGTCACAGGCGAATTCGGCCGCTATCTCGACGACCCCTGGGCCGATCCCGGGTTTGCGCGCGCCGCCGTCAGCGAAGCGACCGAAGTGCTCATCGTTGGTGGCGGCTTCGGCGGTCTGTTGTGTGGTGCGCGGTTGCGCGACGCCGGCATCGAGGATTTTCGTATCGTGGAAAAGGCCGCCGACTTCGGCGGCACCTGGTACTGGAATCGTTATCCCGGCGCCGCCTGCGATACCGAGAGCTACATCTATCTGCCGCTCCTGGAAGAGACCGGCTACATGCCGGTGCGCAAATACGCGCGGGCGCCCGAGATCTACGAGCATTCGCGCCGCATCGGCCGTCATTTCGCGCTCTACGAGCGCGCGCTGTTTCAGACCGTCATCTCGCGGATGACATGGCAGCAGCAGGAGGCGCGCTGGCTGGTCGAGACCGATCGGGGCGATCGCATCCGCGCGCGCTTCGTCATTTTGGCCGGGGGGCCGCTGAGCCGCCCAAAGCTGCCGGGCATTCCCGGCATCGAGACGTTCAAAGGCCGCAGCTTTCATACCAGCCGCTGGGACTACGGCTACACCGGTGGCAATGCGGACGGTGGCCTGACCGGTCTCGCCGACAAGCGCGTCGGCATCATCGGCACTGGCGCCACCGCGGTGCAATGTGTGCCGCATCTCGGCCGTTCGGCGAAGGAGCTCTATGTGTTCCAGCGCACGCCGTCTGCGATCGGCGTTCGCGACGACCGTCCGACGGATCAGGCCTGGGCGCAGAGCCTCAAGCCAGGCTGGCAGCGCGAACGAATGGACAATTTTACGGCCGTGATTTCAGGCGAGCCGTTCGAACAGGATCTGGTGCAGGACGGTTGGACCGGCCTGCTCGGCGAGATCCTGCTGGCGCCGCGTCGTCAGCCCCAGCCGGTGACCTCGATGGACGAGGCGCTGAAGGTGATCGAGCAGGCCGACTACCGCAAGATGGAGGAGATCCGCGCCCGCGTCGACGCGATGGTCAAGGACGAGGCGACCGCGGCTGCGCTCAAGCCCTGGTACAAGGCGTTCTGCAAGCGGCCGTGCTTCCACGACGAATATCTCGACACCTTCAATCGCACCAACGTGCATCTCGTCGACACCGAAGGGCAGGGCGTCGAGCGCATCACGGAGAATGCCGTCGTCGTCGACGGCAAGGCCTACGAGCTCGACTGCCTGATCTATGCCAGCGGTTTTGAGGTCGGTACCGATTACGCGCGCCGCATGGGCTTCGAGGTCTACGGCCGCGATGGCATGAGCCTGTCCGAGCGGTGGCGTGACGGTGTCAAGACGCTGCACGGCTTCTACAGCCGCGGCTTCCCGAACTGCTTCCTAATCGTCACGGTGCAGGCCGGACAGAGCGCCAATTTTCCGCACATCATCGACGAGCAATCGCAGCACATCGCCTATGTCATCAAGGACGTCCGCGCGCGCAACGCGCGCACGCTCGAGCCGACGCTCGCCGCCGAGAACGCCTGGGTCGACGAGGTCGTCAGGGCCGCACTCGGCCGGCAGACCTATCTGGCCGAATGCACGCCGGGCTACTACAACAACGAAGGCGTGTTCGATCCGATCGCGGCAAGAAACAGCCAATATTGGCGCGGGCCGATGGCATTCCTGCGGCTGCTCGACAAATGGCGCAAGGAGGGCAATCTGGAAGGCCTCGAATTGTCCTATGATCCGGCCATGGAGTCGGCGCCTTCCACCGGTTAAGATTGCGCCGCCAAGCGGTACAGGACGGGAGATTGGGAATGATCAGGGGCAGGGCTGTTGTGGGAGCGGTTTTTGGCGCAATGACGCTGCTCGGTTGCCTGGCATCTTCCGTCGAGGCCGCGCAATGCGGCAGCTCGCCGGCGGGTTTCGAGGCCTGGAAGCGCGAGTTCAGCGCGGAGGCGCAGGGCAAGGGCATCGGCCCCACCGCACTCTCGGCGCTGATGCAGACGAACTATGCCGGCGCCACCATCGCGGCCGACCGCAGCCAGCGCAGCTTTTCGCTGACGCTCGACCAGTTCCTCGCCAAGCGCGGCGCCACCACCATCGTTGCCAAGGGACGGCAGCTCAAGCAGACGCATGCGGCCTTGTTCGCTTCGATCCAGCAGCGCTATGGCGTCCCGCCCGGACCCTTGATCGCGATCTGGGGCATGGAGACTGGCTTCGGAAGCCAGCGCGGCAATCAGAACATGCTGTCGTCGATCGCGACCCTTGCTTATGACTGCCGCCGGCCCGAATTCTTCACTGACCAGCTCTATGCAGCCTTGAAACTGATCGACCGGGGTACGCTGTCGGGATCAACTCGAGGCTCCATGCATGGCGAGGTCGGCCAGACCCAATTCATGCCCAAGAACATTCTGGCCTATGGCAGCGGCAATCTTGAAGTTGCTGCCAATGCGCTGAACTCGACCGCGAACTTCCTCAAAGCCCATGGTTGGCGCGCGGGAGCCGGATACCAGCCCGGCGAACCGAATTTCGCCGCGATCGAGGCTTGGAATGCCGCCGGCGTCTATCAGAAGGCAATCGCGCTGATGGGTCGGCAGATCGACGAGGGCGGGGCCGCGGCGGCTTCGCGCTAAAGCATGATCCGGAGGAGTGTGCAGCAGTTTTCCGAAAAGATCATGCTTAAACAAGAGCCTAGAGCGCGATGACAATCTCGTCTCGTTTTGGGCTGCTCAGCAAGGAGTGATGCGCCGGCGCGAGAAAGTTGTTGCCAACTGGAACTGACGGCACGACGTTTGCTTTGATCGAGTTCAGGGCTGGGCATGAGGAGACTCAACATGGCTACCCAGATCGTGATGGACCAAACTGGCGACACGCGCCACGAGTTTGATCCTGGCAATGCCGAAGCGCTGGCGCGAGCCGAACGGCGCTTTCGGGAGCTGACCGGAGCCGGCTTCACCGCCGCTCTTCGAACCGGGCCCGGCGAAGTTACCCGGATCCGATCATTCGATCCGACCGCGCAGGAAACGCTGTTCTATCCCCGCCTGGTCGGCGGTTGATCTGAGCTGCCTATGATCGCGGCAGTTTGGCTCCGCGCGCCGGCGCGTGCGCGTCTGCATGCGCTGCGCGAACTCTATCGCCGCTTCTTTGGCGAGAACACGCCGGATGCGCGCGGCCGCCGGCTTCTGGCCGAATGGCTGTCGCCGGCGCAGCGCGTTCAGTTCGAGCAGCACCGGTATTTCGACGTCGTCGGCTGCGACACCGGCAGAACCTATCGCATCCACTATGGCACGGCCGCTAATGTGCACGAGATCGACGGCGACGGGCGCGCGACGATGGGTTGGTGCTTCGTCCCGTCAGGCTTCCTGGTTCCTGGCGACGTGATGCTGGCGCAGAAGATCGCGCTCGAGACGGACGAGAAGGGAGCGCTTGCGCTCGCAAACCGGTTTCCGCCGGCCACGCATTCCGAGCATTTCTACCGTCGGCCCTTCTAGCGCCGGGAAGGCCGAGGCCGTCAGTATTGCGAGGAGCGGTAGGCGTCCAGCGCATGCGCCGCGAAGACGCCGATGCTGCAAAGGGCGAGCAGTGCTGAGATCAGCTCGATCATAGTTCGTCCTCCCGTGGCGGCTGGGCGACGAGGTTTTGGCAGCAGGAGTATTCGTAGATCAGGTCGAGGATGAATTGCATGGTGGCCGTCCCTGTACTTATTTTGACAACCACTTAACCGGCGATCTGTTTCAGGCGTGTTTCGTCGCATCGGGAAAGGGGTTTCGCGCGGAACCCTGCGCTGGTTTACGCGCTGCGGGCCCGCCATATCCCGTTATTGCCCAAGCCTTTTTAGCCGCCTCGTCGGGAGCGGCGCATCACACTGCGAGGTAAAATCATGGCGCAGGTCGAGTGGTTCGACGATCTCATCGTCGGAATGCGGTTCAAGTCGCCCGAAGTTCTGGTCACCGAGGCCGATATCAAGCGCTTCGCCGCCGAGTTCGATCCGCAGCCGATGCATCTCGACCACGAGGCCGCCAAGACGACCCTGTTCAAGGGGCTCGCCGCCTCAGGATGGCACACCGCCGCGATCGCCATGAACCTCGCAATCCAGACCCGCCCGTTCGGCCCGCATCCGCTGATTGGCGCCGGTGTCGACGGCCTGCGCTGGACGATGCCCGTGCGCCCCGACGACCGTCTGCATCTGGTCGGCGAGGTCATGAACCTGACGCCTTCCAAGTCGAAGCCGCAGGGTATCGCGCTGGTGAAATGGACCATGTACAACCAGAACGGCGAGGAGGTTTACACCTTTACTCCGATCGCAATCGTGCCGCGGCGGGGGTAGGGCACAGGCACGTTCCGTGCGGGCGACTGATCTTGTTGGTCCCGCCGGGGGCGCGCCGCGGCGGGACGCGGTTCACTCGGCAGGCCCCTGGACCGGTGCCGCGCTGATGTCACTGCCGTGATGCGTCAGCGGCTTCATGCCGGTGACGGTCCGCAGCAGCACATAGAATACCGGCGTCAGGAACAGGCCGAACACCGTGACGCCGATCATGCCGGAGAACACGGCGACGCCCATGGCTCGCCGCATCTCCGAGCCGGCGCCGGTCGAAAGCACCAGCGGCAAGACGCCCATGATGAACGCCATCGACGTCATCAGAATCGGACGCAGCCGCAGCCGGCTCGCCTCGATCGCGGCCCGGATCGGCGTGCGGCCGGCGAACTCGAGCTCCCGCGCGAATTCGACGATCAGGATCGCGTTCTTGGCGGAGAGGCCGACCAGCACGATGAGCCCGATCTGGGTGAAGACGTTGTTGTCGCCCTTGGAGATCCAGACGCCGAACATCGCCGCCAGGAGGCCCATGGGCACGATCATGATGATCGACAGCGGCAGCGTCAGGCTCTCATAGAGCGCGGCAAGCACCAGGAACACCAAGAGGATCGCCAATGGGAACACCCAGACGCCGGAATTGCCCGCGATGAACTCCTGGTAGGTCAGGTCGGTCCATTCGAAGGCAAAGCCCGGCGGCAGCACCTCCGCGGCGATCCGCGTCGCCACCTCCTGCGCCTGGCCCGATGAGAAACCTGGCGCAGCGGCCGCGTTGATGTCCGACGACAGGAAGCCGTTGTAGCGGATCGCGCGCTCCGGCCCCGCGCTCTGGCGGATCGTGAGCAGCGCAGACAGCGGCACCATGTCGCCGGAGGTCGAGCGCACCTTCAACTGCCGGATGTCGTCGGCGCGCGCGCGGAACGGCGCGTCGGCTTGAACCCGGACGGAATAGGTGCGGCCGAACTTGTTGAAGTCGTTGACGTAGTAGGAGCCCAGGTAGATCTGGAGCGTGTTGAAGACTTCCGTCACGGGTACGCCAAGCTGAAGCGCCTTGGTGCGGTCGATGTCGGCGAACAGCTGGGGCACGTTGACCTGGAAGCTCGAGAACACGCCGGCGATCTCCGGCGCCTTCTGCATCGCCGCCATGAACGCGTTCGTCGCTTCGTTCAGGGCGTCATAGCCGAGGCCGGCGCGGTCCTCGATCTGCAGCTTGAAGCCGCCGATGGTGCCGAGGCCATTGACCGGCGGCGGCGGGAACATGGCGATGAAGGCTTCCTGGATGCCCGCGTACTTCTTGTTCAGCTCGGCCGCGATGGCGGGGCCGCTGAGCGAGGGATCCTTGCGTTCGTCGAACGGCTTCAGCGTCGAGAACACGATGCCGGCGTTGGACGAGTTGGTGAAGCCGGAGATCGACAGGCCCGGGAAGGCGACCGAGCTCTCGACGCCGGGCTGGGTCAGCGCGATGTCGCTCATCTTGCGGATGACTTCTTCCGTCCGGTCCAGCGTCGCGCCATCGGGCAGGCGGGCGAAGCCGACCAGATATTGCTTGTCCTGTCCCGGCACGAAGCCACTCGGCACCTGTTGGAACAACAGGGCAGTGATGCCGACGAGAACCACGTAGAGGCCCATCACCGCGGCCTTGCCCGAGATCACCTTGCCAACGCTGCCGCTGTAGCTTTCGGAGGAGCGCGTGAAGGCCTTGTTGAAGCCGCGGAAGAACCAGCCGAGGCTCTTCTCCATGACCAGCGTCAGCTTATCCTTCGGCTCGTCGTGGCCCTTGAGCAGCAGCGCCGACAACGCCGGCGACAGCGTCAGCGAGTTGATCGCGGAGATCACGGTCGAAATCGCGATCGTCAGCGCGAACTGCTTGTAGAACTGCCCGGTGAGACCGGAAATGAAGGCGAGCGGCACGAACACCGCGATCAGCACCATGGCGATCGCGATGATCGGACCCGACACCTCGCGCATCGCCTGGTACGTTGCATCCCGCGGCGACAGCCCGCCCTCGATGTTGCGCTCGACGTTCTCGACCACGACGATGGCATCGTCGACGACGATGCCGATCGCAAGCACCAGGCCGAACAGGCTGAGCGCGTTGATGGAGAAGCCGAACACGTGCATCACCGCGAACGTGCCGACGATCGACACCGGCACGGCCAGGAGCGGGATGATCGAGGCGCGCCAGGTCTGGAGGAACAGGATAACGACCAGCACGACAAGGGCGATGGCCTCCAGCAGCGTGTGGATGACGGCTTCGATCGAGGAGCGCACGAACTGGGTGGGGTCGTAGACGATCTGGTAGGACACGCCCTCGGGCATGTTCTTCTTGATCTCGGCCATGGTGGCGCGAACGTTGTCGGAGATCTGCAGCGCGTTGGAGCCCGG
The DNA here is from genome assembly GCF_052043945.1 of Bradyrhizobium sp. PUT101. Taxonomy (NCBI): domain Bacteria; kingdom Pseudomonadati; phylum Pseudomonadota; class Alphaproteobacteria; order Hyphomicrobiales; family Nitrobacteraceae; genus Bradyrhizobium; species Bradyrhizobium sp. PUT101. The sequence goes on from NZ_CP197207.1 coordinate 7,337,631, forward strand.
CGCCTGGAAGATCGGGATCGCCACCGCCTGCTTGTTGTCGAGCAGCGAGCGCAGGCCGTATTCGGAGGCGCCAAGCTCGATGCGCGCGACGTCGCGCAGCCGCACGACTTCGCCGCGCGTGCCGGTCTTGACCACGATGTCGCCGAATTGCTCCTCGTTCGCGAGCCGGCCTTCCGCATTGACCGACAATTGCAGGTCGATACCCCTGACGTTCGGGGAGGAGCCGACCACGCCGGCGGCGGCCTCGACGTTCTGCGCCTGAATTGCCCGTACGATGTCGCTCGCGGTCAGGCCGTGCTCGGCCGCCTTCTGTGGATCGACCCAGACCCGCATCGAATAGTCGCCGGCGCCATAAAGCTGGACGTCGCCGACGCCGTCGATCCGCGCCAGCCGGTCCTTGACGTTGAGCACCGCATAGTTGCGCAGATACGTCATATCGTAGCGGCCGTTCGGCGACAGCAAGTGCACGACCATGGTGAGGTCGGGCGACGACTTCTTGGTGATGATGCCGAGCTGGCGCACCACGGCCGGCAGGCGCGGCTCGGCCTGCTGCACGCGGTTCTGCACCAGCTGCGTCGCCTTGTCGGGGTCGGTGCCGAGCCGGAACGTCACCGTCAGCGTCATCGCGCCGTCGGTGGTCGCCTGGCTCGACATGTAGAGCATGTTCTCGACGCCGTTGATCTGTTCCTCGATCGGGGTTGCCACCGTCTCCGCGATCACCTTGGGATTGGCGCCGGGATAGGTCGCGCGCACCACGACTGAGGGCGGCACCACGTCGGGGTATTCCGAGATCGGCATCGCGAACAGCGAGATCAGGCCCGCCAGGAAGATCAGCACCGACAGCACGCCGGCGAAAATCGGACGGTCGATGAAAAACTTCGAGAGATTCATTGGCTTTGCCCCTGGGCAATGTCTTCCCTATCTCCGACCGCTTCACCGTCGTTCCGGGGCGCGCGCATCGCGCGCGAACCCGGAATCCAGAGGTGAGATGACCGGAGCTTCGTAATCTCGAGATTCTCAGGTGCGCAATTGCGCACCGGAGTTCACGACTGCGTCGCGCCCCGGAATGACTTAGCGTTGCACCACGTCCTGGTTGCTGTGGTTGGAGGCGGCTTGCTGCCCGCGCGCACCCATGGCCGCGATCTCCGTCTTGAGCAGGGCACCGGGACGCACACGCTGTAGTCCGTTTACGATGATGCGGTCGCCGGACTTCAGGCCCGAGGTGACGATGCGAAGCCCATCGACGGTGCCGCCGAGCGTGACCGGCCGGTAGACGGCACGGTTGTCGTCGCCGACCGCCATCACGAACTTCTTGTCCTGGTCGGTGCCGATCGCGCGCTCGTCGATCATCACCAGCGCCTGCTGCTTCGGCTGGCCCATGCGCACGCGGGCGAACTGGCCGGGGATGAGGCGCCCGTCGTCGTTGCGGAATACGGCGCGGACACGGATGGTGCCGCTCTGGCCGTTGACCTGGTTGTCGATGAGCTGGATGTGGCCCTTCGCAGACAGGTCGCCCGAGGTCGTCATTTCGACCGGGATCTGGTCGAGCTCGCCGCGCCTGCCGGAGGCATCCGCGATCGAGTTCAGCGCGCGCAGCACGAGCTCTTCATCCGCATCGAACGAGGCGTAGATCGGATTGACCGAGACCAGCGAGGTCAGCACCGGGGACGCGGTGCCGGCGGCGACGAGATTGCCCACGGTGACCTCGATCTTGCCGACGCGGCCGTCCACGGGCGCGCGCACCTCGGTGTAGTCGAGATTGAGCTTTGCGGTCTGGAGCGTCGCCTCGGCCGCCTTCACATTGGCGATCGCTTCGCGATTGGCGTTGTCGCGCTGGTCGTAGTCGCGGCGCGTTACCACGGCGTTGCCGACGAGCTGCGCACCGCGCTCGAGCTCGCTCTGGGTGAAGACGACGCGCGCTTTCGCAGCTTCGAGCTGGGCCGCAGCCTTGTCGACCTCGGCCTCATAAGGGGCGGGATCAATCTTGAACAGCACGTCGCCGGCCTTCACCAGCGCCCCTTCGGTGAAGTTTGCCGACAGGATCGCACCCGCAACGCGCGGGCGGAGCTCGACGCGGTTGATGGCCTCCAGCCGGCCAGAGAAGTCGTCCCACAGCACGGTCTGCCGTGGCTCGATCATCGCGACGGTGACGGAAACGGCTTGTTCGGCCGCGGCTGCCGGTGCCGTCGCTTGCGCCGCGTGAAAGTAGCGGCCGGTCGCCATCGAGCCGGCCACGGCGAGGGCGCCCACGATGGCGACGCCGCCCAGAAGGCGGCGGAAACGGCCGGTGCGAGAGGTGTTTTGGGAGGGGGGCATTTGCGCGCTCCAGATATGTAGTGTTCACTACAGATGTGGAGCTGGATACCGCAGTGCAAGATACTTATGTACCATTCACTAAGAAAATTGTAGCGGCATACCGCAAGAATTGGAAGACCCTGGGAAAGTAGAATTAGAACAAATAGTTAGGATTCGACGTTAAGCCTTCTGCAGAACGCGAATTCCGAGGAGACAGGCACATGGGCATGGGACGCCCCCGCGAATTCGACGCCGAAATGGCGTTGGACCAGGCGATGGAAGTGTTTTGGCGCCATGGCTATGAGGGCGCGACCATTGCCCAGCTCACCGAGGCCATGGGCATCAACCCGCCCAGTCTCTATGCCTGCTTCGGCAACAAGGAAGGCCTGCTGAAGGCCGCTCTCGACCGCTACACCAAGCTGCGGAACATCTGGATGGAGGAGGTGGTGGCAGCGCCCACCGCCCGCGCCGTCGCCGAGCGGATGTTGATGGGCATCGCCGACAAGCAGACCGATCCTGCCAATCCGCCCGGCTGCCTGCTGGTGCAAGGCGGCATCGCCTGCGGCACCGGCTCCGAGAACGTCCCCTTCGAATTGGCCACGCGCCGCGCCCAGAACGAGGACCAGCTCCGCGACCGTTTTGTTCGCGCCAAGGCCGAAGGTGATCTCAAGCCAACGTCCGATCCCGCCGCGCTTGCGCGTTATGTCTCCGCGGTGTCGGTCGGCATGGGTGTGATGGCGTCCTCAGGCGCGGATCGCGAAGCGTTGCGGCAGGTCGCGAGTGTCGCCGTGCAGGCGGTCGAGGCGCAGTCGGCTGACAAGACGTAGCTATCTCGCAGATCGCATTGCAGACAGCGATGGCGGCGGGACGAAGCCGCCGAACTCGCGTTCGATCAGTTCGGCCAGCGCAATCGTCGTACGGTCCTCCAGATACGGCCCGATGATCTGAACGCCGATTGGCAAGCCTGACGCCGTGCGCTCGATCGGGACGGCGGTCGCCGGCAGTCCGCAGGTCGAGGCGGGATCGGCCCAGATGAAGCACGCATCGGAGTAATCGTAGAGCTTGCCATCGATGTCCAGTTGCCGCGCGTCGAACGGCTCCGACTGGTCATGCGGAAAGGCCGGCACGGCGGCGGCGGGATAGATCACCGCGTCGAACTCGCGGAACAGCTGATGCCACTTCTGTTGCAGCTGCAGGCGGGCAGCATCGGCCGCCAGCCAATCGCGATGGATCATGCCCCAGCCGCGGGCGCGCTCGGCCTGCAGGCTGCGATCGCCGGGTGAGAGCGTCGCGGCAACGCCTTGCGCCTCCGCAAGCGCGGCCGGTGTCAGGCGCGGGCTTCGCGCGGCGTTCAACAGCTTCATGTAGAGCCGTGCGGACTCGGCGAGATCGGGCAGCGACGTGCTCGCGCGCGCCACTTGCGCGCCTGATCGTTCGAGCCGTTCCGCCAATCGTTCGATGGCAGAACGCACGGCGTCGCCCGTCGGCATCAGCGGGTGGGTGTCGATCACCAGAATCCTGAAATCCCCAAGCTGCGCATGTCGCGGTGCCGGCAGCGCAAGGCGGTAGCCGATCCCGTCGCGCGTCTCGTCGGGACCGGCAATCACGTCGAGCGCCAATGCGAGATCCGAGGCGGTGCGCGTCATCGGCCCGATCACGGCGAGATCGCCCTGGCCAGGTACGGGCGGTGCCGGTGGCAGGCTGTATCCGCGCAGCGGGACCAGGCCGAGGCTCGGCTTGTGCCCGAACACGCCGCAGAAATGCGCGGGGACGCGGATCGAGCCGCCGATGTCCGAGCCGATCGAGAGCGGGCCGAAGCCCGCCGCCAGCGCCGCACCCGATCCGCCCGAGGAGCCGCCGGGCGACCGGCCGAGATCCCACGGGTTGTTCGTCGTCCCGTGGATCTCGTTGTAGCTCTGGAAATCCCGCAAGCCGATCGGGATATTGGTCTTGCCGATGATGACGGCACCCGCCGCCTTCAACCGCGAGACAATAAGGGCGTCTTCCGCCGGTCGAAAATCCCTGAAATGCGGAAAACCCCATGTCGTCGGCAGGCCGGCGACGTTGAACGGCTCTTTCAATGTCACGGGGATGCCGAGCAATGACATCCGCTCGCCGCGGCCAAGCGCGGCATCGGCGGCGCGGGCGGCGTCTCTCGCGCGATCGAAATCGCGAACGATGATCGCGTTGATCTGCGGATCGAGCGCCTCGATGCGCGCGATGGTGTGCTCGAGCAACTCTGTCGCCGACATCTCGCGCGCGTGCAGGGCGCTCAGCAGTGCACCGATCGAGCCGTAATTCACATCAACGGCATCTGTGGCCGGCCCTCGCTGCATCACGATCTCCCTTGCATCTCATCGTCTCGGCGAACCGATCCGGGCGTCAAGCATGCAATGTCGGGAGCGGGATGAGGAGGCGGCGCAACGGGAACCAGATCTGCCCGCCGATCGGGGGCGGGGCTATCGCATCTCGTCGTGATGCCCGGGCTTGTCCCGGGCATCCACGTTCTCATTGCTGCACGACAAGGCTGGTGGCCGGGACACGCCCGCGACGGTGTGGAGACTAGCGGAGCTCCGGCCTGGGATAGGAGCGACTGCGATTGAACCGAGAGCCCGGTTCAGGACGCCTCCTTGAGCACCGGCGCGGCCGTTTCCTCCGCCTTGAGCTCCTCGAGGCTGCGATGCCGGGGCTCGATGCCGAGGGCCCAGACCGTGATGATCTGCACCACCAGCAGCCCGATCATCAGCGCCATCACGCCGGCCACGCCGCGCGACTCGAACAGCGAGACAACGAGGAACGGCGTGACGATCGTGGCGCCGCGCCCCAGCGTGTTGACGAGGCCGGAGGCGCGCAGGCGAACCTCGGTCGGAAACAGTTCGGGGATGTAGATGCCAAACAGGAGCGCGACCAGCACATAGATCGGCACGGTCAGCGCGAAGCCCACGGCCGGCAGCAGGATCGGATCCGAGATCATGGGATAGAGGATGCCCAGCGCCACCGCGATCAGCGACGCGCCGATGATCGTTGGCTTGCGGCCCCAGCGGTCGGCGGTCAATGCGCCGATGGCCGCGCCGATCGGCGCGCCGAGCGCCATCAGCAGCGAATAGCCGAACGATGTCGCGACCGACAGGCCCTGCTTGACGAAGAACACGGGCAGCCAGGTCACGAAGCCATAGAGCAGGGTGTTGATCGTGATCAGGCAGACGGCGCCGACGATCATCCGCGACAGCAAGGGCGGTGTGAATAACGTGCCGAGATCGGGAGCGACCGGAGCGGGTGTCGTGGGCGCTGGAGCAGGCAAGGGCTGTCCTTGCGCCGCTTCCTTCTCGATCGCCTGCATCAACGCTTCCGCCTCGGCGGTGCGTCCCACGGCTTCGAGCCAGCGCGGGGATTCCGGCAGCGACTTGCGCATGTACCAGACGACGAGCGCGCCGATGCCGCCGAGCACGAACATCGAGCGCCAGCCGAATTGCGGAACGAGCACGGATGCGATCAAAAGTGCTGCTGGCAGGCCCGTTACGACGCAGACGGCGGTGAGGCCGAGCCATTTGCCGCGGGTGCGGGCGGGCACGAACTCCGTCATCGTCGAATAGCCGACGACGTTCTCCGCGCCGAGCCCGACGCCCATCACGAAGCGGCAGGCGATCAGGAAGGCCATGTTCGGCGCGAATGCCGCGGCAAGGGAAGCGATACCGAAAAGAAGGAGATTGAACTGATACGTGAATCGGCGACCGTAGCGGTCGCCAAGGAAGCCGGTGCCGAACGACCCCAGCATCATGCCGACGAACGTCGCGGAGATGAAGGCCGCGTTCTGAGCGAGCGTCGAAAAGCCTGATTTCAGCGTGACGCTGAGCACGGTTCCGGCGATGTAAATGTCGAAGCCGTCGAAGAACATGCCGATGCCGATCAGCAGCATGATGCGGCGGTGGAATGGCCCGACCGGCAGCCGATCGAGGCGGCCACCCGCGTTTACCGATGTCGACATTGACGCTCTCCCTTGACTGTCATTCTGGTTGATGCGGCCCGCCTTCTATGGGCGGTCGGCCGCTTGCAGTACTGCTAGTTCAGTCGCTTTTGACTGGCCGTGTCGCGGTACCAGTCGAACGGCTGCTCGTGGGTCGCGACCATCACGCTCTTGGTGTTGAAATGGTCGTTGAAGCTTTCGGTGCCGCATTCGCGGCCGATGCCGGAATCGTCGACGCCGCCCCAGGGCGAGGCCGGGTCGAGGCGGTGATGATCGTTGATCCAGACGATGCCGGCCTTGACGGAGGCGGCGACACGGTGGGCGCGGGCGACGTCGCGGGTACGGATCGCTGCGGCGAGGCCGAAGGGCGAGTCGTTGGCAAGCCTGAGCGCATCGGCCTCGTCCTTGAACGGTGTCACCGAGGTGAAGGGACCGAACACTTCCTCCTGGAAGATGCGCATGTCGGATTTGACGTCGGCGAAGACCGTTGGCTCCACGAAATATCCGTTGTCGTGGCCCGGCACCTTGGCGGCAACGCCGCCGGTGACGAGACGCGCGCCGTCGGCGTGACCATAGCCCGCATAGGCGAGAACGCGGTCGCGCTGCTTGGCCGAGATCACTGGGCCCATTTGGGTGCTGGGATCAAAAGGATCGCCGACGCGGATCGTGCGGGTCTTGGCCTGCAGCTTCTCGACGAACTCGTCGTAGATCGAGGCCTGGACGAGATGGCGCGAGGCGCAGACGCAGGTCTGCCCGGCGCCGATGAAGGCGCCGAAGGCGGCATAGTTGACGGCGCGGTCGACGTCGAAATCGTCGAACACCATCACCGGCGTCTTGCCGCCAAGCTCCATGGTCTGATGCGCGAACACTTTTGCGGCTGCGCTGCCGGCGATGCGGCCTGCCTCGGTGCCGCCGGTCAGGACCAGCTTGTTGATGTCGCCGTGCTCGGCCAGCATCTTGCCGGCGCTCGGGCCGAGGCCGAGCACGATATTGAAGACGCCGGGCGGCAGGCCCGCCTCAGTGAAGATCTGCGCGAGCTTCAAGGTCGTGAGCGGCGTGTATTCGGACGGCTTCACCACGGTGACGCACCCGGTCGCCAGCACCACGGCGAGCGACTTGCACAGGATCATCAGGGGGTGATTGAATGGGGTGCAATTGGCGACGATGCCGATCGGCGTGCGGAGCGTGTAGTTCAGATAGGCGCCTTCGACGGGGATCACGGAGTCACGGCGTGACAAAGCGAGGCCGGCGAAATAGCGGAAGAAATCGGGCAGGCGGGAGAGCTGGGCGCGGGTCTCGTTGACCGGGCGGCCGTTGTTGAGAGTCTCGAGCCGATACAGGCTGTCGAGATTGGCCTCGAACGCATCGGCGAGCTTGTTGACCAGTCTGGCCCTGGCGCGGGTGTCCATGCCGCCCCAGGCCTTGCCGTCGAACGCGGCGCGCGCGCTTTTCATGGCGCGGTCGATATCCTCAGCGGTTGAATTGGGAATGCGGGCAATGACGTCGCCGGTCGCGGGATTGCGAATATCCAGCATCGCACCGCCTCCGGCCTCGACTTCCCGTCCATCGATGAAATTGCCGTGGGTTTCGACGTCGATCGACGCGGGTTTCGACGGAACGTTCATGATGACCTCTCCTCGACGATGACGGCGTTGCGCTTGAGCGCCGGCAGAACGCGTTTTTCGGTGTCCCCGATGTGAGCCTTGATGATGCGCGCCGCGGTGCGCGTTTCGCGCTGCTGCATGGCGTCGATCAGTGCGACGTGCTCTGCGACGAGCTTTGCGGGGTCGTGGCCCTTCAGGTTGGAAATGCTGACGCGGACCAGCCGGTCGGCCTGGCCGATCAGGTCGCACAGCGCCGTCGCCATGCGGCGATTGCTGGAGGCATGGGCCAGCGCAGTGTGGAAGCCGCGATTGTAGGCGATGAAGTCCTCGTGATTGCCCGAGAAGCGGCGGAATTCGTCGAGCGATTTCAAGACGCTGTCGGGAGCGCTCTCGATCGCTTCAGCGACGCAGGCCGGCTCCAGTGCGAGGCGGAAGCGCAGGAGATCGCGGGCATCGGAGAGCGAGATTGGCGTCACTCGGTAGCCCTGGCGCGGCTGCACCGTCACGAGGTGCTCGCGTTGGAGCCGCAGAAGCGCGTCCCGGACCGGTTGCCGGCTCACCGAATAGCGCTCGGCAAGGTCCTGCTCGCGCATTTCATCGCCCGGCGTAAGGCGGCAAGCTAAAATATCAGCTCTGAGAAGATCGTAGATATTTTCGCGCAAAAGCATGATTCTTTTGACCTCGTTGGCCATAATCTGACAATCCTGATATTTCACGTCAAGAGCCAAATGCTTGAATTCCCTGACAGTTGATTTATCAATCAAGGGCCTCCGCGGCATGCCAGCCGCCGACGAAGCGAGGGAAAGACCGGAATATGGACAGGCTTCTTGCCAACGGGACCGTCAACGCCGCGCAATCGGGCGAGGGGCCGCCGCTCTTTCTTTTCCATTCGCTGCTATCGGATCGGGCCAGCTTCGATGCGATCGTGCCGGAGCTTGCGGGATCGTTTCGAATCATCGTGCCGGAGTTGCCCGGGTTCGGCCGTTCACGCGCGGTCGAGGGCGGACTTGCTGCTGTCGCGGACCGGATGGCAGAGGCTGTGCGGGATGCCGCGGGCGGCGCGCCGTCGATCGTGCTCGGCAATGGCTATGGCGGCTTCGTCGCCCTGCAGATGGCGATCCGGCATCCGAAGATCGTCAGCCGGCTTGTTCTCGCTGATTGCGGCGCGGCCTTTTCGGAGCCCGGACGCGAGGCATTTCGCAACATGGCGAAGGTGTCCCGGGCAAAGGGGCTGGAGGCCATCACTGACGTCGCGATGCGGCGCCTGTTCGCGCCCGAGTTTCAGGCGCGGCATCCGGAGCTGATGCAGGATCGTCGTGCAGCATTCCTACGGACCGATCCCGATGTGTTTTGCAGCGCATGCGATGCGTTGGCCGGCCTCGATCTCCGCGCCGAGCTTGCCGCGGTGAAAGTTCCGGTCCTCGTTCTGGTCGGCGAGCACGACGAAGCAACGCCTCCGCCGATGTCGCACGAGCTGGCTGCCGGGTTGCCGCACGCCGAGCTCAAGATCATTCCAGGATGCGCGCACGTGCCGCAGCTTCAATCGCCGCGGCAGTTTCTCGGAGCTCTCGAGGGATTCTTGCGCTGATCTTCGCCCGGCCGGAGCCGGTCGCGTATCGGAAACAGCGATGCCTTCCGAGCGGTTAATGGCGTCGGTGCAACGACGAACTCGCAATTGGCGATGATGTAATTCTGCGCCTGTTTTGCCCGACGAGTCAAACCTTCGTGCCGACAGGGCAAGAGTCGCGGCGGACGAAATTCTTCAGTGATTTCTACTTTGCATGGGGTTGTTTTCGCGTTTTTTGTCAGCGCGCTCCGCGCCACAGCATCAGCTGTCAGAGTCCGTATCGCTACGGGACCTCCTAAGAGTTTCTACACACAGTTCTGGCACGCTCCGCGCGTCAATATCCGCAACCTGCATCGTCGCGTCTCATCGCGCGCACGAAAAGACGAGATCCGCGGACATCGAGGGGCGTAAGCGATGACTGCACTTGCTTCGGACGCTGGTCGCGCGAAGGATGGGATCGTGCCGATCCTGTTGTGCGTCGTGCCGTTCAGCCAGATTCCGCTCGATGCCTATACGCCAGGCCTGCCGCAGATGGTGGCGGATCTCGCCGCTGACGCGGCGTCGATGCAGAACACAGTCACCGCCTACATGCTCGGCATGAGTCTCGCGCTGGTGCCGGTCGGCATCGCCTCCGACACGCTCGGCCGCCGCAACGTCCTGCTCGCAGGGCTCTCGGTGCTGATCGCGATGAGCATCGCCTGTGCGCTCGCCACCAGCGCCTCGCTGCTGCTTGCGTTGCGCTTCCTCCAAGGCATCGGCGGCTGCACCTGTCTCGTCGTCGCCTATGCGGTCGCCGCCGATTGCTTCCGCGGCCGCGAGCTCACGGCGGTTTCGGGTCTGCTTGGAGCCGCCTGGGGATTGGCGCCCGTGCTTGCGCCGGCAGCCGGCGGCTTCATCGTCGAGCTGACGTCCTGGCGCGGTGTCTTCGTCGTCATTGCCATCGCCGCAGCAATCGTTGCCACGATCGTCGTATTTCTTCTGCCTGAAACGTTGCCAGCGGAACGACGTGCGCCGTTCGATCCGCGCCGCACTGCCGGTATCTTGCGCGAGGCACTCGTTCGCCGGAGCTTCCTGGCTTTCGTGCTGGTCTTTGCCGCGGCGGCGAGCGCGCAGCTGGCGTTCGGCGTCGTCGCGCCGTTCTTCTACCAGACCGGCCTCGGCTATTCGGCGGCCATCTACGGCCTCGTCGCGCTCGGGCTTGGCGGCGTCAATCTCGCAGGCGAACTGGGCTGCGCGCATTTCGCACGCTTCATCCCGGCACGCATGCTTGGCCTCGGCGCCTTCGCGCTGTTTCTTGCCGGTGCGGTGGTCCTGACCGTAACAGGCATGACCCTCGGTCTGGATTTCATGTCAATCACGATCGGCGGTGCGCTGGTGCTCGGCGGCTGCGGCGTGCTGTGTCCGATGATGTACGGCATGGCGCTCGGCCTGTTCGAGCGCGACCACGGCCTGATCGGCGGCCTCATCAGCGCGCTCTGCTATCTCGCCGTAAGCGGTGTCATGGCGATCGCGGCAGTGTTGCCCGAGGCGACGCAGGCGCCGATCGGATGGCTCTACCTCGCTCTCTGCGCCGCCGCCGGAGCGCTGCTCGCGATCTCGCTGCCCTCGGCGCGCGACGCCATACAGAATTTAGAAGGAACCAAATCATGACCACCGTCGGTATTCGCGGCACGTTCTTCGACTTCGTCGACGATCCCTGGAAGCACGTCGGCAACGAACAGGCGGCCGCGCGCTTTCATCAGGACGGCCTCATGGTCGTCACCGACGGAATCATCAAGGCGTTCGGGTCGTACGACAAGGTCGCCGCCGCGCATCCGAACGTCGAGATCACCCATATCAGGGACCGCATCATCGTCCCGGGGTTCATCGACGGCCATATCCACCTTCCGCAGACCCGCGTGCTCGGCGCCTACGGCGAGCAGCTGTTGCCGTGGCTCCAGATGTGGATCTATCCGGAAGAGCTCAAATACAAGGACCGCAACTATGCGCGTGAGGGCGTGAAGCGCTTCCTCGACGCGTTGCTGGCCTCCGGTACCACCACCTGCCAGGCGTTCACGAGCTCTTCGCCGGTCTCGACCGAGGAGCTGTTCGAGGAGGCAGCCCGCCGCAACATGCGAGTCATCGCGGGCCTCACCGGCATCGATCGCAACGCGCCGGCCGACTATGTCGACACGCCCGACAATTTCTATCGCGACAGCAAGCGGCTGATCGCGCAGTACCACAACAGGGGCCGCAACCTCTACGCCATCACGCCGCGCTTCGCCTTCGGCGCCTCGCCGGAACTGCTGAGAGCGTGTCAGCGCCTCAAGCACGAGCACCCGGACTGCTGGGTCAACACCCACATCTCCGAGAACCCGGCCGAATGCAGCGGCGTGCTGGTCGAGCATCCGGATTGCCAGGACTATCTCGGCGTCTACGAGAAGTTCGACCTGGTCGGTCCAAAGTTCTCCGGCGGCCACGGCGTCTATCTCTCCAACAACGAGTTCCGCCGCATGTCGAAGAAGGGCGCCGCGGTGGTGTTCTGCCCGTGCTCGAACCTGTTCCTCGGCAGCGGCCTGTTCCGCCTCGGCCGCGCCACCGATCCCGAGCATCGCGTGAAGATGTCGTTCGGCACCGACGTCGGCGGCGGCAACCGCTTCTCGATGATCTCCGTACTGGACGATGCCTACAAGGTCGGCATGTGCAACAACACGCTGCTCGACGGCAGCATCGATCCGGCCCGCAAGGATATCGCCGAGGCCGAACGCAACAAGCTCTCGCCCTATCGCGGCTTCTGGTCGATCACGCTCGGTGGTGCAGAAGGTCTCTACATCGACGACAAGCTCGGCAATTTCGAGCCCGGCAAGGAGGCCGATTTCGTGGCGCTCGATCCGAGCGGCGGGCAGGCCGCGCAAGCGTGGCATCAGTCGCTGATCGCCGACGGCGCCGGCCCGCACACGATGGATGAGGCCGCGAGCATGCTGTTCGCCGTGATGATGGTCGGCGACGATCGCTGCGTCGACGAGACCTGGGTGATGGGCAAGCGTCTCTACAAGAAGAGTTGAGGCGGCCGCGATGAGCGCATCCCCCGACACGGCCCGCCAGCCGGTCGCCCTCGTCATCCAGCGCCGCGTCGCCGACGATGGCTTTGCCGCGTTCGCGCGGTGGAACGGCGAGGTTGGCGAGGTGCTCAAGGCATGGCCCGGCTTCCTCGGCCAGGAGGTAGTGCCGCCACAGCCGCCGGCGCATGTGGACTGGGTGACGATCCTGCGTTTCGCCAGCCCGGCCGCAGCACGCGCCTGGCTCCAGAGCGAGGAGCGGGCGAAACTGATCGGGCAGGTGCAGCGCTTCTTCGTCGGTTCGGAGGACGTCCAAATCCTGCCCGACACCGGCATCCAGCGCGACAGCGCTGTCTCGGCGGTCATCTCTTTCAAAGTCCCCGATGGGCTCGAGGATGCGTTCCTGAAATGGCAGCAACGCATCCAGGCGGCGGAGGCCGAGTTCAAGGGTTTCCTGCGCCACAAGATCGAGCGGCCGATTCCGGGCCTGCACGACGAATGGATCATCATCCTGTCGTTCGACTCTGATGCCAATCTCAATGCATGGCTCGACTCGCCCTTGCGGCAGACGCTGCTGAAGGAGGGCGAGCGCTTCAACGCCGGCATGAACGTGAAGCGGGCGAGCTACGGCTTCAATTTCTGGTTTCCGGCCGGCAAGACGGAGGCTTCCGAGCGAGGGCCCGGCTTCATCTGGAAGAGCAACCTGATCGTCCTCCTGGTGCTCTATCCCGTGGTCTATCTCTGGGGCTATTTCATCAGCGCGCCCTTGATCGACAGAAACGGCGTGCCGGTCTGGCTGTCGCTGTTCGTCGGCAATCTCGTGAGCACCCAGCTGCTCGGCTGGTGGCTGGTGCCCGCAGCCTTCAGGGCGCTCGACTGGTGGGTGACGTCGAAGGCGACGCTCGGCCGCCAGATCGCGGGCTATGCGCTGCTTGTAGCGCTCTACGTCGCGTCGATGGCCCTGTACGCGCTGCTGCTCACGTGGCATTGGGGGCGGTGAGACCGTCCACAGCCGGACCGCGTGACGACCATGTTCGCCCTGACATTTCTCGGCACCTCCGCCAGCGTTCCCTCGGCCGAGCGCAATCATCCGGCGCTCCTCGTGGAAGCCGCGGGCAAGCGTGTCCTGATTGATTGCGGCGAGGGCACGCAGCGCCAGTTGCTGCGCAGCGGCGCCGGCTTTCGGCGGCTCGACCGCATCCTGCTGACGCACGCTCATCTCGATCACGTACTCGGCATTCCCGGCCTCTTCTCGACGCTGGGCCTGCGGCAGACCTCCGACGTGATGACAATTCACGGCGGGGAAGGAACGCTCGACATCGTCATCCGAATGCTCGCAGGTCTGTGGGGCGCGGGCCGGGCGCCCATCGCGGTCGAGTTCGCACCGCTGACCGCAGGGCAGGTCATCGATGCCGGTGAATTCACCATCGACTGTTTTCCGGTCCGCCATCGCGACACCGACAGTTTTGGTTTCGTATTCCAGAGCCCCGCGCGCCGTCGTCTTCGGCCCGATCGGCTCATGGCGCTTGGTGTTCCCGACGGTCCCTTGCGCGGCGAATTGGCCGCGGGTCGCCCGGTCGTGCTTGCCGACCGAACCGTCGACCCGGAAGACGTCCTTGGCCCGCCGAGCGGCGGCAGGAAGCTCGTCGTGATCGGCGACACCGAGACCACCGAGGGGCTGTCGCAATACGTTGCCGGCGCCAACGTGATGGTGATCGAGGCGACGTTCCTCGATCGTGACGCGCCGACCGCGCGGAGCTACGGCCATCTCACCGCGGCAGAAGCGGCTTTCTTTGCAGCCACGAATAATGTCGGGCAGCTCGTGCTGACGCACATGTCCGGACGCTACGAAGACGAGGAGATTCTCGCCGAAGCCGCAAAGATCTTCCCGAGTACCCGGATCGCCGCGGACTTCGATCGCATCGTCGTCTGATCAGCCCGTCGCGAGGTCATGAGACCGGCCGAAAAGGAGCAGCAAGACGCGTTTCGCTCGAGCGTGAACGCAGCGAGAACACGCGACGATGTTCACAGAAGGACTGGACCGCGAAGGTCAGCGCGGCTATATGAGCGGCCTGCGAGCGCTGATTTGCAGAACTTCAGCCAGCCTCGCAGGACTTCCGAAGAAAGCTTAGCGATTTCAAGCGCTTCGGTGGGGAATGGTGTAACGGTAGCACAACAGACTCTGACTCTGTTTGTCTTGGTTCGAATCCAGGTTCCCCAGCCAGCTCCCGGTCCTTCCCAAGGTGTAGTTCAGATCCCGAGCAGGATGGCACGTTGATCGGCCGCGTCGGCGCTCGCGACGCTTTGCCTCATCTCGCATTCGTGTTTCCGAGTCGGATAAGCGCGAACTGTATCGTCCTTGGGCCGTACAACCCAAGGAGATCCCTGATGCCCTATGTCGATGGTTTCATTCTTGCCGTGCCGAAGGACAAGATCGAGGCCTACAAGGTGCTAGCGAAGACCGCCTGCGCGCTCTGGATGGAGCACGGCGCGCTCGATTATGTCGAATGCATCGGTGATGACGTTCCTTATGGAGAGCTCACCTCGTTTCCGCGCGCGGTGATGGCGAAAGAGGACGAGGTCGTGGTGTTCGCCTGGATCGTCTACCGCGACCGGGAGACCCGCGATGCCGTCAACAAGAAGGTGATGGAGGACCCGCGGATGAAGTTCGAGGGCATGCCGTTCGACGGCAAGCGCATGATCTATGGCGGCTTCACGACGCTGCTCCGGGCGAACGATATCGTTGGCTGACAGCAGGCGCGGAAAGCCTATTTCGCGGCAGGTTGACCGACCTCCGCCTGCAGCAACAGCGACAGGCAGCCGGCGAGCCGCGTCTCCATCTCTTTCGACGAAAGCGACAGCGGCCCGGGATCGTTGAGAATCGCGTTCACCAGCGTGCCCAGCACGACCTGGAAGCCGAAGGCGATGACGCGGGCTTTTGCCGCTTTGCGGCCCTTGCCCATGGCCGGCAACAGGAGAGGGGTTGCGCGCATCGTGGTCGCCTGGGCGAGCGCCTTGAACGGCGTCCATTTGTCCGGGCGGGTGTCGTCATGCTGGAGCGTGGCGCGCAGCACGCCCTCGTGGCTGCGCATCCAGGCCACGATGCCGCTGACGATGATCTGGCAGAGCTGGTCGAGGCTCGTATCCGGTGACGGGCGCCTGATCTCGCCCAGCCGCTGCTCGCCGTCGCGCGCGGCCAGCGCCATCAGGGCGTTGAAATAGGCCTCCTTGCTCTCGAAACGGCTGTAGAAGGCGCCGACAGTGGCGCCGACCTCGGCGCAGAGCGCCTCGATCGAGAGCTCGGCAAGGCTGCGCGTCCGCAGCATGTCGGCGCCGGCGCGCAGCAGCGCCAGGGTCGTCTCGCGGCTGCGCTTCTGCCGCGACGGGGCGACTCCGGGTAGGTCGAAATCGCGAAGCTCGGGCACCGAACGTGGCCTCATCCGTGCTTGCATCCCGGTCAATTTCATAATCATAATTCTGATTATGATTTTAAGCCTGGGCAAGCTGCGGGTCAACCGCGACCGCCGGGCATGGCACAGGGAGGAGCAGATGAGCGCAGGAAGCACCGCGTCGTTCCGCGGCACCGTCGGCAAGACCATAGCGGATTCACGGCCCTGGTGGCCGGAGGCCGTGAAGCCGCCCGAGGGCGCGCCGAACATCCTGGTGGTGTTGTTCGACGATGTCGGCTTCTCCGATTTCGGCTGCTACGGCTCGGCGATCAGGACGCCGACCATCGACAAGCTCGCCGCGGAAGGCCTGCGTTACAGCGGCTTCCACACCACGGCCATGTGCTCGACCACGCGCGCGGCGCTGCTCACCGGGCGCAACCATCATTCGGTCGGCGTCGGCTGTCTTGCCAATTTCGATTCCGGTTATCCCGGCTATCGCGGCAAGATCGCGCGCGAGGCGGGGACGCTCGCCGAGATGCTGCGCGTGCACGGCTACCGCAACTATATGGTCGGCAAATGGCATGTCACGCCGCTGACCGAGAGTGGCGCCACCGGTCCGTTCGACGGCTGGCCGCTCGGGCGCGGCTTCGACCGCTTCTACGGCTTTCTCGATGCCGAGACCGACCAATATGCGCCGGAGCTCGTCTCCGACAACACGCATATCGATCCGCCGGGCACCCATGCCGAGGGTTATCATCTGACCGAGGATCTGATCGACCAGACCATCCGCTTCATCGGCGATCACCATGCCGACCGTCCGGATGTCCCCTGGCTCACCTGGGTCGCGCTCGGCGCCTGCCACGCGCCGCATCAGGCGCCGGCCGAGATCATCATGAGCTACGACGCCGCCTTCGCGCACGGCTGGGACGTCGAGCGCGAGCAGCGGCTGGCGCTCCAGAAAGCCATGGGGCTGGTGCCGGAGGCAACGCGGATGCCGGCGCGCAATGACGGCGTCAAGGCCTGGGAGGAGCATTCGGCCGACGAGCGCCGCGTCTTCACGCGCCTGCAGGCGGCCTTCGCGGGTATGCTCGACCATTCCGATCGGCATCTTGCCCGCCTCGTCTCGTTCCTGGAGACGGCCGGTATCCGCGACAACACCGTGATCATCGTGATGTCCGACAATGGCGCGAGCCAGGAGGGCGGGCCGCTCGGCTTCGTCAACGCAATGGGACCGTTCAACTTCAAGCCGGAGCCGATCGCTGAAAAGCTCAGCCGCATCGATGACATCGGCGGGCCAGACACGCACAGCAATTTCCCGCATGGCTGGGCGATGGCCTCGAACACGCCGTTGCGCCGTTACAAGCAGAACACCCATGGCGGCGGCGTCCGCGATCCCTTCGTGATCAACTGGCCGAAGAAGATCGCAGGCCGAGGCGAGTTGCGGCACCAGTTCGTCCACGCCTGCGATCTCACGCCGACGCTGCTGGAGCTGGTCGGCATCGAGGCCCCTGCAACGATCGCGGGCTGCCGGCAAATGCCGCTGGAGGGCGAGAGCTTTGCGCGTTCGATCACGGAGGCGTCTGCGCCCTCGAAAAGCTCGCCGCAATATTTCGAGATGTTCGGCCATCGCGGGCTCTGGCACGGTGGATGGAAGGCGGTTGCCTTTCATCCGTCGGGCACGCCGTTCGAGAACGACAAATGGGAGCTGTTTCATCTCGACGAGGACTTCTCCGAGACCTGCGACCTCGCGGCCAGGGAGCCGGAGCGCCTTGCCCGGATGATCGCGGCATGGTGGGAAGAAGCCGAGAGGCACAAGGTGCTGCCCCTCGACGACCGCTTCGGGCCGCGCTTTGCGGAGAATGCCGCGCGCTTTCACGGCGCACGCCGGCACTTCGTCTTCCACGCCGGGATGGGGCATGTGCCGACGGACGTGGCGCCTGATGTGCGCAGCCGCAGCTACACGATCCAGGCGCATGTCGAGATCGGCGAGGCGGGCGCAGACGGCGTGCTGATCTCACACGGCGATGCGACGTCGGGCTACAGCCTTTACGTCAAGGGCGGCCATCTCGTGCACGATCTCAACATCGGCGGCAGCCACCAGATCGTGCGGTCGGACCGCAAGGTGCCGCCGGGCGCGCGGCGTCTCGGCGTTCACGTCGAACGGCTTGTGCGCAAGGAGCCGCCGGCCAAGGGCGCGCGCACGGGTGTCTCGGAATACACGCTGCTGATCGATGGCGAGCCCGCGGGTTCGCTTCAGACCCAGCTCGGCTTCCACACGCTGATTTCGTGGTCCGGGCTCGACATCGGCCGCGACCGCGGCAGCCCGGTGTCGGATTACGAGGCGCCCTTCGAGTACGAGGGACGTCTGCTGCGCGTCACGGTCATCATGCACGACGACCAGAAGCTCGATGGCGATGCTGTCGGCAAGGCGCAGATGGCGCGGCAATAGCGGAAGAAGCCCGTTACTTGATCTTGTCGTAAGCTGCCCCGAAATCGCCCAGCGGCATCGGAATCGCGATCGTCTCCTTGGCCATGTTCTGGAAGGAGACCTTCAGCTGCTTGCCCGACCGCAAAGAGGCGAGCAGGTCCGGCGCGACCGGGGTCGAGGCGTAGCAGCCGCGGTTCTCGCAGGTCTGGATCTGGAGATCGACCGTCTTGCCCTCGTCGACCTGGAGCTTGGCGCCGATGGGAAGGTTGAGGCCAAGCGGCAATTGCAGCAGCGCCACCGGCGTGCGGGTGTCGGGCGCGATGCGGATGTTGATCAGGAGGACGGTCTGGCCGGTCTTGGTCAGCACCGCGTTCTGCTCCATCGCGCATTCGAGCGGCGCATCGCGGCTGGCGCTGGTGCAGCGGACGATCCAGCCGGGTTGCGCAGGAGCGCCGTCAGCCTGTGATTGCGTCGGGGCAGGCGCGGGCTGTGTGGCCGGGGCAGGGGGCGCGGTGTTCCTCTTGGCGGCCTGCTGGGCATACGCGGCGCCAAATGACAACAAGACAGCTGCGGCAAGGGCGACAAGTCTGGGTTGCATGAGCATGGCGAAACCGCGGTGGCGTGAAACGGGGCCCCGCTGTAGCGTCGCGGAAGCCGCAGCGCAAGCTTACTCGGCGGCTTCCTTGACGCTGCCGTGCTCGGGGGCCTCGTCGCCTTCGCCGTCGCCCGAACGGCCCCAGGTGGAGAACCAGTTGTTGAGCTTGTCGAGATAAAGATAGACGACGGGCGTGGTGAACAGCGTCAGCGCCTGGCTGACGATCAGGCCGCCGACCATGGCGTAGCCGAGCGGCTGACGGATCTCGGCGCCGGTGCCGTGACCGAGCATCAGGGGCACGCCGCCCAGAAGCGCGGCCATCGTCGTCATCATGATCGGGCGAAACCGCAACAATGCGGCCTGGCGGATCGATTCCTCCGGCGTCTTGTGCTCGTCACGCTCGGCGGCAATCGCGAAGTCGACCATCATGATGCCGTTCTTCTTCACGATGCCGATCAGCAGGATGATGCCGATCAGCGCGATCAGGCTGAAGTCGAAGCCGGCCGCCATCAGGATTGCGAGCGCGCCGACGCCGGCCGAGGGCAGCGTCGACAGGATCGTGATCGGATGGATGTAGCTCTCGTAGAGGATGCCGAGGATCAGGTAGACCACGACGAGGGCGGCGAGGATCAAGAGCGGCACGGTGCCGAGCGACTGCTGGAACGCCTGCGCAGTACCCTGGAAGCTGGAGTTCAGCGTCGGCGGCGCGCCGAGCTCGGCCATTGCCCGCTGCACGGCTTCCGTGGCCTGGCCGAGCGCCACGCCTTGCGCCAGGTTGAAGCTGATCGTGATCGCCGGGAACTGGCCCTGATGGCTGATCGAGAGCGGGCGGACCGGGTCGGTGGTCCAGGTCGCGAAGGTCGACAGCGGCACCTGGTCGCCGGTCAACGGCGACTTCAGATAGAGCTTGTTCAAGCTCTCGAGATTGCCCTGCATCTCCGGCAGGATCTCGAGAATGACCTTGTAGGTGTTGAGCTGGGTGAAATACTGCGTGACCTGACGCTGTCCGAAGGCGTCATAGAGCGTGTCGTCGATCAGCTGCGGCTGGATGCCGTAGCGGGCGGCGGTGTCGCGGTTGATCTTGAGCTGCACCGTTGTGCCCTGCGTCTGCTGGTCGGTGGCGACATCGCGCAGCTCCGGCAGCGTCTGCATCTTGGCGAGGATCTTCGGCGCCCACTCGTTGAGCTCGGCGAGATCGGCATCCTGCAAGGTGAACTCGAACTGCGTGCGCGTCGGCCGGCCGCCGAGCCGGACGTCCTGGGACGCCTGCATGTACAGGCGGGCGCCCTCGACCTTGTCGAACTGCGGACGCAGTCGCGCGATGATCTGTTGCGCGGAGGCCTCGCGCTCGTTGCGTGGCTTCAAGGTGATGTACAGGGCGCCGTTGTTGCCGGCTCGGCCGCTGCCGCCGATCACGCTGGCAACAGCGGCAACGTCCGGATCGGACAGGACGATCCTGCCGAGCGCCTCCTGCTTCCTCTGCATCTCCTTGAACGAAATATCCTGCGAGGCCTCCGAGGTCGCGGTGATCAGTCCATTATCCTGCTGCGGGAAGAAGCCCTTGGGGATCAGAATGAAGAGATAGACCGACAGCGCGAGTGTCACGAAGAAGACGGCAAGCGTTGTGCGCTTCCAACTCAGCGCGATGTCGAGCGCGTATTCGTAGCCGCGCAACAGCGCGTCGAATCCGCGTTCGCTCCACTGGAAAATCCGGCCGTGCTTGACCTCGCCATGCGCGCGCAGGAAGCGCGAGGCCATCATGGGCGTTAGCGTGAGGGAGACGAACATCGACACGAATATCGTCATCGCCAGCACGACCGCGAATTCGCGGAACAGTCGTCCGATGATGCCGCCCATCAACAGCAGCGGGATCAGCACCGCGACCAGCGAGATGCTGATGGACACGATCGTGAACCCGATTTCCTTCGCGCCCCGGTAGGCTGCGGCCATGGGCGATTCGCCCTGCTCGACATAGCGGGAGATGTTTTCGAGCATGACGATGGCATCGTCGACGACAAACCCAACCGCGATTGTCAGGGCCATCAGCGAGAGATTGTCGAGTGTATAGCCTGCAACCCACATCATGGCGCAGGCGCCGAGCAGGGCGAGCGGCACGGTCACGGCCGGGATCACCGTCGCCCAAAAGCTGCGCAAGAAGATGAAGATCACCATCACCACGAGGAAGACGGTGAGGAGCAGGGTGAACTGGACGTCATCCACCGCAGCGCGGATCGTTTGCGTACGATCGCTCATCAGCTCGATCTTGATGGCGTTCGGGATTGCCGCAACCAGGCGCGGCAGAGTTGCCTTGATCCGGTCGACAGTCTCGATGACGTTGGCGCCGGGCTGCTTGAACACGACGAGGAACACGCCTCGCTTCCCGTTGGCCCAGGCGGCCTGCTTTGCGTCCTCAGGGCCTCTGATCGCCCGCCCGATGTCGCGGATCCTCAGCGGTCCGCCGTTGCGATAGGCGATGATGACGTCGTTCCAGTCCTTGGCGTCCGTCAACTGGTCGTTGGCGTAAATCGTATAGGCGCGCCGCTCCCCGTCGATGTTGCCCTTGGGGCTGTCGACCGTGGTGATTGCGATCTGGCTGCGCACGTCCTCCAGCGAAAGCCCCTTGGCGACGAGCTTGGCCGGATCGATTTGGACGCGGATGGCCGGCTTCTGCTGACCGCCGATGAACACCTGTGCGACGCCCGAGATCTGGCTGATCTGCTGGGCAAGCTGGGCGTCCACGGAGTCGCTGACCGTGGTGAGCGGGAGCGTGTCCGACGTCGCGGACAGAATCAGGATTGGCGCGTCCGCCGGGTTGACCTTGCGGTAGGTCGGCGGCGAGGGCAGGTTCTTCGGCAATTGGCCGCCTGCGGCGTTGATTGCGCCCTGCACGTCGTTGGCAGCAGCGTCGATGCTGCGGTTGAGGTCGAACTGTATGGTGATCGACGCGGTGCCCAGATAGCTCGTCGAGGTCATCTGCGCGATGCCAGGAATCTGGGCGAATTGCCGTTCGAGCGGCTGTGCCACCGATGAGGCCATCGTTTCGGGACTGCCGCCGGGCAGGTTGGCGGTGACCTGGATGGTCGGGAAGTCCACCTGGGGCAGCGGCGCGACCGGAAGCAGCGGATAGGCGACGAGGCCGACGAAGAGAATGCCTGCCATCAGCAGCGAGGTGCCGATGGGATATCGGATGAAAGGTGCCGAGATCCCGCCCCCGATCATTCCTGTCGTACCTTGTTCTGGACCGGATCCGAGCTTGCCATCGCCGTTGACACGAGGCTTCCGGGCTGGACCTTGAACTGACCGCCGACGATCACCTGCTGGCCCGGGCTCAAGCCTTCCTCGATGACCGAACGTCCGTCGATGCCATAGCTGACCTTGACCTTGTGAACCTCGGCCTTGCTGTCCTGATTGACCGTATAGGCGTAGAGTCCGTTGGTGGAATGCTGGACCGCGTCATCAGGAACCACGGTCGCATCTTTCAACGTCCGCACCAGGAGCCGCGTCGAGACCGATTGGCCCGGCCACAGCGCGTGATCTTTGTTGTCGAACACCGCCTTGAGACGGATCGTTCCGCTGGTCGTGTCGACCTGGTTGTTGATGACCGCGAGCTTGCCCTCGGCCAGCGTCTTCTTGCCGTCGGTGGTGAAGGCAATCACCTGGAGCGCGCCGGCCTTCTGGCCTTCGCTGATATAGGGGAGCTGGTCTTCCGGTGCCGTGAAGATCACCGAGATCGGCTCGACCTGCGAGATCGTGACGATGCCCGTCTGGGTCGAGGCGTTGACGATGTTGCCGATGTCGACCTGGCGGAGGCCGGCGACACCGGTGATCGGCGCCTTGATCTGCGTGTAGTCGAGCTGGGTCTGGGCGTTGGCGATTGCAGCTTCGTCGGCGGCGATCTGCGCGGTGAGCTGGGCGACCGTGGAGCGCTGGGTATCGACCCGCTGTGCGGTTGCGAATTCGCCGAGCCTCGTGGCGCGCTGAAGTTCGAGATTGGCGTTGGCCAGGCTAGCCTCGTCCTGCGCCTTCTTGGCCTTCGCCTGGTCGAGCGCGGCTTGATAGGGCCGGGGATCGATCGAGACCAGAAGGTCGCCCTGCTGGACGATCTGGCCTTCTTTGAACTGGAGCCTGATGATCTGGCCGTCGACCCGGCTGCGGACCTGGACGGTATTGAAGCCCTGAACCGTGCCGAGACCGGTCAGGTAGACAGGGAAGTCGGTCTTCTGGACCGGCGCGACGCTGACGGGAATAGCGGACGGGCGGGGCGCCGCATTCTGTGCTGTCTGGATCTGTCCGGCCGAGCCGAACCTCTGCCATCCATAGTAACCTGCGGAGGCCACGGCCGCGACGATCAAAATCCAGAGGATCGGCCGGGACTTTTTCATATCGTCTCGTGTCGGCTCTTGTGCCCTACGCTTACGAATTATGGGGCAATGATACGGTTCCAGCGCGCTTGTATAATACACGCCAAGTTCCAGTGTAAACAGCACTATCGGTTCGGAAACCTAAACAATTGGAAAGCTTTGCACTCCCTGGGCAGTGCTCTGGCGCGGCGCTGTGCAGCCCTGCTTTTATCCGGCACGACCAATCGGCGCGCCACTCTTGCGCAGCACCCATGGCGGTGTGCAAAGGCCGAATGGCGCCGCGCGGAGTCTTGGCCCGGTTCAGTCACGAGAACGGTTCTAAATCGCGTGGAGGCCGTTTCGGTTGTCAGGGATTTCGGCATCGTTCATATCGGCGGCGCCATGAATGGAGCGCAGGATGGACGAGCTGAACGGTAAGCTGATCGCGTGTCAGATTCTGATCACGGGATTGATTGCGCGTGTCGCCAACGAGCAGCGCGATCCCTTGCGCTTCCTCACGGACTTTCGCGACGAGATCAAAGCCGTCGTGAAGGGCGTGAACATCGCCGGCATGGACAACACCGATCGCGTGCGCGCCGTCGCGCAGAAGACCGTCGACGAATTGTTTTCGCTGATGAAGCCGCCGAGCAGCGACTGAGAGCGAGCGGTCTATCTGCGCCGAGTTTAGAACGAGTCCAGTCTCGTCTTAGAACGATTTCAAACCGCAGTTTAGAATCGTTTTGATCTGGATTGATTCAAGGGTTCTCGCGAGCGGCTCGCATTGACCCGCTATTTTGTGGCCGATACCAACAGCCATCGTTCGTCGAAGTGAATGAGCGAACAGGAAGATGGGGCGTTTGGTAATGGGGCAGGTGGTCGCACCGAAGTCGTTGCGTTCGGTCGCAGCATTGGATCCGTTGGATGAGAGGTCCGCGGGCGTACCCGGCAAAAAGGTTTCGGCGGTTGCAAGCTTGATCGCGGTGGCGTCGGTGTCGGGCGGCGCGCAAGCGCAGCAGTCGAACCTGCCGCCGGTGACGGTCGATGCTCCGGTCGAGCGTCCGCGTCCGACTGCCTCGAAGCCGTCGCCCGAGCAGGTCCGTGCCCGCAACGCGCTTCGCCGCGCCGCGCAGCGCCAGCAGGCGCAGCAGACGGCTCCAACCGCGCCGTCAGGCCCCGCCGACGCCAATCCCTATGCCGATCCGGAGGCGCCCTACAAGGTCGATCACGTGCAGGCCTCGGGCAAGTTTCCCGAGAAGATGCTGAATACGCCCAAGACCATTACGGTGCTCAGCAAGGAAGTGCTTGAGGACAAGAACGCCACGACGCTGAAGGAGATCGGACGCTCGACTGCGGGCGTGACGCTCGGTTCGGGCGAGGGCGGCAACGCGTTCGGCGACCGCTTCTTCATCCGCGGCTTCGACGCACGCAACGACGTCTTCATCGACGGCATCCGCGATCCCGCCGTTTCCATCCGCGAGAACTTCTTCACCGAGCAGATCGAGATTCTGCGCGGACCGGCATCCTCCTATGCCGGCCGCGGTACCGCCGGCGGCGCCATCAACATCGTCACCAAGCAGGCCGGCGACGTCAACTTCAAACGGATAGCTAGCGAGTTCGGTACCGACATGACCAAGCGCGTCACGCTCGACGTGAACCAGGTCATCGATCCGACCTTCTCGGTGCGCACCGGTGGTCTGTTCCAGGACGCCAACGTCGCCGGACGCAACTACGTCACCGACAATCGCTGGGGCAGCTTCATTTCGACCAAGTACACCCCGACCAGCGACATCAAGATCACGACGAACTACGTCCATACCGATCTCAGCGGCTATCCGGATTTCGGCGTGCCCTATTACAAGCAGGGCAACGTGCCGGTGACCTCGGCGGGCATTCCGCGCGAAAACTGGTACGGCTTCCTCAACCGCGACTTCCAGACCGCGCGGCAGGATTTCGGCACCGGCACGATCGAGTACAAGGTCAATGAGGCCATCACGCTGACCAGCAAGGTCCGCGGTGAGCACTCGCTGCTCAACTACATCGGCACGCTGCCGCAGAACCCGAACACGACCAGCTCCAATCCATTGCTCTGGACCACGACGGCGAGCGCGCAGAGCCGCTACCAGAACGTGGACGTGTGGGCCAACCAGAACGAAGCCACCTTCAAGCTCGACACAGGCGGGGTCAAGCACACTGCGGTGTTCGGCGTCGAATATTCGAACGAGAACATCTCGATTGATCGTTACACAGGCCTGTCGTCAGAACTGTTCGGCGGCGGCTCCACGAGCAACGGGGCCGTCACAGGGGTCAATCTTTACTCTCCGCAGTACACCAACATTCCCTTCAGCAACACGCCGTCGCTGATCGGGAACCCGACACGCTATGGTGTGAACACCAGCAGCGTGTACGTGATGGATACCGCGAACTGGCAGGACACCATCATCGTCAACGGCGGCGTGCGCTACGACGGCTACAGCCAGAGCTCGTCGAACAATTCGAGCTACGTGAAGCAGAACGCGGATCTCGTGAACTACAACGTCGGCCTGGTCTACAAGCCGATGTCGATCGGCAGCATCTATGCAGCCTATGCGACCTCGGCCAATCCGTTCGGTTCGGAGCTTGACGCGACCGGCACCGATTACGGCGGCGTTCCCCCCAACTCGACCCTCTTGCTCGGGCCCGAGCGCAACAAGGCGATCGAGCTCGGCACCAAATGGGAGCTCGCCGACCGCCATCTGCTGGTGACCGGCGCGCTGTTCCAGACCACCAAGGACAACGCGCGCGAGACCGTCAACGGCTTGCTGACGTCGGGCGCTGCCTACAGGATCCAGGGCATCGACATCGAAGCCGAGGGTAAGATCACCGACCGTTGGAGCATTTTTGGCGGCCTGGTGCTGATGCAGTCGAAGGTGACGCAGAGCGGCGTCGCTTCGAATCTCGGGCTCCAGCTTGCCAACATTGCCCACCAGTCGTTCAGCATGCTGACGAAGTACAAGTTCGATGGCGGTTGGGAGCTTGGCGGCCAGGCGGTGTACCGCTCCAAGGTCTATGGCGGCACGTTCGCGGCCAACACCGGCAACGAATTGCCGAGCTACTGGCGCTTCGACGCGTTCGTCGAGAAGAAGATCGACCAGAACTGGACCATGAAGCTCTACGCCCAGAACCTCACCAACAAGCTGTACTACGATACGCTCTATCGCAGCGCAGTGCCTTTCGTGGCGGTTGCGCCGGGACGGGCGTTTTACGTCGTGACGACAGCGAAGTTCTGATCATGTTGACCTGCCTGCCTGGCGTTCTCAGCAAGGATGATGTGGCGGATTTCCGCCGCATCATGGACGTCAGCGACTGGGAGGACGGTCGCTCCACCGCCGGCGCGCAGTCGGCGATGGTCAAGCGCAACGAGCAATTGCCGCCGGACAGCGAGGTCGCGCGCAATCTCGGCCACCGCATCATCTCGGCGCTGACCTCGAACCCGCGCTTTATTGCGGCGGCGATCCCGCTGCAGATCTTCCCGCCGCTGTTCAACCGCTATGCGGCGAGCAGCGGCCATCATTTCGGCCTGCACGTCGACAATGCGATCCGCGGCGACCGCCTGACCGGCCTTCGCATCCGTACGGACCTGTCGGTCACGCTGTTCCTCGCCGAGCCGGAAGATTATGACGGTGGCGAACTTGTGATCGAGGACACCTATGGTTCGCACGAGGTCAAGTTGCCAGCCGGGGACTGCGTGCTCTATCCCTCGACCAGCCTCCATCTGGTCACCCCGGTGACCAGGGGAACGCGGGTTGCGTCTTTCTTCTGGCTTCAGAGCATGATACGGGACGATCAAGCTCGGAGCATGATCTTTGACCTCGACACCGCGATACAGGCGCTGGTGGAACGGCTCGGGCGTGACGATCCCGAAACGGTCAAATTGACGGGTATCTATCACAACCTCATTCGCTACTGGGCCGAAGTATGAAGACCATGTCCTTCCAAGCAAGCCTTGCCGCAGCTTTGATGCTGGCGACCGCCTGGCTCGCATCCCCCGTTTCTGCCCAGACGCAAAGTCCTCCGGCACCGGCGCAATCGGTGGCTCAGCCGGCCCCGGCCGGCCCGACCGCGGTGGCACCAGGAGCTACCGCGCCTGCAGATCCGGCGCCTTCGGCCTCGACGGCAACCGCTCCCGCTGCTCCGGCGGCGCCTCCCGCGGCCGCCATGTCGACGACCGCAAAGCCCGATGCGGCGGCCGCCGTCGCGCCGGCCATGAAGGAATTGTCGCCCTGGGTGATGTTCATGTCGGCGGACGTCATCGTGAAGGCGGTGATGATCGGGCTCGCCTTCGCCTCGCTGATGACTTGGACAGTCTTCATTGCCAAATCGATCGAGCTGTCGGTCGCATCCACAAAACTTCGGTCGGCGCTGAAGAAGATTGCGGAGGCGCGCTCGCTCGCCGAAGCGCAGATGGCCCTCGGCACCAAGCAGGGCATCCTGCCGTCCTTCCTGGCGGCAGCGCTGCGTGAGGCGCGGATGTCGGCCGGCCTGTCCAGCGATGCCGGCATCAAGGAGCGCGCGGCCTCGAGCTTTTCCGAGATCGTGCGCGCGGAACAGCGGCGCATCCGGATCGGCATGGGCGTGCTCGCGACCATCGGCTCGACCTCGCCCTTCGTCGGCCTGTTCGGCACCGTCTGGGGCATCATGAACAGCTTCATCGGTATCTCGAAGTCGCAGACCACGAACCTCGCCGTGGTCGCGCCCGGCATCGCCGAAGCGCTGCTCGCCACCGCGATCGGCCTCGTCGCCGCCATTCCCGCCGTCATCATCTACAACCACTTTTCGCGCGTGACGAAGGGCTATCTCGAGCTCGTCAGCCGCGCCTCGGGCGCGGCGGGACGGCTGCTCTCGCGCGATCTCGACCGCAGCCACGGCAGCGTGCATTCGCGCGCAGCGGAGTGAACCATGGGCGTTTCGCTCGCAGACAACGACGGCGAAGACGACGATTTCTCGGAAACGCATGACATCAACGTCACGCCGTTCATCGACGTCATCCTGGTGCTGCTGATCATCTTCATGGTCGCAGCGCCGCTCTCCACGGTCGACCTGCCGATCGATCTGCCGACGTCGAGCGCGACGCCGCAGAAGAAGCCGGACAAGCCGACCTATCTGAGCATCAAGCCCGATCTGACGCTCGCGATCGGAGAGAACCCTGTTCACCGGGCCGAGTTGATCGGGACCCTCGATGGCCTGTCCGACATGAGCAAGGACAAGTATGTGTTCCTGCGCGCCGATCGTTCGGTGCCGTATGGCGAATTAATGGGAGTCATGGAGCTCTTGCGCTCAGGCGGCTATACACGGGTGAAACTGGTCGCGCTGGAAGGCGCGCCGGGGGCGCCTGCTCCAGGCGCCGCTCAGCCTTAAAGGCCCGTCATGTCGGACGAACTCAGACCATCCCGAAAACTCTGGATCCTGGCGGCGGTGGCGGCGCTCGCACTCCATCTGGGAGGTGCTGCGCTCGCGCTGGCCCATCTACAAACCGATGATGACGGCGACGGCCTAGGTGCCAACGGTGCGGAGTTCGCCGTGGAGATGGCATCACCCAAGGCGCCCGAAACCGATCTGCCGCCCGGGCCCGACAGCGAAGCGATGCAGGAACAGCAGGCGCTTCCCGAGCAGAAGGCCGAGACCAAGGAGACGGAGCTTCCAAAGGATCAGTCGCAGGAGGTCGAGGATCCCGACCGCGTCGTGACCGAGAACAACGCGAAGAAACCGACGGAAGACGATCCGAAGATTCAGGCGGTCGAGACTCCGGCCGCCGAAGCGTCGCCGAAATCGGTTGCGACGGCACGGCAGACGCTCGAGGAGGATGCGCGCGAGGCCGAGAAGGCACTGGCACCTGTGATCGGTATCGGCAAGGACATCCTGAAGCTGACGGCCGATTGGAACCGCAAGATCAGCGCGCATCTGGCGCTGCACAAGGTCAATCCGGAAGGCAAAGTGCCAAATAACCAGAAGGTCAAGGTGAGCTTCGCCATCAACCGGAAGGGTAACGTGCTGACGGTGGATGTCGTGGAGTCGTCGGGGGATGCAGCCTACGATGCGGCGGCGGTGTCGATCGTCCGCAAGTCCGATCCCATCCCGCAGCCGCCTGCCGGACTGACCGAGGACCGGTTCGAACGTACCGTCGATATCATCTTCACACCGCCGGACGCGAAGAAGAAAAAGACGGCTCAGCGCCAGTAAAGCCGGATCCCGACGTAGACCACGACCAGGCACGCGAAAATCAGCGCTACCGGGAGCGACCGTTTCTGGCTTTCAGCGAATGCCGCCGCCCCGAAGGAGGCGGCCTTCTTCGGTTTCGGCGCCGGGCGGCGAAAGGCGGTAACATTGTCCGCCGCTGTTTCAGGCGGACGGACGCGGACGTCGGGCGGCGTTCCAGCACCGCCCATCTCGGCATAATAGGCCTTGTAGATCGCGCCGATGGTGGCTTCGGTGGCCTCGTTATCGCTCATCTGCGTCAGCAGGTTCCTGTAGCTGGCGAGGAATTCCTGGGCCTCCGGTGGCAGTGCGGACGACCCGTTGAGCTTGGCCATCATGTTCCAGGTGGCAAAATCGGCGCGGGCGCGGGTGTCGGCTCGTCGCGCGATCAGCATATCGGCAGCTTTGACCAAGTCGGCCTCTGGCCCTTCGGCGTGGGAGTGTTCTGTTCAACTAAGCGTTGCCGGTCAGGAAGAGAACAGCCTGAATCACATAACCGGTCAACGTTCGCAGTATTGCTGAAATAACATCAAGATTTAGACCGAACTGCGAACCCGCAAGCGGCAGCAGGATCAACAGGCCGATCAGGATCAGCATACCGAACGGCTCAAGCCGGGACAGCGGAACGGCGAGGGGACGGGGCAACAGCCCGACTGCGACGCGCCCGCCATCGAGCGGCGGGATCGGCATCATGTTGAACACGGCGAGGATCGCGTTGATCACGAGGGCATTCTTGAGGTTGTCCGCAACCCATTTCGCGGAGCTCGCGGGCACCAGGGGCAGGGCATGGAAGGCGAGGGCCGCGGCCAGCGCCAGCAGGATGTTGGTGACGGGCCCGGCCAGCGCCACCCAGACCATGTCGACCCTGGGGTTGTTCAGCTTGCGGAAGTTCACCGGCACCGGCTTGGCATAGCCGAACAGGAATGGCGAATGCGCAAATAGCAGCATTGCAGGCAGTATCAGGGTGCCGAACGGGTCGATATGCCTGAGCGGGTTGAAGCTCACGCGGCCGAGCTGCGAGGCCGTGTTGTCCCCGAGCCGGTCCGCGACGAAGGCGTGCGCGGCCTCATGAAAGGTGATCGCCAGCACCAGTGGCAGCACCCAGACGGAAAGATCATAGAAGGAGATATTCACCAGCTCATCCGTTCCGGTTCGGCCCGCGCGCCCTGCAAAGCAGGCCGTATAGGGCCACAACCCTTTACGATCTACCGTTATATGGCGCCCAATTCCGAAATTGCCCGCTGCAAATGATCCGCCAGCAGTGACGCCGGACGCGACAGGTTGCGCGCGCGATGGAGGCGGATGTCCGCCGCCGGCAGCGGCGGCAGGCCGTCGCGCTCGGACAGAACGCGCAGGCGAGGGGGCAGGGTGCCCGCCTTCACGACCGTGATCGCGAGGCCCTGCGCCGCGATCGCTTCCACCGCTGCAAGCGTCCGGCTGACATAGGCGAGCCGCCAGGGGCGGCCGGCGGCATCGAGGGCGTCGGCGGCCCACTGCCGGAACAGGCAGCCCGGCGGATAGAGTGCGACGGGCAGCGTGGGGCGCTGCGGCCCGGCTGAATATGACGCGGCTGCGGCCCAGACGGCCTGCTCGCGTCGCAGCAGTTCGCCATTGCCGCTGCCTTCCGGATGCATGGCGATAACGAGGTCATAGTCTTCGCCGAGCCGGGCCGGCATCGTCGCCGTCATTCCCGTCTCAATCTCGACGCGGATCTCCGGACGGCTTTTGGCGAAGTGCGCCAGCAATGGCGGAATGACGATCGTGCCGTAGTCGTCCATCACGCCGAGGCGGACTACGGCATCGCGCTTGCACGGGCGGAGCGCATCGACCGCCTCTGCATTGAGGTCGAGAAGCCGCCTTGCATAGACGAGCAGCTCGTGACCGGCCGCGCTCAGTGCCACGCCCGACCTCGTGCGGTGAAACAGCCTGACGTCCAGCCGTTCTTCCAGGCGCCTGATCTGGACGCTCACCGCCGATTGGGTGCGGTTGAGGACCGCGGCCGCGCGCGTGAACGACCGATGCTCGGCAACAGCGAGGAAGGCCTTCAGGAGGTCGGGGTCTAGATCGGGCGCGGTCATGACGAAAACTTATCCTGGCATGACGGAAATTCCATTCCCCGTTTCGGCGCGCCTCCTATGCTGCCCGCAGAGCCATTGGGAGGAATCGTGGGCGAGATTTTTGGCGTTTTTGCCGCCGTGTTGTCGAGCGCACTGGGCGGGACCTCCATCGGTGCCACGCGCTATCTCGTGGGAAGCATCGATCCGCTCGCGATCGGCTCGTTCCGGTTCGGTATCGGCCTTCTCCTGCTGCTGCCGCTGGCGCTGCTGCGCGGCGATCGCTGGCCGACGCGAGGCGATCGGGCTGCCGCCGTCGCTCTCGGCATCCTGTTCTTCGCGCTGTTTCCGATCCTGTTCAACGCGTCGCTGATCTTCACGACCGCCGCGCGCGGTGCGCTTGCGTTGTCGACGCTTCCTTTGTTGTCGCTCGTGATCGGGGCTGCGCTCAGCGCCGAAGCCCTGACCTGGCGCAAATCGGTCGGTGTCGTGATCGCGACCCTTGGGGTTGCGGTGGCGCTTCTGTCCGACCTGACATCAGCCCCGTCGGGCGCCTGGCGCGGCGATCTCCTGATGATGGCGGCTGCACTGTGCATGGCGCTGTACGGCATCTGGTCGAAGCCGCTGATCCGGCGCTCCAGTCCGATCGCCTTTACGACCATGAGCATGGCGGCCGGCGCGGCCTGCCTCATCCTGCTCTCGTCTATCCACGGCAGCTTCGCGCCGGTCGCCGGCTGGGGCACGCCGCAATGGCTGGCGGCCTTCTATCTCGGTGCCTTCGGCGCGGCGCTGACCTTCTACCTCTGGGCCCTGGCGCTGGAGCGGACGACGCCGACGCGCGTCGCGATTTCGGTGACGGTCAATCCGATCACGGCATCGCTGGTCGGGGCCTGGCTGCTGAACGAACCGCTGCGCTGGAATCTGGCGGCGGGCATCGTCGCGGTGTTTGCCGGGATCTGGATCGCGACGACCGCGGGCAAAGGTAGGCGATGAACAGGCTCGATGGTCATCATCAAGCTGATCGGTGAGGCTCCTCGATCGACCGCAGCGTGATCGACTTGATGCCATAGTGCATGTGACTGTAGCGCTTGACGTACTCCCAAGCGCTCTGCCTCGCACCTATCAGACCCGTGAAGCGGAAATTGAGAGGACGACCACCGATCTTCACGAGCCAATACCAGTCCTCCTGCTCGACGGTGATAGGAGCCTGCTCCAGCGCCTCGACGGCGGGACGCAGGAACCACTTGCCGTCTTTGGTTTCCCAATAGAACTCCATCAGGCTCTCCTCATCGCAGTGGCAGATGCGGACGTTGATCGGCTCGTCCTGCGCCTTGAACCGCACGCGCCGCACCGGCAGCCACCTTCCCGGATCATGACGCTCCTCAATAGGTCGCGCGTCCACCGGAGATATCGAACACGGCGCCGGTCGAGAAGGCGCAATCCTCGGATGCGAGCCAGGCCACCATCGCCGCGAGTTCCTCCACCAGCACGAAGCGGCCCTTCGGGATCTTCGACAGCATGAAGTCGATGTGCTGTTGCGTCATCTGGTCGAAGATCGCGGTCTTCGCCGCAGCCGGCGTCACCGCGTTGACGAGGATGTCATGGGCGGCGAGCTCCTTGCCGAGCGACTTCGTCAGCGCGATCAGGCCGGCCTTGGAGGCCGAATAGTGCGCCGCGTTCGGATTGCCTTCCTTGCCGGCGATCGATGCAATGTTCACGATCCGCCCGTATTTCTGCTTGAGCATCGCCGGCACGATCGCCTTGCAGCAGATGAAGGGGCCGTCGAGGTTGATGCGCAGCACCTTGCGCCATTCCTCCAGATCTGTCTCCCAGACCGGCTTGTTGACCCCGGCGATTCCGGCATTGTTGACCAGGATGTCGATCCTGCCGAAGGCGGCCAGCGTGGCATCGCGCGCCTGCTCGACGGCCGCGGTGTCGGTGACGTCGACCTTGAAGACCTTTGTTTCGCCGCCGATCTCTTTTGCCGTCTTTTCGGCGAGTGCGGCGTCGAAGTCCCAGATGGCGACTTTGGCGCCGGAGGCGACAAAGCGCTCGGTGATGGCGCGGCCAAAGCCCTGCGCGCCGCCCGTGACGATGGCGAGGCGGCCGTTGAGATCGATCTTGTTCATCGAGAAATCCTCCCTATCCCTCATGGTGAGGAGCGCGCACCTGGCGCGCGTCTCGAACCATGGAGCCCGTGGCCCATCCCTCGAGACGGCGCTGTCGCGCCTCCTCGGGATGAGGAGTGATCAGAGCATGTAGCCGCCGTCGACAACGAGGTCGACGCCGGTGGTGAAAGCGCTCTCGTCGCTGCCGAGATAGACCGCCATGGATGCGATCTCCTCGGCGGTGCCGAGCCGGCCCATCTTCTGGCGGGAGATGAACATCTCCTTACCTTGCGGTCCCTGGGCTGCGGCGCGGTCGAGCATCGAGGGCGTCTCTACGGTGCCGGGGCAGATCGAGTTGCAGCGGATGCCCTTGGTGATGAAGTCGAGCGCGACCGCGCGCGTCAGCAGCGACACCGCCGCTTTCGACGCGCTGTAGACGTAGCGATTGGCCGGCGGCCGGAGCGCCGCGCAGGAGGAGATGTTGACGATGCTGCCGCCGCCGCCCGCGAGCATGTCGGGAAGGAAGGCCCTGATGGTCCGGTGCATCGATTTGACGTTGAGGTCGAACGAAAAGTCGAAATCCTCTTCGGAGCACTCCAGGATGGTGCCGTGGTGCACGAAGCCCGCCGCGTTGAGCAGGATGTCGATCTTGCCGACGCGCTTGGCAAAGGCGTTGACGTCGGCGGTGTTGCGGACGTCGAGCTTGGCGACCTCGGCGATTCCGTCCCTGGTCAGGCTCGCGATGCCGGCCTCGTTGATGTCGGTGGCGATCACGGTCGCACCTTCACGCGCGAATGCGATGGCGCATGCGCGCCCGATGCCTGCCGCAGCAGCCGTGACGACGGCGCGCTTGCCCTTGAGGCGGTCTGCCATGTTGTTCTCCTTTGAATTGTCTCTCGTCATTCCGGGGCGCGACGCAGTCGCGAGCCCGGAATCCATAACCACGATCGGGAATATGGATTCCGGGCCTGCGCCTTGCGGCGCATCCCGGAATGACAATCTTTCCTAGTGATTGTCCCGCGCCACGCCAAACGTGCCGGCGACGTTCTGATAACGCGTGGCAAGCTCCATGCAGGCGCCCGTCGAGTGCTGGCCGACGGTGTTGCGGTAGATCTCCTGCCACGGCGTCTGGTTCGGCGGATGCTTGAAGCCGCCATTGGCCTTGAGCTCGGCATGGCGCTTCTTCAGCTCCTCGTCCGAGATCATGATGTTGGCGCTGCCCTTGTTGAGGTCGATACGCACCTTGTCGCCGGTCTTCAGGATCGCAAGACCGCCATTGGCGGCGGCTTCCGGCGAAGCATTGAGGATCGAGGGCGAGCCCGAGGTGCCGGACTGGCGGCCGTCGCCGATGCAGGGCAGGGACAGGATGCCGCGTTTGATCAATGCTGCCGGCGGCTGCATGTTCACGACCTCGGCGCCGCCGGGATAACCGATCGGACCGGTGCCGCGGATGAACAGCACGCAGTGCTCGTCGATGTCGAGCGAGGGATCGTCGATCCGCTCGTGATAGTCCTCAGGTCCTTCGAACACGATGGCGCGGCCCTCGAAAGCATTGAGGTCCTTCGGGTTGCTGAGATAGCGGTCGCGGAATTCCTTGGAGATCACGCTGGTCTTCATGATCGCGGAGTCGAACAGGTTGCCCTTCAGCACCAGGAAGCCGGCATCCTTCACCAGCGGCTTCTCGTAAGCCCAGATCACGTCGTTGTCGGGCGCCGGCGCATTCTTGCAGTTCTCGCCGATGCCGCGGCCGTTGACCGTGACCGCATCCTCGTGGATTCGCTTGTGCTTCATCAGCTCGCGCACCACGGCCGGCACGCCGCCGGCGCGGTGGAATTCCTCGCCGAGATAGAAGCCGGCCGGCTGCATGTTGACCAGCAGCGGCACGTCGTGGCCGACCTTCTGCCAGTCCTCGATCGAGAGCTCGACGCCGATATGGCGGGCCAGCGCGTTGATGTGGATCGGTGCGTTGGTCGAGCCGCCGATCGCCGAGTTGATCACGATGCAGTTCTCGAACGCCTTGCGGGTCAGGATGTCCGAGGGCTTGAGGTCCTCCCAGACCATCTCGACGATGCGCTTGCCCGTCTCGTAAGCGATCTGGCCGCGCTCGCGATAGGGCGCGGGGATCGCCGCGCAGCCCGGCAGCGAGAAGCCGAGCGCTTCGGCAAGCCCGTTCATGGTCGAGGCGGTGCCCATGGTGTTGCAATGGCCGACCGAGGGCGCAGAGGAGGCCACGATCTCCATGAACTCTTCATAGTCGATCTCGCCGGCCGCGAGCCGCTCGCGCGATTTCCAAACGATGGTGCCGGAGCCGGTGCGCTCGCCATTGTGCCAGCCGTTCAGCATCGGGCCGCCCGACAGCACGATCGCGGGCAGGTTCACGGTGGCCGCTGCCATCATGCAGGCCGGTGTGGTCTTGTCGCAGCCGGTGGTCAGCACGACGCCGTCGAGCGGATAGCCGTAGAGGACCTCGACGAGGCCGAGATAGGCGAGGTTGCGGTCTAGCGCGGCGGTCGGGCGCTTGCCGGTCTCCTGGATCGGGTGGGTCGGGAATTCCATCGCGATGCCGCCGGCTTCGCGGATGCCCTCGCGGACGCGATGGGCGAGCTCGATGTGATGGCGGTTGCAGGGAGAAAGGTCGTTGCCGGTCTGGGCGATGCCGATGATCGGCTTGCCGGACTGCAACTCGGCACGGGTGAGGCCGTAATTCAGGTAGCGCTCCATATAGAGCGCGGTCATGCCCGGATTGTGCGGGTTGTTGAACCATTCCTGCGAGCGAAGATGGCGGCGAGAGCCGTTGTTGCCGGCGGCATGCCCATTGGTTGGTTTCTTTGTCATTGGTTTCTCCTGCAATGCAAACGCACCGGCGTCCGTCTCATGGTGTCGGCATGTGCGATGCCCAACGGCACGAGCGATGATCTGCGTTCCCGCTGGCGGGTCGTTTCCTCACGAGTCCGATACTAGTCGCGGCTACTTGGTAACGCTATCATTTTGTTCGCTACGCCCGCGCCGGAAACGGCTGGCCTGCTGTCCGAACGTCGTGCCGACGAGCTTTGCCGTTCGATCACCTTGAAGCCGAGATCGAGCACCGGATGCTCCGGGCGTCGCCCTTCGATCGCGTTGATCAGCATGCTGGCGGCCGTCTTCCCCATCTCGTAGCGGTTGGTGCGAACGCTGGTGAGTGTGGGGACGGCGGAGGCCATGAATTCGAGGTCGTTGAAGCCGACGATTGCGATCTGCCCGGGGACTGCGATCTCCCGGCGTCGGCATTCGAACAGCACGCCGAGCGCGAGGTCGTCGTTGGCGCAGAATACCGCATCGATGTCGGGCTCCCGCGCCAGGAGATCGGTGAACAGGGCTCCGCCGAGCGTCACCGAAGTCGGTGTGGCCGTCGTGACGACGAGGCGCTGCTCGAACAGTGCGGCGTCCTTCATGGCCGAGACATATCCGTCCAGCCGTCGCTGCACCCGCGGGTCCATGCGCGCACCGACGAAGCCAATCTTGCGATGACCTTGCTCGAACAGGTGCGCAACCACTGCGCGGGCTGCATCATAGTGCGAAAAGCCGATCATCATGTCGACCGGATCCGGCCCGATCTCCATGATCTGCACGATCGGGCAGTCCGCGGCGTCCAGCATCGCGCGCGATTCCGCGGTCTGGTCGATGCCGGTGACGATCAGCCCGGCCGGCTTCTGCGCCAGAAACAGGCGCAGCAACTTCTCTTCCTGGAGAATGCTGTAGCGCGTGTTGGACAACTGGATCGAGTAACGGCTGCTCTCTGACGCGTCATAGATGCCGCGCAGTACGTCCGAGAACACGTTATTGGTGAGGGAGGGGATCAATACACCGATGACTTCGGTGCGTTGCGAAGCCAGTGCGCGTGCGGCAAGGTTGGGCACATAGCCGAGCTCCTTGGCGGCGCTCTCGACCCGCGTCCGCTTGGCGACCGACAGGGCCTCCGGATTGCGGAAGAAGCGGGACGCGGTAATCGGGCTGACGCCGGCGAGCTCGGCGACTTCGGCCAGCCGGATTTTGCCTGACTTGGTGCGTTTTCGACCCATTAGCTGCTCTTAACACAGTCGGTCCCGCAAACAAAGGAACGTTGACAGCGCTACCAGCAACGACTAACCAAAGACAAATTGCCAAAACCGCACAAACTACCGACAATGTTGCCCGCTAAGATGGGGCTTCGTTCGGTGAAGTCTGAAAAACAAGACGGTCGCGGCGCGAGAGGCGTCGTGAACTTTCGAGGAGGGAGCTAGATGTCGTCTGTGCAAATCCGCGACGTGCGGAAATCGTTCGGCAATTTTGAAGTCCTGCACGGCGTGACGATTCCGATCGAGGATGGCCAGTTCGTCGTCCTGGTTGGCCCTTCCGGCTGCGGCAAGTCGACGCTTCTGCGCATGCTCGCCGGTCTCGAGAACATCACCTCCGGCACGATCTCGATCGGCGACCGCGTCGTCAACAATGTCCAGCCCAAGGAGCGGGACATTGCGATGGTGTTCCAGAACTACGCGCTCTATCCGCACATGACGGTGGCCGAGAACATGGGTTTCTCGCTGAAGCTGCGGAGTGCGAGCGCCGACGAGATCAACAAGCGCGTCAAGCGCGCCGCCGAGATCCTCGCGCTGTCGCCGCTGCTCGACCGCTATCCGCGCCAGCTCTCCGGCGGCCAGCGCCAGCGCGTCGCCATGGGCCGCGCCATCGTGCGCGATCCGCAAGTCTTCCTGTTCGACGAGCCCTTGTCGAACCTGGATGCCAAGCTGCGCGTCGCGATGCGCACCGAGATCAAGGAGCTGCACCAGCGGCTGAAGACGACGACCGTCTACGTCACCCACGACCAGATCGAGGCCATGACCATGGCCGACAAGATCGTCGTCATGCATGACGGCATCGTCGAACAGATGGGCACGCCGCTCGAGCTCTACGACAAGCCGGACAACCAGTTCGTCGCGGGCTTCATCGGCTCGCCCGCGATGAACTTCCTGAAGGGCCATGTGCGCGTCAACGGCGTTGCCACCTTCGAGGGGCCGAACGGAGTCAAGCTGCCGCTCAAGACTGCGCCGACGGGCTCCGACGGCCGTCCTGCGGTCTATGGCGTGCGGCCTGAGCATTTCACCATCGCCGATGATGGCGCCGAGGCCGAGATCATCGTGGTCGAGCCGACCGGCTCGGAGACGCAGGTGTTCGCCAAGGTCGGCGGCGAGCAGGTCGTCGCGGTCTTCCGCGAGCGTCACCAGTTCAACCCGGGCGACAAGGTACGGCTGAAGCCCGACCCGTCGCTGGTTCATCTGTTCGATGACGCGACGGGAAAACGCCTCAACGCGTAGCGCATAAGACGACAAAGTATAAGACGACAAAAAAGCATCACAGGGAGGACAACATGCAAGACTTTACCCGCCGGACTCTGCTTCAAGGCGGAACGGCACTGGCTGCGACCGGCATGCTGACCGGGCCGGCGCTGTTCGACTTCGCCAAGGCCTGGGCACAGAGCGCGCCCTGGAAGGCCGAGCCCGGCGCCAAGCTCACCGTGATGCGGTGGAAGCGCTTCGTGCCGCAGGAGGACGATGCATTCAACGCGATGGTGGCGGCGTTCAAGGCTGCGACCGGCACCGAGATGAACGTGTTCAGCGAATCCTTCGAGGACGTGCAGCCGAAGGCCTCGGTTGCGGCCAATACCGGCTCCGGGCTCGATCTCGCCTGGGGCTTGCACACGCTGCCGCAGCTGTTCCCCACCAAAGTGCTGAAGATGAACGACGTCGCCGATTATCTCGGCAAGAAATACGGCGGCTGGACCGATGCGGCCGCCAAGACCTGCAAGCAGGGCAACGACTGGCTCGGCATTCCCGTCGCGACCAACGGCGGTTACATGACCTACCGCAAGTCGGCGCTCGAGAAGGCTGGCTTCAAGGAATTCCCGAAGGATTTCCCCGGCTTCCTCGAGATGTGCAAGGCCCTGAAGAAGAATAACACGCCGGCCGGCTTCGCGCTCGGTCATGCCTCGGGCGACGGCAATTCCTGGCTGCACTGGGTGCTGTGGGGGCATGGCGCCTACACCGTCGACCAGAACGACAAGATCATCATCAACTCGCCGGAGACGGCGAAGGCGCTGGAGTACTGCAAGGGGCTGTACGAGAGCTTCATCCCGGGCACGGCGTCCTGGAACGACTCCTCCAACAACAAGGCATTCCTCGCCGGCGAGCTCTACTGCACGGCGAACGGCATCTCGATCTACGTCGCTGCCAAGACCGACGCGAGCAAGAAGGAGCTTGCCGCGGACACCTATCACGCGCTCTGGCCGGTCGGACCGGTCGGCAAGCCGACCGAACTGCAACTCGCGCTTCCGATCCTCGCCTTCAACTTCACCAAATATCCGAACGCGGCGAAGGCCTTCGTTGCCTTCATGCTGGAGAAGGAGAACTACGAGAAGTGGCTGGATGGCGCGCAGGGCTATCTGACGCAGACCTTGAACGCCTATGAGTCGGCGCCGATCTGGACGGCGGATCCCAAGAACGCCGTGTTCGCGCAGGCGTCCAAGCGCACGCTGCCGGCGTCCGGTATCGGCACGGTCGGCGAGA
Source organism: Bradyrhizobium sp. PUT101 (assembly GCF_052043945.1). NCBI lineage: Bacteria > Pseudomonadati > Pseudomonadota > Alphaproteobacteria > Hyphomicrobiales > Nitrobacteraceae > Bradyrhizobium > Bradyrhizobium sp. PUT101. The sequence goes on from NZ_CP197207.1 coordinate 7,377,819, forward strand.
AGGCGGCGACCGCAATCGCCGACTTCATCGTCGTCGACATGTTCGCCAACTACTGCGCCGGCGCCAAGGATGCGAAGGGGGCGATGGCGGAAGCCGAGCGCCAGCTGAAGCGCATCTATCGCTGACGGTCACGGGGCGGGCGGCCCTCCGGCCGCCCGCTCGTCAACATTTCGATCAGGGATATCGGGCATGGCTGATGTCGCAATTCCCCGGGCCAAGCCTCAGATGCGCGAGGCAAGCGCCTGGACCCAGCTCAAATACAATCGCAACTGGCTCGGCTTCTGGTTCATGGTGCCGGCCATGGCCTTCCTGATCTTCTTCCTGGCCTATCCGCTCGGGCTCGGCATCTGGCTGTCGTTCACGGACACCCGTATCGGCAGGGTCGGGCAGTTCGTAGCCACCGAGAACTATGAGTGGCTCTGGGACGACTCCATCTTCTGGTTGTCGGTGTTCAACACGCTGCTCTACACCTTCGTTGCCAGCGCCTTCAAATTCGGTATCGGGCTTTACCTTGCGCTGCTGCTCAACGAGCACATGCCCTTCAAGGCGATGCTGCGCGCGATGGTGCTCATCCCCTTCATCGTTCCGACCGTGCTGTCGGCACTCGCATTCTGGTGGATCTTCGACTCGCAATTCTCGATCATCTCCTGGTCGCTGAAGCACCTCGGACTGATCAGCCAGAACATCAACTTCCTCGGCGACACCACCTGGGCGCGGATCTGCGTGATCTTCGCCAATGTCTGGCGCGGCGTGCCGTTCGTCGCGATCACGCTGCTCGCGGGGCTGCAGACCGTCTCGCCGTCGCTCTATGAAGCGGCAACGCTCGACGGCGCGACGCGGTGGCAGAATTTCCGCTACATCACCTATCCGCTGCTGACTCCGATCATCGCCGTCGTGATGACCTTCTCCGTGCTCTTTACCTTCACCGACTTCCAGCTGATCTGGGCGATGACGCGTGGCGGCCCGGTCAATGCCACCCACCTGATGGCCACGCTGTCCTATCAGCGCGCGATCATCGCCGGGCAGCTGGGCGAGGGGGCCGCGATCTCGAGCGCCATGATTCCATTCCTGCTCGCTGCGATCATGGTGTCCTGGTTCGGCCTGCAGCGTCGCAAGTGGCAGCAGGGGGAAAGCAATGACTGATCTTCCTGCCTCGAAAGTCGATCTCAAGACCGTCATATCGGCGCCGTCGCGCGTCGACAACAGCGAGGGCATGAGCTATCTGCAGTCGGTGCCGCGCAGGCTCGTGACGCTCTATCTGCCGCTCACGATCATCGTCGTGGTTCTGTTGTTCCCGTTCTACTGGATGGCGCTGACGTCGGTGAAGCCCGACGATCAACTGCTCGATCTCGACAAGTACAATCCGTTCTGGACCTGGAATCCGACGTTCAAGCACTTCCACAAGCTGCTGTTCGAGAGCTATTATCCGTATTGGCTCTGGAACACGATGTACGTGGCGATCTGCGCCACGGTGCTCTCGATCGTCGCATCGGTGTTCGCGGCCTACGCCATCGTGCGATTGCGCTACAAGGGCGCCAATCTCGTCGGGGGACTGATCTTCCTCGCCTATCTCGTGCCGCCGTCGATCCTGTTCATTCCGCTCGCCACCGTGGTGTATCAGTATGGTCTGTTCGACTCGCCGCTGGCGCTGATCCTGACCTATCCGACGATCCTGATCCCGTTCTCAACCTGGCTGTTGATGGGCTACTTCAAGACCATCCCCTTCGAGCTCGAGGAATGCGCGCTGATCGACGGGGCGAGCCGCTGGCAGATCCTGATCAAGATCGTGGTGCCGCTCGCGATTCCCGGCCTGATCTCGGCCTTCATCTTCTGCTTTACGCTTTGCTGGAACGAGTTCATCTATGCGTTGACCTTCCTGCAGTCGACCAGCAACAAGACGGTGCCCGTCGCGATCGTCAACGAGTTCGTGGACGGTGACATCTACCGCTGGGGGTCGCTGATGGCCGGAGCCCTGGCCGGCTCGCTGCCGCTCGTGATCCTTTACGCCTTCTTCGTGGAGCATTATGTGTCGGCGATGACCGGCGCCGTGAAGGAATGATCGCGGGGCTTGCCGAGGGCGCATCAGGAGCGGTGCGCTCCAGCCAATAAGAAGGAGTAGGCTCTTGCACATTCTGGTTCTGGGCGCCGCCGGCATGGTCGGCCGCAAACTCTGTGAACGACTGCTGCGCGACGGCCGGCTCGGCAAGAGCGACATCACGAAATTGACCATGCATGACGTGGTCGAGCCGAAGAAGCCGGAAAAGGCCGGTTTCCCGATCGAGACCGTGTCGGGCGATTTCGCCGTGCCGGGCGCGGCCGAAAAGCTGATCGCCGGCCGCCCCGACGTGATCTTCCATCTCGCCGCGATCGTCTCGGGCGAGGCCGAGCTGGATTTCGACAAGGGCTATCGGATCAATCTCGACGGCACGCGGATGCTGCTCGACGCGATCAGGCTCGTCGGCGGCGGCTACAAGCCGCGCGTGGTCTTTACGTCCTCGATCGCGGTGTTCGGTGCCCCGTTTCCGGATGCGATCGGCGACGAGTTCTTCCACACGCCGCTGCTCAGCTACGGCACCCAGAAGGCGATCGGCGAATTGCTGCTCGCCGACTATTCGCGCCGCGGCTTCCTCGACGGCATCGGCATCCGCCTGCCGACCATCTGCATCCGCCCCGGCCTGCCCAACAAGGCCGCATCGGGCTTCTTCTCCAACATCCTGCGCGAGCCGCTCGCCGGCAAGGAAGCGATCCTGCCGGTGTCCGAGGACGTCCGCCACTGGCACGCCACGCCGCGCTCGGCCGTCGGCTTCCTGCTTCACGCCGGCACCATGGACCTCGCCACCGTCGGCCCGCGCCGCAATCTGACCATGCCGGGCCTGTCGGCGACGGTCGGCGAGCAGATCGCCGCCTTGAAGCGGGTTGCCGGCGAAACGGTCGCCGCCCGCATCAAGCGCGAGCCGGATCCTTTCATCGTCGGCATCGTCGGCGGCTGGCCGCGCAATTTCGATCCAAAGCGTGCGCGCGAGCTCGGCTTCACCACCGCCGAGAAGACCTTCGACGACATCATCCGCATTCACATCGAAGACGAGCTCGGCGGCAATTTCGTCGCCTGACCTCTGACTGAGCGGGCCCTGGTGATGGCGAGCGTTGCTTGCATCGGCGAATGCATGGTCGAGCTCAGGCAGGCGCAAGGAGGCGCGTCTGCCGGGCAGGGGGGCGGCCTGTACTCACGCGGCTTCGGCGGTGATACCCTCAACACCGCCGTCTATCTGGCGCGGCTCGACGTCAAGGTCGACTATCTCACCGCGCTCGGCGATGACGGTCTCAGCGACGAGATGATCGCGGCCTGGAATGCGGAGGGCGTCGGCACGCGGCGTGTCGTGCGGCTGGCGGGCAAGCTGCCCGGCCTCTACATGATCCAGCTGGATGCGAAGGGCGAGCGCCAGTTCTTCCACTGGCGTGACAGCGCGGCGGCGCGGCAGCTGATGAGCCTGCCGGAGACGGACGAAATCCTCAACTCGCTGATGAGCTACGACATCGTCTATCTCTCCGCGATCACGCTCTCGATCTATGATGCGGTCGGGCGCGAGCGCCTGTTCGCGGCGATCAAGCGCGCGCGCCTGCTCGGCACCCGCTTCGTGTTCGACACCAATTTTCGCGCGCGGGGCTGGCCGGATCGCGATGTCGCCCGCGAGATCTTCGCCGCAGCCTTCGCGACCGCCGACATCGTGCTGACCTCGACCGAAGATCTGCTCGCGCTCTATCCCGGCGAGAGCCACGACCAGCTGATGGCGCGTATCCCGAGCCCGGAGCTGGTGTTCCGGCTCGCCGAGCCCGTCAGCGTACTGCGCTTTCCCGGCGGAACCAGCGAGGTTCGCGCCGAACCCATGACGAAGCCGGTCGTCGACACCACCGCTGCCGGCGACAGCTTTGCCGCGGCCTATATCGCGGCGCGGCTCGCCGGTTCCGGTCCGGCCGAGGCCGCCCAGGCCGGACATCGCCTCGCCAGCCTCGTGATCTGCTATCCCGGTGCCATCATCCCGGGTTATGCCATGCCGCCGAAGAAGCGGCACCGGCCGACGGCCTCTCGCCAAGTGACCAAATGAATCGAGACCAATGACCACGACTGCCCAACAGAACCACCTCGTCTCGCTGTTCAAGGCGGCGACCGTCATTCCGGTCCTCACCATCGAGCGAATCCAGGATGCGGTGCCGCTGGCGCGTGCGCTGGTTGCCGGCGGCGTCCGCACGCTGGAGGTGACCCTGCGCACCCCCGTTGCGATCGAGGCCGCGAGGGCGATGATGGCCGAAGTACCTGAGGCGATCGTCGGCATCGGCACCATTCTCAATCCGGCCGACTTCACCCGTGTCGAGAAGCTTGGCGTCGCATTCGGGATCAGCCCGGGCCTGACCCCCGATCTCCTCAAGGCCGCAACCGACAGCTCTTTGCCGTTCGCGCCGGGCATTGCCACGGCCTCCGAGCTGATGATGGCGCTGTCCTACGGCTTCGACGTCGCAAAGTTCTTCCCGGCCGAGCAGGCCGGCGGCATCAAGGGCCTGCGCGCCCTTGGCGGGCCGTTCCCGAACGTGCGGTTCTGCCCTACCGGTGGCGTCGGCGAGGCCAATGCGGCGAGCTGGCTGGCGGAGCCCAACGTGGTTGCGGTCGGCGGCTCCTGGTTGTGCCCGACGGCGGAGATCCGGGCCGGGAACTGGGCCGGCATAACTGCCATCTGCCAGCGGACCCTCCAGGCCCTGAAAGCCGCGTGAAGTCTTGCCATCCCTGCGCTAAGATTTAGTTCAGGTAAGAGACCTCAGGGAGAAAAGACCATGACCGCCAGCATCGTCGGATGGGCGCATACGCCGTTCGGCAAGTTCGACACCGAGACCGTGGAAAGCCTCGTCGTGCGGGTCGCCAACGAGGCGCTGGCGGATGCCGGCATTTCGGCTGGCGACGTCGACGAGATCGTGCTTGGCCATTTCAACGCCGGCTTCTCGCCGCAGGACTTTACCGCCTCGCTGGTGCTCCAGGCCGATCCGAAGCTGCGCTTCAAGCCGGCGACCCGGGTCGAGAACGCCTGTGCCACCGGGTCTGCCGCCGTGCACCAGGGCCTGCGCGCGATTGCCGCAGGGGCCGCCAAGATCGTGCTGGTCGTCGGCGTCGAGCAGATGACGCGTACCCCTGGCCCCGAGATCGGCAAGAACCTGCTCAAGGCGTCCTATCTCCCCGAGGACGGCGACACGGTCGGCGGATTCGCCGGCGTGTTCGGCAAAATCGCCAGTTCCTATTTCCAGAAATACGGCGACCAGTCCGACGCGCTGGCGCTGATCGCGGCCAAGAACCACAAGAACGGCGTCGCCAATCCCTTCGCCCAGATGCGCAAGGACTTTGGCTTCGACTTCTGCCGCGCCGAGAGCGAGAAGAATCCTTACGTGGCTGGCCCCTTGAAGCGCACCGATTGCTCGCTGGTCTCCGATGGCGCCGCGGCGCTGGTGCTGGCCGATGCCGAGACCGCCAAGGGCATGACCAAGTCGATCGGCTTCCGCGCCACCGCGCACGCCCAGGACTTCCTGCCGATGAGCAAGCGCGACATCCTCCAGTTCGAGGGCTGCACGGTCGCCTGGCAGCGAGCCCTGGAAAAGGCCGGTGTGACGCTGTCCGATCTCTCCTTTGTCGAGACCCATGACTGCTTCACGGTTGCCGAGCTGATCGAGTACGAAGCGATGGGCCTGACGCCGAAGGGGCAGGGCGCCCGCGCCATCAAGGAAGGCTGGACGCTCAAGGACGGCAAGCTGCCGGTCAATCCCTCCGGCGGTTTGAAAGCCAAGGGTCATCCGATCGGCGCCACCGGCGTCTCGATGCATGTGATGACCGCGATGCAGCTCGCAGGGCAGGCGCCCGAGGGCATGCAGCTCAAGAACGCCAAGCTCGGCGGCATCTTCAACATGGGCGGTGCGGCCGTTGCCAACTACGTTTCCGTGTTGGAGCCGCTGAAATAGGTCCTGTAGGGTGGGTTAGCTGGCGGATGCGCGAAGCGCAGTCTGCCAGCGTAACCCACCACTACTGCCTTTGCGCTAGATCATAGTGGGCTGATCTGGACCCGTTAATGCTCCTGATTGATTGGCAGGGAATATATCATGAGCAATGACTACGAAGAATCGCTGTCGATGGACGCGCTGAACGACCGCATCGCGATCCTCGAGGACAATATCCGCCAGCTCATCGAGCAGGCGGCCGCCGCCTCGGGCGAGCAGAACGAGTCGCGCATCGCCGACCGGATCAGCCAGCAGAACGAAGAGCTCGACCGGCTCCTGAAGATCCGGGAATCCCGCCAGAAGAAATAGCGGCCGATATCGCCGCGCCGCGCATGCCGCCATACGCCGCCCGCCCTTGCGCGAGCGGCGGCACTACCGTTAGCTGGGTCGAAATCGCGGGCCGCGCCTTGAGCCTCGCGCAATCGGGAGCGAACGATGGGGCCGCTGAAGGGCATCAAGGTCATCGACATGACCACTGTGCTGATGGGTCCTTATGCGACCCAGATGCTGGGCGACTACGGCGCCGATGTCATCAAGGTGGAGTCGCTGGACGGCGACGTCACCCGCCTGATCGGTCCGATGCGACACGCCGGGATGGGACCGGTGTTTCTCAACACCAACCGCAGCAAGCGCTCGATCTGCCTCGATCTGAAAAAGCCCGCCGGCCGCGAGGCCGTGCTGCGGCTGCTCAAGGACGCCGATGTGCTTGTCTACAACGTCCGTCCGCAGGCCATGGCGCGGCTTCAGCTCGGTTACGATGTCGTTTCCGCCATCAACCCGCGCCTGGTCTATGCCGGCGTGTTCGGTTTCGGTCAGGACGGGCCCTATGCCGCGAAACCTGCCTATGACGATCTGATCCAGGGCGCCACCGCGCTTCCGGCGCTGATGGCGCAGACCGGTGACGGCGTGCCGCGCTACGTGCCGAATGCGCTGGTCGATCGCATCGTCGGCCTCACCGCCGTCGGGGCGATCTGTGCCAGCCTCGTGCACCGCGACCGTACCGGCCGCGGCCAGCGCGTCGACATCCCGATGTTCGAGACCATGGCCGGCTTCGTCATGGGCGATCACATGGGCGGGCTCACCTTCGAACCGCCGCTCGACAAGGGCGGCTATGCCCGCCACCTCTCGCGTGACCGCAGGCCCTACAAGACCTCGGACGGCTATCTCAGCGTCATCGTCTACAACGACAAGCAGTGGGAGAACTTCTTCAAGGCCACCGGGCGCGACGATCTGCGCGCCGATCCCAAATTCGCGACTTTCGCCGGCCGCGCCGCCAACATCGATGTGGTCTACGCCGAGCTTGCGCGCATCTTCGAGACGCGCACCACGGCCGAGTGGATCGACCTGCTCACCAAGGCCGACGTGCCGGTCATGCCGATGCACGACCTCGCGTCGATCCTGCACGACGAGCACCTGGAGGCGACCGGCTTTTTTCCGGTGGTAACTCATCCGACCGAGGGCCCGATCCGGAGCATGAAGGTGACGGCGACCTGGTCGGAGTCGGAGGCCGAGCCCGTGCGGTTGGCGCCGCGGCTCAACGAGCACGGCGCGGAGATTTTGCATGAGATCGGCTACTCCACCGACGAGATCGCCGCCATGGTCCGCGATGGCGTCACGCGAACGGCGCCTGAGTAGGGGAAGAAGTGATGGCGCAACCTCTCTCATCCGTCATTCCGGCTCGCGCCCACTTGGGCGCGAGCCCGGAATCCATTCATCATCGAGTGAGGCCGCGCGATGGATTCCGGGCTCGCGACTTCGTCGCGCACCGGAATGACAGCGGAGAGGTCGTCACATGAGCTTCATCACCGGCGTCGGCCTCACGCCGTTCGGCAAGCACGAAGGCTTGTCCTCGCTTGACCTGATGAGCAAGGCTGCCCAAGCCGCGCTCGACGATGCCGGGCTGAAACGCTCGGACATCGACGGCATCCTCTGCGGCTACTCCACCGTGTCGCCGCACATCATGCTGGCCACCGTCTTCGCCGAGCATTTCGGCATCCGCCCGTCTTACGCCCACGCCGTGCAGGTGGGCGGAGCCACGGGTCTCGCGATGACGATGCTCGCGCATCAGCTCGTCGACGCCGGCGTCGCGCGCCACGTGCTCGTCGTCGCCGGCGAGAACCGTCTCACGGGGCAGAGCCGCGATGCCTCGATCCAGGCACTGGCGCAGGTCGGCCATCCCGACTACGAGGTGCCGCTCGGCCCGACCATTCCCGCCTATTACGGCCTCGTCGCGAACCGCTACATGCACGAATATGGCGTGACCGAAGAGGACCTCGCCGAGTTCGCGGTGCTGATGCGCAGCCACGCCTGCACCCATCCCGGCGCGCAATTCCACGATCCCATCACGGTCGCCGACGTCATGGCTTCGAAACCGGTGGCGATGCCGCTCAAGCTGCTCGACTGCTGCCCGGTCTCCGACGGCGGTGCGGCGTTCGTCATCAGCCGCGAGCGGACAGGGGAAGCGGGCGTGCGCATCCGCGGCTGTGCCCAAGCGCATACCCATCAGCATGTCACGGCCGCACCTGGTCTCAGCGAACTCGGTGCCGAGATATCCATCGCGCGCGCCAGGGAGGCGACGGGCCTTGCGATCTCCGACGTGCGTTACGCCGCGATCTACGACAGCTTCACCATCACGCTCGCGATGCTGCTGGAAGACCTCGGGCTTGCCGGCCGCGGCGAGGCGGCCGCGCGCGTCCGTGCCGGCCATTTCGGCCGCGACGGCGCCATGCCCCTCAACACCCACGGCGGCCTGCTCAGCTACGGCCATTGCGGCGTCGGCGGCGCCATGGCGCATCTGGTCGAGGCCCATTTGCAGATGACGGCTCGGGCGGCGAATCGCCAGGTGCGGGATGCGTCCATTGCACTGCTGCACGGCGACGGCGGCGTGCTGTCGTCCCACGTGAGCATGTTCCTGGAGCGGGTGCGATGAGCGAGCGTCTTGCGGACTGGACCAAGGGCGAAGAGGCCATCACCTACCAGGTCTGCACCTCATGCAGTCACGTGCAGTATTTTCATCGTGCCTTCTGCGCGGCCTGCGGTGCATCTGGCCCGCGCGACCAGCGCGCCAGCGGCAAGGGCAGGGTGTACGCGACCTCGCTGGTCTGCCGTGCCGCAACGCCCGAGACGCGCGCCCACGTGCCCTACAACATTGTGCTGGTCGATTGCGCCGAGGGATTTCGCATGATGGCGCATGGCGCGAGCGATCTCGCCATCGGCGACGAGGTCGCCGCGAGTTTCAAGTCCTTTGCCGGCAAGCTGGTGCCGTTCTTCACGAAGGGGACGTAGAGGGATTCGTCATTCGGGGGCGGTCATAGGACCGAGCCTGGAACGGGTATTCTGGGCCTGGCCTGTGCGAGGGCCACCCCGGAATGACGAAACTCTGCTCTAGCGCCCGTAGAACAAGATGCTGGCGATGACGAGCATCGCCGTCACCGCCAGCATATGCGCAAGCGCTCCCGAGGCCGCCCCCTTGGTGGCTTCCTTCATGCCGTTTTCTCCCTAGACTTGGGCGTGACTCATCGTTGCGCGCGGCTAGCGCACCCGACGGCCAATTGTTTTACTCGGAACACCCCACTTCTCGAGTATTCACCGCGACTTGTCCCCACGCGGCGAATATCGATTATCTCAGGGTCGATCAGCAATGCGGCGGCAATTTGACTCGATGATGTTGCTCCTGCGTCCGCCCGCGAATAGAGTCTTTGGGAACTTATCCCCAAGACGACAACAAGCATCAAAAGCTCAGGGAAAACTTCAGGAAAATCATGGCCCGCATCACCTACTGCGATCCGTCCAAGGCGTCCGACCGCACGCGCGAAATCCTCGACAAGAATCGTCATGCCAACATCTTCCGCATGATGGCGCACTCGCCGAGCTATTTCGAGCAGTACTGCCGCCTAGGGGGCGCTATCAGGCACAAGGGCGAGCTCGATCCCATCGTGCGCGAGCTTGCGATCACGCGCACCGGCATCTTGTGCGAGGCGCCGTACGAGATCGTCGCGCACAAGCGCATCGGCAAGAACGTCGGCGTCACCGACGAGCAGAACGAGGCGCTCGAGAACTGGCAGGCCGCGTCTTGCTTCAATGAGGTGCAGCGCGCCGCGCTCGCCTTCACCGACGAGATCGTGAAGCTGAAGAAGCCGACGGATGCGACCTTCAAGGCGATCGCATCGAAGCTGACGCCGGCCGCATTGGTCGAATTGCAGCTCTCGGTCGGCTTCTACATCATGACTTCGAAATTCCTCGAGACGTTCGAGATCGACCTTCAGCCGGTCACTGAAGTGGTGGGCTGATCAGACAGAAGCGGCGAGGGAAGCCGATGACGATCGATGAATATGCGGCTTGGGCCGCTGGTGTTGCCAAAGTCGACGAGCATCCGTCCAACGAGCGGTTGTCCTACCTCGGTCTTGGCCTTGCCGGTGAATCCGGCGAGGTCGCCGACCACATCAAGAAGCTCCTGCGCGATGATTGGCTCGACAAGGCGGGCCTCGTCGATGAGCTTGGCGATGTCATCTACTACTGGGCCTGCCTGTGTGCCGCGACCGGCCAGAAACCATCCGAATTGCTCGAGGCCAGCGCTGCAAAAGTCAAGCGGCGGCTGAGCGAAGCGGCGAGCCGCTAGGCTTCTCACGTCGCCGTCAAAATATCGACCTTGGCGTTGGCGACGATCAGGCGGTCGGCCAGAAGCTGGGCGAGGTTGCGCATGATGCATTCGCTGGCGCGTGGGTGCTGCTTGCGGAAGCGCTCGAAATCCTTCAGCGGCACCTCGAATGCGGTTGCCGCCATGTCGGCGAAGACGTCGGCGGAGCGGATCTGCTCCAGCAGCGCCATCTCGCCGAACGCCATGCCGGCGGTGAGCGTCGCCAGCCTGATGCCGTCGGGCAAGGTGACGTGCACCGCGCCGCTGCGCAGGAAGTACAGGGCATCGGCAGGATCGCCGGTCGTGAGAATCTTCGCGCCGGACTGATAGGTCCTGACGGCGCAGAGCGAGGCCAGATCGGTCAGCTCTTCCTCGCTCAACCCTGCCAGCAATGGTTGCTCGGCGAGCTCGGTGGTCTCGTGAAAATCGATCGAGCCGCCGTAGCGATACACGATCTGGTCTTCGGCCCATTCGATCGCGGTGTCGAGCAGGTAGAAATCGCGGACGTTCTTCAGCTCGGCGGTCCATTCGCGCAACGTGTTCCATTCCTTCGAGGCACGCCTGACGCCTGACAGCACGACGGTCACGTTCAGCGCGGCAAGCTCCTCGAACGCTTCGGCGACCAGCCGCGCGCCGGCGCGCGTGGTCGAGGTCACGCGGTGGAGATCGAAGATCACGAATTGCGGTCGCGGCCGGCCTGCGAGCCGGCGCGAGACGTAGTCGACGGCCGACAGCGACAGCGTGCCGACCAGCTCGATGATCCGCACCTCCTGCTCGTGCGCCGCCAGGATCTCACGCTCCTGCGGGCGGCGCACGCGGCGCGACGGGCTCTTGCCGATATCGTAGTCCGCGATGACGGCGTTGCGCGCGTCGTCGCTGCGGTTGAGCATGTGCAGATCGTAATGCGAGGACAGCGCCTCGCAGACCTTGATGCCGCGCACGCTGTTGCCATGCTTGTCGAGGCGCGGCGAATAGCTGCCGAGACCGAGACGGGCGGGGAGGGCGGCCAAAATGCCGCCGCCGACGCCGCTCTTGGCGGGAATGCCGATCCGGTAGATCCACTCGCCGGCATAGTCGTACATGCCCGACGACGTCATCACCGAGAGCGTGCGCGAGATCGCGTAAGCGCTCAGCACCTGCTCGCCCGTCACGGGATTGATGCCGCGATTGGCGAGCGTCGCCGCCATCACCGCGATGTCGCGCGCGGTGACCAGAACGGCGCATTGGCGGAAATAGACGTCGAGGACGCCGGCGACATTGTCCGAGATCACCGCATTGGTCTTCAGCAGATAGCCGATGGCGCGGTTGCGGTCGCCGGTCTGGCTTTCGGAGGCATAGACGGCCTCGTCGAGCGCGAGGTCGCGTCCGGCAAAGCGGCTGAGCGCGGCACGAATCTGCTCGAAGGCGTCCGTGCCCTTGCTGTCGTAGATCAGCCCGGTGCAGGCGATCGCGCCGGCATTGACCATTGGGTTGAACGGATGGTTCTCGGAATTGAGCCGGATCGAGTTGAAGGGGTCGCCCGAGGGCTCGACGCCGATCGCGCTCTCGACCCGGCCGGCACCGAGCAGGTCCAGCGCCAGTGCAAACACGAAGGGCTTCGACATCGACTGGATGGTGAAGGGCACCCGGCTGTCGCCGACTTCATAGACATGGCCGTCCAGGGTCGCCAGGCTGATGCCAAAATGGGCAGGATCGGCCTTACCGAGCTCGGGAATGTAGTCGGCGACCTTGCCTGAGGTCTCGGCGGCGAACTCGCTCAGGCAATTGTTCAGAAACCGCAGCAAAGGCGGTTTCGAGCGGGTCCAGGCGGTTTCGAGAGGCGAATGTGGCGTCATCGCCTCTCTTGTGCAACGCAATCAGGGCATGCGCAACCCGTCCGGAACGATGGTCTGCCGCCGCAGCAGCAGGGCAAGCAGAAGCGTCGGCAGCAGAATCGCCAGCCCCAGCATCGTGACCTGCATCTGCGAAAGCGGCATGATTCCGCCGCCGGGGGTCGCCACCACGAAGCCGCCGATCACGAGCAGCACGCGAATGGGCCATTCCAGCGCGCCGGCCCCGCGGAGATCGCCGACGAAGGGCTGGTAGCCCTGGATGCCGCCGCAGATGAACAGCGTGCCGAAGGCGGCGAGCCCCATCAGGCCGAGGCCGGCGAGATAGGGGCTCGGCCCTTGCAGCACCAGCGCCGGATTGAGCACGAAGAAGAACGGCAGGAAATAGATGATGCTGCCGACCCACATCGATTCCCAGCCCGTCTTCATCGCCGGCGAACCTGCGATGCCTGCGGCCGCGAACGAGGCGATCGCGACCGGCGGGGTGATCGACGACAACATGCCCCAGTAGAAGATGAACATGTGCACCGCCATGCGGTTGAGCCCGAGCTTCTCCAGCGCGGGCGCGACCAGGATGGCGAGGAAGATGTAGCAGGCGGTCGTCGTCAGCCCGAGGCCGAGAATGAGGCTGGTGAGGGCGCACATCGCCAGCAGCAGGAAGGGATTGTCACCGGCTATATGCAAGAGGTCGTTGGCGAGGCTCGAGACGACGCCGGTCATCGAGAAGGCGCCGATCAGCAGGCCGCAGCCGGCGAGGATGCCGACGAGCTCCACGAAGGTGCGTCCGTTCACCTCAAGGAATTTGCCGATCGTGCCGAGCGTCCAGCGCGTGTCCTTGGAGAAGAACTGGTTGAGAACCAGGAGCAGCGCGGTCGCATAGAACGGCGCGTGGCTCTCACGCTTGAAGTAGAGCAGCATCACGATCAGGAGCGCGATGACGAAGACGTAGTACCAGCCGTCCTTGATCGTATCCATGATCCGCGGCAGCTCGGCGCGCGGGATGCCCTTCAGCTTGTGGCGGGCCGCATAGGCGTCGACCTGCATGAACAGGCCGATATAGTAGAGCACGGCGGGGATGATGGCGGCGATTGCGACGTCGGCGTAACTGACATTGAGGAACTGCGCGATCACGAAGGCGGTGGCGCCCATCACCGGCGGCGCCAGCACCGCGCCGGTGGAGGCGCAGGCCTCGATCGCGGCAGCATAGGAGGCGCGAAAACCGCTCTTCTTCATGACGGGGATTGTCATGGTGCCGGCGGTCAGCACGTTGGAGATGATCGAGCCCGACATCATGCCGAGCAGGCCGCTGGCAAAGATGCAGACTTTTGCTGCACCGCCGCGGAACGTGCCGCACAGCGCGAAGGCGAGGTTGATGAAGAACTTGCCGGCCCCCGTCATCATCAGCGCGGTGCCGAACACGAGGAAGCCGATCACGGTGTCCGCAAAGGCCTGAATGGGGATGCCGAGCAGGCTTTCGCCTGACAGCACGTGATAGGCAGTCGCCTGCTCCAGCGTCGATTGCGTGCCGCGGAACGGCCCGAGCCAGCCGGCCTCGGCGAACAGCGGATAGACCGTGAAGGGCAAGACGCTCAAGAGCAGGCTCCAGCCGCCGGTGCGGCGCAGCGCCTCCATCAGCATCGTCCACATCACGAGGCCGGCGGCGATCACGCTGGTCGGCGCGCCGCCGAATTCCCAGCCGGCCTCCGCCGCCTTGCGCACGTTCAACATCAGCATGAGCGCTGCCGCGAAGGTCGCGACGAACAGGACGAGGTCGTACCAGGGAATGCGATCGAGCGGCGCACGCGACGTGCCCGGAAAGATCAGGAAGGTGAACGGCAGCATCAACGCGATCAGGAGGTAGAAATACTCCGTGTTGAGCTGGGTGAAGCCGATGAAGAAGCGCAGCGAGAATTGCTGATTGATACAGAGCAGGATGGTCGCCGCGGTCGCGGCGACCAGCGCCCAGCGCCAGGCGCCGCGAAGTGCGCGCACGCGCGTGACCTCCGCCTCCTGCATGTTGCCGGCAGCGCCATGCGGATCGTCGAACACGACCCGCTTGGTCTCGTCTTGCGGGGCGGTGGTGGTGGAAGAAGACATCATCGATCCCGCGCGTGGGCAGTTGAACGCAGATTATGCGAATGACAGTTGTTTGAATCGATTGCGCCGCGGGCTCAATCTCTCCCGCTTGCGGGAGAGGTCGGCGCGCAGCGCCGGGTGAGGGCTCTTTCCTCTGGGGGAATCCCACCGTGGAGACACCCTCTCCCCAACCCTCTCCCGCAAGCGGGAGAGGGAGCGCGCATCAGGCTCGGTCTCAGCACGCTATTCCTCGAACCCGTTGGGCATGCCGGCCTTGGCAAGCGCGGCGGCGCGCGCCTTCATCCAGCCGTCCAGGAAAGCCTTGTCGTCCGACGCTGGATTGGACTTGCCGTAATCGGCCCACGCGGCCGCCAGCACCTCCTGGCGCTTGATCAGCTTGTTGTTGTGCGCTTCCTGCGCATCGCTCCATTGCCCGGCTTCCTTCAGCGCCTTCACCGCGCCGGGATGCACCGGCACCACCCAGTTCTTGGTCTGGCGGTTGGCCGCGAGTCCGCCTGCGCCGGGCGCGGAGTCCTTATAAGCGTCGTAGTTCACGATCATCGCCTTGGTCATCGCATAGACCTGATCGGCCGGTTGCGAAGCGTAGGCGACGAAGATCGGATAGGGATAGTTGCCGAGCTCGACCGGTTTCTCCGGCGAGATGCCGGCGCCGCAGGTCGCAAGTTGCGGGAAGAAGAACGAGCCGACCTTCTGCATCCGCGCCCAGCCTTCCTTGTCCTTGGCGGGCAGCGGCGGCCAGATCAATCCGCGCGGCGAGGTCTCGGCCTCCTTGGCGGGACCGGTGATGGTGGTGCCGAAGGCGGCATCGACATCGTTGTTGATCAGCCCTTTCCACATTGCGCCGTAGCTGGCGAACTCGACGGCCTTGACGTCCTTCTCTGTCAGCCCGGCGAAAGCGAGCACGGCGAGCGAATTCTGATTCAGCGCGGGCGAGCCGACCACGAAGCCGACACGCTTGCCCTTCAGATCTTTCAGCTCCTTCACGCCGGTGTCGGCGGCGACGCCGAGCGAGCCGCAATTGCAGTCGACGCTCGAGAGCAGGATCTGGAGCGCCTGTGGCCCCCATTCCTTCGAGCCGAACTCGAACACACCTTCCTGCGCGAAGTAGGTGCCCGATCCCATCGCCGCCGAGGCTGCGCGCTTGGCGCGCAGCGGCGCGAGGCGTGCGACGTCATTGCCTGCGGGGAGCACGCGCACGTCGGTGCCGTACTTGTCCTTCATCATCTTGCCGACGCCGACCGCGATGTTGAAGCCGGCGGTTCCGGTGTCATAGGCCGTGAAGGTCAATGTCGCCGGCAGCTTGATGTCTTCGGCGAACGAGTAGCGTGTAGACGCAAAAGAAATGCCCGCCACCAAGGCAGGCGCCAGCACGAGCAGCGCACGAAGCATGTTTCCCTCCATCATCCTCGCGTTAGTCGCGAAGATATTCTTGCTTGAATCGGATCATGTCACCGGGCATCCGCGATGGCAACGCCGTACCGCGAATGCAGGAAAGAGGCTGACAGATTGTCGCGGAAACGACGGATAATTCAGTTCAACTCCTGACGATTGCGATCGCCTGTCCCTCGGCAACGACGTCGTCGAGCTTCACCAGAAGCGATGTGATGGTGCCGCTCGCGGGCGAGGGCACCGGGATCTCCATCTTCATCGCTTCGACAACTACAACGTCATCGCCATCTGCGACGGTTCCTCCAACTTGCACGGGAGTTGCGCAGACGCGTCCCGCGATCTCCGTGACGATCTTAATTTCTGGCATGCCATCGCCTTTTTGTTGTCGTCGCAAAATGCCTGAGGTAGCGTCGTCTGCAAGTGGAATTTAATTCCGCATAGCGGAACAGGCGGTAGGGAACATGGGACGACGTTCGGAGCGGTTGAGTAGGCAAGGCGCGCTCGCTGGCGATGCCGGTGAGGGAGATGTCATCCAGGTGGTCTCGCGCGCATTCGACGTGTTGCGATGCTTCGAGGGCCACGATAGCAGGCTCGGCAATCTCGAGATTTCAAACCGCTGCGGTCTGCCGCGCTCGACGGTGTCGCGGCTCACGCACACGCTGACCCGCATGGGCCAGCTCGTCTATCTGCCGCGCGATCAGAAATATCGCATCGGCCCGAGCGCGGTGGCGATGAGCGCCTCGATGATGAAGGGCGCGCAGCTGCGCAGCATGATCCGCCAGCGGCTGCAGGAAGTGGCCGAGCAACTGCCGGGCACCGTCGGCTTCGTCGTCCCCGATCGCTTCCATCTCGTTTATCTGCTGTTCGCGCGCTCGACGAGCGCACTCGGCCTGCACGAGGGCACCGGCAGCCGCATCTCGATGGCGTCGACCGCCGCGGGCGCAGCCTACACCGCGGCCCTGGCGCCGGAAGTCGGCGACGCCTTTGTCGCCGACATGGAGCGGGAAGCCCCCGAGGCCGCGAAAATTCTCAGGCCCCGCATCGAGGCCAACCGGGAGTCGTTGCGCGAGCGCGGCTATGTCGTCGCCTGCGGCCTCTGGAGCCCGCATATCAACGGCCTCGCGGTGCCGGTCTGGTCGCCGCAATACCAGACCTTCGTGGTCGTCACGATCGGCCTTCTGTCTGCGATGTATGACGAGCAGCGTCTGCATGACGAAGTCGCCCCGTCGATGCTCGAGCTTGGCCGCTCGCTCGGCAGCCTGATGGAAGGCGCAGAAGGCGACGCCTTCAACAACCGCATCTCGCGCAAACCGGTCGCCATGGCCGTGCACAACAATAACAAGCCGATCAATTCGGAGGGAGTGAATGAACTGGAAGCCGGAACTCGACGAGCTCGCCCGGCGCGAAGCCTTCGCGCGGGAGATGGGCGGCGTTGACAAGGTCAAGCGACAGCATGACCAGGGCCGGCTGACTGTTCGGGAACGTATCGACAAGCTGATCGACAGAGGCAGCTTTCACGAGATCGGTGCCGTCTCCGGCATCGGTGAATACGATTCCAGCGGCGAGCTGCAGAAATTGACCCCGGCGAACTGCGTGTTCGGCCGCGCGCGCGTCGACGGCCGCACCGTGGTCGTGGTAGGCGACGATTTCACGGTGCGCGGCGGCTCGGCCGATGCGTCGATCTCCGCAAAGCCGCTGATGGCGGAGGAGATGGCGCACGATTTTCGCCTGCCCATCGTCCGCATCATCGAGGGCTCCGGCGGCGGCGGTTCGGTCAAG
This sequence comes from Bradyrhizobium sp. PUT101, assembly GCF_052043945.1. Lineage (NCBI taxonomy): Bacteria > Pseudomonadati > Pseudomonadota > Alphaproteobacteria > Hyphomicrobiales > Nitrobacteraceae > Bradyrhizobium > Bradyrhizobium sp. PUT101. The sequence goes on from NZ_CP197207.1 coordinate 7,395,579, forward strand.
ACCATCGAGACCAAGGGCGCAGCGAACCTGCCGGGCGGCATCGGCGGCACGCGCTGGTATCGCTTCACGACGGAAAATCTGTCGCGGGTGCCCGTGGTCGCGCTCGGCCTCGGCTCGGTAGCGGGCCTGGGTGCGGCGCGTCTTGCCGCCAGCCACTATTCCATCATGACCCGGAAGTCCGCGATGTTCGTCGCTGGCCCGCCGGTGGTGAAGGCGCTGGGTCAGGATCTCACGAAGGAGGAACTCGGCGGCGCCGACATCCAGACCCGCGCCGGCGCAGTCGATCACGCCGTCGATACCGAGGAGGAGGCGTTCGCCTGCGCGCGACGTTTCCTCTCTTATCTGCCGTCGTCGGTCTACGAGCTGCCGCCGACCTTGCCGTGCACCGACAATCCGGAGCGCAGCGACGAAGCGCTGATGAATGCGGTGCCGCGCAACCGCAAGCAGGTCTACAAGATGCGGCCGATCATCGAGTCCGTCGTCGACAAGGGCTCGTTCTTCGAGGTCGCCAAGAATTTCGGCAAGCCAGTCATTGTCGGCCTCGCGCGGCTCGAGGGCAGGGCGGTGCTGCTGCTGGCCAGCGACAGCTTTCACTATGGCGGCTCCTGGACGGCCGATGCCTGCCAGAAGGTGGTGCGCTGGGTCGATTTCGCGGAAACCTTCCATCTGCCGATCGTCTATCTCATGGACTGCCCCGGCTTCATGATCGGCCTCGATGCCGAGAAGGCCGCCACCATCCGGCACGGCGTCCGCGTCATGGCGGCGGTGAACCAGACCACCGTGCCCTGGTGTACCGTGATCCTGCGCAACGCCTTCGGTGTCGCCGGCGTGGTGCATCAGCCCGCCGATCGCTTCTCGATCCGCTACGCCTGGCCGTCGGCCTATTGGGGCTCGCTGCCGCTCGAAGGCGGCATCGAGGCCGCCTACCGCGCCGACATCGACACGGCGGAAGACAAAGCGGCGAAGCTGAAGGAGATCGAGGAGCGGCTCAACAGGCTGCGTTCGCCATTCCGCTCGGCCGAAAAATTCTGGGTCGAGGAGATCATCGATCCCAGGAAGACGCGGTCGCTGCTGTGCGAGTTCTCACGCCTCGCCGAGCCGCTGCGAAAGGCCGGTCCGCCGGAGAACATGACGATCAGGCCCTGAGGTTCGCCCGTCAGTGCGACTGCGCGGAGCTTGTCGGGCAGCCGTGGCGTGACCTCAAAACAGGAACGCGCTACGTTCCCTGGACAAAAAAGAGGAAGCGCCAATCGTGTACGACTTCATCATCGTGGGCGGCGGCTCGGCGGGGTCCGTGCTGGCCCACCGGCTGTCCGCAAGAAGCGCCAACAAGGTCCTGCTGTGCGAGGCCGGACAGGACACACCGCCCGGCAACGAGCCGGCCGAGATCAGGGACAGCTATCCCGGTACGGCCTATTTCGATCCGCGCTTCCACTGGACCGAGCTCAAGGTGACGACTCAGGTCGTCAGCCACAACAATCCAACCGAATCGCGTCCGCCTTTGCGCAAATACGAACAGGCGCGCGTGCTGGGCGGCGGCTCGTCGATCAACGGCCAAATGGCCAATCGCGGCGCGCCGACCGATTACGACGAATGGGAGGCGCGGGGCGCCGACGGGTGGCGCTGGAACGACGTGCTGCCCTTCTTCAGGAAGGTCGAGCACGACCTCGATTTCGATGGACCGTACCATGGCAAGGACGGCAGGATCCCGGTCCGCCGCATTCCGCGGGAGCACTGGACGCAGCATTCGGAGGCGTTCGCGCAAGCCTTCCAGCAGGCCGGTCACCGGTTTCTGCCGGACCAGAACGGCGAGTTCGTCGACGGCTATTTCCCGGTGACGCATTCCAACCAGGCCGAGCAGCGCGTCTCGGCTGCCATGGGGTATCTGGATCGCGACACCCGCAAACGCACCAACCTCACGATCTCCACCAACACGCAAGTGCGAGAGTTGCTGTTCGAAGGCACGCGCTGCGTCGGCGTGAAGGCGACGGTTGACGGACGCGAGCAGGAATTCCGCGGACGCGAGATCATTCTCTCCAGCGGCGCCATCCATTCGCCGGCGCACCTGCTTCGCGCCGGCATCGGCCCGGTCGGTCACCTCAAGGACATGGGCATTCCCGTGCTGATGGGCTTGCCGGGCGTCGGCCAGCGCCTGATGGATCATCCCTCGATCTCGCTGTCGTCCTTTGTCCGCCGCGGCGCGCGGATGAACGAGCACACCAGGCGCCACATGCAGCTCGGCCTGCGTTATTCGTCGGGCCTGCCGGGCGTGCCGAAGGGCGACATGTTCGTCGTCGTCATCAGCAAATCGGCCTGGCACGCCGTCGGGGCACAGATCGGTTCGCTCCTGACCTTCGTCAACAAGACCTATTCCGAGACCGGACAGGTCAAGCTGGCCTCGCGCGATCCCTCGGCAGAGCCGATCGTCGAGTTCAACCTGTTGTCCGACCGGCGCGACCTCGATCGCCTGATGAGCGGCTTCCGCAGGATGGCGGCGGTGCAGATGAGCGAAGTCGTCAGGAAGGTGACGGACAAGCCGTTCCCGGCCGCCTATACCGATCGCGTCCGCAAGATCGGCGTGGTCAACACCAGGAACAGGATTCTCACCACGATCGCTGCGGCCCTGATGGACGGGCCGGCGGCACTGCGTCACTACATGATCGACAATTTTGTGGTCGAGGGTTTCACTTTCGATCAGGTCATGAACGACGACGAGGCGCTGGAAGCCTTCGTGCGCAAGGCGACGATCGGCGTCTGGCACGCCTCATGCTCATGCCGCATGGGCCGGGCCGACGATCCGATGGCGGTGGTCGACAATCAGGGCCGCGTCAAGGGCGTGCAGGGCCTGCGTGTCGTCGACGCCTCGATCTTCCCGGTGGTGCCATGCGCCAACACCAATTTTCCGGTGCTGATGTCGGCGGAGAAGATCGCAGCCGCGATGATGCAGTGAGCGGCAGCGGGTTCTGCCTTCGCAACGCTCCAAATGCGAATCTGACTTGATTGCATGCCGCAAGCTTGACCCGCTGAGCGGGCATTCGTGCGCTGCGAGTTAATCATCTCGGTCGCTACGTGTAGGCTATGACGATTGCCGGCCGTGTCGCGTAATGCAATCAGTTTTCAGCCGGCCTTTAGTCCCATTTCAGCCAAACTGTATTTGTTTCTCATCATCCGGGGCAGGGTCTCTCATTTGGAGTCCTTGCAATGTTCAAGCGAGTATTTTCTGCGTGCGTCTTCGTTGTCCTGGGTTCTGTCGCTTCGGAAGCACGGCCTTATCGCATTCAGCAAGCCCCTGAATGCAATGTCACCATGCCCTGCGACTTCTCGTATTCGCAGACGCGGCGCGAGCGGACTTCGAGATCCTCACTGGCTTCCAGATATTCACCGGTTTCCGAGTCCTCGCTGCAAAGGTCCTCGCTGCAAGCCTACCGCTCGACGCAACTGACAGTGACTGATGCAGGGGGCACCGCCACGCCGGTGAACGTCTCCGGCGCTCGCGTTGTCGGTGGTCGCCCGGCCGGTTGTCCTTCGTCCTTCTGCGGCTGCGGCGCGGCCCTGCGCGTGTTTGGCCGTATTGTGCCGGAATTGAATCTTGCGTCCAACTGGCTGCGCTTTCCGCGGACATCACCCGCACCAGGAATGGTTGCTGCGCGACGAGGACACGTTTTCGTCCTGGAGCAGCACCTCGGGGGCGACGTCTGGATGGCCTATGACGCCAACTCGGGCGGGCGCGCGACGCGAATCCACGCACGTTCATTGCGAGGGTATACGATCGTCAATCCCCGCGGCGGTTCGGTGGCTTGAGCGCAGCGAACACCACGCTCGACAAGACCACGGACGGGTCGCAACATCTTTGCGACCCTGCCACGCTGGACCAATCGTTGGCGCTGGGCCCAGCTTCGGTCACAGCCGCAGCACCTTGCCGGGATTCATGATGTTCTGCGGATCGAGCGCGCGCTTGATGGTGCGCATGATGTCGAGCTCGGTCTTCGACCGGTAGTGGCTGAGCTCATCGAGCTTGTCGATGCCGATGCCGTGCTCCGCCGAGATCGAGCCGCCCATGGAGGTGATGAGATCGTTCACGGCCCGCGTGATGGCGCCCTTGTATTGGATCAGTGTCTGCTGATCCATGCCGACCGGCCCCATGAACGAGAAATGCAGATTGCCGTCGCCGATGTGTCCGAGCGGGTAGGGCCTGATACTCGGGAGAATGTCGAGCACCGCCTTGGTCCCCTTGTCGATGAACTCCGGGATACGGGAGATCGCCACCGAGACGTCGTAGCTCAGCCCCGGTCCTTCGGCCCGGGAGGCCTCGGCCACACCCTCCCGGATCCGCCACATGTTGCGTGACTGGCCGACGGTGTGAGCGATCGCGGCATCGAGCACGCGGCCGGCCTCGAGCTGATCGGCGAGAAACTGCTCCAGCTTCTCGGACATGCCCTCGGTCCCATCCCGGCGTGCCCGCGCGGACGACCACTCGAGCAGAAGATACCATGGCGTCTCCGCCTTGAGCGGATCCTGGGTGCCGGGAATATGGCGCAGCACCATGTCGATTGCGCTGCGGCTCATCAGCTCGCATGAGCCGACATTGTCTTCGGAGGCGCTATGGGCTTCGGACAGGATCTCCAGGGCCGCGCGTGGATCCCGGATCGCCAGCCATGCGGTGCAGACGTCCTTCGGCGCCGGCCATAGCTTGAGCACCGCCTTGGTGATGATGCCCAGCGTGCCTTCGGCGCCCATGAAGAGGTGCTTGAGGTCGTAGCCGGTGTTGTCCTTCTTGAGCGCGCGCAATCCATCCCAGACCTCGCCGGTGGGCAACACGACTTCGAGCCCCAGCACGAGGTTGCGGGCATTGCCATAGCGCAGCACCTGCACGCCGCCGGCGTTGGTCGAGAGATTGCCGCCGATCATGCACGACCCCTGGGCGCCAAGACTGAGAGGCAGGAACCTGTCGTGTTCGCTGGCTGTCTCCTGAAGGGTCTGCAGCACGCAGCCGGCCTCGACCGTCATCGCGTAACCGACGGGATCGATGTCCAGCACGCGGTTCATGCGGCCCATCGACAGCACGATGCCGGTATGCGCAGGCCAGGGCGTCGCCCCGCCCATCAGGCCGGTGTTGCCACCCTGCGGCACGATCGCGACGCCGTGCCGATGGCAGAGCCGGACCACGTTCGAGACCTCCTCGGTGCTGCCGGGACGAACGACGGCGCCGGCACCGCCGACCAGCAATCCCCGCCAATCCGTCACGAACGGCTGCTTGCCGTGCTCGTCCTCGATCAGGCCCTTCTCGCCCACGATCGCGCTCAACGCATCGCGCATCTCGGAGGTCAAAGGAGCGGTCGGTATGATGGGATCGGAGGATAGGAAGGCAGCCGGCATTTTGTTTCCTCTGGCGCATCTTGGTGTGCACTGCGCACGTAACGTGCGGAGGCTATTGTCCACGTTTGGGCTGCGGAGTCTAACGGGAATGTGGCCCGAACCTGTGGACCCACACGGGTGCGTGACCAACGCCCCGGGCCGGGCAGGATCGGTGCTGCAGCGACGACGCAATGAGGCGCGCCGGTCATCGAGGCCGGACCCGGGTGTTTCTTCTTCGGCGTGTATCGCCGCCCTCGATCTTGTTTCAGTTGTTTTGCGAGACGTACGGACGCCGGGCCTACGGCCTTATCCGATCCCGGCAACGTTCAGGCAATCTTTGCAACATTTCTAAACATCTTCGCCAACATCCCGTGGCTGTTCGAGCGTAGGACGCGCCCAGACTTTGCGGATCAGGATCGGAAGAATGCTATTGAAGTTTTCGGCTGCGCGCATGGGCATTGGCGCGGCCTGCCTCGTGCTCGTCGGCATCAGCCCGTTGCGCGCAGAGCCGGTGTTCGACGGCTTGGCCGGCGCTTGGTCGGGCGTCGGCACGATGAAGCCGTCCGATGGACCGCGCGAGAAGGTCCGCTGCAAAGTGGCGTACGACGTCACAAGGCCGGGACGTTCGTTGACCCTTAATCTGCGCTGCGCAAGCGATGCGTACAAGATGGTCCTGTCCGCGAACATCGAGCAGAGCGGGACGGAGCTCTCCGGCAACTGGTTCGAGAGCGAATACCGACAAGGCGGCAAGGTCTACGGCACGAACAAGGATGGCCTGATCGAGGCGCGAATTGAGGGAAATACGGTGGCCGCGCTGGTGACGATCCAGACCAAGAGCAATCGTCAATCCTTCCTGATGGAGGCGCCGGGCTCCTGGATGTCGGAGGTCGCGATCGAATTGAACAAGGATTCGAAATGACGCCGATCCCCGTGCGGTAGCAATCGTCCATGCACAGCTATCGCTCTCCGCCTCTGCGACGCGCTGTGTGCTCGATGGGTTCACCGGCTTGAGCGGATTGGTGACGCCGCCGTGTTCGGCGTCACCAGCACGATGAGATACTACGCCATCGCAGGCTGCGGTTTGGGCTGCCGCGACAGCGCCAGCACGATCAGCGCGGCGAACACGCACAGCGCGCCGGCAATGAAGAACGCAGGCAGGTAGCTCTGATAGACCGTCCGCGAGAAGCCGGCACCGAAAGCCGCTGCGCCCGCGCCGAGTTGATGGCCGGCGAAGATCCAGCCGAACACCAGATTGGCGCGCTCAGGTCCGAATCTTTGCGCGGTGAGGCGAACCGTCGGCGGCACCGTGGCGATCCAGTCGAGACCATAAAACATCGCGAAGATGGAGAGGCCGTAGAACGAGAAATCGCTGAAGGGCAGGAAGATCAGCGAGAGCCCACGCAGGCCGTAATACCAGAACAGGAGCCAGCGATTGTCGTAGCGGTCCGACAGCCAGCCCGACATGATGGTGCCGAAGAAGTCGAAGATGCCCATCGCAGCCAGCAGGCTCGCCGCCTGAACCTGCGGGATGCCGAAATCGAGGCACATCGGGATCAGATGCACCTGGACGAGGCCGTTGGTCGAAGCGCCGCAGACGAAGAAGGTCGCGAACAAGATCCAGAACGCCGTCGATTTCGAGGCATCGCGCAGCGTGCCGAGCGCAACGCCCGTGATCGAGCCGTGGCTCACCGGCGGGGCGGGCAGGGGCTCGGTGCCCTCGTCGCCGAACGGCCGCAGGCCGACATCGCTGGGGCGGTCGCGCATCGCGAGCAGCACCGCCACTGCGGAGACGCCGAGCATGACGCAGACGAAGCCAAGCGCCAGGCGCCAGCCGTAGCGCTCGGTGAGGCTTGCGAGCAGCGGCAGGAACACGAGCTGGCCGGTGGCGACGCTCGCGGTCAATATGCCGACGACGAGGCCACGTCGTGCTGCGAACCAGCGCGTGGCAATGGTTGCGCCGAGCACCAGCGCGGTCATGCCGGTGCCGATCCCGATCACCACGCCCCAGAGGGCGATGAGCTGCCAGACCTCGGTCATGCCGAGCGAGAGCACGAGCGCCGAGACCACGATCAGCTGGGCGACGAGCGTGACGTTGCGCAGGCCGTAGCGGTTGAGCAGGGCGGCCGCGAACGGCGCCATGAGCCCGAACAGGATGAAGCGGATCGACAGCGCGGAGGAGATTTCCGCCGTGCTCCAGCCGAACTCCTTCTGAAGCGGCACGATGAACACCCCGGGCGCGCCGACCGTGCCGGCGCTGATCAGCGCGGCGAGGAAGGTCACGCCGACCATCACCCAGCCGTAGTGAATGTTGCGGCGGGAAAGCGCTGCCGCGAGCCAGTTCGAGATCATTGGGCCTCAATCTTGGTTTGCGAGCCCCGGGAGACTCGCGTCATCGTTACACTCCGGCACAGGCGAGGGAAGGCAGAAATGACAGACTTCCCTCAATTTCGGCCATTGCGAACGGCTAGTGCGCCGGCCGCTCCACCGCGATGGCCGTGGCTTCGCCGCCGCCGATGCAGAGCGCGGCAATCCCGCGTCTGAGGTTCTGCGCCTCGAGCGCATGCAGCAGCGTCACGATCAGCCGCGCGCCGGTGGCGCCGATCGGATGGCCGAGCGCGCAGGCGCCGCCGTTGATGTTCAGCTTCTCGCTGGGAATGCCGAGATCGCGCTGCGCCGCCATCGCCACCACGGCGAACGCCTCGTTGATCTCGAACAGGTCGACATCGGAGGCAGCCCAGCCGACCTTGTCGAGCAGCTTGCGGATCGCCGGAATCGGCGCCGTGGTGAACCATTGCGGCTCCTGGCTGTGAGTGGCGTGGCCCTTGATCTCCGCGAGAACAGGCAGGCCGCCCCGATCGGCGAGCGAGCGCTTTGTCAGCACCAGCGCAGCGGCGCCGTCGGCATTGGCGGAGGAGGCCGCCGGCGTGATGGTGCCGTTGGCGCGGAATGCCGGCTTCAATCCGGGAATCTTGGCGGGATCGACCTTCAGCGGATGCTCGTCATTGGCGATGACGCGCGGGCCGGCCTTCTCGGTCAGCGTGATCGGCGCGATCTCGGCCTTGAACGCGCCGCTCTCGACCGCCTTGCGCGCGCGGCTCAGCGTCTCCATGGCATAGGCGTCCTGGTCCTTGCGGGTGAACTGATAGGCTTCAGCCGTGGCCTCGCCGAAATCGCCCATGGAGCGGCCGGTCTCGTAGGCGTCTTCGAGCCCGTCCATCATCATGTGGTCGATGATGCGGTCATGGCCGACGCGATAGCCGCCGCGCGCCTTGGCGAGCAGATAGGGCGCGTTGCTCATGCTCTCCATGCCGCCGGAGACCACGATCTCTGCCGAGCCTGCGCGGATGATATCGTGCGCCAGCATGGTCGCCTTCATGCCGGAGCCGCAGACCTTGTTCACCGTGGTCGCGCCGGTGGCATCGGGCAGACCGGCGCTGCGTGCCGCCTGGCGCGCCGGCGCCTGGCCTTGTCCGGCCGGCAGCACGCAGCCCATGAAAACCTCGTCGACCTTCCCCGGTGCGAGATTGGCGCGCTCGAGCGCCGCGCCGATCACGTGCGATCCAAGCTTGTGGGCGGGGAGCGGCGATAATTCGCCCATGAAGCGGCCGAGCGGGGTGCGGGCGGCGGAGACGATGACGACGGAATCGGCGGCTTCGGCCATGACGGAACTCCCTGCGATGACGGGTAAGATTATGATCATCATATGATGCGACGCAAAAAATGCAACCGCGCCAGGGATGAGAAAATGTCGTGGCTCAGATGAGATTTGGTCGTTCGATTGGAGGAGGATGGGGCAAAATTGTTGTGTAGCGGTAGCGGCCACCCGGCACCTGGGCGTCATTGCCCCGCCTTCGCGGGGCGTGACTCGGTTACCGGAGCCTACCGCTTCCGGTTCACAAATGCCTGCATCAGCCGCGTCGGCTCGTCGGTCAGGAACGACTCGCCGAACACTTTCACACTGAGGTTCACCGACTCCGTCAGCGGCAATTCCTCCCATTGCCGCAGCAGCGCCTTTTGCGATCGCAGCGCCTCGGGGCCGCATTCGAGCAGCGCCTTCACGGTATGCGCGATCACGGCATCGAGTTCGCCTTCCGGCGCGACCTTGTCGATCAGTCCCCAGGCCAGCGCGGTCGGAGCATCGATGTTCTCCGCCGTCATCACCAGCCAGCGCGCGCGGGCCCAGCCGATCAGGCGCGGCAAGAGGGCCGCATGGATCACTGAGGGGATGCCGACGCGCACCTCCGGCATGCCGAAATGCGCATCATGCGCCGCGATCCGGAAGTCGCAGGCCGCCGCCACTTCGAGGCCGCCGCCGAGGCACCAGCCAGGCATGCGCGCGATCACGGGGGCGGGGAAGGAACGCACCGCCTCGCAGAGATCGCGCAGTCGGCTGATGAAGGCTTCGGCGGATTTCTGGTCGAGCTTGGCCATCTCCTTGATGTCTGCGCCGCCGATCATGCTCTTCTCGCTCTGGCCGCGCAGCACCACGACGCGGATGCTGCGGTCGGATGCGAGCTGCTGGAGGCCTTCGCGCACAGCATCGGTGACGGGCGAGCCGAGAATGTTGAGCGGGCCGGCGTTGCAGATGGCGACGTGAACGACGCCGCGCGTGTCGCGCGTCACGCCGCAGTGGTTGTTGAGCATTTCCATCGTGGCATCTCGAAGGTTTCGTGGACGCGTGCGAGGCGCACTGGTCGGGATCACTTCCGGGCCGAAACGGCCGGCTTGTCAAGCGGGGCCCATGAGACCGAGTTGCCAGCGCGAAGTCCGTGACATAGTATGATGTACATCATACTATGAGGTGGCCATGACCGACATCGATCAAATCGCCCTGTTTTCGCCGGCGCAGCGGCGTGAGCGCGTGGTGGACTGGCAGGTGCCGGCGCCAGTCGCGAAAGTGGCGATGGGCCTGTCGGGCATGGACGCCATGCTGGGCATTCGCGACGGCCGGCTGCCGCCGCCGCCTTTTGCGAAACTGATCGGGTTCATCATGGCCGTTGTCGAGCCGGGCCGGATCGTCATGGAACTGGAGCCGCGCGAAGATCTCGAAAATACCATCGGCCTCCTGCACGGCGCGACCGCAGCGGCTCTGCTCGACACCGCCATGGGATGCGCGATCTCGACCCGGTTGGAAGCGGGGCAGAGTTCGGTGACGCTCGACCTGAAAATGACGTTCCTTCGCCCGCTGTCGGTTCGTTCCGGGCTGATCTCGGCCGAAGGCAAGGTCATCAAGCTGGGACGCCAGACCAGCTACACCGAAGGTTTCGTCCGCGACGGGAAGGGGGCCCTGGCAGTGCATGCAACTGCAACCTTCTCGATGATAGGCAACAACTTAACATGAATTAATGCACCGTTCGGTCGACTTCCGTGCTATGAGATGATCTCCGACATTCAATGAGATCCGCATGCGCTACTCCCGGGAACATAAGCAGGAAACCCACGACCGCATCGTGAAGAAGGCCTCCGTGCGGCTGCGGGAGAAGGGTGCCCACGGCATCGGCGTCGCCGATCTCATGAAGGAGGCGGGCCTGACCCATGGCGGCTTCTATGCGCATTTCGATTCCCGCGAGGCGCTGGTGATCGAGGCCTTTGGCTATGCCATGGACCGCTCGATGGAGCACTGGCGCAAGCTCACCGGCGAGGCCGCTCCTGAAAAGCGCCTGGCGCTGATCGCGGAAAGCTATCTCTCCACGCTGCATCGCGACAATCCCGGCCATGGCTGCTCGATTCCCGCGCTGGGCGCCGAGATCGCCCGCGAGAGCCCGAAGACACGCAAGGCCTTTGCCGGCAAGCTCGACCAGATGATCGAGATGATGACCGACTATATCCCGAACATGCCGCGCAAGGCCGCGCGCAGGCAGGCGATCGCGACTCTGGCGACGATGGTCGGCACCATGCTGCTGGCGCGCACCGCCGGATCGAACGAATTGTCGGATGAGGTGCTGAAGGCGGGCCGGGATCGCGCGCTCGATGGTGTGAAGCGCGAGCCGAAGGTGCCTGCGGCGAAGAAGGTGAAGCAGAGTTAGGCCTAGCTCGGCAGTGGCGTTCACCGTCCCGCAAACAGCGCCCGTTCGCGCTCGACCATCTCGCTGATGTAGTCCGCCACCGCCCTGATCCGCGCGAGGTCCTTGCTGTCGGCGTGCATCAGCATCCAGAATGTTCGCATGATCGAGATGTCGTCCGGCAACACTGCGACAAGCTGCGGATGATCGCTGGCCATGAAATGCGGGAGCACCGCAATGCCGAAGCCTGAGAGCGTAGCATTGAGCTGAGCGATCAGATTTGCGCTGCGAAAGCGCGCGGAAATCCGCGGCGACACCTGCGGCAGATAGTCGAGCTCCGGCGTGAACAGCAGCTCCTCGATGTAGCCGACGAAGCGGTGCTGCGGCAGGTCTTGCCGTGACGAGATCCTGGGAAAGCGGTCGAGATAGGCTGGCGCGGCATACAGCCCGAGGCGGTAGTCGAGCAGCTTGCGGCCGACGATGCGGCCTTCCTTCGGCATGGTCAGGCTGATGGCTATATCAGCCTCACGCTTGGAGAGACTGAATAGCCGCGCTGTTGCCACAAGTTGCAAATCGAGATCGGGATAGCGGTCGGCGAAGGGGGCGAGCCGTGGCGCCAGGAAGGCGGTGCCGAACCCGTCGGGCGCGCCGATCCGCACGGTGCCGGTCAGCCGTGCCACCGAGCCGCCGACCTGCTCCTGGTTGGCAACGATGGTCGATTCCATCGCTTCCGCACTGTCGGCGACGCGCTGGCCTGCCTCGGTGAGGAGATAGCCGGTCTTGCGCCGGTCGAACAGCTTGGCCGACAGGTGCTTTTCCAGCCGATCGACGCGGCGGATCACCGTGGCGTGGTCGACGCCGAGCTGTTTTGCGGCAGCCGATACCGAGCCGCCCCGCACGATGGCCAGCACGAAGCGGAAGTCGTCCCAGTCGATAGCGCCTTGATCCAGCATTTTCGCACATCTATGGTGCATTATCTCAGACTTGAATCCTATAAAATGCAGGTCAATAGGATTTGTCAAAGTGACCACGCTCGGCCTGAAGGAGATCATCCATGCGTTCAATCGGACATTTCATCGGTGGCAAGGAGGTCAAGGGCACCTCGGGCCGCACCGCCGACGTCTTCGAGCCGATGACCGGTGACGTCCAGGCCAAGGTGGCGCTGGCGTCCAAGGCCGAGGTTCGCGCCGCCGTCGAGAACGCGCGCGCAGCACAGCCCGAGTGGGCCGCGACCAACCCGCAGCGCCGGGCCCGCGTCATGATGAAGTTCGTCGAGCTGGTGCAGCGCGATTACGACAAGCTCGCCGAGTTGCTCGCCCGCGAGCACGGCAAGACCGTGCCCGATGCCAAGGGCGACATCCAGCGCGGCCTCGAGGTCGCCGAGTTCGCCTGCGGCATCCCGCATCTGATGAAGGGCGAGTACACCGAAGGCGCCGGCCCCGGCATCGACATCTATTCGATGCGCCAGCCGCTCGGCGTTGTCGCCGGCATCACGCCGTTCAACTTCCCGGCAATGATCCCGATGTGGAAGTTCGCCCCCGCGATCGCCTGCGGCAACGCCTTCATCCTGAAACCCTCGGAGCGCGATCCCGGCGTGCCGATGCTGCTGGCCGAATTGATGATGGAGGCGGGCCTGCCGGCCGGCATCCTCAACGTCGTCAACGGCGACAAGGAGGCGGTCGACGCCATCCTCGACGATCCCGACATCAAGGCCATCGGTTTCGTGGGCTCCACGCCGATCGCGCAGTATATCTATGAGCGCGCGGCGCAGACCGGCAAGCGCTGCCAGTGTTTTGGCGGCGCCAAGAACCACGCCATCATCATGCCAGACGCCGACATGGACCAGGCGGTCGACGCACTGATCGGCGCCGGTTACGGTTCGGCCGGCGAGCGCTGCATGGCCGTGTCCGTCGCGGTGCCGGTCGGCAAGTCCACCGCGGACCGGCTGATGGAAAAGCTGATCCCGCGTGTCGAGAGCCTCAAGATCGGCACCTCGATCGATCCGTCGGCCGATTACGGCCCGCTGGTCACACGCGAGGCGGTCGAGAAGGTCAAGGGCTACATCGACATCGGCATCAAGGAAGGCGCGACGCTGGCCGTCGACGGCCGCGGCTTCAAGATGCAGGGCTACGAAAACGGCTTCTATCTCGGCGGTTCGCTGTTCGACAACGTCACCAAGGACATGCGGATCTACAAGGAAGAGATCTTCGGCCCGGTGCTCTCGGTGGTGCGCGCGCACGACTACAAGGAAGCGCTGGCGCTGCCGTCGGACCATGACTACGGCAACGGCGTTGCCATCTTCACCCGCGACGGCGACGCCGCGCGCGACTTCGCGGCCAAGGTGAACGTCGGCATGGTCGGCATCAACGTGCCGATCCCGGTTCCGATCGCCTATTATACCTTCGGCGGCTGGAAGAAGTCGGGCTTCGGCGATCTCAACCAGCACGGCCCGGACTCGATCCGCTTCTATACCAAGACCAAGACGGTGACCTCGCGCTGGCCGTCCGGCGTCAAGGAAGGTGCGGAGTTCTCGATCCCGCTGATGAAGTAGTGCGATTGGTGTGAGCTCCAGCGGCATCGGGAAATCACCTCTCCCTTCGGGAGAGGTCGGCGCGAAGCGCCGGGTGAGGGGTTGCGGTCTCTCGTCTGAGCAGCGCCCCCTCACCCGATTTGCTGCGCAAATCGACCTCTCCCCGCAGGGGAGAGGTGATCCAAGCCGGCCGGGGGCATTGAGATGCAGTTCGCTCTGAACGAGGATCAGATCGCGGTTCGCGACATGGCGTTGGCGTTTGCGGCGGAAAAGATCGCGCCGCACGCGTTGCGCTGGGACGAGGAGAAGCATTTCCCTGTCGACGTCATGCGCGAGGCCGCCACGCTCGGCATGGGCGGCATCTACATCCGCGACGATGTCGGCGGCTCCGCCATGACGCGGTTCGACGCGGCGCTGATCTTCGAGGCGCTGGCGACGGGCTGCCCGACCACCTCGGCCTTCATCTCCATCCACAACATGGCGAGCTGGATGATCGATGCCTTCGGCAGCGACACCCAGCGCCACACATGGCTGCCAAAGCTCTGCACCATGGAGCTGATCGCGAGCTACTGCCTGACCGAGCCGGGCGCGGGCTCCGATGCGGCGGCCTTGCGCACCCGCGCGGTGCGCGACGGCGACCACTACGTCCTCAACGGCCAGAAGCAGTTCATCTCGGGTGCCGGCGGCACCGATCTCCTGGTCGCGATGGTCAGGACCGGCGGCGACGGCCCCGGCGGTATCTCGACCCTCGTTGTCGACGGCAAGACCCCGGGCGTCTCGTTCGGAGCCAACGAGCGCAAGATGGGCTGGAACGCGCAGCCGACCCGCGCGGTGATGTTCGAGAACGCCCGCGTTCCGGTGTCTAATCGCCTCGGCGAGGAGGGTATTGGCTTCAAGATCGCGATGGCCGGTCTCGATGGCGGCCGGCTCAACATCACGGCATGCTCGCTCGGCGGTGCGCAGACCGCGCTCGACAAGGCGCGCAGCTACATGAAGGAGCGCAAGGCGTTCGGAAAGCGGCTGGACGAGTTCCAGGCGCTGCAATTCCGCCTCGCCGACATGGCGATCGAGCTCGAGGCCGCCCGCACCTTCCTTTGGCGCGCCGCTGCGGCGCTTGATCGGAAGGACCCCGATGCCACCATGCTCTGCGCGATGGCCAAGCGCTTCGGCACCGATGTTGGCTTCGAAGTCGCCAACCACGCCCTCCAGCTTCACGGCGGCTATGGCTATCTCAGCGAGTACGGCATCGAGAAGATCGTGCGCGATCTGCGCGTGCACCAGATCCTCGAAGGCACCAACGAAATCATGCGGCTCATCGTGGCGCGCAAGCTGATCGAGGGCGCGCGATGAACTCGGCGGAAGAGGGCGATCTCATCGTTCGCCGCGAGGGCGCAGCGGGCGTGATCCGGCTCAACCGTCCGAAGGCGATTAATGCCATGACGCTGGAGATGTCCATCGGCATCGATGCGGCGCTGGACCGGTTCGAGACCGATCTCGAAGTCGCGTTGATCATCCTGGAAGGCGCCGGCGAGCGCGGCCTCTGCGCCGGCGGCGACATTCGCGGCCTCTGGGAGAGCTCGCGCGAGGGCGGCGATCTCGGCGCGCGGTTCTGGCGCCAGGAATACGTCATGAATGCGCGGATCGCGAGATATCCGAAGCCGTACGTCGCGTTCATGGATGGACTCGTCATGGGTGGCGGCGTCGGCCTCTCCGGCCATGCCAGCCATCGCGTCGTCACCGACCGCACCAAGCTTGCGATGCCCGAAGTCGGGCTCGGCTTCTTCCCCGATGTCGGCGGCACCTGGCTGTTGTCGCGCTCGCCCGGCGAGATCGGCACTTATTTCGGCCTGACCGGCCAGACCATGAACGGGCCGGACGCAATCCACGCGAAGTTCGCGGACGCCGTGGTGCCGGCGGCGAAATGGCCGGAGCTGCGCGAGGCGCTGACCAAGGTTGGTCAGGGCGCGACCGCCGCCGAGGTGAGCAAGCTCATCAATGGCTTTAGCACCGGCGAAGCTGCAGGACCGGTTGCGGCCAAGCAAGCGGCCATCGACGCTCTGTTCGGCTTCGACCGCATGGAGGACATCGTCGCGGCGCTGGGGCGTGACGGCTCCGAATTCGCACAGGCCACGCTGAAGACGCTCAACGAAAAGTCGCCGCGCGGCATGGTGGTGACGCTGAAACTGCTGCGGCTCGCGCGCACGGCGTCGAACCTGGAGGAGTGCCTGGTGCGCGAATACCGCGCCGCGCTGGAAGTCTTCCGCAGCGACGATTTCCGCGAGGGCGTGCGTGCCGCGGTGATCGACAAGGACCGCAATCCGGCCTGGTCGCCGCCGCGGATTGAGGATGTGACGCCAGAGATGCTTGCGCCGTATCTCGCCGAGATCGGCGCCGACGAACTGAAGTTCAACTAATCAACACTGCAGCGGAGGAAACGACAATGGCCACGATCGCATTCATCGGTCTCGGCAACATGGGCGGCCCGATGGCCGCCAATCTGGTCAAGGCCGGCCACAAGGTGGTGGCGTTCGACCTCGTCGAGGCCTCCCGCAATCAGGCCAAGGCCGACGGCGCCGGCATCGCCGACAGCGCTGCGGGCGCGGTGAAGGGCGCCGATGTCGTCGTCACCATGCTGCCGGCCGGCAAGCACGTGCTCGGCGTCTGGAACGAGGTCGTTCCCGCCATGACCAAGGGCGCGCTGATCATTGACTCCTCCACCATTGACGTCGAAAGCGCGCGGCAGGCGCACGCGCTGGCCGCCAAGCATGGCGTGCTCTCGGTCGACGCGCCGGTCTCCGGCGGAACCGGCGGCGCCAAGGGCGCAACGCTCACTTTCATGTGCGGCGGCGACGAGAAGGCGTTCGCAGCCGCCAAGCCGGTGCTCGAAAGCATGGGCAAGAAGATCGTCCATTGCGGCGGTGCCGGCGCGGGGCAGGCGGCCAAGATCTGCAACAACATGATCCTCGGCATTTCCATGATCGCGGTGAGCGAGGCCTTCGCGCTCGGTGAAAAGCTCGGGCTCTCGCACCAGGCGCTGTTCGACGTTGCCTCGACCTCGTCCGGCCAGTGCTGGTCGCTGACGACCTATTGCCCGGTGCCGGGCCCGGTGCCGACCTCGCCGGCGAACAACGACTACAAGCCGGGCTTCGCCTCGGCCCTGATGGTGAAGGATCTGACGCTGGCGCAGGACGCGGCGAAGGCTGCGGGCGCGGCGACGCCGCTCGGCAAGCATGCGCAGGAGATCTATCAATCTTTCGACGCAGCCGGGCAGGGCGGGGTGGATTTTTCCGGAATTATCAAGCACGTTAGGAGTCTGGCCGGGAAAGCTTGATGACGACATTCCAGGAAGCACGCGCGTTTCTGCTAAAGCACCGCACGGATTACGAGGCCGCGGTCAAAGGTTTCCGCTGGCCCGATCCGGCTCCTTTCAACTGGGCGCTCGACTGGTTCGACGCCGAGCTGGCGGCGAATGCGGACAGCAAGGACCGCCCGGCGCTCTGGATTGTCGATGCCGCACAGGACAAGCAGACAAAACTGTCCTTCGCGGCGCTCTCGAGGCGCTCGAACCAGGTCGCCAACTTCCTCCGCGCGAAGGGCTTGAAGCGCGGCGACCACCTTCTGCTGCTGCTCGGCAACGTGGTTTCGCTGTGGGAGACGATGCTGGCGGCGATGAAGCTCGGCGTCGTCGTGATTCCTGCGACGACGCTGCTCACCGCCGACGAGCTGCGCGACCGGCTCGATCGCGGGAAGGCGAAGGCGGTCGTGGCCGCCGAGGATCAGGTCGCAAAATTCGCGAGCCTCGGCGCCGAGAACGTCGTTCGCATCGTGGTCGGCGCGGCTTCCAACGGCTGGCTCGCCTATGACGAGGCGGCCAAAATGCCGGAGGGCTTCACGCCGGATGGCTTGACCAATGCCGACGACCCGATGCTGCTCTATTTTACCTCGGGCACGACGGCAAAACCAAAGCTGGTGCGGCACAGCCAGCGCAGCTATCCGGTCGGCCATCTCTCGACCATGTACTGGATCGGTCTGAAGCCCGGCGATATCCATCTCAATATTTCGTCGCCCGGCTGGGCCAAGCACGCCTGGAGCTGTTTCTTCGCGCCGTGGAATGCCGGCGCGACCGTGTTCGTGGTCAACCAGCCGCGCTTCGATGCCAAGGCGCTGCTCGCCACCATCGGCCGCTGCGGCGTCACCACGCTGTGTGCGCCGCCGACCGTATGGCGGCTGTTCATCCAGGAGAACCTTGCATCGTTCAACGTGGCCTTGCGCGAGGTCTGCGGCGCCGGCGAACCGTTGAACCCTGAAGTGATCGATCAGGTGCGGGCGGCCTGGGGCCTCACCATCCGTGACGGATACGGCCAGACCGAAACCACGGCGCTCGCCGGCAACTCGCCGGGCCAGAAGATCAAGGTCGGCTCGATGGGCCGGCCGCTGCCGGGCTATCGCGTGCAGATCAGCGACGCCGACGGAAATCCGGCGAAGGAAGGCGAGGTCACGCTGGTGCTCGGGACTGAGCGCCCGGCCGGCCTGATGCAGGGCTATCAAAGTGATGACGGCAAACTGTCCGGCGCCGAAGGCGAACTCTATCGCAGCGGCGACGTCGTCTTCGAAGACGACGAGGGCTATCTCACCTTCGTCGGCCGCTCCGACGACGTGTTCAAGTCGTCGGATTACCGCATCAGTCCGTTCGAGCTCGAGAGCGTGCTGATGGAGCATGAGCTGGTCGCGGAAGCTGCGGTGGTGCCGAGCCCGGATCCGATCCGGCTCGCCATTCCCAAGGCCTTCGTGCTGCTGACGTCGGGCGCGGAGCGTTCACCCGAGACTGCGCTCTCCATCTTCAGGCATCTGCACACGCGCCTCGCGCCGTTCAAGCGCATCCGCCGTCTCGAAATCGTCACCGAGCTGCCGAAGACGATCTCTGGAAAAATCCGTCGCGTCCAGCTACGACGGCTGGAACGCGACAATGATCGCGACGATCCGCTGCGCGGCCGGGAATTCCGCGAGGAGGATTTTCCGGAGCTGGCAAAGACACGGAGCGAGACCTAAGTGAACGAAGTCTGGAAGAAGCCGCCGATTACGCTTCAGGCCTATCAGGCCATGGTCGGCAAAGAGATCGGTGTATCGTCGTCGCACCTGATCGACCAGCCCCGTATCGACACCTATGCCGACGTGATCGAGGATCACCAGTTCATCCATGTCGACCCTGAAAGAGCCAGGAAGGAAACCGCTTTCGGCACCACCATCGCGCACGGTTTTCTGACGATGTCGCTGCTGTCGATCATGTCCTACGAGGTGATGCCGGTGATCGCCGGCACCACGATGGGCGTAAACTACGGCTTCGACAGGCTGCGCTTCATCTCCCCGGTCCGATCAGGCAAGCGCGTCCGCGGGCGTTTCGTGCTGGCGGAAGCCAAGCTGCGCAAGCCCAATGAACTGCAGTCCCGCACCAACGTCACGGTCGAGATCGAAGGCGAGGACAAGCCCGCGCTGGTGGCGGATTGGCTCGGGTTGATCTATTTCGCCTGACACCGCGTGTCGTTGCCGGGCTTGACCCGGCAACCCATCGCTGCTCAAAAGCTCTTCGATTTTGATGGATAGCCGGATCAAGCCCGGCCATCACGAACTAGCATCCAGGAAACGCAAACATGGCAATCAGGTTCGACGGACGCGTCGCCATCGTCACCGGCGCGGGCAATGGTCTGGGGCGCGCGCATGCGCTGGGTTTGGCCAGCCGCGGCGCCAAGGTCGTGGTCAACGATTTCGGCGGCGCGCGTGACGGCAGCGGCGGCTCGCTCTCGCCCGCCGAAGCTGTGGTCGAGGAGATCCGCAAAGCCGGCGGCACCGCGATGGCCGACGGCGCGGACGTGTCGAATTTTGAGCAGGTCACCGCCATGGTCGAGCGCGCCACCAAGGAGTGGGGCAGCGTCGATCTCCTGTGCGCCAATGCCGGCATTTTGCGCGACAAGTCGTTCGGCAAGATGGAGGTAGCCGATTTCCAGAAGGTGCTCGACGTGCACCTCTTCGGTACTTTCTATTGCTGCAAGGCGGCCTGGGCCGGTATGCGCGACCGCAACTACGGCCGCATCGTGCTGACGACGTCGTCCTCCGGCCTCTACGGCAATTTCGGCCAGGCCAACTACGGCGCGGCGAAATCCGGCATGGTCGGCCTCATGAACGTGCTCGCCGAGGAGGGCCGCAAGAACAACATCCGTGTCAACATCATCTCGCCGACGGCGGCGACCCGCATGACCGAAGAGCTGCTGCCGCCACAGGCGCTGCAACTGATGAAGCCGAACGCGATCACGCCGGCGGTCGAGTATATGCTCAGCGAGGATGCGCCAACCCGCACCATCATGGGCGCCGGCGCCGGCTCCTTCGCCGTGATCAAGATTCTGGAGAGCGAAGGCATCAACCTGCCGGAGAGCGAGTGGACGCCCGATGCGGTCGCTGCGCATTTCGCCGAGATCAGCGACATGTCGAAGGCCAGGGCGCTGACGGGTGCGTTCGAGCAGACGCAGAAATATGTGGCGCAGGCCGCGGCAAGGGCGGGGATCAAGCTTTAGCCACGCCGTCATTCCCGGGCGATGCGAACGGCTGGCCCGGAACGTACCTTCCGTCATGGCCGGGCTTGTCCCGGCCATCCACGTTCTTGGCACCACGCGCGTGGCTTTCGTGGATGGCCGGGACAAGCCCGGCCATGACGACCTGTTCCTTGGTGTCCAGCTTGGCCTAAACTCCCGCCATGACCTCATCTGAACCCCACGTCGCCATCATCGGCGCCGGTCCTGCCGGGCTGATGGCGGCGGAGGTGCTGGCGCAGGACGGCATCCGCGTCACCGTCTATGACGCCATGCCATCGGCAGGCCGCAAATTCCTGATGGCCGGCCGCGGCGGCCTCAATCTCACCCACAGCGAGCCGCTGCCGCAGTTCATGGCACGCTATCGCGAGGCGGCACCGAGGCTGCAAGCGGCGATCGAGGCGTTCCCGCCGGACGCGCTGCGCGCCTGGAGCGAGGCGCTGGGCGAACCGACCTTCGTCGGCTCCAGCGGTCGGGTGTTTCCGAAAGCGTTCAAGGCCTCGCCCTTGCTGCGCGCCTGGCTGCGGCGGCTCGATGCCGCCGGCGTGCGCTTTGCTTTTCGTCATCGCTGGATCGGCTGGGACGAGCACGG
This sequence comes from Bradyrhizobium sp. PUT101, assembly GCF_052043945.1. Classification (NCBI taxonomy): domain Bacteria; kingdom Pseudomonadati; phylum Pseudomonadota; class Alphaproteobacteria; order Hyphomicrobiales; family Nitrobacteraceae; genus Bradyrhizobium; species Bradyrhizobium sp. PUT101. The sequence continues at coordinate 7,416,639 of NZ_CP197207.1, forward strand.
CCGCTTGCTGTTTCGTACCGGCGGCGGCGAGCGGTCGATCGAGGCCAGGGCAGCGGTGCTCGCCCTCGGCGGCGCAAGCTGGCCGCGGCTCGGATCGGACGGCGGCTGGGTCGATCTTCTCGCCGCAAAGGGCATTGCCGTCTCGAAGCTGCGGCCGGCGAATTCCGGCTTCACTGTGGCTTGGTCCGATGTGTTTCGCGACCGTTTCGAGGGCCAGCCGCTCAAGGGCGTGGCGCTGACGATTGATGCACACACGGTCCGCGGCGAAGCGATGATTACGCGCAGCGGCATCGAAGGCGGTGCGATCTACGCGCTGTCGGCCGAGCTGCGCGAGGCGGTGCTGGGTCTCGGGCAGGCGACGCTGATGATCGCACTGCGGCCGGACCTTGCCGTCGCCGACCTGACGACGCGCCTGTCGGGCACGCGCGGCAAGCAATCGCTGGCAAACTTCCTGCGCAAGGCGGCGCAATTGTCGCCGGTCGGAATCGGCCTGATGCAGGAGGCGGCCATCGCATCCGGCCGGCCGCTGGCGTCGTTCTCACCGGCCGAGCTCGCGCGCCTGATCAATGCAATTCCGGTTCGGCTCACCGGCGTCGCCCCGATCGATCGCGCGATCTCGACCGCGGGCGGGATTGCCTTCCATGAGCTCGACCAGCATTTCATGCTGCGCAAATCGCCCGGCGTGTTCGCTGCCGGCGAGATGCTGGACTGGGAAGCGCCGACGGGCGGCTATCTGCTGCAGGCCTCGTTCGCGACGGGAGCTGCAGCGGGAAGGGGCGTATTGGACTGGCTCAGCCGCTAACCATCGTCGTTGCGAGCGCAGCGAAGCAATCCAGAATCCCTCTCGGAGCTGGTCTGGATTGCTTCGCAATTTTGGTCGCGGGCTCCTCGCAATGACGGCTGTGGGAGCAGCGCGCCTATCGCAGCTTCCCTCGCGCGGCCACCGGCAGCGTGCCGATGATCTCCTCGCCGCGCACCAGCACCACTTCGTCCATCATGTTGACGACGACGCAGACATGGTTCGGCACGATGCGGACGACGTCGCCGACATTCGGCCGCGTGTTGCTGCGGGAGAGGTCGAGGAAGCCGTGCTCCTCGGCGAACTTCGCGATCTTGGCCTCGGGATGCTCCAGGATCAGGCCGTGGCCATCGAGGCCGCCGGTATCTGACGTCAGCGTCTTGGAGCCGGCGTCGAGAATGCCACGCTCGGGCGCGGCGCGGCTCACCACGGTCGAATAGATGTGCAGCGCGCAATCGTCCCAGCTGGCGACACCGGCGGCAACCTGCATGCGGTCGTTGTAGATATAGGTGCCGAACCGATGCTCGGTGCCGCCCTTGAGCTTGCCGATATTGACGAGATTCGGCGTGCCGCCGGTCGAGACGATCTTGGCATCGAGCCCGTGCACCCGCACGCCGGCCAGCGCCTCGTCATAAAACTTCTGTGCCTCAGCCCAGCCGGTCTCGGTCGGATAAAGCATGAAGCCGGCGAACTCGAGTCCCTTGGAGGCTGCGATCTCACGCGCCAGCGCAATCGCCTCGGCCGGCGTCTCGACACCCGCACGCTTGCGGCCGGTGTCGCATTCGACGACGACCGAAAGCGGGCGGCCCGACGCCGCCGCAGCCTTCGGCAGGCCGGCGACGACGGTCGAATTGTCGGCGGCCACCGTCATGTTGGCCTTCGCCTGCAACGCGCCGAGGCGCGCCATCTTCTCCTCGCCGAGCAGGTTATAGCTGATCAGGATGTCGTCGATGCCGGCATTGGCCATGATCTCGGCTTCGCCGAGCTTCTGGCAGGTGATGCCCTTTGCACCGGCCGCGACCTGCATCTTGGCGATCGTCGGATTCTTGTGCGTCTTGATGTGGGGGCGGTTGGCGATGCCGGCGTCGTCGCAGGCCTTCTGGATGCGCGCGATGTTGCGCTCGACCCTGTCCATGTCGATGACGGCGCAGGGCGTGCCGTATTCGCGGGCGATTTTGGCGGCGAGGGGCGTGGTCATGATTTAAGCCTGTTCAATCTCTTCGCGGAGCATTTCGAGTTCGAGCCAGCGCTCTTCGGCGGCGGACAGTTCTTCGTGCGCCTTGGCGATCGCGGCGGAGGTGTCGTCGAATTTCCCGCGATCCCTGGTGTAGAGATCGGGATCGTCGAGCACGCGCTGCAATCTTGCAATATCGGCCTGCAACGTCTCCATCTTCTTCGGCAGCGTTTCCAGCGCGTGCTTCTCGTTGAAGCTCAGCTTCCGTTTCGGCGCCGATGAGGCAGCAGCAGGCCGCTCCTCTTTCTTCTCCGCCGGGGCTTGCGCCTTCGCCGTCTCACGCTTGAGGTCGGCGCCGCGCTGCGCCAGCATGTCGCTGTAGCCGCCGGCATATTCGACCCACTTGCCGTTGCCCTCAGGCGCGATCACGGAGGTGACGACGCGGTCTAGAAAATCGCGGTCGTGGCTGATCAGGATCACTGTGCCTTCGTAATCGCCGAGCATCTCCTCGAGCACGTCGAGCGTCTCGAGATCGAGATCGTTGGTCGGCTCGTCCAGCACCAGGAGGTTCGATGGCTTTGCCAGCGCGCGCGCCAGCATCAGCCGGCCGCGTTCGCCGCCCGAGAGCACTTCGAGCGGCGTGCCGCGCTGCTCCTGCGCGAACAGAAAGTCCTTCATGTAGCCGACGACATGCTTCGGCTTGCCGCCGACCATGATTTGGTCGCCGCGGCCGCCGGTCAGCGCTTCCGCCAGCGTCGACTTGGGATCGAGGCTTTCGCGGTGCTGGTCGAGCGTCGCCATCTCCAGATTGGCACCCAACCGCACCGTACCGGAATCAGGTTGCATGCCGCCGGTGAGCAGGTTGACCAGCGTAGTCTTGCCGGCGCCGTTCGGCCCGACGATGCCGAGCCGGTCACCGCGCTGGATGCGGGTCGAGAAATGGTCGACGATGATGCGCTCGCCATAGGCCTTGGTGATGGATTTCGCCTCGATCACCAGCTTGCCGGATTGCTCCGCTTCGGCGGCGGCGAGGCTGGCGGTGCCCGCCGTGCCGCGATAATTGCGCCGCTGGTCACGCAGCGCGTGCAGATTGCCGAGCCGCTTGACGTTGCGCTTGCGGCGGCCGGAGACGCCATGGCGCAGCCAGTGTTCCTCGTCGACGATCTTGCGGTCCAGCTTGTGCTGGTCGCGCTCTTCTTCCGCGAGCACCTCGTCGCGCCACGTCTCGAACGAGGCAAAGCCGCGGTCGATCTGCTTGATCTTGCCGCGGTCGAGCCAGGCGGTGGAGCGCGAGAGATTGCTGAGAAAGCGGCGGTCGTGGCTGATGATCACCAGCGCGCTGCGGCGGCTGTCGAGCTCCTTTTCCAGCCACTCGATGGTGGCGAGATCGAGATGGTTGGTCGGCTCGTCCAGCAGCAGGATGTCGGGCGAGGGCGCGAGCACATACGCCAGCGCCGCGCGGCGGGCCTCGCCGCCGGAGAGATTGTGCGGGTTCTCGTTGCCGGTCAGCCCGAGCTGCTCCAGCAGATAGCGCGCCTGGTAAGGATCGTCGCCGGGGGCGAGGCCGGCCTCGACATAGGCAAGGACGGTCTTGTGCTCGCCAAAGTCGGGCTCCTGCGGCAGGTAGCGAACCGTGGCGCCCGGCTGCACGAAGCGCGTGCCGGAGTCGGGCTCGACGAGGCCGGCCGCGATCTTGAGCAGCGTCGATTTGCCTGAGCCGTTGCGGCCGATCAGGCAGACGCGCTCGGATGGCGCGACGTTGAGCTCCACGCCTGACAACAGCGGCGTGCCGCCGAAGGTCAGCCTGATGTCTTTCAACTGGATCAGCGGCGGCGCCATGGTCAGCCCTGACTCGTGGCGGCCGCATCCGTGCGGCGGCGCTGGATCCGGCGCAGCGTCTGGTCGAGCGCCGAGAGGAAGGCGGAGCGGTCACGCGGCGCGAACGATCGCGGTCCGCCGGTGACTTCGCCGGCCGATCGCAGGTCAGTCATCAGATTGCGCACCGCCAGTGTCATCCCGATTGATTCTTCCGTGAACGGTTTGCCGTTCGGCGCGATCACGTCGGCGCCCGCCTTCACGCACCGGCTCGCCAGCGGAATGTCGGATGTCACGACGACGTCGCCGGGCCTGGCGCGCTCCGCGATCCAGTCGTCCGCGGCGTCCATGCCGGCACCCGCGGCGATGCGCTCGATCAGCGGGTCCTGTGGGACGCGAATGAAATTGCCGGCGACGACGCTCACGGGCACGCCGTGCCGGAGCGCGACGCGGTAGATCTCGTCCTTCACCGGACAGGCGTCGGCGTCGACATAAATGCGGGTGGGGGTGTCAGTCATTCGCCGCGTGGTACCCCATTCGGGCCCCAAAGGCGAGGGGATTGACCCTGGTTCCTCAGGCCCTACGATCGCCCTGAACAACAAGAAAACAGGGAAGATGCCCATGCCGAACCGTCTCGAGACCTACCGCGTCGAGGCCTACAACACCGCCAAGCAGTCCGAAAACAAGATGCATGACGACACGGTGGCACGCCGCTTCGGCTTTTCCGGCGGACTGGTCCCCGGCGTCGATGTGTTCGCCTACATGATGCACGTGCCGATCGCGCGCTGGGGGCGCGATTTTCTGTCGCGCGGGCTGGTCGAGGCCCGCTTCATCAAGCCGGTCTATGACGGCGAGACCGCCGATGTCGATGCCACCGAGCACAACGGCCTGCTCACAATCGAGGTGTTCAGTCGCACCGAGCTGTGCGCCACGGGGACGGCGTCGCTGCCGGCGAAGGCGCCTGCGGTGTCATTGAGTGACTATGTTGCGGTCCCAGCCGTCGCCGAGCGCAAGCCGGTCAGCCCCGCGACGTTCGAAACAGGCAAATGGCTCGGCACGACGCCCCGACGCTGGGCCGGGCAGGACGCCAATGATTATCTCGCCGACATCAGGGAGACCGACCCGATCTTCACGCGCGAGGACCTCGGCCATCCCGGACTGATCCAGCGCGTCATGAACCGCGTCCTCGTCGACAACACCATTCTGGGGCCCTGGATTCATGTCGGCAGCCGCATGCAGCTGCTGTCAGCCGCGCGCGTCGGTGACGAGATCGCTGCGCGGGCCAGGGTAATCGCAAACTACGAAAAGAAGGGCCACCGCTTCGTCGAGCTCGACGCACTGGTCGTCGCCAACGGCACGACGCCGCTCGCGCACTGCCAGCACACCGCGATCTACCAGCCGCGTGAGCAGGCGGCGGCGTAGCGGAAGGGGCACGCCCGTCGCCACATCGTCATGCCCGGGCTTGTCCCGGGCATCCACGTTCTTCATGCCTCGTGGTAAGGCGTGGATGGCCGGGACAAGCCCGGCCATGACGACCGAGAAAAAGCGCGGCCCTTACGCCGCGTTCCTCCTGGCCTCCTGGATCGCGCGCCACACGCGCTCCGGAGTCAGCGGCATGTCGATGTGCTTGATGCCGTACTCCGAGAGAGCATCGATCACCGCATTCACCACCGTCGACAGGCTGCCGGCGCAGCCGGCCTCGCCGCAGCCCTTGCTGCCGAGCGGATTGGTCGTGGCCGGCACCGGGTGGTCGCCGACCGTCATGTTCGGCACGTCCTCGGCGCGGGGCAGGGCGTAGTCCATCAGCGAACCCGTGATCGGCTGGCCGCTCTCGTCGTAGCGGACGTGCTCCATCAGCGCCTGGCCGATGCCTTGGACCACACCGCCATGGAGCTGGCCCGCGACCAGCAGCGGATTGATCACCGTGCCGAAGTCGTTGACTGCGCTATAGCGCACGATCTGCACAACGCCGGTCTCGGGATCGATCTCGACCTCGGCGACGTGGCAGCCGTTCGGGAAGGCCGACGGCACCGGCTCGCTGGTATGGTCGACGTCGAGGCTGTCGGGCACGCCCTCCGGCACCTTGCCGTCATGCAGGCGCTTGGCCAGCTCCATGATGTCGATGCTGCGGTCGGTGCCGGCGATGGTGAAGCTGCCGTCGGCGAATTCGATGTCGGCTTCGGAGGCCTCCAGCATATGCGCGGCGGCGCGCTTGCCCTTCTCGATCACGAGCTTGGCGGCGCCCACGATCGCCATGCCGCTCGCGGTGATCGAGCGCGAGCCGCCGGTGCCATTGCCGGTGTGGACGATGTCGCTGTCGCCCTGTACGAGCTTGACGCTCTCGAAGGGGACGCCCAGCTGCTGGCACAGCACCTGCGCGAACGGCGTCGCATGACCCTGCCCGTAGTCGAGCGTGCCGGTGATGAGCTGCACGGTGCCGTCCGGATCGAACACGATCTTGCCGAGCTCGGGGCTCGGCGGCGCGGTGACCTCGAGATAGGAGCCGATCGCGATGCCGCGCAGCTTGCCGGCCTTCTTGCTCTCCTTCTTGCGCTTGGTGAAATTCTCGTGGTCGGAGATTTCGAGCGCCTTGTCGAACACGGCCTGGAAGTCGCCGCTGTCATAGGTGACTCCGGAGGAGGCCGGGAACGGCATCTGGTTCGGCTTGATGAAGTTGCGCTTGCGCAAGGTCAGCCGGTCGATGCCCATCTCGTCGGCGGCGCGGTCGATCAGCCGCTCCATGTAGTAGTTCGCCTCGGGCCGGCCGGCACCGCGATAGGCGCCCATCAACGTGGTGTTGGTCAGCACCGTCTTGATGTCGACCGCCATCAGCGGCGTGCGATAGACGCTGGAGAAATTCTTGCCGGTGTTGAGCGAGAGCGGCCCCGGCGCGACTCCGGTGATGTAGGCGCCGAGATTGCCGTAACCGGAAAGCTTCGCCGCGAGGAAATGCCCTTCGGCATCGAGCGCGAGCTCGCCATGAATCTTTTGAGCGCGGCCGTGGCTGTCGGAGAGGAAGCTGGTGGAGCGCTCATCCAGCCACTTCACCGGACGCCCCAGCGCCTTGGCCGCGTACAGGATGCACATGTATTCGGGATAGTTGATGTTCTTCATGCCGAAGGAACCGCCGACATTGGCGGTGAGGATGCGCACCTTCTCATTCGGCACGTTGAGGTTCTTGGCGAGATTGGCGCGATTGCCGGCGACGCCCTGCGTCGGCACCTGAAGTGTGTAGCGCTCAGTCTTCTTGTCGTAGGAGGCAAGGCCAACACGCGGCTCCATCGAGACCACGGCGACGCGGGTGTTCTCGATGTCGAGCTTGGTGACATGGGCGGCGCTGGCAAAGGCCGCGTTGACCTTGTCCATGTCGCCATAATGGTAGTCGAGCGCGACGTTATCAGGGATGTGGTCGTAAAGCTGCGGCGCGCCGGGCTTGGCGGCGTCCTCGGGATCCGTCACCGCGGGCAGCGGCTCGATGTCGAGCTCGACCGCCTCGGCGGCGTCGCGCGCCTGCGCCAGCGTCTCCGCGACCACGAAGGCGACGGGATCGCCGACGAAGCGGACCTTGTCGGTCGCGAGCGGCTGGCGGTTGGTCTGGAGCAGGGGCGAGCCGTCACGGCTCTTCAGAGGCAGCCCGCAGGTGAAGGGGCCATAACCGGCGGCATCGAGATCCTTGCCGTTCCACACCCCCTGCACGCCCGGCATCGCCTTGGCGGCCTCGCTGTTGATGCCGCGAATGACGCCGTGGGCGTGGGTGGAGCGGACGATTACGGCATGGGCCTGGCCGGGCAGGTTGAAATCGTCGGTGTAGCGGCCCTTGCCGCGCACCAGCGTGTCGTCCTCCTTGCGGCGGACCGGTTGCCCGACGCCATATTTTTGCAGTGCAATAGCGTTCTCGAGCGTGGACGATTTGGTGTGTTCTTGCATGGAATTGACCTGAAAAGCCGGTATTTGCGCATTTTTCGCGGCAGCGGGGGACCGGAGTCCTTCAGATAACCCACCACCCCGTTCACGACAACGCACGAATGGGCATGGTCCCATGTGATGCGTTGTTGCGCAGGCCTGCCGCGCTGCTAATGTTTCAGGCGAAAAATCAATTCCAGACCGGCCCGACCGGCCGCGGAAAGACAGTTTGTATGAATGACCACACGCGGCTCCGCGACGGCCATGGGCCGCACGGCGAGCTGGAGGGGTCGATGGCGGCGGTGGCGTTGGCCGCTGATCCGGCCGTTGGCGCGCGAGCGCCGGGAACCGGCGTCTATGCGGCGCTGGACCTCGGCACCAACAATTGCAGGCTGCTGATCGCCTGTCCGACCCACGACGGTTTTCGTGTGGTCGATTCTTTCTCGCGCATCATCCGGCTCGGCGAGGGCGTCTCCGCGACCGGGTGCATCAGCGAGGCCGCGATCGAGCGCGCCATTGCGGCGCTCAGCATTTGCCGCGACAAGATCAATCTGCGGAAGGCGCGGCGGTTGCGGCTGATCGCGACCGAAGCCTGCCGCGCGGCCTCGAACGCGGAAGGCTTTCGGAGCCGCGTCGCGGCCGAGACCGGCATCGAGCTCGAGGTGATCGACCGGGAGACCGAGGCCTCGCTCGCCGTGCTCGGCTGCTCGCCGCTGGTCGACCCCAGAGGACGCGGCGCGATCCTGTTCGACATCGGCGGCGGCTCGACCGAACTGGTGCGGATCGAGCGCGATCCCGCAAATCCGGAGCCGCGCATCAAGGCCTGGATGTCGATCCCGTACGGTGTGGTCACGCTCGCCGAGCAGTTCGGCGGCCGCGACGTGACGACCGAGATCTATGCCGCGATGGAGCAGGAGGTTGCGCGCCACGTCGCCCCGTTCGCGGAGGAGCACGGCCGCGATCTCACCGACATGCACCTGCTCGGCACGTCCGGCACGGTGACGACGCTCGCCGGCATCCATCTCGACCTGCCGCGCTACGACCGCCGCCGTATCGACAGCATCTGGATGAACGATACGGACATCACCGCGACCATCAACAAGCTGCTCGGCATGAGCTACGAGGAGCGCGCGAACAACAGCTGCATCAGCGTCGAGCGCGCCGACCTCGTGCTCGCCGGCTGCGCCATCCTCGATGCCATCCGCCGCGCCTTTCCGCTACCGCGCCTGCGCGTCGCCGACCGGGGCCTGCGCGAAGGCATGCTGGTCGAGATGATGCGCGAGGACGGCGCGCTCAGGAGCTGGTGAGATGGCCAAGGACACCACCGGCCGCTTGCACGTCCAGGTCAAGACCGGCGGCAAGCGCAAATTGTCGTCCAAGCTCTGGCTGGAGCGGCAGCTCAACGATCCCTATGTCGCGAAAGCCAAGGCGGCAGGTTATCGCTCGCGCGCGGCGTTCAAGCTCCTGGAGATCGACGACAAATATCGGCTGTTGAAGCCCGGCATGGCCGTGGTCGACCTCGGCGCCGCGCCCGGCGGCTGGAGCCAGATCGCCGCCAAGCGCGTCGGCTCCGCGGAGGGCAAGGGCAGGGTCGTCGCGATCGACCTGCTGGAGATGCCCGAGATCCCCGGCGTCGATTTCGCGCAGCTCGACTTCATGGACAATGACGCGCCGGAAAAGCTCACCGCGATGCTCGGCGGCAAGGCGGACGTCGTGATGTCCGACATGGCCGCCAACACGACCGGTCACCGCAAGACCGACCAGCTCCGCATCGTCGGCCTGGTCGAAATCGCCGCAGCGTTTGCCTGCGACGTGCTCAAGCCCGGCGGCGCGTTCCTCGCCAAGACGTTCCAGAGCGGCGCCGACGCCGAGCTGCTGGCCCAGCTCAAGCGCGACTTTGCGACGGTGCGCCACGTCAAGCCCGCCGCGAGCCGGCAGGATTCCTCGGAGCGCTACGTGCTGGCGACGGGATTTCGGGGCGGGACCTGAGCCAATCTCGATGTCGTCCCGGACAAGCGTAGCTCCAGGCAACGCGAAGCGCTGCTTGGAGCGGAGCGCCGATCCGGGATCCATCCACAGGGAGAAGCTTGGCGAAAACTCGGAGTGGGAGCCTCGCACTACGACTCCTTTCTGTGGTTATGGGTCCCTGCGTTCGAAGCGACGACACTGAATGCGTGGTGTCATTCGTCGCCAATCATCCCAGCCGCTGATCCCGCACGTCCTGCGTATCCTCGCTTGCCGCCTTGACGGCGGCTTTCGCCGCGCCTTTGCCGGCGCCCTTGCGGCTCGCGATCTCCACGGCCTTGCGGCCGGAGATCTCGTTGCCGGCGTCGGCGGGCATCTGCCAGAAGAACCAGCTCGAAGCGGCCGAGGTCAGCGCGACCACGACGAAGGCGGGCGCGAACACGGTGGCGTTGAGCTCGCTGACATGGCTGAACCACATCGTCGTCTCGACACAGGCTGCGCCGACGGCGACGCCGGCCGAGACCGCGAGCTGCTGGTTGACGCTGACGAGGGTGGTGGCACGGCTCATCTGGGCGGTCTCGACGTCGGCATAGGCGACCGTGTTGATCGCGGTGAACTCCAACGAGCGGAAGAAGCCGCCGACCACCAGGATGACCATGATGATGAGCAGCGGCGTCGTCACCGTGAACAGGGCGCAGACGCCTAGGAAGAACGCGCTGACGATCGCATTCACCGTCATCAGATTGCGGAAGCCGAAGGTGCGGATGATCCGCGCCGCCAGCGTCTTCATGCCCATGGCGCCGAGCGAGGAGGCGAAGGTGACGAGGCCGGAATGGAACGGCGACAGGCCGAAGCCGATCTGCATCAAGAGCGGCAGCAGGAACGGCAGCGCGCCGATGCCCAGCCGGAACAGGAAGCCGCCGAACACGGCCGCGCGCAGCGTCGGCAGCTTCAGAAGCGAGAAATCCAGCACCGGCGATCCCGTCCGCCGGGCGTGGATGACGTAGAGCGTCATCGAGATCGCACCGCCCGCGATCAACGCTGCGACGGTGCTCCACGGCAGCAGATTGAGGCCCGCAACCGACAGGCCGAAGGCGATGCCTGCGAGTCCGATGCCCGCGAGCACCATGCCGTAGAGATCGAACGGCTCGCGTTCGTCGCTCTTGATCGGATCGATGAAGCGCAGCGCCATGAAGATGCCGAGCAGCCCGATCGGGATGTTGATCAGGAAGATCCAGTGCCAGGACGCGTAGGTGGTGATGAAGCCGCCGAGCGGCGGGCCGATCACGGGGCCGATGAGGGCAGGGACCGTCACCCAGGCCATGGCATTGACCAGCGCGCTTTTGTCGACCGAGCGCAGCAGGACGAGGCGTCCGACCGGCGTCATCATCGCGCCGCCCATGCCTTGCAGGATGCGCGCGAACACGAAGTCGGTGACCGAAGTCGAGAGCGCGCAGCCGACCGAGCCGACCATGAACACCCCGACCGCGATCGCGAACACCATGCGCGCGCCGAAGCGGTCGGCGGTCCAGCCGCTCGCCGGAATGAACACTGCGAGCGACAGCAGATAGGAGGTGATCGCGAGCTTCAGCGTCAGCGGGCTGGTGCCGATGTCGGCCGCGATCGCCGGCAGCGAGGTGGCGATCACCGTCGAGTCCATGTTCTCCATGAAGAGAGCAGTGGCCACGATCAGCGGAATGACGCGTTGCTTCTCGACCATGACGGATTGGTAATGAAATCGGGAGGAAGGGCGGAGTTGCGGCTTATCACCGCCACCAGGCGGAGACCATTGCGGATCGACGCATGGCACCTAAATCCCGCGTAACAACGGTGTGACCCTCCGTCTCCGTCATTCCGGGGCGCGCCGCTTGGCGCCAGCCCGAAATCCATTGCGCCGCGGGGCCGCTGTGGGATTCCGGGTTCGCAACTTCGTCGCGCCCCGGAATGGCAGCGGGTGGGCCGCGCACGGGCTATCCCCGCCGAATTTACGTAAAAAGCCTGTGCATGGCTGGCCGGCGGCCTGAATTGCTTTGATTCGTCACGCGGCCGTGCTATCGACCCGCGTCAACCCCACCGATGGGCTCCGATTCTCCGGCGATGCCGCAAGGTACGCCGAGGGCGGCGCTCATCCATAAGCATTTGCGGCAGGGCCGCAGGAAGGAGTTGGCATATGGCCACGGTGCAACTTCAAGGCATCCGCGAAGCCTTTACGTTCGACGACGTGCTGTTGAAGCCGGGCCTGTCCGACGTCATGCCGGGCGAGGTCGACATCCGTTCCCGCGTCACCCGCGCCATTCCGCTCAACATTCCGATCATGGCCTCCGCCATGGACACGGTCACCGAGGCCCGTATGGCGATCGCCATGGCGCAGGCCGGCGGCCTCGGCGTCATCCACCGCAATTTCGATCCCGAAGGGCAGGCCGCCCAGGTGCGGCAGGTCAAGCGCTACGAGTCCGGCATGGTGGTGAACCCGCTCACCATCAGCCCCGAGGCCACGCTCGACGACGCGCTGAAGCTGATGAGCGATCACGGCATTTCCGGCATTCCCGTCGTCACCGGCGCCGGCAAGTCGACCCCCGGCAAGCTGGTCGGCATTCTCACCAACCGTGACGTGCGGTTTGCGACCAATCGCCAGCAAAAAATCTCCGAGCTGATGACGCACGAAAACCTCGTCACGGTCCGTGAGAATGTCAGCCAGGACGAGGCGCGGCGGATGCTGCACCAGCACCGCATCGAGAAGCTGCTCGTCGTCGACGAGCAATATCGCTGCGTCGGTCTCATCACCGTGAAGGACATGGAGAAGGCGGTCGCCCATCCGCTCGCCTGCAAGGACGCGCAAGGGCGCCTGCGCGTCGCTGCGGCCACCACCGTCGGCGATACCGGCTTCGAGCGCACCGAGCGCCTGATCGATGCCGGCGTCGACCTCGTCGTCGTCGACACCGCGCACGGCCATTCCCGTCACGTGCTGCACGCGGTGAACCGCATCAAGCGTCTGTCCAACTCGGTGCAGGTCGTCGCCGGCAACGTTGCCACCACCGAAGGCGCGCAGGCGCTGATCGACGCAGGCGCGGATTGCATCAAGGTCGGCATCGGCCCGGGCTCGATCTGCACCACCCGCATCGTCGCCGGCGTCGGCGTTCCCCAGCTCACCGCGATCATGGATGCGGTGGAAGCGGCGAAGAAGTCCGATATCCCGGTCATCGCCGACGGCGGCATCAAATACTCCGGCGACCTTGCGAAAGCGCTTGCCGCCGGTGCCGACATCGCCATGGTGGGCTCGCTGCTCGCCGGCACCGACGAGACGCCCGGCGAAGTGTTCTTGTGGCAGGGCCGCTCCTACAAGGCCTACCGCGGCATGGGCTCAGTCGGCGCGATGGCGCGCGGATCGGCCGACCGCTATTTCCAGCAGGACATCAAGGACACGCTCAAGCTCGTGCCTGAAGGCATCGAGGGCCAGGTGCCCTACAAGGGCGCCGTCGGCCACGTCATGCACCAGCTCGCCGGCGGCCTGCGCGCCGCGATGGGCTATGTCGGCGCACGCGACATGAAGGAGCTGCATGAGAAGGCCCAGTTCGTCCGCATCACCGGTGCCGGCCTGCGCGAAAGCCACGTCCACGACGTGACGATCACGCGCGAGAGCCCGAATTATCCGGGCGGGGGTTAGTTCTCGGTCTCGTGCCCTGGACGCAGCGCAGCACCTCTTCGGTGATGCGCCGCAGAGCCGGGACACGAGAGCCGCGTGGCTCGGCGACCGTCCACGCCTTCGCTTTTGTATTGACGCGCTTCGCTCCCTCCGCTTCCGTTCGCGCCGAAGCAAATTTGGAGGAAGCCATCATGTCCCAAGGCAAACGCATCGTTCTCGCCGCGCGTCCGGTCGGCGAGCCCAAGCCGTCTGATTTTCGCCTGGAGGAATTCGCAGTTCCGACGCCCGGGCAGGGTGAAGTCCTGCTGCGCACGATCTGGCTGTCGCTCGATCCCTATATGCGTGGACGCATGAGCGAGGGGCCGTCCTACGCTGCACCAGTGCCGATCGGCGGGGTGATGGAAGGCGAGGCGGTCAGCGAGGTCGCAGCCTCCAACAATCCCGATTTCGCGGTCGGCGACATCGTGCGCATCCGCTCCGGCTGGCAGACGCATGCGATCTCGAACGGCAAGGGCCTGATCAAGGTCGATCCCAAGCTCGGGCCGATCTCGACTTCGATCGGCGTGCTCGGCATGCCTGGCATGACGGCGTACACGGGCCTGCTCGACATCGGCAAGCCGCAACCCGGCGAGACCATCGTCGTGGCCGGCGCCTCCGGCGCGGTCGGCTCGGCCGTCGGCCAGATCGCCAAGATCAAGGGCGCACGCGCGGTCGGCATCGCCGGCGGCAAGGACAAGTGCGATTACGTGGTGAAGGAGCTCGGCTTCGATGCCTGTATCGATCACCGCGATCCCGATCTCGCCGCCAGGCTCAAGGAGGCGTGCCCGAAGGGGATCGACGTCTATTTCGAGAATGTCGGCGGCGCCGTGTTCGAAGCCGTGTTCCCGCTGCTCAATCCGTTCGCGCGCGTGCCGGTCTGCGGCCTGATCGCCCATTACAACGACACCGAGGCCAAGCCGCCGAAATGGGCCGGCGCGATGATGCGCAACATCCTCACCAAGCGGCTGACTTTCCGCGGCTTCATCGTTTCCGACTTCGCCGCCCGCCATGGCGACTTCCTTCGCGACATGTCCACCTGGGTCCGCGAGGGCAAGGTCAAGTACAAGGAGTTCGTCACCGAGGGCCTGGAGAGCGCGCCTGACGCGTTCATGGGCCTCCTGAAGGGCGCCAATTTCGGCAAGCAGCTGGTGCGGGTCGGGCCGGACAAGGCCTGAGCCGCCGTTTCCGGTCCCCGGCGGGCCGGAAATGGTTAAGAAAGAGTCACCGATCGGCCACACCTGCTCGCAAAAGCCGCAGGTGTGAACGCCGGTCGATTGACGGGCCGATGAAGGCATTGAATCATCGCGCATATTTCAGGTGTTGCGATGTTAGAGATTGGTATTTTCTGCGTCATTGTGCTGGCCGCCGCCTATTGGGCGACCATGTTCGTCATGGGCCGTCGCGACGACGTCATCCATGGCAAGTTCGTCCACGTCGACGACGGGGGCGATTTCACGCAAGCCGCGATGCCGGCGCCGCCGCCGTTCCCGAAGCGCCCGGTCAAGGTTGCGCAAGCTGCCGGGCACCCGCCCGCCAATGATCTGGCGGCCAAACCAGTGAACAGCGAGGCGCTGCAATCCTTGCTCGCCGCGATCCAGCAGGATCTCAAGAGCGTCGCCTGAGAACCAGTCGCGAGCTAATGCTCGCCGCCCATCTGAGCGAGCAGCTCCTCGATGTCGACGTCCACCTGGCCCGCCGCGCGGACGTGGCGAACCTCGAGATTGTCGGGCTGGAAGCGGTATTCGACGAGCCCGACTTCCTTGATCGCGATCCGGTCCTGGCGCCGATCGTTGATGACGAAACCCGCCGAGGGCGCCCAGACGTGGCGGGTGTGGCGCCAGGTGAAGTCGCGGCGCTGATGCACGTGACCGCTGGCGATGAGACGCAGGTCGACGTTTCCGAACATCTCGATCAGCCGCGCCCGCGCCGGCTGCGGCACATAGCGGATCGAGGTCTCCGGCGTCTCGGGGTCGTCGGGCAGGTTGAGAAACAGCGGCTTGTGCAGGAACAGCGCGACCGGCCTGCCGTTCGTGCGCGATATCTCGGAGGCGAGCCAGTCGAACTGCTCGGCCTCGAAGCCAAGCCCCGAATTCATCACCAGCGAGTTGAGGCCGATGAAGCGCCAGCCCGCGGCCTCGAATGACCAATGGTCTTCGCCGATGATGTCGCAGAATTGCCGGCGGTGAGCCGGGCTGACCGGCGGCTTCGGCGCCGGCCCGATCGCGGTCGGATTGTCGCCGATGTCGTGATTGCCGGGCAGGTAGCGGCAGGCGACGGGCAGGGCGTCGTGCAGGCCTTTCGCGAATTCGACGTCGTCGCGGCTGGTCGGCCCGTCGAACGAGACGTCGCCGGTGTTGACGACGAGATCGGGCCTGTCGGCGTCGATGTGCTCGCTGATGCGGTGGAAGTTGGCGATCAGGCCGGGAAAGCGCCGGCCGAGATGGGTGTCGGAAATCTGGGTCAGGTGAAATTCGGGCATGCGATCATCCTACCCGTCGTCGCGCGTCGGAACGATGACGGCGCGGGCACGGATCGCAACGAACAAAGTTTAAAGCACGCGGTAGCGGATCGTGTAGCCGTCCTGCGGTGCGACGGCGCCCGCGACCGGGGAGGCAATGCGGTCGGCGAGGTGCCAGGGGCCGAAATCGCTTTGGCTATCGGCGGTTGGTCGCAAGGCCGGGAACGTCGGTTCAAGTCGTTCATTGTCAGCGCCAGAAGGCGCGGCTAATGACGGTCGGAGGCATTTCGCCCGCCGGGAAAGTTCCGATGTCCGTTCAAATGGTTTTGCTGCCGGTCTTCGTGCAGGTCGCTCTCACCTTCGCGCTCTTGATCGGCATGGTCGTCGCGCGCCGCAAGACGCTGGTCTCCGGCGAAACCAGGATTCGCGACATTGCGCTGGGCGAGCCGAACTGGCCGAAGGGCGCCACACAAATCGCCAATTGCTACCGCAACCAGTTCGAGCTGCCGGTGCTGTTCTACGTCCTGATCGCGCTGGCGTTGCCCTTGCGCCGCGCCGATCTCTTCATCGTGTTGATGTCCTGGGTGTTCGTCGTGACGCGCTTTGCCCATGCCGGGATCTTCGTGTCCTCGAACGATCTGGGCCGGCGCTCCACCGTCTGGGTTGCCGGCGTGCTGGTGCTGCTGGCGATGTGGATGTACTTCGCGCTGAAGCTTTTGCTGCTGATCTAGGCGCTTGCGCGCCGCTTGAAAGAATTCAAATGACCCCCGCTGCCCGGCTGTCCGCAGCCATCGAACTGATCGACACCATCGAGAGGGACCGCGTGCCCGCGGCCAAGGCGCTGAAGGAGTGGGGCACCGCGCACCGCTTCGCCGGCTCGGGCGACCGCGCCGCGATCGCCGGTCTCGTCTGGGACGTGCTGCGCCGCTATGCCTCGAGCGCGTTCCTGATGGATTCCGATACCGCGCGGGCGCGGCTGATCGGCATGCTCCGCCTCGAGCGCAATATGGACACGGCCACCATGGCCGCGCTGTTCGACGGCAGCCGGTTTGCGCCGGCGCCGCTGACCGAGGCCGAGCAGGCCGCGCTCGCCTCGCGCTCCCTCAAGGACGCGCCGGCCGCGGTCGCCGGCGACTATCCCGAATGGCTCGATCCGCATCTGGCAAAAGTGTTCGGTGAGGACCGCGCGGCGGAAGCGGCCGCGATGGCGAGCCGGGCGCCGCTCGATTTGCGCGTCAACACGCTAAAGTCCAATCGCGACAAGGTGCTGCGTGCACTTGCTCATCTTCATGCGAAACCGACGCCGTGGTCGGCAACGGGCCTGCGCATCGAGCTTTCGGCCGATGCGCGCAACCCTGGCATCCAGGCGGAAGAGGATTTCATCAAGGGCGCAATTGAAGTGCAGGATGAGGGATCGCAGCTTGCGGCCCAGTTTACCGCGGCAAAGCCCGGCGAGCAGGTGATCGATCTCTGCGCCGGTGCTGGCGGCAAGACGCTGGCGCTCGCGGCCATGATGCAGGGCAAGGGACGGCTGATCGCGACCGACAGCGACAAGCGCCAGCTCGCCCCGATCCACGAGCGGCTGTCGCGCGCCGGCGTCCACAACGCCGACGTTCGCACGCCCAAGGGCGAGATGGATACGCTGGCGGACATTCGCGCCTCGGCCGACCTCGTCGTGATCGACGCCCCCTGCACGGGAACCGGCACCTGGCGCCGCAACCCCGATGCCAAATGGCGGATGCGTCCGGGCGCGCTGGAGATCCGCCTGCGCGACCAGGCCGAGGTGCTCGCGCGTGCGGTGCCGCTGGTGAAGCCAGGTGGCCGCATCGCCTACATCACCTGCTCGGTGCTGGCGGAAGAGAACGGCGAGCAGGTGAGGGCGTTCGTCGCGCGCCATCCGGAATTCGCCGTCGTGCCGCCGGAGCAGACCGCCGGCGTGCTCTGGGACAAGGCGGAGGCCTTCGCGGACGCCGCGCTGCAATCGCCCGAGGGCTGGCTGATGACGCCGCGCCGTACCGGCACGGACGGCTTCTTCGTCTCGGTGCTGAGGAAGACGGCCTGATCAAGGCCGGGGCAAACAAAAGCCCCGCGCACCGGATACCGGTCGCGGGGCCTGTGTTTGCTGGCGCTTCTGCCGGTACGTCCGTGGTCAGAAGCGCTGCTGCGTGGGCTGTTAGCCGACGCGGAGATTGTCAGCCGAGGACTTGCCGCTGCGGCGATCGGCGACGATGTCGAACGAGACCTTCTGGCCCTCGTTGAGGGTGGAGAGGCCGGCGCGCTCGACCGCGCTGATGTGCACGAACACGTCCTTCTGGCCGTCGTCCGGCTGGATGAAACCATAACCCTTTTGGGTGTTGAACCACTTCACGGTGCCCATAGCCATGGGTATTTCCTTTGTTAGAGATGGTACGCACGCGGACCGGTACGCGTCGCTGCGCCCATGATCCTGTTCAGTCGATTTTTGGAGAAGTCATCTGAAGCGTGCGCGCCCGTCTGTAACGAAGCGAAGCGGCCCAGTCGTTCGGCCAAGTATCGATGATCACAATATAGCGAGAATTTGGGGCCACTTCAAGGCACCACTCGTGGTTCGGGATGTCGCGCCTCTTTGCTATTTTGCGGTGCAAATAAACCGCCCGGCGCATCAGTCCACGATGAAAAGCGTGGCGCCGGTGGCCGTCGAGGACCGGTGAGCCGCGTCGCCGAAATCCGAGACCTGGTAGCTCATGCCCGCCGTCAGCTTGAATTTGCGCCCGTCGCGCAGCTCGGAGTCGAGCTCGCCCTTCAACACGTAGAGCACGTGGCCGCGATCGCACCAATGATCGGCGAGATAGCCCGGCGAGTACTCGACCATCCGCACCCGGAGATCGCCGATGTTGAGCGTGCGCCACTTGGCCTCACCGCTCTCGCCGGGATGCGTGGTCGCCTCGATCCGGCTCCAGTCGGTGACGGTGAAGGGGGAGGTGGGGAGTTTCATGGAAGGATCTGCCTTGATGCGGTGCATCGCTTGTTAGCCTATGCCGATTTCCGGGTCGTGCACTTTACCTGGGCGGCGAGGGCGCCAGCGCACAGCCGGCCGCCTCTTGCATCCTGCTCGCATTGATGACCCAGACCAGCAGAGCGGCGGCGCTGATGCCAGAACCCAGCATGCAAACGCCGCTCCAGCCCATCATCGCGTACACCATGGTCGCCGCGATTCCGCCAGCCGCGCTGCCGATCGAGTAGAACACCATGTAGCCCCCGACCAGCCTGCTTGCTGCGTCGGGACGGGCGGCGACAATCAGGCTCTGGCTGGTCACATGCACGGCCTGCAGCCCGAGATCCAGCATGATGACGCCTGCGACGACGAACCAGAGCGAGACATGCAGGCAGGCGATCGCGCCCCAGGCGGCGAGCATCAGCATCAGCGACAGTCCGGTGGTGCGTTGGGCCCATCCGAGGTCGGCGAGACGGCCGGCATTGCGCGCGCCGAGTGCTCCGGCGAAGCCGGCGACCCCGAGCAGTCCAATAGTCGTGTGCGACAGCAGGAAAGGGGGCGCCGAAAGCGGCAGTACGATCGACGTCCAGAACACGTTGAGATCGGCAAAGATCAGGAACGCAAACAAGGCGCGCTCGCGCAGGATCGGCTCCTCGGTGAACAGCGCCGCCGTCGAGCGCAGCAGCGACAGATACGAGGAGCCGGCCATTGCCGCGTGCGGACCGCGGGGCAGGACGCGCAACAGCAGGATGGCCATGGCGAGCATGAGGCCGGCCGAAACCAGGTAGACCGTGCGCCAGCCGCCGATATCGGCCAGCGCGCCCGAGGCGAAACGCGCAAGCAGGATTCCCCCGACGACGCCGCTGGTCACTGTCCCGATGGCGCGGCCGCGGCCGTCCGGCGTCGCGAGCGTTGCGGCAAAGGCGACGAGGATTTGCACGACGACGGCAAGCACGCCGACCAGCGTCAGTCCCGCGAGCAGGACCGCGGCGTGCGATGCGGTGCCGACGACCACGAGTCCGGTCGCCGAGAGTGCAATCTGGCCGGCGATCAGACGGCGGCGATCCCAGAGGTCGCCGAGCGGCACGATCAGGATCAGGCCGAACGCGTAGCCGATCTGCGTGAAGGTCACGACCATGCCGATCGCTGCGGGAGCGATGTCGAGGTCCTGGGCCATCGCGTCGAGCAGCGGCTGGGCGAAGTAGATGTTGGCAACGCTGAGGCCGCAAGCCAGCGCGAGCAGCAGCGCCATCGCGGAAGAAAGCCCGTGCCCGGCCGGCCCGGCACCAGTCTTCGGGTTGCCTCTGGCGAGGTCATTGCTCGTCATCCGTCATCTCCGGCACGGTCCATCTAGTCTCATCATAGGACCAGTTGCGCGCGGCGCTGTCTAGTCTTATTTTAGAACCAGATAGGAGTGGGAGCATGAAGCGGACAGGTTTTTCCGAGGCCGACTGCCCGGTGGCGCGCGCGCTCGATGCAATCGGAGACTGGTGGTCGCTCCTGATCGTGCGCGATGCTTTCGACGGGCTGCGCCGGTTCGGCGATTTCCAGAAGAACCTCGGCATTGCCAAGGGCATGCTCAGCACGCGCCTGCGCAAGCTGGTCGAGCTCGACGTGCTCGAACTGGTTCCGGCTGCCGACGGCAGCGCGTATCAGGAATACGCGCTGACGAGGCGAGGCCGCGACTTGTTTCCTGTCATCGTCGGTTTGCGCCAATGGGGCGAGGCGCATCTCTATGCGCGCGGCGAGGCGCATTCCGACCTGGTGGACCAGGCAGGCCAGCCGGTTGGGCAATTGGTGCTGCCGTCGCGAACCGGGCGGCCGCTGACGTGGTCCGAAACGAAGGTGCGAAAGGTCGGCGCGCGCAAGCGCTGATGGCGCGGCGCAGACGGATCAATGGGGCAGATGATTCGCCGAGCCCTGCACGATCAGCCCGGCCTCGTTCACCCGCAGGTATTCGCAGATCTTCTTTCCCCGCTCGTTCTCGTAGAACACCACCACGCTGTCCGGGCTGACGAACAGATCGATCAGCGAAAAGTGCAGCTCCGGCAACAGCCCGAGCGCCTTGCTCCAATAGGCGCGCAAAGCGGCCTTGCCGCGCACGGTGCCGCTGGCGTCGAACCCCATCGCCGGAATGCGGTCCGAGGTCATCACGGCCGCCTCGTCGTAGAGCGCAAGCACGCGCTCGAGATCGCCAGCATTCCAGGCCTCGACCCAGGTCCGGCCGAGCGCGGCAAGCGATGATGGCTGATGATGCTGTGACATGGCATTCTCCCTGATCGGCCCCTGTTTGAGGCGTGGGGCATAATAGGTCAATATTACTGACCTATATGCGTTTGTCCATGCCCAAAGAAGCATGTGGGCGCGCCGCGTGCGCGGTTGCGGCCCGGGCCGCGCCAGCGTATCTGCTGGCCATGACAGCAGCACAGAACGACCGCTCCGCGTCGACGCCCCCGGTGGCCTCGGCGCACGACAAGATTCTCATCGTCGACTTCGGCAGCCAGGTGACGCAGCTGATCGCGCGTCGCGTGCGCGAGGACGGCGTCTATTGCGAGATCGTGCCGTTCAACAAGGCCGAAGAGGCCTTCAACGAGATGAAGCCGAAGGCGGTGATCCTCTCCGGCGGGCCAGAGTCGGTGCACGAGGCCGGCTCGCCCCGCGCGCCGCAATTGATCTTCGCCTCCGGCGTGCCCGTGATGGGCATCTGCTACGGCCAGATGACCATGGCCGCGCAGCTCGGCGGCGAGGTCGAGGGCGGCCATCACCGCGAATTCGGCCGCGCCGACGTCGAGGTCAAGGCCGACAGCAAGCTGTTCGAGGACGTCTGGTCATCAGGCAGCAAGAACCAGGTCTGGATGAGCCATGGCGACCGCATCACCAGGATGCCGCCGGGCTTCTCCGTCGCCGGCACCTCGCCGAACGCGCCTTTCGCGATCATCCAGGACGAGAAGCGCAAATATTACGGACTGATGTTCCACCCCGAAGTGGTGCACACGCCCGACGGCGCGAAACTCATCCGCAACTTCGTGCGCAAGATCGCCGGCCTCACCGGCGACTGGACCATGCGCGCTTTCCGCGAGGAGGAGATCGCCAAGATCCGCGCGCAGGTCGGCAAGGGCAGGGTGATCTGCGGCCTCTCCGGCGGCGTCGATTCCGCGGTCGCGGCCGTGCTGATCCACGAGGCGATCGGCGACCAGCTCACCTGCGTCTTCGTCGATCACGGATTGATGCGCCTCAACGAGGCCGAGCAGGTCGTCGACCTGTTCCGCCACCACTACAACATCCCGCTCGTGCACGTGGACGCGTCCAAGCAATTTTTGGGCGAGCTCGAAGGCGTCACCGACCCCGAACAGAAGCGCAAGACCATCGGCCGCCTCTTCATCGAGGTGTTCGAGGCTGAAGCCAAGAAGATCGGCGGCGCCGACTTCCTCGCGCAGGGCACGCTCTATCCCGACGTGATCGAGAGCGTCTCCTTCACCGGCGGACCTTCCGTCACCATCAAGTCGCACCACAATGTCGGCGGCCTGCCTGAGCGCATGAACATGAAGCTCGTCGAGCCCTTGCGCGAGCTGTTCAAGGACGAGGTGCGCAAGCTCGGCCGTGAGCTCGGCCTGCCCGAAATCTTCGTCGGCCGCCACCCGTTCCCGGGCCCGGGCCTCGCCATCCGCTGCCCCGGCGAGATCACCAGGGACAAGCTCGACATCCTGCGCAAGGCGGACGCCGTCTACATCGATCAGATCCGCAAACACGGCCTCTACGACGAGATCTGGCAGGCCTTCGCCGTGCTGCTCCCGGTCAAGACCGTCGGCGTCATGGGCGATGGCCGCACCTACGATTACGTGGTCGGCCTGCGCGCCGTCACCTCCACCGACGGCATGACCGCGGACTTCTACCAGTTCGACATGAAGTTCCTGGGCGAAACCGCCACGCGCATCATCAACGAGGTGAAGGGGGTGAATAGGGTGGTGTACGATGTGACGAGCAAGCCGCCTGGGACGATCGAGTGGGAATAATTCGGATCCGTCCGGGACTATCCCGCTCTGTTCAATTGCACGACTTAACAGACTGATTTTACGATCTAAATCTTCATCTGCATTCGAGAACTATCGGCGCGCATAAAACCGGACAGACGGAGCGCCTGACGGTGTCGCCGTCCATTGAAACCATCGATCCCGATCAATACCGTCATACGCGATGCTGCGTCTGACGGTATTTTTCTTTGCCCAAGTGCTTGGAAAACAAAGAGATCTCCAGTCAAACGCGGCTCAAGAATGGCTGACGGTATTTGCCTGGAGGGAATGTCCTTGCTGACAGACGCTGCGCTTAAGGCGCTGAGACCAAAGGAAAAATCATACAAGGTCACCGACCGAGACGGCATGTACGTGGTTGTGTCGCCCGCAGGCACGCTGTCTTTCCGACTCGACTACCGTCTGCATGGTCGACGCGAGACTGTGGTTCTCGGAAAGTACGGCCCGACAGGGTTGTCGCTCGCACGCGCTCGCGAGAAGTGCATCGATGCGAGGCGCGGGGTAGGCGAGGGGCGGTCACCCGCTATCGAGAAGCAGCGCGAGAAACGGCGTCTCCTTGAAGCCAGGAGTTTCGGTGAGCTCGGAGAGAAGTGGCTCGTCGCGGCACCCATGGCCGATAGTACCCGGGCAATGCGGCGATCGATCTTCGAACGCGAACTGCTTCCCGTTTGGCGCAAGCGCCTTTTGAATGAGATCGCACCTGGCGATCTTCGCGCCCATTGCGCTGCCATCGTGGAGCGCGGCGCTCCCGCAACCGCGATCCACGTCCGCGATATCGTGAAGCAGATCTACGGGTTTGCGATCCTGCATGGCGAGAAGATCGCCAATCCGGCGGACGAGGTGGGACCCGCGTCGATCGCAAACTTTGTCCCGCGAGACCGTTCGCTATCACCGACTGAAATTCGCATCATGCTCAAGCAACTTGATCGCGTCGCGACTTTACCCACCATCAGGCTGGGATTGCGTCTTTATCTGCTCACCATGGTCCGCAAGAGCGAACTGCTCGATGCCACATGGGATGAAGTCGATTTCGAGAATGCGGTCTGGACGATTCCCAAGGAGCGTATGAAGCGCTCGAAGGCGCACAATGTGTATTTCTCGCGCCAGGTGCACGACATCTTCATTGCGCTGAAGACCTGCGCGGGGAATTCAAAGTATGTCCTGCCGTCGCGCTATGACGCCGACGCTCCGATGTCGCGGGCAACTTTCAACCGGATCACATACTCGGTCGTTGACCAGGCGAAAAAGGAAGGGCTTCCGCTGGAGCCGTTCACGGTTCATGACCTGCGAAGAACGGCGTCAACTCTTCTGAACGAACTTGGATTCAATAGCGACTGGATCGAAAAGTGCCTTGCGCACGAGGACGGACGGTCATCGAGGGGAGTCTATAACAAGGCAGAATACGAGGTGCAGCGCCGTCATATGATGCAGGAGTGGTCCAACATTGTGGATGCCTGGGTTGGTGGCCAGAAATACATTCCGACGCTCATTCCGCCTTCAATGCCGCTCCTGCAGCCGGACCCGGCACTTTAACCGGCCGGGCTCGACGTTGCCTCACATCAGGATGCGGCGCACGAATAGGGGGCGTCGATCTGCGCGCAGCCAGCCAGGCTTCGACCTCAGCAAGGTCCCACACCACACACCGCGCCGAGAGTGCGAACCGTCTCGGAAAGTCGCCGCGCTGCTCCATCTCATAGATGGTGCTGTCGGCAAGCGGGACCATCTCGCGAAGCTGGTCTCGCCGGATAGTGCGTTTGATGGGTGTTCTTTCCCGATGTGCCATTTTGCTGTCCTGCAACGCGATTGAGACCGATAGATACTGTGCAACTAGAGTTCTGAAATCGGCCCGGCAACCGCCCGATGAGCGTGTCGTGTAAAAGGAAACGTTTGGCAGTGTCGAATATGGAGGTGGTACGGCCAGTTCGCTTGCACCTCGCTGGGAAGGAACGCATCATTGAGCGAGTGGAGGGGCGGTCGCTTAAGGACCGATCGTCCGCAAGCCTGTACCCCAGACTCGCAACGGGTACTTTATCGGAAGCATTAGTTGGTGGCGGACGAGCATGATCTACCAAATTCTAAGTGAAGATGGCCGCCCTATGGATTCTCATGCCGAGCTCGATACGAGCGGCATCACTTTGTTTAGTCGCGGTGGCAGCACCGCCAAAGGAAATGTAACGAATGCCGAGTACGGCCCCGCGCTTCGACTTCTTCTCCGACGTATAGTTTCCGCTCGCTTGCCGTTTGACCGCGCATGGGTAGACAGCCTTGACGTTCAGCGCTTGCCCATCGAGGAGCGGATCATTTTGTCTAATGGCGAACTTGATGCGGATGGTTCGTCTGCCTTCACACTCATGTCCAGACGAATGAAGCTGGTCGGCCAGGGCGCAGGCCGAAAGGGCGGCAATTCGACAAAGAAAATTCGCATCCAGTTTGCGCCAGACGTGCAGTTGCTAGAGCTGGAGTCAGCGCTTCGCACGATTCAAGTCCAGGAAGACGTGCGGGGCGCCGAAAGACTTCCCGCTGAAACGTTCCGTGTGGTAACGGCGGAGCACGTTTGGAACGCGGTGCAAAAGCTGCGTCAGCCGAACTTTCGACACGGATACGGTACTTCGATCGACTTTGATCTGATTGCAAGCGCAGAAGAACGCTACCCGCCAAAGGCGGTGTTTGGCCTGGCCGCGACAGAAGCTCTTGGTCATGAAGTGCTGCCCAGGCATTTCTCGAGCGGCCACGGCACTCCGTGCTTCCGGATTCTTGAAAGTGCTGGCTTCATCATTGTCGCAAAAGGAGAGGAAAGTCAGCCCATAGACTCCCCGGAGTCTCCAGAGGATCGGTCGTGGACTGAAGGGAAGCCTCGCCTTGTCGCCCACCTGCGAAAAGAACGCGCGTCAGGACTGTCGCAAGCCAAGAAGGACTGGTTTGTTCGCACACATGGCAAGCTATTCTGCGAGCGCTGCGGGATGGACCCAGTCGCGATTTATGAAGGCGCGCATGGTGCCGCGTGCATTGAGGTCCATCACCACGCAGTGCAGGTGGAGGAAATGGCAGACGGTCACACGACCAGGCTTGAAGACTTGCAGTGTCTCTGTGCGAATTGCCATCGCGTTGAGCACCGTCTGCTGAAACTGGCTTTGAACAAGCAGGCCGACAGTCGCATGTAGGTAGCTGCCGACCGATGCTGTGAGGTGCCGACACCTCGGGCGACGTGATCTCGAAGCCTTGGGGGCTCCGCTGGTGGCACGCAGATTTCTAAGCGAGAACCGCAGCGGCACAGCGACCTTTGGTCGCCGGGGTGAACTAATGACCAATGCAACCATCCGGACTCGCCCCGAGGAGAATCAGATAGCCGTTGGCGTCTACGGAGGACGCCGATGGAAGAAGAATTCGATGCGCCGCTATTCAAGGTGCTCGCCAAAAACGACACCGGCAAGGCCGCCAGCAATCAGGGCGGACCTGTAATCCCGAAGGATTTGCAGGCGTACTTGCCGAAGATCGAGAGACCGCCAGGAGTCCACGCTCCGGGCATGGAAATAGACGCGATACTGATGATCGGGTTGACTGAAGTTGATCGAGTGAAAGCCAGGTATCAGGTGCAGACCTGGGGTGGCACCAGACTCCCGGGTGAGTTTCGCATCACGAGAATTCCCGCGATCCACAAGGAGTCAAATGCGGGCGATATCTTCGTGGTCGAACGCAGCCTTGTAAACCGTAATCTGTTGCGCCTGACCCTACTCAAGCAGGGAACTGACCAATTCAGCGAGGCGAGTGCCAACACGCGCAAACGCAAGTCGGGCCTTGTAATAAGGGGCCTGCCGCCGGCAACCGATGTTGAGCTTGTCACCGCGGAGAAGGAACAGGTAGAGCGCGAGACCAAAGCGTTCGAGATGTTCGACAAGGAAGCGGTCAAGCACGAGACGAAAAGCAGGAAGGTTGCGAGGTCCCGAGCGTTCCTAAAGCTCGTCGGCGATTACTACTCGGGCAAGTGCTGTCTCTGTGGCCAGGGGCTGATGCTGTCAGCCGGCAAATGGGAAACCGAAGCTGCTCATATCGTTCCACGTGGCAAGGAGGGGGCTGACGACGCGAGAAACGGCCTCGCTCTGTGTCGCTCACATCACTGGGCGTTTGATCAGGGCATGTGGGGCATTATGCCAGATGGCAAGGTGATGATCCGGTCCGATATCGAGGGGCACCCGCAAAATGCTTCGCTCGTTGCCTTCAAGGGAAAGGAACTAACGAAGCCTTCGGATGTCAACAAGGCTCCTCACGCAGAGGCGCTGGCCTGGCACATTGCCAACATCGTCAATCGGCCGGAGCCTGCCTCGTCCTGACCAGCTTCACGAAGTCCTCGACATTCATCAGCCAGCCTCTCTGGGCCTCGCGGTAGGTGGTGTGCAGAGAAGCCGGGAGCACAAGCTGCAGCTTCTTCGCACGCATCTCGTCGGTCTGGTTCTCCGAGATGCCGGGCTCCAGCGTAAGCAGGTGCTTGTGAGGGATGCGCTCGGCTTCTGACAGCACCTGCCGCCATCGGTCCTTGCAGGTCGACTTCGAGCCGAGCATGGTCAGCTTCTCGGCTTTGAATTCCAGGTCCTGGTACGCGGCCTTGCCGGGGAAAAGGAAGTCGGGCTTGTTGCGAAGCTCGGTCTCGACACCACGCTCGAACTTCAGCTTGCGGGCGGAGAACAGCGCAGCGACGTGATGCTCCAGCGATTTACCGGCGCGTGACTTGCGCCGGTTCTGAACGCTAAGAGAAAACGAGATGAAGCCGTCCACATCGGGGACCTGGTTGGTCAGAAAGCCAGCCCGCAGACGGTCGGCTACGACCAGCCGCTCGAGCCGCCGGAACAGTAACTCTTCACGTTCGATCCATGCCATGAGGACGGCGTCAGCGTTGTCGCCGGCGTTCACGTTGGTCAGCGAGTCCCGCGCCAGCTTCGAGAAGTCGGCAGTGGCGGGGAAGTTGATGCCAAAGGGCTCAAGAATGCTGTCGAGCTTGTCCGCCTCCGGCTCCTCGGCATCGATCCCAAGCTCGTCAAGGATGTACCGTGCCGCAAAGTCCAACCGGGATGACTGGTCCTCCGCGATCTCCTTTACCTTGAACGTGAAGTCGGGTTGCTTATCAAGCCCGAACAGATAAATGAGCTGGCTCTGGATTGTGCTGTCTTTGGGCGTGACGATGATCATTGCCGTCCCGTCTGGACGCATTGCCACGAAGAACGTATCGCCTTCGCCCATCAACGCCGTGACGCCGTTCGCATAATAGTAGAGACGATATTCTGCGGACCTGTGCGCCTGCTTCCTCCGGGAGTCGTACCAGCTCACCACGCTGTCTTCTGAAATCGCTTCCTGCTCGTCGCTGAGCCAGATGAACCGGGCGGGGATCTTCAGCCGGTCCTCATCGCCCAGCAGCTTGCGGATATGGCCACCCTGGAATTCATGCTGGTTGGAGCGCTTGGGATCGGCCTCGACAGCGCTGAGGCGTTTGACAGCAACTCCCTCGAAGTAATCAGACAGAAGCCCGCGCTGCATCCTATGCCCCGGCGAGTTCAAAGCGTTTCCTGTTAGACTTTAGCCACTTCGAACAACTCTTGATTGCCTGCGAGGAGTCAAGGCGCGTGCGCCCCTTGAGGGCGCATTCCCACACAATGCCGACCCGCCAACCGGCCTCCAGCAGCTTCGTAATGTTCGCCTCGTCACGCGAGACATTGCCGCTGATCTTGGCCCGCCAGAATTCCGGCCGCGAGGAGGGCCATTTGAACAGATGGCAGTTATGGCCGTGCCAGAAACAGCCGTGAACGAAGAGCACGGCATTCCACTTCGGGAAGACCATGTCGGGCTTGCCAGGGAGTCGCGCATGGATCCGGAAGCGAAAGCCCTCCGCGTGGAGGCCCTTGCGCAGGAAGATCTCAGGTTTGGTGTTCTTTCCCCGGATGCCGGACATCATCCGGCTGCGAACCTCCGGAGAGACGACGTCAGCCATTTGCAACGCGCAGGTCGAACGCGCGCTGCGCATCCTGCTCGGGCTTGATGGCCTCGACGAGATGCGGCTTTACCGCCTTGGCCACGAACTCAACCACCGGCACGACGACGGCATTCCCGAACTGCCGATAGAGCTGGGTGTCAGACACGTCCTTCAGGATGAATGGCTTGCCCGGCCGGTCGAAGCCCATCAGGCGGGCACATTCGAGCGGTGTGAGACGGCGAGGACGATTACCCTTCTGCTTCACCAGGATCTCGGAGCCGTCCTTGTAGTAGCGCTGCGACAGGGTACGTGTCACCTGGTCGGGACCGAAGACACTATAGCCGAAGCCATTGCCCGCGGCATTGTGCTTCTTTTTGTAGTCCTGCAGGTACTTCCACAGATGAGGGGTAAGCGTATATTTCGGATCAACCTCGGGCTCGAGGATGCTGCCGAGCTTTGGTCCATTCTCGGCCGACGGCAACTGAAGTGCCTTGAAATCGAATGTGGTCGGGTTCTTGAAGCCAACGATGAAAATACGCTGCCGCTTCTGCGGCACCCACGGCTCCGAGCTGATGACGCGATGCTGGACGTGATAGCCCAACTCGTCAGTCAGCACTTTCATGATCGTTTTAAAAGTCTTGCCGCCATCATGGCTTTCGAGGTTTTTGACGTTCTCCAGCACGAATGCCGAAGGCTCGTGGTGCTTGATGATCTGCGCGGTATCGAAAAACAGCGTGCCTTGCGTCTCATCGAGGAAGCCGTGCTTCCTTCCGAGCGCGTTTTTCTTCGACACACCGGCAATGGAGAAGGGCTGGCATGGAAAACCCGCCAGCAGGACGTCATGCTCCGGGATGAGATCGGGCTTTTCTGAAAACTCGCGGATGTCACCGGCGATCGGATGATTGTCCGGGAAGTTGTTGGCATAGGTCTTCTGGCTGTTCTTGTCCCACTCGGACGTGAAGACACATCGGCCGCCGATGCTCTCAAAGCCTTTTCGCAGGCCGCCAATGCCGGCGAACAGGTCGATGAAGCGAAACCAGCCTGGGGTGTCGGACACGCGGGCTGCAGCAGCCTGTTCCAGGAGTTTCAGCTCGGCGCCTTCGAGCCTGTTCTTGCCGTTCTGGTAACGGAATCCGGTGCTGCGAGAAACGCCAATCAAATGAATTGCTTCGTCGAAGGACAGGCCAGCTTGGTGGCATAATGTCGTGAATCGCGTCAGTTTGCCGGCCACCGTTTGTCCCCCGAATCTGTGTCAGCGAGTCTCACCGTGACACAAAGATTCCCAGCGAACAATTAAAATGTTCCTAATTTGTTCTCTTTCGGGCGATGGCACACAGGAAAATTGATCGGCGGGGCAAAGGCCGCCGTTTTGCAGCTGGGTCGCTCTTCCCGTGAGCACATGTCGGACCGATTGGCAGATCCAATTGATCCTGCATCGGGGGAATCGGAAGCGCGCCGTCGTTGCCCAGAGTCGATCCCGACGAAATGCCTGGGGCATGGCACCTTGCAACCGGGCGTTGAGGCAGCCTATTGTTTCCAAAAAGGAATTGCTGGCCTAGCAGCAGCAGCAGGGGGAGCATTAGGGTTGCCCAGGATAGGACTTGAGTTTCTTTTGAATACGGGCGGTGAGTCCGAAGGTCTCAGTGATCCCGGCGTAGAGAATTTCAGAGACAAGCCATTTACAGCTGTAGCTCGCGAAACCGGCCAGAACAGCAGGGATGCGAGGCAGGACCACACCAGGCCAGTGCGTCTCACCTTAGACGTCCTTTCGATGAGCTCCGATGATTTTCCTTCAATCATCGCTTATCGGCAGGCCGCACGACTGTGCCTCAAGAAGGCTGACAGGCCGAAGAACGAAAAGGAGAAAGGATTCTTCGAGCAGGCGATACGTGCCCTTGAGGCCCCCGAGATCAGGGTTCTGAGAATCGCTGACTTCAACACAACGGGCGTTCGTGGTCCTTGTGAGGAAGGATATCCATTCCATGCGCTCGCCAAGTCAGACAGCGTGAGCGCCAAGGAGGATATCGGCTCCGGAGGCTCTTTTGGCATTGGCAAGAATGCCGCCCTCGCTGTCTCTGACATCCAGACTGCATTCATCTCGACGCGCTATCGCGACGACCGGGGCTCCGATCGCGTGCTTTGCATGGGAAAGACACTCTTCATTTCTCATACTGATGCGGAAGGGAAGGCAAGGAGGCGCAAGGGGTACTGGGGCAAGCTGGACGGATATCTGCCACTGGACAATCCGGCCGAGATCCCGGCGTGGCTGCTTCGCAATACCCGGGGGACGTCGATTTTCTCCGCCTGCGTGCGCGATGACGATGCTGACTGGCAATACGAGATGGCCGCAGCCATCATCATAAACTTCTTCGGCGCCATCGAGCGTCAGGAGATGGAATTCGAGATCGACAACGGCACCATCAAGATCAACAGGAACACCCTGCAATCCCTCTTCCACAACCCGAAGGTGATCGAGGCTGTCAAGCTGACGAACGCCGGCGTCGCATTCGAAACTGCCAGGACCCTGCATGGATGTTTGATCGACGAAAAAACCACCCTGACGATGCTGGACGTGCAGGGCCTCGGCAAGGTGCAGATGCGTGTGCTCCTCAGGGACGGGCTAGGTTATACCATCGGGATCATCCGCAATGGCATGTACATCACGGACAATCTTGCCAAGTTCAACGAGCCCTTCAAACGCTTTCCCCTGCACCGCGAATTTGCGGTTGTTGTCGAGCCGGATGGCACAACTGAAAGTGAGTGGTTCAAGCGCCTGGAGAATCCGGCGCACGACGACCTTTCAGCTGACCGTATTACTGATCCTCAACTCCGGGCGCAGGGAAAGCGGGCCTTCGAGCGGCTGGCCAAGCAGATACGCCAGCGCATCCGGGAGTTGGCGAAGTCCGAGCCCACCAGCAGCATGGAGCTCGACGAACTGAACGATTTCTTTGCGTCGGACGCGGCCCGTGAATGGGACGATGCCGGTCCTGAAACCGACCCGCGCGTCCTGAAGCCAACGGTGATCCAGAAATCGCCGCCAAAGCCCCGCCGGGCTGCGAGCTCCGCGAGCGAAGATGACGATCCGCCGATTCCCGGTCCAGGCCCGCTGCCACCCGAGCCTGCGCCTGAGCCCAACCCCGATCCAGGCCCTGATTCCGACCCCGGTCCGAAGCCACCGCGACCGCAGCCGCAATCGAGGAGCATTGAGCTGCAAGGCGAGCGCAACGTGTTGCTGGACGGCACTTCCGGCAAGAAGCGCAGGCTCTTTTTCACGTCACCCGTTACGGGCTCGGTGAACCTGTCGGTGGAGGCCACAGGCCTCAGTAATCCGGACCAGCTCGTCGTGACAGCGGTTTCCGGCGGCACCCTGAACGGTGGAAAAATCGAGGTTGCCTGCAAGCGTGGTGAACGGGTCGCGCTTGATATCGAGTTTGACAGTTCATACGCAGGCCCCGTCGAGATGTCAGCCGTGGTCGTGCCTCTTGCGAACGGAGCGCCTTCATGAAGCTGAACGAGAGCATGAGGTATCCTCATCCCGTCCTGAGCGATTTCTCTTCTGACTACGTCACAGGTGAGTTCAAATGCGCCTTCGTTCAGCAAATGACCGCAGAGGGCGAGCTCAAGCTTACTGCGGAGCTGAACCTTGATTCCACGGACCTGCGGAAGCTGATCGAAAACCAGCAGGCTGCGACCGGCTATTTTGTCGTTTGCCGCCGTACCTACTTCAATGTTCTTCAATCAGCGCCACTGGGACGCAGCGAAAGGCATTTTGACGGGGCACGGCTGTTTGGCGCCGTCACTCTACGTCCGGCCGTGTGGACGCTGACCCCCGTACACCACTTCAGCAGCCCGCTCATTCACAAGGAATTCGGCGCGTCGGTCAATCTTCCGAAAGGGGCAGTTATCGCCCTTGGGCCTGAGTTCCGTTTCTCGATCGACAAGAAGAAATTCAAGCCATTTGAAAGCATCTTCGAGCTGGCGGTGGGTGAGGGGATCGAGCCCGGCATGGTTCAGGTCGATCCATTGCGCGACCGAATCACCATCCTTGCCGAACCAAAGACCCACAAGGACCTGGCGGACATGCGAAACATGCCGGCCGGCCGCAGCATACTGCTGAGCTCGGTCTATTTGCCGGCGGTCATGGACGTCCTTGCGCTGCTGCAGAGCGGTGACACGGCTGCAACGGGCATGAACTGGTATCGGGTGTTCAAGGCGAAGTGCGATGATCTGGGCATCAACCCCGCTGACCGCAATGGCTCCCCGCTCATGATTGCCCAGAAGCTCTTGAGGGCACCTCTCAGGAAGTCCATAGCGGTAGTGGGGACTATGTAGATGGTCGCCCAGCTCAAATACCTTTCTGACAAGTCCCTGGCACAGCTAAAGAGCGGCGTGACAACCAATGTTGCGCGATACAGGACAGACGGCTTTCTGGAATTTACAGATGACCCCGGCTGGAACATCGGTCTGGGCGTTGAGTATGACGAGGTTTTGCTGGGCACGCTGGACCGCGCCACGCCGAGAACCATTGCTTCAATAGATCTGGCAAACTCCCGAATTGTCGGGAAAGCGCTCGCGAACCTGTCGCCCACCCTCGCCAATGAGGAGCGTGTCTGGGTAAGGCTGTCGCATATCGAGGCATTTGCCTACGCACGTGACCGGTGGATAGGGCAGGCCAAAGATGATGCCGTTCCGAAGCTCGTCGAAGACCATTTCTTTGCTTCCGGGCAAACGAAGATCCGTGATGACCACGCACTGTCGCGGCTGTGGTGGAATTACCAGATCGCTCGCACTTGCAATCCTGATGATCCGGATGAAGCCCTGTCACTCATTCTGAAGACGGCGGACATTCGCAGTAATTTTGTCGAGCGGATCTGGATGACCAGCCGCCGAAACATCGCTACAGCAGTTCTCGGCCTGATGAAATCCGAGCCGTGGGTTACCGACGCAGAGAAGAATTTCAGAATGTTCATGAAATCGCTGAACAGGCTCGGCGGCGGAATTGTTTTCGAGGTGCTTAATACGGATGAGATCAATCTCTTCCTGAAGGATTGCCTTTTCCACGCTCGCACGATGGCCTGATCGCGAGTCAACTCCAGACTGAAACCCGAATTTGCATGAGTAGAGAAGAGCTCCTTCCGCCGATCAACCGCAAGCTCGAAGTGGCGTTGCGATCTATCGGCTACACGTTCGAAAGCGCTGTTGCCGACATAATCGATAACTCGATAGACGCGTGTGCACCCAACGTTCTCGTCCGGATCTACATCAGAAAAGACGGGCAACTCGACCTGTTCGTCTGGGACGATGGTCACGGTATGGATCCGGACACGCTTCGGGATGCAATGCGATTTGGTGCGGATGTTTCGAACGACATCAATCGTCTCGGCAAGTTTGGTCTCGGACTGAAGCTTGCCTCCCTCAGCCAGGCTCGCGAAGTTCAGGTAGTCACGCGCAAGGATGGAAAGATCTCGGGGCGGGAATGGCCCGAGCATGGCATTGCCCAGGGGTTTGTATGCAAGGTTTTCGACGAGGAAGAATGCGTCCGTCTTGTCCATGATGCGATACCTGAGCATCCACTGGAGCGTTCCGGAACCCTTGTCAGATGGTCAAATTTGTACAGGCTGCGACGCCATCAGGACACGGCCGAAGAGTTCGCTCAAAAGCTTCTCAAGAGGCTCGAGAACTTTCTTGCGCTTGCCTTTCATCGTTTTCTTTCCGGGCGGCCTCGCAAAATTGCGATAACCCTCGACGTTTTTGATCAGCACTCAGGCTCGGCGGGCCTGCCGGTACAGATCAAACCACTCGATCCCTTTGGATATGATCGTAGCGGCAATCCCGCATTTCCGCTTCAGATGTCAGTAGACGGTCCTTACAGCGACCGCATCAAGATGATGGCACACATCTGGCCGCCCAATTCGGCCACTCCTGCCTACCGGCTTCCCGGCGGAGCCAATAGCCGGCAAGGGTTCTATTTCTACAGGAACAACCGCCTGATACAGGCAGGTGGCTGGAACGGCCTCCGCGAAGCGGAGCCGCATTCGTCTCTCGCTCGCCTTGAGGTCGATATCGCGGCCGAACTGGATGTGGACGTTAGCCTCGACGTCAAGAAGATGGAGATTCAGCTTCCGCCTGACCTGGCAAAGTCACTTCTTCGCGCGCAAACCGCAACCGGGATCGACTTCAAGAAATACATATCACTTGCAAACGATGCCTATCGAAAGCGAGCTGTCACTGATGCCGAACTCCCGCTGATACCTTCAGGCGGCCTCCCTGCGACCCTGGTTACCTTTCTACACAAGGAGCTCAGAATAAAGGCGACGACGAAGCATCATGATCTAAAAATCGGGTGGAGAAAACTGCACAGCGGACTCTTCTTTGACATCGATCGTGATGGTGGAAATCTCTACATAAATCAGGCGTATCGGAAGCAGCTGCAGCACGGCCTTGCTGGTTCGTCGGCGGATTTGCCCGTGCTGAAGTGTCTGCTGTTTCTGGTGCTCGAAGACGCACTTTCGTCTGAGCGGATGGGATCGAAAATGCGTGAACGGCTTGAGCAGATCAATCGAATACTGGTACGAGCGGTTCGGTTCGAAAGGTGCCCTGAATGACAGCGCCAAAATATCTCTCCTGGGAAAACTTCAAATCCACCGTCCTGATCGCTGGAGAGCAGCGGGTGCATCGCGTAACAGACGCCCCCCTCGTTGAGGTATTCGGTGACGGAATCACAAACAAGATCGGCCTTCTTGTCGAGACTCCATCTGGAAGCGAAATTCCTGCTGAATTGTCCCGGCTCGCGTCCGTAACGCTGAGGGAGCTAAATCATAACGGTCGCAATTGC